>NZ_JABJXS010000001.1 GCF_013155275.1 Brenneria sp. hezel4-2-4
GCGGCGAGCTGGCGCACCAGCGCGAGAGCTATCAGCACTACGACTATCCCGGTCGCTTTAAACAGGACCCGAGCGGCAAGGCGTTTACCGGCTACCGGCTGGAGGCGCTGCGTGCGGGGGCGGTAACGGGTGAAGGGGAATCGAACTGCGCGGGGCTGATGCCGGGCAGCACGTTTCAGATGACGGAGCACCCGAACCCGGCGCTGAATATCGCCTGGCAGATAGTGGGGGTGACGCACAGCGGGCAACAGCCGCAGGCGCTGGAAGAGGAGAGCGGCGGCGAGCCGACGACGCTGAGCAACGGTTTCAGGGTGGTGAACGGCAAAACCACCTGGCGGAGCGAGATGCCGTACAAGCCGAGAGTGGACGGCCCGCAGATTGCGACGGTGACAGGCCCGGCGGGGGAAGAGATTTACTGCGACGTGTACGGGCGGGTAAAGCTGCAATTCCCGTGGGACAGGTACGGCGCCAGCAATGACCAGAGCTCGTGCTGGGTACGGGTGAGTCAGGGCTGGGCGGGAGGCCAGTACGGGATGGTGGCGATACCGCGCATCGGACATGAGGTAATCGTGAGTTTTCTGGAAGGCGACCCGGACCAGCCGATAGTGACCGGAAGGACGTATCATGCAACTAACCGACCGCCTTACGACCTGCCCGCTCACAAGACCCGTACCGTACTGCGCACGAAGACGCATAAGGGAGAAGGATTCAATGAGCTGCGTTTTGAAGATCAGGCCGGGCAGGAGGAAATTTATCTGCATGGACAGAAGGATCTCAACGCGCTGATTGAGCATGACGTGGTCTGGCATATCCGGCACGACGCACACACCGATATTGATAACGAACGGGTAACCCGCATCAAAGCCAACGATCACCTGACGGTGGAGAAAGAGAAGCGTGACCATGTTAAAGGGGAGCATTCACTGACCGTTGATGCTTCTATGCACCAGAAACTGGGGCAGGCGTTGCTGGTCGAAGCGGGACAGGAAGTTCATGTGAAAGCCGGGGCCAAGGTGGTTCTTGAAGCCGGCGCGGAGTTGACCCTGAAAGTGGGGGGAAGCTTTGTCAAAGTTGACCCCGGCGGTGTGACCATCGTGGGGCCGTCCATCAGGATCAACTCCGGGGGGAGCGCCGGTAGCGGCTCTGGCTGGGCAGGGCAACTCCCCGTTCCGCCGGGCAATGTTGGCGCGCCACCGGCACCGCCCGCCACACTACCAGCCCCTGCAATTCATAAAAGCATGGAATCTGTGGCGCCGCTTGCCAAGCCCTGTCCCCTGGGCAAGGGAGGTCAAGCATGAGCCTGAATGCGTGGCGAATGCAGCATAGCGGTACGCTATTTGCGATTGTAGACGGTGCGGTAGACCGTTCGGTGGCGGGGCGTTTCTATACGCTCAGTGAGGGGGAGGCTTATCCTCTTTTTGCCGGTACGCCGTTTGCGGATCAAGCCGCCCTTGGCCCCTGGCTGCTGTCTAACCCCTCTCCCGCATTCGTGGCGGATTATCCTACCTTAAGTGGATTCTACCTGATGAGCGAACAGTCGATTGAGATCGTTCGTCGTCACTGGCAAAGCCTGATACAGGTGATTAATGAAGGGATCGCCGTCTGGTTTCGCTTCTCTGACCCTCGTATTTTTCTGCCCATATTCAGCGCGATGACCCCGAAGGAACGGGATACGGTTCTGGGGCCCTGCGCCGGGCTGTGGATTAACGGCAGCGGGTTTGCGCGTAGTCCCGATACCCGGTTTCGTCCCTCGTTGCAGACCCCGTGGTTTCCTATTCATTCGCATCATCTGGCGGCGTTGTATGACGAAAGTCGTCACGCCTATATCCTGCGTCGCCGCCTGTGGCAGACCATGACAACGATGATGGAACGTCATCCGGATCCGGCAGGCGCCATTTTGCCGGTGCTGAGGCAAGCCAATACGGAAAGGCTTCAGGAGGATGTGCTCGATGGCGTGGTGGCGGGCGCGCTGACCTTGCAGGCCGGATTTCCTCTGGAAAGTATTCGCGCGCCGCTGATGCTGAACGAGGCGGAATGGGCGCAGGTCAGTCATTGGCTGGCGCAGCATGATAAATTGACAGGAGTCAACTGATGGCGGCAAATCCTTACTGTATTCCCTGCGAACATTACGATAATTGGATAGAGATTGAGATTCGCGATGAGCACAATCGCGCGTTTAAGGGGCTAAGCGCGACGCTGGCCGACGATACCGGCAACGCCATAACGGTGACGCTCAAAGAGGGGCCGACGTTAGTTCAGGGTTTCGCCGTTGGCCCGATAACGGTAAAACTGGAAACGCAGCCCTGGCTTAAAGCCGCGCAATCGCGTGAAATGCTCAGTGAAGGGCCAAGTACCGTACCGGCCTATGCGGCGGAGCATACCGGGCATGAGGGCACCCGGCGGGAACACGTCAAGGCCACCACCGGCGACCTGTGCCTGACCGCCCCCGAGCGGCCGTTGCCGGAGGCGCATCAGCCAGGGAAAGCCGGACAGGTGCGCTTCTTTACCAACCATTCCTACGTGATTGAGGTCAAGGGCTACCAAATCAACGTATTGCGCATCGGCGTATTCTTCGACGGCACCGGAAACAACACCCATAATGCCGAATCGGGCCTCAAGAAAGTCGAGCAATGGCTGGCGGAAACCTGTTCAGACCCGGCACAGCGGGAACAAGAGCTGCGCGGCTGCCAGATGGGGCGGCTTCCGGTGGGAGACAGTGCGGCTAACGATATTACTAATGTGGGCAAGTTATTCATCCAATACGATCTCGCTGCTGGTGCGTTGATCGCCCATAGCTATATCAGTGGTATTGGAACCCGTGATCCGGTCGCCGGGGAAAGTGATAGGGAATATCTCTCGGATGATATGTTGACCAAAGGGCTGGATCTTGATTTCCTGGGGGAGAATACGTCGATTGCCGGTAAAGTGGCGGAAGCCTGTGAGAAATCTATTGTTCAGGCAATAGATGATGATCTGAAAGAAATACTCCCCAATATTGAATGCATCCACCGGATTATGTTCGATGTGTTCGGCTTTAGCCGTGGGGCGGCGGCGGCGCGCCATTTTGTTAATGTTATCGACCAAAAGGCCGACCATCCCCTGGTGCGGGCGGTGGCCAATACCGACACCATCCGCCTGAAAGCCGGGTTTGACTGGAGCAGTCGGGAGGATGTGCGCATCGCGTTTGTCGGGCTGTTTGATACGGTCAAATCGTCGTACCATCCCCGCGTCAATATCCGTTTGCGGGACGACAGCGCCGAGCGGGTGGTGCATCTGACGGCGCTGGATGAAGTACGGAAGCACTTTCCGCTATCGCGCATTACCCCTACGGCCATCGGCACCAGCATCCCGTCGCATTTTACCGAACTGGCTCTGCCGGGAGCGCACTCGGATATCGGCGGCGGCTATTACAGCCGCTGGAGTCTGCGTAACCCGAACAGCAACCCGGCGCTGACCGAGTGTATCGAACTGGAGCGCTTTATGAGTGAAGAAGAGGCCTCCACGCCCGATACGGCCAGCCGCGCCTATCGTCAGGCGCTGGCCTATGCCGAGGAGAAAGTTGCATTGGGCTGGGTCGGACGGCTTAATCCTCACTTGCGGCGTGGGGCCACGCCACCGGTGGGGGAAATCAGTTTACTTCCCTATTCGTTTATCCGGCGGCGCGGGAAGGATGATGCCTGGCCGAGAAAGGCCGTTTATGTGGAGGTGGTGATGAGCCGGGTGGTGGAGGGGGAATACGCCCGCATTCCGTTACATATGATGGTGGAAGCGGGGCGGGCTGTCGGCGTACCGTTTAAGGAGTGGGATCCGACAATCCCTGCTAATAGACTTGATTCTGGCGCTGCCAAACTTCCGGCGGTGAATCTGACTAAATTGGATGAGTACTGGGCGCTGGCGGCCAACGAGCAGGGCGTGGTGAAGAACCTGGGTCAGTCGCTGCCGCCGGAGGTTTACCGGGCGCTGCGTCGTGACTATATGCACCACAGCGCCAGCAGTCAGGGTATCGCCAATCCGGCCAATACCCACAAACAGGAAACCAGCGAGAGCCGGGAGCGGCGGCATATCATCGGCAATCAGGAGGCATGATGTTTAAACAACTTATTGTATTACTGGGGCTTTGTATCTCATTGGCTGCCTGTGCTACGACACCAATGATCCCGGACTTTTCATGGCGATATGGTACCGGCAGCAATATTGATATCACTCGAAATACGCGGACGGAGTTTTATCGTGATGGAAAACTGGTTTACTCCGATCGCGAAGCTGGCGGTGGGGCCGGCGGGCTCTTAAGTGACCGAATCAAAGGTCAGCGTTACTACTGGGCCGGGGGGGGCGGATTGCCTACCGAGGGCGTCGTTGTCCCAGACAAAGCGGTGATAGAAATGGTGTCCTTCTACGATCGTAAACGTTACCGCATCAAGGTTGATTTACCCGCGGATTTAGAGCAGCAGATGAGGACGGTTTATCAAATACACGGACGCTATGATCGCCGGGAACGTTTGTACTTTGGGCTGGCGCCCGGCGGCTATTATGAGGTTGTTTTGATGGGGCGTGGGCTTGGCGCAAGTCCGGATCTATTACTTGCCCGGGGTATTGCCGAAGAGGTTACCGATGACTGGTACGATAAAAAATTCCCAATAGGGATAAGCCAATTTACCGTAACGCTTAAAAATTTTGACGAAAAATACGGCGAGTTATTTAAGCAACATCCTATCCCACAGGGAATGGACTGGGCGCCGATAATGGATGCCTACCGCGCCAGCCAGCCTAAAACGGATCAGCATCCATTTAAAGAATAAGCGTCGGTCGTGCGTCATAACGCTATTTGTCTGAGGCGGTGTGGTTATCACACCGCCTTTTTAAACGCCGTTACTGCCGGCGCAGGGCGATGCAATTATCCGCCACCCGCCGGGCGATCCAGAATGCCGTCTGGGCCGCATCGCTGTGTAAATCGTTTGCGATGCGCCCCTCGGCCTGGTGCAGAAAGTCCGGCTCCAGCGAATCGACAAACGCGTCAAACGCGAATTTGCCACGGTATGGCGCGCTTCGCCGCGACAACACGGCATTCAGCTGTTCGCGAACCAAACCAATAGCGCGTTCGAACGCTTCGCGTTGCATGGGGGTCAGGTATCCCCCCTGCTTCACCACGTCAGCCCAGCGGGAAGGCGCGGCGTGATTATCGCCTGTTATGTGCAGCATCTTAGTTCACTCCTATGCTGGCGGAATCGGGCACTTTGTAGTGATTATTGACGTTCACCAGATTGATGTTGTTACCGGTGATTTTTAAGTTATCACTGTCGCTTTTCACAAAAGAGAACTTGCCGTTTTCTGCGTCAATATTGCTCAGGTTCATGTTCCAATTGCCTTGCTGACCGCCATTGGTGCGAATAAAGGTGCCGAAATCCTTCACCTTGAAGTTATCAATGGTCAGATTGGCATCGGCATTCAGTTGGAACACTTTGTCTGAGGCGTTCTGCGCGCTACTGTTGGTGATGTGTACGTTGGCCGGCTTACCGTTGTTGGATTTAACGGTTAGCGCATCTTCACCGACGTTGGTCCAATGCACGTTGTTAATCTCGGCATCACCGCGCACGTGCACGCCGTCCGCGGCATTATCGCCAAACACCACGTTTTTCAGGGTGGCGCCGTGAGCCAGTTCAAACACCGGCTTCTGTCCCTCTTTCTGACTGCCATCGCCTAATTTACTGCTGGCGACAAACGTTTTACCTCCACCGTCAAAAACTTGTCCGGGGCCGACCTTAATTGTTTCATCCACGGTGGTGACGTCGCTACCGGCGGTGGGAAAGGCTACAGCGGCGGCCTTACCGGTATCGGATACGGCGCCGTTGCCAGCTACGGTCGAAGAGGGTGAGGAAGGCGGTGAAGAGGGCGCGGCGCCGTTCCCGGCAGGGGCTGAAAACCCGGGCGAACCGCCGCTGCCGACATTGCCGTCGGCAGGAACAGATGGTGCGCCTTTCCCGCCGCCGGATGACGTCGGCGCTGCCGCGCTGCTCGGCGCGGAAATGTCCTTGTCCTGATTATTCGGCTGACCGAATGCCCCCTTTTGCGCATCCATCAGGTTGGCAATCAGTTCCAGCAGCGCTTTCAACAGCGGGTTGTCGCTAATCTGACCACCGCCGTCGCCGGTGGGGCTGATGGCGTTACTCAGCGCATTGTCTGTGGTGTCCTGTAATAATTTCCGGCTCAGGTCTTCCGGTTGTTGCGCGTCCCCGCTGCCGGCGGCTCCCGATAGCGGCGATGCGCCTGCGCCCTGACCGGCGCCCGAGGAGGTGTTGTTTTGCGCATCGTTGGGTATCAATGCTTCCAGCAGTTTCATCAGCATGTCGGCCGCGCTGCTATTCTGACCGGCGTTCTGACCGCCGGAACTCCCGGGTTCGGCGGCTTGGCCGGTCGGATCGTTGCCCGATGACGCTTGTCCGCCACTTGCGGCGGAGAGAAGGAGGGCGCTGAGCAGCATCCCCATCGTTTCTTTCAGTTGGTCGTTTTGATGTGCGGAACGGGGCGAAGCTCCCCCGCTGGCGGACTGCGGTGAGTCGGTGTTTGGCGTCAAGAGTCCCGCGCCGGGCGGCAGGTTAAATGAGAGTGTGATTTCAGACATGGTTGCTCCTTTACAGGGTTGGTTTTGGTAGCAAATAGCCGTAGTAAATGGCGATTTGTGGTTAGTCGAGTGTTAAGTGATGAAAAGGAGCGCATTGGTTCCGGATGGGGCTGGCAAAGAGAAAAAAGGGGTGAGGGAACCGATAAACAAATACGGCCACTTAGCAAGCAACGCCATTTTCTTATCCGGGGAAGTTGATTATGCAAAAAATTCAGCACGTGCAGTCAAGCAGGCCAATTTCGGAGATTGAACCAGCCTCATCGTCCCAATCCACGCTAGCGCAGGGTAAAAGCAGTAACGCGAGTCAGAAAGGTTCGCCGTCGCTGATTCAGCAGGGACTGCATGATAAAAATAAGCCGCCGGTGCTTGAGCAGGGAAGCGGCAGTCAGGTGAGGCATCAGGGCGCGCGTCCGACGGATCTGCGCTCGTCGCTATCCTCGGGCGGATTGATCCAGGGTTTGCCGCGCTCGCTGCGCGATTCGCTGTCGTCAGGGGGGCCGATTCAGAGCCTGGCGCGTCGGGAATCGTCGCCGGGGTCGTTATCACCGGGAGGCGGCGGCAGACTGACCGGCAGTGAGCGAGGGCATAGCGAGCGGTTCTTTACGCCCCCAAGCTCGTTGCCTGCTTCCCCTCGGCACAGCAATGCCGACAGCGACAGCCACGGGTCGCAGCGCTTCTATACCGCCCCCTCATCGCCGGCCGGTTCGCCGCCGCGCGAGGTGGGCCGCAGGGTATTCGAGCAAGGCGAAAGCAGCCATCAGACGCCGATTTCCGGGGCAACCTCTCAGCCGTCAAGCGCCATTGCGCCTTCACGTTCATCGCTGGGTTCCGGCGGGCCGATTCGGAATCTGACGCGCTTCGCTCCCCCTGAGGAATTCAAGGTTAAGATAGATGACCATGGCAAAATTCAGTTCGGCAAAGGGCTGCCGAATACGTTGGCGACGTTATTACAGCAGACTCTGGGGAAAAACAGTCAGCCGTTTATTGCCCATCATGAAAGCCAGGACGCCCAACAGCACGCGTTGTTAGATAAATCCGGCCGCGTGTTTGTGATCCAGCGCGAGGGGGAAAACGCTATCGCGCTGCACAGCAGCGGGCGCAGCCCCATTCCCGGCGTGGGCCGTGCGGGCAGTGCGCCGTCAGGCAGCGTGCAGTTGACGCTTACGCCGGGCCAAATCAAGCTTCAGTCTTCTTCTGCCGGCGCGCGCGGAGAAGAGGTCAGTATCCCGTTGTCGGGAAAGATGAATCACGAACTGCTGACCGGGATTTACCGACAGCCGGCCTCCGCGTCCGCGCCGGGCGAGCAATTGCGCATTCATGATAAAAAACTGTTTGCGCTCAGCCCCGACTTCGGCGTTTGGCAGCAAACCAGCGAGGTTCCTCACAGCTTGTTATCCCGGCAGGGCGACGGGCAATTGTATGCGGTTGAGGATAAACATACTCTGAATAACCTCTCATCAGGGGCGGGCGCGTCGAAGTTCAGCGACGAAATCAGCGATTTCTCCGCCAATAAAAACGGGCAACTGGCGGTGCTGACCAAGCGCGATCACCTGACGCAACTGCATCTTTTGTCCGCGCTGGACGCGTCTCCCCAGCCTGTCGACTTGCTGAATGATGGCAAACCGGTACAGGCGCAGTCCGTTGCCCTCACCGCCGAACACCTGCTGATCGCCGATCATGAGGGTAATCTCTTCCATGCGCCGCTGCCGGGGAAAGACGAGAAGAGCGTGACGTTGACGTCTTATGATACGCCGGAATTGGACGCCACGTTGGGGGCCAATCGCCGCATTACCGGATTTGCCCATGATGAGCACGGCCAGACGCATGCGCTGGCGACCGATCGGCAAGGTCAAAAACACGTGGCGTCATTGGGGCAAAATGGACTGTCGCCGGAACCAGGCTGGAATCTGAGCGATCGTCTGGTGGTGGATGACGCGCTGGGGCTGAAGGCTCAGGCGCCGGTGGGGCTGGATACCATTGATCTGGGGCGCTTGGGGAAGCTGGCGCTCCAGGACGGAAAAGTTCATTTTTACGATAAAAACAGCCAGAGTTGGGAAGCATCCAGCGTCGAGGCCGGTCAGCTTAAGCGCGGGCTGGATAATCAGGCCTACATCCTGAAAGACAGCAAAATTACTCCGTTATCTATCGGCCAGAAATCCGATGAATTCATGCACGGCGACAATACGGTGTTCGCCCTGTCGCAGGTGCGCCAGATGCCGACTGACGGTACCGCGCTGCCCGGTATTAGCAAAGAGGACAACGTTTCGGTCATCGCGATGATTAATCGCAATAAATTCGTGGCCGTCAATCAGCAAGGCGATCTGCATTTCCACCAGCATAAACCGGGTCTGGATCAAGTGGCTATCCCGCCGCTGGCGCTGCCCAAAAACGGCCTGTCCGGTGAAATACGCGACATCACGCTGGACAAGCAGCAGAACCTTTTTGCGCTGAATAAAGAAGGGCAACTGTTTCAACTGCCGAAAGCCGACTGGCAAAACGCGGCTCATCACGGCGCTGCGCAGTGGCGGCCGGTCGGTACGCCGATAGACGGTAAAATAAACGCCATCGGAACCGATGCGCAGCATCATTTACAAATCGCGCACGACGAGCATCAGTTGTATACCCGGCAGTCGGACGAGTGGAAAAGCGAGGTGCCGAAAGGACAAGCAACGCCTTCCGACGATGCGCGAGCCGCGGAAACCGTGTTCGGCACCTTGCGACGCGCCACCAAAGGCAAGCGGTTGCCGGCTACCGGCGTTACGGCCAAAGCCGATTTGCAGATTATGGGAAAAACCGGCGCAGAGTCGCAGAAGGTTAAAAGCAAGCTGTCCGATCTGGTGCGGGCGCATATCTTCAACACGTCGCTGGATATACCCCGACCGATAAAGACCTTTGCTAACCATGTACAGCATCAACTGGTGGGACGGGAAGGGCTGAAGCCGATTTATGAGATGCAGACCGCTTTGCTGAAAAAGCTGGAGGCGAACACCGGTCAACCTCAGGAACCAATGATGGATCTGGCGAGCAAGATGGAAAAACTGGATCTCGGCGAACAGGGTAAGCCGTTGGTGGACCTATTAAAGCAGTTTCGTACCGAACTGGAGACCAGTTCGGCCAGAGCCGCGTTGAACATCGGAAAACATTTGGGCGTAGTGGATGCCAATGGCGCGATAAACACGCAGAGCAAACCGGCGCTCCCGGACGAACAGTCCAATGCCGTCAGCCTGAGTCGTCAGGAGAAAGATCTGGCGCCCATGCTGCTCGCCGCCATGGAAACCACCCCCGCATCCAAAGAGAGTATGGCCAGAACGCTGGTGAAACAGTTTGTGGATAACCAGATGCCGATACAGCAGAAGCTGAATTCCGCTACGCTCGGTCAGCAGCGGGATACCCACGATGCATTGTCGCTGGCTAAAACCCGGCTGGTGTTGGATACGCTGACCCTGGGGGATTTGTATCAGTTGACCGACCGCCTCGGTACATTGTCCGGCACGTCGCCCGGCAAGGAGGCGCTGGCCTCGTTGACCACGGAGCTTAACGCGCTGCGGCAGGATACCTACGGGGCGAACCCGGTGAAGAAACTGACCGATATGGGCTTTGCCAATCATAAGGCGCTGGAAGCGGACTACGACTCTATCAAAACGTTTATGAAAGCGTTCAGGAAAGAGGAGAACGCGGTCAGCGTCACGTCCAGAACCGTGATGCGGGCCGGCAGCCAGACCGATATGATTGATAAAATGAAAGCCACGCTGCTGTCGCTGGATAGCAGCGAAAGCATCGCTTTCAGCCGCACTTATGGCGGCGGCGCATCGTTGGCGTTTGTGGTATTGGGAACGCCGCTGCCTTTCCCGCCGGTGCCCGGCGGCAGCGTCAGCGGCGAAAGGACTTATAATTTGAGCTTTGCCCGCGGGGATAACGGCGTTTCTGTGACGTTCGAACGCAGCGGCGGCATTACCGGCAAACTGTCCTATTCCGGCGGTTACGACGTCAGTGAATACCTGACGGGGACCACCTCGGCGGAAATGACGCAGGAAATCAACGATAAACACAGCTTTGTTCCCGATATTCGCGCCTCTGCCAGCATATCCGCCAGCCTACAGGTGGCGCAGCAGAACGCCATGAAATTTTCACTGACCGAGGAAGAGCTGCCAGGGTTTATCGAAGGGCTGACCAAAGGCACGCTTAACCCGCTGGCCCTGATGGATAAGGGCGAACAACACAGCGTGAAGTCGGGCAGAACGGTCAGCTTTAATCTGGACGGCAGCGCCGCGCTGGAGATACGCGGCGGGATTGACTTGACCACCAAAGGCGCTAAGCCTTCCACCGTCACGCTGCGCGGAACTGCCGGGATGACGGCAAGCGCGAACGTGCTGTCCGCGAACAGCGCCAAAAGTGTCGAGCAGAGTGAAAATTCGGACAGCTATACGGTCTCCGACAACCGTATGCAATTCATGAATCAGATTGCGCTGGGGGCCAACGCCGGGATCAACGGCGGGATCGCCAGAACCACCGATGATGGATCCGGGCTGGTCCCGATCTTTGCGGCGGCGAGCGTTGGGGTAAACGTTGCGGTGGATTCGCGTACCAACCAGTCTATCAGCTTAAATATGAAGAAAGCGGTGCCGATGCAAAAAACCGACATCGCCTCGATGACCCAATCGCTGGCGGCGGCCTTTACCGATCCGGCCAGCAATCTGGTACTCGATAATGTGAAAAAAATGACCAAACCGGATGACCAGTTGGCCATCCTGAGCGAGCATTTTGCCGACAAAACCGCGAAAACGGACATGCAGCATCAGGTGCTGACGCAGTTGAAACGTCTGGACCTGCGTCAGGACGCCGCGATGCGGGATGGCGCGACGCTGGACAGCGTAAAACACTCCACCTCATATACCAATCTGAGCAAACTGACGGAAAACGGCCTGTTTCAAGTGCTGGGCAGCCATCTGTTTTCGACGCTGCCGCCCAGTAATGCCGATCGCGTTAATCAGATGATTGCGCAAAATCCGGCGTTAAAAGATATCGTGAGTCGGTTGCAGGATAAGGATAACGCCACGGTGACGGTGGGGCTGGAACTGAAAGACGATGTTCGGGCAAAAGTAGAGCAGGGTATTCAGAATAAAACGCAAGGAAAAGATGACGTTATCGCGCTGTTCAAAGATAAGAGCAACCTGCGCCTGGCGAGTATCGAGGTCATGCAGACGGTGAAAAAGAGCGAGGGGTTCACTACGCCGGCAGTCATCATCAACGCCGCAAGCAGCGCGGCCGTAACCATGAGCAAACTGCTTGGCAGCGTCAGCTTCACTTACGGCCAGGACCAGACGATACCGCAAAGCTACACGCTCGGCGGAGAAATCGCCAAAGCGCATCCGTCCACCGCCAGCGCAATACAACAGTTGCAGCAGACAGGTTTGCAACTGAAAAGTTAATCGTGATTAAGGAGAAAATCCATGACACCGGCCCAACAACATATTACCCGTTTATTACACCATTACGGCAAGATTCATCAGGTTTCGCTTAGTTTACAAGACGGCGTTTGCGCGCTGTATGAGCAAGGCGGGCAGGAGGCGGCCGTATTGGAAATGCCCGCTAATGGCGACGCGTTGTTATTGCACGGCGAGATTATGCGCTTTCAAGACGATAACCCTGCGGCGACCTATCACCTTATGCTGCTGCTTAATTTTGAAATGGCGGCGATGAAAGGTTGCTGGCTGGCGCTGGATGAGAACACCACGCTACGCCTGTGCAGCCGGCAAACGGCGGACTCACTGGACGAGTCCCGTTTTACCGCGCTGCTTTCCGCGTTTATCGATCAGAAAAAGGAAGTCCGGCTGCTGATCAACGAACTGCTGTCGCCGGGAAAAGCGGCCTGATACCGCCGGCGGGAGCCGGCTTAGCCTACGCCTGCTGCTCGGCGGCAATAAACGCCAGCATGGTTTCGCTGCCATCCAGAATATCGCGCTGGATGGCGCGCATCGCGGCTTGGCCGTCTTGTTGGCGCAGGGCGGTCAGCACTTCCTGATGATGTTCGATAGCCATTTGCAGCGAGAAATGGGCATAGGCCCGGGCAATCAGCGGCCCGGTGCGCATCCACAGGCTGCCGATAAACTGCGTCAGCAGCGGCATCTGGGCCGACTGCGCCAGCAACAGGTGAAATTCGCTGTTCAGCCGCAACGCCTCGCTCAGGTTTTTGTCTTCAATCGCCTGGCGGTTGCGTTGAATATTTTCTTCGATACGCCGTAAATCCTGCGGAATAATCAATCCGGCCGCCAGTTCTGCGCCCGTTCCCTCCAGCGACAGTCGCAGGGTACGGATTTCTTTGAATTGATCTTCGGTTAATTGTGGAACGCGGATATCGCGGGGGGTCTTCAGCACCAGCGCCTGTTCTTTAGCCAGTTGCAGAATCGCGTCCCGCACCGGGGTAACGCTGGTGCCGACCTGCGCGGCAAGCTCCCTGATGCGCAGGCGATCGTCAGGCTTGAGGCGACCGACAATCAGCGCCTCGCGCAACATGGTATAAACGCTGGAACCCAGATAGCTGTGGTTGATTGGTCCGATTGGATAATTCACGCCTGCTCCCAAAGAAAGGGCGTCAGCGCCGCCCAAAGTCATCAATATACAATATGATGCATCAAAAATGCCATTCAAGATGCCACAGGTTTCCCTGATTTCTTGCGGTGTCATTATTCTTCTATTTCCTACGTGGAATTCACTATTTTTTGCGGCATCGAAATGACGAACGTCATATTTCTGTAATTATTCGTTAGTGCGATATTTTGTATTGAGTTAAGCCAAATTAATTATTGTAAAATAATATGTCGAAAAATATATTGAGCTTGGTAATTAACGGTTCTACTATGCCAGAAAAAATTAATAACCTCAGGGATGAAAACGATGCTGGTTTTTATCAGGCGGCTTTTGATTCTGCCTATTCTTTTTCCTTATTTCGTATTGTCGGCACCGCTTAACCCGGCAGACCGAAATGAAATACAACAACGACAAGCGGAAATCATTGAACAGGCTCGCCAGCAGCGTGAATCCTTATTACAACTGAATCAACGCCAGGAGCGGCAAGCGGCGGGGAGTGATGCCGAACGGGGCCATTGCTTCGCTATTCAGGCAATTCGCTATAACCATAGTTCATTATTGAGCGAAAAAGATAAAGAAAGGTTAAATAACAATTATATTAATCGTTGTATTAATGTTAATGAAATAAATAAACTTATCCATGACGTAAGTAATTGGTATATCGAGCGAGGGTATATTACCAGTCGTGCGTTTATTCGTGAGCAGGATTTATCCAGTGGCGTATTACAGATCGATATTCTGGAAGGTCGACTGCAATATATTAAAATCGATAATGAATCAAGACGAATTATAAAGCAGGTATTTCCCGGACTGGCGGGTGAAATCCTTAATCTGCGGGATATTGAACAGGGGATGGAACAGATTAACCGTATGCCGACGCAGCAGGTGAGCATTGAAATTCTGCCGGGAAGCCAGCCGGGCTATTCCATCGTCAATTTAACCAGTAAAAAACAACTGCCGCTGACGGCAAACATAAGTTTTGATAATAGTGGGCAAAAAAGCACCGGCGAGCAACAGCTAAACGGCGGGCTGTGGGGAGACAACCTGTTGGGCCTTGCCGATCAATGGTTTATCAACGGCGGACACAGCAGCCGATTTTCCGCCGGCCAGAATGCAAAAAATTTTCAAACCGGGGTTTCCGTGCCCTATGGCTACTGGAATCTCAATTATGACTACGCCTGGAGCCGCTACCGCAATGATTTCCTGAACCGGGATTTCCTCTGGCATTCCACCGGCGATAGTCAGACGCACCGTCTGTCGGTGTCGCGTGTGGTCTTTCGTAATGGCGATATGAAAACCAGTCTGTCGGCGGGCATGGCTCACCGTATCGGGCATAACTACCTCAATGATGTGCTTTTGCAGTCCAGCAGCCGAAAACTCAGCACGGCCATTGTCGGCGTTAATCACAGCCAGAAACTGTGGGGCGGGCTGGCGACATTTAACCCGGCGTACAGCCGCGGGACACGCTGGTTTGGGGCGGAAAGCGATGTTGGCAAAGATAGCGATGCGCCACGGGCGGCGTTTAACAAGCTGACGCTGGCCGCCAGTTATTACCACCCGATTACTGAAAACATCAGTTATCTCACCAACTTCTACGGTCAGTATTCTGCACAGACGTTGTATGGCAGCGAGCAGGTCACGCTGGGCGGAGAGAGTTCGGTGCGTGGATTTAAAGAACAATACCTTTCAGGCAACCGTGGCGGCTATTGGCGCAATGAAATCAATTGGCGGCCTGTGGCATTGCCGTTATTGGGCGAACTGACCTTAACGGCGGCGCTGGATGGCGGGCATCTTTCTGCGCATCAAGGGGATGGCGAATCCGCCGGTACTTTGTGGGGGGCGGCGCTCGGTGCCGGGGTCGCCAATCGGTATTTGGCGCAGCAGATCACCGTCGGTTGGCCGTTGGATTATCCAGGCTGGTTAAATCCTGATGCGATTGCCGTTTATTACCGCATCGGTGTTTCTTTTTAGCCGCTGAAACATGTCACAGTGTGGGGACAGGGATGAAAACAATTAAAACAACGCAACGGTTAATCGCTTATACGTTGATTAATCTTATCGCCTTCCAGCCCGTTCTGCCTGCGATGGCGGCCGGCGTCAATGTTGCCGCCGGCAATACCTCGGTGGATAAAGCCGGCAACGGCGTACCCGTGGTGAACATTGCGACGCCGAATAGCGCGGGTATTTCCCATAACCAATACCACGACTTCAATGTCGATAAATCAGGATTGATCCTGAATAACGGCACGGAGCGGCTCAATGCGACCCAGCTTGGCGGTTTGATCCAGAATAACCCTAATCTGAAAGGTAAGGCGGCGGACGCCATTATCAACGAAGTGGTATCGCCCAATCGCAGTACGCTGGCCGGCTATCTGGAAGTAGGCGGGAAACAGGCCAGCGTGATGGTCGCCAACCCCTACGGCATCACCTGTGATGGCTGCGGATTTATCAATACCCCTCGGGTCACGTTGACGACGGGCAAACCGCAATTTGACGCGCAGGGCAGGTTACAAAGTATTGACGTAAAGCGCGGAGATATTTTGCTCACGGGGCAAGGGCTGGATGCCAGTAAAAGTGACTATTTCAGCCTGATTTCCCGCACGGCACAGATCAACGCGGGGTTAAACGCTAATGAAGCTCAGGTGGTGCTCGGTGCGAATCAGGTCGATGCAAACGACAATGTGACGGCGCAAACGGCGGATAATAGCGGCATCAAAGTGGCGCTGGATACCGGCGCATTAGGCGGCATGTACACCAACCGAATTACGCTGATATCCAACGATAAAGGGGTCGGCGTCAACGTCGGTAATCTGAGTGCCCGCAGCGGTGATATCACGCTGTCGGCGAATGGCAAACTCAGCGTTGGCGATGCGGTTGCACAGGGAAATATTCGTGCGAAAGGAGAAGCGCTGGCGCTACAAGGCAAGCAGCAGGCCGACGGCGAACTCACTCTCGACGGGAATTCGGGGATCGCCCTGACGGATGCCACGTTACGTGCGGGACAATCCGTTACGCTTGCCTCGGAAGGTGACTTGAACGCGACCCATTCCCGGATTAGCGCGGGTGTCGATGCGCAAGGTACGGTCACTGCCGGACATCATCTAACAGTAAAAAGTGACAATGTCACTATAAATAATACCCAATTAGCCGCCGATAACGTGGCGATAACGGCCGACGGCGCATTACGGCAGGACGCCTTAAGCGGTATCAAAGCCGAGAGCGAGCTTGGCATCCAAGCCAAAGACATCACGTTGTCCGGGATTGCCGGGGCGCAAACTATCCGGCTTAAGGCCGAAACGTTGACCGCCACCCGTGACGCACAGCTGCAAGCTAAAAATAGCGCAACGATTAGCGCCACTCAACAAAGTGACTGGCAGGGTAATCTGACCGCCGGTGATACGTTGACGCTGCAAGGCGGGCAAATCGTGCAGCGTGGCACCTTGGCCGGGAAGACGCTGAATCTGAACGTTGATTCGCTGGATAATCAGGGTGATATCGCATCATTGCAGGGGCTGTCGTTTGGGGGCAACCAACTGATTAACAGCGGCTCGCTGTCGGCGGCTGAACAACTGACGTTGAAGGCAGGCCGCATTGACAACGCTGGATTGCTCAGCGCCCGCGGCGATTTGAAGCTTGAGTTACAAACGCTGCTGAATAATCAGGGGAAAATCCTGACCGACAGCCATCTGTTTATACTGGCCGACGACGTGGCGAACTGGGGGGCGATTCAAGCGGAAACGCTGGCGTTACACAGTACCTATCTCGCCAATCAGGGGGATGTCGCGGCGAGTCAAAATATTGATCTGAACAATCAGACGATAGATAACCACGGCGCGATTAACGCGCAACAGATGATCAATCTGTCTGGCGGCGCCGCGCTTAATAGCGGCACGCTCAGCACGGGAGCGTCGCTGACGGCCGGCCTGAATAACGGTCTAAATAACAGTGGCGTGTTACTGGCTGGGGAAACCCTGGCGGTTACTGCCGGCGACATCGCCAATAACGGTACGCTGACCGCGCCGGATTTACAGATTCACAGTGGTTTTCTCGACAATCAGGGGGTTATTCAGGCCGATAATTCGCTGACGGTCAGTGCCGATCGTCAACTGGTACAGCATGCAGCCGGTAAATTGCTGGCGGGGAATACGCTGACCCTGACCGCCGCCCAGGCGGAAACCGACGGCGAGTTGCAGGCGAAGCAGTTTTTACTGAATGCGGATCGCTGGCTTAACCGTGGCAAAACCAGCATCGGCGGTGATGCGCAGGCGACGGCATACGCTCTCGATAATACCGGCAGTCTGCTGGCGCAAGGGCGTTGGCTGCTGTCAGGGCATGACATGGTTAATCAGGGGATATTGCAGGGCGAGCGCCTGGATCTGCGCGCGAATAACATCACCAACGGCGGTCAGGTCCGATCTCTTCAATCCAGTGTGCTGCATGCGGATGACAAGCTGATCAATACCGGCGACTGGCTTAGCGGCGATGCCTTGTACCTGAGCTCTCTGGCCATAGATAATTCAGGAACTCTGCGGGCGTTGACCACGCTGGCTCAGAGCGATCGACTCACTAATCGCGGGCAAATCGATGGCATCCAACATCTGGATTTGAATATTCTTGACCGACTGGACAATCAGGGAACGCTGGACGGCAATCTGCTGAATATCGCCGCCGGCAGTCTGAACAATAGCGGGCGGATCACGGGGGTTGATGACTTTCAACTCAGTTTGTCAGGCAGTCTTGATAACCGTGGGCTAATCCACGGAGGCAGTGACCTGAATGTGGCCGCGGGAACGGTAAAACAGCAGGGTACGCTGCAAGGGCAATCAGTACGACTGGATGCCGCCGATCTGGATAATCAGGGAACGCTATTGGGCGTTGACGCGCTGACGCTGGCGATCCGCAATAGCTTGCAGAATAGCGGCGCGTTGCTTAGTCAGGGCGACAACGCCGTTACGGCGCAAACCGTCGACAACCGTGGGCAATGGCAGGCAAAAGAGATCACGCTGACCGCCGATGAAATAGCCAATGCCGGACAGATAATCGGACTTGCGGCGCTACAACTGACCGCCAGTCATTCATTGCAAAATTTGCAAAGCGGTAAATTGCTGACGCAGGGCGTCGCCACGCTACAGGCGGCTGATACCCTTAATGTCGGCGAGTGGCAGGCTGAAAATCTGCTGCTTGAAACTCATCGTTTCATTAACGAAGGCCGGGTGCAGGGCGATCGCTCGCTGAAAATTGCGGTTACTTCACCCGCCATCAATCAATCGTCTTTGTTGGCAATGGCGCTATCGCTGGCCGATGATGCGCGGGATCTCAGCACGCCAGCGCCTGCGGGAACGCTGCTGAACAACGGCACATTAATTTCCGGCGGCGACGGCCAACTGACCGCCATACAGATTAATAATCAGGGCGTGTTAGCCAGTAACGGCAGTGCGGTACTGGCCGGTGAGGCTATCCGCAATGACGGCGATGTGGTCGCCACCGATGGATTGTCGCTGAACGGTGAGTATCAAGGCGGCGGCTTGCTGTATACGGCGGGGCTTTTAGCGCTGCACGGTAATCATCTTGGCAATACCGGTCGTTGGGAAAGCCGCGTTCTGCAACTGACCGGGCAGTCGTTGACAATCAGGGAACGATCGTTGGTGAACGCGGGCTTGAACTGGATTTGGCCGATGAACTCACCGTCGGCGCCGCCGGACAACTGCTGACCGGCGGTGAACTGCTGGTGGAAGCGGGCAGCGTCAGCAGTCAGGGATTCTGGCAGGGGAAATTGCTGTCGTTGACTGCAAACGCATTACTCAACGCCGGCGCGCTGGTGGGACAAAACAGGTTGCAACTGGCGTTACAAGATAGCTATCAGGGTAATGATCGTTCTCAACTGCTTAGCGACGGCGATGCCGCCCTGACGGCAAGCCGTGTAATTCAGAGCGGAGAGATCGCGGCCAATAATCTGCAACTGAATACCGATGCGTTGGATAACGATGGCCGCCTGTTGGGCCTGAATCGCCTGCAAATAACCAATCAGAGAGAGATAACCAACCGCAAAAACGGTGAACTGCTGACCAATGGCGACGGGGTGATTAACAGCGCTTTACTCAACAATAACGGCAGCGTACAGGCGAACGATCTGCGACTTAGCGCTGAGCGGGTGGAAAATCAGGGACGTATTCAGGGCACTTCCGCGCTACGACTGCTGGATCTCAATGATTATATTGGCGATAAAACCAGTCAGTTGTTGAGCAGCGGCGCCGCAACCATTCAGGCCCAACAGGCCGACAATCTTGGCCTGTGGCAGGCGGGTAATCTGAGCGTCAACGTGGGTTCCCTGGTCAATGGCGGCACGCTGGCGGGGTTGAACAGCCTGTCATTTATAGGCGAGCAGATTGGCAATCAGGGCGATATTTACTCTCAGGGCGCGCTGGCCTTAAGCGGCGCGACCTTTGATAACGCAGGGACCGTCACCGGTATTGGCGGTTTTGATCTGCAATTTACCGATTCCGTGCTTAATCACTCGCCGGGCCGTTTACTGAATGGCGGTGTCGGCACCATTAATACCGACAGGTTAATCAATCAGGGGCTGTGGCAGTCTGACGATTTACACCTTATCGCTAGTGACTTGGATAATCAGGGGCAGATGCTGGGGGTTGAACAGGCCACGCTGCAACTGAGCGGAGACTATCAGGGGGCGGTAGATAGCCAACTGGTCAGCGGCGGTAACGCGACGCTGACGGCGGCGAATATCAATAACCGCGGGCAAATTCAGGCACTGAAGCTGGATGTAACCGCCAATTGGCTAACCAATCAGGGAATGCTGCGCGGTAATCAGAACCTTAATGCAACGGTAAAACATCTACTGGGTAATGCGCAGGATGCCCGGTTGGTCAGCGACGGCGCGCTGAAGGTTCAGGCGAATGATATTGATAACCAGGGCACGATTAATGCCGCCGGTCTTACGCTGCATGGCAATAATTCTCTGAACAATAACGGCGTATTGCAGGGAGCAACCGCATTACAACTGGAAACCGCTGGAAAACTGATCAATCAGCAGGCCGGGCAGGTGCTGTCGGACGGCACAACGACATTGAAAGCGGCGGCGCTGGATAATGCCGGCTGGTTACAGGGACGGGATCTGGAGGTGCAAACGCAGCAGTTTACCCAGCAAGGTAGCCTGATTGCGCAGGATAAGCTGACATTGCGCATTCCTCAGTGGGTCAACAAAGGGCTGATTCAGGCGCAGCATACGGAAATCATCGCCGACGTGCTGGAAAATCAGGGCACCTTACTCGGATTGACGCAGTTGGCGTTGCAAACCCATCGTCTGATCAATCAGCAGGGCGGCAAAATTTACAGCGCACAGGATTTAAGCCTCAAAACCGACGAACTGCAACAAAACGGGCAACTGCTGGCGCTAGGTAATCTGACCGCCGATATCAACGGGCCGCTGGCGTTTACGCAGTTATTGGCCGCCGGGAACCGCTTAACGCTCAACGTCGCGGGCGATCTCGATCAGCGCGGTACGCTTCAAGGTAAATCAGTGGTACTCGCCAGTAGCGGAAAGCTGACCAATCAGGGAAATATTCTGGCCGGTGACGGCGACTCCTCGATTACTGCACAGGATATCAATCAACTTGAAGCCGGCAGTATTCAGGCCGGCGGTAAATTATCGCTGGTAAGTGAAAACGATATTCGCAATCAGGGTCTGATTGGCGTTACCGGTGATTTATTAATGCTGGCAGGATCTGCGCTGAATAATACCAGCCTGTTATATGCCGGCGGTAATATGCGGTTATTCTCCGATTCGCTCAGCAATGTATTCGGCAATATTCTGGCGGGTAATAATCTGTGGATCCAGCGTGATGAACAGGGCAATGCCAGCGCATCGGTATTAAATAGCTCCGGTACGATTGAAACCCAGCATGGGGATATTACGATTAATACCGGCACGTTAACCAATCAGCGGGAAGGGTTGGTGGTGACGGAGAGTGGTGACGAAGCGTCAGAATTTCCTGAGTGGGCGGGAAAAACAAACGCTTTCATCCCATTAACTTTTTTTGATGAAGATGAGTATGGAATGTTCTTTGATTTTGGCAGAGAAGGGTATGTTGTAGATGAAGTGACCTTTTATGCTCCTTATGCTAAAGATTATGTAAAAAAAATTGCTATTACCAATAAAAGCATCAACATTACAGCAAAGGGAAACATCGGAGTAATTAGTTCAGGGAATGATGTTTATGTAAATAGTTCTATAATGAGTAATGTTGCTTCGGAGTTATTAGCAAAAAATAATGTTTATTTAAAGGGAGGCGAACTTAATAATATATCGTATCAGACTGGCACATTAACCGAGTTTTTAACTTATTATTTCCCTTATGAATCCGCTAATATAGGCATTTCACCATATTACATAAAACGCCATAATTTAGAACCCTATATGGAACTTAAGTTATCAGGCTCCCCAACCTACGAACAAACCACCGGCGAAAGCTATAACGCTTTAATTCAGGCGGGCGGCACCATTACCGCCGATTTCGCCGAAGATATCAGCAACACCACCTTGCAACCGGGCAGCGGCGGTTTTATCCCTACTACGGTGACGCCGGTATTAGCCTCCACGCAAACGCTGTCACCATTGCAGAAACAAACCACGCGCCAACTGGTTGGTAATAATTCGTCGCTCAATACGGGCGCAGTTGATCTGAGTCATACCAGCGTCGACGCCGCTACGTTGGGGCACAACGCCCACGCGGTCAGTTCGACGGCTAAAAATGTGTCTTTAAGCCAGTTGGAAAAACCGCAACTTATCACCGATACCGCCGCGACGCCGATAGACGTTGAATCGTCTGAGCCGTTCAGCCATCTTTCGGCTTCTGAACTGATGGACGCCATCGGCAACGGTTTACAGGCATTAAGCAGTAATCCACTGGCTGATTATCCGCTGCCTGCGGGCAACAATGGGCTGCTGGTTGTCGACCCGAATAGCGACAGTCGTTATCTGATCCACACCAACCCTAAACTGGAACAACTGGGGCAGGTGGATAACAGCCTGTTCAATGAGTTGCAGAGTATGCTGGGTCAACAGCCATCGACGACGGCGCCGGTGGAGACAAGTTCACAATGGACGCAAGCGGATAAAGTTCTGGGGTCGTCCTATCTGCTGGACAAACTGAACCTGGATGCCGACCATGCTTATCGTTTTCTGGGCGATGCCGAATTCGACACCCGCTACATCAGCAACGCGGTGTTGAATCAGAGCGGAAAACGCTATCTTGATGGTACGGGTTCCGACTTGTCGCAAATGCAAAAGTTGATGGATAACGCCGCGGCGGCGCAAAAAGGGTTGGATCTGCAATTGGGTGTCAGCCTGACGCCGGAGCAGGTCGCCAACCTCAGCGAGAGCATTGTTTGGTGGGAAAATATTGAGGTCAACGGGCAAACCGTCCTGGCGCCGAAATTGTATCTGGCGCAGGCCGACAAGAATAACGTGCAGGGCAGCGCCATCATCGCCAATCAGGTTAATCTTAGCGCCGGGGGCAGCGTCACCAACAGTGGAACGATTAATGCGGTTGAGTTACTGGCTATCGCCAGCGGCGACAAGATTGATAATCAGGAAGGCGGACTGCTTAAATCGGACGGCAGTCTGAATCTGGTTGCGCTAAATACTATCACCAACAGCGGCAGCCGAATCGAAGGCAACACGCTGCAACTTGCCAGTATTAACGGCGATATCATCAATAAAACCGAATCCCGCGAATGGCAAACATCCGCGTCTGCCTCCCCGCGTAGTGGAACGGGTTCCATCACATTTACCGAATTGGGTAAAACGACGCAAATCAGTGCGACCAATGACCTGACGATGACGGCAGGCCAGGATATCCGCAACGTAGCCGCCACGCTGAGCGCCGGGCAGGATATGACGCTGAATGCCGCTAACAATGTGTCGATTGAAGCGCTGACGTTGACCAATAATCGGCTGGATCAAAGTCAATCATCACTGAAGACGGGGGTTCAGGGAAGTCAGTTGACCGCGGACGGTACGTTGCAAGCCAATGCGGGGAACAATATTCAGATTGATGCCGGCATGATTTCCGGCGGCGCGGGGTTATCGCTGACGGCGGCGAATGATATTCAACTCGCCGCACAGCAAACCCTTCAGGAAACGCTGAATCGCCACGGCGGCGGCACGGCTCAGCGCCGCACGCAGGAGATCGCGGCGACGCAATTGCTGAGCGGCGGCGACCTTGAAGTGCTGGCGGGGCGCGATGTGCTTTCAGAAGCGTCCACTCTGAATGCCAAAGGCGATGTCACGCTGGCTGCCGGTCGCGATCTCAATCTGTTATCGGAGGAAGAGGAAAGCTATAGCGGCAACTGGTGGAAACGCCATGCGGACTGGCAGCAAACCATCACGCAGCAAAGTACCGAATTGACCGCCGGAGAAGGGGTGAACCTGCAAGCCGGAAGAGACATCAATCTGCAAGCCGTACAAGGGGTTGCCGGCGGCGCGTTGACGGCGCAGGCCGCTAACGACATCAACCTGTTGTCTGCGACGGAAACGCAGCACACCTTCTTTGAAGAAACCAAGGTTAAGAAGAAAACCTTTTCGAAAACGGTGACGCATACCGTTCGCGATCATTTCAGTACCGAGGAAAAAGGGAGTCTGCTGTCGGGCGATAGCGTGGCGTTGCAGGCCGATAATGATATCAATGTGAAAGGTTCCGCCATTACTGGCAACTCGCTTGTCGCGCTTAAAGCAGGTAATGATGTCGACATCACGGCCAGTATCGAAGAGCAACGTGACTATGAAAAACAAACCAAGAAAAAATCCGGTCTGATGAGTGGTGGAGGTATTGGTTTCACCATCGGCAAACAATCCAGTAAAGCGGAATATGATGGCGCGGAAACCCGCCAGAGTGAGGCTCGCAGCCTGATGGGGGCAGCGGATGGCAATGTGGTTATCCAGGCCGGAAAAGACGTATTTGTTACCGGTAGCGACATTATCGCCGCACGCAATAGCCAAACCGATGATAACAGCCGTGGGAACATTGATATTCTTGCCGAAAATATTGCTATTACCCCAGGGCAGGATACCCGGGATATCACCACCCGTTATGAAACCAAAAGCAGCGGTATCGGCATCGCCCTGAAAGGCACGCCGTATGACAGCTATCAAAATCTGCGCGATATCGGCAAAACGGACGGGGAGACGCAGAAAGCCCGCTTATATATGAGTGAAGCGGCGGCGGCAGTCTTTGACGCGCCGCAAATTGCCGTGTCGGTAGGCCGGAGCAGCAGTAAAACCGAGCAGCGTACGCAGGGCGTGTATCAGTCCGGTAGCACGTTGAGCGCCGCCGGCGATATTCAACTTCAGACGACATCATCGGCTGAGGGACTTCCCGATGGCGGTAATATTCTGGTGGCGGGCAGCGCCGTTCAAGCGGGAGGCAATCTTCTCATTAATGCGGAGCGGGATATCAGCCTGCTCAGTGCGAGTGATTCTGAGCAAACGGACGCGAAGACATCCAGTCGCGGCTGGTCATTCAGCGATGCCATCCCGGGTATCGGCTCGTCAATCCGTCACCTCAGCGGCGGCCCTAATCATGATGTCAGCCAGATACCTTTCGCCAGCGAGACGGCAAGCGAAAAACAGCGGGGGGACACGCTGGCGCAGACGGCCAGTACGTTGAGCGGGCAGACGGTCACCTTGAACAGTCATCAGGGCGACATTCAGATTGTGGGTACGGCGATAAGCGGCGTAGAGGATGTGTTCCTGCAAGCTCAACATGGCGATGTCGTGATCCAACCCGGGCAAAACAGCGCGCGCAGCGAAACCACCGGCGGCAGAAAGACCATCGGCGACCTGGGCGGTGACGGTTACAGCGGCACGGTAGGCTGGCAATCGAATCGTTATCATTCAGTAGATGAAGTGAACCAGCAGAGCACGCTGCGCAGCCACATACAGAGCGGCGAGGGCGATATCGGTATTGTGGCAAAAGAGGATATTGTAATTGCGGGAACAGACCTGCTGGCAGGCAAATCCCTGCTGCTGAACGGGCGCGATATCACGCTGGATACCGCCGTCGATACCGAATATCGGTTACGCGAGCAGCAAAATAGCCAGTATGGCGTCACGACAGCGCTGTCCGGCTATGCAGTCAGTGCGGTACAGGCGTTGGAGCGGCTGTCGCAATCGGTGGAGGATAAACAGGACCCGCGTCTGAGTGCGATTTATGCGGCGCAGTCGGCGCTCACCCTGGCGACGCAGAGCACGGTGACGGGTATGAATAGTGCCGCCATCAAGGTGACCGTAAGCGTCGGCGGCGGCT
This sequence comes from Brenneria sp. hezel4-2-4, assembly GCF_013155275.1. Classification (GTDB taxonomy): domain Bacteria; phylum Pseudomonadota; class Gammaproteobacteria; order Enterobacterales; family Enterobacteriaceae; genus Brenneria. Next base: position 25,531 of record NZ_JABJXS010000001.1, read on the forward strand.
CAAGTCAGAGCCGTCAACAGAAAGACGCGGTGACGCATGAAGGCAGTACTCTGTATGCCGGAGAAGACATTCGCTTGGCGGCGGAGCGGGATATCACCGCGATAGGCGCGGATATTCGTAGCCGGAACATCGAATTGGCGGCGGGAAATAACCTGAATCTGACTTCTGCGCAAAATGAAGAGTCTGTAACCGGAAACAGTAGCGGCAGCCGGGCCGGCATCGGCGTGGGATTCGGCCTGGGGGGACAACAAAACGGCTTTACGGTGGAGCTGTCCGCCAGCGGCCAGCAAGGGAAGGAAAAGGGGAACAGTCAAACTCATCAGTTAACTCAGGTTAGCGCGACAGATACCGTGAAACTGGTCAGCGGTTCGGATACGACGCTGAGTGGTGCGGTCGTTTCCGGTAAACGTGTGGAGGCCGACATCGGCGGTGATTTGCTTATCGGCAGTCAACAGGATACGTCGACCTACCACAGCAAGAGCACCAGCGCAGGGCTGAATGTCAGTATCTGCGTCCCACCGATTTGCGCCGGTCAAACCGTAGCCGGGAACGCTAACCTCAGCCAGCAGATACTGAATAACCGTTATGCCTCGGTACAAGAACAGAGCGGTATCCGGGCGGGCGGCGACGGATTTGATATTCGGGTCGGCAACCATACCCAACTGGATGGCGCGGTACTGGCTTCCGAGGCGGCGGAAGAGAAAAATAGTCTCAGTACCGGTACGCTGGGCTGGCGGGATATCGCCAATATATCCGACTATAAGGGCACGGGGTTCAGCGTCGGGGTTTCCACGGACAGCATGCCGGTGGCGGGGCTGGGGATGGTGCAGGATAAACAGACCGGCATCACGCATTCAGCGGTATCGCCGGCGGTGATTGAAATACGCGACGGCAGCGCTCAGCAGAAGGATATCACCCAACTCAGTCGCGACACGGACGGTGCGAACGGCAGCGTCAAAGACGGTTTTGACCGTAGCAAGGTCGAGGACAAGCTGGCCATTCAGAAGGAAGCGACGGCGCTGGGCGTTCAGGCGTTGAGCGCTTATAAAGAATATAAAAAAACCGCGGCGGAAGCCCAGGCACGGGAGCGATTGAGTCGTGAAGGCGTCCCGGCCGAAGAGATGGATGCGCGGATACGTACCAGCGATGAAGTAAAACAAGTTGAACAGGACTATGGTGTCGGCGGACGATACTGGATGGCGGGAACGGCGCTGACGGCCGCGCTGTCGGGCGGACTCGGCGGGAATGTGAACGGTGCGGTTGCCGGCGCGGCGGCCCCCTACCTGGCGGGGCTGGTGAAGGACGTTGCGCAAGGGAATGAGCCTGCCCGCATCGCGTTGCATACGGTACTGGGCGCGTTTCTGGCACAGGCGCAGGGCGGCAGCGCGGTGGGGGGCGCGGCGGGAGGATTGACCTCAGCGGCGGCGGCAGGGATGCTCGCGAAAGCGCTGTATCCGGAAGTCGAGCCGGAAGCGTTGTCGGCCGAGCAAAAACAACTGGTGGCGAATCTGGCGGCGATCGCAGGCGCTGGCGTGGGAGGGCTAAGCGGTGGTAATCTGGCCTCAGCGGGCAGCGGCGCGAACACGGCGAAGAATGAGGTGGAGAATAATTATCTGAGTGATACGGACATCACCGACTTCACTGAAAAATACGCTAACGCAAAGACAGACGCGGAGAAAGAACAGCTTCTGGCTGACCTGAAGAAAAAAGATGCGGCGCAGCAGCAACAGGCAGAGACCACAGGGATATCGGTCGCTGATCAAAAAGAAGAATTGGTGAAACTCAGGGCGCTGATGGACTCATCAGAGTGTAATGCTCAGTGTCGTGAACTGGTCAGCTACTCTATATCCGAACTGGAGCCTGTGGCGAATGATCAGCAGTTGCACAAAGATAACCTCAATAAAGGGATATTGGCGGGTGTTATTTATGCTCTGACGGTAGAGAAACCGATGAGTGGCAGTTCGACGTCTGGTTTATCGTCTTTGACGAAAGAGCAGCAACAGTTAATCAGAAACGCGGAATATATAACAACGGCCAAGGGTATTCAGAATCCTTTCCCGAGGGATCTGAATGAGAAGATATTGTGGAATGGAATTAAAGCTAACCCATCAGCTGGATATCCATTAACGGGATTGAATAGTGATCCTAAATTTCCCTCATCGGCAGGATTTCAGAAAATGTCAGTTAATCATACACTTCCCGATGGTAGGAATATTGAAGTTCATTATCAATATAACTCATTGACTAATAAGGCTTATGATATGAAAATTATCACGCCACAACGCTCAGGGGCTTCATTTAAGGAAAAACAATGAAAATAATAACTCACCGTGGGGGGCATTTCGTTGATATTTATGCAGTCTATTGGGTTGGAGGTAACACTTACTTCTATGGTCTGTCTAAGGGGAATGGTGGGTTATCTGCTTATAAACTAGGCGATGGTATAGATATAATTGACTCTGATTTATCAGGTGAGTTTGTTTATTTTAACCAAGGTGTCTTTTATAAACCTTTAATAGAGGAGAGACTCCTTGATGATCTTCTTGAATATGATGAAACTGCCTACAAACGTTTCCTTGAGATCTTGAAAGCTGAAGGCCGAATAGATCCCGACTTTTATTAGCCATTATAAACCCCGGCTCTAAAACAGGCCGGGATTTTTTTGTCTGTCATTCAGCCACAATACGGATCAGCAACTGGCCGCGTTCAACGGTGACAATAACGGGCTGGCAGTTCTTCCAGCCACTTGCCGCTAAGCTTAAGCTGCATGTTGGACGGCTTTTTACCGCCATTGGGGGCGTAACCGACTGTTTAGAGAGGGAATCCCGTCCCTGTTGGCGGGATTTTACTGTATTAGCCCTCTTCATTTGAAGCCGAAAGGCAACACCATCGCTGCCTCAAGCTTCGGCCTCTCATCACTTCTCCACTGCACCACCTACACCGTAGATGGCATCCCGCAGATCGGTAACGAAGTTGCCGGCCATTCCTTCATATAAGGTATTGGTAAGCGCCACCGCGCTGATCCCTTGTTTTTTATCCACAAACCACGAATGGCCGTAGACTCCGCCCCAACGCCAGGTTCCTACTGATTCCGGCGATCCGGCGGCCAGTGGGTCGCGCAGTACGGAGAACCCCAGTCCGAAGCCAATGCCGGGCGCATCAGGCAGAGGCTGTCCGTTGGTTTGATCGCGGCCCATTTCTTCAACCAGATCAGCGGAAAGTAATGGCGTCCCGCCCTGACGCAAGGTCTCCAGCAAGGTCGATACATCATCGGCTGTGCCGATCATGCCGGCGCCGCCTGACGGAAATGCCTGTGGATTGTACGCACGCGCGAGAGAAAAACGTACGCCGCCGCCGCTGCCTTCTGAAAGCGGAACTGTGTCGGCTTCCTGCAAGCGATATGGAGATGGCGATGCATTGACGTAAGGCGTAACAAGGCGATCGGCATCCCGGGTATAAAAACCGGTGTCATCCATATGCAGCGGATCGGTGACCAACAAGCGTACGGCATCGCCTAACGGTTGGTTGCAAACTTGCTCAATAACCGCGCCCAACACATCCATCGCCAGCGAATATCCCCATGCCTTTCCCGGCGGATAAAACAGCGGAACGCTTGCCAACCGGCGTAGATTCTCGGCCAGCGTTATCTGTGCGTCGTCCAGACCGTCAGAGATCCCGGCGCGGGCATAAGCGCCGTGGTCATCGCTTTCGAAAAAACGATAGCTCAATCCGGCGGTATGGCTGAGTAACTGGCGCGGGGTGATTACCGGAATGTCGCCGTTTGCCAGTCGCGGCTGAAAATCAGGCAGCCAGCGCCGGATGTCCTCATCAAGTCCCAGCCTGCCTTGTTCCACCAGCGCCATCGCCGCAGTGGCGACAATCGGCTTACTGACGGACGCTAAACGAAACAGGGCGTCCTCTGTCATTGGCCGTCCGCTTTCCCGATCGGCAAGACCGGCGGCGCGGCGGTATAGCGCTTTACCATGATGGCGGATAATAATTACCGCGCCGACAATACGTTGCCCGGCAATGGCGCGATCAACCACCGCCTTCACGCGGGCAGGCAACGCGGCATCCATGGCCGGCGGCGATATTTCTGACATCGTTAACTCCTTAGGCGAATGATGCCGAAGATAGATATTTATGCGAGTAGCGACAGCAAGGCTGGGGCATTTATCGCTAAAGCTCAAAACCGGGCGCCACCTCTTTTACCGGCTTTTTGCATTCCTCCGGTTTGGGGGTTCCGGCAGGAATATTCTTGCAGTCGGTGGCGAAAGGATTGAGCGCGTCACGGTTGAGATAGAGGATAAACAGCACCAGTATAATCAAGATCAGGATACGTTTTCTTTTCATTATTCTGCTTCACGCCGCTAATAAATATAAGCTTTCAGCATTATACAGGAATGTTTTTGCTGCGCCGATTGTTATGGGACGCCACGGGCGGTAATCCATTATTCAGCACGCCCTGCTGATGCAATGCCGCTTCAGCCAGTTGTGCAAAATAACGGGCCGCGGGGGCGATAGCGCTTTCTTCCGGGTTGAACTGCGGGTGGTGCAGGCCGAATTGGCTATTCGAACCGATGCTGACAAAGGTTCCCGGCACCTGCTGGAGATACAGCGCAAAGTCTTCGCCGCTCATTTGCAGTTCGGCGTCTTCCACATGGTAACCCGCGTCACGGGCGATTTTCTTGCTGAAGTCCGCCCAGTACGGCGTATTGACCACCGAGGGCGGCCCCGGTTGCCAATCCAGATGCGCTTTTGCCCCCAAAGCAAGGGTAATGCCGTTAATCAATTGTTCGATGCGTGCCGGGATCTGTTCCCGAATCTCGGCGTTGTAGGTGCGCACCGTCCCTTCCAGTTCCACCGTTTGCGGCAGCACATTCCAGGTATTCCCGCCCTGTATCCGCGTAATACTGATAACCAGCGATTCAAGCGAGCTAAAGCTGCGGCTAGGCAAGGTCTGCAACGCATTCACAATGTTGCAGGCGGTGACGATGCTGTCGATGCCTTCTTCCGGTTTGGCGGCATGAGCGCCTTTACCCGTTACGCTGATGGCAAACCGGTCAACGTTGGCATAGAACGGCCCGCTGCGCGTGGCGAAAGTGCCCGCCGGTAATTCAGGGGCGTTATGCAAGCCGAAGACCGCGGCGACGTCTTGTAAGGCGCCCGACTCAATGAAATGCCGGGCGCCGCTGGAAACCTCTTCCGCCGGCTGAAACAGAATACGGACTTTACCGGGCAGCGACGATTCGCGTTTTTTCAGTAAACAGGCTGCTCCCAGCATCACCGCGCTATGAAAATCATGACCGCAGGCATGCATAACGCCCGCGTGCCTGGAGCGGAAAGCCACATCGGTCAGTTCTGCAATGGGAAGAGCGTCGATATCGGCGCGTAATGCGACGATCGGCCCCGGGCCGTTGCCCAGTTCAGCCACCACGCCGGAAGTTAACGTCAGCGGCAGTAAACGAATGTCCCTTTCTTGTAACCACCGGGTAATTCTGGCGGTGGTCTGGTGTTCCTGGTTGGAAAGTTCGGGGTATTGATGTAACTCGCGGCGCCATGCAATCAGTTGTTGGTCGAGCAGAACGTCACGACAGGGGATAATTTCAGTCATATCAATCAGACAGCCATTCCGTGATGAATTAAGTCAAAGGTAGTTGAAGGGCACCACTAACATAAATACCGTCTGGTTATATTTCATAGCGGATTATCATGACCGCGTTTTGCCCGCCGTCGGCCGATTCCTCCTGTCGTCTTTGTCTCCTTTACAACAATTAGTCAGATTATTGTACCTAACCCCCCGCGACACACCGTGTCCGTAATATAAATTATCATTATTTATCAAATGATTAACCTCTTCCGTGCGGCTGGTATGCACCCTGCAAGATAAACCGGGACATTCACTGTGAAAGAGGAAGACACCATGGCAATACGTCAGTGTGCGATTTATGGCAAAGGGGGGATCGGCAAGTCCACCACGACGCAAAATCTGGTGGCGGCGCTCGCCGAACTGGGTAAAAAAGTGATGATTATCGGCTGCGATCCGAAAGCCGACTCCACGCGTTTGATTCTGCATGCCAAGGCGCAAAACACCATTATGGAAATGGCCGCCGAAGTCGGCTCGGTAGAGGATCTGGAGCTTGAAGATGTATTGCAGATTGGCTACGGCGGGGTGCGCTGCGCCGAATCCGGCGGCCCGGAGCCCGGAGTGGGCTGCGCGGGACGCGGGGTGATTACCGCCATCAACTTCCTGGAAGAAGAGGGCGCGTATGAAGACGATCTGGATTTCGTGTTCTATGACGTGTTGGGCGACGTAGTGTGCGGCGGGTTCGCCATGCCGATCCGCGAAAACAAGGCGCAGGAAATCTACATCGTATGCTCCGGCGAAATGATGGCGATGTATGCGGCCAACAACATTTGCAAAGGGATCGTGAAATACGCGAAATCCGGCAAGGTGCGTCTGGGGGGATTGATTTGTAACTCCCGCCAGACCGATCGCGAAGATGAGCTGATCATCGCGCTGGCCGAAAAGCTGGGCACCCAGATGATCCATTTCGTGCCGCGCGACAATATCGTACAACGCGCTGAAATCCGTCGCATGACGGTGATTGAATACGATCCGACCTGCAAACAGGCTGACGAATACCGCACGCTGGCCAGCAAGATCGTCAACAACACCAAAATGATCGTACCGACGCCGGTCACTATGGACGAACTGGAAGCCTTGCTGATGGAATTCGGGATCCTCGATGAGGAAGACGAAGCCATCATCGGTAAAACCGCAGCCGAAGAAGCGGCGTCGGCCTGAGGAGTCAGCACATGACAGACACCATTACGCAACAGAATCAGGCGCTGATTCAGGAAGTGCTGGAAGTCTTTCCCGAGAAAACCCGGAAAGAACGCGCCAAACACATCATGACCGTTGACGAAGGGATGGAATCGGTCGGGAAATGCATGACGTCCAACCGCAAGTCTCAGCCAGGGGTGATGACGGTACGCGGTTGCGCCTATGCCGGTTCCAAAGGGGTGGTTTTCGGGCCGATTAAAGATATGGCGCACATTTCCCACGGGCCGATTGGCTGCGGGCAATACTCCCGCGCCGGTCGACGTAATTATTATACCGGGGTGAGCGGCGTCGACAGCTTCGGCACCCTGAATTTCACCTCGGATTTTCAGGAAAAAGACATTGTTTTCGGCGGCGATAAAAAGCTGCGCAAGCTGATTGATGAGCTTGAACTGCTGTTCCCGCTGACCAAAGGGATCAGTATCCAGTCAGAATGCCCGGTCGGGCTGATTGGCGATGATATTGAAGCCGTCGCGCGCTCGGCCAAAGAGGCGCTCGGCAAGCCGGTGGTGCCGGTGCGTTGTGAAGGGTTCCGTGGCGTATCGCAGTCGCTCGGTCACCATATCGCCAACGATGTTATCCGCGACTGGGTGCTGCCCGCGCGAGACGACCAACCGTTTGCCGCCACACCGTATGACGTCGCCATCATTGGCGACTACAACATCGGCGGCGATGCCTGGTCTTCCCGTATTCTGCTGGAGGAAATAGGGCTGCGGGTGGTGGCGCAATGGTCCGGGGACGGCACGCTGATTGAAATGGAAAATACCCCCAAGGTGAAGCTCAATCTGGTGCACTGCTATCGCTCCATGAACTATATCTCCCGTCATATGGAAGAGAAATACGGCATTCCCTGGCTGGAGTACAATTTCTTTGGGCCGACGCAGATCGCCGCCTCGCTGCGTAAGATCGCCAGCCAGTTCGACAGCGTTATTCAGGCCAACGCCGAAGCGGTGATCGCCCGCTATCAGGCACAGACCGACGCGGTGATCGCCAAATACCGCCCGCGTCTGGAAGGGAAGAAAGTGCTGCTGTATATCGGTGGGTTACGTCCCCGTCACGTGATTGGCTCGTATGAAGATCTCGGCATGGAGATCATCGCCGCCGGGTATGAGTTTGCGCATAACGATGACTATGACCGTACCTTGCCGGAGCTGAAGCAGGGCACCCTGTTGTTCGATGACGCCAGCACCTATGAGCTGGAAGAGTTTGTCAAGCGGCTGAAACCCGATCTGGTGGGCTCGGGTATTAAAGAGAAGTACGTGTTCCAGAAGATGGGGGTGCCGTTTCGGCAGATACACTCCTGGGATTACTCCGGTCCTTATCACGGCTACGACGGCTTTGCGATCTTCGCCCGTGACATGGATATGACGCTGAATAACCCGTGCTGGAAACAGTTAACCGCGCCCTGGCTGAAATCCGCCTGAGGCCTGACGACCCGTTTATCCCGTAAGTTCACCGATTCGTGGCGCGGGAGGAGAATGCGATGAGCCAGAATACCGAGAAAGTGAAACCCTGTTATCCGCTGTTTGAACAGCCGGAATATCAGGCGCTGTTTGCCAGCAAAAGCGAACTGGAAGAATCACACAGCGCGGAGCGTGTGCAGGAAGTCTTTGAATGGACCACCACGCCGGAATATGAGGCGCTTAATTTTCAGCGTGAGGCGCTGACCGTTGACCCGGCGAAAGCCTGTCAACCGTTGGGCGCGGTGCTGTGTTCGCTGGGATTTGAGAAAACCTTGCCATATGTGCACGGTTCCCAGGGATGCGTCGCCTATTTTCGTACCTACTTTAACCGTCACTTTAAAGAGCCGGTAGCCTGCGTTTCCGACTCGATGACCGAAGACGCGGCGGTGTTCGGCGGCAATAACAACATGAACCAGGGGCTGCAAAACGCCAGCGCCCTGTATAAACCGGAAGTGATCGCGGTTTCCACCACCTGTATGGCGGAGGTCATCGGCGATGATTTGCAGGCCTTTATCAGCAACGCCAAAAAAGATGGCTTTGTGGCCGATGGCATCGAGGTGCCTTATGCCCATACGCCCAGTTTTATCGGCAGCCATATCACCGGCTGGGACAATATGTTCGAAGGCTTTGCCCGTACCTTTACGCAGGGCGTTGAGGGATATCAGGCCGGCAGCAACGGCAAGATCAATTTGGTCACCGGATTTGAAACCTATCTCGGCAATTATCGGGTGCTGAAACGGATGATGGCGCAGATGGCGGTGCCGTGCTCGCTGCTGTCCGATCCGTCGGAGGTGCTGGATACGCCGGCCGACGGTCATTTCCGCATGTATGCCGGCGGCACCACGCAGGCTGAAATGCGCGATGCGCCAAACGCCATCGACACGCTGTTGCTGCAACCCTGGCATTTGGTGAAAAGCAAAAAAGTAGTGAAAGAAGACTGGGGGCAACCCGGTACGGAGGTTTCGGTTCCAATGGGACTGGCCGCCACCGATGATTTTCTGATGACCGTGAGCCAACTGACAGGGAAACCCATTGCCGAAGAGCTGGTTCTGGAACGCGGCCGGCTGGTCGATATGATGATGGACTCCCACACCTGGCTGCACGGCAAGCGTTTTGGCGTCTATGGCGATCCCGATTTTCTAATGGGCCTGACCCGCTTTCTGCTGGAACTGGGCTGCGAACCGGCGGTTATCCTTTGCCATAATGGCTCCAAGCGCTGGCTGAAGGCGATGAACAAACTGCTGGAGTCGTCGCCGTATGGCAAAGACAGCGAGGTGTTTATCAACTGCGACCTGTGGCATTTCCGCTCGCTGATGTTCACCCGTCATCCGGACTTTATGATCGGCAACTCATACGGCAAGTTTATCCAGCGTGATACCAAAGCCAAAGGCGACCGGTTTGAAGTGCCGCTGATCCGCATCGGTTTCCCGATCTTCGATCGCCACCATCTACATCGGGCGACGACCTGGGGTTACGAAGGGGCGATGACGATGCTGACCACGCTGGTGAACGCCATCCTGGAAAAACTCGATCAGGATACGATGGCGCTGGGTAAAACCGACTACGGTTATGACCTGATTCGCTGACGATAACGCCGTTCCGCCCCAAAGGCGGCACGGTTTTTTCCGATCCACCGGAGGACGTATGGCCAGTATCATTCTTCGTCAGCTTGCTGACGGCATCCATTGCTATATTGCCAAAAAAGATCTGGAAGCCAGAGTCACGTTTCTGGAGTTCGACCGGCCCGACTGCTGGGGCGGGCGGATCCAACTGGAAGGGGGACAAGACTGGTTTGTTACGCCGTTAACGGAAAAACCCACGTTTCCCGTCACCTTACGGGCGAAGAAATGTGAAGGTTAACGGCTGCCTACGGCCTTTCGAACACCACAACTACCGGAGATGCTCATGAGCCTGACTCGGGACGATTTACTTTTCTGGCGGCTATTCGCCCTGGCGCAACTGCTGCCGGAAATTGCACCCGCAACGTTGATTAACTGGCTGGAAACCACCTGCGACGAGGCGCTGACGCTGGAGCGCCTGTCCGCACTGTCGCTTGACGAATTATCCCGCCATCTCCCTTTGGATAAGGCTGCGCTGAGCGTAGCCCGCTGGCAGCAAATCATGGATTGCCTGCACGGTAATCTTCCCCCCCATTTGACCGCGCAATCCGAGCGCAAGCAGGGGCAACAGCTACAGGTGGCGTTCGCTTCCAGCAACGGTCTGACGGTTAACGGCCACTTCGGTCAGTGCCGCCTGTTTTTTATTTACGCCTGGGATCGGCAGGGACCGTTTCTCAGCGGATTACGCCGTTATCAGCCGCAGGAGGGAGAAGACGGAAACGAAGGACGGCTGCGGCTGCTGACCGATTGTCATCTGCTGTTTTGCGAATCGATCGGCGGGCCGGCGGCGGCCAAGGTGATCCGGCATAATATCCACCCGATCAAGGTGCCGGCGGCCACCACCATTGACGAGCAATTACGGGCGCTGCAAGGGATGATTAGCGAGCATATGCCGCCCTGGCTGGCAAAACGGCTGGGCAAAGACAATCCGTTGCAACAGCGGCAGTTCGGCTTTTAATCTGCGACCTGAGGGGCACGGAGCGTGCCCCTCAGGGGGATTAGCGATGGCTGTCGCCGCAGTCGCAGCCCCAGTTTTTCAGCTTCGAGGTTTTGCCAATTCCCGGGTTGAGGCTATTGGTCGGATCGTTGTGCTGATAAAACGCTTTAAGTTGAGGCTTAGCCTGGTACAGATGCCCGACGTTATGCTCGGCCGGATACTCCGCGCCGCGTTGGTCGAGTAGGGCCAGCATTTTCTCTTTCAGCTTATGCACATCGACGCCTTTCTTCACGATGTAATCCTGATGGAAGACGTAGCACATGAAGTGACCGTAATACAGACGGTGTTCCAGCATGTCATCAAACTCCGCCGGCAGGTGCTCAAACCATTCGTGATCGTTACGCCGCAGGGCGATATCCAGCGGCAAAATGTTTTCCACTTCTTTGCTGTGTACCGCATGGTAGCGGATCGCCGCCCCGGCCGCCGCAAAGCGGTGCAGAAAAGCTTTGGCGCCTTCTTTCTGCGTACAGACAAAAAATTCGCCGTCGGCCTCGCGGAAATACTGCTCCAGCCACTGACGAGCCTCTTCAATGCCGTCGCCGGCCATTTTCAGCATCAGGTGATGTTCAAAGCGATCGCGATAGGCTTTCAGCCGATCAGGCAGGTGTGAAGGCAGCAGGCGGCTGAGTAACTGCATGGTGCGATCCACCAAATGTGACGGCAGAAAGGGCACTTTACCGAAGATCGCGTCCATCCGTCCTTTCAGATTAAAGAACATCGGCATTTTATCGGTGCCCAGCTTGTCGATCATGATGAACGTGTCTTTACCGTAAATTTCGGCCATATTGAACATATCGCGGTGCAGATATTCACCCGCCACCGGCAGGTTTTTAAAGTTGGCGAGAATATGACGACGCAGTTCGGTCAACACCTGCGGCTGATTGGTGCCGATATAGAACACCTGCTGCGACTTTTGCGCCGGGAAGGTATCCAGACGGACGGCGAAAACCGCCAGCTTCCCGGCGCAGCCCGCGGCCTCAAACAAACGGCGTTCATCGGCGTTAAAGCGTGACGGCGTGTCCGCGTCCACATCACGGATACGTTCGGCATATTCATGGTCGGACGCCTGCCGCTCGTCGTGGATCACATCCTGAGCGCGGTATTGCTTTGACTCCAGACGGGTCAGGATCTCTTCCGGGGTATTTCCCAGCTTGATCCCCAGATGGTTAATCAATTCCGCCTGTCCCTGTTCATTCACTCGTCCGTAAAGCGCCATTTCGGTATAGGCCGGGCCGCGGTGCACCAGCGAACCGCCGGAGTTGTTGCAGATACCGCCGATCACCGACGCGCCGATGCAGGAAGAGCCGATCACCGAATGCGGTTCGCGTCCCAGCGGCTTCAGCACCCGCTCCAGGTGCCACAGGGTACTGCCCGGCAGCGCCACAACCTGCTTGCCGCCGTCCAGTAATTGAACCTTATCCAGCCGCAAGGTATTGATAATCACGATTTCACGGTCGTAGCCATCGCCGCTCGGCGTCGAACCTTCCGTCAGACCGGTATTGGCCGCCTGCATCAGTACGATACGGCCGGCCTCGATACAGGCTTTGAACACTTTCCACTGTTCCAGCAGTGACGCGGGGAACACCACGGCCAGCGCATCGCCCTGACCCGAACGGAATCCTTTACGATAGCGCTCGGTTTTATGCTCATCGGTAAGGATATGGGATTGTCCGACAATGCTGGTTAGGGTGCGAATAAGCGTCTGAGAATTAACGGAGGAAGTTGGGGGGGTTGCATAGTCCTGCATGACAATGTGTCCTGGTAATTAATCTATAGATAGCGATAAAAGCATAGCGCTTACTTTGAATTTTGCTCACCGTTGTTGCGCCGTTAAGTCCTTGATTCCGTCTGCCCGCCTGACAATCATTGTTGGTTTTGTCGCACAAACGACAATGATAAATGATTAAAAATCAAATAATTAATTTCTGGCTCGCCAATTGCAGCAGGGATGATGGAGCCACATTAACGGTGCCGAGGTGAGTGATGAGAAAGAGTGAAATTGTGGCATTAATGGATCAGCCGGCCTGTGATCATAATGGCGGTCATAAAACCGGCTGTAGCGCCCCCAAACCCGGTTCGGCGGCGGGAGGCTGCGCATTTGACGGCGCGCAAATCACCCTGTTGCCGATTGCCGATGTCGCCCATCTGGTGCATGGCCCGATTGGCTGTGCGGGCAGTTCCTGGGATAACCGCGGCAGCCACAGCTCCGGGCCGCAGATTAATCGGCTGGGGTTTACCACCGATATGAGCGAGCAGGACGTGATCATGGGACACGGCGAGCGACGCCTGTTTCATGCAGTGCGCCATATCGTCGAGCGCTACCGTCCGGCGGCGGTGTTTATCTACAACACCTGCGTCCCGGCCATGGAGGGGGACGATATAGAAGCGGTGTGCCGGGCGGCGGAGCAGGTCAACCATGTTCCGGTTATCGCTATCGATGCCGCCGGATTTTACGGCAGTAAGAATCTGGGTAACCGCATTGCCGGCGATATTATGGCGAAAAAGGTGATCGGCGGCCGGGAACCCGCCCCCTGGCCGGAGGACTTCGCCATCCCGGAAGCGCAGGGACACAGCATCGGTCTGATTGGCGAGTACAACATCGCCGGCGAGTTCTGGCATGTATTGCCGCTGCTGGATCGATTGGGGATCCGCGTGCTGGGCAGCCTTTCCGGCGATGCCCGCTTTGCCGAGCTTCAGACGTTGCACCGCACCGAAGTCAATATGTTGGTGTGTTCCCGGGCGTTGATTAACGTGGCCCGCCATCTCGAAATTCACTATGGCACGCCGTGGTTTGAAGGCAGCTTTTACGGCATCCGCGAGATGTCATCCTCGCTGCGCACGCTGGCGGGGTTGCTGAACGATGCGGATTTGCAGGCAAGAACCGAAAAGCTTATCGAACAGGAAGAGCGGGCCGCCGGCCTGGCGCTGGAACCCTACCGTCAGCGGCTGCAAGGCAAGCGCGCGTTGCTGTACACCGGCGGCGTAAAGTCATGGTCGGTGGTGTCTGCGCTACAGGATCTGGGCCTTGAGGTGGTGGCGACCGGAACCAAAAAATCCACCGAAGAAGATAAGGCGCGCATCCGCGAACTGATGGGCGATGACGCCGTGATGCTGGAAGACGGCAACGCCCGCCTGCTGCTGGATACGGCCTATCGCTATAACGCCGACATCATGATTGCCGGCGGGCGCAACATGTACACCGCCTATAAAGCCCGCCTGCCATTTCTGGATATCAATCAAGAACGGGAACACGCCTTTGCCGGTTATCAGGGCATTGTCGCGCTGGCCCGTCAGCTTTGCCTGACGCTGGAAAGTCCAATCTGGCCGCAGGTGAATCGCCGGGCACCCTGGCATATCTGAGGAAGGAGAAGCGTAATGGCGCAGGTTTTAAAATCGGCAAAACCACTGGCGACCAGCCCGATTAAAAGCGGGCAGCCGCTGGGGGCTATTTTAGCCAGCATGGGGCTGGAGGGGGGTATCCCGTTGGTGCATGGCGCCCAGGGGTGCAGCGCATTTGCCAAAGTGTTTTTCATTCAGCACTTCCACGACCCGATCCCCCTGCAAACCACCGCGATGGATCCGGTCACCACCATCATGGGATCGAACGATAACATCCTGGCCGCCTTGTCGTTACTGTGCGAGCGCCATAACCCGAAGGTGATCGTGGTGCTGAGCACCGGTCTGTCGGAGGCGCAGGGAACGGATCTGGCGTTTGCCTTACGCCAGTTCAGAGAAGGCTATCCCAAATATCAGTCCGTCGCCGTGGTCACGGCCAGTTCGCCGGACTTTTACGGATCGATGGAAAATGGCTATGCCACCGTGCTGGAAAGCGTGATTGAACAATGCGTGCCGACGTTGCCGACCGCCAGCGTGATACGCAAAAAGCGGGTGAATCTGCTGCTGGGGCATATGCTGACGCCCGGCGATCATGAACAGATCCGCAGCTATGTCGAGGCGTTCGGCCTGCAACCGATTATCCTGCCCGATCTGGCGGGGTCGCTGGACGGCCATCTGGCGGAGGGTGATTTTTCCGCCTTGACCCAGGGCGGTACGCCGCTGCGCCTGCTGGAACAGATGGGGCAGAGCGCGTCCACCGTGGCCATCGGGGTATCGCTACAGCGGGCCTCGCGCCTGCTGGAAAGCCGCAGCCATACGCCATCGCTCTGGCTGCCGCACTTGATGACGTTAGACCAGTGCGATGCGTTTATCGATCATCTGCGCCAGTTGTCCGGCCGCGAGGTGCCGAACTGGATCGCCCGTCAACGCGGTCAGTTGCAGGACGCGATGATTGATACCCATGTCTGGTTACAGGACAAGCGGCTGGCGATTGCGGCAGAAGGCGATCTGCTGGCCGCCTGGCTGGATTTCGCCATCAGTCAGGGGATCCGCCCCGCGTGTGTGGTCGCCCCGGCGAACCAACCCGGTTTATCTTCACTGCCCGTCGCCGAGGTGCAAATCGGCGATCTGGAAGACATGGACGATAAGTTACAATGTCACTCAGCGGATATGCTGTGCGCCAACTCGCATGCGGCGTCGCTGGCGCAGAAATACCATCTGCCGCTGGTGCGTATCGGTTTTCCGCTGTTCGATCGCATCGGCGAATTTCGCCGTCTGCGGCAGGGTTATGGCGGCATTCGCGATACCCTGTTTGAGTTGGCGAATGCCATGCGCCAGGCGCACCACGAACTCCCGGTTTATCACTCTCCGCTGAAGCAGGCTTTTCCCTCTGCCGTTACGCAGCAACCCATCATGGAGATAAAGCCATGCGACATTTAACCCGTCAGTTGGCGATCCCCTCTGTCGATAGCTGGATTATTCGCATCGCGTTTGCCAGCGTCGATTTACGCGTCGTCGATCAGCATTTTGGTTCATCGCCGCGTCTGGCGATTTATGGCATCCGTCGTGATGAAGTACAACTGCTGGAAGTGGCTGATTTCACCGTCTTGCACGGACACAGCGAAGATAAACTGCTCAGCCGAATCAGCGCGGTGGAAGGTTGTTTTACCCTCTACTGCACGGCTATCGGCGATACGGCGTTCAGACAACTGCTGGCCATTGGGGTGCGGGCGGTGAACGTTGCCAACAATACCCCGATCGCCATGCTGCTGGCCGATGCGCAGGCGTTGTGCGACGAGGGACGGATCAGGAAATCCCTGCGGAAAAAAGACAGCAACCGTTTTGACGCCATGATGCAGGAAAGCAGCTGGTACGACGAACAGTGAAACGTGTCGGCTGTGCGACAAAACCGACAATTACCGGCGTTTATGCAACAGCTCAACAATCACCTGCGTCGCTATCTCACTGATAAAAGAGATTTTTGTGACTGGCATCACATTTGCTCAACGATAAGTGTCAGGTACAGGAGCCAAACCATGATCTATATCGATGCGATGACCGTAAACCAACTCAGGCGGCGCCAGCAGCAGCGCGCTCAGCCTACCGCCGGACTGGCGCTGGTCGTCAGGGGCGATGCCTGCCGCGGCTGGACATTACAGATGATCTGGCGGACGCAGGCGTTACCGTACGAAGAATGCCATGACATCGCCGGGTTGCGGCTGTTCGCCGCCGAGCAACATTGGCGGCAGTTGGATCAGGCGCGCATCAGCTCGGATACGCAAGGTATCTGGGTGGAGTTTCAGCCGCTGGGATGCCGTTGTGAAGACGGGTCGTGCGCGGTGGCGACATTATAAGATCGTGAGCCGTAACAAACGGGAGAAGAGAGCATGTGGAATTATTCTGAGAAGGTAAAAGAGCATTTCTTTCATCCGCGTAACGCCCGTGTGGTGGAACAGGCGAATGCGGTGGGCGATGTCGGTTCTCTCAGCTGCGGCGATGCCCTGCGGTTGATGTTGCGGGTCGATCCCGATAGCGAAGTGATTCAGGAAGCCGGATTTCAAACTTTTGGCTGCGGCAGCGCCATCGCCTCTTCATCGGCCTTGACCGAGCTGATTATCGGTAAAACGCTGGACGCCGCCTCGCAGGTGACCAACCGGGATATTGCCGATTATCTTGATGGCTTGCCGCCGGAGAAAATGCACTGTTCCGTCATGGGACAAGAAGCGTTGCGGGTGGCGATTGCCAACTATCGCGGCGAAACGCTGAATGAGGATCACGAAGAGGGCGCGCTGATCTGCAAATGCTTTGCCGTTGACGAAGGGCAAATTAAACGGGCGGTGCTGACCAACGGGCTGACCTCGCTGGAAGAGGTCATTCAGTACACCAAAGCCGGCGGCGGATGCACGGCATGCCATGAAAAAATCGAGCAGGCGCTGAGCACCATTTTAGCCGCCGCCGGCGATAACCCGACGGCGGTGGAGGGAAAAGAGAAAAGCGAACGCTGGCGGGCGGTGGAAGAGGTGATTGCCGGACTGCGGCCGCATATCCAGATGGACGGGGGCGACATCACGCTGGTCAAGGTAACGGACGATGAGGTGCGCGTCGCGCTGTCCGGCAGTTGCAACGGCTGCATGATGACCGACATGACGCTGGGCTGGCTGCAACAGAAGCTGCTGGAACGGCTGGGGGTGGTTATCCGCGTGGTTATCGATACGCCCGCCGCCGCCGGGGTCATTCTCCAGACTTCTGACCTTTAAGGAATGCGCATATGAAATCAATCTATCTGGATAACAACGCCACTACCCGTCTGGATCCGATGGTGCTGGAAGCCATGCTGCCGTTTTTGCAGGATCAGTACGGCAACCCGTCGTCGATTCATGACTTTGGCGAACCCTCCCGTCGCGCGCTGGCCAAAGCGCGCGAGCAGGTCGCCAGTTTTCTGGGCGCGCGCCACGACAGTGAAGTTATCTTCACCTCCTGCGCGACCGAAGCGACATCGACCGCCATTCTCTCCGCGGTGGAAGCCTTTCCCGCCCGGCGTGAAATCATCACCACGGCGGTGGAGCACCCGGCTACGCTGGAGGTGTGTGAACATTTGGAGCGGCAAGGCTATAAGATCCATCGGCTGGGGGTAAACGAACAGGGCGCGCTGGATTTGGATGTCTACCGCGCCTTATTGCATGACGGCGTCGCGCTGGTGAGCGTGATGTGGGCGAATAACGAAACCGGGGTGCTGTTTCCGGTCGAACAGATGGCGCAACTGGCCCACGAACAGGGCATTTTGTTTCACTGCGATGCCGTACAGGCGCTGGGGAAAGTACCGGTCTCGGTGGCGGATTCAGCCATTGATATGCTCTCATGTTCGGCGCATAAAATTCACGGACCGAAAGGCACCGGTTGCCTGTGGCTGCGGCGCGGCACGCGCTTTCGTCCGCTATTGCGCGGCGGACATCAGGAGCGCGGGCGGCGGGCGGGCACGGAAAATATTGCCGGTATCGTCGGTATGGGCATGGCGAGCGAACTGGCCGCCATCCACCTGCCGATGATGAACGCCAGCATCGCTCCGCTGCGCGACCAATTGGAAGCCGGGTTGCAGACCATCGCCGGCACCCGGGTGATGGGCGCCGGGCAGCCGCGCACGCCGAACACGCTCAATATCGCCTTTGAATTTATCGAGGGGGAGGCCATTTTGCTGATGCTGAATCAGGCAGGGATTGCGGCTTCCAGCGGCAGCGCCTGTACCTCCGGTTCGCTGGAACCTTCCCACGTCATGCGGGCGATGAGCATTCCCTATACCGCCGCGCACGGCAGCATCCGTTTTTCGCTATCGCGCTATACGCGCGAAAAAGAGATCGACTACGTACTCGAACAGATCCCGCCGGTGATCGACCGTTTACGTGCGCTGTCGCCTTACTGGCAGCAGGGGAAACCGGGTGAATTCGCGCCCGCCTGGGGTTAACCGGGGAGATTCCGCCGATGAAAACCATCGTCATTAATGACACCACGCTGCGTGATGGCGAGCAAAGTCCGGGCGTGGCCTTCAGCGCCAGTGAAAAATTGGCGATTGCCGAATCGCTGGCGCGGGCGGGCGTACCGGAGCTGGAGGTTGGCACGCCCGCGATGGGCGAAGAGGAGTGCGCACGCATTTATCAGATCCGTCAGGCGTTGCCGGATATCAGCCTGATGGCCTGGTGTCGGCTTAATGAACAGGATATTCAGCAGGCGGCGCGGCTGGGGGTGAACTGGGTCGATATTTCGCTGCCGGTGTCCGCCTGTTTACGGCAGTTCAAAGTCGGCCTGCCGTGGGCCGACATGCTGCGGCGGCTCAGCGACCTGATCCCGTTTGCCCTGTCGCAGGGGCTTAAGGTGTGCGTCGGCGGTGAAGACGCCTCACGCGCCAGTGAGGCGGATTTGGCGGCGGTGGCGCAGGTGGCGATCGTCGCCGGCGCCCGCCGGATGCGCTTTGCCGATACGCTGGGATTGCTCGATCCGTTTTCGACCCTGCGCCAGATCCGGCAGCTACGGCGGTATTGGCCGGGCGAATTGGAGATCCATGCCCACAACGACTTTGGCATGGCGACGGCAAACACGCTGGCGGCGGTGCGCGCCGGCGCTACGCACGTCAGCACCACCGTTCTGGGATTGGGCGAGCGGGCGGGCAACGCCGCGCTGGAACAGGTGGTGCTGGGGTTGTCGCATACGCAGCTGGGCGACAGCCAGATTGATACCCGTCAACTGTCGGCCCTGTGCCGACAGGTCGCCGCCGCCGCCGGGGAAAATATTCCTTACCGGCAGCCGCTGGTGGGCGATCGGGTATTCACTCATGAATCGGGCGTACACGTGGCCGGTCTGTTGCAGGGCGTGGAGAGCTATCAGAGCATCCCGCCACAGTTGCTGGGGCGGGAACATCAACTGGTGTTGGGCAAACATTCCGGCCGGCGGGCGCTGGAAGCGGTGTTCGCACAGCTTGGGCTGCCGGTGAGCGCGACGCAAATTCCGCTGCTTCAGCAGGCGCTGCGCGCGTTTGCGGAAACCGATAAACGCAGTCCCACCCGCGATGAGCTTTACCGTCTGTATTGGGGGATAAGCGACACACCGGCCACGGCGCTTAACGTTGTCTGAAGGCCGAGGACTCCCTGAAAAATAAGTCCGCATAAAAATGTGGCTAAGAGACAGGGTCTTAAGGGGGATAAGTATGGACTGGTTTGATGAACTGCCCGGCGTAAGCCAGTTAGAGAGCGCCGAGGATTTTCTGCGCTTTTTCGCCATTGCATTTGATGAGCAGAGCGTGCGGGTTAAACATCTGCATATTCTGCATGCTTTCAACCTGCGGCTGCGGCGATATCAACCCGATGATGAGCCGGATCTCGCGCCGCAACAGCGTCAGCGATACCGGCTCGAACAGGTCCGATCGATGTTGCGGGAAAGCTATTGGCACGTTGTCGGCGGCGAACTGCGGGAGCGCTCGCCGCTGAAAGTGTATCAACGCACCGCCCGCTGTTTTATCCCCTGGCTGCTGTTGGATGAAGGAGAGCATAGATGAAACCCCGGTTTGAATTTGGCGAAGCGGTGCGGGTGATCCGTACCCTGCGCAATGACGGCACTTTTCCGGCGCTGGCGCGCGGTGAGCAACTGGTGCGGCGCGGTACGGTGGGCTATGTGCGGGAATGGGGCACGTTTTTGCAGGACAATATTATCTATCAGGTACATTTTCTGGATGACGATCGCATCGTGGGATGTCGCGAGCACGAACTGCTTCCCGCCTCGGCGCCGTGGGTCGATGGGGTTTTCCAATACGGCGATTGGGTCTCCGCCGCCATGATTCTGGCTACCGATCATCATATCCGGGTACAGGCCGGAGAGGTCGGCCAGGTTATGGGCGTTGAACGAGATAGACAACCGATGCAGTTTATCGTGCTGTTCGGCGGCACATTGTTACAGGTGCCGGAATACGCTTTGGAGGCCCTCGATCATGACAGCCTGTAAAACGGAAATCTTCTCCATGTGGCAACGCTATTGCCAACTCAAGTTATCCTTATCGCTTTATCACTGTCTGCCGTGGCAGTTAACGTCAACGCAGCAGGCCGAATTTAGCCAACGGTTGGCGCATCAGTGGCGGCTGGAAAGCGCTATTCAGGCGCAGGCGAAACAACAGGGTATACGGGCGGATGAGCAAAGCATCATTACCGCACAGTATGTGCTGCGCACTTTTTTCGATGATGAACCAGCCTGGCATGATGCATTGAGACGCGCGGGTATTAATGAAACCGGACTGCGACAGGCGCTGGCGCATGAGGCCACGTTAACCGCGATGCTTGAAACGGTCGCGGATCGGGCGCCGCCGGTCAGCGATAGCGAGATAGAGACAGGGTATCAGCAAAATAGGTCTCGTTTTCAGCAGCCGGAGAAGCGGTTGGCGCACCATTTATTACTGGTGGTGGATGAAACGCTGGCTGATTCCGGCCGCGATAGCGTGGCGGACAGAATGGCGACGCTGCAACGGCGGTTACAGATAGATCCTCGCCGTTTCTCCCGGCTGGCGAAGCGTTTTTCCGAGTGCCCCACGGCGTTGGAAGGCGGTAAGTTGGGATGGGTTAAGCCGGGAATGCTGTACCCTGAACTGGACAGGGTCTTATTTTCACTGGAGGCGGATGCGCTTAGCCCGGTGGTGGAAAGCCCGATGGGTCTGCATATTCTCTGGTGCCAAGCGATTCAGCCCGCCGGAGAACTCCCCAAAACACAGGCGCTAGCGCAAATCCGCCAGCAGTGGCGGGAAACGCGCCGTCAGCAGTATCAGCGCCGGTGGCTGGCGGAGATTTTGCGTTAAATCGGGTTGGTTAAGCCCGCGCCTCCCCGCCTTCGCGATGAGGCATCATCCCGATAGCCGTTGACGGTTCCAGCGAGAGATCCCCGCCTACTGCTGCGGGGATGACGGGTAGAGGCGTATAACGGAGTGGCGGAGAGTGACGGCGATGGCAAGACTGTGAACACCGTTTCCTGCTATTAAATCGTCGCCAGAAGCTCGCTGACCCACTGCGTGACGCGTTCTTCCGTCAGATCCTGCTGATTATCCTGATCCAACACCAGCCCGACGAAGCTGCCGCTTTCCAACGCCGCGGAGTCGGTGAAGGTATAGCCTTCGGCCGGCCATGTGCCGATGATGTTGGCGCCGGCCTCGCTGACGATGTCGTACAGCTCGCCCAATGCGCTGACAAAGGCATCGGGATAGCTGACCTGATCGCCTAGTCCGAACAGGGCGACGGTTTTGCCGCTCAGATCGGCGTTTGCCAATTCATCGGCGAACTCCGCCCATGATTCGCTCATACATTCCGCATCCAGACCGGGAAGTTGCCCGTCGCCCAGTGTGGGGGTGCCCAGAATCAAGGTGTCGTAGGCCAGCAAATCGCTGAGTGAGGCGCGGTTGATATTCACCGGTTCAGCGGCCTGTTCGCCCAGCTTTTGCTTGATAAGCTTAGCCACCTTGCGGGTTTTACCGGTGTCAGTTCCGAAAAAAATGCCGATAGTGCTCATGGTTACAGTCTCCTAAGACAAAAATTACTCATCGTCGTCCGCCTGCGCGGCGTTACGTTCAATCGGCAGATAGATTTCTACCCGATCGCCTTCGTGAATTTGGCTGTCGGCAGGACAAAGACGGCCATAAATCCCCATACGGTGAATGTCCGGATCCAGCGCGGGATACAGCGCCGGTAGCGGTGAGGCCAGAAAGGCCTGCCGCAACGTGACGGGCTCGGGCATCTCCATTTCGATGCAGCGGCTCTCGTCGCCGTTGGCGTGGGCAATGGTGAATTTCATCCGTGGCACCCTCCGCATCCGGCGCCGCAGCCGGAACCCGACGCCTCTTTCTTCAATACGTCGCGACCATAGCGCAATACTTTGACGCCGCGGATCGCCGCCAGCACCAATCCCATCACCACAAAACCGCCCGGCGGCAGTAACATCAGCAGGAAACCGTCATAGTTCGGCAGCAGGTGCATTTCCAGAAAATGGAACGCCGGCCCCAGCAACTGCTCGGCGCCGCTGAACAGCGTGCCGCTGCCGATGATTTCGCGGATCGCGCCCATCGAGGTCACTCCGAGGGTAAAACCGAGTCCTGTCGCCATGCCGTCCAACGTGGCGGCAAACGGCGGGTTATGGGCGGCAAAGGATTCCGCCCGGCCGAGCAGGGCGCAGTTCGCCACAATCAGCGGGATAAACAGCCCGAGGATTTTGTGCAGATCGTGCATCCAGGCGTTCATTGACAGATCAAGCAGCGTCACCAGGCTGGAAATGATCAGGATATAAACCGGGATCCGGATCTGATGCGGGGTGATATGCCGCAGTAGCGACACCAGCAGATTTGCCCCGGCCAGCACCGCGGTGGTCATCATCCCCATCCCGAAACCATTGGTCGCCGTGGTGGTCACGGCCATCAGCGGGCACAGGCCGAGGATCTGCACGTAGGTGATATTGTTGGTCCAAATCCCGCTGACCAGAATGTCCCGGTAGGCGGGACGCTCGGGCGGCGCGGTCGCGGTAATTTCACTCATGGGGTTTCTCCTCATTCAAGCCAAGCAACGCCGCGCGGTGACGTTGAAACAACAGCAGCGTTTGATGAACGCTTTTCACCACCGCGCGCGGGGTAATGGTGGCGCCGGTAAAGGCATCAAACTCGCCGCCGTCTTTTTTGACGCGCCACTGTTGCTCGGTGGTGTTTTGCAGCGATTTACCATTAAAACCCAGGATCCAGTCGCCGTGGCTCAGTTCGATTTTGTCTCCCAGTCCCGGCGTTTCGGTATGCGAGATGGTTCGCACGCCGGTAAGTTCGCCGTCGGCGTTAATGCCAATCAACAGGCTGATGACGCCGCTGTAGCCTCTTTCGGCGCCAAACATCACCACGCCGCTGGGTTGACCGCGCAGCGCGGCACGATAAATCCGTACCGATTGCCCCTCCAATGTCAGGGTAATTTCACTGTCGCTGAGCACATTATCGTGCAGCGCCGGCGGGAAAACGGCCGACAGCTGACGCTGGGTGTCTTCCTGATGACGCAGTTCAATTTCTTGATAGGTGGCCCACCACACGCCGCCGATCATCAGGCTGATCAACAGGGTAAAGGTGCCGAGCAATAAACTCAGGTTGATCGGGTGGCTGCGTGGCGGCCAGCGCAGCCCGTTGTAAGAGGCAGAAGCCATATCATTTCTCCTTCTGCGTTTGATAGCCGTAGGCGCGCGGACGGGTCCAGCTATCTATCAGCGGCGTAATGGCATTAACCAGCAGCACCGCGAAAGCGACGCCTTCGGGATAGTTGCCGAAGCTGCGGATAGCCCAGACCAGCAGTCCGGCCAGCGCGCCATAATACAGGCGGCCTCGCGGGCTGCCGGGGCCGGTCACCGGATCGGTGATAATGAAAACCACGCCCAGCATCAGCCCGCCGGTGGTCAGTTGCGCCATGGGCGGCAAAATCGTCTCCGGCGCGATAAGCCACTGCACTGTGCCGGGAAGCAGGCAGCCAACCAGCATGGCGACCGGCGCATGCCAACTGAACACCCGCTGCTGTAATAACCACAGTCCGCTTAGCGCCAGCAGCAAGGTGGAGGTTTCGCCAAAGCTGCCGTTATGGGTGCCGAGCAGGGCGTTCTCCCATGAAAAAGCGGCTTGAGCCTGTTCGCGGAAAGCGCCCAGCAGGGTGGCGCTGGTGGTGCCGTCGGTATGCAGGGAATACACCGCGCCGTGCCAGAATTCACTGGGAACGACCCAATGGGTCATTTGCACCGGAAAGGATATCAACACCACGACGCGCGCCAGCATGGCGGGATTAAACAGATTCTGGCCGAGTCCGCCATAGATATGCTTACCCAGCAGGATGGCCACGGCGGAACCGAATGCGCCCAGCCACAGCGGCGCATGAGGCGGCAGGCTGAGGGTAAACAGCAGAGCGGTCAGCAGCGCGCTGCCGTCAAACACATGGCCGAGCGCTACCGGGTTTATCCGCAGGCACAGCGTTTCGCACAGCAAGGCGGTGACAATGCTGGTGAACATCAGCATCAGCGCCGGGGCGCCAAACTGGATAATGCCCAGCAGCACCACCGGCAGCAGCGCCAGATTAACTTTATACATCAGGTTTTGGGTGCTAAGCCCTTGATGTACGTGAGGTGATGTCAGCATGCGGAACCCTCCATCGGCGCATCGGGTGTGGTAGCGCGGCGGCGCGATGGCTTGGCGGCTTTCGCCGCGGCTTTTTCCGCCGCTTCACGAGCCAGTCGTTCCTGTCGGCGCAGGCTGTTGGCGCTGGTGCGCTGTATTTTTTGCTCCTGACGTTGTTCCAGCCTGAGCTGCTGTTGTCCCCAGTCAAAAAACTGCGTTAGCGGCAGCACGGCGGGACACACCCATGAGCAGGAGCCGCACAGCAGACAACTGCTCAACCCCAGATCCCGGGCGTTATTCAAGGCATCCATTTTCAGCTCGGCCAGCATGGCTAGCGGGGGCAGTCCCATCGGACAGGCATCCACGCAGCGACCGCAGCGCAGGCAGGCGCTGGCGTGCGGCTGGGGAATTTCATCTTCGGTCAGCAGCAGCAGGCCGCTGGTGCCTTTGGTGATCGGCGCCATAAGATCGGTGGTGGCGCGGCCCATCATCGGCCCGCCTAGAACTATTCTGGCCGGCGTGCTTTTTAATCCGCCGCAGGCGGAGATGATGGCGTTTATCGGCGTGCCGATAGGCACCAGCAGATTGCCGGGTTGCTCAATCGCCCGTCCGCTGACGGTGATGACCCGGTGGGTCAACGGCTGACGAAAACGGATGGCATGAAAAATGGCGATGCAGGTGCCGACGTTCTGCACCAGCACCCCCATTTCAGGCGAGCGTTTGTTATGCGGGATTTGCCGGCCGGTCACCGCTTCAATCAACTGTTTGGCCGAAC
The DNA here is from genome assembly GCF_013155275.1 of Brenneria sp. hezel4-2-4. GTDB lineage: Bacteria > Pseudomonadota > Gammaproteobacteria > Enterobacterales > Enterobacteriaceae > Brenneria. The sequence continues at coordinate 51,207 of NZ_JABJXS010000001.1, forward strand.
CCATCGGGTAGAGGGAAGGCAGGGCGACCACATCGATATCCGTTTCATCCTGACACAGCCGGTCAAGCCGCTGGATCGCCTCGCTTTTGTTATCTTCGATGCCGATGTAGACATGACGGGCTTTGGTCAGCTCCTGTAAATAACGGATACCGCCGATAAGAAATTCAGCCTGCTCCTGCATCATGCGTTCGTCGGCGGTAATGTAAGGCTCGCACTCGCCGCCATTGATGATCAGATAGTTGATTTTATGCCGCATCGCCAGCCGGATTTTATCCGCCGCCGGGAACATCGCGCCGCCCATGCCCACAATGCCCGCCTGCGCGATTAACGACAGCATCTGTTCGGCGGAAGGGGCCGGCGGGGTTTCCAGCCGTATGCTTTTCGCCGGGGAGGGTAAAACCCGCAGCCGGATATAACCGGACTCGCCGGGAACCACCTCGGTCACTATGCCGCTCGCCGGACTGTGCAACGGCGCCGACATACGGCCAAACGGCCGGGCCAGACGCTGGCCTGAAGTGACGGCGTCACCGACTTTCACTTCGGGAAGCGCCGGCGCTCCGGTATGCTGGCGCAGCGGCAGGGTCAGTTTATCCGGCATGGCGAGAGTCCGGATCGCCAGGTCGCGGGTTAACGATTTGTGGCTATAAGGACGGATGCCGCCGTGCGGCGTGGTGAGGGCTTTAAGCATAATCAGGCTCCTGCCGTAAAGGTAACCCCGGTTTGGCGATCGCGGGGGTAAGATGAGGATCGGCCTGGAGATCGATACAATTGTTGGGGCAGGCGGCGACGCAGGCGCCGCATCCGGTACAGTCCTCACTCAGCACGCCATGCAACTGCCGGGTGGCGCCGATGATGGCGTCAAAGGCACATTGTTTTAAGCAACGGCCGCAGCCGTCACAGGTTTGGGGTGCGATCACCGCCACTTTCGGCCCTTGCGTGCCGTCGTTATCCAGATTGACCCCCATTAATGCCGCGATGCGCTGGGCAACCCTGTTTCCGCCGGGCGAGCAGATCGTCACCGCGGCTTCGCCGCTGGCGATGGCAATCGCGGCCGGCCGGCAGCCGGGGTAGCCGCATTGCCCGCACTGTCCGCTCGGCAGTATCGCCACAATGCTCTCGACCATCGGATCGCTGTCTATTTTCAGGTAGATAGCGGCATAGCCCAGCAAGGCGCCGATCATCGCGGAGATTAACGGGATGACGAGTAAGGAAAGTAAAAGCATCGCCGTCTCCCTATGAGGACAAACCGGCAAAGCCGGTAAAGGCCAGCGCCAGAATGCTGGCGGTAATAAAGTTGAGCGGCGTGCCTTTAAATAGCAGCGGCGGCAATGCGCTGGCCTGCCGTTCGCGTAAACCGGCAAAGATAACCATCACCAGCGAATACCCCAGCGACGCGCTGAATCCAAACAGTACGCTGTGGGTGAAACTGAGTTGCTCCTGGAGGATCAACAGCGCCACACCGAGCACGGCGCAGTTGGTGGTAATCAAGGGCAGAAAGATGCCCAGCGTGCGGTAGAGCGTCGGGCTGTACTTCGCAATCACCATTTCAATCAGTTGAACCAGCGACGCGATCACCAGAATAACCGACAACAGCCGCAGATAGCCCAGGTCGAGCGGCAGCAAGATCCAGGCGTCAACCATCCAGCTCAGTCCGGCTGCCAGGGTAATAACCGCGGTGGTGGCGATGGATATACCGATCGCGGCGTGAACCTGATTGGTGACGCCCATAAAGGAACAAAGCCCCAGGAAGCGCGCCAGTACAACATTATTTACCAGAATATTGGCCAACATGATTAACAGTATCTCTTTCATTTTTCCCCCAGACGTGATGATTGCCAAAGGAGTATTGCGAAAGCCATGCCAGCTTGCTCAGGTCAATAAATGTGCAATCAGGGTGCAAAAAGCTGCGCCAAAAGCGAGCAGAGGAAGGGAGGTTAACGATGTGATACAGCTCACAGACAACGAGAAATCGCTTATTCGGCTGAAAAACCCTTATCAGGATCAAGGTTTTTGCTGTTTTCTGTCAACGAGGAACAAATCTTGCACTTTCACTAGGGTTATTTCATGTCGTTCGATGTCTGTTCCGCAATCTGACAATTTGTCATGAAGCCGACAGAATCCGCAATGCAAACCGGAGGGGCCCGGATGAGTTCATCATTAATCTTGGATGATGTGCAACTGATTACATCATCTTTGGGGGGAAGGGGGCTGCATGCGGCAGTATTCCACACTGCGGTTGAGCAATCTTCAGTGGCGATTTCCATTACCGATCCGCAGGCCAACATTGTTTACGCCAACCCGGCCTTCGCCGAGCTGAGCGGCTATACGCTGCAAACCTTGATTGGCGCCAACCACAATCTGCTCTCCAGCCACCAGACGCCGGAATCGGTTTATCAGTCCCTGTGGCAAACGATCACCGGCGGCAATGCCTGGAGCGGCCAACTTATCAACCGGCGGAAAGATTCCTCGCTTTATCTGGCGGAGATCACGATTTCGCCCATCGTCAACGCGCAGGGCGAAATCGAACATTATCTCGGCATGCACAAGGATATCAGCGAGCGCTATGCGCTGGCGCAGCGGGTACGTAACCAGATGACGCTGATATCCGCCGTACTGAATAATATTCCGGCGGCGGTAGTGGTGGTGGATAGTCAGCAAAAAATCGTGATGGATAATCTGGCTTATAAAACCCTTAGCGCCGACTGCGCGGGTCAGGAGCCGCTGGCGTTACTGGACGGTTTGAACCGTTGCGCGCCGGCCCCGTTGCTGCCGCTGACCATTCGCGGCGCGCAACGGTGGTTTTCGGTCAGCTGTTGGCCGCTGCACGCGGTTAATGAAGAAGCCAGCCTGTATTTCACCGACAGCGCGCCGCCGCGGCAGTTGGTGGTGATTGTTGACTGCACCGAGCAACAGCGGCAGATGACTCAGGATCGCCGCACCCACCTCGAACGCCAGATTAGCGTCAATAAAATGATGGCGGCTATCCGGGAAACGCTGGACGCGGCGCTGATCCAACTCAGTTGCCCGTTGAATATGCTGTCTGCGGCGCTACGGCTGAATCCTGATGCCGATAATGTCGCCCTGCGCGCGGCCTGGAATGAAGGCAAAGAGGCGCTGGCGCGTCTGACGGCTTGCCGTCCCTCAATGGATCATGAATTAGCGGATAGCTGGCCGGTGGCGGGGATGTTGATGGATCTCGCGGAGCTTTATCAATATCGTCTGAACAAGGTGGGCAAATTGGTCTGGTCCTGTTCTTCGGAGGATTTAACGCTGCGCGGGCAGCGAACGCTGATCCTCACAGCGCTCAGCCTATGGCTCGATCGCTGTCTGACGCTGTCAGGAAAAGATGAGGCGGTGATTGAGATCCAAGCTCGGCAACAATGCCGCCATCTGTGTTTTTCCGTCTACGATAACCTGTCGCCATCGGCACTGCGCGCTCCGCATCCGATGGTGGAAATTCTGGCCACCGGACAGTGCATGGAATTGCGCCTGATTCAGATGATTATGTCGCAGTTGCACGGTACGGTCAGCATAGAGACGTTGTCATCGGGTAGTACGCGGATGACGCTCGCTCTGCCGCTCGACGGCTTATCCCTCACCGATACCGACGCTTTGGGAGGATGAAAAAATGGCTCATTTTCCGACCACGGAACGCGTTACCCGCCGCTTAGACCTGCAACAGCAGGTTGTCGCGTTGCATAAAATCAGCGTGGCGCTCAGCCATTCGCTGGATTTACCCCACACGCTGGAGGCAATGATTCAGGCGCTGCACGATCACGCGTTTATGCAATACGGCATGGTATGCCTGTTTGATAAAGATCGCTCGGCGCTGTTCATTGAGGCATTGCAGGGCGCGGATACGCAGATTATTAAAGGGGGACGGGGCATTCGCTATCGGGTTGGCGAAGGTATTTTAGGGTCGGTGATGAGCCAGCGCGCATCGCTGGTTTTACCCCGGGTATCGGACGATCCGCGCTTTCTGGATCGCCTCAACCTTTATGATTACGCCCTGCCTTTTATCTGTGTGCCCATCCCAGGGCCGGATGAGGTGCCATTGGGCGTGTTAGCCGCTCAGCCGATGGAACTGCACGAAGACCGTCTGCCTTCCAGCACCCGCTTTCTGGAAATGGTGGCCAACCTGATAGCGCAAACGGTTCGTTTGGTCAGCCACGCCACCGGGGAAAGCGAAGCGCTGCGAACCGAGCGCGACAGTCTGCGCAGAAAAGTTCAGCAACAGTATGGTTTTGACAACATCGTCGGCAAGAGTCTGCCGATGCGGCATATTTTCGACATGATGCGTCAGGTGTCCCGTTGGGACACCACGGTGTTGATCCGCGGCGAGAGCGGCACCGGTAAAGAGATGATCGCCAACGCCATTCACTACAACTCACCGCGCGCCGGCACGCCGTTTGTGAAGTTTAACTGCGCCGCCTTACCGGATTCACTGCTGGAAAGCGAACTGTTCGGACATGAGAAAGGGGCGTTTACCGGCGCAATTAAGCAGCGTAAAGGACGTTTCGAACTGGCGGATGGCGGAACGTTGTTTCTGGATGAAATTGGCGAGAGCAGCGCCTCCTTCCAGGCCAAGCTGCTACGCATTCTTCAGGAAGGGGAAATGGAGCGCGTCGGCGGCGACGAAACCTTGCATGTGGATGTGCGCATTATCGCCGCCACCAACCGCAATCTGGAAGATGAGGTGCGAGCCGGCAACTTCCGCGAAGATCTCTATTATCGTCTGAACGTGATGCCGATTTTTTTACCGCCGCTACGGGAACGGCTTGAGGATGTGCAGGATCTGGCGCAGTTTCTGCTGACGAAGCTGAGCAAGCGGCAAGGGCGGGAACTGCATATCAGCGACGGCGCGCTAAGGTTGCTGATGAACTACGACTGGCCCGGCAATGTACGCGAGCTGGAGAACTGTCTGGAGCGTGCGGCGGTGATGGCGGAAGACGGCCTGATCGATCGGGACGTCATTCTGTTCAACTACAAGGAGAACTCGCTGGCGCCGTTTAGCCGCGGTAAAACGAGCGATGCGCTCGCTAACGTCAGCGGCGAACCGAGTATTGAAAGCATACAGGACGAGCGGCAAAGATTGATCGCCGCGCTGGAGCGTACCGGTTGGGTGCAGGCCAAGGCGGCGCGTTTATTGGGGATGACGCCCCGGCAGGTGGCCTACCGTATTCAGATCATGAACATCAATATGCAGCGGATGTGACATGATGTCGCATTCAATACATTGTCTGACAATGTCAGTTATGAAGCAGGATGGCTACCAGATAACTATCTATTTATTAAAAAGTTTTTATTTTCCTTTTCCCGGCATGGCGTTTGCAAAAATAAGCTGAGGTTCGCTCATTACTGGGGTTATGCATATGGAAAACAACGCGTCATTTTCAGGCAAACGCGCATGCGGGCCGATGAACACGGCACATTTTACGCCGTTACAGGCGGATAAAGTTTCCCGTCATCCGTGCTATTCACCGCTGGCGCACCATCGCTATGCGCGTATGCATCTGGCCGTCGCGCCGGCCTGCAACCTGCAATGCAATTACTGCAACCGCAAGTATGATTGCAGTAACGAATCCCGGCCCGGCGTTGTCTCTGAGCTGCTGTCGCCGGAGCAGGCGATCGCCAAAGCCAGGTATGTGGCCTCGCAAATCCCGCAACTGTCGGTCATCGGTATTGCCGGCCCCGGCGATCCGCTGGCTAATCTGGCCCGTACTTTCAAAACGCTGGAGGGGCTACGCACGGAAATGCCGGACATCAAACTGTGCCTGTCGACCAACGGCCTGATGCTGCCCGATGTGGTCGATCGGCTGGTTGATCTCGGGGTCGATCACGTCACGGTGACGGTGAATGCGATCGATGCGGTGATAGCCGAAAAAATTTATGACGGCCTGTGGTATGAAGGAGACAAGCTGCACGGGCGTATTGCCGCCGACTTGCTGATAGAGCGTCAGGGGGAGGGCATTCGTCGGCTGGCCGAGCGCGGGATTATGGTTAAAGTGAATTCTGTGCTGATCCCGGAAATTAACGCGGCGCATCTCGGCGAAGTCAGTTTACAGGTTCGTCAGTGGGGCGCGGTGCTGCACAACGTGATGCCGCTGATTGCCAGACCGGAACACGGCACCAAGTTTGGTCTGGAAGGCGTACGCGAGCCCAGTGTGGAAGAGTTGGGTCAGGCCCGCAGTCACAGTGGACGCTATATGCCGCAGATGGCGCACTGCCAGCAGTGCCGCGCCGATGCCATCGGCATGTTGGGTGACGATCGCAGCCAGGAGTTTCCGCTGGCATCGTTGCCTGAGCAGCAGGAGCCTAAACTGACCACGCTATTTCGGCGGGCGAGCATTCAGGCCAGCATCGCGTCGCAAGGGGAGTCCGAGGAGCCAGACGCCTGTCTGGTGGCGGTGGCGACCGGGCAGGGCGACGTTATCGACCAGCATTTCGGTCATGTCGATCGCTTCCATATTTACAGCATTTCCCGTGCGGGCATCATTCCGTTGGGCGAGCGTTTCACGCAGCGTTACTGCAAGGGGCCGGCCGATTGCGAAGAGCAGGAACCGGAAGATCGGTTGGAGCAGGTGATTGCCCTGCTGGCGGATGTCAAAGCCGTCTTCTGCGCCCGTATAGGTTTGGCGCCGTGGCAGCGTCTGGAGTCGGCAGGCATCGAACCTGACGTCAACGGCGCATGGCGGCCGGTGCGGGAAACGCTGGAACAGTGGCGCGCCCAGCGCATTCAACCGGAGGTCAGTCAGCAGGGGGTGGCATGACGATCGCAATTCAGATGCCTGAAGCATGGTTACGCCGTCTGGTCGACAATCATCTGCGCGGTCTGGCCCGTTTTCCGGCGCAAATGAATCTGGATGATGCCGCCTGGCAAAGCCTGCTGTTACGGGTGGGATTATCAGACACCGCCCGTTCGCCGCATTTACGCCAGCAGGATGCGCTGCTGAGCCATTTACTGACGCCTCGTCGTCAGGAGTGTGAGCAACTGGCCTGCTGGCTTGAGCAATACATGACGCCAGACACCGTCCCGATGCATGCGTTAATTGCCAGTGCATCGATGGGGTTTAATCATCTGTGGCAGGATCTGGGGCTGGCGTCGAGAGCGGAGTTGCGCGAGTTGATGGCGGCCTGTTTTGAACCGCTGATCGGCATGAATGCAAAAAATATGCGCTGGAAAAAGTTTTTCTACCGCCAGGTTTGTCTGGCGCAGGAGGGCGAGTTGATCTGCCGTTCGCCCTCCTGCGAAAGCTGTAGCGAAATCGCGTTCTGCTTCGCACCGGAAGTCTGATGTGGCAACGCGTGATCTGTAACAAGGTTAACGGGGAATACGAAAAGTAATATTTTCTCTCATTTGTTTATTTCAGAGAGGCAATATGTCAGTACCTGGCAGCAAGGATGAACTGATTAAGGCTATTAACAGTAATTTCGCGTCGTTGATGAAGCGCCTCAATGCGCTACCGCCTGAACGCGCATTTGCGCCTGAGATGACAGGACATGCGAAAGGAACCCATATGAGCGCGGCTAATCTGGTGGCTTACCTGTTGGGATGGGGCGAACTGGTACTGAAATGGCATCAAAACGAGCGGCAGGGACTGCCCGTCGACTTCCCGGAAACCGGCTTCAAGTGGAATCAACTCGGACTGTTGGCACAGAAATTTTACCGTGACTATGCTCATATCGAAGACTGGTCTACCTTGCTCGATCTTCTGGTAAAAAACAAGACGGAACTGCTAGCGCTAATTGAAGCGCATTCTGATGAGCAACTCTATGGTCAACCCTGGTATGGCAAATGGACGCGCGGCAGGATGATCCAGTTTAACACCGCTTCACCCTATAAAAATGCAACGGGCCGGCTGCGTGACTGGGGGAAGAAAAAGTAGATTATGGTCACGCCGGCGATCGGTATTCTGCTTTATGGTGCGGCTTATCCATTACCCTGCGGTACGACGTTTTTTCAGACAAAACCTTAAATATCCCTTGTCTTCGACTGTTCTATACTCAAAGTAAGTTATGAATCAGGCGTATGAATGGAGGGAAGAACAATGATCAATATCAGCACATTTTCTTCAGTGCCATATAACCCTATAAACAACCACGAGTACGTACAAAGGATTGCCCGCGTGCAGCAGTTAGGCGGTCAGGCTAATCAGGAGGCCTCTTCCGGTACGACAGAGGATAATGAGGCCTCACAGTTGAAAGCTAAAATGCTGGAAGCGCAAATTGAAACGCTACAGCAACAGCTTTCCAGTCTACAGTCTCGGCGCGGTCAGCCGACCGGCTATGACAGCGACGCCGATGTCATATCGCCGGTGGCTGATGGCATTAATCGCCCGACGGCGACGAATCAGGTCAACGTCTACGTATAAAGCGTTTCTAAACATGCCAGGTGCTGTCAGGCACATCGGTGATAAACATATGCCCGGGCGCATGGGTGATGGCAAAAGGCACGCCGGACGCCATCACCGCTGCCTGAGGGGTAACGCCACAGGCCCAGAACACCGGAAGTTCGCCGGGTTCGATGCGCACGGCATCGCCGAAGTCGGGGCGCGCCAGATCGGCAATGCCCAACTGCGCCGGTTCGCCAATATGTACCGGGGCGCCATGTACCGCCGGGAATCGACCCGATATGGTCGCGGTCTCCGCGATGCGATCGGCGGGGATGGGGCGCATGGACACCACCATCTCGCCGTGCAGGCGGCCTGCCGGCCGACACTGACGGTTGGTGCGGTACATCGGAACATTGCTGCCATCGGTAATATGGCGCACCTCTATTCCCGCTTCCTGTAGCGCCGTCTCGAAGGTAAAGCTACAGCCGATAAGAAACGTCACCAGATCCGGATATTCGGCCCACAGGGTGCTCACGTCACTCAATTCCTCCACCAACTTGCCGTCGCGCCACAGGCGATAGAGCGGAAAGTCGCGACGCAGATCCGCGCCTTCGGCCAACACCGTGGTGTGGCTGCCGGGATCGCTGACGTCCAGAATCGGGCAGGCCCGTGGATTGCGCTGAGCGTAAAGCAGAAAATCGTAGGCCCACTCGCGCGGCAGCGCGATCATATTGGCCTGCGTCATGCCGGGGGCGACCCCGGCCGTGGGGGCAATCAACCCGCCGCGATAACGGTCGCGCGCCGCGCGGGCGGCATCGACAGCCTGACGTTTTGCCTGTTCGAGTGCGTTCATAACACCTCCTGAGTCGTAAAGGGACGAAAGCGTAGGCCGAAATGTGCCTGATGCGCCACTTTCCACTGACCGAAACTACCCCAATCGCTATTGTCGAGCGTTGCCATGAGGCGTCTTTGCCTCAATCCACGCTGAGGAAAGCGAAAATCGGGCCAATGGATTTGATCGCCATATACCAGGTCAGCAGACAGGTGACGGCCCCCAACAGCAACAGCCAGCGCGGATAGAAATAGCCTTTCATCAAATCGCTGCGCCGCCAGCCGACGTAAATAAACAGCGTCAGGCCGATGGGGAGGATTAGCCCGTTGAATCCCCCGGCGAAAACCAGCAGCGCCGCCGGCGGCGTACCCAGCAGCAGGTAGATCAGCAGGGATAGCGCAATAAAGATCACCGTGGCCTGATTGCGTCCGCGTTCGGTTATCTGCGGTTTGAACACTGTGATAAAGGAGATGGAGGTATAGGCGGCGCCGATCACGCTGGTAATACCGGCAGCCCACAGGATCAGCCCGAAAACACGTAGCCCGAACTCACCGGCGGCGGCCTGAAAGGCTTGTGCCGCCGGATTAGCGCCCTGACCTGAGGTATCGATAATCACGCCGCTGCTGACTACCCCAAGAATCGCCAGGAACAACACATAACGCATGACGCCAGTCACCATAATCCCGTGCAGCGCGGCTTTGGAAACCTCGTTGATGTGCTCCGCCCCGGTCGTGCCTTTATCCAGCAGACGGTGAGCGCCGGCATAGGTGATATAGCCGCCGACGGTGCCGCCGACAATAGTCGTAATGGTGGCGAAGTTGATGTGATCCGGCCAGACGGTCTGGCGAAGCGCTTCGCCCAACGGCGGATTGGAAGCATAGGCGACGAACAGCGTCAGGGCGATCATCAACAGCCCGAGCACGATCATGATGCGGTCAACGGCGACCCCGGCGCGGCGCGACAGAAAAATCCCGATAGCGATGACGGCGCTCAGTGCGCCTCCCCATTTGGGCGGCAGCCCGAGCATGGCATTCAGCCCGAGGCCGGCGCCGGCAATATTGCCGATGTTGAACACCAGCCCGCCGAAAATCACCAGCACCGCCAGCAAATAGCCACTGCCGGGCAGCGTCGCATTGGCGATATCCGAGGCGCGCATACCGGTCAATGTCACAATGCGCCAGACGTTTAACTGAACGACAAAGTCGATCAATATCGAGGCCAGAATACCGAATGCGAAAGCGGCGCCCATTGTGGCGGTAAAGGTAGCGGTCTGGGTAATAAAACCGGGGCCGATCGCCGAGGTGGCCATCAGAAATATCGCCGCGGTAAGTGAAGCGCGGCGTTTTTTGGCAAAATCACCGGTTGCCTTGGTTGGCATGGTATGAACTCCTGGCGGATTAATGTTTACGGATAAATAGCAATAGTTGTGCCAGTGTCATACCTTTGAAGATAACCTATTGGTTATTAAAGATTGTTTTGTTGAGGCATGACGTTGATATGGTTGTCCTTATGAACCAGCATAGAACATGTAACGGCGAACGCGCACCGTATGGGTCTGGAAAGGGAGGGAGCGGCATTGCCGGCGCGATCGTCGCAGGCGGCATTAGGTAGCTATCAGGCGTTTTTCTGCAAGGAGCGATTTCGGTGACAAGATCGCGCTTGTCACCGGTATTTTGATGTTAGACGTTAAACAAGAAATTCATCACGTCGCCATCTTTCACGATGTACTCTTTGCCTTCTGAGCGCATTTTTCCGGCTTCTTTGGCACCTTGTTCGCCTTTATAGGTGATGAAGTCTTCATAGGCGATGGTTTGTGCGCGAATAAAGCCTTTTTCAAAGTCGGTGTGGATCTTACCTGCGGCCTGTGGGGCGGTTGCGCCGACAGGGATGGTCCAGGCACGGACTTCTTTAACGCCCGCGGTGAAATAGGTTTGCAGATTCAGCAATTCATAACCAGCGCGGATCACGCGGTTCAGACCGGGTTCGGTCAGGCCCAGCTCGGCCATAAACTCTTCACGCTCTTCATCATCCAGTTCGGCGATATCGGATTCAACCGCGGCGCAAACCGGAACGACGACAGAACCTTCCGCCGCGGCAATCGCCCGAACCTGATCGAGATACGGGTTATTTTCAAAGCCGTCTTCGTTAACGTTGGCAATGTACATGGTCGGTTTTAGCGTCAGGAAGCTCAGGTAGCGGATGGCGGCTTTTTCTTCCGGGCTAAGATCCAATGAACGCAACATACCCGCATTCTCAAGCTGCGGCAGGCATTTCTCTAACGCGGCCAGTTCGGCTTTGGCGTCTTTGTCGCCGCCTTTGGCTTTTTTCTGTACGCGATGGATAGCGCGCTCACAGGTGTCCAGATCGGACAGCGCCAGTTCGGTGTTGATAACATCAATATCATCAGCCGGGTTAACTTTGCCCGAAACGTGAATAATGTTGTCGTTTTCAAAGCAGCGCACCACGTGACCGATGGCTTCCGTTTCACGGATGTTGGTCAGGAACTGATTACCCAGGCCTTCACCCTTGGAGGCGCCTTTTACCAGACCGGCGATGTCAACAAACTCCATCGTGGTGGGGAGGATACGCTGCGGCTTGACGATCTCGGCCAGTTTATCCAGACGCGGATCCGGCATCGGCACCACGCCGGTATTCGGTTCAATGGTACAAAACGGAAAGTTGGCCGCTTCGATACCGGCTTTGGTCAATGCATTGAACAGAGTGGATTTACCGACGTTAGGCAGCCCAACGATACCGCATTTGAATCCCATGTTTATATCACCTTAAATTACTTATTAATCAGACAATTAGTATCGCATGCCTGTCAGAATGAAAATATTCCGGCCGATTATACACGGAATGACGATTTATCTCGAACCGTCGACAATGAATTATGCCGCTTTAAACGCGTGTAAGCGGTTCATGGCTTTGACCATATCTTCTTTCAGCAGAATCTCGGTGCAACGAACCGCTTCATCAATCGCGTCATCGATCAGCGTTTGCTCGCTGGCAGGCGGTTTGCCCAGAACAAAACCGGTCACTTTGCTTTTATCACCCGGATGGCCGATGCCAATGCGTAAGCGATGGAAGTTAGGGTTATTTCCCAACTTACTGATAATGTCTTTCAAGCCATTGTGGCCGCCATGTCCGCCGCCAAGTTTAAGTTTGGCGATACCGGGCAGTAAATCCAGTTCATCGTGCGCCACCAGAATTTCATCTGGTTGAATACGATAAAACGTCGCCATAGCGGCGACGGCCTTGCCGCTCAGGTTCATAAACGTGGTGGGAACCAATAACCGGATATCATGCCCGGCCAGATTCAGGCGTGAGGTATAACCATAAAATTTGCTTTCTTCTTTCAGCGGCTGACGGTGAGTTTCAGCCAGACGATCAACGTACCAGGCGCCCGCGTTGTGGCGGGTAGCGGCATATTCGGCGCCAGGATTGGCCAGACCAACAATTAACTTGATGCTACTCACGATAGTGTTCCAGATTGAGCGTTGTGTAGAAATAACGCGGCGTGATTTAAATAAGCAGTAAAGTGCGCTAGTTTACACACAGGGCAGGGCAATCGCCAAATATCAACCTGACGGACGGTACGAATAATAATTAATACCGGTTAGTTATTATTAAATGTTTCGTCTATTTATTTGTTTAAACGTAAAGAAATCTCTCTTTTCACACCATTATCTGTGATCGCTCACGCAATCATCCGACCAGTCATTGTCTATAATTACATCAACACGAAAAGGATCGCAGTGGCATCCTCATTCATCCACCGAATTTATCAGGAGGTGACAGATGAAACGTAAAAGTGCAACCACATTAGGCAATGTGCTGATGGGTATCGGGATGGTTCTGATGATTGGCGGAATTGGTTATTCCATCATCAGTCAATTCCCTGAATTGAACTTACCGCAATATATGACCTATGTTGATTTGGTCGCTATTTTCGCCGGGGCTATTTCCTGGCTGGTTGGCGCGCGTATTAGCGGTCGTGAAAAAGTGGCCGATCGTTACTGGTGGGTAAAACATTTCGATAAACGCTGCCGCCGCGAGCATCATTCATAGATCAAGAAAAGCTGAACCCGAATTCAAATTCCGCCGTGGCGTGTAGCTATGGCGGCTTTCTTTTTTATATTGCTGATAAAAAATGCACCCTTACTTATTGGCCTGAACGTCCAACTTTCGGGGTGCGGTTCATTTCTTAGCGGTAAATCCATTAATCGTCAGTAACCGGGTATCCGGTTAAAAACGATTAATGCTCAAACATGGCGGAAATAGATTCTTCGTTGCTGATACGGCGAATCGCTTCAGCCAGCATACCTGAGAGGGTCAGGGTGCGGACATTGGGTAGCGATTTGATTTTGTCTGTTAGCGGGATGGTATCGCAGACAATTACTTCATCAATAACTGAGTTTTTAATGTTGTCGTACGCATTACCTGAGAAGATCGGATGCGTAGCGTAGGCAAACACGCGTTTGGCGCCTCGTTCTTTCAATGCCTCGGCGGCTTTACACAGCGTACCGCCGGTATCGATCATATCGTCAACCAAAACGCAGTCACGGCCGGCAACGTCGCCGATGATATGCATCACCTGAGACACGTTGGCGCGTGGGCGGCGTTTATCGATAATCGCCATATCGGTGTCATTCAGCAGCTTGGCAATGGCGCGGGCGCGAACTACGCCGCCAATATCGGGGGAAACCACAATCGGATTCTCCAGATCTTGTTGCAGCATGTCTTCCAGCAGAATCGGGCTACCGAAAACGTTATCGACTGGAACGTCAAAGAAGCCCTGAATCTGTTCTGCGTGCAGGTCTACCGTTAATACGCGGTCAACGCCGACGCTGGAAAGAAAATCGGCCACCACTTTAGCGGTGATTGGCACACGGGCGGAACGCACCCGGCGATCCTGGCGAGCATAGCCAAAGTAAGGAATAACGGCGGTGATACGTCCCGCGGAAGCGCGACGCAGAGCATCAACCATAACAACCAGTTCCATCAGGTTATCGTTGGTAGGCGCACAGGTGGACTGGATGATGAAAATATCACCACCGCGTACATTTTCATTGATTTGCACGCTGACTTCGCCATCGCTAAAACGACCGACAGCGGCGTCGCCTAGGCTAGTGTACAAACGGTTGGCAATACGTTGTGCTAGTTCCGGGATGGCGTTACCAGCAAAAAGCTTCATATCAGGCACGAGAAGAACCTCAGGCTTGCGTCCAGAGAAATATTGTACCCGCTATACTATCCGGGAGCGGGGAACAACAACAGGTACAATATGCATACGGGTGTATGAATTAAGTTTGATTAGACACTACCCAACCGCGGGCGGGTTATCATCAAAACCTAACATTGCCCGGAAATCGTACGTTGCAGCGGAGAGACATTAACGCCTCGCGCCACAAAACCATTTAACCATTCCGGGGCCTGGTCAAGCACCTGACGGGCTTCGTGCTCGGTGTCAAACTCAGCAAACACACAAGCACCCGTTCCGGTCAGGCGCGCCGGGGCGTATTCTAGCAGCCATGAAAGTAGCTGTTCAACCTCGCGAAAACGTTTTCTTGCGATAGCTTCACAATCATTGACGAAGGTCTGTTTTAATAACGATTCTAACGATCGGGCCGGAGAATTTCGTTTTAGCTGCGGATCGCCGAAAATCAGCGGGGTGGAAATACTGATGCCGGGGTGGGCGACCAGATACCATTTCTCCGGCGGATTGGCGGGCGTCAGCTTTTCGCCGATGCCCTGCGCAAACGCCGCGTGCCCATGAACAAACACCGGAACATCGGCGCCGAGTTGCAGGCCCAGCGCGGCCAATGCGTCGGCGCTCAGGCCGCATCGCCATAGGTGGTTGAGCGCCACCAGCACCGTGGCCGCATTGGATGAGCCGCCCCCCAGACCGCCGCCCATCGGCAGACGTTTATCAATGCCGATGTCCGCACCGAAGAAATCGGGATGGATATCCTGACTTCGGCAATGCCGCTGGAGCAATCGCGCCGCACGAACAATCAGATTCTGTTGGTCATCTATGCCGTCTAGCGGGGTGAGCAGACGGATATCATCATCCTGACGCGGAATGATGGTCAGCGTATCGCCATAGTCCAAAAACTGAAATAAGGTTTGCAGCAGGTGATAGCCGTCCGCCCGACGTCCGGTAATATAAAGAAACAAATTCAGCTTGGCCGGCGCGGGCCAATTCTCAATTAAATTGGGCCGCATGGGTTAGTTAACCGTCCAGTTATCCATTTTCAGTTTAATGCGCTGCTCACCCTGAGTGAGTTCCAGACTCTCCGGCATCGGCGGCGTTACTTTATGACTATAACTTTGATAATTGACGGTCCAGCTCTGATCCCCCTGACGGTAGGTCGCGGTCTTGAGCAAATACTGGCTGTCGAGCGTGAAGTCGCTGGCGTCGCCGGGCAAACCGAGGATCCACTGACGCAGGTTATTCAGCGGGATCGCCATGCCTGTCAGCTGTTGCACCATATCTTCGGCATCTTTGCCGACATAGCGCTTGCCCTGATTGTCGCTAATCTGCACGCTGCCCGGCTGTGCTCTTAACTCCAGTTCAGTGCTGCCCAACGGATTGGTCAGCAGCAGACGATAGCGTTCGGCCGAGGACTCATGCCAGAAAAAACGGGCATATAGTTTTTTGCTATCGGAGATATAGGCGAAGGAGCCGCGCGTCTGATATTCGCTCAATTGTTGCACTCTTTGCTGGTGCTGTTGCCACTCGGGCGATGTCGGACTTTTCCCCGGTAACGAGGGTTGATGAAGGCTACAGGCAGCCAGCAGAAGGCTGGTTAACGGCAGGAGCCGCAGGCAACGGGCGGTATTTAGTGGCATGTCGCTCAGATCCTATCAATCAGGTTTAGTATCACGAATGGTCACGCTAACGGGCTTGTCGGTCAGCGTCAATGTTTGTCGCTTATATCACAGAGTATATACGTCCTATGGCGCGCAACCGCGCGCTGTCGCTTTTCTTGCTTCTCCGCATCAAGTAGAATGCCATACGGACCAAACCCATACTAACATCGGTATTACTCAAGAATTGTTCAATGACCCTGCTTGCGCTTGGTATTAATCATAAAACTGCGCCGGTTTCTTTGCGGGAACGTGTTGTTTTCTCGCCTGAAAAACTGGGGCAGGCGCTGAATAGCCTGTTACAGCAACCGCTTGTTCAGGGCGGCGTAGTGCTGTCTACCTGTAACCGAACCGAACTCTATCTCAGCGTGGAAGAGCAAGGGAACCAGCGTGAGCAACTGATCGACTGGCTGTGCGAATACCACCACTTGCATCCCGATGACGTCAGCACCAGCCTGTACTGGCATCAGGACAACGCGGCGGTCAGCCATTTGATGCGGGTAGCCAGCGGTCTGGATTCACTGGTGTTGGGTGAGCCGCAGATTCTGGGTCAAGTGAAAAAAGCCTTTGCGGAATCACAGCGCGGACACTCCCTTTCCGGCGAACTGGAGCGGCTGTTCCAGAAATCATTTACCGTCGCGAAGCGGGTGCGTACCGAAACGGATATCGGCGCCAGCGCGGTTTCCGTGGCGTTTGCGGCCTGTACGCTGGCGCGTCAGATTTTTGAGTCTCTTGCCGATGTTAACGTGCTGTTGGTCGGCGCGGGGGAAACCATCGAACTGGTTGCCCGCCATTTGCGGGAGCATCAGGTCAACCGTATGGTGATAGCCAACCGCACCCGCGAACGCGCGCTGTCCCTGGCGGCTGAAGTGGGGGCGGAAGTCATTACGCTTGCCGAACTGGATGAGCAGCTTGCTCATGCCGATATTGTGATTAGCTCCACGGCCAGCACGTTGCCGATTATCGGGAAAGGAATGATGGAAAGGACGCTGAAGGCAAGACGCAATCAGCCAATGTTGATGATAGATATCGCCGTCCCGCGCGATATTGAACCGGAAGTGGGTAAATTGCCTAACGTTTATCTCTACAGCGTAGATGATTTACATGCCATCATTCAGCACAATCTTGCTCAACGAAAAGCCGCCGCCATTCAGGCGGAGTCGATCGTTCAGCAGGAAAGCGCTGACTTTATGGCCTGGCTGCGGGCGCAGTCTGCGGTCGAAACCATCCGTGATTACCGTGCTCAGGCCGATGAACTGCGGGCGGAAATGACGGCCAAGGCGCTGGCGGCCATTCAGCAGGGGAATGATGTTGAAGCGGTGATCCAGGAATTGACGCACCGCTTAACCAATCGTTTAATCCACGCTCCCACCAAATCTCTTCAACAGGCCGCCCGCGACGGCGATCTGGACCGTTTACAAATTTTACGTGACAGCCTTGGGCTGGACTAGCATTCATTTTTCTTAACAGGATTTAACAGCCCGCATGAAGCCTTCTATTGTTGCTAAACTGGAAGCGTTACAAGAACGCCATGAGGAAGTTCAGGCGTTGCTCGGCGAGTCTGGCGCGATCGCCGATATGGATCGTTTTCGCGCCTTGTCTCGCGAATACGCCCAGCTTACTGACATTACCCGCTGTTTCCAGCAATGGCGGCAGGTACAGGAAGATATACAAACCGCTGAAACCATGCTTGACGATGTGGAAATGCGCGAAATGGCGCAGGAAGAATTAAAGCAGGCCAAAGCCGAAAGCGAAGAACTGGAACGGCAGCTTCAGGTTCTGCTGCTACCGAAAGATCCCGATGATGAGCGCGGTTGTTTTCTGGAAGTGCGCGCGGGAACGGGTGGGGATGAAGCCGCGATTTTCGCCGGCGATCTGTTCCGCATGTACAGCCGTTATGCCGAAACCCGCCGCTGGCGGATTGAAGTCATGAGCGCCAGCGACGGCGAACACGGCGGCTATAAAGAAATCATCGCCAAAGTATCCGGCGACGGCGTTTACGGACAGCTCAAATTTGAGTCCGGCGGCCATCGCGTGCAGCGCGTTCCGGCTACCGAGTCGCAGGGGCGAATTCATACCTCAGCCTGTACCGTGGCGGTGATGCCGGAAATCCACGAAGCCGAGCTGCCGGAAATCAGCCCGGCCGACTTGCGTATCGATACGTTCCGTTCTTCCGGCGCCGGCGGTCAGCACGTTAACACCACCGATTCCGCCATCCGCATTACCCACTTGCCGACAGGCATTGTTGTGGAATGCCAGGATGAACGTTCCCAGCACAAGAACAAAGCCAAAGCGCTCTCCGTGCTGGGCGCGCGTATTCGTGCGGCGGAAATGCAAAAGCGCCAGCAGGAAGAGGCCTCTACCCGGCGTAATCTGCTCGGCAGCGGCGATCGTTCGGATCGTATCCGAACTTACAATTTTCCACAGGGAAGGGTGACCGATCACCGTATCAATCTGACGCTTTACCGTCTGGACGAGGCGATGGAAGGCAAACTGGATATGCTGATCCAACCGGTGGTGCAGGAATATCAGGCCGACCAGCTTGCCGCACTGTCCGAGCAAGAGTAATGAACTATCAAACCTGGTTGCTGCTCGCCGCCGAACGTCTGTCGGCGGGGGAAAGCCCGAAACGGGATGCGGAAGTCTTGCTGAGCTTCGTCACCGGCAAAGGGCGGACGTTTTTGCTGGCGTTCGGCGAGACCGTGCTGACCGATACGCAACAGCAGCGGCTGGACGCCTTACTTACGCGGCGGATCAATGGCGAGCCCATAGCCTATCTGACCGGAGAGCGGGAGTTTTGGTCTCTGTCTCTTGCGGTATCGCCCGCTACGCTGATCCCGCGTCCTGATACCGAGTGTCTGGTTGAACAGGCGTTGCAACGCCTGCCGCCCGCGCCGTCTTCCATATTGGATTTAGGCACCGGTACAGGCGCGATTGCGCTGGCGATCGCCAGTGAGCGCCCGGATTGTCAGGTAATCGGCGTGGATGTCCAGCCGGAAGCCGTTGCGCTGGCCAGTCGAAATGCCAGCCGGCTTGGCATTGCCAATGCCGGTTTTCTGGTCAGCGACTGGTTTTCAGCGCTGTCGCCGGAACGCTTTGCGCTGATCGTCAGCAATCCGCCTTATATTGATGCCGATGATGCGCACTTGTCCCGGGGGGATGTACGGTTTGAGCCTGACAGTGCGCTGGTCGCTGCGGAAAACGGGTTAGCCGACCTGCGGTTTATTATTGAAAACGCCGTCGGCCATATACAGCCGCAGGGTTGGCTATTACTGGAGCACGGCTGGCGGCAAGGGGCGGCGGTGCGTCAACTGTTGCAGGCGCGGGGATTTCAACGGATAGAAACCTGTCAGGATTATGGCGGCAACGACCGCGTCTCGCTGGGGCAATGGTCGGGGCGATAAATCAATCATTATTCAGAAGGAAACGCGAGTGGCACTGTTTTTAGGATTCGCCTATCTGCATATGGTGACCGTCGGCGTCAGCATTGCTTTGTTTGTTCTACGTTTTTTCTGGTTGTGTCGACAATCGGTCATGTTGCGGCAACGTTGGGTCAAGATACTGCCGCATATAAACGACACCTTGTTGTTAGTCAGCGGGATCGGCTTGATGGTGCTTAATCGTGTTTATCCGTTTACTGCGGAGCAAAGCTGGCTGACGGAAAAACTGTTTGGCGTTATTATTTACATCCTGCTTGGCGCCGTTGCCCTCGGGAAACGCCCACGCAGTCAGAATGTGCGCTGGCTGGCGTTTATACTTGCTTTGGTATGCTTTTATCTGGTTATGCAGATTTCGCTTACCAGGTTACCGTTGCTGATGGAATAACTATGAGTTCTATTGCTGATTTTGAATTCAACCGTTCACAGTTAAGTGAAGGCGTCGTATTAGTTTCACAAGCCATTCGCCGTGACTTCCCCGCTCAGGATGTGCGGAAAAATCTGCAACAGTTGGTTGACGAGGCCCGTGCGGCTATCTCCGAAGATCTTGAACAGGATCTGCGGCTGGAGAAATTAATTAAGCTTTTCTTTCACACCTGGGGATTCGGCGGGGCCAGCGGCGTTTATCGGCTTTCCGACGTGCTGTGGCTGGATAAGGTGCTGGAGTCCCGGCAGGGAATGCCCGTCTCTCTTGGGGTTATTTTTCTGCATATCGCCCATGAGCTGGAGCTTCCGCTTATGCCGGTCATTTTCCCGACCCAGCTGATTTTGCGGGCCGACTGGCTGGACGAAGAAATGTGGCTGATCAATCCGCTGAATGGCGACACCTTGAGTGAACATGTGCTGGAAGTGTGGCTGAAAGGCAATATCGGCCCGTCATCGCAGCTAATGGATGAAGATCTCGACGAAGCAGAGAATGTGCTGATTGTTCGTAAAATGCTGGATACGCTGAAAGTCGCTCTGATGGAAGAAAAACAGATGGAGCTGGCCTTGAGAGCCAGTGAAGCGGTGTTGCAGTTTGATCCTGACGACCCGTATGAAATTCGCGACCGTGGTCTGATTTATGCCCAACTGGACTGTGATCATATCGCACTGTCCGATCTTAACTATTTTGTTGAGCAATGCCCGGAAGATCCGGTGAGTGAAATGATCAAAGTCCAGATTCACTCAATAGAGCAAAAACAAATCGTTTTGCATTAATCCCTATTTAATTTATCCGACATTAAGGTAACTGCATGAAGAACAAAGTGGTCAAGGTTGGGGATATCCCTGTTGCCAACGATCTGCCTTTTGTATTGTTTGGCGGCATGAATGTGCTTGAATCACGCGATATGGCGATGCGCATCTGTGAACATTATGTAACGGTGACGCAGAAGTTGGGCATTCCCTACGTGTTCAAGGCTTCATTTGACAAAGCCAACCGTTCCTCTATTCATTCTTACCGCGGGCCGGGTCTGGAAGAAGGGATGAAGATTTTCCAGGAGTTAAAACAGGCGTTTGGGGTAAAAATAATTACCGATGTGCACGAATCCCATCAGGCGCAGCCGGTTGCCGATGTTGTCGATGTGATTCAGCTACCGGCTTTTCTGGCTCGCCAAACTGATTTGGTTGAAGCCATGGCGAAAACCGGCGCGGTGATCAATGTGAAAAAACCGCAGTTCGTCAGTCCGGGGCAAATCGGCAATATCGTCGATAAATTTATCGAAGGCGGCAACGATCAGGTGATTCTCTGCGATCGCGGCAGCAACTTTGGCTACGATAATCTGGTTGTGGATATGCTGGGCTTTAACGTGATGAAGCAGGTATCCAACGGTTCGCCGGTGATTTTCGACGTCACGCACGCGCTGCAATGTCGCGATCCGTTTGGCGCCGCTTCCGGCGGTCGTCGGGGGCAGGTGACCGAACTGGCCCGGGCGGGCATGGCGGTGGGGCTGGCGGGGCTGTTTATTGAAGCCCATCCCGATCCGGCTCACGCCAAATGCGACGGCCCTTCGGCGCTGCCGTTAGATAAGCTGGAGCCTTTCCTGAAGCAGATCAAAGCCATTGATGATCTGGTCAAAAGCTTCCCTGAGCTGGATACCAGCAACTAAGCGAAAATGCCGGCGTAAAAAACCCGCAATAATGCGGGTTGAAGTCGCCGGTCTGGTTATGACCCGCAAATGCGGGTTTTTTTATTTATACAAATCGGCGCTGATCGTCATGTTCGAGCCTTTGTTCTGCGATTTCTGAGTAATGTGATAGTACTTGGCGCCTTTTTGTCCGGCGCGTTTGGCTACCGCCTCAGAGACGGCGGGTTCAGTGGTGAAATTTCCACGGAAGGTGATCGAATCAAAGGGAACCATCTGCGCCGCCGTGGCGTTATTCAACTCCTCGATTTTCGTCCCATTCGATAACGTTACGGTGTAACGGCCACCTTTTGATGACTGCGTTTCAAAGAAATTACCCACATTACGGCTCGGGCTGCCGGAGTTGGCGACGCCGGGGATTTCCACCTTGGCCGCCGCTGCGCCGCCTGTGGCCAGAGCGGCGCGGCCGGCGTCGGAATCGGCAGGAATGAGATCGGTGCTTTGTATCTGACGTTTTGGCGCATCGGCTTTGTAGACGTAGGCCGTGACTCTCTGATTACCGCCGCTTGAGTTAACGTCAATTTGCCGCACGATATAGAAAGAGTCGGCATTTTTCTCTTTTGCCGCTTTACCGATGGCCTCGTTCAGAACGGGCTGAGTAGGGAATAAGCCGCTAACGGTGACCGTATCAAACGGTTCCAGGCTGTAAGCCGCGTCTTTTGTCAGTTCTTTTACCCCATGAAACGTACGCAACTTAACTTCATTGCTCACCTTCGGCGCATCTTTATGATAGAGATCGACCGTCACATTCCAGTTTCCCCGGGAATTTACGTCGCTCATGGCCTGCACATAAAAGGCATCGGCGCCGTGTTTGTCCGCACGCTTTGACGCCGCGGCAACCGCGTCATTGATAGCGTTAAAACGGCCGATGAATGAAATTCGTTCAAACGGTTGCAATGATTCAGCCTGTTCCGGCGTGAGTTCCTGCGCTGCCTGTGCTGAAAATGCAGCTAATGAAAGTAACGTGGATGCAATAACGGTAGTTTTCAGCTTCATAAAAAATCCTTTCGCCCGACGCATTGGGTTTTAACGTGCTTAGACATCAAGATGTAACAGAATAGCCGTCGATTATCGCATGGAATAAACACTCACGCTTCAGCATTTTCAACGACATCCGAGGTTTCTTTGTGCGCGGGGGAGGAAGGAAAATGCCAATAATAACGGTTAATGATTATTTTGCCATCATAAGCGATATTTATACAGGTTCTATACATTAACAACCCTGTAACACGTGGTTTTTGTGAAATACCCCAGAACAATACTTCATTAATAGTGCTACAAAAGAGCGAGGTAAGCGTGATTTTTGACCAAAAAAAGCCTGCGGCGCCTGCTATAACTCGGCTTTTATATGAAATTCATTTTATGTATGGATCATCGATCACATTTTCAGTAGGTTATAGGTGAATTTGCTTAAAGAGATAAAAGGTACAATGGGTCTCGGCTGATTCATATACCGATAGGGTGATGATAATAACCTTCGTTAAAAATAAGCGAAAAAGGGAATCAGTATGCGTATTGGTGTTCCAAGAGAACGGTTGACCAATGAAGCTCGGGTTGCGGCAACGCCGAAAACGGTTGAACAGTTGCTGAAACTTGGTTTTGAGGTCTCGATAGAACATGAGGCAGGGAAACTTGCCAGTTTTGACGATGCGGCTTATACAGAAGTCGGCGCGTCGGTGGTGGATAACACAGCAGTCTGGCAATCCGACATTGTCCTCAAGGTCAATGCGCCGCTGGACGATGAGATTGAGCTTACCCGCGCGGGAAGTACGATCGTCAGCTTTATCTGGCCTGCTCAAAATCCTGAATTGCTGGAAAAACTGGCGGCCCGTCAGGTGACGGTGCTGGCGATGGATTCGGTTCCCCGAATCTCTCGCGCCCAGTCAATGGATGCGCTCAGCTCAATGGCGAATATCGCCGGTTATCGCGCCATTGTCGAGGCGGCCCATGAGTTTGGCCGTTTCTTCACCGGTCAGATTACCGCCGCCGGTAAAGTGCCGCCGGCCAAAGTCATGATCATCGGCGCCGGGGTCGCAGGCCTGGCCGCGATTGGCGCCGCCGGAAGTTTAGGGGCGATTGTCCGCGCTTTTGATACGCGTCCTGAAGTGAAGGAGCAGGTCAAAAGTATGGGCGCCGAGTTCCTGGAACTCGATTTTGAAGAAGAAGCCGGCAGCGGCGATGGCTACGCCAAAGTCATGTCGGAAGCGTTTATCAAAGCGGAAATGGCGCTGTTTGCCGCACAGGCGAAAGAGGTGGATATCATTGTCACCACGGCGCTTATTCCAGGCAAACCCGCGCCGCGTCTGATTACCAAAGAGATGGTTCTGAGCATGAAGCCCGGCAGCGTGATTGTCGATCTGGCTGCGCAAACCGGGGGCAACTGTGAACTGACCGTGGCCGATCGGGTGACGGTGACGGAAAACGGCGTCAAGATTATCGGTTACACCGATCTGCCCAGCCGTTTGCCGACCCAGTCTTCCCAGCTTTACGGCACCAATCTGGTTAATCTGCTGAAGCTGTTGTGCAAAGAGAAGAATGGCGAAATTGACGTTGATTTTGAAGACAATGTCATTCGCGGCGTAACGGTAATCAAAAATGGCGAAGTGACCTGGCCTGCGCCGCCGATTCAGGTTTCCGCGCAGCCGCAGCAGGCAAAACCTGCGGCCGCCGTCGTCAAAGAAGAGGTTAAACCCGCTTCTCCGTGGAAGAAATATGCTTTCCTCGCCATTGCCATCCTACTGTTTGGCTGGCTGGCGAATGTTGCACCGAAAGAGTTTTTATCGCATTTCACCGTCTTCGCCTTGGCTTGCGTGGTGGGGTACTACGTGGTGTGGAATGTCAGTCACGCGCTGCATACGCCATTGATGTCGGTCACCAATGCGATATCGGGCATTATCGTTGTAGGGGCATTGTTGCAAATCGGTCACGGCGGATGGGTCTCTTTCTTCTCCTTTATTGCCGTATTGATTGCCAGCATCAATATTTTCGGTGGTTTCACCGTCACTCAGCGCATGCTGAAAATGTTCCGCAAAAACTAAGGGGTAACACATGTCTGGTGGATTAGTGACAGCTGCATACATTGTTGCCGCGATTTTGTTTATTTTTAGTTTGGCGGGCTTGTCCAAGCACGAAACCTCCCGTCAGGGGAATATTTTCGGCGTCGTCGGGATGGCGATTGCGCTGATCGCCACGATCCTGGGGCCTGACGCCGGAAACGTCGGCTGGATTATCATCGCCATGGTTATCGGCGGTGCGATTGGCGTTTATCTGGCGCGTAAAGTCGAAATGACCGAAATGCCGGAACTGGTCGCCATTCTCCACAGTTTTGTGGGGCTGGCCGCCGTACTGGTCGGGTTTAACAGTTTTCTCGATCACGGTGAAATTACCGATCCGGTGATGGTGAATATTCATTTGACGGAAGTCTTTCTGGGTATCTTCATCGGTGCGGTGACCTTTACCGGTTCGGTGGTGGCCTTTGGCAAATTGCGCGGCATTATTTCATCCAAACCGCTGATGCTGCCTCATCGTCATAAAATGAACCTGGCGGCGCTGGTGGTGTCTTTCCTGCTGCTTCTGGTGTTTGTCAATAGCGACAGTGTGGCGTTGCAGTCCGTCGCCTTACTGGTGATGACGGCGATTGCTTTGGTGTTTGGCTGGCATTTGGTTGCTTCCATCGGCGGCGCCGATATGCCGGTGGTGGTTTCCATGCTGAACTCGTATTCCGGTTGGGCCGCCGCCGCCGCAGGCTTTATGTTGAGCAATGACCTGTTGATCGTCACCGGTGCGTTGGTGGGGTCTTCCGGTGCGATTCTGTCTTACATCATGTGTAAGGCGATGAACCGTTCCTTCTTCAGCGTAATTGCCGGCGGCTTTGGTACGGATGGTTCCTCCACGGGTGAAAGCGAAGAAATGGGCGAATACCGCGAGGCTTCGGCAGAAGATGTCGCTGAATTGCTCAAGAATTCGTCTTCGGTGATTATCACTCCGGGGTACGGTATGGCGGTCGCACAGGCTCAATACCCGGTACATGATATTACCGCGAAGCTGCGCGCCCGCGGCATCAACGTTCGGTTTGGCATCCATCCGGTGGCAGGCCGGTTGCCGGGTCATATGAACGTGCTGCTGGCCGAAGCGAAAGTGCCTTACGACATCGTATTGGAAATGGATGAAATTAACGATGATTTCGCCGATACCGATACGGTGTTGGTCATTGGCGCGAATGACACGGTAAACCCGGCTGCTCAGGAAGATCCGCATAGCCCGATTGCGGGGATGCCCGTTCTGGAAGTGTGGAAAGCGCAGAATGTTATCGTGTTTAAGCGTTCGATGAATACGGGTTATGCCGGCGTTCAGAACCCCTTATTCTTTAAAGAAAATACGCAAATGTTGTTTGGCGACGCCAAAGACAGCGTAGAGGCGATTCTGAAAGCACTGTAATCTTTATACCGACGAAACAAAGGGGCGATGTTCGCCCCTTTGTTATATATCACCTGCTAATCCTATTTTTTATCCTCATCGTCGTCCTCTTCCAGCGTAATCGGCGAGACGAAGTCATCGGGCTTTATCGCCAGCAAATCGCATTTCAGATGGTCAATCACATGCTCCACCGTATTACCGATAAATGCCGCGGAAAGACCGGTTCGGCCGAGAGATCCCAAGACCACGACTCCCGCCTGCAAATGTTCCGCCAAATCGGGAATAACTTCCTCCGGCAAACCCTTTTCGACATGCGTGACGCGCTCATCCAGATTGAATTTCTGGCGTAATGCCTTCATGGCGATAAGGTGCTGGCCGCGAATGGCATCGTTGTAGACGCCGGGATCAAAATCAGGCAGCTCAATAGCGATATTAATCGGGGTAACCGGATAGGCGCCAACAAGATGGACTTCAGTTTGGTTGACCTGCTTAGCCAGCTCCAGCGTTTCTGATACCAATTTGAGGTTTAGGGGATCGTGATAGGGGTCTTCGCTGGACAGGTTGACGGCCACCAGCGCCCGGCTTTCTTCCGGCCAGGGCTGATCTTTGACCATCCAGACCGGGCAAGGGCATTTACGCAATAGCTGCCAATCGGTGGGCGTGAAAATCACCGCTTCCAGGCGATCGTGCTGATGCGCCATTTTCAGCAACAGGTCATGCTGCCCGGCGATAACCTCCTGGATGATGGCTTCAAATGGCTTATTGTGCCAGACCACTTTAATTTCTATCGGTACACCCGCATCAAGATAATATTTGCATTGTTCCGCAATCCACTCGGTACGCTGCTGAATTACCCCCTGACGCATTTCTGTCCGTTCGTCAGGGGACAGCAGGGTGGTCATTTCATAAGAAAAATCATAAATAGGCAGGAATGCCTTGATACGGCCGCCAAGTCGCTGAACCAGATAAACCGCCCGACGCAGCGCTGGTTGGTCATCCTGATTCGGGTCAATAGCTACAAGTAAGTTCTGATACTTTGCCATAGGTCCTCCAAACAGCTGTTAATTCACAGTCTGTAATTTAAGAGTACCCAACGGAATCGTTTTCGACAACAGATGAAGAGGGCCGGATCAATAAAATGAGACAATAACTGATCCGGCAATGACTTAGGATTTATTCGGAGAAGAACCCGCCAGTTCGGAAAGCGCGTCGACATTTTCAATGGTGATATATTTGCCTTTCACGGCGAGAGTTCCATTTTTTTGAAAACGGCCAAGCAGGCGGCTGATGGTTTCCACCGTTAATCCCAGATAGTTGCCGATATCACCACGGGTCATGGTTAAGCGGAACTCACGGGGGGAGAAGCCGCGTTCGGCAAAACGACGGGACAGGTTATAAATGAAAGCCGCCAGACGCTCTTCCGCATTCTTTTTCGACAGCAGCAGGATCATGTCCTGATCGCCGCGAATCTCACCGCTCATCAGACGCATCATTTGCTGACGCAGATTCGGCATTTTCCCGGAGAGGTCATCAAGCGTTTCAAATGGAATTTCACATACCATGGATGTTTCCAGCGCCTGAGCAAAGCTGGGATGTTGCGCGTTGCCAATCGCATCAAAGCCAACCAGGTCGCCCGCCAGATGAAAACCGGTTATCTGCTCATCGCCTTGTTCGGTGATGGTATAGCTTTTAATCGTGCCCGAACGGATAGCGTAAAGCGATTTCAACTCGTCGCCCGCTTTGAACAAAGCCTGTCCCTTCTGGATAGGCTTTTTCCTTTCAATGATATTATCGAGCTGATCGAGTTCGTGCTCATTTAAAGTAAATGGGATACATAGCTGGCTGATGCTGCAATCCTGGCAGTGGATGGCACAACCACCAGACTGGATGCGTCGGATAATTCGCTTTTCCGGTATCATAGACTTTGCTCAGGCGATAATTGATATTGGTCAATTTTAACAGCTTTTATCGTCGGTGATAAGTCCGACAACCCTTGGAATAGACTAATAAATAGTGAACTAATGATAGTTTTAATGCCATATGGGGGAAAATAGTCGTTAGCGATCAGCATTTTGTCAGAAAAATATTTTTTATAGCGGCAATATATTTTGCTGCGGGAAATAACCTTCATGCGTTAATAACCATTGTTTACGATGAACGCCGCCGGCATAACCGGTTAATGTACCATTGGCGCCGATAACTCTATGGCAGGGAACAACAATACTCACCGGATTGGCGCCATTGGCCATACCCACCGCACGAGCGGCGGCCGGCCGTGCCAACTGGGCAGCCAATTCTCCATAAGTAGCTATTTTACCACAGGATATATGCCGCAGCGCCTGCCAAACCTGCTGTTGAAACGCCGTACCGACCGCGGCAACCGGCATAGTTTCAATAACATGTAAATCACCGTCAAAATAGCGTTGCAATTTTTCCGTCAATCCACCGGGATTGCGGTAAGGCTGTAACGAGTAGGGATCATTTCTGTAACCGATTTTAAGCAAACGATGTAATCTTTCTTGATATTCACGCCATTCAACTGCTCGCAGGCAATTATTTTCATCAGCAATAATTATCAATTCCCCTATAGGGGTTGGCATACTATCCAGAAAGAAAATCTGCACAATGATTCCTTACCTAATATATAACGTTTGCTCATTTTTCCTTTCAAACCTTAATACCTGCATGCGGCCTGAATAAACCGCACTATATCAGAAAATATATTAGGATGAGTTCGATCCTCTCAAAGAGGCATTTCTTTATGAGTGAGAGTGCATTTATCTGGTTTTTCTGCCAACGATGCCGGCGTAATCAACTCCAGCTCAACGCCCAGACGGATAGCCTGCCGGGCGTTGCTGACGCCCAGTTTGGAGACAACATTCCCCATATGAAATTTCACGGTACTGACAGAAATTCCGGCGATGACGGCAATCTCCGCATAGGTTTTTCCCATACTGGCCCAGTACAGTATTTCGTTTTCCCGGTGGGTAAATATGGCCTTGTTCGTAGCGAGCTCGTTCTGTTGTCTGCCGGATGAGGCAGAGCGGGCAAGTCGATACATCTGTTCGTTAATATCAATCAGTAACATCTGCATGGCTCCACGTTCAGCAGACAGGCGCTCTTCCAGCTCCCCCTGTCCTCGGCTATAAATCTCATGTTAAGCGACTTTCTCCCGCTCAGGTTACTTTTTAACGTATTTTTTACACGATGCCCCTCAATTCCCTTTAATAACCCCGCAGGCCATACGTGCGCCGCCGCCGCCCAGCGCTTCCGGGCTATCGGCGTAGTTATCGCCGCCTGCATGGATCATTAACGCATGGTTTTGCACGTCGGACAGTGATTTTATCCGCGGCGCCAGTACCTGGTAGGTGGCGCTGCCATCGGCGTTGACCACCAGTCCGGGCAAATCGCCCAGATGCCCTTTATCATTATAAGGTCCCAGATGCTGGCCGGTTTTTTCAGGATCGAGATGCCCGCCCGCCGCCAGCGCCGGAACAGATTTACCGTTCTGTTCCGCCGGTTCGCAGCTTGCTTTTTCATGAAGATGGAAGCCGTGGATCCCCGCCGCCAGCCCTTTTAAATCCGGGGTAAAGAGCAAACCATGCGGGGTTTCCGTCACCAACACGTCGCCAAGCGCGTTGCCATTGCCGGTTGGCAGCGCTTCATAAAGCGTCACCGTAGTGCTTGCGGCGTACACGGAACAGGAAAAGAACACGCCTGTAAGGATAAGTGCCTTCAGTTTCATTGTCTCTTGCCTCTATTGTTGTGGAACCGTTTGAGTATTCAACAAGCCAATATCGCCATGCCGGAATGAAAGACAGCTTGGAATGAAATAATAGTTGAGTCTGAAGGCGAGTCAAATGGTTGCGGTTTTCCGTTGCCCCCGGCCTGACGGCAGGGGGCGGATGGAGAATATTACTTTTCGGCGGGCTTTATCACATTCAATATGGCGCCCAATTGCTCGCGTTGTTCGGCGCTGACCTCACGTCCGGCAGCATACCCGGCATTTTGAACGATCATTTCATTAAGACCGACCAGCCAGTCGTAGATATAAAACGCCGTGTTGTTGGTAGGGGTCGGCGCCAGCCTGGTCAGCCGTTGCGATGCGCCCCAATTCACCGCCTGTTTTACCGGTTTGGCGAAAATTTTATGGCCTCGATTTATACGGCTGGCAGGACGCAGCGCTTCATCCATCTGCTGAAATCCCAGCCAGGCGACAAAGTCGCCCAGCACGGTGAGAACGCGTGATACCTGGCGATCCGCTTTACTTTCACGATGTACGCCCAACTGTTCCGTATCCGCCAGCATGCTGACCAACGTGTCTTCGATATTCAGCCGGATGCTGGCAGTGATAAGCTCTTCCGCCAGCAGTTCAATGGTCGCTTTAGCCACCCCCAGCAGTTCTACCAGCGGGGCGTTTTCCGGCAGGCTGCGCAGATGGTTGATCCAATAGCGGTAAACGAGGTGGGCGTATTCCGCTTCATAGCCATGATCGCGCGTCTGGAGCGGAGAGGCGGGTTGATCGACGTCGATAGGATCGTCGGCAAACAGATCGATGTCGATCCCGATGCCGAACGGCTCGGAACCGGTTAACGATGCGCCGGGTTCGTCGCTTTCCTGATGGTGGTGATAGCCGGGCTGAACCTGCTGTTTCAGGTAGAGGCGGCGCAATTCGTCGCGTGACGGCAATAAGCGCTCCAGCAATTCGCCATGTACGCCGGTGCGGGTTTGCAAGGCTTTAAGCAAGGTTTCGGCGATACGCTGCTTTTGGGCCGGATCGTCCGTACCCGCTGGCTGATACCAGTTGCCCAACAGGTTATCTCCCAGCTCACGCTGAATTTCGCTGAGTTGTTCGCTGATGCGCCCGAGTTTCACTTCGCGGTGAACTTCCGTACCCAGCCAGGCCGCCATCCGGCTTACGCCCCGTTTATCCATTGCCAGCATGGTGCCCCACGCATCGCCCGGGTTCCCGACATAGCGCTGAACCGCGGCGTCATGATTTTGCCCGTGGGTAATGCGTCGATCAAAGCGGGTTACGGCCCAGATCAATCCCGGTTTGCGACGACTGCGAACCTGCGTATTTTCGCCCTGAGTTTGTTTAACCCAGTAATCCAACGCCTTGCCGACGATTTTTACATCAGCGCGCTTGCCCGCGGCAGTGCAGACCATCAGCACATTCATTTCCTGATTATCGGTATAGCGTTCAAGCAGATAGGCGCGCTTGGCCCGCAGAAGCGTATGCGCCAATGGATGAATATCCATTTCGGTTTGTTGTGGGTCAGCCGAGTCGGGCGTATCACCGAAACCGGGAAAATCCAGTATATCGACCTGTTCAAACAGCGCTTCACGGGTAGGGGAATGCAAAGGGATCAATAATTCCGCCGCCAGCATCGTCAGTTCGGCCTGCGATAACTCCGCGGCTTTTCCCGCCCGTCCGTTCAATACCGGACGTACCGAAATACCGGTATCATTGACGGTGTTAAGGTGCGCCAACGTCGCCCCGTTAATAATTCCGTTCACGGGGCGCTGGGACTCATCCACTAACACTCGGATCGGAGCCAGTACCTTATGCGCGCCGGAAAGATGTTGCAGCGTGTGGGCGAAATGACGATAGGCCGCGGTCAGCGCCTGATGATCGCCCCACAATAGCGAGAACAATTGCGCGCGATCGTCAACGCTGAGGTAAGGCGCCAGATCGACGGCCACCGGCCAAAAATGCGTTTCCAGTTGCTTTTGCCGCTTAGCGTCATGGCGGGCCAGATAGTCCCAGAATGCGACCACTTCATCGGCGCTCATTCCTGCAACCGGTTCTGGCTGACGGTGCATCAGCAGCGTTTTCAGATGTTCGCCGATGTACTGCTCATCCAGCTCCTCGAACGCTTTTTCCTGATTGAAATCGTGCAGAAAGGCGTTGGCGATAATCTTGCCGATATCCGCTTCGCTGAGCAGCAGTAACTGAACAGGGAAGGACTTATTTTTTACGCCGGCCTGACGGCTAAAACGGGTAACCAACGCGGCGGATTGGTTTTCAGGGTTAATATGAGTAAGAAAATCAAGCTGTTGATCTTCAAGCGAGGTTTCCAGTTTACCATTCTCACCGCCGGCCAGGGCGGAGATCAGATAAGATTTTCCGGCCTGCGATAGACCAAAGAAACCAATGGCGATCTCTTTTAGCGATACGTCCGACAGGTGATTGGCTTTATTGCGGTGGCGGCGCAATTTAACCATCAGCCTGTCGGCTTCCATATCCAGCCGCGGCGCATTCTGCCGCGTGGTTTCAATCCAATCGATCGCCCGATCAACACCTTGCGCTACGGCCTGTAGCTGGCTATTGAGTCGGCTTGACAGTTGTTTGGGCGTTAATGGTTTCATTTTCTAAATACGCTCCCACTATCGATCCAATAATGGGTTGCTCCTGAGCCGTTAACGGCTAATGTGTTCAATTTCAGCCGTAAATGTTGGGGGGGAACGCGAGTGCCATCGTCCAGAACGGCGTCGGCGATTTCAAAGCGTTCCGGACTGTGCCGATCGTCGCCGTTGGTCACGGCCAACTTGACGCGCAACACGCTATCGCCAACCACTTTTCTCGCCAGATCCTGATCGACAATCGACAGAATATACAGGGACGATGCGGGCCAGCGTTCATTGTCCAACTGACGGAAACCGAGGCAGAGCGATCCGCGCACCTGGAAGCTGTCGTTAGGATCGAGCGCAAAATCAGGATCGTCCAGATCGATCTCGCCGTAGTAGACATTGTCGGTGGTCAGCGCGTTATTGCTATCCATCATGCCCAGATAGCGCACGGTGGAATAGGGCTGGAAATCACCGACTTTAAAATAGAAGCCGGGCAAGCGCAGGTCGAGCGCCAGTAGACAGAGCATGGCGCCGACCGCCGCGGTGGATTTCGGATTATCAATACGGCCGCGTTTATTAAACGGATACCAGTCGTTGGTATGATAGCCGTCCAGCGACAGCATGCGGTTAATCGGCAGCGGCTGTAAATGCCGGAATAAGGCCTGGATACCGGGGAAACGGGAAGGGCGGCCGGTAAGCAACAATACATCGCAGGAGTAGAGCGAGACCACCTCGGACATTAAGCGCAGGTTTTGGGTGATATTCATGCGGTTGGATAGAAATTCCCCATGCAGCTTGCTTAATCTGAGAATAAGCGGCACCTGCAAAATATCAAACGAACTGTCGCCGGCCGGCAGTTCGCGCTGAACTTCGGTATTGATGTATTCCAACACTTTCTGCGTCGGTTGCTGTTCCAGCAGTTCGCCAAAGGCGGACTCTATTTCAGCGTTGACGTCCAGCGGATCGAAACGCTCATAGGCTTCCAGAATCGACCGGCCGATAGGAATGAAAATCTGTAACGTGACCTGCTGACGCAACGTGAGTTGCCCGTCTATGCGACCGTCGTTGCCGAACAGCCTGGCCATCAACTCGTCGGGGCTGGCTATGCCGGCCGTTTTCAACGCCGCCTGTAACGCCGGTAAAACATAAAGCTGGATGACATCCAGCAGAATATCGTCGCCCGCAACCTTAAATCCTTCGCGGAACAGCAACCGTGGGATGATTTTGACATTACTGCCGATGCCGTCATCCAGTAAATATTGCGTGATAGCCAAATCCGTCGTACCGCCGCCGATATCAATAGACGCAATGCGTAATGTTTTACCGGCCGGCTCATCTGCGGACAACTCTTTATCCGGGCGCGCCATACTGGCAAAAAAATCTTCGGCGCGACCGCCGAAATTAACCTGCGCTTCGTTATACAGATACACCATTTGTCCACAGGTCGCTTCATCCCACTCGATCTGTACATTCGGCACCGGAACACGGCTTTTCTGCTTATCTTCAGGCGTCGTGAAATCGTCATCCAACGGATGCCAGCCCATCGATTTCCATACCAGGGCAATCGCTTCATTCATCCGGCGCCGAAAAATTTCCCGCTCGGGTTTCGGCATCGCCGAGGGCAGGGTAAGAATGATGTTACGCAACTGACGCGGCGCCGTGGCGTGGATCATTTTCAGGCGCTGAGCCGCGCTGTTCATCTGCATCAAAGCCTGCAACAGCAGTTCGGACAG
Organism: Brenneria sp. hezel4-2-4; assembly: GCF_013155275.1. GTDB lineage: Bacteria > Pseudomonadota > Gammaproteobacteria > Enterobacterales > Enterobacteriaceae > Brenneria. The sequence goes on from NZ_JABJXS010000001.1 coordinate 85,311, forward strand.
CATAAACGTCATCACTGAACTGCGGCTATAGTGTGGGGAAAAAACCGGCAAACGCGTCTCGAACGGCAGATCGTACAGCGGCTGACCTTCATCATTAAGCAAGATGGTCAGCGGCATGGCCGTCGCCAGAGGCTCGTTGAGGGTATCCGCTTCGGGCTGACTGAAACGCCAGCCCGGCGCATAACTCTCTTCATCCCACAGATAACGGCGCGGGCTGGAGATACCGGTCGATCCTTCCGCGCCCTGGCGTAACAGCGCCATGCGGCTGGCTTCACGGCCGACGCGGGTAATTGACGGCCAGATAAACGCATCATCGCGGCCGCTTTCAACGGAGAAGTTTTGCTTACCGAATTTAGCCTGGGCGAATTCAACCCGGCTTTCAAACAGCTCGTTATACAGGTAGTGCGGCGCGCTCAGGTCGCGCAGTTGCAATTCGTATGTCTGCTTTAATCCGTTGCTTTCATCGGCGTGGTCTTCAACTAAAATACCGCAGGTGTGCGAGTTGCCCACGTCCAGAATCAGATCGACGTTAACCGCCGGTTCCTGAAGCGTACTGGCGTTAATGCGTATTTCCGGCACGGATAGCTGATTGCCCAGCATATCCAGCAAATTCATGTAATGCGCCTGATACTCAAATCCCCTGAGCGCTATTTTAATCTCTCTTTCATTACGATTTTCCAGTCTACTCACCTGCTGAGTAAAGACTTCGCGCAGCCAGCCATCGACCCAGGTCAGATCAAGAAACTCGCCCAATTCATCACTGTGATAGGCCAGAGCAAAACTGCCTCCGGTTTTGATGTCGTTGACATTGGGCGCCAGGGATTCATATTCATGTCCCTCGGGATAAACTTTGGTATCAAAAGCCAGGCAAATCCGATGGGTGTTACCGTCCTGATCCGGCGTATCCAGCGCTAAAACCTGCACCCGCGCCCAGTTATCCGGCCCGCCCATAAAGGTGCGCGGCGGATTAAAACGGAAAAAGGGCAGCGGCAGCCAGATTTTTTCCAGTAGCTTCAACGATTGCGTAAGCGGAATGCTCAGCTCCGGCTTCACCACTTCAGGCGGCGCGCCCGCCGGCGACGGGAGTAAGTATTTATCCGTCTGCTGGTTATAGATCAGGCGCAGCAGCGGCCCGTTGGCGCTTTTGCGCACATAGGTATTCGGCAAGTCAGCGGCCGGTTCCGGTTTTAGGGCGAAATCCAGAAATTGAATGCCGCTGTCCTGAATAAGCGTAATTCTCTGTTTATAATCGGTGATCGTCGCCAACATTATGATTTACTCTCGCGCTTTATCGTCATAGGGAAGACCGCATCAGCGTTATAGCGACCGATACACTCTGCAACGCCCGCCGAACCTTGTTTACATACCAGTTCGGGCATCTGGAATCTGGTATTATCGCTGCACCGCGCCCGATATCGGCTGTTGATCACCAGATTGCCCGATCTCATCAATCCGGCCTCAATGTCCGCCCGGCAAGTGACGCCATCGCCATGCGTGATCCTTGCCGTACCCTTGCCGTTCTTAATCTGATATCTCAGGCTTGGCGGGCGACCGGTCACGGTCAGCGGGGTTTTGGCGTCAACGGAAACCCGCCAGTTTCCGTTAAGGAAGTTGACCGATCCAATCCTTACCGCATCCGCCGGCATGACCAGTACGTCTTTGCTTACGGCGACAGCTGGAGCAGGGGGCTCCTGCGTGATTACCGGCTCCGGAACCGTCTCTTGTTCCGCTATGGGATCTTTCGGTTCGGTATCCGCCGGCGGCGTGGCGACGATGGGTTCAACCGGCGTCGGCGGCGCTTCAACAGGTTCAGTCACCGCGGCTTCCACAGGATTAGCGGTTTCGCTATCGGTAGGCGCTTCAGGTTCAGGAGCGGCTTCACGCGCCGATGAAGGTAAGACGCGTTTTTCGGGTGTTGCCACTGCCGCGATCGGTATCGACTCGGCCGTGGCCTGGTGATCGGAGACGCAACCGCGGATCTGTAGAAACAGGATCGCTAATAAAGCGGCGGCGGGGAATAACCACCACAGGCGCAGCCACTGATTGGGGGAAGATACCGCGACTTCGGGTTGTGGAATAGGGGGTTGCGGCTTGACTACCGGCTCAGACGGCGCGATCGGCGCAGCGGCAGGGGGCTCAACATTGACCGGCGCTGGCGCGAGAATAGGCTCCGCGTCTTTTAGCGCCAGACGTAAACAATCCAGCGCATCCGCCCGGGATTTTTTATCGAGATTGACAAAGCCCCAGAAGGTCAATACCGGTTTGCCATCCACCAGATAAACATGGTTCGAACCGGGGAACTGAATGGCTTTCGCCAGTAACACCCCAAAAAGCTTTTGACCGGGTTTTTCTGCGTTTTGCGCCTGTTGGCTGATCTCAGCGACGGCCGACTGATAGGTTTCCAACAGCTTTAACGCTACGGCGCGTTCCCCTTCACTGGCGGCAATCCAGGATGTTACCTTGCCTTCAATCGGCGAGTACCAGTCAATGCGATCGCCAGCTTCGTTAGGTTGGGGGATGGCCAGACAATCCGCAATCTGTTGTTGTTTCCTGAGACGTAATGTTTCCCGTAACTGAAGCGCTGATGCATAAACTGGCTGTCCATTTTCGCCCAGAGCCAGAAAATCATCCAAACTCCCGCTACGTAAAAATAATTTTGCCACGCAAAAGAGACCTTTTGTAATAGATGCCTAAGGCAGAAAATAGAGTGTAATCTGCGACAGGGTATACTTTAGTGCTAATGATGGCGAATCAAACGCTTAAAGAAGGGGCAAAACTAACAAATATTTAAGGCATAGACCGCGTGTTTTCCGTCACACGCCCATAAAACCATTAATACGCTGTTGACTCAGGCGCGGAGATACCGTCGCCTGAGTCGATTATTTCCACTAAACCGCCGGATGCTCTAACGGCGCGGCCCGCGTAAATTGGTGCTGGACGACCATTCATAGGTGGCGGCGATATCAGGTTTAAATTTGTTCTTTTTTTTCTCGGCGCGGGCTTGTCTGGCGATAGCTTCCCGTTCTTTCATCAGCTTATCGATGTAATCGTCTTTGATATGATTACTTTCAGAATTAGTCAGCGGACGGCCGTGTTTTTTTCTTTCCTGATCGAGCAGCGTTTTCAGTTGACGTTGTTCACTTTCCGTCATGTCTTTTTGCGTCAGTCTTGGCATAGGTATCGGCCTGATTGAGGGCTGGAAGTTTCATTGTAGAGGAAAACCGCGCCGCGCTCAGGAAAATCATAACGGCTGATAAACAATTGGCTTCTAAGTGGCTTTAAATTAAGGCAAACTGACCATCGGGGTTTGGCGGGAAATTCCTTACAGGCCTCTAACAAACATCGCTATTTCTTATGAAACAATGGTCGTGTAGTCCCCATTGTTTGTTCGCTTAAATTTATAAATCATATTCGGATCAACATTCAGCTATGCAAGATATCGCTTTCCGCGCCGACGTCGTCGGCAGTTTTCTCCGTCCGGCAGTGCTCAAGCAGGCACGTGCCGATTTTCAGGCCGGCAAGATCTCTGAAGACGAGCTTCGCCGTGTCGAAGACGAGGCCATCATCGATCTGGTCGCCAAGCAGAAAGCCGCTGGCCTTAAAGCGGTCACCGACGGCGAGTTCCGCCGCACCATGTGGCACTCGGACTTTTTCTGGGGCTTCGACGGCATTGAGCGCAAGTCGTCGGACTACCGCGTAAAGTTCAATGAAGTCACCACGAAATTTGATACCTCGCGCATTGTCGGCAAGATACGCTTCAGCCGCCATCCGTTTATCGAGCACTTCAAATTCCTGAAATCCATTGCCGGCGACGATGTCATTGCGCGCCAGACCATTCCTTCGCCATCGCAGTGCTATTGGGAATTCTTCCGTCCTGACAACTTGCAGGAAACGCTTCAGCAATATCCAGACCTGACCGAACTACAGCAAGATATTATCCAGGCTTACCGCGATGTGGTTCGGGCCTTTTATGATGCCGGCTGTCGTCATTTACAGTTTGACGACTGTACATGGGGTTTCCTGGTCGATCCTAAGAAATTCAATGAAATGAAAGGACTGGATGTCGATTTTGAGACAGTCGCCCAGCTTTACCTGGACATCAACAACCAGGTTCTCGCCGACAAGCCGGCCGATATGGTGATCAACACGCACATCTGTCGGGGAAATTACTCGTCAGACTGGTGGACCTCCGGCGGCTACGAGCCGGTCGCGCCATATGTACTCAACAAAGAAAATGTCGATGCATTCTATCTGGAGTACGACACCGATCGGGCCGGCGGTTTCCAACCGTTGGAAAAAGTGGGCGAGGGTAAAACCGTGGTTCTGGGGCTGGTAACCTCAAAGTCGCCGGTACTTGAAGATAAAGAACAACTCAAAGCACGTATCCGCGAAGCGTCAAAATTCGTTCCGCTTAAACACCTGTGCTTAAGCCCGCAATGTGGTTTCGCCTCCAACGAAGAAGGCAATATGCTGACTGAAGAAGATCAGTGGGCCAAAATCCGACTTATCGTCGAGGTTGCCAATGAGGTCTGGGGTGAATAAGACCGTACGGGAATACTGAGCCAAGAGAGATAGAGGCGGGCGGGAAACCTGTCTCTATTTTCATCTGCGTTAACAGGACAATACGATGAGTTTAAGTAAAAAAGGATATCCAAACGGTCCCTTGATTAGAGCTATATGGGACTGCTGTGATGAGTTGTATGAGCGTTTAGGAAGAGTGCCTGCAAGACAGGAATTATTACGGGAGATGAATCAGTGGGAACCGGAAAGAGCCGGTCGAAGCACATACGGCAGACAGAGGATTGAATGGAAGTTACACCATGGTTTCAATAGCACCGATAAAGCAGAGGGATATCTCCACGTAATACCCGATGAATATTTAGAACCCCAATTGCGTCGAGTTGTTTATGCCGTTAGCCTCTTGGGCAAAGTATCCATTCCACAGGTCATCGAATGGCTTGATTCGAGCAATGCTCCGCTGAAACTAAACGAGATTCGATCACAGTTCCAAGCGCTGACGGTCAATGACAATCAGCGTGCACGCTACCGCGCATCACGCACCAGTATGCTTACCGATCAGGGACATTATATGGACAAGCTCTACCGCAGCGGAAAAGGTAGGGCAACCCGCTATGTTCTCTATGACCCGCACAAGCATGGTGTCTGGGATATTGCTGATGACGGAAAAACCCCCATAGAAATCATAAAAGGTATTTCCCTGGAACGGCTTCGAGGTGAGCGGGAATTATCTGACTCCCCCCCGGAATCGAAACTGGAGGATATGCGAGTAAGAGTTCTCAGGGAGATAGTTGATCGGGAAGGCCAGCCAATTTTCCGGAAACGATTACTGGACGCTTATGCCGGGGCATGTGCAATAACCGAATGCACTATTACTGAATTATTGGAAGCTGCTCACATCATTCCCTATTCCGGAGCCCATCATTGTAAGGCCATGCATGGGATACTTCTCAGAGCTGATATACATACGCTTTTTGACAAAGGGCTGCTTTGGATTGGTGAGGATTTTACGGTTTATCTCGTGCCAGAGTTACTGAACAGCGAGTATGGTCATATGCATGGGAAAGTACTGAGACTACCAGAAGAACGAACTGCTCATCCGCTGAAAGAACATCTAGCCAGCCATCGGAAAGTCTTTGGGAGATAAGCCAGACATTCATAATTGTAAGTCTGGCTGAGGATTGCTCTCCATCCATGCTGGCCGAACGGGTTGCTACTATGCGGAAGGCCGTCAGAAATGATCCCAACGAGAGGGAAGTCTGAAAAATTCTAATGTATTGATTTATCAGAGCGTGGATGTGGCTTATTAATTATTAACCGTGATAGGTTATTTAACATAATATACATTATGCGAACCAAGATAAGGATGGGCGGAAACTGGCGTTCCCGGTGCTGTCATTGTGTTGATACGCTGAATCAAACACCACTTCCTCAGTGCCATCATCATGCCGGATAATCTGGTCTTTCAATTACGTCAGTCATTCTCCCCGAAACTTTATAAACCATACACACCGCAAAACCCCATTTAAATCAAACATCGAGACATCCGCGGCTAAATGACCTTTTCAGCAAAACGTCTGTCCGTGTGAGGCAAGCACGTTGCGGATTCCCCCTACATAGTATCAATAGATTATCAGCCCGGTTTTGGCACTGATACCAACGTTTTCACCTATCTGCCAAGCGACAATAATGAGGAAATGCCATGGCTATTGAACGCCCTAGTCTTGAAGAACTGCAACAGATCGCCGGCCGATTGCACATTCAGCTTTCACCGGAGCTGGCCAGTGAATATCTGGCGCTGATGCAAGCGAATTTCGACGCCTATGACCTGATTGACGAACTGCCTGATGATATCCCCGAGGTGCGTTATCCACGCGACGCAGGTTATCGGCCCAAGGAAACGGAAAATCCTTATAACGCCTGGTACTACAAAACCGAAGTGAAAGGCGCCGACGGCGGCAAGCTGGCTGGCCGTACCATCGCGCTCAAGGATAACGTTGCGCTGGCCGGCGTACCGATGATGAATGGCACATCGACGCTGGAAGGATTCGTACCGTCCTATGACGCCACCGTCGTCACCCGACTGCTGGATGCCGGCGCCACTATCCTCGGCAAGGCTACCTGCGAGCACTTTTGTCTTTCTGGCGGCAGCCATACCTCCGATCCGGGGCCCGTACACAACCCCAACCGTCACGGCTACTCCTCCGGCGGTTCTTCATCCGGAAGCGCCGCACTGGTTGCCGCCGGTGAGGTTGATATGGCTATCGGCTGCGATCAGGGCGGCTCCATTCGCATCCCCTCGTCGTTTTGCGGCACCTACGGTATGAAACCGACCCACGGTTTAGTGCCTTACACGGGCATTATGCCTATTGAGGCCACCGTGGATCATGCCGGTCCGATCACCGGCAATGTGCGCGATAATGCCTTGATGCTTGAAGTTATCGCCGGTGCCGATGGGCTCGATCCCCGTCAGTACGCGCCGTCGGTTCAGAACTACAGCGAATTTTTAGGACGCGGCGTCGATGGCCTGAAGATCGGTATTGTGACGGAGGGGTTCCAGTTGGCCAATCTGGATCCGCGCGTCGCCGCCAAAGTCCGCGAGGCCATTGCTCGCCTTGAGTTTCTGGGCGCGACGGTGGGTGAAATATCGCTGCCCGAACACAGTCTGGCCGGCGCGCTCTGGACCCCGATCGGATGCGAAGGACTGACCGCGCAGATGATGCACGGCAATGGCATGGGATTTAACTGGGCCGGTCAGTATGATGTGGCGCTGCTGGATAAACAGGCGCAATGGCGCGCCAACGCCGATGCCCTTTCCGCTTCGCTCAAAATCTGTATGTTCGTTGGTCAGTATGGTCTGGATCGCTACCACGGGCGCTACTACGCCAAAGCCCAGAACATCGCGCGCCGGGCTCGTGCCGGCTATGACCGCGCGCTGGCAAGTTATGACCTGCTGGTCATGCCAACAGTTCCGATCGTCGCCCAACCGCTGCCGGAACCCGGCTGTTCGGTGACCGACTATATCGCCCGTGCGTTTGAAATGATCGGCAATACGGCGGCGCAGGACATTACCGGTCACCCTGCCATGTCCCTTCCCTGCGGCCTGGTTGATGGCCTACCCGTGGGGATGATGCTGGTTGGCCGTCATTATGCCGAAGGCACCATCTATCAGGCGGCGGCGGCGTTCGAAACGGAAGGCGACTGGCGCACGTTCTAAAATCCGCCACGGCAAGGCCGACAGGTCTTGCCGTGGCTTGAAACGTTTTATCGAATGGCCGCATCCGTAAGTTACTGTGTTTTATGGAGATAATATGTCGCAATATGCACCGCTTTTTTCAGCTTTCCGGTCATGCCCTCTCGCCCTCCGCGCTCTGTATCCCCGCAAGATTCGTCCCCTAAGTCGTTGGCCCCTGCTGATGCTCTTGGCGGGTTCCGGGTTTTCTTCTTTTACCTACGCCGCCGCCACTCACTACCCGCTGACTGTCGAAAACTGCGGTCACACGCTTACTTTCCAGCGCGCGCCGACGAAGGCGGTAACCATCGGTCAGACCGGCAGCGAGATGTTGTATGCGCTGGGTCTGGGCGACAAACTGGTGGGAACCTCGCTCTGGTTTAATGACATTTTGCCGCAATACAAAGCGCAAAACGATAAGGTCCCGCGACTTGCCGACAACGCCCCGGGTTTCGAGACCGTGATTGAAAAACGTCCGGAATTGGTGGCGGTGCAATTTGAATGGATGGTCGGCCCGCAAGGCGCAGTGGGTACTCGTCAGCAATTTCATGAATTACATATCCCCACCTACCTTATGCCCGCCGACTGCGAAGGTAAAAACAATTTGATTGGCGCCGACGGCACACGTCTGGAAACGTTCAATATTGAAAGCATCTATAAAAGCATCCGCCAGTTGGCGGCGATTTTCGATGTTCAGGCGCGCGGCACGCAGCTTATTGATGAACTCCAGGCCAGCCTGTCCGAAACCAAAGCGATGTTGCAGCATAAAGATTTAAGCAATATCAGCGCGTTATTCTGGTTCTCCAGTTCGGATCTGAACAGCGATCCTTTTGTCGCCGGGCGCAAAGGTATCCCCGATTTCATGCTCAATACGCTGGGCGTACGCAATATTGTTCAGTCCGACGAAGAGTGGCCGACGGTAGGCTGGGAGACCATCGCCAAAGCCAACCCCACTTTTCTGATCGTTGCGCGCATGGATCGGCGTCGTTTCCCTGCCGATGATTACCGCAAGAAACTGGCGTTTCTTCAGCATGATCCGGTCACCCGTAATATGGACGCGGTCAAGAATAACCGCATCATTATCCTTGACGCCGAAGCCATGCACGCCAGCCTGAGAATGTTCAACGGCCTGGAGACGCTCGCATCATCCATCGTCAATGCAGATATGCCGGAATGACAGGGAAACTGATCGCGAGTCTGCTGGCCTGCCTGTTACTGCCGATGGCGATACTGGCGGGTATCGCCATCGGTGAGACATCGATTAACCCTGCGGTGGTTATGCAGGTGCTCGCCAATAAGCTGTGGTCGGCCGGCTATATACTGGATCCGATAGACGAAGGCATTGTCTGGAACTATCGGCTGACGCGCGCGCTGGTCGCCGGCTCCTGTGGCGCAGGTCTGGCTACCTGCGGCGTCATTCTGCAATCCCTGCTGCGCAACCCGCTGGCTGATCCCTACTTGCTCGGCATCTCCGCCGGCGCCTCGACCGGCGCGGTTTTGGTTGCATTATTTGGTTTGGGGGCCGGCTACCTTTCTCTCTCCGGGGGCGCGTTTATCGGCGCCATCGCCGCCTTTTCTCTGGTAACGCTACTGGCCAGAGCTGGCGGAACCGCCGCACCCACAACGCAGATTATCCTGGCGGGCATTGCCGGTTCGCAACTGTTCAATGCGCTCACCGCATTTTTAATCACCAAGTCCGCCAGTTCCGAACAGGCGCGCGGCATTATGTTTTGGCTGCTGGGTAGCCTCAGCGGAGTACGCTGGCCATCCGTGTGGCTCGCGGTTCCCGCATCATTGGCAGGGCTGCTCGTCTGCCTGTGGCACCGCAGAGCGCTTGACGCATTCACCTTCGGCGTCGATTCGGCGGCGGGGCTGGGCATCTCGGTACGACGGATACAACTGCTGCTGATCGGTTGCGCCGCGTTGGTGACCGCCGTCATGGTTTCCATCGTCGGCTCTATCGGTTTTGTCGGACTGGTGATCCCTCATGCGGTTCGCCTGCTGGCGGGAACCCGGCACGCTCGGTTGCTGCCGCTCAGCGCGCTAAGCGGCACGCTGTTCTTGATCGCCGCCGATATCCTCTCCCGCACGTTAATTAAAGGCCAGGTAATACCCGTCGGGGTCATCACGGCCCTGGTCGGCGCCCCGGTATTCGCTCTGATCCTGATGGGCAGAAGGAAAACAAGATGATCGCCGCAAAACCGCTAACAGAACACATTGTACTGCGTTGCTCAAATCTGGGTTTCAAAGCCGGTAATACCCTGCTGCTGCAAGATGTCGAACTGGCCGTACGCCGTGGAGAAACCCTCGGCATCGTCGGCCCCAATGGCTCAGGCAAATCAACCCTACTCAAACTGCTCGGCGGTTTGCGTATTCCCAGCGCCGGAACCCTCTGGCTTGATGAGAAAAAAATGCAACACTGGCCTCGCCGGCATATTGCCCGCGAGCTTGCTATGGTCGAACAACAGGCCGATACCGATGACGCTATCAGCGTATTCGATGTCGTCGCGTTGGGGCGTACGCCGTGGCTGTCGGCATTACATCCCTGGTCGCAGGACGAGGATGCCATCGTCTGGCAGGCTCTGCGCGACGTCGGCGCCGCTCATCTCGGCAACAGGCGTTGGAACAGCCTTTCAGGCGGCGAACGCCAACGCGTGCATATTGCCCGAGCTCTGGCGCAGCGTCCGCAAATTCTCCTGCTGGATGAGCCTGGCAACCATCTGGATATCCAGCATCAATTGGATATTTTGCAACTGGTTCATGACCTGCCCGTGACCACCTTGATTGCCTTGCACGATCTCAACCAGGCGCTTGTATGCGATCGGCTGGCCGTGCTGGATCGTGGTCGGCTGGTCGCTCTGGGACCGCCGCTTGAGGTTTTGACGCCACAATGTTTGCTCAATACATTCGGCGTCCGCGTCCATTATCTGACCGACCCGTTCGACGGCGCGGTTTTACTGCGGTTTAAGCAAAATGATGGCGGCGGGTTGTCCCTATCGCAATAGTGAATGTCCCATACAGCAAAGCGTAATAAGACAAATCTCCCTATTTTGATTTCACGGCACCTGGTGCCTTTACCGTAAGTACGCGATTAAGAACAATCACTGGGGAGTTTACGATGAATCATCTGGATAATAAGCAATTGTCTTCGAGCGGCGCCGGGTCCAAGCTGGCGGCGCTCGGCCTATTGATGGCGGCGCTGGCACCGCTAAGCGCCCAGGCGATTGATGTTGATGCCGCCGACTTTGTGCCGGCGCCGGCGGGCACCACCGCCGGTCTGCTCTACTTGCAACACGCCGAGCGCGATCGCTTTTATGCCCAGGGACGTGAAACCTTGCGGGATCCGCGGCTGGTTTCCAATGTCGGCATCGCCAGGCTGATTCACTACACTGACGTGGGCGGGCTAACCGTCGCGCCGCAAATACTGGTGCCTTTCGGTCGCCTGGCGGCCAGCCGCGACACCAGCGCCCTGGGCGATACTCGCGGTGTGGGCGACGTCATCGTGACGGCCCCGACCTGGCTGGTCAACGATCCCCAGTCGCGTACCTACTTCGCTCTGGCGCCTTACCTGTATTTGCCGGTCGGAAGCTATGACAAAAACCGGTCGCTAAATATGGGCGAGAACCGCTGGAAGTTCAACCTACAGGCCGGGCTGGTGAAAGGCTTTACCGATAACTGGTTTATCGACATAACCGCCGATGCCATGTTCCACGGCAAGAACGACGACTATGGCGCATCCGGCGCCACGCTCAAACAGGATCCGCTCTATCAGGGGCAAGCCTATCTGCGTTATCAGTTCACGCCTACGGCGAATGCCTTCGTCGGGCTGTCCCAGAACTGGGGAGGCAAGACCAGGGTAAATGGCGTAACCAATGATGATGCCGCCGAACAACGTAAATTCAGCGTCGGCGGCAGCTACTTCGTTACCCCTAAAACCCAACTGCTGGTCGCCGCGGGGCGCGATATCAAAGTGGAGAATGGCTTCAAGGAAGACGCCCGCATCAACTTCAGAGTGATGCAGGTATTTTAAGCCGGATTAAGGTGATTGCAGGAAAATGCGGCGTATCCGGAACGGATCTCCCTTGTTATCGTCGGCGCCTGTCCTTGTCAGCCTATCCGATGTCCGGTACAGCAAAGCAGGCGGCAGGCAATCACCTTATCTTTCCTTTATCGCGGTTTTCGATGCCTTTTCTTGCGGGAATACGCCCGCTTCTGGCTGGCCGTTACCGGGGCGGTCGCCAGCAAAAATCCGAATCCCGATGTTATCGAGGGGGTTACATGAACGGAGTACACGACATTGGCGGTATGGACGGCATGGGGCCGGTGGGACCGACCAAGTGGGAGCCGGTCTATCATGCGCCGTGGGAAAAGGCGGCCTATGCGCTGTTTCCTTTTGCGGCGCGCGCAGGGATGTTCGGACTCGATGAGTTCCGCTGCCATCTTGAGAAACTGCATCCGCTCCACTACCTGACGGCGTTCTACTATGAACACTGGGTCGATGCAACCGAACAAATCGGAGAGAAAAAAGGCTACTGGACTCAGGATGAGCTCGACAAGCGTACCGAATACTATCTGCAATATCCTGAGGTTCCGCTGCCCCCCAATAACGATCCCGAACTGGTTCAATTCGCCGAATGGGCGGTACGCAATGGCTTTTCGACCGCGCGGCAACTGGATACCGAACCTAAATTCAAGATTGGCGATCGGGTGACGGTCGACGCCAGCGTACCGAAACTCCACACGCGGCGAGCAGGCTATGTGCGTGGACGCACGGGCGAAATCATCATGTGTCACGGCGCGCACGTTTATCCGGATACGACCGGTAACGGCCTGCCTGAAACATCGGAACACCTTTACACGCTCCGCTTTACCAACGAGGAACTGTATGGCGCCGAAGCGGCCGAGCCGAACGGCGCCGTTTGCACCGACGCCTGGGAACCCTACCTTACTTTGGCCAAATAAGGAATTGCCGTTATGACACGAGTTAGCCTTGCTTACACCCCGAAAACCGAGGAGGAGATCGCCGCCCGCGTTAAGGCGATTGAATCCATCCTGATAGAAAAGGGTCTGATGTCCGAGGCCGGGGTCAATAAGTTCGCCGAGCTTTATGAAAACGAGGTCGGGCCGCATCTGGGCGCCAAGGTGGTAGCCAGAGCCTGGACCGATCCTGCGTTCAAGCAACGTCTGCTGGCGGATGCGACCAAAGCCTGTCAGGAATTGGGCATCGGCGGTCTACAGGGCGAACATATGATTGCCCTGGAATGCACCGATACGGTACATCACGTTATCGTCTGCACCCTTTGCTCCTGCTATCCCTGGCCGGTGCTCGGCATGCCGCCGAACTGGTATAAATCGATGCCCTATCGTTCGCGGATCGTTCGGGAGCCGCGTAAAGTCCTGAGCGAGGATTTTCATTTTGAACTTCCCCTTTCGACCGAAATACGGGTGTGGGATTCCAATTCAGAGATCCGCTATTGGGTGTTGCCTAAACGTCCGGCGAATACCGAAGGCATGAGCGAAGAGCAACTCGCCGCGCTGGTGAACCGCGATGCGCTGATCGGCACCGGACAGGTAACGGCCGCCTAACCCTATCGGAGAACCTATGACCACTCTCATCAGCAAGGATAATAACGAACTGGCAGCGGTGTTAAATCGCCGCGAAGGACAGGCGCCATTCAACAAACCCTGGGAATTGCGGGTCTTTGCCATCGCCGTGGCGGCCTGTGAGGCCGGCGAGTTCGAATGGGCCGAGTTTCAGGAAGCCCTGACGGAAGTAATAAAACAGTGGGAGGCCGCGAATCCCGGCTTTACCCAGGACGACTGGAGCTATTACGAGCATTTCGTCATCGCCCTGGAAGTGGTGCTGGCCAGCCATGGCAAGCTGTCGGAAGACGGCTTGGATCAGCGTGCGCAGGTGATCCTTGAGACGCCGGTACATAAACACCATGTGGCGAAATACGATCCCATCATGATCGATCCGGCACGCATCTGATTGCCCGACCGGTTGTAAAAACGTTCGCGTATGGAACGGGGCCTTGCCCTGTTCCATACGATGACCGCCGTTGAATCACCGCTATTTTCCCGCCATTTTTCATTTCTGAGTCTGTCCCGACATCGCATCGATCCCAGTGAATTTACCTGATTGCCCTCTTCCGGCGGAAACCATTGCACTACAAAAGAGCGCCTGCGCCAAATTGAATCAGATAAGTTTACTTATCCTATTGATTTTTATTAATAAAATATTGGAATGGTTTTTGCTTATATTCATCGTCAGGAGGATCAGGCTGTTTCAGTTGGATTTTTCCGGAGTCACTGCACGATGAGGGTTATTTATGTCTATCACTTATTCAACGGCCCATATCTCTGAAAAGCAGAGGTTTGAATATTGGAAAGAGGTTGTTTGCAGCCACTGTCTTTTAGCCAAAAGCGAACCGTTGGGAAGCCGGAGCTTTGATGCTTCCATGCAGTTTCATTCCGCACACCCGATGGCTATCAGTACACTATCCGCGCCCGCGCATCAGTGGAAGCGTTCGGCAGAAGCGATACGTAAAGGTCCTGATGACGATCTCTGGTTAGCATTAATCCAGCACGGTCAGGCCTGGATAGAACAGAATGGCCGACAGGCCGTGCTGTCGCCGGGTTCGATGGTGATTTATGACTCGGCAAGAGAGTTCGATTTCAGGATAGACTCCCAGGCGCTTCATCTGTTAAGGATCCCGCGCCATTTGCTGGCTGCCCGTTTTCCCAAAGCAGAACATCTTACCGCGATAACCCTGGACGCCTCGCGCCCCGGGATCGTTCCGTTACGTGAAATGTTGTTGCAAGCGCGCAGCGAATCCGTGGCCAGCGTTAATCCCAACACCGCCTCGCGGTTCTTTACGATGATGCTGGATATGTTGGCGTTCAGCCTTGAGATCGACGCGAGTCAAGAGCATTTGTCCGGTTCGCGTAATCTTTATGAAAAAGTGATGCGCTTCATCCGTAATCACTTGCAGGATGAGACGTTATCGCTGGAAAGCATAGCCAAGGCACATTATGTTTCCTCCCGCACCCTTACCCGCGCGTTTGCCATTCACCAGAAAACCCCGATGTCCGCGGTATGGCATGAGCGCCTGTTGGCCAGCCGCTGCGCGTTGGAGGAAGGCCGGGTTCACAGCGTTTCACAAGCCGCGCTGGAGTACGGATTCAAAGATTTCTCTCACTTCAGTCGCGCATTTCGCCGTACTTTCGGCCAATCGCCGAATACGCTGCTGATGCATACTTCATTCAAATAAAGGCTCAGGGGCCAGCTATCTCAGCCTGCATAACTTGACCGTGCAGGTCGTTTGGCCCTGACTTATACTCGTCATACTTCAGTTGCATGTGCGTTGGCTGCTCTCACTCACCGCGGCCATTAGGTAATTTGCCTAACCGGCGATTTATGCATAGAGTTAAAGTTAGTGATGTAATTCACATTTCATTTTCAGCCTGGCAAATCAGTTATAGACAGCAACTCAACGCAGCGTTGTACACCCATCGTTATTGTCCATCTATCCCCGATAATTTATGGAGAACCAATGTCAGAATTGAGTTCCAATCTGATGATTTTCAGCGATCTTGATGGTTCGCTGCTTGATCATGATACCTACGGTTGGGAGCCTGCGCGTCCGTGGCTGGAACGACTGGCGCAGCTTGCGATCCCGGTGATCATCACCACCAGTAAAACGGCGGCGGAAGTCGAGCAACTGCGAGAGGCTCTCGGCCTCGCCCGTTTTCCTTATATCGCCGAAAATGGCGCCCTGATTGCACTGCCGGCCGACTGGCGCTCGCACCCGAGTTATCCGCGTAAGATTTTTGATGCGGACTACCCTTTCATTTGCGCTCAGCTTAATCAACTGCGGGAAAAGCATGCCTTTCGCTTTAAAGGCTTTGCCGATATGGATTGCGCCGAGGTTGCCGCGTTAACCGGATTGTCGGCGCGGGATGCTGAACTCGCTCGCCGCCGCGAAGCCTCTGAACCTATTCAGTGGCTTGACGATAGCGATGCGCTGCTGCGTTTTCGTCAGCGACTGACCGATTGCGGATTATCACTGACCCAGGGCGGACGCTTTTATCACGTGATGGGCATTGGCGTCAGTAAGGGGATCGCCGCCAACTGGATAAAAAAACAGTACCCCTATAAAGGCGAACATCATGTCACGACCATTGGTCTTGGCGACGGGCCGAACGATGTCTCTTTACTGACGGCAATGGATAATGCGGTCGTGATTAAAGGTAAAGGAAATCAACTTGTCGACTTACCCGATAACTATGCCGGCCGCTTATATCGCACCCGGTCTATGGGGCCTGCCGGCTGGAGCGAGGGCCTCGACCACTTTCTTGGTGATTAACTTTTATATTAAATATTAATTAAATAAATAATAAATGGCATGGGAGAACACGATGAGTGAATTTTATCAGGATGGGATAATTACCAACTTTCATAATCTGACCCGGCGAAATGTGGAAGAGTTGGAATATGAACTTCAGGTGTTTTCCGGGCAGAACAGCATGGGGCTTATCCTCCCTTCTCTCTATTCAGAGCTGGAAGGACCCGCTTTAGATAACATCGTCGACCTATTGTCCCAGGTGCCCTATCTTGGCGAGATTGTCATTGGTTTGGATCGGGCCGACCGGGAGCAGTTTCACTATGCCCGTAAGTTTTTTTCCCGCTTGCCGCAGCGTCACCGAATCCTGTGGAATGACGGCCCGCGTCTTAAACAACTGAGCGATGAACTGGCTGATAAATCCCTGGCGCCGACCGAGCCGGGCAAAGGCCGCAACGTGTGGTTTTGTGTCGGTTATACATTGGCCTCGCGTCGATCGGCCTGCGTGGCGCTGCACGATTGTGACATTGTCACCTACGATCGCCGCATGCTGGCCCGCTTGCTCTATCCGGTGGCGAATCCGCATTTCCATTATGATTTCTGCAAAGGTTATTACGCGCGGGTGGCGGACCGGAAACTCAACGGCCGTGTGGGCCGCCTGCTGGTTTTCCCGTTACTCAAATCGTTGCAAAAGGTTTACGGCAATTCTGACTATCTGGAGTATATGCGCAGCTATCGCTATCCGTTGTCGGGCGAATTCGCCATGCGTACCCATATATTGAATAACCTGCGCATTCCCAGCGATTGGGGACTGGAAATCGGCGTGCTGTCGGAGATACACCGCGGGACGGCAACCAGCCGTATCTGTCAGGTGGATATTGCCGACAATTATGATCATAAACACCAGCCGATGTCGGAAGACGATCCCAATACCGGACTGCAACGCATGGCAACCGATATCACCAAAGCGTTGTATCGCAAACTGGCTATTCAGGGCGTGAATATCACCACCGACTCTTTCCGTGTGCTGCGCGCGACCTACTACCGCACGGCGCTGGATATGATTGACGCCTTCGAACACGATGCCCGCATGAATGGGCTACAGTTCGACCGCCATCAAGAAGAGTCCGCGGTTGAGCTGTTTGCCGATGTCATTACGCTTTCCGGTCAGGTATACACTGAAAGCCCGGGCGACAAACCCTTTGTTCCCAGTTGGAACCGCGTACAGTCCGCTTTCCCCGATATTCTTGAGCGCTTATATAACGCCGTTGAAGCGGATAATCAGGACGACTGAATTTCTGTACCATCGGTTTCCGTTACGTTCCCGGCCCTCATATTAGGGCCGTTAAAACTGGATTTTTCAGACAAAGTGGCACAAAGTCATGACTGTCCTGCAACCTGTCTGGGAGTAAAAAATGGAATATCGTCAATTAGGCCGTTCAGGCCTGAAAGTATCGGTTCTGAGCCTGGGCACCATGACATTTGGTGGTCAGGGAAAGTTTGCGAAAACCGGCAATACCGATCTGCAAGGCGCCCGTCGACAAATCGATCGCTGCATTGATGCGGGCATTAATCTGTTCGATACCGCCGATGTCTATTCAAACGGAGATTCAGAACAAATTCTTGGTAAGGCGTTGAAAGATAAACGCCATCAAGTATTGATTGCCAGCAAGGCGCGTTTTCCCATGGGCAACGGCCCGAACGATCGCGGTTCGTCCCGTCATCATATTATCCGGGCCTGCGAAGCGAGCCTGAAAAGGCTGGATACGGATTACCTCGATCTCTACCAACTCCATGAATGGGATGGACTGACTCCGCTGGAGGAAACGCTGGATGCGTTAGACTACCTCGTCAGCAGCGGGAAAGTGCGCTACGTCGGCGTATCCAACTTTTCCGGCTGGCATGTGATGAAAACATTGGGTATCGCCGAAAGGCAACGTACCGTACGTCCGGTTAGCCAGCAGATCCATTACACATTACAGGCGCGGGAAGCGGAATATGAATTGCTGCCGATAACTCACGATCAGGGGCTGGGGGTTTTAGTATGGAGTCCGCTGGCCGGCGGCTTGCTGTCAGGAAAATACCGTCGTAATAAACAGCCCGAGGGAACAACCCGGCATCTTGAAAACTGGAACGAACCGCCCGTGCGCGATGAGAATGCGCTATATGATATTGTCGAGGTATTAGTTGATATTGCGGCGCAGCGCGGAATTTCCGCCGCCCAGGTCGCATTGGCCTGGCTATTGAATAATCGCGCCGTCAGTTCGGTAATCATTGGCGCCCGGCGCGACGACCAGCTTGAAGATAACCTTAAAGCTGTTAATGTTATCCTCAACGAGCAAGAGATTGCGCGGCTAAATGACGTCAGCCGGCTCCCTCTGCTTTATCCGTACTGGCATCAGGCGCAGACAGCCTCCGATCGCCTAAGCAATGCCGATTTATCGCTCATCGCCCCCTATTTGAAATAATGACACGCAGTCAGAGGAAGATAACAGCATGATAATTTTTGTTACCGGCGCAACCGCTGGATTTGGTGAGTCTATTACCCGCAAATTTATCAAAGAGGGTCATAAAGTCATCGCCTGTGGTCGCCGTCAGGAACGGCTGGATGCCCTGAAAGAAGAGTTAGGCAAGTCGCTGCATACGTTACGGTTGGATGTGCGCAATCAGAAATCCATCGATCAGGCGATAACCTCCCTGCCCGCCGCCTGGCGCAACATCGATGTTCTGGTGAACAATGCCGGGCTGGCTCTGGGCCTGGAGCCGGCGCACAAGGCCTATGTGAATGACTGGGAAAATATGATCGATACCAATAACAAAGGGCTGGTCTTTATGACCCGCGCCCTGCTGCCGGATATGGTCAAACGCAATGTCGGGCATGTTATCAATATCGGTTCTACCGCCGGCAACTGGCCTTATCCCGGCGGGAATGTCTATGGCGCGAGCAAAGCTTTTGTCCGGCAGTTCAGCCTTGGCCTGCGGGCGGATTTATTCGGTACTCAGGTTCGCGTCACTAACATTGAGCCAGGCCTGGTCGGCGGGACAGAGTTTTCCGCCGTCCGTTTCAAAGGCAATGAAGATAAAGTCAATCAGGCCTACGATAAAACCAAGCCGCTTATGCCCGAAGATGTTGCCGAGGCCGTATTCTGGGTAGCGACGCTGCCTGCTCACGTCAACATCAACTCTCTGGAAATGATGCCGGTCAGCCAGTCTTTCGCCGGGCTGAACGTTTATCGCGAAAGTTAATCCTGCATGGCGCGGAGTCGATCTTCGCGCCGCAACCTCCCTTCCGCCGTCTACCCGACCTCCGCCGTTATAGTGCCGTTGATAGGAAGAATGATACACTTCTACCCTAAGCGGCGAATGTTCCCGGCCTCTTCCCTCCAGCGCCATTACGTGCGGCGGGGTTGATTTTTATCATTACCGACATCATTTGCCATAGTAATGACGGTTGTCTTTATCCTATTTTTATCAAGGTGAACCATGAACTCACATTCTTTTGTCTCTTTGATTCGGGCCTTGATCCCGCTGTCCATGATAATGGTCGCCGCCGCCTGGCAGCCCGCGGCGCTGGCGGAAACCCGCCATGTTATTGTCGAATCGGGGGATAGCGCCTTATCCAAAGAAGCGGCGCGTCAAAGCGGCGAACAGTGGAATTCAACCCGTTCTTTGCGCAGTAAGGTCAACGCGCGTACCGAGAAAGAATTCGACAAAGTTGAAAAGGCGATTGACGGGCAGGAGAAGTGTAACGCCAGCTATAACGTTAACGCCTACTGGGAAGCCAATACCGAGCGCTGTCTCGACCGCCGGACAGGTCGCCCGGTTACCCCCTGATTTTTAGTCTACGCTTGTAAAGTAAACATCATCTGCCTGACGGTATAACGTCGGGCAATGGGTAGGACTTTATTCAGAAAAAGGGTGATAAGATGAAAAAAACAATTATTTTTGCTGCGGCTTTATTGGTGATTGCCCCTTTGGCGGCGCAAGCGTCCTGTGAGAGCGTCAAGGCGGATATATCACAGAAAATTATCAATAACGGCGTGCCGGAGTCCGGATTTACGCTTGATATCGTTCCTAACGATCAGGTGAGCCAGATCGGTGGTCAAGTAGTTGGACATTGCGAAAACGACTCGCAAAAGATTGTCTATACCCGCCATGCCGATGGCGAAGCGAGTACCGACAGCGTCCCGTCGACGGCGGATAGTCAACCCGAGACCAGCGCGCAATAACGCAATACGCCGGATTTCCCTGACAGACTAAGGCGCGGCTTCCGCGCCTTAGTCTTATATAACATTCCACTATTACCGCCCTGCTGGCGCATGTCCCGGTCGTTGACTGGCGGGGATCATCCAGGCGGAAAATAAAGCAATCACCGAGATCAACGCGGAAACAATAAACACCCAGTGTAAGGAAGTCGAAACCTGCCACGACAGCGATTCAAGCTGCGTTACGCTCATGATGCTCTGGCGGCGGGCGTCCATCAGCGTTTGTAATGGATCGCTCATTTCAGGCAGACGTAAATGCAAATTGATATTCAGCGTGGCCCCCAGGATTGCCGTACCCAGCGCGGAACCCAGCATCCGAGTGAACATCGTGGACGCGGTCGCAATGCCACGGATGGAATAATCCACCGCGTTTTGCACCGAGACTAAAAAGGTGGTGTTGCTTAATCCCATCCCTGCTCCGATAAGAAAAGCCGCGACGCGCGCCCAGTTCAGATTGCGATCGGGCGCAAGGATCAGTAATGTCAGGCTACCGGTAATAAGCAGCAATCCCCCGCAAACGGCGGTAAAGCGGTAGGATGTCCACAGCATTAATCTTCCACTCAGGGTACTGGCCAGCGGCCAGCCAATAGACGTCAGCGCCAGAATACTGCCGGCTTCCAGCGGCGTTCTGCCCATCACGCCCTGAATAAAGGTCGGCAGAAAGGCACTGACCCCCATCATGGCGGCGCCGATAACCAGGCCGCCGAGGTTACCTGCGACAATCACCCGATTACGCCACAGCGCCAGCGGAAAAAGCGGCTCCGGGGCGCTCGTTTCCTGCCTGAATAACAACATGCCGCCAACGACGGTGATCGCCAGTAAAGGAATAACCCACAATCCAAACATTTCCGCCTGTAATAACGCCATCAACAGGCTAGCGACCGTGATGGCGAGGTAGAACGCCCCCGCCCAGTCCAGTTGATGGGGCCGAACCTGGTTAACCGCGGGTAAAAAACGGGCCAATAAGAATATCGACAGCAACCCAATGGGGACGTTAACCCAAAAAATCAGCGCCCAGTTGAAATGCTGAACAATAAAGGCCCCCATCAGCGGGCCGACTATCGCCGATACCCCCCACACGCTGGAGAGATAGCCCTGAATTTTAGGCCGCTCCGTAGCGCTATACACATCGGCGACAATCGTAAAGGCGATTGGCGTAATCGCCCCGGCGCCCAGCCCCTGGATGGTGCGAAACAGAATTAACCATCCCATATGGGTAGAAAAACCGCACAGTACCGATCCCAGCAGAAAAATAATCATGCCAATGAAAAATACGCGCTTACGGCCGAAAAGATCGGCCAGTCGACCATAGATGGGAATGCTGATTGCCTGCGTCAGCAAATAACCGGCGAAAACCCAGCCCAGCAGTGAGAAGCCGCCTAAATCGGCGATAATCGTCGGCAATGCCGTTGCCACAATGGTGACTTCAATGGCCGCCGTGAACATCGCCAGCATGCAGGCAATCAACACCCAGTGACGATGCGCTACCGGAGGATGTTCAGAATTATTCGCTGTTTTCATTATACTTTCTGCCTGGAGGGGAGAATTTGTTTTGAGTATATCAGGTGTTGCCCGGCTGAATATGAGGGGAAAAAGTAAAAAACGCGGGTATCCCGCATTTTGCGGGAATTGAGCAAACGAGAGACGGAAATTTAAGACGCGTTATGCTGAAAATAATCTATTCAATCGCATTAATTAACTCACAGCGGAAAGATCGATATAGGAAGATAAATCACGCTGTTCGGCCCGGGGTAAATAAGGTAATTCACCTAATTGCGGCGCGGGAATTTTTTTACGCAGGGCGGTAATAATTTCCGCATAATTCGCCAACCCGGGATTAATCCGGTTTGCGACCCATCCTACCAACGGCAATCCATCGTTAATAACGGCCTGCGCGGTTAATAACGCATGACTGATGCAGCCTAATTTAATGCCGACCACCAAAACAACCGGCAACTGTTCCTGCACCACCCATTCCGAATAAGGACGCAGATCGTTCATCAACGTACGCCAACCTCCGCTGCCCTCTATCACCACAACGTCGGCCAGTTCGCTCAGGTGATTCAGCCCTTGAGTCATGGCGCTGTAATCAATCGGATGTTCGCTGGCGCTGATTTCATCTTCCCGTAGCGCAATAGGATTAACCGACTCATAGGGTAAAGCAAGCGAGGATGCCGCCTGCAACAACAGCGCGTCTTTATTTCGCAACCCGTCTTCCGTATCCACACATCCTTTTGCTATCGGTTTATAGCCTGCCACCGGCTTGCCGGTCATTGCCAGTTTTTGCAGCAACGCTCTGGATACCACCGTTTTACCCACTGCGGTATCGGTGCCTGTGACAAAAATACGTTTCAACATGAGATAACTCCGGGCCACCTGAAAAATAACAAGCACTGCAAAAAATGCTTTCCAAGAGTGAAAGTCTAGGCGATGCACCATTCAGGCAGCTTGCGTTAGCTCAATGTTTTGCCTGTCAGAACTTTCGCGCCGGAAAGAGAAATATACAGCGAAAGATGGCAATTACCCCTGCAACAATTTCACCAATAATGAACCGTTATACAACGCCTCTTTTACCAATGCTGCGCCAGGCATGGTGCCCTGATTATAAAACTCGGTCGCTTCGACCTGAATATTATGACTATAAGGAGGAAAAGACTGCTGATGGATACATCCCATTATGGCCGGATATAAAATGTCGGCCGCTTTATTGAGTGGAGAACCGACTAATATTTTATCGGGATTAAATAAATTGACCATAATGGCGACAATACGTCCCACGTTATTACCGACATCGGTAATCACATCCTTCGCCAACTGATCGCCTTGCAGCGCCGCTTCACACAGGCTATCCACCGTTAGGGCGGAATCATGCAGCATTGAACTCATCGATGTACTCATGCGCCGCTGCGCCAGTTCCAGCATACTTTCCGTACCGGCGACGGTTTCAAGACATCCGTGATTACCGCAATAACAGCGTTTACCGTAAGGATCGACCTGCGTATGCCCTATTTCGACCAGATTACGGCTGCCCGCATGCAAAATACGCCCGCCGGTAATGACGCCGGCCCCGACATTGTGATCGATAACCACCTGAATAACGTTCTGACAGCCGCGCGAGGCGCCGTATAACGCCTCTGCCATCGTCCAGGCGCAGATATCATGTTGTACATAAACGGGTAATCCGGTTCGCTGCTCCAGCGCCGGCCCGATGGCCATCTCTTCAACGTCGTAAAACGGCATCCGGTGAATAATGCCGGTTGCGGCGTCAATCATGCCCGGCGCGGTAATGGCGATGGCGGTCAGCCGCTCCAGCTGTTTTTGATGGCGAATAAAGAAGCGATCGATTTCATTCAGAATACGTTCGAGCAACGGCTGCGGATGTTCCGCCGGAAGAGGAACGCAATCTTCAACAACCAGCTTGCTGCTCAGATCGCGCAGCGCCAGCGTGATGGAATTGTGGCTGATGCGAGCGGAAAGATAATGCCACGCCTGCGTATCAAGGATCAGCCCGATAGCCGGACGCCCCCTGCTGCCGATATCCTGATATTCGGTTTCCTGCACCAGATGGGCTTCCAGCAGCTCGCGTACAATCTTGGTGATGCTGGCCGGCGCCAACTGCGCCCGTTTGGAGAGTTCGATGCGTGATATCGGGCCATATTTGTCGATCAGCCGGTACACGGAACCGGCATTCATTTGTTTAATTTGATCGATATGTCCTGGCTGTCCGTCGGCAATCACAAACCTGACTCCTACTTTTCATTGCTAGCACTGCTAATGGGGGATCTGTTTATTACTGCATTACAACCGTACATTTTTACCATCGCGCAAACTGCCGCTACCGTATTCTATTTTTCACGCTGCGAAATAAAAAACTGAGGGTATGGTGGAGCTTTTCGTTAAAAGCGTCAAATATTTGATTCGTTATGTGATTTAACGCACATATTGAAAATATTATCGGTTAAGCATTAGCGAAATCAGCGTCTGGGCCGCCGCCTTCAAAGGCCGGTGTCGGGCCGTGACCAGCCATACTTCCGTAATCGCATCCTGTTCAGCCAGCGGCAAATATTTCACGCCGTCGACATTAATACGCATAAAAGATGCCGGAAGAATGGAAACCCCCAACCCTGACGACACCAGGCCGACAATCGTCATGGCTTCGCCGACTTCCTGCGTGATATAGGGGCTAATACCGTACCGCTTCAGCAGCGTCAATGTCTCGTCGCACAGGGCCGTACCGACGGCGCGTGAAAAGAAAACAAACGGCTCATTCGCCAATTGGCGAATACTGATAGATCCGCCAGACCGGCTGGCCAGCGGATGTTCCTCATGTACTACGGCAACCAGGGCTTCATGCAGCAACAGTTGATGCTCAAGGGCATCGGGCAGCGGATTATTACGCATAACACCCAGATCGAGTTTACCGTTTAGCAGGGGTTCGATCTGCTGTTTGGTATTCAACTCCATCATCTGAATGTGTACCTGAGGGAAGGATTGCCGAAAGCGCAGCAAACTGCGGGATACTTTTTTGATAAAAGGAGCTGATGAGGTAAAGCCGATGGTTAACTCCCCCGTTTCACCGCGCTGGATCCGTGCGGCGCGTTCCGCCGCCTGATTCACCTGCGCGATAATTGACCAGGCCTCTTTTAAAAACATTTCGCCCGCCGGCGTCAGCCGGACATTACGGTTATTGCGCTCTAATAATCTGGCGCCGACCTGCTGTTCCAGAATCTGAATTTGTTGGCTGAGAGGCGGTTGGGAAATAAGCAATTTCTCCGCCGCACGACCAAAATGCAACTCTTCGGCAACAGCAATAAAGTAGCGGAGATGACGTAATTCGATATTCATATTTTATAAGTATTAATCATGATTATTAATATATTATACAAAATATTATCGCTCTTCTATGATCGCCGCATCTTTCCTTTCTGAACCTGGAATTATTTTGAGTACCCCGTCATCTCCGGCATCGGGGCCGATGCCCGTGTCTATCACTCATGATGTAGATGCTAAACCGACCGTTAACGGTAAGTTACCTTATATCAAACGTGGCACTCCGCAGTTTATGCGCGTGACGCTGGCTCTGTTTTCCGCCGGACTCGCCACGTTCGCCCTGCTTTATTGTGTCCAACCGCTGTTACCGGTTCTTTCTCAGGACTTTGCCATATCCCCGGCGACCAGCAGTCTGTCGCTTTCGGTATCAACGGTCACGCTGGCCATCGGGTTGCTGTTTACCGGCCCTTTGTCGGATACCGTCGGACGCAAGAATGTGATGGTTGTTTCGCTGATGTTGGCGGCTACCTGCACCCTCATTTGCGCGTTTATGAGCAGTTGGAACGGCGTACTGATCATGCGCGCCATGATTGGGTTATCGCTGAGCGGCGTTGCGGCTGTCGCCATGAGTTACCTGAGTGAAGAGATCCATCCCAGCGTACTGGCTTTTTCGATGGGACTTTATATCAGCGGCAACTCCATTGGCGGCATGAGCGGACGCCTGGTCAGCGGCGTATTGAGCGACTATTTCCCGTGGCGGGTCGCCGTTGGGGCGATTGGCGTACTGGCGCTAATCGCGGCGCTGACTTTCTGGAAAATTTTGCCTGAATCACGGCATTTCCGGCCCGGCTCGCTGCGACCCAAGAGCTTATTGCTGAATGCCAAACTACACTGGCATGACGCCGGATTGCCGTTGCTGTTTTTGCAGGGCTTTTTGCTGATGGGATCGTTCGTTACGCTGTTTAATTATATCGGCTACCGATTATTGGCTTCCCCCTACTTGCTTAGCCAGGCGATCGTCGGTTTATTATCAGTAGTTTACCTGACCGGCAGTTACAGTTCGCCGAAAGCCGGCGCATTGACTTCCCGCTACGGCCGGGGGCCGGTGTTGAGCATTTCCATTATGTTGATGCTGCTGGGGCTTGGCGTTACCGCCTTAAGCCCGTTGGCGTGTGTTTTTATCGGTATGATGTTGTTTGCCGCCGGTTTTTTCGCGGCCCATGCCGTTGCCAGCGGCTGGATTGGTCAGCGCGCCCGCCGGGCAAAAGGCCAGGCCTCGTCGATGTATCTGTTTTCCTATTATCTGGGCTCCAGTATAGCGGGAACCCTGGGCGGCGTATTCTGGCACGCTTACGGTTGGGCGGGGATCACCGTATTCCTGACGACGATGCTGCTGATGGCGTTACTCGTGAGCTTTCGCCTGAAACAGCTTTCCTGATGCCGCATTGCCCGATAAATCCCTGCTTGGCGAACTGATACACTGTTGCCGATGTCAGGGATTTATATTATAACCATTAGTATGTTGTAACTAAATTGGTGTGCTGTTATGGATCGTTATTCGCTCATTCATCAAATGCACGGTTGCTTTACGTCGCTGGAAGAAAAGCTGGCCTCGATTCAGGATCTATTTTCCGCATTCAGGTTACTGGCCGGACGCATTTATTCGTTACCCGATATCGAAAAAGGCACCGAACACGACGCCATAGAACAGATCGCCGTTCGCCAGCATATCGGCCAGGAAGCGCGGGAAGTCGGATTGGCGCATTTTAAGCGTTTGTTTATCCACCACTACCCTGAAACGATCAGCAGTAAAGCCGCAATACGACTACCCGGCGCGCTGTGCTTTTCCGTCGATCGGCAGCAGTATCAGCAGGCGCAACGGCTCATTACCGAGATCAACGCGCTGAAGAAAACGCTGGAACGGATTGTCACCGTTGAGTCCGGGTTGGCGCCTGAACAACGCTTTGAGTTTGTACATGCCCATCTGCCAGGGCTGATTACATTAAGCGCCTACCGGACGCTGACGCCGATTGTCAATCCCGCTTCCGTGCGTTTTGGCTGGGCAAATAAGCACATCATCAAAAATATGACGCGCGCGGAGTTACTGGCGAAGCTGGAAAAAAGCCGGCAAGCAGGCAGAAGCGCCGCGCCGTACAGCAAAGAGCAATGGGGAGAATTAGTGGCGCAGGAAATTGAAGAAATATTGCGCTTACCGGAACAGGCCGTGTTGAAAATAAAGCGACCGGTAAAAGTCCAACCGATCGCCAGAGTGTGGTATCCGCAGCAGCAGAAGCAGGTGCAGCACCCCTGCCCGTCACCGCTGTTGGTGCTGTGTCAGCAAGAGTGCGGCGGCGGCGCGCCCATTATTGGCGAACTAAATAACTATGATGCGAACAACATAAAACATAAGCATAAACCACCGGCCACGCCGCTGCGTTTGCTGATACCGCGTCTGCATCTGTATACCGATGTACGGTAAGTCAATGTCCAGGCAGTCGCTCACGCCAGACAAGACGACCCCATTGAAGCATCAGCGTTTCAGGCTGCCGACCATATCCTGCGGCCGCACCCACTCATCGAACTGCGCATCGGTAAGATACCCCAGTTTCAGCGCCGAAGCCTTTAGCGTCAGCCCTTCTTTATGCGCCTTCTTGGCAATCTCGGCGGCTTTGTCATAACCGATATGGGTATTGAGCGCCGTAACCAACATCAGCGATTCATTCAGCAACTGATCGATGCGTTCGCGATTGGGTTCGATACCGACCGCGCAGTGTTCATTAAAGCTTTTCATTCCATCGGCCAGCAGGCGGACGGATTGCAGGAAATTATGAATCACCATCGGGCGGTAGACGTTCAGTTCAAAGTTACCCGATGCGCCCCCGATATTAACAGCGACGTCATTGCCCATAACCTGACAGCACAGCATGGTCATGGCTTCGCACTGTGTCGGGTTAACTTTGCCGGGCATAATGGAGCTGCCGGGTTCATTTTCCGGAATGCTCAGTTCGCCGATGCCGCAGCGCGGGCCGGAGGCCAGCCAGCGAACATCGTTGGCGATCTTCATCAATGACGCGGCCAGCCCTTTCAACGCGCCATGTCCGTGAACCAGCGCATCACAGGTGCCCAGGGCTTCGAACTTATTCGGCGCGGTCACCAACGGCTGCCCGGTGAGTTTCGCCAGTTCCGCCGCCACGCGAACGGCATATTCGGGATGGGTATTTAACCCGGTTCCGACGGCCGTTCCGCCCAGCGCCAGCTCGCACAGATGGGGCACGCTGTTTTCAATATGCTTTAGATTATGTTGCAGCATGGCGACCCAGCCGGAAATTTCCTGCCCCAGCGTCAGCGGCGTGGCATCCTGCAAATGGGTGCGCCCGATTTTCACGATATCGTTAAACTGTTCGGCTTTATCGGCCAGCGTACGCTGCAACTCCTGTAGTTCGGGGATCAGATGTTCATTAATCGCCGATACCGCGGCGACATGCATCGCCGTTGGAAAAACATCGTTAGAGCTTTGGCTCTTATTGACATCATCGTTGGGGTGAACCAGGCGATTATTGCCCCGCTCTCCGCCCAGCAATTCGCTGGCGCGGTTAGCCAGCACTTCATTCATGTTCATATTACTTTGGGTGCCGGAACCGGTTTGCCAGATGGCTAACGGAAACTCGTCGGCATGCCGGCCGGCCAGCACCTCATCGGCCGCCTGAACAATAGCGTTGCCTCTGTCTGCGGGGAGCAATTTCAGATCCATATTCACGCTGGCGGCCGCACGCTTGGTTTGAGCCAAGGCGTAGATTAATGCCCGCGGCATTTTTTCTTCGGAAATACGAAAATGCTCCAGCGAACGCTGCGTCTGCGCGCCCCATAAACGTTCGGCGGGAACATCGATCGGCCCCATTGAGTCTTTTTCACTACGCGTCGTGGTCATTGCCTTTTCTCCTTAGCATTCTGAATGATGAGATGAATAGCCTTAGCCGCACTGTCTGGAATAGTGGCACATAAAACATTACCATGGTGTGAGCAGAGACAACGTATTCATAGTCAATCACTTTATTAACTATTTGAATTATTTCAACCAACAGATATTTAACATTCAGGAAGCCAACATGCAAAAAATGCTCAATCGTGTCCAGCACTACGCCTGGGGTAGCAAACACGCATTAACTGAGCTTTATGGCATTGATAATCCTAATGATTTACCAATGGCTGAACTGTGGATGGGCGCTCATCCGAAAAGCAGTTCACACGTAATCGATGAAAAAGGTCACCAACGCAGTCTGCGGGACGTCATCGCCGCGGATTTATCCGGACAGCTTGGCGCAAGCGTGGCGCGGCGTTTCGGGGAATTACCGTTTTTATTTAAGGTGTTGTGCGCGCAACAGCCGCTTTCCATTCAGGTTCACCCCAGTAAATCGGCGGCGGAACAAGGCTTTGCCAAAGAAAATGCAGCCGGGATCGCGCTGGATGCGGCGGAAAGAAACTATAAAGACGCCAATCACAAGCCGGAATTGGTTTTCGCGCTCACCCCTTTTCAGGCGATGAACGGCTTTCGGGAATTATCTGAAATCGCCACGCTATTGCAGCCCGTCGCCAGCGCCCACCCCTCCATTACCGCCTTTTTACAGCAGCCGGACGGCAAAAATCTCGCCATGCTGTTTACCAACCTGCTGAGCATGGATGGCGATCAAAAAAGCCGGGCGCTGGGCGTGTTAAAAGCCGCCCTGAACAGCCAGCACGGCGAACCCTGGTCAACCATTCGGGACATCACGCAGTTTTACCCGGACGATTGCGGCCTGTTCTCGCCGCTGTTGCTCAATGTGATTACGCTTCAGCCGGGTGAAGCCATGTTCTTATATGCGCAAACGCCTCACGCCTATTTAAACGGGGTGGCGCTGGAAGTCATGGCCAATTCGGACAATGTGCTGCGGGCAGGATTAACGCCGAAGTACATTGATATTCCGGAACTCCTGGCCAATGTGCAATTCGACGCCAAACCGGCGGCCCAGTTGTTGACCGCCCCCATTTCGCAAGGAAATGAGCTAAGCTTCCCTATTCCCGTCGACGATTTTGCTTTTTCTCTGCATAACCTGGACGGCGCTTCACAAACGCTCAGCCAGAACAGCGCCGCCATCGTTTTCTGTGTTGACGGCGATGCGCGGCTGCAAAAAGGCGACGCGCAAGTCAGGCTCAAGGCGGGGGAATCCTGCTTTATTGCCGCCAATGAATCGCCGGTGACGGTGCAGGGACAAGGGCGCATCGCTCGCGTATTTAATCGGTAATGACCGGTACATACCCACCCGCCTGGAAGAGTCCGGGCGCGCGTTTAATAAAGGATGAAAAAATGAAGAAGTCATTAGTTGCCGCCAGCGTGATCGTCGCACTGGGAGCAGTCTGGACCGGCGCTTCCTGGTACACCGGTAAACAATTGGCTCAGCATATCGATGAGTTTACCGACAACGTCAATATGCAATTGAAAACAGCTTATCCCGACGCCGGATTGAAAGTCGTGTACCGCGATTATCAGGGCGGTATCTTCAGCAGCAAATTGGCGTACGTTGTGCAAGCCGATGGCTCGGCAAAAGGACAACAGATCCTCGCTCCCGGCGAGGAAGTGGTCTTCAATGAGTCGGTTTCTCACGGCCCTTTCCCGTTAGCGCAGCTTAAAAAGTTTAACCTGATCCCGGCGATGGCCTCGGTACACAGTGAACTGGCGAATACGCCGGTGGTGAAACCGTTGTTCGATCTCACCGGCGACAAACCGTTTATCGCCGCCGAAACCCGCGTGGCCTATAGCGGCGATACCCGTTCGGATGTGACGCTGCTCCCCATTGAGTATCAGGGCGCCGATCAGAAATTCTCTTTCAGCGGCACTGAATTGCAGTTGGATATCGCCAATGATTTGCGCAGCAGCAAGCTGGCGGGCACGGTGAATAACCTGCTGATGGAGAAGAAAAATCCCTGGGGTGAAACCGAGCAGGTCAGCATCAATGACATTGTGGTGAACACCAACAACCATAAAGGTAAATTCGACCTCAATTTAGGCGACGGCGCCCTGGCGTTTAAGACGTTGAAATTTACCGTCGAAGGCGGTGAGCCGGTTACCTTGAATAATCTGTCGGTACAAAGCAGCGTGACGGAAGATGAGAACAATCTGGCAGGCAACATTGCGATGACGCTGGCCTCGCTGGCGATCGGCGATCGTAACCTCGGCGCAGGCAATATCAATATCGCTTTCTCACGTTTGGATGGCGAAGGCACGAAACGTTTTGCCGCCGAGTATCAGCAGAAAGCGCAGCAGCTTCTGCAAAACGCCGACACGCTGGATCCCGCAGTCTATCAGCATGAAGTCGCCATGATTTTCCTGCACAATTTGCCTCAGTTGTTGAAGGGCAATCCGAATGTCACCATCGCCCCCATCAGTTGGAAAAACAGCAAAGGCGAAAGCACCTTCTCGCTGGCGCTGGATTTAACCGATCCTTTGCAGAACAGCGCGAAAGCCGCCGATCCGGCCGCATCAGATGAAGAAAAAATCTTTCTCCAGTCGGTCAAAAAGCTGGATACCCGCTTGAATGTGCCGTTAGCCATGCTGGCCGAACTGATGGTTCAGGCCGGGCCACAACCCGCCAATGAAGAAGAGAGAACGCAAGCCAATCAAATGGCGCTGCAACAGGCGCAGATGATGGCAAGTATCGGACAAATGAACCAGCTTACCGTCACCAAAGACGATGCCATCACCAGTTCGTTACAGTATGCCGACGGTCAGGTTGATTTCAACGGCAACAAAATGCCACTGGCGGATTTCATCGCTCCCTTTATCCGCATTCCCGGCGAAGAGGAGTCCCTTCCTGCTCCGCCCCCCGCTCAGTAACATATTGCGGTTCGGATAGCGAAAACCCCGTGACGGCCTGCGTCGTCACGGGGTTTTCCGGTTGCCGGAGGCTATGCCCCGTTGAGAGATTGAGTATGCAAAAATTCAAACTTTTCATGGAAGAACATCAAACCGCAATCTACTTTATCGCGGTGATAACGGCCGTGCCGATGGCCCTGTTACTCCCCGGGACAGAAAAACTGAGTGCGGCGATCAATCCGGCGCTGGCCCTGATGCTCTTTGTCACATTCCTGCAAGTGCCGCTAACGTCACTGAAACGGAGTATGACCCAGGCACGGTTTCTTATTGCCTTGCTTAGCGCCAATTTTATCGTTATACCGCTGTTTCTCGCCTGCCTGCTGCCCTATTTACCTGCCGATCCGCTGATCCGGCTCGGTATTCTGCTGGTATTGCTCGCCCCGTGCATCGACTACGTGGTGACATTTTCGCATCTGGGACGCGCGGATGCGCCGAAGCTGCTGGCCGCCACGCCATTGCTGCTGGCGGCGCAAATGCTGGCATTGCCGTTTTATCTTAATCTGTTTCTTAATCAGCAAGCGGCGGCGCTCATCCATATCGCGCCGTTTGTGCATGCGTTTATCGGGCTGATTGCGCTTCCCTTGCTGCTGGCCGGAGGGGTTCAGTGGGGGGCTGCGCGTTTTCAGTCCGTGAACAACGCGGCCGACAAGCTCGGTCTGTTGCCCGTTCCCGCCACCGCGTTGGTGTTATTCGTGGTGGTGATTACGGTTATTCCCCAGCTTAAATCCACCTGGTCTATCGTCGCGATCGCCATTCCATTCTATGCGTTGTTCGCGCTCGTCGCGCCGATTCTGGGATGGTTCACCGGTAAAGTCTTCCGTCTCGATCCCGCCGGCGGACGCGCCATTGCCTTCAGCGCCGCGACGCGCAACTCGCTGGTGATTTTACCTTTGGCGCTGGCCATACCCGGAGCGATCCCGGTGCTGCCGGCCATCATTGTCACTCAGACGCTGGTAGAGCTGTTAAGCGAACTGATTTATATCCGCGTGCTCCCCAAGCTGGGCGGGCGAACACGCCGGACGCCGGCCCGATAAGGTGATTTTCGCTACCCGGTCATCGATATCGTCGCCGACTTTTTTTAGCAAAAAATGGCAATTCGCCATCATTTGTTTTTATACTGCACGGCACTTACGGGCTATTGTCCGGTTTACTGATACGACTATTTGCAAAGAGTACATCATGATTGACTCGCTACTCCCTCTCACGGATATTCACCGCCATCTGGATGGTAATATCCGCGCTCAAAGCATTCTGGATCTGGGCCGCCAGTTCAACATCGCCTTACCCGCCAACGATCTGGCGTCGCTCCGCCCTCATGTTCAAATTATTGAAAATGAACCGAATCTGCTCGGTTTTTTGCAAAAACTGGACTGGGGCGTCGCCGTTCTCGGCTCACTGGATGCCTGCCGTCGTATCGCTTATGAGAATGTTGAGGACGCGGTCAACGCCGGGCTGGATTACGCGGAACTCCGCTTCTCCCCCTACTATATGGCGATGAACCATCAACTGCCGATTGCCGGCGTGGTTGAAGCCGTGGTGGATGGCGTCAGCGCCGGTTGCCGCGATCTGGATATTGATATCCGCCTGATCGGGATCCTGAGCCGCACCTTCGGCACTGAGGCCTGTCAACAGGAGCTGGACGGCCTGCTGGCCTATCGCGATAACATCGTGGCGCTCGACCTGGCCGGCGATGAACTGGGCTATCCCGGCGAGCTGTTTTCCTCGCATTTCAGACAGGCCCACGACGCGGGTTGGCACATTACCGCCCATGCGGGAGAAGCCGCCGGCCCTGAGAGTATCTGGCAAGCCATCAATCAACTGAAAGCGGAACGAATTGGTCACGGCGTAACGGCCATTATCGATAGCGAATTAATGAGGTACATGGCGGAAAACGACATCGGCATTGAGTCCTGCCTGACTTCCAACATTCAGACCAGCACCGTTGAGTCGCTGGATCAGCACCCGTTGCTCCATTTCCTGCGTCATGGTATTGCGGCGACGATTAATACCGACGATCCGGCCGTACAGGGCATCGAAATCAAGCATGAATACCAGGTTGCGGCGCCATTGGCCGGTCTGACGGCGAAAGAAACCCGGCAGGCGCAAGAGAATGGATTAACCATCGCCTTTCTCAGCGATCAGGAAAAGAAACAGCTACGCGAAAAAGTGCTGCGCAAACGCGCTTCGGCACAGTAGCCGTCATAAAAAAAGCGACCGTGAACCATTAATGCCGTTCATTTAAGCCGCATGTGACTTGTAGCTGAAGGATACTTAGGTGGTATATAGAGCACCGAACGATCATATCGCCGGTGCTTTTTTTCCGGAAGAATAAAGGTTTTTACGTTTTATCTCATTCAACCGGCCGCTCAATCAAAAAATCCGCACTGAAATAACAGCCATCAAATAGCGTCAGGGGCGGCAGAAACCAGTCGGTGAGCCAGCGTCGACTCACCTTCCGCCGTCAGTAACCTCTCGAAGACATCCCGGACGATAGGTTTACCGTCACAAGAAGCGCCCGGTCATTCAGTGCACGCACCCAGTCGCCCTTCCACATAGCCTTTATTTTCGCGAGCCAGCTTGATCCATTTCCATATCCCAAAAGCGGCGATGAAAATCAGCAGTGTGTATTCCAGAGACATGAAATAGACACCCTGCTTCGCATACAGCCAGACCGACAGCACGTCCAGCCCGCACCAGATGATCCAGTTTTCGACATACTTTTTTATCATCAGTATTGTGGCGACAATCGACATGACCATGATGGTGGAATCCGCTATCGGATAAGGATCCGGAATGGCTTCCGGGCGCGGTAGCGTAACGCCGAAAATGTGCATCACATCAAGCGCCACATTACTCAGCCAGACGAATACCGTATCAATGTTAGCCGCGACCAGCGCAATACACAGCACGCTAATAATGCAGACCACCACCGTATGTTTTACCGGCATCCATCTGACCACAATTGCCGGGCTTTCTGAGTTATCGCTCTGGTGCCACATGTACCAGCCGACTATGTTAGCGACGAGGAAGAACACTTGCAGCAACATGCTCGCGTACAGCTGGATTTGGTAAAATACCAGCGTGAATAACAGCACATTTAAAATTCCGAATAAATAGTTGATGGTGATTGCCCGACTCGCCAGCCAGATATTAATTAACCCCAGCACTGTGCCAATGGCCTCAATCCACGATAGATCGTAGCCGCCGGTACCAATAGGAATATGTACCATTATATTGTGAATACTGAACAGGTCTAACATGGCGGCCTCTTACTTATTGTTATATTGATTCAACAGGGAAATAACGTCGCTGGTTTCAGCTACCCAGCCGTAATTCTCTTCAATAACGCTCATGGATTCAGCCATACGTTTCTCGTTCATCGCCGCGATAGCATCGCTAACAGCAAGAACGGCATAAGCGTGATTCCAGGCTTGACGTACCGTATCTTCGACGCAGCATTCAGCAACCACTCCGGTAACCACCAACGTATCCACGCCAAGCAGGGCCAGAAGTTCGCCAAGCGACGTGCCGTAAAAGCCCCCGTAGCCGTATTTAAATACGGTGAACTCGTTATCTCTGGGTTTTAGCTCGTCAATCACCGCCGAGCAATCCAGTTCCGTTTCAGTATCGCGATAGCGGCGCTTAAAGCCGAGACGGCAGGATTTCGTGTTCTCGTCCAGTAAGCTCATCCAGGAAAACTTACCTCCCAGGCGATGATGTGGATCATTCTCCACCGCCAGCCATCTTAAAAAGATCACCGGTTCGCCTCTCTCACGAAAATAGTGCAGCAGTGCTAAGTTACGACCAATAATATCCCTGCCCCCCGGCACCTCCAGCGGAGCCCCATCCCGAATAAAGTCGTTCTGCATATCCACAATAATCAATGCAGTTTTTTTAATAGCGGGGAAATTATCTGTACTCATTTTATCCTCCAGTGGCTTTGAGAGGCGTTTTGCAAGGTTTATGCCAGCTTCAGGCGGCGCTTTAATACTTTCAGGAGAGGCGGCTTATTTTGTTGGGGAGATGGGTCAGACGATATATTTCACTGGCAAAGCGATCTTAAAAACGGCGCCCTAGTTCCCATTTTCCCGTAGATTCAGCGTTGACGGCCTCCGGCAGAAAACGTCAGGAAGAAACAATAATGCACCATAAAAAACAATAACTCAGAGCACCTGCACTACAACGGCACAAGCGGGCGCAGAGTGTTCATAAGAAGGGCCGGAAACAAAAAAGCCTCGGAATAGACGAACGCCGTTCACTTAAGCCTTATGTGACTTGTAGCTGAACGGATACTTAGATGGTATATAGAGCACCGAACGATCATATCGCCGGTGCTTTCTTTTTCAGGGGGCTGATTCCGGATTGTCTCTTACCGGCTATCGCTCAAGTACTTTTAAACGATCGGCATTAACCGGTGAACCAGCGCTTTTTTACAACGCATGGCGGATTACTTCTGCGGCGCGGTGTTTTGCTCTGCCGAAACAGGTTTTAACCGTTTGGCGTAGCGTTGCGCCAACGCCGCGCAAACCATCAGCTGAATCTGATGGAATATCATTAATGGCAATACCATCGCCCCCACCGCCGCGGCCGGGAACAAGACGTTCGCCATCGGAATGCCGTTCGCCAGGCTTTTCTTGGAGCCGCAGAATACGATCGTGATCTCATCTTCCGTATTGAATCCCAGCTTACGCGCCACCAGCACATTGATCGCCAGCACGATGGTCAGCAACACAATGGAACATCCCACCACGGCCAGTAAAGACCAGCCGTTAATCTGACTCCAGATCCCCTGCACCACGGCTTCGCTAAAGGCGACGTACACCACCAGAAGAATTGATGACCGATCGGTAATATTAATCAGTTTACGGTGACGTTCTATCCATTTGGCAATCAACGGGCGCGATAAATGACCGATCACGAACGGCACCATCAACTGCATGATAATCGAGCCGATGGCGTGCAGCGTATCCGTCGATCCTTCGCCTTGCGTGTGCATCAGCAGGCCGACCAATATCGGCGACAGGAATACGCCGAGGATGCTGGAAGCCGATGCGCTGCAAATGGCGGCCGCCACGTTGCCCCCGGCCATCGAGGTGTAGGCAATGGCCGACTGTACGGTCGCCGGCAAGGCGCACAGATAAAGGAAACCAAGATACAGCGTGGGGGTAAGCACCACCGGCACCAGAACGCTCATTCCCATGCCCAGCAAGGGGAACAGTAAAAACGTGCTGGCGAACACCACCAGATGCAGCCGCCAGTGTCCCATGCCGGCGGTAATCGCTTCCCGCGACAGCTTGGCGCCATGCATAAAAAACAGCAGCGCGATAGCTGCTGTCGTCAGATATTCAAAAAAGACCTTAACGGCGCCCTCACAGGGAAACACGGATGCCGTAACCACCACCAAAACCAATACCAGCAAAAATTTGTCAATGCGTAACCGCTGCAACCACCCCATTTTTAATACCTTTTCCCAATGGCTAATCATTAGCCTGATTTAAACAATACAGGCGATCCTAAGATCGCCTGCTTAAACCCTGAAGCAACTATCTGTGATAAAAAACGACAGGTCTAGCTATTTTTCAGCGTCATCGCTTTTTTCTGTTGATGCGAGATCAGCCCCAGCTCAATCAGTTCCATGACCTGGATCGCCTGATGAACCGTCACCGGATTCTCCCCTTTGCCGGTTAATGCATCACGGATCGCCGCATAATAGGCCGGATAGTTGCCGGGAAGCGAGGGAACGGCCTGCTCGGCCGTGATGCCGTCATGATGCAGAGTCAACACGCCATCCTGCCGATCCTGTCCCCAATCCGCCTGGGGCGGACGCTCACCCTTTTTCAACCGATCTTCCTGCGGATCCAACCCGTATTTGACAAAGCTGCCGCGCGTGCCGTGGACGATATAACGCGCGGAAGGCGCGGCGGCCAGCATGCTGGCATGGAGAACGATACGGCGTTGGGGATAAATCAGGGTGGCGTGGAAATAGTCTATTGCCTTGCTTCCCGGCCGCAGCTGCGCCATATCCACCTGAATCGCCACCGGGAAACCAAACAGTTGCAAAGCCTGATCCAACAAATGCGGCCCCAGATCGTACCAGATGCCGCTGCCATTGCTGCCATCTTCACGCCAGCGTTGACGAACTTCCGGGCGGAAACGGTCAAAGTGCGACTCCATATAGACCACATCCCCTAACGACCCGCTATGCAATATATTCTTCAATGTCAGAAAATCGCTGTCCCAGCGGCGATTTTGGAACACCGAGAGCAGTTTGCCGGTATGTTCCGCCACCAACCCCAGTTCATGGGCTTGTGACAACGTCACGGTAAACGGTTTATCCACCACCACATGTTTGCCCGCTTCCAGCGCCTGTTTGGCTAACGGAAAGTGGGTGTCGTTAGGCGTGGGGATCACAATCAGATCGATATCAGGGTCGTTGAACAACTGTTGCGGCTCATGCACTACTCGCATATTCGACCAGTCGGCATGAACTTTATCGGCATCGCTGCTGGAGACAGCCACCAGTTCCAGACCTGACGTCCCGGCAATAAGCGGCGCATGGAACGTCTTGCTTGCATAACCGTACCCTATTAATCCAACACGAACGCTGTCACTCATGACGATCCCCCTTTAGACCGTTTTACTTCAAATAGTGAGCACAGTATAGCATTGGAAAAATCGCCTATTTATCGGATTAAGTCATCTTATTTAGCCGCCGCTCAGGCGCCGATAATTTTTGCGGCCCTGGCTCCCCACATCGGCGAGTCTGGCGTTTTAACCGCAGGATAATTGATTTCACTGCTGCGACGCCGGAAATCGCTGGGGCTGACGCCGACGCGTTTACGGAACACGCGTGAAAAATAAAGTTGATCGTCATACCCGACGACCCGGCCGATATTGGCGATGGATTCCTGTGTGGTCTGCAACAGTAATTTGGCGCGGATCACCCGCTGGTCTTCACGCCAGCGCAGAATATTGATGCCAACCTGTTCACGGAACAAATGGGCCAGCCGCGACGGCGACAGGCAGACGTGCCGGGCGACCTCATCAATCCGTAGCTCGCCGGCAAGGTTGGCGGTAATAAACTGACAGGCCTCAATCACCCGCGGATCCATAATTTTTTGCGGACTCAGCGGATCTTCTTCCATGGCCCTCAATAGCAGGCGTTCAAGTAAATTCATGCCCAGCTCTTCCGAGAATCGCCGCCCGGAGCGCTGCGTTTGTTCAATATCGGCAAACAGCCGATCGAACTCCAGCAACAATTGATTATTCGGCAGGCTCAGGCGCCCGACGTCGCAGTGCCGACTATGCCACTCCAGCCAGTCGGCCCAATAGGCCCGAGGGCGGAAATACACCCAGCGGTGATACCAGCAATCGCTGTCGGGCGAGCGTCCGTAAAAATGCGCCGATTTGGGGGGAAACAGCAGTAAATCCCCCGGATTGCAATAAAAGGCATTCTTACCGTCAAAAACCTGCCCTCGCCCTTTTATCGTGAGATTAATAATGTAGCCTTTCATGCCGTCAGGGCGATCGATAAAGAAATCGAGCGGGCCGTTCGCCAGGATCGGCGTCAACCCGGCGACCAGATAGGCGTTAAACGCATAGCCCGGCAGCAACGGATTGGACTGGGATTCATCTGCCACGCGGTGATACATCAAACCTCCGGAATGCGCAGAGTAAAATACGAAATTTTTCTTCCTTGTCCCTTATCCGCGCCGCGCCGATAGGGACATAACGGTCATCAAGCCTATGCGGTCTTTTTCGCCATCTGTTTGTAACGGTCGAAGATCACCGCCGCCAGCAGAATCAAACCGCGCACCACATATTGGGAAAACGGCGAAATATTCAATAGGTTCATCGCATTTTCCACGGTGCCCAGAATCAGCACCCCGGCGATCACATAGGAAATTTTTCCGATGCCGCCCTTCAAAGACACCCCGCCCAGCACACAGGCGGAGATCACGATCAGCTCATAGCCAATGGAGGTCATCGGCTGGCCGCTGGTCATGCGTGAGGCCAGAATGATGCCCGCCGCGGCGGATACCAGCCCGGAAAGCGCAAAGATGATGATTTTCGTGCGAACGACAGGCACTCCCGCCAGCCGCGCGGCCTCTTCATTGCCGCCGATCGCCAGCGTATTGCGCCCGAAGGTGGTTTTATTCAGCAGCAGCCCGAACAACACCATGCACCCCAGGGTAATCCAGATCGGCGCCGGCAGTCCCAGCCAGTTGGCATAACCCAGTTCAAAGAAGCGTTCGTCTTCAATCCCCACCGCCTTACCATCAGAGATGATGTAAGCCAGCCCGCGCGCAATCTGCATCGTCGCCAGCGTGGTGATCAGCGCGTTGATCTTAAGACGCGCAATGATAAAGCCGTTAAGCAGACCGAATGCCACGCCCAGCAATAATCCGGCGCCGACGCCGATCCACAGGCTTTCGCTGAGGTTGATCACCACCGCCGTGGTCACGCCGGCGCAGGCGATAATGGACGCGACGGACAAGTCGAAATCCCCGGACGCCAGGCAAAACAACATGCCGCAGGCCACCATACCCGACATGGATATCGCCAGTCCCAGTCCTTTCATATTGATAAAACTGGCGAAGTTGGGCACAAAAATCGCGCATCCCAGAAACAGCACGGCAAAAACCACCAGCATGCCGTAGTTATCCCAAATGCGGGACATGCCGGCCCCGACTCTTTTCTTCTCGGAAGCCGCAGCGGTTACCGTTGAATCTGTTTTACTTATTGGCATGGTTTTGCTCCTTTACGGTCAGGCAACCGCAGATTCGATATCAGGGGTTCGTAACATCGCCAGACTCAGCGCTTTTTGCTCAGTGGCCTCGTCATGCAGAAGTTCGCCGGATACCTCGCCCTCGCGCATCACAATAATTCGGTCCGCCAGTCCAAGCACCTCCGGCAGATCGCTGGAGGCGAACAGAACGGCAATGCCTTGTTTCGCCAGTTCATAAATGACGTGGTAAATTTCATGTTTGGCGCCGACATCAATCCCGCGCGTTGGCTCATCCAGCAGGATGACTTTCATCTCTTCCGATAGCCAGCGGCCGAGAATCGCCTTCTGCTGATTACCGCCGGAAAGATTCATCATCAATTGTTCCGCGCTCGGGGTTTTAATGTTCAGCGCCTGAATGCGGCGGGCGGCATTATCTTTTTCCCACGGGGTGTTGATGATAAAACCGGCTTTCAGACTCTTGCGGCGGGCGCTGATATTAATGTTGTCGCGCACCGAGTGAACGGCGATGATGCCCTCCGCCTTGCGGTCTTCCGGGCACAGCATCACGCCCTGACGGATGGCATCAATCGGCGAATTCACCACCAGCGGCTTGCCGTCCAGCAGCACCTGCCCACCGCTGATGCGGGTCGCGCCAAACAGCCCTTTCATCAGTTCGCTGCGCCCGGCGCCCACCAGTCCGAACAGCCCGACAATCTCCCCTTGACGCACATGCAGCGAAATGGCCGACTTCACCCCCGGCGCCTTAACCTCCCTCAACGTCAGCCGCTCCTCGCCGTGCGGACGTGGCGCATAGCCATAGATATCCCCCAGATTTCTTCCCACCATCGCCAGCACCAGCGATTCATGGTTGACCTGTTGCATATCATCGAACGTGCGCACACAGCGGCCGTCTTTAAACACCGTGATGGCGTCGGCGAGAGCGAAAATTTCCTCCATACGGTGTGAAACGTACAAAATAACCCGCCCTTCGCGGCGTAATTCGGCGATCACCCGGAACAGTTGTTCGATTTCACGCGCGGATAGCGAACTGGTCGGCTCATCAAAAGCAATAATTTTCGCGTTGCGGGCCAGCGCCTTGGCAATCTCCACCATTTGCCATTGACCGATAGACAGGTACTTAAGCGGGGTATCGGGGTCGATATCCACCCCCAGATGTTCAAGTTGCAGTTTGGTTTCGTAACGCAGCAGCGAATAATTCACCAGGCCGTACTTGTGCGGCAACTGACCGAGATAAA
Source organism: Brenneria sp. hezel4-2-4 (assembly GCF_013155275.1). GTDB lineage: Bacteria > Pseudomonadota > Gammaproteobacteria > Enterobacterales > Enterobacteriaceae > Brenneria. Next base: position 127,332 of record NZ_JABJXS010000001.1, read on the forward strand.
TATTCTCCGCCACCGTCATTTCCGGCACCAGATGCAACTCCTGATAAATAATCGCCACGCCGGCATTCAGCGCATCCATCGTATTGTTGAACCGCACGGGCCGCCCCTGAATATGGATTTCTCCGGCGGAAGGCAAATAGTTGCCGCTCAGGATTTTCAGCAGCGTGGATTTACCCGCCCCGTTTTCTCCCATCAATGCATGGATCTGACCTGCCTGGCAGGAAAAGCTGATGTCCGCCAGCGCCTTGACGCCGGGAAATTCTTTTCCAATGCCATGAAACGACAAATAGGGTGACCGTGCCGTCATTTCCGTGTCCTCATGGTTAAAACCGTTGTGGCAGAAACGGCGAAGACATCCATGTCTTGCCGCAAAAAAGGGCTTACAACAGGCCTTTTTTCTCCAGTTCGACTTTGAAGTTGTCGCGGGTGATCAGCACGACATCGGTAACTTCGGTAAATTTTTGCGGTTCAACCCCGTTGGCGACCCACTCATTCAGCATCTGGATACTTTTATAGCCGTGGATATCGGGACTCGGCAACAGCGAACCATAAAAGCCCGTGCTCTGTCCTTTTGACAGTTCACTCACCGCATCCACGCCGTTAATGCCGATGCCAATCACGTTCTCCGCTTTGAACCCTTGCCCTTCGGTAGCCCGCACGCCGCCCAGCACGGTGTTATCGTTCATGCCGACAATCAGCCAGTTTTTCACTTGCGAATGTTGCACCAGCATGGAGTTGGCGGCGTCGAATGCGCCGGGAATATCATTGGATTTGGTCGGCACCTGATAGATTTGTTTTTCCGGGAAACCGGCGGCTTTCAAGGCATCCATCGAGCCGGAAGTCCGGCGGCGGGCGGTATCCAGTTCATTGGCGGTAATCGCCATCACCGCCGTTTCATCGACTTTCCAGCCGCGTTTATTCATTTCCTTCCACAGCTCCTGCCCCTGTCGCTCGCCGATTTTGGTGGCGGCCATCATCACCAGCGGCACGGTATCCATCGGTTCCCCTTTGGCGTTGACGAACTGATCGTCGACGGCGATGACTTTCAAATCGTAGCCGCGCGCTTTGGCGACAATGGCCGGCCCCAATTTCGGATCGGGGGTGCAGATAACGAAACCTTTCGCCCCGCTGGCCGCCAGGCTATCAATCGCGTTAAGGGTTTTTTCGCCGTCCGGAACGGCAATTTTGATAACGTCGAAACCGAGATCTTTTCCTGCCTTATCAGCAAATTTCCATTCAGTCTGAAACCAGGGCTCTTCGGGTTGTTTCACCAAAAACCCCAGCTTCATTGTTTCGGCGATAGCCGATTGTGACATAACGGCGGCCAGCCCAATCGTCGCCAGCGCCTTAGTGAATTTATGCATGATGTTCTCCGGTATAGTGATTTTTTACACCTCAGAGGATCGTGGGTGTGTAATCGTTTCCAGTAAGGCATTTTCAGTCTGGATAAAGTAAAAACACGGACTTAGTGCAAATTCTTTACTCAGCGGCATTCAGACGTTGTATGTTTTAGCGGTTATTTTCATCAATAATATAGAGCGTTATCACATAGCGGAATAACGACAGGTTTGTGCATATATTTAGCAAATTTAACCAGTCGTTAACTTTTGACGAACATCACAAAATGACTATCGGCGGCAGAAAAATACATACTTCCAGCTAACCGCTCCTCACTCCGCCGGGCATCCCCCCTCTATCGTAACCAGCAATAAATAACGGCGGATGAACAGGAGCAGAGCAATGAATGCGGGTGCGATTACGATTGGCCTCGACTTTGGCAGTGATTCGGTGCGCGCATTGGCCGTTGACTGTCAAACCGGACAAGAATTAGCAACAGAGGTGGTTTTTTATCCCCGCTGGCGTGAAGGAAAGTATTGTCAGCCGGCGCAAAACCAATTCCGCCATCATCCGTTGGATTATATCGAATCACTGGAACAGGCGATTCGTGCGGTCGCGGGACGCCTGACGGCCGGACAGCGTCAACAGATCATCGGCATCGGCGTGGATTCAACCGGCTCCACCCCGGCCCCTATCGATGCGCAAGGCGACGTTCTGGCATTGCGTCCCGAATTCGCCGAAAACCCCAATGCCATGTTCGTACTATGGAAAGATCACACCGCCATAGAGGAAGCGGAGGAGATCAACGCCCTGTGCCGCAGCGGTCGGTTTGCGGATTACACCCGCTACATCGGCGGCGTTTACTCCTCGGAATGGTTCTGGGCCAAAATTCTCCACCTATCGCGTCAGGACGCCGCCGTGCGTCAGGCCGCCGTTTCCTGGATCGAACTGTGTGACTGGGTGCCCGCCCTGCTGTCCGGCGCCACAACGCCGGGCGGCATCAAACGCGGCCGGTGCAGCGCCGGCCACAAATCGCTCTGGCACCCGGACTGGGGCGGCTTGCCGTCAAAAGATTTTTTACAGGCGCTCGATCCCCGCCTGACCGAAAACCTGCAATACCCGCTGTTTACCGACACCTGGACCGCCGATCGGCCGGTCGGCACTCTTACCGCTGACTGGGCGCGGCGCCTCGGCCTGCCGGCGACCGTGACGATCGCCGGCGGCGCATTTGACTGCCACGTCGGCGCCGTGGGGGCCGGCGCCAAACCCTATACCCTGGTCAAAGTGATCGGAACATCCACCTGCGACATTCTGATTGCCGACGACGCGCGCATCGCCGATCGGACAATCACGGGGATTTGCGGCCAGGTTGATGGCAGCGTGGTGCCCGGTTATATCGGGCTGGAAGCCGGGCAATCCGCCTTTGGCGATATGTATGCCTGGTTTAGCCGCCTGCTGAACTGGCCGTTGCAGCAGGCGATCAGCGATCATCCCGAACTCAAAATCCCCTTACAGGACACCGAAACCCGGCTGCTGGAGCGGCTGACCCAGGCCTGGGCTGAAAACCCGACGCTGGATCGCCTGCCGGTGGTGCTCGATTGGTTTAACGGACGCAGAACTCCGTTCGCCAATCAGCGGCTAAAAGGCGTCATCGCCGACCTGAATCTGGCAACCGACGCCCCGACGCTGTTCGGCGGGTTTATCGCCGCCACCGCCTTCGGCGCCCGCGCCATTATGGAATGTTTTGAAGATCAGGGCATTGCGGTTGAAAACATTATGGCGCTGGGCGGCATCGCCCGTAAATCGCCCGCCATCATGCAGGTCTGTAGCGATGTGATGAACCGTCCGTTGCAAATTGTGGCCTCCGATCAATGCTGCGCCCTGGGCGCGGCCATCTTTGCCGCCGTCGCCGCCGGCGTTCATGCCGATATCCCTGCCGCGCAACGCCATATGTCCAGCGGTATCGAACGCACACTAATGCCGGATAGCCGGCGTGTTGCCCGCTACCAGCAGCTTTACCAACGTTACCAACAGTGGTGCCGCATAGCGGAACCGGCTTACGGCCCGCAGTCCGGGGCCGAAGCGTAGAACCTATTTTCCCCCCACGGGAATACCGCAACAGGAGTCAGCATGGATCATTTTAAGCAACATGAAGTCTGGTTCGTTATTGGCAGCCAGCATCTTTATGGGCCGGAAACCTTACGTCAGGTAAAAGAAAATGCGGAAAAAGTGGTTGCCGGTCTGAATCAGGAAGCCCGTCTGCCGGTAAAACTGGTGCTTAAACCGCTGGTGAAAACACCGGATGAAATCATCGCGCTGTGCCGCGACGCCAACTACCAGCCAACCTGCATCGGCCTGATCGCCTGGCTGCACACCTTCTCGCCCGCCAAAATGTGGATCGGCGGACTGACGATTCTCAACAAGCCGCTGCTGCAATTTCATACGCAGTTCAACGCCGAAATTCCGTGGGACACCATGGATATGGATTTTATGAACCTAAACCAGACCGCGCACGGCGGGCGGGAATTTGGGTTTATCGGCGCCCGGATGCGTCAGGCGCATCAGGTTGTGGTCGGTCATTGGCAGGATAAAAACGCGCACCGGCGCATCGCCAAATGGATGCGGGTGGCCGCCGCCATTCAGGAAAGCAAACAGCTGAAACTGGCGCGCTTTGGCGACAATATGCGTGAAGTGGCGGTGACGGAAGGCGATAAGGTCGGCGCACAGATCCAGTTCGGCTATTCCGTCAGCGCCTGGGGGCTGGGTGATTTAACCGAGGTGGTCGATGCCGTTTCCAAAGCGGATATTGATGCGCTGGTGGAAGAGTATGAAGCCAGCTATCAGTTGACCGACGCCGTAAAGTTGCACGGCCCCAATCGCCAAAACCTGCTGGACGCCGCACAAATCGAGCTGGGTATGCGGCGTTTTCTGGAGCAAGGCGGCTATAAGGCCTTCACCACCGATTTTGAAAACCTATACGGACTGAAGCAGTTGCCTGGGCTGGCGGTACAGCGTCTGATGCAACGCGGCTACGGTTTTGCCGGCGAAGGCGACTGGAAGACCGCCGCCCTGCTGCGCATCATGAAAGTGATGGCCGGCGGATTGCCGGGCGGCACCTCGTTTATGGAGGACTACACCTACAATTTCCAGCACGGAAATAATCTGGTGGTCGGTTCACATATGCTGGAAGTCTGTCCCAGCATCGCCAAAGAACAGCAACCCGTTCTGGACGCGCAGCATCTGGGGATTGGCGGCAAAGCGGACCCCGCCCGTCTGATTTTCTCCGCCCCGGCCGGACTCGCCCTGAATGCCAGCGTTATCGATATGGGCGATCGCTTCAGAATGCTGGTCAACATGGTGGATACCATCGAACAGCCCCGTCCCTTGCCCAAACTGCCCGTCGCCCGCGCCATCTGGCAAGCCCGGCCGTCGCTGGAGGTGGCGGCCGAAGCCTGGATGTTAGCCGGAGGCGCGCATCACACGGTATTCAGTCAGGCGCTGGACGTGGATTATATGCGGCTGTACGCTGAAATGCAGAACATTGAGTTACTGGTGATCGACAACGATACCCGACTTGCTGATTTCAAGGATGCGCTGCGCTGGAACGAAGTGTACTACAAGCTTTGTAGCCGCTAAGGCGCAAATAGCATTATTGGCATAGGCCGGCGAACGCCGGCCCATACCCTTTATTATCGCCATCTGCTAACCTTTGCGTTTCTTTCATCCTGGCTACGATATCGACACCTATTCAGGTTTTCGCCTATATCCCTACTTTAGATGTGTTGTCGAAAGCCTGACAATACCCGATAATACGCGGGTTTTGTTTTTTAGGCATAGTAATGACCGAATACGCACTGCTGTTTGTTAGCGCCCTTCTGGTGAATAATTTCGTTTTAGTGAAATTCCTGGGGCTGTGTCCGTTTATGGGCGTTTCCAAGCGATTGGAGACGGCCATCGGCATGGGCCTGGCCACGACATTCGTGATGACGCTCGGCTCCATGTTCTCATGGATAATCAACGAATTTATCCTGGTTCCACTCAATATCGTTTACTTGCGGACGATGGCGTTAATTCTGGTATTGGCGGTGGTCGTTCAGTTTTCCGAGCTGGTGGTGCGTAAAACCAGTCCGGAGCTTTATCGCCTGCTGGGGATTTTTCTGCCGCTGATCACCACCAACTGCGCCGTGCTGGGGGTTGTATTGCTCAATGTCAACATGTCGCATGGCTTTCTTCAGTCAACGATCTACGGGTTTGGCGGGGCGGCCGGTTTTTCTGTTGTTATGGTGCTGTTTGCCGCCATTCGCGAACGTCTCGCCGTGTCTGACGTTCCCGCGCCTTTCCGCGGCTCATCGATCGCCCTCATTACCGCCGGCCTGATGTCGCTGGCTTTCATGGGCTTTACCGGTCTGGTGAAGTTCTGATGACGGCTATCTGGATCGCCATTGCGGCTCTCAGCTCGCTGGCACTCTTTTTCGGATTGATCCTGGGCTATGCCTCGCGCCGTTTCCAGGTGGAGAGCGATCCGGTCGTTGAACAGGTTGAAGCCATGCTGCCGCAAAGCCAGTGCGGCCAGTGCGGCTACCCCGGCTGCCGGCCCTATGCCGAAGCGGTTTCCCTGAATGGCGAAAGCATCAACAAGTGCGTGCCCGGCGGCGAAGCGATGATGCTCAAGCTGGCCGAGAAGCTGAATATCGATCCGCAGCCGCTCGATGGGGACAGCGCGGCGCGGAATCCAGAGCGCAAAGTGGCCTGGATTGATGAAAGCAACTGTATCGGCTGCACGAAATGCATTCAGGCCTGCCCGGTAGACGCCATTATCGGCAGCACCAAAGCCGTACACACCGTCGTCAGTGAGTTATGCACCGGCTGCGACCTGTGCGTCTCCCCTTGCCCCACTGACTGTATTGAATTGCGGCCCGTCGCCCCGACGCCCGCAAACTGGAAATGGGATCTCAATACGATTCCGGTGCGCGTTATTCAAGTAGAACACCATGCTTAAGCTGTTTTCCACCTTAAAAAATCGCCTGGAGCGTGCGACGGCCCGCAGGGAAACGGGCAGGAAGCTCGTTACAATAGAAGACCGGATTTGGGATTTTAACGGCGGCATTCATCCGCCGGAAATGAAAACGCAGTCCAGTCGGGTTCCATTACGCGCCGTACCGCTGCCGGAACAATTTATCATTCCGCTTAAACAACATCTCGGGCCGGAAGGCGAACTGTGCATAAAAATCGGCGATAAGCTCCTGCGCGGTCAACCGCTGACGCTGGGTAAAGGCCGGACGTTACCCGTCCATGCCCCGACCTCCGGCACCGTCAGCGCCATTCGCCAACATATGACGGCGCACCCTTCCGCCTTGCCTGAACTCAGTGTGATCATCACCCCCGACGGCGAGGATCGCTGGTGTGAACGCCATCCCCTCAGCGATTATCGCACCCAACCCGTAGCGACCCTGCTCAGCCGTTTGCATCAGGCGGGGATTGCCGGGTTAGGCGGCGCGGGCTTTCCTACCGCCGCTAAATTACAGGGCGGCATGCGCGGGATTGAAACGCTGATTATCAATGCCGCCGAGTGTGAACCCTATATCACCGCCGATGATCGATTGATGCAGGAACACGCGGATGAAATTGTACAAGGCATCGATATTCTGGCTCATCTGTTGCAGCCGCAGCGTATGCTGATCGGCATCGAGGATAATAAACCGGAAGCCATTGCGGCGCTACGACAGGCCTTGAACGCGCGTACCGATATCCATTTACGCGTTATTCCGACCAAATATCCTTCCGGCGGCGCCAAACAGCTCACCAAGATTTTGACCGGCAAAGAAGTGCCCTTTGGCAAACATTCCGCCGCCATTGGCGTACTGATGCAAAATGTCGGCACCGCCTTCGCAATCAAGCGCGCCATTATCGACGGCGAACCCCTGACCGAACGGGTGGTAACGCTGACCGGCGAGGCATTGCGTCAACCGGGAAACGTCTGGGCCAGATTAGGTACTCCGGTTCGCCATTTACTGCAACACGCCGGGTTCGAGGTTAATCAACAACCCATGGTGGTGATGGGGGGGCCGTTGATGGGCTTCACGCTGCCCTCGCTGGATGTTCCTATCGTCAAAATCAGTAACTGTATTCTTGCCCCGTCACATTCAGAGATAGCGCCTGCCGCCGAAGAGCAATCCTGTATCCGTTGCAGTCAATGCGCCGACGCCTGCCCCGCCGGATTATTGCCGCAGCAGTTGTATTGGTTCAGCCGCGGGCAGGAACATGAAAAAGCGCGCGATCATCATCTGTTTGACTGCATCGAATGCGGCGCCTGCGCCTACGTATGCCCCAGCAACATTCCGCTGGTGCAGTATTACCGGCAGGAAAAGGCGGAAATCCGGGCGGTAGATGAAGAGACACGGCGCGCGGCGCAGGCCAAAGCGCGTTTTGAAGCCAAACAGGCGCGTCTCGAACGTGAAAAACTGGCGCGGGAGCAGCGGCATAAACAAGCCGCCGCCGGCGTGACAAGCAGCGACAAGCAAACCGTACAGGCAGCGCTGGAACGCGTTCGCAACAAGCAAGCAACGGCGAAATCCGCTGCCGCGCAAGCGGTAATTGAGATCGTGCCGGGGCAACAACCGGACAACAGCGCGGTGATGGCCGCCCGCGCCGCACGTAAGGCGCAGGCGCGCGCCCAGCAAACGCCATCCGCTGAAACGCCCGCGGCCGCCACGGTTGATCCGCGTAAAGCCGCCGTCGCCGAGGCTATCGCCCGGGTGAAGGCCCGCAAGGCTGCGCAGCAGGCCGAAGCGAACGGTGAAACTCCACCGCCCCCTGCGCCGCACACCGCCGAATCCGACGCGGCGGTTGATCCGCGCAAAGCCGCCGTCGCCGCGGCTATCGCCCGGGTGAAAGCCCGCAAGGCTGCGCAGCAGGCCGAGACGAACGGTGAAGCTCCACCGCCCCCTGCGCCGCACACCGCCGAATCCGACGCGGCGGTTGATCCGCGCAAAGCCGCCGTCGCCGCGGCCATTGCCCGGGTGAAAGCCCGCAAGGCTGCGCAGCAGGCCGAGACCAACGGTGAAACTCCACCGCCCCCTGCGCCGCACATCGCCGACGCCGAACCCGACGCGGCGGTTGATCCGCGCAAAGCCGCCGTCGCCGCGGCTATCGCCCGGGTGAAAGCCCGCAAGGCTGCGCAGCAGGCCGAGACGAACGGTGAAGCTCCACCGCCTCCTGCGCCGCACACCGCCGAATCCGACGCGGCGGTTGATCCGCGCAAAGCCGCCGTCGCCGACGCCATTGCCCGGGTGAAAGCCCGCAAGGCTGCGCAGCAGGCCGAGACCAACGGTGAAACTCCACCGCCCCCTGCGCCGCACATCGCCGACGCCGAACCCGACGCGGCGGTTGACCCGCGTAAAGCCGCCGTCGCCGCGGCCATTGCCCGGGTGAAAGCCCGCAAGGCCGCACAAGCTTTATCGAAGCATCAAGAGGAATAAATGGCTTTTAAGATTGCGAGTTCACCATTTACACATAATCAGCAGCGCACTCAGCGTATTATGTTGCTGGTGAGCATTGCCTGTATTCCTGGCATGTTGGCTCAGTATTATTTCTTTGGCTATGGCAACCTGATTCAGGTATTGCTGGCGGCGGTTACTGCTCTCGCCGCGGAATCAGTGACATTGTCACTTAGAAAATTCCCTGTTCGCGCCACGCTGGTCGACAATTCCGCTTTGCTCACCGCCATTCTGCTCGGCATCAGTCTGCCGCCGCTGGCGCCCTGGTGGATGGTGGTCATGGGAACCGCCTTTGCCATTGTGATTGCCAAGCAACTCTATGGCGGGCTGGGTCAAAATCCGTTCAACCCGGCGATGATTGGCTATGTGGTGTTGTTGATTTCGTTTCCGGTGCAGATGACAAGCTGGCTGCCTCCCGTGCCGCTTCAGAGTTTCCCCATCGGTTTTTACGATACGCTGCTGACCATTTTTACCGGCCATACGCCGTCAGGCCAGTCGGTGCAACAGCTGATGCAAACGGTTGACGGCGTCAGTCAGGCGACGCCGCTGGATACGTTTAAAACGGCGTTACGCTCAGGCCAGCCGCCGCAACAGATCCTGCAACAGCCATTATTTTCCGGCGCGCTTGCCGGCGTTGGCTGGCAGTGGGTGAATATCGGTTTCCTGATTGGCGGCCTGTTCCTGCTGCAACGGGGAACGATTCGCTGGCATATTCCCGTCAGCTTTCTGCTGGCCTTGACCTTGTGTGCGACGTTGGGCTGGCTGCTGGCGCCGGGAAAATGCGCGCCGCCGCTGCTGCATTTACTCTCAGGCGCCACCATGCTGGGAGCATTTTTTATCGCCACCGATCCGGTCACCGCCTCCACCACCAACAAAGGCCGTCTGATTTTCGGCGCGCTGATCGGTCTGTTGGTCTGGCTAATCAGAACCTATGGCGGTTATCCTGACGGGATTGCCTTTGCGGTCTTGCTGGCAAATATTACCGTGCCGCTGATTGATTATTACACCAAGCCTCGCGCTTACGGCCACCATCGCTAAGGAGTGATCATGTTTTCCACGATGCGTCGCCACGCGGTGACGCTGGCGCTTTTCGCCGCAAGCACCACCGCGCTTACCGCCGTGGTCAACAGCCTGACGGCGCCGACCATTGCGCAGCAGACGGCGTTACAGCAAAAAAGGCTGTTGGATCAGGTTGTTCCCGCCGACCACTATAATAATGATATGCAGCAAGAATGTTACCTTGTCACCGATTCATCGCTTGGTTCGTCTACGCCGCACCGGGTATTTATTGCCCGCAAAGACGGCGAGCCGGTGGCGGCGGCGCTGGAAAGCACCGCGCCGGATGGCTATTCCGGGGCGATCTCTCTACTGATTGGCGCGGACTTCAGCGGTAATGTGCTGGGCACGCGTGTCACCGAACATCATGAAACACCGGGGCTTGGTGATAAAATCGACGTGCGTATTTCAGACTGGATTACCCGCCTGAGCGGCCAAACCGTACAAGACGGCAATGACGCGCGCTGGGCGGTCAAAAAAGAAGGCGGCATGTTCGATCAGTTTACCGGCGCCACCATTACGCCGCGCGCCGTACTCAATAGCGTAAAACGCAGCGTACTCTATCTGAAAACGCTGCCGCCCCAGCTTAATTCCCTGCCCACTTGTGGAGAGAGTCAATGAGTGAAGCCAAACATCTGCTGATCCAGGGATTATGGAAAAACAACTCGGCGCTGGTGCAACTGCTTGGGCTGTGCCCCCTGCTGGCGGTTTCCTCCACCGCGACCAACGCCCTGGGATTAGGGCTGGCGACCACGCTGGTGCTGATCCTCACCAACGTTGCCGTTTCCGCGCTGCGGCGCTGGGCGCCGGCGGAAATCCGTATCCCCATTTACGTGATGCTTATCGCCGCCGTGGTCAGTACCGTTCAAATGCTGATCAATGCTTATACTTACGGGTTATACCAGTCCCTGGGTATTTTTATTCCGCTGATCGCCACTAACTGTATCGTGATCGGCCGCGCGGAGGCCTTCGCCTCTAAAAATCCGGTGGGGCTGTCTGCGGTGGATGGTCTGGCTATGGGGCTGGGCGCGACCAGCGCCCTGTTGGTACTCGGCGCCCTGCGAGAAATCATCGGCAACGGCACCCTGTTCGACGGCGCGGATTTGCTGTTGGGCGACTGGGCCAGAGCGCTGCGTATTGAGGTGATCCATCTCGACTCGCCGTTCCTGCTCGCCATGCTGCCTCCCGGCGCCTTTATCGGACTGGGACTGATGCTGGCGGCAAAATATCTGATTGATGAAAAAATGAAACAGCGCAAAGCGAAAGCCGCCGCGGAAGTAAAATCCACTTCAGCCGGCATCGCCAGGGAAACAGTATGAATAAACAAAAAAGGATTGAGATTTTAAGCCGGTTGCGCGCCGTTGATCCGCATCCCACGACCGAACTGAAGTTCACCACGCCGTTTGAATTGCTGATTGCGGTTCTTCTTTCCGCGCAGGCAACCGATGTCAGCGTCAACAAGGCGACGGCGAAACTTTATCCGGTGGCCAACACGCCCGAGGCGATGCTCGCCCTGGGCGTCGATGGCATCAAGGCGTACATCAAGACCATCGGCCTGTTTAACAGCAAAGCGGAGAATGTGATCAAAACCTGCCGCATACTGATAGAACAGCATCAAAGTCAGGTGCCGGAAGATCGTGCGGCGCTGGAAGCCCTGCCCGGCGTGGGGCGAAAAACCGCCAACGTCGTGCTCAACACTGCTTTTGGCTGGCCGACCATTGCCGTGGATACGCATATTTTCCGCGTCTGTAATCGCACGGGCTTTGCGCCAGGCAAAAACGTTGAACAGGTTGAAGAAAAGCTGCTGAAGGTGGTGCCGGCTGAATTTAAGGTGGATTGCCACCACTGGCTGATCCTGCACGGACGATACACCTGTATTGCCCGTAAGCCCCGCTGCGGCTCCTGCCTGATTGAAGATCTCTGCGAATACAAAGAAAAGGTATACGCATAAATCAACGCCTTGTTATCCGGGCGTTCAACGACTCAGGAAGCGAGTATTGAACGCCGGAATAAGCCGACTATTTTACCGGCAGCGCAATGTCTTTAAACATGGCTTCAATTTCGTCATTCGAACGCAGAGCCACGGCGGTATCCACCACGTCACGCGTCAGATGCGGCGCAAACCGCTGAATGAAATCGTACATATAACTTCTCAGGAAGGTACTGCGCCGAAAGCCGATTTTAGTGGTGCTGTAGCTGAAAATACTGTTTGCGTTGATCGTCACCAAATCGGTTTCGATCTGCGGATCTACAGCCATATTGGCTATCACCCCGACGCCCAACCCCAGCCGAACATAGGTTTTAATCACGTCCGCATCGGTTGCGGTAAACACGATGCGCGGCGTCAGACCGGCGCGATTAAACGCCGTATCCAGTTCCGAGCGCCCGGTAAAGCCAAAGGTATAGGTCACTATCGGATAAGCGGCCAGCTCTTCAATGGTGATATCCGTTTTCGCGGCCAGCGGATGATCGGGCTTGACCACAACGGCGCGATTCCAGTGATAGCACGGCAGCATAATCAAATCGTCGTACAGGTGTAACGCTTCGGTGGCGATGGCGAAATCGGCCGACCCTTTGGCTACCGCTTCGGCTATCTGCGTCGGCGACCCCTGATGCATATGCAGCGAGACCCGGGGATAACGTTCAATAAAGCCTTTAATCACGCTGGGTAAGGCGTAGCGAGCCTGCGTATGCGTAGTGGCGACGTATAGCGAGCCTTTATCCGGGTAAGTATGCTCCCCGGCGACGGCTTTGATGGCATCAACTTTCGACAACACTTCCCGCGCGATACGGATGACTTCCTGCCCCGCGGGCGTCACCTGCGTCAGATGCTTGCCGCTACGGGCAAAAATCTGAATGCCCAGTTCATCCTCCAACATTCTGACCTGTTTACTGATCCCTGGTTGAGAGGTATACAACCCTTCCGCGGTAGAAGAAACATTCAGGTTGTGATTAACAACTTCAACAATATAACGAAGCTGTTGCAGTTTCATAATTTATCCCATTCTTAATTGAATAATGCGCACGACACCCAAAATCCCGACGATGTTCCGTTGTTTTAAAATAGACTTCCGCACCCTGACAGTCCGGTGCATATTTTCATCAATTAATGCCATTTAATCATAAAAATAGGTTTTATATAACCACCATCGGATGGTGTTCCGCAATAAATCGCTATCCCTCTATCCCGATCAAAAAAAGCCAGCCTAACAAGGCTGGCTCAGTACGGAATGAACGCTGGTCAAGACAGCGTTAGAGGTTGCTGACAAAGTCGTCGGTAAGCCCGAGATACCCGGGCCTACCGTACCGAGGGGCGCTCCGGCGGCTTACACCGCTACGGCCCCTCGCCACGCTCTCCCTAATAACGGGCTTTGTCAACGGTCTGGAACGCAGGTCAAGACGGCGTTATTTCTTGCCTTCCACCCACTTGCCGTCAACATAGAACGCTGACCATCCGGTCGCCTTGCCGTCTTTTTCTGACGAAACATACTGCTGTTTGGTCTTACGGCTAAAACGCACCATGGTTTTGTTGCCGTCTTTATCAACCAGCGGCGCATCAGCCAGATAGCGTAATTTCTCCGGCAGGCGATCCTTAAACCGATGCAGTTCTTCGACCAACGGCGCGCGCGTCTCACGGGATTTGGGGAACGTATTGGCCGCCAGAAAGACGCCGGCCGCCCCATCTCGCAACACGAAATAGGCATCGGACTTCTCACACGGAAGTTCCGGTAAGGGAACCGGATCTTCCTTAGGCGGCGCCACTTCGCCGTTACGCAGAATTTTACGCGTATTGCCGCAGGTGTCGTTGGTACAGGCCATGTATTTACCAAAACGGCCCATTTTCATATGCATTTCCGAACCGCATTTTTCGCATTCGACAACCGGGCCGTCATAGCCTTTGATACGGAACTCGCCGGCTTCAATCTCATAACCGTCACACGCCGGGTTGTTGCCGCAGACGTGCAGCTTGCGTTGGTTATCAATCAGATAGCTATCCATTGCCGTGCCGCATTTTGAACAGCGGCGACGGGCGCGCAGCGCGTTGGTTTCAGCCTCATCCCCTTCCAGCACGTTAAGCACTTCCGCTTCAGGGATCAGATTGATGGTGGTTTTGCAGCGCTCTTTCGGCGGCAGCGCGTAACCGGAGCAGCCGAGGAACACCCCGGTACTGGCGGTACGGATGCCCATTTTTCGCCCACAGGTCGGACAATCAATGCTGGTCAGCACCATTTGGTTGGGCCGCATACCGCCCTCTTCAGGATCCTGCTCCGCGGTTTCCAACTGCTGGCTGAACTCGGCGAAAAACTCGTCCAGCACCGCTTTCCACTGCGCTTGATTGTTCGCCACCTGATCCAGACTGCTTTCCATACGGGCGGTGAAATCGTAGCTCATCAGCTCACGGAAATTCTCTTCCAGCCGATCGGTGACGATCTCGCCCATTTTTTCCGCGTAGAAACGGCGGTTTTCCACCCGCACATAACCGCGATCCTGAATAGTCGAAATAATCGAGGCGTAGGTGGAAGGACGGCCGATGCCGCGTTTTTCCAATTCCTTAACCAGCGAAGCATCGCTGTAGCGAGCGGGCGGCTTGGTGAAATGCTGCCCCGGCAACAATTTCTGTAGCCTAAGTTGTTCACCCACCGCCACGGTCGGCAACGTGCGATCTTCATCATTTTTACGCAGCGCCGGCATCACCTTGGTCCAGCCGTCAAAACGTAAGGTGCGTCCTTTGGCGCGCAGTTGATAATCCACCGCCTTAACAATCAGCGTCGTGGAGTCGTACTGCGCCGGCGTCATCTGGCAAGCCACAAACTGCCGCCAGATCAGTTGATACAGTTTCTGCGCATCGGCTTCCATATCTTTAAGATGATCGGCAAGCACTTTCACATTGGAAGGACGAATGGCTTCATGCGCTTCCTGTGAATTTTCTTTGCTGCTGTAGTGATTGGCCGCATCAGGCAGATAGCGCTTGCCAAATTCCGCGCCGATATAATCGCGCGCCATGGTCAGCGCATCCTGACTCAGATTGGTTGAATCGGTACGCATATAGGTAATGTGGCCGGCTTCATACAACCGCTGCGCCATCATCATGGTTTTCTTGACGCCGAAGCCCAGGCGGGTACTGGCGGCCTGTTGCAGCGTGGAGGTAATAAACGGCGCCCCCGGCTTGCTGCTGGTGGGTTTGTCTTCCCGCTCCGCCACCACATATTGGGCTTTTTCCAGCAGGCTAACGGCGGCCTGGGTCTGATCTTTATTGACCGGCTTGAACGGCTTGCCGTTATGGTGAGTAACCTGCATTTGCAACTGGGTATCGCTGCCCGCCAGCAAATCGGCATGCAGTTCCCAGTATTCTTCCGGAACAAAGGCTTTAATTTCACGCTCGCGATCGACAACCAAACGCACCGCCACGGACTGTACGCGCCCGGCGGATAAACCGCGGGCAATCTTTTTCCACAGCAACGGCGAAACCATGTAGCCGACGACCCGATCCATAAAGCGGCGGGCCTGCTGGGCATTCACGCGATCGATATTCAACTTGTCCGGATGTTCAAACGCCTGCTGGATCGCGTTCTTGGTGATTTCGTTAAACACTACGCGGCTGAAACGCGAATCGTCGCCGCCGATAATTTCCCGCAGGTGCCAGGCAATGGCTTCCCCTTCGCGGTCAAGGTCGGTTGCGAGATAGATGTGGTTGGCGTTTTCCGCCAGCGTTTTCAGTTCGGAAACGACTTTTTCCTTACCGGGCAAAATTTCATAATTGGCCTGCCACCCATGATAGGGATCGACGCCCATACGGTTCACCAGCGCGGATTTCTCATCCTTTTTGACTGCTTTTTTGGTTTTGTCTTTGGTTGAGTCCGCGTTCTTTTTACTGGCTGAGCCACTGGTCGGCAAATCGCGCACGTGACCGACGCTGGATTTCACCACGTAGTCATTGCCTAAATACTTATTGATCGTTTTGGCTTTTGCCGGGGACTCAACTATAACGAGAGCTTTACCCATATGTACTATTACCTACTGGATTCTTCTGAAAATCAGATATCTTTTGGGGGCACCCGCCGCAATAAACAAGGGCGGATACGCGATTAATTGTGGATCACGGCGTCGTTCGCTTATTCATCATAGACCAGCGTTGTTAGCCAAGTGACCGTCCGTAACCTTTCCTATTCTGTCTGAATAGCCAGGTGTTTATTTCAACATCGGATAAACGTGGACGGCCATAACGTAAAGAATTCATTCCACTGACCGCGCAAAATCCCACACTCTACCTGATAAATGACGTCACGCAACCTAATTAACATGGAAAAACCGTTTTATCCACCCGATGCTGAACTCAGTATCGGCAGGCAAGTGACTAAAACTTAGTACATTTGCGATGGAATCGTTTTGAGCGGTACAATTCTCCCCAACCTAGCGGCGAGGTCGAACAGCGAAAAGCGTCGATCGCGAAACACCACGGCAAAATAAGTTTGATTTCTGGAGTGAGTAATAAATGTCCGATGAAATGCAGTTTACCGCAGAAAAATCCCCCATCGACCGCCAAACCCTGCTGGCCGAAGCCAATCGCCTCATCAAGGAGCACGATGATTATTTACACGGTATGGCGGCGGATGACGTAGAGCAAAAAAATGGCGTGCTGGTGTTCAAGGGGGAGTACTTTCTCGATCACAACGGCTTGCCCACATTAAAAACCACCGCTGTATTCAACATGTTCAAACACCTGGCTCACGTACTGTCGGAAAAATATTATCTGGTTGATTAATACGCCATCGCCCGCGGTTATCGCGGGCGATGGGCATCGGACAGGAAGGATATTAAAGCAGCGGCTTATTTCCGCGCTGCCACCAGCGCAGCATTAGCCGTTCAAGAGTCTCACCCGCACTGCCGGTCAACCGGTCCAGCAGACGCTTACGGCGCGTATAGCGCACGCTGAGCACTTCGTGATTGGCCATCTCGGCAATCAGCAGATCGTCGCTGGTGCCAATCGCATCCACCAGCCCCAAATCTTTGGCCTGCGAGCCAAACCAATGTTCGCCGGTCGCCACCGCATCGATGTCAAGCGAAGGGCGCATCTGTTGCACAAACTGTTTAAACAGGCCGTGGGTGACATTCAAGTCTTCGCGAAATTTCTCGCGCCCCTGTTCGGTATTTTCGCCAAACAGCGTTAAGGTACGTTTAAACTCGCCCGCGGTATGCAGTTCAACATCAATATCTTTGTTTTTCAGCAAACGGTTGAAGTTGGGGATCTGGGCGACCACGCCAATCGATCCCACAATGGCAAACGGCGCGGCGACAATACGATCGGCGACGCAGGCCATCATGTACCCGCCGCTGGCGGCCACTTTATCGACGGCCACCGTCAGACGAACGCCGCCCTGACGCAGTCTTTGCAGCTGCGACGCGGCCAGGCCGTAACCATGAACCACCCCGCCGGGGCTTTCCAGACGCAGCAATACTTCATCCTGCGGTTTTGCCACCGCCAGCACCGCGGAAACTTCCTCGCGCAGCGAACTCACTTCTCCGGCATCCATACTGCCATTGAAATCCAGCACATACAGACAGGGTTTGGCGCTTTTTTCCTCACCGCGCCTGGCGCGCTGCTTATCTTGTCTGGCCGAGGCCTTTTGTTTCTTTTTTTCCTGTTTGGATAACAGCTTACGTTCGGCATCGCTCATGTACGCCATCCGCATGTCCCGCTGCATATCGCGATACTGCTCCCCCAGGTTAACCACCTGCAATTCGCCTTTTCGCTGACGTTTTCGCTGCGTCATACCGACGACTAAAACCACCAGCGCGCCAATAGCCACGACGATGGTGAGCGCTTTAGCCAGGAATAAACCGTACTGAGAAAGTAATTCCACAAATACCGCCCTCATTGACTGCGTATTGAATATGATGTTGATTATGCTAGCCAACCGCGTGGTCAGCGTCTTACTTAACCTAACCGATGACGCGCAATATGGCGATGTTATTCACGCCGTTTGTGTATTTTCCGCTGCTTTTTACCGCACACGCGCTAAGAAATGGCGTCAGTCTCATTGAAAACAGCGTTTATTTAAGGCATAAAACCGTCATCTTGATCCTATTTCGGATGCCTTTACAGCCAGATACCTTGGCATAGCCCTATTCACGCATTTTATTGAAGGTATCCGGTTCGTCTGTAAGAGGATATTGCCCGTGTACTACCAGCCTCAAAACGACCTGCTGCAACAGAGAATCATTCTGGTCACCGGCGCCGGTGACGGCATCGGTCGCGAAGCCGCCCTCACCTATGCCCGCTTCGGCGCCCGGCTTATCCTGCTGGGCCGCACAGAAAGTAAACTTCAGGCGGTAAAACAGCAGATCCGCGAAGAAAACGGCGCCACAGCGCAGATTATTGTCTGCGATATGTTAACCGCCGATTCGGCCCAATTTTTTCAGATAGCCGAACAACTGGCCGGCAGCGTTCCTCATCTTGACGGGGTGCTGCACAATGCCGGAATGCTGGGAGAAATTACGCCGATGACGCAACAATCGGTCGCTATCTGGCACGATGTGATGCAGGTTAACGTCAATGCGACATTTATGCTTACCCAAGCGCTGCTGCCCCTACTGCTGAAATCCCCCAGCGCCTCGCTGGTGTTCACCAGTTCCAGCGTCGGACGTCAGGGCCGCGCCAACTGGGGCGCCTATGCGGCGTCAAAATTCGCCACCGAAGGCATGATGCAGGTGCTGGCGGACGAGTATCGCCAGCAAAATCTGCGAGTGAACTGCATCAATCCCGGCGGGACGCGCACCGCCATGCGCGCGGCGGCATTTCCCGAGGAAGACGCGGAGAAACTGAAAACGCCCGAGGATATTATGCCGCTGTACCTCTACCTGATGGGCGACGACAGCCGCCGCAAAACAGGCATGAGTTTTGATGCTCAACCCGGCAGGAAAGCGGGCCCGGCCGAATAACCCGAAGAGGAACTCCCATGAGTGACCAACGCCACCAACAGCGTCAACAACGGATCAAAGAGCGCGTCGACGCCCGCATCGCCGCGGCCAGCGAAATACGCGGTATCCTGATGATTTTCACCGGTAACGGCAAAGGCAAGACCACTGCGGCTTTCGGTACGGTGACCCGGGCCGTGGGCCATGATCTACGCGCCGGCGTCATTCAGTTCATTAAAGGCGAGTGGCCCAACGGCGAGAAAAACCTATTGCAAAAACATGGCGTGGAGTTTCAGGTTATGGCGACCGGCTTCACCTGGGAAACGCAGAATCGCCAGACCGACACCGACGCCGCGCAAAAGGTTTGGCGGCACGGCAAACGGATGCTGGCTGATCCACAGTTGGATCTGGTGGTGCTTGATGAACTGACGTATATGGTCAGCTATGGCTACCTTGAACTGGAAGAGGTGCTGAGCGCCTTGCGCGATCGCCCTGCCGGACAGACGGTCATCATCACCGGCCGGGGTTGTCACCGTGATTTACTGGAGATGGCGGATACCGTAACCGAAATGCGCCCGGTAAAACATGCCTTTGAAGCCGGCATCAAGGCGCAGCAAGGTATTGACTGGTGAAGCGACGGGCAGCGGCGCTGCCCGTCGGACGTTGAAACTCTACCCGTTGCGCTTCGGTTTCGGCGAGGAACGGCGCGCCGGGGCAACCTGACTATGGCGTTTTACCGCGCGGCGGATCTGGTTGGCCTTCACCCGCCGGCGCTCACGCTCAACCGGCAGCTTAGTGACGGTTTCCGGCGGCAACTGCACCCGTTCGCGCAGATAGTTCACGCTTTCCAGCGCCATTTCCGACCAGCCGCCGCGCGGCAGGCCTTTCGGCAACGGGATGTCGCCGTAACGCACGCGGATCAGGCGACTGACCTGAACGCCGACCGCTTCCCATAAGCGACGCACCTCACGGTTACGCCCCTCGGTCAGCGTGACGTTATACCACTGGTTCAGTCCTTCACCGCCCTGATAACGGATGGTGCGGAATGAGGCCGGGCCGTCTTCCAGCTGTACGCCTTTACTCAGCTGTTTGATCTTCTCATCGTTGATTTCACCAAACACCCGCACCGCATATTCACGTTCGACTTCATGGCTGGGATGCATCAAACGGTTTGCCAGCTCGCCGTCAGTGGTGAACAGCAGCAATCCTGAGGTATTCACGTCCAGACGCCCTACCGCTACCCAACGCGAACCCTGAATTTTCGGTAATCGATCGAACACGGTCGGACGACCATCGGGATCGCTGCGGGTACATAGCTCGCCTTCCGGCTTATAATAGATGAGAACGCGGCAAACGGTCTCTTCGGTTTCCTTAACGGAAACGATATGACCATCAATGCGGATTTTAGTGGCTTTTGTCACATCGACCCGGTCGCCCAGGGTGGCGATTTTGCCGTCCACGCTGACGCGATTGGCCTGGATCATACTTTCTATTTCACGACGCGAACCATGTCCGGCACGCGCTAATACTTTCTGTAACTTTTCGCTCATCGAGCAACCTCTGAGTGTCGCCTTCACAGGCGTCGGGGGGATTCATAAATCACTGTTTAAATTCAGTCACTTATGTATAGATCGTTGGTTATAAAAAACGCTGGCGCGATTATACAGAGATCCGCGCCGTTTGTATGCCGATTGTTACAATCGGCGGCTATTTTTGTCTGTTTCTCAACCAAATCAACGCCATGTGCAGGCTATCGGTAAGTTGATGCTAGAGGAAAGGCGTGATATCCCCGGTTCCTTCACGGGCAATGCGGGGCGTGGATTCGGTCAAATCGATAACCGTGGTCGGCTGCTGACCGAGAAAACCGCCATGAATCACCAAATCGACATGTTTTCCCAGCGTTTCCTGAATCTCTTCCGGATCGGACTCGGCAAAATCGTTGCCTGGCAACATCAGCGTGGTCGACATCAGCGGCTCGTCCAATGCGGCTAATAAAGACAGCGCGATGGGATTGGACGGTACGCGCAACCCAATGGTTTTACGTTTTTCATTCATCAAACGGCGCGGCACTTCTTTCGTTGCCTTGAGGATAAAAGTGTAATTACCCGGCGTGTTGTTTTTGATCAGACGAAACGCCGCATTATCGACGTAAGCGTAGGTCGACAGCTCGGACAGATCGCGGCACATCAGGGTGAAATTATGGTTATTGTCCAGATCGCGGATACGGCAGATACGCTCCATCGCATTCTTTTCGCCCAACATGCATCCCAGCGCATAACCGGAATCAGTCGGGTAGACAATCACTCCGCCTTTATGCAGAAAGTCCACCGATTGATTGATCAACCTTGGCTGCGGATTCAGTGGGTGAATATAAAAAAGCTGACTCATGACCCTACCTCATGCTTCTAAAATACGGGAACGCGGTTCATCACGCCCCGTGTAATCGTGCAACGTCGTTATTTTCGCTTCAGCGGCCGAGGTGAAGAACGCGTGTCGCCACCGTCTACCGCATTCATTATTCCGCCAATGCCGGATGTCGCCATACCGGCTCCACCCCGGCAGGCAACCATAGCTTGCGCCCCAATTCAATCCAGGCGCAAGGCTGATGGAAATCCGATCCCTGCGATCCCAGCAACTGAAATTCAGCGGCATAACGGGCAAGTTGCGTACGCTCGTCCAGCGCCTGCTGGCATTGCGCCACCTCCATGGCGTCGCCGCCGTTGTCCGCAAACGCGGTCAACAAACGTTTTAACCATTTAGCGGTTAAATCATAACGCCCGGGGTGCGCCAGTACCGACACCCCGCCAGATTGATGAATAGCATCAATCGCTTGCTTTATTGTACACCACTGCGGCGGGACATATCCGGTTTTCCCTTTTGCCAGATACTTCTTGAACACCTGATTAATATTCGGCGCAATGCCCTGCTCCACCAGATAACGGGCAAAGTGTCCCCGGGTAATCTGGCCGCCAATCGCCAGGCGGCTCGCGCCGGCCAACGCATCGGGTATGCGCGCTTTGGCCAAACGCAGCGCGATCTGCTCCGCCCTTGCCTGCCGTGACTGCGCCTGACGCAGCAACAGTTCACACAGCGCCGGATGATGGATATCCATGCCCAAACCCACGATGTGAATCTCATGGTTTTCCCACAGGGTGGAAATTTCCACGCCGGAAATCAATCTCAATGGCAATGCCTGCTCATTAATCGTCCGCTGGGCCTCGGTCAGTCCGCCGGTTGTATCATGATCGGTGATCGACAGAACATTAACCCGCATCGCTACCGCCCGGGTCACCAATGCGGCCGGCGCCAATACCCCATCCGAGGCCGTAGTGTGGCTATGCAGATCGTAGAGCGCAAAAGAGGGTGGCTGTTGAGGTTGTTGTGGCACAAATATTCCCGTCACTGGCTGTGTTCATGGTTTAAGTTGGCTATGATGCCATTAACGCGCCGGGAAGAGTAATCAAGATCCCGCCATCGCGGCGGACGCGGCACCAGAAAGTTTAGGCGAGCCAATAAAATAATCTTATTACCGGTGTTGACTTTCAACGCCCGAACTAGTTTACTAGTACGCAGGTTCAGCATACAGCAAACGAGATAATGATAATGGCAACGCAAAACACGATGAAACTTGGTTGGTGGCGCTCTTCCCTTTCGCGGGTGGAGTAATCACGCATAGCTTTTATCATTACATGCAGATATTCCCAGGCCCGCTTATCCAGCGGGCTTTTTTATGGCGGACAATTCCTGTCCGCCCCCCTTTTCGGGCCGTCACTGCGTGACGTTGAAAAACACTTGCGTGTTTTTTTATCGGCAAGTAAATAAAACAGGTAACAATGATGCAAACAATACGACCGCAACTGGAGCTTCTGCGTACCGAGGCCGTCTACCGAAACGATCCTAACGCCATTTTTCATCAGCTTTGCGGCGCCAGACCTGCCACCTTGCTGCTGGAATCGGCTGAAATCGACAGTAAACGAAATCTGAAAAGCCTGTTAATTATCGACAGCGCATTACGCATTACCGCGCTCGGTCAGCAGGTTTCCATTCAGGCGCTGACGGCCAACGGCGCAGCGTTGCTGCCGCTGCTGGACGCCGCTCTGCCGCCCGGTGTGATTATAGAAGCCCGTCCCAACGCTCGGGAACTCACCTTTCCGCCTATCGACAGCATGCAGGACGAAGACGCCCGTTTACGCTCGCTGTCGGTCTTTGATGCGCTGCGCACGATTCTGACGCTGGTCGCCTGCCCTGCGGACGAACGCGAAGCCATGTTTTTAGGCGGTCTGTTCGCCTATGACCTGGTCGCCGGTTTTGAAGCCTTGCCCGCATTGAGCCAGCAGCAACGTTGCCCGGATTTCTGCTTCTATCTGGCTGAAACGCTATTGATTCTCGATCATCAACAACAGGTCACGGTTCTCCAGGCCAGTCTGTTTACGCCGGACGGCGCGGAACGGCAACGACTGCAACAACGACTGACGCAGTTGCAGCAGCAACTGGAACAACCCGCGCCGGCGCTGCCGCATCAGTCGATTGACAGTATGACGCTCAACTGCAACCAGAGCGATGAGGCATTTGGCGCCGTGGTCAGCCAGATGCAACAGGCGATTCGCATCGGCGAGATTTTTCAGGTGGTGCCGTCACGGCGCTTTTCATTGCCTTGCCCTTCGCCGCTGGCCGCCTATCAAACGCTGAAAGACCATAATCCCAGCCCTTATATGTTTTTTATGCAGGATCAGGACTTCACGCTGTTCGGCGCGTCGCCGGAAAGCTCGCTGAAATACGATGCCGACAGCCGCCAGATTGAAATTTATCCGATTGCCGGCACTCGCCCGCGCGGACGGCGGGCGGACGGTTCATTGGATCGCGATCTTGACAGCCGTATCGAACTGGAAATGCGCACCGATCATAAAGAAATGGCCGAGCACCTGATGCTGGTCGACCTGGCGCGTAACGATCTGGCGCGCATCTGTCAGCCCGGCAGCCGTTATGTGGCTGACTTAACCCAGGTTGACCGCTACTCGTTTGTTATGCATCTGGTCTCACGCGTGGTGGGCACCCTGCGAGAAGATTTGGATGCGCTGCACGCGTATTGCGCCTGTATGAATATGGGCACGCTGAGCGGCGCGCCGAAAGTCCGGGCCATGCAACTGATTGCCGACAGCGAGAAAACCCGCCGCGGCAGCTATGGCGGCGCCGTAGGTTACTTTACCGCCCGCGGCGATCTGGATACCTGCATCGTCATTCGCTCAGCCTACGTTGAAGACGGCATCGCCACCGTTCAGGCCGGCGCCGGCGTCGTTCTGGATTCCAATCCTCAGGCGGAAGCCGATGAAACACGAAATAAGGCCCGCGCCGTTCTGCGGGCCATTGCCAGTGCGCACAACGCAAAGGAGTTGTTCTAATGGCGGATATATTACTGCTCGATAATATCGACTCGTTCACCTACAACCTGGTGGATCAACTACGCGCCAGCGGTCATCAGGTGGTCATTTATCGTAACCATCTGCCGGCCGACGCCATTATTGAGCGCTTAAAGCAAATGGAACGGCCGGTGCTGCTGCTGTCGCCCGGGCCGGGAACCCCCGCCGCCGCCGGTTGTATGCCTGAGTTGCTGCAACGCCTGCGCGGTCAATTGCCGATTATCGGCATCTGCCTGGGGCATCAGGCCATTGTGGAAGCCTACGGCGGCCAGGTAGGTCAGGCCGGGGAAATTCTGCACGGCAAAGCCTCCATTATCGATCATGACGGCCTGGCGATGTTCGAAGGCTTGCCTCATCCGTTGCCGGTCGCGCGCTACCATTCGCTGGTCGGCAGCAATATTCCGGCGACGCTGACCGTCAACGCCCATTTTAACGATATGGTGATGGCGGTTCGCCACGATGCCGACCGCGTTTGCGGCTTTCAGTTTCATCCGGAATCCATTTTAACCACCATGGGCGCACGGCTGCTCGAACAGACGCTGAACTGGGCATTGGCGTAAAAAAAAGGACATCATCATGCAAAACATTCTTGAAAAACTCTATCAGGCTGAGACGCTCAGCCAACAGGAAAGCCAGGCGCTCTTCGGCGCCGTTGTCCGCGGCGAGCTTGAAAACAGCCAGTTGGCGGCGGCGCTGATCAGCATGAAAGTTCGCGGTGAACATCCGCAAGAGATTGCCGGCGCGGCGAACGCCCTGCTGGCCGATGCCCAGCCGTTTCCGCGCCCCGACTATCCGTTTGCCGATATCGTCGGCACCGGCGGCGACGGCACCAACAGTATCAATATTTCCACCGCCAGCGCTTTCGTGGCGGCCAGTTGCGGGTTGAAGATCGCCAAGCATGGCAACCGCAGCGTCTCCAGCCGTTCAGGATCGTCCGATCTGCTGGCGGCGTTTGGTATCCGGCTTGATATGCCCGCCGAGCAATCCCGGCAGGCATTGGATGATTTAGGCGTGTGCTTTCTGTTTGCGCCGCAGTATCATCCCGGTTTTCGCCATGCGGCGCCGGTGCGCCAGCAATTGAAAACCCGCACCCTGTTCAACGTACTGGGGCCGTTGGTCAACCCGGCGCGTCCTCCGCTGGCGCTGATTGGGGTTTACCGCCCGGAACTGGTGCGCCCTATCGCCGAAACCTTGCGGGTTCTGGGATACCGGCGCGCGGCGGTGGTACACGGCGGCGGCATGGACGAAGTCGCCATTCATGCGCCGACCCAGGTCGCCGAGCTGAACAACGGCGATATTGAAACCTATGAGCTGACGCACCAAGACTTCGGACTGGACAGCTTCCCGTTATCGGCCTTGCAGGGCGGTTCGCCGGAAGAAAACCGTGACATTCTGGCCGCGCTGCTACAAGGTAAGGGAGCGCGTGCGCACGATGCGGCGGTTGCCGCCAACGTCGCGCTGTTAATGAAGCTGTTCGGACAAGAAAATTTGCGTCAAAACGCGCAACAGGCGTTGGAAGTGATTCATAGCGGACAGGCCTACCAGCGAGTCACCGCCCTGGCCGCAAGAGGATAAAGCCGTCATGCAGGAAACCATACTGAATAAAATAGTGCGTGATAAAGCCCTATGGGTTGAAGATCGCCAGCAAAAGCAGCCGCTGTCGACGTTCCGGCACGATGTCGTGCCCAGCCAGCGGGACTTTTATCACGCGCTGCGCCAGAATCAGCCGGCGTTTATTCTGGAGTGCAAAAAAGCGTCCCCCTCAAAGGGATTAATTCGTGATGATTTCGATCCGGTGAAGATTGCGCAGGTCTATAAAGACTACGCCTCGGCCATTTCCGTGCTAACCGATGAAAAATATTTTCAGGGCGATTTTGCTTTTCTTCCGCAGGTCAGCGCGGCGGTTCATCAGCCGGTGCTGTGTAAAGACTTTATTATTTCGGAATATCAGATCTACCTGGCCCGCTATTATCAGGCTGACGCCATCCTGCTGATGTTATCCGTGCTGAACGACCAACAGTATCGGCAGTTGGCCGATGTCGCCCATAGCCTGAAGCTGGGCGTGTTGACCGAAGTCAGCAACGAGGAAGAACTTCAGCGCGCCATTCAACTGGAAGCCCGGGTGGTCGGCATTAACAACCGCGATCTGCGCGATCTCTCCATCGATCTTGAGCGTACCCGCCGACTTGCCCCACGCCTGCCGGCGGAGGTGACCGTCATCAGCGAGTCGGGGATTCATCGTCATGCGCAAATTCGCGAGCTGAGTCAGTTCGCCAACGGTTTTTTAATCGGCAGCTCCTTGATGTCCGAACCCGATCTGACGCTGGCCGTGCGCCGCGTTATTCTGGGAGAAAATAAAGTCTGCGGCCTGACCCGCGCGGAAGACGCGCAGGCGGCCTACCAGGCGGGCGCCGTCTATGGCGGTTTGATTTTTGTCGACGCCTCGCCCCGTCATGTCGAGATCGAACAGGCGGCGGCGGTTATCAACGGCGCTCCGCTGCGTTATGTCGGCGTGTTCCGCGATGCGCCGGTCGAGCGCATCGTCAGTATCGCCAAACAATTGAATCTGGCGGCGGTCCAGCTTCATGGCGGCGAAGATCAACACACCATTTCTTTGCTGCGTCAGCAGTTGCCCGCCGCCTGCCAAATATGGAAAGCGCTGAGCGTCGCGTCCGGCCTCCCCGAGAGAAATCTACAGGCGATCGACCGCTATGTGCTGGATAACGCTCAGGGCGGCAGCGGTCAAGCGTTCGACTGGTCGGTGCTCAACGGCCAGAACCTGGACAACGTGCTGTTGGCGGGCGGTCTGAACGCGGATAACTGTACGCAAGCCGCCCGACTGGGTTGCGCCGGGCTGGACTTCAACTCCGGGGTGGAAAATCAGCCCGGGAAAAAAGATGCGCATAAAATCGCGGCTGTTTTTCAGGCATTACGGGCCGTAACCCCGTAACACCCTGGCAGCACGGCTCACATTAAATCGATAAAAGACAGGAATATTATGACGTTACTCAACCCATACTTTGGTGAATTCGGCGGCCAGTATGTGCCGCAGATCCTCATCCCGGCTCTGCGTCAACTGGAGGAAGCCTTTGTCGCGGCACAGCAGGATCCCGAGTTTCAGGCCGAATTTACTGATTTGCTGAAAAACTATGCCGGACGGCCGACCGCGCTGACCCTATGCAGAAACCTGACCCACGGCACCCGCACCAAACTGTATCTGAAACGTGAAGATTTGTTGCATGGCGGCGCGCACAAAACTAACCAGGTGCTGGGACAGGCGCTGCTCGCCAAACGGATGGGGAAAAGCGAAATCATCGCCGAGACCGGCGCCGGGCAACACGGTGTCGCCACCGCGCTGGCGTGCGCCCTGCTGGGGTTGAAATGTCGCATCTATATGGGGGCGAAAGACGTTGAGCGTCAATCCCCCAACGTGTTCCGTATGCGCTTGATGGGCGCCGAGGTCATTCCGGTGCACAGCGGTTCCTCAACGTTGAAAGATGCCTGTAATGAAGCGCTGCGCGACTGGTCCGGCAGCTATGAAACCGCGCACTATCTGCTGGGCACTGCCGCGGGTCCCCATCCGTATCCGACGATTGTGCGTGAGTTTCAGCGCATGATCGGTGAAGAAACCAAAGCGCAGCTGCTGGAAAGAGAGGGCCGCTTGCCCGATGCCGTACTGGCCTGCGTAGGCGGCGGCTCCAACGCCATCGGGATGTTTGCCGACTTTATTGATGAAACCGCCGTTCGCCTGATCGGCGTTGAACCCGCCGGACTCGGCATTGAAACCGGACAGCACGGCGCGCCGCTTAAACATGGGCGGGTCGGCATCTATTTCGGTATGAAATCTCCGATGATGCAAACCGCTGACGGGCAAATCGAAGAGTCCTATTCGATTTCCGCCGGTTTGGATTTCCCCTCCGTCGGGCCTCAACATGCGTATCTGAACAGCGTCGGCCGGGCCGATTATGTGTCCATCACCGATGACGAAGCACTGGATGCCTTTAAGGAACTCTCCCGGCATGAAGGTATCATTCCGGCGTTGGAATCCTCTCATGCGCTGGCTTATGCGCTGAAAATGATTAAGCAGGAACCGGAGAAAGAACAAATTCTGGTGGTCAACCTGTCGGGCCGCGGCGATAAAGACATATTTACCGTTCACGATATTTTGAAAGATCGGGGAGAAATTTAATGGAGCGCTATCAACACCTGTTCAAACGTCTGGCTGACAATAAAGAAGGCGCTTTTGTTCCCTTTGTCACGTTGGGCGATCCATCGCCTGAGCAGTCGCTGAAAATTATTGATACCCTTATCGCAGCCGGCGCCGACGCGCTGGAGCTGGGCATCCCCTTTTCAGACCCGCTGGCCGATGGGCCAACCATTCAGGACGCCACGCTGCGCGCCTTTGCCGCGGGCACCACCCCCGGCCACTGCTTTGAGATGCTGGCCGCTATCCGGCAGAAATACCCTGATATTCCTATCGGCTTGCTGATGTATGCCAATCTGGTTT
Organism: Brenneria sp. hezel4-2-4; assembly: GCF_013155275.1. GTDB lineage: Bacteria > Pseudomonadota > Gammaproteobacteria > Enterobacterales > Enterobacteriaceae > Brenneria. Next base: position 156,062 of record NZ_JABJXS010000001.1, read on the forward strand.
TCAGCAACGGCATTGATGAATTTTATCAACGTTGCGCGCAGATCGGCGTCGATTCCGTGCTGGTCGCCGATGTCCCGGTTGAGGAGTCCGCGCCTTTCCGTGCCGCGGCGCAACGTCACGGCATCGCCCCGATTTTTATCTGCCCGCCCAATGCGGATGACGACCTGCTGCGTGAGATTGCGTCCTACGGCCGTGGCTATACCTATTTATTATCGCGCGCCGGCGTCACCGGTGCGGAAAAACGCGCTCAGTTGCCGCTTCATCACCTGGTCGCCAAACTGCATGAATACCATGCCGCGCCGCCGCTTCAGGGATTTGGTATTTCAGAGCCTTCTCAGGTGCGGGAATCATTATCGGCGGGCGCCGCCGGCGCCATTTCCGGCTCGGCAATCGTGCGGATTATTGAAAAAAACCAGCATCAACCTGACGAAATGCTGGCGCAGCTTCACGCCTTTGTCAGCGAAATGAAAGCGGCAACGCGTTGATAACATTTCCACACAGCGCCAACGGCGGATAGTTATCCGCCGTTGGCGATTTGATGCGCCGCCGGGCAGGCCGGCGCATCATGTCATTAACATCAGAAACGATATCCGACGCCAAACATAAACACCCACGGATCCAAACGGGTGCTGACGTTTTGCTGTTCGCCGCCCGCTTTAAACCTCACTTCCGTGTCGATGTCCATCCACCACAGTGACGCATTAATCAACCAGTTTTCATCCAGGTTGTAATCCAGACCGGCTTGCGCGGCCACGCCCCAGGAATTTTTCAGGCTCAGATCGCTCAGCCCGGCATCTTTCCCTCTTTGATTGAATTTTTCATCATAAAACATGGTGTAGTTCAGACCGACGCCCAGGTAAGGACGCAGCTTGTCGGCTTTATCGCCAAAGTAATACTGTGCGACCAGAGACGGCGGCAAGTGGCTGACTTCGGCAATGTTGCCGACGCCGTTAAGGCCGACGCGATGGGTGAACGGCGTCGCCGCCAATAACTCCACGCCAATGTTGTCGGTCACCAGATAACTGAACGTCAATCCCAACTGGGTATTATTATCAACCTTGAACGATCCCAGACTTCCCAGCACATTATCCGACCCTTCCACCGGACGAACCGTTGCCGTTCCGCCACGAACAATGATATCACCCGCCTGATGAGCCTGGGCAAATGCCGGCATAAGTGCAGCAGCCAGTAATACAAAAGACGCTTTTTTCATTATCCACTCCCTTTATATGGTTTAAATTTCGAGCGAAATATACCTCCATGTGGACATTGTTGTTTTAATCCAGATCACATCTTTTAAATACTTTTTGCAAAATACGAACTCAATCAATTCTACGTAACTCATTAAAAATGCAAGAATTGATCTACATCAAAAACAACCAAAGATACATAAAATGCGTTTTGGGAAAAATACGCTGCCAAAAGGGTGATTTCAGCGCTAGATTTTTATTCTGACTGACAGGATTCAATACCGGTTAAGGGCGGTAATTAATTAAATGAGTGACAATGCCTGTATGCACTGCGGCGCTTGCTGCGCTTATTTCAGGGTATCTTTCTACTGGGCTGAAGCTGATGATGGCGGCGGCGTAGTACCTGCCTTACTCACAGAACCTCTTACCCCTTTTTTACGCTGCATGCAGGGTTCAAATAGCAAAAATCCTCGCTGCTGTGCGTTGGAAGGCAAGATCGGCGTCAATGTCAGCTGTTCGATTTATGTTAATCGGCCATCGCCATGTCGTGAATTTATGCAATCCGGAAAAAACGGCCAAATAAACGACGCCTGCAATCGTGCGCGGGCCAGTTATGGATTGCCACCGCTGATCGCCGCCATTGAACCGTCGGCGGCGGGATGATGAGAAATGAGAAGATCGCGCCCCCTGCGGGGGTGCCACAGTCTGGCGTAACAGGTTACAATTAAAGGCTAAGTAACATTGCTTATCTTTTCTCAAGGAGTTTGCATGCCTATCACGGCTAACACTTTGTACCGTGACACAATGAATTTTACGCGTAATCAGTTCATCAGTATTTTGATGATGGCGCTGTTGACCGCGTTCATTACTGTCATTCTGAATCAGGCCTTAGCCCCCGGCAATGAGGAATTACAAACGCTTAACGCCGCCAGCGGCGATCTCTCCTCATCCGCCGAACTGGGTATGATGGACTTGATCCAGCAGATGACCCCGGAACAGCAAACCGTGCTGCTCAAAATGTCTGCGGCCGGAACCTTTGCCGCCTTGATCGGCAACGCGATTCTTACCGGCGGCATACTGCTGCTGATTCAGATGGTTTCCGCCGGTAATCGCACCAGCGCGTTGCGGGCGATCGGCGCCTCCGCGCCCGTCTTACCCCGCCTTTTTATCCTGATCCTGTTCTGTACCCTGTTGGTTCAGCTTGGCATGCTGTTTCTGGTTGTTCCGGGCGTGTTATTGGCTATCGCATTAAGCCTGTCGCCGGTTATTGCCGTCGTTGAGAAACGTGGCGTATTCGGCTCCATCAAGGCAAGCGCGAAACTGGCTTATGCCAACCTACGCGTCACCGCGCCGGCCGTGATCCTGTGGTTATTGATCAAAGTTGCCATTCTGCTGCTGGTGACCAAAATCCCGATATTTTCGCCGACCGTCATTGCGGTGTTGCTAAATGGCCTGAGTAACCTGATATCCGCTATCCTGCTGATCTATCTGTTCCGCCTTTATATGCTGCTTCGCGCCTGATTTAACCTGTGCCGTACAAGCTGCGGCACATCTTCTTGTTTTTTATTGTTACTGCGCCGCCAACCTTTCCAATCGTAATTTTCTGCAAATTATTACGATATCAAGGGAACTGTGCCCCACAATAAAGGATAATACGCGCAGTTATCAGATAGCCATCCGGGTTATCGTCAACAAATTAGTGAGTGACGGATTGACACAATGAAGCAACTTCTTGATTTTCTCCCGCTAGTGGTTTTTTTTGTTTTTTACAAACTGTATGACATCTATGTTGCGTCCGGTGCGTTGATCGCGGCGACAGCGCTGGCGCTGATCGTCACCTGGGTGATTTATCGTAAAATAGAAAAGATGATGCTGGTGACCTTTGCCATGGTCGCCATTTTCGGCACATTGACGCTGGTATTCCATAACGATCAGTTTATTAAGTGGAAAGTCACCATCATTTATGCGCTATTCGCCATCGCGCTGCTGTTCAGCCAGTTCGTGATGAAAAAAACGCTGATCCAGAGAATGTTGGGCAAAGAGTTAACCCTACCGCAGGCGGTTTGGGGAAAACTGAACTTCTCCTGGGCCATGTTCTTTCTGGCGTGCGGATTGTTAAACATTTATATTGCTTTCTGGATGCCGCAAAGCGTTTGGGTTAATTTCAAAGTCTTTGGTTTGACTGGCGTTACCCTGCTATTTACATTGATCTGCGGCGTTTATATTTATCGGCATTTGCCTGACGATCGGGAAAAGTCAGAAGAAAACGGCGGCGAGCACTAACAATGCCCGCTTGATAAAAACAGCATAATTTATTGATACCACAATGAGCCAACAAAACGTGTTACCTCAGGGCGAGCTGGTACTTCGGACTCTGGCAATGCCTGCGGATACCAATGCAAACGGGGATATTTTCGGCGGCTGGCTAATGTCGCAGATGGACATGGGCGGCGCTATTCTGGCAAAGGAGATCGCAGAAGGCCGCGTCGTGACCGTACGGGTCGACGGAATGTCGTTTTTAAAACCGGTCGCCGTCGGCGACGTCATTTGCTGCTACGCGCGTTGCGTGCGTACCGGCCGTAGCTCCATCAATGTGAACGTCGAAGTTTGGGTAAAGAAAGTATCATCCGAACCGATCGGCCAACGCTATCGTGCGACCGAGGCGCTGTTTACTTATGTCGCCGTTGATGAAGACAGTCGTCCGCGCGAGCTGCCGATGGGCAAATGTCACTTTAACCCCGAAGACTGATACGCGCTTTACTGCGCCACCTATCCCACAAAAGAGAAAAGCCGCTGATAGCGGCTTGAGGTTGCTGACAAAGTCGTCTGTAAGCCTGAGATACCCGGGCCTACCGTGCCGAGGGGCGCTCCGGCGGCTTACGCCGCTACGACCCATCGCCACGCTCTCCCTAATAACGGGCTTTGTCAACGGTCTGAAAGCCGCTGGTAGCGGCTTTTCTCCTAAACGCAGGCGTGATTACTCCATCACTGCCCCACCATCAATCCTGAAGACGATGGTCACGACCAAATCCTTACCCGGCTTGTTGGCCTCATAACGCCATTTCCGCATCGCCTGTTTGATATCACGTTCAAACATATTCCGAGGCTCTGCTGAAACCACCCGAACGTTGTCTACCCGTCCGGAACTATCCACATCAAACTGCATTTTCACCCGGCCTTCAACCCGTAATGAAAATGCCCGTGCCGGATACTGCGGCTGAACCCGACTAAGCGGTCTCGGCCCTGTCGACTGTGTGTTCGCTACCGGCGCGGGAGCTTGTCTGACTGGCGCATTGGTCACATTTCGCGTTGGTTCATCGCTGGTAAAGGGTGCCGGCGGCTGTTTTTCAGCGACCTTCTCCCGTTTGACCGGTTTCGGTTGCTCCACCTTCTTCACCGGCTTTGGCTTAGGTTTAGGCTGTGGCTTCGGTTCAGGAAGCGGTACGGGGACAGGCTCAGGGATCGGTTCAGGTTCAGGAACCGGCTCGGGTTCCGGGATTGGCTCAGGCTCGGGAACAGGTTCCGGCTGTTTTACCGGTTCCGGTTCAGAGGGAGCGGGCTCTGCCGCTGGCGCCGCTTCAAGCGCGGCCGGATTCACCATAACCACGCTGATTGGTTTAGCGTGCTGAGGCAGCTCAAGCGCGTTATTAAACGACGCGTACAGCAAACCCGCAATCAGTGAACTGTGAACGCCAACTGAAAGTATAAACGGCCATGAATAGCGGCGGGTCAGGAGAAACTTTTTTTGCGGCATAGTATGTCTTCATCCTCTTATGCCGCCCAAGTTTAAATGCAAATAGCAATCATATTCAATAACAACACGTGTGATTGTTAAAAAAAACCAGGCTAAACTTTATTTATCTGGCAAATCAGTCTATTGCCCCTGCCGTTCCATCACGTATGATAAATCACTTCTTTTACCCCAACCTGTGAGGCTCGCCGATGTTATATGTTATTTACGCCGAAGATTCCGCCGATTCACTGGAGAAACGACTGGCGGCAAGACCCGCTCATCTTGCCCGACTGAAACAGTTGCAGGATCAAGGACAACTTATTACAGCCGGCCCCCTGCCGGCCGTTGACAGCGAAGATCCGGGCGCCGCCGGTTTTAGCGGTTCAATCATTATCGCCGAATTTCCCTCGCTGGAGGACGCGACATCCTGGGCAAACGACGATCCCTACGTTGCCGCCAACGTTTACCAGCAGGTAACGGTAAAACCCTTCAAAAAAGTTTTTTGATGTGTATGAAAAATTAACGGCCGTTCGATGCGGCCGCTAATTTTTTCAGCAGATTACCACTCGTAGGCTACCGCATATAACAGCGCGCGCCGCTGCTGTTTTTGCTGCAAATAGCGGGCGTAGTGAATATGGCGGTAAGTGCGCGATTGCGCCTCCAGCCAGCGACCTTTTCGACGCTGCATCTGACGCAACATCCTCCAACGGCTGACTTCATTCCGGCTGCGTTTCATGGCATAACTCTTATATCAGTAACTCGCGGCGCATATTATAGGCCCTTGATTGCGCGATCCAAGCAGTGTTTGCATTTCCCTTAGCGTACAATGCATCAATAGCGCTATTTTATTCAGAGCAAAGACATTTCCTCTTTTATCAAACTATGCGTACACTTTGTCGATGACTTACAGAAGGGATCTCCGCTGCCTTTATGACAACATTTTATACCGTAATAAGTTGGCTGCTTGTTTTCAGTTACTGGTTGCTGATCGCAGGTGTTACCCTGCGTATTCTGATGAAACGTCGGACGGTTCCCTCCGCCATGGCCTGGTTACTGGTTATCTACATTCTGCCCCTTGTCGGTATTGTCGCTTATCTCTCTTTCGGTGAATTACACCTTGGCAAACGCCGGGCGGAACGCGCCAGTAAAATGTGGCCATCCACGGCGAAATGGCTGCGTGAACTGAAAGAATACCGGCGGATTTTCGCCACGGAAAACAGCGAGGTCGCCAGCGCATTATTTCAACTGTGCGAACGCCGTCAGGGCGTGGGAGGCGTAAAAGGCAACCAGTTGCAACTGCTGACCACCTTTGATGACACCATTAAATCGCTGATCCGCGATATTGAACTTGCCCATAACAATATTGAGATGGTGTTCTATATCTGGCAGGCCGGCGGGATGGTCGATCAAGTCATGTCGTCACTGATTGCCGCCGCCCGCCGCGGCGTGAATTGCCGGATATTGCTCGACTCCGCGGGCAGCGTGCAGTTTTTTCGCAACCGCTACCCGGAACTGATGCGCACCGCCGGTATTGAGGTCGCCGAAGCGTTAAAAGTGAATTTACTTCGGGCATTTCTGCGGCGTATGGATTTACGCCAGCATCGTAAAATTATTCTGATCGATAATCGTATTGCCTATACCGGCAGCATGAACATGGTCGATCCGCGTTTTTTCAAGCAGAACGCAGGCGTGGGTCAGTGGGTTGATCTAATGGCCCGTATTGAAGGTCCGGTTGCGACGACGTTGGGCATTATCTACTGCTGCGACTGGGAAATGGAAACCGGCAAACGGCTATTGCCGCCCCCGCCCGACGTCAATATGATGCCGTTTGAACAAGAAACCGGGCATACCATCCAGTTGATTGCTTCCGGGCCGGGCTATCCGGAAGAGTTGATCCACCAGGCGCTGTTAACCTCGGTTTACTCCGCGCGTAAGCAGTTGATTATGACCACGCCCTATTTCGTGCCCAGCGACGACCTGCTGCACGCCATATGCACCGCGGCGCAACGCGGTGTGGATGTCAGCATCATCGTGCCGTATAAAAATGATTCCGTACTGGTGGGCTGGGCCAGTCGGGCATTTTTTGCCGAATTACTGGCGGCGGGGGTAAAAATCCATCAGTTTAAAGACGGACTGCTGCACACCAAGAGCGTGCTGGTCGATGGGCAATTGAGTCTGATCGGCACCGTCAACCTCGATATGCGCAGCCTGTGGCTAAACTTTGAAATTACCGTGGTGATTGACGATGCGGGTTTCGGCACCGACCTCGCCTGTGTGCAGGAAGATTATATTGCCCGCTCCACGCTGGTGAATGAAGTTGAATGGCAAAATCGGCCTTATTGGCAGCGGATCGTCGAGCGACTGTTTTACTTTTTCAGCCCCCTGCTATAAATATGGTTTTTCCCGTGTTCTAATAGCGCCATCACGTATTAACAGGATATCTTGTATGGATTTGAATAATCGCCTGAGCGAAGACGAAACGCTGGAACAGGCCTACGATATCTTTCTTGAATTGGCGGCGGATAATCTCGACCCGGCGGATATTTTGCTGTTTAACCTACAGTTCGAGGAACGCGGCGGCGCCGAGTTATTCGATCCTGCCGAGGACTGGTTGGAACATGTTGATTTCGACCTTAACCCCGATTTCTTTGCCGAAGTGGTGATAGGTCTGGCGGAACAAGACGGCGAGGATATCACCGACATTTTTGCCCGCGTGCTGATTTGCAGGGAAAAAGACCACAAGCTTTGCCATATCCTGTGGAAAGAATAGGCCGTCGCTTTTCTGACCTATCTACGCCCGTCGCCCCATATCCTAGGGACGACGGAGATAATCATCAGGCTTTCTGCGGCAACAACGACTGCGGGTCCACTTTCAGGCAGGATACCGCATGGGTGAAACTCCCCTCCAGCAGCGGTCGGGTTATCGCACACTCGGGGCCGACAATCGGACAACGCGTACGGAAAACACATCCCGAAGGCGGATTAATCGGCGAAGGCAGTTCCCCCTCCAGCAACGGTATCCGCTTATTTCTTTCCTTATCCGGATCAGGAATGGGGACGGCCGACATCAAGGCCCGGGTATACGGGTGCTGCGGATGGTAATAGACCTGGTTATAGGTTCCCAGCTCCACCGCATGCCCCAGATACATAACCAACACCCGGTCGGAAATGTGCTTCACCACCGATAAATCATGCGCAATGAAAATCAGGGACAGCCGCATTTCACGCTGCAATTGCCGCAGCAGGTTGACAACCTGCGCCTGAATGGAGACATCCAGCGCGGAAACCGGCTCATCGCAGATGATCAGTTTCGGTTCCAGAATCAACGCCCGGGCGATGCCTATACGCTGGCACTGTCCACCGGAGAACTCATGCGGGTAGCGATTGATCAAATTGGGCAGTAAACCGACCTTCAGCATCATTCCTTTGACGCGTTCTTTCACCGACTGACGAGAAAGTTTGGGATGGTAGGTTTTTAACGGCTCCGCGATAATTTCACCGATCGTCATCCGCGGATTAAGCGACGCCAACGGATCCTGAAAAATCATCTGGATATCGCTGCGCACCCTGCGCCACTGCATATCGTTCATCCCCAGCAAATCTCTTCCCAGCCAGGTGATGTGTCCGGACGTGGCCTTCACCAGACCGATAATGGCGCGCGCCAGGGTGGATTTGCCGCAGCCGGATTCGCCCACGATGCCCAGCGTTTCGCCTTCATACAAGCGCAGCGTAACGCCATCCACCGCCTTCAGCGTTTTCGCCGGCTGCCAGAACCATTGTTTATCATCCCTCACCTCAAAGTGAACTTTCAAATCAGCCACTTCCAGCAAGACTGTTTTTTCCTCCTCCTTATTCATAACACCTCCTCGATGGCTCTAAAGCAGGCTCGCAGGCGACCCTGTTCGAAAGACTCCAGCGCCGGCGTGCCATGACACACATCCATCGCATAGGGACAGCGCGGCTGAAACGGGCAACCTTTCGGCAACCGCAGCAAATTAGGCGGATTTCCAGGAATGGTCGCCAGCGTTTCATCCTCCGCATCCAGGCGGGGAACGGCATGCAGCAGCCCGACGGAGTAAGGATGACTGGGGCGATAAAACACATCACGCGCGCTGCCATATTCCATGGTGCGTCCCGCGTACATTACCAGCACCTTGTCACAAATACCGGCCACCACCCCCAGGTCGTGGGTGATCATAATAATGGCGGTATTGAATTCGCGTTTCAGATCGTTCAATAACGCCATAATCTGCGCCTGCACCGTCACATCCAGCGCCGTTGTCGGCTCATCCGCAATCAACAGTTTGGGGCGGCACAGCAGCGCCATAGCGATCATCACGCGCTGCCGCATGCCGCCGGAAAACTCATGCGGATACATTTTCATACGTTTTCTCGCTTCCGGCATTTTTACCGCGTCGAGCATTCTGACCGATTCTTCAAAGGCTTCACTTTTGCCAAGACGCTTATGCAGCATCAGCACTTCCATCAGTTGTTCGCCGACCCGCATATAGGGATTCAACGACGTCATCGGATCCTGAAATATCATGGCGATTTCTTCAGCGCGTAGCTTATTTAGCTGACGCTCCGGCAGATTGAGGATCTCGCGGCCATGAAAGCGTGACGAACCGCTGATATAACCATTGCCGGCTAACAACCCCATTAGCGCAAATGCGGTCTGGGATTTTCCCGAGCCGGACTCGCCGACAATCCCCAGCGTCTCCCCCGCATTCAGGGTAAAATTGAGATCGTTTACCGCGGTCACTTCGCCGTCCGGGGTACGGAACGTCACCCGTAAATCCTGAACGCAGAGCAGTGCTTCGGTTGAATCCATCCTATTCATGCGACACCTCATCAGCGATCTTTCGGATCGAGGGCATCACGCAGGCCATCGCCGATAAAATTAAAACAAAACAGCGTCACCACCAGAAATGCGGCGGGATAAAACAGTAGCCAGGAAGACACTTCCATGGAATTGGCGCCATCATTCAGCAGCGCGCCCCAACTGCTTAACGGCTCCTGGGTTCCCAGCCCCAGAAAGCTCAGAAATGATTCAAACAGGATCATGCTCGGCACCAGTAATGAGGCATACACCATCACCACGCCCAGGACATTTGGTACGATGTGACGTAACACTATGCCGCGCGTCGAAACCCCGGAAACCACCGCGGCCTCAATGAACTCCTTACGTTTCAGACTGAGCGTCTGCCCGCGGACAATACGCGCCATATCCAGCCAGGACACCATGCCGATCGCCACAAAGATCAACAGCATGTTCTGACCGAAAAAGGTCACCAGCAAAATAACGAAAAACATGAACGGGAATGAGTTGAGGATCTCCAGCAGACGCATCATCACCGAGTCGACTTTGCCGCCAAGATAACCGGACAGCGCCCCATACAAGGTGCCGACAATCACCGCGACCAGCGCGGCGGCCACCCCCACCATTAACGAAATCCGTCCGCCAATGGCCACGCGCACCAGCAGGTCGCGCCCTGAAGAATCCGTACCGAAATAGTGCCCGGACGCCATATCCGGAGCGGATGACATCATGCTCCAGTCCGTATCCGCATAATTAAAGGGCGATAACAGCGGAGCGACGATCACAAATAACGTAATCAGTCCCAGCATAACGAGACTGGCCAAGGCGGCGCGATTGTGAATAAACCGCTGCCGGGCGTCTTGCCACAGGCTGCGGCCTTCAATTTCCATCTGCTCGCTGAAATTATCCAACGCTTCAATATCTCTGCGATTCCAAAACATAGCGCCTCCGGTCAGTAGCGAATTTTCGGATCGATAACCGCGTATAACACATCAATTATCGCATTGAATAAAATCGTTAATCCGCCGACCAAAATAGTCAGACTCAACACCAATGAATAATCGCGATTCAGTGCTCCATTAACAAAAAGTTGCCCGATACCCGGTAAGCCAAAAATCGTTTCGATAACCATAGAGCCGGTAATAATGCCGACAAAAGCCGGCCCCATATACGACAGCACCGGCAACAAGGCCGGCTTTAAAGCATGGCGCAGAATAATGCGACGCAAAGGCAATCCCTTGGCGCGCGCGGTACGAATAAAATTGGAATGGAGCACTTCAATCATCGATCCCCGGGTAATGCGCGCGATACTGGCGATATAAGAGAGCGATAATGCCACCATCGGCAAAATCATATATCTGGGCGCCCCACCATTCCAGCCGCCACCCGGCAGCCAGCGCAGCGTAATCGAAAATATCAGCACCAGTAACGGCGCCACCACAAAACTGGGGATCACCACGCCGGTCATGGCAAACCCCATTACCGTATAATCCCATTTACTGTTTTGATTCAGCGCGGCAATCACCCCGGCGCTGACGCCGAAAACCACCGCCAGCAAAAATGCGGCCGCCCCCAATTTAGCGGAAACCGGAAATGAAGCCGCCACCAAATCGTTCACGGAATAGTCTTTATATTTAAATGAAGGGCCGAAATCCCCCTGAGCCAGTTGCCATAAATAGCTGCCATACTGGGTCAGTATCGGGTCGTTAAGGTGATATTTGGCCTCAATATTGGCCATCACTTCAGGCGGGAGGTTACGCTCCCCGGTAAAAGGGCTACCGGGTGCAAGACGCATCATAAAAAATGAGAGCGTGATCAGAATAAACAGCGTCGGAATCGCTTCCAGACAACGACGGAAAATAAATTTTAACATTGCCCGTACCTATAAAACCTGCAAAGAGACGCGGGCGCCAGTGTCAGGCCGCCCGCGATATTATCAGTGCTTAATGATATAAAGATCTTTCACATAGATATTATCCATCGGATCTTTACCGGTTAACCCACCGACATAAGGCTTTACCAGCCGGGTATTGGCGTAATAGTAAACCGGAACGATAACCGCATCGTTATCCAATAGCGTTTCCGCCTGTTGATAGACGGCGGCACGCTCTTCTTCCGTTTCGACCTGCAACGATTTGGCGATCAGCGCATCAAAATCACTGCTCTTATAATGTGATGTATTACTGCTGCTATCGGACAGCATACTGTTGAGGAAGGTGGAAGGTTCATTGTAATCGGCGCACCATCCGGCGCGGGCGACATCAAAGCTGCCCTGATGGCGGGTATCCAGGAACGTTTTCCATTCCTGATTCTCAAGTTTCACATTCACGCCAATATTCTGTTTCCAGATGGAGGCCGCCGCAATCGCCATCTTTTTATGCAAGTCGGAGGTGTTGTATAACAAATTGAAGGTCAGCGGCTTGTCCGGGCTATATCCCGCCTCCGCCAGCAATTTTTTCGCTTCCTGATTGCGCTTTTCCTGCGGCCAGCCAAACCATTCCGGCGGCGTTTGGGCGATACCGTCAATATAGGGCGGCACAAAACCATAGGCGGGAATATCCCCCTGATTCTTAACTTTGTTGGTTAAGATATCCTGGCTCAGACCCAGGCGCAGCGCGGTTCTGACCCTAACGTCGTTAAACGGCGCTTTTTGATTGTTCATCTCGTAGTAGTAGGTGCACAAATACGGGTTTATTTGCACTTCCTGCGGGAGCTCTTTTTTTAATTTTTGGAACAGTTCAATCGGCAGGTAGTTATAGGTCATATCGATTTCACCGCTGCGATAGCGATTAACATCCGTCACTTCTGATGAGATAGGCAAATAAGTCACCTGATTGATGACTGTTTTTTCGTTATCCCAATAGTTGGCATTGCGCTCCAGCACAATCTTTTCATTCACGATCCACGTTTTCAGCTTATAGGCGCCATTCCCCACCCAATTCTGCGGTTGCGTCCATCTTTCACCAAACTTCTCCACCACCGCTTGGTTCACCGGCGACATGGCGGGATAAATGGGCAGTTTATAAAAATAGGGAACCGCCTCAGAGAGCGTGACTTCCAGCGTATGATCGTCCAGCGCTTTTACCCCCAGCGTATCGGGACTCTTTTTACCGGCGATGATGTCATCAATATTCAGTAAATGGCCGTATTGCAGATAGCTGGCATAGGGAGAAGCGGTTTTCGGATCGGCCAACCGGCGCCAGCTATATACGAAATCGTGTGCGGTGACAACGTCACCATTTGACCACCGCGCATCTTTACGTAAATGAAAGGTCCACACCTTGAACGCGTTGTTGTCCCAGCGTTCCGCAACCCCGGGGATCACCCTGCCGTCGACATCCGAAATCACCAGCCCTTCCAGTAAATCGTGCGACACATTGGACTCAGGAACGCCTTCTATTTTATGCGGATCCAATGATGCCACCTCTGCGCCATTATTACGTACCAGCACCTGATTCTCTGCCAGCGCCACACCAGCAGGCACCGTAGCGGACCAGGCTTGAGTGCCTGAAATTACACCTAGAACGACGATGATGCCTGCGGCGGCCAATCTTTTTGGGGTGGTAATATGCGTCATTATCTTCTCCTGTTTTGTTTATCACATACTGGTAAACTCATCCTGTAATTACTCTTTTGATAACTTCACTATTATTTGATTACTCCCTGTACAGTCCCTCGCTTCCTGGCTGACGCAGACGGGTACGGCGGGAAGAATATTCACCATCCACGAAAGAAACGACTGGAAGAACACGCGATCTCATCTCTATGGATTGCCTTCTTATCCCCTTCAGATGTTCAATGCGATAAATACCCTTATATCATTTGATCACGCGTTAGTTACTTATAACGCTAATGATTATGACAATGCCACAACATTTAGCGGGACTAATAAGTTTAGTTTATGAATAGACCTAAATAACCGCCCACAACTCGACGCTATTATCGAAAAAGTGACGCCATACAAATGGCACGAGGGATGAGGCTTGATATATAAGAATTTTTTACAACAGATAAAATGAGGGGAATGAAGATGTCATCATGGAGACATTTTTCGAGATAAGTCGCTACTTATCGTTGATAAGATAGTTAGTCATACTGATAAATAGGGGAAGAACGCCTGTCAGATCGATCAATCCAAACAATCCGATGAGAAACTTGATACAGTCCGAAAAATCCCTCAATAAGTGACCACATACCCTCCCGTTCGGGTTGCGCACGCACGGGTGCCTCGGCGGCGCCGATATCATATAATATGGCTATATTTATCCTTACTTTGCTGCGGGATTTTATTTCACGCTCTATCTGTTAAATAACATTTAAAAACAATTTATATACATTTTGCAGTTACATATAAAAGGAAGCGGACGATAAAATAGCGCCTTGTTGAGAATTATTCTCAAAAAAGCCCTGCTGAAAGGTGTCAGCATCGAAAAATATAGATGGAGATCACAAAAAGAACCTTTATAAGCGAGTATGCTGTTCCGTAACCCGTGGTCGGTACTGTGACAAGCTCTTTGAGTCAATCAATGCAGAAATGAGAATAGTGACCCTGTTAGGTTTCTCCGAGCAAACACAACATGCGCTCATTTATCTATACTCATTTACTTAGCAAACTATTGACTGAAAGAGTTTAACATTATCAGGAGAGCATTATGGCCGTAACCAATGTTGCTGAACTTAACGCACTGGTCGAAAGAGTGAAAAAGGCGCAGCAGGAATTTGCCAATTACACTCAGGAACAAGTCGACAAAATCTTCCGGGCAGCCGCGCTTGCTGCCTCAGATGCTCGAATTCCACTGGCGAAGATGGCTGTCGCCGAGTCTGGAATGGGTATCGTGGAAGATAAAGTAATCAAAAACCACTTTGCTTCCGAATACATTTACAACGCCTATCAGGATGAAAAAACCTGTGGCGTGCTTTCTACCGACGACACCTTTGGCACGATCACCATTGCCGAACCCATCGGTCTGATCTGCGGTATCGTTCCGACTACCAACCCCACTTCCACTGCGATTTTCAAAGCATTAATCAGCCTGAAAACCCGTAACGGCATCATCTTTTCTCCGCATCCGCGGGCAAAAAATGCGACCAACAAAGCCGCCGATATCGTCCTGCAAGCCGCTATCGCCGCGGGCGCGCCAAAAGATATCATCGGCTGGATCGACCAACCTTCGGTTGAACTGTCCAACCAGTTGATGCATCACCCGGATATCAATCTGATTCTGGCTACCGGCGGCCCAGGCATGGTTAAAGCCGCATACAGCTCCGGTAAACCGGCAATCGGCGTAGGCGCAGGTAATACGCCGGTGGTTATTGATGAAACCGCCGATCTTAAACGCGCCGTAGCGTCAATTCTAATGTCAAAAACCTTTGATAACGGCGTTATCTGTGCTTCTGAACAGTCAGTGATTGTGGTCGACAGCGTCTACGACGCCGTTCGCGAACGCTTTGCCTCGCACGGCGCTTATATGCTGAAAGGTAAAGAACTGCATGCCGTACAGGGCATTCTGTTGAAAAATGGCGCCCTGAACGCCGATATCGTCGGTCAACCGGCGCCAAAAATCGCGGAATTGGCTGGCATCAGCGTCCCTGCGAACACCAAAGTGCTGATCGGTGAAGTCACCGATGTTGACGAATCCGAACCATTTGCTCACGAAAAACTGTCCCCGACCCTGGCGATGTATCGCGCTACCGATTTTAACGATGCCGTGATAAAAGCCGAGAAACTGGTCGCAATGGGCGGGATTGGTCACACCTCCTGCTTGTACACCGATCAGGATAACCAACCGGAGCGTGTGAATCACTTCGGCAACCTGATGAAAACCGCCCGTATCCTGATCAACACCCCGGCTTCTCAAGGTGGTATCGGCGATCTGTACAACTTCAAACTCGCCCCATCCCTGACGCTGGGTTGTGGTTCCTGGGGGGGTAACTCCATCTCGGAAAACGTCGGTCCGAAACACTTGATCAACAAGAAAACGGTAGCCAAGCGAGCAGAAAATATGTTGTGGCATAAACTTCCCAAATCTATTTACTTCCGTCGCGGTTCATTACCGATTGCGCTTGAAGAAGTCGCTTCCGACGGGGCAAAACGCGCATTCATCGTGACCGACCGTTTCCTGTTCAATAACGGCTACGTCGATCAGATCGTTTCCGTCCTGAAAGAGCGTGGGCTGGAAACCGAAGTCTTCTTCGAGGTTGAAGCGGATCCAACGCTGAGCATCGTGCGTAAAGGCGCGGAGCAGATGAACTCCTTTAAACCGGATGTCATTATCGCGCTGGGCGGCGGTTCCCCGATGGATGCGGCGAAAATCATGTGGGTCATGTACGAACACCCGGATACGCATTTTGAAGAACTGGCATTACGCTTTATGGACATCCGTAAACGTATTTACAAGTTCCCGAAAATGGGCGTGAAAGCCAAAATGATCGCGGTTACCACCACCTCCGGCACCGGTTCCGAAGTCACGCCGTTTGCCGTGGTGACCGATGATGCCACCGGGCAGAAATATCCATTGGCCGACTACGCATTAACGCCGGATATGGCGATTGTCGACGCCAACCTGGTTATGAATATGCCGAAATCCCTGTGTGCGTTCGGTGGTCTGGATGCCGTCACTCACGCGCTGGAAGCCTATGTTTCCGTGCTGGCGAACGAATATTCAGACGGTCAGGCGTTGCAGGCGTTGAAACTGCTGAAAGAAAACCTGCCGGCCAGCTATCATGAAGGCGCGAAGAACCCGGTAGCTCGCGAACGTGTTCATAATGCCGCGACGATTGCCGGTATCGCTTTCGCCAACGCCTTCCTGGGTGTTTGTCACTCAATGGCGCACAAGCTGGGCTCTGAGTTCCACATCCCGCACGGTCTGGCGAATGCCATGTTGATCTCAAACGTTATTCGCTATAAC
Organism: Brenneria sp. hezel4-2-4; assembly: GCF_013155275.1. Classification (GTDB taxonomy): domain Bacteria; phylum Pseudomonadota; class Gammaproteobacteria; order Enterobacterales; family Enterobacteriaceae; genus Brenneria. The sequence goes on from NZ_JABJXS010000001.1 coordinate 172,712, forward strand.
GCCAACGACAACCCGACCAAGCAAACGACGTTCAGCCAGTATGATCGTCCGCAAGCTCGTCGTCGCTACGCTGAAGTCGCCGATCATCTGCGTCTGACAGCACCAAGCGATCGTACTGCGCAGAAGATTGAAAAATTGTTGAACTGGTTGGAAGAAATAAAGGCAGATCTGGGTATTCCTACCTCTATCCGTGAGGCTGGCGTACAAGAAGCCGACTTCCTAGCGAAAGTGGACAAACTGTCCGAAGATGCCTTCGACGACCAATGTACCGGCGCTAACCCGCGTTATCCGTTGATTTCAGAACTGAAACAAATTCTGATGGATACGTATTACGGGCGTAAATTCTCTGAAAACACCACAGAGAAAGGTGCTACCGAAGCCGTTGCGGCAACACCCGCCGCGCCTGCAACAAAAGTAGCCAAGCAAGCCAAAAAAGTGACGAGTTAACCCGTCGGGGGAATAACAGCCTCAACAGAGGCTGTTGTCCAAGCACCTCGCATCAATACCCTGTCAGCCCGCTGTCAGGGTATTTTTTCGTCCTGCGTTAAAAAAGCCGCCGTAGGCTATTGTCGGAATAGTTTATCCCTGGCGCAGTAAATTTGTGCATTGATTTGCATTAACCTTGTTACCCCCCTCCTCGCCTCATTTCGCCTCTCTGCGAGCCTGTGGCGCGAATTCAGCGACTCCCTACGAGAGGGGTTAAGATTATTTAATATCGCCGTCTGGAGTCGTTTTCGAGCGTTAAATACCATCGTGGCGGCGCTGCATAGCTTATTCAATTTCGCTTCTAACTAACCCTAATGCGATTTTATAGTGCTTTCTGCAAACGGAGACATAACTGTCATTGCCGCCGATAACCACCTGTTCCCCTTCGTGGAGAGGATTTCCCTGCGCATCCAGACGTAACACGCGGTTCGCTTTACGGCCGCAATGGCAAATCGTTTTGAGTTCAATCAACTTATCGGCCCAGGCTAATAAATAGTGGCTGCCTGAAAACAGCTCGCCACGAAAATCCGTGCGTAAGCCGTAACACAATACCGGGATATCCAATAGGTCGACCACATCTGAAAGTTCGCTAACTTGTTCACGCGTCAGGAACTGACATTCATCAATTAATACGCAATGAATAGGCTGGCTACGGTGCTCTTTCAATAGCAGGCTAAATAAAGGCGTCTGCTGATTAAACAGTAGCGCAGGAGAAGAAAGGCCGATCCGCGAACTAACCATCCCCACCCCATGCCGGTTATCTATTTCCGCGGTGAAAACCAGCGCCCTCATGCCGCGCTCTTGATAGTTATATGAGGACTGTAATAGCGCAGTGGATTTCCCTGCATTCATTGCTGAATAATAAAAATAAAGTTGAGCCATACTCAGATGCTCCAAAAGACGGGCTATATCGCGTATGCGGTTAAAATTTATTGTAACAACCCACCGTTAGCCCATGCAATGGGCTATTACTTGCGCAGCCTCGCCCGGTTCATCTATTGATAGGCGCCATTGGATAAAAGATATAAACATTCCTTATAACGATAGAATCCGTCACAATATCTTATCGAACACATCAGCGCGGCAAATGACGGTTAAATGTATTCTCCGTAGGAGAGACGTATTTTATATTCATGTAACATGGCATGTGATATCTGTTTTAAAAATGGCAATTTTTAACAAACTTACAAATTTGACTATTGCAGAAAAGAAAATAGCACTCTATTATCTCACTACACGCCACCAATAATATAAATTTGAGATTATCACAATGAGCGAAGCACTAAAGATTCTAAACAACATCCGTACTCTGAGAGCCCAGGCAAGAGAATGCAGTCTGGATACTTTGGAAGAAATGCTGGAAAAACTGGAAGTCGTGGTAAATGAACGCCGCGAAGAAGAAAGCCAGGTTCAGGCAGAAGTTGAAGAACGTGCACGTAAATTACAGCAATATCGCGATATGTTGATTGCGGACGGCATCGATCCTAACGAATTATTACAATCTTTAGGTTCAGTCAAAGTTGCCGGTAAAAGCAAGCGTGCCGCCCGCCCGGCCAAATATCAATATACCGATGAGAATGGCGAAGTTAAAACCTGGACAGGTCAAGGCCGTACTCCTGCGGTAATCAAAAAAGCGATCGAAGAACAAGGTAAATCTTTAGACGATTTCCTGCTCTAATCTGTATTTAAAATACACCAAACGCAGATACCCTTGATTTTTATCAAGGGTATTTTTTTGTGCAAAGTAACAGGTATATCGGTGAGAATTCATGCTCCCTGTCCTGTGTAATAAAACAGAGAGCAGTTATTACTAAATATTATTTTTCTTCAGCTTCAATAGTTTCCCGCAGCCATTGGGTAAGTTCACCGCCCAGGCTATCATGGCGCATACCATATTCCACGAACGCCTGCATATACCCGAGCTTGTTGCCACAGTCATGGCTGACACCTTTCAGGTGATACGCTTCCACCGTTTCTTTTTCCATTAACAACGCAATGGCGTCGGTTAACTGAATCTCATTGCCGGCGCCTGGAGGGGTTTTCTCCAGCAAAGACCAAATTTCAGCAGAAAGAACATAACGGCCGACAACGGCTAAATTTGAAGGGGCCTCGGAAGCTTTCGGCTTTTCAACCACGCCAACCATTGGCGCACTGTCGCCCGCTTTTAATTCCACGCCCTTGCAGTCTACAACGCCATAACTGCTGACATCGTCAACGGGCTCAACCATAATCTGACTATGGCCGGTTTCAGAAAACCGTTGCAACATTTCACTCAGGTTATCTTTCTTCAGATCGGATTCATATTCATCAATAATCACATCCGGCAAAATAACCGCAACAGGTTCATCACCCACTAATGGATGGGCGCACAATACGGCATGCCCTAATCCTTTAGCCAGCCCCTGACGAACCTGCATAATGGTAACGTGCTTCGGACAAATAGATTGCACTTCTTCCAACAGTTGACGCTTAACACGTTTTTCCAACATGGCTTCCAGTTCAAAACTGGTATCAAAGTGGTTTTCGATGGAATTTTTAGAAGAATGTGTAACCAAAATTATTTCATTGATTCCCGCGGCGATACACTCGTTGACTACATATTGAATGAGCGGTTTATCCACCAATGGCAGCATTTCTTTGGGAATAGCCTTCGTGGCCGGCAACATACGCGTTCCCAATCCCGCGACAGGGATTACCGCTTTTTTTACTTTTTTATTAACAGTCGACATAAACAACCTCTTATATATCGTTCAAATAATGAACTTTATTTATCTGGTCTAAAAACTGGATAAGTATACCAGTTTAGCCGGGCCACGCTTGCCCATCGTTATAGTTCCATTAAAAATAAGACAACTACCTACATAGTAGAAAATAAAAAATAATAACGAAAGGCGAACACGGCCAGAAGAGAGTTATCACCCCTACCTATCGGATTATTCTGTAGAAAGCATTAAGCGTAAGCGCCCGCCACCGCCCCAAATCTGGCATTGCCACGCTTCACACTGGTGATTTAACTGATTGAGGTAAGCCTCATCGAGTGTTCCCAACGGCACGCCGCTATTGAGCGCAATTTGATTTTCATTGACGTTTAATGTGGCGTTTAACCCGGCGGAGATCAGTATCAGCCGTTTTAATTCACGATGATAATAACCGACCAGCAAGGGGAAACGCCCTTCCAAACTTGCCTGGCGTAATAACTGATTTACCTGTTTTAATAAAAGCGGCAAATGGGGTAAACGGTGCTCCTGGTTTGCCAGATGCTCCTGAAGCACGCCGTTAAACAAAGTACGAAGTAATAATGCGGCCAACGTGCCGTTATTGTTGACCGCCTGAGTGACATCAAGGCAGTAGAAAGCCAGTTCATCTTCAGAGAGCGCGGCAATATCCAAAACCAATCCCGGCTGTTCGGCAACCGTAAGCTGTCGATAATTAATTCGACAACGGGCGAGCGTTTGCTGCACCGGCGGCTGTAGTTGCGCTAAAAGTTTTGCCACCGCATCAGGCGATTGATTAAGCGAATCCATATCCAACATTAATTGCTCAAGCTCATGAGCCGGCGAAGTAAACATGTCCGGATACAGACAAGTCATAACCGCCTCGCGTAAACGAGCATAATCACGAATAGGTTTCAGCAACACATCCTGAACGCCAAGCCGCAGAACCTTGGCGACATCCGCCATTTGACTGGTCGCGGAGATCACCAGTATCGGGATATGGTTGTCTTGTAAGCGTAACCGCTCCAGGAACTCAATGCCGCCCATCATCGGCATCTTTAGATCGCAAATAATTAAATCAGGCTGATGATGCTCCAGAACGCTTAACGCCTCCAGGCCATGAATAGCTTCCAAAACCGAAGCACCAAGCGAAGTCAGATAACCGGAAAGTACGGAGCGGAAAACAGCCTCATCCTCGATAATCAATATATGTTTACCCGCCAATGGTTGTTCCATCAGTTGCCCCTTACTTCAAACTCTTTAATGTTTTACCGCCAACGCTCAGCACGGCCTGACGTCGCTTATACTGGTTTTCAATGCGATTTTTTTACCAAAGGTAACAATTCATCGCGCTTTTTCTCCACTGCCTGACGACCGGCTTCAATCGCTTCCTGTGCCCGATGAAAATCCAGAGTGGCGATTTGCGGGCAATAAGGCTGTAAGAGTACATCAGGCGGGTCGCCCGCCATCCGGGTCATCTTTAATCGGTTTTCAAGAATCTGGATTGATGTACTCATGATTTCCATTGCTGTCGGCGAAATCCCGGTGCGCTGGCGACGTTTTCGTAACAAACGCTCACGAATTCTCCCGCGCCAGTTATTTACCGCAACATCCCCTTCAGACTCTGGCAATGTCGGCTTAACCGACAGCAAATCATGGTGGTCAAGGCTGGCGTCCTGTTGCAAATCAACGGCGATCACAACATCCGCCCCCATCGCCCGAGTCAGCGACACCGGGACCGGATTTACCACCGCGCCATCTACCAGCCAGTAGCCATTAAACCAAACGGGAGACAACAAACCAGGTATACTGCAAGAAGCCCGAATTGATTGATGTAAATCTCCTTTTGTTAACCACAACTCTCGTCCCGTGCTCAGGTTGGTGGCCACTGCGCCATATTTAATATCACAATCTTCAATCCTCTGCGTATGTAACAAGTGCTTCACATTGTTAAATACGCGATCGCCGCGTAATAAGCCGCCGCGCTGCCAGGAGAGATCCATCAAGCGGATTACGTCCCAATAGCTAAATCCGCTTACCCAATGCTCCATGTCATCCAGCCGGTGCGTCGCGTACGCCGCGCCGACCAATGCCCCGACGGAACAACCGGCAACAACATCAATGTCAATGCCCAACTCCGTCAGCGCCTTGATAACGCCAATGTGAGCCCATCCTCTGGCGGCCCCGGAACTGAGTGCCAGACCCACTTTTATCTGCCGCATGGTTGTCCTCATGTGTTTTCATTCTAGCGCACATTGCTACATCCTGAGCTTCTTAGGTAACATATCGGCCTCATGGATGGGAAGCTCACTATTATTTATCAAGTTTTAAATTAATTTTCGTCAGGAGATGCTGTGCCGGAACTTTGCCCCTGTAGCCGCGGGCTGCCATATGACTCATGCTGCCAGCCGTACCATGCCGATACGATGACGGCTGCCGACCCTGTTACATTGATGCGCTCGCGCTATGCCGCCTATGTCAAATGCGAAGTGGATTACCTGATAGCAACCTGGCACCCCAGCCATCAAGCGGAAAAATGGCGAGCCTCTGTGACCGAAAGTTGTCAGGAGACCCGCTGGCTTGGACTTAACATATTGGCAACCTTTCCGGGTAAAACGCCAGACGAAAGTTATGTCGAATTCGCCGCCCGCTATACCTCTGCCGCGAACCCACAACAGGCAGGATTGATGCGGGAACGCTCGCGCTTTCTTCGTTATCATGATCGCTGGTACTATATGGACGGCATTCATCTGCAAACCGGCAGAAATGAACATTGTCCGTGCGGTTCCGGCAAAAAATACAAAAAGTGTTGCGGACAGTAAGATACGGGCATTAACCCGCAGTGAATTTCGGCACTGCATTAACCTACGATCGCTATTTTAGTTTTGGACAGGATCCACGCGCTCATGCAATCGCAAAATATACAAAGAAAAGTATTACGGACTATTTGCCCCGATGCTAAAGGGCTTATCGCAAAAATTACCAATATTTGTTACAAGCACGAACTTAACATTGTGCAAAACAACGAGTATGTCGATCACCGCACCGGGCGCTTTTTTATGCGCACCGAACTGGAAGGGATTTTTAACGATACCACCCTGCTCGCCGACCTTGACGGCGCGCTCCCTGACGGGTCGGTGCGTGAACTGACCAATGCCGGCCGCCGCCGGATTGTCATTCTGGTGACGAAAGAAGCCCACTGCCTGGGCGATTTACTCATGAAAAGCGTCTACGGCGGTCTGGACGTCGAAATTGCCGCCGTTATCGGCAACCATGAAACATTACGTACCCTGGTTGAGCGGTTTGATATTCCTTTCCATCTGGTCAGCCATGAAGGCTTATCCCGCGAAGAGCACGATCAACTGATGATCGGGCAAATTGACCAGTATCAGCCGGACTACGTTGTTTTGGCAAAATACATGCGTGTGTTGACGCCTGCTTTTGTGCAGCATTATCCGAATCAGGTCATCAACATTCATCACTCATTCCTGCCGGCATTCATCGGCGCCCGCCCTTACCATCAGGCCTATGAGCGCGGCGTAAAAATCATCGGCGCAACGGCGCACTACGTGAACGATAGCCTGGATGAGGGGCCGATCATCATGCAGGATGTGATCAACGTTGATCACACCTACACTGCTGATGACATGATGCGTGCCGGCCGGGATGTCGAGAAGAACGTATTAAGCCGCGCACTTTACCGGGTGCTGGCGCAGCGTGTTTTTGTCTACGGGAATCGCACGATTATTCTTTAACTCGCGTTCGGGCATTGTTTTTGTATGCGAATAACGCGAATGGAATAAAAAATCGGCAAATACTTTTGTTTTTGATATATCAGGCTTTACAGCGGCGCATCATTTGATATGATGCGCCCGCTTGAAGCGAAAGCCTCTTGCAGCAAGGCCAGTGGTGGGGTTCCCGAGCGGCCAAAGGGAGCAGACTGTAAATCTGCCGTCACAGACTTCGAAGGTTCGAATCCTTCCCCCACCACCACTTCAACATAGTATTCTGAATCAACTTCCACGCTAAAACTTCATATTCCCGTCAGGGGAAGGTGAGAACCTTCGACCAAGTCAGACTAACTCTTCCAACTCCCCGACACATAAGAAAAAACCGGCAGTTGCCATGACCAGCGGATCGCCGCCAGCCGCACGGATAGACCGATGCTGAATGAAATCAACAGATTGATATCATGATTGACGTTTAGCGCCTTCAATCCCAGATAAAGCAGCGCCACTAACAGCGACACGCTGGCGTAAAGCTCTTTCTTGAGCACCATCGGCGTTCGATTACAAAAGATATCCCGCAAAATACCGCCAAAAATCCCCGTCACAATTCCCGCCATAACCACCACCGTGATGGAGTAATTTAACCCCAGCGCGACGTTACAACCGATAATCGTAAAAGCGATCAACCCCATGGCATCCAACACCAAAAACAGACGGTGCAAATGATGCATAACGCGCGCGATGATAATGGTAAAGAGACCTGCGCCGATGGTGAGATAGATATAACCGGGATGTTGAGTCCAGCCGATAGGATAGTTGCCAAGCAGAATGTCGCGCACCGTTCCACCGCCAAGCGCAGTGATAAACGCGATCATGCCGACACCGAAAATATCCATATTACGCCGTCCGGCCGCCAGCGCTCCGGACATGCCTTCCGCGGTGATCGCGATCAGATAGATATAGGTAAGCACACAAGATTTCCTGTGGAATGCGCCCCTCCCTCTGTCCGTTTTACCTGAGAGTTTACGCAGCGAGCGCTGCTTGCCCCTTCGGTGGGTTGCCGCAACAACCTCTCTCCAGTTGGCTTAAATGGAATTCGCAGTATGGCGGCCTGAGCGATTATGGGAGTTTGCGCCTTCGGCGGGGCGCCACGTTTCGACGCCCTCTCTCCTGCGAGCAGCGGAGTATACGGACTCTTCCCTTACGGTTCAACTACCGTAACTGATTCTTATTTTCCTATTATGCCTGCTCCCACGCAACCGTGACTCGTCACCTGAATTTCTGTTAACATCTGAGAACATTTTCATTGAACGGCAGCTAACATGAAAGTTGTTTCTTTTAATATCAATGGCCTGCGGGCGCGCCCTCATCAGTTGGCCGCCATTATCGAACAGCACCAGCCGGATGTGATCGGATTACAGGAAACCAAAGTCCATGACGATATGTTTCCGCTGGAAGAGGTGAGCCAGTATGGCTATCACGTTTTTTATCACGGGCAAAAAGGTCACTACGGCGTTGCGCTGCTGTGTAAGACCGCGCCGATGGCGGTGCGTCGGGGTTTTCCAACGGATGAAGAAGACGCGCAACGGCGGATTATTATGGCGGATTTCGCCACCGAGCAGGGTACGCTTACCGTGGTGAACGGCTATTTCCCTCAGGGTGAAAGTCGCGATCATCCGATTAAATTCCCGGCCAAAACACGCTTTTATCAGGATCTGCAAACCTATATTGAGCAGAGCCATATCGCCGATCAGCCGTTAATCATTATGGGCGATCTGAATATCAGCCCCACCGATCTGGATATCGGCATTGGCGAAGAGAACCGCAAGCGCTGGCTGCGCACGGGCAAATGCTCGTTCTTGCCGGAAGAGCGCGAATGGCTGGCCCGCTTACAGACCTGGGGGCTTATCGATACGTTCCGGGCGGCCAACCCGGACTGTAACGATCGTTTTTCATGGTTTGACTACCGTTCTGCCGGTTTTGATACCAACCGGGGCTTGCGTATCGATTTGATACTGGCGAGTCGGTCGCTGGCGGAACGCTGTATCGACACCGGCATTGACTATGACATTCGGGCGATGGAAAAACCGTCCGATCATGCGCCGATATGGGCGGAGTTCTCGTTGTAGTTGTAAAGGCAGAGGCGTAACGGCGAACCGCCGTTACGCCTCACCGCTGATTGAATCCGCTGCTCAGGGTTACTGTTTGAGCGGTTGCCAAATCAGGTTATTGGTTCCCAGCGTTTGTTTATCCCGCACGCATTGCAGGATCACGCCGTCTATTTTCAACACCGCGCCTTCCGAATAGTTACGATTTTCGTAAACACAACAGCGCATACAATTATTCTGTCCACGCGTAGCGGAACCCGCGCCCCACGCTTCGGCGGGAATAGGCACCACGATATCTGTCGCGCCACGATTTGGATTTGCCTGAACCGTCGCCGACAACGTCAGCGCCGCGGCGGAAATAAACCAGCAAACTAACGATCTCATTAACTCTGCTCCTTCTTTTTGGGCTGAGGCTTACGCCGCTTTTTACTGCTTGCCTGAGGGGCGGTGATGCCTTTAAATGCACTCACGCCTCGACTCTGTCTGGCTTGATAAATCAACGCCTGCAAAGAATGCGTCAGCGGTTGCATAAAATCCTGATAGCGACACTTTTTTTCGCTGATTTGCGTCAGCGTCGCTTCCCAATGCGCCGTCATATCCGGATGTGCTGCGCTGTCCGGCAGAGAGTGAATCAATGCCCGCCCCGCTTCGCTGGCATGAATATAACGCCCCTTTTTGAATAAAAACGTCCGCTTGAACAGTAACTCGATAATACCCGCGCGCGTGGCCTCCGTTCCTAAACCATCGGTTGCCCGCAGGATTTTCTTCAGTTCTTTATCCTGCACAAAGCGCGCGATGCCGGTCATCGCCGACAACAAACTTGCATCGGTAAACGGCCGCGGAGGCTGCGTTTGCCGTTCCACCACCTCGCCGCGCTCGCACAGCAACTCATCGCCTTTGGCGACCACCGGCAACGGGGTGCCCTCATTTTCCTCATCCCGCTCCTTCCCGCCCAGCAGCGTACGCCAGCCGGCCTCCGCCAGAAACCGGGCTTTGGCGACAAATTTCCCCCCGGCGATATCCAGATCGATAACACATTTCCGAAACACCGCGTCGGGGCAAAACTGCATGATATATTGTCGGGCAATCAGCCCGTAAACTTTACTCTCATTATCCGATAATGCGGCAGGCGCACTGCGCGCCGTGGGGATAATCGCGTGGTGGGCATCCACTTTTCCGTCATCCCAACAGCGGTTGCGACGCTCGATATCCATAACCGGCTGCGGCAATAAATCCGACTGATGCGCCGAAATGGCGTTCAGAACCGCGTGGCGGCCGGCAAAATGCTCCTCCGGCAGGTAACGGCTATCGGAGCGCGGATAAGTAATCAGCTTGTGGGTTTCATACAGCTTCTGACAAATATCCAGCACCTGCTGGGCGCTGAGCGCAAACCGTTTGGCGGCTTCAATCTGCAACGTCGACAACGAATAGGGCAACGGCGCCGTTTCCGATTCCCGCTTATCATTATAGCCAGTCACAAACGCAGGCTGACCGTCGATGCGTTTGACAACGTGCTCCGCCAAAGAACGGTGTAGTAACCGCCCTTCTTCATCCTGATAAGGCTCACAGGACTCGCTCGGCTGCCATAGCGCGACAAATCGTTCGCCTGCCGGGGTGAGGATATGCGCTTTAACCTCGAAATAATCTTTCGGGACAAAGTTCTCGATCTCTTCATCACGGCGCACCACCAGCCCCAGCACCGGGGTTTGCACCCGACCGACCGACAGCACGCCGTCATAGCCGGCATTGCGCCCCAGCAGCGTGTAAGCACGGGTCATATTGATGCCATACAGCCAGTCGGCCCGGGAACGCGCCAGCGCAGAGACGCACAGCGGGATGAACTCCCGGTTCTCCCGCAGCCTTGACACGGCCCGTTCGACCGCCTGGGGATTAAGATCGTTGACCAGACAGCGCCTAACCTGATGGCGCTTTTCTGCCGGCAGGGAAAGATACTCCAGCACCTCGTCAACCAGCAGTTGCCCTTCACGATCGGGGTCGCCCGCATGAATGATTTCGCTGGCGTCCGCCAGGAGTTTTTTGATGGTGTTGAGCTGTTTGCTCACCGAAGGTCGAGGCTGCAACAGCCATTTCTGCGGGATAATCGGTAAATCGGCCAATGACCAGCGCGCGTAACGCGCGTCATAAACATCAGGTTGCGCCTGTTCGAGCAAATGCCCGACGCACCAGGTCACCACATCGTTCTGACCGCAGGCGATAAAACCCTCGCCGCGTCGATGCGGTTTCGGCAATACGTCGGCGATCGCCCGCGCGAGGCTGGGTTTTTCGGCAATAAAAAGTCGCATTACGCACCATTGCGCTGAAAGACGGTTTCACAACTGCCGTTGTGCAAACAACATGGAAAAAGCGGGAAGAAACAACGCCCCTTCAATTGGCGCCGATCAGAAATAACGGACAAATTTTTCAGCATCAAGCGGCATCACCCGGGTCGAGGCTTTCAGTTGCGGCGTCCCCAGATAGAGGAAACCGACAATCTCATCCTGTTCGCGGCAATCAAAGGCTTCGCGTACCTGCGGATGATGCGTCCAGGCGCCGCTGCGCCAGATGCCGTTATATCCCTGGGCCAGGGCCGCCATTTGCATGGCCTGAACGGCGCAGCCGGCGGAAACGACCTGCTCCCAGCGCGGGACTTTGGGATTAGCTTCGCAATGCGCCACAACGGTAATAATCAGCGGCGCGCGAAACGGCGCCTGCCTGGCTTTTTCTATGCCGGCTTCATCCATGCCTTCCTGCTTTGCCGCTTCGGTCAGTAATCGGCTAAAACGTTCGAGCCCTTCATTTTCGATTACAAAGAATCGCCAGGGCTGTAAAGTACCGTGATCCGGCGCTCGCATACCGGCGTGGATAATATGGTTAAGCGCTTCACCGGAAGGAGCGGGTGTTGTCAAGCGTGAAGCCGAACGACGATTAAGTAACAGTTCGAGAGCATCCATCGCACATCTCCTGTATGGCAATCTGATTTTTGTGGTAAGGCGACATTGCGCGCCACGGTAGCACAAGTAGAAGTTTTGTTACAAGATACCCCCATCCGGGCGCCGTCCGGGTACTATTTAATGCTGACTTTTTACCGTCCGCTCATTAGGATATTAAGCTGTTTTCCCGTTCCCGGAGATATCATGCGCACATTGTGGCGAATTTTTAGCGGATTTTTTAAGTGGACATGGCGTCTGCTTAATTTTATCAGAGAATTTATTCTCAATATTTTTCTTATCGCGCTCATTCTTATTGGCGTCGGGATTTATACACAATTCAGCGGCACCCCGGCCGAGACCGCCCGCGGCGCGTTGCTGATCGATCTGACGGGCGTGGTGGTCGATCAGCCCACCATGAATAATAAATTTCGTCAGTTGGGGCGCGAATTTTTCGGCGCTTCCAGCAACCGTCGGCAGGAGAACTCCCTGTTTGATATCGTTGACAGCATTCGCCAGGCAAAAAATGACGATAACATTACCGGCATCGTGCTGGATCTGAGCGATTTTACCGGAGCCGACCAGCCATCATTACACTATATCGGCAAAGCCCTGCGGGAGTTCCGGGACAACGGCAAGCCGGTCTACGCCGTCGGCGATAGCTATAATCAGGCGCAATATTATCTGGCCAGTTTCGCCAATACCATCGCGCTAACCCCGCAGGGGAATGTGGATCTGCACGGTTTGGCCACCAACAATCTCTATTTCAAATCCCTGTTGGACAAACTGAAAGTCACCACCAACATTTTCAGGGTTGGAACCTATAAATCAGCCGTTGAGCCATACCTGCGCGACGATATGTCCCCGGCCGCCAGAGAGGCGGACAGCCGCTGGATCAACACGCTCTGGCAGCACTATCTGGACACCGTCGCCGCCAACCGGCAGATCACCCCGCAGCAGTTGTTCCCCGGCGCAGCCGCTATCATCGCGGACTTGCAGGCCGTACAAGGCGACACCGCGCGCTACGCCTTGCAAAACAAGCTGGTGGATGAAGTCGCCTCCCGTTCCGTTATCGAGCAAACGCTGGTAAAAACCTTTGGTTGGAACAACAAAACCAATAACTTTAATTTCACCAGCATTTATGACTACGCGCCTAAGCCGCCGGTGCAGAATAATAATCAGATAGCCGTGATTTTTGCCAATGGCGCGATTATCGACGGCCCGGAAACCCCTGGCATGGTAGGCGGCGACACGACGGCCGCCCAGATCCGCGCCGCGCGTCTCGATCCGAAGATTAAGGCGGTGGTTATGCGGGTCAATAGCCCTGGCGGCAGCGTAACGGCCTCTGAAATGATCCGTTCGGAGCTGATGGCGGTACGTCTTGCCGGCAAGCCGGTGGTGGTGTCAATGGGCGGTATGGCGGCATCGGGCGGCTATTGGATTTCAACGCCGGCCAACGCCATTATCTCCAGCCCGAGCACCCTAACCGGTTCTATCGGCATTTTCGGCGTGATCACCACATTTGAAAACTCACTGGAAAGCATCGGCGTCCACACCGACGGCGTGGCGACCTCTCCACTGGCCGATCTGTCGATTACCAAATCGTTACCCCCGGAATTCAGCCAGATGGTTCAGTTGAGCATCGATCGCGGGTATAAGAATTTTATCGACATCGTCGCTCAGGCGCGTAAGAAAACGCCGGAACAAATCGATCAGATCGCACAGGGACATGTCTGGACCGGCAGCGATGCCAAAGAGAATGGACTGGTCGATCAATTAGGCGATTTTGACGATGCCGTGAAAAAAGCCGCCGAACTGGCCAAACTGGGCCAGTATCAGCTTAGCTGGTTTGCCGAACAGCCAAGCCTGTTTGACGCCATGCTGAACCAGATTAACGCTTCGGTTTACGCCTGGTTGCCCACCGCCGTTCAGTCGCTGCTGCCCACCCCGATGGCGCAGTTGGTCCAGGCGGTGCAATCACAGCCGTCCATCATGAATAACCTCAACGACCCGCAGCACCGCTACGCACTCTGCCTCACCTGCGGTGAAATCCGCTAAAGGCGGCTTAAGTCCGGCGTTGCCATTTTATGCGGCGACGCCGGACTGTTATGATCGCCGGCGGCGGGGAAAACGACATTAATCACGGAGTCAGCGATGAACAGAGCGCTATTACTGATCGATTTGCAGAATGATTTTTGTCCCGGCGGCGCGTTAGCCGTCAACGAAGGGGATCGGGTAATCGACGTCGCCAATCGCGCCATCGCCGCCTGCGTCACCGCGAACATCCCGGTTATTGCCAGCCAGGACTGGCATCCGGCCGATCATGGCAGCTTTGCCGTCAACGCCAACGCGCCGCTGGGCGAAACCGGCGAGCTGGACGGACTCCCGCAGGTCTGGTGGCCGGTGCACTGCGTTCAGGATCGGCCTGGCGCGCAGTTTCATCCGGCATTACATCGGCAGGCGATAGAATGGGTGGTGCGTAAAGGCACTCAGGCCGACATTGATAGTTACAGCGCGTTCTTTGACAACGGCCACCGCGCTAAAACCGAACTGGACGACTGGCTGCGCTCCCGCCAAATCACGCATTTAACCGTAATGGGCCTCGCCACGGATTATTGCGTCAAGTTCAGCGTGCTGGATGCGTTGGCGTTGGGCTACAAAACGGATGTGCTGACGGAAGGGTGCCGCGGCGTCAACCTTCGCCCGGAAGATAGCCAGACCGCCCTTCAGGAAATGCAACGGCATGGGGCGAACCCGATCTCGCTGAAAAACTTTATCGCCAGTCTGCCGCGCCGCGCATAGCGTATGAAGTCGGAGTGGATCAGTCCCGCCCGCTGGGGCAGCCTGCCCCGCGCCGTGTTTATTTCTGTGGTTTGATCCTGACGATGGCCGCGGCGTCACTGAACTGTTGCTTAAGCTCCTGTTTGCTTTTCATGACGATTTCACCATCGGTGCCAATGGTCATGTGCTCTGGCTGTTGGTTATGACGCGCTTGCCATAACATCACCATTTGCAGACAGTTCTCTTTTTGCTCCGCGGATAAAGCGACGCCATCCGGCCACTTCCCTAATTCAACCGCCGTTGCCAGCCGCTGATAAATCTCCGGCGTCATCGCATCAATCAGGCTATTGAGTTGCATATCCTTATCCCTGCATGTATTTAGCTGAAACGTTTAAAGCTATACGACTGCACCGACGCCGATTAGCCGTGGACGCGCTCGCCATCCACGTCATCAATAAAACTTAGCGACGCGGAATTGACACAATAACGCTCCCCCGTCGTCGGCGGGCCGTCAGGAAAGACATGCCCTAAATGCGCGTCGCAGTTTCCGCAGCGGATCTCGATACGACGCATATTATGGGAGTGATCGTCAATATAGCGAATGGCGTCCGCCGACACCGGCCGGTCAAAGCTCGGCCAGCCGCATCCTGAATCATACTTATTATCTGAATAGAACAATGGTTTCCGACAGCACAGGCAATGATAAACACCCGTACGCTTGTTGTGCAGCAACTTACCGGAATAAGCGGGTTCAGTGCCCCGTTGCTGGGTCACGTAGCGTTGCATTTCTGTCAGATCTGTTGCCTCTGAGGCTGTTTGCTGAGAGGGATGGTTACTCATAGGGATCTCGCAAAGTCTGGTATCTATAAAATTCATCATCAATTATAACAAAAAATTAACAACCTTGCAGGCCATTTTGGCTTAATATAATAGCGGCTATCAGGGGAATATTTAATTGTGATGCTTGTCACAATTTTGCCTGATACAGGCTTTACTATAGAAGCAAAATGCCCGTTATCAGGCTGAGATGTTCTTAATTTACAGCACTGGCGGATTTTCGTTCAAAGATTGGTCATAGGTTTGACTTACAGCAACTATTGACACGATTCCGCTTGACGCCCAGCAAGGTTTTTGTAATTTTACAACCAACCTTTTATTCACTAACCAATATCTGGTGGAATATATGACTATCAAAGTAGGTATCAACGGTTTTGGCCGTATCGGCCGTATTGTTTTCCGCGCTGCGCAAGAACGCTCTGACATCGAAATCGTTGCGATTAACGATCTGTTAGACGCTGATTACATGGCGTATATGTTGAAATATGACTCTACTCATGGTCGTTTCAACGGCACCGTTGAAGTCAAAGATGGCCATCTGGTTGTTAACGGCAAAACTATTCGTGTTACCGCAGAACGCGATCCTGCGAACCTGAAGTGGAATGAAGTAAACGTTGATGTTGTTGCTGAAGCAACCGGTCTGTTCCTGACTGACGAAACCGCTCGTAAACACATCACCGCCGGCGCGAAAAAAGTGGTTCTGACCGGCCCGTCCAAAGACAGCACGCCAATGTTTGTTATGGGCGTTAACCACAAATCTTACGACGGTCAGGATATCGTTTCCAACGCATCTTGCACCACTAACTGCCTGGCGCCGCTGGCTAAAGTCATCAACGACAACTTCGGTATCGTTGAAGCGCTGATGACCACCGTTCATGCGACCACCGCGACTCAGAAAACCGTTGACGGCCCGTCTCACAAAGACTGGCGCGGCGGCCGCGGCGCATCTCAGAACATCATCCCGTCTTCTACCGGCGCTGCCAAGGCAGTAGGTAAAGTCATCCCTGAACTGAATGGCAAACTGACCGGTATGGCGTTCCGCGTTCCTACTCCGAACGTATCCGTTGTCGATCTGACTGCTCGTCTGGAAAAACCGGCTTCTTACAAAGAAATCTGCGCGGCTATCAAAGCAGCTTCTGAAGGCGAACTGAAAGGCGTTCTGGGTTATACCGAAGATGACGTGGTTTCCACCGATTTCAACGGTGAAAAACTGACTTCCGTATTCGACGCCAAAGCCGGTATCGCACTGAGCGACAACTTTGTGAAACTGGTATCCTGGTACGATAACGAAACAGGTTACTCTAACAAAGTACTGGATCTGATCACCCACATCTCCAAATAAGTTCGTGTGATGATTCAATGATGAAGGGCGACCGGTTGGTCGCCCTTTTTATTTGCTGATTAACAACAACCAAAAATAGGCAACATCATGAATGATAAGATTTTCGAGCTTCCCGTCACCCAAAAGATTACCCCGGCCATAAGCCGGCGACAGGTAGAGCAACTGCCGGTGGTTGTCGTGGATCATCCTCAGGTTCGCGCGGCCGTAGCGCTACAGGGCGCGCATCTATTGAGCTGGCAGCCAACGGGTCAGGCGCCCGTTCTTTGGCTGAGCGGCAATACGACGTTCGTCGAGCATGTGGCAATCCGCGGCGGCATTCCGATCTGTTTCCCGTGGTTTGGCCCCTTTGCCGAACCTAATCACGGTTTTGCCCGTTTGCTGCCGTGGGAATTAACCTCCCACAGCGAAGATGAACATGGCGTACAGCTGGCTTTTACCCTGCGGGACACCGCAGAAACGCGTAAAATCTGGCCGCATGAGTTTACCCTGATCGCCCGTTTCAAGCTGGGTAAAACCTGTCATATCGAACTGGAAGCGCATGGCGATTACTCCATCACCAGCGCCTTGCATACCTATTTCCAGATCGGCGATATCAGTAAGGTCGCCATCCGCGGCCTGGGCGATCGGTTTATTGATAAAGTGAATCAGGGCAAGGTAACGACGCAGCCAGGCGATCTGGTCTTTAGCGATCGTACCGACCGCATCTATACGCATCCGCAGGATATTAGCGTTATTAATGACCCGGCATTACAACGCACGATTGAAGTGCATCACGCCCACCATAGCGATGTTGTATCGTGGAACCCCGGCGCGGAATTATCGCACACCATCGGCGATATGACCGACGACGGTTATAAAACCTTTGTGTGCGTGGAAACGGCGCGAATTCATCAGCCTTTCGTCGCAACCGTGCAGTCTCCTGCCCGTCTGTCCGCGACTATTTACATCAAGCCGGCCGCGTAACGGCAAGATGGCCTATGATCTCCCGATCATAGGCCATCAACACCGCTGGCTCACACCACATCCAGATGCTGTTTACGCTGAGGCGGCGGAAATGCCCGATCCAGCAAGGCGAGTTCATCAGGTTGCAGCACAATATCCATCACCTGTGCATTTTCTTTAACATGCTGTTCGGAACTGGCTTTAGGAATGGCTATCACGCCGGGTTGGCGAATAACCCAGGCCAGCAAGACCTGAGCCGGCGTGATGGCGTGCTGCCTGGCGATAGCATTGACCACCGGATCGGCGAATAATCCATCGCGCAACCGCCCCGCCTGTGCAATCGGACAGTAGGCCATCACCGGCACATGTCGTTGCCGGCACCATGGCAGCAAATCGAACTCAATGCCGCGTGACGCCAGATGATATAGCACCTGATCGGTCATGCATGCATTGCCGCCATCCAGCGACCAGAGTTCCTGCATATCATCGGTATCAAGGTTGGACACACCCCAACGACCGATTTTGCCTGACTGCTGTAGTTGCTGCATGGCCGTTATCGTATCGATTAGCGGAATGCCGCCGCGCCAGTGCAGCAGATACAGATCGATATGGTCGGTTTGCAGACGTTTCAAACTCTGTTCACAGGCTTTAATCGCTTTTCCGCCGCCGGCGTTGTGCGGATAAACTTTAGAAACCAGGTAGACCTTGTCGCGCCGCCCGCGGATCGCTTCGCCGACGACGATCTCCGCCCCGCCCTCCGCATACATTTCCGCCGTATCGATCAGCGTCATTCCTTGATCAATGCCGGCCTGAAGCGCTTTGACCTCCTGGTCTTTTGTCCGGGAATTTTCGCCCATATACCATGTGCCCTGCCCGACAGCAGGCACTTTCGTTCCGTCTGGAAAACTAACGTCTCTCATCGCCATGATTGATCCCCCTGAGATAAAAATAGCACAACGCCGAGTGCACAATTAATGTGCAAATGGGGTGATTTCACCCCATTTTTGTGCAGCGAATGCACCATGATATCGAAGGCGCGTTAAAACCGATAACTGACACCCACGCTCATTAACGCGCTATAGCTGCTATCGACTATCGGGCTATCCTTCGTTTCGTCGGACAAGCGGGTATAACGGCCCACGGCCCAGGCGCTCCAGCTTGGGTTTATCTGGTAGTTGGCGCTAAGCTCGACAAACGGCGCCCATCCATCGCCGGGACGATAACGGCTAAACCCTGAACGCGCCGATTCCTGACTGCTGACGCCATAGTAATAGCGGTTCATATGCTCGCTGAACCAGGTCGCGCCGATGCCCGGCGTAATGCTCAGGTCGCCCAGCATGAAGCGATAAAGATAGGCGGTATCCCAGATGAACCCGTTGCTGTAATCCAGCGTGTCGCCGGCCAGTACGGTACGAATCTGCCCCCAGTCGGCGATATGGCTATAGGCCGCCCCGGCCATCAGCGTGCCGCGCCGCTTATCCAACTGCCTCATCCGCGGGTCATCGTTATCGCCGGGCTTAAACCCCAACGGCAGGTAATAGGCCGTCAGCGATAGCTTGTTGGCGCCGTCATTCCACAAATAGTACCCACCACCCAAACCACGAAAATAAAAATTTTCGCTTTCGTAATTCAGCACGGGAAAAGGGAAAACATGATTGTCATCACCGCGATACACCGACGTTGAACCGTACGCTCCCGCGCCTAATGACACCTCAGCCGCATGGGCCGCGGGCAACGCGACGGCAACCGACACCAGCGCGGCTGACAGACATAATTGAGGCCTATTCACAATTTTTTGTTTCCTATTCCAGATAAACATCGTTAAAAATGATGACTCAAGCATTCATACTCTCGCCTGGTTTACATAAAAATAAGGCGGCGAGTTACTTATATCAATATTGCCGCAGTCTCACAAACACGGCGTCAACACCCACCAGACGGGATGTTACACGCTATGCTCAGGAAGTGAGTCATTGAAATATCTTAAAAATATGTCTTCCGGGTAGAGAAATTTTTGCGGATGCAAACTACGCTTTAATAGAGAAGGTGAAGTTTTCCGAGTCTACGAGCCGGCATAAATGCACGATCTCGCTTTGCACCACAAGTTGGCATAAGGGTTGCTGTACTCAGGGGGATTTCTTCTTTCGGAGAGCTAATACATTATAGGTTGTGCAAATTCCACACGCTCTCTTAATCTGTGCTAATCGACGAAGGACGGGCATCGCTATGAACATATTTGATCATTACCGTCAGCGCTACGACGCTGCCAAGGATGAAGAGTTCACATTGCAGGAATTCCTTACCATCTGTCAGCAAGATCGTAGTGCGTATGCGAATGCGGCTGAGCGATTATTAATGGCCATCGGTGAACCCATGATGGTGGATACCGCTCATGAATCGCGCTTATCCCGTTTATTTTCGAATCGGGTCATTGCCCGCTATCCTGCTTTTGAAGAGTTTTATGGTATGGAAGACGCCATAGAACAAATCGTGGCTTACCTGAAACACGCCGCGCAAGGATTGGAAGAGAAGAAACAGATTCTGTATCTGCTGGGGCCGGTGGGCGGGGGTAAATCCTCCCTGGCTGAACGCCTGAAAGTGCTGATGCAGCATGTTCCCATTTATATTCTCAGTGCCAACGGCGAACGCAGCCCGGTCAACGATCATCCGCTGTGCCTGTTCAACCCGCAGGAAGACGCCGCCATTCTGGAGAAAGAGTACGCCATTCCGCGGCGTTATCTGGGCACCATCATGTCACCCTGGGCGGCTAAGCGTTTGCAGGAATTTGGCGGCGACATCACTAAATTCAAAGTGATTAAAGTCTGGCCGTCCATTCTGGCGCAGGTGGCTATCGCCAAGACGGAGCCGGGGGATGAAAACAATCAGGATATTTCGGCGCTGGTCGGGAAAGTCGATATCCGCAAACTGGAACATTACGCCCAGAACGATCCCGATGCTTACGGATACTCCGGCGCACTCTGCCGTGCCAACCAGGGCATCATGGAATTCGTCGAAATGTTCAAAGCGCCGATTAAAGTGCTGCATCCGCTGCTGACGGCAACGCAGGAAGGCAACTACAACGGTACGGAAGGCATCGCCGCCCTGCCGTTTAACGGCATCATCCTGGCGCACTCCAATGAATCTGAATGGGTGCAGTTCCGTAACAACAAAAACAATGAGGCCTTCCTTGACCGCGTCTACATCGTGAAAGTGCCCTATTGCCTGCGCGTCTCTGAAGAGGTCAAGATTTATGACAAACTGCTTAACCACAGCGAACTCACGCATGCCCCTTGCGCGCCGGGTACGCTGGAAACGCTGGCCCGTTTCTCGATCTTGTCGCGCCTGAAAGAACCTGAAAACTCCAGCCTCTATTCGAAGATGCGGGTTTATGACGGCGAAAGCCTGAAAGATACCGATCCGAAAGCGAAATCCTATCAGGAATACCGTGATTATGCCGGCGTGGACGAAGGCATGAACGGTCTTTCAACCCGTTTCGCCTTTAAGATCCTTTCCCGGGTATTTAATTTCGATCACAGCGAAGTGGCGGCTAACCCGGTACACCTGTTCTATGTGCTGGAGCAACAGATTGAACGCGAGCAATTCCCGCAGGAGCTGGCGGAAAAATACCTGGAACACCTGAAAGGTTACCTGATCCCCAAATATGCGGAATTTATCGGCAAAGAAATTCAGACAGCCTATCTGGAGTCCTACTCCGAATACGGGCAGAACATCTTTGATCGTTATGTCACCTATGCTGATTTCTGGATCCAGGATCAGGAATACCGCGACCCGGATACCGGTCAACTGTTTGACCGCGAGTCGCTGAACGCCGAGCTGGAGAAAATTGAGAAACCTGCGGGGATCAGCAATCCCAAAGATTTTCGTAACGAAATCGTCAACTTTGTGCTGCGCGCCCGCGCCAACAACAGCGGACGGAATCCGAACTGGACCAGTTATGAGAAACTGCGGACGGTGATTGAGAAGAAAATGTTCTCCAACACCGAAGAGCTGTTGCCGGTGATTTCGTTTAATACCAAAACCTCAACGGATGAACAGAAGAAGCATGATGATTTCGTCGATCGCATGATGGAGAAAGGCTACACCCGCAAGCAGGTTCGTTTGCTGTGCGAATGGTATCTGCGCGTGAGGAAGTCATCATAATGCGGCACGATGCTGGCAATGTCGTTTGGGGGAAATATGGCCTATTTCATTGATCGACGGCTTAATGGCAAAAACAAAAGCATGGTTAACCGCCAGCGCTTTCTACGCCGCTATAAGTCGCAAATAAAACAGTCGATTTCCGAGGCCATCAATAAGCGTTCGGTGACGGATATCGAAAGCGGGGAGTCGGTGTCGATCCCCAATGGGGACATCAGCGAACCCATGTTTCATCAGGGCCGCGGAGGACGGCGTCATCGCGTCCATCCCGGGAACGATCACTTTGTACAGAATGACCGAATCGAGCGGCCGCAGGGAGGCGGCGGCGGCTCCGGTCAGGGCGATGCCAGTAAAGACGGCGAAGGCCAGGATGAGTTTGTGTTTCAGATCTCCAAGGATGAATATCTGGATCTGCTGTTTGAGGATTTGGCGCTGCCGAATCTGAAAAAAACCCAGCACCGGCAGCTTAATGAGTACAAAACCCATCGGGCGGGTTACACCGCCAATGGCGTTCCCGCGAATATCAGCGTGGTGCGCTCGTTGCAAAACTCGCTGGCTCGACGCATGGCAATGACCGCGGGCAAACGCCGGGAGTTGCATGTCCTGGAGGAAACGCTGGAGCAACTGGCGAACACCGAGCCGGCGCAGCTGCTGGAAGAAGAGCGTCTGCGCCAGGAGATTGCCGAGCTGCGCCAAAAGATTGCCCGCGTGCCGTTTATCGATACGTTTGACCTGCGTTACAAAAACTATGAACGCCGGGCCGAGCCATCCAGTCAGGCGGTGATGTTTTGTCTGATGGATGTTTCCGGCTCCATGGATCAGGCGACAAAAGATATGGCCAAGCGCTTTTATATTCTGCTCTACCTGTTTCTCAGCAGAAACTATAAAAACGTCGATGTCGTTTATATTCGCCACCACACGCAGGCCAAAGAGGTGGATGAGCAAGAGTTCTTCTATTCACAGGAAACGGGCGGGACCATCGTTTCCAGCGCCTTAAAGCTTATGGAAGAAGTCGTCAAGGAACGTTATGACCCGTCGCAATGGAATATTTATGCCGCCCAGGCATCCGACGGCGATAACTGGGCCGACGACTCACCGCTGTGCCACCAGATCCTGGCCAAACAACTGCTGCCGATGGTGCGCTATTACAGCTACATTGAAATCACCCGGCGTTCACATCAAACGCTGTGGCGTGAATATGAAATGTTGCGCGATGAGTTCGACAATTTTGCTATGCAGCATATTCGCGATCCGGATGATATCTATCCGGTTTTCCGCGAACTTTTCCGTAAACAGACCGTCGGTAATTAGCATAAATAAACCAGCCAGTTACTCTTTTCTGGCTGATTTTATGCTCCCCATCCCCTGCCGGTTCGCTACGTTCGAGCGCGATTTTTGTGGTCAACGCGCGATAGTTCGGCCTGCACGAATTAGCGCAACGGCATCTTTTGTTACAACGTCACCAATATAACGCTTTCATTCATGAACCGCGGGCATTACCCTATCGGTAAATAAAATTTAGGTTTCTGTCTGGTGATGCAAAAATTTGTTCTGCTCTTGCTGGCTCTGGTATTACTGGGGCCGCTGGGCATCGATATTTATTTACCCCTGATCCCCGCCATTGCTCAAGGATTGAATAGCTCGGAACCTCTGATTCAATCAACTATCGCACTGTTTATTCTGGTGATGGGTTTGGGCCAACTGGTCGCCGGCCCGCTGGTAGACATGTACGGTCGCCGACCGATGGCGCTTGCCGGCGTGATTCTCTACATCATCGGGGCGGCGATGGCGGCGTTGGCAAATGATGCCGTCGTTTTTATTGTTTCACGCCTTTTTCAAGGTATCGCCGTCTGCTGCACCGCCGTGGCGATTTTCAGTTGCGTACGCGACAGACTGAATGGCAATGATGCCGCCCGAACATACGGTTTTCTTAACGGCACGCTCAACATCGTGCCGGCATTGGCGCCGTTGCTCGGCGGACTGCTGGCCGAAGCCTTTGGCTGGCGCGCGCCGTTCTGGTTTCTGACCGGCTACAGCGCGGTGATCCTGGTGTTGATCGGCTTTTTTCTGCCCGAAACCAGGCCGGACACAACCCTACCTATTCGTGAGTTGCCCCTGCGGCAATATGCCCGCATTTTATCCAATCCGCGCTTTTTAGTCTTTGCGTTAGTCAATGCGGGAGCAATGGGAATGGCGCTGACCTATGTCACCTTTTCATCAGTGGTATTGATGAATCAGGCGCAGTTGACGCCGTTGCAGTTTTCATTCGCTTTCGGCGGAAATGGCTTTTGGATTATGCTGGTCAGCTTTTTTGCCAACCGGATTATTCGCAAAGCCGGCCGGCCGGTTTGTCTGACGATGGGCAGCATACTGATGGGGGCCGGATTCCTCAGCCTGCTTCTAAGCGTTGCCCTGCTGCCGCCGCATTTGCAGAATAGCTGGCCAAGCTACATGCTGCCCGTCGGACTGGCCTGCGCCGGGCTGGCATTTTTAATCGGCCCGGCCACCAGCTACGCGCTGGAACCGTACTCCAATGAAGCCGGGATTGCCTCGGCGATGGTCGGCTTTATTCAGATGGCCGGCGGCGCGGTATTAGGGCTGGCGGCGATGGCATTGCCGCTGCCCGCTAAAGTGTCACTGGCGATGGTCATGCTGTGCGCGGCGTTGCTGGCCGTCCGGGCCAGGCTGTTAACCCGCACGTTGAAAGGCCGCATTACACCGCTGCCTCAGCGTTAGACGTTGGCGTAGCGGAATACCGATAAATCGTCGGATTGAATATCCGGCGTTTTACCCGAAATAATATCGGCCAGCAGTTGGCCTGAGCCACAGGCCATCGTCCAGCCTAAGGTGCCATGCCCGGTATTCAGGTACAGGTTTTTCAGCGGCGAACGTCCGACCAACGGCGTGCCGTCCGGCGTCATAGGACGTAACCCGGTCCAGAACGTCGCCTGCTCAATCGGCCCGCAATGCGGGTAAAGATCGCGTACCACCCTCTCCAACGTTTCACGCCGTCTCCCATTCAGCGAGGTATTGAAACCGACGATTTCCGCCATGCCTCCTACGCGGATACGCCGATCAAAGCGCGTGATGGCGACCTTATAGGTTTCGTCCAGCACCGTGGAAACCGGCGCGGCGCTGGCATCCGCCAGCGGAATGGTCAGGGAGTAGCCTTTAAGCGGATAAACCGGAATAGCGAACCAATCGCGCAACAACCCGGTAGAATATGAACCGCAGGCCATGACATAAGCATCCGCGGTTAACACTTCATCATCACATTGCACGCCAACGATCTGTTGCCCTTCCACCTGTAGATGGCGAACGGCCATACCGAACTTAAATACCACGCCGGCGTCCGCGGCCATTTTCGCCAGCTGGCGGGTGAATAACTGACAATCCCCCGTTTCATCATGCGGCAGACGCAAGCCGCCGGTGAGTTTATCCGTCACATTCGCCAGCGCAGGTTCGACGGTGGACAATTGCAGCTTATCCAGCAGTTGATAAGGTACGCCCGCCTCTTTCAATACCGTGATATCGCGGGCCGCGTTTTCGTATTGCTGCGCCGTGCGGAACAATTGCAGCGTACCGCCCTGCCGGCCTTCATATTGGATATCGGTTTTCTGACGCAGCGTCTGCAAACAATCCCGGCTGTATTCCGCCAACCGAACCATACGGGCTTTATTGATTTTGTAATGGCTGCTGTCGCAATTCAGCAGCATCTGCCACATCCAACGCAACTGTTCAGTCGAAAAATCCGGCCGGATCGCCAGCGGAGCATGCCGCTGAAACAACCATTTGACGGCTTTCAACGGGATACCCGGCGCGGCCCAGGGAGCGGAATAACCCGGGGAGATCTGTCCGGCATTGCCGGCGCTGGTTTCAAGCGCCGGCTCCGGCTGCCGGTCGATGATCGTCACCTCATGCCCGGCCTGCGCCAGATACCAGGCACTGCTTACCCCAATAACGCCGCTCCCTAGAATTGCAACCCGCATCTTTACTTCTCTCCCTCAATGATTCCGATTTACCGTAACCCTGTAATATGCTGGATAATCGATTGTCTATTAGAATAAAAGACTACTCTAGCATTTAGGTAAAAATTGTCATCAGGTGTAGATATAGCATTTATCTATTGTTCGTTAGCGGTGCGAACAGCCTAATATACGAACCTATGCCATGAATATTTTCTGCCAACCTACCGTTTTTACGTCACTTTTATCAGATTGAGCTACGATTAATAATGTCTGTACGATATGGTGCAGACGAATCACGTAAGGGGCGCGCTGATGGCTATATCGACTGATAACCCGGTAAAAAAAACGCATCGCCTGGACGATGGGCCAGACTGGTCGTTTGAGTTATTGCAGGTCTATCTGGATGAGATAGATCGGGTAGCGAAACTTTATCGTCTGGACACCTATCCTCATCAAATTGAAGTGATTACGTCCGAACAAATGATGGATGCCTATTCCAGCATCGGTATGCCGATCAACTATTCTCACTGGTCATTCGGGAAAAAATTTATCGAAACCGAGCAGCGTTACAAGCACGGTCAACAAGGTCTGGCTTACGAAATCGTTATCAACTCAGACCCTTGTATCGCTTATCTGATGGAAGAAAATACGCTGCCCATGCAGGCGTTGGTCATGGCTCACGCCTGCTACGGACATAACTCCTTCTTCAAAGGCAATTATCTGTTCCGCAGTTGGACTGACGCCGGCTCGATTGTCGATTATTTGATTTTCGCCCGGCAGTATATTGCGCAATGCGAAGAGCGCTACGGCGTGGAAGAGGTGGAACAACTGCTGGATTCCTGTCACGCACTGATGAACTATGGTGTCGATCGCTACAAACGTCCGCAGAAAATATCGTTGGAAGAGGAAAAATCCCGGCAGAAGAGCCGTGAAGCCTATTTGCAAAGTCAGGTCAACGATTTGTGGAAAACGCTTCCCCGCCGCGAACAGGGCGTTTCTCAGGAACAAGCGCGGCGTTTCCCGCAAGAGCCGCAGGAAAACCTGCTCTATTTTATGGAAAAAAACGCGCCGCTGCTGGAACCCTGGCAGCGAGAAATTTTACGGATTGTCCGTAAGGTCAGCCAGTATTTCTACCCGCAGAAACAGACTCAGGTGATGAATGAAGGATGGGCCACGTTCTGGCACTACACCATTCTTAACCACCTATATGATGAAGGCCGGGTTTCCGAACGTTTTATGCTGGAATTCCTGCATAGCCATACCAACGTCATATACCAGCCGCCGTATAACAGCCCGTACTACAGCGGGATCAATCCCTACGCACTGGGCTTTGCGATGTTTCAGGACATTAAGCGCATCTGTCAGGAACCTACGGAGGAAGATCGTTACTGGTTCCCGGATATCGCCGGTAAAGACTGGCTCGACACGCTTCATTTCGCCATGCAGAACTTTAAAGATGAAAGTTTTATCAGCCAGTTCCTGTCGCCGAAGCTGATGCGCGATTTCCGCCTGTTTACCGTTCTTGACGACGATCAGAATAATTATCTGGAAATCGCCGCGATTCATGATGAAGAAGGCTATCGATTAATCCGGCAGGAGTTGTCCGCGCAATATAACCTCAGCCATCTTGAACCGAATATTCAGGTCTGGAATGTGGATTTGCGCGGTAATCGTTCCATGACTTTACGCTATATCCCGCATAACCGTGCGCCGCTGGATAAAAGCAGGAATGAAGTGATGAAGCATGTTCATCGTTTGTGGGGATTTGAGGTATTTATGGAACAGGCGAATGACGATGGCAGCATCGAGTTGCTGGAGCGGTGTCCGCCACGCAGTGTATCGTCCTCATAGCGCTCGAACATTGATAGCAAAACGCCCGTTGATAAAGGGTATTCAGATAACAGCCTGAATACCCTTTTCGTCATCAGCGACGGATTTCAGCGATATCGCGTGGAATGGCGCTCTGCATGCTATGCCAGATCGCACCGCTTTCCTTACCATAATGACGCACCACATCCATCACCTGCTCATATAATCCGTCATGACACAGCGTTTCCAGCCGGCTATAGAAATCCAAAGCCAGTTTTCGCGCGTCAGGATTAGAAAAATAGTAACGGCCCACGCGAATATACAGCCCTTTCAAGCCGTTCAGGATCAGGCCGTAAATCGGATTACCGGACGCAAACGCCAGGCCGCGGAATACGTTGTAATCAAGCTGGGCGAAAGAATCCGCATTATCATCCACCGATGCGGTTTGCTGTAAGACTTCGCGGGTCTTTTCCGGGTGTTGCCGTAACGCCGTACGGATAAAAATAGCCGCGATATTGGTACGAACCGCCAGAAGATTATCAATGAGTTGCGGGACGCTATCGTGATCGAGCCGGGCCAGCGTTTCCAGAATATTCAGCCCCGATGTTTCCCAGAAGTTGTTGATTCTCGTTGGTTTACCATGCTGAATGGTCAACCAGCCGTCACGGGCCAATCGCTGAAGCACTTCTCGCAATGTGGTGCGCGTCACCCCTATCAGCTCGGAAAGCTCTCTTTCTGCCGGCAGAATCGACCCCGGAGGAAAGCGGTTATTCCATATACTTTCAATGATATATTCTTCCGCGAATCCGGCCGGACTTTGCGCCTTTATTACCATGAGTTTGATATTCCGTAGCGATATTTACTGATGAAAGCTTAGCTCATCATACCAGACGAACTAAACATGACATAGTATGGCGGCGATACGCCCGACAAATTCAACCTAAAACTGTGACCACCGGCAAAACCACCCAAAGCGTCCACACTATATAACCGGCCGGCTATTGAATTTTTCCTCTGGCCCCGAGTCCAATACGTTTAGCGATGAAAAAGCGCCTCTGCGTCGATCAGGCGTGGTTATGGCCGTCATTAACGGCCGCGATCGTGTATAGTGGTCAGGCGATAGTAAGTACCGTCAGCGGCTTTCAGTGGTGTTGAACTATCGCTGAATAAAGAAGAGAATCAAATAAATACCTTTGTTACAGTTTGCACAGTGAAATGATGGTAGTGAAACCGGCCAGGTTTACGCTGCTGATTCGATCATTTTTAGCATGGAATACTCGTATGTTGCGATTTCTCAACCGTTGCTCGCGCGGGCGCGGAGCCTGGTTGCTATTAGCATTCACGGCCTTAATCCTGGAATTGGTCGCGCTTTATTTCCAGCATGTCATGCTATTGAAGCCCTGCGTGCTTTGCATTTATCAGCGTA
Source organism: Brenneria sp. hezel4-2-4 (assembly GCF_013155275.1). Lineage (GTDB taxonomy): Bacteria > Pseudomonadota > Gammaproteobacteria > Enterobacterales > Enterobacteriaceae > Brenneria. Next base: position 201,938 of record NZ_JABJXS010000001.1, read on the forward strand.
ATGCGCTGTTCGGCATCATGGGCGCCGGTTTGTTAGGCGCGATAGCGCCAGCCAGCCTGTTACGTTATCCCGCTATTGCGCTATGGATATACAGCGCATATGAAGGGCTGCGTCTGGCCTGGAAGCATACGGATATCCTGCTGCACCCATCGCCTTTTAATACCTGCGACTTTTTCGTCAGTTTTCCGTCATGGTTGCCGCTGGATAAATGGCTTCCCGCCGTCTTCAACGCAACGGGGGATTGCGCGGAACGTCAATGGCAATTTCTTTCGCTGGAAATGCCGCAGTGGCTGGTGGGGATATTTGCCGTCTATTTGCTGATTGCGGTGCTGGTGTTAATTGCTCAGCCTTTCCGCCCTAAGCGTCGCGATCTTTTCAGCCGCTGAAAAATCAGCGTGCGGCCAGAAAGAAAGCCCGGATGAAAAAACCGGGCTTTCTTAGCTATCGTTGCTGCTGTGCTCCATAAATATCCCTGTAATGGTCTAATCTTTCTATGAAATACTGCCTTTTCTCTTGTGGGATTTTTTCCGCTATTTCATCAGCATTAATCTTTTTTTTCTGACTCTCCATGAAAGCAATCGTTGAAGCAGCAAAGTCAGCGTACTGATCGCTGTACCCAAGAATCATCTTTTCAAAGTTAATCATCTGCTCCCCCCTTTGTTTCGCCGTTGTTGTATTAAAATTATACAACACATTTGGATTTTCACCTGGGAGAGGCGCAGCAAAATATGACGTTATCTGGCCCACGCCGGCTTGTTCAGGATATGGTCTTGCCAATCCACAACCTCATTTTCCCGCACGGCAATGTGCCGGACAGAAATGCGCTCGCCGTGCATCGCTGCTTTAGAGCCGGTAATCAACGGATGCCATTGCGGCAACCCTTTTTTTTCATGGATGAGCCGATAGGCGCAGGTGGCCGGCAACCAGTTAAAGGTCAGCAAATTTTCGCGGGTAAGTTTGATGCAGTCAGGTTCATACTCAAAGCGCCGGCTGTAATTACGACATTGGCAGCTTTTTATATTCAGTTGATTACAGGCGACGTTGGTAAAGTAAATCTCCTCCGTATCCTCATCAATGAGTTTATTCAAACAGCACTGCCCGCAGCCATCGCACAGCGACTCCCATTCGTCGTCGGTCATGTCGGATAAGGTCTTTTGCTGCCAAAAAGGGCGTTCAGTCATTTTTCTTTCCGGGTTAATCTGTTGGGGCGCTCTGTATAACGGGTTTAACACGCCGAGGCAAGTTTTGCTACCCGTCCGCACCGACGCGGGTAGCACGGCATTTAGATAATACGGGTGTTGAGGGTACGGTCATTGACGGTGATTTTCAGCATATCGCCAGACTGAATCGGCCCAACCCCTTGAGGCGTTCCGGTCAGAATGATATCGCCGGCCCGTAACGTAAAGAAGCGGCTCATATAGGCAATCAACGGCAGGATCGGTGTAATCATATCGCGGGTGTTCCCCTGCTGGCGAACGTCGTCATTCACTTTCACCCCCAGTTCGGTCTGCTGCGGATCGCCGAATTCGGCCACCGGAATAAAGCCGGAGATCGGGCAGGAGCCATCAAATGCCTTCGCTTTTTCCCACGGTTGCCCCGCTTTTTTGCATGCGGACTGTACGTCGCGCAGCGTCAAATCCAGCGCCACGCCGTAACCGGCGATCGCCCGCGCGACCCGTTCTTCATTCGCCTGCTTAAGCGGCGTGCCAATCAGCACCGCCAGTTCGACCTCATGATGTACCGAGCCGAGATTTTTGGGAATAGCGACTGGCTGACGTAAATCGCACAGCGCGGTTTCCGGCTTGATGAATAAAACGGGTTCAGTCGGCGTCGCGCTTCCCATTTCTTTAATGTGCGCGGAATAGTTGCTGCCAACGCACACCACTTTGTTTACCGGGAAATCAAGCAGCGCCCCCTGCCAGTCTCTGTGTTGATACATGAATCGTCTCCTGCCCTGTCAGTTGGGTAAATATTACACTTATCACAATAAGAGCGTATAAAAATGCAATCTTGCAGAAATACGCGCTATCACGTCAAAACTCAGCCTTTGGAGAAAGGAGGGCTTGCCTTGAAGCAACCCCACCTTTTACCCTATTCCACCGTTCAATTCTGCCATCATCATCACTCTCTGCGCCATCGCGCCGCAGGGAAGCGCATTTCTTTTTGAAAAATAAACCGGACGTTATTATGACTAAGGCATTATCCGAAAATAACGGTGGTATTATTTTTTTACATTTACCAAAGCGTTTTTAATAAATTTTCCGGCGGCGGCGGAACCTGTAGATAAAAACCCTGATCTTCAAGCGCGCGTTTAACTTTTTCAATATCGGCGCTGGCCAATTTCTTACTGCCGTCCAGCGGTAATAACATGGCTAAATGCGGCGTGCCGAAACTTTTCATCAATTCTTCCGGCACCCGGGAAAAATCGTCTTTTTTTTCGACATACAGATAGGTTTGTTCGCGTTTGGCGCTTCGGTAGATCACACAAAACATTTTTTTTACTCTATTTAATGAGAATGGCGTCTTGCCTGTATATAATTGTGACTATAACATGCTTACAGCGCTCTGGAATATCATGCCTTAGATGTTACTCTGAGGATTAAAAGATGCTGAAACTGAGTCAGGATAGATGTCACAAACGCCAATTGAACTAAAAGGCAGCAGCTTTACCTTATCGGTTGTTCATTTGCATGATCCCCAACCCGAGGTAATTTATCAGGCATTACAGGAAAAGATCGAGCAAGCGCCGGCTTTTCTGAAAAATGCCCCCGTTGTCATTAATGTCGCCGCATTAACCGCGGATATCGACTGGATAAAATTACAGCAGGCCATTTCTTCCACCGGGCTGCACGTCGTGGGCATCAGTGGATGCAAAGACGAGCAGTTGAAACAGGTTATCACGCAAGCGGGGTTGCCCCTGCTGAGCGAAGGAAAAGAGCAGCGGCGGGCGACGCCTCCCGTCATGGCGGTGCCTGCCGTCGTGAAGACCCAAGTCATCAGCACTCCCGTTCGTTCCGGCCAGCAAATCTATGCGCGGAACTGCGATCTGATTGTGACCAGCAGCGTCAGCGCGGGCGCGGAAGTGATCGCCGACGGCAACATTCATATTTACGGCATGATGCGCGGCCGCGCCCTGGCCGGCGTATCCGGCGATGTGCAGAGCCAGATATTTTGTACGCATCTGGCCGCAGAGCTGGTGTCGATCGCCGGCCGCTACTGGCTTAGCGATCAGATACCGTCTTCATTTTCCGGGCAGGCGGCAAGGGTTAACCTGAACCTGCTGGATAACGTTTTAAACATACAACCTCTAGACTAAGCCCTTTCAAGGAAACATTTATGGCACGCATCATTGTTGTTACATCGGGTAAAGGGGGCGTTGGCAAGACCACTTCAAGCGCGGCCATTGCTACCGGTTTAGCCCAAAAAGGAAAAAAGACGGTTGTCATCGACTTTGACATCGGTCTGCGCAACCTCGACCTGATCATGGGGTGCGAGCGTCGTGTGGTTTATGATTTTGTTAATGTTATTCAAGGCGATGCCACATTAAATCAGGCGCTGATTAAAGATAAGCGGACGGAGAATCTTTATATTCTGCCGGCGTCGCAAACCCGCGACAAAGATGCGCTTACCCGTGAAGGCGTGGAAAAAGTGCTTGATGACCTGAGCGAAATGGCTTTTGACTTCATCGTCTGCGACTCTCCGGCCGGCATCGAAACCGGCGCGCTGATGGCGCTCTATTTCGCCGACGAAGCCGTTATCACCACCAACCCGGAAGTCTCTTCAGTACGCGACTCCGACCGTATTCTGGGTATTCTGTCCTCCAAATCGCGCCGTGCCGAACGTTCGGAGGAGCCGATTAAAGAACACCTGCTGTTGACCCGCTATAACCCCGGCCGGGTCAATCGCGGCGACATGCTGAGCATGGAGGACGTACTTGAGATTCTCCGCATTCCGCTGGTTGGGGTGATCCCGGAAGATCAATCCGTTCTGCGCGCGTCCAACCAGGGCGAACCGGTGATCCTGGACCCGGAAGCCGATGCGGGTAAAGCCTATTCAGACACCGTTGATCGTCTGTTAGGCGAAGAGCGGCCTTTCCGCTTCGTTGAAGAAGAGAAGAAAAGTTTCCTTAAACGACTTTTTGGGGGATAAATTATGGCATTACTCGACTTCTTTCTGTCCCGCAAAAAAACGACGGCCAATATTGCCAAGGAACGGCTGCAAATTATTGTCGCGGAGCGACGTCGGGGAGATAGCGAACCCCATTATCTGCCGCAATTAAAACGGGATATTCTGGAGGTCATCTGTAGATATGTACAGATCGACCCGGAAATGGTCACCGTTCAGTTAGAGCAAAAAGGCGATGATATTTCCGTGCTTGAACTGAACGTCACATTACCGGAAGCGGAAGAAACACCGAAATGATTTTTCCGCCATAACACTCTCTGCTTATTTGCAGAGAGTGTTATATAACCGAAAAATACGCGCGTTGAATAAAAGACATTGCTGCTGAAAGGGTTCTCTGTTTATTTCGGATATCTCCGAAATAAACGTTTTTTACGCCCGCCGTTAATACGCCTGTAAAATTTCCCGTAGCTCATCGCCATATAAACGATTACGCCAGCCAGACAACATTTCCGGCGCCGGCTCCTTCCCGCCACTTAATTTCCAGTGCCAGTTAAGCAGCCGATTAATCTGACGCCGTGACGCCAGTAGTTCGGCGGATAATCCGCTACGTTCGTTTACGCGTTGTACCAGCGCCTTAATATCTTTAAATGCCTTTTTATAGCCGGGATAGTCGATAAGATTGATCACCGGAGCCGGGCAGTCTGCGTCGGTCATGCCGTTAGTCTGATCGACCAACGCCAGCAGCGTTTTGCCGTGATAGCGGATCTCCGGGCCGCTCAGCCCTAACGAATCCAGCTCGCCCAGCGACGCGGGTAAAAAACGCGCCACCTGCCACAGATTCTCTTCACGTACCACGAAATTCACCGCGCTGTCGCGTTCACGCGCTTTGCGCAGACGCCACTCGGCAAGCTTCTGAAGACAGGCCAGATTACGGCCGCGCAACTGCCAGGCATTGCCTATTTCACGATAGGCCAACTCGGGAGCCAATATTTCCTGCTTGCGCTGACACAGTAAACGGCACTCATCCAGCGCAGCCGCCATCCATCCGGCGGCCTCCGTTTCCTCGACCAGTTTTATTGCCATCGGCAACAGATAGAACACATCGGCGGCGGCATAGTCGCACTGTCTGGCGCTTAATGGACGTGCCATCCAGTCAGTTCGCGACTCGCTTTTATCCAGCGCGACATCCTGATATTCGGCCACTAACGCCGCAAAGCCATAAGAGAGCGGCTTGCCTAAAAAAGCGGCCAAAATCTGGGTATCGATAAACGGCTCGGGAGACAGGCCAAACGCATTGAGGAAAACTTCCAGATCCTCGCTGCCGGCATGCAAAAACTTGATGACCTGCTCGTCGCGCAGCAGTTGCTGAAAAGGCGTCCAGTCGGCGATCGTCAAGGGATCGATAAGCGAAAGCCGTTCACCATCGAACAACTGAATCAGCCCTAATTGCGGATAGTAGGTACGGGTTCTGACGAACTCGGTATCCAGCGCAACCTGTTTATATTGGCGCGCATGCGTGCAAACCTGTTTTAACCCGGCGTCGGTGGTGATCAACTGATAATTCAAAACATCATTCTCTTGGTTGTTTCAATATAAAACATTGATAAAAAGTAACGCCGGTTATACCGGCGTGAGATTGGCCGCGGCGCGTAATCCGCCGCCTATCGGCAGGGTCAACGATAATGCCTGAAACCTATGATATCCTGTCCTGCCCGCATCTGGCAGACGTTTTACTGATAAATCACCCGCGGCTATCCATTCTGCTACGGCGTTGCGGTTTCCCTGGTTTTATCGGGGTCGTCGCGCAACTCCCGCCGCAAAATCTTTCCTACATTCGATTTAGGTAAATCCTCGCAAAACTCAATTTCTTTCGGCACTTTATACCCGGTAAGATTGCGGCGACAGTGAGTGATCAGTTCGTCTTTGGTCAGCGAACCGTCACGACGCACCACAAAGGCTTTTACCGCCTCGCCGGAAACGTCATTGGCGACGCCGATAACCGCAGATTCCGAAACTTTAGGATGGCGGGTAATCACATCTTCAATTTCAGTCGGATAAACGTTAAACCCCGACACCAAGATCATATCTTTTTTGCGATCGATAACCCGCAGGAAGCCTTGATCATCCGCGGTGACAATGTCACCGGTGGCCAGCCAGCCGTCTTTCAATACCTCGTCGGTCGCCGCGGGCTGCTGCCAATAGCCCAGCATCACCTGCGGGCCACGGATCCACAGCTCCCCTGATTCGCCGGGCGCGACATCATTGCCTTCGCCATCAATGATGCGCACATCCGTCGACGGCACCGGCAGACCGATGCTTCCGCTGTAATATTTCAAATCGTAGGGATTGCCGGAAACCAGCGGCGAGCTTTCCGTCAGCCCATAGCCTTCCAGCAGATGTTTGCCGGTCAGCTTTTCCCAGCGTTCGGCCACCGCCTGCTGTACCGAGGCCCCGCCGCCGACCGACAATCGCAGCGTCGAGAAATCCAGCTCATGAAATTCTTTATTATTCAACAGCGCATTAAATAACGTATTGACCCCGACCACGACGGTAAACGGATGCTGCGATAACTCCTTCACCAGCGCGGGGATATCACGGGGATTGGTTATCAACAGATTGGTTCCGCCAAATTCGATAAACAACAGGCAATTCACCGTCAGGGCGAAAATATGATACAGCGGCAGTGCGGTGACCACCACCTCATGCCCTTCCTGCAATACCGGGCCATAGGCCGCTTTACACTGCGCCAGATTCGCCTGCAAGTTACGGTGAGTCAGCATCGCGCCTTTGGCGACGCCGGTGGTGCCGCCGGTATATTGCAGGAAAGCCAGGTCGGCATTGATGATATCCGGCTTCACATATTGCAAGCGCCGCCCCTCTTGCAACACCCGCCGGAATGAAATGGCGTCCGGCAGATGATATTTAGGCACCAGCCGCTTAATGTACTTAACCACAAAATTGACCAGCGTCCCTTTCGCCGTCGATAGCTGATCGCCCATGCGCGTTAGGATAACGTGCCGCACCTGAGTGTTATGCACCACCTTTTCCAGCGTGTGCGCGAAATTGGATACAATCACAATGGCGCTGGCGCCGCTGTCTTTCAACTGATATTCCAGTTCACGCGGGGTGTACAGCGGATTGACGTTGACCACCACCATACCGGCCCGTAGCACGCCAAACAACGCCACCGGGTATTGCAACAGATTTGGCATCATCAATGCCACACGGTCGCCTTTCTTCAGTTTAAGCTGATTTTGCAGATAGGCGGCAAACGCCCGGCTGCGCTCTTCCAGCTTACGGAAAGTCATCACTTCGCCCATATTGCTGAATGCAGGCCGATCGGCGTAACGCGCCACCGCATTCTCAAACATTTCAACCAGTGAGGAATAGCAATCCGGATCGATGTCGGCGGGTACACCTGCCGGATAGCGCGATAGCCAAATTTTGTCCAAGACATCACTCCCGAGATATTTTTTTAGCGGCATCGTCAGCCTCACTACCAGATGATTGTTAACATTATTTTAACTCAGCTTACCAGTTGAAAAGCAAACAATGTCAAGGTTGCGAGGCCGATCACTTATTTTATGTTAATAACTTGTTCAAAAAAAATCAGGCAACCGAGTCGCCTGATTTCTATCGTGCCCAACGGTGGTTTATTCCGTCACTACCGTCTCAATCTGAGCCGGGCCGTACCATCCACCGCCGAATCCCCAACCGGGGCCCCAGCCATAGCCGTAGCGGGCATGCCAGCCCCACGGGCCGTAAGCCCCCGGCGGCATCACCACACGCTGCGCCACATTCCAGCGTTTATATCCCTGAGCGTCAACCACCACATAGCGGTATGGCTTGTCGCCGATGGCCCCCTGCTCCGTTCCCGTGATGGGGCCGACAACGGTAACTAATTTGTCTTTAAAATCCACCGGCTCCAGAAAGCGGTTTACATAAGCAATAAAGCGTCCTTCGGAAGGCAGATTCAGACGGGGTTTAGCGCCGCTGTCCAGCGGCATGGCGGCAATTTCCAATCGGGTTTTGTCGGCTTCATTCCGAATGCCGACCACCCGGCCGCCAAAGCGGGACTCTTGCCCCACATACAGCTGCGGCGCATTCATGACCCGCACAAGATCGTCCTGAGGCGTTGGAGAAGTTCCCTTGATGGCATCAGGCACCGTGACGCATCCGGAAAGCAGCCATGCTGCGGCGATAAGGATACCGACCCAGACAGCGCGTTGCCGCCGGGCATGCCGCATTTTATCATTCATATACCGTGCAATAATCATGACATCTCCTTTTCCAGGGCCTGATAATTAGACTATATCGCACAGAATAAGTTGCTGTTCATTCACGACCGGGCAGTTTTTTCCAGGCGACTTCATTGCGCAGATAACGGGGTTGAACCCGTTCCACGCTTACCGCCCGACCGTCCAGCCATTGCGTCAATGCCAGCGGCAGCATATCTTCCGCTTGGGGTAACAGCGTGTCGCCATCCAGCAATGCTATTGCCGGGTGATTCACCAGATCGGCGTAGGTTTTCCATCCCGTGCCGGCGGTTGCCCACCGGCCACTCAATTCAGCGCTCAGATCCCGCGCCTGCTGCGGCGTCAACACGGCTTCAGACGCGTCGCCTTGCCAGCGCCCATCGGCCTCTTGCTGGTATTTGGCCCAGTAAACCTCACCCATGCGGGCATCAATGGCAGCCAATACCCGCGTGGCGCCGGTACGGCGAAATGCGCCCTGCGCCAGAGTCGCCAGCGTGGAAACGCCGATCATCGGCAGCTCGGCGCCCAGAGCAAGTCCCTGAGCAATACCAATACCGATACGCACGCCGGTAAAACTCCCCGGCCCCTGACCAAATGCCAGCGCATCCAGCGCATTGAGCGTCAGGCCGCTTTCCGCCAGCACTTGCTGAACCATCGGCAACACACGCTGCGTATGTTCCCGGGGACAAATTTCAAATAAAGAATGAATTTCACCATCATTCCAGAGTGCGACGGAACAGGCTTCCGTCGCGGTATCAAGCGCTAGAATTCGCGTAGACATGCCAACCTCAGGCGGGATAAAAAATAAGTCTTAACGGCGCGCATCATAACATAGCCCCCGGCACATTTCCGTTATGCTTTCCGGGTAAGAAATTCGATGGCCTGGCCGAGATCGCGGGTGCGGGGAGCCGGCGGCAGGCTATTGAGAAACACGGCGCCATACGGGCGCATAACCAGACGGTTATCACAAATAACCAGCACGCCGCGATCGTCAATATCCCGAATCAAACGCCCCACGCCCTGTTTCAGCGTGATCACCGCATCCGGCAATTGCACGTCATCGAAGGGTTCGCCGCCCCGCAAACGGCAATCTTCAATGCGCGCCTTCAATAGCGGATCGTCCGGCGAAGTGAACGGAAGTTTGTCGATAATCACGCAAGACAGCGTATCGCCGCGCACGTCAACCCCTTCCCAAAAGCTGCTGGTCGCCACCAGCAGCGCGTTACCCGCCGAGACAAACTGCGAGAGGAGTTGCGCTTTACCGGTTTCCCCCTGCAATAAAACCGGCAACGTCAGCGTTGCCCGGAATTCGGCGGCCAGCTCGCGCATCATCTGATGCGAGGTGCACAACATAAAACAGCGCCCCTGATTCGCCTCAATCAGCGGACGCAGCATGGCGGCCAGTTGCCGGGCGGCGCCGGGTCGATGGGTTTCCGGCAGATAGCGCGGCACACAGAGCAATGCCTGACGGGCATAATCAAACGGACTGGGCAGCAGCAAGGTATGGGTATCGGCGTCATCCAGCCCCAGCCGCCGGGTAAAATGCGTGAGCTGCTCATTAACTGACAGCGTGGCGGAGGTAAATACCCAGGCCGACGGTTTTTCTTTCATCAGTTCGCGAAAGCGATCGGCAACGGAAAGCGGCGTCAGCGCCAGAACGAAGTGACGGGAACTGCATTCATACCAGTAGCTGTAACCGGGTTGCTGCACATCCAGCAATCGTTTTAAACGCCCGCGGTATAGCGTCGCCCGTTCAAAGGCGGCGTCCAGCAAGGCTGAGCGCCCCAGCGAGAGTTTAGCCACGTCATAACACAGCTCCAGCGCATCATCCAACAGCACCAGCGCGCGCTGAAGCGACGGCTGATTGAGGATTTCGCGCAGATTGCCGCGGAACCCGGGGTCGCCCAGCGCCAGGCGGAAATCCTGGGTGCTTTGCGTCAGGCGATCCGCGCTCTTTTGCAATTGCGCCGCGTCACGCACCTCGGTGCGGTAGGCGATGCTCATATCTTTCGCCAAATCCATCAGTTGCCGGCTGGAAAGCTGCTGACCGAAATACTGGCTGGCGATATCCGGGATCTGATGGGCCTCGTCAAAAATCACTACCTCGCTGTCGGGGATCAGTTCGGCAAAACCACTCTCTTTAACCACCATATCCGCCAGATAGAGATGGTGATTGACCACCACGACATCCGCATCCATGGCTTTGCGGCGCGCCTTAACGACAAAACATTCTTTATATCGCGGGCAATCACTGCCCAGGCAATTATCATTGGTGCTAGTCACCAGCGGCCAGACCGGGCTATCTTCCGCCACCCCGGCACAGGTCGTCACGTCGCCCTCCGCCGTTTCAGAAGACCATCCCCGCAGCCGAACCAGTTCGCTTAGCGTTTCCGCGGAAAGATCGCCGCCCGCCAGCGACTGTTGGTCAAGGCGCTCCAGACACAGATAGTTGGATCGTCCCTTCAACAGCGCCAATTTACCTTTGTATTTCAGCGCCTGCGCCACCGTCGGCAAGTCTCGGCTATAGAGCTGATCCTGTAATGCTTTCGACCCCGTCGAAATAATGACTTTTTTATCCGATCGCAGCGCCGGCGCCAGATACGCATAGGTTTTGCCGGTTCCGGTTCCGGCTTCCACCACCAGCGCCTGCCGCTTATCAATCGCCTGAGCGACAGCCTGTGCCATTTGCCGCTGGGGTTCACGCGGTTTAAATCCGCGGATGGCTTTCGCCAGCGCCCCGTCGGTTGCAAAATCATCTATTACACGATCGTTTGTCACACTGTCTCTCTTTATCGGATATGCAGACGGCCGACGTTACCTGATGATAGCGCCGCGCCGATTATGCCAAGACTCAACTACGGCTACCACCCTAAATCAGACGGACTTTTTATCCGCGCAAATGAAAGCGGCGTAAAAGATTATGTTAGGCTTGACGCCGTTATTCACCAACGATGAAGAGACAACACGCTTATGCCAATTACCAGAATCGATGCTGAAGCCCGCTGGTCCGATGCTGTTATTCACAACAACACGCTGTATCACACCAGCGTGCCGGATAATCTGGATGACGACGCCCGCGCCCAGACGGAAAATGCCCTGGCGGCGTTGGATGCCGTGCTGCAACGGGCGGGAACGGATAAAAGCCGTCTGTTGGACGTCACCATTTTTCTGGCCGACGCCGAAGATTTTGCGGCGATGAATGCCGTCTGGGATAGCTGGGTCGTGTCAGGCAGCGCGCCGGTGCGTTGCACCGTACAGGCCAAGCTGATGAATCCGAAATATAAAATTGAAATAAAAGCGATTGCCGCCGTGTAAAGCGATAGCGGAGGAATAGCCGTCAGTGCTCTTCCTCTTCTTCGCCGTCGTCAAAAGAGCGCGTCTCATCCTCATCGTTTTCATTGGTTTCTTCGTCATCAAACATAGCAGTGACCCTGTCACCTTTATGCGTTTCACGAATCTCGGCCGCCACCGTCGCGATAGCCTGACCGCTGCTCATTCCCTGCGACATCAGCGCCTGAATACGCTCTACGGCTTCCTGCTGCTGCTCATGCGTCAATGCCGGCATACCTGCAATCATGATAAACTCCTGGTGGTTGAATCGGGGCGTATCATCGCACGCTATCTCAGCCATACACCAGAACTTCCGGTTTGTGGTACGCTAGCCCACCGGGAAAATCCCCGGGCTCACCACAGAAACCGACGTCCACCTGCAAAGCATGAGATTATACGAAAATACCATGTCCTCATCCCCTGTCTATCACGCGCTGCCCTATCAGCCGGATGCATTGCTGACGCTTTTCGCGCCGTTTTCGCAACAACCGTGGGCCATGTTGCTGCATTCCGGTTTTGCCGAACATTCCCATAATCGTTTTGATATTATGGTGGCCGACCCCAGAGTGACGCTCTGCACGCGCGGCGGGCAAACGGACATTATTCGTGACGATGGCAGGCAGGTCTCCGCCGACGATCCCTTTTCACTGTTACAGCAGCAAATTGAAAGTCTGGGGATCGCCGCCGACCCGCACCCTGATTTCCCCTTTCAGGGCGGCGCGCTCGGTCTGTTCGGTTACGATCTCGGCCGCCGCATTGAAACGCTGCCGACACAGGCCGCGCAGGACATCGACCTGCCGGATATGGCCATCGGTCTTTATGACTGGGCGTTAATTGCCGATCATCAGCGCCAGACATTAACGCTGATCGTACATCGCCACCTTCAGCACCGGCTCGACTGGTTAGCGAACCCGCCGGTCTATGATCGTCAGGCGGATTTTCAGCTCACCGGGCCGTGGCGCGCCAATCTGTCACGCGAAGCGTACGGCGAAAAATTTCGCCGAATACAGGATTATCTGCTGTCGGGAGATTGTTATCAGGTCAATCTGGCGCAACGCTTTGTCGCCGAGTATCAGGGCGATGAGTGGCAGGCTTTTTTACGCCTGTCATCCGACAACAAAGCGCCGTTCTCCGCTTTTCTGCGTCTGCCCGAAAATACGGTGATCAGTCTGTCTCCGGAACGTTTTCTGTGGCTGGAGAATCAACGTATTCAGACGCGGCCGATTAAAGGCACGCTGCCGCGGCTGGCGGACCCGGCGGCGGATGCCAGACAGGCCGAGCGGCTGGCCCGGTCGGAAAAAGATCGGGCGGAAAACCTGATGATTGTCGATTTACTGCGTAATGATATTGGCCGGGTCGCGGCGCCCGGCAGCGTCAGCGTACCGCAACTGTTTGCCGTTGAGCCTTTTCCGGCGGTGCACCATCTGGTCAGCACCATCGTGGCGCGGCTTCCCGAGACCTGCCGCGCGACGACGCTGCTGCGGGCCTGCTTCCCCGGCGGTTCCATTACCGGCGCGCCCAAAATCCGGGCGATGCAGATTATTGAAGAGCTGGAGCCGCACCGGCGTAATGCCTATTGCGGCAGTATCGGCTACCTTAGCGTTTGCGGCACCATGGACACCAGCATCACCATTCGTACCTTATTAACCGAACAGGGGAAAATATACTGCTGGGCCGGCGGCGGAATTGTTGCCGACAGTCAGGAACAGGCGGAATATCAGGAAACATTTGATAAAGTAGGCCGTATCTTGCCGTTGCTGAATGCATCGAATCAGCAGGATGAATTGGATCGTCAACCAGATGCTCAGGTTAATACCCGTGACACATTCCGTGATTGAGACCAGCGCGCCGGCGCTACGCTCGGCTGCGCCTTTTAGTTTGGCCGAGTTTATTACCCGCTTTCAACTGCAAACGCCGCCGCCCGCGTCTGTCGCCCGCCAGCCGCGGCATGCCGCGGTGTTGGTGCCGATTGTCTGCCGCCCTACGCCGACCCTGCTGCTCACCCGACGGGCCTCCAACCTCAGAAAACACGCCGGACAAGTCGCTTTCCCCGGCGGCGCGGCCGATAGTGATGACCGCTCATTGATCGCGACGGCTTTGCGCGAAGCGCAGGAAGAAGTCGCCATCCCGCCGCAGAATGTGCGGGTGCTGGGCGTGTTGCCGCCGGTAGACAGCATCAGCGGGTTTCAGGTCACGCCCGTTATTGGTCTTATTGCCGCCCGGACGCATTTTTATCCTAATGAACACGAAGTGGCCGAGCTGTTTGAAATGCCGCTTGAAGAGGCATTGGCGCTGACGCGCTATTACCCCGTTGATATCGAGCGACGGCAGCGGCCCCATCGGGTTTACCTTTCCTGGTATCGGCAGCAATTTGTCTGGGGATTGACGGCATCGATCATTCGCCAGCTTGCGCTGCATGTTTCCAGCGCGCCCTGATATTGCCCCCACTTCTTTTCCATCGCCAATTATCCCTGCCATTTACAAGGTTATAATGGTGATTAATTACCCCACCCAGCCTTTCTGGAATAAGTTCTGTTGTGAACTGGCATAAGTTTATTTCATGCGAAAAAGAAAGCCACACAACATATTCCACACTACAATAGCGCAATTTTGAGAATTTTATTCTAACCAGCGGATTAACGTGCGCTTTTTAAGGGGTTTTGTGTGATAAGCGTTTTCGACATGTTTAAAATCGGTATTGGCCCCTCTAGCTCTCATACGGTAGGACCGATGAAAGCCGGTAAGCAATTTGTCGATGAGCTAATAAGCCGGCATTTACTGGACGCCACCACGCGGATCGCGGTTGATGTTTACGGTTCGCTGTCGCTGACCGGAAAAGGACATCACACCGATATCGCCATCATCATGGGGCTGGCAGGCAACATGCCGGACACCGTCGACATTGATGCCATTCCGAGTTTTATCCGCGACGTTGAGCAGCGCGAACGCCTGTTACTGGCGGATGGGCAGCATGAAGTCGATTTCCCGCGTGAAGGCGGTATGGTGTTCCGCAGCGAAAACCTGCCGTTGCACGAAAATGGTATGACCATCACCGCGTTTGCCGGCAGCAAAGAGCGTTACCGCAAGACCTACTATTCCATCGGCGGCGGGTTTATCGTCGATGAGGAAAACTTCGGCAACAGCGTGTTAAATGAAGTCTCAGTGCCCTATAACTTTCATTCAGCGAAAGAAATACTGGCGCACTGCAAACAAAGCGGCCTATCACTCTCCGGCATGGTAATGCGCAACGAACTGGCTTTGCATAGCCGTCAGGATATCGAAGATTATTTCGCCGCCGTCTGGCAAACCATGCGCGCCTGTATCGATCGCGGCGTCAATACCGAAGGCGTTTTACCCGGCCCTCTGCGGGTTCCCCGCCGTGCTTCAGCCTTGCGCCGCATGCTGGTCGCCTCCGACAAACTGTCAAACGATCCGATGAATGTCGTCGACTGGGTCAATATGTTTGCCCTGGCGGTAAATGAAGAGAATGCCGCCGGCGGACGCGTCGTTACCGCGCCGACCAACGGCGCCTGCGGCATCGTGCCGGCCGTCCTCGCTTATTACGACCATTTCATCGAACCGGTGGGGCCGGGCATCTATATCCGCTATTTTCTCGCCGCCGGCGCGGTGGGGATTCTGTACAAAATGAATGCCTCCATTTCCGGCGCGGAAGTGGGTTGTCAGGGAGAAGTGGGCGTCGCCTGCTCAATGGCGGCCGCCGGGCTGGCGGAATTAATGGGCGCCAGTCCGGAGCAGGTCTGCGTCGCCGCGGAAATTGGCATGGAGCACAATCTGGGCTTAACCTGCGATCCGGTTGCCGGTCAGGTGCAGGTTCCGTGCATTGAACGCAACGCCATCGCCTCGGTAAAGGCGATCAACGCCGCACGAATGGCGATGCGCCGCACCAGCGAACCGCGGGTATCGTTGGATAAGGTGATCGAAACCATGTACGAAACCGGTAAGGATATGAACGCCAAATATCGCGAAACGTCGCGCGGCGGGCTGGCGATTAAGGTTCAGTGCGACTGATTTACGCTATGTGATAAACATCGCGGCGGAAACCAGCCCCGTAGAGTTCGGGGCTGTTTTATGACGCTTACTCTTCTTCCTCATCAACCGGCTCGGTGATTTTTTCCACCCTGACCAGCTCAATGCGGTACTCCGACACCTCCATGATTTGGAAGCGCAACCGGTGGATTTCAATCACATCGCCCACCTGCGGAAACTCATCGCTGTGTGCCAGCAGCATTCCCGCCAGAGAGGCATAATCCTCTTTCGGGCTGACCAGATCGCTGCTGTCGACGACCTGCTGCAATGAGTGCAAATCCGTGCCGCCTTTAACCAGCCAACCGTCGCCGTCCGCCACAATCTCCAGCGTTTCATCCTCATCCGGGAATTCACCGGCAATGGCTTCCAGTACGTCAAGCGGCGTCACCAGCCCCTGCACGACACCGAACTCGTTGCTTACCATAACCAGGCTCCCTTTGGCCCGACGCAGCACCGGCAGTAAATTGATCACATCCAGCGTTTCCGGCACCACGATGGGCGGGTTCGCGGCGGCAAAGCTCTCTACATCGGTGTGATCTTCCAGCGCGACCAGCAAATCCTTGGCGCGGACGACGCCAATGAGTTCATCCAGCGAACCCCGGCAGACAGGAAATAGACTGTGGGGGGTATCCAGCAGTTGCAAGCGAATTTCGTCAATGGAACGCTCACTGTCCACCCAGGAAATTTCCGTTCTCGGCGTCATGACACTGCGTAAAGAACGCGACGCCAATGTCAGAACCCCGCTGATCATATAGCGTTCCTCTTCAGCAAAGGTTTCGGTCATGACTTTCTTCGGTTCATCGTCCACATCGTCGGTGGTTTTTCTGGTGCCCATCAAACGCAAAATCGCCTCCGCGGTTCGCTCGCGCAGAGGGCGTCGCGACTGATGTTTCATAAAGTTATGCCGGGCAATCTGGTTAAACATTTCGATCAGGATCGAGAAACCAATCGCCGCATACAGATAACCTTTGGGAATATGGAAGCCGAAACCTTCCGCCACCAGACTTAAACCAATCATCAGCAGGAAGCTGAGGCACAGCACCACCACCGTCGGATGAGCGTTGACGAAATTGGTCAGCGGTTTAGACGCCAACAGCATTACACCCATGGCGATAATGACCGCGGTCATCATCACGCCAAGATGGTTAACCATTCCCACCGCCGTAATAACGGCATCCAGCGAGAAGACCGCATCCAGCACCACAATCTGCGCCACTACCGCCCAAAAGCTGGCATGCGCGCGATTGCCATGCTCATCATGCGATTTATTCTCCAGCCGTTCGTGGAGTTCCATCGTGGCTTTGAACAGCAAAAACAGCCCCCCGAACAGCAGAATAAGATCGCGTCCTGAGAAGCTAAAATCAGCAATGTGAAACAGCGGACGGGTCAGCGTGACCATCCAGGAAATCAGAGACAACAGCCCCAAACGCATTAACAGAGCCAGCGATAAACCGATAATACGGGCTTTATCGCGCTGTTTGGGCGGCAGCTTATCCGCCAAAATGGCAATAAAGACCAAATTGTCGATGCCCAGAACAATTTCAAGTACCACCAGCGTCAATAGGCCTGCCCAGATTGAAGGATCCAGCAAAAATTCCATGTCAGACTCCGAAAAATGAACGAGCAAATGACATCAATGCGTTAATTGCATTGAAGGGTAATAAAAAGAGTGGGTTTGAATCAGGGTGCCTCAGATGAAGATGGGAACGACCAACTGAGTACAGAAAACCACCAGCGTTAGCGGGTAAACAGAGAACGTTTTGTCGGTGACAGTCCATGGGAAGGGCGGATGCCCGGTGCTCCTAAGCAATTTAAGGGAAGATTACTCTAACAGGTTGCCCCCATTTTTCACAAAGATTTTCTTACGCTCAGCATCAACTAACCGTATGCAACATTTCTATTGTTTACTCCACATTTGAGTAACAGATCAAACTTTTTACCGATCAAAGGTGGAGCCGCATCACACTATTTATTTTTTCGATGAGTAAAATAAATCCGTCAAATCGTCGTTTCACGTTTGATTGCCTGACCCGATTCATTGAATGTCGAATGAATTTTAACGTTTTTTACCTATTGGATAACCAAGTTAGATTCTTACGACCATACTGATAACACTGCGGTTAACTTTCAGTATCTGAACGTTAATCCTGTTTCCTGACGTATTACACATGCAATTTGATGGTGAATAATGAGGAGGTAGCAAGTGAGTATTGCGATAATGTTATGCACTCACGGAGCCACTGCGGGGCCGCTGCTAAAAACGGCTGAAATGATCCTTGGCGAACAAAGCAACGTCGCCTGGGTTGATTTTGTCCCCGGTGAGAACGCTGAAACATTAATGGAAAAATATCAGGAGAAGCTGTCCCGGTTAGATACGTCGCTTGGCGTATTGTTTTTAGTCGATACCTGGGGAGGAAGCCCGTTTAACGCGGCCAGCCGCATGGTAACGGATAAAGAAAACCATGAAGTTATCGCCGGGGTAAATATCCCCATGCTGGCGGAAACGTTTATGGCGCGAGACGACAATCCGGCATTCGCCGATTTGGTGGCGATCGCCCTTGAAGCCGGCCGGGACGGCGTAAAGGCGCTGAAAACGCAGGAGAAACCGAAAGCGGCCGTCTCCCCTGCTCCGGCATCCCCCAAGGCGCCCGCCGCCGCTCCGGCTTCCGGAACCGGCGAACATATGAAAATAGGTCTGGCGCGTATCGATGATCGCTTAATTCACGGTCAGGTCGCCACCCGTTGGACAAAGGAAACCAATGTCACGCGCATTATCGTCATCAGCGATGACGTCGCGGCCGATCATGTCCGCAAAACCCTTCTGACCCAGGTCGCCCCTCCCGGGGTTACGGCGCATGTAGTCGATGTCGAGAAAGCCATTCGGGTTTATAACAACCCGAAATATGCATCCGATCGCGTTATGTTGTTATTTACCAACCCGACCGATGTATTACATCTGGTTGAAAATGGCGTAAAAATAACCTCCGTTAATATTGGGGGCATGGCATTCCGTCAAGGAAAGACGCAGGTCAATAATGCGGTCTCTATTGATGAAAAAGATATTGCCGCGTTCAAAGAGTTGGATAAACGCGGAATTGAATTGGAGGTCAGAAAAGTTTCCAGCGATACCAAACTCAAAATGATGGACTTAATTAATAAGATGGCTCGTTAACACCCAATAAATAACGCGGCGTAACGATTTATTTTATACCCTTAAAATTTCAAATTGCCGCCTGGCGGTAATCGGGCGAATCCCTGAAGCTTGCGCAAAATAAGCGAACGGGACGAACGAAAGCAGCCGACGCCGCAACGTGAAAAATGACGGGGATACTCAGAAACGCTTTCATAGGAGAAGTACAATGGAAATCACCACACTTCAAATTGTGCTGATATTTCTTGTCGCTTGTGTCTCGGGGATGGGATCGATTCTTGATGAATTTCAATTCCACCGCCCACTCGTCGCCTGTACGCTCATCGGGGCGGTATTAGGCGATTTGCAAACCGGGATCATTATCGGCGGTACGCTGGAGATGATCGCACTCGGCTGGATGAACATTGGTGCGGCGGTCGCCCCCGATGCGGCGCTGGCTTCCATTATCTCAACCATCCTGGTTATTGCCGGCGGACAAAGCGTCGGCGCCGGGATTGCCCTGGCGATCCCGCTGGCCGCCGCCGGGCAGGTACTGACGATTATTGTCCGAACCATTACCGTTGCCTTCCAGCATGCCGCCGACAGCGCGGCGGAACGCGGTAATTTAAGCGCCATCAGTTGGCTGCATGTCTCAGCCCTGCTGCTTCAGGCGATGCGTATTGCCATTCCTGCCGTTATCGTTGCGATTTCCGTCGGTACTGATGCCGTTCATGCCATGCTGAATTCAATCCCGGACGTCGTCACCAACGGCCTGAATATCGCCGGGGGCATGATTGTGGTGGTCGGTTATGCGATGGTCATCAACATGATGCGCGCGGGCTACCTGATGCCTTTCTTCTATCTCGGTTTCGTTACTGCCGCATTCACCGATTTCAACCTGGTGGCGCTGGGTGTGATTGGCGTTGTCATGGCCGTGCTGTATATCCAGCTCAGCCCGAAATACAACAAGACGCAGGGTCAGCCTGTAGCGGCGGGTAGCAACGATCTTGATAATGAACTGGACTAATAGGGGTGAGAGAAATGGTTGACACAACTACAACTGATGTAAAGAAACTCACGGCCGGTGATATTCGCGGGGTGTTTATTCGCTCCAACCTGTTCCAGGGGTCATGGAACTTCGAACGTATGCAGGCGCTCGGTTTCTGTTTTTCCATGGTGCCGGTGATCCGCCGTCTTTACCCCGAAAATTCGGAAGAACGCAAACAGGCGATTAAGCGCCATCTGGAGTTTTTCAACACCCAACCGTTTGTCGCGGCCCCGATTCTGGGCGTGACGATGGCCATGGAGGAGCAACGCGCCAATGGCGCGCCGATTGACGACGGTGCGATCAACGGCCTGAAAGTGGGCCTGATGGGGCCGCTGGCCGGCGTAGGCGACCCGATATTCTGGGGCACCGCGCGCCCGGTTTTTGCCGCGCTCGGCGCGGGGATTGCGATGAGCGGCAGCCTGCTGGGGCCGATACTCTTTTTCGTGCTGTTCAACCTGGTGCGTCTGTTGGTTCGCTACTATGGCGTGGCTTACGGCTACCGTAAAGGGGTTGATATTGTTAATGATATGGGTGGCGGCTTCCTGCAAAAGATGACCGAGGGGGCATCGATTCTCGGCCTATTTGTCATGGGGGCGCTGGTCAATAAGTGGACGCACGTTAATGTGCCTTTGGTGGTATCGAGGATCACCAATCAAAACGGTGAAACCACGGTGACTACCGTCCAGTCGATTCTCGACCAGTTGATGCCGGGGTTGATCCCGCTGTTGCTGACTTTCGGCTGCATGTGGCTGCTGAGGCGTAAAGTCAACGCCTTGTGGCTCATCATGGGATTCTTTGCCATCGGGATCTTCGGTTATTGGATCGGCCTGCTTGGTTTATAATGCGTACCTTGCCGGAGGTTTTCACCTCCGGCCTTACGCGGCCGAAACACGACTCAAGTCTGGAATACCCTCTTACCCGGCGCGAT
Source organism: Brenneria sp. hezel4-2-4 (assembly GCF_013155275.1). GTDB lineage: Bacteria > Pseudomonadota > Gammaproteobacteria > Enterobacterales > Enterobacteriaceae > Brenneria. The sequence goes on from NZ_JABJXS010000001.1 coordinate 222,802, forward strand.
ATTCCGGCTTAAAACGCCATTCAGGTTATCACTCGCTGTTCCTCATACTTACAAATGGAGTTACCCATGACGGTTACGGATATCGCCCTGGCTGTGTCGATTGCACTGGCGCTGATTTATGCCATCTATGACGAATTCATCATGGATAGGCTGAAGGGAAAGACGCGGCTCCGCGTCTTGTTAAGGCGTGCAAACCGACTGGACGCGCTCATTTTTATTGGTTTAGTCGCCATTCTTATTTATCAAAATATCATGAATAATGGCGCGATAATGACGACCTGGCTTTTGCTTTCCCTGGCATTAATGGCGATCTATCTTGCCTATATTCGCCGCCCCAAGTTGCTGTTTAAATCAGCAGGGTTCTTTTATGCCAATATATTTATTCCTTATAACTGTATTAAAAATATGAATTTATCTGAGGATGGGGTTTTGGTCATCGATCTGGAGCGGCGGCGATTATTAATTCATGTCGCGCAACTTGATGATTTGGAAAGAATATATAATTTTATGATTGAAAATCAATAGGATATAGTAAAATTATCGTAAATTTTTAATATTATTAAACATACCATTAACTTATTTGTGGTATTTAATCCTTATTCTATCTGACGTTATTTTATGCATTTATCCCTATCTTTATTTAAATGAAAATAATTATCAATTGCATTATTAACACTTAGATTTTTTATTGTTGTTTCACCCCTAAATAATATGCTAAGGTTGCGCCGTCATTGGGGAGTAGCCGGTTTCTGATATTTAATATTAGAAATGCTCGTATCAACATACTCGTTTTATATCCGTATTAAGGATATTTAAAACGTGGTGCGGGCGGCCGATTGGCAGGCGAGACCATAGACACGGCGATCATCATCTGGTTGGGGATGATCTACGTGGATATGGAGAACCACCCAGCCGAGGCTATTACAATGAACCTATCAGCAACACTTATCCTGGCTTTTGGCATGTCGATGGATGCATTCGCCGCATCAATTGGTAAAGGCGCCGTACTGCACAAACCCCGATTCCGGGATGCCATTCGTACCGGTCTGATTTTTGGTATCGTTGAAGCCATCACACCGTTAATTGGCTGGTCGCTCGGTTTTTTTGCCAGTCAGTTCATTATTGAATGGGATCACTGGGTTGCCTTCATGCTGTTGGTGATTCTCGGCGGGCGCATGATCATCGGAGGCTGTAAAACGGCCAAGACCTGTCACTGCGAAAAAATCAAGAAACACAGTCTGGCTCTGTTGGTCTGCACCGCAGTGGCAACCAGCCTTGATGCCATGACCCTTGGCGTGGGACTGGCATTTTTACAAGTTAATATTTTCCACACGGCGATGGTTATTGGCTGCGCCACCATGATTATGGTGACGTTAGGCATGATGATTGGCCGCTATATTGGCCCGATCCTCGGCAAAAAAGCGGAGATAGCGGGTGGCATCGTGCTGATTGCCATCGGCTGCAATATTCTTTACGAACATCTTGGCTATTTAGCCTGACGCCCGCGCCTGCACTGAGGTCTCATCAGTGCAGGGCTTCCCGCCCCGCACGTTTTACGCTATCGCAGTTTATGCCGGCTCCCCGGCGGGGCCGGCATCGTCAATACGCTGATGCAGTCGGATAATAAAATCCGTCTCGCAGCTAAATTGCCTCATTGCCAACAGCTTTTGGCTGACCTCCGGCGTGGCGCGCCAGGCGAACGGCGTCATCTGCAACAAGGCGGCGCTCTCCTGCCCCGATAATTGCATCGGATAGGCCAGGGGTTGCTGTTCGATCAACTGAAACCCCGCAAGCGTTTCGTCTCTGGTGGGATGCAACCGTACCTGGTCATAGACTTCGGCTTTTAGCTGGTAAAGATGCCGCGGCCCCGGCGATACGGTAATAACCCAGCCGCCGCCTTTGACCGTGCGCTGTAGTTCAGCCTCATTGCAGGGCGCATAAATCTTCAATATGGCATCCAGCGAGCCGTCGTTGAACGGCAGTCGTTGGCTTGATGCGACACAGTAGTCGACCTGCGGATAACGTTTTGCCGCACGTTGGATAGCGGCTTTTGACACATCCAGTCCATAGACGGTTATTGCCCGGCTTGATTTAAGCGCGTCAGCCAGCGCCGCCGTGTAATACCCTTCCCCGCAGCCGATATCCAGCAGCGCGGCCGCATCATGCGGCAATGCCTCATTAATGCGCTGCGTAACATATTCACGCAATGGCTGATAATGTCCCGCCTCCAGAAAACGTCGGCGCGCCTGCATCATCTCGGCGCTGTCGCCCGGCTGTTTTGAACGTTTAAATTGCACCGGCAACAAGTTCACATAACCTTCTTTCGCACAATCGAAACTGTGACGACCGCACGACCACTGCTGCGCTATCCGGCGTAAGGGTTGCCGGCATAGCGGGCATTGATAAAACATCAGCACGTATTCCCTGCTAAAAAATATTCTTTAATACCCGTCATACTTCAAGTTGCAGGCGCGTTGGCTTTATCACTCGGCCCCTCTATGGGCCTCGCCCCGTTGGGGCCGCTGCAAGCAGCGTTCAAATCTACCTCAGGCAGATTTGAGATTGCTAACAAAATCGTCTGTAAGCCCGAGATACCCGGGCCTACCGTACCGAGGGGCGCTCCGGCGGCTTACGCCGCTACGGCCCCTCGCCACACTCTCCCTAATAACGGGCTTTGTCAATGGACTGAAATCAGCCCCAGGCAGATTTGTCGCTCACCCCGATCGCTCACGGGCGTAAGCTCCCGGGGATGAATGAGAGACATCCGGTCTCTCACCGCAGGCCAGCCGTTGGCTGGTCAAATTCGTTCCCGACGAATTTGTCGCGGTGTCGCCGCCTTGCTGCAACTCGAATTATTTAGTGTATATATTTGCGTCATAAGTGTTGCGTCGATAAAAATCAGGCAACAAAAAACCCGCACCATGGCGGGTTTTGCAACGTGTGCGGTAATTACAGCGCAGTAACGTTGACGGCAGACGGACCTTTCTGACCGTCTTGAATTTCGAACTCTACGTTCTGGCCTTCAGCCAGAGTTTTAAAGCCGTTGCCTTGAATTGCAGAGAAATGTACGAATACATCTTTGCTTCCGTCAGCCGGAGTGATGAAACCAAAGCCTTTAGACTCATTGAACCACTTAACCTGACCTTTAATCTTTGCCATTTCAGATATTTCCTTTAATTGTTTAAACCGCCAGAGGCGTTATACAGACAAACCAAAGTCGTTACTGCTTGAGGCACTAAGATAAGGATCGGCAGAGAAGCGGTATTCAACGCTAACGTTTGTACTCATATCTTCTTTACTGAAAATGCCATTCATATACAGAACTGTACCTCGTTTTACCCAAGTGCGTTATTACACACTCTTTAATCAATGGCAAGCCATTTTTTTTCAGTCGTGGACGAGCTGCACAGATTAGGCGTATTGATGACTTATAAATACGCAATGACGCGCTAAATCACTGTCCCGGATAAGGAACATGTCGCCCTGAAATGAGGACAATGTGGAAATGAAAAAGGCAAAAGTGGTAAATCGCCGAGGCTTAGATAAAAAATAACTATCAAATACCATTTTTGCCTTTTATAGACGGCGCTTTAAATCAACAAGTAAGAAATGTCACTTTTTCTATAACTTTTCTTACTTTTTTTGATTAGTCCAGCGATAACATAACAATAAACAATGGAACTAATAAAATAAGTAAAATACAACTTATCCGCTTCCAACGTCTTTCTGATTTCCAACGTCTCTCTGATTTTGAACTCATATTCCCGTACGTCCTCCCGACACAAAATTTAGGCATAAAACCCTACTTTTTGTGTTTATCGGCAGACTCTGTGATTTTATTAGCTCAATTGTTCAGCGTATCGGGTAATCTGGGCTTATTGCGCATAAACAGTGCGGATATGCGCGTTAGGGTTAGACTTACGTTGCAACGTTACGTACGATTTATTAAATTATATCAATATTTTTGTTATCGAAGGAGCATTATGAGTTTCATGCTCATGTGCACACAGTTCATCACCCGCAGAGTCGTTCAACGCGCCATCAATATCCATCGCTCTCTTGACTTAAATGATATTGATAATTATTCTCAAAAACTATTTCCCGACTTGTTAAGGATGTTCGTATGAATGTTGTTCTGGCCCAGTTACCTCCTCTTTTGCGACGTATTGCGCTGTCGAGCGTCCTGATTATGTCTGTTTGCAGCGTCCAGGCGGCGGAAAAGCTTAAAGTCGTCACGACGTTCACCATCATTCAAGACATGGCGCAAAACATTGCGGGAGACGCCGCCATTGTCGAATCCATTACCAAGCCGGGGGCCGAAATTCATGACTACCAACCGACGCCGCGCGACATTGTTAAAGCGCAATCGGCCCAGTTGATATTATGGAACGGCATGAATCTGGAACGCTGGTTTGAGCGTTTTTTTGAGAATGTCAAAGATGTTCCCGCCGTGGTGGTGACCGAAGGCATTACGCCGCTTCCCATCCGTGAAGGCGCCTATAACGGCAACCCGAATCCGCACGCCTGGATGTCGCCTTCCAATGCGCTGGTCTATATTGAAAATATCCGGGCCGGACTGGTGAAGTATGACCCGGCGAACGCGGAAACCTATAACCGCAACGCCAAAGCCTATGCGGAAAAAATCCAATCCATTGACTCGCCGTTGCGTGAGCGGTTGTCCCGTATTCCTGAACAGCAGCGCTGGCTGGTTACCAGCGAAGGCGCATTCAGCTATCTGGCAAAGGACTACCAGTTCAAGGAAGTCTATTTGTGGCCGATCAACGCCGATGAACAGGGATCGCCTCAGCAGGTGCGTCGCGTGATTGATGTCGTCCGGCAGCAAAAAATCCCGGTGGTGTTCAGTGAAAGCACCATTTCAGACAAGCCGGCAAAGCAGGTCAGTAAAGAGACTGGCGCCAACTATGGCGGCGTACTCTATGTCGATTCTCTGTCAAACGAAAAAGGCCCGGTTCCGACCTACATTGACCTTTTACAAGTCACCGTAGAAACCATCGCCAAAGGATTTGATCAATGAGCAGTGAGAGTGCTACAGCTACGCAATCATTAGAAGTCAACGATGTCTCCGTAACCTACGGCAACGGACATCAGGCGATTCGTCATGCCTCTTTCGCATTGAACGGCGGCACGATTTGCGCGCTGGTCGGAGTCAACGGCAGCGGGAAATCCACCCTATTCAAAAGCATTATGGGTCTGGTGAAACCCACCGCCGGGCAAGTTCTGTTGAACAAAAAACCCATTGTTCAGGCTTTGAAACAGAATCTGGTCGCTTATGTTCCACAAACCGAGGATGTGGACTGGAACTTTCCGGTGCTGGTCTCCGATGTGGTGATGATGGGACGATACGGGAAAATGAATTTTCTGCGTATTCCCAGTCAGCAGGATCGCGCCATCGTTGCCGAATCACTGGAACGCGTCGGTCTTTCGGCGCTACATCAACGGCAGATAGGCGAATTATCCGGCGGCCAGAAAAAACGGGTTTTTCTGGCGCGCGCGCTGGCGCAACAGGGCAGCGTGCTGCTACTGGACGAACCCTTTACCGGCGTGGATGTAAAAACAGAAAACGCGATTATCGACCTGCTGCGCACATTACGTAACGAGGGACATCTGATTCTGGTTGCGACGCATAATCTCGGCAGCGTCCCCGAGTTCTGCGATAACGTTATTTTGGTGAATCGTACCGTGTTGGCCTCAGGGCCGACGCACAGTACGTTTACCCAGAGCAATCTGGAAAAGACCTTTGGCGGCGTTCTGCGTCACATTAACCTTGGCGGCCCGCACCTTCACGATGATGATGATGCCCGAACGGTAACGGTGCTGACCGATGATGAGCGCCCCGCCGTTTTTTACGGCTCAACCAAAAGCGATCCTCCCGCTTCACGCGCCATCGCTCCGGAGGAGAAAGAACACCAATGATCGAACTGTTGCTACAGCCCTTTAGCTATAACTATATGGTGAAAGCTATCTGGGTCAGCGCCATAGTAGGCGGCGTTTGCGCCTTTCTCTCCGCCTATCTGATGCTTAAAGGCTGGTCATTGATGGGCGATGCGTTATCGCATTCCGTCGTTCCCGGTGTCGCCGGCGCCTATGCATTAGGTCTGCCGTATGCCGCCGGCGCTTTTTTTACCGGGATGCTGGCCGCGCTGGCCATGACCCTGATCCGGCACATCACCCGATTGCGCGAAGATGCGATTATCGGGTTTATTTTTTCAACCTTTTTCGCCGTCGGGCTGCTGATTATTTCACTTAATCCCACGTCGGTTAACGTTCAGTCCATTATCTTCGGCAATATCCTGGGTATCGCCGATGAAGACGTGCTTCAGGTTGAGATCATTATCGGTATTACCTTTATTATTCTGTGCCTGATATGGAAAGACCTGCTTGCGGTGTTCTTTGATGAAAACCATGCCCGGTCTATCGGCCTGTCGCCGCTGAAGCTGAAAATTCTGTTTTTTACCCTGCTTAGCGCCTGTACCGTCGCGGCGTTGCAAACCGTCGGGGCGATCCTGGTCATTGCGATGGTGATTACTCCCGGCGCGACGGCCTATCTGCTCACCGATCGATTCGGCCGTTTGGTGCTGATCGCTATCGCGCTTGGCGCAATCACCAGCGCGGTCGGCGCCTACCTGAGCTTTTTCCTGGATGGCGCCACCGGAGGCGTCATCGTCACGTTGCAGACGGTGGTGTTCCTGCTGGCGTTTCTGTTTGCGCCCAAACACGGATTGCTCGCCTCGCGTCGCTTAAGCCGGCGCGAGCAAACGGGAGATGCGCTATGAGCCTGATACTGAGTTGGATAGCAGAGCCGTTATCCTACCCGTTTATGCAGCGGGCGCTTATCGCCGCGGTGGTGACCGGGACGGTGTGCGCGGTATTGTCGTGCTATCTGGTGCTGAAAGGCTGGTCATTGATGGGAGACGCGATTTCACACGCCGTTTTACCCGGTATCGTGGTTGCCTTTCTGCTGGGGATCCCGCTAGTGATTGGTGCGTTTATTTCCGGCGTTTTCTGTGCGGTCGCCACCGGTTATGTCAAAGAGCATAGTCGGGTTAAAGAAGACACCGTGATGGGGATCATCTTTTCAGGCATGTTCGCGCTGGGGCTGGTGCTGTTTGCCCGTATCGATACCGACCAACACCTTAATCATATTCTGTTCGGTAATGTACTGGGGATCACCTCGCAGGAACTGACGCAGATACTGATTATCGCGGGAATTACGCTGGCGGTGATCCTGCTCAAGCGCCGGGATTTCATGCTCTACTGCTTCGATCCCAATCACGCGCGCGTTATCGGGTTGCCCGTCAAGCTGCTGCATTACGGCTTGCTCTGCCTGCTGGCGTTAACCATCGTCGCGTCATTGCAGGCCGTCGGCGTCATTCTGGTCATCGCCATGCTTATCGCCCCGGGTATCATTGCGTTTATGCTCTGCAAGCGTTTCGACCTTATGCTGCTCGTGGCGACGCTGGTTTCCATCCTATCCTGTGTCGCCGGCACGATGATCAGTTTCTACATCGATGGCGCGACCGGCCCCTGTATCGTTATCGTCCAGGCGTTGTTCTTCGCCGTGGCGCTGAGTTATCACCAGTTGAAGCTTCATCGCCAGCCGGCCAATCAGGCCGCGGTAAACACCGTACCGCGCTGATCCTCTCTGAAACCGGCGGTTCTCTGCCGGTCAGACCGTTGACTAACCTATTACCCTTTATTGAACGGTAATAATGGAATGGAAGAGTAAAGCGTCCGCGCCAGGGATGGCGCGGTTCGAGCTTACAAGGATGTACTTGCAGCGTCTTTACGATCCATCCATCATTACCGCTCACCGGACTTTGTCAGCAAACTCACCGGCGGTTCTCCGCCGGTTTCGCTTTTCGTCCGCCGTGTTATTTTCAACAGCGTCTATACTTTTCTGCGGACATCCTTTCACCATTGCATCAATCGTCATCACTGTGCTGTAGATTCAGTTTTTATAAAGTTCAATAGATTACCGTAACGGCATGACCCAATCGCATAATCGGGTATCGGGCAACATCAACGGGAGAATGATCTTATGTGGCAAGCTATCAGCCGGCTTTTGGAAGAACATCTCGGTGCTGCTGAAATTCAGGAACGCCGGGAACTGTCAGGCGGAGAGATGCACCCAGCCTGGTATATTCGTTATGGCGAGCATGAGGTTTTCGTCAAATGCGACCTGCGCGAAATGCTGCCGAAGTTCACCGCGGAAGCCGATCAACTCGCCCTGCTGGCGCGTAGCGCTACCGTCAACGTGCCCGAGGTATACGGCGTCGGCAGCTCCCGTGATAACAGCTTTCTGCTGTTGCAGTTCCTGCCGGTAAAACCGCTGGATGCCCACAGCGCCTGGTGTCTTGGCGAGCAATTAGCGCGCTTGCATCAATGGAGCGATCAGCCGCAGTTCGGCCTGGATTTTGATAACGATCTGTCGACCACGGTTCAGCCCAACTGTTGGCAGCGGCGTTGGTCGTCTTTTTTTGCCGAACAGCGTATTGGCTGGCAATTACAACTGGCTGCGGAAAAAGGCATGCATTTCGGTGAGGTTGATAGCCTGATTGCGCGCGTGGAACAACGGTTAGCCGGCCATCAGCCGCAGCCGTCGTTACTGCATGGCGACCTGTGGCCGGATAATTGCGCCAACAGCGATAATGGCTGTTATCTGTTCGATCCGGCATGTTATTGGGGAGACAGAGAGTGCGATTTGGCGATGCTGCCCCTCTACCCGGCGTTGCCGCCGCAAATTTACGACGGCTACCAAAACATCTGGCCGCTGGATAAAAGCTTTATCGAACGGCAACCGGTCTATCAGATTTACTACCTGCTCAACCGCGCCAACCTGTTCGGCGGCAAGCACATTGTCGAAGCTCAGCAAGCGATAGAGCAACAGCTCTATTCCTGACCCCTCGCAGCGGTTGTACGGCAATCATGCGATTCCGGCGCCTACCGGCGCCGGAACGTCGAACTAGGCCAGCAAGCCTAATAACCGCAGCGCCATATACCCCACTCCGGCAATCATCACCGGCAAAATATAGAGCGGGAAGAATTGCAGAAAAATGGTGTGACGCGGCACCACGACGCGCCCTTCCAGCTTCTCGCGGGTGCTGCTTTCGTTGCCTTTCGCTTTTTCCAGGATCAGTTGATCCTCAATGCCTTCTCGAATCGCCTTTACCTGCCGGGACATGCGGGCGCCGGAAACCTGTAGCGCCAGGCCGACAAAAATCAGAATGTATATCAGCCAGAACATCAGGCTGGCGGCGATAAAAAAACGCGAGAAATCAGGAACCGGCGAGTTGTACCAGAAAATATTCAGGAACGGCGTATTAAACCGCACCATATCGATCATCAGATGCAGGAAATCCAGCAGCACCGCATCAATTCCCTGCTTTTTCTGCGTATAGGCATAAAGATAATTTGCCAGCGAAATAATCGTGGACAGCAAAGCCGGAATAAAAATGATCCATCCCGCGATACGTTTAACCACCGCTAAGCGACCGGCCTGTTGATACGTCATGAGTTCCCCTTTGAGTGACGCACTGTTGTTATACGCAACACGATGTTGCGTATAACAAGTGTATACCTAAAACTTTAAGTTTATCATCAGTCAACGCATCAGCGCTCGACGGGCTTTATAAGCAACCGTTTAGCTTATAATAAGCCGTTACAATAACCTATGTATTACGGAGCCACTCGCATGACCTCTGCCCCCTCAATTCGCGCGGTAATTTTTGATATGGACGGCCTGCTGATCGATTCTGAACCCTTATGGGATATGGCCGAACTTGAGGTCATCGCCTCACTGGGGATCGATACTTCGCTGCGGCAATCCATGCAGGATACGCTGGGATTACGCATTGATATGGTGGTTGATCTCTGGTATCAGCTTGCGCCCTGGAAGACCCCCAGCCGGGAAGTGGTTGTCGGCCGTATTATTGAACGGGCGATCGCCCTGGTCGCCGAGCGCCGCCCTTTACTGCCTGGTGTCGAACATGCTTTGCAACTCAGTCGCGAGCAAAATCGCAAAATCGGCCTGGCCTCGGCGTCGCCGCTGATGATGCAGCAACAGGTGTTGCGTATGTTCAATCTGGAACACTATTTTGACGCGCTGGCTTCGGCCGAAAATCTGCCCTATAGCAAGCCGCATCCGCAAGTCTATTTGAATGCGGCCGAACAGTTGGGCGTCTCGCCTTTACGGTGCGTCACGCTGGAAGATTCGGTGAACGGCATGATTGCGACCAAAGCGGCCCGAATGCGTTCCATTGTCGTACCCCAGGCGGAATTCAGCCAGGATCCGCGCTGGGCTTTGGCCGATCGCAAGCTTAGCTCGTTGCAACAGCTTGAGGCGGCGCATATTTCGTAAATAAAACCGAGGAAAGCCTGAAACGCTGCTGGAAAAACGCGGTAGCATTGGCCGGAAAAAAACCGGCCAACCGCCAGGCGATTTAAAGGAAATCGTCGCGTTTCGGTGAAAACGTGTCAATCAATATACTGCCGTCTTCCAGCGCAACCACGCCGTGCATTTCGTCCTTTACCGCCATATAGGCATCACCGGTTTTCAGGACGCGTTTTTCACCTTCAATCACCACTTCAAAACTGCCGGCGGCGACATAGGCAATCTGATCGTGAATATCATGCTTGTGAGGCGTCCCGATGGCGCCTTTGTCAAAATGCACGCAGACCATCATCAGCTCATCACTCCAGGTCATGATCTTACGCTTGATCCCGCCGCCGAGCGCTTCCCACGGCGTTTCGTCGTCAATAAAATACCTTCTCATCATTTCCCCTTATATTTCTATTACTCATCGGTATCGAACAAAGATGAGCGTGTCACGGTGACTACCGCCATCTTAGTGACATCAGCGCCAGATGAAACCTAAAATAAGCAAAATCATGACGCCCCTCAAGAAATAAATAAAACATAATTTCATTTTTATTGAATTCACATCCCAATCAAACTATTATCCTGCTTAACAAGAAAGAGCCGGGCAATTGACGTTGTCACTGCCACGCAGCCTCATTTGTTCCGCCCGGTACTTTCTCCAAAGCGCTAAAGCGTCATTGTTGTTTTGTTGATGTCTGAAAGAGAGGCGAAAAGTTAAAAACGAGCAGGCGGTGTTGTTACCGATCTGCTCGATCCATTCCGGTGTGGGCACCAGACGCTGCACCTTTATCTGGGGCATGGTTGGCGAGGGTCCGGTTTTCGGTGACAGGGATCACGTCAAGGTTAGCGAGTTACGTTAATCGCTTTCAGCCGGAATAACCGGTGTTCCCTACAGTAACAGCTAACGACGAATTATTGTCGCTTATAGAGAGATTAACGCTATGATTTTAAATTCTTTTGATTTACAGGGTAAAATTGCTCTTATCACAGGCTGTGATACAGGGTTAGGACAGGGTATGGCTATCGGCCTGGCGCAAGCCGGCTGTGATATTGTCGGCGTCAACATTGTCGAACCGAAAGACACTATCGAGAAAGTCACCGCGCTGGGCCGCCGTTTCCTAAGCCTGACCGCGGATATGAGCAACATCAACAGCCACGCGGAACTGGTGGAAAAAGCCGTTGCCGAATTCGGCAAAGTTGACATTCTGGTCAACAACGCCGGCATCATTCGCCGTGAAGACGCCATCGAGTTCAGTGAAAAGAACTGGGACGATGTGATGAACCTGAATATTAAGAGCGTGTTCTTTATGTCTCAGGCGGTCGCCCGTCAGTTCATCAAGCAAGGCGGTGGCGGTAAAATTATCAATATCGCATCGATGCTGTCTTTCCAGGGGGGGATCCGCGTTCCTTCTTACACCGCCTCAAAAAGCGCAGTGATGGGCGTTACCCGTTTGCTGGCGAACGAGTGGGCCAAGCACCGCATCAATGTCAATGCGCTGGCCCCGGGATATATGGCAACCAACAATACCCAGCAGCTACGCGCTGATGAAGAGCGCAGCAAAGAAATTCTGGATCGCATCCCGGCAGGCCGTTGGGGATTACCGCAGGATTTGATGGGCCCCGCCGTATTCCTGGCTTCCGGCGCGTCTGATTATATCAATGGCTATACTATCGCCGTTGACGGCGGGTGGCTGGCTCGCTAGTACAGGCTTTCGCAGTAACCATTACGCTATAACCCCCTGTTAAAAGGCACAATATTGATTGTGCTTTTTTATTTATTTTTCAAAAAGTTATTTTTACTTCTATTTTATCCCTCTTCTCTAAAATGCGTTTTTAAAAAATTTAAAAACAACGTTCCGACTTTGATCACACTTTCGCGATTGCGTGAATGACGGCAAGGCGACTCGCGCAATATAATCAATCAAAACAGTGTTTCTATTTATAAGGAACTGTTGCGCAGTTCCATAAGCAGGTACTCCATGAGTATTTTTGAAAATTTTTCCACCAGCAAAAAAGCCAGACTTGATGAATGGGTTGATGCCGTAAGCCGCCATATCGACACGGTTCAGAATGTGGCTCACAGCCGCACAAACCCTACGCCGTTGTTGGCTGATGGATTTGATGTACGCAGCATGGAACCGGTCGTGTGGCGGTTTCCTGATGGTCGCAACGCGCCAATTTCAAACTTTGCCAGTCAGCAAAACTGGCTGAGGACACTGTGCGCGATGAGCATCATTAGCGGGGAATCCCGTTATCAGCAGCAGGCCGAGGCGCTTAGCCGCTATTTCCTCAACCATTTTGTCGATGAGAACAGCGGATTATTTTATTGGGGCGGCCATCGTTTTATCAATCTGGATACCCTGCAAAGCGAAGGCCCGGAATCGAAAGCCCAGGTACATGAGCTCAAGCATCATCTGCCCTACTACGCGCTGCTGCATCGCGTCAACGCGGAAAAGACGCTGAACTTTTTTCAGGGTTTCTGGAACGCCCATGTCGAAGACTGGGATTCGCTGGATCTCGGCCGGCATGGCGATTACGCCAAACCCCGCGATGCAGACGTTTTTCTTCATCCCCGTCGTGATGTGGTCGACCCTGCGCAATGGCCGACGCTGCCGCTGACTAAAGGATTGACCTTTGTTAACGCCGGCACCGACCTTATTTACGCCGCCTTTCACTATGCGGAATATACCGGCGATCGGCAAGCGGCCGCATGGGGCAAACATCTATACCGGCAATACGTGCTGGCGCGCAATCCGGAAACCGGCATGCCGGTTTATCAGTTCAGCTCGCCGCTGCAACGTCAACCGGCGCCGCAAGATGACAACCAAACCCAATCGTGGTTCGGCGATCGCGCACAGCGGCAGTTCGGCCCGGAATTCGGCGACATTGCCCTAGAGGCCAACGTCCTGTTCCGTGACATGCGTCCGTTGCTGATCGACAACCCGTTAGCGATGCTGGACATTCTGCGTACCCGGCCAGACGACGAAATCCTTGGCTGGGTTATTTCCGGGCTAAAAAACTATTATCAATATGCCTATGATGTAACCAGTAACTCGCTGCGTCCGATGTGGAACAACGGTCAGGATATGACCGGTTATCAATTCAAACGTGACGGCTATTACGGAAAAGCGGGCACGGAATTGAAGCCCTTTGTTCTGGAAGGCGATTATTTATTGCCTCTGGTGCGGGCTTACCGCCTTAGCGGCGACGAGGATCTGTACGCATTGATTAATACCCTGCTGACTCGTCTGAAGCATGAAGATATTCATCACATCGCCAGTCCGGTTTTTTTATTCGCCATGATTGAACTGGCCGAGCACACACAGTCGGAACAATGGGCGCAATACGCCTGGCGGTTAGCTGACGTTTTATTTGAAAAACATTTCCATCGAGGTTTATTTATTCGTTCAGCGCGACATCGCTATGTTCGTCTGGATGATCCCTTTCCATTGGCTTTATTGACTTTCGTGGCCGCCTGTCGCAACCAATTAAGCGATATTCCGCCGTTTTTAACCCAGGGTGGGTATGTTCACGGTGATTTTCGCGTTAACGGGGAAAATAGAATTATCTATGACGTGGAGTTTATTTATCCAGCGTTATTAACGTCTTAATTTTTTGTTTTTTAATGATTCACAATTACTAAATAGGTAAGCATTATGAATGAAAACAGAATGCTGGGGTTAGCCTATATCTCTCCCTATATTATAGGATTGATAGTCTTTACCGCTTTCCCCTTTATTTCATCTTTTATACTCAGCTTTACCGAGTATGACTTGATGAGTCCTCCTGAATTCACTGGTATTGAAAATTACCATCGGATGCTGCTTGAGGATGATCTTTTCTGGAAATCAATGGGCGTAACCTTTGCCTATGTATTTCTGACCATTCCGCTGAAATTAATATTCGCTCTATTAATTGCGTTTGTGCTTAATTTCAAATTGCGCGGCATCGGCTTCTTCCGTACTGCTTATTACGTTCCGTCCATTTTGGGCAGCAGCGTGGCGATTGCCGTGTTATGGCGTGCGCTTTTCGCCATCGACGGCCTGTTAAACAGCTTTCTGGCCGTGTTCGGCTTTGATGCCGTCAACTGGCTCGGCGAACCGTCGCTGGCATTAATGTCCGTTACCCTGCTGCGCGTGTGGCAGTTCGGTTCGGCGATGGTTATCTTCCTGGCCGCGTTGCAGAACGTACCGCAGTCGCAATATGAAGCCGCCATGATCGACGGCGCCTCCAAATGGCAAATGTTCCTGAAAGTCACGGTGCCGTTAATTACGCCGGTTATTTTCTTCAACTTTATTATGCAGACCACCCAGGCATTCCAGGAATTCACCGCGCCTTACGTCATTACCGGCGGTGGTCCAACTCACTACACCTACCTGTTCTCGCTCTATATCTACGATACGGCATTTAAGTATTTCGATATGGGCTACGGCGCCGCGCTGGCATGGGTTCTGTTCCTGGTCGTTGCCGTCTTCGCTTCGATTGCCTTTAAGTCGTCCAAGTACTGGGTGTTCTACTCCGCGGATAAAGGAGGAAAAAATGGCTGACATGCATTCAAATATGAGCTCCGCGCAAGAGATTGCGGCGTTGGAAATTCGCCGTACGCTGCGTAAAGAAAAAATCAGCGCCGCCATTCGTTACGTGATTCTGTTGTTTGTCGGTCTGCTGATGCTCTACCCGCTGGCCTGGATGTTCTCGGCATCGTTCAAGCCGAATCATGAAATCTTTACCACGCTCGGTCTGTGGCCGGAACACGCCACCTGGGACGGCTTCCTTAACGGCTGGAAAACCGGTACGGAATATAATTTCGGTCATTACATGATCAACACCTTCAAGTATGTGATCCCGAAAGTGCTGCTGACCATTATCTCTTCCACCATCGTCGCTTACGGCTTCGCCCGTTTCGAGATCCCGTGGAAGAATTTCTGGTTCGCCACGCTTATCGCCACCATGCTGCTGCCTAGCACCGTGCTGTTGATCCCCCAGTACATCATGTTCCGTGAAATGGGCATGTTGAACAGCTACCTGCCGCTGTATCTGCCGCTGGCGTTCGCCACCCAGGGTTTCTTTGTGTTCATGCTGATCCAGTTCCTGCGCGGCGTGCCGCGTGATATGGAAGAAGCGGCCCAGATTGACGGCTGCAACTCCTTTCAGGTGCTGTGGTATGTGGTGGTGCCGATTCTGAAACCGGCCATTATCTCCGTCGCGCTGTTCCAGTTCATGTGGTCGATGAACGATTTTATCGGTCCGCTGATCTATGTCTACAGCGTGGATAAATATCCGATTGCGCTGGCGTTGAAAATGTCCATCGACGTAACAGAAGGCGCTCCGTGGAACGAAATCCTGGCGATGTCCAGCATTTCGATTCTGCCCTCCATCATTGTTTTCTTCCTGGCGCAGCGTTACTTCGTACAAGGCGTGACCAGCAGCGGCATTAAAGGTTAATAGAGGATCTATCATGGCTGAAGTCATTTTCAATAAGCTGGAAAAAGTTTACTCCAACGGTTTCAAAGCGGTACACGGCATCGATCTGACCATTAAAGACGGCGAATTCATGGTTATCGTCGGCCCTTCAGGCTGCGCGAAATCCACTACGCTGCGGATGCTGGCCGGTCTGGAAACCATCAGCGGCGGCGAAGTGCGTATCGGCGAACGCGTGGTAAACAACCTGGCCCCCAAAGAGCGCGGGATTGCGATGGTGTTCCAGAACTATGCGCTCTACCCGCATATGACGGTAAAAGAGAATCTGGCGTTCGGCCTGAAGCTTAGCAAAATGCCGAAAGCGCAGATTGAAGAGCAAGTTACCGAAGCGTCCAAAATTCTGGAATTGGAAGATCTGATGGATCGTCTGCCGCGCCAGCTTTCCGGCGGCCAGGCGCAGCGCGTCGCGGTGGGCCGCGCCATCGTGAAAAAACCGGATGTTTTCCTGTTTGACGAACCCTTGTCAAACCTGGATGCCAAACTGCGCGCGTCCATGCGTATCCGTATTTCCGACCTGCACAAGCAGTTGAAGAAAAGCGGTAAAGCGGCAACCACCGTGTATGTCACCCACGACCAGACCGAAGCCATGACCATGGGCGATCGTATTTGCGTGATGAAACTGGGTCATATCATGCAGGTGGATACCCCGGATAACCTGTATCACTTCCCGGTAAACATGTTTGTCGCCGGCTTCATCGGCTCTCCGGAAATGAACATCAAACCAAGCAAACTGGTGGAAAATGACGGTCAGATTGGCCTGACCGTCGGGCACTACACGCTGGTATTGAATCAGTCCCAGCAGGATAAGGTTCGCCCTCACGCCGGTCAGGATGTGTTCTTCGGTATCCGTCCGGAATACGTGACCGTTTCCGAAACACCGTTTGAGGCCAACCATTCTCAGGGTGAACTGGTTCGCGTAGAGAACATGGGCCATGAATTCTTTATGTACATAAAAGTTGATGGCTTTGAATTAACCACCCGCGTCCCGTCCGACGAAGCGCGGGTGATTATCAAGAATGGCCTGCACCGTCAGGTGTTCTTCCAATTTGATATGGATAAATGCCATATCTTTGATGCAAAAACAGAAAAAAACATCTCTCTCTAACAGGAGTAGTAACCGATGAAAAAAGCGATCCTACACACGTTGATAGCCTCATCTCTGGCATTATTGGCGGCTCCGTCTTTTGCCGCCGATCAGGTTGAATTAAGAATGTCCTGGTGGGGCGGCAATACCCGCCACCAACAAACGCTCAAAGCCATTGAAGAGTTCCATAAGCAGAACCCGAATATCACGGTTAAAGCAGAGTACACCGGTTGGGACGGACACTTGTCCCGTCTGACTACGCAAATTGCCGGTAATACCGAACCTGACGTTATGCAGACCAACTGGAACTGGCTGCCGATTTTCTCTAAAAACGGCGAGGGTTTCTACGATCTGAACAAAGTCAACGATACGCTGGATCTGACGCAATTCGATCCCAAAGAGCTCAGCAGTACCACCGTCAACGGCAAGTTGAACGGCATTCCTATTTCCGTCACCGCCCGGGTGTTCTATTTCAATACTGAAAGCTGGAAAAAAGCCGGTCTGGAATATCCGAAAACCTGGGATGAATTGCTGAATGCCGGCAAGGTGTTTAAAGAAAAACTGGGCGATCAATACTACCCGGTGGTGCTGGAACATCAGGATTCACTGGCGCTGTTAAACTCCTATATGGTTCAGAAATACAACCTCCCCGCCATTGATGTGAACGCGCAGAAGTTTGCGTATACCGATGCGCAGTGGGTTGAATTCTTCGGCATGTATAAAAAGTTGGTTGATAGCCACGTAATGCCTTCAGCGAAATACTATGCTTCTTTCGGTAAGAGCAACATGTATGAGATGAAGCCGTGGATCAATGGCGAGTGGAGCGGCACCTATATGTGGAACTCGACGATCACCAAATATTCCGACAACCTGCAACCGCCCGCCAAGCTGGAGTTAGGTCACTATCCCATGCTGCCGGAGGCCAAAGACGCCGGCCTGTTCTTTAAACCCGCGCAAATGTTGTCAATCGGCAAATCAAGCAAACATCCTAAAGAAGCGTCTCTGCTGATTAACTTCCTGTTGAACAGCAAAGAAGGCGTTCAGGCGCTGGGACTGGAACGCGGCGTTCCGTTAAGTAAGGCCGCCGTAGCCCAACTGACGGCTGACGGCGTAATTAAAGATGATTCTCCGGCGGTTGCCGGTCTGGCTCAGGCGCTGTCACTGCCGCATAACGTGAGCGTTTCGCCTTACTTTGACGACCCGCAAATCGTTTCTCTGTTTGGCGATGCTATTCAGTCCATCGATTACGGTCAGAAATCCGTTGAAGAAACCGCGAAATACTTCCAGCGTCAATCTGAACGTATTCTAAAACGTGCGATGAAATAAAATACGCTGCAATTTATCAATTAACCAACCTGCCATTAACACGGCAGGTTTTTTATTGTTTTTAGTTTTATTTATCTTAAAACAATGAGTTTATTGTATTTCATTTAAATTGAAACAACCCCACTATCCAACCCGATCGCAATCACAATTTAAAACATCATTTCAATTCTAATTTATCAAGCAGACCTGGATCACAAAATACATTTTAATAATAAATACAATAGAACTTGCTCCAAAAAAGAAAAACGCGTCTTTGTATTAAACATCATCCTAACTATATAGGAACTATAACAATGAAATTAAAATTACTCGCTCTGGCTGTCACTTCATTAGTCAGTATTAACGCGATGGCCGTCAATATCGATTATCGCCATGAAATGAAAGATACGCCCAAGAATGATCACCGCGATCGTCTGTTGATGTCTCACCGTTTTGCTAATGGTTTTGGCCTGTCGGTTGAAGCTAAATGGCGCCAATCTTCTGCTGACACCACGCCGAACAAACCTTATAATGAAACCGTAAGCAACGGTACTGAAGTGGTGGCCAGCTACGTTTACAATTTTGATAAAACTTTTTCTCTTGAACCAGGATTCTCTTTAGATTCAAGTTCTTCAACCAACAACTACCGCCCTTATCTGCGCGGTAAAATCAACATCACCGACGATCTGTCCACCTCGCTGCGCTATCGCCCTTATTACTTGCGTAAGAGCGGGAATATCGGTAAAACCGATACGCAGGAAAATGGTTATAACCTGACCGGCGTTATCAGTTATAAATTCCTGCAAGACTACCAGATTGATTACGAACTGGATTATAAGAAAGCCAATAAAGCCGGCGCATACCAATATGACAACGAAACTTATAAATTCGAGCATGACGTAAAACTCTCTTATAAACTGGATAAAAACTGGAAGCCCTATATGGCGGTGGGTAATGTCGCTCAGGACGGCACCAGCGATCATCGTCAAACGCGCTACCGCGTCGGCGTAACTTATAGCTTCTAATCCGCCAACGGTTGTTTTAATGTTTAGACCTTATTAATAACCAGGGATGTTGGAATTAATGAATCAGTCCAGTTAATTTTAACATCCCGTTATTAAGGTAGTCTGTGGTTAGTGAAACAAGTAAGTGAGTATTGTTTTGTGTTAGGTAAATGGCTGTGTCTGAATTACCCTCATCGTATATTAACGTAATTTATTGATTTATTTTTGCGGTTCAGGGTGGTCATTCTCTCTCCGATTCAATGACCGCCCTATTTTTTGTCGCCGCCCCATTCGCCGTAAAAACCCTGGTTGCCGCGTCGGCGCCGGGCGCATCCCCGACTGTCGCCTACCGCCATATAACAAACTTATAAAAGAACTGATATCCTGTCGGTGTTTGTCATCATTTTTGAAAAATTGCTCATCTAACTGATAGGGAGAAGTGGAGATGAATTTTCCGCTGCTGTTAAATATTTTGGCGTTTGCCGCACTGCTGCTTTTAGTGGGATACGCCAGCAAAGGCAAGTCATGGAGCCTGGCAAAAAAAGTTTTGCTGGGTCTGGTTATCGGGGTTCTGTTTGGTCTGGCCCTACACCTGATCTACGGCGGCGATAACCCGGTTATCAGCCAATCGGTCGCCTGGTTTAATATCGTCGGCAACGGCTACGTGCAACTGTTGCAGATGATTGTTATGCCGCTGGTATTTGTTTCCATCCTGAACTCGGTCGCCAAGCTGCATAATGCCTCGTCGTTGGGGAAAATCAGCGTATTAACGCTGGCTACCCTGTTATTTACCACGCTGATTGCCGCGCTGGTCGGGGTTTTCGTGACCAATCTGTTCGGGTTGACGGCAACTGGACTGGTGCAGGGCGCGCAGGAAACCGCCCGCTTGTCGGCCATCGAAAATAACTACGCGGGCAAGGTTGCCGATCTGAGCATCCCGCAGATCATTCTTTCCTTTATTCCTAAAAACCCGTTTGCCGAACTGACCGGCGCCAATCCCACGTCGATTATCAGCGTCGTTGTTTTTGCCGTCTTCCTCGGCGTTGCCGCGCTGCAACTGATGAAAGACGACGCCGCCAAAGGCGAGCGGATCCTGGTTGCCATTGATACCTTGCAATCCTGGGTGATGAAACTGGTTCGTCTGGTGATGAAACTGACCCCGTACGGGGTATTGGCGTTAATGACCAAGATGGTGGCCAGCTCCAACCTGCAAGATATCCTCAAGCTAGGGAGCTTTGTGGTGGCGTCTTATTTGGGTCTGGCTATCATGTTCGGCGTTCATGCGCTGATTCTGTCGCTGACCGGCATTAATCCTGCCCGGTTTTTCCGTAAGGTATGGCCGGTGCTGACATTTGCCTTTACCAGCCGTTCCAGCGCCGCCACCATCCCACTGAGCATCGAAGCGCAAACCCGCCGTATCGGCGTACCGGAATCCATCGCCAGCTTTGCCGCCTCATTTGGCACCACTATCGGCCAGAATGGCTGCGCCGGACTTTATCCCGCCATGCTGGCGGTGATGGTCGCTCCGACGGTGGGGATTAATCCGCTCGATCCGGTATGGATTGCCACGCTGGTCGGGATTGTCACCATCAGTTCGGCAGGGGTGGCCGGCGTCGGCGGCGGCGCAACCTTTGCCGCGCTGATCGTTCTGCCGGCAATGGGGCTGCCGGTTACCCTGGTTGCTTTGCTGATTTCTATTGAGCCATTGATTGATATGGGACGTACGGCGTTGAATGTAAGCGGTTCAATGACCGCGGGCACGGTCACCAGTCAGTTATTGAAGCAAACGGATAAAACCGTGTTTGATGCGCAGGAAGAAGCCGAGTTGGCGCATCGATAACATTAAATAAAACGATAAGGCGTCGGTAAGCGATACCCGGGCCTAGCGTACCGAGGGGCCATTATGGGACACATCCTTGTGCCCCACCCTGCGGGCCAGCATAAATGCTGTTTAAATTTGCTCCTGGCAAATTTGTCGGCGGCTTACGCCGCTACGGCCCCTCGCCACGCTCTCCCTAATAACAGGCGTTGTCAATGTCGGTAATGATTTACCGACGCCTCTTACGACTAATTCAATGCGCTATTCAGAAGAATGGCCGTGATTATCCCGGTGGCAGCGGCAATCAACACGTAGTTGCCGTTAATATAAGCCCAGTGCTGCCCGGCAGGCGGTTCACGTAAGCCGCGGACGCGCCAGTCATTCACCCGATAATTATCGCCACGAAAATGCTTGGGCGCCGCCTGGCCTTTTCTGAAATCATTGCCGTTCCACGCAAAGTGGTCCCGTTCGCGGAATTTGGCCGTATTACGCTGTTCACGTGAAGCGGACTTTACGCCATTTTTCCCTTTGTCGCTGTTGTGATGATCGTTGGAGACATTTCTTTGTTTACCGGTACGCTCACCGCCCTTTTGGTTGTCACCTTGTTGCCATTTCTGGTCTTGCGATCTATTTGGCCCTTCAGCAAAAGTGAGGGGTGAAAAAGAGCTGGTGATCAGAAATAACGACATCGCCAGTGCCAGTGTTTTTTTCGTCATTGCATTTTCCTCGACGCATGTACAGTCTTGTAAACCGGTTAGCAGCAATATCGGTTACAATCTCACGCGGGTGAAGATGGAATAATCTTAATCCCCTGTCATCTGACAATGTTTTACCTAATCCAGGCAAATTCTTAACACTATCCATTAACACTATGCGCGCGTGCTTTTCTCCCCCGCTCATTCAGGGTGAGGCGCTTTGGGGACGCAAGGTCTACAACGATGTTTACAGATCATGCTGAAAGCCGCTGTTCTCTGATGAGAAAGCGTCTTCCAGCATGTTTTCAGATATGAGAATGTAGATATAGCAGAAAGTCAGATAAGCCCATGCGCTACGTTATGATGTAGCTATTAATTTCAATTACCGCTGCGGATTAGTGTCATAAGCCTGACAGCTTTGGAAACCTTTGTTACGGACATGGCCGGTGTCGTCATAGCTGACAAAGTAATTCTGCGCCGTGCCGTCACGATTTTTCAGCAGATAATCGCTACAGGTGCCTGTCGCGTTCACCAGACGTCTTTCCATGCCTCCCGAACCAGCAATCTGAAGAACCTGCTGCTTCGTCATCCCGACCTTAACGTCTTTCACCACCGGTTCATTGACATAACTCTCAGCTTTGTTATAAGTCGAACACCCAGAAAGAAAGACTGCTCCTGCCGCCGCAATACACAACATTAGTCGATTATTTTTCATTGCATTACCTCATGTGAATGGGTCATAGATAAGGCTAGATGGCAAACGGCGTTTTTTCAAATTATAACCCTACCTATAACAAAATTAGATAAGCGCCCGGAACGGCTTCATCCATAGGTAAAACAACTGACTGCGTGCTTGTTCTTTTTCTTCATGCCAATTAGCTTTACACTCTGGTAATTGGGATAATTATTTCGCAGGATCAATAAGTTCAGAAGGGGGGGAGATTATGTCATTACAGCAGGAGATTATCACTGCGCTGGGGGTGAAAAGCGCCATCGACCCGGTGAAAGAAATCCGCGTTAGCGTTGATTTTTTAAAGAATTATCTGAATGCTCACCCGTTTGTGAAATCTCTGGTACTGGGGATCAGCGGTGGTCAGGATTCGACGCTGACCGGCAAACTCTGCCAAACGGCAATTACCGAGATGCGTAATGAAACCAGCGATGACAGCTACCAATTTATCGCCGTCCGTCTGCCTTATGGCGTTCAGGCCGATGAAGCCGACTGCCAGGACGCCATCGCTTTTATTCAACCAGACAGAGTGCTGACGGTTAATATCAAACCGGCGGTGGAAGCCAGCGAAGCCACGCTGAAAGCGATTGGCATCGAGCTTTCCGACTTTGTTAAAGGTAACGAAAAAGCCCGCGAGCGGATGAAAGCCCAGTACAGCATCGCCGGCATGAATGCCGGACTGGTGGTAGGAACCGATCATGCGGCTGAAGCCGTGACCGGCTTTTTCACCAAATACGGCGACGGCGGAACAGATATCAACCCGATATTCCGTCTGAATAAACGTCAGGGGAAAGCGCTGCTGCGGGAACTGGGCTGCCCTGCTCATCTTTATACCAAGGCGCCGACGGCCGATTTGGAAGAAGACCGCCCGTCGCTGCCCGATGAAGTCGCGCTGGGCGTGACTTATGAAAAGATTGATGATTATCTCGAAGGGAAGCAAATTGGTGCGCAAGACGCCGCCATCATTGAAAACTGGTATCGTAAAACCGAGCATAAACGTCGGCCGCCGGTTACCGTTTTCGACGATTTCTGGCGTTAATCCTTCAGTTTTGCGTAGAACGGATGCAGGCAACGGCATCCGTTTTTATTATTTCCGCTTCCTATACCTAAGTCAGATACAACATCATGATCTTGACGCCGCAACGCGCCACACTCGCTGGTTTGCTGGCTATTGTTCTGTGGAGCACCTCCGTCGGGCTGATCCGCAGCCTGACCGAATCACTCGGCACCTTTGGCGGGGCCGCGATGATTTACAGCACCAGCACGCTCTGTCTGTTGCTGTTTTATGGTGTTCCCAAAATAACAACGCTGCCCAAAGTCTATCTTCTGGCCGGGGGAACGCTCTTTATCTGCTATGAAATTTTTCTGTCCGTCTCTATCGGACTTGCCAATACCCGTTTACAGGCCATGGAACTCGGCATGATTAACTATTTGTGGCCCAGCCTGACCATCCTGTTCTCCATCTTTATCAACCAGCAAAAAAGCCGCGTCCTGCTTTGGGCGGGGCTGGCTCTTTCACTATCCGGTATCGTCTGGATTATGCAGGGGGAAGGCGAATGGTCTCCGCGCATGCTGTGGCAAAACATCCTCACCAATCCGCTGGCTTACGGGCTGGCCTTCTCGGCGGCCATCGCCTGGGCGCTGTATTGCAATATCGCCAAACGTTTCGGCCGCGGGGAAAGCGGCGTGTTATTCTTTTTCCTCATCACCGCCGTCGTACTATGGCTGCAATATGCGTTCAGCGCGGAGAACGCCCTGAGCTTCACCATCACCAACGCCATTGAACTGATCTTCATGGGCGTCTCCACCGCCGTCGCCTACTCCGCGTGGGACACCGGCATTCAGCACGGTAATCTGACGTTGCTGGCTACCGCCTCTTATTTTACCCCGGTGATTTCAACGCTGCTGGCCGCACTGTGGCTGAGCATCACCCCTTCGTTCTCTTTCTGGCAGGGCGTCATCATGGTGACGCTGGGATCATTGCTGTGCTGGTTTACTACCCGTCAGAATCGCAGATAAGCTGTTAAATCGATTTCACCGCCCTTGGATCACCTCATCCACGCTGCAATCCCCATAAAGGAAAAAGGCCGCTTGCGCGGCCTTTTGAGTTATCACTTTTACTCTTTGGGAGAGGCGTTCTCTACCCTGCTTTTTAACTTTTGCCCCGGACGGAACGTGACCACACGGCGCGCCGTAATCGGAATATCTTCGCCAGTTTTTGGGTTACGTCCCGGACGTTGGTTCTTGTCTCGCAAATCAAAATTGCCAAAACCCGACAGTTTGACCTGCTCGCCATTTTCCAAAGCGCGACGAACTTCTTCAAAAAACAGCTCGACTAGCTCTTTGGCATCCCGTTTGCTCAGCCCGAGCTTCTCAAACAGGTATTCTGACATTTCAGCTTTAGTAAGCGCCATAGGTTCAATCCCTCAAGGATGCTTGGAATCGCTGTTTTAATGCTGCTACACATTGCGCAACGGTAGCGGCAATTTCCTCTTCTGCCAGTGTACGAGAGGTATCTTGCAAGATCAGGCTGATAGCCAGGCTCTTATACCCTTCCGCTACGCCCTTACCTCGGTACACGTCGAATAAGTTTACGCCAACTAACTGATTTGCGCCAACTTTCTTACACTCGGCTATAATATCACCAGCGGGAACGTTTTCAGCCACTACCACAGCGATATCACGGCGGTTCGCGGGGAAGCGAGAAATGTTGCTCGCATCAGGCAGCACGCGGTCTGCGACCTTATTCCACAGCAGTTCAAATACCACGGTGCGGCCATTCAAATCCAGCTTACGTTCCAGTTCCGGGTGGATAACCCCAATAAATCCAATGCGTTCCCCGCACAGATAAATAGCAGCACTTTGCCCCGGATGCAATGCCGGATTACCTTCCGCTCTGAACTCAACGGCGGATAATTTACCCGTCAATGCCAGTATCGCTTCCAAATCGCCTTTTAAATCATAGAAGTCAACCGCCTGACGCGCCAGATCCCAATGCTCTTCATAACGACTGCCGGTAATAACCCCCGCCAGCATCACATCCTGACGAATGCCCAGATCGGCGCCGCTATCCGGTACAAAGCGCAATCCGCTTTCAAACAGGCGCAGGCGGCTTTGCTGGCGGTTCTGGTTATAGACCACCGCGCTCAGCAGGCCGCTCCACAGCGACAGACGCATCGCCGACATCTCCGCGGAGATCGGGCTGGGCAGCATTAATGCCTCTTCACCGGGATGGACAAGCGCCTGAATTTTAGGATCGACAAAACTGTAAGTAATTGCTTCCTGATAGCCGCGATCGACCAATAGCGTCTTCACGCGCTTCAGCGGAAGAGAAGCCTCGCGATGAGACGTCATCGTCAACGGCGCCTGAGTGGCGATATTGGGGATATTGTTATAGCCATACAGACGGGCAACTTCTTCCACCAGATCTTCTTCGATTTCCATATCGAAACGCCAACTTGGCGCGGTGGCCTGCCATCCAGCATCGGTCTTTGTTACCTTGCAGCCGAGGCGGCGTAAAATATCATCGACCTGATCGTCGGCAATATGATGACCGAGTAAACGATCGAGTTTTTCACGGCGCAGCGTAATGGTCGCCCGCGCCGGTAAATCCGCCTCGCTGGTTACATTCACCACCGGGCCGGCGCTGCCGCCGCAAATATCGATCAACAGAGCGGTCGCCCGCTCCATCGCCTTAAACTGCAAAGCCGGATCGACGCCGCGCTCATAGCGATGAGAAGCATCGGTATGCAAACCGTAGCGACGCGCACGTCCGGTAATCGACAGCGGATTAAAGTAAGCACACTCCAGCAAAACATTCCGCGTCTCTTCATTAACGCCTGAATGCTCGCCGCCAAAAATCCCGCCCAACGCCAGCGCTTTTTGTTTATCCGCGATCACCAGCGTATCGGTGTTCAGCGTCACTTCATTGCCGTCCAGCAGCGTCAACGTTTCGTTATCCTGCGCCATGCGGACCACAATCCCGCCTTCCAGACGGTCGAGATCAAACGCATGCATCGGCTGACCGAGTTCCAGCAACACATAGTTGGTGACATCCACAACCGGATCGATAGCGCGAATGCCGCAGCGGCGCAGTTTTTCACGCATCCACAGCGGCGTAGCGGCTTTGACATTGATGTCTTTGACCACCCGCCCCAGATAACGCGGGCAAGCCTGCGAGGCTTCAACCTGAATCGGGAACCTATCCTCAATGGTGGCCGCGACGGGCTGAATATCAGGCTCTGTCAGCGGTAATTGGTTCAGCACGGCCACATCGCGGGCAACGCCGATGATGCCCAGACAATCGGCGCGGTTCGGCGTGACGCTGATATCAATGGCGTTGTCGTCCAGTTGCAGGTACTGACGAATATCCGTCCCGATCGGCGCATCCAGCGGCAGTTCGATGATGCCGTTATGATCGTCGGAAATACCCAGTTCAGAGAATGAACACAGCATCCCTTCGGACGGCTCGCCACGCAGTTTGGCGGCTTTGATTTTGAAATCGCCAGGCAATACCGCGCCGATGGTCGCCACCGCCACTTTTAGCCCCTGCCGACAGTTCGGCGCGCCGCACACGATGTCCAGCAGGCGCTCGCCGCCCACGTTGACTTTCGTTACGCGCAATTTATCGGCGTTCGGGTGTTGTCCGCACTCGACCACTTCGCCGACCACCACGCCGTGGAACGCGCCGGCAACCGGCTCGACGCCGTCGACTTCCAGGCCGGCCATAGTGATTTGTTCAGATAATGTATCGCTGTCTACCGCCGGGTTTACCCACTCGCGCAACCAGAGTTCACTGAATTTCATGATGATATTCCCGCCTTACTTAAACTGTTTGAGGAAACGCAGATCGTTTTCGAAGAATGCGCGCAAATCGGTTACGCCGTAACGCAGCATGGTCAAGCGCTCCATGCCCATGCCGAAAGCAAAGCCGGAGTAAACCTCAGGATCGATACCCACATTGCGTAGCACATTCGGGTGCACCATGCCGCAACCCAGCACTTCCAGCCACTTGCCGTTTTTACCCATCACGTCCACTTCAGCGGACGGTTCGGTAAACGGAAAGTAGGAAGGACGGAAACGAACCTGTAAATCTTCCTCGAAAAAGTTACGCAGAAAATCATGCAGCGTCCCTTTCAGGTTGGTAAAGCTGATGTTTTTATCAACAATCAGCCCTTCCATCTGATGGAACATCGGCGTATGGGTCTGATCGTAATCATTGCGATATACACGACCAGGGGCAATGATGCGAATCGGCGGCTTCTGTTGCTCCATGGTGCGAATTTGCACGCCGGAAGTTTGCGTACGCAGCAGGCGTTGCGCATCAAACCAGAATGTATCGTGATCGGCGCGCGCCGGGTGATGCCCGGGGATATTCAACGCATCGAAGTTATGATAATCATCCTCGATTTCCGGCCCCGTCGCCACGGAGAACCCCAACTCGCCGAAAAAGGTTTCAATGCGATCGATCGTGCGGGTCACCGGATGCAGGCCACCGTTCTCACTGGTGCGTCCCGGCAGCGAGACGTCGATGGTTTCCTCAGCCAGACGGGCGTTCAACTCAGCCGCCTCCAGCGCCTGCTTACGCGCATTCAGCGCGTCCTGCACCTCCTGCTTGGCCTGGTTAATAACGGCGCCGGCCGCAGGGCGCTCTTCCGCCGGCAGCTCGCGCAGCGTGGTCATCTGAAGGGTTAAGTGACCTTTTTTGCCAAGATACTCAACGCGCACGTTATCCAGTGCGCTGATATCCCCGGCCTCTTCTATGGCTGTTCTGGCTTTGGCAACCAGTTCTGCGAGATGTGGCATTGCATTCCTCTTCTTCTGCCTGTACGGCCAAATGTCATGATTGGAAAATGTCATATCAATAGCGCGTCATGCTTGCCCGCGCATTGAAAAATTACGTCGTATTAAACAAAAAAGCCTCCCTGAGGGAGGCTTAGGCGCTACTTTTCGTTTCTTTTCTTACGCGCAAAGCCCCCCGGAGTTCAGGCGCTAAAGTAAAAAAAGAAACGGAAAATAGCAGTATGCATACTTGCGTTACCTTGTCGTTATTGGAAAACGGAAAAACAAAACAACGTTATTGAAAAATGAGATACCAAAAATGTCAACAGCAACACTTATTGCGCTGAACGCCAAGCGGGTCAAAACGAAAAGAGGGAGCCAGGCTCCCTCTTTTCACTGACTTACGCCAGCGCTGCTTTCGCTTTTTCAACCAGTGCGCTGAATGCGACTTTGTCGAATACGGCGATATCAGCCAGGATCTTACGGTCGATTTCAACAGAGGCTTTTTTCAGGCCATTGATGAATTTGCTGTAAGACAAGCCATTCTGACGGGCTGCTGCGTTGATACGTGCAATCCACAGCTGACGGAATTGACGTTTACGTTGACGACGGTCGCGGTAAGCGTATTGACCAGCTTTGATTACTGCCTGGAAGGCAACACGATAAACGCGCGAACGGGCACCATAGTAACCTTTCGCTTGTTTCAGTATTTTTTTGTGACGTGCACGAGCAACCACACCACGTTTTACGCGAGCCATATGCTCTCTCCTAAAGTCTTATTCTAAATTCAAAAAAGGTTACTTATGCGTACGGCAAACAGGCGATGACCAGACCCAGATCCCCTTTGGAGACCAGACCTTTCGGACGCAGATGACGTTTACGTTTAGTCGCTTTTTTGGTCAGAATATGACGCAGGTTAGCATGCTTACGCTTAAAACCACCGTTGGCGGTTTTTTTGAAGCGTTTAGCGGCGCCACGTACTGTTTTGATCTTTGGCATGTTAATTTCCACTTCGCATTGTTAATTACAACGAATCAGATAAGGCGAACAAAACCCGCACGGCGCGAACGCGGCGCGGGTTCAGCTACTTGAATGCCTTACTGTTTCTTCTTAGGTGCGAGCACCATGATCATCTGGCGGCCTTCAATCTTCGATGGGAAGGATTCAACCACTGCCAGTTCACTCAGATCGTCACGAACGCGGTTAAGCATTTCGATGCCAATCTGCTGGTGCGCCATTTCACGACCGCGAAAACGCAGCGTGATTTTGGCTTTATCGCCGTCTTCCAGAAAGCGAATCAGGTTGCGTAGTTTGACCTGATAGTCGCCATCATCGGTACCAGGCCGGAATTTAATTTCCTTGACCTGAATGACTTTTTGCTTCTTCTTCTGTTCCTTTGTAGCCTTACTCTTCTCATAGAGGAACTTGCCGTAATCCATGATTCGGCAAACCGGCGGCTCGGCGTTAGGACTGATTTCAACTAAATCAACACCTGCTTCCTCGGCTTTTTCTAATGCTTCATTCAGACTGACAATGCCAAGCTGTTCGCCTTCGACGCCTGTCAGGCGTACCTCATGTGCGCGAATTTCTCTGTTGATGCGATTAGGACGCGCCGGTTGAACTCGTTTTCCGCCTTTAATACCTTATTCCTCCAATTGATGAAGACTACGGCTGCGAATCTCTTGTTGCAGCTTATTAATAACTTCACTGACATCAAGGCTCCCCAGGTCTTTACCGCGACGGGTACGGACAGCAACTTTGCCTGCCTCAACCTCTTTATCGCCACAGACCAGCATATAGGGAACACGCCGTAAAGTGTGCTCGCGGATTTTAAAGCCTATCTTCTCATTTCTCAAGTCTGCTTTTACGCGAATGCCTGCTTCTTGCAGTTTTCTGGTCAATTCGCTGACATAGTCAGACTGGCTATCGGTGATATTCATGATCACCGCTTGTACCGGGGTCAACCAGGTTGGGAAGAAACCGGCGAATTCTTCGGTAAGGATACCGATGAAACGCTCCATTGATCCCAGAATGGCCCGATGAATCATTACCGGTACCTGACGTTCGTTACTTTCACCCACATAGGAAGCATTCAGGCGACCCGGTAGCGAAAAGTCGAGTTGCACCGTACCACACTGCCAGGCGCGATCCAAACAATCATGTAAGGTAAATTCAATTTTTGGTCCGTAGAACGCCCCTTCGCCCGGCTGATATTCAAATGGAATATCATTTTCGGTCAATGCGGCGGCCAGATCTTCTTCGGCGCGATCCCACATTTCATCGCTGCCGATACGTTTTTCAGGGCGGGTAGACAGTTTCACCACGATTTTTTCAAAACCGAAAGTGCCGTACATATCGTACACCATCTTGATGCAGCTATTCACTTCCTCACGGACCTGTTCTTCCGTGCAGAAGATATGCGCATCATCCTGCGTAAAGCCGCGAACGCGCATCAAACCATGTAATGAACCCGACGGTTCATTACGATGGCAACTGCCGAACTCAGCCATCCGCAGCGGCAGATCGCGATAAGATTTCAATCCCTGATTGAAAATCTGCACGTGCCCCGGGCAGTTCATCGGCTTGATGCAATATTCCCGGTTTTCCGACGAGGTGGTAAACATCGCTTCTTTGTAGTTGTCCCAGTGCCCGGTTTTTTCCCACAGCACGCGGTCCATCATGAACGGGCCTTTAACTTCCTGATACTGATATGCCTTCAGCTTCATGCGCACAAACGCTTCAAGCTCGCGGAAGATAGTCCAGCCATCATTGTGCCAGAACACCATTCCCGGCGCTTCTTCCTGCATATGGTAAAGATCGAGCTGCTTGCCAATCTTGCGGTGATCGCGTTTGGCGGCTTCTTCAATACGTTGCAGATAGGCGTTGAGCTGTTTTTTATCCGCCCAAGCCGTGCCGTAAATACGTTGCAGCATTTTGTTGCTGCTGTCGCCGCGCCAGTAGGCGCCGGACGTTTTCTGCAATTTAAAATGGTGGCAGAAACGCATATTCGGTACGTGCGGGCCACGGCACATATCGACATATTCCTGGTGATGATACAACCCAGGACGGTCGTCATGACTAATGTTTTCGTCCAGAATGGCGATTTTATAGGTCTCGCCGCGGGCGGCAAAGGTGTCGCGCGCTTCCTGCCAACTGACTTTCTTTTTAATCACGTCATAGTCGGTGTCGGCAAGCTCATGCATACGCTTTTCAAGCAGATCGATATCTTCCTGCGTCAGGGTGCGATCGATATCCACATCATAATAGAAACCGTTATCGATGACCGGACCAATCGCCATCCGGGTATCAGGCCACAACTGCTTGATGGCATGACCCAGCAAGTGAGCGCAGGAGTGACGAATAATCTCCAGACCCGCTTCATCTTTGGCGGTAATAATCGCCAACTGGGCGTCGGTTTCGATTTTGTCGCTGGCGTCGACCAATTCGCCGTTCACGCGGCCGGCGATACAGGCTTTTGCCAGTCCGGGACCGATATCAAGGGCGACATCAAGGGGAGAAACGGCGTGGTCGTAGTGACGCTGACTTCCATCAGGAAGGGTAATAACAGGCATTATAATTCCCTTATTTGCAGTGGTGACCCACACGAAAGATCACATGCAAAAAACAATTTCTTTAATTTCAGATGATTGCATGTCAAATCAGACCCACAATGTCAGATTGGCAAGCAAGTTGGCACACGATTTCGTTTGATGTGCACACATTCGCCTAAAAAGGCAGTCAGGATAATATCACTAAATAATCCAAGGATAAACGAACACATGCCGTTTGGAATAGCCATCATATTAGCCACAATAAAAATGCGTCATTAGCGCAAATTTGTTAATTGGCACACTGAATTCAAAAAGATGAAACGCTATTCTAATCGAGTATCAATGCGTCATTTATTAACTATACACCGTTACTATATCTATCATTCAGAAAGGAAATGAAGCATGAAAATGAAATTTTTACCCATCGTTCTCGTGGGTTTCGTTGCCGTTACTGCTTTTGCCGCAGAAAGCGTGATTAAGGATGGCACCTATAAAGCCGAGGCCATCGACTTTGATGCGCACGGATGGAAACCCTTTCTGGATCTGACATATAAGGATGGGAAAATCACTGAGGTCAAATTTGACTATACCAGTGAAAAAGACGGTCGCCTGAAAACCAGCGACAACGAATACATCAAGAAAATGGCCGCCACGACGGGCACATCACCGGATATCTATACGGTAAAACTCTCACAAAGCCTGTTGGCAACGCAGAATATCGACGCTGTCGATGGCGTAACGGGAGCAACGCACTCGACGGAAGACTTTAAAATACTTGCCGGCGCGGCAATAGAGAACGCTAAAGCGGGTAATTTAGAGACGGCTAAAATCGAATAAACTTTTATCGTTCCATGCGGCAGCAAAGTCGCATTTTCCTGTACCGCCTGAAGGCGCAAGATAATCCGCTTTGCTGCATATTACACCCTCTTTATGTATTCTTTCCGGCCGTCATTAACGTTCTGGAATGACGTTTTTAAAGTCAAGCACCGCATCATCCTGCGCCTGCAAATCGGCGGTATCTTCCTTTGCACGTTGTGGCACTAACATATTCAGCAAATCCAGCTGTTGCCGTTGTTGTTCAACGATCTCCTGCAACAGTTTGATTTGCTCATTCGCTCTGACGCTGGCCCGGTTAATAAAAAACCAGACCAGTAAAACCAGAAGCGCAATGAGTGCAATAAAAATCATCTCTAATGTATTCACAGCTATGCCACTCATAACAATTTGCCAGATAACAACTCACGGGCTCTCATCTTAGCATCAAGCCGAAGGTAAGTTCGATACTCTGCAATGCTAGCCTGACGCTCGCGACCATCGCCGCGCCGTGGCGCGGTTTTTTACAGCGTGCGCGACATCGCGCGGACAGCAGGCCGCCATAAAAAAACCTGTCGCGAGGACAGGCTTATATGCAGACATATCTTAATATCAGAAAGGGTAATCGTGATAGCCCATTTGTTCAGAGATATTTCTGGCGGCGGTATGCAACATGCCGACATATCCGAGTTTATTTTCTTCAGAAAAGCGAATGGTCGGGAATGAAATACTTAACCCCGCGATAACGACGCCGAAACGGTCAAAAACAGGAACCCCGATGCAGCGCAACCCTTCTTCCTGTTCTTCATTATCCTCACCGTATCCCTGTTCACGGACCACATCCAACTGCGTCAGCAGATCTTCGGCAGTACAAAGGGTATTCGGCGTGCTGCGCGTAAATTCGACGGTAGATAGAATATCCTTGACTTCCCCGCTATCGCGCCACGCCAGCAACACTTTACCAATGGCCGTACTATACAACGGATTACGGCGACCAATGCGGGAATACATACGCAGGTTATACATCGAATCAATCTTGTGGATATAAACGATGCTGTCTTCATCCAGTGCGCCGAGGTGAATGGTTTCCCGGGTAAGCGCGGAGAGCTCCCGCATTTGGATATCCGCGCTGCGGATTAAATCGACGTTCTGCAAGGCTTTCGCGCCCAGCTCAAACAATTTCAGCGTCAGCGAATATTTCTCTGATTCGCCTTCCTGCGCCACATAGCCCAGGGATTTCATCGTCTGCAAGAAACGGTACACGGTACTTTTAGACATCATCACGCGCTGCGAGAGTTCGGTAATACCGATTTCACGCTCTTCGCCTAATGCCTGCAAAATACCAAAAACCTTTAAAACGGACGACACGGAATCGGGTTGTTTATCTAAATCTGCAATAGCCATTTTTGTGGTTACCCTACTCAGTTTTCTTGTTTTAAAAAAAATAGAACAATGGTTTTAGTATAAAGGGAACTCGTTGATGATGGCAATGGAACAACGACGATAATCAAGCAACTTTGATAAATATCAGGGTAAAAAAAATTTACGAATTAATAGGTAAGTTAATTCATCGTCATAAACTGCGCCGTGTAATGACGCAGTTTATTCACGTGAATTACTGCCAGACGGAATCCGGCACTTTAGCCAGATAAAGCGCCGGTTTACCATCGACATCGGACGTAAACAGAATGTGTTTATTATCCGGCGTGAAGGAAGGATGCGGGTGAGTGACCTGACGGTCGCCTTCTAATACCGCCCAGGAGGTATTGTGCTGGGCAACACGGTACTGTTTGCCGCTGTGCATATTAAATACGTACAGGAAAGGATCGTTTTCAATCTTATAACCGCTATCATCCTGCACATCAACCGGTGCATCAGAACCATCGCCGACCAGCAATGAGCCGTCAAAATTACTCATCAGGTGAGAACAGGCCGGCATAACCATTAACTGACGGTTTTCCAGCGTAACCGGATCAACCCGGCAGATATACCGGTTGGGATCGCCTTTGTGGTAAGACACATAGATCATCGCCGAACCGTCTGGCACCCAGAATTCATGGGTGCAACTCTCGCCTTGCGCATGCGCTTTTACTTTACGCATGTGGCTGCCGTCTTCATTAATGAACCACATCCGGGCGTCCACCCGATCGTGCGGGCCTTCATGACAGAAAGCCACGGTATTATCATCCCCGGGGCGATAAATCGGATGACCCAGCCATTGGTTTTCCTGAAGTATGGTTTGCGCTTTACCGGTTGCCAGATCGACCCGAATCAGGCGGCAACAGGGATTGGTAAAATAGAATTCCTGGAATTTTTTCCAGTCCGTTAACGGCTGCCAATCTTCTTTTTTAATTTCAATGCCGACCATTTTAGTACAATCGGAATTCGCCACCCAGGTACCGTAACCCACCCAATCATCAGGAACCTGGTAAATCATTTTCTCTTCCAGCGTTTCCAGATCGACACGCATCAGATTACGTACATTTTTTACGTAATACAGCGTATCGTCGTCAGGGGAGAGGAAACCGCCAAAGGTATTATCGCCCTTGCCTTCGGTTAACTGCGTTGCCTGCTGCGTTTCCAGATCCAGCAGGTAATAGTTCCACGGGCCATCAAAAGCACCGCCAAACAGCAACTTGCTTCCATCGTTAGTGAAACATTTCTGATAAAAATAATTGCGGTGGCAGATAACATCGGGCGGAGTCAGCCGTACAACGTCTGTGCCGGTTGCCGAATCCTGATAGGTATGAAACGCGAGGGAGAGCTTGTTGCCTTTGGCCATTCCGTAAATCCTTAGAACCGATCGTGAAAAGTCTGACGCCGTGCGCGCATACCATGATGTCGCTTATCATTGCGATCATCTAAAACCACACTTTCCTGGCTCACGCGATAACGCCGGTCATCCAACATTATAGAAACAATGTTTCAATTTTCCGTGATCGCGATTTTGTTTTATGAAACATTCCGGTATTTAGATCGGCGCTTTCTGATTTAATGACATTGCTGAAGCAAAGAAAAAGCCGCGCAGGACATTAGCGGGAGACAGAAATGACCAAGGCCCGTTAAGGGCCTTGGGGGAAACAGACTTGAACGGTTACTTCAGGTAGGCACCGGAACGCAGAGCTTCGATCCGTTTATCCAACGGAGGATGCGACATAAACAATTCGCTGAACGACTTGGATTTACCGTTAATACAGAAAGCCAGCATGCTGCTCTCTTCCTGTGGTTCATAACTGGTTTTCAGCCGTTGCAACGCGGCAATCATTTTTTCACGCCCTACCAGCTTCGCCGACCCCGCATCCGCATGGAATTCACGGTAGCGGGAGAACCACATGGTAATAATGCTGGCAAGAATACCAAACACCAATTCCAGCACCGTGGCAACGGCGAAATAGACGAGCGGATTACCGCTGCCCTGGCCTTCATCCCGATTTCCGGACAGAAAGCCGGAAGCGACCTGAGCAATCAGGCGGGAAATAAAGATAACAAAGGTATTCACTACGCCCTGGATTAACGTCATGGTGACCATATCGCCGTTAGCCACATGGCTGATTTCATGAGCAATGACCGCTTCTGCTTCATCACGGCTCATGTTTTGCAACAGCCCGGTGCTGACAGCGACCAGCGATGCGTCACGCCGCGCCCCGGTGGCGAAAGCGTTAATATCCGGCGCATGATAAATCGCGACCTGAGGCATCACGATACCCGCCTGCTGAGACTGCGAACGGACGGTTTCCAGCAACCAACGTTCTGTTTCGTTACGTGGTTGTTCAATCACTTCCCCACCAACAGATCGTAATGCCATCCATTTAGACATCAGCAGTGATACAAACGCACCGCCAAAGCCGAACAGCCCAGCCATAATCATTAAACCCTGGACACTGCTGGATTGAATTCCCGTCAGGCTGAGTACCAGCCCGAAAACCAACATCACCGCCAGGTTGGTGATCAGGAAAAGCGCAATACGCATCATAGAAGTTTGATTTCCTCTCGCAGAAAAATGAAGTTTGCAACAATCCATATCGTATGGGCTGCGGCGTCATTTTCAAGCATTCTTAACTTTTCAGTTACTAAATCCACATAACTTTACATTTTTCAAAAGGAAAGTCGCGATAAACAGCCTAAGCGGAGCGCGCATCGGCGGCGGTCAAGGTTTTATTTTCAGCATCGCATGTTGACGAAAAGTCATGTCGATGACGGCCAGCGCTCCCCCCGCTTGAACGTGAATTAGCACATCCTGTTCAACAGCAGATAGGATCTAAGGCAAAAATAAGCGTACTATCAATTTATGTCGATAAAGTTAACACTTGGTCATTAGAGTATTATTGTAGTGTTGCAGAAAAGAGATACGCTGTTTGTTCGGACATCCATCGCCCCCCGACAGCGTTTACCATCATGTGGAAATATCTAGCTTAAGCAGTCTCTACGTATTTCCCTCTATTATAAGGAAAATAATATGGCCTACGCCACAACGAACCCTTACACCGGGGAATTAATAAAAACTTTTCCTGATGCGACGGATGCCGAAGTCGCATCCGCAATAGAACACGCGCATGCGACTTTCCTGGCATGGAAAGACACCTCTTTTGCGGAAAGACGAGCCATCATGCAACGTGCAGCGGATTTACTGCGTGAAGAGAGCGACAGCTACGCAAAACTCTTGACGTTGGAGATGGGTAAACTGTTCACCGAAGCAAAAGCGGAAGTCGAGTTATCCGCCCAGATTTTCGAATATTACGCAAAATACGCGGAATCACTGCTTGAACCGGAAAAGCTTCCGGTAGCCGATCCTGCCGAAGGTGAAGCGGTGGTATACCATGAACCGCTTGGTGTCCTGTTAGCCATCGAACCGTGGAATTTCCCTTATTACCAGATTGCCCGCATCATTGCCCCGCAGTTGTCCGCCGGGAATACCATCTTGCTGAAACATGCCTCAAACGTTCCGCAGAGCGCGGCATTGTTTGACCGTCTGATGCGTGATGCAGGCTTGCCGGAAGGGGCTTTCAAAAATCTGTACGTCACGCGTTCCCAGATTGAACGCATCCTTAACGATCCGCGCGTGCACGGTGTTGCGCTCACCGGCTCTGAAGACGCCGGCGCGCTCGTTGCCCAGCAAGCCGCCAAAGCACTCAAAAAATCGACGCTCGAACTGGGCGGCGCGGATGCGTTTATCGTACTGGCCGACGCCGAAATGGAAAAAACCGTCAAATGGGCGGTATTCGGACGTCACTGGAACGGCGGACAGGTCTGTGTGTCATCTAAACGCATGATTATCGTCGATGAGGTTTATGACGAATTCCTCAAACTGTATACCGATGGCGTAGCGGCATTACGCGCAGGCGACCCCATGTCCCCCGATACCACGCTTGCCCCGCTTTCATCGCAAAAAGCGGCGGATGAGGTGAAAGAGAAAATCCAGTTTGCTGTGGATCATGGCGCAATCGCCACAGAGGTTGGTCCTAAGGTCCCGGAAAAAGGCGCATTCGTTCAGCCAACCATTCTGACAAACGTGTTACCGGACAACCCGGCCTATTCCATGGAGTTTTTCGGGCCGATATCAATGCTTTTCCGGGCCAAAGATGAAGCTGACGCGATCCGCATCGCCAATGATTCTCCCTTCGGTTTAGGCGGCTCCGTCTTCACCCGGGATACCCAACATGGCGCGGAAGTCGCGAAAAAAGTCTCAACCGGTATGGTGTTTGTTAACCATCCGACCATGGTTAAAGCCGACCTCCCCTTTGGCGGGGTCCGTCGTTCAGGGTATGGTCGTGAGTTAATTGGATTGGGCATCAAAGAATTTGTAAACCATAAATTGGTCAACATTGTCGATATTGATGCTGAATTCTGATCCCGGTTTTTCTGACATAATGACCTGTATGCGGTATTTTCTCTGCGCAAATTAAAAATACAGGTCACTATTTAAAAGAACATTATTATATGGAGGAAAATATTATGGCGGCTATTAATCTCGTAGGTATAGCAGGCAGTTTACGTCAAAAATCAACCAACAAAGGCCTGTTGCGGGCAGCGAAATCACTATTACCAGACAATGTATCGCTGGATATTGCTGATTTAAACGACGTGCCCTTTTATAATGCAGACATAATAATCGTACCCGATGCCGTTCAACGAATAATACAGCAGGTCAAAAAAGCGGACGGTTTAATTATCGCCTGCACGGAATACAATTACTCTATTGCCCCTGCGTTGAAAAATATTCTGGATTGGATATCACGTGACGACGATAAAACATTATTGGCAGGAAAGCCGTTAGCGATAATGGGTTCCGGCGGCGGTATGGGAACATCGCGCGCGCAGTACCATTTACGTCAGGTTTGCGTATTTCTTGAGTTGCAACCCTTGAATAAACCAGAGGTTTTCTCAAACGCCTTTAGCGGTAGCTTTGACGCGGACGGCAACCTTGTTGACGAAAAAATCAAAGGTTTAATATCACAACAGATATCCACGCTAGTGGAAACCATCAATAAAGCGTAAAAACGCAATGGTCAGCATCAACCTGAAAAGCGCTGTCTGACATAGGTAATATAAAACCTATGGCGCGAGTCGACTATGCTGACCACGATAAAACATCAAGCTGGAAAATAGGTTATCGAATGCTCGGGCGTATCGTTTTTAGCATTGATGATCAAATCCCAGTCGCCGGTATAAGGAACCGTTAAATATATTTCATTCTCAGCTCTTACGCTAATAGCATCCTGCATAACATTTTTATTCTGAGGGTCGGTCGCGTGCGCGCCATTAACCATCTGAAGCTCAAACGCATTAGCGCATCGAACAATTACCGTATCACCACCAAAAAGACTTAAACACGTGCGAATTACAGACATACATCCTCCACGGCACACAGCCATTGGCATGCCTTCATGAAACAAATCTATGGATCATTTCCCACAACGGGATTTTCATAAGAACAAAATGTATACCGACAGATTGTGATCTAGATCAACTTAATTCCACGTTTCCGGTGAATCTTCTGTGGAATAAGATTGGCTTATGGCAGACAACCTTGCTCAACACACAAAAAGCGCTAATTGATAATCCTCCGCCTATACTTTTAGAGTCATAGTGAAATTACAGAGGCTTTTATGCTTTGGTTTGAGGAAGGTTTGTATTTAAGAATAAAACAGTTGGAAAACGGCCCCTCACCCTTGCCGCTTAACAGCGGGTTTAACTGTGAAACCGCCTACCGAGCGATTGGCGTGTTCAATCCGTCTGAAACATCGGACGCCTATTATATTTTTTCCAACGATAGAGATGAGATATGGTTTATCTGCAACAGACACCTGCGAACGGTTGCCATCTCGCCAAAACCCGCGGATTTCCGCCGGCCGCTGGCTTCATTTTCAGTGATGGCCTGAATGATAATCGGACGCAAAGTCCAAAAGAACGCTTGAGCGTAAAAAGAGCGCGTTGAAGCGATCCGCAATCGCATTAGAATAATAAACGGAAGCATTAAGCCTCCGTTTATTGGATAACCGTCGCTTACATATTATCGATGATATCCTGCGCGAACTCGCTACATTTCCGCAGCTTAGCGCCGTCCATCAGACGTTCGAAATCGTAGGTCACGGTCTTGTTCTTGATCGCGCCCTCAACGCCTTTAACAATCAGGTCGGCGGCTTCGAACCATTGCAGATGGCGCAGCATCATTTCAGCAGACAGGATAACCGAACCCGGGTTCACTTTGTCCTGACCGGCGTACTTCGGCGCAGTACCGTGAGTCGCTTCAAACAGCGCGCATTCATCGCCGATATTCGCGCCGGGGGCAATACCGATACCGCCGACCTGCGCGGCCAGGGCGTCGGAAATGTAGTCGCCGTTCAGGTTCATACAGGCGATGACATCGTATTCGGCCGGACGCAGCAGAATTTGTTGTAAAAACGCATCCGCAATGACGTCTTTAACCACAATCTCTTTACCGGTTTTCGGATTGTTGATTTTAACCCACGGGCCGCCATCAATCAGTTCACCGCCAAACTCTTCACGCGCCAGTTGGTAGCCCCAGTCTTTAAAGGCGCCCTCGGTGAATTTCATGATATTGCCTTTATGAACCAGCGTGACGGAGTCGCGATCGTTGGTAATCGCGTATTCAATCGCCGCGCGCACCAGGCGTTTTGTGCCCTGCTCGGAACAGGGTTTGATGCCGATACCGCACTGCTCTGGGAAACGAATTTTGTTTACGCCCATCTCGTCACGCAGGAATTTGATCACTTTATCCGCTTCAGCCGAGCCGGCTTTCCACTCGATACCCGCATAGATATCTTCCGCGTTCTCACGGAAGATCACCATGTCGGTCAATTCAGGGTGTTTAACCGGGCTTGGCGTGCCTTCGTAGTAGCGCACCGGACGCAGACAGATATACAGATCCAGTTGCTGACGCAAGGCAACGTTCAGAGAACGGATGCCGCCGCCGACTGGCGTAGTCAACGGACCTTTAATCGCCACACGATATTCACGAATCAGATCCAGCGTTTCTTCCGGCAGCCAAACGTCTTTGCCATAAATCTGCGTTGATTTTTCGCCGGTATAAATTTCCATCCAGGAGATAGCGCGCTTGCCCTGATAGGCTTTTTTTACTGCCGCATTAACAACATTGATCATCGCCGGCGTTACATCGACGCCTATGCCGTCCCCTTCGATAAAAGGAATGACCGGATTATTGGGAACGATCAGCTTACCTTGAGCATCAACCGTGATCTTTTGACCTTCTGTCGGTACCACTACTTTGCTTTCCATTAACCTCTCCTTCGAGCGCAATTGTGTTAATGACTTGTAAGATGTGAGTCGATACTACTTGAATATTTTGCCCGCGCCAATCGCAAACCATTTCGAGTATAATGATTTTGTTATCCGCGACCATAAAGACGATGAATAAATTCCCTGTTAAAAATCACCAAGTTAAACGTTTCAGCTCACGGGCGGCGGCAAAACGCGGCAGTAAGGGACCACGACGTATCGTATTGTTCAATAAACCCTTTGACGTGCTGCCGCAATTCACCGATGAGGCCGGCCGCTCAACCCTGAAAGACTATATCCCGATCGAGGATATCTACGCCGCCGGACGTTTAGACCGTGACAGCGAAGGGCTGATGATCCTCACCAATGACGGCAAGCTTCAGGCCAGGCTCACCCAGCCGTCGCAAAAAACCGCCAAGACCTATTATGCTCAGGTTGAAGGCATTCCCGATCAAGCGGCGCTTGCGCGATTTCGCGCCGGGCTGGCGCTGAAAGATGGTAAAACCTTACCGGCGGGCGTTGATATCGTTCCTGAACCTGAATGGCTGTGGGAACGGGTTCCGCCTATTCGGGAGCGGAAAAGCATTCCCGACTGCTGGCTGAAAATCACGCTTTATGAAGGACGCAACCGTCAGGTGCGCCGTATGACGGCTCATATCGGTTATCCCACGCTGCGTTTGATCCGCTATGGTATGGCAAACCAGACCGTGAAAAACCTGTTGCCCGGAGAATGGAAGGAGATTGTTGATGTTTAAGCCGCACGTTACCGTGGCCTGCGTGGTGCAGGCTGAGAACCATTTTCTGGTGGTCGAAGAGTTGATTAACGATAAGCTGCTGTGGAATCAGCCCGCCGGACATCTCGAAGCCGATGAAACGCTGATTCAAGCCGCCAGCCGCGAGCTATGGGAAGAAACAGGCATTCAGGCCGCGCCGCAGAGTTTTCTGCAACTGCACCAGTGGATCGCGCCGGATCGGACGCCGTTTCTGCGCTTTTGTTTTGCTCTCGACTTGCCGCATCGTCTGGAAACCCAGCCGCACGATAACGATATTGAGCGCTGCCGCTGGCTGACGGCCGAGGAAATTCTTCACTCCAACCAGCTGCGCTCACCGTTAGTCGCCGAGAGTATTCGACGCTATCAACAGCCGGAACGCTACCCGCTAACCCTGCTCGGCGCGTTTAACTGGCCATTTTAGCGGACAACACATCAGGAATAGCGATGCAGGCCCGGCCGCATCATGATAAAATGCGCCGCTTGTTTTTCGCTTTAATGCGTAAGTGTTCCAGTTCGTGAGATCGTGAGACGTCCATGTCAGATAACAGCCAGAAAAAAGTGATTGTCGGTATGTCCGGCGGTGTTGATTCATCCGTTTCCGCTTACCTGTTGCAGCAACAGGGCTATCAAGTCGAAGGCCTGTTTATGAAAAACTGGGAAGAGGACGACGACACGGAGTATTGCTCCGCCGCCGCCGATCTTGCCGACGCGCAGGCCGTCTGCGACAGGCTTGGCATTGCGTTGCATACCGTCAATTTCGCCGCCGAATACTGGGACAATGTGTTTGAACTGTTTCTGGCCGAATATCGGGCGGGCCGCACGCCTAATCCCGATATTCTGTGCAACAAAGAGATAAAATTTAAAGCCTTTCTTGAATTCGCGGCGGAAGATTTAGGCGCGGACTACATCGCCACCGGCCACTATGTCCGCCGCCAGGACGTTGACGGGAAAAGCCGCCTGCTGCGCGGGATCGACGGCAACAAAGATCAGAGCTATTTCCTCTATACGCTGAGCCATGAACAGATTGCGCAAAGTTTGTTCCCGGTGGGCGAACTGGAAAAACCGCAGGTGCGTAAAATCGCCGAGCAGTTGGATCTCGCCACCGCCAAAAAGAAAGACTCCACCGGTATTTGCTTTATCGGCGAACGTAAATTCACTGATTTCCTGGCCCGCTATCTGCCTGCCCAACCAGGCCCGATTTTGTCCGTGGATGACAGTAAATCCATGGGGCAGCATCAGGGGCTGATGTATCACACCCTGGGACAGCGGAAAGGGTTGGGCATCGGCGGCGTCAAAGATGGCGGCGAAGATCCCTGGTATGTGGTGGATAAGGACGTAGAAAACAACATCCTGTATGTCGCCCAAGGACATGAACACCCTCGCCTGATGTCTTACGGTTTACTCGCCCAGCAGTTGCACTGGGTTGATCGCCAGCCATTAACCACGGCATTACGTTGTGTGGTGAAAACCCGTTATCGTCAGGCTGATATCCCCTGCACCGTCACCCCGCTGGGTGACGATCGCATCACCGTACGTTTTGATGAGCCGGTAGCCGCGGTGACGCCGGGTCAGTCGGCCGTTTTCTATCTGGGCGACGTTTGCCTGGGTGGCGGCATCATTGAAGAACGCTTACAGGAGTGATCGTGGCCAAGAATTATCATGATATTACCCTGGCGCTGGCAGGCGTCTGTCAGTCCGCCTACCTGGTGCAACAGTTAGCCCATACCGGCAACTGCGACAATGACATTCTGCAT
This sequence comes from Brenneria sp. hezel4-2-4, assembly GCF_013155275.1. Classification (GTDB taxonomy): domain Bacteria; phylum Pseudomonadota; class Gammaproteobacteria; order Enterobacterales; family Enterobacteriaceae; genus Brenneria. The sequence goes on from NZ_JABJXS010000001.1 coordinate 266,748, forward strand.
ACGTCGCTCAACAGTATTCTGGTGGTGAACCCGGCCTCGACGCTGTCCGTCTATGGCGATACGGAGCGCAATCTGAAAACCGGGTTGGAAAGCCTGCTGGGTATATTAAACACCAGCGGCAAAGGCCCGGGCGCGGAGCTATCGCGCTATGCTTTCAGTCTGATTGCTCTGGAGCGCAAGCTGCACGCCAAAAGCGCGGCGCTCGACGAACTGGGTAAGCGCATCGGGCAGTTGGAGCGTCAGTTGGAGCATTTTGAACTGCTCTCTGATACGATCATCGGCGCGCTGGCCGGCATTTATGTGGATGTGATCAGCACGCTGGGGCCGCGAATTCAGGTAACGGGGTCGCCAGAGATACTGAAAAACAGTCAGATCCAGGCCAAGGTGCGCGCTGCGCTATTAGCCGGTATTCGCTCTGCGGTGCTGTGGCAGCAGATTGGCGGCGGACGCCTGCAACTGATGTTCTCCCGCGGTCAACTGGTGAAAGAAGCAAAACAGCTATTGGCACGGTGCTGACCCCCAATTTACGCGTACTTATTGTTATTAAAATCAATCCCAGGAGTTGCTTGCGATGGAATTATCCTCACTGACCGCCGTTTCCCCGATAGATGGCCGCTACGGCGATAAAGTCAGCACGTTGCGCGCTATTTTCAGCGAATTCGGTTTGCTGAAGTTTCGCGTACAGGTTGAAGTACGTTGGCTGCAAAAGTTGGCGGCCTGTGCAGAAATCCAGGAAGTTCCTGCATTTGATGCCGACGCAAACGCTTTCCTTGACCGGATTGTCGCCGAATTTGACGAACAGGACGCCGCGCGCATTAAAACCATTGAGCGCACCACCAACCACGACGTCAAAGCCGTCGAATATTTTCTGAAGGAAAAAGTCGCCGCCGTTCCGGCGCTGCACGCCGTCAGTGAATTCATTCACTTTGCCTGTACTTCGGAAGACATCAACAACCTGTCTCATGCGCTGATGCTGGATACCGCGCGCCGCGAAGTCATTCTGCCCTACTGGCGTAAAATCATTGACGCCCTGGCGGATCTGTCCCGGCAATATCGCGATATCCCGCTGCTGTCGCGCACTCACGGTCAGCCGGCCACGCCGTCGACCATCGGCAAAGAGTTTGCCAATGTGACCTATCGTATGGAGCGTCAGTATCGCCAGCTTCTCCAGGTCGACATTCTGGGTAAAATTAACGGCGCCGTAGGCAACTACAACGCGCACATTGCCGCCTACCCCGACGTTGACTGGCACCGGTTCAGCGAGGAGTTCGTCACTTCGCTGGGGATCGCCTGGAACCCCTACACCACCCAGATCGAGCCGCATGACTACATTGCGGAACTATTTGACTGCATCGCCCGCTTTAACACTATTTTGATCGACTTCGACCGCGACATCTGGGGTTACATTGCGCTTAACCACTTCAGGCAGAAAACCATCGCCGGTGAAATCGGCTCTTCCACCATGCCGCATAAAGTGAACCCGATTGATTTCGAGAACTCAGAAGGCAACCTGGGATTAGCCAATGCCGTTTTAGGCCATTTAGCCGGCAAACTGCCGGTTTCCCGCTGGCAGCGCGACCTGACCGACTCGACGGTATTACGCAACCTGGGCGTCGGCGTCGGCTATGCGTTGATCGCCTATCAGTCAACGTTGAAAGGCATCAGCAAGCTGGAGGTTAACCGCGACCACCTGAGTGAAGAACTGGATCACAACTGGGAAGTGTTGGCGGAACCGATTCAAACCGTGATGCGCCGTTATAGCATTGAAAAACCTTACGAAAAGCTAAAAGAGCTGACGCGGGGCAAACGCGTTGATGCCGCAGGCATTCAGGCCTTCATCGACGGGCTGGATCTGCCGGAAGCAGAAAAAACGCGGCTGAAAACCCTGACGCCGGCGAATTACATCGGCCGTGCGGTAAAAATGGTTGATGACCTGAAATAAGCGTATATCACCACTGGCGGGCCGCGCGCCCGCCTTTTACTCTATTCTCTTCCCCCTTTTCCCGCCTGTTTATTCTCTGTTTATGCTCTCTATGGATAATTACTAGATTAAAATTAAATAACACGATGAATTTCGATTGCGTATGACTATGATACGAAACAGTGTTTGCCTATGGACCGCTTTACCTGTTTGACAGAGGAAATAACGATGCGCATTCTGGTCGTCGAGGATAATGTTTTATTACGCCATCACCTTACCGTTCAAATGAATGAGATGGGACATCAGATTGATGCTGCCGCGGATGCCAAAGAAGCCGATTATTTCTTACTCGAACACTCGCCGGATATTGCAATCGTCGATCTCGGATTGCCTGATGAAGACGGCATGAGTCTGATCCGTCGCTGGCGTTCACAACAGATTAAGTTACCCATTTTAGTACTGACGGCGCGAGAAGGCTGGCAGGATAAAGTGGCCGTATTGGAAGCGGGCGCGGATGACTACGTCACCAAGCCTTTTCATATGGAAGAGGTGGTCGCCCGCCTGCAAGCCCTGATGCGCCGTAATAGCGGGCTGGCGTCGCAAATTATCAGCATCCCGCCGTTTGAAATCGATCTGTCGCGGCGCGAAGTGATGATTAACGGCACGGCGATCAGGCTGACGGCATTCGAATACACGATCATCGAAACCCTGATCCGCAACAATGGCAAAGTGGTCAGCAAGGAATCGCTGATGTTGCAGCTCTACCCGGATGCAGAGCTGCGTGAAAGCCACACCATTGACGTACTCATGGGCCGATTGCGCAAAAAAATACAGCTTGCCGATTCGCCCGATGTCATCACTACCGTTCGCGGATTAGGTTATCGTTTCGATATTAATACCTGTCAGGCACAAAATGAGTAATAAAAAATCGCCGGGATCGATATTCAACATCGCCGGCGACGGCCCGAAAGGCGGCGAGCGGGCAGCCCGCCGTAAACGCCCCCCGTTTTCACTACGTGTCCGCTTTTTATTGGCCACGGTCGCTATTGTGCTGGCGCTCTCCTTGTCTTACGGCGCCGTGGCGATTATCGGCTACAGCATCAATTTCGATAAAACCTCTTTCCGCTTGCTGCGTGGTGAAAGTAACCTGTTTTACAGTCTGGCGCAGTGGCGGGATAATCACTTAACCATCGCCACCTCGCCGGATATCGATATCAATTTCCCCACATTGGTTTTAATTTACGATCGGCACGGAAATATACTGTGGCGTGAAAAAGAAGTGCCTGAGCTGGAAGCCCTTATCAATCCTGAATGGTTGAAAAAAACCGCCTACCATGAATTGGATACCGATACCGATACCAGCAGCGCCGTGCTGAAAGGCAATACTCTGGTACTGAATAGCCTCAAAGCGCTCCACGGCGTTCATTCGAATACGCTGACGCATTCCATCGCCGTTAATGTCTATCCGCGTACGGAACATCTTCCGCCGTTGACGATTGTGGTGGTCGACAGGATCCCCCAGGAGTTGCAACAGGAAGATATTGTCTGGGAGTGGTTCAGCTATGTTTTTATCGCCAATCTTATTCTGGTTTTTCCCTTACTCTGGCTGGCGGCGCACTGGAGCCTGCGTCCGATCAAAAATCTTGTTGAGCAAATTGCCGAACTGGAAAACGGCACCCGCGAACAGTTGGATGAAAACCCGCCCCGGGAATTATTCAGCCTGGTCAGCAATCTGAATATTTTGTTGAACAACGAGCGCCAGCGCTATCACAAATACCGCACCACCCTGACCGACCTCACCCACAGTATGAAAACCCCGTTGGCGGTGCTGCAAACCACGCTGCGGGCTTTACGTACCGGTAAGGAAATCAACATCGATCAGGCGGAACCCATTATGCTGGAGCAGATAAGCAGGATATCGCAACAGATTGGTTATTACCTGCATCGGGCCAGCGTGCGTTCCGAGCACCATATGCTGATGCGCGAGGTGCACTCGGTACCCGCATTGCTGGACGGACTGTGCTCGGCGCTAAACAAGGTTTACCAGCGCAAAGGCGTTGTCCTGACGCTCGATATTTCCCCCGAGCTGACCTTCGTCGGCGAAAAGAACGACTTTATGGAAGTGTTGGGCAATGTGCTGGACAACGCCTGCAAATACTGTCTGGAGTTTGTGGAAATCAGCGCCCAACATTCCGACCATAGACTGCATTTGATTATCGATGATGACGGCCCCGGCATCCCGGAAAGCAAGCGGGCGCTGATTTTTCAGCGCGGACAGCGCGCCGACAGATTACGCCCGGGTCAGGGGATCGGCCTGTCGGTCGCCGCGGAGATTATCGAACAATATCAGGGCGAGATCATCATCAGCGACAGTGTTTTGGGCGGCGCCCGGGTAGAAGCCATCTTTTCCCGCCAGAATCTTAGTCAGAATGAGGTATGAAAGTCAGTACAGCCAACTGCGCTTCCGCTATAATTGCTGATGGCCCCCGTTTTCTGGAAAATATGGTATGGACTATCAACTCAATCTCGACTGGCCGGATTTTTTAGCGCGCTACTGGCAAAAATATCCGGTTATTATCAAGCATGGTTTTACTAATTTTATCGATCCTATCTCACCCGATGAGTTGGCCGGTCTGGCCCTGGAAAATGAGGTCGATAGCCGGTTGGTCAGCCATCATGACGGACGCTGGCAGGTAAACCACGGCCCCTTTGAAAGCTTCGATCACCTGGGCGAAAACAATTGGTCGCTGCTGGTTCAGGCGGTCGACCACTGGCACGAACCCTCCATCGCGCTCATGCGTCCTTTCCGTCAGTTGCCCGACTGGCGTCTTGATGACCTGATGATCTCTTTTTCCGTACCCGGCGGCGGCGTTGGCCCGCATCTGGATCAGTATGACGTGTTCATCATTCAGGGAACCGGCCGCCGCCGCTGGCGGGTGGGCGAAAAGGTGGCGATGAAACAGCATTGTCCCCACCCCGATCTGCTTCAGGTCGATCCGTTTGAAGCGATTATTGATGAAGAGATGGAGCCGGGCGATATTCTGTATATTCCCCCGGGATTCCCGCATGACGGTTACTCACTGGAAAACTCGCTCAATTATTCGGTGGGGTTCCGCGCTCCGAATGCCCGCGAGCTGGTGAGTGGTTTCGCCGATTACGTGCTATCCCGCGAACTCGGCAGCTATCGCTACAGCGATCCGGCGATCCCGTCCCGCGATCACCCAGCCACCGTGCTGCCGCAGGAGTTGAACAATCTACAGCACATGATGTTGGATCTGGTTCAGCAGCCAGAACATTTCCAGAACTGGTTCGGCGAGTTTATTTCGCAGTCCCGTCACGAACTCGATCTCGCGCCGCCGGAACCGCCCTATCAGGCCAGTGAGGTTTATGATTTTCTGCGGCAGGGCGAGCAGTTGCGCCGCCTGGGCGGATTACGCGTGCTGTGCGTCGGCGATAACTGTTTCGTCAACGGTGAAATGATCGATAGCCCGCACAAACCGGCGCTTTCAGCGCTGGCCGAACATCATGCGATTGACGCCGCGATGCTGGCGGACGCGCTGGAAGATCCGGCGTTTCTGGCCCAGTTAACCGTTTTGATTAACAATGGTTATTGGTATTTTGCCGACTAGGTCAATTACTGCTCAGGCGGGATCTTCCCGCCTGTTTTTGATGACGACTATCCCTGCCCGCCCACGACGTTGAAAAACGCTTTCCGGCGTTTTATATCAGGCTTTGGCGCGTAATGCGGTTAGCTCGGCGATACGCATAATGACCGACACAGACTGCTCCATGCCTTCCAGGGTAACGAATTCATGCTTGCCGTGGTAGTTGTAACCGCCGGTAAACAGATTAGGACACGGTAGCCCCTGAAACGACAGATGGGCGCCGTCAGTACCGCCGCGGATCGGCTTAAGCACCGGTTCGATATCGCAATCGCGCATGGCCTGCTGCGCCAGCGCAATAATATGCGGATGCTGCTCAACCTGCTCACGCATGTTGTAGTAGCTGTCGGTTATCGTCACCTCTATATAGCAATCGGGGTGCAGCCCCTGTCCCACTTTCTCCGCAATATCCAGCATCTTTTTCTTGCGCTGCTCAAACCCGTTACGATCAAAATCACGAACGATATAATGCAACTCCGCTCGTTCGACCACGCCTTTAATGCTATGCAGATGATAAAAACCCTGATAGCCCTCGGTATTTTCCGGCGCCTCATCGGCGGGCACCTCATGATGATAACGCGACGCCAGATTAAGCGCATTGACCATCACCCCTTTGGCGCTGCCGGGATGCACGTTATTACCGACAATTTTCACCGTCACCGAGGCGGCATTAAAGTTTTCATACTCAAGTTCACCGACGCCGCCGCCGTCAACGGTATAGGCCCACTGTGCATTGAATGCCTTTACGTCAAAAAATTGCGCGCCTTTGCCAATTTCTTCATCTGGCGTAAACGCGATCCGGATCTCCCCATGGGGCACCTGACGTTTTTTCAACCGCACCAGCGCGGTAATGATTTCCGCAATTCCGGCTTTATCATCCGCGCCGAGCAGCGTTTTTCCGTCGGTGGTAATCAGCGTATGTCCCAGCAACTGATGCAACACCGGGAACATCACCGGCGAAAGCACTTCATCGCCAATGCCCAACGCGATGTCGCCGCCGCGGTAGTTTTCCAAAATTTGCGGGTTAACGTGCTTTCCGGTGTAGTCGGGAGACGTATCCATATGAGAAATAAAACCGATAGTCGGCACCGACCAGGCCACATTGGCGGGTAACGTCGCCATGACACATCCGTGTTTACTTAGCGTGACCTGCTCAAATCCCAGATCGAGCAATTCCTGCTGTAATGCGCGGGCAAGCTTCAGTTGCCCCTCAGTGCTTGGCACCTGCCGGACACCCGCTTTTGATTGAGTATCAAAAGAAACGTAATTTAAAAATCGATCGAGTAATTTATCCATCTCTATTGCCTCTTGAACCCTGAATTTCATTATGAAGACGGCATCTACGGCAGATATTGCGTCAGGTCAGTTTTTACCGTGTTAACACGCAGAAGCGAAATAGCGCTCCCGATCGCCAACTGCGCTTAAATGACCGATTAGCGCCACCATAAGAAAGTAAAGTCGACAGAACCCCGGCCGCGAATTACAAACCGCTTTCAATAAAACAACAACCGAGCAACATAATATTCCTGCCGCATTGCCCATCCGGCAAACGATTTGTGGTTGTTATCGCCAAGTGTAGCGGCACAAGTTGTGCGTTCAGCCTGCTTTCCCGTAGAATGCCGACCCTCAACTGAGATTCCAGGCTGAAAGGTGATAACCCTTGGCCGCCGCCCTCTTCCGTGGACGCGCCATATTTGGAAATAGAGCAATAACCCTAAATGAAAGATAATCGTCCTGCTACTCCGGTCGTTGAACTGCTCGACGTCCATAAAAGTTTTGATGGTAAAGACATCATTTCTCACTTTAATCTCACCATTAACAACGGTGAGTTTCTTACTATTCTCGGGCCTTCCGGCTGTGGTAAAACCACCGTGCTGCGCTTGATTGCCGGTCTGGAAACCGTGGACAGCGGCAGGGTAATGTTGGAAAAACAGGATATTACCCACCAGCCTGCCGAGCACCGGCACATTAATACCGTTTTCCAAAGCTATGCGTTATTTCCCCATCTCAGCGTTTTCGACAACGTCGCCTTTGGATTGCGGATGCAAAAAACGCCCGAAGCGGAAGTCGTTCCCCGGGTGCTGGAAGCGCTGAAGATGGTGCAGTTGGAAGAGCTGGCCCCGCGCCGGCCGCATCAGCTCTCCGGCGGGCAGCAACAGCGCGTGGCGATCGCCCGGGCCGTGGTGAATAAGCCTAAGGTGCTGTTGCTGGATGAATCGCTCTCGGCGCTGGACTACAAGCTGCGTAAGCAGATGCAGAATGAGCTAAAGGCGCTGCAACGGACATTGGGTATCACCTTTATTTTCGTCACTCACGATCAGGAAGAGGCGCTCACTATGTCCGATCGTATTGTGGTGATGCGCGACGGCCGCATCGAACAGGACGGCACGCCGCGTGAGATTTACGAAGAGCCGCACAATCTGTTCGTGGCCAGCTTTATCGGCGAGATCAACATATTCGATGCGACCGTCATCGCACAAATTGACGAGCAACGGGCGCGCGCCAGCGTCGAAGGACACGAATGCGTCATCACCGTCGGTTTTCCGGCAATGGTCGGACAACGGCTCAAGGTACTGTTGCGGCCGGAAGATCTGCGGGTAAAAGAGATCAACGACAACGCCGCCACCGCCGGGATTATCGGCTATGTCCGCGAACGTAACTATAAGGGAATGACGCTGGAATCCAGCATTGAGCTGGAAAGCGGGAAAATAGTCATGGTCAGTGAATTCTTTAACGAGGACGATCCCGATGTCGACCATTCGCTGGATCAAAAAGTAGCGGTAACCTGGGTCGAAAGCTGGGAGGTCGTTCTGCACGATGAAGAAGCCGCGTAAACGCTTTCAAAATACCATTATCACCATTATTGTGGCCTGGCTGGTACTGTTCGTTTTCATGCCCAATCTGATGATTATCGGCACCAGTTTTTTAACCCGTGACGATACCCATTTCATCAGTATGACGTTGACGCTGGACAACTATACGCGTCTGGCCGATCCAATGTATGCCTCGGTGCTGCTGCATTCGCTGAATATGGCGGTGATAGCGACGCTGTGCTGTCTGCTGCTTGGCTATCCTTTTGCCTTTTTTCTGGCCCGCCTGCCGCAAAAAGTCCGGCCCTTGCTGATGTTTTTATTGATTGTTCCGTTCTGGACCAACTCCCTGATCCGTATTTACGGGCTGAAGCTGTTCCTGAGCACGCGCGGCTATCTGAATGAGTTTCTGCTATGGATCGGTCTGATTGAATCGCCCCTGCGCATCATGTACACCTCGGAAGCGGTGATCCTCGGCCTGATCTACATACTATTGCCGTTTATGGTGCTCCCGCTTTATTCCAGCATTGAGAAGCTGGATAAATCCTACCTTGAGGCCGCCCGCGATTTAGGCGCCAATAAGTGGCAGGCGTTTGTGCGCATCGTTATTCCGCTAACCATGCCCGGCATCATTGCCGGTTGTCTGCTGGTGCTGCTGCCGGCGATGGGGCTGTTTTTCGTGGCCGATCTCATGGGCGGCGCGAAAAACCTGCTTATCGGCAATGTGATTAAAAGTCAGTTCCTGAATATTCGCGACTGGCCGTTCGGCGCCGCCACCAGTATTTGTCTGACCCTGATCATGGGTCTGCTGCTGTTGGTTTACTATCGCGCCGCCCGGCTGTTGAACAAAAAAGGGGCGCTGGAATGATTGGTCGTCTGTTGCGCGGCGGATTTATGTCCGTCATTTACGCCTATTTGTATATTCCCATCATCATTCTGATCGTCAACTCCTTTAATCAGGCTCGCTTTGGCATCAACTGGCAGGGCTTTACCCTCGACTGGTATCGGCTGCTGATGAATAACGACAGCCTGTTGCAGGCTGCACGGCACTCTCTGACCATGGCGGTGTTTTCGGCCAGCCTGGCCACGCTTATCGGCTCGCTGACCGCGGTTGCGCTCTATCGCTATCGTTTTCGCGGTAAACCCTTTGTCGGCGGCATGTTGTTCGTGGTGATGATGTCGCCGGATATCGTCATGGCGATATCCCTGCTGGTGCTGTTTATGCTGCTGGGCATATCGCTGGGATTCTGGTCGCTGCTGTTTTCCCACATTACCTTTTGTCTGCCTTTTGTGGTGGTCACCGTCTATTCACGTTTGAAAGGGTTCGATGTGCGGATGCTGGAAGCCGCCCGCGATCTGGGCGCCAGCGAAGCGATCATTCTGCGAAAAATCATTCTGCCGCTGGCCATGCCGGCGGTGGCGGCAGGCTGGCTGCTGAGCTTTACCCTGTCAATGGACGACGTGGTGGTGTCATCATTCGTTACCGGGCCGGCCTATGAAATCCTGCCGCTGAAAATTTACTCCATGGTCAAAGTCGGCGTTTCGCCGGAAGTGAATGCGTTAGCGACCATTTTGCTCATACTTTCATTATTACTGGTGCTATGCAGTCAGCTTATCCTGCGCGATCGCACTCAAAAATAATCTTTATGCTTTGGGATATAAGGAGACAAACAACATGAAAACGTGGTCATATCTGCTGGCTGCCTGCGCCATGGCTTTCAGCCTCAACACGGCCAATGCCAACGATGGAAAAACACTGTATTTCTATAACTGGACCGAATATGTTCCCCCCGGTTTGCTGGAACAGTTCACCAAAGAAACCGGGATCAAGGTGATTTACTCTACCTATGAATCCAACGAAAGCATGTACGCCAAGCTGAAAACCTATCAGGACAGCGCCTACGATCTGATCGTGCCCTCGACCTATTTCATTTCAAAAATGAGTAAAGAAGGCATGCTGCAAAAAATCGACACCAGCAAACTCAGCAATTTCCATAATCTCGACCCGAACCTGCTGCACAAATCGTTTGATCCCAATAACGACTACTCCGTCCCTTATATCTGGGGAGCGACGGCCATCGGCGTCAACCGCGATGCCATCGATCCCGCCAGCGTCACGAGCTGGGCCGATCTGTGGGATAAGCAATATAAAAACAGTCTGTTATTGACGGACGACGCGCGCGAGGTGTTCCAAATCGCGCTGCGTAAACTCGGATACTCCGCCAATACCACCGATCCGCAGCAGATAGAGGCAGCCTATAAAGAACTACAGAAATTAATGCCCAACGTGCTGACCTTTAATTCAGACAACCCGGGCAATCCGTTTATGGAAGGCGAAGTGGATCTCGGCATGGTGTGGAACGGCTCGGCTTACGTGGCCCGGCAGGCCGGCACGCCGCTGGACATCATCTGGCCGCAAGAGGGAGGGATTTTTTGGATGGATAGTCTGGCTATCCCCGCCAACGCCAAAAATGTCGAGGGCGCGATGAAAATGATTAACTTCCTGCTACGCCCGGAAATCGCGGCGCAGGTTGCGGAGACGATCGGCTATCCAACGCCGAATCTGGCGGCGAAAAAATTGCTGCCGGCGGCCGTTTCAGGCGACCAAACGCTGTATCCGGATGAAGCGATAATCAACCACGGGGAATGGCAGAATGACGTCGGCCACGCCAGCGCCCTGTACGAAACCTATTTCCAACAGTTAAAAGCCGGGCACTGATCGGCCTGGCAGTCTGACCGGCAGGCGGCTCCCCTGCCGGTCAGGCACAAAAAAACTACCGACCGCCCCACTCATAATACTGACTCAGGCTTTTATCGCACGAACAGCAACTTCCGCATTTGCCGCCGTCCTCAGCCCGGTGCAGCCGTATTTTGCCTTTTTGCACCCAGACCTCCAGCATCCCTTCGATCACGCCCGGTTCAGTGTGAAATGCGCTGCTGATTTCCTGCAATGACGCTCGCTTTTGCCGGCGCACATAATCACGTAATTCAATTAAGGTCATACCGCCTCCGTGCAGGCGAGTTCCCTCACCTGCGACATTAACAACTCAAACGCTCTCGTTCAGTTGACTCACGCCAACCGCTGGCCTTGCTGCGGCATTTCGGCGTAAAAACAGGATGGTTATCAGCAACGCCAACAGCACAGCGGCAATCGCCAGCGTTGAATAGATCGGATGTTGGGCGAAACGACCAACCTGATAGACCACCACCGCCGTGCCGTAACCTAATTCAATGGTCCAGGCCACGCAAAACAGCGTCCACGCCGTACCAACCTCACGCCAGATGGCGGCCACCGCAGCGACGCAAGGTACATAAAGCAGCACCATCAGCAGGTAGGCGAACGCCCCCAGCCGGCCATCAAACAGTTGGCCGATCACCGTCAACGATGAAACCGAAAACGCATTTTCTTGCGCCACCGATTCGGCATTGCTCAAATCACCGACCTCAATACCCAGCGGGTCCAGTAAGGCGCCGCCCAGCCCGCTGAGGTTTTCAGGAATGGTCGCCAGCGCGCCGACGATCCCCGCTTGCAGGCTGAATGGCGCCTCCGCGCTTTCGTCAGCCCCGCTCTGGGCATCGGCCATCGCGCCATAAAGCGAATCCAGCGTCCCGACCACCGCTTCCTTGGCGAAAATACCGGTAAATACGCCGACCGCCGCCGGCCAGTTTTCCGCTTTTATGCCCATGGGGGCGAATACCGGCACAATTTGCCGCCCGATAGCCGACAGCACCGATTTGTCGCTATCCTGATTATCAAATGTGCCGTCAGTACCCATTGAGTTCAGAAAACCTAATACGGTGACCACGATGACAATCAGTTTCCCGGCTCTGAAAATAAAATTTTTCAATCTGTCCCAGGTACGAATCAGCACGCTGCGCAGGCCGGGTAGATGATAAGGCGGGATTTCCATGACGAACGTGGACGCCTCGCCTTGCAACACGGTTTTTTTCAGCATAAAACCGGTGGCGACGGCGGCGACGATCCCAATCAGATACAGACCGAACACCAGATTCTGCCCACCGCGGGTGAACAGCGCCGCGGCAAATAAGACGTACACCGGCAAACGCGCGCCGCATGACATAAACGGCGCCATCATCACGGTGACGATGCGGTCACTGTGTTTTTCCATGGTGCGCGTCGCCATCACCGCCGGCACGTTACAGCCGAAACCAACGATCAGCGGCACAAACGCCTTGCCTGGCAGACCGATGCTGCGCATGAAACGATCCATGACAAACGCGGCCCGCGCCATATACCCGGAGTCTTCCAGATACGACAGGAACAGATAGAGACAGCCAATCACCGGGATAAACGTCGATACCGTCTGAATCCCGCCGCCAATGCCGTCGGCAATCAGCGTTTTCAGCCAGGCGGGAGTATTGAGCGCAACCAGCAGTTCCCCCATGCCGTCAACAAAAACAGTACCGAAGAATTGATCGAAGAAATCAATAAAAGCGCTGCCGATATTGATCGTGAATACAAACATCAGGTACATCACCAACAGGAATATCGGGATGCCCAGAAAACGATGCAATACGATGCGGTCTATTTTATCCGTCAGCGTGGCGGACATTTCACCGCGGCGAGTAATCACCGAGCGCGCAATCGCCGACACGAATTGATAGCGGCCATCCGCCAGAAAGATATCCAGCTCGTCTTCATAGTGTTCAATCAACGCCGCCACTTTGGCATCGGCCATTGCCAGCAGCGATGCGGGAATGCCGGCGCGAACCGTGGTATCCCCTTCAAGCAGCTGAAGCGCCAGCCAGTGAGGATTGGGTATTTCAGCGTGTTCGGCGAGCCGTTGCGCAATGTCTTGCGCCGCCAGTTGAAGCGGCGCATCGTAAGGAATGGCGACGTTGGGCGCCGCCGGAAGAGAGACGGCCGCAAAGCAGGTCTGGCGTAAATTATCGATGCCTTTTTTCTGGCTGGCGGTAATAGGAATGACCGGGCATCCCAATTGTTGCTGTAGCCCGGCGATATCAATATCCAACTTACGTGATAACGCGATATCCATCATATTTACGGCGACGACCATCGGGACATTCATATCCAGCAGTTGCGCCGTCAAATAAAGATTTCGCTCCAGATTGGACGCATCGATAATATTCAACACCAAATCCGCTTCGCCGGATAAAATATAATCTCTGGCAACGCGTTCATCTTCTGAACTTTCGGATGAGGGATTGAGTGAATAAACGCCGGGAAGATCCACCAGCGTCGTGAGCTGGTTTTGATAGCGGTAGTAGCCGACTTTTTTCTCTACCGTCACCCCCGGCCAGTTGCCTACCGTCTGCTTACCGCCGGTAAGCACGTTGAACAATGTTGTCTTGCCGCAATTAGGGTTGCCGACAACGCAAATAACGGGTTGCGCATCCATAAGGATTCCTGCCTGATTTTATTGATTCAGCATTTTTCGAGAATAAGTATTTGCGCCTCACTCTTACGGACGCTGATTGCCGCGCCGCGTAAGCGCAATTCGATGGGATCGCCTAGCGGCGCAACCCGCGACACGGCGAACTCCACCCCCGGCGTGACGCCCAATGCCAGCAGACGCTTACGATAATCCGTAGAGCCTTTTTGAAAGCCAATGACTCTCCATTTGGTCGCGACGGTGAGTTCTTCCAGAGACATCTTCACTTACCTTCTGTTAGTGCGTCGACTGTGGAGAAACCCACACCTGTTTTCCCATATCCCAATTAATGGCGATGCGCCCGTCACCGGCGGCAAGCATCAACGGCTGGTTTTCTTCCCGCTGAATAACACGCACATTGCCGCCCACACGGATACCTAACTCGGTTAAACGCTGCCGGTTTTCCTCGCTCAAACGAATGCGGGCAACAACCGCACTCGCATTGAGAGGGATATCCAGCAATGTTTGAAGATGTAACGCCATGTTTATTTCCTTGCTTCTATAAAATTAAATTCAAATAAAATAATTATATTAAGTATTATCACCCGGAATACACGCCGGAGAATGAATATGACTTATAACTATTCTCAATCATATTCCTGCATCGACTCGTACGCTTGATTCACATCAAATAAAAGCCCGTTCCCGCAGGGCAGGACGCGCTAATAAACGAAACGGCTATTATGCCGGCAAGAAAAACCCCGGACGCGCCGGGGTTGGTTCAGAACAGATAATAAACGGTGACTGACTACTTTTGTTGCTGTGCCAGATCGTGAGCAATCTGCACCGTTTCATCCAGATAAGGATCCGGAGCCTGATAATCTTTCGGCAAGGCTTCCAGCGATTTCAGCGGCTTTTTGCCTTCGCGGATCAAACGATCGTTAATCCGGTTCAGACGCATCGCTTCATCATCGTTATTCTCTTTCTCACGCTGGGCAAGATTGAGCGATACCGTATTGCGTTTGTCTTTCATCGCGTTATATCGCGCAATATCCTCGGCGATATATTGAAACTCCGGATCTTTGGCAATACGCGTCTGATGATTTTCATTTAGCGTGCTGATAATCGGTTTCAGATCGCCGCTCTTGGTGTAGTCAGCGGCTTTAATGCTATCCCACGGCAGCGCGTTGTCCTCGAATTTCTCGCCGGTATCAACCGTTTCGGTTCCGGTCGGCATCATCACATCGGGCGTTACGCCTTTCATCTGCGTACTGCCGCCGTCAATACGATAAAATTTCTGGATGGTATACTGAACCGAGCCTAATGACGGCCACTCGGGGCGCAACATCTGATCATAGATGCGATTCAGAGAACGATATTGCTGCACGGTGCCTTTACCAAAGGTCGGTTCGCCCACCACCAGCGCGCGGCCGTAGTCCTGCATCGCCGCGGCGAAAATTTCGGACGCGGAGGCGCTGAAACGGTCGACCAGCACCACCAGCGGCCCTTTGTAATACACCGTGCCGTCAGTATCGCTGTCTGCGCGGATTTTGCCGTTATTATCGCGAATTTGCACCACCGGCCCGCTGGGAATAAACAGGCCGGACAACCCTACCGCTTCGGTCAGCGCGCCGCCGCCGTTGCTGCGCAGATCGATAACGATGCTGCTGACGTGCTGTTTCTCCAGCTTCTGCAACTGCACTTTCACGTCATCCGTCAGGCCCACGTAGAACCCCGGAATATCCAGCACGCCCACTTTCTCTTTGCCGACATCCTTGACCGACATCTTGACCGCGCGGTCTTCAAGACGAATGCGCTCGCGCGTCAGCGTCACCGTCCGGGTTTTGGTGCCTTTGCCCGCCGGCAGGATTTCCAGCCGAACCTGACTGCCTTTCGGCCCTTTAATCAGCGCGACCACATCGTCAAGACGCCAGCCGATGACATCCACCATCGGTTTACCGGTCTGACCGACCCCCACCACGCGATCGCCCACCGTAATGCTTTTGCTTTTCGCCGCCGGGCCGCCGGGCACCATGGAGTTAATCACCGTGTAATCGTCGTCCATCTGCAATACCGCGCCGATCCCTTCGAGCGACAGGCTCATTTCGGTATTGAACTGCTCGGTATTCCGTGGCGATAAATAGCTGGTATGCGGATCAATTTCCCGCGCAAAGGCGTTCATGATCAGTTGGAAGACATCTTCGCTATTGCTCTGGGCCAAACGGCGGATGGCAAACTGATATCGCTTGGTCAGCGTTTCCTTAATCTCTTTATCTTCTTTACCGGTCAGCTTCAGGCTTAACCAGTCGTATTTAACTTTCGCGTCCCATAAGCGGTTCAGCTCGCCCACGTTTTGCGGCCAGGGCGCCTTGCTGCGATCGAGGTCGATAGTATCATCGCCGGTAAACGTCATCGGCTTGTCCAATAACGACAACGCATACTGATAGCGCTCAAAACGCCGCTTCTGCGCCAGATTGTACAGCGCATAGGGAAGATCCAGCGTGCCGGACTTCAGTTGATCATCCAACTGCGTTTTCTTATCGGCAAACTGCGCGATATCTGAAGCCAGCAGCACGTTATGGCTGTAGTCCAGCATATTCAGATAGCGGGAAAAAATTTTCTCGGAAAACGCGTCGTCCAGCATAAACTGGCGATAGTGAGAACGCAGAAAGCGCGAGGCGACTCTGTCGCTTACCGTGACATGCTGCGGCTCCTGCTGTAACTGAGGAACTTGTTCAACGCGCGTTATGGTCTCATTTGCAAATGCAAAACCGACGCCCGCCAGCAGTAGACCTGCAATAACGGTTATTCTGGCTAAATTGTTCATGCCCAGGTTGGCCTCCGTATCAGAACTGCAAGTGTTCTGCGCGCACGATCATCGCCATTCCCGAAGCCAACTGAACCCTGACCTCGCCTTTGGCAATCTCAAGCACAGTGGCATCCATGGCATCTTTGCCGGCTCTGACTTTGATTTCCTGACCGATTTGCAGTTTGGATACGTCCGTAACCGCAACCCGCTGTTGTTGAGGCTCGTTGCCGGCAGGTCTTGCCTGACGGGGCTGAGCGTTGGCGGGATGCTGAGAAGAGGACGATGACTGACGGGAAGAAGCCTGGCGTGGTTTACGCGGCGCGGTACGATTGGCGTCGCGCTCACGACGCGGCGCGCTTTTACCGTTCGCCGGGCGAGCACGCGCCGGTTCGGCCGTCTCGCCGGCTTCGCGTTTTTTCGCTTGTTGCTCGGCACGCTGGGCCTGAACCCTGGCTTTCGCTTCTTCCAGTTGCTTACGCGCATGATCGACATGCTGCTGTTCCAGTTCGCCGCAGGGATTTCCATCCAAATCCACACGCTGAGCGCCCAGCTTAACACCGTACAGATAACGCCAGCTTGAGGTATATAGCCTCAATGCGGAACGCAATTGCGTTTTGCTGACGTTATCCGTTTCGTGTACGCGCTCAACAAGATCTTGAAAAATACCGATCTTTAACGGTCTGGTTTCACCTTCGGTGGTGAAACAAAGCGGGAACCGCTCTGCCAAAAGGGCAATGACTTCTTTACTACTGTTCAACTTAGGTTGATTTTCCATGAAATTTCCTGATTACAACGGGTTTGCCAACCGGCGCAGGCATGAACAGGCGTCATTATAATGACGCCATCGGCAATTGCTACGTTATCCTTGTCTCAACGTGAGAGAATTGACAAAAGTCAGTACATCGCTCTGTTCAAGTTGTGCACAAAGTGCTGTCGCCACCGCCTTAAGCCCCTCTTCATCATCTGCGTCAAACCGTTGATAAACAGTGCTATCAATATCTAAAACACCGATCAACCGACCGCCGACCGTCAGCGGCAGCACAATTTCGGCGTTACTTGCGGCATCGCAGGCAATGTGGCCGGGAAACGCATGAACATCGCCTACGCGTTGAATCTTATTTTCAGCGACTGCCCGGCCGCATACGCCTTTACCTACCGGAATACGTACGCAAGCCACCCGGCCCTGAAACGGCCCCAAAAACAGCGAGTCCTGTTCCAGTAGATAAAAACCGGCCCAGTTAACCCCATCGAGACGTTCGAACAACAGTGCGCTGCTGTTCGACAAGAGGGTGATAAAACGATTCTCCCCCTCAATCAGCGCGGATAAATCGCGAACCAGATCGGTATAAAATTGTTGTTTTTTCATAAAATACTATTCTGTCTTTTTCAATCTATCAGCCATATACACCAAAATCACAAACCACAAGCAACCGCTACAGGATGCCACAAGATTTATTCATTAGCGCGCGGAATCATCCTCTTTAAAATACCGTGACCCTGCATATCGTGCTATTTGTCATTTAATCTTATCATCTACAGAGTGTAGCGCCGTTTTATGTCACCCATCATTCAGTTACGCTATGCTCTGGTTCGGTTACACTTATCCGTACCCGATACACGCGCAAGCGGGTCCATCTGACAGCAGGAAATATGAAAATAGTTAGCATAGCCAGTCCTGCGCCACTCCCGCCATCAAGGCCCCCCTGTGTTGACGGCGCCGGCGTGCCCGCGCGACGGGCCGGACGTTATCACCGTTGTCCTGAATGCGATGCTTTTTTTGTCTTGCCCGAGCTTAAACATAACCAGACGGCAAACTGCCCGCGTTGCGACGCCAGGGTAAGCTCAGGGCGCGACTGGTCAATATCCCGGTTGGCGGCGATGGCCGTCGCCATGCTGTTGCTGATGCCGTTTGCGTATACCGAACCGTTAATCAGCATCCGTCTGCTTGGCGTCTCCATTAATGCCAGTCTGTTTGAGGGGATCTGGCAAATTACGCGGCAAGGGAATCCGGTCACCGCCAGCATGGTGGCGTTTTGTACCGTCGGCGCGCCGCTGACGCTGGTATTTTCGCTCCTGTATCTGTTTTTTGCGCCGCGCATCGGCTTGAATCTGCGCCCGATTTTGTTAATGCTCGGCAAGCTCAAAGAGTGGATGATGCTGGATATCTACCTGGTCGGCATCGTGGTCGCCGCCATCAAGGTCAGGGAGTTTGCCGACATTCAGCCAGGCGCCGGCCTGATTGCCTATCTGGCGCTGATGACGCTAAGCGTGCTGACGATCATCCACCTGAATACCGATCAGCTATGGCAACGGTTTTATCCGCGCCTGCGCCCGGTTATCTCACCGGAACGTTACCGGATATGCCTCGCCTGTCATTTCAGCAGCGCGCCGGATAACCGTGGACGCTGCCCGCGCTGTCATATTCCGCTGCGCCTGCGGCGAAGACATAGCCTGCAAAAATCCTGGGCGGCGCTGATTGCGTCGGTTATCTTTCTGTTGCCTGCCAATCTACTGCCGATTTCCATTATTTATGTGAATGGCGTTCGCACCGAAGACACCATTTTTTCCGGCATTCTGTCGCTGGCATCGGGCAATATCCCGGTGGCGTTGGTGGTTTTTATTGCCAGTATTCTGGTGCCTTTTACTAAGGTTATTGTGCTGACAGGGTTGCTGTTAAGTATTCATCTGCGGGTTGAGGACGGTCTTCTTGCCCGGATGAAGATGTTGCGCGTCATTCGCTGGATCGGCCGCTGGTCAATGCTGGACTTATTCGTCATTGCGCTGACGATGTCGCTGGTCAACCGCGATCAATTACTTGCTTTTACCATGGGGCCTGCGGCTTTCTATTTTGGCACCGCAGTGATTTTAACTATCCTGGCCGTTGAATGGCTGGATAGCCGACTGATGTGGGATAACCATGCAAGACAAAATATCCGAGACACCAACTGCCGCCGCTGTGAAGAATAAACGCCGGCTGTCGCCGTTTTGGCTGCTGCCGTTGATTGCGCTGATGATCGCCGGTTGGCTGGTGTACACCAACCAACAGGAGCGAGGCACGACCGTCACCATTGATTTTGTGTCGGCCGACGGCATCGTCGCCGGCCGCACGCCGGTACGTTATCAGGGGGTCGAAGTCGGCACCGTGCAGAACATTACGCTCAGTGACGATTTACGCACCATTCAGGTTGAAGCCAGTATAAAAAGCGACATGAAAGACGCGTTACGTTCCGGAACCCAGTTCTGGCTGGTCACGCCGAAAGCGTCGCTGGCGGGGGTTTCCGGTCTGGATGCGTTGGTCGGCGGTAACTATATCGGCATGATGCCCGGCGACGGGGAACCCCAGGAGCATTTTTCCGCGCTGGATACCCAACCCAAGTACCGGGTCAACACCGGCGAACTGCTGATCCATCTGCACGCCGATGATTTAGGCTCCCTCAGTAACGGTTCTCTGGTCTATTACCGCAAGGTTCCGGTGGGAAAAGTCTACGACTACACCGTCGCGCCGGATCATAACGGCGTCATGATTGACGTGCTGATCGAGCGCCGATTTACCCATCTGGTGAAGAAAAACAGTCGTTTCTGGAATGTATCGGGCTTCAACGCCGACGTCAGCTTCGGCGGCGCCCGGGTCGAAATGGAAAACCTCGCCGCGCTGGTCAACGGCGCCGTCGCCTTTGACTCCCCCGATGACAGCGAAACCGCCAACGCGGAGCAATCCTACCGCCTCTATCCCGATCTGGCGCAAAGCCAGCGCGGCGTGGCGATCTCGCTTGATTTGCCCTCCGGCGACAGTCTGTCGGCGGGGCGTACGCCGCTGATATATCAGGGATTGGAAGTCGGCACGCTGGAAAAAATCACGCTGGTGCCGAACAGCAGCAAGGTCGCGGGCGAACTGATTATCGATCCGGCGGTCGTCGCGTTGATGCGTGAAGGGACGCGTATCGAATTGACCAAACCGCGCTTGTCGCTGAGCGATCTGAATATCTCCCGTCTGCTCGGCGGCCCGACCCTGACGCTCATTCCCGGCGAGGGCGAACCGCGCCACCACTTCACCGTGGAGGACAGCGGCCAGCAACAGTTGGCACAACCCGGCGCGTTGTCCATCCAACTGAATGCCGCGCAAAGCTACGGTATCGATAGCGGCCAGCCGGTGTTATTGCACGGCGTGCAGATTGGTCAGGTGGTTAAGCGCAGCCTGGACGAAAAAGGCGTCAGCTTTACCCTAGTGATCGAACCTCAATACCGGCAGCTTCTGCATCGCGACAGTAAATTCGTCGTCAATAGCCGCCTGAACGTCAAAATGGGTCTGGATGGCATACAGATGCTGGGAGCCAGCGCGCAAGAGTGGATTAGCGGCGGCGTTCAGGTCTTGCCCGGCAGTCAGGGCGAGGTGCAGCAGCGTTATCCGCTTTATAGCGATCTCGACAAGGCGGAAGCCGGCATCCGTGGCGGCGCACCCTCCCCGACCTTGACCCTGGTGACCGACAGTCTGCCCGATATTCAGGACGGTTCGATTGTGTTGTATCGCAAGTTTCAGGTTGGCGAAATCATGCAGGTACGGCCGAAAACGGATTCCTTTGAGGTGGATGTCTATATCCGGCCGGAGCACCGCAAGCTATTGACGGATAAAAGCGTTTTCTGGGCTGAAGGCGGCGCCCGCATCCAGTTGAACACCTCCGGGCTAACGGTGCAGGCCTCGCCGCTTAACCGCGCGCTCAGGGGAGCCATCAGCTTCGACAATCTGGCGGGCGCGCCGGAAGTCAAAGGCGGCAAGCGAGTCCTTTACAACAACGAAACCGCGGCACGCGCCGTCGGCAGCCGCATTACCCTGCGAACCTTTGATGCCGGCAAGCTGTCGCCGGGCATGCCAATCCGCTATCTGGGGATCGATATCGGTCAGCTTGAATCCCTGCGGCTTTCCGAGCAACGTAATGAAGTATTGGTACAGGCGGTGCTTTATCCCGAATATGTGCGCGGATTTACTCGCGCGGGAACTCGCTTTTCGGTCGTTACGCCGGAGATTTCAGCAGCCGGGGTTAATCACCTAGATACCCTGTTCCAACCCTATATCAATGTTGAACCCGGCAGCGGCAGCGTAACCCGCAGTTTTGAACTGCAACAGGCCAGCATTTCGGACTCTCGCTATCAGGATGGTTTGAACATCAGCGTGGATGCGCCGGAAGCGGGCGCATTGCAGGTAGGCACGCCGGTGCTGTTCCGGGGAATTGAAGTGGGAACCGTCACCGGCCTGTCGCTGGGCACGCTGTCCGACCGCATATCCGTCGCCCTGCGCATCAGTAAACGCTATCAGCATCTGGTGAGAAACAACTCGGTCTTCTGGCTGGCCTCCGGCTATAACCTGGAGTTCGGCCTGACCGGCGGCGTGATAAAAAGCGGGACATTCCAGCAGTTTATCCGCGGCGGGATTGCATTCGCCACCCCGGCGACTACCCCGCTGGCACCGCGGGCCCAGGAAGGGAAACATTTTCTGTTGCGCAACGAAGAACCCAAAGAGTGGCGGCAATGGGGAACGGCGATCCCCGCGAATTAAGCGCGGCAAAGGGCAGTTTGACTGCCCTCAGACCGTTGACAAACCTATCACCCTTTATCGAACGGTGATAATGGAATGGAAGAGTAAAGCGTCCGCGCCAGGGATGGCGTGGTTCGAGCTTACAGGGACGTACTTGCAGCGTCTTTACGATCCATCCATTACCGCCGCTCACCAGACTTTGTCAGCAAACTCAGGGCAGTTTGACTGCCCTTTTTCTTCCCACGCGGTAAGCCCTGCAAATATGTTACACTCCACCACTTAATCTTTATCGCGGTAACGGAACCTCTTAGCGTGGCTAAACAGACCTCAGCCCATTTACCCCCGGAATTTCTCTCGGCAATCCAGACGATCATGCCCGCCCATCTGACGATGGACGATTTTATCGCCGCCTGTCAGCGCCCCTTGCGCCGCAGTATTCGCGTCAATACGTTAAAAATCAGCACCGCGGAATTCGTAAAGCTGGCGGAGTCCTATCAATGGCGTCTCGAACCGATTCCCTGGTGCAGTGAAGGTTTTTGGCTGCTGAACGGCGATGATGAAACCGTGCGGTTAGGTAATACGCTGGAGCACCTGAGCGGCCTGTTTTACATTCAGGAAGCCAGTTCCATGCTGCCGGTCAGCGCCCTTTTTCATCAGGATACCGCCCCGCGCCAAGTATTGGACATGGCGGCGGCGCCCGGCTCCAAAACCACGCAAATCGCCGCCGGAATGGATAATCAGGGCGCCATCATCGCCAATGAATATTCCGCCAGCCGGGTGAAGGTACTGCACGCCAATATCAGCCGTTGCGGCGTCAGCAATACGGCGTTGACCCACTTTGACGGACGGGTCTTCGGCGCCGCGTTACCCGAATATTTCGATGCGATCCTGCTTGATGCGCCCTGCTCCGGCGAAGGGGTAGTACGTAAAGATCCTACGGCGATGAACCACTGGTCGCCAGAAAGTATCGTCAGCATTGCCGCAGTCCAGCGCGAACTGATCCTCAGCGCCTTTCATGCTTTAAAACCCGGCGGGGTAATGATTTATTCCACCTGCACGCTGAACACGCAGGAAAATCAGCAGGTATGCCGCTGGTTGCAACAGGCTTATCCAGAGGCCTGTGAATTCGAGCCGCTGACCGATCTGTTCCCGGATGCGGCGCTTGCCGCCACGGAAGACGGTTTTTTACACGTCTTCCCACAAATTTACGACAGCGAAGGCTTTTTCGTCGCGCGTTTGCGTAAAACGGCCAGCGTCCCGCCGCTGCCTGCGCCCGGTTACAAAGTCGGGAAATTCCCTTTCTCGCCGCTGAGCGCCAAAGACAGTGCGTCGGTTGTTCAGGCGGCGCATCAACAGGGACTGAGGTGGGAAAACGAACGGTTACAACTGTGGCAACGCGACAATGAAATCTGGCTGTTTCCCGCCGCTCTGGCATCCGCTTTCGGGAAAATCAGATTCTCACGCATTGGCCTTAAACTGGCGGAACGGTTTCCCAAAGGCTATCGTTGGCAGCATGAAGCCGTTGTCGCCCTGGCGAACGCTGATGTCGGCCACGCCTATGCGCTCAGCGATCGACAGGCATGTGAATGGTTTCAGGGCAAGGACAGCTATCCGGAACCCGCGCCCGCGGCCGATGAACTGTTGCTGACCTATCATCGCACGCCGGTGGGACTGACCAAGCGTATTGGCAGCCGGATAAAAAACAATCTGCCGCGCGATCTGGTACGCGACGGCGCCTGTTCCGCGGTACAGATTAATAACCGCTAAACCTCGCATCCGTCTATCCGATGGCGATAAAACCACCTGATAGACGGCATCGCCTCACTTCTCCCTGATTTTCATCTACAATTGCCTACATAGCGACGAGGCAACAGTAGCACGATTTATTACGGAGAGTTGAGAGCATCATGTTTGCACTGGTGATATTTGTTTGTTATCTCGGCAACGGCTGTGATGAATTGATGATCGGTGCTTACAATACGGAACCGCAGTGTCTCAAGGCCATGGATGAGCAACGATTACGTCACGCCGGGTGCTATCCTATCGAAGAATTTATCGATGGTTTTTGGCTGCCCGCTCAGGAATACGCGGACTTTTAACCCGTGCCTGCCCGATACTCAGTTAGCGACACACGCCAAAACCGCGCATCCCCAGATGAAAATGATTGGCATGGGCCGCGTTGTATTCCGGCCCCAGCGAATTGCCAAAAAAACCACAGCTTTGCTCAAACGTGGTTCGCAGATAATCGCCGGTTTCATCCGTCGCTTTCCACTGATTCAACACGCTGATGCGTCGCCCGTCCGCTAGCCGGAAACCGGCTATATCCCAGGCATCCGCCGTGGCGTGTTCGCTTAGCCGGCCTTCGGGACGATGATAGATATTACGACACGCATAGCTGCCGAGATGATCAATGCGCGACAGCGCGGCGCCAAGCCGCTGCGCCTGCGGTATCGCCGATTGCGTGACGAACATCGTGCTGCTGAGCGCCAGCGGGCAACTGGCTAAAAAGCTTGAACCGAGCGTCACGTCGCCAAAACGCTGAACGCGAACAGGAGAAGATAACGGGCATTGCCCGTCAATATCGCCTGGCAAAGAGAACGTAATGCGGCCCTGATCCTGCGCCTGCCTTAATACCGCCAGACAGGCAGCGGGATCGTCCGCCAACTGCTTTAGTTTGATACGGGTAATGAACGTTGGCGGATCGTCGACAGACAACGGCGAGAACGGATCGTAACCGGGCGGAAGGTGCCGTTGGAGTACCGGAAAAAAAGCAATCAACGCCCCTAAAACAACCAGGCACACCAGCAACTTCCACATTTACCCTGTCTCCTCGGTTATCGCGCACCCTTAAACAATACTAGGTTATCGGCGTAAGGGCGTAAAAAACGCGCCTGTTCGGAAACATGGCGGCAACAACGTCACCGGCTTTATAAAGTAAAATCCTCAGCGGACATGCCCAGCGAAACGCCGGCTTCAACGATCTTTTGCCACTCCTGATCGGAAATGACAATCCCGTCGGCCTGCCGCCGCGCGCGGGTTTTTATCTCTGGTTCACCGGCAATCAGAATCGGCTGTTCAGGATCCGGCGCTGTTGAAGAGCGGACATAGTCCAGCATCGCATCATATTCTGTCTGCAACCACGCCATCGACACCATACTGGCCGGGTCAATCACAATAGTGGTCATGTTATTTACGATCGCCCCCCGGCGTGGATTTTCCGGCTGGATCGTCCCACCGCCGGACAACAATCCCGCCAGCAGTTCGGCGGCAATAATCAGTCCACCGCCTTTGTGCCGGGCGATAGGCTTCAATGCGCCGTGTTTTTCCCCTTCCCACATCACCCGCGGGTCGTTGGTGGAGATGCCGTTGGCGTCAAGCATAACCTCTTCATCAAACTTTTTTCCCGCCAGATAGGCTACCCGGGTTTTCCCCAGCGCGACGATGCTGGTGGCGAAATCGAGTACGAAAGCGGCATTGTTTTCACTCCCTGGAAAAGCGATACAAATCGGATTAGTGCCAAACCGCGCTTCGCTGCCGCACCAGGGGGCGACGATCGGGTCGAGGTCATTCACATTAACAAAATGAATCGACACCAGCCCCGCTTTGGCCGCCATTTCGCCATAGGTGCCGATACGGCCCAAATGACAGGTTGACGAAAGCGTCATCAAACATACGCCGGTGGTCTTCACCCGCTCGATCGCCGCCTGCATGGCCTCTTTACCGGTGCGCTGACCAAATCCGCGCTCACCGCTAAACTGCAACACCGCGCCGCCGTCGCGGATTTTACGGGCCGGGGTGTTCGGATGCATCACCCCATCCGCAATAAAACTTACATAATGCGGCAACATCCCCACACCGTGACTGTCATGCCCTTTCAGGTTGGCCGCCACTAAATGTTCGGCCACACAAGCGGCCTCCTGTTCTTCACAGCCCACTTTTTGCAATAGCGCCTGTGCAATACCCGTTAAGCGACTTTCTGAAATCTGCATCTGTTTCCCTTCGCATTTTGCTAACGAATTAAGTTATCTAGCTCTACTTATCCTACTGCTGAATTTATCAGCATGAAAACCTTTAAAATACGCCATCCGCCCGGTGCTTGATCGATAGAACACCACGGATGGATGAATCGATCGCTACAACCGATCGATAACGCAGAATTGATCTGTATAAACGTTTATAAAATACACAAATCCAATGTCATGATAATGCTGAAACTCAAACAATAACGATGACATCAGGGAAAGCAAAGCCCATCCTCTGTAGGTGGGCTTTTTTTATATCGAGCGGTGGCCGGGAGCTCATTGATGAGATCCGCCAACCGTTCATGCGATAGGAAATCTTGCCTGGCGACGCGAAGGGAAGGAGAAAGGGAAAGAGTTTGTCCGGAAGTTACCATATTTATTGCTTTCGATCGGTTTTGCGTCCACACCTGAATCTGCCAGTTGCTATAAAGATGGCGAGAACGTGCTAAGTTTGACCACCGTTTTTCCACAAACATGCCAACATTGTGCTAATGCCTAGCACAACACTGAACTTACCCGCCGAGTCGGCTAATTGGATTGCACAACTGTTAAGACCTGTCATTTTTATCAACATTCAAAGGTGAATGGAGCAACTTATTTACCAAATTATCAATAGATAATTTTCTATGCTGATATAAAGCAAAGGTTTACAATCTTTGCTATAACAATAAAAATCCGGGCAACAGTCTTATATCAAGGCTTACTGAATTGAATAACAAAGGGCTTTCTAAGTCCGATATGACTCGCATCGCAATGAGTGTTAACAGACAATTACTGGTTGGATTAGAACTGGAACAATCAGTAAAACATCCGCATTGGCAGAGGCTAATTGCGTTTCATTCGCATGAATTCGTTGGTGAAAATACCGATGAAGGTTCTGGAGCAAAGTAACGTGAACGGCAGATGCTCAATTTATCTCGTCAGTTTCCGGTGTATATGCGAGATCGCATGATCTATCTGTTTCAAGTGTGACTAAAGGAATAGACGAATGTATCGAGAAATATTTGCGGACAGATTCAAACAGGAAAACAACCAATATTTATTTACTAACAAATAATTACCTCTGTGGGAGGGATGAATGGAAAGTTTTAAGGCTCGGCTCAAAAACCACATTGAGCATGTTAAGAAGGTCTGTGAACACTGTACGACAGAAGAAACGACCAAGCAGGCATTGATTCTACCATTCTTAGATATTTTAGGTTTCAATGCATATGATCCGCAAAAAGTAAGAGCTGAATATGGAGCAGATTTTCCCGGAGTAAAAGCAGGTGAGCGCGTCGACTATGCGCTATTTTGCCAAGGCGTCCCCGTAATGTTTATCGAAGCAAAATCTTATCGCGAGAAGATAGACAACCACTGTCCACAACTCTCTCGATATTTCAATTCAACTCCTGAGGTTACCATCTCAGCCATTACCAACGGTGTAGAATGGCGGTTTTTTACTGACCTGAAAGAAAAAAACATTATGGATCCAACACCGTTTTTGCGGATACGGATGGATGATGTTACTGATTCAGATGCAGAGCAATTATTTCGATTCCGGCATGATAAGTTCAAGCCAGAAGCTTTACGTACTTTAGCCGAAGAGAGTGTTTACATATCGGCATTTGTGAAAGTTATAAGTACAAGCCTTAAAGAAGTTGATACTGAATTTGTACGTTATGTAGCTGGACGAGCAAATATCGGACGACAACTCAATCAGCGATTTATAGATTCGATAACTCCTCTGGTGCGGCAGGCTGTCGAGCGCTCAGTTAGCGCGATGGTTGTATCTGGTTTATCTTCGAAGTCACCAGCTACTGAGGAAGCACCTGGCAGCAAAGTGGAAGAGACGGCCTATGTGGACGAACGATCTGATCTCATCGATCCAAATAATCCAAATATCATCACTACATACAATGAACGGGTGTTATTTGAGAAGATTGCATCAATAGTCGGGCCTGAGTATGAACTGCAACCAAAGGATACTGAATCCTACTACTCTATATTGTTCCAGGGTAAGACGAACCGATGGTTGGTTCGCTACCATGACAAAAAGTCCCGTTCCTCAATTCAACTCCCAATTGATATAACGCCAATTATCAGCAATGAAATCAAGAGAGCAGGACTTGAATGTGATAACAGTAGAATATTCATAGAAAATCCAGAAGATGTTTTAAGGATATCTGGACTAATACTTGATTCCTTACAGTACGCGCAAAACGACGAAAACTTTAGGAAACGCCGATCATAACGTAGTAATAGATACGCTAACGCTTCAAACTGGCGCAAAGCTGGTTTCCTCCAATTCAGCGGAGGTTGCCAGCTGGATTGCGTCAGACGTTTTTTATTAACGCGTTCCGCTTTCAGTACATCATATGGGATGACGTGCCAACCATCACTGACTGGGCATCTTCAAGTCTAAACTCTAGCCTGAAATTACGTCTGGTTATGATGCCACCTGTTTTATATTCTAAGATGGTAATATCACTTCTATTCAAGTGGCCAAATTTACTATGCCACTACAAAATGACAGATAAGTATCTGGATACACGGGCGAAAAGAATCGCCTATTTGTAAAAAGACTGGATATTGAATTTCGGACAAATTTCGGACATTCAAAAATAAAATCATTAAATATCAATAAATTAAAAAAAGACCGAATACGATTCCTATAGCTGAGAAATTATAAATATTTCTTTAAATATCAATTAATTATCATGATTTTTGAGCTTTAGGTACCTATCAACACCGTTCTTTCATGATCAACAATATCAAATAGTTATGAACTATTTCGGAAAAATTCGGGAAATTTTCGTTCAAGCAAAAGGATATTTATGTCATCCACCGCCTTTATTATCTGCCTAATTCTGGCCGCCGTCATGGTCACTATTCATCCCGTTTTTGCTATTCCGTTTGGAGTCGCTGCGCTGGTCATCACCGGAAAGAGCAAAATGCACATGGATAGCGAGGGAAGTATTATCGTCGGGATCGTGGGATTTATTTTGTTCCTGGCGCTAGTTATGTGCGTCAGGAACTGGTTGAAGTGAGTTCCATATTCAGATGGTTAGCGCTTTTTGTTATGACAGTGATAATCCCCCGTTTTGTGATTTGTATGGCAACCGTTGGCATCTGTCCCACCAGAATGAGCGAAAGCACTGCTTGCTGTCATAGCCAGAAAACCAGAAGTAATAATAGCGACAATCAATTTTTTCATTTTGAAGTCCTTGGATTAACCCATCGCGCCCTAACGCGCATAACCAAAATGACACACATTAGGCCTGCGATTATTTAATGCCGGTCATGTTTTTGTTCTTTCAGATGCTGGATCACTCAAAGTACGGATTAACCCTCTCCACTGCCTGGCTATACAACTTATTCCGCTGCGCCATCATGTGATCGATTCTCACCCTTTTCTCATCAGCCGATAGCGTACGATCGATACGTACCATCTCGATACGGTCGTTTAGCTGACGCACCACCTTTTGCGTATTGGTCAGCTTTTTACGTTGCGCCAGGATGCTACGGTTTTCTTCCAGCAGCTCGTTGGCATCATCAACTTGCCCGCGCTTACGGTAGGCATTAATTGTGCTATTGATCTGGTTAGCCTTGGTCATCATCTGGTAGAAGTCATCCGCAAACTGGGTAGACTTCGCCGGGTCGGAGCCGCGCAGGAAAGACTTGATTACCGGCAGTTCGTCCAACCGCAGCGCGGGCGTTTCGCCATTATCTCCGAACTGGCGCGCCATGATATTGGTCGCCCCCAGAACGTACGCGCCCAGCGTACCGGTGTAACCCTGCACTACGTGATCCAGCATCTTCGGTGACATACCGGTGGCTTCACCAATGGCTCGCATCATCAGGCTGGTCTGATCGTTGTAGCGAGCCTCGGCCAGCAGATTCTGGTCTGCCATATTTTCGATCGGCCCACCGCGGAAGAAGTCATAATTCACGTAGGCTTCAGCGATCGGTTTGACAACTTGCGGAATGGGGTTAAATGCCATGGTTTCTGCAAAATTACGCGCCATAACCTTGCCGAATTTTCCTGGCGTCTCCTCACCGCCGAGAGTACGGACAAACCGCTCAGGCAACGTGCCAAACATCAGGCCGATCTCGAATGGTTTCGGGAAGCGGATATGCTGACCACCGGGCAGCCACGCGTGCCAGTATGCGTTTTTATCCCAATCGGGTAATTCTTCATACCGCTCATCGTCCCAGTTCATAGCCAGCAGGCTAAGCGATAGCCCCGCGATATATCCGCCGCGTTTCAAGACTTCTCGTGGATCTTCTGCAATTGCCCGGCCCAACTTGCTCATACCCTGTAACCGCGCATTAAGGAACGGTACAACGTCCGTCAGGCCGATAATAACCTTACTGGCCCCCATCATGCTGAAGTCCATCAAGTCACGCGCTTCAAACGCGGCCTGCGCCCGGCTTTTCCCCGCCTTTATCGCAGCATCATAAGTCGCCACGCGATTGGCGTTTTCCGCGCCCTCGCTCACCTTCCGGTATTTATCCCAACCCGTTTCTAATTTACCCAACACTTCTTTGCTACTGCGAACGATAGTGGATTCGAATTCCCGGATCTGGCTGTCGTTATAACCCTTGCGGCGCAGCACACGGCGAATATTGGCAGCAGTGCCGGCCGGATCATACACGTTGACATACCCGCCACCGAACGTCGCGCCGGCAAACATCATATCGACCAGCGTATCATCGGTTTTCATAGCCTTGCGCAACCCTTCCCACGATGAGCGCACAGCCTTGAAGCCGTCTTTATTGATGGCCCAGGAATGCAGCGAGTCACGCATAAAGTTTCGAATGATGAAATCCGGCATAGACGTGGTGCCGATGGTCAACACCCGTTTGGCCTGCCGTGCAGCTCGCATAAATACTGAATTGCTGCGCTCAAGGTCAATCATGGTGAAAGCAAGGTACAGATCCGGATCATTAACCTGAACCAGTTGTTCCAGCCCATCGACGTATACCTTGACTACATTTTTCCCAATCCGTTGGTAATCCATCTTGTTAGGGCTTTCAATGACTTCCAGCATGCCGGTATCGACCAGATTTACCACCGACCGTCGCATTGCCTCATTCTTCATCGAGGCATCAACAGATTTAGCAACGTAGTTAAACAGGTTTTCGATCGGGTCTTTGATGGTCAACTCAGAGCCTTTCAGTTTGCGCACAGTGCTGCTCTGGTTGGCAATGCCGCGCGTTGTCCAAGGACCATGCGTCTCGCCGTTCTCGGCTTCGCGGAAATACGGCAGATACCAGGCATCCTCCCACGTTGCGCGACTTTCCGGATCAATCAGTCCTGTATCCTGCTGAAAATCCAGAATCGACTTAATGAAGGCGTCATATTTTTTCTTCTGATCGGCGAACAACTTTTCGTTACCCTGATTCAAAGTCTTCATGTAGGCGATTTCATCCGCCGTAAAGTTGTTCTCCCTGCCCTCCGCCATCAGCCGTTCGGAGCGATGACCAGCGATCCATTTGAGGAAGTTTTCACGATGATTGCCGAGTCCATCGAGAATGCCCATCAATGAATCCGCCTTTCCGGTACCGGGAATACGCTCAGTGATGCCCTCGGCTTTGTTGTAACGCACCAACCCATGCTCCAACACCGCCGCGGTGACGGAACCGGAACCCGCAGACATGCGCGCCGCCGTGTAGCCGGAAACCGTCGCATCAGATTTACCGGCGGCATCCTCGGCGTACTTTAACGGTGCCAGACCATCAAATGTTTTAGTATTCAGTTTGCGGAAGGTTTCGCTCCACCACTGCTTAAGCTCCGTCTTGTCCTTGTCGGTCGCTATCTGATAGAAGTCTTTGGCTTTATCAAACCAGCCCTTTTCGACATTGAAGCCCATTTTACGGGAGGTTTCAGCGTCCATTGTCGGGTTGCCGGAGCGGGAGTAGAGCGCCTTGTTCTTGCGGATATCGTCGGAAGAGAGTATATTTTTATCTGAACCGACATCTGGTGAACCACGCTGGGGCAATTGCAGCCCTTGGGTCGTACCAGATGAAGGCTCAGAACCCTGATAAGAACGCTCCTCCTTGGGCAATCGAAGCCCCTGCGAATGAGGGTTATCAGGGTTTTCTTTTTCTCGGCGATACAATGCCAGCCCAGCATCTTCCATTCCCTGAATTTTCACCATCCCCCCAACAGTTCCGTAGACAGATGCTATTCGATTCACATCAATGCGCTTCAAGGTAGCATTCATATGGACAGCGGAAACCACCGGGTTCCCGTTCGCGTCGCTGGCCTCCAGTAGCACCACCACCGCATTATCCTGCGTAGCCGATCGGTACACCGCCACCGGGTCATGCATCAGTTCCGGCAATCGTTCAATCACATCCATCGGAACGTCATGCTTCACGCCATTGGTGGCCTTACGCACCGTGTCGCGCGAGATAACCATATTCAGATTCGGTGCGCCCAGCGCCCGCAGTACCGGCGGCGTCCTGCCGATTTTGATGGACATGTCCCCGGATTTCAGCGACCGCATAGCCTTATCCAGATCGGCGCGATACTGCTCCGCCTCCGCTGTCAGCGGCTTGAGCGGATCAACGTTATCGTTGCTCTGGGAATAAAGCGCATCGGCACGAGAGAAGGTATCTTCATAAGCCCGCGTACCCGGCTGCTCGTTGGCGTACATCGCCGTCTTCTGGAACCGACCGGTGATGGTACGTAGGATACTGCGGATCTCCGTCGGTGTAACATTGATGCCCGCGTTGATAATACCCGAGCGGCGCAGCGCGGCAGTCAGCATCGAGACGAACCGATCCCACACCGCCCCCAGCCCGGTAAGTTCCGTACGTTCAGCCATATGCGCCAGAAACTCATTGGCCTGTGTCTCCAATGACTCCTGTCCATAGGATTGTTCTACCTGGCGCCAAACATCCTGAATGGTTTTATTCTTGCTATCGCGTGTCTGGTGTAGCACCCGCATAATGCGGTCGTACTCCACGTCGCCAATCACTGACGCCAGGCCATGATGAGCAATAATTTCATGTCGCAACTTGGCACGTAATTCGCAGGGATTGGCGATGTTGTCGGCGATGAGGATCACCCGGCTAAGCTCCGGCTGATAGATGGCATGCACCGTGCCGAACTCTGCCGGAATACCGTTGGGCATCATGGCCGCCGCTTCGGCCTGCGTCTGGACGGCCTTCACTTTGATTTTGGCGGCACCGTTAAGGTTGGAGACGAAAAGGTCCGACGCCAGTTGCACCCGATCCCGGGTCATGCCCTGAGCAGGTTTGCTCCCGTCTCTGCTAAAACTGCCATCGTGAATGATATTGCCGCCGCCGATATCGGTGCCAGCGCCACGCACGCCGATGTTGTCACTCTCGCGGGAATAGAAGGCAACGCCTTTATCGGTTTCCCGAGTTTTCAGCGTCTTAAACAGATTGTCGAACGCCTGCCGGATACCGCCGTCCATTTCCGCTTTGGTCGGGTAGGCGTGAGTATCTGGATCGGATGCTTCGGGATCGCGGATGTTTACTAGGTAGTCATTGGTGATGCCTTTCGACGCAGCCTTATCTTTCGCATACGCCTCGAATGCGCGGGCGGCCATTTCAATATCGGTTGACCAGTAGGCCTTGCTTCGCGCCTCATCAAGGACAGAAGCTCGCTTCGTCATTCCGCTGTCGCCGACCGCCTTCATGACGTCACGGAACGCTTCACGGACTTCGATCCGCACGTTGCCGTGAAGGAACCTGTCTCTTGTCTGGTATGCATCGCCACGCCCTGCATTGTCGTGACCATTCCGGTTGGCCTGGCCGAAATAATTGTCCAACGCATGGAACCACTCATGCGCCAGCGTGCCGGAACCTTTCGCTTTGGTGATATTGATCACCACTTCGTCCGGTTCATAATGCGCTTTGGCCGCGCCCTTACCGCCCTTACCACGCGCGCCGAATGCCAGCCCCAGTTCACCATTCAGGGATAGCGCCTGCGCCGGCACATTCACAACGTCGGCCAGATCGCTCAGTGCGTCGTAGGCTTCATTCAGATCGGTCTGCCGGCGCGCGCCCTCAACGTAGTTGCCGAATTGAACGCCGCGGAAACCAAATTTCTCCGTGAACTGTTCGGGAGAAATGTCACCTTTGCGCGGCGACGGCCCAACGCGCTTGCGGTTTTCCGGATTGCGCTGTTCCTCGCGGGAAATCTTGCGCAGTTTTTCCAGCTTTTCTTCCAGTTCAGGGCGGTTATTTTGCAGGTATGCGCGCGCCTCACCTGCGTTTTTAAACCCGGATTTCAGCGGCAAGACACCCGCGCCACCTTTGTACCCTAAGAAGATCTGCCCGTCGGCACGGCGAACGAACGTTTCGATTTTCGACTGTTTGCCACCTGCTTCGCCTTTCGCCCCGATTGCCATCTTGATATAGGTCTGCGCCTTAGGGAGAAATTTATCCATGGAGTCGGCAGTTATGCCAGATGATCGGCCGTCCGGGCGAACCAGCGTGTAGAATTCTTTACCGTCGGGATAGTCCTTGCCTTCAAACTTTGTGAAGCGCCCGTGATCGACTCGATACCTGGACGCTTCACGCATTTCAGACGGAGGGAATTTGGATACCAGATCGATTGAACTCAGAGTACGGGATAAGGCCGGGCGGGACTGCATATGCTGGCGGAAGGTTTCACGCGAAATATTGCCACTCAACAGGTCATTAGCCATACCCTTGATGGTTTTAACGGTACGGCCCCACCCGCCAACCTTATACGGGGAACTGGGTTTGTTGGGGATCTGCCCGCGCAACACCGCCAACGCCGCCAGCGTGTGGTTGTCCACGCCGTCCTCCGCCATTTTCTCGTATTCAGGGTGTGGGAATATCTTGGACAGCGGCTGCGCCTTGATATCATCGTCAGTGTCGGACCTCTCCATCGCGCTGGAGAACTGCCCCCATCGATGTTTAGCCGCACCTTTGATTTCTTCGCCAAAGTCGGTGAGCTTTGGTCCTCGCTTCCCTGTGGCCACGGTATCTGTTGCTGGCAGGCGCACGCCGTAACCATTCCCGACAGGCTCTACTGTTGCCCCCGGCATTTTCGCCCAGCGGGACGCCTTGGCGACTCTTTCATTGGAGTACGGTTGACCAGGCGCGTACAACTTCAACTCACCGGTCAGTGAAGCGTCGCCGTCGGCGGCTGCGCCGACAGGAAGAACATCAGTTCGGCCACCGGCAGCAGGTTGTCCGGCAACGGATGCCATACCGGTTCGCTGTACAGGATCTCCGCCTTCATCTGGTTGAACTGCTTCCGGGTTATCAGTCCCTTGCTGCGCAGGAACTTGAGGCAACGCAGACTGCTCATTTCGTACGTTCGTGGTTTCGGCATTACGGCTTCCTTCAGTTGGTTCCGGTGGCAAGCGGACGCCGTAGCCATCGCCGACCGGTTCGATAGTCGCGCCAGGTACTTTCGCCCATTGCGTGGCGCGTGCCACCCGCTCGCTGGAATAGGGCTTGTTGCCCGCGAACAATTTCAACTGACCGACCGGCTCCCCACGGGCATAGGCTTCCGTCTGTCCATCTACAGGCACACCACCGATGCGATGGCGATTATCTGGTAGACCAGCAGGAGCTTCACTGTCAGCCCCCATCGCTTCGGTAAATTCCCGTGTCTGCCGCTGGGCGCGCGCCTCGCCCTGGCTGAACTGCGGCGGCTGCGCCGTCTGCCCTTCGTCGATCGTCGGCGCGCCAGCGAAGATGATGTTTTTGTCTTCAATGGCATTCGTTGGCACCGTTTCGCCCTCGATGGTACGGGCGGCCCGGCCGACTTCGTTACCGCCTGCGGCGGCGCGCTCCGCGGGGATGTACTGCTGTCCGCGCACCTGTTCGCCAGCATCAAATTGCGGTCCATCACCAGCCTGAACCTCATCGACTACCTGGCGCACCTCTCCCGGCATGGCAATAACGAAGGTTTGCCCCGGCGATGGCAGACGCGGGTGACGCGCGGCGATAATCTGCTCTGCGCGCTCCAGCGCCGCCAACTCTTCCGGCGTGTAACCCTGGTCGCCCTGATCTATTTGCTGGCGAATTAGCTCGTCGGCGGTCGGTGCTGGCTGCTGCTCGGCCAATGCCTGCTGAACTTCATTATCTTCAGCAAACCCCTGAATGCGCGGATCCTGGCGGAGATAGGCGGGAGTATCACGGAATTCATCGATACGACTTTGCGGCGTGCCGGCAACATTCTCCGGAGCGAACTGCTCGCCCGCTGGCTCGGCCACCCCGGCGACAGTCCCGTTTCCCGCCAGGGAGTCACTTGTCGCAGGCTCTGGCACCTCGCCACCGACAAGTTGCTGCCCATCTGTGGGCTGATTGGCATCACTAGATTGCGGGGTTTCTTGCTGCTGACCGGATCGCCCGCGCGCGCCGCCCACCGCACCAATTGCACCGCCCATACCGGCGCCAACCACCGCGTTGTTCGCCCCGATTTCAATCACGTCCTTCATCGGGTCAATATTCTGCCCGACCGTATCAATGAGCTGCTGGTTTTGGGCGTAGCGTTGGCCGGCCCCCTGCGCAAACTCCGTTGCCCCCTCCACCGCAGCGCCGGTTGCCATTCCAGACAGAACACCGGATGCAGTCCCCTTGCTGGTCAATAATTTGAGTAATGTATGGTCACCCAATGTTGATGCGGCGATATTGATAGCCAGCAGACGAGGATCGCCGGTTACTGCGCTGGCCGCCTGATCTGCTACCTGATTACGGGCTAAAGCCAGCTTTTGGCTATCGGATAAGGCTACATTGTTGGGATCGGCATCAATACCATTAAACGCCGTCTGG
This sequence comes from Brenneria sp. hezel4-2-4, assembly GCF_013155275.1. GTDB lineage: Bacteria > Pseudomonadota > Gammaproteobacteria > Enterobacterales > Enterobacteriaceae > Brenneria. The sequence continues at coordinate 303,629 of NZ_JABJXS010000001.1, forward strand.
AAAGTCGGACTCTGCATGAGTTCGTTAAATGACAGGCCATTAATCTGCTCACGCATATCAATACCGCCAGATCCTTGAGCGGTGCCAGCCATTGCGCTAACAAATGTTGTTTTGCCTGCAACGGCGGCGGCGCGATCGGCTGTCTCTTTTGCAATCTGCCGGGCGGCTTCTTCCGGCATCGTCTTGCTCAGTCGATTAAAGACGGAATGCTCAGCCATTTCTCTGGCGGCACTGGCACCCAACTTCGATAGCGCACCGCCTGTAATAATCTGAGCAACCGGAGGAACCGCATTCATAAACCAGGCGTCTTTATCAAAGAGCCCAGCACCTGCTTTAAGATTGCCATCCTTATCGCGTTCAACAAACGGCATTGCCGCCGCTTCTTTGGCGCCGTCACTGTAGGTATCTTTGATTACTTTTGAGGCGCCGCCGGCCAGTTCGCCAACTTTCCCAATCACAGCATTACCAACAGAAGATAACGGGTTACCCGCATTATCGCGCATGACCTGTACCATTTCGTTGCTCAGGCCAAGAGGATTAGGGTTATCCGCCGCCGCTTCAGATACTTTTTGATCGATAGCCTGATTACCCGCGCGAAACATCTCACTTCCCGCATTAATCATATCCAGCGGAACTGTTACGATGGCTTTACCGATATCACCCAGCGTCACGCCCGGGTCTTTCTGCACAGTTTTGCGGCCATAGGCTTCGCGGGCTGCCCTGACCTGTTCCCAGTCAAAACCCGAACTGCCAGACTCGCCTGGTTGCCGGATGTTAAGCGTTTCTCTATTACCGTTGTTTTGTTGGTCTTCCGGGCGTTGCTGCTGCGGATCATAGGCCATTGCTGACTCCAGAATGTGGGCATAAAAAAACCGAGTCAGCCCTTTAGGGCGTAACTCGGTATCTTTGGGGAATTTAGCGCGTTATAAATAGGGATGGAAGCGTCACCGCTGATTAAAATCTTTCATCTGCCTCAACTGGTTGGCAATAGCAGAATCACCACTTTGTGCTGCTGGCTGCTGCACCTGTTGCTGCTTATTCCCCGATGCTGATTGCTTATACTGCGCAAAAAACGCCATATCGTCGGGATTATTTGGATCGGGAGCCTCGCCAAACTGCTGTTGATACTGCTGGGCGAACATCTGGAATTCCGGATCTTGCGTAGCACTCTGCGGCTGAACTTGTCCGTATGATTCCCTTACTTGCTGCTCCAGTTGGTCATATTGCGCATTGATCGCCGCCATAGCCTGCGGATCTTGCGCTAATGGGTCTGCCAGTGCTTTGGCTCTTGCCTTTCCAACATCCAGCAAATCTTTACGCAGCCCTTTCGCTTCTTCACGCACTGCGGCTTTATCTGGCGGATTGACCATGTTATTGATGAACTGTGCGCGGCCGCCATGATTTAGCTGACCGACCATCTGTCCGTAACCGCGAACTTCATCCATCAATCGTGTGACAGGGATTGGCGCTATAGTATCCTGCGGGTCAGATGAACCATATCGAGTCATAGGCTTGAGCGCTGCCGAGCCGTCGCTGTATGTGACTTTCAAGGTTGGGATTACGCGCTGACCATCTTCAGTTAGACCTATGTGAGCAAGCTCCTTGCCCTTGATGGTTAAACCAGTAGCCGGATCTTTATCACCGATACCACGTTGAATATGAGGCGATAACACTTCATTGACGGCGCGGATCGCTGCTGGATCGTTGTAATCCATATTACCATTAATAACCGCAGGCATAATTCGGTTGATTTCCATGACGTTCTTGATGGCCTTTTCGCCAAAGAAGCGCTTGGGATGAAGAGAGTTATCCGGTGAAATTTGCTTGTAGAGATCGGGATCAATGTTTCCCGTTTTTTCAAGTTGATCATATAGCATTTTTACTGCCGGCATTTCATCTTTAAGGCGCTGATCCCTCTGCTCCTGGTTCATTTTGTAGTTGTATTCATCTTTGCGCATCTTCAGCTCTTGGGCGCGCATACCCAAACCGGCCCGTTGAATGCCCAACTGTTGCTGTTCCAGTGTTTGCCGTAAACCAAAACGGCGAGCATCTTCTTTGTCCAGATTCGTCTGTCTCTCAAAATTACGACTATCAGTTTCCTTACCATGATCGAACTGCTCACGCGCTAAACCAAACCGCCGATCTGAATCCTGCTGTTGCTGCTGAACCTGCAAGCGCCGTAACTCCGATTCTTCTCGACGGTTAATGGCCGCATCTGTGGTATTGAATCCCGCCAAGAATCCATCAGCCAATCCTCTTAAATCTGCCATAATGCCCCCTTAAAAAAACCGGCTGGCCAGCAGGCCGATAGCCGCGCCGATACCCATACCGATAGGCCCGCCCCATGAACCGGCTGTTGCTCCGGTCGCCGCACCCGCGCTCGCTCCACCGGCTGCGGCTGCCGTCCCTGCTCCGGCGGCTGCACCGGCCCCCGCACCTGCTGCTGTACCTGCGGCGGCACTCCCCGCGCCTGCGGCCGCACCATACCCGGCGCCAATGGCTGCACCAGTGCCGGCACCCATGCCAACCATTTGCATCTGCCCCTGCTTTTGAGCTGCCTTAATTTGCTCATTGGCGGCCTCTCGCTGTTGTTCCAGCTCGGATGCCTGTTGCATGCCCTGTAACGCCTGCTGGCGTGTCTGTGCCGCGATATCAATTAACCCGTATGCCATTATGAATCACTCCCAATGTCCAGAAGGCTACGCAACGACGTCGAACCGCCGGTCAAAATGCTCATTTGCCGATCGGTTTCAGCCTCACGAACGCCATTTTTCGCGCCAGCCGTTGCCAGTGCTGACTTCAACCCCAGGCTGTTATCCTCACTATTAGTCTGTGACGAGGCGCCATAACGAGCCTGCTGATTTGCAGCGCCAACCGTTGCCGTATTGAGTGCCTGCGTCTGGGTGGCGTCAGTACGGGCAAGTTGGTTGTTCATCAGTTCCCCGCTGGTTGACATCTCCATCAACTCTTGCAGTTTGGGATAATATCGATTCACCCAGTCCGCATATTGCTGCCGGGTAATACCGGCAAACGTATCTGATGCATAGCCCATGAATTACCTCAATATTTCAAGTTGGAATAGTTGTTTCCATTCCATGAATTGTTACCGCTTAGCCCGCCATATACACCGCTTGATGATGCTGTCGGCGTAGTCGTTTTTGCATCTGACAAGCCATACGTCCTCGCTGCTGCGCCGCCCAGCGCGCCAACCAATCCTTGCGTCGCTTGCGTCTTGGCTAATGAGTTTTGCGCGTCAGATATCGCCTTTTGCTGAGAAGCGGCCGCAATGCTCTGATACCCTTGCAAGGCTTCGGCCTTCTGACCTGCTCCCATAGCTTGAATATCCTGCAATCCGGCGACATATTTATTCTGCTGATCGGTCTGCGCCCGGCTGGTTGCGTCAATAGTTCCTGATACCTGGTCTTCCGTCAGATCGCTTAACGCCGACTGGAACTTACCGCTGCTGGGATCAACGCCGGCAGACGCTAATCCGGATGCAGCCTGCTGTCTGGCGTGGGAGAATTCCTGCTGATAGCCCAGATTGACATCACCCGCGATGTTGTCGTATTTCTGTTCGTCATTCAGCGCATCGACCTTTTCCATGAACAGGTTTTCGTAAGGTTTCAGTTCGCTCTGATAGAGATCCCACTGTTGCCTTGCTACATCCGCAGCGGCATGCTGCTGGGATGTTTCCTTAATCTCGTTACTACCCTTGCTACCGCCCATTGTTCACCTCATACCGGTATCTTGAATGTCATTGATCCCTCTTCATCAGGTAATCGCTCAAAGCCTAATTTCTCCGCAATCCGAATGAAGCCCTTTCGCGCAGTATTAAATTCAATCCATCGTCCGCCAGCCATCCGGGTAAGTGTTTTCACCTCATCCAAATAGCGGGAAATACTTTCCGGTTCCTCACTGACCGCCAGCCAGATAAAAACATAGGGAACCCCGTTCCTCATTTGTGGGCGTAACACTATTCGCCCCCGATCAGTACCAAAGCAAAACGCCTGCTTTTTACGGCAGGCGCTTTGGATTTTGGTAAGCAACTCAGGTTCTCCGACATCGGCAGATACCTGATTTATTAACTGTTCGATAGACATTTACGCTTCCAGGTCATACGGTACGGGGTAATTGGTGGTGTCGATCAGATAAAGCAACGTAGTTCCGGTGTTATTGTAGATATATGGATAACGTTCCCATCCTCCTGTTAAATCAATCCCAACAGGCACACCAGTCAATGTTACTGTGCTGCCTTTCATCCATGCGCAAACTTGAAAGTGATAACCCATGACCTCCCCGGTATTCTCTTGTCCGTCATTAAGATATTCCGAAGCCATCTGCCGATGAGTAGATTGCGCAACAGCATATTTAGAATCTGTATAGGCCGTTGATATTTGATAAGGAGTAAAACCTACAGATGGACTATATGCTGGTTTGCCTGCCGGTATCTCAATAACATCAGTGATATTCAATATGTGCCATGAGCTATCGAATATTAGCCCGTAGTTGGGTTTAAATAACTGTAATCCTGACTTCCCTTGCCAGTTCGGTGTAACACGAGCAAACACATAAACTTCGATATACTGACCAGACTGAATAGACAGGTCATGCCACATGCAGAGATTTCCCGACAGATCTACCGTACATCTGGCGTCCCATCCTTCAGTGTGAATGGCGAAAAGCAAATCTCCGTATTCCCCAATACGTTTTTGAAAATTGAATAGCCGCCGGCTACTTATCGCTTTCATGCCCCTCGTATAATAAATCCAACTATCAGCAGATGTGATCTTTATGCTTTTAAGCAATACGTAAGGTTTGTCTTCATTGGTAATTTGCAATGTTCTGCTGTTATTAAAAAGCTGGACACCCGCCGGCATTACACCACCCCATAAACAATTCTATGTCCGCCAATAAAAATCCATGAATAATCGCCTAATACATTATCTCTCCATCCTGACAGATAACGATAGCTGAGCGTCGTGCCTTCTATTACAACATCCGGTTCACAAAAACTGCGAAATGGGCCTGGAAAGTCACTTGGCCCAGCATCAAAACTCATTGTTGCACCATTGGAGTAATATCTTATGCCCTCCTTTATTGCACACTCTGCGGCATTAATACCTTGAGAATTTAGCCATTGATAAGCGGCATTTTGGGTAGATATAGCATTATTGAGATAGTTATATTCATTAAGAGAAATATTGTAAAAAGGCTTTCCATAGGCGAATTCCGGTACAATTATGCTGCGCCAACTAAAAATATCATCACTGTTGTATCCCTGTCCGGCCAATTCGCTCGGCATTTTGTCCCATGAATTAGGAGCCATCCATACCCCCGTTTCAATTTCTCCCAAAATATTCAAGCAGCGATTAGTTATGTCGATCACCGCTTCGCTGGGATCTATCGCGTCAGGGCTCCAGATTTGCAGACCAGCAGGCATTTTTAATCCCAGATACCAAATCGTGCGATCATAAAATTATCCGCATCAAAAACCTGTATTATTCCGTTATTCCAGATCATTCGCTGACCACTCAAAGCTGATTTTATTTCTATCTGCCCCGTCGCCGAAATACTCACCAACTCCCCAAACGTCGCATTCCCATGTTCATCAACGGTAAATCCACCGCTCTCAATTGTGGAAGTTTTGATATTGACAGCGGTCAGCGTGGCGCCGACCTTTACGGTATCGGCCGTAATGGTCTGGGCTGCCAAGATCTTGACTACCGCGTCCTGCGCGATCAACTGATCCAGAACCACTTTGCCATCGACCACAGCAAACGGAATGGCATAGGTGCTGTCATCATTCGGATTGTTGGGATCAAAGATAAAAAACTGGTTGGCCGCCACGGCCACCTGTGACGTGCCATCGCTGTTTGCCACGATGCCGATTCCGGCGGAAATTTGGCCTGCCTGGGTCTTGGCCGTCCACATGGCCTTAACGCCATCAAGAGTGGCAATGGCCTGAGTGTTTTCTTGGACTGCTGCCTCGTTAGTGGCAGTTCGTTCTGTTAATTCCTCAATCAGCGGCGACTGATTCAACTGCTCCTGCACCATTTCAACTATTGCTGCCGGATCAACATGAGTTTCCGCGTAACTGCCGGCCGAATCGTTATACGGGCCGGGTTTACCGAGGATGTTGACGTGCCGAATCCAATAGTAATAGCCCGTCGCCGGATCAACCGGGTCGCCGTATACGCCCGCCGCAGTGGTGGCGATCAGCACGGCATTAGCCAGATTATCTTCCGAGTAGCGGTAGATTTCCGTCAGCGAGCGTCCCGAATACTGTGGCATATCCCATTCCAGCAGGATGTAGGCAAAACCGCCTGTCGTCTTAAACCCCGTTGGACGCGTGGGCGTCTGCACCTTGCTGTTTGAAGATTCGCCACTGTCGCTGGTTCCGGGCGTCAATTTTGCTTTGCCACCCAGCATCCGCAGGTTCGCCAGCCCGAGCGAAGCTAACTCCGCATATGTCACCGCACGCTGGCTGCCGTCGCCACGTTGGCCTGTCATGGTCTGAATGTTTTCGGCTACCGCATCTATGTCAGTGCCGGAACGCCACTTACTGCTCACGCCGGCATCTCCTGCATTGATGTAGACAACGTGATGCGTTCCACCTGCGCACTGCCGAACACTTCAACCTGCCAGCGCTTGCCACGCAGCGGCGGGAGTTTCAACAACGGTTCCCGCAGGCTTCCCGGCGGCAAGCTCACTACCATTCGACCATCTACGTATAAAATCAGCCCAACGGCGACCGGCGCATCGGTCATCACCCGTAGACAGGAAAAGGACGTATTCGATGGAGCCAGGTAGATCTTTGAACGCCAGCGGAAATTAAGCGGCAACGCGCCATCGCCCAGCGTGTGGAGAGCCTTTCCTTTGACGATATACAGCGTATCCCCTGCTTCATCGTTATAGGCTGCGTCAAACGTAGTGGAAATGCGCCGTATGTCCATATTGACCGGATCGAAAATAAACCCGGCGACGCCGGTATCCGTGTCATAGAGCGCCAGATATTCGTTTTCAACACGCCATGCCCGGATGGATGACGGGTTGAAATCACTGCGCCACTGTTTCGCCTCGATGATGTTTGCCGTGGCGATCTCTGCGGCGCCGGCGGCACTGATCGACACCAGTCCGTTAGGTGAGGCGTACAGCGCGAAACCGTCCATTGTGACCATGCTCTGCCGCGATACACACGACAGGGCTATGATCGGGTGATTGCTGGTAATGTTAGACGGTGCGATGCCGGAGAAAATATAAGGTATGCCCTTGGTGCCCACCACCAGAGTAGTGCCGACCGGGGTAATGGCGACGATTTCATCCTGCGTGGTCTGCTTATTGCTGTCTTTCCACGCATACGGAAGGTAGGCCTCGCTAAACATCACCTGATTGCCCATGAAACCGGCTGCTATGCCATTGCTCATCATGCACAGCCCAATCATTCCGTCCGGCGGCATGTAGTAATCGTAGGTTTCCAGCGACGCACTCAGATCAGCATCGCTCTGATCATCAACAAACGAGGCAACGGCAATTTCCAGTTCCGCGACCAGCAGAAAATCAGCGGATTCGGTGCTGGTCGCCGAGCGATAAATGCGCCGATGTGTGATGTTGTTGTTCTGCGATCCAGGCGGTTGCAGCGTCAACGTCACAGTGCTGTCGGGGTAAACAATGGTTATCTCTGCCGATGCCGGGCCGGGTGGTCCCTCTTCGCCGTACGCAGTGACATAGGTTTCCGTGTAATAGCGAGTCTCATCGTCTGTGGCATCATCTTCCCCTGCATCCGCTGGCGGCGTGATTGATGCAATGACGATCGGGTTTTCCGGAGCAGGAATGCCGAGCCGGAAATAAGCGGCTGGATAGTTGTCGTTGCCCGCAGTCGCTATCTCTGCGCTGGTAACCTTTGGAAATTCGCCGTCGGTATAGTACACCCGGTCATAGTCGTCATTCGCCACCGGACTACGGATGGCGTCGACAATCTTGTTCCATGCGAACCAGAAATTATCCCGGTAGTGGAATATGGTTTGCGGCGCGATAGAGAATGCCTTTTCCCGATCGGTATCATCCGACGTCGGCGTGATAACGCCGTGCCGAAAATGACAGCCCTGCGCCAGCGTCGCGTTGGATTCAGGCAAAAGATGCCCGACGACACGCGGCATCTCGCCACGCATCGTGGTGATATCAATGGTCGCCATGGGGATCCTGATGATGGTATAAAAAGGGCATAAAAAAAGCCCCGCGGTTTAAGGCGAGGCTTGGTATCTTTGGGAAATTTAGCGCGTATTGTGGATCATGGTAAGACTTAACAGATAATGGATAAGTTGATCGTTTCGGTGTTCAGCCGCTCGCGAATTTTATTCTCCAGTTGATCCACCTGCCTTTTAATTGCTTTATCGCGCATTTTATTCGGCAAAAATTTTGTCCACCAGCTTTCACCAATATCATCAATGTACGCCCATTCAGTAATACGAATATCGATTATCCTTATTAACTGTCTATCCGTTCCGGCCGGTATATAACAACGCCATGGCATTTCATCTATAACTACAGAAGGATCGCACTCCAACGTTAACATTGCACCATAACCACCAAAGATCTGCTCCTCATTCGTTTTACGAAGTGTTGGGCTATCGAAGCAATTTAATCCCTGATCTCCACTCACTGTCGAACAACTATAGATTCCAGACTCAACGATGGATAGTGCTGACGACGGGGATGTAACATGGTAAAGCCTCATTCATAATTCCTTATTTACTGGAAAATGTTTGTAAATCGTTTTTGTTGTCACGCCGCAAACATTTGCGACTTGGTAACGTGTTGATCCATTCTCAAGCATCTGACGTGCATGTTCAATAACGGTTCCCCTCATGACGCGCTTGCGGCCACCAATGCGACCTTGCTTGCTCGCAGCGGCCAGTCCGGCGCGTGTGCGCTCGACTATCAGTTCGCGTTCCATTCCTGCCAATGCCGACATAACGTGGAAAAAGAATCGGCCCGCCGGTGTTGATGTATCAATGCTGTCTGTAAGGCTGCGAAAATGAATGCCACGATTTTGCAGATCGGAAACCATCGTGATCAAGCCACGCACACTGCGTCCCAGCCGGTCGAGTTTCCAAACCACCAACGTATCGCCGCGTTTCAACCGCCGAATTGCTCGGCGCAGTCCGGGCCAGCCGATTGATATCCCCACTGGCCGCTGGATTGATATTCGTGTTCAAATGCCAGTCTCTGACGAATCGGAATTACTGCCTGATGAATCATCAGACAAACCGTCAGACTCAGATTGATCTGGCTCCGGTGTATCTGGCATAGACAGACGTAGGTCTATCCACCGGCCAGCCGGTGTGTCCATTGGCTCTCCAGTTACAGTATTTCCTGTTTCAATATCAAATTTGCGCGAACTAACACGCACAGTGATGTCGCCGTTCTCCGCTGTTTCTGTATCAACAAAACAGAGACGGTTGCCGTTCACGTCTTGGGGAATTTCGATCGTCCAACCTGTCTTTGCAAGACCAAGTGAACCGCTGACGAGATACATTCCAATGTCTTGACGTTCCGCTGTAGCTCCGCCCGCTTCATCATTTACTGCGCCGCATCCTGCCAGGACAAAATTATCGGATAACCAATTGTCCGGCATTTCATCTGAATTATTTACCAGTCTCATAATCGGTGATGCGGTTTTCCAGAACCCATTTGTATCCGCCACAATCCCTGCCCCATTAATTTTGGGGCTACCGGTTAGTGCGGGGCTGTTCAGCGTTTTGTTGTTCAGCGTTTCAGTACGGGCCAATGTTGCAACGCTTGTAGATGTGTCAAGTGGGATACCCAATACAATTTGACCCGTTGCGTCACTACGTACAGTTCGGCAAAAGATCTGCATAAGGTTAGCAGATGAGCTGTAAATCGCTTTCCACTTTCCTACAACACCATCTGCAACATTACCAAGCGTCATTTCTGGCCCTGGGTATGATGGCGTAGATATCGACGGATTCGATGTGAATGTTTTTACGCCTGCAACAGTCTGTTCGCCGGTTAGCATCACTGCTGTACCGGAAGTCGCTACATTTACACCGTTGAGACTAAAGGTGCCTGCAACAACATTAAGTGTACCTGACCCCGGGGCGCCCGTTCCGCCGCTGGTAATTAGCCGTGCCGCATATACAGAATTACCATAACTGTAGAAATCGACATATGGCGTGTTTGCCACACCGTCGATTCGTCCGATCGAAACACCGCTATTCCCCACTGCACGTAGTGATATTTGCTGTGTAAACGTTTTAGCCCCAGAAATCGTCTGATTAGTATCCGTCAGAACAGCATTACCCAAACCCAGGTTTTCGCGACTTTCAGCCGCATCGGCCAAATCAGACAAATTTGCAGACTTTTTCATCGCGCCGTCGAGCGTATTCTGTGCGCTCGCCGCGGCGGTCTCGGCGGCATTTTTCGCGTCCGTTGCGCTATTGGCGGCAGCGGTCGCCGATGCGCTGGCGTTCTGTGCCGCAGTGACGGCGGCGCTGAGATTCTGGGCGTATTGTGCCGCGGCATCCCGCGCTGAAACAGCAGTCGCAGCAGCATTCGTTGCGCTGGTAGACAAGGTCTGCATCTCTGCCAGCTTGGTCGTGACGTCTGCCTGGATCTCTTGAAAATAGACGATTATCTGCGGCGTTACGGATTGCTCCAGCGCAGCTTGCGCCAGCAGGTCGTTTATCGTTGAAGGCGTGGTGTCTTTAGTGATCGATACAGAGCCGTAAAGCATGTTCTGACCGTTGGCCTGGATCGAAATTGAGTATGAACACAATTCCAAAGGAATCGAATACGCGCCGGCGTCATTGGTGATTACCGACGCAGAAAACCCGTTCAGCACGCTGTCGCCGTTGGTTAATGCGGTAAATGTGACCTCCGCATTGGGCACAGGGACGCCGTCCGGCGTCACCAACACGCCGCTGATCAATACGCTCATTGTGCGCTACCTCCCTGCTGTTGCGGCGGGGGAGCACCGGCACCAGGCGCATTATCAGTCTGGGATTTCACACCCAGCAGATCAACAAAGGTTTGATAGTGCTGCGAGGATAATTGCGCATTGGCGCCGTTCTCTGCATCTTTGCCGAAGGCGCGGAACAAAATCCACTCAAGAACGGGGTTGATATACAAGTCGTCAAGCGGAAACGCCTGGTTTGTCGCCGAGTTGAGATCAGAAATAGTGGCAGTTGACGGGAGCCGGGAAACATTGATTTCCAGTTGTGTCCCCTCTTCTGCACCGGGGAAAACAAAGAAAGTACGCGGCGTTTTCCAATCGTAGCAATAGCGCTCTACAGGGCCAATCATGCTATGCCAGTCAGGGAACTGGTAATCGAGAGATTCGCGTGGGAATGGAAGCACGGCTTTGCCGCCAGCAACTCGGACAACGTCGAGTAATCGAATAGCGCCTTCCGGCAGTTCCTGCCGTGTACCTGCGGCGCATGTGAACGTTTCTTCCGATAACCCGGCATCCGGACGAATGATGATGACGGCATTGATCGCGTCGTTGAAATAATCCAGCAGCTCAGATTTAGTCCAGCGCAACCATTGGGGATCAATTAATTGCGCATTCGCTCGTCCAATCACATCATTGATTGTTGTCATATTGGGTATCAGTAGAATTCATGTCGACGTACCGGATTATGAAAACCGGTTTCATGAGAGTTATTGAGGGCGTCGCGGTAGGCACGACGATAGCCATCAATGAATAGGGTGCGGAAATACTGCGCCCGCTGAGGATCGCTCCACGGCCTTCCTGGCATCAGATACAAATCTTCTAGCGCGCCAGCGACGATTACGTCCATATAATCGTCTGCCAGCACATCCGGCACTACGCTGGCATTGCGTCGTGGTTCAACGGCGAAGATAATTTCAACCTGGGCGAAAGCGTGGTTAAACGCCAGATGATTGGCCGATATCACAGTAAAGTCGATACCGGACACCAATGTATGCCCTTTCGCGTTGGCGTTGCTCACGCTGTAGTCTTTCACGCGCAAACGCTTGACGCATTTCACCTGTTCGCTTTCCGTTAGCACATGCGTAACGCCTGGCACAACATCTGTCAAAGTCAGACTATCCCGGCAAAATAATGACTCACGACAGAATGTTATCGCAGCCTCCAGCACAGACTGCCGCATCATCAGATCCAGCGGGCCGCTGATATGCTTGCGGATCGCAGGCAGAAACACGTCAAGCGCAGCCATGATTTACGCCTCCGCTGCGGCTTTGGCTTTAACGGCCTCACGGACGCGAGCACGGAAATCATCAACCTTTTCCTGCGCACCCTTGGTCAGATCCAGATCTTCCGATTCAACCAGCGTTGCCAATTGCGCAGACGTGAGCTTCGCCAGGTCAATATCTTCGCCGCCGATAGTCACCACCCAACTGTTGGTTACGGCTTCCGCCTGCAAACGCGCTAATTCTGCGGCGGCCGCTGCGGCTTTGGCTTCTTCATCGGATACCTGTTGATTCAGCGCGGCGTCTGCCCGGGCGGACTCAACCCACACAGAGGGAAACGCCAGCAGTTGATGCGCGATGTCGCTGTCAACATCGACGGGTTTCAGACGCGGAAAAATAAGACGACTACCGGTTACGGTATCGCGTTTCTGCTTCTTCCCGCCGATATAAGTAATTGAGATTTTCTCAGCCATGACTCTGATCCTTAAAAAGATGAAGCCCGCACAATGGCGGGCCTCATAGGGTTAACAGGAACGGCGGTTAGTAGCCGACGGCGGTGTATTTAACCAGCACCACCAGTTCGCCGGTCGCCGCGCCTCCGGCAATCGTTGCGGTAATTTTTTCACCTGCAACAACTGTGCTGTACGGTGCAACCGGAACAGACTTAGCGACAGCCGCGGCGTGAGAAGCAGCAGCAACCAGCACATGATCGCCACTCTTGATTTCAACGGTGACGTCAGCGCCCAGCGCAGAACTGATAACGTCCACGCCGTAGATACGCATACCGATCGGCAACTCAAGCAGTTCGACGACATCGTTAACCGCCGCTGCCGCCAGAGTAATGCGGCCCTCAGCAATCGACAGATTGCCCTGTGGACCCTGATAAACCGCGTCACGAATGGACGGGGCTAAAATGGTAGCCATAGTGTTTTTCTCCAGAATTCGGTTTATAAAGCGGGCCGGAGCCCGCAAGAGGTGACAGGGGTTAGATGTTGATCGCCGAGTCTACAGCGATGATGCCGTGGTCATTCAGGCGGCCATCTTTCTGCTTGAACTGGATCTTTTTCAGACCGTTCACCCAGCGAATGGACACTTCCGTACCGTTGCCATGATCGACTTTCTCTTCGTGATAACCGAAGTGACCACCACCTTCACCCGAACCGTAAGCATTCGCCAGCGCCTGGCCGCCCAAAAGCAATGCGCGGTCAATCGTCGTACCGGCTTCTTTCTGGGATACCGTGCCCGCCAAATCATTGTTGGACACGCTCACAGTCGAACCCGCATTAAAGCGGATCGGCATCCCGGTGTACTTACGCACCAGAATATTTCGCCACATTGCGCACTCGCCTTTGAACAGCGGATGATCAAAGCCTTTGGAGCGTTGAACTGCACGGGACAGCATAGCCTGCCAGTCCTTGCCAGATGTGGATGTGTACCAGTCATTCCACTGGCGCGGCGTAACGTTCAGGATGTAGTACGGATCCTCATTCGCCAGTTCGTCTTTCGACATTTTGACCGGCTGAAGCGGATGCGCCATTTCATCAATGAACAACGACAGGTTATCAACTACCGACAACGAGAACAGATCGGCAGCGTCCAAACCTTCAAACGTGGTCGCATCACCGGCATAGAAATGGCGGTCATATGTTGGCGGCAACACATCATTGATCATGATTTTGCCAAACTCGTTGTGGCTAGCCAGTGGCAGAATGGTGTCGTCAGCAATAAAATCGCCACGCGCACCGGCCAGATGAACTGTTGCACACTGATCCTGAAGGTCATTGAAGTACGTTCCCAGCAGGGTACGCGCCGTTTTGTTCAGGTTATGCTTGAAGCGCTGTTCCGACATTTTCCCGCCGGCATCCACCAGGTGACGCCCCTGATTGATTTTGAGCGCGAAGTCGGCGAACGCCAGATTTTCACCGCGTCCCGCCAGCTTCTCATCCCCCATCGTCGGGCGCTTAGACAGTTTGTGGACGATCTGCATATCCACTTCATCACCTTTGTTCTTTTGCAGATCGGTGATGCGCACCACCGGTGCGGTATAACTGGTTTGTTTAACGCCTTTTTTATCCGGCGTAACCGCCTTTGGCGCTTCCTGCTGCTCGGTCAGGATGTTGACGAAAGAGCGGTTGCGGTTGGCTGCGGTAAACAGCGCAACCTGCATCAACTTATTCGCCTGGGCAGTGGTAATCGTAGTCATGGTGACTCCCTAGAAATGAAAAAACCCGCACGGCGGCGGGTTTATGGGGTTTCGGTATTTCGTCAGAGTTGTTCGAGCAACGCCTCAATCTGCGCATCGGTCATACCGGCGAACATTGCCTGTAACTGCTCAGGATCGGCATTCGCGGCCTGTTCGAGTGGTGACGCGGCGCTGGTGCTGGTTGTTGAACCGATATCTGACGGTGAAGCGGGTAATTGTGCGGCCGCGGCTGCTGTTGCCAGCGCGGCGGCGGCCTTTTGCTGAATCTCTTCGGCTGTCGGTTGCTTGGCATCCTGCGCCGGCGGCGTCTGCTGCTGAGTCGCGCTCTCAACAGTCTCTCCATAAGCGGCGCGAGTGCGCTTAGCAACTTCGCCAAATCGTTCAGCGAGTGGTTTGTCTTTCCATGCAGGGTCATTTTTGAGTGTTTCATCAATGTGGACAGCCAACGTAAAGCGATCCGGATCATCGGTTTGCCAGGCTTTTAAATCCGGAGTTGCGTCCAGAGCGGACATAATCGGATCTGCACTGGCTGCCTGCTGCACCGGTGCTGGCTGCGCGGATTGCAGATATTCCACTTTCTGGACCAGCGAATCTAACACGCCGGCCAATTCAGGAAATGAATCACGTACGCTGGCTATCTGCTCCGGCGTAATCTGGGTTTTCTCGGGTAACTGCGCAGGCTGTAATCCAGCGGCATTGATCTGGCGCGTAAGAACCTCAAGCTGACGCCTCGTTTCGGCCAGTTCAGCGGCGGTGCGCTGGCTGGATTCCGCGACGCGGCGTTTCTCTGCGCGTTCCGCTTCCAGCACGTCGTACGGAATGACGTGTTTACCGTCTTTACTCAGAATGCTTTTCGGCTGTTCTGCCTGCTGGCCCTGCCCCGCATCTTGCTGTTGCTCGGTAGTCGCGCCCGGCGTCGGCGTGTCGGTCTTGGTATCGCCCGTATTCGACTGCGTTGCATCAGCCTGTCCGGCAGTTCCCTGCGTTCCGGTACTCTCTGGAGCGGTCGCTGTATTGCCTGGTGCTGGCGTTGCGTCATCACTGACGTTGACATCACCGAGTTTATCCAGCAGCGCTTCCAGTTCTTCCGGGGTTTCATCACCCGTTAAATTCAGTTCCACGTTGTCCACTTATGACTCCTGCATGTCTATTTGTCGGATAGATCCGAAGGTGTTGAGGCGTATCGCTGCCCATGCGAATAAGCGCTCTTGTCAAAGAACACTTATCGGCACAAACAAAAACGCCCACCGTAATTGGCGGGCGCTGATTTTGTGGTATAAAAAAACCGGAGCTGCTTTTGGGGCATACTCCGGTATCTTTCTGGAATTTAGCGCGTATTAACTTCAAGCGCAAGATGAACGTTGGTTATCTTATATAACCGTTACCATTTATCACGGTAATCAAATGCCACCTGATAGATGTGGTTTTTTAAATCAATTTTATGTGTGATATATGGTTGAAGGATTGGAACCCAATCTTCAGTAACATTAAAGAAGCCATTATTCATGGTGTCATCTAACGGAAGTCCACACTGTTCAATAATTGCATCGTCATCACCAAAGTCTTGTGAGTACTCATCGCCAACAAAATCTTCTGTAACCTTATCGAACCAATTCAATTGCAGCTTTAAGCCCATGATATTCTCCTCAAAGATATTTTTTAATATTGCGTTTAGGTTCAGCTGGTTTCAATTGATTCCCGGTTTTTGGATCAAAGGCTCCCAAATGCTGCCCATCACTGGCGCGATACCCCTCCAGCTCACCATGCTGAGAGTCCCATTCGTAAACCTTGCGCCCTTTATCACCAATCCAGCGCGGCCGCATTCCACCACCACCCTGTTTAGGCGTTTTGGGATTTCCTTTTTTCAATTCACCTAAGCCACCAATCTCTTCTGTTTTTGGTGCAGGATGATATTTATGGCCTTGTTCTGCGACACCTTTGCGTTTTTTCTCATTTTCATCCTTGGCTTTTTTCTCCGCATCTTTTCTGCGTTGTTCTGCATACGTGATGGCTTCTTCTGCCTTGGCGAGTTTGACCTTTTCCTGCTCGATTTTACCGGAAAGCTTGTTTATGTACCCCGCTCCCGCAGAGAGAATATCTAATATTTCCTCTTCTGGCATTGCATGTGATGGCGTGGTTGTCGCTAACGAGCGTTTAAAGTCCTCAATTTGTCTCTTAGCGTCTAATATATCTTCATTCAGAGAAGCTATTTGAGCGTTTATATTATCTCTATTTGTTTTTGCTCCGTTGAGATCCTTGACTCTTTCTGCCAACTCCCGTTCAGCCACCGCTTCAGGATGTTGTTTCAGCCATTCCTGTTCACGCTTTTTCGCCTCTGCAATCTGTTTCTTTTCTTCTTGTGCCGCAATCACTTTGGAAACAGATACATAAATCGGTTCATGACTTCCACCAAAATCAACGAAAGCGTGGTGTGTATCTGGCGCCGGGGTGGAAAGAAATGATGATACTGCCGGATTATCTTTCACTTTTGGAGGGTTCTTAGCCAAGACTGTCGGGGTATTTTCCACCTTGATCTGGAAAGCTGGTTCTCCGTCGATAATTTTGGCAGAAAACACGCCGGATACTTTTGTCTTTTCCGCTTTAACTACCGGAATATTGGCAACAAGTGCATTTGTTGCTGGTTGGGTAAGGGTAAGTTGACGTTTGGAGAGAGCGGGATCGATCACTGCTTGAGCCAGAAGATTCGATGGCACAGTAGGTTGTTTGCCAATTTGATTGACAGGTAAACCAGTTACCAACTTAGCAGGCAACGCAGTAACATTATACCCTTTATTCATTACGCCCTGTTTAGCCGCCAACTGAGCCAGCTTTTCCTGCTGCATTTTGTTGAATGCCGGATCGATACTATCCGCTGCAATACTGGAAGGCCACAACGCCCCGGCGGTAAAACCAATAAGACGACCAGCAACCGGAAGAGCCTGGCTAAGCAATGCGCTGATTTTGTTAAGACCTGTGTCGATTACCGCTGTATTAATCGTGAATCCCCACGTGCTATTGATGGGGTAAACCGTCATGGGTACTGCGACCGCCAGATAAGGATTTACAACAGCTTGCTTTTCAGGATTTTTACCAAAATCGACCGACGAACTGTTGCTACCTTTATCACCCCCGCCACCACCTTTACGATCATCACCGACTGGCGTACTCCAACCGCCTCCGCCACTTACCGTCATCGTATCTCCATTATTAGGAGCGCATAAGCTGTATTTTATCATTGAAATTCTCCATGTGAATAAACACTAAAAATACTGTATATAAATACAGTATTTTTAATGATAAAAATTTTCACAGCTCAAGTCAAAGCTCTTTTGAAAGTTTTTAAATATATATAATTAATTGATAATTATATATTTATCTAATCAAACCGGAATCGCATCAATCTGTCCCTGAATAGTCTGCATCATCTGCGCACTCAGCGCGTCTATTTCCCGCGTCGTGTTCTCCATATCCTGAAGAATACGACCGGTTTCTGCCTGCGTCTTAGCATCATCAAAGCGCTGGCTGTTAGTCAGCGTCTGTTCTCGTTGCGCAGCGGCTGCAATACGTTGCGCCTCTGCTTCCAGTTTCGCCACCTTCCCGGCAATTTCGCGCATCGCCAATTCCTGCTGTTGCGCCTGCATCTGCTGTTGCTGCTGGGCGGCCTGTTGCTCTTCCGGCGTCATCTCATCCGGCGCCTTCGGCGTACCAAGCGCGCTGCGGATCCGCTCGATAAACTCGGCTTTCTTCGGTACATCCAGCAGTTCTACCCACATATCCAATACAGTGGCCTGCACCTGTGGCGGAAGACCGGTAATAACCTGAGACATACGTTCGGCCAATTGTGATTTGTATGCCGGCGTCTGCTGAATCGGCGCCAGCGCGATATGCGCGCGCAGGCGGGAAATATCGTTAGTCATCCCGCTTTCAGTTTCTTCATTGATGGTGACGGACTTGCGGCGGCGTGGATCGTCACGGTTAACCACCACGGCATAATTACGGCGGCGTTTGAGGTCGTCCAGCAGATAGGAAAGCAGCAATTGCCCCACCTGCTGGCAGGCAAACTGATAGTTATCGTTGATTTCCGCCAACGTCGTCGCACCCTGCTCCACCAGGTTACTGATTGCTACACCAGAGGATGCGTTTGATTCCTGTCCCAGAAAAGCGGAGTACACGCCCATGCCGTCCTGAATCAGCTTCATGCTTTCCTGCATGACCTGGAACTGTTGCTGGGCAACCTGAAAATCCTGCTCAATTTTCAGCGCATCTGATGCGGTAGTTTTGTTGGCTCGTTTGGGATTGAGATTGATCACCCCGTCCGGGCGCTCAGCTTCCTCTACCAACTGCTTGTCTGTCATATTGGTAGCGTCTTCGTCTTTGATAATCCGCTTGGCCTGCAACAGCCAGGTCAATTTAATGCGGCGGAAATTCACTTCATCCTGCGCCGGGATTGCACGGCAGGCCAGCCCATAGGGTGCACCCGTTTTATCTTTGCGATATCCCCAGAATGGGATCAGCGGAAACATGCCCTGCGGCGCTTCACACGGACGATCGGCAATAAAATGCGGACCGACAAACCACGCCTCGCGGATCCGGCTGACTCGCGCCATTGACACGGAAACTCTGCCCGTCGCCAGCGCCACCGCGTGCATCACATTGTTTTTATCGAACTGGATAACGCGCCCGCTCTGTAACTCCATCACCGGCATACGCTGATAGGTACGATAATAAACCACCTGCAACAGCACTCGCTTACGGTTCGATGATATCCATTCGCTATCCTGACGGCTCCATGAATGATATTCCTCATAGCCGCTGATCAGATCGGATTCCTGCCCTTCAGCCAGATCAGACTCAACAAACCCTTTCCACTCATGTACCGAGTAATCAATCACATCAGCTTTATGCGGGAACGTGCCTTTTACTTCATCAACATCCATCCAGCGTTTGCGCATCATCCAGCGGCAATCACTCAGATCCGCCTCACGGCTGAACCAGTCCCAGAACACTTCGTTACGGTGAACCGTGCCGACCTTGTAACGGTTGCCGAACGGATCGCTGTTCCGACGCACTTCAACCCATGATAGCCCGGCTTTAATCTGCTCGGCATAGGCATCAGAACGTGCTTTGTTCAGCCCTGACAATCGACAGGCATCAGAGAATTCGGCATTCACCGCTTCGGCCAGTTGTTCCATTTCTTCATTAGGATCGTCAGCAATAACCATCAAATCGGTACGGGTCTTGGCCTCCATCCCCAATACACCGTCAATGGTCGGCGCAATCAGGTTATGCATGGTCAGCGGCTGCCCGCGCTCACGCAGTTTCGCCACCAACTCAGGCGCCAGTTGATCGCCATCGTAATAAGCACAGGCGGTATTCGCCGTGGTGCGCCAGTCTGGTTGGGCGTCAATGTCCGATGAAATATCCAGTAATTGACGCTGCGTAAAACGATCGCGATTATCCTGCTGCTGTGGCCGGGCCTCAGCTTCAATAATGGCTGTATTCATCAATGTGACATCCAGTGAGAGGGTTTAGATCGGTCGATGGGTTTTGGTTTCGGGCGCGCTGGCATACGGGCGCGCATTTCCTGTGCAATCGCGTAGCTCATTACCTGGTCGTCGAAACAGTCAGTCTGCGCATTCATCCGACCTTTCGGGTCATAAACATAGGTGTTCAGTTCGTTGATGGTGCCGATCCAACGAATGCCGGAAGCAGTTTCACGCAAAAGCGTTTTCAATCCCTCAATCACAATAGGTTTGCTTTGCTTCGTGGTGAGCCAGCCGAGTTTAGGCGTCTCATCATCGTTATCGCGATCAAGGTATTGCTCGGCGTAAATAGCGCGCACCGGATAAATATCACGCAGCTTTTGCAGGACAGCATGGCCGTGATTGTTGCGCTCCGGGCCAATGAACGCGGTGTTGTAACAGGTGCCAATGTGCGCCAGCAGTTGGGCGAACAACTCCGCATCCAGATGACCGAACCAGTGCGCCACTTGCTCGCCGGTGGATTTCTTCACTACGTCAAATGAAGATCGGTCACCGTTTTCCAGCCCCTCGGCCACGTCCGCGCCGATCGCGTAATCCTCATCCGGATCCGGTAGTTCCCAGACCAGCAGATGATTTAGCAGCGTGCGCTGGAGTTCGTCTTTGCTGCCGTCGCGCAACGCTTGCACTTTGGTGCGCTTGCCGGTTATAGGGTCCATATCGTAGACAATGCGGGGCGGTCGGGTTGCTCCCTCGGCTTTCATTACTGTAATGGCCGTGAACACGCGGCGGCCAGAGGTCAGAAAGGCTTCCTGCGGCGTGGACGGGAATTCCTGCTTCATTTCCTCGCCCTGCTCAACCTCTTTCCTGATATACCACTGCTTTTGCTGATCCGTCAGTGTGATGCGCATGGCGGCTTCCACCGCGGCGAAATATTCCTGATGATATTTGCTCAGGCGTGGGCCGCCGGCCGGAACGGATGCGACATATTTCGGATCGTCAAACCACGGATAGAAATGAAACTTGTAATCCTGCGTCGTCAGCTCAATGCCGGATTGCGACAGTTCAAGTGCGCGGGTGCTCATGGTGTAGAAATCCCCACCGACACCCTCGGCGGTTGATTCATCAAAGATGATACAACCGTCGTGAATGGCGTTGAGCGTACCGGTGCGCAGTTCTTTCGCCTTTGCCGGGTACTTAGCGCAGATCTTACCGTGCTCGGAAATATGCAACCGTTGAACCGTGCCGGAGCGGAAAGACGTCGCCACCTGGATTGAGCTACCGTGCGAAAACAGGATGTACCCGCCGTTGGCGCCGCTACGTCGCTCGCTGATCTTGAATGTCGAACGCAACCAACCAGGCAGATTATCGAAAGGTATCGATATCTTGGTACGGAAGATTTCGCCGGCGGCAACTTTGTCCTGCGCGATAATCCCGCATTTCAGATTGCGGTTGAACAGCGCCTGGTCAAGCAGGTAGATATCAATCGCCGTGGAAAATCCCAACTGGCGCGCCTTGAGAATGATGTTCCGGTAATGCATGTTCTGGAACAGCCGACGCTGCGCCGGACGCATCCGAAACGTAACCAGTTGGCCTTTCTCGTTCTCAATCTTGTACAGATTGTTGAGCCGCCACCACGGATTGCTCAACTTCGATAAAACAAAAAGGCGCTGCTGCGCCTCGGTCATGCTGTCCAGTTCGTCTTCAACCAAACCGGTGTCGTAATGTGGTGTGGTCATTGCGCCAGCATCCCATCATCAGGCATGTCGTGAATATCCCTGACAACATCGGTCAACGGCGTAGTCACGTCTTTGCTTTCCGCCGTAAGTTTCTCCGTCTCTGCTTTCAGCTTGGCGGTGGCCGCCTTGATACGGAAGGTGTCGGCTGCCAGCCGGGGAACATTCACCGCATCAAGCTGTAATCTACTCAGACTGTTTTCCAACGATTCGATGCGGGCAATATTGCGATCAAGCCCCTGTTCGGCCTTGAGCATTTTGTCATACAGATCGATACGAGTTTCAACGTCCGGCGCGTTCTGCAAATCCTCCATGATTTTGTTCAGCGTCTTGGTGACAGACAGCGCGCGGGCGCGGGTGAAAATCAGTTCATCGCGCAAATCGGACTCTTTGGCAGCGTCGAAAAGCTCGTCGGCGTGGAGGTATTGGGCGTAGGCACCGTGCTTTGTGGCGTATTGATGACCTTTCACAAACGGGCTGACGGCATTGGGATTGCCGGGATTGCCTTCAGTAAACCGGCCCGCTGAGTCCCTGCCGTTTAATTTCGCGTCTGGTTGTGAAGACTCGCTGCCGTGATCGTCTGTATCTGCCGCTCCATCATCTTCTTCATCATCATAGTTATCAGGCTTTTTCGCTTGTTTGCGATTCGCACCTTTCTCTTTGCGAATCTGCGAATCCTCTTTTTGCGAACTGCGAATTTGCGAATTCTGCTCAATGACGTCAGTTGCAGCCTTTATCGTGATGTAACGCTTCGCAGAACTATATGGCACGTCATTCTGAACACACCAATCCGCTGGGGAGATTCCCGTCGCTGAATATGCAGAGGCATAATCGGCCAGCAGCTTTTTCCAATCGTACTTTGCCATAACGTCCTACTGAATAAGCATTATCGAACCACCTCTGGGAAGTGGTTCTGTAATGCCTTACTCCGAGTATTCTGGTTGAGGTTCGAACGCCAGGGCGATATTACCTTTGCTGCCGCTATAGGCTTGTACATCACCCAACAGGAAGAACGGGATGCCGTTGATGCTTACCAGTTGGTCGCGATAAAGAGTAACGGGCTCCGCATTTGAGGGCATGGTTGCGGATTGCTCATAAAGACGCTGCTTCAGCAGATAACCTTCCAACTCCCAAATTTTATTGATGGCTTTCTCCCGGGCATACTTCCGGCCAAGCTCCGCATTGAAATTATCGGGGCTGACGCAGGCGCTTTCGCCAGTGACGGTGAAGCCGTTGCGCAGCACCAACACGCAGGTAGTTAACTGATTGAGGCTTTTGGCGATACCTGCCGGTGACGTCCCCATATGAGACTCGCCACGTACGCCGTCACCTGCCGTGAAATAGAATTCGCTACGGATAACACTCGCAATATGCTCCGGCGTGACGCGTGGCGCGGTTAAACCTTTGGTCTGAATTTCCTGTTCAATCTGTTGATCGTTGGTCGGTGTCATGGGGATAACCTTTGTTTGTGGGCATAAAAAAGCCCCGGCGAATGCCAGGGCAATGGTTCGGTTAATGACATTACTATAGGTCTACCTATGGTGATGGCGAGAAAAAACCGCCCGAAGGCGGTTTCCATTAACTTTCAATCTCGGCATCTAAAAAACCTCTGATTGATGTTTCATCAATCAGATTCAGTTCCCGCTGCAAGAAGGCGGTCTTCTCACCTTCGGCTGTTTGATTTACGAACTTTAGCCCAATGTCCCATATTTCCACTCGTGTGTGTCCCTTCGGAAAGTAATCGTGAGCGATGGAATAAATTTTTTCGATTGTGATTAAATTTTCTTTCACTTCCCCCCCTTACATAATTTTGTTGGTTACAGGTTACCCCTGAAACTTATTGGGTGACAGCATTATCACTGGCGCTCAGTGAAGCCGACTTACCCCATAGAACTACTCCTCATAACTTTGCACGCTGACGTCAGCTTACCCGTTATTTAAGTGCTATCCTATCTTTGCACTTTACATAGATGCATGGAGAAAATGAATGACTACACCAATCGATTTAGAACAACGTATTTCGGATCTTGAAACGTCCAATGAAACTCTTAAGTTTGAACTACATGCCGCTTATGTCGCCATAATAGCGATTTCTGTCGCTATGAATGGAACGTCAGGTAAGCCAGGAATGTTAGCCACAGCATATGAAGAGGCAATTAAATTACCCCATCAGCAGAAAGTAACTGATGAGAATCCTGAATACTTCAATAAACTTCACGACCAAGTAGCAAAACTACTTGCCAGAGCCAATTAATATTTTATCTGTGTTTATAGGGAGAGGGAACTCTCTCTATTTCAAAACCTATTTCTGATATATTTTTGTAACCCGCTTATTTGCCTTTTCTAGCTGATTCAACATCACTAATACTGACCAGTTGGCTATTTGCCAGGTCAATCGTCGTCAGCAATGGTTCAATCCAATAAACCGCCTGCCCGTATGTCAATCGGCAGCCGGCGGCAGCGGTACCAGTACCGGCTGCATCAGCTCCGCTGGCAACGGTACGCATTGCGCTGGCACGTAGACTGTGCGCGTAGTCGAGCAGGCGCTTAGCAACATCATCAGGCACACACTGACGGCCAGCCGGATCACGTTTGATGATTGTCCGGTAGATAATTTGTTTTTCATCGGATTGACCTTTGATGGTGATCGCGTCCTGATTGGCCTGCCTGGCGATTTCGTTGTATCGCTGAAACTGGAACGCCTGCCCGGCGATGATCGACTTCTGACCGGCGCTAATATCATCGGCCTGGACTTTACCGCGCTCGGCAATATCCGCATCCCAACGCAATCCCTGCACATACCACCCGGCGCCGAACGCAGCCGCCAGCGTGCCGCCGATCAGCAGCGCTTTCATTTTCGTGGATAACATGGTTTGCCTGTTAAAAAGTGAAGAGATTGATGATGGTGAGTGATTCAGATTTTACGTAACGCTGCCAAATCACGGTTAATTTGAACATTTACTAACCAAACTGGAGCAATATTCAGAAGTTTAAGCAAAGTGCCTTTTCTTTCTCCCGCCGAATAACCAGCCCTGCCAGGATTTCTTTTCCCGCATAAACCCATCGAGGTAATTGGTTGCAGGCCGCCGTGTATGCCTGGTTAATCAAGTGGCGATACATCGTAGACCTGAGAAATTTCGTGCATCCGATATTAAAAATAAAACTCCCAATCCCATCGAACACACCTTGCGGCAATTGCTTTCCCAGCTTTCGCTCTATATTGGCCTCTATACAATTCTGTGCATCCAGTTGGTCCTCAGCAAACCACTGCGCGATTTGCTGATCGCTGGCCTGGGCCACTAGGCCTGAACCTTTACCTGTGTGGCCGATGCCTTGCGTAACGATTTTTGCCGGACACAAATACGGTTCCCGGCGGCAACCTTCAGCATTGCCCATCACTTCCATTGCAGCCAGGCTGAAACGTAAGCTGTTTCCCGTCGCCGATTTATATTGATCGGCATTGTTCAATACAATGCCAATAATCACGCTGACGGAACAGACAATGGCCGCCGCGATTTTACGCTTAGCCATTGGCTTATCCCCCAACCTTCAGATTAAATTCCTTGCGTTTGTAATACCAATTCAACGCAAATGTACCGATGGTGCATATCATGCCGACGATTATTGCCCAATCACTCAGCGTTAATACTGAAATAGCATCAAATAACTGCCACGATGGTTGATTCGTTACTGATGAATATGCCTTTTCTGATACGCCTGCACCTGTTAATGCGGTCCCGGATCCATATGATAGCTTGCTATATATCGCGCTCATTCGCCTCATAGCCTCACCCCCGATTGTTCGGATGGCGCTGTGGTAGGAAATAAAAAAGCCTGCTGGGCGAACCATGCAGGCTTGAGGACTGACCAATAAAAAACCGGAGCTGCTTTTGGGGCATACTCCGGTATCTTTCTGGAATTTAGCGCGTATAGCGGGACAGGTCAATCGAGTTTATATCACGTCTTCTATTTCATTATGAATTTGATTGCTCAGAACATTAGCCGCTTGGGATTCTTCGATATACAGCCATCGCATACACCGTTTCGCCAGATCCAGATACTCCGACCACTCGCCCGCTGGTATCACAGCCCCTGAGATAAGCATCGATTTTCGCAGATGCTCAAACGTTGCCGTAATCCGCCCATGCCCGCCGCATTCATTGCATAGCACAACGGCTGGCCGTAACGTTTTTCCGGTACCACTACAGCGAGGACAAATATTGTTCTGTGCCGCCTGATGCTTCGCCCATGCACGCAATGCTACACGTTCAGCTTCAATCCTGGCCGATAATTGATCTATCTGCTGGCCGATACGTTGATATTCATCGTCGCTAACGCGATCCCGACTGCGCTGTTTTTCCTGTTGCTTAATTTCAGCCTGAAGCACATCAGTATTCTTACGTGTTTGTGATGATCGGGAGCTGTATCTGCGCAATAACTTGGCGATATGATCAATTTGCGCGGGTAAATTTCGCTCCAGCACCATACTTAACGCAATCTGGCAGGCGGTTATGGCATGTTCTGGATGAGGTCGGGCATTTACCCAATCGGTAATAGCTGTCCGAATCCGTTGTTCTGCCTGACTATCGTGCCGATACTTTGCCATTAGTAAATCAAAACCAACAGAATGATGGTGCTGGGCGGTGGCGAATGCCCCTAATATTTGCTCTTTGGTAAGGATTGCACGCCCGCGCCCGATGTTCAGTGATTCAATACTCATGCAGCGCGGATCGTGCATCTTGATAAGTTGTTCTATAGCTATGGTCATTTGGTCAATCCTGCGCGGTGGTCACTGGACTGATTGTATTAATTAAGGGCTGACACACAAGGAAATAAACAGATCATTCTATTTCTGCTTTGGTGAAAGCCTTTCCTTGCCTAATTAATGTTCTCAATGCTGTTTTCGCTGCATTAATTTCTTTCATGCCATTCAAAAATATTGTTTCTGTTTTCCCATTCCCAAGTACAACAACCTCATTATCTGAACAAATATATTCAGCAGCATAAATGACACCATCCTTTTCAACCTCTATGTAACTCATATCTCCCTCACAAATTTAAATATCTCTCTAACACGTTAACTGCCTGAGTAAAACCGAAGCAGTAAACAGCATAATATCCCACTGATTCCAACCTGCTCAGCCATATCACTTGCTGTGTTGTCAACTTACCATCCCTCGCTTTCATCTCGATCCACAGACAAGCATAACCACCGCGTGGGAGTGCCAGAAGCAGATCTGGCACACCAGAACGAACACCAAGCCGTTTTGCATCACGCGCAGCTTTCGGCCCACGCTTTCCCTCGTTTGGGATATGCGGCAGATAATCCCCGATCTTTATTCAATCAATCACTGTCTTATCTGCCCACTCAATCAATGACGCTTGCTCTTCAAGCTCGGCCTGGTGATAGACTTTGCGCACCTTTCCGTTGCGAGTTTCCAGTTTGGCTTTGGTCTTAATGGCGGTTAGGGCGTTAATTGAGTTGAATAGTATCATTATTTTTTAGCTGCAATGATCTTTCCAGCAAGTTCAGCTATAGTTTCTACACCATCAAGCACTGCGGGGATCTTATCTTCGTTAGCTTGAATGGGGCTAAATATTAACGACTCAAAAGCTTTCCAAGCACTATCTGTTTTTTCGCTACCATCCCTTTTTTCCACATAATCATGGATAAACTCACATAGGCTAAGTCGCATATCTATTTGTAGCAGCTGAGATTTAATATTTTTTAGTTCCCCATAAAATAACCGCATGAAATAGAATAACAATATTTCCAATGTAAGCAATGGGCCGAAAATAAACACATCCTTTAACGCCGGGTCTCCTTTGTCATAACGAAAAAAAATAGAAACCAAGGGGATTAAAACCATAAATAGAGTGGGGATAAAAAATCTAACATAAGAATAAAAGAGTTCTTTCTGTTTTTTCTTCCCTATTTTATTAAAGGCATCAGACAATAGTGCAAAATTTAAATTTGAATTATATTCCTTTAATTTACCAATCTTACCATCAACATCTTTCAATAATTTATCCTGATTTGCTAATTCTTCATCCACAGTTAAATTCATATTTATAAAATCATTTATTTTTACCCATACTTCATTTTTCTTTATATTATCAATATTCATTCTAATTGCCGAAAGCTCGCTATTAAAATCATCAACCATCCCGGACTTCAATTTATATGGGATACTATATTCTAAAGAACTTAGGCAATGGTATTGAGTCTGGTTAAGCTCTACAGTTATTTCATCGATCTTTCCTAACAAAGATTTGACCTTCCCAACTGCATAAAGTGAACCATCTATTGCTCCTAAACTACGAGTTACATCACTCCGAGAGAAAAACTCCATTAAAGATAAAACAATATAAAACAAAGCGCTATTAGGCCTCTCTTTGAATAAATTAACATCAAGGTATATATTATTTTCTTTCATTCTGCTGTATGTGTATGGCAGCATTGATAACGTAGCATTACCCTTATCCAAAAGATTAACCCGCAGAATTCTCCAGCAATACATGAAATATGAAAAATAGATTTCTTCATTGGAAAAACCTGCCCCATCACAAAGTAAAACTTTTACAATATATTTGTTGTCATAATTTTTTGGTAAAAAAGCTGAACACCATTTTTCCAAATAATTATCTATCTCTTTTATATCACCAACATATCCAGCAGAATTATCCATATTCTCATCCTCTAATAACTATTTAGTTTTATTGTCAAATACAACGCCTGAAGCAAAACCTCTTCTTTTTCCCCAGTCAGCCAGTCATACGACACTCGCCCATCAATCACATCATGACAAGACGAACAGCCATAGACAGCCCAGAAGTCATCCCCTTTATATCCCATGCCGTGCGTAGGGCTCGGAAGATGGCACAACACCGTTGTTTCGGGATTGCCATTGCATATGCCCGGTATCTGCAAAGTGCACATCTGCCCACGAGCAGACTCACGTAATTTTTTTGAACGGTATGCAGGTGATTTAAGCATTTTCCTTTCCCCTCATCAACTTAATATCGCCCACCCTTTTCAGTACAAATTGAAGTTCCTGATTCGCTGTATGGATCTGCCCATTAATCTCATTGAGCCGATTCTGAGCATTTCGCACCCGCCCTTTGCAATTGGTCTCTTCGCGCCTTAACTTCTCCAGCCCTTCGCGGTGCGATTTAATTTCCATTCGCAAAGAGCGCAGTTCCCATTCAACCTTTGTTTCCTGTTTAGCCAGCGCCAGCAGGTGATCGAACGGTTCCAGAATTGCGCCGCATAGACGGCATTTCACTGAACGCTCATGTTCCGAGACAATAACCCGCTCATGGCGGCACGTTCTCCCTTCCGGCTTCGGCGCCTCAACGAAATTCCGCATTTCTTTGATGTCGGCGTTGTCATCAAAGCGTTTGGTAAACTGCAAAACGTTATCGCTGTCGTCTGGAAAATCCACATTATCGGTCATTGGTCAGCCCTCAAAAATTCATCAACTGGTTAACGGCCTGCTCCATTTCGGCCTCATCAGCAAAATAGCAGCTCAGCGTTTCAGCCCAGATCACCCCGGCCACGCCGCGGTAAACGCCATCAAACGCCGCCTGATCCATATTGGCAAACGCGATGCTCCAGCGTTGTTTCAACGTTCCGCCGTCCGGGTTGGGCACCAGATCATAAAATTCCGCCTTGATCATTACGTGGTTCAGATATGATGCTTTGGTCTTGACCGTTTCCGGATCGAACCGGCGGCGGCGCTGGGCAGCCACTTTATTCAACACGCGCGCGGCAATGCCCTTTGTCACGTTGTCATACAGCGAGGGATCGCCAGCTTCCTGCGCCACCTCGCGCGCCACCTCCTCCGCTATCCACACTTCTGGCACGCTGACGAACGTCCATTCCGGCTCCCAATATTGAAAGCCAAGATCCAAAAGCGCCCAGAATTTGCGGTGATGCTTGATGTTGCGGCGGTCACCTAATGGAGAAAGCGAGATCGGAGTGCCGACTGGCACCCCTTTCATTACATCGCGATCGTGATCGGTACAGTATTTAATGCCACCGCCGGGCAGCAGCACGCCCAACGCTTCGGTTTTGTGCTTTTTCGGGGATTTGGTGCGCGTTGCTGTGGTCATGCTGAATTCTCCCCAGGCAGTGGTTCGTTACCATCGGCGATAGTGCGTTCGAGATAACGAAAAAGGTTACGAAAACGCTGAATTTCTCTGTCACTGGCCAGCCTGTTACGCGCTTCATAAATCGCCCGGGTTAACTGGGATATAGTGGCATTCTCAGGCAGCCCGAGCGCCGACGCCAATTCCATCTGAGCATCATTCAATCGCCCGGTGGACCGCTCCAGCGCTTCCCATCTCCGTTTTTTCTCCTCTTCAGTCTCGCGGAAGATTTCTTCCCGCGCCGCCTCCCGTTTGGCGGTAGCATCACGGAGCCGTTCGGACGAAAGAAGTGCCTCCCTTACCAGATGTGCGACCTCTTCACCATGGCGCTTCGCTAGTTCCCGCTCCGTCACCCAGATGCTTCCGTAGCGCACTTTCAGCTCAGTGCGTTTGCTTTCACGCTGGATGCCGTCAATCAACAGCTTTATCCAGGCGTCCCGCGGCAGATTGTCGACAGCGTTCAACGTAGGCCCTTTGACTGTCCGCCAGCCGTTTTCACCACGGACCATCAGCCCGCAGCCCGCAGGCAAGTCAGACTTTTTGATCAACCCTTCGGGCACGGCGAATACGATCCCGCTAGCGAAGGGCATATAGCTGGTGTACTTGCCCTTCGTCACGTCCGCACGGAAATCGGATACGCTGATTTTGCACTCGTAGGCGATGGGGCAGAACTTGCTGAAGCTGAATGGTACGGCATACACATCGGGGCGTGGGCTGCCCGCCGGCCCCAGTTGCATGTCTTCCCAGACAAATCGAGATGTGTTCTGGCGGAGATGTTCCGCCAGGTCATGGGCAAGGCCATTGTGGGTCCACTTGGTCATGCTGCCACCTCCTGCCGTTCTGCACATAACTCAGGCAGATTGGCGCGGACCAGCGCCTCGGCGAACGGCGGCGGCACGGCGTTCCCGCAACGGGCCACCTGCTTATCTTTCGCGTATTTCACGCCCCGATAATCCTGATCGATGATGTACCAGGACGGAAAGCCCTGCGCGGCGTAGAGCTCATGCGGCTGCAACATGCGCATGCCGATATCGACGATCTGATAGTCAACGCCCTCGACCGTGACCAGTCCGAACCTGTCTCGGCTGGTTACAGTGTGGAGCGGGTCATTGATGTTTAGTCCTTCCTTCTCGTTGCCGTAATATTTAAGCAAGAAAGCACGTACTTCCCCAATGTGCAGCCCGCCAGCGGTAATAGTCGGCATTGGCTCAGTTACAGGTTGGCCGTCTTTGCATGTTCCACGTAGCTTCACAAGATGGGACGTGACCATAGCGTGTTTTTTCGCCGCTACGACTGTACCCAGAGGCTTCTCGATGTCCTGCACGCGCGCTTGCTGTCCCGGGCGTTCGCCGTAGCCGATAGTTAGGAGGTTCGCAGCGACAACAGCATGATGATCGACGGTTGTCACCGAATGCACTGGTTCATCCATCCCTACTCCGGGACCGGTATAATTACCTCCGTAATGTTTCGCCAGAAACGCGGACACCAACTGCGATTTCCCACCACCGCCCGCCGTGATCGTACCGTTTGGCTCATCGGCGCCATGGCCTACGCTGTTACCGAACTGCCGAGCGATTACCGGTGCCACCAGCAGATGCTCAGCTTTGCTTGTTACCGTTGTAAGCGGATCCGTTGCATCGTATGCCATGCGATCGCCACCGAAACCGGTTTGGCCGATACGCGCTATCACGGGCGCCACAACACATGCATGGTTCGTATTGACCAACGTATGCATGGGTTGTTCAACGCTGCGAGGTTTGGCTGAATACTTTGGCCCACCAGCTCCAGCAATGAACGGTGCCAGTTTCGCTTCGACCATGCCCAGAGCGTGGCCGTTCCCGCCGGGACGATTGGACGAACCAGCAGTAACTGTTGGTATAGGTTCCGTCACTTCCTGCCCGGTGGCACCAGTACGAAATTTCGTTAGATGAGGTGTAACAACGGCAAAGCCATGCGTACGGGTAATCGTCTGCAACGGTTCATCCAGTGGTTGTCCACGAAAGCAATCGTATTTCGTCTGGTTGCTGGTGTGGTTGCACTTCACAATAAACGGCGTCGGGTTATCCAGCACGAACCGCTGAATGCCGCGGGCGATACGCTTCAATGTGTTTTCCGCCAGCGGCTTCTTTCGCTCGAAAATCGATGGGCATGGAATTGACCAGTCTATGCACTCGGCGGCGGTTCTCCACGGCTTAAGTTTACCCGCCTGCACTGCTGGGGATTTTGGATCGCCGTGCGTCGCCTCCGGCCACACCACCGGCTGATCGTCGCAGCGCATCACCATGAAGAGCCGCTTGCGCCGCTGCGGCGTTCCGTAGTTATCAGCGCGTAATTCACGATAATCGACAGCATATCCCAGTCCGTGTACCAGAAGCCGGGCCTGATCGCTGGCCGTCTCAATACCAAGGAACTCGCACACCTCGGCCAGTGCCGGGTGATCTGCCGGTACGCCGGTGCCCAACATACCGACGAATGCCGCGAACGTCTCGCCGGCGCGCACCGGGTCCGGCCGTTGTGTGCCGTCGGCATCAGTCAACAATGGCCCCCAGGTTTTGAACTCCTCGACGTTCTCCAACATCATCACACGCGGGCGTACCGCCAGCGCCCAGCGCAGGACAATCCAGGCCAAGCCGCGAATCTCCTTTTTCACCGGTTTGCTGCCCTTCGCTTTTGAAAAATGCCGACAATCGGGACTAAACCATGCCAGACCCACCGGCTTGCCGGCGGTGGCGGCCACCGGGTCGATATCGAAAACGCTCTCGCAGTAGTGAAGCGTGTCCGGGTGATTCGTCGTGTGCATAGCAATTGCATTCGGGTCGTGATTAATCGCAATGTCCACACTTCGACCGATCGCCATTTCAATACCGGTACTTGCCCCGCCGCCGCCGGCAAAATTATCGACGATGATTTCCCTCATGATGCCGTTCCTTCTTCTGCGGTTACGGACGAGCCCATCTTCTCGGCCAGCGACGTGGCGATGGTGATGATCTCGGAGTCCTGCGTCCCTTCCAGGCGCAGGCGGTTAATGTGGCTACGGAGTTTGTGTTGCTGCGCGGCAGGCAACGTGTCCGCTGCCGGAATCTTCCCGAACAGGAACTTGACCTCCGCCGGCCAAACGGCGTTGCCGGTGTCCGGCACTGGAATAATTTCTGGAATATTTTGTTGTCGGATTTGTGGTATAAGCCGTTCGGCCTCGCGTCGAATCTGTGCCAGAAATGCCTCTCCCTGCGCCAGTAGCCGATCTCGCTCGATATACGCCATCGCCGCACCGCTCCAGGTCTTGTCGAACACAGCGATCGCTGCGGCGAATCCGGCGGAACTGGCGACCTGTCGGGCATCTTTCGGGATAAACCACGCCGGCAGCTCGAATCCGACGCGACCGCGAATAAACGCGACGTGATCCGCCTGCTCCGGCCACCACACTTCGGATGTCGCCGCTTTGATGAGAAACACGTACCGCCCGCCGCGCTCGCGTTGCTGGGCTGCGTAGTCCATGATGTGCCGCATGCCGGTGATGTACTGGCAGTCATGCTGACTGGCACGGGAGTATGGCGGGTTGGCAAATGCGGCACCGTTCAGCTCAGCTAGGCGCGAGGACCAGTCCTGCGCCAGCGCATTATCACGCGCCGTGTAATAGGACCGGCATTTTGCGTTATCCGGTTCCGCGAACAAATCCAGAACAAGCGGACCAAAAGCAGCGTTAATACCCCAGAACAATGCATCGGGCGTCTGCCACTGATCGCCAACGTGTTTTAGTTCGTGACCAGGCTGACGTTTGTAGCTATCCAGCGCCAAGACGTATTCAGATTGGGAGAAATCGGTCATGCCACACCCTCCCCGGCCAACACTTTACGAATGCCGTTATGCTTGGGCGCGGAGATTACGCCTTCACTCTCCAGTGCTTCGATAAGTCTGGCCGCACGGTTGTAACCGATGCGGAAATGGCGCTGTAGCTGGGAAATGGAGGCTTCGGATTTTCCAGTGAGAAATTTAGCGGCATCAGCATAGAGCGGATCTTTATCCAGATCGTCGCTATCGGTGGTAATGACCGTCACCGCGTCACTACGTTTAGATTCCCCGCCCAGTGCCAACACCAGTTCGCGGATCAGCGCGGCCAGTTCCCCGGTCAGCAGCACAAAATCAGCATCGAAACGCGCCGCCACGTCTTCGGCGTCAGCGTTCTGGTCCAGCAACACATCGGCGAATTTCAGCTTTTTCAGGCTACCGTCATCGCCCAAAACGAACGAGATCCGCTCCCGCCACTCCAGCTCCAACTTGGTGACCAGCTTTCCAGCACGGATGTGATTGGTAATTTCGTCAGCGGTCAGATCTTGGTGTTTGCTGCGCAGTACGCCGCCCTCTTCCAGAACCCCTTTCAATTCAGCCTCATCCTGTAACGCAAACCCAACTGGTGCGGCACCGTTTCGTACCCACTCGGTCAGCGTCAGCTCGATCGGCGTTTCCAGTGTCAACGGCACCACCGGCAACGAGCCGAGGCTTTTACGCAGCAGCGCCAGCGCGTCTTCGGCTTTTTTGCCGCTGGCGGCATCCACGACGATCAACCCGGCCCCTGCGTTAATCCAGATGTTGGTGATATGGTACTTACTGAACGCGCGCGGCAGCAGGGTCTGAATAACTTCGTCTTTCAGCGCGTCTTTCTCGGTCTTTTTCAGGCTGCGCCGCTGTTCGGCTTCCAGCTTGTCGATTTTGTCCTGGAGGGCTTTTTTGATAACCGGCGCCGGCAGGATTTTCTCTTCACGCTGCAACGTGAGAAGAATCTGCCCGTTCGCCTGGTGCGCCAGCACATCCAGCAGCGGATCTATCGGCGAAACCCATCCGGTTTTTGCCCAGTCATTGCTGCCGCATGGCGTGAATGCAAACGCCGTCAACTTCTGTTCCAGATCAGCCCAGTCCAGCTCGCGCGACAGGCGATAAATCAGTGCGTTTTTGAAAGTGATGCTCATTGGTCAGTCCTTAAATTGGTTTTCATCTGCCGCGCTGTGGTCAGCAGCCCGGCGTAATTCATCTTGATAACGCTTTTCTATTGCCTCGTTGAGTTGCGCTTGTCGTTCCCCCCATTCGTGTCTTTTCTGTGCTTCCTGTTGAGTTCTCCGATCCAGTAACGCCCCGGAAAACGCCTGTATCTTTGCCAGCATCTGGTCCCGCTTTCCGCGATCCACTTTCGGCGGCGGCAGGCTGGCAGGCGGCGCTAAGTATTTTTTCACCTCCGGCGCCAGCAACAATCCAGCACTCACCGCATGCTCAACCGCTCCCTTCACGGTCCCTTTGTTCCACCCCTCCGAAACCGTCCACTCAGGCAAAGATCCGGTAGCCTGAGCCGCAGCCACTAACCGCTCATAGGCGGCGATGAATGCCATTCGCGCCCCTACCCGATCGCCATCGGTGAAAATGGGCTCGGCAATACTCCATGCCTGCGCAATTTCGGTCGTCCAGACCACCGTATTCGCTTCGTCCTGCGCAGGCTGCGCGATAGCCCACGCCTCGTTGGGACTGAGCCATGACGGTCGGCCTATGATGTTCTGAATGTTGCGAATGATATCGGCCGGCTTCGGTGCAAACCGGCCCTGATCCGGATCGGTAATCCACAAACTTAATGCTTTGCGAATCAGTGAAATATCGAACGAACCGATAGCGTTCCAATACAGCCGGATCACCGGTTTAGACGAGTCTTTGCCATACACCGAAAGCGTTGCTTTCATCAGTTCGGCAAATTCGCGCTTTACGGCCAGTTCGGTGGATTTGTCAATGGTGACCATCAGAATTCCCCCGGCAGTCCAGTGCCTGCGCTTCTTCCTGCAACCATTCTTCAAAAATTTGCGCGTTCCTGGCCTCCAGCGCTTCCTGCCGGTTCAGCGTGCCGGCACTGCGCACAGGATTATTTCGGTTCGCCAGCCACTCAAACTTCAGCCCTTGCCACCCCGCCGCCATCGCCTCGCCCAGCGCCTGATCGACCGTCCATCCAGCGTTAACCGCTTTCGTCAGTTCCTGGCCGAGAATATTCACCACGGTTTGCGTGATCGGCGCCCGTTTGGCCTTTCGGTGTTTCACGTAATCGCCCCAGACCTGATCGCTGGGTAGCGTCGGGAATGACGAGAAATCAAATTCAGCCACAGGTGATTTCAGTGCGGTTTTACGCCTTCGCTTTTTCTCAGAAACAGCATCTGTTGAATTTTCCGGCGGCGCACTCGCGCGGTAATCTCCTGTGTAATCTTCTGTGTAATCTCCTGTAAGAAACAATGCTGGATCCCCGCCATACTGTTGGTTGGATTCCCGCAATCTTGTTGGCGGGTTTTCCACATTGTTGGATTCCCGCATTGTGGGATTTTCACTTTGTGGAGGTTCAGCACTTTCCGGCGACTCATCATCCGGTTCTTCTGACTGCCCCTCGTCGCCATACAAAAGCAGATGTTCCAAACGTTCAGCATTCACACGGTAATGAATTTTGCCGGGAACACCTTTGCGTTGTTCTTCCAGTACACCAAGTGCAACCAGACGCTTACGTGCGGTTTCCTGCTCATTGCGGGAAAGAAAAGTTTCCGCTGTTATCTCTTCGCGGGTTTTGTAAAACCAATTGCCGCCCATTTTGTTGTGCCAGTAAACCATTTGGGACAGGAATACTGCGCCTACCGTGCCAGATCTGATCTTTCCTTCCTGCAAATCTGCAAATGCGGGTTGATAAGCTATTGGACGGCTAAGTAATTGAATTAATTTACTCATCGTTTAGCCGCCTCGTTTGGTGATGTAGATACAAACTGCTCAAGACGTGAAACATTCAGGTAATACAGATTTGCAGCGTTACGATTACCAGCACGGCAATCCTTACGTAATAACCATCCCGTTTTTTCAAGTTCGGCAATGGCACCGTAAATTGTGCTGTCACCTGCCCCAATCTGCCTGGAGAGCGTATCAATACTGAGCTGGCTGACGCCGTCATCGTTTGAATAATCCGCCAGGCGCGCCATTATCATGAGTTTTGTACCCTTAATGCCTGAAGCGGCACACGCTTCCCATACGTGGCCGAGTAGTTTGCTGCTCATTTGACCTCCGTATAATATTTCTGAAATTTCCACACTGGCTGGCAGCAGGGATGCTCATACCCGGAACGCATAAAAATCACCTGCTGGTTAGCTTTGTCATACCCGATGACGTGGACTATCACGCCGCGCCGATCCCGGTAACGACGATCAAGCGTTCTGATGTTTTCCGTCATGTTGGGCCGCCTTTACTGTTTCCGAGGGACTCTGTTGGCGGGAATAAAACGCGGTCACCGTGCCAGACAAAGCCCCTGTGATAGCCAAACGCCGGGCTTCATCCCCGGCGATATCCAGCTTCTTACCGACAATGCTGGATATCAGATCAACGCTCTGCGTCTGGTTCATCGCGTAGCCCCTCCCGGCACCGGCGGCAACCAATCGGGGATCGGTAGCCCCGCCGCTTTCAGTTCGGCATGGACGTGGGCCAGCATTTCCGGCGATTCGGCAAACATCGCCAGAAATCCCCGGATAGCGGCAGTGTTGGTTTCAACAGCGGGATTGGATGACATGGCGCCGGCCACGCTTTTGATGGTTGCGGCTTCGCTTTCAGTCCAGCGGGTTTTGATCTGGTCTTCGCGCACGATGTGGAACGGCAGGCCATTCTTGCCGACCTTCTTGCGGGAAAGTAATTCCTTGCGAACGGCAGAGGCGATCGCGGCCCCTGCCGTTTCACTGGCAGGTTGATGTATTGTGGTCATTGGTCAGTCCTCGGTATTATTGTTTTTCTGAGTCCTGCACCTGGTCAGGGTGCGGGAACAGGTGAGGCAAGTCAGGGCGTAACTGATACCCTTTCACTACACCATTAGTTGCATTAACAACTGCTTGTACATTTTCTGGTGCCACTTTCGCCTTGTCGTACAGCCACTTTTGTACGGCAGCCTGGGTTAGCCCACAGGCTTTGCCCAGTTTCCGTTGTGAGCCGACAACTGCAATAGCGGTTTTAATGACTTCGTTCATAAAACCTCCGTGAGTTCGACCACATATTACAACTATGGTTTTTAAAAAGTCAAAACTATATTCGTTTGATGAATGACAACTGAGGTTGTAGATTGAGAGAATGAAAACAACACTCGCAGAAAGACTAAAAATAGCTAGAACGTCTCAGGGTCTGAGCCAAAAAGCCCTTGGCGATCTCATTGGCGTATCTCAGGCAGCCATACAGAAAATCGAGGTTGGCAAAGCCTCCCAGACAACAAAGATTTTTGATCTTTCTACCGTATTAAAAGTTCGCCCCGAATGGCTGGCCAGCGGTGAAGGACCAATGCGTGCAGAAGGTTCAACAGCACCGCAAGCAGAATCATCCATACCTCCGCAGTCAGCATGGGGTACGGTAGCGTCCTGGGATGATAAAACACCACTATCAGAGGATGAAGTTGAGGTGCCATTCTTAAAGGATATCGAATTTGCGTGCGGTGACGGGCGAATTCAAAGCGAGGATCACAACGGATTCAAGCTAAGATTTTCTAAATCTACACTTCGGAAAGTTGGGGCTAATACTGACGGCTCTGGCGTTCTGTGCTTCCCCGCCACTGGCGACAGCATGGAGCCCATCATTCCGCATGGAACAACGGTTGCTGTCGATACAAATAACAAACGTATTATTGATGGCAAACTATATGCTATTGCTCAGGAAGGCAGTGGCAACGATAAGTTGAAGCGAATTAAGCAACTTTACCGTAAACCAGGTGGTGTGCTGGTGATTCACAGCTTCAACCGTGATGTGGATGAAGAAGCCTATGAATCAGAAGTAGAGATTATTGGGCGGGTGTTCTGGTATTCGGTGTTGTTGTAATAGCAGAAAAAGATAAAGTAGTGGTGTGAAATCAGTGCCTAGCCTAGTAGCAGAAATCAAGACATCTATGGGTAAAGGCGAAGCTGTGTCTGTATGAAAGTGAATTATCATAGTTGATGGTGAGTGTTTGGATAAAATGAGAAAATATAAATGACCAGTATTAATAAAATATGTTTTGCCTATCCCACGCTCTTGCAACCAGATATGTCAAATGACGATGGTTATATACCGGATCCATTGATAGCCGGGGTTGAAAAAGGTTCTGAACATACAGTAGTCGTAACTGCTGGACTGATGATGTCCATTGAGGACTCCATTTTTACATTCATTGATATATTGTTGGATGGTGAGGTTGTCAATCCTGATGACGGCGATCTAGATGGTCACTTTGAAAACCTAAAGACAAATTATATTCATGATAATCAATTGGTTATTTTATCATCAATGCATGTAAAAGGCGTTAATTTTCATAGGTCAGGAACATACGAAGTAAGAATGAGACTTTGTAAAGTTGACGATAACGGTGTTAAAAAAGACGACTTAATTGATTGTTATAGCTGTTATTTCCATGTTCTAGTCAAAGAAGAGAAGAAATAGTATGGGGCAGGTATTTAAACTCACACCAAAAGAAAGTCAGAGAGTTGATTCTAGTGTCTATGGCCCCCATAATCATTCTCATGATGGTGGAAATGGCGGAGGTGATGGCATGTTAGAAAAACGCGTGGAAAAACTCGAAAACACTATGTCAGACCTGCGCACCGACATCGCCGTAATCAAATCGAATTACGCAACTAAAGCAGATTTACACGAAGAAATCGGTAAACAAACTAAGTGGTTAGCAGCAACAATTATTGCTACTGCTGCCATAGCCTTAGCTGTTGCAAGATTTATCTTTTGAGTTAACCTCAAGGTTCCCAACCATCCCGCCCCGGCGGGATTTTTTGTGCCCTGCCTGACTTATCTACCATTCACGCAGCCGACATAATCGAGCCGAACCTCAATAGTATGATTTAGCCGCGTCTTTGTTTGCCTTCTTGTAGATCGGAGTTATTGCTGGCAATTTTGCTTCAACCGCATTCAAAAACTCATTGTAATCCTCCGACGACGATCGGACTTGGCAAGCCCTATTTTTCTCTGTAACGATGAAATCAGGAAACATCCGCAAAGCAGCAAGATTCTGCGCTGGCAGTTTGCCGTTTGCGTTCGTCACCACGGTAACCAGACATTGTTCCGCTGCTCTTGCTTGGTCACCATAAAGCGCCTTAGTGACTTCGTAGGAACGGCGAAATCTGTAGTCCATTGGTGCTTTCTGCCATCCCGGATTACTTTTCAAGAGTTCGTCAACTTCCACCGCTACATCGAACTTGGGCGATCCGGTTTCGTGCCAAGAGTTCAGTTCTGGGACTGATTTTAAGGCATCACTGACAGCCTTTGGCATCTCCGGTTCCGTAGGTGGTGAGGATGGCGGCGGCGGCATAGTTTTTTTATCATGAAGTACCCACCCGTATCCCATCATACAGTCACTGAAAATTCGATCTCTTTCCGCAGCGGCACCTATTGCGCTCCCCATATTCCAGCCTTGCGAAAAACCAGAGGAGAAGTTTCCAGGGCCGATTGTAGTCGGAGTGTAGATCTGCGGATTGGATACCCCTTGAGACATAGAATTGCATGTGGCGCGATCGGCGTAAAAATCTTGCATCGTTTTGCTGTAGTTCACCCAGATCTTCTCTCCTGCGCATCCTGATATAACAGACATAAATATAAGAATCGTTATTTTTTTCATGACGTTAGCTTCCTGCTAGAACAGAATATTAAGATAAATCTTATATCACCAATCAAAAGAAAAATAAATCACTCATAAAAACAACCGAATATGCAATTAAAATCAATAAAAACAACTTTAGTATTGACATTAAAAACAACTAAAGTTTTAATTACTTCATCCCACCCGGGACACGCTCTTTAACAGTCAGGTTAAGTTTCACACACCAACGGTCCGCATGTACCGGTGAGACGGCTACGGCTAAACATGTCAGTGTTTTTACTCAGCATCCGATCTGGGTGCTGCAATAAGGCCACTGAACAGGGGTAAGAGGATGAAACTCGTTAAAGGATACCGACTCGCAGCAAAGAATATCAGTGATAAACGCCGTCAACGCAGGCGTCAACGCCAGTCGACAAAGGCGTATCTGGAAGGGTGGCGCATAACTATTACGTAGCCAGCGTAATAACTGCGAAAAGGGGAAATTAATGAAGAGACGCAGTTTTCTTAAAGGATTGATCGGTGTTTCGCTTGTAGGGATTGTAAGCAAGGAAGCTGTAGCTGCTGCGTGTTCCATATCCGAAGATAACAAATCAAAGACGCCAACTCCGTCAAAAAAGAAAGCCGAAAGCGATCAAACAATGCGCTTCTACGACGAGAATGGTGTTCTTAGAGTGCAAATCGGCATGCTTGATGATACTGAGGACTGACCAATGACCAAACCACGTAAAAAACGGCGTTCTGCAACTCTGCGGCAGAGCATAGAAAACATTCAGTATATTGCTCAACGCAAAAGTGACCGCGTAACAAAAGCAATTCTGGTTACAGTTCGCTGTAAACCGATGCCTGACCTCCCTGCTCCACGCAAAAAATCACGTTCCGGCAATACCAACAACGGTAGCGATCCCGATCGTTATGTTGGCTACTCAGCAGTTGGCCAGCAAAAAATGCGCGGTAGCAGCACTATTCCCCGCGGCGTTTACTGAAACTCCCCCATTAGCTCACTTCGGTGGGCTTTTTTTTCGCCTGTCGAAAGAGGTCCGCAATGGAAATCCTTCTTGCGCTGGCAATCCTGGCCGGATTGTCAGTCGTTATCGCGACCGTTTTTCATATCTGGGAGTGGTTATCCGGTCGCCGTATGCCGTCTAAGAGAGGTAAAAATGGCAGATGACATCGCCAAAATTGATTCAATGATTGCGGTTTTGCGCAACATGAAAGCCGATCTTAAGCGGCTTGGAAAATTAAGCGCTATGGACTACCGGGATATGACTCCGAAGCAGTGCCAAAAGCGCGCCGCCGATGCCGACTGGATCGGGATGGAGAACATAAAGCGCCGGCATGAACTTCACGCGTTGGCCGTAGAACTCAATTTTGCAGAGCGGCGCGAAAGCTATCACGAAATTGAATTAACTGATGGGTGGCACCGATTCAAATATAAGCCACGAGAACCTAATTAATTATTTCGCCAACGCCAAGGGAAACACGCCGCTATATGCGGCTTTTTTATTGTTCAAAAAGAGGACTAACCAATGCCAATCGTAATGACTCCCGTTAAATCATCCCAGATCCACAGCATCGGCCACGACGCGGCGACCAACACGCTAGCCATTCGTTTCAACGGTCGCAACAACGTGCCAGGCAGTTTGTATCACTACAGCAACGTAACTGCCGACGATTTCGCGGCATTCTCTGGCGCCGAGTCCGTCGGCTCCCATTTCTACCG
The DNA here is from genome assembly GCF_013155275.1 of Brenneria sp. hezel4-2-4. Lineage (GTDB taxonomy): Bacteria > Pseudomonadota > Gammaproteobacteria > Enterobacterales > Enterobacteriaceae > Brenneria. The sequence continues at coordinate 345,723 of NZ_JABJXS010000001.1, forward strand.
CAACATCAAGCCCAATACGGACAAATTCCCGTACCAGCGCATCAACGAGGAGAAGTCAGAAGCGTAACCAGTAGGTTTTCACCATGCGCCTGTGTCGGGCGCATGCGTAAGCCCATTGGCACAGTGAGGTTCATATGTACGAGTACAACTACCAGCGGATGCAGGAGGAACGCCGGGAACAATACGAACGCAGACTGCCACACGATCCGGTTGAGCAGGCGGTGCTGGCTGAGCGTATCGAATACCTGCGGCGCCATGCTCACTTCTTTAACCGGATAAAGCAGCTCATCGCGGCTGAATGCGTGGTGGCCGGCAACGACGAAAGGCCAGTTCAAAGGCTGGTTGAATCCCCGGAAATGGAAGAATTTCTGAATGAGTTTCAGGAAAAGATATTTGCCATGACGGTTAAGGCCGAACGCCTTAACGAATTAGACACCGCACGCGATCCCCTTCCCCGCGAAATTTTCTGGTAGCCCCAAAAGAGAAAAGCCCCAGCTTTCGCCGGGGCTATCCCGGTCAGCGGCGACCAAACCGCATGACCATAAGGACTGACCAATGACCATAAAGATCATCAGCAGCTGATCGGGGACCAACCCGATCGCTAAGGAGTATACCGTGTCCGTAAAACATATCCAGTACCAACACCGCGTAGGCAGCCACAACATCCACCACTATCCGGAGCAAAAGCACGGCCTGACGTTCGTCATTGTCGTTACGGTTGCCTCGTTTTTCGCCTTGGCATTATTTCTTTGATAAGGACTGACCAATGACCACCAATAATGCAGTTTCAACACTGCCACAGGCTGTTATCGCGTTGGGTATCGATGATCCCACTTGGAACGCGCTGAAAAACAGCATCTACCCCGGCGCCCGAGACGATTCCGTCATTATGGCGGTGAGCTATTGCCGCGCTCGGAATCTGGATCCCTTGATGAAGCCCGTTCATCTGGTTCCGATGAACGTTAAAGATGCCCAGTCCGGGCAATATGGATGGCGGGATGTGGTAATGCCTGGCATTGGCCTTTATCGGATACAGGCGGAGCGTTCCGGTAGTTATGCTGGCGCCGAAGAGCCTGAATTTGGCCCCGATGTGACCAAAAAATTTGGCAACGTCGAAATTACATTTCCCTCTTGGTGCAAATACACCGTTCGCAAACAAATGCTTAATGGATATATCGCCGAGTATTCGGCGAAAGAATACTGGCTTGAAAACTATGCCACCGCAGGTAAAGACACCGATATGCCCAACGCCATGTGGAAAAAACGTCCCTACGGGCAACTGGCAAAGTGCGCGGAAGCCCAGGCTCTGCGCAAGGCATGGCCGGAAATCGGCCAGCAGCCTACCGCTGAAGAAATGGAAGGGAAGGATCTGGATGTATCCGGCGCGTTCAATGCCGCCAAAGACGTGACGCCCAAGACGACAACGACCGCGTCTGCGGCGTTACCGAACTATCCCAGTGATCGTTTCAATGAATATCTTCCGCAGTGGCAAACGATGATGGAAAGCGGCAAGAAAAGCGCCGAACAGATCATCGCTATGACCGCCAGCAAATACACCCTTTCCGAAGAACAAAAACTCGCCATTAAAGATTTGGAGCCAATCCATGCACACAATTCATGAATGCCAGCAGGGCTCAGCCGAATGGCTGGATCTGCGCACTAAGTATTTCACCGCTAGCGAAGCACCAGCCATGATGGGTGAAAGCAAATATCAGACGCGAAACACCCTTTTGCACCTGAAAGCAACCGGAGTTGCAACTGAGGTTGACGCAGCGACACAGCGCCTGTTCGACGCTGGGCACGAAACCGAAGCTAAAGCACGCGCCATTCTGGAAGGGTACCTCGGTGAAGACCTGTTCCCCATTGTCGCCACTCGCGACAATCTGCTGGCCTCGGTGGATGGCATCGACATGGCGGAAACTACCGTGTTCGAGCATAAGCTACTCAATAAAGACGTGGTTGCCATGACCGAGGCTGGCGAATTATCACCACACTACTACTGGCAGTTAGAGCAACAACTTTATGTCACCGGCGCCGAGCGAGCACTATTCATTTGTTCCGACGGCACGGAAGAGAATCTCTACATGCTGGAGTATCGCCCAGTACCGGGCCGTATTGAAAAACTGCTGGCGGGTTGGGCGCAATTCGAACGGGATCTGGCCGCCTACGTTCCATCTGAGTCCTCCCTAGCGGTGGTCGCCGAAGCAGTACAGGATCTGCCGGCAGTATCAGTGCAGGTCAACGGGCAAATAGAAGTTCGCGAAAACTTCAAGATTTTCGAGGTAGCACTGCGCGACTTCCTGGAAAACAAGCTGATCCGCGAACCGGAAACCGACCAGGACTTTGCCGATCTCGACCTGCAAATAAAGGCGATGAAAAAGGCGGAAGATACACTGAACGCCGCCGAGGCGATGATGCTGGCGCAAATCCAGAGTGTGGATGAAGCGAAACGCCAAAAGGACATGCTCGCCAAACTGGTGCGCGACAATCGGCTGATGGCCGAAAAGTTGCTTGCCAGTGAGAAAGAGCGCCGGCGCGCGGAGAAAGTCGTCGCGGCACGTAAGGTATTCACCGATCACGTTGCCGATCTCCAGCGCGAAATTAGTGGCGTGCGCCTTGATATCGCCGTCCCAGATTTCGCAGGCGCCATCAAGGGACTGAAAACCATGTCGAGCATTCAGGACAAGATCGACACTGCTCTGGCTAACGGCAAGATCGCCGCCGACCTGCAACAACTGACCGCCAAGCCGTTCGATGATTTCAAACTGGCGGTAACAGCACGCATCGATGCACACAAGAAAGCGGAAGAAGCCCGACTGGAAGCCGAACGTGAGCGCATCCGCCGGGAAGAAGCGACGCGTCTGGAGGCGGAACAGCAGCAGGAACAGCCACTCGCCCGCGAAACCGAAAGCGTGGAAACCACCGCGCCGCAATTGCTCGCAGCGGCAGTAAGAAACATCCCACGGTCCACGCCGAATGCCGTGCCTTCGTTGCGCTTGGGGCAAATCAACGATCGCCTAGCGCCTATCGCCTTGACTGCCGATGGCTTGGCGCGCCTGGGCATCACGCATGCAGCCACGGATAAATCCGCGAAGCTCTACCACGAAAGCGATTTCTCACGCATCTGCGCCACGTTGCTGCGACACATCGAGTCTGTTCAGGCCGCGAACAACTAAGTCCCTCTCCATTTAGGAAACACCTTATGACCACCACAACAACCGTCGCTGACGTGTTGGAATCTTCCCTGCGCCCCGTTCGGGCGCAACTCGACTTGGCGACATCGCAGACCACCGGCATTGCCCAGCGTTCCGTTGAAAGTGCAGGTGTTTTATTAAATCAAGCACAGGCCCTGTGTATTGAGCAGATCAACGCTGAAACCGACGAATACAACACTCTGTTGGATCGTCTGGAGGCGGCAGAAAACGCGCTGACAACCAAAGAACTGGCGCTGACGCAAGTTCAAGAGCGAATTGATGACGCGGAGTTGACGGCGGCAGAGGCCACAGCCGAACGCGACAGCATTACCGCCAAATACAAACTGGCGCTATCCGATCAACGGGTACTGTCAGAGGAAGTCAACCGCCTGAAATCGCTTAACCCGGAGCGCATCAAAGCTCAACTGGTGCGGGTAAAAACCGATCTGGAGGACAGCCGCACCCTGCGCAATCAGCAGTTGGCCGAAATACGGCGCGTTAAGAAAGAACTGGCCGATAAGGCCAGCAAATTAGCCAGCATGGTTCAGATTAACGATGAGTTGAGCAACCACGTTGCTGACCTGAGAGCCCGGCTGCAACGCACCGATGGCGACGTGGCGCCGCGCTACTGGCAGGCAGCAAACGGTGTTCAGTTCTACTTCTACACCTTCCAGTGGGGATTACAGCTCTATTCCCCTGAATACGACGTCAAGATCCTGAATGACATTGACTGGCATCTGGAGATCCGCAGCACTATCGGCATCTGCATGATTGTATCTGTCACCGAGTGGGCCATTCCTATCTACCCCACTGTAGAAAACTTCAAAGAAGCGTGGCCGGACGGTTTAAACGAGGCCGTCACGGTACGAATCCGTGAACTGCTGGAAGAAACCCACCCTCACCTGGTGCGCCGGGCTGAATGGGCGGAATCCATGCTTACGGAAACCCTGCCACTGAAAGAACAACATCTGGAACTCTTGGCTGCGTCCAACATTCATTCCCTGTTTGATGTGGTTCGCCGTACGCCGGAAATGCTGGCCGAGCGTGTTAAAGGCTTCGGGATCGCCACGGCACGCCAGGTTCACGCCAAATGCATGAGTCTGGTGAAGGACTGGGGAAAAACTCAAAAACACAGCGAGGCGGCTTGATATGGAAGAAGAATTGCACCCTGTAGCCGTCCTGTTCAAAGCAGAAGACGACCACTGCGACTGGACGCACGTCATTATCCATCGTATGCGCGTCCGGTCCGCAATACACACAGGCAAACCGTATAAACCGGAACCAAAGCCAATCTATGTCGGCAACCGGTTCCCGGCGGTTTCGCCTGTTGCGCCACGCATCGGTGCGCGGCGATGCTACTCAGCCAATATCATGCTGTCGGTTTACCAACTCCACCGCCGCGGCATCAACGAAAACGTGATCGCCAAAGACACCAGCATTCCTGTCGGCGATATCCGCAAACTGCTGACGCATAAAACGCAGACCCAGCGCAAACAATGGCAACTGGCCCAGCAATTACCGCTGCCGTCAAAGGCAGTGATTCTGGCGCGACTAGCAAAAGAACAGTGAAAAGTTGTTGTAGGATAGATATCCTGACAGTCCAACTATTATGATGATTATTTATACTTTCTCTCTGGACAAGTGCATGAAAATATTATCCACCATAGTGATTTCCTTAATTTCATTTTCCTCAATTAGTCATGCTGTGGTTAATGAGTTAGCTATGATCACAAAAAATGACAAAATCATTTTATCTTCAGACTGTATAAAAGCAGTAAATAAAATAGAACCTGAGCCTGGTATATTGGATAGCATTCATTTTGTGCTGGATAAACCATGCTCAGAGCAGCTTTCAGCGTTTACAGCAAAAAACGTTGGCAGCACAATGACGATTGAATACAAGGAAGCTCGACTTTGGTCAGGGTTGATCGTTAGCAAATTGTCTTCAAATTTTTCTATCTCATCTTCCGGCGCAAATCAGATGATCCTACGACAAGTACTCACTGATGCGGAGAAAAAATAGGGGGTAATTGCCGATTACAAGACTCCGCCCCAATGCTAATCATCCTTAGAAACCAGCAAGAAATTACTCACATCACTCTATTTAAAGCCGCCTAACAAGCGGTTTTTTTATACCCAAAATTAAGGAAATAATCATGCAAAAAAAAACCGAAAAAATTATTCTACGCGACTCTGAAGAAGCCGCCAGCATCAAAACAGTAACTGGCTGGGTATCAGCCAAAGGTCACTTCTATGGCGACAACGAAGATTTGGCTCGCTATGACGGCGCCACACATCAGCGTTGCTCCAACAATCCCGATCACCTCATTTACCGAATTAACGGCTACTGTGATATTTGCCACAAAGAAAGCCGCCGTAAAAAATTTGCCGAAATGCCGCGGAAAACATGGGATCGGGAAACGCCGTTGGTGATATTTGATTCCGATATCTATTTTTTCGAAGAAGACCAGATTGCGGATTATTGCAGTGAATTCGTCATCAGTCCCGATGCGTTGCAGTTGATGATCTGCGAACCCAATTATGCTCACTCGCTAGATCCTTGCGACGTTTACTGCGATCTCACGCCAGAAGATGGGGAAGTACCAAACGAATTATCGGAGGCATTCCGCACACTGAATCAGGCGATAAAAACCTGCCCACCCATTTCATGGTCAGAAGGGAAGTTCGCAGCTGATCTGCCAGTAGAAACACTAGAACGTATAAAAGAAGCTACCACCATCGACTAACCAAAGCCCCTTCCCTACACACACCAAACGACCAAAATACGGGCGTGTCATTGACATGCCCTTTTTATGAGGACTGACCGATGACCAAATTATTAACCCTGGAAGAATGGGCCAAGCGAAATTATGAAGAACCCATCCCGTCCCAGCAAACGCTTTGGCGCTGGGCGAGAAATGGAAATATTTACCCTGCTCCGGAAAAACATGGCAGGGAATACCGGGTGCGCGAAGAGGCTATTTATATCAAACCCAAAAGTTTTTCTCTGGCCAGAAAGTTAATTCAGGAAAAACAAATTCAGTCACCGTTGGTAGAGAGACTTATCCATGGCAAAGAGGCCGGAAAAATATGATGCCAATCTGCCTCGAAACCTGACATACCGTCGCAGTTATAAATCCTATTATTGGCGGAACCCCATTACCGGGAAAGAAATTCCACTGGGTCAGATTGCCCGCAGGGATGCTATCTGCCAGGCGATAGAGGCGAACAACTACATTGAACAAAACTTTACACCCGTAACACTCATTGAAAAGTTAAAAGAGAAAAAGGACACCACTCTCACTGAATGGCTGGAACGCTATGAGGTGATTATTAAGCGACGAGATTTGGCAGAAAATACTTATAAGATCCGATCTGGTCAGATAACGACAATTCGGCAAGCGTTGGGGGGTAAGGCTTTAAAAGACGTCACGACAAAGGATATAGCAGGATTTCTGGAGATATATTTTAAGCAAGGTAAGCTATCAATGGCGGGAGGTTTACGCTCCGTTCTCTCTGATATTTTTCGCGAAGCTATTGTTGAAGGACACATTGAAAATAATCCCGTAGCGCCAACCAGAGTCCCAGCAAGTGAGGTAAAACGGGAGCGCTTAGAACTAGAACAATATATAGCCATTCGCCAGGCAGCCGAACAGCAGGCGGTATGGTTTGGTTTATCCATGGATTTGGCGCTTATCACAGGACAACGACGGGAGGATATTACTCAAATGCGTTTCAGCCATATCATTGATGACCGCTTACGAATCGATCAGGGTAAAACCGGCAGCATGCTAGCACTGCCAATGGATTTGGGGCTGGAAGCTATCGGGCTCTATCTCGGTGATGTAATTGATAAATGCCGGGACATTAGCAACACAGACTATCTAATCAGTACTGGTATCCGGAAAAACAGCCCCGACGGAATGATAAATCCTGACAGCCTCACAAAAGGGTTTGTAAAAGCCAGGAAGGCTACAGGCATGGTTTTTGATGCGTGTCCCCCAACCTTTCATGAGATACGAAGCCTGGCTGGTCGACTCTATGAAAAGGAACGAGGAAAGGAGTTTGCCCAGAAGCTATTAGGGCATAAATCGGCCAAAATGACAGACAAATATCTCGATACCAGGGGCAAAGAATACACCTATCTATAAAAAACCGAATATCGGTTTTCGTGGATTTTTCGTGTATCTTCGTGGATCTTAAAAATAAATCGTTATAAATCAATAATTTAAAAAAAGACCGAATACGATTCCTGTATTCGGTCTAGGGAAATGGCTCTTGGAAGAGAGCCGTGCGCTAAAAGTTGGCATTTATACAAGCTGAACTAGCCTTGTCACCTAAGCGTAGCCAACTCCCTTGCATTTTCCAGTTTCCCTCTCATTGTGATTATCACAAATGGAACGTATTTCACACTTTATAGTAACCATTAGTAATTATTTAATTAACATTTACTCTAAAATCAACCGCATTATGGTTTACTAATGGGATCGCAAAGTTGTTCGGCACGTTCAATAAAAGGCTGTAAACTTTTTTTCTGTCCGGGATTGGCGGGATCATCCAACCAGATGGCATCAATCGACTGCGCATTGACCAAGCCGGCTTTCATTTGTGCGGTCGCGATGTCATTGAGCGGATACTGCATCAGGGTGCCCGTGTGTAAGGCATACAGTGCATTGCCAGGGCGGCAAATAAGTTGAACCTCTTCCCGCGTAAATGCCCACGTCTCTCCGTACTGTAGACGGCTAATATTCGCCAGTTTTGCGGCGGCAACGGCATTAACGGACAGTGAAGCGAAAACGAGAGATAACAGCAATTTCTTCATCATAATGCTCCTGAACATGACTATTCAGACGATCATGCCCCATCGCGGTCGCGTAATGATCTGAATCAGAAAGACAGTTTTATAGCATATAAAACATAAGGTTACTATATGGATGCAGGCAGCGATCATAACGATAGCGGCGGATGAAGTCGAGCGGCAAAGTCAGCATCATTCAGGATGTGGATGTGCAAAACAGAGGTAAGATAAGCGATGAGCCCTTGCGGAAGAAGGTTGGGAAAGGAATATCAGAGATTTGAAACCGGTTCGTCGTGTCGCAAGAGCGGGACAATGCGCCCATTCAACCGGGGCGCACCGTGTTTCCGTCAGCCGACAGGACTCAGGCTGATTCGCCACCCGCGACATTCGCCGCCATTTTTTTCAGATCCTGGTCGATAAAGAACAGGCCGCCTTCACTGGTGTTAACCAGCGCCAGCTTATCAAGGATAGATCGGAACAGTTTTTCTTCTTCATGCTGTTCAGCCACGTACCATTGCAGGAAATTAAATGTTGAATAATCCTGCAAAGCCATTGCGGCATGGGCCAGTTCGTTGATTTTTCCAGTAATCAGTTGCTCATGTTCATAGGTCAGTTTGAATACGTCAGCCAGCGACGTAAACTCGACCGGCGGCGCGGCGATGGTGCCTAATACGGGCATGCTGCCGGTATCGTCCAAATAGTTGAACAGGCGCTGCATATGCTCCATCTCTTCCTGAGAGTGTGTCTTCAGAAAAGCGGAAGCGCCTTCAAAGCCTTTGTCGCCGCACCAGGCGCTCATCTGTAGATACAAATTCGCAGAATAAAATTCCAGGTTAAGCTGCTCGTTCAATTTTTGAATCATTTCTTTTTTTAACATCGTCGTCCCTTATATCTCTGGCAGGTAAATTAATTCGAAATTATTATGCCTTGAATAAATAAAATAAAAAACATCTTATTAACTAAATTAACAATAAATATTTATATCCTTATAAATCAATATATTATTACTTTTCGTTATTGATATTAATTTTCATTTCCAATAAATAATTCGTATTATGAGTGATAATCATTTTTATTATCAAAGAGCGAATTAAATATAAATTTAACTTATTTTTGTCATCGGCAGACATTACCGCGGCTTGCCATTTTACCGCCTCTGCTTTACCTTGACGCGCAGAGTGTCGTCGATAAGCAGGAGAAATCCCACATGAGATATAATCTGGCAGACCTTTCCAAAGAAGAGATGGACAAGGTGAATGTGGATCTGGCGGCGTCAGGTGTTGCCTTTAAAGAGCGTTATAACATGCCGGTGATCCCTGAAGCCGTGGAGCGGGAACAGCCGGAACATCTGCGTAATTATTTCCGTGAGCGCGTTGCCGTCTATCGTCAGCTGTCTTTGCAGTTTTCACGTCTGCCCTATGAGCCTAAATCCAAGTAACCGCTGCCGCCTATCACGCCGGACATACTTCGTATTGATAAAAAATACTTTCTCCTTGCATGTGGGGCCAAACAGGCAGCTAATGGATTAGCAAGCCACCCTTTTACCAAGCGAGGTCAGAAATGAGTAAAGGAATGGACAGCAAAAAGAACAGCAAGAAGAAACCCTTGAAAACCGCAGCGGAAAAACGCGCGGATAAAAAGGACAAGAAGGCTAATCCACAAGCGGATGCCATCACTTAAAAACATCAATGCTGATCGGTAAACCCGCTTTCAGCGGGTTTACTCTCACTAACTCAGTCGCTTTCAAGAACCATCAGCAGAAACGCATATTCCAACGCAATATCCTCATAATGCTTAAAGCGCCCCGACTTTCCGCCGTGCCCGGCGTCCATATCGGTATACAACAGTAAAAGGCGTTGATCCGTTTTCATTTCCCGCAGCTTTGCCACCCATTTCGCCGGCTCCCAATACTGGACTTGCGAATCGTGCAACCCGGTGGTAACCAGCAGGTGCGGATAAGCCTGCTCCGTTACCCCATCATAGGGACTGTATTGTTTGATGTAGTCATAGTACTGGCGATCGTTCGGATCGCCCCACTCGTCGTATTCGCCGGTAGTCAGAGGGATAGACTCATCCAACATGGTGGTCAGAACATCAACAAACGGAACCTGCGCGACGACGCCTTTAAATAAATCCGGCGCAAAATTCACCACCGCGCCCATCAGTAATCCGCCGGCGCTGCCCCCCATTGCGAACATTTTCCGGCGATCGCCATAGCCTTTTTCAGCTAATGCGTTTGATACATCAATAAAGTCGGTAAACGAATGCATTTTGTTCAGCAACCGGCCGTCGTCATACCACTGTTGCCCGAGTTCGCCGCCCCCTCGAATATGGGTCAGAGCAAAGACGAATCCTCTGTCCAGCAGGCTTAATCGACTGACGCTGAAATCCGGATCCATACTGCTGCCGTAGGCGCCATAACCATATACCAGTATGGGATTCCGACCGGGCTTGAAATGCTTGCGGTGATAGACCAGAGAGACGGGAACCTCTACGCCGTCCCGGGCGGTGATCCACAGGCGCTCGCTGCAATAATCATCCGCAGTAAAATTTTTTACTTCGGCCTGCTTGAGTAACTGTTGCTGCCCGGTGTCCATATTCAGTTCATAAAGCGAACTCGGAGTGGTCATGGATGCGTATCCATAGCGCAGCAACGAGGTTTCCGGCGAGGGATTATAAGATAACCAGGTTACGTAGCTTGCATCATTGAAGGTAATATTTTTCTCCGCCTGCGTTTGCCAGTGAATTTGCCGCAGGCTGGTTAATCCCCGCTCTCTTTCCTCGACCACCAGCCAATCGCGAAACAGCTCGAAACTTTCAAGAACTCGCTGCTCCCGCGGAGCGATAAGCGTTTCCAGGTTGCTTTCTCCCCGATCCGGCGTGCAATACAGGCCGAAATTTTTCCCTTCCCGGTTGGAACGCAGATAAAACATGCCCCGATAGTGGTCTACGCCATACTCATGCTCTTTGCGACGCGGGATGAAGACCTGCGGCGCCGCATCGTCGCGGGTCGCATCGATCAGCAAAACTTCCGTGGTAGTCGTGCTGCTGAGGTAAATAGTGATGTAACGCTCTGAGGTTGTCTTACCCAAACTGACGTAATACGTATCATCCTGCTCTTCATAAACCAGTTCATCGGACGATGGATGGCTTCCCAGCCGATGGCGATAGACCTGATAAGGCAATAAGGTTTGCGGATGTTTGCGGACATAATAAAGAACGGCGGAGTCTGCCGACCATTCCGCCCCTGAAGAAACCTTTTCAATCACGTCGGGCAGCCAGGCGTCGCTGTTCAGATCGCGAAAACGAATATCGTACTGACGGCGGGACAGAAAATCCTCCGCCAATGCCAATACCTGATTATCGGGGCTGACGGCCAACGCGCCCAGACTGTAGAACTCATGATTTTCCGCTCGCTGATTCCCATCAAGCATCGTCTGCCATTTATCCGTCTCGCTCTCCGGCTGGCGCAGATAAATAGGATACTCTTTACCCGGCTCATAACGACTCTGATAACGGTAACCGTTTTTAACATAGGGAACCGACATATCCTCCGACGGTATCCGGTTAACCATTTCATCATACAGCGACTGCTTCAGCGCGTCGTAAGGCGCCATCACCTCGCGACTATACTGGTTCTCCTGCTGAAGATAGGCCAGCACGTCAGGATCTGTGCGCCGGTCGTCACGCAGCCAATAGTAGTTATCAATACGGGTGTCATTGTGAATGGTCAACGGATGGGGTCTTTTTGCTGCTTGCGGTACGGTCATGTCGTTCAGATCCTTGGTTTGGGAATAAAAAGAGTGGCACGATTCTCCGTGGATGCCAAGTAACGCCGGCTTTCCCTTTCGTCACATCATTACCTCAGATGCGTACGCAAACGTTTTCGTTTATACTGCGGCCATTTTTCACAACCAGATCAGGTATCACGTTATGTTAACGATTGGAACTGCCCTGCGTCCCGATGCCACACGCGTCATGCTGCTGGGCTCCGGTGAGTTAGGCAAAGAAGTGGCGATTGAGTGTCAGCGGTTGGGAATCGAGGTTATCGCGGTCGATCGCTATGCCGATGCGCCAGCCATGCAGGTTGCTCATCGAAGCCATGTCATTAACATGCTGGACGGCGAAGCATTAAAAGCGCTGGTTGAAGCCGAGCATCCTGATTATATCGTGCCAGAGATCGAAGCTATCGCCACCGATATGCTGGTTAAGCTGGAACAACAGGGGCATCACGTGGTTCCCTGCGCCCAGGCCACGCGTTTAACGATGAACCGTGAAGGTATTCGCCGTCTGGCGGCCGAAACGCTGTCCATACCGACGTCAAGCTACCGCTTTGCGGACAGCGAAATAAGCTTTCATCAGGCCGTGGCTGACATTGGTTACCCTTGTATCGTTAAACCCGTCATGAGTTCATCAGGTAAAGGGCAAAGTTTGATTCGGGAACCCGGGCAGTTGGATAAAGCCTGGCAGTATGCTCAGCAAGGCGGCCGCGCGGGCGGCGGACGGGTTATCGTTGAGGGATTGGTCAATTTTGATTTCGAAATTACCCTGCTGACCATCCATGCGGTGGATGGTATCCATTTTTGCGCGCCAATCGGTCATCGTCAGCAAGACGGCGATTATCAGGAATCCTGGCAACCACAGCAGATGAGCCCGTTGGCGCAGGCGCGCGCGCAAGAAATCGCCGGCGACGTGGTGAAAGCGCTGGGCGGCTACGGGCTGTTTGGGGTTGAACTGTTTGTCTGCGGCGACGAGGTTATTTTCAGCGAAGTCTCGCCACGCCCGCATGATACCGGCATGGTGACGATGATTTCTCAGGATCTGTCAGAATTCGCCCTGCACGTGCGCGCGTTTCTGGGGTTGCCGATCGGCGCCATTCGTCAGTACGGCGCGGCGGCCTCGGCCGTGATCCTGCCGGAACTGGAGAGCCGGAATGTTCGCTATCAGGCGCTGGCGACCGCGCTGCATCCCCACACGCAGATCCGTCTGTTTGGCAAACCGGAAATCCAGGGTAAACGCCGCATGGGCGTTGCGCTGGCGACCGCGGAAACCATCGATGAGGCCGTCGCGCTGGCGAAAAAAACCGCTTCGGCGATAAAAGTCGAGGGTTGAGCGGAGCTGAACCCGTAAAAAAGCCATCCCGGCGGATGGCTTCAGCAATACTTCGATAGGCTTATTACGCCGCCGCGCCTGCAACGGCCTTGCGCGCCAGCTCGGTGATACGCGCATAATCGCCGCTTTCCAACGCATCATTCGGCACCAGCCAGGAACCGCCGACACAGAGTACGCTTTTCAGCGCCAGATAATCACGGTAGTTATTCGGCGTAATCCCCCCGGTCGGACAGAAGCGAATTTGCGCAAACGGCCCGGCGATCGCCTGCAACGCTTTAACGCCGCCATTGGCCTCCGCCGGGAAGAATTTAAACTCGCGCAAACCGTAATCCATACCCAACATCAGTTCAGAAACGGTGCTGATACCCGGAATCAACGGGATGCGCCCTTCCGTCGCCGCTATCAGCAACGGCTCGGTGAGACCGGGGCTGATAGCAAATTGCGCCCCCGCCTCAGTCACCGCGGCCAGTTGCTGAGGATTGATTACCGTACCTGCGCCGACAATCGCTTCAGGCACCTCTTTCGCAATGGCGCGGATAGCGTCTATGGCGCAGTCGGTACGTAATGTCAGCTCCAGCACGCGAACGCCGCCAGCGACCAGCGCCTTTGCCATCGGCACCGCATGCTCCAGCTTGTTAACCACAATAACAGGAACAACGGGGCCCGCCGTCAAAATCTGTTCCGCGCTCGTTTCCCAGTTTTTCATCAAGAGTTATCTCCAGTCATGCCCAGGGGCATCATTAATGATATAGCGCGCCCCTGCCACAGGGGTCTGCATTTGCAGACGTCCGACCGCACCGTTAGCCACACATTAAAACCATAACCACATAATACAAATGCACCCTGTCCGGGTCGCGGACACGGCGTATCCGTTATTCAAACTCGTTCCACGAACGACCGTCGCGGGTGATCATCGCCACCGACGCCACCGGCCCCCAGCTCCCCGCCTGATAAGGCTTCGGCGCGTCGTTGTCCATTGACCAGGCGTCCATGATCGAGTCAACCCACTTCCAGGCTTCCTCGACCTCGTCGCGACGCACAAACAACGCCTGAATCCCCCGCATGGTTTCCAGCAACAGGCGCTCATAGGCATCGGCCAGGTGTTGTTGGTTAAAGGTCTCGGAGAAACTCAGATCCAGCTTCACCGTTTGCAAGCGGTGCTTGTGCTCCAGTCCGGGAATTTTATTCAGGATCTGAATTTCAATCCCTTCATCCGGCTGCAAACGAATAATCAATTTGTTCTGCGGCAATTGCTGATAAGAGTCGCGGAACAGGTTCAACGCCGGGTTTTTAAAATACACCACGACTTCGGAGCATTTCGTCGGCAGACGCTTGCCGGTACGCAGGTAAAAAGGCACCCCCGACCAGCGCCAGTCATCAATATCAACGCGTATTGCCACAAAGGTTTCGGTGCCGCTGCTTTTATTCGCGCCCTCTTCTTCCAGATAGCCGGGAACTTTATTCCCCTGCACAAAACCAGACGTATACTGACCCCGTACCGTTGTTTCATGCACGTTATTACGATCGATGCGGCGTAACGAACGTAGTACTTTCACTTTTTCATCACGGATGCGATCGGTCGTCAGGTCAGAAGGCGGCGACATCGCAATCATGGTCAGAATCTGCAACAGATGGTTCTGGATCATATCGCGCATCTGACCCGCTTTATCGAAGTAACCCCAGCGTCCCTCAATCCCCACTTCTTCAGCAACCGTGATTTGTACGTGATCGATCGTCCGGTTGTCCCAGTTGGCGGAGAACAACGAGTTGGCAAAACGCAGGGCCAGCAGGTTCAGCACCGTCTCTTTACCCAAATAATGGTCGATACGATAAACCTGACACTCGTTAAAATACTCGGCGACCTGATCGTTGATGACGCACGAGGAAGCCAAATCGGTTCCCAGCGGCTTTTCCATCACCACGCGCGCCGGCTCTTTATTCAGTCCTGCGGTGCCCAAACCACGGCAAATCGCCCCAAAGGTACTGGGCGGCATAGCAAAGTAGTTAATGGTGGTGCGGCTTTTCTGGTCGAGCATTTTGCCCAACTTGCCGAAACCTTGCGTATCGTCAACATCAAGATTACAGAAATCCAACCGGTTGCTTAACGTTTCCCACAACGCTTCATCAATCGGCTCTTTCATAAAGGTATCCAGCGCATCACGGATCACGCGGGTGTATTCAGCTTTATCCCAGTCGGCTCGTCCTACGCCGATGATCCGCGTTTGCGGATGGATATGACCTGCTTTTTCCAACTGATACAGGGAAGGCAGCAATTTACGGCGCGCCAAATCGCCCTTCGCGCCGAAAATAACCAAGTCGCACGCCTGGGCTGTTGAAGTTACCGCCATGTTCATCTCCTCGTTGCGGGATACTGTAATTTTATTACAGCAGTAATGTACTCTTTTTGACTCGGGCCAGTAAACCCGTCCAAATACTCAAAACCTCGGTTTAAGCTTACTGAAAATTACCCAAAAACCGGCTTGTTACAATGACTAAAGCGCATGAGGCATATGCCTGAAAGAGAAATCTTTCATCATTTCTGACAGCAGATTACTTTTCTGAAAGTTAGACACATGTCATGTTCTGGCAAAAAAAGCGCACAACTTCACGTTTTGCTCTCTGCCAACCGTCAAAGGCCGTAGTATATTTTCACGAAATCCGCATCGGTTGCTCCTTTGGTTGAAATCGGAAAAACTTACATGGCCTTTCTCATATGAATATGCTGGAAAAAATTCAGAACCACCTGGAACTTCTGAGCAAGTCGGAAAGAAAAGTCGCTGAAGCGATCCTGAGCGCCCCGCAAACGGCAATCCATTCCAGCATCGCCACCCTGGCCAGAATGGCTGTCGTCAGTGAACCCACCGTCAACCGTTTCTGCCGCCGTCTGGACACGAAAGGGTTTCCTGATTTTAAGCTACATCTGGCGCAAAGTCTGGCGAATGGCACACCTTATGTGAATCGCAACGTAGAAGAGGATGACAGTGTCGATGCCTACACCAGCAAAATATTTGAATCTACGATGGCCGGGCTGGAACATGTGAAGTCCTGTCTGGATATCATGGCGATTAACCGGGCGGTGGATCTGCTTACCCAGGCGAAAAAAATCTCTTTCTTCGGTTTTGGCGCATCGGCGGCGGTCGCCCATGACGCCATGAACAAGTTCTTTCGGTTCAATATTCCCGTGGTTTACTTTGACGACATCGTCATGCAGCGCATGAGTTGCATGAACTCCAGCGAAGGAGACGTTGTTGTGCTCATCTCGCATACCGGAAGAACGAAAAGCCTGGTTGAAATGGCGCGGCTAGCGCGGGAGAATGATGCTACAGTGATCGCCATCACATCCGACGATACGCCTTTAGCGCGTGAAGCCTCTCTGACGCTCAGGGTGGAAGTTCCGGAAGATACGGATGTGTATATGCCGATGGTATCCCGCATTGCGCAACTTACCCTGATTGACGTGCTGGCAACCGGCTTCACGCTGCGGCGCGGGGAAAAATTCAGAGATAACTTGAAGCGAGTCAAGGAAGCATTACGGGAATCGCGCTTTGATAAAGAGGCGCCATTTCTCCACCCTTTCAGTTGATTTTTAATACTGAACGTTATTTATTTTTACAAGGCTATAACCATTTAATCTGAAAGATAGAATAACTATAAACCAGACTCAATACGGAACTCGGGTAACGTATATCCAACCGATTTCAAGGCCCGCCGGATGGTCACGGAACGAATCCTCGCGGTTTAGCAAACCCGCTGACGGGATGCGGGAAAAAGACCGGCGACGTGAAAGATGAAAGGTATAGATGAAATAGTTTCGTTGTAAAGTTACACTTTACATCGTTATCCGATATTAATCGCAACACTACTGCTTCACAAGTCAACGGAGTTATACATGTCCAGACGGCTCAGAAGAACCAAAATCGTCACCACCCTGGGGCCAGCTACCGACCGCGACAACAATCTGGAAAAGATTATTGTTGCAGGCGCTAACGTAGTACGCTTGAATTTTTCTCATGGCACAGCAGAAGATCATCTATTACGTGCCAATAAAGTGCGTGAAATTGCGGCGAAATTAGGCCGCCATGTTGCCATTCTTGGCGATTTACAGGGTCCCAAAATTCGCGTTTCCACCTTCAAGGAAGGTAAAGTTTTTCTGAATATCGGTGATAAATTCCTGTTGGACGCCAACATGTCCAAAGGCGAAGGCGATAAAGAGAAAGTCGGTATTGATTACAAAGGCCTGCCCAGCGACGTGGTTCCCGGCGATATCCTGTTATTGGATGACGGCCGTGTGCAGTTGAAGGTTCTTCAGGTTGAAGGCATGAAGGTTTACACCGAAGTCACCGTCGGCGGGCCGTTGTCTAACAACAAAGGGATTAACAAGCTCGGCGGCGGTCTTTCTGCCGAAGCGCTGACGGAAAAAGACAAAGAAGACATTATCACCGCGGCTAAAATCGGTGTGGATTATCTGGCCGTCTCCTTCCCTCGCACCGGCGAAGATTTGAATTACGCCCGCCGTCTTGCTCGCGATGCTGGTTGCCACGCAAAAATCGTTTCCAAAGTTGAACGCGCAGAGGCCGTTTGTTCCGACGAAGCGATGGACGATATCATTCTGGCTTCTGACGTCGTCATGGTCGCCCGCGGTGATTTGGGCGTCGAAATCGGCGATCCCGAACTGGTCGGCATCCAGAAAAAGCTGATCCGCCGGGCGCGTAAGCTCAACCGTGCGGTGATCACCGCCACGCAGATGATGGAATCGATGATCACCAATCCGATGCCGACACGAGCGGAAGTCATGGACGTCGCCAACGCCGTACTGGACGGCACCGATGCCGTTATGCTCTCTGCCGAAACCGCCGCCGGGCAATATCCGGCCGAAACGGTATCGGCGATGGCGAAGGTGTGTCTTGGCGCGGAAAAAATCCCCAGCATCAACGTATCCAAACACCGCCTTGATGTACAGTTCGATAACATCGAAGAGTCCATTGCGATGTCTTCAATGTACGCGGCTAATCACCTGAAAGGCGTGACGGCGCTGATTGCTATGACGGAATCGGGGCGCACCGCGCTGATGATGTCCCGTATCAGTTCCGGTCTGCCCATTTTCGCCATGTCGCGTCATGAACACACGCTGAATCTGACGGCGCTTTATCGTGGCGTTACGCCAGTGCATTTTGACAGCTATACCGATGGCGTCGCCGCCGCCAATGATGCGGTCATCCAGTTGCGCGATAAGGGCTTCCTGATGTCCGGGGATCTGGTTATTGTGACTCAGGGCGACGTAATGGGCACCGTCGGCACCACCAACACCATCCGTATCCTGCGCGTCGAATAACCGTTCGCCATCACCATAGCGAACCGATCAAAAAAGCCGGATGATTGAAAAATCATCCGGCTTTTTTATGCGCCCATTGTTCTTAAAAGCGGCTCGGCGCATTCAGGCCGCTATTGCTTATAGAGATCGTCACGGCAGTAGGGTTCTATCTCCCCCGGCTTGCGGGTTTTCAGCAATTTCAGGATCCAGGTGTACTGTTCCGGATTCGGCCTGACCAGGATCTCGACCTCTTCATTCATGCGGCGGGCAATCTGCCTATCGTCCGCATTTTCCAGACCGTCCATCGGCGGGCGAATGAATACGTCAAGACAACAGGTTTTCGCGTTATACACCGGGAACAGCGGCACAATATCCGCACGGCATACTTTCATCAGGCGACCAATCGCCGGCAACGTCGCTTTATAGGTGGCGAAAAAATCCACAAACTCGCTGTGCTCCGCCCCATGATCCTGATCGGGAAGATAGTATCCCCAGCACCCTTTCCGCACTGAGCTGATAAACGGTTTTATACCGTCATTACGCGCATGTATACGCCCGCCAAAGCGGCGGCGCAGCGTATTCCACCAAAAGTCCACCAGCGCATTTTTTTGGTTATGGAACATCGCCGCCATACGCTGTCCGCGAGACGTCATCAGCATCGCCGGAATATCGACGGCCCAGCCATGCGGCACCAGGAAAATCACGTTACGGCCTTGTTCCTTCAACTTATTCAGTATCTCTTCGCCGTGCCAACGGACGTGTTTTTCCACACTTTTGGGATCGCGGATACCCACATCCACCATCATGATCATCGCCTGCGGCGCCGTGGCGAACATATTATCGATAATGGTTTCACGCTGCGCCTCGGTTAGCTCGGGCATACAATACAGCAGATTAATACGCGCCCGCCGACGGGCACCCTTTGCAAACCGACCAACCAGACGGCCTAACCCGCCCAGGACGGGATTTCTCAAGCGCGCAGGGATATACGCGGCAATCGCCATCGCCCCAACGCCCAGCCAGGTGCCCCAATAGCGCGGATGATAAAAGGCGCGCTGGAACTGCGGAACAAACTCATCGTTGTTTTTTTTATCTTTTTCCATACATCAACTCTTCAAATAAACCTAAAGCAAAAATATCAGGAACCTATAAATGAAAACGCCGGCAGCAAGCTGCCGGCTAACTATTCGTCATCAGCAACTAATCAAACTTGAGCTGAGGAACAATCTCTTTCACCTGAGCCAGATAATCATTGCGTTCCTTACCAGCCAATCCTTCAGAGCGAGGCAGTTTGGCCGTTAATGGATTGACCGCCTGTTGGTTTACCCAGAATTCATAATGCAGATGCGGCCCGGTGGAACGGCCGGTATTCCCGGATAAGGCGATGCGATCCCCTCGCTTGACCTTTTGGCCCGGTTTTACCAGGATGCGATTCAGGTGCATATAGCGCGTGGTGTACTGACGACCATGACGTATCGCAACATAGTTGCCCGCCGCGCCGCTGCGTTTGGCAATCACCACTTCGCCGTCACCCACGGCCAGCACCGGCGTTCCCACCGGCATGGCGAAATCAACGCCTTTATGCGGCGCGACGCGGCCGGTAACAGGATTAAGACGGCGGGGGTTAAAGTTGGAAGAGATTCGGAACTGTTTCATGGTAGGGAAACGCATAAATCCACGCGTTAAGCCGGAGCCTTCACGATCGTAAAATTTACCGTCTGCGGCGCGGATCGCAAAGTAATCTTTACCGCCGGTATTCAGGCGGACACCCAGCAGTTCACTCTGTTCACTGCGGCCATCCAGCATCTCGCGGGACATCAGCACGGAAAAGGTGTCATCTTTGCGCAGCTTGCGAAAATCCAACTGCCATTGCAACGCTTTAATCACCGCACTGACTTCACTGTTGGTTAAGCCGGCATTTCTGGCGCTGTTGACGAAACTGCCGTTTAGCCGACCATTTAACACGCTATTGCGCCATTCCCCTTTCAGCATTTCGATCCGCTCTTTGAAATCGGAACCGACGCGCTCATAAATCCGGGTTTCCCGGCGGGACATCTGCCAGGTCAGACTCTGCAAGTCGCCGTTATCGCCCAGTACCCAGGATATCTGCTGACCAATCTTAAGGTTGCGCAAATCCCGATTTTGCTCTGCCAGCCGTGTGACATCGCCAATATCAATGCCGTACTGAGTAAGGATGCTGCTTAACGTATCACCGGTCGACACCACATATTCATGCACCCCGCCGTCATCAGCGACTTTATCGTCCAGCTCATCCTGCGGGATCTCGTCATCCGGCGTAGGCTGATCGATAGGTTCGCTGGCCTCCGGCGTCAGTGTGCGCAATTGCTGGTTTGCGTCCAGCGCGACATCTTTCACTATTACCGGGGCATCATTAACGGGGGGATAAACAAAAGGCCGCCAAACAGCAACGGCCAATGTGACGACGGTAAGCGACCCCAGCATGACGCGGTGGGGTCTTGGTAAGCTATTATACGCCAGAGCGATAGTTCGGACTATCTGCTGCACTTATTCGTATCCTCATGATTTTTCCTCCAGGCAGCTCAGATACTGGCTCGACAGCTGCGTCAAGAAATTCACATAGCTATCTTTACCCAGTGCGATATCGCTTCCCAACGGATCCAGCACGCCCGAGCGCACGTCAGTTCCCTTGGCGACAGCATTAATAACGGCTGGCCTGAATTGTGGCTCAGCAAAAACGCATACGGTTTTATGCTCAACCAACTGTGTTCTTATCTGATGTAAACGCTGTGCGCCGGGCTGAATCGCCGGGTTGATCGTAAAATGACCTAATGGGCTTAAACCATAGCGTTGCTCAAAGTAGCCATAGGCATCATGAAATACGAAATAACCTTTACCCCGCACAGGCGCTAGCATGTTAGCAATTTTTTTATCTGTTTGCGCGATTTTATCTGTGAAATAAAGCAGATTCGCGTCTAGTTTGTCTTTATTCTGAGGCATAAGTTCCAATAATTTTTCATGAATAGCGACGGCTGCTTGTTTTGACATCTCCGAAGACAGCCAAATGTGCATATTGTACTCACCGTGATGGTGCCCATCGTCATCTTCCGCATGCGCCGAATCCGCAGCGTGATGAGGCTCACTGACGCCCTCGTGATGCTCGTGATCATGGTGTTCATCTTGATGATCGCCATCGTCATGCGCGTGCTGATGTTGGGCTTCTTTTTTCAGCGCCGCTTTTATCGCCGGCAATTCGGATAACGTAATTTGCCTGGCGGGCGCCAACTGCGACAGCGGCTTGCCTAAAAAAGCTTCCATTTCCGGGCCGACCCAAATAACCAGCTCAGCCGACCGTAAACGCTGGACATCAGCCGGACGCAAGGCATAATCGTGGGGCGAAGCGCCGTTGGGCAGCAGGACATCGGTTGGCGTAATTCCATCCGTTATCGCGGCGGCGATAAAACCCAGCGGGCGGATAGAGGTTACGACCTCGGCGCAAGCCGCATTAATCGACGCACCGGAAGCCATCAGTGCGCTGACAACAAACACACTTTTTAACCATTTATTTTGTTGAATAGGCATTTGCATCGCATATTTTCTCATTGATTCAGGTGTGATTTGTTATATTATAACATTACGAAATCTGTGCAAGTCGAATTCTATGTCCACATTGGTATCACTCAATAATATTTCCGTGTCATTTGGCAGCCGGACAGTGCTGTCGGATATCTCGCTGTCGTTACAGCCGGGACGTATTCTTACGCTGCTGGGGCCTAACGGCGCGGGGAAATCCACCCTGGTGCGCGTTGTTCTAGGCTTGCTGTCGCCCACCTCCGGCTCTTTGCAAAAAACGCCCGGGCTACGTATTGGCTACGTCCCGCAAAAACTTCATCTGGACCCTACGCTGCCGTTAACCGTTAGCCGTTTTATGCGCCTGCGTCCCGGCGTGAAACAACAGGATATCTTACCCGCCCTCAAACGCGTTCAGGCCGCGCACCTGCTGCAACAGCCGATGCAGAAACTGTCCGGCGGCGAAAATCAGCGCGTTCTGCTGGCCCGGGCGTTAATGAACCACCCACAGTTGCTGGTCTTGGATGAACCAACGCAGGGCGTGGACGTCAACGGCCAGCTCGCGCTTTATGATCTGATCAATCAACTGCGTCAGGAATTCAACTGTGGCGTATTGATGGTTTCCCACGATCTCCATCTGGTGATGGCAAAAACCGACGAAGTGCTGTGCCTTAATCAGCATGTCTGTTGCTCGGGATCGCCGGAAGTGGTGTCCCTGCACCCCGAATTTTTAGCCATGTTCGGCCAGCGCGGCGCCGAGCAGTTAGCGATTTACCGACATCATCATAATCATCGTCACGACTTAAACGGACGTATCATTCTGAAAAGACAAGGCGGGAACGACGCATGATTGAGCTTTTGCTTCCCGGCTGGTTAGCCGGTATTTTCCTTGCGCTGGCCGCGGGGCCGCTGGGGTCATTTGTTGTCTGGCGGCGCATGTCCTATTTCGGCGATACGCTGGCTCACGCCTCCCTGCTAGGTGTGGCCTTTGGCCTGTTGCTGGACATTAACCTGTTCTTCGCCGTCATCGCCGTCACACTGGCGTTGGCGCTGGGTCTGGTCTGGCTGGAGCGGCGCCCTTATCTGGCGGTTGACACCCTGCTGGGCATTATGGCGCACAGCGCACTGTCGCTCGGTCTGGTGGTGGTCAGCCTGATGGATAACGTTCGGGTGGATTTGATGGCTTATCTGTTCGGCGACTTGCTTTCCGTGACCACGGACGATCTGTGGATTATCGGCTGCGGCGTGGCCGTGGTGGTTGCGGTGCTGAGCTGGCAGTGGCGCCCGCTTCTATCCATGACAATCAGCCCTGAACTGGCCCATGTGGATGGCGTCAATCTGCAACGCACCAAGCTGCTCCTGATGCTGGTTACCGCGCTGACGATTGGCATCGCCATGAAGTTCGTCGGCGCGTTAATCATTACCTCGCTGCTGATTATCCCGGCCGCCAGCGCCCGCCGCTTTGCCCGCACACCGGAGCAAATGGCCGGCTTCGCGATTATTATCGGCACCATCGCCATTACCGGCGGTCTGGCGTTTTCCGCCGGTTACAACACGCCCGCCGGGCCGTCTGTCGTTCTGTGCGCATCACTGCTGTTTATGGCAAGCCTGATCAAAAACCGCCGGGAGCGATTCTAAACGCCGCCGGATATGCCAGGCTCATCGGCCAACGTTGTCAGCAACCTCAGCCGCCTTACAGCCGGCTACTCTTCACGCGTCAGGCCAAAATGGCGGTAGGCGTGCTGGGTCGCCATACGCCCGCGCGGCGTGCGCTGAATAAAGCCCTGTTGAATCAAAAAAGGTTCCAGCACATCTTCGATGGTTTCCCGCTCTTCGCCGATCGCCGCCGCCAGATTATCCAGCCCGACCGGGCCGCCGGTAAACTTCTCGATGATCGCCAGCAGCAGTTTCCGATCCATGTAATCGAACCCTTCGGTATCCACGGCCAACATATCCAGCGCCAGCGTAGCGACTTCGCCGGTGATTGCCCCCTCGGATTTGACTTCCGAGAAGTCCCGCACGCGACGCAGCAACCGGTTGGCAATACGCGGCGTACCGCGTGAACGGCGCGCCACTTCCAGCGCGCCGTCATACGTTAATTCGACGCCCAGACATTGCGCGCTACGACTGACGATATGTTGCAGATCGGCCACCTTATAAAACTCCAGACGCTGCACAATGCCAAAACGATCGCGCAACGGCGAGGTGAGCGAACCGGCGCGAGTGGTCGCGCCGATAAGCGTAAACGGCGGCAAATCAAGTTTAATCGAACGCGCGGCCGGCCCTTCGCCAATCATGATATCCAGTTGATAATCTTCCATCGCCGGATACAGGATCTCTTCGACCACCGGCGACAATCGGTGGATTTCATCGATAAACAGCACATCGTGCGGTTC
The DNA here is from genome assembly GCF_013155275.1 of Brenneria sp. hezel4-2-4. GTDB lineage: Bacteria > Pseudomonadota > Gammaproteobacteria > Enterobacterales > Enterobacteriaceae > Brenneria. The sequence goes on from NZ_JABJXS010000001.1 coordinate 370,083, forward strand.
GAGGTTGGTCAGCAGCGCCGCCAAATCCCCCGCCTTCTCCAGTATCGGCCCGGACGTGGTGCGCAAATTCACGCCCATCTCGTTGGCGACAATGTTCGCCAACGTCGTTTTCCCCAAACCGGGAGGCCCGAAAATCAGTAGATGATCCAGAGCGTCGCCGCGTTTGCGCGCCGCCTCAATGAAAATTTCCATCTGCTCGCAGACCTGAGGCTGACCGACATATTCCGCCAACAGCTTCGGGCGAATGGCGCGATCAATAAATTCCTCTTCGGGAACAGCCTCTGCGGAAATCAAACGATCTGCTTCAATCATGAATACCTCACAGCGCAGCGCGTAATGCGTCCCTGATCAGGGTTTCGCAGTCTGAATCCGGACGAACAACCTTGGCGATTAACCGGCTGGCTTCCTGGGGTTTATAACCCAGAGCAACCAGCGCGGAAGCGGCCTCCGCTTCCGCATCGCCGGCCGCATTATCGGCGGAGGACGTCGATGTCGGCGGGATATCGCTGGCTGAATTAAACAGATCGCCGCTTAGCCCTTTAAAACGATCCTTCATTTCAACCACCAGACGCTCGGCGGTTTTTTTACCTACGCCGGGCAACTTAACCAACGCGCCGATCTCTTCGCGTTCAACCGCGCTGACAAACTGCGAGGCGGACATCCCGGAAAGAATAGCCAAGGCCAGTTTCGGCCCCACACCATTGACTTTAATCAGCTCGCGGAACAGCGCCCTTTCCTGCTTGTCATTGAAGCCAAACAACAGTTGGGCGTCTTCACGCACCACAAAATGAGTAAAAATAACCGCTTCCCGGGACAGTTCCGGGAGTTCGTAAAAGCAAGTCATTGGCATGTGGACTTCATAGCCAACGCCGTTGGCTTCTATCAGCACCTGCGGCGGTTGCTTTTCCAAAATAATGCCTCTGAGACGACCTATCACGTTGATCTTCCTTTTACGTATTATCAGCAAACAACTGGATATAGCTTATAGCATAAAAAAGGCTGGATGAATATCCAGCCTCGGTTTCAGCGTAACCGCCCAGACGCCGGATGACGTTTCTCAATGCCGAGACGGATAAGGTTCTGGTTAAAATGACAGTGGGTAATGGCGATCGCCAGCGCATCGGCCGCATCGGCCTGCGGACTGGCGGATAATTTGAGCAGCGAGCACACCATATGCTGCACCTGCTTTTTATCGGCCGCGCCCGTTCCCACCACCGTCTGCTTCACCAACCGCGCGGCATACTCGAACACCGGTAAATCCTGATTCACCGCCGCCACGATCGCCGCGCCGCGCGCCTGCCCCAGCTTGAGCGCCGAGTCGGGATTTTTCGCCATAAACACCTGCTCAATGGCGAAACAGTCCGGGTGAAACTGGGTAATGATTTCACTCACCCCGGCGTAAATCAGCTTAAGGCGGGTAGGCAAATCATCGACAACGGTGCGGATACAGCCGCTGCCGAGATACGCGAGCTGACGCCCCTGCTGGCGAATGATGCCATAGCCCGTTACGCGCGAACCGGGGTCGATGCCGAGTATTATCGCCATCGTCACGCTCCGCCGGTTCGCCGGATGGAAAGGCGCCGCCTCTCCATCATCGTGCCGCCGTTATAGTAATTCGGCCACCTCATCGGAGATCTCGCCGTTGTGATAAACTTCCTGCACATCGTCGCAGTCTTCCAGCATGTCGATCAGGCGCATCAGCTTCGGCGCGGTTTCGGCATCCATATCCGCTTTGGTGGAGGGGATCATCGACACCTCGGCGGCTTCGGCCACCAGGCCCGCCGCATCCAGCGCATCCTTGACTTCGCCAAAGGTTTCCCATGGCGTGAAGACATCAATGGCGCCGTCGTCATAGGTTACCACGTCGTCCGCGCCCGCTTCCAACGCGGCATCCATCACCGTGTCTTCATCCAGACCCGGCGCATAGGAAATAACGCCTTTTTTGGTAAACAGATAAGCCACCGAACCATCCGTGCCGAGGTTGCCGCCGCTCTTGGAAAAAGCGTGGCGCACTTCGGAAACCGTGCGATTACGGTTGTCGCTCAGACATTCAACCATCACCGCCGTACCGCCGGGGCCGTAACCTTCATAAATGATGGTTTCCATGTTGTTGTCTTCGTCGCCACCCACTCCGCGGGCGATGGCGCGGTTCAGGGTATCGCGCGTCATGTTGTTGGACAGGGCTTTATCGATGGCGGCGCGCAGACGCGGGTTTGATCCCGGATCGCCGCCGCCCAGCCTGGCGGCGGTAACCAGTTCGCGGATAATCTTGGTAAAGATTTTGCCGCGTTTCGCGTCCTGTGCTGCTTTACGATGCTTTGTGTTGGCCCACTTACTATGACCTGCCATAAAAATCTCCGAAAAAAGCCTGTTTGTTCAGGCCGGATAAATAACAAATTCCTCAATCGCCTGCCGGTTGCTCCACGACTTGGTAAGCCGCGCCGCGCTGGGCGCATCCAGCCACTGGTAAGCGAGGTGTTCGGTAATCGCCACCTCGCGTTCCTCGGGTAGCGCCAGACAGAACCAGTGTTCTGTGTTGCGCGTCACCCCCGGCGCATAGCGACGTCTTAAATGAGCAAATAGCTCAAACTCAATACAGCGCTGACAGTCAAAGAGTGATAACGCCTCTGCGGATATATCAATATTAACTTCTTCTTTAACTTCACGCTGTGCGGCCGACGGCGCATTTTCGCCTTCCTCAATGCTCCCGGTGACGGATTGCCAGAAATCAGGATCATCACGCCGTTGCAGCATCAGCACCCGCCCGGTGTCACGGGCATAAATCACCACCAGAACCGAAACGGGCCGCTTGTATTTCATCTTATTGGTTCCCGGATTTACCGTCCTGCGCCGCTTTCCCTTTCCCCACCACGGCAATCGACAACTCCTCAAGCGCGGTTGGGTTGGCGAAGCTCGGGGCTTCCGTCATCAGACACGCCGCCGCCGTGGTTTTCGGGAAAGCGATAACATCGCGAATATTATCGGTGCCGGTCAGCAACATCACCAGACGATCCAGACCGAACGCCAGTCCGGCATGCGGCGGGGTGCCGAATTTCAGCGCGTCCAGCAGAAAGCCGAATTTTTCGCGCTGTTCGTGCTCGTTGATGCCCAGAATGCCGAACACCGTTTGCTGCATATCGCCGTTATGAATACGCACAGAGCCGCCGCCGACTTCATAACCGTTCAGCACCATGTCGTAGGCGTTGGCGATGGCCGCTACCGGATTGGCGGCAAGTTCGGATGGGGACATGTCGCGCGGCGCGGTAAACGGATGGTGCATGGCCGCCAGGCCGCCTTCGCCGTCGTCTTCAAACATCGGGAAGTCGATAACCCACAATGGCGCCCAGCTCCCTTCCCGGGTTAGGCTCAGATCGCGGCCCAGCTTCAAACGCAACGCGCCAAGCGCATCCGTCACCACTTTGGCGCTGTCGGCGCCAAAGAACAGGATATCGCCATCGGCGGCGCCGGTACGCTCCAGCAGCGCGGACAATACCTCTTCACTGAGGAATTTGGCCACCGGGCTTTGTACGCCCTCAAGACCTTTGGCGCGTTCGTTAACCTTGATATAGGCCAGACCTTTGGCGCCATAGATTTCGATAAACTTGCCGTACTCATCGATCTGCTTGCGGCTAAGCTTCGCGCCATCGGGAACGCGGATAGCCGCGACGCGGCCTTTGGCATCGTTCGCCGGGCCGGAAAAAACTTTGAATTCAATATCTTTTACCAGATCGGCCACATCCACCAGTTCCAGCGGGTTGCGCAAATCCGGCTTGTCCGAACCAAAACGGCGCATGGCTTCGGCAAATGTCATGATCGGGAACGCGCCCAGATCCACGCCTTTGATTTCCAGCCACAGTTCGCGCACCAGTTTTTCCATCACCTCACGCACCTGCGAAGCGCTCATGAACGAGGTTTCCACATCGATCTGGGTAAATTCAGGCTGGCGGTCGGCGCGTAAATCTTCATCGCGGAAGCATTTGACGATTTGATAATAGCGATCGAAACCGGACATCATCAGCAGCTGTTTGAACAACTGGGGCGACTGCGGCAGCGCATAGAATTTGCCTTTGTGCACCCGGCTCGGCACCAGATAGTCACGCGCTCCTTCCGGCGTCGCTTTGGTCAACATCGGCGTTTCAATATCCAGAAAACCGTGATCGTCCATAAAACGACGCACAAAGCTGGTAATGCGCGCACGGGATTTCAGACGCTGAGCCATTTCAGGGCGGCGCAAATCCAGATAACGGTACTTGAGACGCGCCTCTTCCGTGTTGGTCTGGTTCGAGTCCAGCGGCAGCGGCTCGGAGCGGTTGATGATGGTCAGCGCCGTGGCAAGAACTTCCACTTCACCGGTGGCCATATCCCGGTTGATTTGACTGTCAGGACGGGCGCGTACTACGCCTTTCAGTTGAATACAGAATTCGTTGCGCAGTTCGGATGCCTGTTTCAGTACATCCTGCCGATCCGGATCAAAGAACACCTGCACCAGACCTTCGCGGTCGCGCATATCGATAAAAATCAAACCACCCAGATCGCGACGGCGGTTAACCCAACCGCACAATGTCACTTCCTGGCCCACATGGGACAAATTCAACTGCCCGCAATATTCAGTACGCATCACTATGTCCTTTTACTCAGCCGCACAACCCACCCCTTTTCGCCGCACTGAGCGGTTGAAAAAGCCGTGGTATCTTTGCTGAACGGCATGGTTTTTCTGGATTACTGTCCGATGAAAAAAGGCGGCTATTATAAAGGAAATTCGCCCGGACGATAAGTATGAAGGTAACGCTCTGCGGCTAGCCCGCACACTCTTTTTGACAATTTTCGTTATCGGTTAATGAAATGATCGCTAATATAGGCTTAATTTGTTACCGGAACAAAACAATGTATATCGGATTACCCCAATGGCAACATCCTGCCTGGAGTCGTTTAGGATTGCACGATCTGGCGGATTATTCCCGCTACTTTAACTGTGTTGAAGGGAATACGACTTTTTATGCGTTGCCCAGCCGTGAACTGGTGATGCGCTGGCGTGATATGACTAGCGATGATTTTCGATTCTGCTTTAAATTTCCGTCCGCCATCAGCCATCTGGCTGGGCTGCGCAACTGTGAACAGGAGGTGCTCGGCTTCTACCAATGTCTGGCCCCGCTGGCATCGCGGATTGGGCAACTCTGGGTTCAGTTGCCCGCGGCTTTCGGCCCGGCCCAGCTTCCCACGCTGTGGCAATTTCTCGACGCGCTGCCGCAAGGCTTCAGCTACGGCGTTGAGGTTCGCCACCCAGATTTTTTCGCCAAAGGCGAGAGTGAACGCGCCTTGAATCAGGGGTTACGGAAGCGTGGGATGAACCGCGTTATCATGGACAGCCGCCCGGTACATCATGCCGCGCCGGACAGTCCGGCGATGCGGGAGGCGCAACGCAAAAAACCGCGCGTCCCGGTTCATGCCGTGTTGACCGCCACGCAACCGTTAATTCGCTTTATCGGCAGTGAGGATCTTGAGGAAAATCGGTCCTGGTTTCAGCCGTGGCTCAATAAACTGCCGCAATGGTCTCACGCGCGACCTTTTCTGTTTATTCATACGCCCGATATCGGCGATGCGCCGTTGCTGGCGCAACAGCTCTGGCCGTTACTGGCCGGTATTATTCCCACGATGCCCGCGCCGCCAGACTGGCCTCAGCAGGCATCCCTGTTTTAATAACCATTTGTTGTTGACTGACAAAGACTGATAACTCATGTGAATAACCGCGGCGCGCCCGTTATTCATTAGTTCTTTTCCTTATAAACGTAACTATAACCGGGTTCATTTCAGATAAAAAAAGTTGGCTTTACAGGCGACAGTTCTGCCAGGGAAAGCTATTATTCTGCAAGCCGTTTTCGGTCAGTCATGGAGTTAAAAATGGTAAGCGCGCTCTACGTAGTGCTTGGCGCATTGTTGTTGATCAAGTTGTCTGTCGACGTGGTTAAACTCAGAATGCAGTACCGCGTAGCCTATGGCGATGGTGGATTTTATGAACTACAGACGGCCATCCGGGTTCATGGCAATGCGGTGGAATATATTCCTATCGGCGCTATTCTGTTGGTTTTGATGGAGATGAACGGCGCCATCGTCGCGATGATCCACCTGTGCGGCATGCTGTTGATTGTCGGGCGTCTGTTTCATTACTACGGTCTGCGGCAGCGTGAGTTTCGCTGGAGACGCTCGGGCATGGCGGCAACCTATGTCTCATTACTCCTGATGTCGCTGGTCAACCTCTATTATCTTCCCTGGGAAATGGTTTTTACCCTGTATTAAGCCCTCTCGCGCCCCAAGTCATGCCGGGTTCGGATGATGTCGACCGGCAGCCAATACGCCGGTAGCTTGAAAGATGCAGGGTATACATGCTTTCTTGCATCATTCTGCTAGAATATGCCCCCTCAATTATCACTCTCAGCCATTACTTTTGCCATGCCAAACCGCGACCTGCTTTTTTCCGCCCCGATTGCCAATCTCGGCGACTGGACATTCGATGAACGCGTTGCCGAAGTCTTTCCAGATATGGTTCAGCGTTCCGTTCCCGGCTATTCCAACATTATTTCAATGATCGGAATGCTGGCGGAACGCTTCGTGCAACCGGAGAGTCAGGTCTATGATCTGGGCTGCTCCCTGGGCGCCGCCACCTTGTCGATAAGGCGCAATATTCACGTGCCGGGTTGCAAAATTATCGCGGTGGATAATTCGCCGGCGATGATAAAACGCTGCCGCAATCATATTGATGCTTTCCGTTCGGATACCCCGGTGGAGATCCTCGAAGCGGATATTCTTGATATTGAAATTGCAAACGCATCCATGGTGGTGCTGAACTTCACCCTTCAGTTTCTCGATCCGGCCAACCGGCAGACATTGATCGACCGGATCTATGGCGGGTTAAAACCCGGCGGCGCGCTGGTGTTGTCCGAAAAATTCAGTTTTGCCGATGCCGAGGTGGATGAGCTGTTATTCAACATGCACCACGATTTCAAACGCGCCAATGGCTACAGTGAATTAGAAATAAGCCAAAAGCGCAGCATGCTGGAAAACATCATGCTGACCGATTCCGTGGATACCCATAAGCGCCGCTTGAAGCAGGCTGGCTTTGAGCATGCCGAACTCTGGTTCCAATGCTTTAATTTCGGTTCATTACTGGCGCTCAAGACAGGGGACAAGGCGTGATCGATTTCGGCAATTTTTATCAGCAAATCGCTAAAGGTCCGCTAAGTCACTGGCTTAATACCCTGCCCTCGCAGTTAAGTCGCTGGCAGCAGGAATCGCTGCACGGTAAATTCAAACTGTGGTTCAACACCCTTGAGCATCTTCCCGCGCTGACGCCCACGCATCTCGATCTGACAAATAGCGTGACCGCCGGCATGGCGCCGGATATTTCCGCCGGACAGCGTGAAGGGATAGAAGTGCTGCTGCGCAACCTAATGCCGTGGCGCAAAGGCCCGTTCTCGCTTTACGGCGTAAATATCAATACCGAATGGCGCTCTGACTGGAAATGGCAGCGCGTGCTTCCCCATATCTCGCCGTTGCAGGATCGTCTGATTCTTGATGTCGGCTGCGGCAGCGGCTATCACCTGTGGCGGATGGTGGGTGAAGGCGCGCGTATGGCGGTCGGCATTGATCCCATGCAGTTGTTCTTGTGTCAGTTTGAAGCGGTACGCAAGCTGTTGGGTGATGACCAGCGCGCCCACGTGTTGCCCCTTGGCATCGAACAGTTGCCGGAGTTGGCGGCGTTTGACACGGTTTTTTCCATGGGCGTGTTGTATCACCGCCGCTCGCCGCTCGATCATCTGTGGCAGTTAAAAAATCAGTTGGTGTCCGGCGGCGAGCTGGTGCTGGAAACGCTGGTCATCGACGGCGACGAAAATCAGGTGCTGGTGCCGGGAGAACGCTATGCGCAGATGCGCAATGTCTATTTTATCCCCTCGCCCGATGCGCTGACCCAATGGCTGAAAAAATGCGGATTTGTGGATGTCCGGGTCGTGGATATCTGCCCCACCACGCCGGAGGAGCAGCGCAGAACCGACTGGATGATCACCGAATCACTGGCTGATTTTCTCGATCCCGCCGATCGCTGTAAAACCGTGGAAGGCTACCCTGCGCCCGTGCGCGCCGTGCTGGTCGCCCGCAAGCCTTGAGGTTATGGGCAGAAAAAAAGCCCCGGCAACACGCCGGGGCTTGGTACTCGCAAGCAAACCTGTCGGTATGCTGCGCGGCAAGGGTGCTCTGGCAGGTTGATATGCACAACCTGAAAACAGTTATGAAACCGATGATGTTGCACGGTCTGTGCTTAATGCTCGTTTCATCGCAGCCACCACATCGCCATCAACACAATACTGGCTAAACTCATCCATATCGGTATCTGAGCACATGGACACACCAATTTTGCGATAGCGCATCACTGATGGCATCCACAGTCCGGCAGAGCTATGCAGTTCCTGAATACCGCTTTGCTGGAATTTATGGAGATTGGTCAATCGCACACCGGATCCGGCCATAATGATTGGACCGCGGCTGGCATGAGTTAGTTCACGCAATAATACCAATCCGTTTTCGGCAGTCTGCTGTTGCCCGGACGACAGGATCCGGGCGACGCCCAAATCCGTCAGTTGTTCCAGCGCAATATAAGGATTCAGGCACATATCGAACGCGCGGTGAAAAGTCACCGCCATTCCCCGGGTCAGCGACATAATCTCTTTCATCCGCGGTAAATCGACATGCCCTTCAGCATCAAGAATACCGATAACCACACCAGGAAAACCCATCTCCCGAATTTGCTCAATATCATATTTAATCGACGCGAATTCGCTGGCGCTATAGCAAAAATCACCGCCGCGGGGACGCACAATAGGATGAACGGGAATCGCTATTTTCTCACGAGCAAGGCGCAAGGCTCCGTATGCCGGCGTTAATCCCCCGTCCCGTAAGCCGGAGCATAGCTCAATTCGATCCGCACCCGCCTGTTCTGCGGTGATTGCGCACTCAATGCGATAACAACATACCTCCAGTTTTGGCATATCCACCTCCATTTAACGCTGCTGAATACCACTAAATTTCATTTCCCTAAATTACGCGGGATCGTCCATGAATTACGTGAATTGATAACTATGGCATTCAAGCGTGCGCCATGAGGAGACCAGGGTCACAATGAATACGATAAATACCTGCAATAAATATGACATAAACCACAATTCTATTAATGTGTTTAGCAGGAGGATAAATCGTGAAACGCTGGCTGCTCGGTCACAACAATTTCCGTCAGCGCCGCTTTCATAGGTCACCGTTTTCACTTGCCACAATATCCCGAATATCAAATGGGTGAAACTTTATGGTTACCTTCCCATTGGTGACGGCCAACGTGGGATTAGGGATACGCTCTTTTTCACCCTGCGGCGAACTGAAATTAATTTTTACGCCCGGCGTACGCAATGCTTCATCGGATAAACCGGCTAGCGCTCTCTGATGCAGAGTATCCGGATCGCCCGGCAGCAGTAACTCCACATGCTCCCATCCTTCATGCGGATAATGTTTTTTTCCCGGCCAGGGTAACTCAATACAATCGATGCGCCAGGGGCCGATTTTGATTGCCGAATTTAATATAAACAGACAAATAGGTCGCCCATTAATCCTATTTTCGGAAAGCAGGCTTCCGATGTTCAACATCTGTGTTTTCCAGCGTTCCGCGGTCGCGTTCTGATGGCAGCGCAACGAAATGTGATCGGCGTTGAACTGCGCCAAATCCAGTTGAAGCACCGCCGCAAACTCCTTCAATTCTTGCTCGAAACGAACCAGATCCACCGCCAAATCTTCAGGCAACATATAAGTATGACTCCTCATTAGCCACGCAAATTATCAGGGGCAATTTACAGGGTGAGAATATCACCATCCATCACTTTTTAATGCGGTTATATTTTTATTCTTTTTTGGTTATTCGTGCTTTCGGCGCCAAAAGTCATCGTGAAATCGGGATAAACAGAATCAACAGGATTGATTAATAATCCTAAAAATGCCTGCTATTTATTGACATACCGATCCTCGCCTAACCTTTGTTGAGAGTTGTCTTAAATAAAATCACACCCATTGAATGAAGAAAAGAAACAGGATAATTTGAACGTCCAAATAATAATGCGAGTCTTCATCATGATGCTATTAATCATTTCAATTCTGCTGGTCATTATTGCGGCATATGCTATTTTTCGCCACTTTAAAACCAAGAGCGAACACAAAATCGGCGTAAACTCAAAGACAAAGAAACGTTAAGAACGAGACGTTCGGTTACCCCTGTTTCACATAAAAATTTCAATACGCCAGCCAAATATCATTTTTTATCTCATCCCGTCTCCCGTCACTTTCAATGTAAGCATGTCACTTCCCACCGCGCGCCCCGCCCCATCTGCTGACTCGTAAAGGCAAATATGGTATAAGCAGGGCTTGATTTTTTATTTAAGGTAAACCGGTGAATATTCAGGCTCTTCTCTCCGAAAAAGTTAGCCAGGCATTGGCCGCAGCGGGCGCTCCTATTGGTAGCGAAGCGCAGGTCCGCCAGTCGGCGAAAGTACAGTTTGGCGATTATCAGGCTAACGGCGTTATGGCCGTTGCCAAAAAACTTGGCATGCCTCCGCGTCAATTGGCGGAAAAAGTCGTTCAGCTTTTAGCGCTGGATGGCATCGCAGAAAAAACAGAAATCGCAGGCCCGGGTTTTATTAATATCTTTCTCGATAAACAGTGGGTTGCCCGCCAGGTAGAGAATGCGCTGATCGCGCCCAAACTGGGCGTAACACCGGTTGAATCGCAAACTATCGTGGTTGATTATTCAGCCCCCAATGTGGCCAAGGAGATGCATGTCGGCCACCTGCGCTCCACCATTATTGGCGATGCGGCGGTGCGTACATTGGAATTCCTGGGTCACCGCGTCATCCGGGCCAACCATGTCGGTGATTGGGGCACGCAGTTCGGGATGCTGATCGCCTATCTTGAAAAAGTGCAGAATGACAATGCCGGAGAGATGGCGCTATCTGACCTTGAAGCGTTCTACCGGGAAGCGAAAAAGCATTATGACGACGATGCCGAGTTCGCGGAACGAGCCCGGCGCTATGTGGTAAAACTACAGGGCGGCGATGAATATTGCCGTCAGATGTGGCGCAAGCTCGTGGACATCACCATGACGCAGAATCAGATCTCCTATGAGCGCCTTAACGTCACGCTGACGAAAGACGATGTCATGGGCGAGAGCCTGTACAACAGCATGTTGCCGGGCATCGTCGCCGATCTGAAAGCGCAAGGTCTGGCGGTTGAGAGCGAAGGCGCAACGGTTGTTTTCCTTGATGAATTCAAGAACAAGGAAGGCGAACCGATGGGCGTTATCATCCAGAAAAAGGATGGCGGCTATCTCTACACCACAACCGATATCGCCTGTGCGAAATACCGCTATGAAACGCTGCATGCCGACCGGGTGCTTTACTACATCGATTCGCGTCAGCACCAGCATCTGATGCAGGCCTGGGCGATTGTACGTAAGGCGGGCTACGTGCCGGATTCCGTCAGTCTGGAACATCATATGTTCGGCATGATGTTGGGCAAAGACGGCAAGCCGTTTAAAACCCGCGCCGGCGGCACCATTAAGCTTTCCGATCTGCTGGATGAGGCCTATGAGCGCGCCTGTAAGCTTATTGCCGAAAAAAATCCGCACATGGACAGCGACGAATTGCATGAGCTGGCGAAAGTGGTGTCCATCGGTGCGGTAAAATATGCCGACTTGTCCAAAAGCCGCACCACCGACTACATTTTTGACTGGGATAACATGCTGGCGTTCGAAGGCAATACCGCGCCTTATATGCAGTATGCCTATACTCGCGTGGCCTCGATCTTTAAACGCGCGGACATTCAGGAAGGTAGCCTGACGCAGCCGGTTATGCTGAGTGAAGAACGTGAAATTGCCCTGGCCACCCGGTTGTTGCAATTTGAAGAAACCGTCACCACGGTTGCCCGCGACGGGACGCCGCATGTGATGTGCGCCTATCTGTACGATCTGGCGGGGCTGTTCTCCGGTTTTTACGAACACTGCCCGATTTTGAATGCCGAAAACGATGAGGTTCGTCAAAGCCGCCTGAAACTGGCATTGCTGACGGCCAAAACGCTCAAACAAGGCCTGGATACGCTGGGTATTGCTACCGTAGAGAAGATGTAAACTCCGGCCCTCCCCTTAACTGAACCGATCCCTAAACCTGGACATCAGTTTAGACGGGGAGGGAGAAAACGAGTTTGGAAGAGCAACTCAGACGCTGCGGCGGGCGAAATCGCGCGGTCGGAATCCCAGTACCGCCAACGTGACAAAATAGGCCCCCGCCCCCGCCGCCACGACCAGCATCAGCCGTGTTATGCGCCAGGTCATACCGCCGACATCCCAGGCGGGCATCCACCACAGCAGGCCAACCAACACCAGCGACATCATAATCACGGCAATGGCCAGCTTCAGCAGAAAGCGCGTCCAGCCGGGTTGCGGATGAAAAATATCCTGCTTGCGTAATTGCCAGAACAATAATCCGGCATTCAGACAGGATGCCAGCCCGATGGAAAGCGCCAGCCCCGCATGTTGCAACGGACCGATAAAGATCAGGTTCATCACCTGAGTCAGAATCAGCGTCACAATCGCAATTTTCACCGGCGTCTTGATATCCTGCCGGGAATAAAACCCGGGCACCAGCACCTTCACAACGATCAGCCCCATTAACCCCACGGAATAAGCAATCAACGCCCGTTGCGTCATCGCCGCATCAAAGGCGCTGAATTTTCCGTATTGAAACAGCGATACCGTTAACGGTTGGGCCAGAATCCCCAATGCGACCGCGCTGGGCAGCGCCAGCAAAAAGCACAGCCGCAATCCCCAGTCCATCAGGCGGGAATATTCATCATGATTGCCGCTGGCGAAGCTTTTCGCCAGCGAAGGCAGAAGAATGGTGCCCAATGCCACGCCCAGCACCCCCGACGGGAATTCCATCAGCCGATCGGCGTAGTACATCCACGATACCGCCCCTTCACTGAGAAATGAGGCGAAAATGGTATTGATGATCAGTGATATTTGACTAACCGATACCCCCAGAACCGCAGGCCCCATCAGTTTCATCACCCGCCAGACGCTCGGCTCGCGCCATTTGATGCGGGGCAATACCAGCATGCCGATCTTTTTCAGGTGCGGCAGTTGGTAGCCGAGTTGCAGCAAACCGCCGACCAGTACCGCCCAGGCCAGCGCCATCACCGGCGGATCAAAATACGGCGTCGCGAACAGGGCAAAACCGATCATGCTGACATTCAGCAGCGTCGGAGCAAATGCCGGCACCGAGAACCGATTCCAGGTATTCAGCACCGATCCCACCATTGAGGTCAGGGAAATCAGCAAGATATAAGGGAACGTGACCCGCAACAGCGCCGAGGTAAGTTCAAAACGATCGGGCGTAGCCGCAAAGCCGGGGGCGGTCACCATAATCACCCACGGCGCCGCCACCATACCCGCCACGGTCACCAGCGCCAGGATCAGCGTCAGCATACCGGAGACGTAGGCGAGAAAGGTTCGGGTCGCTTCATCGCCCTGCTGACTTTTATATTCAGCCAGAATGGGCACAAAAGCCTGAGAGAATGCGCCCTCCGCAAAAATGCGGCGTAACAGATTAGGGAGTTTAAAGGCGACAAAGAATGCGTCCGTCGCCATGCCCGCGCCAAAAACCCTCGCCACTATCGCATCACGCACAAAACCTAACACGCGTGAAAGCATGGTCATTGAACTGACGGCTGCCAGTGATTTAAGTAAATTCATCCGATTATATTCTGAAATGTTCGGGACTGTTATCGACCATTCTGCGGTCATCCTGATTGCGCGGTGCGACTAGTCTACGCATTACGCGCTTAATAGCTACCCGGCATTGTAACGACCGTTGAACTTTTCAGCGCATTCTCAGCACGTCTCTATCACTCGCGGGGTTTATCCCTTTACGCCAACAATGCCGCAATCTGCCGCTTAAGCTCCGCCACCTCTTTCTCCAGCGCTTCGACGCGCACGGCAAGCGGAAGCGAGGCTGTCTCCGTCTCTGTCGGCAACGCAACGTCTTCGCTTACCTCACCGCTGAAAAGATGCATATAGCGGCTTTCGCGTTTGCCCGGCTCTCGGGCCAGACGCACCACAAACGGGCCATCTTCGCGCTGCCGCATCTGTTCCAGCACGTTTTCCACCTCATTCACATCCGCAAACTCGTGCAAGCGAGCGGCCCGGGTACGCAGTTCACCGGGAGTTTGCGCGCCGCGTAGCAGTAACGTCGCCACCAAAGCCACTTCGGCGGAAGACAATTTCAGATCGCCGAATTCCGAGTTACAAAACCGCTGCTCGTATTTAACCACCCGATGACCAAATCCGCTGAGCGTGCGCAAAAAATGTTTTTTTACCAGCAGATCGAGCGTTTGCTGAACATCGTTTTCGCTCAGATCCATTACCGGTTCACGATTCGTTTTCTGATTGCAGGCTGTTGTCACGCCGTTTAGCGACATCGGATACTGTTCCGGCGTGGTGATCTGCTTTTCCAACATACAGCCAATTACTCTGGCTTCTCGAACACTTAGCTGATATTTCATCAGGTACCCTTAGCGCGGCGGCTTCCAGTTAGGGGTAGTCAGGACGGTCAGAACGTGGTCCTGCCATTTTCCATCGATAAGCAGATAATCTTTCGCATACCCTTCCCGTTCAAATCCCAGCCGGGCCAGCAGATTTCCGCTACGTTGGTTGTGCGGCATATAGTTAGCCATAATGCGGTGCATATATTGCTGACGTTGCATATAACGCAACGCAGGCTGAAGCGCTTCGTACATCAACCCCTGCCCCTGCCATTTTTGACCAAGAGAGTACCCCAGATAGCAGGCGTAGAAAGATCCCCGCAGCACATTGCTAAAATTCGCCACCCCCCACACCTCATTCTCATTGGGGTCAAGCAGTAGAAAATAATAGGCGCTGCCTTGTTTGTGCATATCATTAATCACACTCAACCGCGCCTGCCAGCCCGAAGGATAGCAATGGCTGGCATCACGCAACGGTTCCCAGGGCTTAAGGAAATCACGGTTTTCCGAATAGTATTCCGCCAGACGCCAGGCATCACGCTCATGGGCCAAACGCACCACCAGCCGATCGGTCGTCAAATGCACCCGTGATGGCGCAGAACGGTAGCCAAACATTTCCCCCCCTGAATTGCGGGTTGCTCGATAAATAAAATTTATCGGAATAAACGGATAAATATTTCCTACAGACAGAAAATATCGTTATTACTGACCACTCTTACTATAACCGCATAAATTCTCTGGCGTAAAATCCCCACCGCTGAGTTATTGTTCGATCGGAACGATAAACTGCGCTTTTTTAGCGGAAATGCTAGCCGGATAACGCTCTGACGATAAAAAAATATTATCCATCAACAGGCTATCCCAAACACCCAATAGAGTTCAAAATAGTCACGTGGGTTATTTTCTTTCTTCTTCCTCGTGGTGAAACATGCCTCTGATGTCACAAGCTCGGAGCTTGGGTAAATATTTCCTGTTACTGGATAATATGTTGGTGGTTCTGGGGTTCTTTGTTGTCTTCCCCCTTATTTCCATTCGTTTTGTCGATCAACTGGGTTGGGCTGCGTTATTGGTCGGCATTGCGCTGGGATTACGTCAGCTTATTCAACAAGGGCTGGGCATTTTCTCCGGCGCCATTGCTGACCGGTACGGCGCAAAACCGATGATTATCACCGGGATGCTATTACGCGCCGCCGGTTTCGTTTTTATGGCTATTGCCGACCAACCCTGGCTGTTATGGTTATCCTGCGCGCTTTCCGGGCTGGGCGGCACGCTATTCGATCCGCCGCGAACGGCGCTGGTGATTAAACTGGTTCGACCGCAGGAGCGAGGCCGTTTCTACTCCCTGCTGATGATGCAGGACAGCGCCGGGGCGGTAATTGGCGCGCTTATCGGTAGTTGGCTGCTTCAGTATGACTTTGAAGTGGTTTGCTGGGTCGGCGCCATTATTTTCGTGCTGGCCGCAGCATTAAACGGATGGTTGTTGCCGGCTTACCGAATTTCGACCGTCAGAACGCCAATCCGTGAAGGCATGACGCGCGTTATCCGCGATCGGCGTTTTCTGACCTATGTCCTGACCCTGACTGGTTATTACATGTTGGCGGTGCAGGTGTTGTTAATGCTGCCCATCATGGTCAATGAGATTGCCGGCACGCCGGCGGCGGTAAAATGGATGTATGCCATTGAAGCCGCCCTTTCGCTGACGCTGCTTTATCCGATTGCCCGCTGGAGCGAGAAACATTACCGGCTGGAGCAGCGCCTGATGGCCGGGCTGCTGATTATGACCGTCAGCCTGTTCCCCATCGGTTTGACCGCCAGTCTGCAATCCTTGCTGATGCTAATCAGCCTGTTTTATATCGGCGCCATTATTGCAGAACCGGCGCGCGAAACGCTGAGCGCCTCGCTGGCGGATCCCCGCGCCAGGGGCAGTTACATGGGGTTCAGCCGTCTGGGGCTGGCGCTGGGGGGCGCCATTGGCTATAGCGGCGGCGGTTGGCTGTTCGACGTAGGGCATACTCTGGAGCAACCTGAATTACCCTGGTTCATGTTAGGCGTTATCGGCCTGTTGACGCTGGCCGCGCTCTATTGGCAGTTCAATCAGCGCCGTATTGAACCGGCAATGCTCGGCGGTCACTGATTTAGCTGTTTTACCGGCGTATTTGATCTCCCGGGTATTGCGCTGCATACTTTCCTAATACATTCAATCGATTGTTGCTCTGTCGTTTGATGACCCGTTCCACTCGCGGCCGCAGGCGCGGCCATGTGTTATCAGTGAACCAGAGGATACGAATATGAAGCTATATGTCTACGACCACTGTCCGTATTGCGTAAAAGCGCGCATGATTTTCGGCCTGAAGAATATCCCTGTCGAACTGCAAATTTTAGCCAACGATGATGAAGCCACGCCCAAAAAGCTGATCGGGCAAAAAATGGTGCCGATCCTGCAAAAAGACGACGGCAGTTGTATGCCGGAAAGCATGGACATCGTTCATTTCATCGATAATTATGATAAAAAACCGTTACTGACCGGCCCCATCAATTCGGCGATCAATGCCTGGTTGCGTAAGGTATCCGATTATACGCCGCGTCTGATTATTCCACGCTTTGCTCAGGCAGCGTTTGAAGAGTTCGCCTCCGCATCGGCGCGGCAATATTTCATCAATAAAAAAGAGGCTCAGCTCGGCAGTTTTGCAGAGCATCTCAGTCACTCGAAGGGGCTGATCAAAAAACTGAATAATGATTTGCAGGAGCTTGATCCGCTGATCGTTCAGCCCAACGCCTGCAACGGGGAATTGTCCACCGATGATATCCACCTGTTTCCTCTGCTACGTTCTCTGACGATTGTCGCTGGCGTCACGCCGCCGTCCCGGGTTGCCGACTACCGTGACAATATGGCCAAGCAGACGCAGATCACGCTGCTGAGCAGTCTCGCGCAATAATAACAGCATTTTCCAGCCGCTTCGCCGGGAAGCGGCTTCGGCGTTTTCAGGGCTATCCGATTGGTGAAGACCACCCGGCGGCGCACACTGATACCGTGGCATCAACCACAAGATTACACACCTGGAAATAATAATAGAGGTCAGAAAATGAAGAAGTTGGGATTCGCAGCCACGGCATTGCTGCTGGTCTTTACGTTAAGCGGCTGTAACAAGCTGACGCAGTACACGCTCAATGAGCAAGAAATCAACGAATACCTGCAAAAGCACAATGATTACCAGAAACAACTGGGTATGCCCGGCGTTGTGGACGCCAATATCGTCTTAACCGACCTGAGCAGTCAAATCGGCCGGACTGAGCCCGGTAAAGTTACCCTGTCCGGCAATGCCCGGGTTGATGTCACCTCGCTGCTTGGCGATCAAACCGCCGATCTGAAACTGACGCTGAAGGCGCAACCGGTGTTCGATAAGGCGCAGGGCGCCATTTATCTGAAAGAGATGGAGTTGGTTGATTACACCGTCCAGCCGGAAAAAATGCAGACGGTGATGAATACCCTGAGTCCCTATCTGAATCAATCGCTGAAAAGTTACTTCGCGCAGAAACCCGCCTATATCCTGAATGCGGATAACAGCGCCACCGAGGCGTTGGCGAAGAAGATGGCGAAAGGCATTGAGATCAAACCGGGACAAATCATTATTCTGTTCACTGACTAATACGCACCGCAGGTGACGGCGCCGCTGTCACCTGATCCCTGCCGGAAAATGCCCTACTCTGCGTCGGTTGACAATCCGCCCGCCTCATCCAGTTCATCACGCATGGCGTCAAGCGCCTCACGGCAAATAGCCGCCAGCGTACGGTAAAATGCCGTCGTCGCGTGGCTTTCCACCTTACCCAAAAAACGGCCGCTCCAGGGCAACAGGTATTCATCAAACAGCGCGATCTGTGCGGCGGTTTCGTCTTCCCCGGCCTGATCCTCCAGCCATGACGCCGCCAGGAGCAACCCGCCGAAGTGATCGACTGGCCCGTCGTTGAGCGGCATCCCGCGCTGTTGTAAAAATGTTCTCACGTCAGTGGGTTCAGCATCCATTTGATAGGCCGAACGCCAGGGAGACACCGCGCAGTCATCGCCGACGAACAGAGACTGATAATCGGCCTCCATGGCTGCCGCGTCATAACCCTTTTGCAAACGCTCCAGCAAGGTATCCTGTTCCAGCGGCCAGTGCTGTTGCAGTCTGCCTTCTTTAATCAGCGTAAGCAGCGGTGTTAACAGCGGATCCTGCGGCTGGCGATAAAATAAGGAGCCGAGGATGCGGCACACGATAGAAAACTCATTCATTCAGACAACCCGTTGATGATTATTAAGTGACGGCGTCACAAATCGGCAAGTTCGGCAATTGCCGGCCTTCCCCTCTGTTCAAGAAAATTTAATACCCGTCGGGGACTCACGTTCAATACGCGTTCCTGCGGGAAATTCACCTCCTGCAAAATACGTTGGCAATGGGTGAAGTCTCCCAGAGAAAATGCGATATGGGAATCAGAACCTAAAGAAAGCAAACCACCGGCATCACGCACGGCTTCGGCGATAGCCCGGCAGTTAGGCTCGCTCCCTTTACGCGAATGCATAAATGAGGAGTTATTTAACTCCAGCGCCACATTATATTTGGCGGCGGCCTCGGCGATAGCGCGAATATCGACCGGGAATTTCGGGTTGCCGGGATGACTGATAATATGCGCGTCGCCGTTGGCCATCGTGGCGATCATGGCAGCGGTATGGGTCTCTTTATCCTGCGGCGGGAATACCGGTTCATGAAAGCCGGCAATGATTAAATCCACTTGATCCAGCATCGGCCCGGCGCAATCAATTTCCCCTGCCACATTTTTAATGTTGGCTTCGATGCCGCGCAGAATACCTACGCCATCCACCTGCCGCGGCCAGATCCGCATATTCATAAAGTGCCAGTAGTGCGGCGCATCGGCCATATCGGGGCCATGATCGGTAATGGCAAACAGACGGATACTCTTCTTTTTCGCCTCGGCGATATAGTCATGCAAGGTGCTATATGCGTGGGTGCTGGCAACGGTATGCATATGTAAATCGACGGGATACATAATTTCTCCTGAGTCAGCTTTTCGTCGAAAAAGCATAACATTTTTGCGCGCCGCGCACAGCCAATGAACGGCCCAATAACCATGGAGCAACAAAAAAGAAACATTCTACTAAATACATCAGGTGCCATTTGAAATGACAAACAGGGATAAATGGCGAGTAAAGCAGCAAATTGCGTTAACTTTAGCTAAACGCGCACCGTAGCAGCAGAAGTTTATTGACGCTGCTGCGCAATTTCCCTACATTAGCGCCGTCGCCGGTACTGCGTACTGACGACCCCCGGTGAGGTGTCCGAGAGGCTGAAGGAGCACGCCTGGAAAGTGTGTATACGTGAAAACGTATCGAGGGTTCGAATCCCTCCCTCACCGCCATATTTGATACAAAATCAATTAGTTACATTATAATATTGATTTTGTCCTGCATAAAGTAATGCATAAAAAAGTTCGCTTCGGCGAACTTTTTTGTTTGTGAAATCCAGTATCCCTATCATTAGGCCAGTTTTTTCCTTCGCCAACTTCCCAACAGACAGATAAAGAAAAGCTCGGTGAGGGAACTGGAAGAAATCATCGATCAATGTCGGGCATTAATTTACGCGGTCGTTGAACTGGATGAACCCAAGGTTAAAGAGATTTTGATCTTCGTGCTGTGGGAACGACTTGAGCTGTTATTTCGATCTTTTCATGTTCAGGGATAAAGGGTGATAGGGTAAATAATGAAGGCCAGTCATAGCCTTCATCAAACGATCACCATCTGAGCATTGAAGTAGGTAAATATGTTATTGCCTCAACTTTTTCATTAAGATCATAATCTATCTGCATACTCACCGGAAGACTATAATTTTTTAAATGATAAAGATCTGTATAGCCAATATCTCTTTTTAATCTCTTCCTTGGTGGCAGAAATTTACAGGGTTCACCAAACTTTTCCTGAACCCAGCTTCTTGACATCGTATTTTTTAGCGGATGCGGTAGTTTATTTGGGAAATAATACCCGGATTTTCTATTTGATATAATCAAAGTAATTTCATTCAATACTCGATCATTTCTATTAAAAGAGAGATAAATACCCTCTTTTGCCATATCCAGACTAATACTAGAGCTGCCAGAAAAACCAGTCGGTTTGGTTTTATAGGAAATCAGACCTGCATCAAATATTTCCTGATGAGTTTTTCCCAAGCTATCGATTAATGCTTCTACATTTACGGTCATTAATACAACCCCTGATCTTCATTGAGTTTATGCATTTTTTCCCTTGCCGCCTCCAACTGCTCTTCTGTCACACCATACTCTTTCAGAGTAGGTTTTATCGCGTCAAAGTTGCGATCTACCGCACCGCGTAAATCATGAGAGTCTCGATCAATATCTTGCGGCCTATTGCGCCAACCATAAGTTTCACTAATTTTTTGGTGAACTTCAGCAGGAATGATTATAGCCGAGACATCCTTAGCCATCTGTTCTAATTCATATTCTTTAGCATCAGGATACAACCGCTTCAAAAACTCTATTACAGCTGCAGCCGATGGCATATGGTCTGCATGGTATTTTCCCTGCCGTGAACGCCCCTTAAAATTACTGTATAAATCAACATCAAGCAAGTTAACGGGTGGCTTACTCAAATAAACATAAATCGGCGGAAATACATTTTCCGGAAACACCAGAATATAATCCCGAAAATCTTTCTCTTCCGGGATAGGTGTCGCAAGGATACTGACATCCTCAATTTCCGGAATTTCAAATCCCGGTATCGCTGACGGGATAACCGGCTGTTCACCGTGTGCCGTGTCCGTTGGCAATTCCATTCCCGGATTATCCGGCGTCCATAAAATGGTTGGCCCGGTTGCGCCATCTTCCCAGAACTCGTAGCGGTTATTGGGGAAATCCTGTTTCAGCAGCCTGACACGAACCCGATCGCGTCCGCTTTCCATGCCGGTGTGGTAGCCCACCGCTTTCAGTCTGCCGGTTTCCTCATCTTCCACCCACTGATAACGCACTCGGCTCGGCGCCGTTCCCTGCTTTTTCGCCGCCTCCAGCAGCTTTCCCGGGGTTAACAGGTCAGATTGTTCACCTTTCAGGTGCTGTTGAACCAGCGCCCCCATCAGCAAAAAACTCTGCGCCATCTGTAGCTGCCCCTGCCAGACGGGCGGGCCGGAGAGCCGTTTCATCTGATGTGTCAGCGCCTTAGCCGCATCTTGATTTGCCTGAGCCACCGCGCCGCCAGCAGCAGTCGCGCCTGCTTCCGCTGCCGTACCGGCCATCACCAACTGTGGCGGTGGCGGCAACATCGCCGCATCCGCTTTACCAACAAGCAGGTCGAATAGCGTCTTATACCACGGCTCCAGCGGCGGCGATTCAGGGCGGGTATGGGATGATGTCCCGGTTAATAATTTAGCGGAAACAGAGGCATCGGTTTTGGCCGGCAACGGAGAGGTTTTTTTCGTTTTCGCCGCCTGCGCATATTGCTTCACCTCACTCTGTTTCTCAGGTGATGCAACAGGCTCAGCGACATAAACGCTCATTTCCCCGATGTTAGACTGCGGCTCGTTTTCCTTTCCCGCGTCCGTACAGCCCGCGCCACGCAAACAGGATTTGGCGAAAACCGGCTCTATTGTCAGCATGGGTGTCAAGGCCACGATGGGAGAGCGATTCAGTGCCGTTTGTTTTGCGCATTCCTGAACAGGGGACTTATAGGGCGTATCGCCAATGATAACGTTGCCGCTGCCGGAGATAATCACCCCGCCACAGCTAATTCCATCACCCATACGCGCGGCGGGTTTACCGTTAATAAAGACGGTGGATGAACCTTCGGCTATTTTTCGTGAATGCACCCCGTGCGGAACATCGGGACAGGGGCAACCGTGAAGCTGGACAGTATCCCCCTTACGGGCGGCGGGCCGGCCGTTGATGAAAACGTCGGGGCTGCCTTCAGTTATCGGTGTTTCGGGAAAGCACTGGTGACCGCTTCCGCTATCGTTAAGACGCGCCGCACCCGGCATAGTCATTCTCCTTTGACAGTCAAGCATTCCTTTTGATAGGCGGATTTTGTACGTTTTTTATGGGTCATTCAATAGCGGAACCGTTAACCGCCATAGAGGAAACATCGATAAGGTTCGGACGCCGCTAAGCATAAAAAAGCCCCCGCAAACGTGCGGAGGCAGTTCCCTTATATACATGACAAGACGCGTTAAGCGGTAACCGCCCTGTCCTCCATGGCCTGTCGCCAACCTCCCAACCAGTAGGACCGGGCGTTTATTGATTGATAAGGACAAAACTCCCTCGGTCTGCCGGAAATACCCGCTTGATAACCACGTGAATGAGCCCTTTCAAGGCGATCGCGTTTCTGTCTCTTCATGCCTTATTTCCCTCATTATTCATCTGGTGGAAAGAAAACAATGATTACTTTATAAGCAACCACAGACTATGAATAGCCATTTTGCCGCCAAAGATCAAGGCGCAAAATTCACGCCAATGTCACATTTGTGAACTAAAATAGGATTTTTCCCTGACAGGAAAGAAAGGCGCCGTTAGCCGCCGGAGTAAAGACCGCTGAGGGCGATGCCCATTCCGGCCATCGCCCCCAGAGACCCCGTCAATCATCAGGACTAATAGGTTGAAGCCGTCTGCTGGGCGATGGATTGCGCGACCTGCCGCCATCCCTGCGCCAACGTTCTGACCAGCGCATCATAGCCATCCTCCGACTGCGGCAGCACCAGGTTAAACGGTTGTTTAAGCAATTGTCCGTGATGATTCAGCACCCATTCCCCGCGGATCGCGACTTTGCCATCGTAACGGCCGTGAAAAGCGGTCACCGAGATATTCAGCACCGATTGCTCACTCCCCTGCGGCTGAGTCGTCACCAGCCACCCCGGCATGTCGTGGCTCAAATTCGCCACCAGCGATTGCTGGAGCTGTTGCTCCAGCGGGCTGGCCCACAGGTTATTGCTGGCAATGACATATTGCACATCATTAGTTTGGTAAACCAACCCCGCACTCGCCAGATAGTCCGCTAGGCTGAGGTGTTCCAGCCACAATTGCCGGCCGTTCGCCGTTTTCTCGACCGGCGCAACCGCCTCCTGCATAGCCGGCAACTGATAGTAGGTTTTTTGCGGGTTGCTGCCGCAGGCCGTCAGCAACAACACCAACGCCAGAGTCCATCCTTTCATCATTGTTTTGCCTTCTTCGGTTGAGGATCTTCGCTGCCCGATGCCTCAAACACCAGGGCGTTGCTCTTCTCATTCAAGGTGCGCAGAACGGGCTGTAGCTCGCGCAGTACCTGATCCAGCCGCTGCATATCGCCCAGCATCTTGTTATAAGCCGGGGAGCCTGGCTGGAAGCCTTTCATGCTGCGGTTCAGCTCGCGCAAGGTTTGCTGCATATCCTGCGGCAGATCCTGCATCGCCTTGCTGGTGGTGATCGCATTGAGCGAGGCCAGCGTTTTTTGCATTTCGCGCAGCGTTGCCTGACTTTCCGCCAACGTTTTGGTTGCTTCGTTCACCATCGGATTCAGCGGCAATGCATTCACTTTATCCAGTACCGACATCAACTTATGCTGAATCTGAGACAGACCGCCGCTAACGGTCGGTAATACCGGATAACCATCAATCGTCAGCAGCCTTTTATCCACCTTTTCATGCGGATAAAAATCGAGATCGATATATAGCGACCCGGTCAGAAGATTCGCGCTTTTTAACGCCGCCCGCAGCCCTAACGGCTGGGCTTTGCTCAAATGCTGTTCGAAATCGAATTTGCCGCCCAACTTGTGATCAAAGCGATCGGGTTCAATGCGGATCAATACCGGGATCCGGTAATCGTTATCGATATTCTGTTTCAGATCCTTGGTGAAGAACGGCACCGTCGCCACCGTCCCCAGCCGGATCCCCCGGAATTCAACCGGCGCGCCGGGTTGCAATCCGCGAATGGATTCGCTGAAAAACACCAGATACTCGCGGTAATCGGTATATAGCGAATCCTGAATGCTGCGCTGGTTGTTGAATAGCCGATATTCGGCCTGCGCGACGGCCGGGTCGCCGGGCCCCCAGCCAGTCGGCACATCAAAGCTTACGCCGCCGCTGAACAGCGTGGCTATCGATCCCATTTCCAGCCGCATCCCCTGCGCCGACATATCAAAAGACACGCCGCTGTCTTTCCAGAAACGAACGTTGGTGGTCACCAAACTGTCGTAAGGTGCGGAAATAAAGAGTTGATAGCGCATTTTCCGCGCGCCGGGATCGAACTCGCTGGTTTCAACCGAGCCGACCCGATAACCGCGAAACAGTACCGGATCGCCGGCATTCAGTTGACCGGCCTGCTCGCTGTCGAGAATAACGCGAATGCCTTTGGCATCCGGGGAGGCCAAAGGCGGTGAATCCAGCAGGGTAAATTCCTTTTTTTCGCCGTGGTGAGAACCGGGCTGAAGTTCAATATAAGCGCCCGACAGCAGCGTGCCCAGACCGGAGATCCCCGCGCGCCCGACCTGCGGTTTAACCACCCAGAACGCCGAGTCCTCCTTGAGCAAACCATCCATATCATCATGCAGGCGCGCTTTGATTTCCACCCGATGGAGATCGTCGCTCAGTTCGACGCTTTCGACGATGCCGACATCCACGCTGCGGCTCTTGATCGTGGTTTTCCCCGCTTCAATGCCCTCGGCATTACTGGTCACCAACGTGACCTGCGGCCCCAAATGGCTAAAGTGATAAAACAGTATCCACGCCCCGATCAACACCGTTACTATCGGAACGATCCAGACAGGCGACCAGCGTTTAATCGTTTCTACGCCCGCAACGGCGTATTTATCTTTCGTCAACGGAGGACTCCTTATGCAAAACATCATCACGGCGATCCCACAGTAACCGGGGATCAAAGGTCATAGCGGCAAACATCGTCAGGATCACCACCGAAGCAAACAGCACCGCGCCAATGGCAGGATAAATGCTCATTAGCAGCCCGACGCGCACCAGCGCCGACAGCACGGCGATAACAAACACATCGATCATCGACCAGCGCCCGACAAATTCCACTATTTCATACACCACATGCAGGCGCTCGCTATCCGGTTTCCCCTTGCCGCCGGCGCTCCAGCATAACCA
The DNA here is from genome assembly GCF_013155275.1 of Brenneria sp. hezel4-2-4. Lineage (GTDB taxonomy): Bacteria > Pseudomonadota > Gammaproteobacteria > Enterobacterales > Enterobacteriaceae > Brenneria. Next base: position 395,828 of record NZ_JABJXS010000001.1, read on the forward strand.
CCCTAATGCCAGCATTTTCAGCGACGGCACCATGATGCTGGCAATGAAAATCACCATCGCCACCGGATACGATCCCGATCCCCACAAAAAGATGACGCCGGACATAATCGTCGATCCCATCAGGCTGCCTAACGATTCCGTTATCATAATGGGCATCAGATTCGAGGGGATATACAGCATTACCGACGTGATCAACAGCGCCATCGTCCATTGCAGACTGTGTTTTCTGCGCGCATGTCCGCGACTGTGGCAACGCGGGCAAACCAACCGATCGGCGGGCAATATCGCCGTACAGCACCGACAGGAGCGAAGCCCTTGCGCCAATCCGCTGACGCCGGTCTGCGGAATGGCCGGCAGATCGGGCGGCGGCACGATATCGTTCCACAACCAGCGGCGATCCAGACTTTGGAACGTCAACAGTTGCAGCACGCAGAACAGCACATAGGGAATAAAGCTGTTTCCAACGCCAATATCGCCGTAAGCCATCAGTTTGACGAAACTGACCAGCACCGCGGCCAGGAAAATCTCCGCCATGCCCCAGGCTTTCAGTTGGAACAGGATCTTCCCCATGACTTTTTTTATCGCCAGCGGTAACGAGATACGCAAACACAGCAGAATCACCGTCGCCATACACATGGCGGGAACAAGCTGAACAAACAGCATAAACAGCGTCGCCACGCTGGCATAATCTTCCGCCACCATCACTTTGGGGATTTCAATCAGGGTGATCTTGCTGGTGACGCCGGCGACCCGCATGGAAACAAACGGGAACAGATTAGCCAGCAAAAGCATAAACAGCGCGCTCAAGGCATAACCGATCGGGCGTTTGCGCGGTTCCGTCTGATAGCTGGTCAGCGCCGTTTTACAGCGCGGGCACACCGCTTTTTGACCATGCGCCAACTGCGGCAGTTTGACCAACAAATCACACTGCGGGCATAACATATAGTCATCGTGATGATGGTCGTGAGAACACACCGCTCGCCGTCTCCTTCAGGAATGCGCCTGACGCGGCCATCGCGTCAGGCCGTTTAATGCTAAATCAGCCGTTCCTTTGCGCTTCAAGCGCTTCCCAACGTTCAAAACAGGATTCCAGCGTTTTTTCAGCCTCCGCCAATGCCGTCAGCACCTGCTGGGTTTCCTCGTGCGGACGACTGAAAAATCCGCTATCGCTCATTTGTGTTTGCAGCGCCTCGATTTGCTGTTCCAGTTGCTCGATTTGCAACGGCAGTTGATCCAACTCGCGCTGTTGGTTATAGCTGAGTTTTCCCGCATTGCGTTTAGCGGGCGGCGCGCTGCCGTTGCCCACGGATGATGTCTGCGCCGGCGCGGAGGATGCAGACGCGGTGCGCAGCGGCGTCGACTCGCTACGCTGCTGCTGGGCATCGTAGTAGCCGCCGACATAGCGGGAAATCACCCCGTTGCCCTCAAAGATCCAACACTCCGTCACCGAATTATCCACAAACTGGCGATCGTGGCTCACCAACAGTACCGTACCCTGGTAGCTGTCGATCAACTCTTCCAGCAATTCCAGCGTTTCCACGTCCAGATCGTTGGTGGGTTCATCGAGGATCAGCAAATTACTGGGCTTCAGGAACAAGCGCGCCAGCAATAACCGATTACGTTCGCCCCCGGACAGCGCCTTTACCGGCGTCATCGCGCGTTTGGGATGGAACAGGAAGTCCTGCAAATACCCCAGCACATGACGCGGGCGGCCATTGACCATCACTTCCTGTTTGCCTTCCGCCAGGTTATCCATCACCGTACGCTCCGGATCCAACTCGGCGCGGTGCTGATCGAAATAGGCCACTTCCAGCTTGGTTCCACAGTGTACCCGTCCGCTGCTTGGCGTCAGTTCGCCCAGCATCAGCTTTAACAGCGTGGTCTTACCGCAGCCGTTCGGCCCCACCAGGGCGATTTTATCGCCGCGCTGTACCTGCGCCGAGAAATTACGCGTCAAAACCTTATTATCGATCTGATAGTTAACCTCTTCCAGTTCAAACACGATTTTGCCGGAACGTGCGGCTTCCTCCACCTGCATTTTCGCCGCGCCCATCACTTCACGGCGCTGCGAACGCTCATTCCGCATGGCTTTCAGCGCGCGCACCCGGCCTTCATTACGCGTGCGACGTGCCTTGATGCCCTGCCGGATCCACACTTCTTCCTGCGCCAGTTTGCGATCGAACTCGGCATTTTGCAGATCTTCCACCCGCAGCGCTTCTTCTTTCCCGGCCAGATACTTATCGTAATTTCCCGGCCAGGACACCAGCTTGCCGCGATCCAAATCGACAATCCGGGTCGCCATATTGCGTATAAAGGAACGGTCGTGGGAAATAAACACGATGCTGCCCTGGAAGGTTTTCAGAAAGGCTTCCAGCCAATCAATGGTTTCGATGTCAAGGTGGTTGGTCGGTTCATCCAGCAGCAAAACCCGGGGCGAACTGACCAGCGCCCGCCCCAGCGCCGCTTTACGCAGCCAGCCGCCGGATAAGGACGCCAGCGGCGCGTCGGCGGCCAGGCCAAGCTGTTCCAGCACCTCGTGAATGCGGCTTTCCAACTGCCACAGCCCCTGGTGCTCAAGAATATCCTGAAGCTTGGCCAGCTGATTCAGATTCTTTTCACTGGGATCGGTTTCTACCAGGCGCAGCGTCGCGTGATAATTCTTCAGATAATCCGCCTGCGCGGCGACGCCTTCAGCGACAAAATCAAATACGCTGCCGGCGATATCGCGCGGCGGATCCTGTTGCAGACGCGCGACGATCAAGTCTTGCTCATAGGTGATCCGGCCGTCATCCAGCGGAATTTCTTTGGCCAGTATTTTCAACAGCGTCGACTTGCCCGCGCCATTGCGGCCGACCAGACAAACGCGTTCGTTTTCTTCGATATGAAGTTCGGTGTTATCCAACAGGGGGGCGTCGCTGAATGACAGCCATGCGCCCGATACGCTGATTAATGACATTGCTATTACTTTTCCTCGCCGGCATGCTTTAGCAGCCAGCAGTTATGAATCTGACGGTTGCGGGCAAAATCCTGTGATTGGGTACGGGCGGTGATCTCGTGCGCCGCCAGACCTAACGCAGCCAATCCCGGCATATCCATCTGGAATCCGCGTTTGTTGTTGGAGAACATGATCGTTCCGCCGCGACGCAGCAGCCGTTTAAGATCTTTCATTAACGCCAGATGATCGCGCTGTACGTCAAAGGTGTCTTCCATGCGTTTGGAATTGGAAAACGTCGGCGGATCGATAAAAATAACGTCAAATTGTTCATTCGTTTCACGCAGCCACGACAGGCAATCGGCATGGATCAGGCGATGTTGCCGCCCGGTCAGGCCATTGACCCGCAGGTTTTTCTCCGCCCATTCCAGATAGGTTCGCGACATATCCACGGTGGTGGTGCTACGCGCGCCGCCCAACCCGGCATGCACGCTGGCCGTGCCGGTATAGGCGAACAAGTTGAGAAAATCTTTGCCCCGGCTCATCTCACCGAGCATTTTACGGGCGATGCGGTGATCGAGGAACAAGCCGGTATCCAGATAGTCTGTTAGATTGACCCACAGCTTGGCGTTATACTCTTCCACCAGCAAAAATTCGCCCTTTTGCGCCAATTTTTCATATTGGCTTTTCCCCTTCTGACGCTCACGGGTCTTCAGGATCAGACGATTCGACGGCAGTTCCAGCACGCTCAGCGTGGCGTTGATCACATCAAACAGACGCTGGCGGGCTTTCTGCGCATCAATGGTTTTAGGCGGCGCGTACTCCTGCACCACCACCCAACTGCCGTAACGATCGACGGCGACATTGTATTCGGGCAGATCGGCGTCATACAGGCGGTAACACTCAATGCCCTGCTGTTGCGCCCATTTTTCCAGCTTACGCAGATTTTTACGCAGCCGGTTGGCGAAATCCTCGGCGATCTGCCCCGCGCCCGCCGCCCCCTGACTTTCCGCCAGTTGATAATTTTTCTGCACACAGTCCAGCGGGCCGTTTTTGGCCTTGAACTGGCGTTCAGCGCGCAGTTGCAGACAGCTGAGCAATTCCGGAGAGGCGCTGAATAACGACAGTTGCCAGCCGCCGAAATCGCTTTTCATCTTGCGACCCAACATATTGTGCAGCGCGATCAGCGCCGGTTCGCTTTCCAGACGCTCCCCGTACGGCGGGTTACTGACGACCGTGCCTTTCGGCCCTGCGGGTAACGGATTCTGAAGCTGTACGGCGTCTTTGACGCTGAAGGTAATTAAATCAGCCACGCCCGCCCGACGGGCATTGGCCCGGGCAATGTCGATCACCCGGCGATCGTTATCCGAACCAAAGAAACGCGAAGTGGTTTCCTGTAATCCCTGCCGGGCGCGCCGCTGCGCTTCGGTGGTGATTTCATGCCATAACTCGGCATCATGCTGCAACCAGGCGCTGAATCCCCAGTGGGTACGATGCAAACCGGGCGCGCGATCGGCGGCAATCATCGCCGCTTCGATCAATAACGTGCCGGAGCCGCACATCGGATCAACCAGCGGGGTGCCCTTTTGCCAGCCGGAGCGCAAGACAATGGCGGCCGCCAGATTTTCTTTCAACGGCGCCAGCCCCGCCAAATCGCGATAGCCGCGCTGATGCAAACCCTCGCCGCTAAGATCCAGCGCCACGCTTGCCGTGTCGCGCTGTAAAAAAACATTGATGCGGATATCCGGCTGCTGTTTAGCCACATCAGGTCGTTGACCGGTCTTACGGGTAAAGCTGTCCACAATCGCATCTTTTACTTTTAACGCGCCATACTGACTATTGCGGATATCGTCATTGGTGCCGGTAAAATGCACCGCAAAGGTTTTGTCGACGCTGAAAATCGTCGACCAGTCAATCGCCTGTACGCCGAGATACAAATCCAGATCGCTATGCACCTTAAATTCATTCAGCGGCAGCAGAATACGTGATGCCAGACGACTCCACAGCAGACTCTGATAAAGCAGGCGGTTATCACCCTGAAAATGCACCCCGCCCTGCACCACGGCACAGGCCTGCGCGCCCAGCGCTTCCAGCTCACTTTTTAACAGTTCTTCCAGACCACGGGCCGTGCTGGCAAACAGAGCATTCATATCGTCGATATCACCAATAAAGAAAATTGAGCCGCATTATAGCTAATCCGTGACGCTTGTCATAAAGTTGCCGTTTTACTTCAGCAAGGATCAATCAGTGCTCGGCGTAACGCGGCTTTATATTCATCCGGTAAAATCCATGCGCGGCTTGCAGTTGTCCCATGCCTTGGCGTCCCCAGGCGGTTTGGCGCACGATCGTACTTTCATGGTAACCGAGCCCGACGGAACCTTTATCACCGCCCGCCAGTATCCGCAGATGGTGCGGTTTACCCCGGCCCTGCTGGCGGATGGCGTGTTTATTTCCGCCCCCGACGGGCAAACCGCCAGCGTTCGCTTTACTGATTTCATCAACACGCCGCAGCCCACGGAGGTCTGGGGCAATCACTTTACCTCACTTATCGCCCCTGATTCCGTTAACCAGTGGCTGAGCCGCTATTTTCAACGTCCGGTGCAATTGCGTTGGGTCGGCAACGCGCCGTCGCGGCGCGTCAAGCGTCGCCCCGACGTTCCACTCTCTTTTGCCGACGGTTATCCGTTTTTACTGATCAACGACGCCTCTTTCCAGGCGCTGCGTCAGCGCTGTCCGGCAGGCATCAGACTGGAGCAGTTCCGCCCGAATCTGGTGGTCGCCGGCGCGTCGGCGTTTGCGGAAGATAGCTGGCAAACCCTTCGCATCGGCGAGGTCATTTTCGATGTGGTCAAGCCTTGCAGCCGCTGTGTTCTGACCACCGTCAGCATTGAACGCGGCATAAAACACCCGACCGCGGAACCGCTGGCAACCTTGCAATCGTTCCGCACCGCGGAAAATGGCGACGTCGATTTCGGGCAAAATCTGATCGCCAGGAATTCCGGTATTATTCGAGTCGGCGATGCGTTGGAGGTGCTGGCCGTCAAACCGCCTCGTCACTATGGTTCAGGGCCAGTCGTGGAGAACGTTCCCGCGCCGGAGAAAGAACAACAAACCGTAACGATTGAGTATCAGGGCAAACGTCTGATGGGAAATAATCAGCAAATCCTGCTGGAACAGCTGGAACAACAAGGCATGCGCGTTCCCTATTCCTGTCGGGCCGGCGTATGCGGCTGTTGTAAGCTGACGTTAATCAGCGGCACGGTCTCAGCGCTCAAGAAAAGCGCAATCGGAGAAAATGGCGCGATCCTCGCCTGTAGCTGCATTCCGCAAAGCGATATCCGCCTGCAATAGCAGATGCCAGAGGTTAAACGACCTTGGCGAACAGATAAGACGATGGCGTCTGTTCAGGTTCACTCTGGATGGCAACCGGCAATAATCGGTCATGCATGATTTTTATCGCATCCCCCAGCACCATCATTTTGGCGTTCAGTATTAGCTGTTCCTGCGCCAGCAGACACAGGCTGGCTTTATCGCCGGCTTCGGCGATCAGAAAACACGCGGTATCATTGTTTTCGGTCAATTGAACCTGAACGATATCGCCCGCCTGCGGCGCGGGTACAGTCGCGGCATGCTGCTGCACGAAATGCCAGCTTTTGGGCATCAGCGGTTTAAGAAAACGACTGGCGACCAGCGCATTCAAAATTAGCTCACCCTGAAGGTCGCGACTCAATGCCATCTTTTGGCACTTTTCGTTATAGGTAAAAAATAAAGCCGCGTCTTCAACACAAAATGCACTTTCATTAAACGCATCCGGGGTTAACATTTTAGACGGGAAACGCGAACGGAATAACATGCCATTGGCGAGATCCAGCATCACCCGATCGTGTTCGGTATCAAAATACCAGCGCCAGTTATCGTCAGGTTTTAACTTCATATTATTTACCCTTCGCCTTTTGTTGCATCTATTATAGGAAATGGCTGATTGCAAAACCATGTAATAAAAAACTATGCAATAAAAAAACCGGCAGGTGTTGATAGTTTATTTATGCAAACGAGTAAAATATAGACTAGCCGGGGGAATAAATAAACCCCCGGAGATAAATGAAAGACAGAAATGATTAAATATGCGTAACAATATCTTTAATCAGGCCGGGTCCCCGGAAAATAAAGCCTGAATATATCTGAATCAATGTCGCGCCCGCATCCAGTTTTTCACGCGCGGCAACCAAAGAATCAATGCCGCCTACGCCGATAATCGGCAATCGTCCGGCTAATTCCTGCGATAACCGCCGGACAATTTCCGTGCTATGCAGCTGTAAAGGACGACCGCTTAATCCTCCGGTCTGACCGCAGTGATTTAATCCCTGGATCAATTTTCTGTCGAGCGTGGTATTGGTGGCAATCACGCCGTCAATGTTATGACGAACCAGGCTGTCGGCTATTTGGATCAATTCCTCTTCAGAAAGATCCGGCGCGATCTTTACTGCCAGCGGAACATATTTCTGATATTTCTCACTTAACTCAGTCTGCTTATTCTTTATCGACAGTAAAAGATCGTCCAGCGCCTCGCCATATTGCAGCGTGCGCAATCCCGGCGTATTGGGCGAAGAGATATTTATCGCAATATAGCCGGCGTGAGGATAGATCTTATCCATGCAGATCAGATAATCCTCTTTACCCTGTTCTACCGGGGTATCTTTATTTTTACCGATATTGATCCCCAACACGCCGCCAAATTGTGATTTTTTGACATTCTCGACCAGATAATCGACGCCTTTATTATTAAAGCCCATCCGATTAATTAATCCTTCGGCTTCAACAATGCGGAACAATCTCGGCTTATCGTTCCCGGGTTGCGGACGCGGCGTGACCGTTCCCACTTCAATAAAGCCAAACCCCATTGCGCCCAATGCGTCAATACAGTCGCCGTCTTTATCAAGCCCTGCGGCCAGGCCAAGTGGATTTTTAAATGACAATCCCATGCAGCTAACGGGTTTGGTCGGAACGGACTGACGGACGAGAAATTCAAAAGGGGTATGGGTAATGCGGCGTAATTGCTGGAAGGTCAACTCATGCGCTCGTTCTGGATCGAGCTGAAATAACGCTTTCTTGATAACGGGATAGAACATATCGTCTCCTGAGATCCCAATCGCGAATAAACAAAGTCGGAATACGGCGAGATGGTAGTTCCATCACAGCGGAAAGTAAAACGTTTGCGCAATTCCGTTGATTAGCCGCAAACCTGAAAGAGAGGTGAGATGCCCGATATCACGGGCATCTCACCACGGGGAAAAGACCAAATAAGGCGAGGAAAAAGCGTTAATCCTGCAACGCTTTGCCGATCTTCTCGAACAGATCGCCAGACAAATTCTCCAGCGTTTTCAACTGTTCCAGCGCCTGACGCATCAACCCCTGCCGTTTGGCGTCATAACGTTTTAAGCGGATTAACGGCTCAATTAACCGCGCGGCGACCTGCGGATTGCGGGTATTAAGATCGATAAGCACCTCGGTCAGGAAACGATAACCGCTGCCATCTTCCGCATGGAATGCGGAAGGATTAGCGGCGACGAACGCCCCAATCAGCGCCCGCAGACGATTCGGGTTGTTCGGGCTGAACGAGCGATGGCGCTGGAGTTCACGAACCCGCTCAAGCACATCCGCCGCCGGGCTGGTAGCCTGGATCGTAAACCATTTATCCATGACCAGGCCGTCCTGATGCCAGCGATCGTCAAAGCGGGCCAACAGCGCATCACGTCCCGGTAACTGCGCGCTAACCGCAGCGGACAGCGCCGCCAGCGAGTCCGTCATGTTATCGGCCTGCTGGAACTGCGCGGTTACCAGGTTGTCGGCCTGAACTTCATCGCCAAACGCCAGATAATACAGGCAAATATTCCGCAAGGCGCGTTTACCGATATCCGCGTGCTCAATGCGATATTGCGGCGTCTGATTGGCGCGATAAACCGCCAGCCATTCATCCGCCATCTCTTTTGCCATCGCGCGGATCAGGCCATCGCGCACCGCCGCGATCGCCACCGGATCGATGGTGTCGAACAGCTCGGCGATTTCATTCTCGCTTGGCAGCGTCAGGATCTGCGATGCCAGCATGGGATCCAGATTTTCATCCAGCAAAATAGCGCGGAAAGCATCAACTACATGCATCGGTAACGAAAGCGACTGCTGTTGCTGATAACGGGAAACATTCAGACGAATGTAATTGGCCAGCAGACTTTGCGCCGCATCCCAACGAGAAAACGCATTGCTGGCGTGACGCATCAGGAATGTCAGTTGCGCATCGCTCCAGGCATAATTCAGTTTTACCGGCGCGGAAAACTCACGTAATAAAGAAGGAACCGGCTGACAGGGAACCCGATCGAAAATAAAGGTTTGCTCTGCTTCGGTCACGTTCAATATGGAAGACAGCCGCTGACCGTTTCTTTGCAGCGGGATCGCCTGTCCCTTCTGGTCGTACAATTCAATATCCAGCGGGATATGCAGCGGCAGTTTGGCCTGCTTATCGGCCCCCACCGGCGTCATCTGGCTGACGCTCAATAAATATTGCTGCGTTTGCGGATCGTAATCGTCGCGCACCGTCAGCACCGGCGTACCCGACTGACTGTACCAGCGGCGGAACTGAGCGAGATCCACACCGGAAGCGTCTTCCATCGCCTGGACGAAATCATCGCAGGTCGCTGCGCTGCCATCATGACGCTCAAAGTAGAGACGCATCCCGGCCTGAAATTTCTCTTCCCCTAATAAAGTATGCATCATCCGGATCACTTCCGATCCTTTTTCGTACACCGTCAAGGTATAGAAATTGTTCATTTCTATCACCTGATCGGGACGAATAGGATGGGACATCGGGCCGGCGTCCTCGGCAAACTGCGCCCCGCGCATCACACGCACGTTATCAATACGATTAACCGCGCGGGAACCCAGGTCGGAACTGAACTCCTGATCGCGGAAAACCGTCAGCCCCTCTTTCAAACTCAGTTGGAACCAGTCACGGCAGGTGACGCGATTTCCGGTCCAGTTATGGAAATACTCGTGACCGATCACCGCTTCGATATTCAGATAATCTTTATCGGTTGCGGTTTCAGCCTTGGCGAGCACATATTTGGAGTTGAATACATTCAATCCTTTATTTTCCATCGCGCCCATATTGAAGAAGTCCACCGCCACAACCATATAGATGTCGAGGTCATACTCCAGCCCGAAACGGGTTTCATCCCACTTCATGGCATTCTTCAATGAGGCCATCGCCCAGCCGGCGCGATCCAGATTGCCGCGATCGACATACAGCTCAAGCGCCACATCCCGGCCGGATCGGGTGGTAAAGCGATCCTGTAAGACATCAAAATCCCCCGCCACCAGCGCAAACAGATAGCACGGTTTGGGGAACGGATCCTGCCATTCGATCCAATGGCGGCCGTCGGCGAGATCGCCTTGCGCAATCCGGTTACCGTTGGAAAGCAAATAGGGATAACGCGACTTGTCGGCAGTGATGCGCGTGGTGAATTTAGCCAGCACGTCCGGGCGATCGAGGTAATAGGTAATGTGACGGAAGCCTTCCGCCTCGCACTGGGTGCACAGCGCTTCGCCTGACTGGTATAACCCTTCCAGCGCGCTATTGGCCGCCGGATTGATTTCAGTTTCAATACTCAGCGTAAATTCAGCCGGTAACTGCGTCAGTATCAGCCCGTTATCCTGTTGCTGATAATGCGGCCATGACGAGCCATCCACATGCAGGCTTACCAGCTTGAGGCCCTCGCCGTCCAGCTTCAGCGGCGCGCCCGGTTGACCTTGCAACACCACCTGACTCACTGCTTTTACATGGGTTTTCTCCGCATCCAGTTCAAAATCCAGCGCAATATCGGTAATGGTGTAATCCGGCGCTCGGTAGTCCTGGCGATATTTTACTTGCGGCTGTTGATTCATATAAAGTTTTCACCTCGTCATAAGCTTCAGAAATTAAGTTTATGCCTGTTACGCCAATGTTACCATGATAAAATAATGAGAATAATAATCATCTCAGAGCACATTTGAATCTCGCCTAAGCGGCCCCATTATGTTGTGATAAGGCAAAATTTGGCTAAGCAGGGTATACTGCGTGAACCCTGCCGATTGTCCCGACTGTGGATATGCGTCTAACGAGGATGCTGTAACGCATTATGACTTTACACACTTCCCCGATTCTAACCTCATTATTGGATACCGATGCCTATAAGCTGCATATGCAACAGGCGGTATATCATCATTATTATCCTGTCGATGTAGCGGCTGAATTCCGCTGCCGCGGCGATGAGTTGTTAGGAATCTATGCTGAAGAGATCGCCGAACAGGTTGATCTTATGCGGTACCTGGTTTTGAGTGACGAAGAATTCAGTTATCTTTCTTCTCTCCCTTTCTTTAAACAGGACTATCTCAACTGGCTGCGGAAATTTCGTTTTAATCCGCAACAGGTCAGTATTAAAAATCATCACGGCAAATTGGATATCCGTATTGCCGGGCCGTGGCGCGAGGTCATTTTATGGGAAGTCCCGCTGCTGGCGGTGATTAGCGAAGTCGTCCACCGCAACCGCTCTCCTCTGGTTGGCGCGGCGCAGGCGCTGGATCAACTGCATAAGACATTTGAGCACTTCCGTAAAATCAGCGCCGATGTCGATATCAGCCATTTCAAGCTGATGGATTTCGGCACCCGTCGTCGCTTCTCACAAGATGTGCAACAGACGATTGTCAGTACGTTGCAGGCCGAGTTTCCTTATTTAATCGGCACCAGCAACTATGACTTGGCTCGCCGATTAAAACTGGCTCCCGTCGGCACGCAGGCGCACGAATGGTTCCAGGCTCACCAACGGATAACCCCGGTGCTTGCCAACAGCCAGCGCGCCGCCTTACAGATGTGGTTACGTGAATATCCCGACCAGTTGGGTATCGCGCTGACAGACTGCATTACCATGGATGCCTTCCTGCGCGACTTCGATCGCCCGTTCGCCACGTCTTACCAGGGGCTGAGGCATGACTCCGGCGATCCCGTTGCCTGGGGAGAAAAAGCCATTGCCCACTATCAGCGCCTGGACATCGATCCGTTAAGCAAGACGCTGGTATTCTCTGATAATTTGAATCTTGATAAAGCGCTGGCGCTCTACCGCCATTTCTGGCAGCGCATCAATCTGGTATTTGGTATAGGGACGCGTCTGACGTGTGATATTCCCGGGGTCAACCCCTTGAATATCGTGATTAAGCTGGTGGAATGCAATGGTAAACCAGTGGCGAAACTGTCTGACAGCCCCGGTAAAACGATTTGTCAGGATCAGGCTTTCGTGTGCGAATTACGCAAAGCTTTCGCCCTCCCCCGCGTTAAAAAAGCCAGTTGACCCGTTTCGAGACCCTTTGATTGGATAACTTTTAACCCAGCCACGCCGGAATGCGCAAAACTTTATGGCATTCCGGCGATTTCTGCTTGTGTCCTGCCCGACGGCAAGTAACATAACGAAATGCCCGCAGACAGGGCATTCACTGTTTTTAAACACTATTAATTGAAGAGAGAATTTTATGAGCGTAGTGCCTGTAGTCGACGTACTGCAAGGCCGTGTTGCCGTTGACAGCGAAGTCACCGTGCGCGGCTGGGTGCGTACCCGGAGAGATTCTAAAGCCGGTATCTCCTTTGTTGCCGTTTATGACGGCTCCTGCTTTAATCCATTACAGGCTGTCGTTAATAATAATCTCTCCAATTACCAAGACGACGTCCTGCGTTTGACTACAGGGTGTTCCGTGGAAGTCACCGGCAACGTCGTCGCCTCTCCGGGCGAGGGTCAGAGCTTTGAGTTGCAGGCATCCGAAGTCAAGGTTATTGGCTGGGTGGACGATCCCGATACCTATCCCATGGCGGCCAAACGCCATAGCATCGAATATCTGCGTGAAGTCGCGCATTTACGTCCCCGGACGAACCTGATCGGCGCGGTGGCCCGCGTTCGTCATACGCTGGCTCAGGCTATTCATCGTTTCTTCCACGAACAGGGTTACTTCTGGGTGTCAACTCCGCTGATTACCGCGTCCGACACCGAAGGCGCGGGGGAAATGTTCCGAGTTTCCACCCTCGATCTGGAAAACCTGCCGCGGACTGAACAAGGTAAAGTCGATTTCAGCGAGGACTTTTTTGGTAAAGAGGCCTTCCTGACGGTTTCAGGCCAGTTAAATGGCGAAGCCTATGCCTGCGCGCTGTCTAAAGTTTATACTTTCGGCCCGACTTTCCGGGCGGAAAACTCCAACACCAGCCGTCACCTGGCCGAATTCTGGATGATCGAACCGGAAGTGGCCTTTGCCTCTCTGGACGATATCGCCGGACTGGCCGAAAGCCTGTTGAAGTATGTGTTTAAAGCGGTGCTTGATGAACGGGCGGACGACATGGCGTTTTTTGCCGAGCGGGTGGATAAAGAAGCGGTCAGCCGTCTGGAAAGCTTTATCACCTCTGATTTTGCTCAGGTCGATTACACCGACGCCGTCGAAATCCTGCTGAACTGCGGGCAAAAATTTGAAAATCCGGTGTACTGGGGCGTCGATCTTTCCTCAGAGCACGAACGTTATCTGGCGGAGAAACATTTCAAAGCGCCGGTGGTGGTTAAAAACTACCCGAAAGATATCAAAGCCTTCTATATGCGCATGAACAGCGACGGTAAAACCGTTGCCGCCATGGACGTATTAGCGCCGGGCATTGGTGAAATCATCGGCGGATCTCAGCGTGAAGAGCGTCTGGATCAGTTGGACAAACGTTTGGAAGAGATGGGACTGAGTAAAGAAGACTACTGGTGGTATCGCGATTTACGCCGTTACGGCACCATCCCTCATTCCGGATTCGGATTGGGATTTGAACGTCTGATTGCCTATGTTACCGGCGTACAAAACGTGCGCGATGTTATCCCCTTCCCGCGTACACCGAGAAACGCCAGTTTCTAAATAAAAATTTAATATAAGTAAAACAAATAGGTAGCAAAGAAGAGTCGGTTTTCCCGACTCTTTTTTTTTAATTTTAGTTATGCGTCACAAAGTTCCCTAAAATTTACATTTTGTAATACATATTTTCCATTAGTTACTGGATTACGAAGTTAGTAGCATTTTCGGGGTGGATTAACAGGCGTGTGAATGGAAAACTGCGTTCAGACACAGGAAGACACCAAACTTTCAGGAATGTTCCATAAGGAACTTTTTATGGCAGTGGCAGGTGTCTGAATAACACCAATGAGGGTAATAATGATGAAGCGCAACATTCTCGCAGTGGTAATCCCGGCTCTGTTAGCAGCTGGTGCAGCAAACGCAGCCGAAGTTTATAACAAAGACGGCAACAAGTTGGATCTGACTGGTAGAGTTAATGGCTTGCATTACTTCTCCGATAATAATGGTAATGACGGCGATAAAACCTATGCGCGTCTGGGATTCAAAGGTGAAACTCAGATCACCAGCGACCTAACTGGTTATGGTCGTTTCGAATACGAATTCAGAGGGAACAGATCAGAAAGTTCTGGTTCAGCTAACAGCGACAAAACTCGTTTTGCCTTTGCCGGTCTGAAGTTCGCTGACTATGGCTCTTTCGACTATGGTCGTAATCAGGGTGTCGCCTATGACGGTATTGCTTATACCGACGTATTACCGGAATTTGGTGGCGATCAGTCTAACTCTGATAACTTCCTGACTGGCCGTTCCACTGGCGTGGCGACTTACCGTAATACCGACTTCTTTGGCCTGGTTGACGGCTGGAACTTTGCTATTCAATACCAAGGTAAAAACAGCAGCGATACCTCGAATAACCGCAGTAACATCAGTGAACAAAATGGTGATGGCTGGGGTATTTCATCCTCTTACGAATCAGACATTGGTCTGGGCGTTGTAGCTTCTTATGCTGCCATCGACCGTACTAATGAGCAGAATAGTTCTGTTACTACTGGTCGTGGTAAGAAAGCTGAAGCCTGGGCTACCGGTCTGAAATATGACGCTAACGCTATTTACTTGGCTGCAACCTACGGCGAATACCGCAACCTGTCGTTCATTGGCCAGGAATCTACCCCTGCCAGTCTAACTGACACCGATGGTTTCGCAGACAAAACCAAAATCTTTGAAGCTGTAGCTCAGTATAACTTCGATTTTGGCTTAACGCCTTCTTTAGCATATGTATCAGGTAAAGCTAAAGATGATGCAAATGGTAAAAACGATTATATCACCAAATATGTCAGCGTTGGCGCGACTTATGCTTTCAATAAAAATATGTCTACCTATGTTGATTACCAAATCAACCTGATTAAAGACGACAACGCTTACGGTATCAATGATGACGATACCGTTGCAGTTGGTCTGGTTTATCAGTTCTAAGTTGATTGCATACCGTATAGCGGATTAACCGTTTACCGTATAGAAAAGGTAGAACTTCGGTTCTGCCTTTTTGTTTTTTTCGTCCCTATTATTCCTTTGTTGCCAGTCTTTTATTTTGTTTCCCCCGTTCCGCTGGTTATTTCCCTTTCTTTTTTAACCCAACGGTTGGCAAAGCCTTTTACTGGCGGTAATCTGAGAATTCTTGCTTAATCTCTGCCATGGAACACCCTATCAATGTTTGAAAATATCGCTGCCGCACCCGCTGACCCCATTCTCGGACTGACCGATCTTTTCCGCGCCGACGATCGTCCGCATAAAATTAATCTGGGCATCGGCGTTTATAAAGATGAAACCGGTAAAACACCGGTATTAACCAGCGTCAAAAAAGCGGAACAATTTCTGCTGGAAAACGAAACCACCAAAAACTACCTCGGCATTGACGGTTTGCCGGCATTTGGTCAGTGCACGCAGGAACTGCTGTTTGGCAAGCAAAATAGCATCATTGCCGACAAACGCGCCCGTACGGCGCAAACGCCGGGCGGTACGGGCGGTTTGCGCGTGGCGGCCGACTTTATCGCCAACCAGACCAGCGCCAAACGCATTTGGATCAGCAACCCGACCTGGCCGAACCATAAGAACGTATTCTCCGCCGTGGGGCTGGAAGTACGTGAATATGATTACTACGATGCCGCCAATCACGCATTAAACTTTAATGCCCTGTTAAGCAGCCTTGAAGCGGCTCAGGCTGGCGATGTGGTCTTATTCCACGGCTGCTGCCACAACCCTACCGGGATCGATCCTACGGCAGAGCAGTGGGCGCAATTAGCCGAGCTTTCGGTGCAAAAAGGCTGGCTGCCGCTGTTCGATTTCGCCTATCAGGGTTTTGCCCGCGGATTGGAAGAAGATGCCGAAGGACTGCGTATTTTCGCGGCCAAGCATAAAGAGCTGATCGTTTGCAGCTCTTATTCCAAAAACTTCGGTCTGTACAATGAACGTGTGGGCGCCTGTACGCTGGTTGCCGCCGATGCCGGCACTGCCGATAAAGCCTTTAGCCAGATGAAAGCCGCTATCCGCGCCAATTACTCCAATCCTCCCGCTCACGGCGCAACGGTGGTGGCAACCATTCTGGCTAACGATGCCTTGCGCGCCATCTGGGAGCAGGAACTGACGGCGATGCGCGAACGTATTCAGCGGATGCGTCAACTGTTTGTGAATACCTTGCAGGAGAAAGGGGCCAAGCAGGATTTCTCTTTCATTATTAACCAAAACGGCATGTTCTCATTCAGCGGGCTGAATAAAGAGCAGGTTTTACGGCTGCGGGATGAATTCGGAGTTTACGCCGTCAACTCCGGCCGTATTAACGTAGCCGGAATGACGCCGGAAAATATGGCGCCGCTATGTGAAGCCATTGTCGCCGTGCTGTAAACCAGCCAACCGATAAACGTAAAAAAGCCGGTGACAAACCGGCTTTTTTATGGCGATCTACCGCCACCGTCTCTGGGTGACATTGAAAACGCGCCGGCGTTTTTTGCTGCCGACGTTCAAGTGTTTATTACATCGCTACCAAACCGCAGGCTCATCGCGAATAAACGGATTGGTTTTACGTTCCTGACCAAAGGTTGATATCGGCCCGTGGCCCGGAATAAAGGTAATATCATCCCCTAGCGGGAGTAATTTATTGCGGATTGAGGAGATTAAAGCCTGATGATCGCCCTGGGGGAAATCACTGCGCCCCACGCCGCCATTGAAAATAACATCACCCACCTGCGCCAGACGCGATACTTTATCAAAGAAAACGATATGTCCGGGCGTATGGCCAGGGCAATGAAATACCTCAAGGGTAACCTTGCCGATTGTAATCTCATCGCCTTCTTTTAACCAACGGGAAGGCGTTAACGGTTTACACTCACTCAGCCCGAACATACGGCTCTGCGCGGGCAATCCTTCCAGCCAGAACGCATCTTCGATCTGCGGGCCGATAATCGGCACCTGATAAAATTCCGCCAGTTCAGCCGCGGCGCCGACATGATCCAGATGCCCGTGAGTCAACAGAATCTGCTTAACGGCAACGCCTGCCTGCGCCACCGCGTGTTTTATTTTATCCGCATCCCCACCGGGATCGACGATGGCGGCTTCATTGGTATTCTCACACCATAATAATGTGCAATTCTGGCTGAATGCCGTAACGGGGATAATTTGATATTTCATACTGCTCCGGGATAAACAAAATAATAACAATCCATTACAGCCAGTCAGTTTACCAGGTGCGAACAGGCCCCGTATCAATATGGACAAAATTACTGCGCGGATAATATCCAACGCCGCCGGCACGCATTTTCATCGCGGCTTTACGCAGGTTGGCAAGCTGGACGCCTTCAATATGGAAGTCCATCGCCTGCCCTTTGGTATGATAGCTTTGCTTGGCGACGCCTTTGCGATGCGCCCGCAGTTCATTATTGGTATCTATTGCGCGATACCCGGAAATCAGTTGAACCGGCTTGTTGGTTTCCAACATCACCTGTAATCGATAAAGTTGATCAAACAATTGCGGATCAATCGTTTTGACTTTGTTAGCCCGGTAATCGCGGAAAAAATGATTAAGACGGGATAACTCTTCTTTATTATATCGCCTGCCGTCAAAAAACTCGGCTTTAAGGCGTTCTCCCGTATTGAGATTATTGAACGTCAAAATACGTGGACGGGGCGTAGATAACGTAGCCATTGCCTGACCGGGAAGAAGTGCAATACCTAATGCCGCACCACCCAGCGCCAGCCATTTACGGCGATGATTGTCGATGTCTTCCATAAAGCGGATTACCTGGATATAAAGAACGGTGTCATGGGAGCACGTAAAATGCGCCGTCTGGAACCATAACCGCCTATGAAAAGTGAGTCAACCCGCTTTACTCAAGGGTTTGCGGGGGATCGCAATGATTCCCCGCCTGGCAAATAATGGGCTTATTTCGCTAAACCCAGAAATATTCAATACTTACTGCAATAACAACCCGGCTCTGGACAGAATGTGCGTCCCCGATCGCGCCGTGGCATCATAATTGTAAATATCTGTTCGGAACTGCGGCTTACCGTCATCGGCCACCCATGCGGTTAAATAATAAAGACTTACCGGGATCCTATGTTTCATCGGCACATAGGTGGTATTGCCCCGCTCCAGCGTCGACGTGATACGCTCATTATTCCAGCCGGTATCCTGCAATAACATATTGGCAAGTTCGGAGGCTTTATTCACGCGAACACAGCCGGAACTCAGCGCCCGGATATCCCGCTGGAACAAATTATGATTCGGCGTATCGTGCAGATAAATCGCTTCAGAATTGGGCATATTGAACTTATAACGCCCCAGCGCGTTATTTGCCCCCGGCGCCTGGCGCAGGCGATAGGGGAAACGGCCGGGCGACACCATCGGCCAGTCAATCATCATCGGATCGATCGCTTCCGCTTCCTGACTCCAGTCAGCCAGAATGGTGTAACCGTGGCGCTGTAAGTAACCGGGATCCTGAATAACCTTGGGAATAATATCCTGTCGCGTTAACGTCGTCGGCACGTTCCACGGCGGGTTGACCACCACATTATAAAGCGAACTGCGCATAAGCGGCGTTTTGCGCTTCGGCTGGCCGACAATGACCCGCGATGACAGCCTTTCGGCGCCATCCTGATAATAAATCAGCGAGTAGTTCGGGATATTAACCATGATGCCGGTGTGAACGTTATCCGGCAGCAGGCGCAAGCGCTGGATATTCAGCGCCAATAGCGTAGCGCGCGTTTGCGGCGAAACATTCAGCCAGTCGCGGGTTCGCTTACCAATAACGCCATCGCCATCCAGCCCCTGCCAGTGCTGAAAACGTTTTACCGCGTCGACCAATTCGCCGCTGTAGATATTTTCAGATGCAATAAGCTCGCCGTCCGCCGACGGGTTGTCCAAAGATTGACTCGCCGCCGCCGGGGATGCGGCGGTCAGCGTATGATCATTAAACAACGCACTCTCCCCGGCAGGCGCCAACATCCCTGTGCGCTGCAAAATTTCACGCAGCGCCGGCAGCGCCTGACTTGACTGCCCCGGACGTAAACTTTCAGACAGGTTCAATGTCGGCCAGGGGCGATTATCCGCCAGCATCGCCTTCAGCGCCTGATGCATTTTGGCATACTGTGAATGCTGCGGGGCCAATGCCACCACATAAGCGGCGTTATTGCCGGCCATCACCGCCTGTTGCCACTGACTGACGACCATTGCTGAAGGAGATTGCAAACGATAAGGCACACTGCTGTATAACCAGCTATTGCCATTGCTTTCCACGCCGGAAACAAACTGTAAATAGCCCAGCATGGCATCGGATAAAACAATATCACGCGCAAAACCGGTTAGCTGAGGATCGGTAAGCCAGGTCACCCAGGTGGTAAACTGCGGCTGCACGCCAGCCATCGCCAGCTCAGCCAATTGCTGTTGAAACTGCTGTACGGCGCGACTGTCCGTCCACATCGGTTGCATTTGATGCTGTGCATAGAGCGATGATAAATCGGAGAGATAATACGGCGTAATGCTTTTAGGCAACGCCGCCAACAAGCTCGCCCGGCTATGTTCCACCGAAACGGCCCCCACACTTTGGGATAGGCCAGACAACGCCACGGCTGATGTTGCCAGCACCGAAAACGAAGGAGACAGGCTACAGACCCAAATACAACCACTCCACAGTAGCCTCTGCGTTTTTCGCTTATGTAACAACATCCATTTATCCCCTGTACACATTAACCACAATGCCTTCCACGACAAGCCATTTTGATGGTGTAAATAAATTAACCCGGCTTAAATATTGCAGAGAAAATGGTTGTTTTTTTAAGTAGCAATATTAACCGGTAATTATCTGCGGCATATATTGCCTTTCCAGACTGAAATACTTCATCGGTCTTACTATCAGTATATAAAGAGAAAAATATTTTTGCTTCTCTGATGACAGGATTATTTTACTGGTCCGGCAAGTTGCCGATTAACTTTCACATAATCATCGTCAGGCTAAAAAATAAAGCCGCTCAAAAAAGCGGCTTTGCACATAAAATACTTTGTTCACCCACGCTAGGAAGCCTGTTCCCGGATCTCTGTCGCGTCACCGGCAAAGCCCCGCAGCCCTACCACATGAACGTGTTCGTTGTTCTGATAGACCTTACGAACCAGCTTATAGGTAGTGCCTTTTTCCGGGCTGATATTTTCCGGGGCGGCAATAATCAACTGCATTTCCAGACGATCGCAAAGCTCAAACAGCGTAGCAATCGACTTCGCATCCAGGCGGGCGGCCTCATCAAGGAACAATAAGCGGCAAGGGGATATGTCTTTGCCACGCAGGCGCTTCGATTCCTCTTCCCAGCTTTGCACCACCATGACCAGAATCGACATACCGGTGCCGATCGCCTCCCCGGTCGACAACGCGCCGCTTTCGGCCCGTAACCAGCCATCGGCTCCCCGGTTGACTTCGACTTCCATCTCCAGGTAGTTCCGGTAATCCAGCAGCTCTTCGCCAATGGTTTGCGGCGTCCGCTGCCCCATATCGATTTCAGGATTCAGGCGTTGATACAGTTTCGCCAACGCTTCGGAGAAGGTCAGCCGGTTACTGTTGAACAGATCCTGATGCATCTCCTGCTGTTCGGACAATACGTTCAGCAATGTAGTATGCGTTTCCCGCACGTTCACGTTCAGACGCACGCTTTTCACCTGACCGAAAGCGACGGATTGCAGCCCCTGATTCAACATGCGGATACGGTTTTGCTCGCGCTGGATGGTCTTGCGGATAATATTCGCCACGCTGCGCGAACTGATGGCCAGCATCTGCTCACGCGCGGTCAGCTCTTCCGTCAGACGATTCAGCTCAATCTCCATCTGTTCGATGGCCTCCACCGGATCGTCGGTACGGATAATATCCTGCCGGATACGCTCGCGCAGATGCTGGTATACCGCGATATAGAACTGAATTTTGCGCTCCGGGCGTTTGGGATCTTCGGAAAGACGCAGCACGTCGCGCAGATGTTCATTATCCGCTACCGCCAAACGCAGCGCGCCCAGCGCCTTGTCCGACATGGAACGCAGTTCGTCGCCATCCATATAGGCCAGTTCACGGCGGTGCAAACGCCGCTCAACGCCGTTATCCCTGACCAGGCGCATCACCGCGCACCAGCCCGCCTTGGCGGTTACCACCTGCTCGCGCATCTGATGGTAATCCCGCTCCAGTTTGCGTAATTTCTTCTGCAACCCCTCCATTTCCGCTTCACAGAACGTAATCTGTTTTTCCAACTGATTGCGGCGCGCGCGGTTATTACTTAAGGCGGCATGCAGTTCATCGCGACGCTGACGAGCGCGAGACTCGGCATCCGCATCCGCGCGCACGCCAATGTCCTGAAGCTCTTGCGTCAGCTCTTTCAGCATGTCGCACTTCGCGTCGTAAGAGCTTTTCAGCGACGCCTGCACCTGACTGTATTGCGTCAGTTGAGACTGATGCTGACGCAGTTGTTCGCGGGCCCGGGTTCGTTCCGTCTCAGCCTGCTCCAGACGATGGCGCAGTTTGTCATTCAGGTCTGCGTTTTCGCCCAGCATCCCCGCCGAGTCGGTATAGCTGAAATGCGCCCGACGTTGCACAACCTCGGTGAGCGCAAACGCCTGCTGTTTCGCCTGGCGCTGCGCATTCTGCGCCTGCACGTAATCTTCCTGAAGCTGTTGATGCTGTTGCGGATCGTTTTCCAGAACCGACGCCACTGATTCCAGCTTTGTCAGCGCCGCGCCATGTTGCTGGATAAAACGCACCGACTCTTCGGTCTCTTCCAACTCGGCGCGAATTTCCTCAACGCGATCCGGCAAGCTGTCATCGCACAACAGGCTGATGCGCGGGATCAGCTTATTAAGCTGACTGCTGCCCTCTTTCGCCTGTTCATATTGCTGACGCTGCTGCTGATTCTCACCGTCGAAATTCGCCATCGCCCGCTCAAGCTCGCCACGGCGTGAATTCAAGGCATGAATTTCCGCTTCCGGATCGTCATCAAACGCCACCGCCAGATGCGTACCGATAAAACGGCTAAAGGATTGATGCAACCGCTGGGTTTTCTGCACGTCGAATGACAGCGTGGCATAGTGCTCCGCCAGCGTTTCACGTTCGTCGCGCAGGCTTTCGAGACGCATTTCGCGCGCGGCGCGGCCAAATAAAGGCACCTCCGGGAAGCGGGAGTAACGCCACTGACGGTCGGCCACTTTCACCACCACCGCCCGCTCCAGCTCCTCGACGGCAAACACGCTGTCATCAAATGATTGCGGATCCCCTTCGATCAGGTACAGATCTTCAGGACAGTCTTCCAGACCCGCCAACTGCTCCCGCACCAATGAGAGATCCGCCACCACGATGCCGTGCCGGGAAGGGCCATAAAGCGCTGAGAAATAAGGAGCGTCATCCAGCGTGACGTCATCGTAGATTTCCGACAGCAAGACGCCGCCAAAGCGTTCCGCCAGCGCATTCAACCGCGGATCTTCGGAACCGCCGGGCTGGCTGAGGCGCTCAATCTGCGCTTCGATACTGCGTTTGCGGGCGGCAATTTCATCGCGCTCGACCGTGGTTTCACGCTCACGCTCCAGCAATTGCTGCATGTACTCCGTCACCTGCCGGCTGTCTTCAAACGTCTCGCCGCTTTGCTCGCTCAACTGGGTCAACGTTTCCTGCGCCGCCAGCCAGACCGGCGCGCGGGCGGTCAATTGCTGAATGCGTTGCTGTACCTGCTCCAATTCCTGACGCAGCGCCATGCGGCGCTCGCCGGCTTCCGCCACCAGCGACGACAGGGTTTCAATACGCGCCTCAAGCTCCTGCTGAAGAGATTCGAGATCGTCCGGCTGATAATCCTGCCCGTGACGTTTACAGAAATCCTGCAATAGCCGCTCCGCGTCCTGCTGTTCGCGCAGTCGCTGTTCCAGCTCCGATAACCGCATACGCAACGGCTGCACGCGCTCAGCCTGATAACGCTGTGAGGAACTGTCGCGCAATAGATCACGCGCCACCTGCCAGGCGTCGCCGCGGCTGACCGCGCCGGCAATCCGGGTCACCAGTTGGTAAGCCTGTTCAAACTGGCTGTGCGCGGCATCCGCCACGCTCAGTTTCTGCTCCAGCATCAGCAGCACTTCCGTGGTTTCCTGCTCTTTCGCCTGATAGCTTTCCAGCCATTCATCCGCGTTGTCGGCGGTTAGCTGCGGCAACTGGCATAACGTACGCGCACGCTCCAAGGCCTGTTGCGCCTGCTGATATTGAATCGCCCGGGTTTGCTGCACATCAAGCGCCTGCTGGTAGTCGGCAAGCTGGCTTTTCAGCTCATCCACTTCCAGTTCGGCGGCATCGGCCCGGGCTTCATTCTCAGCCTGTTGCTCCCGCGCCTCTTCAACCACTTCATTTTGTTCTTCCAGCCGGTAGCTCAGCTCTTCCAGATCCGCGTTGTAACGCTCGATTTTTTCCTGCTGACGCATGGCGGTCTGCACCAGATTCAGGTGGTCGCTGGCGGCCTGATAATCCGTTTCCAAATCGCTCTCGGCGCCGCTTTGCTCTTCGAGTTCACGGGCCATTTCAACATGGCGGTATTGTTCGGCAACCAGCTGTTTACGGCTGCCGAACAGATCGCGACGCAGTTCCAGCGCGCTATCCAGATGAATACGCCGCTCATTGGCATGACGCATATAGTCCGCGGCGACATAGGACGTGGCCTCGGAGATCAAATGCTTAAACAAATCACGATCGGACTGGGTGACGCGGATGGCTTCCAGCGTCATGCGGTTCTCGCGCAGTGCCGCTTCCATATCCTGGAACGCTTTGCGCACGCCGCTGTTTTCCGGCAGTAAATAATCGCGCAGCGAGCGGGTGATGGCGCTGGAGATGCCGCCGTACAATGACGCTTCAATCAGCCGATAGAACTTGCTGCGATCGGCGGCCGAACGTAAACGGCGCGGAACCACGCCCAGATCGAACATCAGCGAGTGGTAATCGGTGATGGAGTTGAATTGTTTGAACTGAACCCCTTCCATCTCCTCAACCCGCTCTTTCAACTCCTGCAAAGAGAGAACGCGCGCCTGACGCTCGCCGACCACCTCGGTCAGAATTTGCGTCGGCTGGATGGCCGTCGGCAGCCCCTGGATGGTGAAAGGCTTGATATCCACCTTGCGATCGCGGCCGGCGACCTGTTGCAGGCGCACCCCCACCAGCACACGCTGATGACGGGAGTTAATCACATCAAGGGTGGAATAGCAGACCCCGGCGCGCAGCTTGCCGTGCAGCCCTTTGTCGCGTGAACCGCTGGTGGCGCCGGCCTCGGTGGTATTACGGAAATGCAGTAACGTCAGGTCGGGGATCAGCGCCGTAATAAACGCCGCCATGGTGGTCGATTTACCTGCCCCGTTGCCGCCGGATAGCGTGGTGACCAGCTCATCCAGATCAAACGTGCGGGCGAAAAAACCATTCCAGTTAACCAGCGTCAGTGAGCGAAATTTACCGCGTTCAATCATTCCTGTTCATCCTCAACACTCTCCGACCGGGTATCGTCTGCGCGATCGTTTTCGTCGCTTTCGTCTTTCAGCGACAGGCTGCCTTCAACCGGCATCGCTTCACCGTCGCGAATCATCCGTAGTTGCGCCTCACGGGCATCGTCGCCGCTGCGCACATCGGCGCCGAAGCGGAATACCGATTCGGTAATACGAAACTTGCTGTTGTCGCTGCCCATGAAATAAATCATGCCCAGCCGACGCAGACGGTTGAGCGACGTGCGTACTTTTTCCTGAAGCTTTTGTCGATCCAGATCGGAACCTGTCGAACGCTGGTTAACCAGCTTCAGCAATTTGTTTTCATCCGCCAGACTGAGCAATTCTTCATACAGCTCCTGCTGACTGAAAATACCTTCATGCGCCAGACGTTCAGGACTGAGGTATAAATAGCAGAGAATTTTCCCCACCATCATATCCAGTTCAGACAAGACCGAGCGCGGGATCAGCGTCGTCGAGCGCGGACGCAGGTAGAAAAAACCTTCCGGCGCGCGGATCAGCTCCACATTGTAACGGCCGTAAAACTCTTCCAGTTCTTCCTGAAAATCCATCAGAAAGGCATGATTTTCAAGTTCTTCAATCCCGATATGACGGCCGGCGCGAAGCTGGCTGTCCAACGCGGGGAAGAGCATATTCGACAGCGCCGTCGCCAGCCTGACTGGCATGATTTGTTCAATATTTGTCGATGACATGGGCCTGTACCTTGGCTCCGTAATCATTGATTACCTGCCATAGCGCAGGCAATCCGGTGAAATCTGATTCGGCCACACCCAAGCGGACAGCCTGGTCGACCACGATTCGGGCAACATCAAAATGCCGAGAGCGGGGATACTGCGTGAGATACTCGCGCATCACATCGCTTAAATTAAGCGGTATTTGTTGCGCCTTATATTTATACAGCGCCTGTTCCACCAACGCGATCAACTGCTCGCGCATCTCGCTGAACTCTTCATATTCCAACTCCGGCGGCAATTCGCCGGTCACTTCGTCACTGCGTAACGCCAACTCCTCATCACGCATATCCAGCAAACGATCGGCGTTGGCGAAAGTTAATGCCCACGGACTGTCAAAATAGCTTTGCACCGACTGGCGCAACCGTTGGGCGAACACCCGGTTTTTATCCATATCAATGGCGGTACGGATAAATTTATGCACGTGGCGATCGTAACCGATCCACAGATCAATGGTTTGCTGGCCCCAACTGACGATACGGTCAAGTTTGCTTTGCAGATCGAATACCAGCTTATCAACAAATTCCAGGTTATTCGGGTTGTTCAGAATCGCATCCTGGATACTCAACAGACTGGCCTGCAATTTGTCGCCCGCCGCTTCCAGCGTATCCTGCAATTCGCGCAGCGTGCTTGATGTTTCCGTCAACAGCTGTTCACAACTGGTGATCGCCGCGCGCCAATCCTGGCTCAGCAAGGCGGCGATATCGTCTTTTACCCCCTGCTGCTGTTCATCCATCAGCCGTTGGGATAGATCGATGCTGTCAAAAATTTCCGCGACGGAATATTTCAACGGCGCAAAAACATGCCGATGCCAGTGAAACTCGTCGCCGCCCTCTTCCGCCGCATCAGCCGCACGTTTAAGCTCCTGAGCCACGATAGAAAGCTGCATGGAGAGACGCAGCGTCGAGAACTCACGCTGGCGAATGTAATAATCGGTAATGCCGATCCCCAGCGGCGTCAGGCGATAGATGGCATTGCCATCCGCCAGTTCGCTGGTAAAGCGATTAAGCAGCCGTTGGCGCACCAAATCGTTAATTGCATTATTGGCGCGCACGGCAATGGTTTCGTTTGTCTGATCAAATCCCTGACTGACATGGCGAAAAGCATCAACCAGTTCGCCTTCGCTCATTTCACCATCCATGCGCTCACCATTAAGTGTCGCTATCGCCAGCAAAAAAGCCAGACGCTCCGTGGGAAGTGAAAGGGAAAAATCATTTTTTCGTGCCCAGGCCACCAGTTCGGGTACAGTCTGGGAAAAATCACTCATAATGCATCCTTCAAATGGGGTTTGCGCGCCATGACATGGATATAGCGCCCCAGACTCACAAAGGGCTCCTGCCGACAGTAACGCTGCTCAAGTTCCAGGATCTCGGCAAAATTATCACTTTGTTGCTGCTTATTCTGCAAATAGTCATGAAACACCCGCACGCCCGTCTTACCCCGGATAGACAACCCCAGCTCATCAAGCCAGCCATAAACCTGCTGCGGATCCAGCGGGTGATCGGGCGATAGCGACCGCCGTTTACGCTTCGGCATGCCGGCCTGCACATAGGCAAAATTACCCAATACCATATTGCGCATCAACAAAGCATGCTGGTTATAGAACATCAGCGACAACACGCCGCCCGGCGACAAACAATCATACAATATCTTAAGCGCCTGCTGTGGTTGCGCCACCCATTCCAGCACCGCGTGAAACAATATCAGATCGGCGGGCTTATCCATATATTGACCGATATCCTGCGCGGCGCTTTGTACAAAACGCATGTTATGGATCACATCCTGTGCGCCGGCGGCCTGTTTGGCGCGCTGAATCATCTCATCTGATAAATCGCACAACAAGACCTGATGTCCTAAAGCCGCCAGACGGCAAGCCATATGTCCTTCGCCGCCGCCCGCATCCAGAATGTTCAGGGGCCGGTCGGGAAACTGCGCCAGCAGACCGCTGAGATCCTGCCATAATACCGCCTGTCGCAGTCTCCCCTTGGTGGTGCCATAAATGTTCCGGGCAAACTTTTCAGCGATATCGTTAAAATTGCGATCCTGCATCAGTCAAAGGTTCCGCATAATGATAGTCATGGCTAATAAAAAATGCGTGGCAATCGCGCGCACCGGGCTTGGTTGAAGCTGCTATTCTGGCACAGGCTGACGTAGAATAAATCGTCTTACCTAATGATATCTGCCCGGATGCGGTTTTTTTCACCCACAGGATGCAATTGTATGCTTTTCATCGTTAAAAAATCTATCGGCGGCCTGTTGCAGCCCTTACCGTTGCTGTTGTTATTAATGGGCATCGGTCTGTTGCTGTTGTGGCGCACGCGATGGCAACGCGGCGGTAAAACGTTGATTCTGGTGAGTTGGCTGACGCTGGTGTTGATCAGTATTCAGCCCGTCGCCGATCGTCTGCTCTTGCCGTTGGAAAAGCATTATCCCACCTGGCGGCAGAACCAGCCCCACGTGAATTACATTGTGGTATTGGGCGGAGGATACACCTATAACCCGGACTGGGCGCCAAGCTCCAACCTTATCGGCAACAGCCTGCCGCGCGTAACCGAAGGTATCCGGCTTTATTACGCCAACCCCGGCGCCAAAATGATTTTCACCGGCGCCGCGGCGCAAGGCAATCCGGTGAGCAGCGCGAAAACGGCGGCGCTGGTTGCTGAAAGCTTAGGGATCCCGGCTCAGGATATCCTGATACTGGATACGCCGCGGGATACGGAAGAAGAAGCCGCCAGCACGGCAAAAATCGTCGGCAGGCAGCCCTTTTTACTGGTGACCTCGGCTAACCATTTACCCCGCGCGATCCGTTTTTTCCAGGCGCAAGGCTTGAACCCGATCCCCGCCCCCGCTAATCAAATGGCGATTACCACGGCGCTGAATCCGTGGGAAAAGGTATTTCCTTCGGCTTACTATCTGTCGCACAGCGAGCGGGCCTGGTATGAAACGTTAGGGCGCCTATGGCAAAGCCTGAAAGGCGTCAAAGCGGCGCAGAACTCGCCGGATCAATAAGCGTCGCCGGCTTTTATTCCAACCAGGGGGACAGCTCGCACGAGGCGGCATCAAACAATCGGCGATCCAGTTGGCCGGTATGAATATAGCGGGCGACGGCTTCCCAGATAACGTACAGCCAGCGGCGGTAAACGAATGACTCGGCAACCGGCGCTTTGCTGAGATAGTGATATAACAGCTGTTCCGGCATGCCCGATTCGCATAGCCGCAGCAGCTCGTACTCTCTGGGCGCCCAGAGCATCATGCCCGGATTGATCATCGCCAGTAGCTGATCGCTGCGGGGATCTTTCAGCATACTGCGTAAAGAGAGATTACCGTGCACCAACACACAGCTATCGTTGAAATCATCAAATAACGCCGGGAGGCATTGACGGGAACGGTATAGCAGACTGCGATCGCCCTGCGTCAATAACGGCGCATTGATGTTGAGCAGCGTGGCCCACAGAACTTCCAGGCGCTGTTGATACCAGCTAAACCAGTCATTTTCCTGCGTGCTGTCAACCGAACCGACACAACCGTGGCTATCGATACGGTGCCAGGCCAGCACGCTTTCCACGATTTGATCCATCAGCAGCGTCCAGCGCTGCGCCGTGCGGGTCGGCGCCTCCACGGAAACGCCGCGCAGACGTTCGATCAACAGCAGCTCTTTATAGGGCGGTTGCTGGGTAATCACCACGCCGTATACCGTCGGTAGCCGGACATCGCCTTCACGCGCCAGCATGGAAAGCTTATAGGCCTCCTGCTGCGCCACCCCCTGACAAACGTAGCTTTTCGCTAGCAACGGGATAGCATTGCCTTCTTTATCGTACAACGCGTACAGATGCGCGTAAGGCTGTTCGCTTACGCACTCCAGCCGACTCAGGCTTTCCCCAAGCACCGTACTTAATTCAGCTTTCAACAGTTCCATAAATGGCTAAAACCTCTACTGAGCAGAATCGCTCCATTTGCCATCATGCGGTCAGCCGGTGACAATTTCCTCAATACAGATCAAATAAAGGAAGATCGGCGGTCGTTCTGGATAACCACCCTCTTCATGATGCGCTCACGTCAACGCGCCATGACTTCCCGCACGCGCGCCAAATCCTCCGGCGTATCGACGCCCACGCTGGGAACCGCTTTCGCCACCGCAACGTGGATTTTTTCGCCATACCACAGGACCCGCAGTTGCTCCAGCAGTTCAATTTTCTCCAACTGACTGGGCGCCCAACTGACATAACGGCGCACGAAACCCGCCCGATAGGCATAGATGCCGATGTGCCGCAAAAAATGGTCGCCGATGGTCTCTTTTGAATGCGCAAAGCGCTCACGATCCCAGGGGATGGTCGCACGGGAAAAATACAGCGCGTAACCTTGCGCATCCGTCACGACTTTAACCGCATTAGGATTGAACGCCTCTTCACTGGTTTCAATCGGCACCGCCAGCGTCGCCATCCCGGCGTGGCTGGCGGCCAGATTTTCAGCGACCTGACGGATGATCACCGGCGGGATTAGCGGTTCGTCACCCTGCACATTGACAATGATTTCATCATCGGAAAACCCGTAGCGTTCAATCACCTCCGCCAAACGCTCGGTGCCGGAATTGTGATCCGGACTGGTCAGGCAAACCTCGCCGCCAGACTGGCGGACCACCGCCTGCACATCCGGATGATCGGTCGCCACAATAACCCGCTGCGCCCCCGACTCCTGGGCGCGCTCCATAACATGCACAACCATCGGCTTGCCGTTGATATCGGCCAGCGGCTTGCCCGGCAAACGGCTGGACGCAAAACGCGCCGGAATGATGACGTTGAAGTTCATTGAGTTATCTCGTCAGCCCCTAACGTACGCGCTTCGTGCTCCAGTAAAACAGGAATGCCGTCGCGCACCGGATAAGCCAGCCCATCAACCTTGCATATCAGTTCCTGTTTTTCTTTATTAAAGTACAGTCGTCCGTTACAGACCGGACAGGCGACAATTTCAAGCAAACGGTGATCCATGCTTCCTCCATCAAGAAGCTATCTATATCCGTTATCTTTCAAGTTGCAGCGAGTTGGCTTGCCGCGCCTCAAAATCCATCGGGTATAACAAGGTTAAAATACAACAAACATCGTCAGTCGCAACGCTGGCGCCGGTCTTTCCGCGACAGTTGAAGCAGCTTGTCTAATCGGTTGAGCAATTGTGCGGCATGCGGTTCGGCCAACACCGCGTCAACCGGCAAATACCACCAGTTTCGGCAGGCGAACGGCTTGCATTTGACCGCATCCTTTTCCGTCATCAGCAAGGGTTGCTTTTCATCAACGGTCAGTCGTTTTAGCTGGTCGGCCTGATAGCTTTGATGATCGGCAAAAGCCACCTCACGGGAAACGCTCACGCCTGCATCACGAAGCGTAGCAAAAAAACGCTGTGGATGACCGATGCCCGCCATCGCCACCACGTTCGACAACCGATTCACCGGGCATTTTTCCCCGGAAACCAGATTAACCGCCATTCCTGCCGTCAAGTGCATGGCGATCTCACCGGCCTGCGCCGTTCCGCCGTTGACGATGACCGCATCCACCGATCGCAGCCGGTTTTCCCGCTCACGCATCGGGCCGGCCGGCAACCACCAGCCATTGCCAAAACGCCGAACGCCGTCAATCACCACCAGTTCGATGTCGCGCTCCAGCGCATAATGCTGCAATCCGTCATCGGTGATCACCACATCCAGCGGATAACGCGCCAGCAGC
This sequence comes from Brenneria sp. hezel4-2-4, assembly GCF_013155275.1. GTDB lineage: Bacteria > Pseudomonadota > Gammaproteobacteria > Enterobacterales > Enterobacteriaceae > Brenneria. The sequence continues at coordinate 427,124 of NZ_JABJXS010000001.1, forward strand.
GCTTCCACCGCCTGACGCCGCACCGGCGCGACGGCGACCGGCGCGCCGGTGCGTTGATAAATCAGTACCGGCTCATCGCCTGCCTGAGCCGCGGTAACGCCATCACCAACCAGTAACGGGTAGCATTCCGCTTTGCCGCCGTAACCACGGGAAACGACGCCCGCCCGATACCCTTGGCGCTGCAACTGCTCTACCAGCCAGATAACGACCGGGGTTTTGCCGTTCCCCCCCGCCGTCAAATTTCCCACCACCATCACCGGCACCGGCGCTCGCCAGCGTTTACGCCATCCCCAGCGATAACTTAGGCGTATCAAGAAAGTGATAAGCCCGTATAACGCCGACAAGGGTATTAATAGCCAATAAAGCGGCGAGCGTCCCGACCAGATTCGCTCAATCATTCGCCAAACTGCATTTTATGTAATTGGGCGTAGGCGCCATTATTTTCCAGCAGCGCCTTATGCTCGCCGCGTTCAATAATACGCCCGTCTTCAACAACCAGAATCTCATCGGCTTTCTCAATGGTGGACAGACGATGCGCGATAACCAACGCGGTACGATCTTTCTGCAACTCATCCAGCGCCGCCTGAATGGCGCGCTCCGACTCGGTATCCAGCGCCGAGGTCGCCTCATCGAGGATCAGAATAGGACAGTCGCGCAGCAAGGCGCGGGCGATGGCGATACGCTGCCGCTGCCCGCCCGACAGCAGAACGCCGTTCTCGCCGATCATGGTGTCCAGTCCGTTTTCCATCTTGCTGATGAAATCCATGGCATGCGCCATTTTAGCCGCGCGCTCCACCTCTTCCCGGCTATAGCGGTCATTACAGGCATAGGCGATATTATTGGCGATCGTGTCATTAAACAGGTGCACATTCTGCGACACCAGCGCCACCTGACTGCGCAGGGACGCCAGCGTGTACTCGCGCAGGTCATGCCCGTCCAGCAGGATTTCGCCGGCCTGAATGTCATAAAAGCGGGTGATCAGATTGGCGATGGTGGATTTACCCGATCCCGAACGGCCGACCAGCGCGACGGTTTTACCAGGTGGAATATGCAGGCTGATATTTTTCAACGCCAGATTCTCTCTGCCCGCATAGGCAAAATCAACGTTGCGGAACACCAGATCGCCCTTTGCCCGGCCAAGCTCCAGTTTGCCGGTATCTTTTTCCTGCTCCATATCCAGAATGGCAAACAGCGTCTGGCAGGCGGCCATACCGCGCTGGAACTGGGCATTAACGTTAGTCAGCGATTTTAACGGACGCATCAGCGCAATCATTGATGAGAAAACCACGGTAATGGTCCCGGCGGTCAGGGTGTCCATAACGCTTGGGAAACTGGCGGCGAACAGCACGAAAGCCAGCGCCAGCGAAGCAATCATCTGAATAATGGGATCGGAAATCGATGAGGCGGAAACCAGCTTCATGCCCTGCTGGCGCATACGGTTGCTGACCTTGTTGAAGCGCTGAGCTTCCACCTCCTGGCCGCCGAAAATCAACACCTCTTTGTGGCCTTTCAACATCTGCTCTGCGCTGGTGGTGACCTGCCCCATCGTATTCTGCATATTTTTACTGATATCGCGAAAACGCTTGGAGACCAGCCGGATCGCCACCGACACAATCGGCGCAATCACAATCAAGATGATGGATAGCTGCCAGCTATAGTAAAACATCAGAATGAAGAGACCGATAATGGACGCCCCTTCCCTGACCACCGTAATCAAGGCGTTTGAGGATGAGGCGGCGACCTGCTCGGAATCATAGGTAATACGGGACAACAGCGTGCCCGTTGATTGCTGGTCGAAAAAGGTAACCGGCATTCCCATAATGTGGTTGAACAGGCGGCGACGCATGCTCATAACCACTTTACCGGACACCCAGGCCACGCAATAACTTGACACAAAACCCGAGGTGCCGCGCATCAGCATCAGTCCGATAACCACTAACGGCATCCAAACCAAAACGGTACGATCGGCTTTGCCAAATCCTTCATCAAGTAATGGCTTAAGCAGAGACAACATTAAGGTATCGCCAGCCGCATTAATAACCAGCGCGATCGCGGCCACAATCAGCCCCGCTTTAAAAGGAGTGATCATCGGCCATAGGCGACGAAACGTCTGCCAGGTGGAGAGATCCTTATCATTCAGCATGCAATAAACCTGAACCGGGAAGAAATAGCCGCCTATTCTACTCATTATACCGCTTTACGCCAAACCACCGATGATACCAGCGGGGCGATATTTGCTCTCTGAAGCGCAGCAGATGCCACGAATCGTTGAAAAAACGCACACTCAGCTGTCCTGACATCGCCGTATCAAGCCATTCATAGCCATACTGGCGATAACGCGCCACAATTTTTGTCGACGGCAGACGCCACGGATTATAGCGCGCGCTGGAAGAGATAATGCGCTGTGCGTCAACGGCGCGGATAAAAGGCGGCGAAGACGAACTGCCGCTTCCGTGATGAGGAATTTGTAACAAATCCGCAGCCAACGCATTTCTTTGCCATTTAACCAGTTGCCGCTCCGTTTCGGTCTCAATGTCCCCGGTCAGCAATACGCGGTGTTTTCCATCGTCGATACGCACCACGCAGGAATCGTTATTCTCCGCCCTCTCGACCTGCGACACCGGCCACAATACGGTAAAGCGCAACCCCTGCCAGCGCCAGTTTACGCCCTGCCGACAAGGCTGATGGCCGTCCTGTCTGAAAGCGCTGTAAATTTCCGCGTCCGGATACGCCGCTGTGACGGACGCTAATCCGCCGGCATGATCGCTATGGCTGTGGCTCACAATGATTTTTTCCATCACCAAACCACGCCACCGTAGATAAGGCAGTATTTCCCTGGTCGCCATGTCGCCGCCGTCCCAACGATTTCCGGTATCGTACAGGATCGCTTTCCCGTTACGCTCGATAACCACGGCAAGTCCATGCCCGACATCCAGCATGTCGACCCGCCAGTTGGGTTCCTCATTTTTTATCCGGGACAGGGCCAGAACCAGGACGACGGCAACCACACTGGCGGGATAGTCGCGCCACCACGTAAAGCGCCAGATCACCACCATCAGCCACCCGGCAATACTGCCGATAAGCAGGGACGCGTGTAGATCAATCCAGCCGGTCTGCATCACGGTCAGCGGGATAAACACGGCTCTCAGCGACCTGTCCGCCAGCCACCATAACCAGTAATTCAGTTCGGTGACGAACATCATGGGCAAGGCCAGCAGCACTAAGGGCGTGGTGATCAATGACACCACCGGCACGGCCCATAGATTTGCCGGCAAAGAGGTCAGGCTGAATCCATGAAACATACTGAGTTGCAGCGGCATCAACAGCAGCGTCATCCCGGTTTGCAAATGCAGCCAGCGTAGCCAGAACCAGCCAAAACCGGTTTGACATCGTTGCGGCAAGGGCGCCCACTGAAACCAGAAAATCAATGAGGCCACCGCCAGACAGGATAGCCAGAAGCTGTCGGACAGCACGCTGAGCGGGTCACAAACCAAAATAAGCGCCACACACCATAGCCATACCTGCCATGGCGAACAGATGACGCCTTTCATCCTCAGCAGGATCCACAGGCTGAGAGCCAATGCGGCCCTTATCGCCGGGGGATTCCCGCCGGCGAGCCATACATACCCCCACGCCACCAATCCACTGGTGAATAAGGGAAAACGGTAGCCGATTGTGTGCTCCGGCAAAAAATATTGCATCGTCCGGGCGATCCCCCAGCCGAATAATGCGGCAAGCGCAATATGCAGCCCGGAAATCGCCATCAGGTGCAAGGTGCCAGTTCTCTGGAGCGTAAGCTTGGTTTCGGGACTGACGGTTTTCATTTCGCCGAAAGTCAGCGCCAGTAAAATAGAACGCCACGGCAGCGTCATTATCCGTTGTTCGGCATGGGAAATAATACGCTGGCGCAGACCACAGGATGGGTCGATCGCCTGCGCCGACATTATCCGTGCCGATAATGGCTGACGCCTGGATATCGCCCAGCGTTGACTGTCAAACCCGCCTTGATTCAGGCGGCTGTGTACCGGGCGAAAATTGGCGGCGATCCGCCAGCGTTGGCCGCCGCACCAGCCCTGCATGTTTTGTGACAATGTCACATTCGCGTAAAGGGGTGGAAATATCCGCTTCTGGTCTATTTTCTCCAGCCGGATAACCACCCGAGACTCATCAAGTTCGGCAAAACGCATGCTGTTAATCGTGACGACCGCGTTGACCGGGCGCGATGTAACCTGCTCAATTTGTTGCAATAGCGTTTGCGCCGTTAATCCCGCCCAACAAAAACCGAACAGAACGACCGCCATTATCCGTAACGCATAATGAAGATGCCGCCACCCCATCATCACGGCCAGCGCCATCCCGCCCCATAGCACGCCGGTTGGGGGAATTTTCGGTAGGATCAGCAACGGCAAAATACCGAGGATCGCGGCAATAGCGACAGCGCTTACGGATAATCGGCTCATCACCCCCCCCTGGAAACAGCGCTTAGCCGTACCAATGTTTTTAGGAGAAGGAATAGTGCGCCATCATGACCCGTTGGCGCAGGTCAAAAATCAATCTATGCAATAGGCTGCGCAATCAATATTGTCGGTTTCAGTCAATTAGCGGGAGGTATGCGAAGCGCATTCAGCTTTCAGCGCGGGAAATGAGCGCCAGGTATCTACAGCAAACCGGCGCGGGGGTAAAATAGCGCGGCAGGGATAAAAACAATCAGGGATCGCTTAGGCGATCCCTGATTGTTACAGCGGTTAGGTTCAGCCGCTCGGGTTATTTCACTTCACCCATGGTTTTCAATTTCTTGGACAATTCACGACGCTCTTTCGACAGATCGGCGTTTTTAATGATGTAATCATCCACGCGATCTTCATAATCACTGCGCATGCTGGCAATGATGCCCTGAATGTCTTCGATGGTCATGCCAGGCTTAATGTACTCGCTCAGGTTATCGAGCAGTAATACACGCTTCTGGTTATCACGAATTTTCTTTTCGTTATCGACGATTTCACGTTGCAGTTTATTTTTACGACGAAACATACGCACAAACTCCAGAACATCCTGGAAACAAGGCTTAGTATCCTTATCCATTTTTCTACCCTTACTTAAGTCATACACAAATTCTCAATATGCTAACCATACAGGTTAGCAGCTATCTGCGACAAGATGGTTTTCTCCGGAATCGATTAATTACCGATAATACACGGCGATACGTTGGCTATTCACCTGCTCGATAGCCACCTCGGTATCAAAGATATCTTCGAGTATTTCAGAAACCATAATCTCTTCGGGCTTACCGCTGTAGATAATCCGCCCTTTGCGCATGGCGATAATATGGTCGGAGTAGGCTGAGGCAAAATTGATATCGTGAATGACCAGAACAATGGTTTTTCCCAGTTCATCCGCCGCCCGACGGATCTGTTTCATCATTGCCACCGCATGTTTCATGTCCAGGTTATTGAGCGGTTCGTCCAACAGCACATACTCCGTATCCTGACATAAAACCATGGCCACATAGGCGCGCTGCCGCTGTCCGCCTGAAAGCTGATCCAAAAAACGGCCTTTCAATTCGGTCAGATCGAGAAATTCCAGCGCCGCATCTATACGCTGACGATCGTCTGCATTTAACCGCCCTTTGGTATAGGGATAGCGCCCAAACCCAACCAACTCGGCCACGGTCAACCGGCTGGTAAACTGATTCTCCTGCCGCAGCACCGACAAACAGGTTGCCAGCTTGTCACTCGGCGTCCTGGCGACATCCATGCCGTTAACGCGGACCTGCCCGCGATCGGCGTCCAATAAGCGGCTGATGATGGACAATAACGTCGATTTCCCTGCCCCATTAGGGCCGATAATCGAAGTCACGCCGCCCCGGGGGATGGTGGCGGTAACGTTTTCCAATACCGCCATATGATTATAGGTTTTAGTTACATCGCCGATCTCAATCACACGGAAACCTTTTTAAGTAACAATAGAATAAACAGTGAACCACCGATAAATTCAATCACCACCGATAATGAGCCGGACATCCCCAGCAGATGTTCCAGCAGCAGTTGTCCGCCGACCAGGGAAATAATGCCCAGCAGAAAGGCGGCCGGCAGCAAAAAACGATGTTGTCTGGTGCCAATAATCATATACGCCAGATTGGCCACCATAAATCCCAGAAAGGTCAACGGCCCGACCAGCGCCGTCGATATCGCCACCAGCACGGAGACCAACAGCAAAATCACCGTCACGCTGCGCTTGTAATCCAGCCCCAGATTAATCGCGGTATTACGTCCCAGCGCCAACACATCGAATCGAAAGCGCATCCGCCATATCACGACGGCGATAATCACCGAGATCGCCGCCGACAGCCCGATCAACTCAGGCGCGGCGCGCGTGAAGGTGGCGAATATACGGCCCTGCAAAATAGCAAACTCACTGGGGGAGAGTAAGCGTTGCATCAGGTTGGCGACGCTGCGAAACAGCGTGCCGCAGATAATGCCCACCAGCAAAATCAGATGCAGGTTGTTACCATTTCCGGTAAATAACCAGCGGTAAAGCACGGCGGAAAACATCACCAGCAACAACGCCTCGGTGATGAATTTACCCTGAATGCCCAAACCCGGTATGCCCTGAGTACCGAAAATAAAAATCAAGGCGGTTTGAATCAGAATAAACAGCGCCTCAAACCCCATGATGGAAGGCGTCAGAATACGGTTATTGGTCACCGTCTGGAACAACACCGTCGATACGCTGGCGGCAAACGCCACCAACAGCATCGTCGCCAGCATCCATCCCCGATGCGTCAGGATATAGCGCAGATTGCTGCCGAGATTGACGGTCATAAATATCGCCATCGCCGCCAGTGACAAGGCGCCCAACAGCAATAAACGCCGGCGGGGAGATAATCCCCGTTGTTTTTCGTGCGCCACGGCAGGCACCGCCGAATTCACTTTATTAACTGACATGACGTTTTTGACTTAGCAGCAGGAGAAGAAAAACGATAGCCCCGATGACACCCAGAATGACGCTGACCGGTATCTCAAACGGATAGCGAACCACCCGGCCGATGATGTCGCACAATAACACCAGGCCTCCCCCCAGCAGACACACCCACGGAATGGTTTTACGGATATTATCGCCCATTATCATACTGATAAGATTGGGAACGATAAGGCCGAGGAACGGTAAAGCGCCAATCACCACCACCACCACGCCGCTCACGACCGCCACAATCGACAGCCCCATCAGCATCACCCGCCGATAGTTAAGCCCGACATTGACCGAAAATTCACGCCCCATGCCCGCCACGGTGAAGCGATCCGCGATCCAGCAAGCGACAAGCGTCAGTATACCGACCAGCCACAGCAGTTCGTAGCGACCTTTCAATACGCCGGAAAAATCCCCCGACTCCCAACTGCCGAGCGCCTGCAACAGATCAAAATGCATGGCGCCGAACGTGGTGATCGCACTGATAACGGCGCCGAGCATAATCCCCACCAGCGGCACCACCAATGCGGATTTCAGCACTATCCGCCGCAACAGCAGCATAAATAATAGCGTACCGGCCATCGCAAACAGGCTGGCGACAATCATTTTGACAAACACGGAAGACGTCGGCGCCAGAACCATCATAACCAGCAGGCCCAATCCTGCGGACTGGGTTGTTCCGGCCAATGACGGCTCCACGAAGCGGTTTTGCGTCAACAATTGCATGATCAAACCGGCCACGCTCATCGCGCTCCCCGCCAGCAGCAATGCCAGCGTTCGCGGAATGCGGCTGATCAGGAAAATATCGCGCATGGACTGATCGCTCCACAGCGCCTGCATACTCACCCGGCCGGCGCCGACAAACAGACTGGCAACGATCATTCCGCCCAGCAGCATGATACCAAGCGCAAAATAGAAAGGTTTCATTGTTCCTGCCACGATCGTGCTATTGCTTATTCAACGCGTTATCGACGTCCGTAATCAGCTTTTTATAGCTTTGCAGGCCTCCGGCGATATAAAGCGATGCGGAATCCAGATAAACGATATGATTATTTTGCCAGGCGTTGGTCTTATGAATCAGCGGATTGTCCAGCACCTGCCGCGCCGACTCCCCGCCCGCCTGCCCGATGGCGCTATCGCGATCCAGCACAAACAGCCACTCAGGATTTACGCTGAGTATGAATTCCGAGGTCACCACATTACCGTGCCGGCCCGCCTGCGGAAATTCCGTGGCGGGGGTAAATCCCAACTCATCAAAAATAAATCCAAAACGCGATGCCGGGCCGTAAGCCGACATTTTTCCGCCGCTGATCATCAGCACCAGGGCATTACCGGCATTGACGGCTTTAGCCTGGGTTTGGGCAATCTGCTGTTTAAAATCAGCTAACTGTGCTTTGGCTTCCTCTTCTTTGCCGAAGAGGGTTCCCAATTGTTCAATACGTTGGGAGAAACTCTGCATAAACTGGTTTTCATCAACGTCGAGCGATATCGTCGGCGAGATGGCGCTCAACTTATCGTAAGCATCGGTGGCGCGTCCCCCGGCGATAATCAGGTCAGGTTTCATGCTGCTGAGCACTTCATAGTCAGGCTCGAACAACGTGCCGACGTTGATGTATTCACTGCCGCGATATTTGGCAAGAAACTCAGGCAGTTGCGTACTGCTCTGCGGAACGCCGGCCACCTCGATATTCAAGGCATCCATCGTATCCAGGGTGGAGGGATTGAAGACGACGACTTTTTGGGGATGCAGCGGAACCTGCGTGGTTCCTTGCGCATGCTCAACGGTTATCGTTTCCGCGTTTTCTGATGACGAAACCGCCTGATCGCAACCTGCCAGCGCGAGCATTGACGCGAGTAACGTCGTTTTCACCGTAAAAGCTACGTTCACCTGCATTATTTTCCCCTTTCGCTGATTATCGCTTGGGACAATAGGCCGCAAGCAATAAATAAAAGAATCTAATTATCATTCGCATTAAAGGGGAAATTGTACCCGAATGGGCGTCAACATGCCTAGCAATTATACCCGCGCGGGATTTGACCCACATCAGGAAAGCGACACAGAAAACCTATTCAATGATATTCTTATTGCTTTATTAGCATTCAAACTCATCATCTAACGCAATGTAAATATGGCCGATAAAACACAACCTACGTTTTTCATTCATGACTATGAGACATTCGGTAAGCACCCGGCCCGCGATCGGCCCGCGCAGTTTGCCGGAGTGCGCACCGATATGGATTTCAACATCATCGGCGATCCGCTGGTCATCTATTGCAAACCGGCGGATGATTATCTGCCGGAGCCTGAAGCGGTGATGATCACCGGCATCACGCCGCAGTTGGCCTTGGCCAAAGGCGTGAACGAAGCCGAGTTCGCCCGCCATATTCATGAAGCATTCAGCGTTCCCGGCACTTGCGTCATGGGCTATAACAACATCCGGTTCGATGACGAAGTCAGCCGCAATATCTTTTATCGTAATTTCTATGATCCTTACGCTTACAGTTGGCAAAACGGCAACTCGCGCTGGGATTTACTGGATGCGCTGCGCGCGTGCTATGCGCTGCGGCCGGAAGGAATTGTCTGGCCGGACAACGATGACGGCTTGCCCAGCTTCAGACTTGAACATTTAACCCGGGCCAACGGCGTCTCCCATGAACATGCCCACGACGCCATGTCCGACGTTTACGCCACCATCTCCATGGCCCGGCTGCTGAAGCAGGCTCAGCCCAAGCTTTTTGATTATCTTTTCCAGTTGCGCAACAAGAATAAGGTCAACGCACTGCTTGATATTCCGCAAATGAAACCCCTGGTTCATGTTTCCGGCATGTTTGGCGCGGCGAGGGGCAACACCAGTTGGGTGGCGCCGCTGGCGTGGCATCCCGACAACCGCAACGCCGTGATCATGTGCGATCTGGCCGGCGATATGACCCCGCTGCTGGATTTGGATGTCGATGAATTACGCCAACGGCTGTATACCCGCCGGGATCAACTGACGGCCGACCAGCAGGCCGTTCCCATCAAATTGGTTCATATCAACAAATGCCCGGTGCTTGCGCCCGCCAATACGCTGAGGCCGGAAGACGCGGCACGATTGGGTATTGATCGCCAACGGTGTCTGGATAATGTAAAACTGCTGCGGCAGAACAGTCAGATCAGAGAAAAAGTCGTGGCGCTGTTTGCCGAGTCGCCGGCATTTAGCGCGCCAAGCGATGTCGATCAACGTCTCTATGACGGCTTTTTTGGCGATGCCGATCGCATGGCGATGAAAATCATTCAGGCAACCGCGCCGCAAAATCTTCCCGCGTTGGATCTCAAATTCGTCGATGACCGTCTGGAGCCGCTGCTATTCCGCTATCGCGCCCGCAACTTTCCAAACACGCTGGACGACAGCGAACAGCAACGCTGGTTGCAGCATCGCCAGGGGGTGTTCACCGCGGAGCGGTTGCAGGAATACATTGCCGAATTGGATGCGCTATATCAGCGTTATGACGGGGATAAACAAAAAACCGATTTAATTAAGGCGCTGTGGGCTTACGCGCAAGATCTGGCGAGCTAGTCGCTCATTGCCGAAAGTCCGGGGCGGAGAACCGGTTCTCCGCCCTTTTCGTCCGGCTATTCAGCGAGGTGCCGGATAACTTAAATCAACTCTTCACTGCATTGCGGCACCGGTTGACGGAAACTGCGCGTGACGAAAGCCAGATAAAGCAGACCCATCGTTGCCCAAATCAGGCCGAGGGTCATGGAGCTTTCCTCCAGATTAACCCACAGCGCGCCAACGGTCAGCGCGCCCAGCACCGGTAAAATAAGGTAGTTGACGGTATCTTTCAGCGTGCGATTGCGGCGCTCGCGAATATAGAACTGTGAAATCACCGACAGGTTCACGAAGGTGAAGGCCACCAGCGCGCCGAAGTTAATCAACGCGGTAGCCGTTACCAAATCGAAAGAGACCGCCGAGAGCGCAATCGCGCCGACCAGCAATACGTTCAGCGATGGCGTCCGCCATTTCGGATGAATATAGCCAAAAAAGCGTTCGGGGAATACGCCATCGCGGCCCATCACATACATCAGGCGCGATACGCCGGCGTGCGCCGCCATCCCGGACGCCAGCACCGTCACGCAGGAAAAGACCAGAATAATCGACTGAAAAAATTTCCCGGCGACATACAGCATGATTTCCGGCTGCGAGGCGTCCGGATCGTTAAAGCGCGAGATATCCGGAAAGTACAGTTGCAGAAAATAGGCGACGGCGATAAAAATCACCCCGCCGATCAATGCGGTCAGAAAAATCGCTTTCGGGATAACATTGCCGGCATCCTGCGTTTCTTCAGACAATGAACTGATGCCGTCAAACCCCAGGAAAGAGAAGCAAAGGATCGTCGCGCCGGTGATCATCGGCACGACCTGCGCGTTTTCCGACCAGAAAGGTTGCGTGCTGACGAGCGTTCCGGCCCCTTCTCCGTGATAAACGCCCTGAATGACCAGTCCCAAAAACACGACCATGATGGCGACCTGCACCACCACGATGACGGAATTAAGATTGGCGACCACATTGATGCCGCGCAGGTTAAACAGCGTCATCAATCCGACCAGCGCCGCGACGAAAATCCATGACGGCACGCCGGGGAAAATGGCTTCAAGGTAGATTTTCGCCAGCAGAATATTGATCATCGGCATAAACAGATAGTCCAGCAGCGATGACCACCCCACCATAAATCCAACATGCGGGCTAATGGCTTTTTGTGCGTAGGTATAGGCGGAACCGGCGGATGGAAAGCGGCGAACGAGCTTGCCATAACTTAAGGCGGTAAACAGAATGCCTGCCAGGGCGAAGGCATAAGCGGTGGCGACGTGGCCGTCGGTCAGGCCGGAAACGATACCAAACGTATCAAAAATGGTCATTGGCTGCATATAAGCCAGCCCCATCATGACAACCGGCCATAACGTGAGTGTTCTTCTTAATTGCACACGTTTCGCGGAACTTACTGATTGCCCCATTATCCCTTTCCTCACGGTGGCTCACTGGCACACACAAGCAGACTTATCTATCCGGATCATTGTCCGGCCTCTTTAGTTGAAGACCTAAATGCAAAAAAATAACCGACGCTATGGAGCGTCGGTTATTTTGCAAGGCGCGTATTCTGCACCAGTCATTCCCGTCTGACAAGATGTTGAGAAATCCGGAAACAATTTTATGGCTATCGCGTTTTATTAAAAAGTCATCATGCGGCTGCGTGTAAGCACGTTGGCAAAAAAATCACAGTTCCTGAAACTTTCTTTTCTTCTCATTGTGTAATCTTTCAAGCTCGAAAATGACCTGTTGCAGGTCACGTTCCTGGGCGGCAGACAGCATCGGAAATTTAAAGCTCAGGCGCTGGGTGATTCTCACCTCGCCTTTATTATCCACGTCTTTCATCGTCGATTGACCGACAAACTGCAAATCCACGCAGAAGAACCCATATTCATCGAGATCCATCTCAACCCCGCTGATGATATCCCCTTCCTTCAATAACCCGGTGGTATCCCGATCGGTATACAGGCTTACCCCGCCGAGAGAGAGATCCCTGATGGTAAATTGAAAGCGGCTGTCATCCGGTAATTCGCCACGGCACAGCAATGGCGGCCAAAGCGGCGTATTAATACGGAAATAGGTTCTGCGCTGGATGAGGTAGAGTTGTTCCGGAATAGAGGCGGTGAACGCGGGTAAGCCTTGAAAATCAACCGTTCGGGCGATTTCAGCGCTAAACTCGACTTTAGCTCCGGTCGGTTCAGCCACGAAACTCAATGCTCCCGCATACAAGGCGCGGCTATTCTCGCGTTCGACGCCACCCAGATCAAAAATAAAAATGTTATTGTCGGGTATGACATCAAGTATTTTACTGATGAACTGACCACGAGAATGATGAACCATAACCGTGGTGTCATTTTTCTTTAATTCACGCAGCGTTGCGCAGATAGCCAGTTTGTTACGCTTAACAAACTGCTCTTTCAAATTTTCATCCACTACTTCCATCCCCACCGTTTAGCCAATGGTTTATATTTATGTTTTGACATGATAAATATTGCTTCAATCGGTATCGACCGGCACCGCTCACAACTTTAGAGCAAATGCCGAAAAAAATACAATAACCCGTCGGCAAATCAGCGCTTTCTCCTGACGCCGGAGGATCGCCGTTCTGGTCGTTGCTCTCCGCTGCCCGCAATGGGGAAACAACACCGCATATGCCTTTTATTTTCTGATTAAATACGCCGAATTGCTGTTTAAACGCTCATTTTTCACACCGAAAAATTGCTATTTATCATCTTCAAAAATAAACTCGGCTTAATAAGAATTTACTATGAATTTTTCGTATATTTGCACAATAAACCCCGTGCTTGCGCCCAACGCCAAGAGATCTTAATCACAAATTCTTATTACACCTTATAAAAAAACTAAAACTCCAGGCATGCGGACCGATAAATCATCTCGTCCATAAATCAAATAATATTTCCCATTATTCATCATGAGTGTGTTTTATACACGGAGAGGCACAATGCATTCTTTAATTTCCCGCATTCGTAATGTTAAAATTTCCCACAAGCTTTACATCGGCTTTGGCGTTGTCCTTCTATTGGTCATTATTGCATCGTATCTGAGCGTTAATCGATTTAAAGAAATTAGAAATATTTATGAAAAAACCAACCTGATATACAATATTAACATTGAGGTTTTTCAGGCTAAAATCAATCGGCTAAAATATTTTTACACTGCTGATGAACAGTCTCGCGAAGTTATGTCAAACTATATCAAACACGCGACTCAGTTTACCCAGGAAGCAAGTAAGTTGTCATGGAGCGCTGAGGAAATAGCACATATTAACGATATAGATCAGTATCTTGATGAATTTCAGACCACCATTGGCAACATGGGCGTCGCCACAAAGAAAACCGTTGATTACAAAGCACAAATAGACAGCCTTAATAATGAAAATCATCTTCAAAATTTCAACGATAATCTTTATCGTCAATTAATAGAGAACGATCTTTTTCATAAAATTAACGATTTTTCGTTATTAGTTGCGGAGATAAAAAATCACGCGTATGAACTTCAAATTAAAGGCACCGATGAGTCGCTAAAAAAACTGGAAGAAAAATTCAGTAATTCAGAAAAGGCTTATCAGGATATCGCCCCGGCTTTATTACCGGAGCAAAAGGTCTTAGTCGATGGCCTGTGGCGATATGCGGTCAACTACAAAACGCTTAATGAAGATTATTTTAAATCCCTGAACGAACTGAAACTGGCGGAGGATGCCGTTAAAGTTGCGGGCGATAAAAGTAGCGCGGCCCTTAAAGCCATCATTAACATTGTAAAAGAAAAAAATGATGTTCTGGCCTACGACTCCGCCAATATCACCATTATTATTGGTCTTATTGCCGTTATCATTGGCATCGCCGTTTCAATGTATATTACACGCCAAATCACCAAACCCGTTATTCACAATCTTTCTCTGGCTGAACAAATCGCCAGCGGCGATCTTACGGCTTCAATAACCGTCGATCGCCATGATGAACTAGGGCAATTGACCGCGGCAATGGCACGAATGAACGAAAAACTGCGCCGTATGATTAGCGATGTCCGCGACAGCGTGGATAGCGTCGCCAACTCGGCCGCCAAAATCGCGGTCGGCAATAACGACCTGTCGTCCCGTACGGAACAGCAGGCGGCCGCCGTGGTTGAAACCGCCGCCAGTATGGAAGAATTGACCTCCACGGTGAAGAACAATGCGGAAAATGCCCGACATGCCAGCCAGATAACGGCGGAAGCATCGCACAATGCTTATAAAGGGGGAGAAGTGGTGCGCAACGTGGTCAGCACCATGGATGACATCTCAGCCAGTTCCAGGAAAATCGCCGACATCACCGCCGTGATTAATAGTATCGCTTTTCAAACCAATATCCTGGCGCTGAACGCCGCCGTTGAAGCGGCCCGGGCCGGCGAGCAAGGACGTGGGTTCGCCGTCGTCGCCAGCGAAGTGCGTAACCTTTCTCAACGCAGCTCTCAGGCGGCCAAAGACATTGCCGGTCTGATATCCGAATCGGTTTCGCGCATTGATGTGGGTAACCAGTTGGTTGCCCAGGCGGGTGATACCATGGATCAAATCGTCGCTTCCGTTTCCCGGGTTAATGACATCATGAACGAAATCTCCGCCGCATCCGATGAGCAAAGCCGTGGGATTGAACAGATAGCCCGCGCAATCGGCGAACTGGACACCACGACCCAGCAGAACGCGGCGCTGGTGATGGAATCGTCTATTTCGGCCAACTCGCTGGAGGAACAGTCAGACCTGCTGGAAAAAATGGTGGCTAATTTCCGTTTGTCCCAGAACGAAAATCCCGCACAAACCAGGCTGGCGGCAATCACCCCGCCTTCAGCGCAAAAAACGCTGCCTCAGGCCAGCCGCGGCGCGGACACAACGGCGCCGAATAAAGACTGGTCGGCATTCTGATCCCCATGCCCTGATTGCCGCCAGGCTAATCAGGGCAACCTGAAATCTCAGGTTGCCTGCATTCTGTTACCCCAGCGGCATGGTCATCGGATCCGGATACTGATAGTCAAATCCGAGTTCATTGCAAATACGCTGACCATCAACGATACGGCCTGAAGCCGTATTTTCATCAGCGACAAACTGCGGCGGGGTTAATCCTAACTGACGAGCCTGCTCGGGATAATAATCCTGTTTCGCCGGGTGCCCCGGCGCACAGAGATTATACAGATGCCCGCCGTGCGGGCGTTTTAATAATAGCTGGATGGCTTCCAGCACATCTTCCTGATGAACCAGATTCACGCCGCGAGCGCCGCCGGTCAGCCCGGTTTTCCCGGCCAGAAAACGACCGGGGTGACGATCGATACCCACCAGTCCGGCCAACCGCAGGATATCCACCGAGGTATCCGGCAAATGTTGTAGCCACTGTTCGAGCGACACCAGTACCTTGCCGGCAATGGATACCGGTTGCAGCGGTGAGTTTTCCCGCACGACGCCGGTGGTATTGCCATACACGGAGGTTGAACTGGTGAAGATAATCCGCGGTACTTTAAAAACCCGGGCGGTATTAACCAACTGTTGCACCGCCTGAGCATAATGCTCCCCGCCCTGCGCCGTACGGCTGGCGGGCAACGTGATAATCAGCACATCCACCTGCAATAAGGCGGTTAACTCGTCGGCATCACACATCAGCTCAGGCGTCAGTCTGAGCTGATAGCACTCGATGCCGCTCAGCCGGGCGGCTTCAACGCCGTCAATGGTGGTTTTACTGCCGACAACCTGATAGCCATGACCATTCAGCGCCAACGCCAGCGGCATACCCAACCACCCCAGTCCGACAATCGCCACTTTCTTCATCATTCACTCTCCCGCACATCCGCCGCAATATTTATCGGGTACTTACCGTCGATGACACCCTGCACGATCAATCATCCCGCATCCAGTAAAAAAGTGTTGCACAAATACCCGCACATGGTTTAGGTTATCCGACAGGCAGTTACTCTATTGATACAACCAAGAGATAATTTATGACAAGCGTTCTGTTTAACCACCATCATCACCATCACCCTGACTAGTCTTTCAGGCGATTGGTGCTGGAAGACGTTCAGATCTTCCAGTGGCGCAGAACGAAAAGAGAGCCCTCGGAAGATCACTTCCGAGGGTTTTTTTATGGGCTGGCTTTCATGCCTCCCCCCTGCGGGCCGTTGCCAAGCAACGTTAAAAAAACGCTCCGCGGTTTTTTATAGCCCGATTTTTTTAGCATAGTATTTAATTTGACAGGTAATGAGGTTTCCATGCTGGATAAAACACGTTTACGGATAGCAATGCAGAAGTCAGGCCGCCTGAGCGATGATTCACGCGAACTGCTGGCACGTTGCGGTATCAAAATCAATCTGCAACAACAGCGTCTTATCGCGTTTGCTGAAAACATGCCGATCGACATTCTGCGCGTTCGTGATGACGATATTCCGGGACTGGTGATGGATGGCGTCGTCGATCTGGGCATCATCGGTGAAAACGTGCTGGAAGAAGAGTTGCTCAACCGCCGCGCCCAGGGCGAAGACCCTCGCTACTTTACCTTACGCCGTCTGGACTTTGGCGGCTGCCGTTTGTCGCTGGCCATGCCGCTGGACGAAGAATATACCGGCCCGCAGTGTCTGCAAAGCAAACGCATCGCCACCTCCTATCCTCACCTGCTCAAACAATATCTCGATAAACAAGCCATTGATTTCAAATCCTGTCTGCTGAACGGTTCGGTTGAAGTCGCGCCTCGCGCCGGGTTGGCGGACGCGATCTGCGATCTGGTATCGACGGGCGCCACGCTGGAAGCGAACGGCCTGCGCGAAGTCGAAGTCATCTACCGCTCCAAGGCCTGCCTGATTCAACGCGACGGTGAAATGTCCGCCGACAAACAACAGCTCATTGATAAATTGCTGACGCGTATGCAGGGCGTTATTCAGGCGCGTGAATCAAAATATATTATGTTGCACGCGCCAAGCGAACGGCTGGAAGAAGTCGTCGCCCTGCTGCCTGGCGCGGAGCGCCCGACCATTCTGCCGCTGGCCGGCGACCAAAGCCGCGTCGCCATGCATATGGTCAGCAGCGAAACCCTGTTCTGGGAAACCATGGAAAAACTCAAATCTCTCGGCGCCAGTTCCATTCTGGTATTGCCGATTGAGAAAATGATGGAGTAATGACGATGGCCGACAGCAACTTCAATACCC
The DNA here is from genome assembly GCF_013155275.1 of Brenneria sp. hezel4-2-4. Taxonomy (GTDB): domain Bacteria; phylum Pseudomonadota; class Gammaproteobacteria; order Enterobacterales; family Enterobacteriaceae; genus Brenneria. The sequence goes on from NZ_JABJXS010000001.1 coordinate 444,835, forward strand.
TGATTGACTGGCAAGCGTGTAGCGCCGAAGAACAGCGCCGGTTACTGACTCGCCCGGCGATCTCGGCGTCCGATCGCATCACCGGTATCGTAAAAGATATTCTGGCAACCGTGAAAAGCAGCGGCGACCAGGCATTACGTGTGTACAGCGCAACGTTTGATAAAGTTCAGATCGACGCTATCCGCGTCAGTGAAGCGGAAATCGCCGCGGCCTCGGCCCGTCTGGGCGAAGATGTGAAACAGGCGATGGCGGTGGCCGTGCGCAATATCGAAACCTTTCACAATGCGCAAAAACTCCCCACTGTCGATATCGAAACTCAGCCCGGGGTACGCTGCCAGCAGCTTACCCGCCCTATCGCCACCGTCGGCTTATATATTCCGGGCGGCTCGGCGCCGCTGCCTTCAACGGTGCTGATGCTGGGCACCCCGGCCCGCATCGCCGGCTGTCAACGCGTGGTGTTGTGTTCTCCCCCGCCCATTGCCGATGAAATTCTGTACGCCGCCCAGCTCTGCGGTATTCAGGAAGTGTTCCAACTGGGCGGCGCGCAGGCTATCGCCGCGATGGCCTTTGGCACGCAAAGCGTCCCCAAAGTGGATAAAATATTCGGCCCCGGCAACGCCTATGTTACCGAGGCCAAACGTCAGGTCAGTCAGCAGCTTGACGGCGCGGCGATTGATATGCCCGCCGGCCCGTCCGAAGTGCTGGTGATTGCCGACAGCGGCGCCACCCCGGCGTTTATTGCCGCCGACCTGCTGTCACAAGCGGAGCACGGCCCTGATTCACAGGTTATCCTGCTGACGCCCGACGCCGCATTGGCCAAAGCGGTGGCCGATGCCGTCGAGCAGCAGCTCGCCCAGCTTTCCCGCGCCGAGATCGCCCGGCAGGCGCTGTCCGGCAGCCGGGTCATTGTGGCCCGTGATTTAGCGCAATGTGTGGAAATCAGTAATCAATACGGCCCGGAACACTTGATCATTCAGACGCGCGATGCGGAAAAATGGGTCGACCGCATCACCAGCGCCGGTTCCGTTTTCCTGGGCGACTGGTCACCCGAATCGGCGGGCGACTATGCGTCCGGCACCAACCATGTATTGCCGACTTATGGCTATACCTCAACCTATTCAAGTTTGGGATTGGCGGATTTCCAGAAACGGATGACGGTGCAACAGTTAACGCCGCAGGGTTTGCTGCAACTGGCGCCGACCATCGAAACGCTGGCGCAGGCCGAACAGCTTACCGCCCACAAAAATGCCGTCACCCTGCGTGTCGCTGCCCTTAAGGAGCAAGCATGAGCATTGAACAACTGGCCCGCGCCAATGTGCGCGCCCTGACGCCCTATCAGTCTGCCCGCCGGCTGGGCGGTAACGGCGACGTGTGGCTGAATGCCAATGAATATCCGCAGGCGCCGGAATATCAGCTCACGCTATCGACGCTGAACCGCTATCCTGAATGTCAGCCCAAACAGGTGATTGAACGCTATGCCGAGTATGCCGGGTTAGCGCCGGAGCAGGTGCTGGTCAGCCGCGGCGCGGACGAAGGCATCGAACTGCTGATTCGGGCTTTCTGCGAGCCGGGTAAAGACGCCATTCTGTTCTGTCCGCCGACCTATGGCATGTATGCGGTAAGCGCCGAAACGTTCGGCGTGGAACGCCGTACCGCGCAAAGCACCCTTGACTGGCAGTTGGACATGGACTCCATCGAACGGCAACTGGACGGCGTAAAGCTGGTGTATGTATGCAGTCCCAATAATCCGACCGGCAATCTGGTGAAACAGGAAGACCTGCGTCGCCTGCTGGATCTGACCCGGGACAAAGCGCTGATCGTCGTCGACGAAGCCTACATTGAGTTCTGCCCGCAGGCCTCGACCGTCGGCTGGTTGGCGGACTACCCGCATCTGGTCATCCTGCGGACCCTGTCGAAAGCCTATGCGCTGGCCGGACTGCGCTGCGGCTTTACGCTGGCCAACGCGGATGTGATTGCCTTATTGCTGAAGGTGATTGCCCCGTACCCGCTGTCGCTGCCGGTTGCCGATATCGCCGCGCAGGCGCTGAGCGCGCAGGGGGTGGCGAACATGCGGCGAAACGTGGCCGAGGTGATGGAAAACCGGCGCTGGCTGGCCGACCAATTAGCGTCGCTGGCCTGTGTGGAAAAGGTATTCCCCAGCGAAAGCAACTATCTGCTGGTGCGTTTTACCGCCTCCAGCCAGGTTTTCAAGATTCTGTGGGATGAGGGCATTATCCTGCGCGATCAGAACAAACAGCCCGGGTTGTCCGGCTGTTTACGCATCACTATCGGCAACCGTTATGAATGCGAACGCGCCATCGACGCATTACGGTCATTGCCTGGAATCAACGCTTAATCTCAAGGAGCCAATGTGGGCCAGAAATATCTCTTTATCGACCGTGACGGAACATTGATTGCTGAGCCGCCCGAGGATTTTCAGGTTGACCGGTTGGATAAGCTGGCGTTTGAGCCGGAGGTTATTCCCTCTCTGCTGGCATTGCAAAAAGCCGGATTCAAGCTGGTGATGATCACCAATCAGGACGGACTCGGCACCGCCAGCTTCCCGCAGGAAACGTTCGATCCGCCGCATAATCTTATGATGCAAATCTTTACCTCGCAGGGGATCCGCTTTGAACAGGTGCTGATTTGTCCGCATTTGCCGTCGGACAACTGCGACTGCCGCAAACCCAAAACGGCGCTGGTGGAGGCCTTCCTACAAGGCAGCGTGATGGACAGCGCCAACAGCTATGTGATTGGCGACCGCGAAACCGACGTAACGCTGGCGCAAAACATGGGCATTACCGGCCTGCGTTATCAGCGTGAAGGCCTGAACTGGAGCGCCATCACCCACCAGCTCACCAAACGTAACCGCCACGCGCATGTCGAGCGAGTGACGCGCGAAACGGCCATTGACGTTAACGTCTGGCTGGATCAGGAAGGCGGCAGCAAGATCAACACCGGCGTCGGTTTTTTCGACCACATGCTGGATCAGATCGCCACTCACGGCGGTTTCCGCATGAACGTGGAAGTGAAAGGCGATCTGTATATCGACGACCACCACACGGTGGAAGATACCGGTCTGGCGCTGGGCGAAGCGCTCAGTAAAGCGTTGGGCGATAAACGCGGTATCGGCCGCTTTGGCTTCGTCCTGCCGATGGATGAATGCCTGGCGCGCTGCGCGCTGGATATCTCCGGGCGACCGCATCTGGAATACAAGGCCGAATTCAGCTACCAGCGGGTGGGCGATCTGAGTACGGAAATGGTCGAACATTTCTTCCGCTCGCTCTCCTATGCCATGGGCGTCACGCTACACTTGAAAACCAAAGGGCGTAACGACCATCACCGCGTCGAAAGCCTGTTTAAAGTCTTTGGCCGGGCGCTGCGTCAGGCCATTCGGGTTGAGGGCGATACGCTGCCGAGTTCAAAAGGGGTGTTGTGATGAAGGTTGTCATTCTGGATACCGGCTGCGCCAACCTGTCCTCCGTTGACTATGCGGTGCGGCGTTTAGGCTATCAGCCGGTGGTCAGCCGGGAAGCCGATGTGGTGCTGCATGCCGACAAACTGTTTTTACCCGGCGTCGGTACGGCGCAGGCGGCCATGAACCAGTTGGCCGAACGCGATCTGATCGATCTGATCAAAGCCTGTACCCAGCCGGTGTTGGGCATTTGTCTCGGCATGCAGTTGCTGGGTACATCCAGCGACGAAAACGGCGGCATTGCCACGCTCGGCATTATTGATACGCCGGTCAAACGCATGACGGATCACGGTTTGCCGCTGCCCCACATGGGCTGGAACCAGCTCGTTCCGCAGGCCGGGCACCGACTGTTCCGCGATATTGACGAAGACGCCTACTTCTACTTTGTCCACGGCTACGCCATGCCGGTCTGCCCGCATACCATTGCGCAGGCAAACTACGGCGAGCCTTTCACCGCCGCGGTGGAGAAAGATAATTTCTTTGGCGTGCAGTTTCACCCCGAGCGTTCCGGCGCGGCCGGCGCCCAACTGCTGAAAAACTTTCTGGAGATGTAAATCGTCATGATTATTCCCGCATTGGATCTGATCGACGGACAGGTCGTCCGGCTGCATCAGGGCGATTATGGACAGCAACGCCAGTACGGCAGCGATCCCCTGCCCCGGCTACAGGATTATCAGCGGCAGGGCGCGCAGGTGTTGCATCTGGTCGACCTGACCGGCGCCAAAGATCCTTCCGCCCGTCAAATTCCCCTGCTGAAGACGCTGCTGTCCGGCGTAAGCGTACCTGTCCAGGTCGGCGGCGGTATCCGCAGCGAGCACGATGTGGAAGCGCTGCTCGACGCCGGCGCCCGCCGCGTGGTGATTGGCTCCACCGCGGTAAAACAGCCGGCGCTGGTTCAACAATGGTTCACCCGCTATGGCGCACAAGCGCTGGTGCTGGCGTTGGATGTGCGCATTGACGCCAGCGGCGTCAAACAGGTGGCGATCAGCGGCTGGCAGGAGAATTCGGCCGCGACGCTGGAGCAAACCGTCGAACACTATCTGCCGTTTGGCCTGAAACACGTGCTGTGTACCGATATTTCACGCGACGGCACGCTCAGCGGCTCAAACGTCGAACTGTATCGTGAAATCTGCCAGCGCTATCCGCAGGTGGCCTTTCAGGCATCCGGCGGCATCGGTAACCTGGCGGATATTGCCAATTTGCGCGGTAGCGGCGTGCAGGGCGTGATCGTCGGACGTGCTCTGCTGGAAGGTAAATTTAACGTAGCGGAGGCCATTTCATGTTGGCAAAACGGATAATACCCTGTCTGGATGTTCGTGACGGGCAGGTGGTCAAAGGTGTACAGTTCCGCAACCATGAAATTATTGGTGATATTGTCCCACTGGCGCAGCGTTATGCGCAGGAAGGGGCCGATGAACTGGTATTTTACGATATCACCGCCTCATCGGACGGCCGCGTCGTCGATAAGAGCTGGGTCTCCCGCGTGGCTGAAGTGATTGATATCCCTTTCTGCGTCGCCGGCGGCATCAAGAGCATAGAAGAAGCCGGGCAAATACTCTCTTTCGGCGCGGATAAGATCTCGATTAACTCACCGGCGCTGGCCGATCCGACGTTGATTACCCGCCTTGCCGATCGTTACGGCGTACAATGCATCGTGGTGGGTATTGATACCTGGCATGATGCGGCAACCGGCCGTTATCACGTTAATCAATACACCGGCGATGAAACGCGCACCAAAGTCACGACCTGGGAAACACTGGATTGGGTGGCGGAAGTACAAAAGCGCGGCGCGGGTGAAATCGTACTGAATATGATGAACCAGGACGGCGTGCGCAACGGCTACGATTTACATCAGCTCAAGCTGGTGCGTGAGGCGTGTCATGTTCCGCTGATTGCCTCCGGCGGCGCCGGCACCATGGAGCATTTCCTGGCCGCCTTTCAGGATGCTCAGGTTGACGGCGCGCTCGCGGCATCGGTATTTCATAAACAGATCATTAATATTGGTGAACTGAAACACTATCTTAAGCAACAAGGCGTGGAGATTCGGGTGTGTTAAGCGAACAGCGTATTTTAAACGACGAACAAAGAAACCAACTCGATTGGGAAAAAACTGACGGCCTGCTGCCGGTTATAGTGCAGCATGCGGTTTCCGGTGAAGTCCTGATGTTGGGCTATATGAATCAGGATGCGCTGAAAGCGACGGAAAGCAGTGGCAAAGTGACGTTTTTTTCCCGTACCAAACAGCGTTTGTGGACCAAGGGAGAATCTTCCGGCAACTTTCTCCACGTGGCGTCAATTACGCCGGATTGCGATAACGACACGCTGTTGGTTCTGGCGAATCCCATTGGACCGACCTGCCATCGGGGCAGCAGCAGTTGCTTCTCTCCCGCCGCCAGCGAGTGGCAATTCCTGTATGAACTGGAACGGTTGCTCGGCGAGCGTAAGAGCGCCGATCCGGCCAGCTCTTATACCGCCCGCTTATATGCCAGCGGCACCAAGCGCATTGCGCAGAAAGTGGGCGAAGAGGGTCTGGAAACCGCGTTGGCCGCCACCGTTCACGATCGGGAGGAGTTGACCAACGAAGCGGCGGACTTAATGTATCATCTGCTGGTGTTGCTACAGGATCAGGATTTGGATCTTGCCACTATCATTAACCGTTTACGCGAACGGCACCAATAATCATCGCTCGGGCATTCCTGTCAGCGGGATGCCCGGTTTAACCTCGATCGACCGCTGATTACAGCCTGTTCGTCTCTTCTTCTGAGACTCTCACTGCACCATTTTCGTACAAATCGATAGCCAAAACGGTGCATTGCACCACGCCTTTGTGACCATGCCTCTACCTCTTATGCGGGCATGAAATCGGCATTCTCATTATTAATCAACTGATAATCATCGCGGCAATATCACTGGCACAAAATATGCTTAGTTCTATAAATAGGAACCAGGTTCCATTTTATGAGACTTTGTATGAGCATATTAAATACCACGGCGGCCATTCTGAACTTAATGAGTCAGCTAAAACGCGGTATTACCGCCGGCGATATCATTACCCATTTGCAGTTGCCCAAAAGCACCACCTCCAGAGTGCTGAAGCAACTTTGCGAAACCGGATTTCTAAGCAAGGATACCCATAGCGCCACCTATCACCCGGCATTAATGCTGCTGGAAGTGGCTTATCTGGCGCATCGCACCTCGTCGCTTACCGACGACATTGAAAAGGCGCTACGCGCTTTATGTCACGCTACCGGCCATACGGGTTATCTTTCGGTATTGGATGGGGCGGATATTCTGGTGTTGCGGGTGATCCCCGGACGCCATGCGTTGCAGGTCATGACCTATCCGGGAACCCGTTCCCCCTGCTGGGCGACATCGACCGGTCGTTCCCTGCTCTCACGCTTTACCCCTGAGCAGTTGCATTCCTATTTCGACGACACGCTATCACCCGAGAGCAAAACGCAGATCGCATTCGAACGGCTGGAGGAACAGCTCCAGACGGTCAGGGAACAACGCTGGTCTTCCGCTATCAACGAAGCCGTTTCCGGCACCGCTTCGATCAGTTGTTCGGTAAAAAATCCGCAAAGCGGCGAAGCCATCGCTTTTTGTCTGACATTCCCGGCCAGCATGGCGAATGAACAGGAAATACAGCATCTGGCAAGGCAGCTTGGCAACGCCGCCATGTCAATCGGCAAGAAATACGGCGATCCGTACTGGTTACGGTGAGTCCGTAAATTAAAAAAACAAGCATCTTCTTTTAACATCAGGAGTGGTATTACATGTCAGATCATTCATCCCTCCACCAGACGAATCATCCGGGGAAAGAGAAAAAACCGCATCACGCAAGCTTTAATCCGCTGACGTTGGTATTTCTGGTCATCCTGAGTCTGTTTGGCGCGGTTATCGGCATTCAACTATTGACGACCTTGGGCGTCACGCCCAACACCTCAATTATCGGCGCATTGATCGCGATGATTATTGCCCGTGTTCCACTACAGCTGTTACGCCGCTTCCGCTCGATCCACGTGCAAAATCTGGCGCAGACGGCCATTTCCTCAGCTACCTTTGGCGCGGCCAACAGTCTGTTGCTGCCTATCAGCGTGTTATGGCTGTTTGGCCGGCCCGATCTGGTCGTACCGGTATTTATCGGCGTCTCTCTGGCCATGTTGCTGGACGCTTTTCTGCTTTACCGGATGTTCAATACTTCCGTGTTTCCGGCGACCGGGACATGGCCGCCGGGGGTAGCGGCCGCAGAGTCGATCAAGGCCGGCGATCGGGGGGGCAGCCAGGCGGCGATCCTCAGCGCCGGGGTGGCTATCGGCGCCATCGGTTCCTGGTTCAAGTTGCCGATGGCCGCATTGGGTACGGCGTTCATCGGTAATATCTGGGCGCTTACCATGTTTGGTATCGGTCTATTATTACGCGGCTACAGCCAGCCCATTTTGGGCATTGATATTAATAAAAATTACATTCCGCACGGCATGATGATCGGCGCCGGCCTCGTCGCGCTTGTTCAGGTGGTTATGCTAATCCGCGGTAAAAAAACCACCCAGACAGTGCTGTCGGCCGCAGCACTGAAAGCCGCCAATGACGACCGCCGGCATATTCTCAGCGCACTCCGCATGGGCGCCATCGGCTATATTGTGCTGGCGATGCTGATTGCGGCGGGCACCGGGCTTTATAGCGAAATGTCCATCGTCATGTTGCTGGCGTTTATTCTCTATGCCGCTTTTGCCGCTTTTATCCACGAATTGATTGTCGGACTGGCGGCCATGCACTCCGGCTGGTTCCCCGCATTTGCCGTCGCCTTGATCACCTTGATTATCGGTATGATGATCGGTTTTCCATTGCTGGCGTTGGCCGTACTGTGCGCCTTTTCCGTCGCCACCGGTCCCGCTTTTGCCGATATGGGTTATGACCTGAAGGCCGGGTTTATCTTGCGGGACAACGGCGCCGATCCCGCTTTTGAATTGGAAGGACGTCGCCAGCAGCTATTTGCCGCCATGATCGCCTTTATCATCGCCATCCCGGTGGTTTATTTCTCCTATCAAAGTTATTTCCAGAATAATTTGGTTCCTCCCGTCGCTAAAGTGTATGTCGCAACCATTCAGGCCGGCGTGTCGATGGATATCGCTAAATCCCTGATGATCTGGGCGGTGCCGGGCGCATTGATCCAATGGCTGGGCGGTTCAAAACGTCAACTGGGCGTTCTGCTGGCGACCGGTCTGCTGATCACCAATCCCTTGGCCGGCTGGGCGGTATTGCTGGGGATTACGCTACGCCTGCTGGTCATAAAAGTCGGCGGAGAAGAAATGCGTAACCGGATGGAAGTTTTTGCCGCCGGACTGATTGCCGGAGATGCCATCTTTAATTTCTTTAACTCGATTCTCGCCAGCAAGATCGGCGGAAAATAACGCTAATAAACTATTTTTGTACGCAACGAATGTCACATCATCTAACCATGAGAGAGTAAAATGAGCCTGTTACAAACCTTACACGTATTCGAAGCGCTTGATAGCGCCGCCGCCAGCGGAAAAACCGTGGTTGAGCTGCTGTCCGCCTATCCCGATGTCAATGTCAGCGTGACGGAATTCAAGGGCGATAAAGGAAAAACGGACTTTGTTAAAATCGTTATTCCCGGCAACGCCGGCAAACACGCCGGCGGCCAGGCTCCGACGCTGGGTATTGTTGGACGTTTAGGCGGCATTGGCGCCCGACCGGAGCGCATCGGGCTGGTTTCCGATGGCGATGGCGCCGTCGCCGCCATCGCCGCCGCGTTAAAGCTGGCGCATATGCAAACACAGGGAGACACGCTGCCGGGCGATGTGATTATCACCACCCATATCTGCCCGGACGCACCAACCCGGCCGCACGAACCGGTGGACTTTATGGACTCTCCGGTCGATACCGAAGATATGAACGAACAGGAAGTCATGCCGGAAATGGATGCGGTGCTGTCTATTGATACCACAAAAGGCAACCGTATCATCAACCACAAGGGATTTGCCATTTCACCCACCGTGAAACAGGGTTACATTCTGCGCGTAGCCGATGATTTGCTGCGCATTATGGAAATGACCAGCGGCAAACTTCCGGTCACGTTCCCGATCACCACCCAGGATATCACCCCGTACGGCAATGGCGTGTTTCATCTGAACAGCATTCTGCAACCCTCCATTGCGACTTCAGCTCCGGTGGTCGGCGTGGCGATCACCGCTGAAAGCGCGGTGCCTGGCTGCGGAACCGGCGCCAGCCATGAGGTGGATATCGCCGCCGCCGCCAAATTCGTGGTCGAAGTGGCTAAAGAGTTTACCCGCAATACCTGCCGCTTCTTCGATCGGGACGAATACGATCGCCTGATTGAACTCTACGGTTCGCTGGCCCACTTGCAAAAACGCCAATAATGGAGATGTCGATGCCTCTGCTCGGTACATTGACCATCGGTCAGGCGCCTCGCGCCGATATTACCCCCATACTGGCGTCACACCTGCCGGCGGGAACGCGCTGCATTCATGCCGGGGTTCTGGACGGTTTGGATAAAACGGCCATTGAGCGGCAATTCGCTCCGCAGCCGGACGATGCGCTGTTAACCAGCCGTTTGCTGGACGGCAGCGCGGTTATTTTAGGCAAAGCGGCGGTACATCAAGCGATCCAACAAAAGCTGCATTACCTCGAGCAACAGGGGTGTTCACTGATTCTCTTGCTGTGCACCGGCGAGTTTCATGGTCTTTCCTGCCAGCAGGCATGGCTGGTTGAACCCGACCAGGTGGTTCCTCCCGTTGCCGCCACGCTGATCGGTGAGCGTCAGGCCGGCATCCTCGTGCCGCTGGCGAAACAGATCGCCAGCGAAGGGCAAAAATGGGGCGATATGCGCCATCCGCCGGTTTATGCGACGGTTTCGCCTTACGACGGCAGCCGGGATGAGTTGATACAGGCAGCGCTCGCCTTAAAAGACCAGCAGGCAGAAGTCATCATTATGGATTGTATGGGTTATACCGAGTGGCACCGACAGCAGGTTCGTCAAGCGACCGGTTTGCCGGTGTTGCTTTCCAACGCGCTGATAGCCCGCCTGATCGCCGGGCTACTTTAACCACAAGGAATACCTTATGGAGCTATTACTGTTAAGCAACGGAACGCTGCCGGGGAAAAACTATCTGGAACATGCCCTGAACGCCATTCAGGCACGGGTGAAAACCCGGCGGAATGCATTGTTTATCCCTTTTGCCGGGGTGACAACGAGCTGGGATGATTATACGCAAAAAGTGCGACACGCATTATCGGCGATAGATATCACTATTACCCCGATTCACACCCAGACGGACCCGCAGCAGGCCGTACTTGATGCTGATATCATCATCGTCGGCGGCGGAAATACCTTTAACCTGCTGAAATGTTGTCGTGAGCGGGGATTGCTTAGCGCCATCCGCCAACGCGTCCTGGAGGGCGCGGCTTATATCGGCTGGAGCGCCGGCGCTAATCTGGCCTGTCCGACGATTTGCACCACCAACGATATGCCCATTGTCGATCCGCAAGGATTTGATGCGCTGAATCTGATCGACTTCCAGATCAACCCGCATTACACCAACAAACTTCCCGATGGGCATCAGGGGGAAACCCGGAACCAGAGGTTAGCCGAACTGTTGATGGCCCAGCCGGACATCACCATTATCGGCCTGCCTGAAGGGGATTGGTTGACCGTCGACGATCGACAGGTCTGGCTGAACGGCCCCTACCCGGCAATACGGTTTACCGCGCGGCAACCGCCGCAGACGCTGGCTTGCGGCGAAATACGCCTGTCATAACCTCAGCGGTTGTTATCCATAAATAAGGAGCGCCCATGACACTCGGCATTATTCGCGTACTTACCACGCAGGATCAAACCCTGCTTGAAGAGCACGGTCGCCTGCTTGAGCAGGAGTATGGTTTGTCATCCATCAGCCGTTGTATTTCCGAACAGGAACACGGCATTTTTGACCAGCGCAGTGAAGCCATCGCCGTCCCTAAAATCATTGCGCTCGGTCAGTCCTTTCAACAAGCAGGATGCCAGGCTATCTTTCTTAGCTGCGCCGCCGACCCCGGTCTTGAACAACTGCGTCAGGCGGTCACCATCCCGGTTATCAGCGCGGGCAGCGCCTGCGCCCGGATAGCCGCCAGTCTGAAATTACCCGTTGCGGTTATCGGAATTGGCGGCCAGGCGCCCGCGCCTTTCAGGCGGTTATTGGGGGAGGAGGTTGCCTACGCGCGTCCGGATGGCGTAACGCAAACCACCGATTTGTTGACGCCGGAAGGAAAAGAAAGCGCATTCGCCTGCGCCCGACAGCTCTATGATAACGGCGCGAAGGCGATCGCATTTTCCTGCACCGGCTTATCGACTATCGCCCTGGCGTCGCGTATCAGGCAAGAAATAGGTTGCGTTGCCATCGATGCCGTTAGTGCCGCGGGTATGTTTGCCATTGAGTGGTTAGGTTCGCCGGCATCGTCCAGCCGCTAATACATAACCGTCGCCGTCAAGCTATCGCACCATAAAAAATGGCACCTTTTCAGGTGCCATTCAGGAAATTCTCTTGCAAGCAAGACTACAGTCCATCAGCCGAAAATAGCGGCATGATTAACCGTAGATATTGGCGCGATCGCGCAATTCTTTACCCGGCTTGAAGTGAGGGACGTACTTGCCTTCCAGCTCAACTTTTTCACCCGTTTTCGGATTGCGACCAACGCGTGGTGCACGGTAGTGAAGTGAAAAACTGCCGAACCCACGGATCTCAATACGATCACCTTCGGCCAACGTTGTGGCCATCTGCTCGAGCATCTCTTTCACTGCATCCTCAACCACTTTGGCGGGGATATGAGATTGCTGTCCAGCAAGTCTTTCAATAAGTTCAGACTTGGTCATGGTTCCTCCAAGTACGTGATTACGTGAATAACCACGATAACTTACTACCGTTTCAAGAGTGAGCAACCAGGTTGCTCACTCCACCGTTATTACTCGCCTTTCGCTGCTTTGAAAGCTTCAGCCATAGCGCTGGAGAAGTTGCCGTCTTCCTGTTTGTTGTTAACAGTGGCGATAGCATCTTTCTCGTCTGCTTCGTCCTTGGCACGAACGGACAGGCTGACAACGCGGTTTTTACGATCAACACCGGTGTATTTCGCTTCAACGCTGTCGCCAACGTTTAATACCAACGTTGCATCTTCAATGCGGTCGCGAGACGCTTCAGAAGCACGCAGATAGCCTTCTACGCCGTCTGCTAATTCAACTGTAGCACCTTTGGCGTCAACTGCCGTAACTTTACCAGTAACAATCGCACCTTTCTTGTTTACAGACAGGTAGTTATTGAACGGGTCTTCAGCCAGTTGTTTCACGCCCAGGGAGATACGCTCACGCTCTGCGTCAACCTGCAATACAACAGCGGCGATTTCGTCGCCTTTCTTGTATTCGCGCACCGCTTCTTCGCCGGCCACGTTCCAGGAGATGTCGGACAGGTGAACCAGACCGTCGATGCCGCCATCCAGACCGATGAAGATACCGAAATCAGTAATGGACTTGATCTTGCCTTCAACGCGGTCGCCCTTGTTGTGGGTTTCAGCGAATTGCTGCCACGGATTGGCTTTGCATTGTTTCAGACCCAGGGAGATACGACGACGTTCTTCGTCGATATCCAGAACCATAACTTCCACGACATCGCCAACGTTGACAACTTTGGACGGATGGATGTTTTTGTTGGTCCAATCCATTTCGGATACGTGCACCAGGCCTTCAACGCCTTCTTCGATTTCAACGAAGCAGCCGTAGTCAGTCAGGTTGGTCACACGGCCGGTCAGACGCGTGCTTTCCGGGTAACGCTTAGCGATAGCAACCCAAGGATCTTCGCCCAGCTGTTTCAGGCCGAGGGACACGCGAGTACGTTCGCGGTCGAACTTCAGCACTTTAACGGTGATTTCGTCGCCCACATTAACGATTTCGCTTGGATGTTTAACACGTTTCCAAGCCATATCAGTGATATGCAGCAGGCCGTCAACGCCACCCAGATCAACGAACGCACCGTAGTCGGTAAGGTTCTTGACGATACCTTTGACTTCCATGCCTTCTTGCAGGTTTTCCAGCAGTTGATCGCGTTCAGCGCTGTTTTCAGATTCGATAACCGCACGGCGAGAAACAACAACGTTGTTGCGTTTCTGATCCAGCTTGATCACTTTGAACTCAAGCTCTTTGCCTTCCAGATGCAGCGTGTCGCGTACCGGACGAACGTCTACCAGAGAACCAGGCAGGAACGCACGAATGCCGTTCAGCTCAACGGTGAAACCGCCTTTAACTTTACCGTTGATAACACCGGTAACCGTCGCAGCTTCTTCGTAAGCTTTTTCCAGCATCAGCCATGCTTCATGACGTTTGGCTTTCTCACGAGACAGCAGCGTTTCACCGAAGCCATCTTCAACAGCGTCCAGCGCAACGTCGACTTCATCGCCAACCTGAATTTCCAGTTCGCCCTGGGCGTTTTTGAATTGCTCTACCGGAATGGCGGATTCAGATTTCAGACCGGCGTCAACCAGTACCACATCTTTATCAATAGCAACCACAACACCACGAACGATGGAGCCAGGACGGGTTTCGATTTCTTTCAGGGATTCTTCAAAGAGTTGAGCAAAAGATTCAGTCATGTTGATAATCTTAGGAGTCTTCAATTTAACGTCCATCTGGCTTCCTGCTCGATGGGGTTGTTTAACATGCCCCGCTGTGCATCCTTACAGCGAGGTAAAAATTCTTGGGTTTTCCGCGTGTTACGCTAAAATTTCGCGGGAATAAGCCAGCGCTCGCGCAATCACGTCGTCAATTGTCATAGCCGTTGAATCCAGCACCAATGCATCAGTCGCGGGCACCAATGGCGCAACGGCCCGATTACGATCGCGATCGTCGCGTTCTCTTATCTCGGACAAAAGACGTTCAAAGTTAACATTAAACCCCTTCGCCTGCAACTGTAGCATGCGCCGCTGCGCCCGTTCCTCTGCGCTGGCATCCAGAAAGATCTTCACCGGCGCATCCGGAAACACCACGGTTCCCATATCGCGGCCGTCGGCAATCAGCCCCGGCGCTTCACGAAACGCACGCTGGCGGCGTAATAATGCCTCGCGGACCCGTGGGAACGCCGCCGTCTGAGACGCCGTATTGCCGACCGTTTCGGTGCGGATCTCATTACTGACGTCCTCACCTTCCAAAATCACCTTTAACTGCCCGTCCTCAGAGATAAAACGCACATCCAGATGTGAGGCCAAAGGCACCAGCGCCTCTTCCGAATGGATATCCACCTGATGGTGTAACGCCGCCAGCGCCAGAACACGATAAATCGCCCCTGAATCCAGCAAATTCCACTGTAAAGCTTCTGCCAGCGCCTTGCACAAAGTGCCCTTACCCGCGCCACTCGGTCCGTCAACCGTAATCACCGGTGCAGTCACCGTCATTTCTCTCTCCTTTACACTGGGAATACCGTTGCTGTCGTTTAAGACACTACGGTGCTTCATTATACGCATCAATGGCGAGAAAGGTTATATCGACGGGAAAAATAAGACGGCGCCCGATCTCGTCGGATCGGGCGCTGAGCAGGATTGGGGTTGAAAATCGCCCCTGTTACGCCAGTTCGCTTAAGCGCGCCAGTTGTTCAAAATAGTCCGGAAACGTTTTGGCGGTGCATTTCGGATCGAGAATGGTGACCGGCGTATCGGACAACGCGACCAGAGAAAAGCACATCGCCATCCGGTGATCGTTATAGGTTCCTATTTCAGCAAATTTCAGCCGGGCGGGCGGCGTGATGCGAATATAATCCTCGCCCTCTTCAACCTCCGCGCCCACTTTACGCAATTCCGTCGCCATTGCCGTCAAACGATCGGTTTCCTTTACCCGCCAGTTATAAATATTACGCAGCGTGGTCGTCCCGCCCCGGGCAAACAGCGCGGTGGTCGCAATGGTCATGGCGGCATCGGGAATGTGGTTCATATCCATATCAATGGCATGAAGTTCGCCGCGCCGGCATTCAATATAGTCATCACCCCAGCGGATGTCGGCGCCCATCTTCTCCAGCACATCGGCAAAGCGGATATCGCCCTGAACGCTTGCGCGCCCCACGCCGGTAACCCGCACCGTTCCCCCCCTGATGGCGCCCGCCGCCAGGAAATAAGACGCCGATGACGCATCGCCTTCGACCAGATAATCGCCCGGCGCACGGTATTGCTGACGACCTGCGACAGAAAACCGTTGGTAATTATCGTTACGCACATCGATACCAAAGGTTTTCATCATATTCAGCGTGATATCGATATAGGGTTTGGAAACAAGATCGCCCCGAATGCGGATATGGGTATCCTGAGGAGCCAGCGGCGCGGCCATCAGCAGCGCGGTCAGAAACTGGCTGGATACGCTGCCGTCGACGCTGATTTCCCCACCCTGAAACCCGCCGCGCAAGCGCAAGGGAGGATAGTTTTCCTGCTCCAGATAATCCACTTTCGCGCCGCCCTGACGCAGGGCGTCCACCAGATGACCGATAGGGCGCTCTTTCATGCGCGGTTCGCCGGTCAGAATGATATCGCCGTCGCTCAGACACAGCGCCGCCGCCAACGGACGCATTGCGGTTCCCGCATTCCCCAAGAACAGCTCAAGCGGTTGCCCGGCTTTCAACGCGCCGCCCAGACCGGTGATTTCGCACTGGGTGCGGTTGGCGGAGAGTTGATAATTTACCCCCAACGCCTGTAACGCAGTCAGCATATGACGAACATCATCGCTATCCAGCAGATTCGTCAGCCGCGTTACCCCGTCAGACAGTGCCGCCAGTAGAAGCGCGCGATTGGATACGCTTTTTGAGCCGGGGAGGTTAATGGTGCCGTTAATCAATTTAACCGGCTGTAGGGTCAGGGATTCCTGCATGTGAAACTTATTCTCCAAACGTGAACACAGAAACCCCGGTCTCGCCGGGGTTTCTGAATCAATTACCCATAATCAGTTGGCGCCCGACGGCATTACCCGTGACGACGTTCAAAATCCGCCATGAATTCGGTCAGCGCCTTAACGCCCGCCAGCGGCATCGCGTTATAAATAGATGCCCGCATACCGCCTACCGCACGGTGTCCTTTCAGCGCATGAAGACCGGAAGCCTGGGCTTCTTCCAAAAAGACTTTGTCCAGGTCGGCATTGGCCAGCAGGAAAGGCACATTCATGCGGGAACGGTTGGCGACGGCAACGTCATTGCTATAGAAATTGCTGTTATCAATCGCGCTATAAAGCAGGTCCGCCTTGTCCTGGTTGCGTTTTTCCATTTCAACCAGACCGCCCTGCTCTTTCAGCCACTTAAAGACCATGCCGGAAAGATACCAGGCAAAAGTCGGCGGGGTGTTAAACATGGAGTCGTTGTCGGCAAGGATCTGATAATCCAGGATCGATGGCAACTCACGACGCGCCTTGCCCAGCAAATCATCACGGACAATCACCAGCGTCAGCCCTGCGGGGCCAATGTTTTTCTGCGCGCCGGCATAAATAACGCCATAACGGCTGACATCAATCGGGCGGGATAGAATGCTGGAAGAGAAGTCCGCCACCACGACTTTATCGCCAAAATCCGGGGTTTCTTCGATAGCCAGCCCGTCAATGGTTTCATTAGGACAATAATGAACATACGCGGCATCGTCAGACAGTACCCATTCGCTCATGGGTTTGGTGCTGCGCAGGCCATTCACGCGCGTTTTCACATCGATGACCGTCGGGGTGCAGTATTTTTCCGCCTCATTTACCGCACTGTGCGCCCAATAGCCGCCGTCAATATAGTCGGCCTGCGTTTTATCCCCTAACAGATTGAGCGGAACGGCCGCAAACTGCGCGCGGGCGCCACCGTGACAAAACAGCACTTTATAGTTGGAGGGGACTTTCAGCAAATCGCGCAAATCCTGTTCGGATTCGGCGGCGACCTGCATAAACTCTTTACTGCGGTGGCTGATTTCCATTACCGAAGTACCCAGGCCATGCCAGTTGCATAATTCCTGTTCAGCCCGACGTAACACTTCAACCGGCAGCATAGCTGGACCGGCGCTAAAATTAAAAACCTGAGTCATTTCCCCTCACCACATCTTAAAAATAGCGATTAATTTATCACAATGGTTCGAAACACACTGCTTTACCCTGATACCGGTTTTATCACTCGTCACCCGTGGCTGCAATGCTTATTGCGCTTTGTCGCGCAAAACAGCGTGGCTGACGGCGTGTCTCAACCCATGTTATCAATCTGTTATAGAATGAATAGAGTCGGCGGCCAAAAGCCCGTATCATGCACCTCTTATTCAAACCTGCAAAAGTGAAAACCATGACCCAAACGTTCATCCCAGGCAAAGACGCCGCCCTGGAAGACTCCATCGCCCGTTTTCAACAGCAACTCCTGGATCTGGGGTTCAACATCGAAGAAGCCTCGTGGCTGAATCCGGTGCCTAACGTCTGGTCAGTCCACATTCGCGATCGCGATTGTCCGCTCTGTTTCACTAATGGCAAAGGCGCCAGCAAGAAAGCCGCATTAGCTTCAGCGCTGGGCGAATACTTTGAACGTTTATCGACAAACTATTTCTTTGCGGATTTTTACCTCGGCAAAGCGATTGCGCAGAGTGATTTCGTGCATTATCCCAATGAAAAATGGTTTCCCCTCCCCGCGGATAATACGCTGCCGGACGGCATTCTGGATCCTCGCCTGCGTGAGTTTTACGATCCGGAAAACGAACTCGGCGCCAGCGATTTGATCGACCTGCAATCAGGTAACGCCGCTCGGGGGATCTGCGCGCTGCCGTTTATCCGCCAGTCTGATTTGCAGACGGTGTATATTCCGATGAACATCATCGGCAACCTGTATGTTTCCAACGGCATGTCCGCGGGCAATACCGCCAACGAGGCCCGCGTTCAAGGGCTGTCTGAAGTGTTCGAACGCAGCATCAAAAACCGCATCATTGCCGAATCAATCAGTCTGCCGGCCATTCCGCAGGCGGTATTAAACCGCTACCCCGGCGTGGTTGAAGCCATTGCCACGCTGGAAAAAGAAGGCTTCCCGATCTTCGCTTACGATGCCTCTCTCGGCGGTCAATACCCCGTTATCTGCGTTGTGCTGTTTAATCCGGCAAACGGAACCTGTTTCGCCTCATTTGGCGCGCACCCTGATTTCGGCGTGGCGCTGGAACGTACCGTAACCGAACTGCTGCAAGGCCGCGGGCTGAAGGATTTAGACGTTTTCACACCGCCGACCTTTGATGAAGAAGAGGTGGCGGAGCATGCCAATCTGGAAACCCACTTTATCGACTCCAGCGGTCTGATCTCCTGGGATATGTTCAAGCAGCAGGCGGATTACGCGTTTGTCGACTGGAGTTTCAGCGGCACGACGGAAGAAGAATTTGCGACGCTGATGGCGATCTTCCAGCGGGAAGATAAAGAAGTGTATATTGCCGACTATCAACACCTGTCCGTCTACGCCTGCCGGATTCTGGTTCCCGGCATGTCAGACATTTACCCGGCCGAAGACCTGCTGTTGGCGAATAACAGCATGGGCGCCCACCTGCGTGAAACGCTGCTGGCCCTGCCGGATAGCCAGTGGAAAAAGGAAGATTACCTTACTCTGCTGCAACAGCTGGATGACGAAGGCTTTGATGACTTCACCCGCGTACGCGAATTACTTGGTATCGCCACGGGTAAAGATAACGGCTGGTTTACTTTGCGCATCGGCGAACTGAAATCCATGCTGGCGCTGGCCGGCGGCGATCTGGATCAGGCATTAATCTGGGTAGAATGGACGCTGGATTTCAACGGCTCGGTCTTTACCGCCCAACGCAGCAATTACTACCGCTGTCTGCAAACGCTTTTGCTGCTGGCGCAGGAGCCGGAACGCGAACCCGCCGAATATTACGACGCCTTCGTCAGAATGTACGGACGTGAAACCGTGGACGCCGCCAGCGCGGCAATCGCCGGCGAACAGAGTTTCCACGGGTTGTTCTCCATCGACGATGGATTTACGGCCTTACCTGCGCATCGATCGCTGCTGGCGGCTTATGAGAAATTGCAACAGGCCAAGCGTCGATACTGGCCTTTAAATAGCTGACTGGGCGACGCCGGCGATGCCCCCTGTCGCCCGTCACGCCCGGGCGATGTTCTACTAAAAAAACCATGCGATAACCCTTAGTTTTAAGGGGTTATCGCTGTTTGATAATCAATATCGCCGGTTAATCCAATCCTTATCATTCCGCACATTGTTATTAAATGGTTAAATTTAAATTAAATTACATCAAAAATACCGCACCTAAATTATACAAAACGTTATATTTATTAACCCCAAAACGGGATGGAAATGCCGGTTAATTCAAATCTTTTTGCAAACTTTAAAATATTTTTTCCAAATAAAAATCAAATGGATACATGTAAAACGCCCCCTTTCATCCCCATGCAAGCCGGCGTTAGTTTTGAGCAATATGATCCACGTCAAATTTTGCTTTATACTGCTTTGTTAGTATCTCGACGCTGATAAATTTTAAGAGAGAGTTAGTGTGAAAGCTGACAACCCCTTTACTCTACTATTACCGGCCGCAATGGCGAAAGTAGCCGAAGATGCCGGTGTCTATAAAGCAACAAAGCAACCGTGGACCACGTTTTATTTAGCGATCACCGCAGGCGTTTTTATTTCGATCGCCTTTGTCTTTTATATTACGTCCACCACCGGCACCTCGACGATCCCGTTTGGCATCGCCAAGCTGATCGGCGGTATTTGTTTCTCGCTGGGGTTGATGCTGGTCGTGGTGTGCGGCGCGGATTTATTTACGTCCACCGTACTGACGGTTATCGCCAAAGCCAGTGGACGTATAACCTGGAAACAACTAGCCTGTAATTGGGTTAATGTCTATATCGGCAACTTGATCGGCGCGCTTTTCTTTGTCGCGCTGATTTGGTTTTCCGGCGAGCACATGGTCGCCAATGGCGCATGGGGGCTCAACGTTCTGCAAACCGCCGAGCACAAGCTTGAGCATACCTTTGTTGAAGCGCTGTGCCTGGGGATTCTGGCGAACTTGATGGTATGTCTGGCCGTATGGATGAGTTATTCCGGCCGTACCCTGACCGACAAGATGTTTGCGATGATTTTACCGGTCGCCATGTTTGTCGCCAGCGGATTTGAACACAGTATCGCCAACATGTTTATGGTTCCGATGGGGATCGTAATCAAAAATTTCGCGGAGCCGGAATTCTGGCACGCAATAGGAATGGCGCCTTCCCAGTTTGAACATTTGACCGTTAGCCATTTCATCAGCAGCAACCTGATTCCAGTCACGATAGGAAACATCATTGGTGGCGGCCTGCTGGTAGGTTTAACATACTGGGTAATTTATTTGCGCGGCGGAGACAAGCACTAGGGTGCAATCGGCCGCAACGTCGGGTTTTAAAAAATCCATATCAAAGGTAGGTGTAAAATGACCGAGCTGAATGAAAAATTAGCCAGCGCATGGCAAGGCTTTAGCAAAGGTGAATGGCAGGATGGAGTCAACGTTCGTGACTTCATTCAGAAAAACTACACGCCGTATGAAGGTGACGAATCTTTCTTGGCCGGCGCGACTCAAGCCACTTCCGCGCTGTGGGACAGCGTGATGGAAGGCATCAAACAGGAAAACCGCACTCATGCACCTGTTGATTTCGATACCAACGTTGCAGCGACCATCACTTCCCACGATGCCGGCTACATCAATAAAAGCCTGGAAAAAATCGTCGGGCTGCAAACTGAAGCGCCGCTGAAACGTGCGCTGATTCCGTTCGGCGGCATCAAAATGGTTGAAGGTTCATGTAAGGTTTATGGCCGTGAACTGGATCCGCAGCTGAAAAAAATCTTCACCGAATACCGTAAAACCCATAACCAGGGCGTTTTCGACGTTTATACCCCTGACATTCTGCGTTGTCGTAAATCAGGCGTTCTGACCGGTCTGCCTGATGCCTACGGCCGTGGCCGTATCATCGGCGACTACCGTCGCGTAGCGCTGTACGGTATTGACTACCTGATGAAAGACAAGTTTGCTCAGTTCTCTTCCCTGCAATCCAAACTGGAAAACGGCGAAGATCTGGAAGCAACCATCCGTCTGCGCGAAGAGATCGCCGATCAGCACCGCGCGCTGGGTCAAATTAAAGAGATGGCCGCCAAGTATGGTTGCGACATTTCCCGTCCGGCGACCAATGCTCAGGAAGCGGTACAGTGGACCTACTTCGGCTACCTGGCCGCGGTTAAGTCTCAGAACGGCGCCGCGATGTCTTTCGGCCGCGTATCCACATTCCTGGATATCTATTTCGAACGCGATCTGAAAGCCGGCAAGATTACCGAAGAAGACGCACAGGAACTGATCGACCATCTGGTGATGAAACTGCGTATGGTTCGCTTCCTGCGCACGCCCGAGTACGATGAACTGTTCTCCGGCGACCCGATCTGGGCAACTGAATCACTGGCGGGCATGGGGCTTGACGGACGTACGCTGGTTACCAAAAACAGCTTCCGTTTCCTGAATACCCTGTACACCATGGGGCCGTCGCCTGAACCGAACATGACTATCCTGTGGTCTGAAAGACTGCCGCTGAACTTCAAAAAATACGCGGCGAAAGTCTCCATCGATACCTCTTCTCTGCAATATGAGAATGATGACTTGATGCGTCCGGACTTCAACAACGATGACTATGCTATCGCCTGTTGCGTAAGTCCGATGGTCGTCGGTAAGCAAATGCAGTTCTTCGGCGCCCGTGCAAACCTGGCGAAAACCATGCTGTATGCCATCAACGGCGGCGTGGATGAAAAACTGAAAATGCAGGTTGGCCCGAAATCCGCGCCGATCAAAAGCGACGTGCTGGATTTCGATGAAGTGATGGAACGTATGGATCACTTTATGGATTGGCTGGCCAAGCAGTATGTCACCGCGCTGAACATCATCCACTACATGCATGATAAGTACAGCTATGAAGCCTCGCTGATGGCGCTGCACGATCGTGACGTGTATCGCACCATGGCTTGCGGTATCGCCGGTCTGTCTGTTGCCGCCGACTCCCTGTCCGCCATCAAATACGCCAAAGTCAAACCTATCCGTGACGAAGACGGCCTGGCTATCGACTTTGACATCGAAGGCGAATATCCGCAGTTCGGCAACAACGACGCGCGCGTCGATGAATTGGCCTGCGATTTGGTTGAACGCTTCATGAAGAAAATTCAGCAGCTGAATACCTACCGCGGCGCAACGCCGACGCAGTCCGTCCTGACCATCACCTCTAACGTGGTATACGGTAAGAAAACCGGTAACACGCCTGACGGACGTCGTGCCGGCGCGCCGTTCGGACCGGGCGCCAACCCGATGCACGGTCGCGACCAGAAAGGCGCGGTCGCCTCTCTGACCTCGGTTGCCAAACTGCCGTTCGCCTATGCGAAAGACGGTATTTCTTATACGTTCTCCATCGTTCCTAATGCACTGGGTAAAGA
Organism: Brenneria sp. hezel4-2-4; assembly: GCF_013155275.1. Lineage (GTDB taxonomy): Bacteria > Pseudomonadota > Gammaproteobacteria > Enterobacterales > Enterobacteriaceae > Brenneria. The sequence continues at coordinate 467,800 of NZ_JABJXS010000001.1, forward strand.
CGATGATGTGCGTAAAGCCAACCTTGCCGGTCTGATGGATGGTTACTTCCACCATGAAGCGGCCAGCATTGAAGGCGGCCAGCATCTGAACGTCAACGTGATGAACCGTGAAATGCTGCTTGATGCAATGGAAAACCCGGAAAAATATCCGCAGTTGACCATTCGCGTATCGGGCTATGCAGTGCGTTTCAACTCACTGACCAAAGAGCAGCAGCAGGATGTAATTACCCGTACATTCACACAGTCGATCTGATTTCCCTGACTGTCTGAAAAGGCGTAAAATAAAGGCTCCACGTTAGTGGGGCCTTTTTCTCACCCTATCGCGTCACAGAGTGTCAAACCTGTTTCGCCAGCCCTCTATGAACATTCCCGCGATAAACATGGTGGATGGCTGGCAAAACAGATTCGACGCAGCATCGGTCGGGGGGTATGCGCTGTCATTATTGACAGGTATTCCGCCCATTTTCTTATGACTGCGCTCATAAAGACCGCTATTGTTCGGTCAAACCTGGAGAAAACCTCGCAATGTCAGTAATCGGTCGCATCCACTCCTTCGAATCCTGCGGTACTGTCGATGGCCCGGGGATTCGTTTTATCGTTTTCTTTCAAGGCTGCCTGATGCGCTGCCTGTACTGCCATAACCGGGACACCTGGGATACTCACGCCGGTAAAGAAATCACGGTGGAAGAATTAATGAAAGAAGTGGTGACTTATCGCCATTTTATGAACGCCTCGGGCGGCGGCGTCACGGCTTCCGGCGGCGAAGCGATTCTACAGGCCGAATTTGTACGCGACTGGTTTCGCGCCTGCCGCGCGGAAGGCATCAATACCTGTCTGGATACCAACGGATTCGTACGCCGTTACGATCCGGTGATTGACGAGCTTCTGGACGTCAGCGATTTGGTCATGCTTGATCTGAAACAGATGAATGATGATATCCACCAGAATCTGGTCGGCGTGTCTAACCATCGGACGCTCGACTTCGCCCGCTATCTGGCAAAACGCAATCAGCGCACCTGGATACGTTATGTCGTCGTTCCCGGCTGGTCAGATGATGATAAGTCGGCGCATCTGCTCGGCGAATTTACCAAAGACATGTCGAATATCGAGAAAATTGAATTACTTCCTTATCACGAACTCGGTAAGCATAAGTGGATAGCCATGGGCGAGGAATACAAACTGGACGGCGTGAAGCCTCCGACAGCGGAGACCATGGATCGGGTAAAATCCATTCTTGAAGGATACGGCCATAAGGTGATGTACTGATTTCGCCCCGCCTGAAAGCATCGAACCGCCCATAAGCATCCACTTATGGGCAGCGATTATGCCAGCCGTCCCGCCGCCTTTATCTTCACCTGAACCGCATTTCCCGGCAAATAAGCCAAAGGGATCTCCTGATAATCCACGATCGCAATGCTGCCCGACATCGCGCCCGTCTGCTCCGCCAGCGCAATGGCTTGCTGCTGCAATTCAAGCCTGATACGGTCGCGATCGTGTTCAGAGATTTTGACCACTTTATCGATTTGCGCGCCCACCAGCCCTAAGGCGACGCCAATTGCATTAGCGGCCTCAAAGTTCCGCGGACGGATCACCTCGCTGATGCCGGACAACGTATCGGGCAGCAGTACGCTGCCGCCGCCGACCAGTACGGCCGGAACGCTGCCGACAGACGATTTCATGCGATCGATCGCCTCTTCAACCTGCTGAATCATTTTCTGGTATACCTGTCGGCAAAACTCCTTGGCCAACTTGGGTAATGTTGCCGTCAGCGCCGACGGCCAGCGGCTGGCATCCAGTTGCATCATGACATCGCTTAAGGTCAGGGTGTCGCCGCCGAAGCTCAGACCCTTTTGCAGCAGGCGATATCCCACGCTGTCGGGGCCAAGCGTGATATTACCCGCCGAATCCCGTCGCACGCAGGTGCCGCCGCCGATACCGATAGAGACAATATCCGGCATTCTGAAGTTGGTGCGAATATCCCCCACTTCGACCGCGATGGCCGACTCCCGCGGAAAGCCGTTTACCAACACCCCGATGTCCGTGGTGGTGCCGCCGACATCAATGATTAAGGCATCGTCCAATCCCGACAGGTGGCAAGCTCCGCGAATAGAGTTAGTGGGGCCGCAGGCCATTGTCAGGATCGGATACTGCTTGACCGTATTTTCAGACATCAGCGTACCGTCATTTTGTCCGAAAAAGGGCGTCGCCTTAATGTCATGATGTGATAGCGCCTGCATAAATCCATCAACAAAGCGATGGGCGGTGCGCTGTAGCGCGGCATTGAGAATAGTGGCGTTTTCTCTTTCCAGCAGACCGATATTGCCGATTCGATGCGACTGCGACAGCGAAACATCAGGCAAGGCGGCACGGACCCAGTCGGCAACGATCTGTTCCTGGGCGCTATTCACCGGTGAGAACACCCCGCAGACGGCTACGCTATCAACGTTCCCACGCATTTTTTCGCATGCGGCCATCACCTCATCATAAATAACGGGATGAATTTCCTTACCGTCGAACTCATAACCGCCATGCAGCTGATAGAAATGCGGGCCGAGGATTTGCCGCCATTCATCACTCCAGTCAAACAGCGGCGGAACTCCGTCGCTGCTGGGTAAGCTAAGCCTTAACAGCCCCACCCGATTCAACCCTTTCCGCTCGACGAGCGCATTGGTGCATTGCGTGGTACCCAGCATGGCATAACGAATTTCCTGCGGCTGCACACCGGACAGTTCAAGTACCTGGGCGATAACCTGCACAATACCGCTATAAATATCATCGCTGGTGGGGAATTTTGCCGTGGCGATACACTGAAGATCCGCATCCAAAATGGCGGCATCGGTATTCGTGCCGCCGACATCAATGCCGAGGCGGTAATCATTTTTCCCGGACATAGTAGACCTCAGTGGTTAACAAGCTGCTCTATTGGCACATACTGCACCGGATACCCAAAATACCCCGGTCCGACGACCTCTAGTCCTTTAGCCGTTCGCCACTTTTCATTGCACGGATAAGCAATGATCTCAACCCGCTGACCATAACGCAGGTGCTCGGTAATAATTGGACGCCCCGTTTCCCTGTCCAGTATCGAAATCAAATCGGGCACGATCGCCAGCAGATTATCCTGAGTCGGCACGGCCACCTCTGAGGAGCGATAAGCCAGCAAAAGTTCATTTTGAAAAAGTACGGTAAACATCTCGCCTTTCGAACAGCCTATGCCTTCAACAACCACTTTTCCCCGGGCAAAACCACCGGTGGTGCGGCGATCGACATCAACGACTTTCCCTGATGCGATCACGTGCGCATTTAATACTGGCAGTAAGGCCTGAACCCCGTTGCTTCCCGACTGATGCGCCAGCCGGATGGTGCGTCCGATATTTTCAGCCAGCGTCAGGGTTCCCTTTATCGCGCTTTGCTTAAGCTGCCGGCCTCTTAATGGATAGTCGCACATGGCGCAGGCGGCGCCCATTTGTTCGGTAATGGCACGCGCCAGCCGTTCAGACCAGATGCCGTCGATAGGGTTGAGGATCACCGAATTCCCTTTTTCATCGGCCAGCGTATTGGGGGCCGAAGGCAAACCATCCAGAAAAAACGTTACCATCTGCGCTTCCGGAAAAGCCCGCCCCATCGCATCGCAATCAATGACCGGTAAATCTTTTTTCGCCGCGGTGATAAAGGGGATCAGGGAATTGACGCCGCCAGCCTCAATGGGGAATGTCGCCGCGATCGGTTGCGCCAGCACGTTCTCCATGCTTTCAAACGCCTGCACAAACTGATGGGCGGTCATGATTTTTTCGACAATAACCGCGGTGGCGCCAATCATGCTGCATGGCGCCACCAGATCATCATCTTTGACTTCATCCAGACTGAGGATGGCAACCGGCTTCATCTGCCGCATAGCGTGTTTAGCCATCAACGCGCCGACGTAAGGATCGCCGCCCCCGCCGGTGCCAAGTACCGCTGCGCCTAACGCAATATCGTCAATCGTTTTAGCGTCAATATAACGGACCATTATTCACCCGGTTACCACTTCAATCACAAGCCTGACTGCGATGAGTCGGCCAATGGCGGAAAGATTTTATTTATGGCGAGATAAACCGCCATACTAGCCATCACGCCATCCAGGGCGGAAATTGAACTTATCGTAAAGGCGTCAAAAAAATCCGGGGACGTTAAGACGCTAACCACACTGCCGCACAACCATGCAAGAGCCGCAGTCAGGTTGAGCGCACAGGGTTGTGATATAGCCTGCTTCAGGCGTTCGGCATTAAGGAAATAATATTCGACGAGATAAACGCCCGCGATAGGTGAAATCAACACGCCTAAAAGCGATAAGAATTGGGTAAAGTTATTAATCATGCCATTGTAGGCTAATAACAACCCGACAATCGCCATCAGAACAACCAACACCGGTCGGGATAATGCTCTAATCACGACGGATAATCCCAAAGATGCGGAGATCAGGTTAGAACTGTTGGTTGTCCATTGAGCAAAAATCAGCACCAGAATCGCTGACAACCCCAAACCAATGCTGAAAAAGACTTCAACCAGATCTTCACTGCCGACCAAACGGGTCAATACCAAAGCAACCAATATGGTGGAGCTATTACCCAAACAAAAACCCAGCCCCGCGCCGAGCAGCGCATCCTTACGGGTTTTAGCATAGCGTGCAATATCCGGGGACATGACGGCGGAGACGATCCAGATGGAAACAACATAGGAGATGGCGGCGCCCATGCCGATAGGCGTTTTAATGGCTATTTCCGGCGCGGTTGAATGACTTGTCGCCGCCAACGCAATGCCGGTAATAATTAATATCAGCATAAGCGGCACGCTGAATATGCTCAGCTTACCCAGCGCCCTGACGCCCCAGATAGCGGTAAACGTCATTAACGCCATACCAAAGAGCAGTATCGGCAGGCGGCCGGGCTCAAATTGATAATGCATTAATGCCTTTTGCAGCATCACGCCAAAGAAATCGAGTTGGAACGCAAACCACCCAACAAAAGAAATCGCCGAGAAAATCCCAATCAATTTACCGCCGAGGCGGCCAAATACAGAAATACTCAGCAGTGTGGTCGACAGTCCGCAACCATGCCCGACGTTAGCGCATAGTGCCGCCAGTATCCCCAGCAGGGCGGAACCGATCAACGTGGCGCTGACCGCCTGTATAAAAGGCAAGCCGGAGCTTAAAAAAGCGCCGAGAAATAAACCTGAAATATCGATCCCGATCGCCAGCCATATCAGGGCGATAACATACCAGCGCTTACGAGCTTCAGGCGGCACGGTTTCATATTCATAGTCATAGATTTGCCGGACTTTCGGCCGAGCTTCTGGCGCAATATTCCCTTGAGACATATATCCTCCACTAAATAGCAACCTAATTATTATTTTGCCTTTATTATATTTTATAGGGGTTATATGACGCCGTATAGAAAAATGGCACGGCCAAATAATTGACCGAGCCATTTTTTAGAGAGACCCTGGTGTGACGCATAAAACCACGTTTTTTCGTGGCGTCACATTAAATACGTGACGTGCATACAAGATAATGAGGAATTATATTGATTAATACAGATATATTTTGATGTTAACATTTACGTTTATTATGTATTCGAAGGAACGGCTATGCGCTTAGACAAACTGGAGATTCGCTGGTTAAAGCTTTTCTGTAAAATAGTGGAAAAACAAGGAATTACAAACGCCCAGGCTGCTACAGGCCTCAGCCAGCCGATACTCAGTCACTATCTTTCACGGCTTGAAGATGAGCTGGACCTGGTGCTCTGTGAACGAGGCCGCGGGGGGTTTTCTTTAACAACGGAAGGCGAAGCCGTCTATCAGGAAGCAAAATCCCTCATTGCCACGCTGGATGATTTCGCCAATCGATTAGCACACATTAAGCATCAACTGATCGGCAAGGTTCGCATTGGCTGTCTGGACAATACGGTAACACACCCGGCAAAAGTCATATCAACCGCAATCGCCAAACTCTATAGTCAAAGTGAAGAAGCGACGGTTGAACTTGAAATAGGCGATTATACCCCGTTGATGGAACGCTTAAAAAACGGTCACCTAGATATCATTCTCAGTGTGCTGCCCGACGACATTCCACCTGATATCTTTTTTCAGCCGGTTTTTATTGAACATAGTAATTTTTATTCCGCATCGCAAAATGCAGATCGGATAGAACAGGAATGGCGAAATGGCACGCTTAACCCGCGCCGATTACTGATTGGAGGACATGCATTGCATGAAATCAGCAAGCAATTAGGGCCGGTCGCCAAGCAAGGGTTACAAAATACAGCCTGGCACCTTGAAAGCAGCTTATTGCTGCTATTGGCGGGAACACATACGGGTTTTCTTCCCGATCACTATGCTTCCCCCTGGGTTGCGCAAGGGAAGCTAACCGCGATTTCACCAGACATTCTTGGCCTGACCAGTATTTTTTATCTTATTCGCAACGCCAAACAGCGGCTAAGTCCGGTTGCAGAGGCATTGTGGAATAACATGGTCAAAGCCGGCGAGAGTTCACTCGCCGGCTTGCAGTCATAGCGTCAGGCCGCTGCGAATGGTTTTGGATGGTGATCGGCTTTCTTCAGCAACATCACCAGATAAAACAGCGAAACGGCGGCAATCAGGACAAACAGCAACCGATCTGAATACGTTTGCATCAGTACCGCCGCCAAGGCAGGCCCACACAGACTGCCCAACGTACAGCTCAGCAATAGCGCCTGATTCATGGCGATGAGTTCATCAGGGCGAACTTTCTCGCAGGCCCATGACATCGCCACGGGATAGAGCGTAAAGCCGGCGCATCCCAGCACGAACAATGCCGGAGCCAATGCATAATGACTAATGCTGAGCATCGCAAGACACCCGACAATCACGGCAAAAACCAGCACCCGCAGCACCAACAGTCGGCCATAGCGGTCAGCCATACGCCCGACCGGCCATTGGCCGACAATACCCGCACTAATCAGCAGCGCCATCCAGTAGCCAACCCGGGCATCGCTCATCCCTTGATGGGAAAGATACAGCGGCATTAAACCGTACAGCGAACCAAGAATAACGCCGGAAATAACACAGCCGTGAATACCTATACGCGCACTGCGATATTTCAGCATTTTCCAGATATTTACCTTATGTTCCTGCCCTATTGGCGCCGGAATACGGGTAAACAGCAGCGGCAATATCGCCAGAACAATCAACGCCATCACCCAGGGTAAAACGCTGAGCAACGCCGTTGGCAACATGCTAAGCAATAACTGCCCCATTACGCTGCCCAGATAATAGGCCATCATATAGGCGGCTAAAAGTTGGCCTCTCTGGGTTGAGGTGCCGCTGCAAAGTAGCGCGCTTTCGACTATCACCCAAATTAGCGCACAGCCCACACCGGCCAGAAAACGCCAGAATAACCAACTCCAGAAATCAACAGAAATGCCCAGACCGAGGGTCGCTATTCCGAACAACGCGACGGCGCAATAATAACTGCGATTAAATCCATAAAACCTGATTAACCGGCCTGCAAATAACGTTCCGACCAGATTCCCGCTGAAATAAGACGACCCGACAAGGCCAACCTGCCAAACTGGAAGTTGCTGATAATTTAACCACAGGGGTACCATGGTATTCAGTACGGCAATACAAACCGTCAGCAACAAAAGGCCGCAGAGCAATAACAGCACTGGGCGAGAATAAGCGGGCATAGTGAAATGGATAACCAGACAACCAGAAAAAAGTGATCGCATCATGCCACTGCGTATTTAAAAGTCAATCCAGTGAAAATCAGTGCATTACACTGATTTCTCCTTTGATTTAAATAATTTATCAAACGCAGGTTTAAACGGATGAGCGGCAGAATGATCTGGGATCTACCTCAATGATTTTAAATAAATTTAATTTTTAGAAGATAATCAAAACGTATAGTCGAGCTGAAAAAAGTATTTTCTTGATTAAAAAATATTACCGTATGACGGCATTAAAAAAAGCGCCATCAGGCGCTTTTTAAGATAGTGGACGGTTAATTAGCCGATAAATTCCTGACCGCTCATATACGGACGCAAAACGTCAGGGATCGCAATGCGGCCATCCGCCTGCTGATAATTTTCCAGCACCGCAACCAGAGTACGTCCGACAGCCAGCCCCGAACCATTCAAGGTATGAACCAGGCGGGTTTTTTTATCGGTTTTACTGCGGCAACGCGCCTGCATGCGTCGGGCCTGAAAATCCCACATATTGGAACAGGAAGAAATTTCGCGATAAGTATCCTGAGCCGGTAACCACACTTCCAGATCATAGGTCTTACTGGAGCCGAATCCCATATCTCCGGTACACAACAGGACTTTACGGTATGGCAGTTTCAGCAATTGCAATACGGTTTCAGCATGGGTGGTTAATTCTTCCAGTGCCTGCATTGAATCTTCGGGACGCACAATCTGCACCAGCTCGACTTTGTCAAACTGATGCATGCGAATCAAACCGCGGGTATCACGGCCATAAGAGCCGGCCTCCGAACGAAAACACGGCGTATGGGCCGTCATTTTCAGCGGTAATGACGCTTCATCCAGAATTTCATCGCGCACCAGATTAGTCAGCGGAACCTCGGCGGTAGGAATCAACGCGTAGTTGCTGGTTTCCGCCTCTTCGCTTAACGGCTTGGTATGAAACAGATCTTCGCCGAATTTCGGTAGCTGCCCCGTCCCGTACAGCGTCGCATGGTTGACCAGATAAGGAACATACGCTTCCTGATAGCCATGCTGCTGAGTGTGCAGATCGAGCATAAACTGAGAGAGCGCACGATGCAGACGGGCGATCGGCCCTTTCATCACCACAAAACGGGCGCCGGCCAGTTTTGCGCCGGCAGCGAAATCGACCCCATCGGCCATCTCGCCAAGCTCCACATGATCGCGCACCGGGAAATCAAACTTGCGCGGTTCTCCCCAGCGGCTGACCTCTTTATTGTCGCGCTCATCCTTACCAACTGGAACGGAATCATCCGGCAAATTGGGGATCGCCAACGCTAAATCGCGGATTTCATTTTGCAGTTGATCCAGCTCGGCTTTGGCCGCATCCAGTTTCTCGCCCAGCTCGTTAACTTCTCGGCGCAACGGCTCGATATCTTCGCCACGGGCTTTTGCCGCACCGATCTCTTTCGATCGGGAATTACGTTCCGCCTGTAGATTTTCAGTGTCTACCTGTAAAACCTTGCGACGTTCTTCCTGCTTACGCAGAGTATCAACATCCAGCTTAAAGCCTCGGCGAGCCAGTAGTTTTGCGGCGACTGCGTCTAGCTCATTGCGCAGTAAATTGGGATCGAGCATGCTAATCCTGTGCTTATGATTATCAAATGAAAGGGTGTTGTTCCCGGCATATACACGCGTCCGGGCGTCAGAAATTATCGCGTTAACCTTACCGCAACGCTTGATTTAGCGGTAGCGTTTTGTCGGGCTATTTTGATCCTGAGCGGCAAGCCAGGCGAGCTTTTCACCAATTTTTCCCTCAAGACCGCGTGACGACGGGGTGTAATACTGCGCATCGGCCATTTCGGGTGGGAAATAGTTCTCTCCCGCCGCATAAGCATTGGGTTCATTATGGGCATAGCGATATTCCGCTCCCAGGCCCATTTCTTTCATCAGACGCGTCGGGGCATTCCGCAGATGCTCGGGAACGTCGTAATCCGGCTTTTCCCGCGCATCATGCAGCGCGGCCTTAAATGCCGTATAAACCGCGTTGCTTTTCGGCGCGCAGGCCAGATAAACAATCGCCTGCGCAATCGCGCGTTCGCCTTCCGCCGGTCCTACGCGGGTAAAACAGTCCCAGGCGGCGATAGCGACCTGCATCCCGCGCGGATCGGCATTGCCGACATCCTCAGAGGCAATCGCCAACAGGCGGCGGGCAACATACAGCGGATCGCCCCCGGCGGTAATGATGCGCGCATACCAATAGAGCGCGGCATCAGGCGCCGAGCCTCGCACCGATTTATGCAGCGCCGAAATCAGATCGTAATAACGATCGCCTTTATTATCAAACCGGGCGCTGCGTTCGCCTGACACTTCTTTCAGCAAGGCCGGCGTCAACGTGCGTATGCCTTGCGCATCCGCCTCGGCCATATCCGCCATCATTTCCAGGCTGTTCAGCGCCCGACGGGCATCCCCATTGACCAATTCAGCCAACATGCGCCGGGTATCGTCTGGCAATACGATATTTTGCCCGCCGTAGCCCCGCTGACCGTCATTCATCGCCTGTTGCAGCACCTGCTCAATATCTTCCGCGGTGAGCGCTTTTAGCAGATACACACGGGCGCGAGATAACAATGCCGAGTTGAGTTCGAAAGAGGGGTTTTCGGTCGTCGCGCCGATAAATGTAATTGTGCCGTCTTCAATGTGCGGTAAAAACGCATCCTGCTGACTTTTGTTGAACCGGTGGACTTCATCGACAAACAAAATCGTACGCCGCCCGGCATGACGATTTTGCCGCGCCCGCTCGATGGCCTCGCGAATCTCTTTTATTCCTGACGTCACCGCCGAAATCCGCTCGACGTCCGCCTGCCCGTAATGTCCGATCAATTCCGCCAGCGTCGTTTTCCCGGTGCCGGGCGGCCCCCACAGGATCATCGAATGAAGCTGACCGGCCTCAATGGCGCGCGGCAACGGTTTACCCGCGCCTAAAAGGTGCTGTTGACCAATATACTGGGCCAATGTCGCCGGCCGCATACGCGCCGCCAGCGGTTGGAATTCATTACGGGAAAAATCAAGCGACAGATTGCTCACCCGGACCTCACTGACGTTGATCGTCCAGCGACACGCCTTGCGGCGGCGTAAAAGTAAATTTTGCTGAATCAACCGCGCTGTTTTGCTGATTCTTCAGCACATAGCGGCTGCGCTGCCCATCCTGCTCCGTGGCGGTGAACTGCCTGATGGTGCCGTTGGGGGTTACGCTGATCGCAAATTGCTTCAGGTTGCCGTTGGCGGACTTGGGCGTTAGCTCAAAATCGTCGCCTTTCTGGCGCACATCATATCTGCCCCAATCGCTGGCGTCGTTGCGGGTAATCAGCATAAACGGCGTATTGCCTGTCGCGTCTTTTAACCAGGTGGCCGTCACCTGTTCGACAAACGGGTTGTAGAACCAGAGGGTTTTACCATCAGACACCAAGACACTTTCGTCCGGCGACGTGGTTTGCCAGTTGAACAGATTGGGGCGTTTCAGCCACAATTCGCCTTCGCCTTCCTGCACGGTGGCACCATCGGCGCTGGTCACGGTCTGCGTGAAACCGGCATGGAAACTGTTTACTTTACTAAGCCGATTTTGCAAATCACCGGCCGCATCCGCCCACACCACGGTTGATGTGATGCCAGACATCAAACAACAGGCGACTAACCATTTTTTCATCATACTAAAATCCTTTGAATTTCCTGACATCACAACCGGGTTGTGAAGACATCAGACTCTCTGCGTGGTCAATACTTTAGCTGAACCCACTCAGACAGCGATAGGCGAATTGTCTGCTAATTGCGGCTTTTACGCTTCTTTGCATAAGGGCTGCAACCGCAGCCCTTTATATTCACTCCATTGGCGGCGGAGCCAGCACCTCGCGGTTACCGTTATGCCCGGGAGAACTGACGATGCCCTGCGCTTCCATCTGCTCCACGATACGCGCAGCGCGATTGTAACCTATGCGGAACTGCCGCTGTACGCCGGAGATCGATGCCCGGCGCTTGTCCACCACAAAGGCAACGGCCTGATCAAACAGCGGATCGAGTTCTTCATCGCCATCCAGACCGAGGCTGCCCCCTTCGCCATCGTCGCCGCCGCTGACGATATTCTCAATATATTGGGGCCGCCCGCGCGCTTTCCAATCCTGAACCACCGCGTGAACTTCCTGATCGCGAACAAAAGCCCCGTGCACACGCACCGGTATTGATGAGTTGGGCGCCATGTACAGCATATCCCCCATCCCCAGTAGTGATTCGGCGCCGCCCTGGTCAAGGATGGTGCGCGAATCAATCTTGCTGGATACGGTGAACGCGATACGGGTCGGAATATTGGCTTTGATCAAGCCGGTGATCACATCCACCGATGGCCGTTGCGTAGCCAATACCAGGTGAATACCCGCCGCACGCGCTTTCTGCGCCAGTCGGGCGATCAACTCTTCAACTTTCTTGCCCACCGCCATCATCAAATCAGCAAATTCATCGACCATCACGACGATATAAGGCAGTTTTTCCAGCACCGGCGGCGTCATATCCATACTGTCGCCCGGCTTCCAGAACGGATCGGGAATAGGACGCCCCATCGCATTCGCTTCCATCACCCGTTCGTTATAGCCGGACAGATTACGCACCCCCAACGCCGACATCAGCTTATAGCGGCGCTCCATTTCACCGACGCACCAGCGCAGCGCATTCGCCGCATCTTTCATGTCCGTAACGACTTCCGTTAACAGATGCGGGATCCCTTCATAAACGGACAGCTCCAGCATTTTCGGGTCGATCATGATAAAGCGCACTTCTTCCGGCGTGGCCTTATACAACATGCTGATAATCATGGCGTTAACGCCGACGGATTTACCGGAACCCGTCGTACCGGCCACCAGTAGGTGCGGCATTTTCGCCAGATCGGCCACCACCGGTTGCCCGGCAATATCTTTACCCAGCACAATAGCCAGCGGCGAAGGATTATCACGGAACTTGGCGCAGTCCAGCACTTCCCGCAGATAAACGGTTTGGCGGTGCTTGTTAGGCAACTCCAGCCCCACATAGGGTTTACCGGGGATAACTTCAACAATACGTACGGCAACCACCGACAGCGAACGCGCCAGATCGCGTGACAGATTGGAAATACGCGCGGCCTTCACGCCCGGCGCCAAATCCAACTCAAAGCGGGTAATCACCGGCCCGGGATAGTGATCGACGACATCGGCTTTTACCCGGTAGTCACCCAGCCGCGCCTCGATCAGACGCGCCGTCTGCTCCAGCGCGAAACTATCCACCGGCGCTTCACTTTCCGGCGGCGGCGTCAGTAAATCCAACGTCGGCAGCGGTGTGGTCGGTTTTTGCAACGGCTGATCGTTACGAACCAGGAAAGGGTGAATCAAACTATCCATTATCGGTTTACGCGCGGGAGCCGCCGGCTCTATCGGCGAAACCGCATCGGCGTTGGCGGCCGACGTGTTCTGCTCATGTTGCCGGGAATCAACCGCATCATCTCCGCCCTGTTGCGGCGGCGTATCGACATGTTCGGAAGCGGATAAGGTAAACAGCGGTTCACTGGGGCCGTCATCAACCAGATCGGCCAGGGGAGAAAAGCCGGGAATCTGTGCGCCCGACGGCATATCAGACAAGGCGGCGCGGTTTAGCGTCGGTTGCTGCTGCGCCGGCATGCTCTCATCCACCCCGCCATAGCGGGACTGCTGCTGAGCATCAAAATCCTTAGCCAGTTGCGCTTGCAGCAGCGCTTCCTGATCGTCTTCCTGTTGCGGATAATCTTCGCCATAGCGCTGACGCTGCTGCTCGATATACGCCTGCTGTAACGCGGCTTCCTGCTGCGCAATATCATCCGGGGATTCCTCGCCGTGCGCCGGACTGTTGTTATCCATATCGCTCTGAGCTTGCGACGCCCTGGCCTGTTGTTCAGCCAAGCGCTGCGACGGCAATGTAATACCGTACGAGGCCAGCTCGCGACGAGTCGGGATGCGAACCGGATTCGGACGCGGCAACTCCGGCCCAACGCCCTGTTTTACCTGAGAATTTCCGTCATCATCGGCACTAAAGGCCGGCATAAAGGTATTATTCGCCTTGAACGAAGCCTCCGTTCTGTCTGGCGTTTCGGACTGCCCGGCATAAGGCGCCCGATCGATAGGCTGCGCGACCTGCGATTGCGCAATCGGCGGCGTATCCGCACTGCCGGATGGGTGGTAGGCTTCCGCGCCGTCGTCATGGGCCGCGGGAACGGGCGTCGGCACCTCAAAAGAATACAACGGCGGATTGAGCGTTGAAGCGACATCAATTTGCTGCCGGGCGGCGGGTTGCTCCGGCATGCCCTGCTGCGTGTCCATCGCCAGAGACGCCACGAGCGACGAATCCGATGAGGGGGCGGCCGCTGGCTGCTCGCCGCCCTGCTCCGCCGGACGTGTTTCGTGGGTTGCCGAGGCTATCGACGGCGCCGAGAATAAAACATCATCATCGCTGTCGGCCGACGTTACGGACAGATCTTCCCGACGATCGACGGACTCGGAAGACAGCGGTTCAGGCAGGTTATCGCTGCGCGAGCGATTAGACATGAACGTCAGACAGCCCAATACCGCCGAACCTATTTTTTCGGCGATGGTCAACCATGACCAACCGGTAAACAGCGTCAGGCCCGCGGCCCAGACGCACAGTAATATCAGCGTCGCCCCCATGCCGTTAAAGCGGGGAACCATCGAACTGCTCAGCAGGCTGCCCAATACGCCGCCGGAGGCAAAATAGTAGAGGTCGTCAATATTCAACGCCGCCAGGCCGCAGGAGGTCAGAATCAGCGCCAGGGTGCCAATCAGGCGCAACGAAAATGTAAAGTAGTCGATCGCGCTCTGGTTATCGCGATGACGAAAAGCCGACCAGCACAGACATAACATTATCGGCGGAATGGCATAAGCCAACACGCCAAAAACAAAAAACAAGGTATCCGCCAGCCAGGCGCCCGCTACGCCGCCGAGGTTATGGATAGGTTCGTGCCACGCGGTTTGCGACCAACTGGGGTCAGAAGGACTAAAACTAAGCAACGCGACGCTTAGATAAACAGCAAAAAGCGCCACTACGATCAATATCGCTTCAAGTAAACGGCGAGAACCACTGAGTTTTCTCAGGGTAATGTCTTTATCTTCTGTGTATTCCTGGCTCAAGCGTCTCTCCAGGGGCCTGTAAAGGTTTATGACAAAGCGCCGAGAAAAACCCGGCGCTGAAACTGTATAAATTCACAGGAGTGTAGCTGAATTTATCGGGTTTTGCACCCATGCATTTATCGGGTCTTAATGACCAAACGATTGCTTTGTTTAACTTCTTCCATCACCACATAGGTGCGGGTGTCGTTCACACCCGGCAATCGAAGCAGCGTCTCGCCCAACAACTTACGATAGGCGGACATATCCGGTACACGGGTTTTCAACAGATAGTCGAAATCGCCGGAAACCAGATGACACTCCTGAATTTCTTCAAGCTTTTGCACTGCCGAATTAAATTGCTCAAACACATCGGGCGCGCCGCGATTTAGCGTAATTTCAACGAACACCAGCAGCGATGCATCCAGATAGTGTGGATTCAGCAGCGCGGTATAGCCATTAATAAACCCCTGCCGTTCCAGGCGACGTACGCGCTCCAGGCAAGGCGTCGGCGATAGTCCCACTCGTTTGGACAGCTCGACATTAGAAATACGTCCGTCTTTTTGTAATTCGTTCAGGATATTGCGATCGATACGATCGAGGTCTTTTCCTGGCCGTTTTTTAGTCTCTACCATTATTATTGTCTCTCTCACTCTTCCTTGCACCTGCTACACTCCGACCAACTTCAATGTATCAGAGCCACCCTAAAGAAGACCCGCTGTCAATTTTGTATATCAAAAGTCATTGTCTCTTTCCGCCGCTGTCTGTCATCGTCATGCGCTAGTGGTAAAATGTCGAACCAGGCAAAAACGAATTGTCCGTGGCTTAAAGACCAGCCAGCCAGACGACGAATAAAAAGCCGAGCTTTTAACTATTCACATACAAAAAATTTCCTCTTACCCAGATGTTTTCGCAAAAGCACAGCGGATTGTCAAAGCAAAACAACTAAAATCAGAAGAAAGTACCAGATTAGATAAGGCAAACGCGTATTGTGGGGCGCATTCAGTCATTTTACTTATGAATGTGGCTGATCTATCAGCCATTTATCGTCGCAATAGCCACCAACGATTAAACCTATAGCTAACAACTTCGCCACATACTTTTTTTACTTCGGTAATTTCCTTACAATCACGTTAATCTCCGTCATCATGAAATGAGGAACTCATGAGTACCGTTAAACACCACAAGTTATTGATTTTGGGTTCAGGCCCGGCCGGATACACTGCCGCGGTTTATGCTGCACGGGCTAATTTAAAGCCGGTACTCATCACCGGGATGGAGAAAGGCGGCCAGTTGACCACCACCACCGAAGTCGAAAACTGGCCGGGCGACGCTGAGGGTTTGACCGGGCCTCTGCTGATGGAACGGATGCAGGCGCATGCGGAAAAATTCAATACCGATATCGTATTCGACCATATTCAACGCGTTGATTTGCAAACCCGCCCTTTTCGTCTGTTTGGCGACAGCGATGAATATAGCTGCGATGCGCTGATTATCGCCACCGGCGCCTCCGCCCGTTATTTGGGCCTGCCCTCCGAAGAAGCCTTTAAGGGCAAAGGCGTGTCTGCCTGCGCCACCTGCGACGGTTTCTTCTACCGCAATCAGAAAGTCGCCGTCGTCGGCGGCGGCAATACCGCCGTTGAGGAAGCGCTCTATCTATCCAATATTGCAGCGGAAGTGCATCTGATTCACCGCCGCGACAGTTTCCGCTCAGAAAAAATCCTGATTGACCGTCTGATGGATAAAGTGAAAAACGACAATATCATCCTGCATACCGACCGTACGCTGGATGAGGTTCTCGGCGACAACATGGGCGTGACAGGCGTGCGTCTGCGCGATACGCACAGCGGCGCGACGGAAGAACTGGAGCTGGCCGGCGTATTTATCGCTATCGGCCATAGCCCGAACACCGCGGTATTTGGCGGTCAGCTTGAACTGGAGAATGGCTACATCAAGGTACAGTCGGGGATCCACGGTAATGCCACCCAAACCAGCATTCCTGGCGTTTTTGCCGCGGGTGACGTGATGGATCACATTTATCGTCAGGCAATCACCTCGGCAGGAACCGGCTGCATGGCGGCACTTGACGCCGAACGGTATCTGGACGGGCTAACCGCCGCGAAATAACCCCGCTTTGCCTTCCGGGGCGTTTTCACCGCCCCGGATAACGTTCTCTTTTCCCTTCATCACGCAAAAATTGATCGTCTCCCTGCCTTTTCGTTTGCAGAGCGCTTTTGTCGCGGTAACATGGCGGCATTCTGAGCGTAGGAGAATAAGCTTGTTAACTAACGGTTATATAAGCGTTATTTTCCATTAACACTCTTCATGTGAAATAACCACCTGGTGCCTGATGAAAAAAACCAGACAGCAAGAACTGACCTCTTGGCTGAAGCAGCAAAGTAAGCTGGCGCAACGCTGGTTACGGCTTTCACTGTTGCTCGGTTTCCTTAGCGGGGTGCTGATTGTCGCGCAGGCATGGCTCTTGGCCTCGCTGCTGCATGCCTTGATTATCGATCATACGCCGCGCGATGCGTTGCTCACGTCTTTTCTGCTGCTTGTCGCCACCTTTGTACTGCGGGCATTGAATAGTCTGCTGCGCGAGCGCGTGGGTTTTCTATGCGGACAGGCGGTACGTCGGCAAATCCGTAAGCTGGTATTAGATCGCTTGCAGCAGTTGGGCCCGTCCTGGGTTCAGGGGAAACCGGCGGGAAGCTGGGCGACCATGATCCTCGAACAGGTTGAAGATATGCAGGATTACTATTCCCGCTATCTGCCCCAGATGTATCTTGCCGCGCTGATCCCGCTGCTTATTCTGATTACCCTATTCCCGATTAATTGGACGGCAGGTCTGATTCTGTTGCTGACTGCGCCGCTGATCCCGCTGTTTATGGCGTTGGTCGGCATGGGCGCGGCCGATGCCAACCGGCGTAACTTTCTGGCGCTGGCGCGTTTGAGCGGCCATTTTCTCGATCGTCTGCGCGGGCTGGAAACCCTGCGTCTGTTTAATCGCGGCCGTGGGGAAACGGAGCAGATCAGCAAAGCGTCTGAAGACTTTCGCCGCCGTACCATGGAAGTCTTGCGCATGGCTTTCCTCTCCTCCGGCGTACTGGAATTCTTCGCCTCGATTTCTATCGCCGTGGTGGCCGTTTACTTTGGTTTTTCTTATCTGGGAGAGCTGAATTTCGGTCATTACGGCGCCGGCGTGACGCTGTTCGCCGGGTTTCTGGTGTTGATCCTGGCGCCTGAATTCTTCCAGCCGCTGCGCGACCTCGGCACGTTTTACCACGCCAAGGCTCAGGCCGTCGGCGCCGCGGAATCGCTGGTGACTTTTCTGACGGCGGAAGGCGAAACCGTGGGCTTTGGCGAGCGTGAATTCAGCAGCGAGCGGCCGATAGCGATCCAGGCCGCCGATCTGGTCGTTCTGGCGCCCGACGGCACGCCGCTCACTCAGCCGCTGACATTTACCATTGAGTCCAGCCGGCGTATCGCGCTGGTGGGCATCAGCGGCGCGGGAAAAAGTTCGCTGCTGAACGTGCTGCTTGGCTTCCTGCCCTACCGCGGCTCCCTCACCGTAAACGGCATTGAGCTGAATACGCTGTCGCCCGAATCATGGCGCCGGCAGTTAAGCTGGGTGGGACAAAACCCTCATCTGCCGGAGCAGAGCCTGCGGGGGAATATTTTACTGGGAAAACCGCAGGCAACCGGGGATGAATTGCAGCAGGCCATTGAACGGGCGTACGTGCATGAGTTTCTGCCCCAACTGCCGCAGGGTTTAGATACGCCCATCGGCGATGGCGCGGCGCGTCTTTCCGTCGGGCAGGCGCAGCGCGTCGCGGTCGCCCGCGCGCTAATCAATCCATGCCGTCTGTTGCTGCTTGATGAACCGGCCGCCAGCCTGGATGCGCACAGTGAACAGCGGGTAATGGGGGCGTTGAATGCCGCGGCGCGTAATCAAACAACGCTGCTGGTCACCCATCAATTGCACGACACCCTTGATTACGACGCTATCTGGGTCATGCATCATGGCCAGCTCGTGCAACAGGGTAACTATCGGACGCTCAGCGCGCAATCCGGCGCCTTTGCCGAACTGATGGCGCAACGTCAGGGAGTGTTATGATATGTCTCAAATAAAAACCATGCGGGTTTTAAAACCCTTTCTGAGGTTATATCGCCGTCATATCTGGCGCTTGAGTCTGGGGATCCTGTTAGCCATTGTGACGTTGCTGGCCAGCATCGGGTTGCTGGCGCTGTCGGGCTGGTTTCTGGCTGGCGCGGCATTGGCAGGCGCCGCCGGGTTATATACCTTTAACTATATGTTGCCCGCGGCCGGGGTGCGAGGCGCGGCCATTACCCGTACCGCGGGCCGTTACGCCGAAAGGCTGGTAAGCCATGACGCCACTTTCCGCGTTCTGCAACACCTGCGCATATTTACCTTTTCACGGATTCTGCCTCTGTCTCCCGGCGGCATCGCACGATTTCGTCAGGCCGACCTGCTGAACAGGCTGGTCGCCGATGTTGATACGCTCGACCATTTATATCTGCGCGTTATTTCGCCGATTGTCAGCGCCCTGCTGGTGATTCTGATCGTCACTTACGGTCTAAGCTGGCTGGATGCCTCGCTGGCGCTGACATTGTGCGCCATCATGCTGAGCCTGCTGTTGATTCTGCCAGTCGCATTCTATCGCGCGGGTCATCCTATCGGTGAGGATCTGACCGCCTTGCGGGCGCAATATCGTATCCAGTTGACAACCTGGCTACAGGGTCAGGCGGAATTGACCGTTTTTGGCGCGCTGTCGGCTTCGCGTCAACGGTTGGCGCAGTTGGAAATGCGCTGGCTGGCGCGGCAACAGCAGCAGGCTAACCTGACCGGACTGTCTCAGGCGCTGATGATCTTATGCAGCGGGCTGACGGTCACCCTGATATTATGGCTGGCGGCGGCAGGTATCGGCGGCGATACGCAGCCCGGCGCGTTGATTGCGCTGTTTGTCTTTGCCGCGTTGGCCGCCTTTGAAGCGCTTGCGCCCGTGACCGGCGCTTTCCAGCATATGGGACAGGTTATTGCTTCCGCCGCCCGTGTCGATCAGATTATCCGCCAGCCGGCCGAGATTACCTTTCCGCAACAAGGTCCGCCGCTCGCGCCGACGGCCTCGCTGGCGTTAAATCGCGTCAGTTTCACCTATCCGGATCAACCACTGCCCGTACTAAGCGATATTTCGCTCAGTATCCGTGCCGGCGAGCATCTGGCCCTGCTTGGACGGACCGGATGCGGCAAATCCACCCTGCTGCAACTGCTTACTCGCGCGTGGGACTGCGCACAGGGCGAGATCGCCCTGAACGGCTTGCCGTTATCCGCATGGCGAGAGGATGAACTGCGCGGCATGATGAGCGTCGTGCCTCAACGCGTGCATATTTTCAGCGCCACGCTGCGCGATAATCTGTTACTGGCCGATCCCGAGGCGCGGGATGAACAGCTGAAGACGGTGTTAAAACAGGTTGGTTTGGATAAACTCCTGGAAAATGAAGGACTGAATGCCTGGCTCGGCGAAGGCGGCCGCCAGCTTTCCGGCGGCGAACAGCGCCGTGTCGGCCTGGCCCGGGCCTTGTTGCACAATGCACCGCTGGTATTGCTGGATGAGCCAACCGAAGGTTTGGATGCAGAAACCGAACGGCGTATTTTGCAACTGCTGCGTCGACACTGTGAAGGAAAAACCTTGATTGTGATTACGCATCGGCTGTATGAGTTAGCATCAATGGATCGTATTTGCGTGATGGATGGCGGTCGGATAATCGAACAAGGGAACCATCAGGCGTTGATGGCTCAGCAAGGGCGCTACTGGCAATTTCACCAGCATATTTGAATCTCCAACCGCCTGTCAGAGTACAGGCGGTTATTTAACCGGAATATTATGCGACTGTATCAGCTTTCCTGCGACTCACTTCATTTCCCCGATCCGATTAATGCGCTGGACGAGCCGAACGGATTATTGGCGATAGGCGGCGATCTTTCCATTGCGCGGCTGACGGCGGCTTATCGGCAGGGGATATTTCCCTGGTATTCCCCCGGCGAACCTATTTTATGGTGGTCGCCCGATCCGCGAGCGGTACTGTTTCCGGGCGCCTTTCATATCAGCCGCAGCATGAAGAAATTTCTGCGTAAGCACGATTTTCAGGTCACTCTCAACCATGCTTTTAATGACGTGATCGCCGCTTGCGCCAATGAGCACGACGGAGGAACCTGGATTAGTCAGGAAATTACTCTGGCATATGCGCAACTTCATCAGTCAGGACAAGCACATTCTGTCGAAGTGTGGCAGAATGGCTCGCTTGTTGGCGGACTGTATGGTGTTTCGCAAGGCGGATTGTTTTGCGGCGAGTCAATGTTCAGCCGAACCGATAATGCATCCAAATATGCTTTACTGACATTCCAACAACATTTTATTGGTCACGGTGGTTATCTGATCGACTGTCAGGTACTAAATGCGCATACCGCATCACTGGGGGTAGGTGAAATTCCCCGCGACCGCTTTTTGCAATTTCTTTTTCAATTGCGGGATAAACCGGTGAGTGATGGCTGTTGGCGCCCGCAAACGCTGGCTCGGCCGAGGCCATGATAACTAACGGCGGTTTATAAATAAGACTCAGTTTATGAACGCTCCTTTACATAATGTGGGTTTTTCGGCATTATCTTGCCGGTTAAAAACAAAGGTAGTTACACCTAGAGGATTCGATGGCCAAAGAAGACAATATTGAAATGCAAGGCACCGTGCTTGATACGCTGCCCAATACCATGTTCCGCGTTGAATTGGAAAACGGGCACGTGGTTACCGCTCATATCTCCGGTAAAATGCGCAAAAACTATATCCGCATCCTGACGGGTGACAAAGTCACTGTAGAGCTGACCCCGTACGACCTGAGCAAAGGCCGCATTGTCTTCCGCAGCCGTTAACCGGTTCGCCCATCGCTGACAGTAGCGATATTCGAGGATGTACCAACCTCTGCTGCCCTTTCCGTTTTCGGCAAGGGCTTTTGCTTTTGGTTGTTCCCCGACACAGGGAAAAAAACCGACGATCAAAAAAAGGGCGATGCGCTATGCACCACCCTTTTTGACTTTGCCGCTATTCAACGCAGGGAGTATCGCCCTTAGTGAATCGCGCCTTCGGTTTTACGTTTCTGAGCGCTCTGGAAACCATAGGTCAATTGCTGAGTGTCTTTATCCAACTCGACTTTGACCGAACCGCCATCCACCAATGAACCGAACAGCAGTTCATTCGCCAGGGGTTTCTTCAGGTTTTCCTGCATTACCCGGGCCATAGGCCGCGCGCCCATCGCTTTGTCGTAACCCTTCTCCGCCAGCCAGTCTCGCGCTTCGTCGCTGACTTCCAGCGATACGCCCTTCGCATCCAACTGTGCCTGCAATTCCACGATGAATTTATCCACCACCTGCTGAATAACCTCGGCGGACAGATGGTTGAACCAGATAATGCCGTCAAGACGGTTACGGAACTCAGGCGTAAACACTTTCTTGATCTCTTCCATCGCGTCGGTGCTGTTATCCTGCTGGATAATCCCGATAGAGTTACGCTGGGTTTCCCGTACGCCGGCGTTGGTGGTCATCACCACGATAACGTTGCGGAAATCGGCTTTACGGCCGTTGTTATCCGTCAGGGTGCCGTTATCCATAACCTGCAACAACAGGTTAAAGACATCGGGATGCGCCTTCTCGATTTCATCCAGCAGCAACACCGCGTGAGGATGTTTAATCACCGCATCCGTCAGCAAGCCGCCCTGATCGTAACCGACATACCCCGGAGGCGCGCCGATTAAACGACTGACGGTGTGGCGCTCCATGTACTCGGACATGTCGAAGCGCAACAGCTCGATATCCAGCGCTTTCGCCAGTTGCAGCGTAACTTCCGTTTTACCCACCCCGGTCGGCCCGGCAAACAGGAACGACCCCACCGGTTTGCGCTCGTGGCCCAATCCCGCACGACTCATCTTGATGGATTCAGACAGCGCTTCAATGGCCTTATCCTGACCGAACACCAGCATCTTCAGACGATCGCTCAGATTTTTCAGCACATCGCGATCGCTGGCGGACACGGTCTTTTCAGGAATGCGGGCGATACGCGCCACCACGGATTCGATATCCGCCACGTTAACCGTTTTCTTACGCTTGCTGATCGGCATCAAACGGCTGCGGGCCCCCGCTTCATCGATAACATCAATCGCCTTATCGGGCAGGTGACGATCGTTGATGTATTTCACTGCCAGCTCTACCGCCGCGCGCACCGCTTTCGCCGTATAACGGACGTCGTGATGCGCTTCATATTTCGGCTTCAGGCCGTTAATAATCTGCACGGTTTCTTCCACGCTCGGTTCGGTGATATCGATTTTCTGGAAACGACGCGCCAGCGCCCGATCCTTTTCAAAGATATTGCTGAACTCCTGATAGGTGGTAGAACCAATCACGCGGATCTTGCCGCTGGATAACAGCGGCTTAATCAGGTTGGCCGCGTCGACCTGACCGCCGGAGGCCGCGCCCGCGCCGATGATCGTATGTATTTCATCAATGAACAGAATACTGCTCTTATCCTGTTCAAGCTGTTTCAACAGCGCTTTGAAACGCTTTTCAAAGTCGCCGCGATACTTGGTGCCCGCCAGTAACGAACCGATATCCAGCGAATACAGCGTGCAGTCGGCCATCACTTCCGGCACGTCGCCCTGCACGATACGCCAGGCAAGGCCTTCGGCGATGGCGGTTTTACCCACGCCGGACTCCCCTACCAGCAGCGGGTTATTCTTACGGCGGCGGCATAGCACCTGAATGGTTCGCTCCAGTTCTTTATCCCGACCAATCAGGGGATCGATTCCGCCGACGCGCGCAAGCTGATTCAGATTGGTGGTGAAGTTTTCCATACGGTCTTCCCCTCCGGCCTGTTCTTCATTGACAGGGTTCTCCGGGTTTGGCGCCTGCCCGGATTCTTCTTTGCGCGTCCCGTGGGAAATAAAATTCACCACGTCCAGACGGCTGACATCATGCTTGCGCAACAGGTACGCGGCCTGCGATTCCTGCTCGCTGAAAATGGCGACCAGCACATTCGCCCCGGACACTTCGCTGCGTCCCGACGACTGAACGTGGAAAACCGCCCGCTGCAACACGCGCTGGAAACTGAGCGTCGGCTGCGTTTCACGCTCTTCATCCGCTTGCGGCAGCGTTGGCGTGGTTTGTTCAATAAAGATTTCCAGCTCCTGACGGAGCGCGGTTAAATCCACCGTACAGGCTTCCAGTGCTTCACGTGCGGCCGGATTACTGAGCAGTGCCAACAGCAAATGCTCCACGGTCATAAACTCGTGTCTGTGCTCACGCGCTCTGGCGAAAGCCATGTTGAGACTGAGTTCCAGTTCTTGATTGAGCATAGGCACCTCCCCCAATAAATTGCCTGACTTCAGGCTTTTTCCAGCGTACAGAGCAGCGGGTGCTCATTTTCTCTGGCATAACGATTTACTTGTACAACTTTGGTCTCAGCCACTTCAGCACTGAATACGCCACAAATCGCCTTTCCCTGATAATGAACCGTCAACATCAATTGCGTCGCCCGTTCAATATCATAAGAAAAGAACTTTTGCAGAACGTCAATAACAAATTCCATCGGTGTATAATCATCATTGTTTAATAGCACTTTATACATTGATGGAGGTTGTAATTTTTCTTTGAGTTGATCGGCGGTCAGTTGTTCCGACTGCGACCACGTACTGTTGTTTCCCATTCTCTGCCCAATGTCGTCTGAATATCATCGTGCTCATCAGTATTTACAGTAGCACGTCTGGTTTTCATTTTTCCATTTAGCTAATGAAATGGTGGCGAGAAAGCAAAAATCAATCTTTGTCATCTCGCGAATTGACTGCGAAATCCTGAACCGTCGCCGTCAATAGCGTTATCTGCATCAAACTTTGAAAAACTCCCCCGCCCCCCTTGCTTGACGCCGGGATCGATTTCACTAAAGTGTAGAATTGAATTGATGAGGTTTTAATCAATTCGTATTCAGTTTAACCAAATAACCTCACCTTACACATAAAAGAATACTCTTTCGAAGGATGTCGATGTATGGAGACAGGTACTGTTAAATGGTTCAATAACGCCAAGGGTTTTGGTTTTATCTGTCCTGAAGGGGGCGGCGAAGATATCTTCGCTCACTACTCAACTATTCAAATGGACGGATACCGAACGCTAAAGGCCGGACAGGTCGTCAGGTTTGATGTTCATCAGGGACCGAAAGGAAATCATGCCAGTCTGATCGTGCCACTGGTGAGCGAGGCTGTTTCCTGACTCTTACTGTCTTTCAACGATTTCTGACATTTACTCGGGTAAGACAAAATGCTGGTCGCCTATCGGCCAGCATTTTTATGCCGCCGGAAGCCGGGTTCGCCCTCCCCTTGTAATGCGTCTTTCACCGCCCCGGCGCGCTAATCGGCGCGCCCGCGCGCCAGCCACAGCACCCGGGAAAACATGCTGCGAATCAAGGGCGGGATCGCGTCGCTTCCCATCGTCGCGGCTTCCATCGCCACCTCGATAGCCAAATCGGGTTTTGAGGAGCGCTGAATCGCTTTGAGGATGATTTTATGCATGGATAACGGCACCTTTTCAGGCAGCAGCGCGACGCGGTGATAGACATGTCCGAATCCGGCGCGATACATATAGTGCTCCATATCCAGCGCGGGCAAGACGGTCAGATGATCCCGATCGCTTTCGCCCTGTGCCGCCAGCAGGCTTTGCGCCGTTGCCACATACTTTTTCCCCGCATCGTCGCCATCCACCAGCACATGCCATTCAATCCCCATCCGCTGGGCGAACTTCAACAGCGGCCGCAGCCCCGATTGAGCAAACTCAATCACTTTGACGCCTTCAGCCTCAAAATGATGACCGCACTGACGCGCCAGCTCATTCAACATCCAGACTTCCGTTTCCCCCTCCACCAGCAGCCAGCAACGCGCAAACAGCGACGCGGGCCGATTAAAGCGAATATGAAAGGCAATGCGGCGGCTGTCTTCCGCGCTCATCCCTTGTCGGCCGATACGGTAGGTGGCTACGCGCGATGATTCCCGCACCAGCCGGCACACCTGCTCCATCGGCACCAGCGACAGCAGTTCGCCGGAATTGGTGGTGGTGACTTTCTGTAGCGGCAACTGCATCAGTAATCCCCACGCCACCGACAGCATAATCGGATGCAGTCGCGTTTCAGGATCTTCGATCACCAGCAGAGGACGAGAATGCGGATCCAACGCCACCGCGCCTTTGGCCTGAAGCAGCGTGGAAAATAGCTCAAGCAAAATAATCCGGCGGCTGCGGCTCTTCGGATCGGCAATCAGCCGGTTGATGTTATCCAGCGAGCGCCAGGATTTGCCGTTATGCATCCGTTCATGACGATGATGCCGCCGCTCATTCAGGGTGGCGCTTTGTTCAGAAAAATAGTGCTCCAGCAATTGGCGCATCGCCGCCAGACCTTGCCGTAGTTCTTTATCCGTCAGTTTCTGCGGATTTTTAGCCAGTTCGCCCATCAGTTGTTCAAACTGCTGCGCCAGCTTTTCATTGCCGTTGTCCGCGGTGACGGCCAGGGTTCCCGAACGTAAATGCCGCATAAAGCGGGCGTCCCGCAGACGCAGCACCGGATGCAAACGGATCACTTCACGGGCCAGTTCGTCAATATTGCTTAACGCAATCGGATGCCCTTGCGCATCAAGAAAACTGCGCCAGGTAAAGACGGCCCGGCTTTCATCCACTTCGCCTTCCAGCCGATAGAAAATGCGGTGCAACGACGCATCGCCTTCGACCCAGACGCGTTTGAGCGGACGATAACGCGGCGCGAGATGGTGTCCGGGCGCATTTTCGCAAAAGGTAAAAATGATCTGCAAATGACGCTCACGGCTGTTTTCGTCACCCGGCTTAAAATAGAAGTCCTGTAATTCAAAATGATACAGGGGCAATGTCGGCGCCAGCAGCAGCGATAACGCATCCAGCAGGCTGGACTTTCCCCAGGCGTTCTCGCCTATCAGCACGGTATTATCATCCAGTACCAATGACAGGCGATTAATCCCCCGGAACCCAAGAATCTCTACGTTTTCCAGATACATCCACGTCTCCCGTTTCCGTCTCGCCGTTATGACATGATAGCAAAACAACCTGTTGCAGGTTATCCCGCCAGACGATACTTTACTCAAGATGATAATTTGTTTAATTTTAATAGATTATGTCATTTTCCCCTTCCGCTGCCGGCTTTTCTCGCTAAGGACGCCCATTCTGTGATGTATTCAGGGTTATTAATCATTTTAGTGCCGCTTATGCTTGGCTATCTGGTGCCGCTGCGCGTCAAAAAAATCTTACAGGCAATTAATCAGTTATTAAGTTGGATGGTGTATGTCATTCTGTTTTTAATGGGCATCAGCCTGGCGTTTCTGGATAACCTCAGCAGCAATCTGCTGCTGATCTTTCAGTACACCGCCGTCTGTACCGCCTGCATTGTTACGCTGAATATCGCGGCGCTATGGTTGCTGGAAAAACGCTATGCATGGCGCGGTAGACATGAACAACAAACGCCGCCCTCGCGCCTGCATATGATTCTGGATTCCCTCAAGCTGTGTCTGGTGGTATTTGGCGGTTTTCTGCTGGGATTAACGCAATGGCCGGGCCTGACCTATGCCAGTCAGGGCAGCGAGTATGCCCTGATCCTGTTGCTGTTTTTCGTCGGAATACAGTTGCGCAACAGCGGAATGACGCTACGTCAGATCGTGTTGAACCGCCGGGGCATGATGGTGGCGCTGATTGTCGGCGTCAGCGCCCTGGCAGGCGGCCTGCTCGCCGCCTGGCTGCTCGGCCTGCCGCTCAAAACCGGGCTGGCGATAGCCTCTGGCTATGGTTGGTATTCGTTATCCGGCATTCTTCTGACCGACGCCCTGGGGCCGGTCATCGGCAGCGCCGCCTTTTTTAACGATCTGACCCGTGAACTGTTGGCCATTATGCTGATCCCCGCGCTGGCGCAGCGTAACCGTTCCTGCGCCCTGGGACTTTGCGGCGCAACCTCGATGGACTTCACTTTGCCGGTGTTGCAGCGCAGCGCCGGCGTGGAAATGGTTCCCGCGGCCATTGTGCACGGTTTTCTGTTAAGTCTTGCCGCGCCGATCCTGATGGCCGTATTTTCATCCTAGCCGTTCGTTTCCCCCGCTGTTTTCCCGTCCTATCGCGGGCAGTGATTAAGTGTCGTTTTCATTGCCCGCGAACAAAGTTGCGCTAAATCAAGTTTATCCCACGTTGCGTTAAAAACGCCTTTTTCGCTATGCCGTGAACCTCTATGCTTCAAACAAGTATTTTAAATACAACTTTAAAAAAGGAATCATTATGTTTTGCGTGCAATGTGAACAAACCATTCATACCCCGGCAGGAAATGGCTGCTCTTATGCTCGGGGCATGTGTGGTAAAACCGCGGAAACCTCCGATCTGCAAGATCTGCTGGTTGCCGTGCTGCAAGGGCTATCGGCCTGGGCGCTGAAAGCCCGCGAACTGGAGATTATCGATCACGATATTGACGGCTTTGCGCCACGCGCCTTTTTCTCCACCCTGACCAACGTTAACTTCGATTCGCAGCGGATTGTCGGTTACACGCGGCAGGCAATCGCGCTACGTCAATCGCTGGCGATTCGCTGTCGCCTGCTCGATGCGCAGGCAGCGGTCGATCATCCGATGGCGGAACTTCAACTGGCGGGAAACGATATTCCGACGCTGCTGCGACAGGCGGCCGGTTACGCTCTTGATAATGATAAGGCCAGCGTGGGGGATGACATTCACGGTTTACGTATGCTCTGCCTGTATGGGCTGAAAGGCGCCGCGGCGTATATGGAACATGCCCATGTGCTGGGCCAGTACGATGAAACCATTTATGCGCAATACCATGCTTTTATGGCCTGGCTGGGTACGCAGCCCGCCGATGCGGATACTCTGCTGAACAACGCCATGGGCATCGGTCAATTGAACTTTAAGGTGATGGCGATCCTCGATCGCGGCGAAACGGAAGCCTATGGTCATCCGACGCCCACCCGCGTCAACGTCCGCTCTGTCGCCGGTAACGCCATTCTGATTTCGGGCCATGACCTGAAAGATTTACGTATGCTGCTGGAACAGACCGAAGGCGCCGGGGTGAATATCTATACGCATGGCGAAATGTTGCCGGCGCACGGTT
Organism: Brenneria sp. hezel4-2-4; assembly: GCF_013155275.1. GTDB lineage: Bacteria > Pseudomonadota > Gammaproteobacteria > Enterobacterales > Enterobacteriaceae > Brenneria. Next base: position 496,879 of record NZ_JABJXS010000001.1, read on the forward strand.
ATCCGGAGCTGAGAAAATTCAAACATCTGGTCGGGAACTACGGCAGCGGCTGGCAGAATCAGCAAAGCGAATTCGCCAAATTCCCCGGTGCGATCGTCATGACCTCCAACTGTATTATCGACCCGAACGTCGGCAACTACGGCGATCGCATCTGGACGCGCAGCATCGTCGGCTGGCCGGGCGTCAACCATCTGGAAGGCGACGATTTCAGCCCGGTGATTGCCCAGGCGCAACGTCTGGAGGGCTTCCCCTACAGTGAAATAGAGCGCCGGATTACCGTCGGCTTCGGCCGCGAAACCCTGCTGAGCGCCGCCGATACGGTGATCGATCTGGTGGCGCAAAAGAAATTGCGCCACGTCTTTCTGGTCGGCGGTTGCGACGGCAGCCGTGAAGAGCGCAGCTACTTCACCGATTTTGCCCGCAATGTGCCCGACGATTGCCTCATCATGACGCTGGCCTGCGGCAAATACCGCTTCAACAAGCTGGATTTCGGCACTCTGGAAGGCTTGCCTCGTCTGCTGGATGTCGGTCAGTGCAACGACGCCTACTCCGCCATTATTCTGGCGGTGAAACTGGCTGAAAAACTGGGCTGCGGCATAAACGATCTGCCGCTCAGTCTGGTGCTGTCCTGGTTTGAACAGAAAGCCATCGTCATTCTGTTAACCCTGCTGTCCCTTGGGGTGAAAAATATCTACACCGGCCCCACCGCGCCGGGCTTCCTGACGGACAATCTGCTGGCCATTCTGCATGAGAAATTCGGCATGCGGCCAATCACCACCGTCGCACAGGATATGAACGCCATTCTCGCCGCCTGATGAATTTATACGCCGTCAACCCTACAGCTACAGGGTTCTGGCCCGACGCCGCCAGACAGCCGGCCTTTCCAGCCATGATGGCGCGCTCACCGCCATCATGCATCGCTTTACTGTTGTTTTCCCCGTTCCCGGCTATAGTAATAAACCGTATCGCGATTTGTCCTCCGGAGCCTATTCGTTATGACATCCCATCCCGCCCCGATTCTGATTCTGGGCGCCAGCGGCTATATCGGCCGTCACTTAACCGAACGGTTCAGTCGGCAGGGGTTGCCGGTGATTGCCGCCGCCCGCCGGATAGACGCCATTAACGCGCAGCGCTGGCCGGGAGTGACGTGTCGGTCGGTTGATTTGTGTAAACCCGAAACGCTGACCGAAGGGCTGTGGGGCGCGGAAACGCTCTATTATCTGGTTCACAGCATGGGGGATGGTGAAAACTTTATCGCTAAAGAGCGTGTCGCGGCCATGAATCTGTTGCTGGCGCTGCCCGCCAGCCGGGTAAAACACATTGTTTATCTGGGTGCGCTACAGGCGAAAAATGACGGTTCTCCGCACTTGCAGGCCCGCAAAATCACCGGAGACATTCTGCGCGGCAGCGGCATACCGGTCACGGAACTGCGGGCCGGCATTATTGTCGGCGCAGGTTCGGCCGCATTCGAGATCATGCGGGATATGGTGTACAACCTGCCGGTATTGACGCCGCCACGCTGGGTGCGCTCCAAATCTTCTCCGATTGCGCTGGAAAACCTGTTGGTCTACCTGACCGAGATCCGCCTTCATCCGGCCCCGGAACACCGCATTATGGATGCGGCAGGTCCGGAATATATCAGCTATCAGACCCTGTTTGAGCGTTTTATCGCCATCAGCGGCAAACGCCGTTTGTTGATCCCCGTGCCGATGCCGACGCATCTGGTTTCGGTCTGGTTTTTGCACCTGATCACCTCCGTTCCGCCGACGGTGGCCCGCGCGCTTATTCAGGGACTGAAACACGATCTTCAGGCGGATGGCTCGGCATTGCAGGCGCTGATCCCCCAGACGCTGCTCACCTTTGATCAGGCCGTGCGTACAACGCTGCAAAGCGAAATGGAAAGCACTCAAAGCGCCGACTGGGGCAACGATACGGAAGTCCGCGCCCGCTGGAAGCCGGACTACGGCTTCTATCCCAAACAGGCCGGGCATTCGGTCACCACTCCGGCATCCAGCCAGGCGCTTTGGCGGGTGGTTCAGCAGATCGGCGGCAAAGAGGGCTATTTCTATGCCAATGCGCTGTGGAAACTGCGGGCCAGGCTCGACGATCTCAGCGGCAACGGTGTGACCTATGGCCGTCCGGATCGGCCAACGCTCGAGATCGGCGATAAAATTGACGGCTGGAAAGTCATCTCCATCAAGCCACAGCGGCAATTGGTGATGCTGTTTGGCATGAAAGCGCCGGGGCTGGGGAAACTCACTTTTACCATCACCGATCGGGGCACCCAGCGCACGCTGGATGTCCGGGCGCGCTGGCACCCCGCCGGCTTTAACGGACTGGTCTACTGGTTCTTGATGATGCCGGCCCACCTGTTTATTTTCCGGGGCATGGCCGCGCGAATCGCCCGGCTGGCGGAAGAGACCGCCTGATGTCAGACCGCGGTTACAGCCTTGAACTTCCCGCCGCGCCATATTTTTCCAGCAGCGCGTCGACAATGGCTTCGGTTTGCGCATCCGCCAGTCCCTGATGATTTTCCGGGCGGAAATGCATTTGAAACGCGGCGATCGCCTGCCGTTTCTGACGTTCGGTCATGTCATCGGACAGCGGATAACCGTAGCGCGCCAGCTTATCCAGCAAACGCCCGACGTCCACCGGCTGACGTTCGGCTCTGCCATTGAGATAAAACGATACCCTCGCCTCGTCCGGCCAGGCGCCGATACCGGCCTGCGCCAGTGTTTGCCAAGGGAAAAGCGGGCCGGGATCCTGCTTACGCAACGGCGCAATATCGCTGTGCGCCACGACATCTTGTGGCGCAATCTGATAACGCGCCACGATTTGACCGGCTATCGCCGTTAGCAGCGCAATTTGCTCCGCCGGAAAGGGCGTCCAGCGCATGCCGATCAGCGTTTGCCGATAACCCGGATTTTCAAGTTCGATACCGATCGATGAATTATTCAGCCGGGTAAATCCGCGCCAACCGCTGACGCCGGCATGCCAGGCGGCCTGCGATTCCGGCACCAGACGCCAGGCCACCGGTTTCCCGTTCTTCAGCGGCGGAACGGCCGGGATCAGATAGTGTGAACTGACCCGCTGATCGGTCAGAATATTCAGGGACGTTGGGAAATCTTCCGCCGTATAGTGAATCACCAGAAAGCGAATACGTGATTCCTGCGCCTGGGACGCCTGCGTGGTGACCAGATGGAACTCGTTTCGATCACGCCAGGAGGCGGCTGACTGGCAGCCGGCCAGGACAAACAGCATCAGCATAGTCATGCATTTAATCATGGTGTTTCCGTTGCAACACATTCCTGCACAGACGATAACCCGCTCACTAACGGCGCACTTTTACCGCCGTACCGCTCACGGTCACCATCAGCATACTGCTGTCTTTGCCGACCGTCTCGTAATCAATATCAATGCCCACGACGGCATTGGCGCCTAAATCCGCCGCCTGCTCCTGTAACTCTTTAAAAGCAATCAGCCGCGCTTTACGTAATTCTTTTTCATACGCCCCGGATCGGCCGCCGACGATGTCGCGTATTCCGGCGAAGAAATCACGAAAAATATTCGCGCCCAGGATCGCCTCCCCCGTCACGACGCCACAGTATTCGGTAATGGTAAATCCTTCCAGACTCGGTGTGGTAGATAATTGCATCATAGACTCTCTGACTGTTAACGGCGCGACAGCGCCTTTCTGCGATAGCGGATGTACTACCTTACCACGCTATTATGCGCCAATATTTCCTGCCGGCATGTTTATGCCGATTGGGCGGAGATTATTATGCTTTACCGGCAAAATCGCCCCTCAAGCCGTACGCTAATATTTTGTGCTATTATTTACGCAATAAGTCGCCTGTTAGCAAATTTTAACCCATGGCGATTGCATAACTATTCTGCCGACGTTAACATTCGCGGCATCAATGTCTATTCAATTCTTACGCATGAGTATTCAACTAAACAGCATTAATTGTTTCTACGGCGCGCATCAGGCGCTATTCGACATCACTCTGGATTGTCCTGCGGGCGAAACACTGGTGCTGCTTGGGCCAAGCGGCGCGGGCAAGAGTTCTCTGCTGCGCGTGCTTAACCTGCTGGAAATGCCGCGCTCCGGCACGCTGTCCATTGCCGGCAATCAGTTTGATTTCAGTCATGTCCCCGCCGATGGCGCTATTCGCGAATTACGTCAGAATGTCGGCATGGTTTTCCAGCAGTATAATCTGTGGCCGCACCTGACCGTTGCTCAAAACCTGATCGAAGCCCCCTGCCGCGTACTCGGGCTAGGCAAAGATCAGGCAAAGGCGCGTGCCGACAAGCTGCTTAGCCGCCTGCGCCTGAATGATTTTGCCGATCGTTATCCTCTGCACCTTTCCGGCGGTCAGCAGCAGCGCGTCGCCATTGCCCGCGCGTTGATGATGGAGCCTCAGGTGCTGCTGTTCGACGAGCCGACCGCCGCGCTGGATCCTGAAATCACCGCTCAGGTGGTGAACATCATCCATGAACTGACGCAAACCGGGATCACACAGGTTATCGTAACCCACGAAGTCGAATTTGCCCGCAAGACGGCCAGCCGGGTGGTGTATATGGAAAACGGCCGCATCGTGGAGCAAGGGGATGCCGGCCACTTTGCCCAGCCGCAGACGCCTGAATTCGCCGGCTATTTATCTCATTGATTAACATCAGGAAAATCACGATGAAAAAATTGATCGTTGCAGCACTTCTGGCGGGTTTGAGCGCATCGGCCAGCGCCGCCGACACCATCCGCTTTGCCACCGAAGCGTCTTATCCCCCGTTTGAGTTCGTGGATGCCAATAATAAAATTCAGGGTTTTGACATCGATCTGGCCAACGCGCTGTGCAAAGAGATGCAGGCGACCTGCACCTTCAGCAATCAGGCTTTCGACAGTCTGATCCCCGGCCTGAAATTCCGCCGTTTTGAAGCGGTTATCGCCGGTATGGATATCACGCCGGAACGTCAGCAGCAGGTATTCTTTACTCAGCCGTACTATGACAACTCGGCGCTGTTTATCGCTCAGAAAGGTAAGGTCGCCGACACGGCGGCGCTGAAAGGCAAACGCGTCGGGGTGCAGAACGGCACTACGCATCAGAAATACCTGATGGAGAAGCACAGCGACATTACCACCGTTCCTTACGATAGTTATCAGAACGCGGTGCTGGATCTGAAAAACGGTCGGCTGGATGCGGTGTTCGGCGATACCGCCGTGGTGAATGAGTGGCTGAAACAGAACGCCAATCTGGCCGCGGTGGGGGAAAGCGTCACCGATAAAGATTATTTCGGCGTGGGTCTGGGGATTGCCGTTCGTCAAAACAATGACGCGCTGTTAAAACAATTCAACGACGCGCTCGACAAAATCAAGCAGGATGGCACTTATCAGACCATCTACAAAAAATGGTTCCAGCAGTAATCTGACGCTCAATGATTGAATTTCAACCTCTTGCAAGCGCCGCCGGGATGACCGTCGGCCTTGCCGTCTGCGCCCTGGCGCTCGGGCTCACTCTCGCCATGCTGTTTGCCATTTGGGAAACCGCCCGCTGGAAAGCGGTAAGCTGGAGTGGAACCGCGCTGGTGACGCTGTTGCGCGGCCTGCCGGAAATTCTGGTGGTGCTGTTTATCTATTTTGGCTCTTCCCAATTGCTGCTGATGCTGGCGGACGGTTTTACGCTGGATCTCTATCTGGTGCAGGTTCCGGTTAAGCTGGACATGGAGATGTACGAAATCAGCCCGTTCCTGTGCGGTGTTATCGCGCTGGCGCTGTTGTACGCCGCTTACGCCTCCCAAACGTTGCGTGGCGCGCTGAAGGCCGTTCCACAAGGGCAATGGGAGTCCGGTCAGGCGCTGGGACTGGGCAAATCGGCGATTTTCATCCGCCTGATCATGCCGCAGATGTGGCGTCATGCGCTGCCGGGTCTGGGCAACCAATGGCTGGTGTTGTTGAAGGACACCGCGCTGGTTTCGCTGATCAGCGTGAACGATTTGATGCTGCAAACAAAAAGCATTGCGACGCGAACGCAGGAACCCTTTACCTGGTACGTGGTCGCCGCGGCCATTTACCTGGCGATCACGCTGTTAAGCCAGTACGTTCTGAAACGTATTGAGCTGCGGACGACGCGTTTTGAACGGAGGCCTTCCTGATGCTCGCTTATCTACCTGAGCTATTAAAAGGCCTGCACACCAGTCTGACGCTGACGGTGGCGGCGATCGTCGTCGCCCTGCTGCTGTCGCTGCTGCTCACTGTCGTTCTGACCTTGAAAACGCCGGTGATTGCGCCGCTGGCGAAAGTCTATATCACCTTGTTCACCGGAACGCCGTTGCTGGTTCAGATCTTCCTGATTTACTACGGCCCTGGCCAGTTCACGTCCATTCAGCAAATTCCCTGGCTGTGGAAACTGCTTTCTCAACCGTGGCTCTGTGCGATGGTCGCGCTGGCGCTGAACAGCGCGGCCTATACCACGCAGCTGTTTTACGGCGCGGTCAAGGCGATCCCCGCCGGGCAATGGCAATCCTGCGCCGCGCTGGGCATGTCGCAACGCCAGACGTTGCGTATTTTGCTGCCCTTTGCCTTTAAACGCGCGCTGTCGTCTTATTCAAATGAAGTCGTACTGGTGTTTAAAAGCACCTCGCTGGCCTACACCATCACCTTGATGGAAGTGATGGGCTACAGCCAGCTAATGTACGGACGCACCTATGATGTGATGGTTTTCGGCGCGGCGGGTATTATTTATCTGTGCGTCAATGGGGGGCTTACCCTGTTAATGCGCGTGATCGAACGCCGCGCGCTGGTATTTGAACGCCGTAACTGAAACCGGAATCAATCCGTACAGTTAACTGTAAATAAATAAAGAACCGATCTGGAGCAGGTAGATGAAAAAATTATTGATCGCCACCTTACTGGCTGGAATGACATTCAGCGCCGCCGCCGCGGACACCATCCGTTTTGCCTCATCGGCGACCTACCCTCCTTTCGAATCTCTGGATGCCAATAACGAAATCGTCGGTTTCGATATGGATCTGGCGAAAGCGCTGTGCAAACAGATGCAGGCGACCTGTACCTTCACCAACCAGGCGTTTGACAGCCTGATCCCGGCGCTGAAATTCCGTCGCTATGACGCGGTTATTTCAGGGATGGATATTACGCCGGATCGCAGCAAGCAGGTGGCGTTCACCCAGCCTTATTATGCCAACTCTGCCGTAGTGATCGCCCAGAAAGGAAAATTCACCGACTTTGCTGAACTGAAAGGCAAACGTATCGGTATGGAAAACGGCACCACGCATCAAAAATACCTGCATGACAAGCACCCGGAAGTGCAGACGGTCGCTTACGACAGCTACCAAAACGCGGTGCTGGATCTGAAAAACGGCCGTATTGATGGCGTGTTCGGCGATACCGCCGTGGTGAATGAGTGGCTTAAAACCAATCCGAATCTGGCTACCGTCGGCGAGCACGTGACCGATGCGGAATATTTTGGCACCGGTCTGGGCATCGCGGTTCGCCCGGATAATCAGGCGCTGCTGGAAAAACTGAATAACGCGCTGGACGCCATCAAAGCGGACGGCACCTATCAGGCCATCAACGATAAGTGGTTCCCGCAATAAGTTTTTCGCCGCTCACACTACGCGGCCATTTTGCGCCGCGTAGTCATACTCACGCTTTTCTTTGCAACAGCGCCAGCACTTCATAGTGCGCCGTATGCGGAAACATATCGAACAGTTGCACCCGTAGCACACGGTAGTCGTCCAATTCAGCCATATCCTTCGCCATGCTCTCGGCATTACAGCTGGAATAGAGAATGTAATCCGGCGCCATACGGCTCAGGTAGGCGCACAGCTCGCCTCCGATCCCCCGACGCGGCGGGTTGACCAGCACCAAATCAGGAATTTCCGCTTTAGCGGTGGCGAACTGTGTTGAATCCAGCGCCTGAAACTCCACCTGGGTTAACCCCAACTGTCGCGCGGAGCGGCGCGCACAGGCAATGGCTTCGGGGCTGATTTCAATCCCCGTCAGGCGCACTTGCGGCGACGCACAGTGCAAACCAAAGCCGCCCACGCCGCAGAATAAATCCCACATACTGCGAATGTTCAATTCAGCTACCCAGTCGCGGGCGGTGGCATACAACGCGGCGGCCACCTGCGGATTGGTCTGGAAAAAACTCTGCGGCCGGATATGCAACGGCACCCGATTTAACGCTTCGGCCAGTGAGGAAGCTTCGCTGAGAACGATCTCGGTCTTTCCTTCCATAATCGCCTGATGAACCGGCTGGATATTGGCGGAGATCACCTCAAGCTGGGGAAGTTGCTGCCGTAACCACGGCAGCGCCGCGCGCAATGGCGCGAGCTTGCTTTCCGAACGTAAGACAAAACGCAGCATAAAAGCGCCGCTCAGGGTGCTTTGCGTCAGCAGCAGGTATTTCAACTCTCCCCGGCGACGCGCGACGTTATAGGGCGTCAGTCCGGCTTTGGCGATAAAGGTCTTCAGTACGTCGAAAACCGGCAGGAAGCCGGCGGGATAGAGCGGGCAGTCGCAAAGATCGACCGCAGTGCCATCCCGATGCAACATACCCAATAGCGGCCGCTCAACGCTTCCGCTGACCACCATTTTGGCTTTATTACGAAACGCCGTCTGTGCCGACGGGCAAACAGGCAGCCATTGCCGAACCGTGCGTGACTGTAGCAAATCAGCAAGGTGTTGTTGTTTTTCGGATAATTGCTGTGGATAGGCTTTTTCCAGCCATTGGCAGGAACGGCAGGTTCCTGCGCTGTATCGGGCACAATGCATAGATTAAAAATATAACTGTCGCGATAAATGCAGAATGAGGCGGATTATACCACCCCGATTGACGATCCCATCTATCTTTCAGAAAAACGCCGGGAGCGCTTTTCAACGCCGCGTGCGGCGGCCCGCAGGGCGAGTCTCATGGATGAGACGAGTAAAAAAACGCCGGGAGCGCTTTTCAACGCCGCGTGCGGCGGCCCACAGGGCGAGTCTCATGGATGAGACGAGTAAAAAAGCGCCGGGAGCGCTTTTCAACGCCGCGTGCGGCGGCCCACAGGGCGAGTCTCATGGATGAGACGAGTAAAAAAGCGCCGGGAGCGCTTTTCAACGCCGCGTGCGGCGGCCCACAGGGCGAGTCTCATGGATGAGACGAGTAAAAAAGCGTCGGGAACGGCGCGGTAAAAACAGCAGCACGATCACCAGTAAATCCGGTATCTTCTGCAATAACAACTGGTGCAGCACCGCCACGTGATCGTCGCCAGTGATATGGAATATGGCGGGGAAATAGTCGCTCACGGACGCCAGCAGCATATACGGCACCACCAGACACTGGCAGATAACATATCCCCAACGCCCCCAGTTGGCGCCCGTCAGCACGGCGAATCCGCAACGCACCTCGGCGCAAACCACCACCAGCGACAACAGAAAAATCAGCGTTGAATCCCATGACTGCGCGCTGCTCCCTATCCAGTCTCCCAGACCGCTCAGACCCAACTCCCAGACCAACAGTAAAACACCCAGGAAACGGGTGGCGATAATAGCGATGCCCGCCACCATGACCGGAACCGGAGCGTACGCTTTTTGCAGTGTGATTTCCTTTTTACTGTACAGAATTTCTCCTCTCTCCCTTCATACAGAACGATAACGCCACCAGACAATGGCGGCGTTATCGTTGACTCAGCGTACGGCGAAGAAACGGCTGGCGATGAATCAGCCCCGTCTCGCTTTTTGCATATCGCGCTGGCGCTGTTTCTCTGCCCTGGCCATAAACCACCAGGCAATAAAGCCAATAATTCCCACCACCAATAGTATCAAAGAAGCCAGCGCGTTAATCTGCGGATTAACCCCCATCCTCACGCTGGAGAAGACCAGCATCGGCAGCGTGGTCGACCCCGGCCCGGCGACAAAGCTGGCAATCACCAAATCGTCCAGCGACAGCGTAAACGCCAGCAGCCAGCCGGAAATCAACGCCGGGGCAATCATCGGAACCGTAATGATGAAGAATACCTTTAGCGGCGTGGCGCCCAGATCCATCGCCGCCTCTTCAATAGACCGATCCAGCTCTCGCAGACGCGCGCTGATCACCACCGTGACATAAGCGGTACAGAATGTGACATGCGCCAGCCAGATGGTCAGCATCCCGCGCTCCGAAGGCCAACCGATGGCGTGCCCCAGCGCCACAAACAGCAGCAGCAGGGAAAGGCCGGTGATCACATCCGGCATGACTAATGGCGCGGTCAGCATAAACGCAAAGCCGTTCGAACCGCGAAAGCTGCCGAAACGCACCATCACCAGCGCCGCCAGCGTCCCCAGCACCACGGCCATGGTGGCGGATGCCGCGGCAATCGTCAGGCTGAGCAGCACGGCGCTGATCATCGCAGAGTTATGAAACAGCTCGACATACCAGCGCGTCGACCACCCTGCCCATACCGTCACCAGCTTGGAACTGTTGAATGAATAGATCACCAGCATCAACATCGGCGCATAGAGGAAGGTAAAGCACAGCACCAGAATAACGATACGCCACGGTGAACGAACCACCGGCAGATTGTTCATACCTCGCCCTCCGCCGCTTTGCTCTGGTGCTTGTGAAACCAGATGATTGGCATAATCAACAACAGCAACATGATAATCGCCACCGCCGATGCAACAGGCCAATCACGATTGTTAAAGAACTCCTGCCAAAGAATACGGCCGATCATAATGCTATCCGGTCCCCCCAACAGTTCAGGGATCACGTACTCGCCCACGGTGGGGATAAATACCAGCATCGAACCAGCGATAATTCCCCCTTTGGTCAGCGGTACGATAACGCTGAAAAAGGTTTTTAACGGACGCGCGCCTAAATCAAGCGACGCTTCAACCAGCGAGTAATCCAGCCGGGTGAGCGCGGTATAGATCGGCAATACCATAAAGGGCAGATAGGAATACACCACGCCGATATACACCGCCAGATTGGTATGCAAAATCACCAGCGGCTGATCGATAACCCCCAGCCACAGCAGGAAGTTATTCAGAATACCGTTATTTTTCAGTATCCCCATCCAGGCATAGACGCGGATAAGAAAGGATGTCCACGACGGCAGAATAACCAACAGCAGCAGAATATTACGGGTGGACGGTTTGCTGTGCGCCACCGCCCAGGCCAGCGGATAGCCGATCGCCAGACAGCATAGCGTCGATACCGCCGCAACCTGCAATGATTGCAGATAGGCATCAATATAGAGCGGATCGTCGAGCAAATGCAGATAGTTTGCCAGATTCAACGAAATATCCAGCCGGTCATCCACCCAGGAAACCAGATCGGTGTACGGCGGTATGGCTCGCGCCATTTCCGCCAGACTGATCTTGAATACGATCAGGAACGGCAGCATAAACAGCAACAGCAGCCACAGATAAGGCAGCGCGATAACCAGCTTATGCCCGTGATCCTGGCGCCAGCGCAGCATCAGCAGGGTTAACCGACGGCGTTTTTTTTCCGGCGACTCCACGGTGTTATGTTCAGAAAACATTGTCATGACAATTCCTCACTACACCGTCAACACCACGCAACTATCCGCGTCCCAACACAAACGCACCTCGTCGCCCCAGGTCGGCGTGCCTTTACGGTAGCGATAGGCGTTCTGCAATTGCGCGCTGATAATCTGTCCGCTGTTCAGTCTGACATGATAAATCGACAGATCGCCCAGATAGGCGATATGCACCACTTCCCCAACGGCGAAATTGCAGCCATCAGCCGGTATCTCATCACCGAGCATGATTTTCTCCGGCCTAAGGGCGATATACACCGGCACGCCATCCACCACGGAGACATCGGAATCAACCTTCAGCGGATGCACCAGCCCCGGACTTTGTATAATCAGCGCGTCATCCCGCCGCTCCGTCAGCACCCCTTCGAACATATTGACCGAACCAATAAATTCGGCGCTGAAACGGGTATTGGGGTTTTCATATATTTCTTCAGGTTCGCCGATCTGCACAAATTTCCCGCGGTTCATGATGGCGATTCGGCCCGCCATCGTCATCGCTTCTTCCTGATCGTGCGTCACCATCACGCAGGTCACGCCGACGCGCTCCAGAATATCAACCACCTCAAGCTGCATGCGGTCGCGCAGTTTCTTATCCAGCGCACCCATCGGTTCATCCAGCAACAACAGCTTCGGACGTTTTGCCAGACTGCGCGCCAGCGCCACGCGCTGCCGCTGGCCGCCGGAAAGCTGATGCGGTTTGCGGCCGGCAAACTCCTGCATATGCACCAGCGTCAGCATTTCCTCCACCCGATCTTTGATTTCAGAACGCGACAACCGATCCTGCTTAAGACCAAAAGCAATATTCTTTTCCACCGTCATATGAGGAAACAAGGCATACGACTGGAACATCATGTTGATCGGACGCTGATAGGGAGGAACCCGCGACAGATCCTGACCATCCAGGACGATTTGCCCCTGCGTTGGATGCTCGAAACCCGCCAGCATGCGCAACAGCGTGGACTTTCCGCAACCGGACGCGCCCAGCAGGGCAAATATCTCGCCCTTATAAATCGTCAGACTGACATCATCAACAGCGGCCTGACCGTCAAATGATTTGGTCAGATTACGAACTTCCAGCAACGGGGTAACCGCTTTTTGGGGCTTGGGCTGGGGACGGGGAATGGCTTCATTCACTTCGCATTGCTCTCCGGCAAAAGCAGAACAAGTCACCGCCTTGATGTATCAAGGCGGTGACACAGATATTGTGCAAACAGGCGGGATTAGCCGCCTGTTAGTTATCCCATGAATTCAGAGCAAAAAACGTTTATTTACCGCTTTTTACCTTAGTCCATGCACGCGTACGGGTACGGTCAATCTGGGGAGATTGCACCTTAAGCGTAAACAGTTTAGCGCGAACATCCGCAGGCGGATAGACACCCGGATCGTTACGAATTTCTTCGTTCACCAACGGCACCGACTCTTTATTCGCACTGGCGTAGTACACATGATTACTGATATTGGCCATCACATCCGGCTTCAGCAGATAATTCATAAACTGATAGGCTGAATCAACATTCTTGGCATCGACCGGCATGGCAAGCACGTCAAAGAAAGCCAGCGCCCCTTCTTTCGGGATGCTGTAATGAATGTTGACGCCATTTTTAGCTTCTTTGGCGCGGTTGGCCGCCTGCATCACGTCCCCCGCCCAGCCGATAGCCACACAAATATCGCCGTTAGCCAGGTCGTTGATGTATTGAGACGAATGGAAGTAACGAATGCTGGGGCGCAGTTTTAACAACAGGTCGGTGGCTGACGTGGTGTAGTCGCCCGCCGTGGTGCTGTTCGGATCCTTGCCTTGATAGTTCAGCACGGTGGCGAAAATTTCTTCCGGCGCATCCAGGAAAGAGACGCCGCAGCTTTTCAGTTTTTCCAGATTTTCCGGTTTCAGCACCAGATCCCAGCTGTCCACGGGCGCATCGGCTCCCAGAGCGGCTTTGACTTTATCAATGTTGTAACCGATGCCGGTCGTCGCCCATAAATACGGCAGCGCATATTTGTTATCCGGATCGTGCTGGGCGATCAACTTCAACAGTTCGGGATCGAGATTGTTATAATTCGGCAGCTTACTTTTATCTAATGGCTGAAATACCCCCGCGGCAAGCTGGCGTTCCAGGAAGCTGGCCGAGGGAACGACCAAATCAAACCCGGTGCTGCCGGCCATCAATTTGCCTTCCAACACTTCATTGGAGTCAAACACGTCATAAACCACTTTTACGCCTGTTTCCTGCTGGAAATTTTGCAACGTATCCGGCGCAATATAATCAGACCAGTTGTAAACATGCAGCGTTTTCTCTTCCGCAGATGCGGTGACGGACGCGGCCATCAGCAAGCCGGCAACAACACCCGATAACAATTTTTTACGTTGGGTGAACATCCGTTCCTTCCTCCATACAAGGGGGTGATTCATGGGAGTCTGTGTGTCTCATTCAGAGACGAAACTCCACCTGCGCCTGTGCGGCAGCGATAGAAATCAATGAATGACTATGCACTGAATTCATCATAGTAGATATCGACCTAAAGACGACGCTATCGCATGCCTGTTACAGCAATCAAGCATAACCGCACTACATCGGTCATACCATAGTCGAAAGTAAAAAATGGCTTTTATCGATTTTTTATTCACATTTTATCTATGTAATACGGCCAATTAGCGATAAACAGCGCTGAATATCCGGCAATCGGGCGATAAATGCAGAATAAACAGCGGGTAGCAGAAAATAAGAGAAACTGATTGCTGCCGTTGGCAGCAATAGGACTAATGAAGGAAAGAGCTATTCATTCCGCCAGCAGAGGACTCTTCTTCATCACCGATAAACAGCAGATTATTGGCGCCGGCCTCTAAAATCACCATCGAGATTTGTTCTTCAGACTGCTGCATGAAATGCCTGAACTGTTCCAGCGTCATACCCGCGGCGACGCTGAACGCCTGACAAACAATCAGCTTCGGCAGATTATCATCCTGAACATCGATAAATGCTTTTACCGTCAGGGAGCTGGCGTTGATCTGGCTCAGGTCGCCGACCAACGGAATCAACGCGCTGGGCTTCACCTCCGCCAGCGCGGAGAACAGAACCACGTTATCCACCAGATCGACTTTCGCATCGAATACCCCATCAAAATTCTGCATGTGAGGTAAATGGAGCGCCTGACAGGAATCACATTCAAAAAACACGATGTTTAATTGATCCAGCCACCGCCGTAGCATAGTCAAATCCGGGACGATGAGTGAATCCATCATTTTTGCCTCATACCGACTGTTGTTAAAAAGGGCCCATAGCTTACGGAATATTACGTTCCGACGCCATGATAAACACGCCTTAAATCACATTAAACCGTGATAAATCACAAACGATCGGTTCCGATATTTACCGGCCAGACCGCCAGGCGGAAAACTACCTTTTATTCACCAATAACGCACGAACATGCTGCTCAATAAATTCGATCATCATGCCGGCAATATCAACCCCGGTGGTGGTTTCAATCCCCTCCAGCCCTGGGGAGGCATTGACTTCCATCACTAAAGGGCCGCGTTCGGCCCGCAGAATATCGACGCCCGCCACGTTCAGCCCCAGCGTTTTTGCGGCTTTAACGGCAATGGCCCGTTCCCGGGAAGTTATCTGAACTTTACTTGCCGAACCGCCGCGATGCAGATTGGAACGGAACTCGCCCGGTTTTGCCTGCCGTTCGATGGCCGCCACCACCCGGTTGCCGATAACCAGACAGCGAATGTCTCTGCCCTGCGCTTCACGGACATACTCCTGCACCAGAATATGGGCATTCAGTCCCCGGAATGCGTCAATAACGCTTTCCGCCGCCTGTCGGGTTTCAGCCAGCACCACCCCGATCCCCTGCGTCCCTTCAACCAGCTTGACCACCAGCGGCGCGCCGCCGACCATTTCTATCAGATCGCCGGTATCATCGGGTGAATGAGCAAAACCGGTGACCGGCAAATCGATGCCGGCGCTGGCTAATAGCTGTAGGGAATGCAGTTTGTCGCGGGCACGAATAACCGCGACGGAATTGTTCAGCGGAAAACCGCCCGACATTTCAAACTGGCGCAGCACCGCCGTGCCATAAAACGTGATAAGCGAACCGATACGCGGGATAACCGCATCATATTTCACTAACCGACGGCCGCGGTAATGCACCGACGGCGCCGCCGAATTGATATTCATGTAGCAGGACAACGGGTCAAGAATATCTATCTGATGTCCGCGCTCTTCCGCGGCTTCGCGCAGACGTTTGCAGGAATATAACGACCCGTCACGAGACAGAATGGCTATCTTCATAAATGTCCGAGGGATACGCTAGCGTACCGCCCATCCCTGTTGATGTAAGTAGTCCAGCATAAACGGGCGCAGTTCTTTTTTCAGCGTGCGCCGTACATGCTCGCTCCAGGTGTCGCGCCGATTGCTGGTGCGCTGAAGATAATACTCCGCCAACTGCTGGTCATATTCCGCCAACTTCTGGCGATCGAGCGGCTGATAAACGTTCTCATGCACCAGCATCTCCACCGGCATACGCGGCTTTAACTGCGGATCGGCGTCAGGGTAGCCCAGGCAAAGTCCAAATAGCGGCAAGACCTGTTGCGGTAGTTTCAGTAATGTCGTGACATCCGCAATCTTGTTGCGAATACCGCCGATAAATACGCCGCCAAGCCCCAGGGACTCCGCGGCGACCAGCGCATTCTGCGCCATTATCGCCGTATCGACGCAGCCGATCAGCAATTGCTCCGCCAGGCCGGTTTCAGCCTGTGGAAATATTTGCAGATGACGATGGAAATCGGCACAAAAAACCCAGAACTCCGCCGCCTGAGCGACATAAGCCTGCTCACCCGAATAGTGAACCAGCGTTTGCCGCATCGCCGGATCGGTAATACGGATAATGGCGCTGCACTGCAAGAAACTGGAACTGGACGCACTCTGCGCGGCGGAAAAAATCGCGCGACGTTGCTCGTCCGTCAGCGGTTGTGCGGTAAAAGCACGGATGGAGCGATGGCGTTGTAGTAAATCAATAGTGGGCGTCACTCTGCATATCCTTCAGGCATTAAGTCATACACCGTAATGGTTCCCCCGCCCGCCGTCTCGACCGGGACGAGGGAGACACCGAATAACTGCATCATACTGATGACGATTATATGCCAGCCGGCCGGACAGACCAACGCCGCCTGCTTTTCAGCCTCATCATTGAGAGAACAAATCGATGCAACAGGTAATTACTACTTCTTTTCATCAAACAATGCGAGCATAGTAACGCCCATTAACGACAGGCATTGCGCCAATAGTTTTGGAAAAACATTTTTTATTGTTCATTTTACTAAGGAGTTTACATGTTCGCTGTGATTTTCGGGCGGCCTGGCTGCCCTTATTGCGTCCGCGCTAAAGAATTGGCGGAAAAACTGGCGGAACAGCGTGATGACTTCAGATTCCGCTATGTCGATATCCGCGCGGAAGGGATCACCAAAGAAGATTTGTCGAAAACGGTAGGCAAACCGGTGGAAACCGTGCCGCAGATTTTCCTGGATGAAAAGCACATCGGCGGCTGCACTGATTTTGAGGCTTACGCCAAAGAAAACCTGTGTTTATTTCAGCAATAACCTCTCCGACACATAAAGCAAAAGGCGCATCTTGCGTCTTTTTTATGCCTACGGCTTAACGGAACGCCCGCTCAGCGCAAATACCGCCGATAGATCGCATGCAGAAATAAAAAAACCAGCGCCCCCAGCACGCTCCAGAAAACGGCGCTCAGCATATAGGCCAACTCCTGCCAGAAAGAGTGATGGGGCGTACGCCAAAAGTGCAGCACAAGCAGGCACACCGGCATTGCCACCAACGCGCCAATCAACGGGTAAAGCAATCGCCCATTCGCGGACAGGCAGCTGGCGACCACCCCGGGTAATAAAAAAAGCAGCATTCCGAAGTCGCCGCGCAGTCCATCCCCGGCGACCACATCGGACACATTCATTTTTTGACTTAAAAAAACCACGGTAAACAATAAAAAACAGCAGGTCGCACCAACCCAACCTTTATCGCTCGCCATACGCATCCTCTCTTGTCTGATACCGCCTCTGACACAGTCAATATGCGCAGCTGAACATCCCCGATATGAAAAAAAGTGAGGTATCGCCGCTATTTATTCAGCGTATACTGGTTGTAGAGTCAACAAACCTCTAGAATAGCGGCGCCACAATAATTGCACTGAACAATTTGTACTGAAGGATTTATACTGATCACCGCTGATTTCTTTCAGCTGACGGTTATTTTTGATGTCAGTGGAATCTCTGCACTTAATGGTTAAATTTAGCCTCTATCGCTTTTTATATCAAGAACTTACTGGTAAACAACAAGTTACATCCCATGAATATAAACGTCGCTGATTTGTTAAACGGGAATTACATTCTGCTTTTATTCGTGGTTCTTTCATTAGGACTCTGCCTGGGGAAATTACGCCTGGGGCCGGTACAACTCGGTAATTCTATTGGTGTTTTAGTTGTATCGTTATTACTCGGCCAGCAGCACTTTTCGATTAATACCGAAGCGCTCAGCCTCGGATTTATGTTATTTATTTTTTGCGTCGGTGTTGAGGCCGGGCCAAATTTCTTTTCCATTTTTTTCCGCGACGGCAAAAATTATTTGATGCTCGCCCTGGTGTTGGTCGGCAGCTCACTGCTTTTAGCATTGGGATTGGGAAAATTTTTCGGCTGGGGGATCGGGCTGACCGCCGGTATGCTGGCGGGCGCCATGACGTCGACGCCGGTGTTGGTCGGCGCCGGCGATACCTTACGAAATGTGTCCAGCATCGGCTCACAGCTCGGCGTCGAACAGGATAACCTCAGCCTGGGTTACGCCCTCACCTATCTGATTGGTTTGGTCAGCCTGATTTTTGGCGCCCGCTATCTGCCCAAATTACAGCATCAGGACTTACCCACCAGCGCCCAGCAAATTGCCCGTGAGCGCGGACTTGATACCGACAGCCAAAGAAAAGTTTACCTGCCGGTTATCCGCGCTTATCGCGTCGGGCCGGAGTTGGTCGCCTGGGCGGACGGTAAAAATCTGCGGGAATTGGGCATTTACCGCCAAACGGGTTGCTACATCGAACGTATTCGACGTAACGGCATTCTGGCTAATCCCGATGGCGACGCCGTGCTGCAAATCGGCGATGAGATTTCCCTTGTCGGCTACCCCGATGCCCACGCCCGCCTTAACCCAAACTTTCGCGACGGAAAAGAAGTCTTCGATCGCGACCTGCTGGATATGCGCATCGTAACCGAAGAAATTGTGGTGAAAAACCACAATGCCGTCGGTAAACGCCTCAGCCAGTTAAAACTAACCGACCATGGCTGTTTTCTTAACCGCATCATTCGCAGCCAGATTGAAATGCCGATTGACGATGGCGTGGTGCTGAATAAAGGTGATGTGTTGCAGGTAAGCGGTGATGCGCGCCGGGTAAAAAGCATCGCCGATCGGATTGGGTTTATTTCCATTCATAGTCAGATGACCGACCTGCTGGCCTTCTGCGCTTTCTTTATCATCGGCATCATGGTCGGCCTGATCACGTTCCAGTTCAGTAATTTTACCTTCGGCATCGGCAACGCCGCGGGCTTATTATTCGCCGGCATCATGCTCGGCTTTTTGCGGGCCAACCACCCGACTTTCGGCTATATCCCGCAAGGCGCGTTGAATATGGTGAAAGAGTTCGGCCTGATGGTGTTTATGGCCGGCGTCGGGCTCAGCGCGGGCGGCAGTATCGGCCGCAGCTTCGGCGAGATCGGCGTACAAATGCTGGTATCGGGGTTAATTGTCAGTCTGGTGCCGGTGGTGATTTGTTTTCTGTTTGGCGCCTATATACTGCGGATGAACCGCGCGCTGCTGTTTGGCGCGATGATGGGCGCACGAACCTGTGCCCCGGCGATGGAGATCATCAGCGATACCGCCCGCAGCAATATTCCGGCATTGGGCTATGCCGGAACTTATGCCATCGCCAACGTATTGCTGACGCTGGCGGGTTCATTGATTGTGATTATCTGGCCTGAATTACCGGGTTGATAGTAAATGTAAAAAACCGTCACTATTTATTAGAAGGGGCAGAACTTTTTCTTAGCGACGAAGTCTGAATTAATGCCACTGCTTTTCTTTAGATATCCCCATATTGAGGAGCCCATCTTTCCCGCCTTTGAGGTTCAAGATTGATGGGCCTTTTCTTTTTCCGAGCCTTCGGAAATGACGCTGATACGCCTTTTCAAGGTGTCGCAATTAACCGAATAAACCACCAAACCACTGCTGAAGTTTTATCATCACCGAATCCCACAGCCGGCTGAAAATTCCCGCTTCAGGAATGTCGTCCAGCGCCACCAGTTGACGTTGCCCGATGCTTTTGCCATCCAACTGAAAATCAATGGTGCCGACCACCTGATTCTTCGCCAATGGCGCAGACAACTGCGGCTGGAGCAGCGTAAAGCTGGCTTTCAGATTTTTCATCTGTCCTTTGGGGATCGACAGTGCGGCATCTTGCGCCACGCCGAGTCGGGCGTCTTTTTGCGTGCCGAACCAGACTCGCTGCGTGGTAAAGGGAGCGCCCGCCTTGATTGGCGTTACCGTTTCAAAAAAGCGGAATCCCCAGGTCAGCAGTTTTTCGCTTTCACGGAACCGCGTCGCATCCGTCGGCGCCCCCAGCACCACGGAGATCAGGCGCATATTTCCTTCCGTGGCCGACGCCACCAGATTATGTCCTGCTCCGCTGGTATGACCGGTTTTTATACCGTCCACATTCAGATTGGTGCTCCACAGCAACCGGTTACGATTGGGCTGCCGGATATTATTGAACGTGAACTCTTTTTCTTTATGCAACGCGTATTCGTCCGGCACGTCACGGATCAATGCCTGCCCCAGTAACGCCATATCCCGCGCGGTACTGTACTGGCCCGGCGCATCGAGGCCATGGACGGTGAGAAAGTGGGTGTTGGTCAATCCCAGCGCGTTGACATAATTGTTCATCAGACTGACGAACGCATCCTGGCTGCCGGCGACATAGTCAGCCAGCGCAATGCTGGCATCATTACCCGATTGAATAACGATACCTTTATTCAGTTCCGAAACCGGAATGCGATCGCCAGGTTTAAGAAACATCAGCGAGGAGCCGCGTAATACCGGATTCCCCGTCGCCCAGGCATCCTTCCCCACGGTGACGATATCCGCAGGATTGATTTTCCCGGCCTTTATCGCCTGCCCGGTGACATAACTCGCCATGATTTTCGTCAGGCTGGCAGGATCAAGACGCTCATCCGCGTTAGATTCAGCCAGCACTTTCCCGCTGTGGTAATCCATCAAAATATAGGCTTTAGCGTCAACCTGAGGAACCGCCGGAAGCTGCTCCGCCTGCGTTAAAGGCGTGATACTCGCCAGTAATATCGTTCCCGCAGTAAAGAATGTTAATCTGGAAAGGAGAGTCGTTGTCTTCATGAGATCGTCGCGATATCCATAGGTCATTAAAAATATTTGCTTTTCAATATGTTTTGAAAAATTTTGCAACATCCAAAGGTAACGTTTCGCCACCCTCAAGGAAACTGTTCAGTTGTAAAGATAATCAAAGAAATGAAAAGGTCTAAAAAATCAAAGATAAACAAAGGAATTGCGTTGGCAATAAGAAGTGTCTTACTACAAAAATACATAGAAAAGGATGTGCGTGGCTATCTTTGAGAACCTCCTCCCTGAGGTTCTCTGAATGTAAAACCTGAAAGGCTTAACGCCGCTCGCGCTTATCCGCCCGCTTTGACAGCCAGTCGCCCAGCGTTTGAACGATCTGCACCAGAATGACCAGCGCGATAACCGTCACGATCATGACATTGGTTTCATAGCGATAATAACCGAAGCGAATCGCCAGATCGCCGACGCCGCCGCCGCCGACAATCCCCGCCATCGCCGAATAACCGATCAGGCTGACCAGCGTAATGGTCAGGCCGCGCAATAAGCCGGCTTTGGCTTCCGGCAATAACACGGTACAGATAATACGCATCGGGCTGGCGCCGAAGGCCTCGGCTGCCTCGACAATACCGGGATCCACTTCACGCAGCGCGCTATCCACCAAACGAGCGTAGAACGCAATGGCCGCCACCGACATCGGCACCGATGCCGCCACCGGGCCGATGGTGTTGCCTAACAAAATCTGCGTCAACGGCAACAACAGCACCAGCAGAATCACAAAGGGTATCGACCGAATGATATTGACCAGCACCGTGCTGAGTAGATACACCGCGCGGTTCTCCCAAAACAGGTGACGATCGGTGACATAAATCAGAAAACCCAACGGTAACCCACCGATAATCGCCAGCAGCGTTGAAATGCCGACCATCTGAAACGTTTCGCCGAATGCCGCGACCAGATCAAACCATAAATCAGCCATGTAACACCTCCACCTGCGCGGTTCTGGCCTGAATATACCCGACGGCTTGCGCGACTTTTGCCGGATCGTCAGGATGCGTTAACAGAGCGACCAGTATTCCCAATGCGCGGTTACCGATATATTCAATTTTGCCGTGCAGAATGTTGACGGAAACGCCGTAACGGGTTGCCACATCAGAGAGCACCGGCTGCTCGGCCGATTCGCCGACGAACAGGATTTTCAGCAAGGTTCCCTGTAAATCTTCCAGCAGGCGGGGAGGCAGCTCAAGATTCAGCGTATGGGCCACCAGTTGCCGTGTGAATGGATGCTGCGGCGCGGCGAAAATATCAAACACATCGCCCTCTTCCACCACTTTACCGCCGGTCATCACCGCAACCCGATCGCATACCGATTTGATGACACTCATTTCGTGTGAAATCAATACGATAGTAATACCCAGTTTCTGATTAATCTCTTTGAGCAATACCAGGATCGCCGCCGAGGTTTCCAAATCAAGCGCCGAGGTCGGTTCATCGCACAGCAGCACTTCAGGATGATTGGCAATGGCGCGGGCGATCCCCACTCGCTGTTTCTGCCCGCCGCTCAACTGAGACGGAAAAGCGGCGGACTTATCGGATAACCCCACCAGACTAAGAATTTCCGGCACCCGCTGAGCGATGTCAGCATTGGATTTCCCCGCCGCTTTCAGGCTGAATGCGACGTTTTCCGCCACCGTGCGCGTTTGCATCAAATTGAAATGCTGGAAGATCATACCGATTTTCTGGCGCTGTTCGCGCAGGCTTTTGCCATTCAGATCGCTGACTTTCACCCCGTTGACCCGCACAACTCCGGCGCTGGGGCGCTGTAATAAATTGATCGTGCGCAGCAGGGTGCTTTTCCCGGCGCCGCTGGTTCCAACGATGCCGTAAACCTCTCCCGGCTGAATATGCAACGTCACATTATCAACTGCACGATTGCCCTGCTGTTTCCCCTGTGGGAAATCAACGCACACACCCTCTAACTGAATCATTATCCGCAAACTCCCGGCATGAGCGGAAAAAAACAAAGCCGGTCACAGACCGGCCAGACAAATACAGCATATTAATCATTAATCGCCCGTCAATACCGGCTGGCATATTACTGTGCGGGCGTTGGCGTTTTCGCCTGCATCCATTCCGGTTTCTGGAACTGACTGAACATTGAATCCGGCTGGTTAATCACCGCCGCATAAGCCGGCGATTCGACGACGGCCTGGGTATCTTTGACAAACGGCTTATCCAGATCGTCGGTGCGCACCGCAATCACGTTTTTCAGATTTTCATCCAGCGTTTCCAGTTTGATCGCCGACGAAAGCTTCAGCCCTGCCGCAAAAGCAAAGTTACCGTTAACCAGCGAGGCGGTCACGCTATCCAGCGTGCGCGGCAACTGTGCGGCTTCCAGCGGTTTGAATACCAGCCCGCGCGGATTTCCAACGATATCTTTTTCCGATGCCTTGGTTGGGTCGATATCGGGCTTGATGGTGATCAGCCCCAGCGATTGTAAAAAGCGCAGGCCGCGAGCCAGATTGGTGGCATCGTTGGACAAGGTGATGACATCGCCGGTTTTCAATTCGTCCAGCGACTTGATTTTATTGGAGTACAGTCCCATGCTGGCGGTCGGTACAACGATCAGCTTGCTGATTTTGAGATTTTTGTCGGCGGCGAATTTTTCCAGATACAACGTATGCTGGAACAGGTTGGCGTCAATGCTGCCGTTGGCTAATGCGAGATTCGGCTGAACATAATCGCTGAACTCACGCACCACCACTTTATAGCCTTTCTTGGTCAACTCAGGTTTAATCGCCTGATTAACCATATCGCCATAAGGCCCCGGCGCCACGCCAAAGATGATAGTTTGCGGATCGCCGCTGGCACAAGCCAGTTGCACACCGGCGGCGAGCAGCGCAATACCCAGCGTTGCGCGAAGAGAATACGTTAATTTCATTGCTTGGCTTTCCTGTCTGAATATAACCTGCTGTCATTATTAGGAATGACACGTTAAATCATAAAGACCAAAAAGGCATATCATTATTTCTCATCTTCTATTCACTTTCTGATTCATTCAGTCAGTGTCAGAATAAAAGCTCTTTTCTCATGCTGAGGTGCGACATGATAACCATCTGGGGTCGTGTAAATTCGACCAACGTTAAGAAAGTGCTTTGGTGCGCGGCGGAATTGGCCCTGCCTTATCAACATATTTTGGCGGGCAGAGAGTTCGGGCGCAATCATGACGCCGACTATCTGGCGATGAACCCCAACGGGCTGGTCCCCTGTTTACAGGACGATAAATTGGTACTGTGGGAGTCCAACACTATCGTGCGTTATCTGGCGGCGCAATACGGTCAGGATTCGCTGTACATTGCCGACGCCGGCGCGCGAGCAAGCGCGGAAAAATGGATGGACTGGACCAGTACGCTGGCGGTTTCCTTTGCCGGCGTATTTATCAGCCTGGTGCGCACGGCGCCGGAAGATCGTGATATGGCGCTGGTGGAGAAAAGCCACGCAGAATGCGAGCGTTTACTGACGATTGTCGATACCGCGCTGGCAAGCCAACCGTGGCTGTCGGGCGATAAATTCGGTATTGGCGACATCCCGCTGGGCTGCATCGCTTACGCCTGGTTTAACATGGATATCACGCGGCAACCGCATCCCCATCTGGAGCGCTGGTATCGGCAGTTAACCGAACGCCCGGCCTATCAGCAAACGGTGATCATCCCGCTGACCTGAATGTTTTACGCTCACAGGCACCCCGCAAGGTGCCTGTATTGTTAACCGCCCGCGCCATTGCCGTTACTCCGGCCCGACTTTCAACAGTTTGCCGTTATCATGATCGGTCAACAGATAGATATAGCCGTCAGGCCCTAAGCGCACTTCACGGATCCGTTCGCCGCGATCCTGCAACAACCGCTCTTCCGCGACCACCTTGTCGCCCTCCAGCGTCAGACGAATCAGATTTTCTTCCGCCAGCGCGCCAATAAACAGCGAGTTTTTCCACTGCGGGAAACGGTCGCTGTTATAGAACGCCATTCCACTGACGCCCGGCGACTTTTTCCAGTAAAAATCCGGGTTAACCATTCCGGCGACCTCTTCGCCCTTGGATTCCGGGATCTTCAGCCCGGAATAGTTAATACCGTGCGTCGCAATCGGCCAGCCGTAGTTTTCACCCGCTTTAGGAATGTTGATTTCATCACCGCCTTTCGGGCCGTGTTCGTTTTCCCACAGTACGCCGGACCAGGGATTAATCGCCAGCCCCTGGGGATTCCGATGCCCATACGACCAGATTTCCGGACGCGCATTCGGCGTATTGATAAACGGATTATCCGTCGGTATTTCGCCATTTGCGGTCAGACGCACAATCTTGCCCTGTAACTTATCCAGATCCTGCGCCGTCGGACGCTGGTTATTTTCCCCTAAGGCGATATACAGGTATCCCTGAAGGTCAAAGGCCAGTTTGCCGCCGAAATGATTGCCGGTGGACAGTTTCGGCTCCTGACGGAAGAAAACCGTGAAATTCTCCAGTTGGCTCTCATCGTCCGACAGACGGCCATAGCCAACGGCCGTTCCCGCTTTTCCATCGCTGCCTTCCTCGGCAAAACTCAGGTAGATTCGGCGGCTTTGCTCAAAATCAGGCGATAGCGCCACCTCCAGTAACCCGCCCTGTGATTCGGCATACACCTCGGGTACGCCTGCTATCGGCGCGGAAAGCCCGGTTTCAGCCTGCCAGCGGCGCAGGTTTCCGGAGCGCTCGGTGATCAACATTCCCCGATCGCCCGGCAGAAAAGCCAGCGACCACGGATGATCGAGCTTATCCTGCAATTCCGTGACTTTGGGCTGAGCCGCCGGCAAATAACCAGAAAACATCAAGGACGCGCCAATCAGTAACCAGCGCGTCTGACGCAGCCATAACCAAGGCCGGGAAGCATTGCGTATGGCGTTATCAGGCAACGGGTGATTAAACATAGCGTTGTCTCCGTTCAACTAATGTGCTGTAAATTTAGGTGTTGGACGATATTTGTGCAAAAAAATACGCCGACGTTTACATTTTTGGGCGCAGACATAATTAACGTGCTGAGTTTTTACCAGTGACTATAAGCCACACTAACTATAGTGTAGAATTCTGCGGTTTTCTTTTGAATGAATTGTGAGCAAATAACATGCAACAACACCGTATTGGATTCGTTTCTCTCGGTTGCCCGAAAAATCTGGTGGACTCGGAAAGGATCCTGACCGAACTGCGTACCGAAGGCTATCAGGTGGTGCCGCGCTATGACGATGCCGAACTGGTGATCGTCAATACCTGCGGTTTTATTGACAGCGCGGTACAAGAGTCGCTGGAGGCCATCGGTGAAGCGCTGAATGAAAACGGCAAGGTCATCGTCACCGGCTGTCTGGGCGCGAAAGAAAATCAAATCCGCGAAGTGCATCCCAGGGTGCTGGAAATCACCGGGCCTCATAGCTACGAGCAGGTGCTGTCGCATGTCCATCGGTACGTGCCGAAACCGGAGCACAACCCGTTCACCAGCCTGATTCCGGCTCAGGGAGTCAAGCTGACGCCCCGCCATTACGCCTACCTGAAAATATCGGAAGGCTGTAATCACCGCTGCACGTTTTGCATTATTCCGTCGATGCGCGGCGATCTGGACAGCCGTCCCATCGGTTCGGTGCTGGATGAAGCCAAGCGTCTGGTGGACGCGGGGGTCAAGGAATTGCTGGTGATCTCTCAGGACACGTCCGCCTACGGCGCCGACGTTAAGCAACGCACCGGATTCTGGAACGGACAGCCGGTTAAAACCAGTATGGTCAGCCTGTGCGAACAACTGGCTTCGCTGGGCGTGTGGGTTCGTCTGCACTATGTTTACCCTTATCCGCATGTGGATGATGTGATCCCGCTGATGGCGGAAGGGAAAATCCTGCCGTATCTGGATATCCCGCTGCAACACGCCAGCCCGCGCATCCTCAAGCTGATGAAGCGCCCCGGCGCCGTCGAACGTACGCTGGAACGCATAAAAAAATGGCGCGAAATCTGCCCGCAGCTGACATTACGCTCGACGTTTATCGTCGGCTTCCCCGGCGAAACGGAAGAAGACTTCCAGATGCTGTTGGATTTTCTGCAAGAATCCCGGCTGGATCGCGTCGGCTGTTTCAAATACAGCCCGGTGGAAGGCGCGACGGCCAATCAACTGCCGGATCAGGTGCCGGAAGAGGTCAAAGAAGCGCGTTATCATCGCTTTATGCAGCTTCAACAAGGGATATCCGCACAGCGGTTGCAGGAAAAAATCGGCCGCGAACTACAGGTGCTGATCGACGAAATTGATGAAGAAGGCGCCATCGGACGCAGCATGGCCGATGCCCCGGAAATCGACGGCGCGGTCTACCTGAATGGCGAAACCAACCTTAGCGTCGGCGATATCGTGACGGTAAAAATCGAACACGCCGACGAGTACGATCTGTGGGGAATCCGCGTTTAACCGAACCCGGCGCCATCGGCCGGTGGCTTGAATCATTTAAGCCGCCGGCATTTTTATCCGCTATTTTGCCGTCATCGTCGAAAAATCAGGCAATAAGTCCCACCGATGTCGCCTGTGTCTTGCGTCCCCCAGTCAGGTAAAGTAGCCTTGAGACATGACAACCCCAATCGCCTTACCTGAGGCATAAGCATGTGGAAACGCCTGATATACGGCCTGTTAACGATCATTGGCGTGCTGTTGCTGTCTGCTTTTGCTCTCGATCGCTGGATCAGTTGGAAAGCTGCGCCCTTTGTTTACGATGATTTGCAGCAACTGCCGTCACGCCAGGTCGGCGTGGTGCTGGGCACCGCCAAGTATTACCGCACCGGCGTCATCAACCAGTATTATCTTTTCCGTATTCAGGGCGCTTTGAATGCCTATAACAGCGGTAAAATCAGTTATCTGCTGCTTAGCGGCGACAATGCGCTGCAAAGTTACAACGAACCCATGACCATGCGGCGCGATCTGATTGCGGCAGGCGTGACCCCGGTAGACATCGTGCTGGATTATGCGGGGTTTCGTACATTGGACTCGATCGTCAGAACACGCAAAGTCTTTGATACCAATGATTTCACCATCATCACCCAGCGTTTCCACTGCGAGCGGGCATTATTTATCGCCCTGCATCTGGGTATTCAGGCGCAGTGCTATGCGGTTCCCTCGCCCAAAAATATGCTGACGGTGCGTCTGCGGGAATTTGGGGCCAGGCTGGGCGCGCTGTTTGATCTGTACATTCTGAAGCGGGAACCCCGTTTTCTCGGGCCGCCGATCTCCATTCCTACCGAGCATGACATTCCCGATGACGCCCCGGACTACCCTGCCGTTCTGCCTGAACAGATCCTCAAATCGGCCCGGTAGCACGTTGGGTTATCGTCTGTCGCCGCTGTGCGTAAGTTTCACGCCGCCGTCACGATCATCAGGCCGTTTTGGCAATCGCCATGGTTAGCTTGCGCCACAGCCATTCAATTGGCCCCTGTCGAAAATGACTCAGCCAGTAATGAGAAAACAGCAGGTTCACCCCCCAGACCAGGGGAACGACCGCCAGCAGTTGCAGACGGTCTAAGCGCATAAACAGTCCGAGATGGTTAAACAGCAGAGTACAGACCAGGGTTTGCAATAAATAATTCGTCAGTGCCATGCGTCCGATATCACTGACCCAATAGGTAATCCGCCACTTGCATAATGTTGACCAGAATCCATAGCACAACGCGAGATATCCCACCGCTTGCAAAAGGGCGCTCAGTTCGCGCGGGATCTGCAATAACAGGCCGCTCCAGCGATATTCCCACTGCACGGCCCACTGAGCGACGACACCGATGGCGTTGATACCCAACGCCAGCGGAATCAACCATAAAGCGAGCTTACGGTAATGCGCCTGGCTGAACGTCCCTTTTAGCCAGCCGCTGCGTATCAGGCCGGCGCCCAATAGCATCGAACCGGCCAACAGCCAGCCGTACTGGACGCCCAGCGACAATAGGCTGTCAGTCAGCAGACTCACCCGGTTGCCCCACGCCTCCGGCCCTCCCGTCGTTTGCCAATAGACCTCATAGGCAATATCGGATGCGGCCGGTTGCCAGAATCGTCCCGATTGCAGACTGAGCAACTGACTTAAAATAAACAGGACGCCGACCCCCACCAGATACATTATCGCTCCGGTGCGCAGCAGAGCCTGACTTCCCTGCGCATGGCGGATCATGCCGTAGCACACCAACCCAATCAGGCCATAATCCAGCAGAATATCGCCGTCCCAGAAAAAAATGCTATGCACTAAACCCAGCAGCATCAGCCAAAAAAGCCGGGCGTGAACCCAACGCTTTCCCCTGGGCAACAACAGCTGTAGTCCGGCCCCGAACAGCAGAGAAAATAACGTCAGAAATTTTGCCTGCACGATAAGATCCATCACGGCCCAGGTCCAGACATCACTCAGCGATGGCGCGCCTTGCCAGGCAGGATTGAGATAAGCCGCTTTCGGTAAGCCGAATGCGTTGATATTAAGTAATAGAATCCCGAGTACAGCGACGCCCCGGGCAAAATCCAGCGTGGCTATACGGGGTGACGGCGTCGGTTGAGAAGGCATAGATCTTAGGTATTAAGTCATCGGAATGACGATTGTATTAATAGATGACCGGAAATAATACGCATTTTATTGATACGTTGGCCATTATCTGGCGCCGGCCAACGTATCAATGCGAAAAGAACGGAACTAATTGTGGTGACGTACCGCGCGCAGGAACTCCTGACGGGTATTCTGACTGGATTTGAACAATCCGCCCAGTGAAGTGGTGGTGGTTGCGCTGGTTGCGTCACGGATGCCGCGCGCTTTAACGCAATAATGCACGGCATCGATCGATACGGCGACGTTGCTGGTGCCCAGCAACGTTTGCAACGCGGTCAGGATTTGTTGCGTTAAGCGTTCCTGAACCTGTGGGCGCTGGGAAAAGAACTGCACGATACGGTTGATTTTCGATAAACCGATCACACCGTCTTTCGGAATATAAGCCACCGTCGCCTTACCATCAATGGTCACAAAATGATGTTCGCAGGTGCTGGTTAACGTGATGTCGCGGACGGTTACCATTTCATCCACCTTCATCTTGTTCTCGATGATGGTGATTTTAGGAAAATTGGCATAATCCAGCCCGGAGAAAATTTCATCGACATACATTTTGGCAATACGGTGCGGCGTCTCCGCCAGACTGTCATCTTCCAGATCGAGACTTAACAGATTCATGACTTCCGTCATATGCTCGGCAATGCGCTGTTTACGCGTTTCCCGGTCCAACAATTCGCCGCGTAACGGCGTTTCGAGGCCGCGCGCCATCAGCGCCTCATGCACCAGGACGGCTTCTTTACTTAACGATGACATTATTATTCTCCTGCAGGTGTTACTTATATTGATGCTGGTCAGGCCAAAACGCCGTCACCACTCTAGTTGAGAGAGGCACGATTATCCAGTGATTGTATGTCATGATTGTTGAAATAGATTCAGCTTATCGCCAACCGATCTTCAGCGGCAAACCGAAATGAAATGATGGAAAACAACAGGCGCCGAGAGCGACCCCGGCGCCTGTCTGGCGTTTACTATCGCTGATGCGGCCTTAAGATCGGCCGGTATGCTTATTTTTTAATTAGAACGTTTCCCAATTGTCATG
This sequence comes from Brenneria sp. hezel4-2-4, assembly GCF_013155275.1. Classification (GTDB taxonomy): domain Bacteria; phylum Pseudomonadota; class Gammaproteobacteria; order Enterobacterales; family Enterobacteriaceae; genus Brenneria. Next base: position 527,491 of record NZ_JABJXS010000001.1, read on the forward strand.
CGCGCCGCCCCCCTTTTTACCGCTATTTGTCGTCAATAATGCGGGCTTTATTGCCGTCACCGGTTCTCCAGACAGCAGATTTTTACCGTATTGCCGTTTTTCGCCTCCCGGCAATTGGAAGACGGATACCGCTTCGTTTAACTGACGGGTTTGTTCTTCCAGAGAAGCGGCGGCGGCGGCGGATTCCTGCACCAAGGCGGCATTCTGCTGGGTCACGCCGTCCATTTCAGCCACCGCCTGACCAATTTGGCTGATGCCGCGGCTTTGTTCGTCAGACGCTGAGGCGATTTCGCCCATCAGATCGTTTACCCGGCTAATGGCGGTGATGATTGACTCCATCGCGTCACCGGTTTGCGTTACCTGATGCGAGCCGGTATTCACCCGTTCTACCGATTCAGCAATCAGCCCTTCGATCTCCTTGGCGGCCTGCGCGCTACGCTGCGCCAGATTACGCACCTCACCCGCCACGACCGCAAAACCGCGCCCCTGCTCGCCGGCCCTGGCCGCTTCTACCGCCGCGTTCAGCGCCAGAATATTGGTCTGGAAAGCAATGCCGTTGATTACGCTGGTAATATCGGCGATCTTCTTCGAACTGGTGGAAATATCGGCCATGGTTGACACCACGCCGGTAGTCACTTCACCGCCTTTTTTAGCGGCAACGGAGGCATCCAGAGCCAATTTGCTGGCCTGATGAACATGCTCTGCGTTTTGTTTCACCGTGGCGCCAAGCTGCTCCATGCTGGCAGCCGTCTGTTCCAATGCCGCGGCCTGCTGTTCGGTGCGGGAAGAGAGGTCATTGTTGCCGCTTTTAATTTCACTCGCGCCTTGATAAATAGAAGCGGAACTGTCGCGAATGGTTGAAACCGTGTTGATCAGGCTTTGCTGCATATGTTTTAAAAAAGGGATCAACTGGCCGACGCAGTTGCGGCCAAACTCTTCCAGATGAAGCCCTAACTGACCATCGGCCAGCACCCTGAAATGATCTTTAATGAGGTTTAACGGCTTAACCAGATAATTGACCAGATAGCGATCGGTCAACACCAGAATCAGCAGGCCGAGTATCACCGCAACCAGTAACGTACTTTTATTCCAGCTGACTAGCTCATACACCCGGGACAGCGAACCGCTGGAGGCGGCAAGCGCGCTGGTCTGATAGTTATCCATCGCCAGACTGTATGCCACGCGCGAAGGAAGAAACCGATCTCTGAACTGCTGACGAAACGCCTCGTTATTATTTTCCCTGACCACCGCAAGAAAAGGCCTTAATCCATCTTCCAGCGCCGCTTGCCATGTCTTTTGCAGATTGTCCACCGTGGCGGTATCGACGCCGCGATGATCGGCGGCCTTAAATTTATCCAGCACCGCCTGGGCATCCTTCAATGCCGCCTCAGCCTCGGTAAGATTTACGGCCGCCTTATCCGTTTCGCCGGTTTGGGTATAATCCATTGCCAACTGTATGCGGGTCAGCGTACGCGCAAACTGCTCGCTGCCGTCTGCCAGCGTGTCGACATTCAGTTTCTGCACCTCGCCGGATTCCAATAATTTTGTCATTTCACTCAGTGAAGATGACATATAGAAAGAGACGCCTCCCCATAAGAGTAAGAATATTCCCAATATTGTTAAAAGCATCGCTCTGATGGTGATATTTTTTAAAAAGCTCACGGAAGACTCCTGTTAATTATCTGGTACTTCGCACCTGCGTTTTTTTAGTCATTAACCAGCGCATTTTTAAATAAAACTCGACTGACGTTGCATAATTTAATGATGAGTGGTGAGGGAATTTACTTAACCTCCTCTTGTTCACAACAGGAAAGAGACATTCCATCACAGAACCAATAGCATTCTTTCCTGATGAACACTCTTGTTATCGGCAGATTTCGTCAGGGGTTTACCTTTTTCGATCACCAATCACGATCAAAAACCCGCCAATGATAGATTTAACCTATTGTTTGCTCGTAATTATTTATAAAACCTTTTAACTTGTTATTTTAACGGTTTATTTATAATTCTTTTCGTATCCAGGATTTGAAATTCCAGATATTTATTCAGCCCAGGATAGCCTGTTTCAGGATCAAAAAAATATGCAGTTACGCATTCTATTTTGTCCGCTTCGTCACAGAAATATATTTAAATAAATAGAATGTCATACTAAATAATTCTTATTCCTGAAAGACGGCAAGCGACGGACAATTCGTCGGGAACGAATTCGACCAGCCAATGACTGGCTCACACTTTACGGCCAAGCTTTCAGCTAGGTGTTACATGAAAGTTGCTAATAGAGTGACTTATGGTTAAACTCACAAAAAATGAATGATTCATGCAAAGTTAATGACAAAAAGTGAAAAAAATGGATCTGACCCAGTTACGTATGTTTTGCCTGGTTGCCGAAACGGGTTCAGTCGTCCGGGCGGCAGAACAACTTCACCGGGTTCCATCGAACCTTACGACCCGCCTGCGGCAGCTCGAACATGAGTTGGGAACCGATCTCTTTATCCGCGAAAAGCAACGCTTGCGGCTGTCCCCCGTCGGGCACAATTTTCTTTGCTACGCGCAACGTATTCTGGCGCTGAGTGAAGAAGCCATCAGTATGACCCGCACGGGTGAACCGGCTGGCAATTTTGCGTTGGGTTCGATAGAAAGCACCGCCGCGACCCGACTGCCGGGCCTGCTTGCAGCTTATCATCAACGCTATCCCGCGGTGGCGCTTTCACTAACGACCGATACCAGTGGGGAAATAGTCGAACGGGTTCGCGCCGGAACGCTGGCCGCGGCTTTCGCGGACGGCCCGGTTTCCTATGATGAACTGAACGGCTGCCAAACCTTTCCTGAGCATCTGGTGTTGATCTCGGATGCCAATCACGCGCCGATTCACCGGGCGCAGGATGCCAAAGACGATACGCTGTTCGCTTTCCCGCCGCGCTGCGCCTACCGTTCCCGATTGGAAAAGTGGTTCAGGCAGGATGGCGTGGCGCCCGGCAACATTATGGAAATCCGGTCATATCAAGCCATGCTCGCCGGCGTCGCCAGCGGAGCCGGACTGGCGTTTATCCCCGTCTCCGTACTTGAACGGTTAGCGGCGCATGAGTACGTGCAGATACACCCATTACCCGCTGAAATCGCCGATACCGCCACCTGGCTGATATGGCGGCGCGATGCGTTCGGCCCCAATGTCGAAGCGCTGAAAAAGCTCATCATTGAACAATCTTCAACCTGACGCCATGCTTTACCGAGACCAACAATAATTTTAACTGCTTCCGCAACCTATTGCCGCTAGAGGAGTAACACCATGCAAATGATCAAAACCCGCGCCGCCGTCGCCTGGGGCCCAAACCAACCCTTGTCGATTGAAGAAGTCGATTTGATGCCGCCGCAGAAAGGCGAAGTTCTGGTGCGCATTATTGCCACCGGCGTTTGTCATACCGATGCGTACACCCTGTCCGGTAAAGATCCGGAAGGCGTTTTTCCGGCCATTCTGGGTCATGAAGGCGGCGGCATCGTTGAAGCCATCGGCGAAGGCGTGACCAGCGTAGCCGTTGGCGATCACGTTATTCCGCTGTACACCCCTGAATGCGGCGAGTGTAAATTCTGTCGTTCCGGAAAAACCAACCTGTGTCAGGCTATCCGCGCCACGCAGGGCAAAGGTCTGATGCCGGACGGCACCACCCGTTTCTCTAAAAACGGTCAGCCTATTTTCCACTATATGGGAACATCGACGTTTGCAGAGCATACGGTGGTGCCGGAAATTTCTCTGGCTAAAATCAGCAAAGACGCTCCGCTGGAAGAAGTCTGCCTGCTGGGCTGCGGCGTGACCACCGGCATGGGCGCGGTGATCAATACCGCCAAAGTAAAAAAAGGCGATACGGTAGCGATTTTCGGCCTCGGCGGCATCGGGCTGTCGGCCATTATCGGCGCGCAAATGGCCGGGGCCGGCCGGATCATCGGGATTGACCTCAATACCAGCAAATTCGATCTGGCGCGCAAGCTGGGCGCCACCGATCTGATCAATCCGAAAGACTACGATAAGCCGATTCAGGACGTGATCGTCGAACTGACCGACGGCGGCGTTGATTTCTCATTTGAATGTATCGGCAACGTGAACGTGATGCGTTCCGCGCTGGAATGCTGCCACAAAGGCTGGGGCGAATCGGTGATTATCGGTGTCGCAGGAGCCGGTGAGGAAATTTCCACGCGTCCGTTCCAATTGGTGACGGGCCGCGTCTGGCGCGGTTCCGCCTTCGGCGGCGTGAAAGGCCGCAGCCAACTGCCGGGCATCGTACAGCGCTATCTGGACGGCGAATTCCAGCTTAATGATTTCATCACCCACACCATGAGTCTGGATGAGATCAATACCGCGTTCGATTTAATGCATGAGGGCAAATCGATCCGTTCGGTTATCCATTTCAGCTAACAGCGACATCAACCCGGCCCTTTTGATTTCAAGGTATTGCCGCAGACGTCCCGGACATCCGCCGGTTAGGGTGTCCGGGATCGCCGCCAGACGCGCGGCAACCGGAAAGATTAAGGGATATACCCGATAAAAGGAGGCAGCACAGCGATGATACCGTCACTGGAACTTCTGGAAGAACACCGAATGTTTGGCGGCTGGCAACAGCGCTACCGCCACGCGTCCGATACGCTGAACTGCGACATGACATTCAGCATCTATCTGCCGCCGACGCCGGATGACACGCCGCCGCCCGTGCTTTACTGGCTGTCCGGACTCACCTGCAACGATGAGAATTTCACCACCAAAGCCGGCGCTCAACGCATCGCGGCTGAAAAGGGGCTGGTTCTGGTCATGCCGGATACCAGCCCGCGGGGGCAAGGCGTTGCCGATGACGCGGGATACGATCTTGGACAAGGCGCCGGCTTTTACGTCAACGCCACCCAGCAGCCTTGGGCCGCGCACTATCAGATGTATGACTATATCCGTCAGGAATTGCCGGCCATCATTCAGCAACACTTTAATGTGAACGATCGGCAGTCTATCAGCGGACATTCCATGGGCGGACACGGCGCGCTAATGCTGGCCTTACGCAATCCGGGGCAGTACCTTTCCGCGTCCGCCTTTGCGCCGATCGTTAACCCGTGCCAGGTTCCCTGGGGACGCAAGGCGTTCGAGAGCTATCTGGGCCAGGACGAAACGCAGTGGCTACAGTACGACAGTTGCCATCTGCTGGCGAATACCCGGCATAAGCTGCCCATTCTGGTCGATCAAGGCGACTGCGACCAGTTCTTACCCGACCAGCTACAGCCGGCGAAACTGGCCGAACTGGCTCGACAGCACCAGCAACCGCTGACGTTGCGTACGCAGTCTGGTTACGACCACAGCTATTTCTTTATCGCCAGCTTTATTGAGGATCATCTGCGCTTTCACGCACAGTATTTGTACCAGCAATAATCTCCGCCATGCAGGAGCCGACGCCGATCGGTTCCTGCGTCTTGTCCGCCTGAATTACCGCTCTCGACCGACCGCAAATTGCTGCTGGAGAAAATTGTTTTTTCCCGGTAGACAAACTTATAATCAGACGCAGCCTTTAAACACGCCATGCCCGTTTCTTGAAAAGAAGCAAAAACATGACGCCTGGCTGGAGATCGGCGCACCGGTGCCGATATACACATTGCGGTAACGTCGATATCTGGAATGTGGCATTGATTGTTCAGGAGTACGGAATTTTGCAAAGAAAACGGGTTTCATCATCAGAGTTGTTCGCTATCGGATACGATGCGGAAAAGAGTCTATTGGAAGTCGAATTGCTGAATGGCAGCATATATCAGTATTCCGGGGTCGCGCGGATGATCTATGAAGAGTTAATGGCCAGTTCGACCAAATACCGCTATTACTCACGTTATATCAGAAGCTCGTTTCCCTACGAAAAAATACAATAGCGGCATAAACTTTAAATAACAAAAGGTTGTTTTTGGGGATGTTCTCTTCACGTAAAAAATCGCGCTGAAGTGGACGGGTCCGCCGGGTGAGCGGCAGGACGCCGCGAAAACCAGTGCCGCCCCATGTCGGGCTCGGGCAACGGTTGCAGAAAGCCGTATTGGTTGGTGCGCACGAAACCCCACTGCACTGGCAGAAATTTTTCCCCAAATTTGTGGGGATTCCTCAGCCTTTACCGGCGACGCTCATTTATAAGCCTCGTTGCTTGCCGTTAATCGGCCAGCGTCTCCACCTTATGAAACGCATCCAGCATGACCTGCTCATCCAACGCCAGCGGCAAATAGTGAATAGACTCGCCCGGTTTCAGCGTGCGGGCGATCACCGCCTGCATCGCGGCGCGATCGTTGATATCCACCGCCAGCTCCGCCAGCGACGTCGGCAATCCCAGCACCTTGAACGCGGCGCGGAGCTGCCGCAGCGTGGCATCATCCCCCAGCAAGGCGCTTTGAACCAAAATGCCATAGGCGACTTTTGTCCCGTGCAAAAACCGTTCGGTCTGCGGTAAAACCGTCAGTCCATTGTGGACGGCGTGCGCCGCCGCGACCCGGGTATAACGCTCCCCCAGACCGCCGACCATACCGCCGCCGGCAATAATGGCATCCACAACGTCCAGGAAATCCTGCGTCAGTTCGCCGCGGGCGACGGCCGTCATCGCCGAGGCACTCTGCTTCAGCAGCACATCGCGGATATCCAGCGCCGTTTGCAGGCCAAGACGCACCGTTAACGATAAGGCGTCAGGCTGCGGGCTGAGCACCATGGCCTCATACCACTTCGCCAGCGTGTCGCCGATGCCCGCCAGCAGGTATTCTGGCGGCGCGGCCAGAATAATGCGCGGTTCTACCAGCACCAGATGATTGGCATCGGTGAAAATTTCAAAATTCAGCGCCTGACCGGCATCGTTATACCACACCGACAGCGGCGTCCAGGCGGCGCACGTCGCCGCAATCGTCGGGATCGCCACCAGCGGAACGCCCACCTGCCGGGCCACCACTTTGGCGGTATCCAACACCGCGCCCCCGCCGATGCCGATCACCACCTGACAATGCTCCCCGGCCCGCGCCGCCAATCGGGCCACTTCGCTTTCGCTACAGTGCGCGCCGCACAGCACACGCCGGGATGAATCGGCATTAAACGCCGCAGGCAAAAACGGCTCGGCGGCGGCCAGAGCGCGTTCTCCGTATATCCACAGGGCATTGTTAAGCACCGCCGGCGGATAAAACGTCAGCAATTTATCGATTGCCCCGGGAAAAGAAAAGTAGTTGGCCGGACCGACCTGTACGCGGATTGCCGTTGTGTTCATCTGCTGATATTCCTTGCGGTGCGATTTTTGTTATGAGAGCCACATGCGCGGGCTAACCCGTCATCCCTGCATCGCCAGGTCGTTGGCCTGTTGACGCGAGGAGAACGATAAAACCAGTTTGCTGATAACACCATCTTATTCACTTGGCTGACGCGGTTTAAGAATTTTTTTACTTAACTTATGCTTTTTCATTCGTAGCCCGCGCGCCGCCGGGCGCTGAATCTGTATTTAATTCTGCCGGTTATGTGATACCTTTCACATCCGTTTTCTGACGATATTTACCGCCAAGAGCGTTAACGAACCATGACGTCCATCACCCAACCTACCCGATTGGAAATGCGCGACATTTCTATTTCATTCTCCGGCTTTAATGCCTTGAAGCAGGTTAATTTCACGCTGGAAGGGGGATCCATTCATGCCTTGACCGGCGCAAACGGCGCGGGTAAATCGACACTGATGACCATTTTGTCCGGCGCCTATCGTCACTATCGCGGCGATATCCTGATTGACGGCGTTCCGGTGGATATTCACTCGCCGCGCGCCGCCAAACGCCACGGCATTCATCTGGTGCAGCAAGAGGTGGATGTGGCGCTGGTTCCCAGCTTATCCGTGGCTGAAAACATCATGCTGGATACGCTGGCACAGACGGGCCATCTGCTCGATTGGCCCCGGCTATATCGACAGGCGCAGGCGCTGCTCGATCAGCTCGGCGTAGATCTGAACGTACGTCGGCGTCTGGACAGGTGTTCTCTCGCCGAGAAGCAGCAGATCCTGCTCGCCAGAGCGCTGTCCCACGAGTGCCGTTTTTTAATTCTGGATGAACCGACCGCCCCGCTCGATCAGGCGGAAAGCGCGCGCCTGTTTCAGGTGGTTCGCCGCTTGCGGGCCGAGGGGATCGGGATTGTTTTTATTTCTCACCGCATCCATGAACTGAGCGAAATTTGCGATACGTTAACCGTACTGCGGGACGGCGCATTGGTCAGCAGCGGCCCGATGCAGGGCTTAAGCGGCGAACAGATCGTGGAACGCATGCTCGGTCATCAGTTGGATGACATTTTCCCGCCGCGTCGGACGCGACCGCCGCAAGAGGTATTGCTTCAGGTCAGCGGGCTGCACGATGAAATTCTGCTGCGCGATATCTCTCTGACGCTGCGCAAAGGTGAAATTCTGGGCATAGCCGGGCTGGCCGGCGCAGGGAAAACGGAACTGTGTAAAGCGCTGTTCGGCGCGACCGCCAGTCAGGTCGCCGACGGCGAATACCGTGGCGCGCCCTGGAAACCGCACTCCCCCCATCGCTCGGTTGAAATCGGCATTGCGCTGGTGCCGGAAGAGCGGCGTAAGGAAGGGATCTTTATTGAGGAGTCGGTCGCCATGAACCTGAGCGTCAGCGCCAGCGACAGCTTCTCCCGCTGGGGCATATTCAGCCACCAGCAGGCCCTTCGCTGGGCCAGACACCTCATTGCGCAGTTGACCGTTCGGACCACCGGCCCTATGCAGAAACTCGCCCGGTTATCGGGCGGCAACCAGCAAAAAGTCGCCATTGGCAAATGGTTACGCAGCGACGCGCAGGTGCTGATTTTTGATGAACCCACCAAAGGGGTGGATATCAAAGCGAAACAGGATTTGTTTTCCCTAATTGATGGCTTGGCGCAACAAGGCAAAGGCATTATTTACGCCTCGGGCGAATTTTCCGAACTCGTCGGCCTGTGCGATCGGATTTGCGTACTGTGGGACGGCCGTATCGTCGCCGAACTGAATGCATCAGACATTGATGAAGAAATATTACTATTGTATTCAACTGGAGGAACTCCCGCGTGAGTCACCAACTTTCACCTAACGGGGTGATCCCCTTTCGCCACCGCTTTTTCGAATTTTTGTACCAGTGGGGCATGCTGATTACCGTAGTGGCCTTGATTGCGTTGTTTGGGCTGGCTTCGGATAATTTTCTGGATCCTTACAATATCATCAATATCTTGCGCTCGATTGCCATTGTGACGGTCATCGCCATTGGCGTGTCCATTTCGCTGTCGGTGGGCGGGTTTGACCTGTCCGTCGGTTCGACCGCCTCGCTGGCCAATGCGCTGGTGATATCCCTGTTCGTCTGGCATGGATTTGGCACTACCGGCGCGATTGTCCTGACGTTGTTGCTGTGCACGCTGGTCGGGCTGTTCAACGCGTTTCTGATCGTGGTGCTGAAGATCCCCGATATGCTGGCGACGCTTGCCAGTCTGTTTGTGATTCAGGGCGTGGCGATGACCTACAGCTATGGCGGCTCCATTACTCAAAACATGGTGTTGCCGAGCGGTGAAATGGCCGAGGGCGTTATTCCTGAGTTTTTCGCCACGCTGGGGCAGGTTCCGGTGATCGTCGTCGTTATGCTTGTCGTCACGCTGGTTGTGCAGTTGTATTTATCATTGACCAAGCATGGACGCAGAATGTATGCCATCGGCGGTAATCCTGAAGCCGCGCGGCTGGCGGGCATTCGCACGGCCCGCTATCGGGTTCAGGCCTATATTTTCTCATCGTTGCTGGCGGCACTGGGCGGCATTCTGCTGGCTTCGCGCATCGGTTCCTCGCAGGTCAACGCCGGCGGCGGCTATCTGATGGATGCGGTCGCGGCGGCCTATATCGGTTTCTCACTGGCGGGATCGGGCAAACCGAATGCGCTGGGAACGCTGGTAGGCGCCGTTATTCTCGGCGTATTGCAAAACGGGCTGGTGATGCTCTCCGTTCCCTACTATGCCATGGACATCATCAAGGGGTTGGTATTGGCGCTGGCGCTGGCGATGACCTACATTCAAAAACGCTGATTATAATCATACTCACCGCCGGCAAAGGCGGTGAGATACCGGACGCGGCTTTTATTTATTCCTGGCATCCTACCATTTTTAATAGCCAGACTGCCGGCATACTGCATTTCCGATCCCGGCCGTTTCCCTGCCGAAAAATAACGGCCATTGCGCGACCTTTGCCTAAATCAGCAAGGCTGATAGTTTCAATCATCATGAATTTAATCGCATTCAAGCACTAACGGTAAATATCCGGCGCCTATTAGATAAGAAGCAATAATAGAGTAACCACAAAATAATAAGGCGTATCGGTAGCGTATTAATCTTGTTCGTCTAATGCCGCTTTCATTTATTAATCTTATTAATCGCCCTGCTGCTGAACAAACTCGTCGATATTCTCAATTGTTTTTTCCATCAATGCCTGTAGCGACGATGCCGATGTCCAGGAAATATGAGGCGTAATCAATAGATTAGGAAGTATTTTTGCCGCCAGCATAAGCGGATTGTCCTTAGCGGGCGGTTCTTGCGTCAAACCGTCCAACGCCGCCCCCGCAATGCCGCGCCGGTTCAACACCGAAATTAAGGCCGCTTCATCAATCAACCCGCCTCTGGCGGTATTAATAATAAACGCCGTCGGTTTACACAATGCCAGCGTTTGCGAATTGATCAGACAGCGGGTTTCCTCACTTAACGGACAATGCAGAGAAATAATGTCCGCAGACTGCAAAACCTGCTCAAACGGCAAATATCCCGGCCGACACGGCGCTCTCCCGTTGCGCTCGGAAAAAATGACTTTCATCCCCAGCGCCGTCGCCAGCCGAGCCACCTCGCGGCCAATCGCTCCCGCGCCGAAAATCCCCAACGTCGATCCGGCAATGTCCTTAACCGGGTGGTCAAAGTAGGAAAACTGCGTCTGGCTGGCCCATCGATCGCTAAGCTGATCGCGATACCATCCCATCAGGCTGTGCTTAAGCGCAAAAATCATGGCAATGGTGTGCTCGGAAACGGCCTGGGTTGAATAGTCAGGCACATTCTTCACGGCGATCCCCAACTCGGCGGCAGCGACGGTATCAATATTGTTTGTCCCGGTCGCCGTTACCGCAATCAGCTTCAGATCGGGCAATGCCGATAGCGTTTCTCGCGTTAATAACGTTTTATTGGTAATAATAATATCACTGTTTTTTGCCCGGGCGATAACCTGCTCGGGAGACGTATAACTATATTCAACCCATTGATGACGACATTGCGGTCGCCTGAAACTATTTTTTTTCAGAAAAATGGTTTCAGGCAATGCGCCCTTATCCAGAAAGGTAATTTTAAGCATCGTAGTCAACCTGATAATTATTTATACGTTAAAAGTATGATCGCGATAGTAACAAAGTCCATTCGCCAAACCTAATAACGCCATTTTTTGCCCCTGAATAACCGATGAAATATGCCGACTATATTTCAACAAAAAGATAGTGAGTTAATTATTTCATTAAAAATTACTTTGTGATAAATCTGAATATCACTAAGTATTGATGATAATTGTCAAAAATACAGCTAAGGATAGCGTGCGATAAGGACGGGCAGGAATAACCGCCATAAAAAAGGGTTGTTCCCGTCTGGCGGAACAACCCGATAAAAGCGCTTATTTGTGATCGGGGAAAGTCATATCCTGATATTTGATAAAGCGCGTCCCCCGGCACAATTTGTAGCCAAACCAGATCAGTAAAAATAGCGGGAGCCCAACATACGTCGCCGTGACGCCATACCAGTCAATTTTATCTTCCAGAAACGCCTGATAGTTCTGTCCCAGCGTAATCACCAGACAGAGTACGAAAGCAAAAATCGGCCCCAGCGGGAAGAAGCTCGAACGGTATGGCAGGCGATTCAAATCATGCCCATGCATTATATAACCCCGGCGGAAACGATAATGGCTGATCGCAATTCCTAGCCAGGCGATAAAGCCGGTCATGCCGGAGGTGTTTAACAACCACAGATACACCGTCTGGTTGCCATACATGGATGACAGGAAACACAGCGCGGCGACTACCGTCGTCGCATACAGCGCATTCCGCGGCACGCCGCCTTTTGACAATCTGGCGAAAATACGCGGCGCCTTGCCTTCCGAGGCCAGGGTAAACAACATACGGGTGGAGGCGTACATTCCTGAATTCCCCGCTGACAGCACCGCCGTCAGGATAACCGCGTTCATCACCGCCGCGGCTGAAAGCAAACCGGCATTCTGGAACACCAGCGTGAACGGACTGACGGTGATGTCTTTTACGTCATTACGCAACAGGTTAGGATCGGTATACGGGATAATCAGGCTGATGATCAGGATGGCTAAAATATAGAACAACAAAATACGCCAGAATACCTGACGAATCGCCCGCGGAATATTCTTACCCGGATCTTGCGACTCGCCGGCGGCGACCCCAATCAACTCCGTACCCTGAAAAGAGAAACCGACAATCATCGCCACCCCGATCATGGCGGAGAAGCCACCGGCAAAAGGCGCATCGCCAATTTGCCAGTTATGGAACCCCGCATTTTCGGCGCCGCGCAGAATGCCCACGATCATCAGGATACCCACGGCAATAAAGATAATCACCGTCGTCACCTTGATCAGCGAGAACCAGTATTCCGCTTCGCCAAATCCCTTCACCGAAATGTAATTCAGCAGGAACATCAGCGCTAAGAACAGCGCGCTCCAGATCCAGCCGGACACTTCCGGGAACCAGTACCCCATCACCAGTTGGGCGGCGACAAGATCGACCGCAATGGTCACCGCCCAGTTGTACCAGTAGTTCCAACCCAGCGCGAAACCGAATCCTTCTTCTACATAGCGCGAACCGTAGGTTGAAAACGAACCGGAAACCGGCATAAACGCCGCCAACTCTCCCAGGCTGGTCATCAGGAAATAAACCATCAAACCAATCAGGGCGTAAGATAACAACGCACCGCCCGGCCCCGCCTGTGAAACCGTCGCGCCGGAGGCGACAAATAATCCGGTGCCTATCGAACCGCCAATGGCGATCATCGTCAAATGCCGTGCCTTAAGCTCACGACGCAGGGTAGGTATCCCCTGGGATTGAATATCTTGCTGAGTCATTATTATCCTGACTGCCGTTACTAAAAATCGAGGCGGGATTGTAGCAAATAGCCTTTATCTGAATAGCCATGATCGCTGTGTTATAAGATAGCTTAATAACTCGAAGCCGATCATTAGCAATAGCTTTTTCCTATCCGGCCTCCCGGCAATAACTCAGGAAACGCTGCAAAACATTCGAAATATGCTTCTGACGGTGATGAACCAGATACAGCGTACGCATGAATTTGGGCAACGGCACAGACAACTCAACCAGCGTGCCGGTTTCCAACTGTTCGGCAATGACCTGGCGCGACAGACAGCTAATACCAATACCATGACGTACCGCGTGTTTAATGGCCTCGGAATTGCCCAACTCCATCACTAAACGAAAATGAGGCAAACGCGCCAGCAGCAGATGATCCAGCACTTCCCGCGTTCCCGAACCGCGTTCGCGCATAATCCAGGGCGCGTCGGCCAATGATGATAGGGAAAGTTCCCGCTGGCTAAGCGGATGCGTCGGCGAACAAAAAACCACCAGTTCATCTTCCAGCCAGGGTTGGGTAACCAGATCGGTATGATGGCATGGCCCTTCTATCAACCCAAGGTCGACACTGAACTCCGACAGGCTGGTAATCACATCCTGCGTGTTCCCAACATGCAGTTCCAGAGGAATGTCGGGGAAATCCTGCCGGTAACGGGCAATCATGGCCGGCAACAGATAGTTGCCGATGGTGCTGCTGGCATAAATGCGCAATGCCCCATTGTCCTGGCGAAAAAGTTGTTCCACCTCCAGTGATTGTTCAAGCAACGACAAAGCCTTCGGATAGAGCAGTCTGCCATGCTCATTCACCACCAGTCGTTTGCCGACGCGATCAAAAAGCTGAACGCCCAGTTGCCCTTCCAAATCGGCCAATGCGGCACTCACGGCGGATTGAGAGAGTGCAAGCACAACCGAAGCCTGAGTGGTGGAACCACTCCTCAGGACTTCTGCAAAAACTTCCAGCTGGCGTAAAGTGATATGCATAAGGGCTCTTTATCGAAAATAGCTATAGGTTGCGAATATATTAATCAATTTATTTTTTAAGTCTTCTGATTATAGGCTGAGCCCGTCGCTCGGAATACGCAGAACAGCGTTACAAAATGTTGACTCTTTCTGCTGTGCCGCCCCCGAACATCTCCTGTCACAGAACGATAACGCGGCTTCCCGACTTATCAGCGATAAGTTTAATAACTTTTTTTATTCTCTGACTGGCAAATATTCCGAAAGTATCACCATGGGATCGGCGCCAGGCAAAACCGCGGCGGCCGCTGACGGAGTGGATATCAATCCGGCCGTTGAAATGATGCCATTGGCGCGAATAATTTATCCGTTAACGTCTCATTACCCCACCGGACAATGGCATAATGCCGCCGTCATCAAGAGGAGAAGAACATGAAATACGTAGGTGCCCACGTCAGCGCCGCCGGCGGCGTCGATCAAGCCGTTATTCGCGCCCATGAACTGAACGCAACGGCGTTCGCGCTGTTTACGAAAAACCAGCGCCAATGGGAGGCGGCGCCGCTCACTGCGGAGATCATCGAACGGTTTAAAGCGGCTTGTGAACGCTATGCCTACGCGCCGGCCCAGATCCTGCCTCATGACAGTTATCTGATTAACCTCGGACACCCCGAAGAAGCGGCGCTGGAGAAGTCTCGCGTCGCCTTTATCGACGAAATGCGCCGCTGCCAACAGCTCGGACTGAGCTTGCTTAATTTCCATCCGGGCAGCCATTTGAAACAGATTGATGAAGATCGCTGTCTGGCACGTATCGCCGAGTCGATTAATCTCGCGTTGGCGGAAACGCAGGGGGTGACCGCCGTTATCGAAAATACCGCCGGACAAGGGAGCAATCTGGGATACCGTTTCGAACATCTGGCCGCCATTATCGACCGTGTTGAAGATAAAAACCGCGTGGGCGTCTGTATCGATACCTGCCATGCTTTCGCCGGCGGTTACGATTTACGCACCACAGAAACCTGTGAGTCGACGTTTGCCGAATTTGAACGCGTGGTGGGATTTCATTACCTGCGGGGGATGCATTTAAATGATGCGAAAAGCGAATTCAATAGCCGCGTCGACCGGCATCATAGTCTGGGTGAAGGCAATATTGGTAAAACCGCCTTCAGCTATATCATGAAAGATAAACGTTTTGACGGGATCCCTCTGATTCTGGAAACCGTTAACCCGGATATTTGGGCGCAAGAAATTGCCTGGCTAAAATCTCAGGCTTAACCCCATCGAAAAAAATAGCGCCAGTCGGCATGATGTCGACTGGCGCTACTCCACAACCTCCCTGTTTATGGCCGAACGATTAAGCTTTTACCAATTGTTCATCCGGGCGCTTCAGCAACGCGTACAGCACGCCCGCCACCACGGTTCCGGCAATGATTGACAGCAGATAACCAATAGCCGGCGTAATCGCGCCAGGGATCAGCAGAACAAACAGACCGCCGTGCGGCGCCATCAGTTTCGCGCCGACCGCCATGGACAACGCGCCTGTCAGCGCCCCGCCGACGATACAGCACGGCAGAACACGCATCGGATCGCGGGCCGCAAACGGAATAGCCCCTTCGGAAATAAAGCACAGCCCCAGAACCAACGCGGCTTTGCCCCCTTCACGCTCGGTCGTGTTGAACTTGTTGCGCGCCAGAAAAGTCGCCAGCCCCATCGCCAGCGGCGGAACCATACCGCCCGCCATGACCGCGGCCATCGGCGCGTAAATCTGACTACTGAGCAGCGTGGTGCCAAATACATAGGCCACTTTGTTTACCGGCCCGCCCATATCCGTACACATCATGCCGCCCAGGATCGCCCCCAGGATCACCGCATTCGCCGTTCCCATGGATTGCAGCCAGCCTGTCAGGCCGGTCAGGATTTTAGCCACCGGCGTACCAACGACATAAATCATGATCAGGCCGGTAATCAGCGTCGCGATCAGCGGAATAATCAGAATAGGCTTAAGCGCGGCCATACTCTGCGGCAACGGCAGCCGGTTGTTTATCTCTCTGGCAACGTAACCGGCCAGGAAACCGGCGATGATCCCGCCGAGGAAACCCGCGCCGGTGCTGACCGCCAACATCCCGCCGACCAGGCCCGGCGTTAACCCCGGACGGTCGGCGATGGAGAAGGCGATGTAACCGGCCAGTATCGGCACCATCAGCGCAAACGCGGAACCGCCGCCGATCTGCATCAGCGCCGCCGCCAACGTTCCTTCCTGTTTAAAGGCCTCGATACCAAACACAAACGACAGCGCGATACACAGACCGCCGGCAACCACCATCGGCAGCATGTAAGACACGCCCGTCAGCAGGTGACGATACGGACCCGCGCCGCCTTTCTGAGCGGATTCCGTGCCTGCCGCCGTTGTTTGACCGCTCGGCTGATAAACTTTGGCTTCCGCTACCGCTTTATCCAGTTCCTGTGCGGTCTTTTTCAGCGCCAGGCCCGTAGAAGTGCGGTACATTTTCTTACCGGCGAACTTGCTCAGATCGACTTCGATATCCGCGGCGACGATCACCAGATCGGCCTGTTCGACCTCTTCCGGCGTAATCGGATTCCCGGCGCCCACCGAGCCGCGGGTTTCCACTTTGACCCACCAGCCGCGTTTTTTCGCTTCGGTTTCAATCGCTTCAGCGGCCATAAACGTATGGGCGACGCCTGTCGGACAGGCCGTCACCGCAACAATGCGTTTGGCTGCGGTATTTTGCTGAACCGGTGCTGACGCGGCGGCCTGATAGGTCGCGGCTTCCGCTTGCGCCTTGGCGAGGAACGCGTCCGGCTGGCTGGCTGCCAGCTCCACATCGCCCACAAACACGCGTTTGCCATTCAACGCGCTGTCCGCCGCGGCGGTCGCACCCAGAATGATCACCAATTCAGACTCGTCAGCCTGTTCCGTAAACGTCAGCCCTGCTTTCGCAGCGGCAGCGCCGAGTAGGTTCTTCACCAGATGGCTTCTCGCCAGACCCAGTGATTTATCTAAAATCAGCAGCGTTTTCATTGTTTGTCTCCTGCTGTTAATTAAAGGGTTTCAGATCGACACGCGCCATCATTGCGGCCAACTGAGGACGGTCGGTAATTCCAACATTGCTTTGGCTTACGGCCAGCGCGGACACCGCCGTCGCCAGACGCAAAGTATGTTCACTGGACTCACGCATTAATAAGCCATAAATCAGTCCCCCAACCATGGAGTCGCCTGCTCCTACCGTACTGATCACTTCGCAGGCCGGCGGTTTCGCCAACCATGCGCCCGAGGCATTCACCCACAGGGCGCCTTCCGCTCCCAATGAGATCACGACATGCGCGATACCCTGCTCACGCAGCGCATGCGCGGCATCAACCACATCCGCCAGCGTAGGCAACTTACGTCCGGCCCAGATTTCCAGTTCCCGGCGATTGGGTTTTACCAACCAGGGCGCGGCTTTCAAGCCTGCCACCAGCGCGTCGCGGCTGCTGTCGAAAATAATGCAGGGACATTGGCTGCGCAGGCGGGACATCCAGTCGGTAAAGTCGTCGGGCGCGACACCCGCCGGCAGACTTCCGCTAACGGCGACCATGTCGAACTGCCCCAGCCAACTCAGCGAGTCGTTGACAAAGCGCTGCCAGTCCTGCGGCGTAACATCAAACCCGGAAAAATTGAAGTCGGTAACATCGCCGTCTTGTTCTGTTAATTTGACATTGATACGCGTGCGGCCTGAAACCACCTGAAAGCGGTTTGCAATGCCCAGTTCGCTGAACAACTGCTGGAAACCATCCTGATTGTCTTTGCCCAGGAATCCACCCACCGTGACATCAATCCCGAGGTCTTTCAGCACCTTGGCAACGTTAATACCTTTGCCGGCGGCGTGGAGGCCTGCCGTCTGAACCAGGTTCACTTCGCCCCGCTCAATCTCCGGGCAATAGCCAACCAGATCGTAAGCCGGATTCAGGGTAATGGTGGCAACTCGCCTGCTCATGCTGCCTCCTCGCCCAAACCAGAACTAATGGCTTCGCCAATGGCGGCCAGCGCCTGCTCGGCATCGTCGCCGTTCGCGGTAAACCGCAGTTTGTGACCTTTCTTCACACCCAGCGCGATAACTTTCATCAGGCTGCGACCGTTCACCGGTTTGCCCGTACCGTTAAGATTGGCGACGGTAATTTCGCTGCCGAACTGTTTAATCACGTTAACCAGCATCGTGCCCGGACGCGCATGCAAACCATGGTCGTTGCGAATGGTGAATTCGGCCGTCAGCACTTTACTTTCTTCCGGCACGTCGCTGGTCAGCAGCGCCAACAGCGTTGCGGCGTCGGCGGTCAGCAGACGTTCAGCTTTTTGTTCGATCAGTAGTTTGCTCAGGTAATCAATCGGCGGAAGCGCTTGTTCATCGGCGGCGGCGACCGTCACCAGCAATGCGACCGACTCATCATCAACCTTAAACGGCGCGGCGGGACGAGCAACGGCGACCGCGCTGCTGAGGTTCCCCTCGGCGTTGTCGCTGAACCAGACGCCCTGCCCCAGATTCAGCGGCGTGGCGCCGACAACCGCGCTGACGAAACCGGCATCCACCGCGCCGATCTGTTGCAGACGACCGGCGTTCAGCGCCTGAAGCGTCAGCAGGTTGTCCGTCGCCACATCCAGTGAAATCAGCGAAGTATCGAAACGGAAATCGGCCAGTTGCTGCTCGCCCATCAGCAGGCTGCGGAATTCTTCCGCCGAGTCGGTGCTCGCCAAACGCGCGGCGACGCGGTCGTCGCTAAGCACATGCGTGAGTTGACGTAACAACGCCAGATGCTCATCGGAACGCGCGGCGATCCCCAGCACGACATAAGCGGTCTGGTCTTCACCCCAGGCGATGCCCTGAGGAAACTGGAAAACCTGTATTCCGGTTTTCAGCACCAAATCGCGGGTATCGGTGGTGCCGTGCGGGATCGCAATACCGCTTCCCAGATAAGTGGACGTCTGTTGTTCGCGCTGTAGCATGCCATCGACATACGCTGCGCTGACGCACCCGGCGTCGGTCAGTGCGGAAGCAACAAGCTGTATGGCTTCCTGCTTGCTGCTGGCCGTCGCGCCTAAATGAATATCTTGCTGTGACAACTGGAACATGGCTCTCCTCTCTTACTGAAAGTTGAATCGTTTCAGCTTTTATGTGGAAAAAAGCGTGGCTCGTGTAGGCATTGCTTCCAAAGACATCGCTGAAACGTTTCAATGAGTCTGTTGCCATTACGAGGTTTATGCAAGTATTCTGCACAATCGGCGTAACGAAATTATGACATCACGCACATTTTTGCCTGCACCAACCGCAGCGGCGCCATAAAAATCGCCTTAAGCTGAAACCTTGCTGAAGAAAAATAATGAAACAGTTTTTCTGTTTTTTTATAAACCGGCGTAGAATGACGCGCTCGATCTCTCCTCTGCCTGCTGCTTAAGCGTTACCACTTTATGCACACAACCGTCAGCACAACCCGACGTCAGCCCGACCTGACTTCGTTAGCCTTTTTAGTCATCGCATTCCTGACCGGGATCGCCGGGGCATTGCAACTTCCGACCCTCAGCCTTTTCCTTTCCACAGAAGTGCAGGTACGGCCATTTCTGGTTGGGATGTTCTATACCGGCAGCGCGGTCATCGGCATAATCGTCAGCCAGCTACTGGCGACCCGCTCAGATCGGCAGGGCGATCGCAAGACGCTTATTTTTCTGTGCTGTTTATTAGGCGCCCTGGCCTGTATTTTGTTTGCCTGGAACCGTAACTACTTCATTTTGCTGTTCGTCGGCGTATTGCTCAGCAGTTTCGGCTCTACCGCCAACCCGCAGCTCTTCGCACTGGCCCGGGAACATGCGGATCGCACGGGCCGAGAAGCCGCGATGTTCAGCTCCATCCTGCGCGCGCAGATCTCCCTCTCATGGGTTGTCGGCCCGCCCATCGCATTTGCCCTGGCCCTGGGTTTTGGCTTCACGGCCATGTATCTGACCGCCGCGGTGGTTTTTATCCTCTGCGGCATACTGGTCAGGCTTTTTCTGCCGTCCATGCCGAAAGTGAAGGTGAAAACCGCCGCCACCCTGGAATCTCCCCGTCGCAACCGCAGAGACACGCTACTGTTATTCGCCGCCTGCACGCTGATGTGGACCTGTAACGGTATCTACATCATCAATATGCCGCTCTACCTGGTGCATGAGTTGCATCTGCCGGAAAAACTGGCCGGAGTGATGATGGGAACCGCCGCCGGGTTAGAGATCCCGACCATGCTGATCGCCGGTTATGTCGCCAGACGTTTTGGCAAACGCTTTCTTATGCGGCTGGCAATCTCTGCCGGCCTGCTGTTTTATGTAGGATTATTGTTTCTTGATAGCGAGATTGCCTTGCTGGCGTTACAGCTGCTGAACGCGGTGTTTATTGGCATTCTCGCCGGGATCGGCATGCTGTATTTTCAGGATCTGATGCCCGGTCAGGCCGGCGCGGCAACGACGCTCTTTACTAACACCACCCGGGTAGGCTGGATTATTTCTGGCTCACTGGCCGGTATCGTCGCGGAAATCTGGAACTATCACGCCGTTTTCTTTATTGCGCTGATCATGATAGTCGGATCGGGTTATTGCCTGTGGCGCATCAAAGACGCGTAACGCGATCACCGTCAGGCGCGGTGTCGGCTTCCAGTTGGATCAGGTAAATCAGCGCATCGTCCCGATGGCTGAAACACATATCGGCCCGCGGCTGTAACCCGGCGCACACCGCGGGTCTGAGCGGCGAATGAAACAGTCCGCAGCGCATATGCGCATCCAGGTGAATACACCGGGTATTGGCAGGCTTGCCGTTGGGCATCCCCGGCAGCGGGCTGGATATTGAGGGCGCGATGCAGCAGGCGCCGCAATCAGGGCGACAGTCCATCAGTAAGCTCTCCGGCGGGCTGACCAAAGATCAGGGATCGTTCGACACCTTAACAGTCATCCGGGCAAAAACCTACGCCTATCGGCCATCCGGTTATTCGTGCGGGCGCTATTATTAAATGATGCTTGACGTATGAATTCCCGCTTGCCTGAATCCGGCGGCGCGAGTAACGTGTCGCCACAAAAAACTCACTCCTCATAACAGGTAATTTTTATGGCAAGAGCGAACGAAATTAAACGCGGTATGGTCGTTAACTATAACGGCAAGCTGTTATTCGTGAAAGACGTCGATATCCAGAGCCCAAGCGCCCGCGGCGCCAGCACATTGTACAAAATGCGTTTTTCCGACGTGCGCACCGGGTTAAAGGTTGAAGAACGTTTTAAAGGCGATGATATTCTCGATACCATTTCCCTGACCCGCCGCACCGTCACCTTCTCTTATATTGACGGCGACGAATACGTCTTTATGGATGACGAAGATTACACGCCTTACCACTTCAAAAAAGAACAGATAGAAGAAGAGCTGCTGTTTATCCCCGAAGGCGGTATGCCCGGTATTCAGGTGCTGTCATGGGATGGTCAAATCATCGCGCTTGAATTGCCGCAAACGGTGGATATGGAGATTATCGACACCGCCCCGGGCATCAAAGGCGCGTCAGCCAGCGCTCGCAACAAACCGGCGACCATGGCAACCGGCCTGACCATTCAGGTGCCGGAATATCTGAGCGCCGGCGAGAAAATCCGTATCCATATCCCTGAGCGCCGTTACATGGGACGTGCCGATTAAGTTCCCGTTGCTCATCCCGCCGGGCGACGCGGCGGGATCAATCCTTTCCAATATTCGCTATGGAGCCTGTTTTGTTAACGAAAGTGAATTTGATTACCGGCTTTCTTGGCAGTGGCAAAACCACGACGATTCGTCATCTGCTTGCTCAGAAACCCGAGCATGAAGTCTGGGCCGTATTGGTCAATGAATTTGGCGAGGTTGGGATTGACGGCGCGTTACTGGCGGATTGCGGGGCGGTATTGAAAGAAATCCCCGGCGGCTGCATGTGCTGCGTGAATGGCTTGCCGATGCAAATCGGGCTGAACATGCTGCTACAGCAGAAAAAACCGCACCGTTTGTTGATTGAACCCACCGGCCTGGGTCACCCGAAACAGATCCTCTCGTTGCTGACGGGCGAAAGTTACCAGCCCTGGCTGACGTTACAGGCGACACTCTGTCTGCTGGACGCCCGCCAACTGCATGAGCCGCGTTATACGGAAAATGAAAATTTCCGCGATCAACTGGCCGCCGCCGACATTATCGTCGCCAACAAGCAGGACACCTATGGCGATGCGGATCGCGCCGCTTTACGACAGTGGCAGCGCAATAATCACGACGATCGGCTTATTGTTCCGGCCTCGCGGGGACAGATCGATCGGCAGTTGTTGGACCAGCCGCGTCATAACGTGCGTGAACTGCCGGCGAGCGCGCACCATCACCCGCGCAACGCCACGCACGGACTGGCCGCTTTACGGCTGCCGGACGCAGGCTCCTGGCGCCGTTCATTGAATCAGGGTCAGGGCTACCACGCCTGCGGCTGGGTTTTCTCTGCGGAAACGCTATTTGATACCGCCGCGCTGCTGGATTGGGTTCGTCTGTCCCCGGTCAGCCGGGTCAAAGGGGTTATGCGAATAAAGGAAGGCACGTTGATCGTCAATCGTCAGGGGTTCGACCTGCATATTGAAACCAAACCCGCCGCACCGGTCGATAGCCGTATTGAGTTGATTAATGAACAACCGGCAGAATGGAATAATTTACAAACCGGGCTGTTAAAGGCTCGTTTAACTACGGCGGAATAGAATAACCGTTTGGTTCTCGGATTTTGAGTTATTCCCCGCATGTCTCGACGTAATATTCCTGCTATTTTGCTGCTCAATATCTTGGGTATTGGGCTATTTTTATCCTGGTATCTGCCGCCAAACCACGGCTTTTGGTTTAGGTTGGACAGCCATATTTTCTTCTATTTTAATCATCAACTCACCCAAAGCCCGCTATTCCTGAAATGGGTGGCGCTGACCAACCTGCGAGCGTTTGATGGCTGCGCGCTCATCGTGATGGGCCTGTTGTATCTGTCGTTTTATCTGAAGGCCGCGCCGCCAGAGCGCCGACGTTTGCTGATTATCGGCATCGTTATGCTGTTCACCGCGTTGGTGCTTAATCAACTGGGACATTTATTGCCGGTTCAGCATGCCAGCCCCACGCTTTACTTCAGCGATATCAACCGGGTTGCCGACCTGACGGATATTCCCGCCAAAGATGCGTCAAAAGACAGTTTCCCGGGCGATCACGGCATGATGCTGATGGTGTTCGCCGCCTTCATGTTACGCTACTTTACCCGAAGCGCGTTCGCGGCAAGCGTCGCAATCGCGGTGGTTTTCGCCTTACCCCGTATCATGATCGGCGCCCACTGGTTTAGCGACATTGCGGTTGGCTCGCTCTCGGTTGTGCTGGTCGGATTAAGCTGGTGGCTGCTCACCCCCGCCAGCGACGCATTAATTAATTTGCTGCAATGCTGTTTGCCCGGCAAATACTCGTTAAGAAAAAACCATCCCTAACCCTCAATTACGACCACGTTGTTCTTGCCGATCGTCTAATCGATCGGCAAATAAAACCATCCCGTCCCCGCCACAAAACCAGCACGAGATTCTTTACTGACACATTTCCTCAACAAAAAGTGCTGTTATTTGAGTTTTTTTTACATCGTTTTTTTTGCTAATTTCATCATTAAATCTTATAAATAAAATAGTTAAAACTGCTCGCAATCTGTTTATCGATACGGTAGTCTCAACGAAGTTTGCTTTTTTCCACTCCTTGAACTAGCGGAAATAAGAAAATAATGTGCATTCCGGCACGTTTTCACCGTTGCGCATTTGGTGAACCGGGAACTCTGCTTTAATCTGAATCTCGTTTTCGTTTGGCATTTATTACATAACGGTATTTATCGTTAAGGACTTCAAGGGAACATAACAATAATGGTCAAGTCTCAACCGATTTTGAGATATATCTGGCGGGCGTTGCCTGCCGTGGCGATAGCAATAACGCTTTCCGCATGTGGTAGCAACAGTGCATCTAACAATCAAAATGCTCAAACTGAGATGCATGCAGTCAATGATAAAGACGGTCTTTTACTGCAAGCCTCTCAGGATGAATTTGAAGCATTAGTTCGTAACGTGGATATCAAATCCAAGTTACTTAACCAATATGCCAGTTGGAAAGGTGTGCGCTACCGTTTAGGCGGCGACAGCAAGCGCGGCATCGATTGTTCCGCGTTCGTTCAACGAACGTTCCGCGAACAGTTCGGTATGGATTTACCCCGCTCAACCTACGAACAACAAGAAATCGGCCAGAAGATCCAACCCGCTAAACTGCGTCCCGGCGATCTTGTCCTGTTCCGTGCCGGTTCAACCGGGCGCCATGTCGGTATTTATCTCGGTAATAACCAGTTCGTTCATGCCTCAACCAGCAGCGGCGTGATGATTTCCAATATGGATGAAAGCTATTGGAAAAAACGTTATCACGAAGCCCGGCGCGTACTGAGCAAAGGAACGAACAGCTAATCGATTTCTCCCCTTGATGTACGATGTACAATACCAAACGAGATGATGGAACGCTGCTTAGCAATAAGCGGCGTTTTTTATTTGCCCCGCGCCGACGGCGCTTTGCGCTCAGCGTAGCTACGCCCTGGTCAGATGATGATTATGGTAGGTCTATGGGTGGAATTCGTGGTAAAAGTGGAAAATCGGGTTTAGGGAGGTAATGATAATGCCTGTTGTTTCAAGAACTTTATGACGTTAAAAACCTCTATAGAAAATCACGCCTGAACACAGGCCTTGGGTAAATCGAATTCATCCGCAGGAGATTACCGTTAAGATGTTGAAACGTGTCATGACTGCCGTATTACTTTACACCCTGTCCCTGGGATCGTATGCCGAAACCGAAACTATTGGGCACAGCGATGCTTTCGCGCTTTTGGGTGAACCTAAATACCGCGCCGATTTCCGTCATTTTGACTATGTCAATCCCGATGCCCCGAAAGGCGGCAGTATCACGCTCAGCGCACTTGGCACATTCGATAACTTTAACCGCTATGCTCTGCGTGGCGTGGCGGCGGTTCGTACCGAACGTCTCTATGATTCACTGTTTGTCGCCTCCGACGATGAACCCGGCAGTTATTATCCGTTAGTGGCCCAATCAACCCGTCACGACGCCAATTTTCACTGGATAGAAGTCACGCTGAACCCCAACGCGCGTTTCCATGATGGCTCGCCGATTACCGCCGCCGACGTGGCGTTTACCTACAATATGTTTATGACGCAGGGTGTGCCGCAGTTTCGTCTCTACTTCAAAGGGGTTACCGCCAAAGCCGTGGCGCCGCTTATCGTGCGTTTTGATTTTCCCGTCCCTGATAAAAACCGCATGTTCAGCCTGCTCTCGCTGCCTATCATGCCGGAGAAGTTCTGGAAAAATCATAATTTTAGCGAGCCGTTATCCTATCCTCCTCCGGCCAGCGGCCCGTACCGCATCACCGCTTACCGTACCGGACAATACGTCACCTATTCACGCGTGAAAGACTATTGGGCCGCCGATCTCCCGGTGAACAAAGGCCAGTATAATTTTGACACCATCCGCTATGACTACTATCTGGATGACAGCGTGGCGATGGAAGCCTTTAAAGCGGGAGCGTTCGATATGCGGGTGGAAAGCTCGCCGAAACACTGGGCGACGCAATATCATGGCGGCAACTTTGAACGCGGCTACATTCTCAAGCAGGATCAGGAAAACCAGTCCGCACAGGATACCCGCTGGCTGGCCTTTAATATTCAACGGCCAATATTCAGCGATCGGCGGGTGCGCCAGGCGCTGACGCTGGCATTCGACTTCAACTGGATGAACAAAGCGCTTTTTTATAGCGCCTATCAGCGCGCCGATAGCTATTTTCAAAATACCGAGTATGCCGCCGCCGGGGAGCCGGGCGCCGACGAATTGGCCTGGCTGACGCCATTGAAGGATAAGCTTCCCCCCGAGGTGTTCGGCCCCCGTTATCAATCGCCCTCTTCCGACGGCAGCGGCTACGATCGGCAGAACTGGTTAACAGCGCTGAAACTGTTGGAGCAGGCCGGATGGGAGTTGAAAAATCAGCAACTGGTTAACCGCCACACCGGCAAGCCGTTTACTTTCGAATTGCTGCTGCCCAGCGCGGCGAATTCCCTGTATGTGCTGCCTTTTCAGCAGAATTTAAAAAAGCTGGGCATCAACATGACCGTGCGTAATATTGACAGCGCGCAATTCACCAGCCGCCTGCGCAAGCGTGATTTTGATATGTTGCCAACGCTATACAGCGCCGTTCTCTATCCCAATGATGACCTGCAAATACGCTGGCACTCGCACTATATCGATTCCAGCTACAACACGCCCGGCGTGAACGATCCGGCCGTTGATTCACTGATTGAGGCGATCGTCGCACATCAGGGACAGAAAGCCCCGCTGCTGTCGTTAGGCCGGGCGCTGGACCGCGTGCTGACCTGGAATCAGTTTATGATCCCCATGTGGTATTCCAATCATGACCGTTTTGCCTACTGGAATAAGTTTGCCATGCCGGCTATTCGCCCGGCCTACTCGTTAGGTTTTGATAGCTGGTGGTACGATGTTAAACACGCGGCAACACTGCCGGCAGAGCGACGTTAAGGAGTCAACGTGGGCGCTTACCTGTTACGCCGTCTTTTATTGGTGATCCCGACGCTGTGGGCGATTATCACCATCAACTTCTTTATTGTACAAATCGCGCCGGGCGGCCCGGTCGATCAGGCCATCGCCGCGATTGAAATGGGTCATGGCAGCGGTTTCACCGCCAGCGGCGGCATTGATGCCGGCATCGCCCGTTCAGGCGGAAACGGCGCGCCGTCTATCGAAAATAGCTATCGTGGCGCGCGCGGGCTGGATCCGGAAGTGATTGAAGAAATCACTCGGCGCTACGGTTTTGACAAACCCATTCATGAACGTTATTTCAAGCTGCTGTGGGATTACATGCGCTTTGACTTCGGCGACAGCCTGTTCCGCGGATCGTCGGTAATGCAATTGATTAAGGAAAGCATGCCGGTTTCGATTACCCTGGGCTTGTGGAGCACCTTGATCATTTATCTGGTTTCCATTCCTCTCGGGATCAAGAAAGCGGTGAAAAACGGCACGCCGTTTGACACCTGGAGCAGTACGCTGATCATTATCGGCTATGCCATTCCGGCTTTTCTGTTTGCCATTCTGTTGATTGTTCTGTTCGCCGGCGGCAGCTATCTGGACTGGTTCCCTTTACGCGGTCTGGTGTCCAGCAATTTTGACACCCTGCCCTGGCACAGCAAAGTAACCGACTATCTGTGGCACATCGCCTTGCCGGTGTTGGCCTCGGTGATCGGCGGTTTCGCCACCCTGACCATGCTGACCAAAAACTCATTCATGGACGAGATCCGGAAACAGTATGTGGTCACCGCGCGCGCCAAAGGGCTGGATGAGAAAAGCATTCTCTATCGCCACGTTTTTCGCAACGCCATGCTGCTGGTGATTGCCGGGTTCCCGGCCACCTTTATCAGCATGTTTTTTACCGGTTCGCTGTTAATTGAAGTGATGTTCTCGCTGAACGGGCTGGGGCTGTTGGGTTATGACGCCACGCTGCAACGCGACTACCCAGTGATGTTCGGTACGCTTTACATCTTTACGCTGATCGGTTTGTTATTGAATATCCTCAGTGATATGACCTATACGCTGGTTGATCCGCGTATTGATTTCGAGGGACGCCAATGAGCCGATTAAGCCCGATTAATCAGGCGCGCTGGGCGCGTTTTAAAAGTAATCGCCGGGGATATTGGTCGTTGTGGATCTTTCTGGCGCTGTTTATCGTCTCCCTGTTCTCAGAACTGATCGCCAATGACAAACCGCTGCTGGTGAAGTATGACGGCCAACTCTATGCGCCGGTTTTCGTCGACTACAGCGAAACGACTTTTGGCGGCCAGTTTGATACCGCGACGGACTTCCGCGACCCTTATATCGCGCAACGCCTTGACGCTCACGGCTGGGCGCTGTGGCCGCCGGTTCGCTATAACTACGACACCATCAACTACGCCACCACCGTGTCGTTCCCTTCGCCGCCGTCATGGCGCAACCTGCTGGGAACGGACAGCCAGGGAAAAGATGTCGTCGCTCAGGTGTTATACGGCTTTCGCATCTCGCTGCTGTTTGGCCTGGCGCTGACCGCGCTCTCCAGCGTGATTGGCATTACCGCGGGGGCAACGCAAGGATATTACGGCGGCCGACTGGATCTGTGGGGGCAGCGTTTTATCGAGGTCTGGTCCGGTATGCCTACGCTGTTTCTGATTATTCTGCTTTCCAGCGTAATTCAGCCTGATTTCTGGTGGCTGCTGGGCATTACCGTATTATTCGGCTGGATGAGCCTGGTGGGCGTGGTGCGGGCCGAGTTCCTTCGCACCCGCAATTTCGACTATATCCGCGCGGCGCAGTCGATGGGCGTCAGCGATCGGGTTATTATGTATCGCTGCATGCTGCCCAACGCGATGGTCGCCACGCTGACCTATCTGCCGTTTATTCTGTGCGGTTCGATCACCACGCTCACCTCATTGGACTTTCTGGGATTTGGTTTGCCGATGGGCTCCCCCTCATTAGGCACGTTATTGCTGGAGGGCAAAAACAACCTCCAGGCTCCCTGGCTGGGCATTACCGTATTTATGGTGCTGTCTATTGTGCTGTCATTACTCATTTTTATCGGCGAAGCGGTGCGCGACGCCTTTGACCCCAGCAAGGCGCATTAATATGTCATCTCCTTTATTACATATTCAGGATCTCAGCATCGCGTTCCGCAGCGGAACGCAGGAACAGCGGGTAGTCGACCAACTTTCGCTGACGGTCAATGCCGGTGAAACGCTGGCGCTGGTTGGCGAATCGGGTTCGGGAAAAAGCGTCACCGCGCTGTCGGTTCTCCGTTTACTCCCGTCCCCCCCGGTGGTCTATCCGCAGGGTGATATTCTGTTCGCCGGCCAGTCGCTGCTGCATGCTGAGGAGAAAATACTGCGTCAGATACGCGGCGATCGCATCGCCATGATCTTCCAGGAACCGATGGTTTCGCTCAATCCGCTGCAAAGCATTGAGAAACAGTTAGTCGAAGTGCTATCGCTGCACCGGGGAATGCGTAATGAGGTTGCCCGCAGCGAGGTGGTTTCCTGTCTGGATCGCGTGGGCATTCGGCAGGCCAAAAGCCGGTTAGGCGATTTTCCCCACCAGCTTTCCGGCGGCGAACGGCAGCGGGTGATGATCGCCATGGCCTTGCTGACCCAGCCCGATCTATTGATCGCCGATGAACCCACCACCGCGCTGGACGTTACCGTACAGGCGCAAATTCTGAAGCTGCT
This sequence comes from Brenneria sp. hezel4-2-4, assembly GCF_013155275.1. Classification (GTDB taxonomy): domain Bacteria; phylum Pseudomonadota; class Gammaproteobacteria; order Enterobacterales; family Enterobacteriaceae; genus Brenneria. Next base: position 556,964 of record NZ_JABJXS010000001.1, read on the forward strand.
GGACGAGCTGAAACAGGAACTGGGGATGAGTCTGTTATTCATCACCCACAACCTGAATATCGTCCGGCGCTTAGCCGATAACGTGGCCGTCATGCAGGCGGGCAGATGCATTGAGCGCAACACCTGCGCAGGGCTATTTGCCGCCCCCCGGCATCCCTATACCCGTCAGTTGCTGGACGCCGAACCCTCCGGTGAGCCACAGCCGTTAACCAGCGAAGAGGCGCCAATCCTGCGGGTTAATCAGCTGCAAGTCTCCTTCCCCGTCAAACGCGGCCTGCTGCGACGCACCGTCGATGAAAAACAGGTGGTTAAAGATATCAGTTTCACGCTGCGGCGGGGAGAAAGCCTGGGGCTGGTGGGCGAATCCGGTTCGGGGAAAAGCACCACCGGGCTGGCGTTACTACGTTTGCTGCGTTCCCGCGGAGAAATCTGGTTTGATAACCAGCCGCTGCATGAATTTAACCGCCAGCGGATGTTGCCCTTCCGGCGGCGGATCCAGGTGGTCTTTCAAGATCCCAACTCCGCGCTGAACCCGCGGCTGAACGCCGAACAGATTATTTCAGAAGGACTGACCGTACATCAAAAACTCAGCAATGCGGCGCGGGAACAGCGGGTGATTGAGGCCATGCAGGAGGTGGGATTAGATCCGGCCACGCGTCATCGTTATCCTTCCGAGTTTTCAGGAGGACAGCGCCAGCGTATTGCGATTGCCCGGGCGCTAATCCTGCAACCGGAACTGCTGATCCTTGATGAGCCTACGTCGTCGTTGGACAGAACGGTGCAGGCTCAGATACTCGCCTTGCTGAAGTCGCTTCAGCAGAAGCACCAGCTGGCTTATCTGTTTATCAGTCACGATCTACAGGTGGTTCGGGCATTGTGTCATCAGGTTATCGTGCTAAAACAAGGCGAAGTGGTGGAACAAGGCGACTGCCGGCAGGTATTCACGCATCCGGCACAAGACTACACGCGGGAACTGTTGCAATTGTCGTCGTAATAAACGACGGGCATTAAACCACGATATACCAGGAAGCGCGGCAATGCCGGGGGGACGGATGTTGCCGCTCAAAACGGATACTGTGCCGACACGGTTTCAGCAATCGCCACGCCGACATTTTTCAAACGACACATAACCGTGCTTTCATCATTACGGTGTAAAAACAGGCAAGGCTCGCCTTCCCACTCCACAACGGCGCACTCAACCTGAATTTCGCTCAGAGACTGATTCAACTGGTGCATAATTTTCCACGCGACATCGCCATCGTGACTCAACAATTTGAGACCAATCAGATTATTGCCTTCATCTCTGCCGCTCAACGGAATCGGTTCAACTTTTACACCGGCAAAACCCGATAACCAGCGATAACTTTGCGGCAAACGATGCACCACCGAAAGTTGGAAGTTATCCACTACTGTTCTTCCTCAGGTTAAATTTTACTGCAAATTCACAATACAATAACATATTTATCATAGTAGCCTGAGCGCCACATCTTTTGCCACTTTTTAAGGCTATAAAAAGCAACAGGATCGACTCAAACAAGCCTCTACACATGTTGATATAGGTTACAGCAAGACACATTAATGTTAGAGCGATCACAAATTACGCTTCTTTTCAGGCTATATGTAACCTTTTCCACGTAATACCTCAACCCCTTTCACTTCATTTGTTCACTTATAAGTCATATATTTTACATATATAAAACAAATTAACCTACCGAACGCAGATGTGTCCAAGGCATATCGGAGCAACCGGGGAATGAATAGCGGGAAAAACAAAGATATGTGACAGCCGACGACCGCTCGCTGTCACAAAATTAGAATGGGCCGCAACGACTTGGCGTAGCGCTTATGCAGACGGTTTATCTGATGCCGGCGATTTCCTGGCTGCTCAGTTCCCGGTATTCGCCCGGTTCTAATGCGCTGTCCAGGATGATATCGCCGATACGCTCACGATGCAGTTGTACGACACGATTGCCGACCGCGGCGAACATCCTTTTCACCTGATGATAACGCCCTTCGCTGATGGTCAGACGCACCTGATAATCCGTTATCCGCTCCAGCGTAGCGGGTTTGGTTAAATGCTTCTCGCCATGCAACTGCACGCCGTGGGCAAACTGCGCTGCGGTATCCTCGCTTAATGGCTGTTCCAGCGTCACCAGATAGGTTTTCTCACAGTGATGCTTAGGCGAAGTAATACGATGCGACCACTGTCCGTCATCGGTCAGCAGCACCAGCCCGGTGGTATCGATATCCAGACGCCCTGCCGCATGCAGCTTATACGCGACGGGAACATCCATAAAATACAGAATGGTCGGATGATCGGGATCTTCCGTTGAACACACATAGCCCTGCGGTTTATTCAGCATAAAATAGCGAGGCCCGGATTGCTGTATCAACGGATTACCATCAAACGCCACCTCATGTTCAGGCAACAGCTTAAAAGCGCCGCTTTTTACCACCTCACCATCAACGGTGACCCGCTGCGCGCGCAGTTCGCGCGCCACCAGCGAACGGCTGATTTCCAATTGCTGGGATAAAAACTTGTCCAATCGCATTAAAGACCAACTGACTGTTTAACTCATGAGAGCGACACACGCCGCACCTTGCGTCAGCGTGCCGTACTCATGAAAATGAAAAAGGAGCAACGTGACCCGCTGCCGGAATCGTCTAGTATAACGGGGCGTTAGCCGAGGTACTAGAATTCAACGACGCTCATTCCGCTTTGCCGCCGCGCTAATCGTCAGCGGATATCTCACGCGCGCTATCGCACCGGACATCGGCAACAGGCATAATAAGCACAATTGCTTACGTTGAGGGTTAAGATATGTCATCCATTCACGGCCATGAAGTCTTGCAAATGATGATCGCTACCGGTGAATCTTTCACCACCGAGCAACTTATCGCCGCCATTGAGCGCCGTTTTGGCCGCGACGCACGTTTCCACACTTGCTCAGCCGCGGAGATGAGCGCCGCCATGCTGGTACAGTTTCTGGCCGAGCGAGGCAAGTTTATTCCGCTGGATACCGGGTTTACCACCAGCGCCAGCAAAATCTGTCAGCACTAAACGATGTCGTTTACCCTACGGCCCTATCAGCGTGAGGCCGTATCCGCTACGCTCGACTATTTTCGCCGTCACGCCCAACCGGCGGTCATTGTACTGCCCACCGGGGCGGGTAAAAGCCTGGTCATCGCCGAATTAGCCAAACTGGCACGCGGCCGCGTGCTGGTTCTGGCGCATGTCAAAGAACTGGTGGCGCAGAATCATGCCAAATACCGCGCCTGGGGATTGGAAGCCGACATCTTCGCCGCCGGACTCCGGCAGCGGCAAAGCCGGGGAAAAGTCGTATTCGGCAGCGTACAGTCCGTCGCGCGTAATCTGGATCAATTCGATCACGCCTTTTCATTACTGATCATTGATGAGTGCCACCGTATCAGCGATGACGACGACAGCCAGTATCAGCAAATTATCCAGCATCTTCAACAAACCAATCCGCAACTGCGGTTGTTAGGACTGACCGCCACGCCTTATCGGCTGGGGAAAGGCTGGATTTATCAATATCACTATCACGGCATGATTCGCGGCGACGAAAACTGTCTGTTCCGCGATTGTATCTATGAACTGCCGCTGCGCTACATGATCAAACATGGGTTTCTGGTGCCGCCTGAACGGCTGGACATGCCCATTGTCAAATACGATTTCAACAAACTGGCGGCCAGAAGTCATGGCCTGTTCAGCGAGGTCGATCTTAATCGTGAACTAAAACGTCAGCAGCGCATCACCCCGCATATCATCAGCCAGATAGTGGACTACGCGCAGACACGCGCTGGTGTGATGATCTTCGCCGCAACCGTGGAACATGCCCGTGAGATCCATGCGTTATTACCGGCCGATCAGGCGGCGCTGGTCAGCGGCGAGACCCCTTCCGCGGAGCGGGATGCCCTTATCGAGGCCTTTAAACAACGGCAGTTACGCTATCTGGTCAACGTTGCCGTATTGACCACCGGTTTTGATGCGCCGCACGTTGACCTGATCGCCATATTGCGCCCGACAGAATCCGTCAGCTTATATCAGCAAATCGTAGGCCGGGGCCTACGCCTGTCTCCCGGCAAAACCGACTGCCTGATTCTCGACTACGCCGGCAATCCCCACGACCTCTACACGCCGGAGGTCGGAAACAGCAAACCGCACGCCGATAGCCAGCCCGTTCAGGTATTTTGCCCGCAGTGCGGGTTTGCGAATTTATTCTGGGGGAAAACGACGACGGATGGCGAGGTCATCGAACATTACGGTCGTCGCTGTCAGGGTTGGGAACAGCCGGACGACGGCCCGCGCCGGCAGTGTGATTATCGATTCCGTTTTAAAGTCTGCCCGCACTGCGGCGCCGAAAACGATATTGCCGCCCGCCGCTGCCATCAGTGCGAGGACGTGCTGGTCGATCCTGACGATATGTTGAAAGCCGCGCTGAAGCTAAAAGACGCGCTGGTGCTACGCTGTAGCGGAATGCAGCTCACGCCCGGACGAGACGCCAAAGGAGAATGGCTGAAAATCACCTACCATGACGAAGATGGCGCAGAGGTCAGTGAACGCTTCCGCCTGCAAACGCCGGCCCAACGCCATGTCTTTCAACTGAATTTTTTACGCATTCATCAACGGGCGCCGGGCGTCCCTATGGTCTGGCAAACGGCGGCGGATATTCTGGCGCAACAGCCTCTATTGCGCCCCCCCGACTTTGTCGTCGCCCGCAAACAGGGGAAATTCTGGCAGATCCGGGAAAAAATGTTCGATTATCAGGGCCGTTTTCGCCGCGCAAACGAACTGCGGGGCTAACTAATTCGCGGTTTTATTTGCCCGACGCACCATATTCCGCTAAAATTCAGCCCGCTTTTGTACCGCAAAAGCAGAACAACCCAACTTGCTGCTGGGTCGCCTGTAGCAGGATTACTTATCTTAAGTAGAGTAAAAAATGATTACTATCAAAGCAGAAGCACGTAAAGAGCAGGGTAAGGGTGCGAGCCGCCGCCTGCGTACCGCTGGCAAATTCCCAGCCATCGTTTATGGTGGTTCAGAAGCGCCGATTTCTATCGAATTGGATCACGATGTAGTAAAAAACCAGGAACTGAAAGAAGGTTTCTACGGTGAAACCGTTATCCTGTCTATCGATGGTAAAGAAATTCAGGTGCGAGTTCAGGCTGTGCAGCGTCACGTATTTAAGCCAAAACTGACTCACATCGACTTCGTTCGCGTTTAATTACGCTGAAGTCATCCGGGACGCCGGGAAAAACGCCGCTTTCGCGGCGTTTTTTGTCATCATGACTAACCGTATGCATTGAGGGTACGCTGGCACAGTTCAGAGCGCACGCAATCCTGTTTACCGAAAGACACCACGCCAATCATATCGTCCTCCGCAAAACGCTCCAGCGCATCGCGCAGCCCGGACTTAACGCCGGCAGGTAAATCGCACTGCGTCACATCACCATTCACAATTACCGTTACATTTTCTCCCAAACGAGTAAGAAACATTTTCATTTGGTTAACCGTCACATTCTGCGCTTCGTCCAGAATCACGACCGCATTTTCAAACGTCCGACCACGCATATAAGCAAACGGCGCGATTTCCACTTTGCCTATTTCCGGGCGTAAACAATACTGCATAAACGACGCGCCCAGCCGTCGCAATAACACGTCATAAACCGGACGGAAATAAGGCGCAAACTTCTCGGCAATATCTCCGGGTAAAAAGCCTAAATCCTCATCGGCCTGTAATACCGGCCGGGTTACAATAATACGATCAACCTCTTTATGAATAAGCGCTTCCGCCGCCTTGGCCGCGCTCAGAAACGTTTTGCCACAACCCGCCTCACCGGTGGCAAAGATTAACTGTTTATTCTCTATTGCAGACAAGTAATGCTCCTGGGCTAGTGTCCGGGCTTCAATGACAGAGGTGTCGCGATTTTCCCGCGCCATACCTATCGATTCAATCCCGCCCATATTAACCAGAGAAGTGACCGATTCTTCCTCACGTTGACGATGACTACGCGATTCGCGCCGAATAACGCGCTTCGCTTCACGACGTGCTTTGATCACTGCTTTTTGTCTTCCCATAGTGGCACCTTACAGTTTGTTTCACTTACCGCACTGCCGCAGCAGCGCGTGACGTTTCACTCACAACGAGGTTTGGCTTCCTTATTAAGCCGATGAGAACAGAATAGACAACATGCAAACCGGAACGGTACGCAGACCGGTTGGATGGAATAATCAATGAGGAATAACCAGACGGAACGGATGAACAAGAAAATGGGGTTAACAACAGGTAGCGCAGTGTAGAAAAAAGGTGGGAGGAAAATCCCTCGCATCGGCGAGTCGACAAACTTCGACAACGTAGTCCAAAGCAGGACATTACCATCCGCGTTCCTCACTGTGACAACAACTATTCCAATGAATAATGATTGACCGCATTAGAACCACTGTTAACCATTAGACTAAAAATTAGTGCTGTATGATTGCAGTAGTATGACAGTGCAATAGTTTGCCCCTATCTTGCAAGCTTTTTCACACTGCCATAACATTTACGTATAGTCGGGATACCACGATCCGGCAACCTTCGGGTATAAAAAAAGATGGCATCGATCAGTAGTGCTTCTGCCAATCCAGATATTGATCGTATTTTCGCAACGCGCTCCTATAGATATTATTGTCGATTTCGGGGAGGTAATCGTGAATATATTGCTGTAGGTTTTCTTTGGTAAACCGTTCTATGGGATAATTTCTTGCCGTCAGCAGTTCGTCTAAACGACGCAACCGAATCACATATTCACGCAGTGTGCTGTGCCTGACTTCCGTCTGTTCAATGAGGTATTGGGTGAACGCTTTTATATCGAAATAGTTAGCCTGCATATTGCATAATATTTCGCTACAAAAACGACAGAGGGGGATGAGCTCCTGTTGCAGACCTGACCATGTTTCGTCGTCAATTAACCTATCGATGTCGCCTACCGATTTTTTATTAATAAGCTGATTACGAAACACCAACGAAACGCGGTCAAGTTGTTTATTACAATGCGAGCAATGTGTTTGTTTATGTTTGAAATCTTTCAGATAACGGCTGAGAAGCTGTTTCTTCCGAATTGATAGAGGCATGAATCCATTCCATGACAAATACTTGTGATAACACGATCCCTACGCAGCTAAATTAAACATCGTTCATTAATTTTACGCGCAGGCGCTTTATCGCCTGGCTATGCAACTGACTGACCCGTGACTCCCCTACTTCCAGCACCGCACCGATCTCTTTCAAGTTCAGCTCTTCCTGATAGTAAAGCGTCAACACCAATTTTTCGCGTTCAGGCAGGTTTTCAATCGCCTCCATTACCCGATGGCGTAAATTACCTTCCATCAGTTGATGCAACGGATTGGCATCTTCATTCCCTTCCAACAACGCTTCTGCGCTATCGCCATGTTCTTCACGCCACTCATCGTAAGAAAAAAGCTGGCTATTATTGGTATCCAGCAAAATCTGACGATAGTCTTCCAGCGTGATGTCCAAAGACTGCGCAACTTCCTGCTCCGTTGGTGCACGGCCCAGCTGCTGTTCAGCTCGTTGCATTGCTTGTGCCACTTCCCGCGCATTACGCCGCACACTGCGCGGCGCCCAGTCGCGACTGCGTAACTCATCCAGCATTGAACCACGGATTCGCTGAACCGCATACGTCGTAAACGCCGTACCTTGCAGTGAATCGTAACGCTCAACCGCGCTAAGCAAACCGATACCGCCGGCCTGCAACAGATCATCAAGCTCAACGCTCGCGGGGAGACGAACCTGTAGACGCAAGGCTTCATGACGCACTAAAGGAACATAGCGCTTCCAAAGTGCGCTCTTATCCATTGTGCCTTCGGCGGTATACAGATCGCTCACAGTGACAAATACCTACGATGATAGTGTTATCGACACTATTATGCTTTTGAGTAGGGTCGCCAATCGCTTGAATAGCGCCAGAAAAGGCACCCTATTTAGGATATGCTCGTATCCGCGCGGCTAAACGTCCGCTATTGCCATTGGTTAAAACGCCAGCCAAGTCGCGGCCTGAAGACATTTGCGCCTGCCGATGGCCAACTTGTCCAAAGTGTCGGCAATATGAGGAAAACGGCGCGATAAGATAAAAAATATGAAGGTGCTTCGCAGAAAATCACGCCGCACCACTAGACGGCAGGCCCTGTGTAGTACTGGTAGAATAAAGCAGATCAGCCTCCATATTGACAAACGAAACGGATTCCAGTTGCAGCGTGGTTACTTACAAATTTAACGTTAATCTATACCAAAGATATCTCGAGTATAAATCTTATCTGCGACATCCAAGAGATCCGACGACATTCTGTTAACCAAAATGACATCCGATAATGACTTAAATTCATTTAAATCGTTAACAACTCGGGAGCGGAAAAAGTCTTTATCATGCAAATTGGGTTCGTAAACAACAACCTCAATACCTTTTGCTTTTATCCGTTTCATTATCCCCTGAATAGCAGAAGCTCTAAAATTATCAGATTCAGCTTTCATCACCAGTCTATAAATTCCGACGACTTTCGGCTTCATCTTTATTACTGACTCGGCAATAAAATCTTTACGCGTACTGTTCGCAGCCACGATAGCCTGAATAATATTGTTAGGAACACTGGCGTAATTCGCTAACAACTGTTTGGTATCTTTGGGAAGACAATAGCCACCATAACCAAATGAAGGATTATTGTAGTGATTTCCAATCCTTGGATCCAACCCGACACCTTCGATAATCTGTCTGCTTTGCAGGCCTAAAGACTGGGCATAAGTATCCAGTTCATTAAAATAAGCGATACGCATTGCCAGATAGGTGTTGGAAAATAACTTAATCGCTTCTGCTTCTGTGGACTCAGTAAATAATACAGGTACATCTTTTTTAACCGCTCCTTGAAGTAATAACTGCGCAAATTTCTCAGCACGCTCGGAACGCTCACCGACCACAATACGAGAGGGATAAAGATTATCGTACAGGGCTTTCCCTTCCCTTAAGAATTCCGGTGAAAAAATAATATTATCCGTATTAAATTTACTTTTTATTTCCTGCGTATAACCAACCGGTATTGTTGATTTGATCACCATCACCGCATTGGGATTCAAGGACAGCACCTGCCGTATCACTGATTCGACAGAATCCGTATTAAAATGATTCGTTTCCGGATCATAATCGGTAGGCGTGGCGATAATAATAAAATCCGCATCTTGATATGCAACCGACGCATCCAATGTTGCTTTGAAATTCAATGCCTTGTGCTGAAGATAATCTTCAATTTCTTTATCAACGATAGGAGATACTTTATCATTCAGCATTGCAACCTTTGCAGCCACGACATCGACAGCAACAACTTCATTATGCTGAGCCAGAAGCATCGCATTAGACAATCCAACATATCCAGTTCCGGCAATGGCTATTTTCATGACAGCCCCATTTTATACATATAAAGAGAATTAATATGATATCTTGGATAAAAGGCACCGAAGTCAGGTGCCTTTATATTATTTTACTGGGGAATATATTTATACTCTTCCAGCATGTTATTAAGCGATGCAATATCTATATGATTTTTTAGCTTAAAAACCCCTGCACTTTCAGCCTTCTCTTCCATGTCTAAAAACGTCAGCACGACATGATAATCAGGCCGGTTCCAGAAGTCATGAATGAAGATCAGCGTATCCGTAATATTTTTTTGTTTTTGTAATGTATGTTTTATCGTATTCAGCGTACAGGCAACGCGAAAACGCCCATCGACAAGAATAAAATCAAAAGCGCTATCATGTAGCAAAATCGCTTCACTATAATCCGAAAATTTTTCCCGATGCGTATTATCAACCGGAAATCCCCACGCCTGTGTCGGACCAATATCTACGTACTCAACTTTACAGAGTGGGCCGACCTCTTTTTTAAGCGTTTCTACCCATTGCTTATCACTTTCAACACCGAATACTTCCACGTTATTTCTGGCGGCAAGCTTGGTCGAACCGCCGCTGCCGAATTCAAAGTAAGATTTAGCCTGTTTCAGATAGCGTTCAAACAGTTGCGTTTCCTTTTCTGACATCCTTGGTCTATCAGGAATGAGGGGTATACCCCTCATCTCCGGCGTAGCCGGAGATGCACGATCGGCTTTGGTAGCACTGTTGTCGTCAAAATAACATTTAGCTCTCTCTTCGGAGTCCATTTTCAATACTGAATAGACAAAATCATGCGCCCGGTAAGCCGTGTGCATAATAAACGCTAATTTCTCACGCTGGTTTGCCGTCATCATCTGTAACCGGGCATCATTCGGCACATAGATGGCTGCGGCGGCCAGCATTCTTGAAGATGGCAGCGTATTCCGCTCATCGATATGGGTTGGTGATGCATACTCGACTTTAGCCAGCGAATGGAAAGCAAAACCGTACTGTGCCAGCAATACGGTAATATCACTGAATAACCTTTGTTCCTGATGCGTTGCAGCGAAACTGATACGCACCTCAACGACAGGGCAATTCGAAAGTATGCGCTCGCCATGGGCAATCACTTTACCAATGTCGTAACGATTATCCAGAATAAGCCAATCAAGTTGTTCCAGCCCATCGATGTGATCGAGTTTTACCGTTTGCGTCATTACTTCCGCTATTACCCGTTGCTCCTGCGTTATCAGTGGTTTTAGGCTACTGCTGTATTCTTCGGCAAGACACATATAAACGGGCGTTGGCTGCCCATTCCCCAGTCCATGAAATTTAATATGCTGTATACCATTTTTTCGCAACGGCAAATGGCTATGTTGAACTCTGCCGATAAGATCCGTAATAACAAAATGAAACGCTTCTGTGGCGACCAACGGAATAAACGCAGGGCTTACCGCAACATTACCGCCATCATCGAGGGCAATAACTTTCCCTTCCAATTTAAAACTGAACGCCTCATCCACGTTATTTTTGCCGGAATCCTCCGCCACAGGATGCTGCAACGTCACCGGTTGTTTATCATCATGGAAATAAGGCTGAAAATCGTTGCTTAACGTTAGTGCCTCAGGTTTTTTGCCTTCGCAATAACGCTGCCAAACGGCACGCATAGCATCGGAAAAGTGTTTGGCAAAGCGTTTGCCATCACAAACAGGAGATGCCAGCAGAATATCGCGCAGATGCTGGCGAATTACACTCAGACTCGCCAAATCCCGCGTCAGCCCCACGGTAATATCAATATACTGTTCCCAGCTATTCGCCACTAGCTCCGGCATACCCGCATTCACCAGATGGGTCGCGGAATGACGGCCAGCAAACGTCGGGCCCGGCAGCGTCACCACCGGCACTCCCATAGCCATCGCTTCACAGGTGGTTAATCCGCCGGAATAGGGCCAAGGATCCAGCGCAATATCAACCTCATTATATCGGGAGAGTAATTCCTTATGCAGTGAATAAGCCTCAATTTTTATCCGCTCGCGCGCAATACCATGCTCTTGCAGCGTGGCATAAATTCTTTCGCATAGTTTCTCACTGCTATACTGAGAACTTTTCAAAAATAAGCGCGAATCCGGCACCGCATGCAAAATTTTTGCCCACTGTTCCAGCAAAATTTCATTGATTTTAGAAGAATTGTTAAAACAGCCGAAAGTAATATAGCCTTGTTGGGCCACTGGCAACGTGGTTACCGGCGGCAGATAGGCTGGCGGATCGAAGCAAATATAATCATCCGGCATACGAATCAACTTTTCGGTATAAAGTCCGTCCACGCCCGGCGGCGTTTCCATACTGTCACTCAGCAGATAATCCATCGCCGCAAGACCGGTACTGCTGATTAATCCCCCTACCCATTTTATCTGGATAGGCGCCGGTTCCCTCATCATGGTCAGCATACGGCTGTTGGCGTTATAGCCGCATAGGTCGAACAGAATATCAACGCCATCCTCTCGAATCTGCTGCGCCAGTGCGTCGTCGGTAACGTTTGCAATCACTTTCCACCGCGAACAAAGCGCTTTTATCCGCCGGGTAATATGATCATCCATATGGTTAGTGCTGTAGGCATAAAACTCCAGCTGCGTTGTCGGAACATGCGACAACCCATACACAATCATGCTGCCTACAGGGTGATTGCGAAAACCGTCGGAAATCATGCCGATACGAATGCGTTTATCAGCGGTTTTGGTTTTACTGCTGGCTTCGGCGCGAACAGTCTTGTCACCCGGCAAAAACTTCGATTGCCAGACTTTACACAGCGCCAGAATCTGTTCCGCACTCTTATCAGGCCAGTAGTGCCAAGTAGTGATGCGGTTAAAAAAGGGATAATAATATTTAGAAACTCGTTCACTTTTCTTCAGGCAATATTCCGCTTCTTCGAATAAGCCGAAATCCAGTTTCAGCGTTCCCAGATTATTCCAATGCAAATAGTTGCCCGGTTCCAGCTTCGTCAGTTTTTCCAGCAACGCTTCAGCCTGATCATACTTATGCTGTTTTTTCAGTACCAACGCCTGAAGACTGAGTAATTCACCATTCTGTGGCTCAACCTTTAATGCACCAGTCAGCACGCTTTCAGCTTCATCCAACCGGCCGACTATATTGTACAGATCCGCTCTGGCATAGAGCGCATCCATATGATCTGGATGGTATTTTACCGCTTTATCAAAATACTCTTCCGCGTCAGTAAGCTTATCAAGCTGCTGCAACGCCCGTCCGGCGACGATCAGTGAATATAGATCCTTATCATTGTCGCGCAGACTCTCTTTAGCTATCTCGAACGCTTTCTCCGGCTGAGATAAGACCAATCCAATCGCACGCTGTATATTATTGCTTACGCGTAACTGGTGCGTTTTTTTGCTCATACCCCATGGGCTTTTGGATAATTTTTTCATATTCGACGTTTTAATTGGCTGGCGACAATGGATTGATTTATATCGATATACTTGTGAACAAGGATTCTATAAATCAAAGAGATACGCAGTATAGTGCACATAAAAAAAAATGACGGGTATAACACCCGTCATTATGTCGCTTAATTATTGCGATTGATGCTAACTTATTGCAGCAGAGACAGTACCGTCTGCGGTACCTGGTTAGCCTGAGCCAACACAGAAGTACCAGCCTGTTGCAGAATCTGCGCCTTGCTCATATTGGACACTTCCGTCGCGTAGTCGGCGTCCTGAATACGGGACTGGGCTTCGCTCAGGTTAGTGGTGGTGCTGCTCAGGTTATTGATGGTGGACTCGAAACGATTCTGTACCGCACCCAGATTAGAACGTAATTTGTCAACCGTAGAAATGGCTTCATCCAGCTTCGCCAGAGGGTCGGCCGTGGCCTGAGATTGCAACGTAGTCGCAGTAAGATCATCCGCCGTTAATGTAAACGCAGCAGTACCGGCGGCAGTAGCGGTGTCAGCATCAGCCGGATCGATAGCAACATAGAACGACGCTGATGCGCCTGCTTCAACACTTATGCCACGCAATGCCAGATTATCAGAATCAGTCTGATTACCAGCAGTCACCGTCACTTTGGCAAACCAGTTACCATTGGCATCCACCTGAGCCGTTCCTGCTACTGTGATAGCGGAAGTCGTGCTGCTCAGACCAAAGGCGGCTTTCGCGGCATCAGTTGTAGTACCGGTCGCAGTTACAGTAGAAGCAGTAACGGCAGTCGTCGTGCCATAAGCTGCCTTGAAGTTTGTTGCGGTAGCAGCGCTAATTGTGCCTGCCGCCGGACCAGACACGTTAAACGTGCTCAGTCCCAGCGTTGAGCTGTTGATCTTGGACAGATTAATAGTGATAGTCTGACCATCATTCGAACCAACCTGAATGGAAACAGATGTCTTGCTGCCATCCAGTACTTTTACGCCGTTAAAGTCGGTCTGTTCGGAGATACGGTCAATTTCAGACAGACGCTGGGTGATTTCGTCCTGGATAGATGTCAGGTCGGAAGAGCTGTTGGTACCGTTCTGCGCCTGTACGGTCAGGGTACGGATAGCTTGCAGGTTATCGTTGATTTCGTTCAACGCGCCTTCAGTGGTCTGCGCCAAAGAGATACCGTCGCTGGCGTTGCTGGAAGCCTGAGTCAGGCCGTTGATGCTGGAAGTGAAACGGTTAGAAATCGCCTGACCGGCGGCGTTGTCGGCCGCGCTGTTGATTTTCAGACCGGAAGACAGACGTTCGATCGCCGTACTCAGTGATGCCTGAGACTTGTTCAGGTTATTCTGTGCAACCAGCGAGATGCTGTTGGTATTGATTACTTGTGCCATATAAGGAGTTCCTTTTAATCATCCAGTGGATGTTTAGCAATAAAGGTTCAGGCTTAACTGCCTACGGCGTCTACCACCGTCCTCTCTGATATCGGCGTTACCTTTCTAACCTTTAGCATTTAATTTAAAAAATTTTTACGTCAGGAGGAGTTTTATTCCGCTGCTCGGTGCTTTTATTACGTTTATTCCGCCGTCTCTACGTTTTTACGCTGGCCCTCATTTCCGTCGTCCCTGCGGCCGTTGGTAGGGACCTGCTTTAAATGGCAGCTCGGTGCAGGAGATGCGCTTCTGTGCGCTGTGGGGGCCTCATAAATTGGAATATGTTATATCGAGAATATTTCGTGCGCGATAAAGCCACCATTTCTCTGCTACGTCGTAGTACGCGCCCGACGCAGGGTGGTTCAAACGCCGCCACCCTACGAACCCGGGCTTGTGGCTGAAATCACGCCGCTGGCGCGGTTCCTTCGGCGGTCGCCCCCTTTCCCGAACCGCCAGTGACGCGGCATACTCGCCCCATCCATGGGGCTCGCCCTAACGGGCCAGCACAAGTGCTGTTCAAAAACGCTCCCGGCGTTTTTGTCCGACGCGGCACTGGCTTGCGCCGCGTCCTGCGGCGCATTCGCGGGGTCGCCACCTCAGCGTAATTTTTTACGCCGTAGGGTGAACAGCTTAAAGACTGAATTTATATTTAATATCAGCATGCTAAATATAAAGATACAAACAAGGTATTTTTATAGGGATTCCCCAGTGCCTTCGCAGACATGATGGGGAAAGTGGCCTGACTGCGAGTGCTTAACACAGTATTTGCGGCCGTTGGCGGAAACCTCCGAGCACGACCGAAAAAGCAGACATATCGCAGATCCGCGCCGTACTCTTCTGTTAATAGCCCGATAAAGCCATCATCAGTTTGCTTATTAACGGCAACGATATTTTTTCTTTCAGGTAAATTTTTATTCCATGCTGCCGATAACCACAAAACTGGATTTAAACGTCACTCATCAGGAGTATGGATTTATGGCAACCACCATCGCCTCTACTACATCTACTATCGGGTCGCTGACATCGACGCTGGGACTCGGCGTGGGTTCCAGCCTGGATCTGTCCTCGCTGCTGGAATCCATGCAGGCCGTGGAAGAACAGAAGCTGACGGTCATCAGCAATAAACAGACCGCCTATCAGGATAAATCCGACGCCTATGAGGCGCTGCAGACGGCGCTGGAAACCTATTCCACCGCCACGGCAAAACTGACCGACAGCGATCTGTTTAACGCCAAAAAAACCTCCACCAATACCGCGTTTACCACTGAAGTCAGTTCTTCCGCCACCTCCGGCAGCTACAGCGTTAACGTAACCCAGTTGGCAACCGCGCAAACGCTGGTCACAGAAACTCAAGACAGCAAAACTACTCAACTGGGCACCAGCGGGCTAAGCGATCGCACCTTAAGCATTACCGTCGGTACCGGCAGTGCGGTGAGCATCAGCCTGACCGACGATCAGACCACTCTGACCGGCATCGCCAGTGCGATTAACTCAGCCAACGCCGGCGTTACCGCCAGCATTGTGCAGTCCGGCGATAGCAGCTACCAGTTGACCATCACCTCCAATGAAACCGGTGAAGCCAATACTATCGCCATCAGCAGCAACGACAGCGCGCTGGAAAGCATTCTCGGCGATACCAGCACCACCCGCACCGAATCCGTTGCCGCGCAAAACGCCAAATTGACCGTTAACGGCGTGGCGATTGAGCGTAGCAGCAATACCGTTACCGATGTGCCGGCCGAGGGCGTGACGCTAACGCTGACTTCGACCTCCAGCGCGGCGGAAACGCTGACCATCAGTAAAAGCATTACCGACGCCACCAGCGCCATTAAAGCCTGGGCGACCGCCTATAATACCCTGCAGACCGCGTTTACCACCCTCTCCGATCCCGAACAGGATACCGGCGTGCTTTCCGGTGATTCGGTGCTGCGTTCGGTAAAAAATCAGCTTAAATCGTTATTAAGCACCGCACAGAGCAGCGACACGTTTAAGGTGGTCAATGAGCTGGGTATTACGCTGAAAAGCGACGGCACGTTATCCGTCAACGATACCGACCTGATCAACACCCTGACCGAGAACTCGTCGGCGGTCAGCGACTTTTTCGTCGGCGATGGCAAAACCACCGGGCTGGCGACGCAAATGGTGGCCAAAGTGGACACCTTTACCGCTACCAAAGGCACCATCGCCCAGGCGAAAGAAGATATCACCGATATGCTCAGCAACCTGAGCAAGCAGTACACCAAGGTGCAGACCAGCATCGAGTCCACCATGGCCCGCTACAAAACCCAGTTTGTTAAGCTGGACGTGTTGATGTCGGAAATGAGTACGCTGAGTACCTATCTGACCAACCAGTTTGAAGCGCTGACATCCAGCAGCAACAGTTAATTTTGGAGTTCACCATGTCAACGATGTACGGCTCTCAGGCCTATGCCAAAGTCGGATTGGAAAGCAGCGTGATGAGCGCCGGCCCGCACAAACTGATTACGCTGCTGTTCGACGGGGCATTAAGCGCGTTGATGCGCGCCGATATCTTTATTCAGCAGGGCGATACGGTTGCCAAAGGCAATGCCATCACCAAAGCGATCAAAATTATCAGCAGCGGGTTGCAGGCCTCGCTGGATATGCAAAAAGGCGGTGAAATCAGCCAGAATCTGGCCCAGCTTTACGATTATATGGTGCGGAAACTGCTGCACGTAAATTTATACAATGACCGTGATACGTTGGCGCAGATTATCGAGTTGCTGCGCGGCATCGCCGATTCCTGGAAAGAAATTGGCGAGGATACGCCGGAGCAGGCAAAGGCCGGCTAATATAAACATTCCTGTAGTTTTATCGCGTTTTACACAAGGAAAATGTAATGCACGTCAGTCAATCCATGCTGAGCGGCTATAAAAGTATATTAGACATTAGCATTAACATGCTTCAGCTGGCGCAGCAGGCTGACTGGGAGAAGTTGATCGAACTGGAACAACTGTACGTTAATGCCATCAATGAACTGCCCGCCATCACCGAAGAGCAGACCGATAAGACGACGTTATCAGAACAGCAGCAGATCCAGGATTGCCTGCAACAGATTCTGCATAATGAAAGCGAAATCAGCCGCTTGCTTAAAGAGCGGATGGAAGAGCTAAAAACGCTGATCGGGACGTCATCACGGCAAAAGTCGGTGAATCAGGCTTACCATAAATTTGCTGATGATGAGTCTATGTTGCCGGGAGATATAAGTTAACCAGACAGACGCCGCTTACGGCGGCTTGAAAGACAGACATCTCCCGCGCCAGCAAACGCAGACCCCGCCTAAGGCAGCGGAGAATAAGGGAAAGAGACGATGGTATAGGGCAGGAATGGCATTTTTCAGGGTAATACGGATTAACCAGATAATCGCTTATCGGTATTACACTGTCATATTCATAACTTCCTGGTAAGCCGAGACCAGCTTATTTCTTACCTGAATACCCATCTGTAATGAAAGAGAGGATTTTTGCAAATCAACCATCACATCATTAAGCGCTATGCCGGGCTTGCCCAGTTCAAAATCCTGCGCCTGAGTACGCGCCGCCTGTTGCTGCGTGCTGATTTTGTCAAGGGCGGACTTCAGCTCAGCGGCAAACCCACCATTGCTCACATTCGATGAGACGCCGCCACCTGCCTGCGCCTGTATCGCGGTTGCCTGCAACTGCTGCACTACGGACTCTATACCCTGAATTGACATTTCGTTACCACTACAAATTAAATCATGATGAAACCATACCAGATTATTGCGTCTTCTAACGCGCTAAATAGCTATAAAAAACACAGCTAATTCAGCCATCGAAAGTGTACCTACAAGGAAATAATGTCATTCCTCCCCATTGGAGGCAGCCATTGTTGATGCGAATAACGTTATAGCTCATCAGGGAGTCTGTTTTGTTGTTACTAATAATTATCAAGATGTTTACCATCAGGAATATTGCATGAGCTCCGTGAAAAGCAGCCCACTCTCAAAAGGTAGTGATGGATTGACAGCGCTGCTCAGTCGCTTACGGGCCAACCCTAAAATACCTTTATTAATAGCGGCCGCGGCAGCCATTGCCATTATTACCGCACTGGCCCTGTGGGCGAAGAGTCCGGACTATCGGGTGTTGTACAGCAATCTGAACGATCGCGATGGCGGAGCCATTGTACAACAGTTGACTCAGATGAATATCCCCTACCGCTTCGCTGAAGGTGGCGGGGCATTATTAATTCCGGCCGATAAGGTGCATGAAACCCGCTTGCGTCTGGCACAATCGGGGTTACCCAAAGGCGGCGCGGTTGGATTCGAATTGCTCGATCAGGAAAAATTCGGCATCAGCCAGTTTAGCGAGCAGATTAACTACCAGCGGGCGCTGGAAGGTGAATTATCCCGTACCATTGAAACCCTGGGACCGGTGCAAAATGCCCGGGTCCATCTGGCCATGCCGAAACCTTCGCTGTTCGTGCGCGAGCAAAAGGCGCCCTCCGCATCCGTTACTCTGAATCTGTATCCGGGACGGGCGCTGGATGAGGGGCAAATCAATGCCATCGCCTATATGGTATCCGGCAGCGTGGCCGGCCTTCCGCCCGATAACGTCACCGTGGTGGACCAGAACGGCCGTTTGCTGACGCAATCCGACGGCACTGGCCGCGATCTGAACGCCGCGCAGTTGAAATACACCAATGAAGTGGAAAGCCGCTATCAGCGCCGTATTGAAGCCATCCTGTCGCCGATGGTCGGGACCGGCAACGTTCATGCACAGGTAACGGCTCAGTTGGATTTCGCCAGCCGGGAACAGACCGACGAGCAGTATCAGCCTAATCAGGCGCCGGAAAAAGCCGCGATTCGCTCGCAGCAACTCAGCCAAAGTGAACAACGCGGCGGGGCAAATTCTGGCGGCGTGCCCGGGGCGCTGTCCAACCAGCCCTCCCCCGCACCTGTCGCTCCGATTACCACGCCTGCGGCCAATGCAAACAATAATGCCGCTAATCAGGCCGGGCAACAAAATAACGCAACAACCGCCCAAACCGCTGCCACTAGCCTGCCCGGCAATACCCGCCGCGACGAAACCACCAACTATGAGGTAGATCGCACCATCCGCCACACCAAGCAGAGTGCCGGAACGGTACAGCGTCTATCCGTAGCGGTGGTGGTCAACTATCTGCCGGCAGGTGAAGAGGGTCAACCCGCCGCCCTAACCGACGCGCAGTTGAAACAGATCGAAGATCTGACCCGCGAAGCCATGGGGTTCAGCAGCGAACGCGGCGATTCAATCAACGTGGTCAATACGCCCTTTACCCAGTCAACCGAGGGCGGCAGCGAGCTTCCATTCTGGCAGCAGCAGGCCTTCTTCGATCTGCTGATTAATGCCGGCCGCTGGCTGCTGGTGCTGATTGTCGCCTGGATATTATGGCGCAAGCTGGTGCGTCCGCAGTTGCAGAAGAAAACGCAGCAACAAGAGGCGGCGCTGGCTGCCGCCACTATGGGTAAAGGCGGAAAAGATGATGTGGTCGTGAACCTGAGCACATCGGAAGTAGAACTGCAAAGAAAATCGCAACAGCGTGTCAGCGCCGAATTGCAAAGCCAGCGCATCCGCGATCTGGCCGAAAATGACCCGCGCGTTGTCGCCTTGGTAATACGTCAATGGATGGGTAGTGAACTATGAGTCTGACTGGAACGGAAAAAAGCGCCATCTTATTGATGACGATCGGCGAAGATCGTGCGGCGGATGTGTTTACTCACCTCTCTACGCGTGAAGTCCAGCATCTGAGCGCATCCATGGCCAATATGCGTCAGGTTTCCCATCAGCAACTGACAGAAGTGCTGAAAGAGTTCGAAGTGGATGCCGAACAGTACGCCGCGCTGAGCGTCAATGCGGGCGATTATCTGCGTTCCGTGCTGGTCAAGGCGTTAGGTGAAGAGCGCGCCTCCAGCCTGTTGGAAGACATACTGGAGAGCCGTGAAACCACCTCGGGTATGGAAACCCTTAACTTTATGGAACCGCAAAGCGCCGCCGATCTGATTCGTGATGAGCATCCGCAGATTATCGCCACCATTCTGGTGCATCTGAAGCGCGCGCAGGCCGCCGATATTCTGGCGTTGTTCGATGAGCGCCTGCGCAACGACGTTATGCTGCGTATCGCCACCTTTGGCGGGGTGCAGCCTGCCGCACTGGCCGAACTGACCGAAGTGCTGAACGGTTTGCTTGACGGGCAAAACCTCAAGCGCAGCAAGATGGGCGGTGTGCGCACCGCCGCTGAGATTATCAACCTGATGAAAGCGCAGCAGGAAGAAGCGGTTATTGAAGCGGTACGCGAATTCGACGGCGAGCTGGCACAAAAAATTATCGACGAAATGTTCCTGTTCGAGAATCTGGTCGACGTGGACGACCGCAGTATTCAGCGGCTATTGCAGGAAGTGGAATCCGAATCGCTGCTGTTGGCGCTGAAAGGCGCAGACGAACCGCTGCGCGAAAAATTCCTGCGCAATATGTCGCAACGGGCGGCCGAAATTTTGCGCGACGACCTAACCACCCGCGGGCCGGTGCGGATGTCGCAGGTGGAAACCGAACAGAAAGCCATTCTGCTTATCGTTCGCCGTCTGGCCGACAGCGGCGAGATAATTATCGGCGGCGGCGAGGATACCTATGTCTGATGCCCTGAACGATCAACCATGGCAACGCTGGACACTGGACGACTTCGCCGCGCCGCCAGTCTCGCCAGCGCCGGAATCGCCATCCAGCGACGCGGATGAGCGAACGGAGGCGGCGGACGCGGTTGTTCAACCCGTTGACGAACTGCAAATATTGCGTGACCGTGTTCAGCAGGAAGCTTATCAGACGGGTTTTAGTCAGGGACAAAAACAGGGGTACGATGCCGGTTATCAGGCTGGATTGACAGCCGGTCAACAACAGGGGTTACAGGATGCTCACCAGCAGCAACAGCCGCTGACCGAGCAGTTGCAGCAGATGGTCACCGAATTCCAGCAAACGCTTGACGCGCTGGACAGCGTTATTCCCGCCCGGCTGATGCAGTTGGCGCTGACGGCCGCCAAACAAATTCTGGGACAGCCTCCGGTCTGCGACGGCACCGCCCTGCTCAATCAGATTCAGCAGTTGATTCAGCAGGAACCCATGTTAAGCGGCAAGCCTCAGCTACGCGTGCACCCGGCCGATCTCGAACGTATCGAGCAGGCTCTCGGCCCAACGCTAAGCCTGCACGGTTGGCGTCTGCTGGCGGATAATCAGCTTCACCCCGGCGGATGCAAAGTCAGTGCCGAAGAGGGCGATCTCGACGCCAGCCTGGCGACCCGCTGGCAGGAGCTGTGCCACCTTGCGGCACCGGGAGAGCTATGATGACGCAACGCCTCGCTCGCTGGATCTCGTCGCTGGATGTGCTTGAAAAGCGCATTGCCGCTACGCCGTCCGTACGTCGCTACGGCCGCCTGACGCGAGCGACCGGGTTAGTCCTTGAAGCCACGGGGCTGCATCTGCCGTTGGGCGCGACCTGTTTTATCGAGCGGCAAAACGGTCATCAGACCGAAGAGGTTGAAAGCGAAGTAGTCGGCTTTAAAGGGCAGAGTCTGTTTCTGATGCCGCTGGAAGAAGTTGAAGGCATTACGCCAGGCGCGCGAGTCTATGCCCGGCAAAGCCTTGAGGGCACCCCACAGGGGAAACAATTGCCGTTGGGACCCGAACTGCTCGGCAGAGTGCTGGACGGCAGCGCTAAACCGCTGGACGGTTTTCCTGCCCCGGAAACAGGTTATCGCGCGCCGTTGCTTACCGCACCATTCAATCCCTTGCAGCGTACCGCGATTGAACATGTTCTGGACGTTGGAGTACGCGCCATCAACGCGTTGTTGACCGTCGGCCGCGGCCAGCGTATGGGGCTATTTGCCGGCTCCGGCGTGGGTAAGAGCGTGCTGTTGGGGATGATGGCCCGTTACACCCAGGCGGATGTTATCGTGGTGGGGCTTATCGGCGAACGCGGTCGGGAAGTGAAGGATTTTATTGAAAATATTCTCGGCAGCGAAGGGCTGGCTCGTTCAGTGGTCATTGCCGCGCCGGCGGATGTGTCTCCCCTGCTGCGCATGCAGGGCGCGGCCTATGCCACGCGCATTGCCGAAGATTTCCGCGATCGGGGCCAGCACGTCTTGTTGATTATGGACTCCCTGACCCGCTATGCCATGGCCCAGCGCGAAATCGCCTTGGCGATTGGCGAACCACCGGCGACCAAAGGCTATCCGCCCTCCGTTTTTGCCAAGCTCCCGGCGCTGGTGGAACGCGCGGGTAACGGTATACATGGCGGCGGCTCCATCACCGCATTTTATACTGTGCTGACCGAAGGGGACGACCAGCAGGATCCGATAGCCGATTCCGCTCGCGCCATTCTTGACGGACACATTGTTCTGTCTCGTCAGTTGGCAGAGTCCGGCCATTATCCGGCCATCGATATCGAAGCGTCGATCAGCCGCGCCATGACGTCGCTGATCGACGAGCGCCACTACGCCACGGTACGTCAGTTTAAGCAATTGTTATCCAGCTATCAGCGCAATCGCGACCTTATCAGCGTGGGAGCCTATGCCAGCGGCAGCGATCCGATGTTGGATCGGGCGATTCAACTGTATCCGCAGTTGGAGGCTTTTTTGCAGCAGGGCATGTTTGAACGCTGCGACTATGAAACGGCGCGGCAGAATCTGGATATGCTTTTCCAGACAGATAGGGGCGCATGATGAAAAGTGAATCGCCGATGGAAACATTACGCGATCTGGCGCAAAAAGATGCGGACGAAGCAGCCGTACTACTGGGTAAAGTTCGCCAGTCGCATCTTCAAGCGCAAAAACAGCTCGACATGTTGCTGCAATATGAGGACGATTATAGGCAGCAATTGCAAAATAATCTGGGAAGCGGCATCGCCTCTAGCAATTGGCATAATTATCAACAATTTATACAAACGCTTGAAAAAGCGATCGAGCAACATCGGCAACAGTTGACGCTATGGAATCAGCGCTTGCAGCAGGCGATTCAAGCCTGGCAGGCAAAACAGCAACGTCTGAACGCTTTTGTCACATTGCAGGAACGAGCCACGCAGAAGCTGGTGCGGCAGGAAAACCGTCGCGAACAAAAACTGATGGATGAGTTTGCACAACGTACCTCGTTGAGGAAATAATTTATGAATCTGTCCACTGTCACCATGATTACTACAAATGACAATCAACGTGTTGACCAAAACGTTGTGAATAGTGGTATTCCCGATTTTTCTGCACCAGAGCAAAGTTTCGATCGGGTTCTTGCGTCTACGCTGAACAATAGTCAGAAAACCGCGGTGAAGGAAGAAAAAACGTCGGATAAAAATCAGGCGGATAGCGCCGAGCCGCAGGGCGCGGAGGTTGCTCAGGCCAGCGGCAGCGCCGAACAGGCATTGACGGAAGTCGCCGCGGAAAATGTATCTTTCCATAAGAGCAAAAAATCAACGCAGGATGAGAACGTCGATGCCGCCAGCGCGGATGTCGCGCTTTCTTTCGTTGCTGCCGGTATGCAGAGTGAGAGTAAAATAGCTTTACCCACCGCTGACGGCTCTACGGCGGTAGCGGTCGGGCAGAGTCCGGCGACGGCGGATGAAGCGACCCAATTGCTGGTTTCGATGATCCAGGCTAGCCAGACGCCGGCGAGTACGTCGGTTCCGGCGGCCAGCGTCGCCGCGGAAGGTACTGAGCAGGCGGCAACCGCAGCGATACTGGCGCCCGTAACGCAGGCGAAAGCATCAGCCACGGCAGTGGATAACAGCGCCTTTCTGGCGGAAGATAATGCGCCCGATACGCTGCCATCGGCCACCACGGCCTCGCAATCCAAATCTTCGCTCTCCGGCCGTAGTCTATCCGAACATAACGAAGCCATCGCCGATGTAAAGAGCCGCACACAGGCTCTACAGCAAGAAACCTCGCTCAGAGCCGGGTCTGACGCCGCATCATTTACTTCGGCCGGTCAGCACGACGCGCAGCCCGCCGGCAATCAGTCGTTATCCACCGCGACCGTTGCCGTACAGCAACCGGTATCCGTAAGTGCGCAAGCACCGGCAATTCAGACCAGCGCATCAATAGCGCCAACGATAACCGCGCAGATCAACGCGCAGTTGGGCAGCGACGAATGGCAACAGGCCGTCAGCCAGCAGGTGATTATGTTTACCCGCAACGGTCAGCAAAATGCGGAACTGCGACTGCACCCGCAGGAACTGGGGGCATTGCAAATCAGTCTCAAGTTGGATGACAACCAGGCCCATCTGCATCTGGTATCGGCAAACAGCCAGGTAAGAGCGGCGATGGAGGCAGCCCTCCCCCATCTGCGCACCTCAATGGCGGAAAGCGGCATCAACTTAGGGCAAGCCAGTGTGGGCAGTGATGCCTCGCCAGGGTGGCAGCAGCAGGAACAGCAGCAATTCCAGAGTGGAAGCGCCGAGCAAAGCCTATTGAATGAAGGCATTGGGGCGCAGACAGTCGTTCAAACAGCATCGGTCGCCGATGTGGCCGCCCTCTCTGGCAGAGTAGATATTTTTGCCTGACCTGTGTGAGTAAACGCACAAGTTAACGCGATTTTCTTGGTCTATTCCCGCTATTGATGGCCGGAATTGACGGGATAATCATTGATATTACGCATTAATTCAGAGCGCTGCTATTCTGCACTGGATATCAATAGTCACAGGAATTATCTTTAGCTATGTCTGAAAATGCACTCCCGTCAGGACGTAAACGCTCTGTTTGGCTTATCGTTTTGCTTATTATCCTCTTTGCCGGCGGCACCGCGGCGGGCGTAAGCTGGTGGTTTTTACATCAGCAAAAATCTGCCGCCGCCGAGCAGGTAGCGCCTCCGCCGCCAGAGCCGGTTTTTATGCCGTTGGATACGTTTACGGTTAATCTGGTCAACCCAGACAACGACCCTGACCGGGTACTGTATGTCGGTTTTACCCTGCGTTTGCCGGATGAGGCGACGCGCAGTCAGTTAAATAACTATTTGCCCGAAGTACGCAGCAGACTACTGTTGCTGCTTTCCCGCCAGAATGCGATCGAGCTGGCTCAAGAGCAGGGGAAACAGAAACTGGTGGAGGACATTAAACAGGTTCTAAGTACACCACTGGTTCCTGGTCAACCGAATCTGATCGTTACTGATGTTCTGTTCACTGCTTTTATACTGCGATAAATATTATGGGCGATAGCATTCTTTCTCAGGCAGAAATTGACGCACTACTGAACGGTGACAGCGATGGCGGCGAAAAACCGGATGTCGCCTCCGGAACCGATGGGGATGTCAGGCCCTACGATCCCAATACGCAACGCCGCGTCGTGCGGGAACGTTTACAGGCGTTGGAAATTATTAACGAGCGTTTTGCCCGCCAGTTTCGCATGGGGTTGTTCAACCTGTTAAGACGAAGCCCGGATATTACCGTCGGGGCGATAAAGATCCAGCCTTATCATGAGTTTGCCCGTAACCTTCCGGTGCCGACCAACCTGAACCTGATTCACCTCAAGCCGCTGCGCGGTACGGCTCTATTTGTTTTTTCGCCAAGCCTGGTGTTTATCGCCGTCGATAACCTATTTGGCGGCGACGGCCGATTCCCTACCAAGGTCGAAGGTCGTGAATTTACCCATACGGAACAGCGTGTTGTGAAGCGTATGCTACGTCTGGCGCTGGAGGCTTATAGCGATGCCTGGAACGCCATCTATAAACTCGATATAGAGTACGTTCGCTCCGAAATGCAGGTAAAGTTCACCAATATCACCACCTCCCCTAACGATATTGTAGTAACCACGCCTTTTCACGTTGAAATTGGTTCGCTGACCGGCGAATTTAACATCTGTATTCCTTTCGCGATGATTGAGCCGCTGCGTGAATTGCTGGTGAATCCGCCGTTGGAAAACTCGCAGCGGGAAGACCAAAGCTGGCGGGAAACCCTGACCAAACAGGTACAACATTCAGAGCTGGAACTGATAGCCAATTTTGTCGATATTCCTTTACGCCTGTCGCGGGTACTCAAATTGCAGCCCGGCGACGTACTGCCGATTGATAAACCGGAAAGATTAATTGCCCACGTTGACGGCGTTCCAGTGCTGACCGGGCAATACGGCACGCTGAACGGGCAATATGCCTTGCGTGTGGAACATTTAATTAACCCCATATTGAATTCTCTGAATGATGAGGAACAGCCCCATGAGTGACAACAAGAACCCGTCCGAAGAAAAGGATTCAGTGGACGATCTGTGGGCTGATGCGTTTAACGAGCAACAAGCCGCAGAAAAAACCACCGCCAGTACCGACGGCGTTTTCAACGCACTGGATGTGCAGGACGGTATCGGTTCGCTGCATGACATCGATCTTATCCTGGATATTCCGGTCAAACTTACGGTCGAACTGGGCCGCACCAAGATGACGATTAAGGAGCTCCTGCGTTTATCCCAGGGGTCGGTCGTCGCCCTGGACGGATTGGCCGGCGAACCGCTGGACATCCTGATTAACGGATATCTGATCGCCCAGGGGGAAGTGGTGGTTGTAGCGGATAAATATGGCGTCCGTATTACGGATATCATTACTCCGACCGAACGTATGCGTCGCTTGAGCCGCTAATGCTGAACTCGCTTCCATCATCTTCCCAGACTGCACTGTCGACCGTCCCGGCCGAAGCTCCCTTGACCGGTGGTATGCTGCTGACGCAGGTCGGCGGCGTACTTGGCGGGATCCTGCTGTTCATTCTTTTGATTGCCTGGCTAATGCGTAAACTGGGTTTTGCCCCGCAGACCAAGTCCAATAAATTGCTCAAGGTGGTTTCGGCATGTCAGGTCGGTCAGCGGGAAAGAGTGGTGATTGTTGAAGTGGATGACAGTTGGCTGGTGTTAGGCGTGACCACGCAAAACGTTACCCTGCTGCACACGCTGCCCGCCCGGCCGCAGGATAGCGTCGAATCCGCTCAGGCAAAGCCAATGGAGTTTGCCCGGTTGTTGCAAAAAGTATTAAAGCGTCCGGAAAAGCCGGAATGAATATGATCCAACGTCTATCATCCCGTTTATTGAAAGCGTCCCGCGGGTTGGCCTACCCGGTCGCCGGCAGTTTACTGCTGCTGTCTCCCGCCGTTTTTGCCCAGTTGCCGGGATTAGTGAGCCAGCCGCTGCCGAATGGAGGGCAAAGCTGGACGTTACCGGTTCAGACTCTGGTTCTACTGACGTCGCTGACGTTTATTCCGGCTGCGCTGCTGATGATGACCAGCTTTACCCGTATCATCATAGTGCTCAGCCTGTTGCGTAATGCGCTGGGCACCCCTTCGGCGCCGCCGAATCAGATACTGCTGGGGCTGAGCCTTTTTCTGACGTTTTTCATTATGTCGCCGGTGCTGACCAAGATTTATCAAGACGCCTACCTTCCGTTTAGCCAGGACAGCATCAGTATGGAGGTAGCGATCGAACGCGGCGCCCAGCCGTTGCGCGAATTTATGCTGCGTCAAACGCGCGAAGCCGATTTAGCGCTATTTACCCGCCTGGCCAATATCCCGGCACCGGAAGGCCCGGAAGCCGTTCCCATGCGCGTATTGTTGCCGTCTTTCGTCACCAGTGAATTGAAAACCGCGTTTCAGATCGGTTTTACCGTATTTATTCCTTTTCTTATTATCGATCTGGTGGTTGCCAGCGTCCTGATGGCGCTGGGGATGATGATGGTGCCGCCGGCGACGGTATCGCTGCCGTTTAAACTGATGCTGTTCGTGCTTATTGACGGTTGGCAGCTCCTTCTGGGTTCCCTGGCTCAGAGTTTTTATAGTTGATCTAAAAATAGTGTGGGGAAAAGAGCATGACACCAGAATCGGTAATGGCTCTCGGCTATGAAGCGATGAAAATCGCCTTGTTGCTGGCTGCGCCGCTGTTGCTTTCCGCGCTGTTTAGCGGATTGATCGTCAGCCTGTTGCAGGCGGCAACGCAGATTAATGAAATGACGCTCTCTTTTATTCCCAAGATATTGTCCGTATTTGTCGCCATTCTTATCGCCGGACCCTGGATGCTCAGTCTGATCCTTGATTATATGAGAACGCTTTTCAGCAATCTGCCGACCCTTATCGGTTAGCCATGATTGAATTAAATAGCCAGTCGTACGCTGAATGGTTGGTGCAATATTTCTGGCCTTTCGTCAGACTGCTGGCGCTAGTGGCGACCGCGCCGATACTTAGCGAACGGGAGATCAACTTTCGGGTGAAAATTGGTCTGTCCCTGCTGATAACCTTTCTTATTGCTCCGCATATCGAATTTAATCCAACGCCTATTTTTTCCGCCGCAGGGTTCTGGCTACTCTTGCAGCAGATGCTTATCGGTATTACGTTGGGACTCACCATGCAGTTGGCGTTTGCTATTTTCCGCCATGCCGGTGAAGTGATTGGCCTGCAGATGGGGCTATCTTTCGCCACCTTCTTCGACCCTTCCGGCGGTCCGAATATGCCGGTATTAGCACGGTTCCTGAATCTGCTGGCAATGATGCTGTTTCTGACCTTTGACGGCCATTTATGGCTGATTTCTCTACTAGCCGATAGCTTTCACACGCTCCCCATCGGCGGCGGGCCGTTAAATGCCAACGTTTTTCTATCCATAGCCAGAGCCGGCGGCATCATTTTTATTAACGGACTCATGTTGGCTTTGCCCATCATCACGCTGCTGCTGGTGATTAATATGGCGCTCGGGATATTAAACCGGGTTTCACCGCAGTTATCCGTCTTTGTTATTGGTTTTCCCGTTACGCTGACCGTAGGGATATTAACCATCGGATTACTGCTTCCCCTGATTGCCCCTTTCGCCGAACATGTATTTGGCGAAATCTTCGATTTGCTGGCCAATATATTGTCAGATTTGCCATCCTAATGGATAAAAAAATGTGTGTCATCATTACGATGACACACATAAAAAATGTGCCCGGTTTGTAGCACATTTAAATTACGTAAACGCTTTATCCGTTAATCTGGAATAATGATAAATCTTTCATACCGGAGAAGGCTTGCAGCGCTGCCTGCAATGTCGTCTGTTGTAAAATAAAGGAAGAATAGGTGGCGATCGGGTCGGCCTCGACCAATGAACTCATTCGATCCGAGTATAAAATATCCCGCGAACTGCCGATGGTAGTCAGCGTGGTCAATTCGTTAACTTTACTTCCGACTTCCGCCTGCACAGTGAGCACATTATCCAGCGAATTTCCGAGTCCGCGATTGGCTTTGTCCATCAATGCGGTATAAGCCTCGGTGTCTGCGTCGGTGCTTTCGTTCAGCGACATACTCAGGGCTTCCAGCGCATAATCAATGGTATTGAAGATATTGCTTTCGCTGTCGGAACCATCAGGCTCGGTGGTAAAACCGGCCGCCAGCGTCATAAATACGCTGCTGCCGGTGTTGCCGATGGTTAGCGTACGGCTTGAATCCACTTTCAGGCTGATTGCCGTATCGCCTCCCACGTAGCTGACATTGCCATCGGCATCGGCGGTAAAAGGCGCGGTATTCGTTGCATAACCGGCAAAAACATAATTACCGTTGCTGTCCGTACTGTTGGCCAGAGATAGCAGTTGATCTTTATATCCCTGCAATTCGGTGGCCATTGACTGGCGATCCGCATCACTGTAAGTGGTATTCCCCGCTTTCACCACCAGCGTCTGAATACTTTGCACCACGTCAACAACCTGCTCCAGTATGGTACTTTCCAGATTCAAACTACTGCTTGCGCTGGTACGCGCCGCGGTATATTGGCTGCTGGCCGCCTGAGTCTGCGCCAGAATAACCGCCTGAGAGGCGGCTATCGGATCGTCTGATGGCGAATTGACACTTTTCCCTGACGCCATTTGTAAGGCGGTATTCTGAAACTTGCTATTGACCTCGTTGATATTATTAATCAACGTCTGGTAACTGTTCATGGTGCTAAGACGCATGGGATCGTCCTCTTGCTGAATTTATGCCGTATGCGGGCGAGAATCAGTTATTCACTGCCGACAGTAATGAATCAAAAATAGTACTTGCAGTAGACAGTACCTTCGCATTGGCCAGGTAATACTGCTGATAACGCGTCAAATCGATATATTCTTCATTCAGATCAATACCTGAAATAGACTGCTGTTTTTCAGTAAGCTGATCGACAATACTGGATTGCACCGTACGATTGGTTTCCGCGCTTTGCGCTTTGACGCCGATATCACTGACCAGGGAAGCGTAGGCATCGTTAAAGGTCGCATTGCCGCCAATCAGATTTTGATTTTGCAAATCCAGTAATGCCAATGCGTTGCTATTATCGCTTTCACCGCCGCCGCTACCGGCCGCAATCAACGCGACATCCGTTATGCTGACGGATAAACTGTTGACGACATCGCTGACGGTATTGACGACAAAACTGTCATCCGCCGCCGCGTCGCCGTTCACGGTGATCGTCAGTCCATCAAAGCTTAAGGTGGTATTGCCGTCAACGTCGGTGTCGCTGTCCACCGTTATACTGGCGTTATCGGACACGCGCGTCACCTTCCAGGCGGAGCCATCATAGCTCACTGAGTAATCACTGGCTTTCACCGCGCTGGTATCGGTATAAGCGGCGGAAAGCGTGGCGGTGCCGCTATTTTTGGTGCTGCCGGCTACCGCAGGCGAAGAGAAGCTGAAGAATTCGGTTCCCGCAGCGCCCTTTAAATCCACGCCGGCTTGGTGCTGGGTATTAAAACTGTCCGCCAGGGTCAACGCCACCAGCCCAAGCTGATCGCGCGCGCTGTCCAGTACGTCGCTGCGAAAGGATAATAGCCCGCTGATGCTGCCGCCGGTCAGCGTACCCTCATCTATTTCGACTGGATCGCCGATGCCGTTATCATAAGCAATGGTAATACGGGAGGTATCCGTACTGGAGGCAACCGCGGTCAACTGATAGGCGGTATCTCCCTGAACCAGCGTCTGCCCGTTGGAAAGGCTGACATTAATGACGTTGCTGTCCTGGGTACTGACCGTGACGCCAACCAGTTTATTCAGGTTATCAATTAACAGATCGCGTTGATCCAGCAAATCATTGGCAGAAGTACCGCTGCTGCCCAAACGGGTTATTTGCTGGTTGATATCGGCGATCTGTGAGGCGTAGTTATTGACCAAATCAATGTTTGTCGACAGTTGCTGATTAATCGAGCTATCCATTTCACGCAGATAGTTATCCGCGCTGACAAACTGGTTGACCAGGCTTTGTGCGCTGCTGATTACCGTTTGGCGCGCCGAAGTATCGCTGGCGTTTTCCGTCAGCGACTGTAGGCCGGAGAAGAAGGAGGACATAATGGTGGAAAGACTGTTTTCACTGTCGGACAACAGATTATCCACCTGGGAAATTTGCTCGTAATAGGCATTGATCGACTGATAACTAGCCGTCGATGAGCGCAGCTGCGCCACGACCAGCGCGTCGTATGCGCGATCGACCGTCAGGATCTTCACCCCGGTACCCACAGTACCATAGCTGGTCGTCGTTCCCGCGCTTTCCGCCAGGCTGACGCTCTGACGGTTATAACCGTCGGTATTGGCGTTGGCAATATTATTTGATGTGGTGCTTAACGCAAGATTTGCCGCCTTCAGGCCTGAAGATGCAATGTTAATCAAAGAGCTGGCCATTATATTTCCTTCTTCTGCCATCGGGAAAACCCGATAACGCTTCGTCTATTCTGTTTATCGGCGTCCGGGAACAAAACTTGAGGAGAACTCAGGTAAAGATGGTGATAAAAATTTAAAATAAGGTGTTTAAATCATGTGTATAAGCCTGCGCCGCTTTCTGGGCCGAACTGCGGATTTGTTCAATAATCTGCACCAGTTTGCGGCCATAGTTCGGATCCGTGGCATAACCTGCTTTCTGTAGCGCATAGGCCGCCTGTTCCGCACTATTCGCCTGCAACACCTCTTTGTAGCGGGAATTTTTCGTCAGCAGCGTAATGTAATCGTTCAACGCGTGCAGATAGGAATCGTATACTCTGAAATCCTGCTTCAGTTTATAAGACTGACCATCCTTGTATTCCGTGGTCATTACAGATGTTATCTCACCGTCCCAGTTGCCGCCGGCTTTTACCCCAAAAATATTGTGACTGGTTTTGCCGTCACTGGTGGTAATTTCTCGTTTACCCCATCCAGACTCCAGCATCGCCTGAGCCATAATCAGGTGATGAGGGATGCCGCTCTGCAAACTGGCTATCATCGCCGGCACCGACAGACGCTCGGCAAAAGACGCGCTGCCCGTTGCCGAATAACCAACGGCGTTATTTTCCTGCGCGGCGTTTTCCAACTGGCTGCGACGGATAAATTCACCGATAAGGGCCGGCGGCATGGTCGAACTCGCCAACCGCTCCGGTCCCAATGGCATCGGCGTTTTGCCCGCCTCTTCACCCGGCTCCGCAGCCGCTTGACGGCTCAATTGTTTGACCATCATGTCCGCCAGCCCCAAGCCTTTGGTCGACAAATTCTGGGCTATCTGCTGATCATACATGCTGGTAAACATACGCGTCTGGTCGCTGCTCAGCAGACCATCCTGAGGCAGAGTATTACGCATGCTCTTCAACATCATATTGACGAACAATCCTTCAACCTGCTGGGCTACTTTATGCAATGCCCCAGGCGTATTCTGCACAGCCTCGCGGCGCAATCCACTCACGGATTGTACATCGTAGGCCGCCGAGGCCTGCTCCATCAGGTTGCTAGGCGGTAACATTAAATGATCTCCACTTCCGCTTTCAGACAGCCTGCGCTATGCATTGCCTGGAGGATCGACATCAAATCCATTGGCGTGGCGCCCAACGCATTCATCGCCCGCACCACATTATTTAAATTGGCGCTGGCGTTAACGCGCTGCAAGGAGCCGCCCTCCTGCCGCACGGAGATTTCGGTCTGTTGCGTTACCACGGTCTGGCCGCCCGCGAAAGGCGTGTCCGGCTGGCTGACCGCTTGCTGATTATCTACCACAACGGACAGGTTGCCCTGCGCCACCGCGCAGGAGTCCAGCATGACATTCCGGTTCATAACTACTGAGCCGGTACGGGAATTAATGATGACTTTGGCATCAATTTCCCCGACATCCACGTGGATGTCCTGTATTTGTGCCAGAAAACGCACCTGCTGAGTATTGCTTTGCGGCAGTACGACCTCCACCGTGCGGCCATCCAGCGCTTGAGCGGTGCCCATGGTATTCTGGCGGTTGATAGCGTCGCTGATACGTTGTGCAAGACTAAAATTGTCCTGCTTCAATTGCAGACTGATCCGGTTCGAACTGCCAAAAGTGCTGGGAAGTTCTCTTTCGATAATCGCACCATTATTTATTCTGGCGCCGGAAAGTTGGTTAACCTTAACCTGACTGCCGCCGGATGAAGCGCCGGCGCCCCCTACCAGTAAGTTACCCTGAGCCAAGGCATAAACCTGGTTGTCAACGCCCTTCAATGGCGTCATCAGCAGGGTTCCCCCACGCAAGCTTTTAGCCGAGCCCAAAGAGGAAACCACCACGTCGATTTTTTGCCCGGCGCGAGCAAAAGGCGGATAGGTAGCGGTTACCATCACCGCCGCCACATTTTTCAGTTGCATATTGGTCCCGCTGGGGACGGTAATCCCTAGCTGAGAGAGCATGTTGGTCAGACTTTGCGTAGTAAACGGCGTCTGGGTGGTCTGATCGCCGGTTCCATCCAGGCCGACCACCAGGCCATAACCAATCAGCGGGTTATCCCGCACGCCCTGAATGTCAACCAAATCACGCAACCGTTCCGCCGTTGCGGATGAAGTCAGCGCCAGCGTAAAAAATGCGTACATAATCAGTTGACGATACATTGACATAATAAACCTCTTAGAACGGTGCAATGTTAAGGAAGAATCGTTGCAGCCATCCCATGTTCTGCGCTTCATTAATATAACCTTTCCCAACGTATTCGATTCTGGCATCGGCTACCTGGGTTGAGACAACTGAATTACTTCCTGTGATTGTTCTTGGATTCACTATGCCGGAAAAACGGATATATTCAGCGCCCTGGTTAATGGCAATCTGCTTTTCACCTATCACTTTCAAATTGCCATTAGTCAGAACATCGCTAACCGTCACGGTGATGGTGCCCGAGAAGGTATTCTGTGCGCTGGCCCCGCCGGTTCCCTCAAAATCGTTAGTGCCCGAGGCGGTCAGGTCTGCTTTGCCGTTACCCAGCAATCCGCTTAGTGCCGTCGGTACGACCGAAAACCCCACAGCGGTGGAACCATCGCGGCTGGCATTCGCCGATGAGCTTTTACTGGCGCTGACGTTTTCCTGTAGGGTAATCGTCAGGATATCGCCGACATTGCGCGGCCGACGATCTTCAAACAATGGCTGATAGCCATAGTTCATCGGCTGCACCGACTGGAAAATAGAACCGTTGGTGGCATACAGCTGGGCTGGCGCAGGCGACGCGCTGGTTTCACCCTCCACCAACGATTTATGCGGAATGTATGCACACCCGCTTAAAATCATCACCGCCAGCAACGGCCAGCTTAATCGCCTTTTCCGTAATAAAGGCTTTGAGGTCCAACAACACAACATGCTTAACCTTATGTTCTTTTTATGCCAGAGATTGATCAGAGCTGTGTTAAGCGTTGCAACATAGCATCGGAGGTCGACACGGCTTTACTGTTGATTTCATACGCGCGTTGAACCTGGATCATATCGACCAATTCCTCGGCAACGTTGACGTTCGAGGTTTCAACGTAGCCCTGGTACAGCAGCCCCGCACCATTTTGCCCCGGCGTGGATTCGGTAGGCGCGCCGGAACTCTCCGTTTCCTGATACAGATTTTCGCCCAGACTTTGCAACCCGGTAGGGTTAATGAAGGTACTGAGCGTCAGTTGCCCGACCTGACTGGCCGCGGTTTGTCCCTGTAGCGTCACGCTAACCACGCCGTCACGCGCCACCGTCATGGTTAAGGCGGTATCAGGAATGGTAATCGCTGGCTGTACCGAATAGCCGCTGGAGGTTACCAACTGACCGTTGGCATCCAGTTGGAAAGAACCATCGCGCGTATAGGCAGTCGTGCCATCCGGTAACTGGATCTGAAAAAACCCCTGCCCGTTGATGGCCACATCCTTGCTGTTTTCGGTTTGCTCCAAGTTACCCTGGCTGTGTAAACGCTCGGTCGTCACTGGACGGACGCCGGTACCCAGTTGTAAACCGGAGGGTAACGTAGTTTGTTCCGACGACTGAGCGCCAGGCTGACGAACGGTCTGATACAGCAGATCCTCAAATACCGCCCGCTGTCTTTTAAACCCATTGGTACTCACGTTCGCCAAGTTGTTGGAAATAACATCCATGTTGGTCTGTTGAGCATCAAGCCCGGTTTTGGCAATCCAGAGAGAGCGGATCATGGTGTTTCCTTAATAGATAAATTAACTCACGGATAGCAACTGGTTAGCGCGTTCAGCATTCTGATCCACGCTGCTGATGATCTTCATCTGCATTTCAAAACGACGAGAGTTGCCAATCATATCAACCAGGGCATCAACGGTGTTGACATTACTTCCTTCCAATACGCCGGGCATGACTCTAACCGCGTCATCGTCCGGCAACGCGTTGCCCGCCTGCTGACGCGCCGCATCGCTTAGATGGAAAAGGCCGTCATCGCCGCGCACCAATTGCCCAGGTTCCGAGCTCACCAGCTTAAGCGCCCCCACCTGGGCGATGGTATTGGGGTTGTCGCCGTCGCCCAACGCTGAAACCGTGCCATCCGCCGCGATAGTGATACTCGCCTGGGTGGGCACCGCCAGCAGGCCGCCATCGCCCACAACGGGATAGCCCTGAATCCGCAATTGTCCTTCAGCATCAACCTGAATGCCGCCGTTGCGCGTATAGGCTTCTTCGCCATTCGGTAACTGTACTGCCAGCCAGCCCTGATCTTGCAGCGCCACATCCAGAGAACGCCCGGTATAGTTCAGCGGCCCCTGAGACGTATCCGCCATTGGCGTTGAAGCTACCACCAGCGTCCGCGTTTGCAATGTCGGCCCTTCCACCGGCACCGCGCGCATCGCGGTCAACTGTGCCCGAAAGCCCGGTGTGGACGAATTAGCCAGATTATTGGCAATAACGGAGTGCTGCTCCAGCGTTTGGCTGGCCGCCCCCATAGCGGTGTAAATTGCGTGATCCATAAAGCCATCCTGTACGGTTTATTAGCGCAGGTTCACCAGGGTGTTCAGAATGGAGTCCTGGGTTTTAATCGTTTGCGCGTTCGACTGGTAGTTGCGTTGCGCAACGATCATATTCACCAGTTCGGAACTCAAATCGACGTTTGACGACTCCAGCGCACCGCTGGTAAGTGTCCCGAATACCCCGACGCCGGCGGTACCCACAATCGCCGCGCCTGAAGAGGAGGTCGATGACCAGACATTATCCCCTTCGGATTTCAGGCCCTGCGGATTGGCAAAGCTGGCCATAACGATCTGACCCAATAATTGAGTTTTCCCGTTGGAATAGGTGCCTGTGATGGTGCCATCGTTATTGATGGTGTAAGAAGAGAGGCTTCCGGCGGTATAACCATCCTGACTTGAACTGCTTATACTACTGGCGCTGGCGCTTTGCTGGGTAGTGCCGGTGAATGCCAGAGTGAAAGAATTATCCGCAGAGCCGTTAATACCATTGGTTTCAATAGTCAGTTCAGTGCCGCTGGTTAACACGCCACTGCTGTTAAAACCCAACGCCCCCAGAGTCTGGACTGTAGCCGTGGCGTCGCTGCTATCAATACCATAGACGTTCCAGGTGTTATCTGCCGTTTTAGCAAAATACAGGTTAATGTTGTGAGTATTTCCCTGGCTGTCATAGGAGGTCAGCGTACGTGAGTAGCTATAGGTACTGGAATCTGTCGCATCAAAGGCGCTGGTAATTATATCTTCGCTGGAGTTCAGGTTCAGTACCATTGACGCGCTGTTAGTTGCCTGAGCGGCGATGTCGCTGGAGGAGATATTGAGTACCGTAGGTTCGGCGCCGGTGTTAATCGCCGGCGGCGTACCTGTTGCCGCGTAGCCGGTCAGGTAATAGCCGCTACTGTTAATAAGATTGCGTTCGTTATCCAGCGACAGTTCGCCATTACGTGAGTAGTAAACCGAGCCATTTTCATCGGTCATGCGGAAAAAGCCGGTTCCGGCGATGGCCACATCCAGACCGCGATCGGTAGACTCAACCGTACCGTCGCTAAAGTCCTGATTGACGGAGGCTATCTTGACCCCCAAACCAACCTGGGAGGAAGCGAAAATATCGGCAAAGGATACCGACGCCGATTTAAAACCGGTTGTTTCCGAGTTGGCAATGTTGTTACCGATGACATCCAGGTTGCTGGACGCGGCATTTAAGCCACTAATCGCCTGTGAAAAACCCATAGCGGGGTACTCCTTGAATAAAGTAAGTTACGCCAAACGCCTGCGTTAGCCGCGTTCAACGTGGAGAAATAGACATTAAATAATCTGCTTCACATCGCTAAGCGATGCGGTTCCCGCCAGACCCAGATTAAGCGTGGCGCCGTCTGAACTGGTATTCACGCCATAAACCAGCGCATATTTCAGCGGCGTGGCTACTACGCTGCCTCCGGATGAAGACGTAGCGGTTACCGTATAGCTGTAGCTACCTTCGGCAACAGCGGCGCCGCTATCATCGGTGCCATCCCAACTGTATGTCTGCACCCCGGCGCTTTGCTCACCCAGGCTCACCGTGCGTACCGCATTGCCGCTCGAATCCTTAATGGTCACCGTTACGTTGCTGGCCGCGCTGTCCAGCTCGATACCAAAAGGCGTAATCGAACTGCTTTCACCCACCACTATGCTGTTGCCGGAAATAAGCACGCCATGACCGATCAGGGTTGAAGCCTGTAATGTCTGACTGGTATCCAGTTGTCCGGAAATGGAACCCAGCGTGGTATTGAGCTTCTCAATGCCGCTAAGCGTGCTGATTTGCGCCAACTGGCTGGTGAGTTCGGTGTTATCCATCGGATCGGTGGGATCCTGATTTTTTAATTGCGCCACCAGCAACGTCAGGAACTCGCTCTGGAGATCCGAACTGCTACTGGTCGTTGATGACGAGGTGGTGGTAACCGTACTGTTATCGGTCGACTCATTAACTGAAATAGCAATGCTCATGTCCCCTCCGTTACTGGCCTAATGTCAGCGTTTTTTGCATGAGTGTTTTTGTCGTGTTCAGGACTTCAACGTTAGCCTGATAACTCCTTGAGGCTGAAATGGAGTTAACCATTTCGGCGGTAACATCGACATTCGGCATACGAACATAACCCCGTTCGTCAGCCAGCGGATTGCCAGGTTGATAGACCAGTTTGTCCGGCGCCGGATCTTCAATTACGCCAGCCACCTGAACACCCCCGATCTCCTGACCGGCGGGAGCGGCCACCTTGAACACCACCTGTTTAGCCCGGTATGGCGTACCGTCGGCACTGGTGACGCTGTCGGCGTTGGCCAGGTTACTGGCGCTTACGTTCATGCGCTGGGACTGTGCCGTCAGCGCCGAGCCGGAAATTTCAAAAATATTGAGTAGTGACATAGGCGTTATTTATCCTGTAACACTGACGTCATGCCTTTAATCTGCCCGCTCAAAACGGTAAGGCTGGTTTGATAACGCAGGCTATTATCGGCAAAATTGGTTCTTTCCCGATCCATATCGACCGTATTACCATCCAATGCTGGCTGATCGGGTATCCGATACAACAAGTCCAACGATGGCGGCGACGACGTTTGCGCGGGGATGTGCCGGGATGATGTCACGGCGAGAGAAAGCTCCGAACCGGACGCCCGGCCTTGCTCAATGGCTTTAGTCAGTTCGGTGGAAAAATCGATATCGCGCGCCTGATAACCTGGCGTATCCGCATTGGCGATATTGCCGGCCAGAATCTCCTGCCGCTGCGCACGCAAATTCAGTGCTTCTTGTTGAAAGCGTAAAGCCGCATCAAGTTTGTCCAGCATCTCTCTACTTTCTCCCAGGGAATTTACATCGGCAGACACTATCCAGTGCAGATAGCATAAACGGGATAGAGATACCCCTATCGCTGGAATAAGCGGGAAATGAATGGCTAATTTCCCGATTGGAGGAAGTGGCGAAAAGGTACACTACCGACGGTGGAATAGATTCCCGGCAATGTAACGTTGCTGATTAAGGCTTTAAATCAATTGACGAGGGCAAATCATGGGGGGCAATCGACTGGTTTGGTTTAACGTCGCTTTGGCTCTGCTGGCGGTCGGGCCGGCCTTCGCCAGTGAGCCTTATCCAAAAGCATCATCTTCACAAACCTCATCGCCACAAACGCTGTCCTCGCAAATAGAAACATTTATCCGTCAGCAGATTACTATCCCCGTCGAACGTATCGATGTGAAGATAAAGACGCCGAACGCCGGCCTGCCTGACTGCGCCGCGCCGCAGTTTGCCCTCCCTTCGCGCAATAAAATATGGGGCAATCTGAGTATCAGAGTCACCTGTGGTTCTGATAGGTATTTCATACAGACCAGCGTTCAGGTAACGGGAGAGTATCTTGTGACCGCGCGCCCAATTCCCCCGAAACATAAAATTAGCGTTGAGGATATCAAACGGCAGCGAGGAAGGCTCGATACCCTCGCCACCATACCGGTAACCGAGCCCGGCCGGGTCCTGGGTTCCGTCAGC
Organism: Brenneria sp. hezel4-2-4; assembly: GCF_013155275.1. Classification (GTDB taxonomy): domain Bacteria; phylum Pseudomonadota; class Gammaproteobacteria; order Enterobacterales; family Enterobacteriaceae; genus Brenneria. Next base: position 596,898 of record NZ_JABJXS010000001.1, read on the forward strand.
CAACGGATGATCGGCGCCGGACAACCGCTACAGGAAAGAATGTTCCGTCAGCCGTGGGCGGTCAAATCCGGGCAAACAGTACAGGTCATTGCCAGCGGGGACGGTTTTAACATCAGCAGTGAAGGTAAAGTAATGAACAATGCCGTATTGAATGATAAAGTCAGAGTCAGAATGAATTCTGGTCAGATAGTGAATGGCTCGGTGGAAGCTGACGGTACCGTTAAGGTTGCGTTATAAATAATTAAAGATTTTGCTCAGTTAGCCGATGAATTAGTCATAACCCGTTAGCTGTTTGCCATAACGACCCGAGAGGACATCATGAGTATCGATAGTACACGCCCGATATCAGGGGTAAAATCTGTTCAAAGCCAAGAGACAGAGTTACTCCCTCATGCCAAAAACAAGACCAGCCAGACACCGGTGCAGAGTACGGTCGCTACTGAAACGCAGGTCAATATCAGCAATGCCCAGACGCAACTGACTCAATCAAGCGAGTTCGATATCGATATCGAAAAAGTTGAAAGTCTGAAGCAGGCTATTCGCAACGGCGAACTAAAAATCGATACCGGTAAAATAGCGGACGCACTCATTGCCGAAGCGCAATCAGGAATAGACGGATTATGACCGCATCGGCTACGGACATGTTCGATATTCTGACCCGCATCCAGGATGCGCTGCGGCAGCTAGATGAGATACTAACCCAAGAACAGCAGGTGTTAAGCGCCGGTAATGTCAATGCCGCTTTTTTGCATCGTCTGACTGAAAATAAAAATGAACAGTTGTCTACACTCGATCATTTCGACAAGTTACGCATTCAAATGGAGCAAACGCTCTCCATTACCGCGCCTTACGATCGGCATCCCGAACTTAACGAGTCCTGGCTGGCTATCCAGAGTCAGACCCGTAATCTAAGCCAGAATAATCATCGCAATGGCCTTCTGCTTGAACAACATTTGAAACATACGCAAGACGCGCTTGGTTTTCTGGAAAAGAAAAGCCAGCAAAACCTCTACGGGCCGGACGGTCAGTCTCACCGGCAGGGAAGTAAACTAGGCAGGAAATTTGGCGTGTGAAGCGTCGTGGTTAATATTGATAAATGAGTATGGCAGATAGTTAATCCCGATCGCGGTAGTTAACCAATACCTGGTAGCTCAGCACTCTTACTGGTGGCCTAATCGCCCCTTTCCCCGGTAGCTGATATAAAAAGTACAGCGGATTATTAGCATCAATCCCCTGCAAAGCCTGAGTTCTGCCGCTCCCCCCATCCAACGGAACACAAAGACCCGGCGTGCATAATGCGACCCGCATTCCTGATGGCGGCAACGCCTGTAGTTTATAATTCCAATGAATGGAAGTTACCACACGGCCGGGAGGAAGCGCCCCCTGGGAGCGCATAACCGGAGATGAGGTAGCAATGCCACGCTGGCTTATCACGACGTTTGCACCGCTGCCTTCCCAGCTACCATCAGCCGCCAGCGCGGTCTGGATAAAAAACGGCAGTAATAGCAAAGCGAGTTTTTTCATTTCGTCGCACCAATTACCGACGTCATATGTATCTGGCGATTGTCGTTGATTTCCTGATTCGACAACACCACCAGTTGTGGGACATTACGGCGTAAAAAGCGCGCCAACAGCGGGCGCAGGGCATGATTGACCAATAAAACCGGCGGGGCATTGAGCGCTTCCTGTTGCTGCACGGCCTGCTTCGCTTGTTCCAACACCCGATCGGCCAAGCCAGGCTCTAATCCGCCGCCGTTTTGCAACGCTTGCAGCAGTATTTTTTCCAGACCGAAATCCAGGCCTATCACCTGTATTTCATCCTGCCCAGGGAACCATTGCTGGGTAATGGCGCGTCCTAAGGCAACACGAACAACCACCGTCAGCTCATTGGGATCTTTTTGTATCGCCGCGTGTTCTGATATGGTTTCAATAATTGTTCGCATATCTTTAATCGACACCCGCTCAGCCAGCAAATTCTGTAATATCTTATGCAATACGGTGAGCGTGACGACGCCAGGAATAAAATCCTCCGTCAGCTTTGGCATTTCTTTGGTAACCCGCTCCATCAATTGCATGGCTTCCTGACGACCAAATAGATCGCGGGCATGTACAGTAATCAGGTGATTAAGATGCGTGGCTACCACCGTGCTTGCCTCAACCACGGTGAATCCCTGAGCCTGAGCCTGCTCTTTCAATGCGCTTTCGATCCATACGGCAGGTAAACCAAAAGCCGGATCCTGAGTGACGTCCCCTGGCAGCTTGCCAATGGCATTACCTGGATTAATCGCCATCCAGCGACCGGGGTGCGCCTCGCCCTGCCCAATCTCAACGCCGTTCATCAAAATGCGATACCCGGCCGGCTGCAACTCCAGGTTATCCCGGATATGGACGACCGGCGGTAAGTACCCCATTTCCTGGGCGAACTTCTTACGAATACTGCGGATCCTGCCCAATAACTCGCCATTCTGCTGGGAGTCGACCATGGGAATCAACCGATACCCCACTTCCATACCCAGCGGGTCTTCCAGTTGCACATCCGCCCAGCTGGCTTCAATGATTGGCTGGTTTTCTTTAACCGCGGGTTCAGCGCTACCGGAGGGAGTATCCGCCACCTGTGCGCCTCTCATCCACCAGGCCAACGCCAACAGCGCTGTGGTAAACAGCAAAAATACAAAATTGGGCATACCGGGAACCAACCCGATCAGCCCCAGCACCGCCGCGCTCAATATCATCACCCGGGGATTATTAAACAATTGGGTGACCATCTGCTGCCCGACATCCTGATCGGTGCTGACGCGGGTAACAATCACCCCCGCGGCGGTCGAGATTACCAAGGCGGGAATTTGCGCCACCAGGCCATCGCCGATGGTGAGCAGCGTATAGCTCTCCGCCGCCTGCGCAAGCGGCATGTCATGCTGTAGTATCCCAACCATTAATCCGCCGACAATGTTAATGACCATAATCATCAACCCGGCGATGGCATCGCCACGCACAAACTTGCTCGCACCGTCCATCGAACCATAAAAGTCGGCTTCCTGAGTAACTTCGGAACGCCGTTTTTTCGCCTCGTCCTCGCCGATCAATCCGGCGTTGAGGTCGGCGTCGATCGCCATCTGCTTCCCTGGCATACCGTCCAATACAAAGCGCGCGCCCACTTCGGCGATACGCCCGGCACCTTTGGTGATCACCATAAAGTTGATCAGAACCAGAATGATGAATACCACGATACCGATGGCGAAATTACCGCCTACCAGAAAGTGCCCAAAGGATTCAACCACTTTCCCGGCGGCCGCCGTTCCGGTGTGCCCTTCCAGCAAAATAATACGCGTCGAAGCCACGTTCAGCGACAAACGCAGCAACGTGGAAAACAGCAGAATGGTCGGGAATGCGGCGAACTCCAACGTACGCTGGGTGAACATTGCCACCAGCAGTACCATAATCGATAAGGCAATATTGAAAGTAAACAGCAGATCCAGAATAAAAGGGGGCAGCGGCAGTACCATCATCGACAAAATCAACAGGATCAGTATCGGTCCCGCCAGAATCTGCCATTGGGTGCTTTTAAAATTACTGGGTAAACGCAGCAATGCGGCCAGATTAGCCATCAGTATCGTTCTCTCTCGCAAAGTCCAGGGCGTCTGGCACAGGTAAATGTTCAGGTTTGCGCGGTATCAATCCCCCTTCGCGCCGCCAGCGTCGGAGCTGATAGACCCACGCCAACACTTCGGCAACCGCAGAATATAATTCGGCAGGAATATGTTTTCCCACTTCGGAATGACGGTATAGCGCCCGAGCCAGCGGTGGTGCCTCAAGCACGGGGACTCGGTGTTCTACACCGATTTCACGGATACGCAAGGCAATCTCGCCCGCGCCTTTTGCCAACACTTTAGGCGCATTCATCTTCTTTTCATCGTATTTCAGCGCCACCGCATAGTGCGTCGGGTTGGTGACAATGACATCGGCCTTGGGCACATCAGACATCATTCTTCGCTGCGCCATGGCCCGCTGTTGCTGACGAATACGTCCTTTTACGTGCGGATCGCCTTCATGTTCCTTGTGCTCGTCACGTATTTCCTGCTTGGTCATGCGCAATTTTTTGATATGGCTCCAGATCTGCCAGAACACATCAAATGCTACCATGGGGATAAGCCCCATCAGAATAAACAGCCCGCATATGCTAATCAGATTAAGCGCATCGCCTAGCGCCGCTACCGGCGGTTCGCTAATCAGGTGCAGCATATGCGGCCAGTTATGCCAAAGAAACCAGCCGGTAATCCCACCGACCATGGATGATTTCAATATCCCTTTGAATAACTCGGCCAGCGCCTGGCTGGAAAAAATTCGCTTCAGCCCGGTTAGCGGGTTCAGTTTCTTCAAATCAACCTTAAGCGATTTAGTACTGAACAGAAGCCCGCCAAGCAGCATAGGCGCAGAAAGCGCGACCAACACCGCGCCCCCCATAATCGGCAGCAGCGCCATCACCGCATGTTTAAGCAGTCGCCCAAGCTGCCGCAGCATCTGCTTATCATCATTGATGATCGCGTGGTTGAAATACAGCCCGTCGGCAATCATCGCCGTCAGCTTTCTGGCCATCGCTTCTCCGCCCACCCACAGTATCGTCAGCCCGACGGTCAGCATCAAAATAGAAGTCAATTCACGGGAACGGGGGATCTGACCATCTTCACGCGCCTTCTCCTCTTTATGGGGAGTGGGGGATTCTGTTTTTTCCAGATCGCTATCTTCAGCCACTTCAGCGTTCCTGTTGTTACTACCTGGGATAGGGATTTGCTGCCTAGCATGACAAATATGGAAAAACTTTATGGCTGGAACAACGGGAGAAACTTACGTTTCTTTAGCGGATAGTAAAGGAGTCATTAGGGGAAGAAAACGGCTTAACTATTTACGGCCGGATAAAACGGCCATAAATAGCTAAAGATTATGCTTATGCATCTCAACTCGCGTGTGTGACGGTGTTATGCGACACACGCTGTTTTTAATCTCTGGAACTAGAACCCCAGGCTATCTAACAGATCATCGACCTGATCCTGATTAGAGACAACGCCCGCCGCGGTTTTATCCACCTGAGGACCGTTTAACAGACCGTCATTGGCGCGTTTGGGCGTAGCCGGTTTCTCCGGCATATTTTCCAGCAGCACCATCAGTAATTGTTTTTCAATTTCCTGAATAACATCCATCATGCGCTTGATGACCTGACCGGTAAGATCCTGGAAGTCTTGAGCCATCATGATTTCCAGCAGTTGCGCGTTGGTAAATGAGGTATGTTGCGGGACATCCTCAAGGTAGCTACGCGTATCGGTCACCAACTCGCGCGCATCGGCCAGCTCAATAGGATTTTCAAACCATTGATCCCAACGAGTCTTCAGCGATTTAGCATCAGCTTCCAGCTGATTCTGACGTGGCTGTGCGGCTTCAACACAGCTTAGTGCCCGCTCTGCCGCCTGGGCGGTCATTTGCACGACATAGTCAAGACGATCGCGGGCATCAGGGATAGCTTCCGCCGCTTCTGCAATCGCATTATCCAGTCCTAACTCCCGCAGGCTGTCACGCAGCATGCGAGTCAATTGACCAATACGAGAAATAATCTCGGTGGCCGAAGCGGTGTCGTTCACGGGCGGCATCGGATGTGACGTCATAAGATCCCCTTACATACCCAGTTTTTCGAAAATCTTACTCAGCTTCTCTTCCAGGGTAGCAGCAGTAAATGGTTTAACTACGTAACCACTAGCACCAGCCTGTGCTGCGGCGATAATATTTTCTTTCTTCGCTTCCGCGGTGACCATCAATACCGGGAGCTTTGAAAGCGCGCCGTCGGCACGAATGGTTTGCAGCAATTCCAAACCATCCATATTGGGCATATTCCAGTCAGAGATGACGAAATCAAAAGCACCGGCACGAAGCTTGTTCAGCGCGTCAGCACCGTCTTCCGCTTCTTCTACGTTATTAAAGCCCAGTTCCTTTAGCAGGTTGCGAACAATTCGGCGCATTGTCGAAAAATCATCTACTACTAAAAACCTGAGTTCTTTGTCGGCCATACCTACTCCTAAAATATTTATTGCTCACCGGGAGCTGCTTATATACGTAATGCCTGTCCGGCAGAGATTTGAGCCAGCATCCGCTGACTAACCTGGTGCAAATCCACCACTTCGTCGACGCCCCCCATAGCGATAGCTTCACGCGGCATACCAAATACCACGCAACTCGCCTCGTTTTGTGCCAGGGTATAGGCACCGGCCTGATGAAGTTCCAACAAACCGGCAGCTCCGTCGTTTCCCATTCCCGTAAGGATGACCCCTACGGCATTTCGTCCGGCATACTGCGCGACCGAACGAAATAATACGTCAACTGATGGACGGTGACGGTTAACCGGCGGACCATCATTTAAACGCACCTGATAATTCGCACCGCTGCGTGCCAATTCAAGATGCCGGGCTCCCGGAGCAATATACGCATGTCCTGGCAAAACACGCTCACCATCCTCAGCTTCCTTCACGGTAATCTGACATAGCTTATTCAGACGCTCAGCGAAAGATTTGGTAAATCCCGGCGGCATATGCTGAGTAATCAGCAATGCCGGGCTGGTCGGAGGCAGGGGCTGCAACACGTGGCGTATCGCCTCCGTTCCCCCTGTCGATGCGCCAATGGCGATCAATTTCTCACTGCTGAGCAATGGCGTATGTTGAATCATCGCCATCGGCTCATTGGTTTTGCTGCGCTGCGGCAATCGCGCCTTAGCGGCCATGCGGATTTTCTCAGCGATAAGTTCGCTGTACGCCAGCATGCCTTCACGAATACCTAATTGCGGTTTGGTCACAAAATCGATGGCGCCCAATTCCAAAGCGCGCAGTGTGATTTCAGAACCTTTCCCGGTCAGGGACGACACCATAACAACCGGCATCGGGCGCAGGCGCATTAATTTTTCCAGAAAATCCAATCCATCCATGCGCGGCATTTCGACATCCAGTGTTAATACCTGCGGATTGAATTTTTTAATCAAGTCGCGGGCGACCAGTGGATCCGGCGCCGTGGCAACCACTTCCATATCAGGGTGGCTGTTAATGATTTCAGTCATGATCTGACGCATAAGGGCAGAATCATCAACACACAACACTTTAATCTTGCTCATTATCTTTCCTTAGCCAGTCCATAAACAGTCTGCCCGCGCAGATAGAATTCCCGGCTGATCTGACTGAAATTCTCTGAATGACCGGCAAATAACAGCCCGCCCGGTTTAAGCAACGGAACAAATCGGCGTAAAATGCGTTCCTGTGTTTCTTTATCGAAATAAATCATAACATTACGACAAAAAATGGCATCAAACGGAGCAGGAATCGACCACTCGGGCGCCAACAGGTTTAATTGCTGGAAATGCACCATAGAGGCCAGTTCCGGGCGAACACGCACCAACCCGCTATGCGGGCCGGTGCCGCGCAAAAAGAAGCGCTGCATCTGCTGTGGGGAAAGCGAACGCAATTCCTCCTGCCGATATATGCCGGCCGTGGCTTTTTCCAGCACTTGCGTATCAATGTCGCTGGCCCATACCTGGCAGCCGCTGACGCGGTTACCCAAAACCTCGGCCAGCGTCATCGCCAGAGAATAAGGCTCTTCGCCGGTTGACGCCGCCGTACTCCAGACGGTATAGCCATTAGGGCGCTTACGTGCATGTTCCGCCAGTATCGGAAAGTGATGGGCTTCCCGAAAAAAAGCCGTCAGGTTGGTGGTTAGCGCATTCACAAAGGCCTGCCATTCAGCACTGTTGGGATCGGATTCCAGCAATGCCAGGTATTGGCCAAAATCAGTTATTCCAAGCAAACGCAAACGTCGCACCAGACGGTTGTAAACCATTTCTCTTTTATGATCGGCCAGCACGATGCCGGCCCGCTGATAAATTAACTGGCTGATGCGCCGGAAATGAACATCCGACAATGGCAACCGGTCTACCATCTGCGTCAGGATCGAGGCAGATTCAGGGCGATTTTGCGATGGTGAACTTTTCATATCAAACCGCTCGAATATCTAATTTTGCGATGGTGTTTTCCAATCTGAACTTTCCCTTACAGCTATAGCAGGTTTGTCTTTGTTATCATTTATCAGGTATTCATCTCTTGATGATGCGAGATTAAAAACTGACACTGTACTGGTGAGCATCCCGGCCTGTTCCGCTAGCGATCTGACCGCAGAAGATGCCTGTTCCACCAAAGCCGCATTTTGTTGGGTAACGCTATCCATCTCCGTGACAGCTTGAGCGACCTGCTCTATTCCCCGACTCTGTTCATCGGAAGCTGATGCGATTTCACCCATAATATCTGTAACCTGTGCCACAGATCGAACAATATCACTCATCGTGCTACCCGCCGATTCAACCAATTCAGAACCTTGCAGGACACGGCTGGCAGACTCATCAATCAGCCCTTTGATTTCTTTGGCCGCTTGCGCGCTGCGCTGCGCCAAACTCCGTACTTCACCCGCCACGACGGCAAAACCCCTTCCCTGTTCGCCTGCTCTGGCCGCTTCCACCGCCGCGTTTAATGCCAAAATATTGGTCTGAAAGGCAATGCCATCAATGACGCTGGTTATGTCGCTGATTTTTTGTGAGCTCAATGCGATATGCTGCATCGTTATCACGACATTATCCGTTATTTCACCGCCCTTACGCGCCGTAACCGAGGTCTGCTGCGCCAGTTTCGCCGCCTGGTGAGCATTATCGGCGTTCTGTTTCACTATCGACGTCAATTGCTCCATGCTGGCGGCGGTTTCTTCCAGAGCCGAGGCCTGCTCTTCCGTTCGGGAAGACAAATCATCATTGCCGGCGGATATCTCCTGCACGCCATGTAACATGGCGTCAGTTCCCTGTCTGACGGAATGAACCATCCCCGCCAGCGAAGCCTGCATTGTTTGCAAGGCGCTATACATAACGCCTATTTCGTTGCGTCCAAAGTCGGCAATTTTTTCAGCAAGATTGCCGTCAGCAATGCGCTCAAAATGCTCACGCATCATGTCCAACGGCTGTAATAACGCCTTTTTCAACCAAACTAATCCGAGCAGCGTAATCAGAATCGATAGCGTGACCACAATACCGAACGACCATTTAGAGTCGGAATAAGATTGTCGACTACTCTCTCCGGCCACTTTCAAATGCCCATTTACATATTCCAGATAGGCTGAAAAGTTAACTTCAAAGTTATCCTGAAAAGACTGTGTCGGCTGATCAAGAAACGGCTGCAATTGCCCGCTGTCCAAAAACATAATCAATTCAGCGAGGGCGGCATGAAGCTTCTCATAGCTCACCCTTACGTTATCCGTCAGTTCCACGCCCTTATCGGTTATTCTGGGAACGGCAAGATACTGTTTAAAATGTCCGTCCGCCTGAGCCAAATACGCTCTGGCGCTGGTCATCAGAACCGATACCTGCTCCTGAGCAACATTGCGGGCAGCACGTGTTGCCGCCCGGTTCAATGTATTACGCGTTTGCAGCAACGCGACCCAACTCATCGTCAATGCATCCCGCTGCTGGCTTCCCACATTTACCTGCGTGAAATTCCGGTAGTCCGCCCGAAACCCGTTAAACGAGAAACTACTTGATGCCAACTGTATAACGAAAAACACCATCAACAATAAAAACAAGCTGGTGGAAATACGGATCCGCCGAAACATTCAATATCCCTTAACTTTCCTATTAAGCCAAAAAACCTTTACGACAGATTGATATTGGTTAGGTTTAGAACGTTTCCCAATTCTCTGTCGAGTGGCCTTCTTTCGACTTTTTATCCGCATTCGTAGATGCCGCCAACAGCGCAGGTTTCTGACGACTTTCCGCTTGCGGCGCTTTATTCATGCTTGTATTCGCCTCTGAAAGGCGGAATACCGCCACAGCCTGGTTGAGAATACGAACCTGCTCTTCTAATGCGACGGCCGCAGAGGCAGACTCCTCAACCAACGCGGAGTTTTGCTGCGTTACGCTGTCCATTTCCGTGATAGCCTGGCTGACCTGATCGATCCCTTTACTTTGCTCGTCAGACGCGGAGGCAATTTCGCCCATAATGTCAGTAACCCGGGTTACCGCACTGACAATCTCCTCCATGGTTTCACCTGCACTTTCAACCAGCACAGAACCTTCATCGACACGGCTGACGGAATCTTCAATCAAACCTTTAATTTCTTTTGCAGCCTGTGCGCTACGCTGGGCCAGACTACGAACCTCGCCGGCGACAACTGCAAAGCCACGCCCTTGCTCCCCTGCCCGCGCCGCTTCGACGGCGGCATTCAGCGCCAGAATATTGGTCTGGAAAGCGATGCCGTCAATCACACTGGTAATATCGGCAATTTTTTGCGAGCTGCCGGCAATATTGTGCATCGTTTTGACCACATTATCGACGACCTTGCCGCCTCGCTGCGCGGTCTCTGAGGCGCTTAACGCCAGTTGGCTGGCCTGACGGGCATTCTCGGCATTCTGCTTCACCGTCGAGGTCAATTGTTCCATGCTGGCGGCCGTTTCTTCCAGCGCGGCGGCCTGCTGCTCGGTACGCGAAGAGAGATCGTTGTTGCCGGCGCTAATTTCGGTCGCGCCGGTATAAATCGCATCCGTTCCCTGACGCACCGCGCTTACCGTGGTAACCAATTCACTCTGCATATCCCGGATACTGCCCGCCAGTATCCCCATTTCATTTTTGCTGTGAAAATGGATAGCTTTCGTCAGGTCTCCCCTGGCGATATGCCGAATATGTTCAACAATATGATTTAATGGCGTAATCAATATGCGTTGGATACCCATCCAGGTAATTAACGCCAATAAAAAAACCAGCGCGATGATTGTGCCTAGTATCCACAGCGAGGAATGATAAGCGTCGTCGTTTTCAGCGATACCCGACTGATGCAGCTTCTCACTATCAGCCTGATAGGCGTAATAAGCCCGTTCAAAATTGTCCTGAAACCCCTGGGTAGGTTGTTCGACAAATTTTTCAAATTCATTGCTGCTGAGGAACTGAACCAGCTCTGACAGAGCCTGATACAGCGCCACATAATTTTCTTTCACCGCATTGGCTACCGCCGCATCCTGCTGCATGACAAGTGCCGTTTTCTCATAATTGGCAAAATGCGTACCGGCAGAATTCAACTGTGTTTTGGCCAGATTGAGTAATTCATCAAACGCAGCGCCCGCTCCCCGCCCTTCCGTGTCCAGCGCCACGCGAATACCTGCCCGGTTTAGCGTATTTCTCGTTTGCAGCAAATATGACCAGGTTGCATCTAATTCTGATTTTTTCTGATTAATAATCTGAGTCGAACTAAAAATATCTTTATCATCTTTTAGCGCACTGAAAAACAGTCCGCCAGATATAAGCTGAAGTGCGCCAAATAATACCAATATAAGTATCAAACTTGTAACAACTTTCATGCGAGTGAACATATCATATCCTTTGAGTAGAGCAACTACCGGTAGTATCGGCATTGTTCTGAATATCTTTATGATTTCTTAGATCGAAGGGGCTTGAAGGAGAGGTGCGGGCCACTTGTGAGCGACCCACACAAATAAGTGATAAATCAGACTTTCATTACACTGTCGACCAGTGCCATTTCTTCACTGCTGAGAAGTTTTTCAATATCAACCAGGATCAGCATCCTTTCACCTAATGAGCCCAACCCGGTCAAATATTCAGTTGACAAGGTAACGGCAAACTCAGGCGCTGGGCGGATCTGGTCGGCAGTTAAAGAAAGCACATCAGAGACGCCATCGACGACAATCCCGACAACACGCTGTCCGAGATTCAACACGATAACGACAGTGTTGTCGTCATAATCAACTTCTTGTTGAGCAAATTTAATACGCAAATCAACAATAGGCACAATTACGCCACGCAGGTTGGTGACGCCTTTAATGAAAGTCGGCGTATTGGCGATCCGGGTTACCTGATCGTAACCACGAATTTCCTGTACCTTTAAGATATCAACACCGTATTCTTCATCGCCCAGCGTAAAAATTAAGAACTCCTGTCCTACAGTTTCACCGGCTAATTTCGCGACGTTTGCAAGTCCAGTCATGTTTTCCACCCTTTATTCAACTAGCTATTTTATTTTCAAGCAGCGGTTTCAACCACACGCTTTTCACGATTAAGCGCCTGTAACGCCGATACATCCACAATCAACGCAACACTACCGTCACCTAAAATAGTAGCGGCGGAAACACCTGGCACCTTGCGATAATTACTTTCCAGATTTTTAACGACAACCTGATGCTGTCCGATCAACTGATCCACCAGCAATGCATAACGGCGGCCCGCACTTTGCAGGATCACCACGATACCCTGAGTCGCATCGGTCTTAGCGCCATCAACATCAAAAATATGAAACAGTTCGACTAATGGCAAATACTCGCCACGTACTTGTAAAACCCGTTCGCCGCCGGCCAATGGATAGATATCTTCCGCCTGTGGCTGCAATGATTCCATAACCGCATTAAGCGGCAGAATAAAGACTTCGTTATTTACTTTGACAGACATCCCATCAAGAATAGCCAGTGTTAACGGCAGCAGAATCCGGATAGTCGTTCCTTTCCCGGCCTGGAAATGGATTTCAACGTGCCCGCCCATTTCCTGAATATTACGTTTCACCACATCCATACCCACGCCACGCCCGGAAACGTCGGTCACTTTTTCCGCAGTCGAAAAACCGGGAGCGAAGATCAGCATGCCGATTTCCTCATCAGACATGCCGTCGCTCACGGTCAGCCCTTGTGAAATCGCCTTGGCCAAAATCCTTTCCCGGTTCAGCCCGGCGCCGTCATCCACCACTTCAATGCAGATATTACCGCCTTGGTGTTCGGCGGACAGCGTCAGATTACCGACTTCAGACTTACCGGCGGCAATACGCTTCTCTGGTGATTCGATGCCGTGATCGAGACTATTGCGCACCAGGTGGGTAAGAGGATCGATAATACGTTCGATCAGGCTCTTGTCTAATTCAGTGGAACTGCCAAGCAGCGTCAGCTCTACCTGCTTGTCCAACTTGGCCGCGAGATCGCGGACTAGGCGCGGGAACCGGCTGAAAACATACTCCATCGGCATCATACGAATAGACATGACCGACTCTTGTAAATCGCGGGCATTACGTTCCAGTTGCCCCATGCTATTCAGCAAGTCGCCGTGTACAACCGGGTCCAGTTCACTTGACTGCTGTGCCAACATGGATTGGGTAATGACTAATTCGCCGACCAGGTTAATGAGCTGATCAACCTTCTCTACCGCCACGCGGATACTGGTATCACCCGTTTTACTGCGGTTCTTCGCCGCATCGTGGACGACATGCGGTTTTGCAACGGCAGGTGCGGCGGCAGTTTTAGCCGCCGGCGCGGCAGGCGCGGCCTCGGCCACTGGCTCTTTGATCGCCGGTTGAGCGTCTGCAACAGCCGCTTCCGGCTGGCTGGCTGCTCCGGGATTAAAGCTGATCTGCTCAGGCTCCAACACAAAACACAAAACCGCGCTGATATCTTCTTCACTGGCGGAAGTCTCTAAAGTGACTTCCACGCTGCTATCGGTCTGGTGCGTGTCTTTCACCGTGCCCAGATTACCAAGCTCCTCCAGCATTTGGGGAATTTCCTGCGACTTGAGGCCGGTAAGCGCAATACGTATCTCGCCCTGCCCTGCCGACGCTGGCGTTTTAGGAGCAGCGCTATTCTGCTCCGCCGCACCAGGAGCGGGAGCGGCCTGAGTCGCGGCGGCATCTGCCTGAGACTCTAAAGCCAGTTGGCGCAGAGCCTGACAGATATACTCAAAGCTCTCGGCATTGGGCTCCTGTGCGGTTTTATAAGCGTCCAACTGATCCTGCATAATATCTTTTGTTTCCAAAAACAGGTTGATGATATCGGTGCTAAGACGCATTTCACCACGTCGCGCACCATCAAGTAGATTTTCTAAAAGATGGGTTGTTTCCTGTAAAACAGTAAAGCCAAATGTTCCGGCCCCCCCCTTTATTGAGTGAGCGGCGCGGAAAATGGCATTCATTTGTTCCGTATCGGGTTCCAGGGGATCGAGCAACAATAAGTGCTGTTCCATATCCGCCAGTAATTCGTCTGCTTCATCAAAGAATGTTTGATAGAAAGCGCTCATATCCATGCTCACGTGGTCACCTCTGCTGTGAATCGCGGCTTATTATTGAGAAGGCGTCGCCTGACTGTCCGGCGCAGCAGGCAACTCAGTAGTTGGCTGTTGACGCTCCGGAGCAGGAACTCCATTAACGGGTTGCGGCGGAGTTTCACCACTCCCATCCATATTATTACTATTGTCGGCAGATGGAGCGGTAGGTTTAGGATTTTCCAACTCCATATTTTGTAAATTGTCCGCGTTATCGATATCTACTGCGTTGCGCTCCGCATTTTCGTGTTCAATATTCCTTTGCGCCTGCCTATTGAGCACCAACAGACTGATTCGACGATTGATAGCATCACTGCCGCCGCTCGCCTGCTTCAGGCCCATCGTCGCCGCCATACCGACCACCCGAAGCACTTTACCGTCAGCCAACCCTCCGATGAGAAGCTCACGACGGGAAGCATTCGCGCGGTCGGCTGATAATTCCCAGTTGCTGTAGCCACGCTCGCCGCTGGCGTACTGCACATCGTCGGTATGACCGGAGATACTCAATTTATTCGGAATATCATTTAAGATAGGCGCGATCGCACGCAGAATGTCACGCATATAAGGTTCCACCTGCGCACTGCCCGTTTTAAACATCGGGCGATTCTGGCTATCAATAATCTGTATACGCAGCCCTTCATCCACCATCTCGATCAACAAATGCGGACGTAAAGCGCGTAACCTTGGGTCTGCTTCAATAAGCTGATCTAATCTTTCTCGCAGCCTGTTCAAACGGATTTCGTCTAATCGCCCTTCCAGCGTATCCATTTTCACGGTCTTTTTAACCTCGCCCTCCTGCTGTGTCGGATCATCGCCACCGCCGGGGATCACGCTGGAACTCTCACTGACCTTAGAACCGGTGGTTAAGGCTATTTTTAGCGGAGTTCGGAAATATTCCGCAATCTGGGCAAGCTGCATTGGCGTAGAAATCGCAATCAGCCACATCACCAGGAACAATGCCATCATCGCCGTCATAAAGTCAGCATACGCAATTTTCCAGGAGCCGCCGTGGTGAGCGGCGTGCCCGGACTTACGTTTTTTACGAATAATGGGGTGCTGGTGTTTCATGCGTCATTTTCCGCTGCCTGCTGAGCGGGAGCTTTCACCCGACGGATATGTTCTTCCAGTTCGATAAAGGAAGGTCGTTCAGTCGAATACAACGTCTTACGACCAAACTCTACCGCAATTTGCGGTGCATAACCGTTAAGGCTGGAAAGCAAGGTAACTTTAATACATTGTAAAACCTTTACTTTTTCAGAGTTTTTCTGACGAAGCAACGTTGCCAATGGAGAAACGAATCCATAGGCCAGCAAAATGCCCAGGAAAGTCCCCACCATTGCGTGGGCGATCATCATTCCGAGTTCAGCGGCGGGACGATCGACATACGCCAGAGAATGAACAACTCCCATTACCGCGGCAACAATACCGAACGCCGGTAATGCATCGCCGACCATCGCCAGACTGTTGGCCGGAACATCGCTTTCATGTTCGACCGTTTCGATTTCTTCATCCATCAGCGTTTCAATTTCAAACGCGTTCATATTGCCGCTCACCATCAAGCGCAGATAGTCGGTAATAAACTCAACAATATTATTGTCTGCCAAGATGCGGGGATAGCTTGAAAAAATTTCGCTTTCTCGTGGATTATCAATATCAAACTCTAAGGAGAGCATACCCTGTTGGCGGGACTTGGCCATCAGGCGAAAAAGCAACGCCATGAGATCCATATACAACGCTTTATTGTATTTGGATCCTTTGACCAGAAGCGGCAAGGCCCTCATGGTTGCTTTTATCGCTTTGCCATTATTGCCGACGATAAAAGCCCCCAGGGCCGCACCGGCGATAATCAATACCTCAGCAGGTTGATAAAGCGCGCCCAGGGCCCCACCGACCATGAGATAACCGCCAAGTATCGAGCCCACAATCACGATATAACCCAATATAACCAGCACAAGAATTCCTTAATGTAAAAAGGTGGGCGGAAAATGAGATAAAACGCAGCGGTTTGAAGCCAGGAATTACTTGAGGAGAAATCTATCACTGTCCTCAATAACAAACAGTGATAGATTCACAAATCGCTACCAAGCTCAGACTGCGTGTTTTACCTGTTCATCCAGCAGTTGAGGTATTATATCGGCAAGATTTTGCGAAAGTTTACGTCTTTTTACCGCCCTGGAAGGGGGCTGGCATAAGCTACAGACAAAACTGTTTTTTGGCTGGTGTGCGTGAGTGATAAACATACCGTTACAGCAGTGACATGCTGAGAGTTGCAGCATCCCGCTATCAACAAATCGAACCAGAGTCCAGGCCCGCGTTAACGCCAGCAAGGGCGTATCATTATGCGGTGAACATTGCTCTAAATACAGCCGATAAGCCTTAATGACCGCCTCGACACCGCTGCATTGCCCATTTTTCAGCAAAAAACTATAAGCGTTATAGAACATGGATGAATGAATATTCTGTTCCCAGGTCATAAACCAATCCGTTGAAAAAGGCAGCATTCCCTTTGGCGGAGGACTTCCTCTAAGTTCTTTATATAGCTTAATCAGGCGCCCGCGGCTTAGTTGTGTTTCACTTTCCAGCATCTGCAAACGCGCACCCAGAGAAATGAGTTCCATTGCTAACTGGATGTCTTTCGCTTCCTGAACAATACTTTTCTCCGCCATCACTATGCCCTTTTCTTAGGCAGATTTTCTTCTTTCGAAGTTAACTGTTGTAATAAATGACTCGACAACAAAATACCCGTATGAATTTGCTGTAAATCATCCACACGTGATTCTTGAGTCAAGAGCTTGATGGTATTGTGATCGTTAAAACGGAAATGACATATCAGTTGGTTGGTTTCAGCCAATTTGACCATCTGCGGCAAAGTCAGCTGCATCAGCATATCCGCCATCGCTTCATCAATGCCCAGACGAAACATCGCAGAGGCTTTTTCATCATTAATTAAGCGTTGTGCCAGTAACAAATAAGACAGATTAATGTCATAAATGTGTTTGAGTAATTCAGAGGTACCCATATTTCCCATCCCGACAGGCTATGTTTAGAACATAAGTTAGGTGATAGACCATATCGCCCAGTTCAAAAATCACTCTCCATTGATGGCATAAAAAACTATCAGCGCCAAATGCAGTTACTCTTTTCAATGCAGGATAGTAAGTACTTCCGCCAACTCTCATCATGCATCCATTACGCATCGAATCCATTCGTCTTCCAGCTCTTCAAAGCCCTTCAAGGTCTCTGTTACAACCAGAGCATAGGATTAATCCTAAAACAGAGCAACTGTACCGCCTTATCCGTAGCACATACAACGCGACTGAAGAATGATTTTAGTGATTATGTGATAGCGATCACAAAAATGAAAGCACTACGCGTGATTTTTCATCTAGCAAGCGTTCTGAATTACTCATTTTTCACACAAAAATTAGCATTAAGCGTTACAAAAAAGCATCATTTATGGTGAAAAAAAACTCTTTATACGCTATCTGAATGATAAATAAGAAAAAAATAGAATTTACGACCGCACAGCGAATTGACATCGAGATAACTGCTTGTGCTTTTTACTAAAAACGTTCATTTCCTTACGAAATGAAGCAGTCTCACCCCCTCGCTTACTCGTCACCCCGCCGATCCTTTTGATGGTTGATGCGCGACGCCCCAGCAGAAAGTCGCAATGCATGCAGGAGCCACGTTTCCCTCCTTACGCTCATGCATTACGATTCTCTATTTCTTCATATCCGGAAAAATAAAAAACGACAGAAACTGTTGTAATATAGAAAGCCGGCCTGACAATTTACCAATTTTGATTACTGAAAATAGATTATTCAGATAATAGAAACTAACGACAAATGTTTCGATTAGATTTAGGAAAAAACAATAAACGATGCTGCTCTACCAGACGATAAAGTTAATGTAATCGCATATAATCGAAAGTCGTTTAATTTCTCCATCATGATAGATATAAAATTTAATCGATTCGTCACCGGAAACACCTGACATGAAATTATAAACGCATTAACCTTATCGCACCCCGAATATTGAGTTCATACAAGGACTGACAAAAAGGAAACCACACCCGTGTTTATATTTAATTTATTGCACTACAGCCAACCGGGAGCAGTCTAATCCCAAAGTAGCAGTTGCTTCACGTTACTAATTTCCTTTCATCAAACATTTACCAATATTTAGGATTTAACAACAATCGATTTTATTTTCGCTTAAAGAGTTAAAAACGTGACATAGATCGCACTGAACCTTATTAAGGTTTATCCAAATTTGCCGATTATCTTTTACATTAGGCATCAGGTTAACAGAGTGTCGTCAACACAGACTTTTAAACTGAAATGCCAATGCTGCGAGCCAGCAGCAGCGTAAATTATAATGACTTCTTCTGACAATGAGCGGATAGATATGACAATAAATTCAAGACCTGAGCAGCAGGGTAAAACTGGCTTGTTAAGCAATTTACGGCTAGTCCCTTTATTCGTCATTATTCTCGGGGGTATCATGCTGTTGTTTGCCTTATCGATAGGCGCGTCCAGTTATTTTTTGCAAAACAGCAACCGTTCGCTGGCAAATGTGATACACGAAAGCGATGTTCGTGCGGAAATCTCGGATAGCACCAACCATTTGCGAACTGCGCGTCTGTTGTTGATTCATGCGGCGGCGGCGGCCCGCATTGGCGATACCGCCGTCTTTAGCGAGAATTTAAAGCTGGCTATGTCGCGAATTGAACGCTCCAAACAGGCATTTGACTTTTATGAGCAGCGTGCGGAAAAAAGTGAACGCGAGGCCGCTTTTGACGTAGAACTGCGTAACGCCTATGAGGCTTATGTCAACCAGGGGATCATGCCGCTTATCGATTCAGCCAAAGAAGGATTATTCGAGGAAGTGTTATCGCATGAATCGGAAGAAACCCGCAGGTTGGATCTGGCGTATAACATCCCGCTGGCTCAGGCTCTTGACTATCGGGTGCAACGCGCTCAATCGCTTAATGAAGCCGCGCAAGAAAATGCCCTACGCGGCTATTCGCTGATGGGCGCCAGCTTCGCTATTTCCATCGCATTAACATTAGTGACGTTTTTGCTTCTCCAACGCGCATTAATTAAACCGATGAACCAGTTAGTCGGCCGTATCCAACGTATAGCACAAGGAGAGCTCACCCAAAAATCTGAAAAATATGGTAAAAATGAAATCGGCTTGTTGGGGCAAAACGTGCAACAGATGCAGTTTTCGTTGGTTAACACGGTAACAACCGTACGCGAAAGCGCAGACTCAATCTATCAAGGTTCTACTGAGATCTCATCCGGCAATATCGATCTTTCCTCCCGGACAGAGCAGCAGGCTTCGGCGCTGGAGGAAACCGCCGCCAGCATGGAACAGTTGACCGCCACGGTGAAACAGAACTCTGAGAATGCGCATCACGCGAGTCAACTTGCCGCCAATGCCTCAGATAAAGCGAAAAAAGGCGGGGATATTGTCGCCAACGTCGTTAATACAATGAATAATATTTCAGGCAGTTCCAGAAAAATATCTGAAATTACCAGCGTAATTAACAGCATCGCCTTCCAGACAAACATTCTGGCATTAAATGCGGCGGTTGAAGCCGCCAGAGCCGGCGAACAAGGCAGAGGTTTTGCCGTGGTTGCCAGTGAAGTTCGCAGTCTGGCGCAGCGCAGCGCGCAAGCGGCAAAAGAGATAGAAACATTGATCTCGGAATCAGTGGATTTGGTTAATAACGGATCGGTGCTGGTTGATAACGCCGGTCAAACCATGAAAGAGATCGTTGATGCAGTAACTAACGTAACAGATATCATGGGAGAAATTGCCACCGCCTCTGATGAACAGAGTCGTGGTATCACTCAGGTCGGTCAGGCTATTTCTGAAATGGACAGCGTAACCCAGCAGAACGCGGCTTTAGTACAAGAAGCCAGCGCCGCGGCGGCTTCTCTGGAAGAGCAGGCCGCGCTGTTGACCCGTGCCGTGGCGACATTTATTCTGTCCGAGCATCAGTCAAAAACGAACACCGCCGCCCCTGCATCCCGGGCGGCCATATCAACACAATCCCCCTCCTCACTGGCATTGCCCCAGCAAAAAAAACCATCGGGTAAAGAACATTGGGAAACCTTTTAACATAGCGGACTAACGCCCGTAGCAGGTATTGACCACGTCAATACCTGCTACACATCACTCCCTGAAGAATGCTTAAGTTCCACAAACGTCCCGTCTTTACTCTCAACTTCATTAAAGAACCAAACGCCGGCAGGATAGTCTTCAAGCGAGACTAAATACATCGTTCCTTCCTGAAACTCTTCAACGGCCAGGATAACCCCTTCTCTCCGCTCCCTTCCATCGGTTTTAACTGTGACTAAGTCATTAACTTTCATAAAATTTCTCAAAAATCTCTCTGACCCAAAGGAACATTATCAGCATTGCTGAACGTGATATCCAATAAATTTCAAGATACGAAGGAGACAGCCGGCTCGCCTGCAACTTGAAAGATGAAAGGTATATAATGATATAACATGTAGATAACTGTTAGCTTATCTTTACAGGTTCGGACGATATATCAAACAATTGCCCTAATAGCTTCCATTATCCAGAATAAGCGAATAAATTCCCATCTTAAAACTCCCGACACATCGCAGATAGAGATCAAAATTTGAACAACCCATTGAATGCTAAGAGACAGATAGAGAACGAAACAGCAAGTTACCACCACGCTGTGCTGTCAGAATGGAAACTGTTGATAACCATAACCTCGCCTGAAGCCTTTCATCTGCTGCAAACACTTGCTGATAAGAAGTCCTCGCTCCTGGCAGATGAATTCTATTCACACATGCTGGCAGATAACGAAGCGGCCCTATTTCTTTCAAATCAGCAAGTCCATAACAAACTTCATGGTTCAATGCATAAATGGGTAGCCGCTATCCTATCTAATACGGGTGAACACCTGAGCGAGTTAATTGCGCATCAGAAAGAAATCGGGAAAATTCATGCCCGTATTAGTATTCCCATCGAGTTAGTTGCGCGCGGTGCGCGGTGTTTAAAATGGAAACTCTACGAATATATATCCCAAGAAACTGACGACAAGACATTATGTTTTGAAGTGATGCGTTTTGCGTCAATTTCTATGGATATCGCGATAGAAATAATGAGCGAGACCTACTCCCAATCCCATGATAGAGAGGCAAGAAATGAAGAGTCTTACCGCTTATTCTCAATTTTGGGCAATGCCGACATAGAGCGTGAGCGTCAAAACGCGGCGTTATTAAACTGGGAGAACGCATTTATTTTTAGTGTAGCTACCGGCGCCCCGTTGGCGAGTATTCAAACGTTAGAGGATTCTGAGTTTGGTTTATGGTTTAACCATAAAGGGAGATCCTGCTTCAATAATACTCATGAAGTAAATGCCATTAGTGAAATGATCGTTGAGATTGATAAATACGTTGGTAACTTTACTCATACATCGCCGCTGGCACAAATCGACTACTCGCCATTACTTAAATCAGTAAGAAATAAAATTTATAAAATAAATACATTAATGGGGTATTTATTTGATGAAGTTCAAAAATTAGAGAGTGGAAAAGACACGCTGACATTTTTACTGAATCGCCGCTTCCTGTCGACAATTCTGCGGCACGAAACCTCACTAGCTATGCATACAAACGTCCCGCTCACGGTGGCCATGATTGATATTGACCATTTTAAATTCATCAACGATACCTATGGTCACGTGATAGGCGACACCGTATTAAAAAGCATTGCCGACATTCTTTATGAAAATACCAGGAACAGCGATTATGTTTTCCGCTATGGTGGAGAAGAGTTCATGTTGGTCCTGGTCGCAACCTCAAAAGAAGCGGCCTATATACTTATCGATCGTCTCAGAAAAGAAATTCAGGATCACGAAATCCGCCTTCAGAGTGGTGAAATAGTAACGGTAACCATAAGCGCAGGGATCGCCGTTTATAACGGACATCCTGACTATCAATGTTTAGTCAAATCAGCGGATGATGCGCTCTATCAGGCCAAAACTCGCGGCAGAAACCGGATTGAATACGCGCACGGATAAAACAGCGACTCACATTACAGATAAAAGCGGGCGCAGTACCCGCTCGGATGCCGGCGAACGCATCCAGCCAGGCAAACGAAACACTGGCGTACATTCGATAAATAAGCATGATCATTAACAACACGACACGTGTAAAATCCTTTATAGTTCTATCCAGCGTCCCACACCAAGGAGGATAAGTCATTGCAGCGGCAATTTGTGTCATCGTCAAGAATTCGTTCGATTGGATACGATCCTGAAAAACGTATTCTTGAAATAGAATTCCATAACAAAGATATCTATCAATACATTAGCGTTCCTGAACGCATTTACGGGAAATTTGTTTCCGAATCTGTTGTATCCAAAGGCCGCTTCTTTGATGGCGTAATAAAAGACAAATATCTGTGCCGAAAAATAAAATAACGGTCGGATACAGTAGGGAAATAAGGGTTAAGGATCTGCCTTTCGTCAACCAGCAGCCATAGCGCTGCCCTGCTTTAGCGCCCAGTTTTCGACGGCGCCGCCGTCGATGAGCATCTTTTAAAAGAAAGGGCGCTCCAGATAATTGGCATACGGACAGTCCGCTGCATGTTGCAGGCCGTCACGCACTGCCATCAAATGTTAGATCGTTTCATCAATGGCTCTGGCCTTTGCTGCCGGTTTGCTCGTCAGTTATATACGGCGGTGTTAACGGTGAACGTATGTACGGTTACGCAGTGTCAAGACTCATACCACATTTGGCGTGGTCTGTATTTTGCGGCGTTAGTAACCAGTTGGCTGATGGGGTAAGAAAGACTGCCCGTATAGATGAGTGCAGCCACTTAAACCGCAGACGACGCGCTATTTCCGAGCGGATAAGCACGTTTCCCCAGCTTGCTTTTTATTTACTCGCTTTTTTTCAATCTGTTATATGAACACCTAACCACTACGCCTTCGATCGTTTTCACCGATCGATACGATCTAATCGATCTATGAAAACGATTATCTTTTGATCATAATCGCGGATAAGATATTTCTGAAATTAAACATAACAACATGTTTCGATTACGTTTTTATTCTCATCACGGGAAGGGACTTGTGCGCTCATTACCACCTGGGAGGAAACCAGCATGTTGGGAAAGACGTAACCGATTCAGCGAGAAACTATAGAGAAATATTTTTATATACCGGGAAACAGGTATATAAAAAGCATTCAGGTTAATTTTAATGAATATGATTTTCTTAAACGATGCGTTATTGATATCTCAGGGCGTCCATCGGGCATGCTATTGCCATCCATTAATGCAGGACAAATGTATAAAAGTACATTTAAATGGCGAATATAATCGCGAAACCATTAGAGAAATTAAATATTATCAGCGGATAGCGAATAAAGTATTTACAGTTCCTGTAATATCGCACTATCATGGTATAGTTAAAACCAATCTTGGAACAGGTTATGTTTTTGATCTTATCAAAGACTATACTGGAGACGTATCAAAAACGTTGGAGCACTACATCATCGACAGTTTACTCTATAAAAAACATAAGGCGGATATCGAACTGGCCTATCATCGTATGGCTCTATGGGCGAAAAAATACGCCATTGTCACGATGACGTTGAAACCTTACAATATTATATATCGTTTAAAGAATCAGAATGATGGCGACCTGATTATTATCGATAACCTAGGATGTGCGAATTTATTTCCTTTGGTGTATTACTCGGACTTTTTCGCCAGACAGCAGTTATCCAGAAGGTTTTTTAATTTTGAAAAAATGCTGAGCCATCAATATGGAATAATGCTTCCATGCAGCAGTAATGAAATTCACATTACTCCATAAATAATTTAGGTTCTAAATGAATTTTTTTACAAAAACTGGCTTAGTTGAATAAACTGGAAAACAATAAAAAATGAATTCCCCTTCTATTCAGAAAAAATACTCATGGTCTGCTATGTTATGGCTTTTAGTATTTTTCTTGTATTTCTCATGCACGCTGCAACTGGTTATTCTGTTTTCCGGACACAGCGGATTTAACGGATTAAGGGATGCGTTGCTGTATAGTCTGTTATGGTTCATTCCGGTATTTTTCTTTCCACGTCAGACGCGCCTTATTACCGCAGTGCTCGGTATTATCCTGTGGGCAACAGCCTGTGTCGCGCTGGGATATTATCTAATATATGGGCAGGAGTTCTCACAAAGCGTACTGTTCGTGATATTTGAGTCCAATAGTACAGAAGCCGGGGAATACGCCAGCCAGTATCTCAGTATCAGGCTGATTGCCGTGATTCTGCTGTATACCGCCATCGCCGTCTATCTGTGGACTCACATACGCCCGATCTGGTTGCCTATGCGCTATCGCCTCGTTTCCACGTTCGTCATTCTCACGGTGCTGTTTGGCGTCCCAATCTATAAAAAAATAATAAAGCAAAATCTGCCGGGTGAAGAAGCCGTCGCCTATCTGGCCGGACGCATGGGCACCACCGCGCCGTGGCAATTTGTCGGCAGCTATCTGGAATACCGAAATCAACTCGCCAGTATGGAATCCATGCTGCGACAGAACGCTGCTTTACCGCCACTGCCGAATCTGAAAGATGCCAATGGCGATATTCCCCGCACGCTGGTGCTGGTCATTGGCGAATCCACTACCCGTACCCGCATGAGCCTGTACGGCTATCCCCGTCCCACGACGCCCCGCCTCGATGCATTGCGCAAAACCGATCCCAATCTGGTTGTATTCAATGACGTGGTAGCGCCGCGACCTTACACCATCGAGTTATTGCAGCAGGCGCTGACCTTTGCCGACCAACAGCAGCCGGATCGTTATCTTACTCAGCCATCATTAATGAACATGATGAAACAGGCCGGGTATAAAACGTTCTGGATCACCAATCAGCAAACCATCACCAAACGCAATACCATGCTGACGGTCTTCTCACAGCAGACGGACCGGCAATTTTATCTGAATAACCAGCGCACGCAGAGTTCCCGGCAGTATGACGACGCCGTGCTGACACCGTTTGACGAAGTGCTGCGCGATCCGGCGCAGAAGAAATTTATCGTGGTGCATCTGCTGGGCACACATATGAAATACCTGTACCGCTACCCGGAAAGCTATCAACGCTTCAATGACCGCAAAGGCATACCCGCCGGGTTAAGCGATCAACAGGCGGAGACTTACAACAGCTATGACAATGCCGTACTGTATAACGATTTTGTCGTCGGCAGCCTGATCGAAACCTTTGCCCGCCATCAGCCCAACGGCTTTCTGCTTTATTTCTCCGACCACGGCGAGGATGTGTATGAAACCCCGCCGCATAACGTGCTGGGCCGCAACGAGAGCGCGCCGACCCGCGCCATGTACACCGTTCCGTTTATTTTGTGGCTGTCGCCCGAATGGCAAAAAAGCCATCCCCGCCAATACACTACATATACAGACCGGAAATACAGCAGCGCCCATCTCATTCATACCTGGGCAGATTTAGCGGGGCTGAGTCATGATTTCTACGAACCGGGCAAAAGTCTGGTCAGCGCGGACTTCAGGCCGACAGCACGCTGGATCGGTAATCCATATGAGAAAATCGGATTGAAGGATTTTGATGCGTTGCCTTGAGTTATGGATGTACCTAAAACTGAGTGATAACACTCTGCCTACTCATTAATAACAAAACACGATTATTATCGCCAAAAGTATATTATTTACCGGTGGTTAGCCGCGTGGTATCAGTCTTTGCAGCGTGAGCGTGAGAGAGAAATACAGGCCCAAAATATCATTGAACAGGTGGCTGCCATCCGGTTGCAACAACCCCGGTTGGGTACGCGTAAATTGCATTACTTGTTACGACAGCAAGCAGAGCCTGCATTGCAGGTTGGCCGCGATCGCCTGTTCCAGATACTGCGTTGCTCGCGATTACTGGTGATGCCTAAACGGGCTTATCACAAAACGACGAATAGCCATCATCGCTTTCATCGTCACCCTAATTTATTGAAGTCAGGAGAAAATCAGATTGTTGCTAGCCACCCGGAACAGGTATGGGTCGCAGATATCGCGAACCTTCCACTGCGTAAGGGAACGGCGTATGTGAGTCTGGTAATAGACGCCTGGTCGAGAAAAATAGTGGGATATCATGTACATGAAAGCTTACATACCCACTACTTGGCCAACGCGCTCAAGATGGCACTCGTTAACAGACGCACGGCATCTCCGCTGGTACACCATTCGGATAGGGATATCCAATACTGTTCAACAGAGTATCAGACGCTACATGAACGTCATGGCGTCATCTGCTCGATGACGGATGGATATGACTATTATCAGAATGCGCTGGCGGAACGGGTAAACGGGATATTAAAAATGGAATATCTACTCGTTAAGCCGGAAGAGATTGGGTAAGCAAGAAAGATGGCCAGGGAGTCGTTAGAAATCTACAACACACGGCGACCGCATCTGTCGTTAAAATACAAAACACCCGATGAAGTTCATCGGGCTTTAAGGCTGAAAAGTGTCAACCTATATCAGAACCAGTCACTAAAATCGGTGCTGCCAATCTGCTGCCACTTGCCATTTTCCAGGCACAAAAAAACCGCCTGTTTGGCGGCTAACGACATTGCACAAAGTGCTTGTTTTAATTGAGTTTTTATCGATGGTGCCCGGGGTGGGACTTGAACCCACACAGCGCGTACGCCGAGGGATTTTAAATCCCTTGTGTCTACCGATTCCACCACCCGGGCTTGGATATTGGAGGCGCGTCCCGGAGTCGAACCGAGGTAGGCGGATTTGCAATCCGCTGCATGGCCACTCTGCCAACGCGCCTTACCTTTAAATCTTTCCCAGCATTAATCGCTGAAAATATTGGAGCGGGAAACGAGACTCGAACTCGCGACCCCGACCTTGGCAAGGTCGTGCTCTACCAACTGAGCTATTCCCGCGGTCATACGAACATGCTGATTTTTTTACTAACTTTCAGCAAATCAGCGCTGCTGTTGATGCGGTGCATTCTACTGACCTGACGTGATGAGTCAACAGAATTATCGCCCAAAGGCGTTCGTTTGCTGGTTTTTACAGCGGGCTATCCCTGCCCGCTGCCCTTCGGGCCGTCGCAAGCGACGTTTAAAAACTCTCCCGGCGTTTTTATACCGCGGGCTATCCCTGCCCGCTGCCTTCCGAGCCATCGCAAGCGACGTTTAAAAACTCTCCCGGCGCTTTCCTTCACTCAAGGTTGAAGCAAATCATGTCGTGCGGCATTCAAGTATTGAAACATTGACCAGAACGTCAACACGGCGGCAATGTATAAAGCGATCACCCCGGCGCCTTCTACAAAACGTTCCGGACGCCACAATAAAGCCACCAATGCCAGCATTTGCGCCGTGGTTTTTACTTTCCCAATCCAGGAAACAGCCACGCTGCTGCGTTTACCTATCTCCGCCATCCATTCACGCAATGCGGAAATGATAATTTCACGTGCAATCATCGTTGCAGCAGGCAACGTAATCCACCAGGAATGATAGTGCTCCGCCACCAAAACCAATGCGACGGCAACCATCACTTTATCTGCGACGGGATCGAGAAACGCCCCGAATCGCGTAGTTTGCTTCCAGCGGCGGGCCAGGAAGCCATCAAACCAGTCTGTAACCGCTGCAAAAACAAAAATCAACGCACACACCAGGGGTGCCCAGACGAATGGAAGATAAAACGCCAGCACAAAAAACGGGATTAAAGCAACACGAAACAAAGTCAGCAACGTCGGTATATTAAATTGCATAGCGCTTAGGTAACTATTTGGCTGGAGTGGATATTACGAGTATGTTGCTACATTGTCCCTAGTGTTTCAATGCATGGAAGATTTTTTCTGCCAATGCATGTGAAATACCCGGCACATTTGCAATTTCCTCAATGCTGGCGTTCATCAAAGGCTGCAACCCGCCCATGTATTTCAGCAGGGTCTGTCGGCGTTTAGGGCCGACACCTTCAATGAGCTCTAGTGTACTGGTATTTTTAACTTTTGCTCTTTTCTTACGGTGCCCGCCAATCGCGTGATCGTGTGAGTCATCACGAATATGCTGAATAACGTGCAAAGCAGGAGAATCTGACGGTAAAGCAATACCCTCGCCCGTTGCCTCAAAAAACAGCGTCTCCAGGCCGGCTTTGCGGTCACTGCCTTTAGCCACCCCCAGCAACAGAGGCTTATTCTTATCCCAGGGAACCTCTAACGAGTCAAATACGGCTTTTGCCTGACCAAGCTGCCCTTTACCGCCATCAATAACGATTACATCAGGGATTTTTCTGTCGTCCAACGCCTTACCGTAACGACGTTTAAGAACCTGAGTCATCGCGGCATAATCATCACCGGGCGTAATCCCACTGATATTATAGCGCCGATATTCCGAACGTAACGGACCATTCGCATCGAATACCACACAGGATGCCACAGTCTGCTCTCCCATAGTATGACTGATGTCAAAACACTCCATGCGATTAATTTCCGGCAGTTGCAAAACCTTTGCCAACGCAGACAAGCGCTGGTGTATGGTTGACTGTTGCGATAACTTCGTCACCAGCGCCGTTGCCGCATTCGTGCGGGCAAGTTTCAGATAACGAGCGCGATCGCCACGCGGTTTAGTCTGAATCTGCACTTTTCGTCCGGCGACTTCCGTCAAAGATTCAGTTAGCAGATCTTTATCCGGCAACGTGAAATCGAGCAGAATCTCTGCGGGTAAGGTTCGAGCCAAACTTCCCTGCAAGTAAAATTGCCCCACGAATGTTTGTACAACTTCACCCAGTTCGGTTCCGCCGGGAACTTTCGGAAAATAGCTGCGGCTGCCCAATACTTTTCCCTGTCGGATGAACAACACGTGTACACAGGCCATTCCGGCGTCAAAAGCCACGCCGATGACATCCAAATCTTCTCCAGTGCCTGAAACAAACTGCTTTTCCGTGACTCGTCGAACAGCCTGAATCTGATCGCGGATACGGGCGGCTTCTTCAAAATTCAGCGCAGAACTCGCCGCTTCCATTCGCGAGATAAGCTGATTAAGCACCTGCTGATCTTTACCGGACAAAAACAAACGTACATAGTCAACCTGCAACCGGTAGTCTTCTTCACTTACCAGCCCGCTGACGCAGGGCCCAAGACAGCGACCAATTTGATATTGCAGACAAGGACGTGAGCGGTTGCGATACACGCTATTTTCACATTGCCGAACCGGAAAAAGCTTTTGCAACAGAATCAGCGTTTCACGTACGGCGTTACCGTTCGGAAATGGCCCGAAATATTCACCTTTTGCGTGTTTGGCTCCACGATGAACAGCAAGGCGGGGGTGTCGATCGGCGCTCAGAAAAATCATGGGATAAGATTTATCATCACGCAGTAAGACGTTATAGCGTGGCTGATAAAGCTTAATATAGTTATGTTCCAGCAGTAAGGCTTCGGTCTCAGTATGGGTGATCGTCACATCGATCTGTCTGATACTTTTTACCAGAGCTTCTGTTTTACGGCTGGCGACGTTGCGGCGGAAATAGCTGGACAGCCGTTTTTTTAAATCTTTCGCTTTACCGACATAGATTACCGTATTCGCGGCATCATACATGCGGTAGACCCCTGGCTGGCTGGTTACCGTCTTTAGAAATGCCGGGGCATCGAAACTTTCACTCACTACTTAACAATGTCTCCGCATTAAAGAGGCCGTGGCGAATTGCCAGGTGCGTTAACTCCACGTCACCATGAATGTTCAGTTTACTGAACATCCGATAGCGATAGCTGTTCACCGTTTTAGGACTAAGATTGAGCTGATCTGAAATTTCAGTCACCTTTTGTCCTTTGGTGATCATCATCATAATTTGCAATTCACGCTCAGACAAACACTCCAGCGGCGTCTCTGCCTGCGGCTCTAACTGACTCAATGCCATTTGCTGCGCAATATCGGAGGCAATATACCGTTTACCTGCATGCACGGCGCGGATGGCACAGATAACTTCCTGCGGGGCAGCGGCTTTACTGACGTATCCGGCGGCACCCGCCTGCATTACTTTAGCAGGTAAAGGATTCTCCGTATAAATAGTTAGCATGATAACCTTTATATCAGGAGAAAAACGCAGTATTTTACGCGTTGCCTCAAGACCGCCAATCCCCGGCATATTCATGTCCATTAAGACAACATCAACATCATTGCTGCGGCACCACCTGACGGCGTCCTCACCACATGATGCCTCGCCAACGACTTTGAGACCTTTGATATCGTCAAGAATGCGCCGTATCCCTGCCCGCACCAGTTCATGGTCATCAACAAGAAAAACGCTAATCAAAGAATAATTCTCCAAAAAAGGGAGTAACACTTACATAACGAGTTGCTTGCAGGTGATACTACGCTGGTTTCAAAAGATAACGAATACAGAATTTATATGAATTATGTATTTTTAAATATGCGATGTAGTAATAAACGCTCGCTACCAGAGCACAATGATAACAATATATCATTAACTCCGGGATGCATATTGATCACATTCTTAACATTTCAGATTATGGCTTTCAAAACGCTGACCCCATATCACCAGTCATCCGCGCATCGTAAAAACACAACGACAATCAGTAACATTATGTTTCTATGTCAATCAAAGATAGCTATTGTAACCATATGTTATATCAGTGCTTTTCATCCACTATGCGTATATTTTATAAAAAATATAGTAAGAAAAAGCGTCCAGGCTGAAAGCCTTATGTATTCAGTCAAACATTTCTAAGCACTGCCCACTATATAAACCTGGGCAATTAAATACAATTAAAATAAAGTTAAATGCGTAAAAAACAGCCACTACATAGTGATTGCTCATTAATAATAGCCGTGAGGAATACACATTATGCTATACTCGCGGCAATCTGACGATGCTGGCAGCGGCTCTTTCGCCCCCTGTAGGCTGACTAAAACACATTTTATGCTGTTTCTTGTTAAGGAGAAAACATGAGCAACGTAGATTTTTCCACCGCCGCGACCGTAGAAACGCTGGCACACGAAGTAACTTGTTTAAAAGCAACCATCACGCTGTTATTAAAAGCCATCGGCCAGGCTGATGCAGGCAAAGTCATCATCAATATGGAAAAATATATCGCTCAACTGGAAGACCCTGAGCAGGCTGAAGCCTTTAGCACCACCGTCAAACAAATCAAACACGCATATCGGCAGTAATCTGTTTCCCGTCAGCCACAAGTCTCTTGATGTCGCTGGCGGTGCCTTTCTTTGGAGGTGAAGCTCTTCGTATGAGGACTCATGTTCGATATGACGCTTCATGCCCGCAGAAAGCGCTTCTTTGTATACCGTTCCTATGTCCATTCTGTGTTTTCGCTCGCTGATACTTTGCAATTAGTGCTAAATGTTACTGTTACTTTATGGTTACTAAAAATAACAGTAATTAAAAAACAGATAAACTTTTATTAAAATAAGGAGAAATAAAGGTTATTCACTCCTGACACTTAATTAGCAAAGGCATCTTATTGTTTGATAATTATTTTATCCGGATGGCATTTATTTAATGTGCGCATTAAGAAACTCAATACAGAAAGCAGAATAACGACATCGAAGAGGTGTTACAGGACAAGCAACGATAGGATAGATTAAGAAATGATGTAACTCATTGAAATGTTGGTGGGTCGTCGGGGGTTCGAACCCCGGACCAATTGATTAAGAGTCAACTGCTCTACCGACTGAGCTAACGACCCAACGGCATGGATTATTCTCTTCTTGGCGGCAACTGTCAAATAGTTCACATTGATTTTTTCTTACTTTTCCACACGCCAAAATTACATTGTGAGCCATACGTAATTTTGCTAACCTGTGCGCCGCGCAATTTAGTCCTTTCATATTACAATATGCCATTTATTCGGGGCAAAAAACACACAGAATCATTTCGTGCAATTATTCGCCATATTTATACCAGCCACTCCCTATAATCAGTGCGACAGATAGGCTATCTTATCCATACCCATTTTTGTTATGAGAGAGCCGTTCAAGATCTCAAAACAACATCACATATAAAAAGGAAATTGTATTAAATGGTAGATCAATCAAAAGAGGTGACGGACCTTGCCGATTCTGGAGGCGAAGGGCTACGGCGAAACCTGACCAATCGCCATATTCAGCTCATCGCTATTGGGGGCGCCATTGGTACCGGGTTGTTCATGGGGTCGGGAAAGACCATCAGCCTGGCGGGGCCGTCGATCATCTTCGTTTATATGATCATCGGTTTCATGCTGTATTTCGTTATGCGAGCAATGGGCGAGTTACTGCTCTCCAACCTAAACTATAAGTCCTTCAGTGATTTTGCCGCCGACCTGCTCGGCCCCTGGGCAGGATTTTTTACCGGTTGGACATACTGGTTTTGTTGGGTCGTTACCGGTATTGCCGACGTAGTGGCGATCAGCGCTTACGCGCAGTTCTGGTTTCCCGACCTATCACAATGGATATCATCATTACTCTGCGTTCTATTATTGCTCACGCTTAATCTGGCGTCAGTAAAGCTGTTCGGCGAAATGGAATTCTGGTTTGCGATGATCAAAATTGTGGCCATTGTCGCCTTGATTGTTATCGGCGTGGCGCTCGTCATGATGGCCTTCCCTTCGCCATCAGGTTCTGTCGCATCGTTTAATAACTTATGGAACGATGGCGGTATGTTCCCTAAAGGCATTGGAGGATTTTTTGCCGGATTCCAAATAGCCGTATTCGCTTTCGTCGGCATTGAACTGGTTGGCACAACAGCTGCAGAAACGAAGAATCCAAGAGTCGTGCTTCCCCGGGCTATCAACGCGATACCGATCCGCATCATCATGTTCTACGTTTTTGCGTTGGCCATGATCATGTCAGTTACGCCGTGGCGCGATATTGCAGCCGACCGCAGTCCCTTTGTTGAAATGTTTGTACTGGTCGGGCTGCCCGCCGCGGCCAGCGTGATTAATTTTGTAGTGCTGACTTCCGCGGCATCGTCAGCCAACAGCGGCGTTTTCTCCACCAGCCGGATGTTGTTTGGGTTAGCCAAACAGGGAGATGCGCCGAAACATTTCAGTATGTTGTCTAAACGCGCAGTTCCTTCCACAGGATTACTGTTTTCCTGTATCTGCCTGTTGTTTGGTGTCGTGTTGATTTATCTCATCCCGAATGTGATGACGGTATTTACTCTGGTAACGACGGTTTCGGCCATTTTGTTCATGTTCATCTGGAGCATTATTCTCTGCTCTTACCTGGTGTACCGTAGAAAAAGGCCTCAATCGCATGCCGGCTCGCAATATAAAATGCCTTGGGGTATTGCTATGTGCTGGGTTTGTCTGGCGTTTTTTGCCTTTGTGATCGTTCTGTTAACTCTACAGCCCGATACCCTGCAAGCACTGACGGTAACGCCATTGTGGTTTATTATCCTGGCGATAGCCTATCGGGTTATTCGGAAGAAAAAACAGCTGGCTTGAGATAAATAAGAATAGTTTGGACTCACTAAAGACGCTGGTTAAAAATCAGCGTCTTTATTTCTTTGACATTTGAAGATAAAGACAAAAACATTAATTTCATAAACCGAATTACAGCAAGCTTTATAAACGAACATTAAACGAAATCATTAATTAGCCTAGTTTTCATAACAATATGGAAAATTAATCACGTATAGAGATGCTCGTGATGCGATTAATATTTCTAGTTAATAATTCGGCTGCTAAACAAAAATCCTCGCCCTTGCTCTGCGTAGCCTCTGCTAATACGCCTTGTACCTTCTTGGTTAACTCATTAATTTTCTCGTCATCTAGCATTGAAACAATGGCAACCACCAACATTTCTAACGATTCGATTTTGGCATGAAGTTCTTTTTCCCCGACCTCTTTTTCTGCCAGTCTTATCAAGAGTTGATAGAGAAGACTATTCATATGAACCCCTTACTCAAAAATATTAACTGTTGTATATCCCGACAGGCACCAACAGTACGTTAGTGTATGGGATTTAAAAACATTGTGAGGATTAATGTAACACCTAAACCAACCTTACTACCAGTATATATCACAACTTTGATATCAACACATTCAACGGGGAGGCGATAAAATGAAATCGCAGATAAAGTAGGTAAGCGAAGTCATATTTAAAAAAGCATTTTATTTTATATATGCAGAAGATTTCAGGAAGCGGGAAGCGAGCAACTGACGAGACGAATGTTGTGGAGAAAGCAAGCGTTTTCAGGAGAATCAACCGTTTGCCACATTGAGAGACAGCGGATATAGCCAGCCATCACGAAATGGCTGGCTACTAAAATCTATACGTTTACCGACTGCCTGACCCCATTCACTGCACTTTTGGCCTGTTCGCATTGGTATAAAATGGTTTGCGCATGCGAATAAAGGATTTTCCCTGCTTCTGTGGGAGTAACTCCACGTCTGCTACGTACCAGCAACTGTTTTTCAAGCTCACTTTCCAGCGTAGCGACCTGCTGACTCAGCGCCGGTTGCGCAATGTGCAACAACTCAGCAGCCTGGGTCAGGCTACCGATATCAACGATTTTCACAAAATATTTGAGCCGTCTAAGATTCATTTCTGCCTCCTGAGTAGTTACCCCAAAGAAGGTTGCAATAACCGCGCCATATTGTGAACGTAAGACGTTGGAAACCTGATACCTGCTTGATAAGTTACGGGTAAAATAAGGAAAAGAAATGGTTCACCGGCTAAGGCAGACCAGTTGAAAGGGAATGATATCGATTTTTCTTTGTCTGGATGTGCACCACGCTAATGCAACTACTGCTATTTCAAGGTGCAAGCGCCGATGTAAAAGCACCGGAGCCGCGTCAAATCATCATGCAACTTGCGCAGTGATTTCAATATGTTGATTATTACTTCAGCAATCAATTGCTATAAAGCATAACAGCCTTTGACAAGGTGAAATGCTCCCGCTATTATCCCCCGCAGTTAACCGATTCCTCTGTAGTTCAGTCGGTAGAACGGCGGACTGTTAATCCGTATGTCACTGGTTCGAGTCCAGTCAGAGGAGCCATTTACTAGTTCTGTTGATGTCTACTGACGTTTACAAATCATTAAAAGAAGAGTGAAAACCTTCCTTCTACATTCCAACAATATCCACTGAAATCTACCTATATCATCCGGTATTTTTAAGTCCATCGGAAAATCGGGAAGATTGTGTTCGCATTGTTGCTGCTATCCTTTGTGACCGGAACCCAAAATCCAGCTCTGACCTTTAATCAGGAGCTATGATCGTGGCACTTTCCGATACCGCTGTCCGCCGGGCCAAAGCAATCGGCAACGCCTATACCCTTTCCGATATGCTCACGACACGATCGCAGTCGCATTGGCCCGACACGGCTTGTTCTGAAGTAGTCCTTGTGTTACGGCCCGCTTTGGGGCCGTCTTTATAACTATTCTTTGCACCTTAGACCGCTTTCTTAAACGCCAGGCAACCAAAATTTACTCGATCATGTCCAGTAAATGATTTCATTATCGTTTTTCAAATCTCCGAGAAAGCTATTCAATACGATTCTGTCACTGGTGCTGGGGGTCACACTATGGACATACGCTCCATTGAGCATTGCAACATCCCCTGTCTCTACAGGAATATCAATATAATCAAAATTGCTCAGATAGTCCTGTGGATAAGGATAACCGACACCTTCCACCCCAAACTTCTCCGCTAGCTCAGAACTATGCTTCAAATCAAAGACGCGGAGCATTCCACTTCCACTTTGGCAACGCGCGTAGAAGTTGACGGCTACCAGAGTGGTGATGTGTTGAGTTTCCCAGCCTTCATTCCTTGAGCAGAAAACCTGCGATACGTCGTCATGAGGCCGCAGAAGAAACTGTGACCCCGGTTTCTCCTGCCATGAAATAGCCCTGGTAGGTAATGCTTCATGTTCACACCAGGTAGCCGGACGGAACATATTGCCTCGATAATTCTGGGCTATAGAATATAGTTCCTGCACCGGGTTTTGATCAATGTCCTCGAACAGAGACGCGACTGCCTTCCTTTGCTCGCCGCATACTTTGTAGTAATTTTCCGGAGACTTAAAATAATGCGATTCACCGATCATTATTCCCGGGACATTATCCTTACGAGGCAGCGCATCGCCTGTAGAATAAAAATTACTGGATATCTTTTCGCATACTGAAATATCAGAAAAACCTCGCAACCATACCGCATCAACTTTACCTTCCATTATATCGAACACAGCCTTACCAACATCTTCGCTGTTATTCCCTTGAACTTCTCTAACTCTGACCATTTGTTTCTACTCCTGTAGGCTTCTTTAATAACCTGAACACATCCCATTTCAAATTTATTCCTGCCGCCCCCAAAAGAATCAGACCTATTCCAGCCCATTGATCCAATGAAAGAGTGACGCCCAAAAATACAGAATCAATAAAAATAGCTAATGCCGGATATATGAATGAAATAGAAGCAGCACGGTAAGCTTCAATTTTTTGAAGTGCACCATAGAGCAGGATGTACATCACTCCGGTGTGCAAAACACCCAAAAGCACGGTGGCGAATGTTTGGCGGTCCCATGTCGGAGAGATAAGCATGCTCAGATCCGCAAAAGGCCACAGCGCCACAGCACCTAACGTCATCTGGAATAGCGCGATCAGTGTCGGTGGGTACCCTTTCAGGATACGTGCGTACAAAGCCGCCACTGCATAAAGTGCAGCCGCAATCAATGCCTGAGCAACGCCAATCAAATAATGGCTTGTCTCATTTGGAATACCATCATGACCAACCATCTGTGAAATAAATAGCAATCCGGCAAGCGAAACGGATGTCCAAATAATAATATTCGCTGTAATCTTTTCTTTGAAAAGAATGCTACCCAGTACGATCATCATTATCGGCTGGGTATTATATATCGTGGTCGCTACACCGATTGATGTTTTTTCATAGGACGCAAACAAAAAATACCAGTTTCCGAGAAGTGCAGCGCCGCCAATGAGCGATCCCATAATAAGGCGGGAAGTAATCAACTTATGATTCAGATATTTTCTAGCAAAGCATATTCCAAGAAGAACAATCATACCAAAAAGACAACGATAAAAAATCAAACTGACTTCAGTCTGTCCGGATGTCATTACCGTAATGCCGATCGTTCCACAGATCGTCATTGCTGCAAGCATCTCAACTATGCCTTTATTTTTCATAAGCCCACCATTAATTAATGACAGGTAAATTTTATTTTATAGTCCTTTCACATTGAATACATTTAATGATATGTTTAGGCCTTAAAGCCTTTTTTAATGACTTTTTTTTGATTATCGGCTAATTTAATTAAATATGGATAAAATAGACTGCAAGCTGCTCGAAACCCTTCACGGGGACGGTCGTATGACCGTAAAGTCACTTAGTGAGCACATCAACTTGTCACAACCCAGTTGCGCAGAGAGACTTAGGCGGCTTCAGGACCAAGGTATTATCGAAAAATTCTCGGTTCAGCTTTCGCCTAGTGCACTAGGATTCCCTATCACCGCCATCGTGCGGGTACGCCCTCTCCCGGGAGAACTTAATCGCGTGGAAAAACTCATCGCCGCGATCAAAGAAATTACACAGTGCGATAAGGTAACAGGAGATGATGCGTTCTTTTGTCGACTTCATTTACGCCATATTGAAGAGCTGGATATTTGTCTTAGTAAAATTTCCCGCTATGCAACGACCAGCACATCTATTGTAAAATCAAGCCCTGTGGCTAACCGATTGCTGCCGTTGCGTTCTTCAGAGTAGAGCAATGATCCAGCTAAAAGAGGATCTTGCTCAGCGACGGTGGACACAGCCTTAAGCGAGGTTTCTTGTTTCACATTGTCGGACTTAGTCCGCTCCGGCGGGGTCGGTTGTAATCAACCTCGATATACTCGAATACTGCCGATTTTATCGTTTTCCGAGTAGTAAAACGCTCTCCCTGGATCAACTAATTTATAAACGCCCTGGAGTTCTAATGAATTCCAGGGCGTTTTTCATTTTCATAGGTTAATGGCGCGGCTATTCACGACAGCGTCAGAAAGCCAGGCTTCATAGCGGGGATGATGCTCACGCATCAAACCCGCTCATCATGCATTACCATCCCATGATGCGGTGCCAGATACCCTGCCCGCCATTGTCCTGACTGAGCACCTGATACTGCTGATGCATGGCCGCTGTCGCGCAGGCATGATTTGGCAAAATGCGTAACCGTGATCCCACCGGAAAGTCATCCGGCTTCAGCGTGCTCTCAACGGGAAGCGCGATGATGCCGTGCTCCTGGTTGGTCGTTGTGAGACAAACATCCAGCGGTTTACCATCCATATCGCAGACCAGCCCGTAACCATAATCGGTCGGCTGCGTGGCGGTGCCGCGATCGCGAGACATGGCCATCCATCCGGCATCAATGAACACCCAGTTCTTGTCGCGGTTGTGACCGATGACCGACGCTACGACAGAGATAGCAATGTCGTCTATGTTGCAGACACCCACATTCTTCATGACCAGATCAAAACAGGTAAACACGCCTGCACGAACTTCTGCAATGCCCGACAGGTCTTCGGCAAAATGTGCCGTGGGGGTCGCGCCGACGCTCAGCACCGGACAGGCAATGCCTTTAGCCCGAATACGCGCGGCGGCAGCCCGGATAGCATCGCACTCATTGCGCGCGGCCTGACGAATTTGTTCATCCGTCCGGCAGTTATAGGATTCACCCGCATGCGCCAGCAACCCCGTCAATACCGCGCCGTTGCCGTGAACGAGCTGGGCCAATTCCGTCAGCGCTTCGCTTTCCGGCGGAATACCGCCACGGTGTCCATCGCAGTCAACCTCGATGAAAACTGAATATATCACGCCGTTATCACTGGCGAACGCCGACACAGCCCGCGCCTGCTCCGGGCTGTCCAGCAGAATATGAATATTGACGCCCTGCTTCATCAGACGCGTCACACGCTCCAGCTTATGCGGTGCAATGCCAACGGCATAAAGCAGATTGGTGTACCCGGCCGCGGCAAAGGCTTCGGCTTCCGCGAGCGTAGACACCGTGGCGGGCGAGTCCGGATTTTTCAACAGATAGCGGGAAGCCTCAAGGGAGCGAAGCGTTTTCAGGTGCGGGCGCACCTGGCTGCCCAGCTTCTCGATCCGCTCATATAACCGATCGATATTTCGCTGATACTTATATTCATCAATCAGTAGAAAGGGAGTATTAATATTCTGTAGCAACAGTAAATCAGACATGATGTGTTTTCCCGGTAAGTCGACGTCGCTATTCGCGCATTATTTCACGGTCGCCAGTGCAACGGCTTCGACCTCGACTGCCGCACCGTAATGAAGTTCAGAAACGCCGGCGACAACACGTGAGGGGCGAGCATCACCGATCCAGTCGGCATAAAGTGTATTAAATGCGGGCCACAGGCTAATATCCGTAACGTAAACCCGCACCGAAACCAGCTCTTTGCGGCTAACGCCCGCACCGACCAGACAAGCGTCAAGGTTACTGAGTACCTGTCGAACTTGTTCTTCGAAAGGCGCGGCAACCTGTTTTTCTCCGGTCGTTTTAATGGGCAGTTGACCTGAAATCCAGACGAACCCGCCCGCCGTACAGCTGTGTGAATAGTGCCCGCCGGGAGGCGGGGCGTTGTCAGCGTTATTAATCACAATCTGTGTGTTCATGATGCTTTTTCCTTTCGTGAGTATAGCCGCCGCACGGTATAGTCTCGCGGCCAATGTCGACGCGACCCGCCGGCGCAGAGCCGGCAGCGTGATCCCACAGCGTCCATGAATCAAAGAGCGCGGTGAGAAGATCGAAAAGTTTCGCTTGGGGATAGTCTGGATTGACAGTGGCGAAAGATTGCTGCATTGCGCTGGCCTTTTTCGCAATCGACGCGTATCAATAGGTCCGATTATAAAGTTCGAACAGGCACTGTCAATTAAGTCACTCTAACTCTTATAGTTAGTAAAACTGAATCTAAAATCAGGCAATGCTTTCAAATCGGCTTCACCCATCGCTTACGCGCCAAAGCACTATCAGGTTCGCCACGGAGGAGTGGGTTTGAATCTGCTCTGCAAATACGTCATAAAGTGTCGGGTTCGCGCCGGTAAACCGGCACGGTTGTGAGTCAGAGCGATCACATTGGCGTCTGGCGCCTTCCAGGTCGGTAGCAGCCTGACAAGTCTTCCGCTTTGAATATCGTCGGCGACGTCCCATTCGGAGCGCAGGATGACACCACGTCCTTCGCAGCCCCAACGGCGAATGACGTCGCCATCATTGCAACTGAGGCTTGACGACACTCTTACGCTGCGGCTGGTTTTCCCTTTGCTGAAATTCCACAAGGAAACGTCTTCGTTGTTCTCCGAGAGCACGATGCAAGGCATATGCATTAGTTCATCCGGAGTGGTTGGGTTGCCATAACGCTGAATAAACGACGGCGAGGCGCAGACGAATCTGGCATTTGGCGCAATGGCAAATCCAACCAGATTGGAGGCGAGCAATTCGCCGATATGTACGACGATATCGAAGCGATCGACCGTTTCAGTGAGCGGACGGTCTGAAAGCGTTAACGCCAGGGTAACCTCCGGGTGCTGCTGCTGAAAGTCGGCAATAACCGGAGCCAGGTAACGACGCCCGAATCCCAGGGGCGCGTTAATCTTCAAGGTGCCGACCAATCCTTCCCTGCGTTCGTGCAAATCTTCAAATAGCGCATCGAACTGTTGCAGCAGATCCCCGCCGCGTTGGCATAGCAGTTGCCCCTCCTCCGTAAAGAGAAGTTTGCGCGCGGTGCGATCCACCAGCCGCATCGACAATTTTTTTTCCAATAATTGCAAACGTTGGGTTACCGCAGAAGGGGATAAACCCAGTTTCCGCGAAGCGGCAGTGAGGCTTCCACTGTCCCTGATTGTGAGCAGGAACCGAATATCGCTGGATTCTGTCATTGCAGTTTTTCTAACTTTAAAAGTTAGCCATATTAAATCGTTTAACCTCATGGTCAAGCGATCTCAGCCCGCACGCGTCGGCATGTCGGGACAGATAAGCCCCCTTGAAATCGGACTTAACCCGACGTTGATCGGCATCGGATAAGATCGGCGCCGCAACGCCCTTCCGGCATACTGAAAACCACCAGAAGCCATTCTCGTTTATTGATAAAACGCAGGTTTAATTATTTTAATATTCGGGATTTGCCGGCCTCTGCCCGTTGCTTAACGTTGATAAGGCAGAGACCGTGGGAAAAAGAACCATCGTTCGAAATTAATGGGACGGCGCGTTATCAAGCACACCCTGGATCGCCGTCGCCAATTCGTTAATTTCGAATTTTGCCACATAAGCATCAGCCCCTACATTGCGAACATGATCTTCATTGGCGCTGCCGGACAGCGAAGAATGGATAATAACCGGAATATGCTTCAGGAAATCATTACGTTTAATATTTCTTGTCAGCGTAAAGCCATCCATTTCCGGCATTTCCAAATCGGTCAACACAAACGCGATCTTGTCCGAAATCGGCTTACCTTCCGCCTGCGCTTCTTGCGCCATCATCTGTATTTTATTCCAGGCCTCCAGCCCGGTAATATGCATAACGGAAGGAATAGCCATCATATTCAGGCCTTGTTCAAGCAGCGAACGGGCAACTTTGGAATCCTCCGCCACAATAGCCACCGCGCCCGGTTTGATATCAAACGTTTTCGATTCCACGTTCTCGATCTGAATATCGCGATCGACGGGAATGATGTCATGCAGGATCTGCTCAACATCCAGCACCAACGCCAGGCGATTACTCTCTTTATCGCTGTCAAGGCGCGCGATACTGGTGATATAGCTGCTGCTGACGCCAGACTCGGCGGCAAGCACCTGACTCCAGTCAAGACGCACAATGTCGTCAACGGATTCAACGGCAAATGCCTGGGTGCTACGCGCGTATTCTGTCACAAGAAGAATATTGAGCCCGGTAACCGGCGTACAGCCCGCTACGGCGGGAAGATCGATGACGGGAATAATCTGTCCGCGAATATTCACCATGCCAAGCATCGGTGATTTCATCCCCGCCGCCTTGGTCAAGGATGGCATCGGAACGATTTCGCGCAGCTTAAATACATTAATCCCAAATAACTCTGACTGTTCGCTGTGTAATGCAGTCCCTAATCGGAACAATAAAAGTTCAAACTTGTTAGCTGAAGTGAGGTTTGCTCTCTCATCAATCTCTTTTTGAAAATTATCCATACTTTCCTCAATGCAAAGGCATTATCAATGCTCGGTCACAACCCGGCATTAGCGATGCGGACTACATCCG
The DNA here is from genome assembly GCF_013155275.1 of Brenneria sp. hezel4-2-4. Lineage (GTDB taxonomy): Bacteria > Pseudomonadota > Gammaproteobacteria > Enterobacterales > Enterobacteriaceae > Brenneria. Next base: position 639,321 of record NZ_JABJXS010000001.1, read on the forward strand.
ACGTCCTCACTTTACGCGATCAATAGCCCTGTTCCAATCTCCCTTGGATGTTATTCCACCCGTTGCGTTATTCGTTGTTGATCCCCACGGAATATGGTTTTCCGCGGCGAGTAAAAACGGCCACTCTATGAGCGGCCATTTTCCCTGCCGGCAAGGCGTTAAAAGCCGTAACGGATCGCATCCTTGCTCTGCTGCATCAACGCATCAATTTTTTGTGAATAGCGCTCCGCCCCGCCGCTGTCGCCGGCCTGAGCACATTCACGCCGTCTGATATTGTAGGCTTTCATCAGTTGCGCCTGAGCAAAACCGGGTTTGCCATAACACGCAATACTTTTTTCCCAACAGGCGATGGCATGCTCGATATCATTTTGCTCCAGGGATTTTTTCCCCAGGTCATTCAGCGCCTTGGCGCGCGCCTCATCGCTCAGCCCCTGTTGCATAATATCGTCTATCGTGGCGCTCATACGGCCTCCGTCAGGCACTATTGGAAGAAGTTAAGAATGTAGCCGAACACCAGTCCGACGCTGATAACGTCTGAATCGCTGAATGTGACATTCTCCAAACCAAACGACCCCAGCAGCGGTAACAGCAACGCGGGCAACAACGTTATGAACAACCCGTGGAAAACCCCGCCGATGATGGCTCCGCGTCGCCCGCCGACCGCATTGGCGAAGATACCCGCCGTGCCGCCGGCAAAGAAGTTGGTCAGCATTCCCGGCAGTATCATCGCCAGCCCGACGGTGGGGAATAGGAACATGCCGATCACCGCGCCCACGGTGGTGGAGATAAAGCCGATAATCACCGCATTGGGCGCATAGGGGAACAGCACCGGGCAATCCAGCGCCGGCACCGCATTGGGTACGATACGCAGCGCAATACCGCGGAACGCGGGAACGATTTCCGCCAGCAGCAGGCGAACCCCGGCCAGCAGCACGTAGACCCCGACCACAAACTGGATCGACTGTATAAAGGCATATACCAGATAATTGACGCCATTCGAGGAGGCCGCCACCACCTCCGGGCCGGCGGCAATCGCCGGGATAAGGTAGATGGGGATCATCACCACCATCATGGACAGATAGGTGTCCTGTAAAAAGGATAACGCCGGCGGTAATTCCAGATCTTCGGTGCTTTTACTGGCATCGCCGGTCACTTTCGCCACGCCGGCCTGCACGATATAACCAATGGTGCAAAAGTGCCCCAGCGCGATATCATCGCTGCCGGTAATTTTACGCACGATCGGTTGCGCCATGGCGGGCATTAATACCGCCATCATCCCCGCAATCACCCCGCCAAGCAGAATGAGCTCCACGCCGCGCAATCCCCCCATATAGCCGATAACCGAACACACCGTCGCCATCCATAGCGAAGCCTGCCCGGTTAAAAAGATATATTTGTGGCGGGTAAACCGGGCAATGGCGATATTCACCACAAACGCGATAACCATAATTAATGCGGTTTCCCTTCCCAACGTTTGCTGGGCGATCCCGGCAATAGCGCCAACGTCGGTAACCACGCCGCGCATATTAAACCCTTGCTGGAAAATATCGCCAAGAAATGTCAGCGTCGCCACGATAATATTGGCGCCGGCGAGCAAAACTAAAAAACCCAGTAATGTTTTTAATGTTCCGGTGATAACCTGACCCGGACTTTTCTTTAGTGCAATCAGCCCGATCATGGCAATTAATGATACCAATATCGAGGCTTGACCTAGCACGTCATGGACAATGAAATTAAGGAAAGACATAACAATCCCCCTGTTCTATTTCGTCGTAATCGGATAACTCAGAAAAAATTAAATAAGATAGCCTTTTTCTTTCAAGATCGGTTCCAGCTTGGTTTTTATCTCATTTTTATCAACCAGCCGTTTTAAATAAATCACGGTGGCATTAATGGTATAATGCTGAAACTGCGATCTGAAATTTTCACCCGTCATAATAATATCCGCCCGGGAAGAGGTCGCGCTGGATATATCACAATGTGAAAGCTCGGCTTCAACACCCAGATCTTTCAGGGCTGACTCAATACTCATCTCACAGGCAAAGCTACTGCCCAGCCCGGCCCCGCATACCGCAAGAATCGATAGTTTTTTCATCAGTATTTCCTTAGTTGATCATATTCAGGTTTCGCGCCGCGATAACCCAATGCGGATCTCATTCTCATTTGCCACCGGCGGCAATGCCCACCGGCGGCCATGACCTGCTCGTTATTCAAAATAGACTAATAATATCAAGCACCTCGATTTTGCTACCGGCATTTTTTAACCTGCTGACGATTTCATCCTCGCAAAATAGTTTTGAAAGACTGGCGATCATTTCAATATGGGAATGGCTATCGATGGCTGCCAGTGCAAAAACAACGTAGACCGGATCATTATCAGGGCTACCGAACTTTACCCCTTCAGAAATAATCATTAATGAAAGTGCGGTTTTAATCACGCCATCTTCCGGCCGTGAATGAGGCATCGCAATTCCCTCCCCTAATACATAGTAGGGACCAATCTCTTCATGCATGGCATAAATAGCGTCAAGGTAGCGAGGTTCAACCGAGCCATTATCGATCATTGGCCGGATGGATAATGCAACCGCCTGACGCCAATCATCAACCTGCGTGAACAATTGAAGATTATTTTCATTAATCCAGTCAGTTAACATATTTCTCCTTATTCAGAATGAGCGTGTTAATTTAATATACTTTCCGAATAATTTAAAAAACGTGATCAAGTTTAATTATTTGGATCTAATTTAATATATCTATAACAATGAATAATTAATTTAACACAAAAGGTCTTTCTGATTAGATGAATTAATCAGTCAGTTTTATTTTCTCCATTAACTATAATTTAGGATAATTCCGTATATCTTTTTAAATTAACCTTAATTGATTATTTATTCAGATAATACCTCCTGCATCCAGGCGGTGATTTTTTCAATATCAACCGGCAACGTTTGGTCGACAATAAAAAGCGGGCCTAATTTCATCGGCTCGGCCACCCGCGCCAGTTCAATCAGTTCAGGAATATAGTCGGCACCGGGATGGCCGGGCAAACGCTGCCCCAGACGGGATTCATAACGCTGCGCCGCCAGCTCGCCGGAGATCTGGCACCACACTTCCGCAAGCTGCGTCACCCCCGACTCCGCCAGATAAGCCTTAAGGCTGGCTTTAGGCTGGAAGCCAAACCACGCATCGATAATAAAAGTATTTCCCACCGGCGCGCTGGCGACGATAGACCAAATCGCCTGATAACTCGCCATGCCCAGCAGACGGTTGAATTTACGATCCACGCCGTCAAGATGCTGTAAAAACGGATTCTTGACGCCATCCAGCGATAGAACGGGCCAGCCGGTCGCGGTCGCCAGCGCGATGGCGATGCTGCTTTTACCGGATGCGGGAACGCCGTTAACCATCACAACGCGTTTTCCGGGCACCCCGACAGGCGCTGCGGATTGCTTAGGCATGATTTACCCGATCCTCTCTTTTATGTTCAGTGTGTTGAGCGCCATGAAAATGTTGACCGATCACCGCTTGAATCTCTTTCAGCCGCGGGATGGCAAGTTTTTCCAGCTTTTCGCGGGTTACCGCGCGGTCGAGCGAAATACAGTCTTTCCACAACGCGCGCCCGGCGATCACTCCCGACGCACCATTTTGCATGGCATCGGCCACCTGCGTTAAGAACGTGCTATGGTCGACCCCCGCTGAGAGTACCGCCCACGGCACCTCTCCGGCAAGTTCGGTAATCGCGGCACAGGCCTGCGCCGAGCCGGGATAAGGGATTTTCAACACTTTCGCCCCGCATTCCAGCGCCATTTTGGTCCCTTCGTAGATCAGCGACGGAAGTTTGCTTTTGTATTGCGCCTCCGTTTCCCCTGCCAGCGGATAGGTCAGAAATTCCACGACCAGCAATAAATCTTCACCGGCAAAGTCTTCGATGCATTGGCGTAGAATAGCCATATTATGGATATTCGCCTGCGGACAATCGGCGCGTAAATACACCATGATTTTACCGCCATTGCCGCCTAACTCACGTACGCGGCGGGCGTTGATGCCGGGCACCAGCCGCGAAAGGCGATAGCCTTCGTCGGTGGCGTCCCACCCGGAGGCATCCAGGCCGATCAATAGCGCGGTATCACGCGCGATAATGCCGTCGTCCACCAGGTCGGGAACCGCACAGACCGGATCGACCAAAACACAAGAAGCCTGACTCGCCAGATAGCGGGTAATATCCGCTTTAATCTGTCCCAGTTGATGTTCGGAAATATTGGCCTGTTGATCGGGGTTCGAAGAGAGCAAACTACGCATTGCCCCGCGTTGATCGCAGGCAATAACCAGCATCGCGCCGTTACTGCCGCAAATTTGCTGATAACCGCGTAGTTCAGAGGTGGACATATGTGACATTGCGTTCTCCTTGGTAGGGTTTTTCGTCGATGAAACATCGTGTTGATAGCTGGCGTAACAACCTTCAACATGCTGTCCTGTCAGGGTTTTACGCCTCGACTACGGATTGCAATTTCAGTGGTGTTGCGCAATAATTCTCCAACTGACGAAATGAGTGTAATACATTGCAGAAAGGAATTTCAAGCTGAAAGAAAATATTTTACCCGACGTCGCGGCAACGCGGGCGATGATGCACATGGTGGCAAAACTGCACTACCAGTCAGATATGTCTCAGGTTGATATAGCTAAAAAACTGGGCGTCTCTACCGCAACCATTTCGCGACTGTTAAACAAGGCACGCGCAGCGGGTATTGTGCGTATTGAAGTCATTGAGTTGACCTCCGCCGAGGAAATCACCGCCGATCTGATCCAGCATCTGGGGTTGAAAACCGCGGCGGTGGTTGAACCCCCGCCGACCAACGTGCTTGGCGCGCTGGTCACGCCGCTGGCCGGGTTATTACAGCAGGCGGATTTGCCTGCCGGCGCCATTATCGGCATCGGCTGGGGACGCGCGGTCAGAGAGGTGACGCTGTCAGGTTTGCCGCGTCTGCCGGGCGTACTGACCGTGGCGCTTAACGGCGGAATGCAGCAGGCCGCGGCCCATTTTCAGATCAATGAGTTTGTGCGCCAGGCTGCGGAACAGATGGGCGGCACGCCGCATTTTCTGCATGCGCCGTATATTTCCTCCACCGAGCTGCGTGACGCCTTTCTTTGCGATCCCAGCGTTCAGCAGATAGCGTCACTGTGGGACAGGCTTGATGTGGCAATCGTCGGCGTTGGATTGACCCATGCCCCCAACCCGTCGGAAACCACCACCGCCACCCCGGACGAGCAGGCGCTTAGTCAGGCGGCCGGCGATGTTATCCGCCATTATTTCACCGAGTCCGGCGAGATCCTGCACTGGGCCGGGGAAGATCGCATGATCGCCGCCACGCCGGCGCAGTTGCGTCAGACCCCGCTGAGTATCGGCGTCGCCGCCACGCCGGAGAAAGCGGCCGGGATTATCGGCGCGGCGCGTTCGGGGATGATTAATGCGTTGGTTACGGATGTGAAAACCGCTCAGGCTATTCTTGACCGCCTGCTGGATTCCTGAATACGCCGCGGCGCGCAGTGGAAAAACAAAGCGCCGCGGCCGGGCGCAGGCGGGTTTTTACTCCTGACAATGGCGGGCAAACCGGCTTCAGATTAGCGGACGTTCGCCAGTTCAGTGGTTCTTTTCACCGCCGCCAATACGCTACGCTGCAACCCCGCGGCAAAATCACTGTTGTTAAGCTCGAACAATCCGTGCATTCCCACCCCTGCCGGCGAATTATTGATGTCCAGCAACTGGCGCGGATGTTTCTTGCTGATCTTCAGCATTTCAGCGGCGCCGACCAGGTTTTCCAACACCACCTGGGTCGCCTGCGCGCGCGGCAATCCCGCCAGCACGCCGGCGTCCGTCAATGATTCGATAAAATAGTAAATATAGTTTGGCCCGGCGACGCCAAAGCCGGTAAAGACGTCGAGCAACCGTTCTTCGAGATACAGAAACTTGCCGAAGCCCGATAGAAAATCCTCAATATTTTCAGCGCGGGCATGGGCGTTCAGCGTGACGCCGCTATAGCCGTAGCCGGTGTCGGTCAGCGTGTTGGGTATCACCCGGGCGATCGCCCGGCTCGCATCCAGCAACGACGCCAACTGGGCCAGGGTCACGCCCGCCACAATCGACACGATGGTGCTGTGCGCCGCCGCATGCTGGTTAATACGCTGCGCGACGGCGGACAGATCGTCCTGCGGACGCACGCCAATCACCACCAGATCCGCCTGCGCCAGCGCGTCCGCGGCGTCTTGCGCAGTCGACAGCCGATAGGTCTGGCTAACCGTTTCGATACGGGCCGGATCAATATCTTCAATACTGATGCGATCGGCGGATAATGTTTTGCGCGCCAGCGATGCGCGAATAATGGCCTCCGCCATCTGTCCGGCGCCAATAAAATGAACCTTTGCCATATTAACCTCCCGGTCATATCCCATGCGGGATAACCGTTATTATCGTGATGAATCCTGCGACAGTCGGATCGATTTTTGAGTGCTCGCCTGCACCGCCTGAATGATCGCCGCACGGAATCCTTTTTCTTCCAATACGCTGACGCCGTCAATGGTGGTGCCGCCCGGTGAACAGACATTGTCTTTAAGGACTGCGGGGTGCTGACCGCTTTCCAGCACTAACCTGGCGGAACCCAGCACCGTTTGGGCGGCAAACTGATAAGCCTGATGGCGCGACAACCCGCCGGCCACCGCCGCATCCGCCATCGCTTCAATCAAAATAAAGATAAAGGCCGGCGCGGAGCCGCTTACCCCCGTCACCGCATGAATCAGGTGTTCCGCCACACGCTCGCAACGCCCGACGCTGCCGATAATCTGGCTAACCAACGTATACTCTTGCGGCGTAACCTGTTCATTGGGCGTAAGTGAACAGATAGCGGCGCGCACCAGCGCTGGCGTGTTGGGCATAACCCGCACCACTTTTTTATCGCGCCCGACAATAGAGGTAATCGTCTCAATGGTAATCCCAGCGGCAATTGAGATTAAAATATGATGAGGCTGTAACCAGGGCGCGATATCTTGCAAGGATGTACGGATAACATCCGGCTTAACCGCCAGAAAAATAATATCCGTTTGTTGCGCCAGCGCCGCGGCGCTATCCGCGGCGACAATGCCGTTCTGCCGGGCAAGCGTATCGGTAATTTCACTCACAATGTCATAACCGAAAATTTGCCGCGGGGAGACGCTTTCACTGGAAATCAAGCCCAGCAAAATTGCCTTGCCCATATTCCCGCAGCCGATAAAACCTATTTTTTTATCCATCACATCATCCGATTATATTAACCTTAAATAAACTGATATTCCCCATCACCGACGAACAGGCTGAGCTGTTTTAATTCAGGGTTGTCAGTCTGCAACCGAATCGCCGCCAGACGATTCAACTCGCCGGTCTGGAAAATAAATTGCCGATCGCCAATACGCAGCCGCGCCGGATCCTGTTCGCTGTACGGCAAATTAAACAATCGCTGCCAATGGGCGGCGACCTGTTGCGGCTGTTTGACCTTGAACAGCGCGGATTGGATCGTGATATTGCCCGCCGGATGAGGCCGATCGAGACCCCGCTGGCGGAGTAAACGCAAACGCGCGTCATCGGCGTCGCCCCACTGGATAATGAATGGATAGGCAACGCCCTGATAATCGCCCGCGATGGTGAACATGCGCCACTCGATAAGATTGCCTTGGGCGTCATGACGCTTGCCATCAACGATCGGGGAAAGCGCCAGATCGTGCTGCTGAAGCGCGGCGTAGCTGGCATCAATGTCATCGCTGCGCAGGGCAAGGCGATACAATATCTGATGTTGCGGTAAAAGGGTCTGCGCGTCATGCGCCAACAAAAACGTATCCCGGGCGGCAGCCAGCTCGGCCGCATCGCGGATAGCCAAAAATTCGATATAGGTCAGACCAAAATAGCTCAGCGCATTATGGGTTCCCCATCCCGGATGGGAGCCGCCGGGAAAAGCCGCCAGTTGATGGTGGTTAAATGCCGCCACGGCATCGTCCGGATTATTCACGTAGTGAACCACATGATCCCATAATAAATTTGCCATACTCGCCTCTCATAATAGATGGATAATAATATTAGAAGAGTAATCAGGTTATTTGGTTAATGATTTTTTTATATTACCTTTTCCGGAAAATGAATATATAAAATTTTCACTTTGTATATATCAATAATGCAAGGCGATAGAATAAAACGTCATTTCCCTAATAATAATTTCTGCCTTTATTCTGCCGTTCAATTGCACTATTTTCTTCTTTAACAGGGATTGCTATGAATATTTCACGCAGACGTTTATTGATCTCTTCGGCTGCCATCACGGCCGCCTTGCCCTTTAGCGCCTTCCTGTCGGCCACGCCAAGCGGCGCGCTTGCGGTTGCGCCGGGAAGTCCGGTTAAGGGCGGGACGCTTGGCGTCCATCTGGCGTCGGAACAGCGTATTCTCAACCCGGCGTTGCGCGCGTCTACCGGCGTTTACATCGTAACCAGCAAAATCATTGAGTCGCTGGTGGATTTGGATGCGCAAGGCAATATCATTCCGCAGTTGGCTACCGAGTGGCACACCACGCCTGATGGCAAAACCATCACTTTTAAGCTGCGCGAGCAGGTGAAATGGCATGACGGCAAACCTTTTACCGCCAAAGACGTGCAGTACAACGCGCTGGAATTATGGAAGAAGCAGCTTAATTACAGCACCGCGCTGCAACAATATCTGGAGACGGTGGATACGCCGGACGATCACACCGTGGTGTTCCACTATTCCCGTCCGATGCCGATTGAACTGCTGCTGCGCGCGCTGGCCGACCTCGGCTATGTGGTTCCCCGCCATATCTATGAAAACACCAACGTACTGGAAAATCCGGCGAATACCGCGCCGATTGGCACCGGGCCGTTCAAATTCGTGCAATATGAACGCGGTCAATACATTATCGCCACCCGCAACCCGGATTACTGGCGGCAGGATCAGCCGTACATTGAACGGATTGTCTGGCGCATCATCACCGATAAATCCGCCGCGACCGCCGCGTTGGAAACCGGGCAACTCCAGCTTAGCGCTTACTCTCAGCTTTCGCTGGCGGATTTGGATCGTCTGAATAAACACCCGGACTTTGAGGTCACGCCGAAAGGTTCGGAAGCCAACGTGTTTAATAACACGCTGGAATTCAATTTCCGCCGCAAAGAGATCGCCGATGTGCGCGTCAGGCGCGCGCTGGCCCACGCCATTGATATTCCGTTCTTTATCGAGAATTTCCTGTACGGTCAGGGAAAACCGGCCACCGGCATTATTCCGTCCACTTCGACGAAATTTTACCCGCCCGACAGCAAACCGCCCTACCCGTTCGATCGCCAAAAAGCGGAAGCCCTGCTGGATGAAGCCGGCTACCCGCGGGCCGCCAACGGCGAACGCTTTAGGCTGAAGCTGGTGCAGTTGCCGAACGGCGAGGATGTTCCGCTGTTCGCCACGTTTATTCAGCAATCGCTGGCCGAGGTGGGGATTAAGGTGGATATCGCCAACTATGACTACGCCGGCGCGTTGTCGGCCGTTTACAAAGAACACAGCTTTGATATCGCCACCGGCTGGCACCAGTACCGCGGCGATCCGGCGGTGTCCACCACCGTCTGGCTGCGTTCCGGCAGTCCGGCGGGATCGCCGTGGACCAATCAGTTCGGCTGGCAGTCCGATGTGATTGACGCCTTGATTGACGACGCCGCCTCCGAAATCGACCCGCAAAAACGGCGCGAACTTTATGCCAGGCTGGTTGAAGAGGCCAATGAACAGTTTCCGATCTGGTTCGCCATCGAGCGTCAGTTCTATACCGTGGTGAACAAAAAGCTGAAAAACGGCCTGAACACCGCCCGCTGGCCCTCCAGCAGTTGGCACGATGCCTGGTTAGAGGCCTGAGCGGTATGAGGCTATTACTACTCAGCGGCCGCCGTCTGGCGGCGGCCATTCCGGCATTGCTGATCATCCTGACCGGTTTGTTTCTGCTGTTGCAGCTGGCGCCGGGCGATACCGTTGATGCGCTGGTGGCGCAGGTGGGCGGCGCCGATCCCTCGATGATCGAAGAACTCCGCCGCTATTACGCGCTCGATCAGTCCACGACGGTGCGGCTGGGTGATTATCTATGGCGCCTGGTTCACCTCGATCTCGGTCAATCGGCGATTTACGGCAAACCGGTGGCGGAAGTGATTCTGGAACGTTTACCGGCGACGTTGCTGTTGATGGGGTCGTCGCTGGCGCTGGCCGTGCCGGTGGGGATGGCGCTGGGCATTATTTCCGCGCGCCGGGTGAATCGCTGGCCGGATACCTTGATTTCCTTGTTGGGGCTGATTTTCTATTCCACCCCGTCGTTTTGGTTTGGATTAATGGGGATCTTCCTGTTCTCCATCTATCTTGACTGGCTCCCTTCCGGCGGTTTTGAAACCATTGCCAGCGGGTTGTCGGGCTGGCCCCGCATCTGGGATATCGCCCGGCATCTGGTGCTGCCCACGCTGACGCTGGCGCTGATTTTTCTGGCCATTTATTTACGCATCATGCGCGCCTCGATGCTGGAAGTCGCCACGCTGGATTTTGTGCGTACCGCCCGCGCCAAGGGCCTGAGCGAAAACCGGATTGTGACCAGGCATATTCTGCGCAACGCGCTGCTCCCGCTGATCACTCTGGTTGGGTTACAGGCGGGCACCATGCTGGGCGGCTCGGTGGTGGTGGAAAGTGTATTCGCCCTGCCCGGTCTGGGCCGACTGGCCTATGAGTCGGTGATGCAACGCGATCTCAACACCCTGCTGGGAGTGGTTTTTGTGTCCGCCCTATTGGTGATCGCGATTAATTTTTTGGTAGACCTGCTGTATGCCAGGCTCGATCCGCGTATTTCAGGTGAACGGTCATGAGCCGGTTTTTCAAACGTTACGCCCGCAGCGCCGCAGCGCTATGCGGCCTGATTTTGCTGCTGTTGGTGATCGCCATGGCGCTCACCGCCGATATTTTTTTCCCGGACAACCCGCTGCGGCTGGCGGGAAGACCGCTGCAATGGCCGTTGAATAACCCGAACTTTCTGCTTGGCACCGACCATACCGGGCGCGATATCGCCGCCCAGATTTTCCACGGCGCACGAATTTCGCTGACCATCGGGCTGGTGGCGACGGTTATCGCCATCCTTATCGGCATTGTGGTGGGTGCCCTGTCGGGCTTCTACGGCGGGGTGGTTGACGATGTGCTGATGCGCTTAACCGAAGCGTTTCAGATCCTGCCCAATTTTCTGCTATTGCTGGTGCTGGTCGCCGTTTTTGGCTCGACCTTGTCCACGGTGATCCTGGCGATTGGCATTGTCTCCTGGCCGCCCGCCGCCCGTCTGACCCGCGCCGAATTCATGTCGTTGCGCAACCGTGAATTTGTCCAGGCCGCCCGTTCGCTGGGGATGCGCGATATGCCGATCGTATTTCGTGAAATTCTGCCCAATGCGTTGCCGCCGATTGTGGTGTACGCCAGCGTGATTATGGCGGTGGCCATCCTGCTGGAAAGCGCGCTGGCGTTTCTCAACCTGTCCGATCCCAACGTGCCTTCCTGGGGCAACCTGATCGGCGGCGGGCGTAGCGTGCTGCGTCAGGAATGGTACGTATCGGCCATTCCCGGCATTGCCATTTTACTAACCGTGCTGTCTGTTTCGCTGGTCGGACAGGGACTCAATGATGCGCTAAATCCAAGGCTGAAAAACCGATGAGCGTTTTATTATCGATTAACGATCTCAGTGTCGCACTGCCGGCCGATGCCGATCGCCCGTGGGCTTTACGCCACGTGTCACTCGAGCTGCACAGCAATGAAATCCTGTGCGTGGTGGGCGAAAGCGGCTCGGGTAAATCCATGACCGCCAGCGCGATTATGGGATTATTGCCCGATCAGGTTCGTCCGACGGCAGGCAGTATCACGTTTGAAGGACAGGATCTGCTGCGTCTGACGGAAAACGAACTGCGCCAACTGCGCGGCGCGCGTATCGGAATGATTTTTCAGGATCCGATGACCGCTCTGAATCCGCTGCACAGGGTGGGCGATCAGATCGCCGAAATGTTTCTTACGCATCAGCATGGGCTATCGCGGCGCGAGGTGAACGACAAAGTGCGGCAGTTGCTGGCCGATGTGCATATCCCGGATCCGCCGAGCGCCGAGCGCGCCTATCCTCACCAGCTCTCCGGGGGACAGCGCCAGCGGGTGATGATTGCCCTGGCGCTGGCGCTTGAACCGCGGGTGTTGATCGCCGACGAACCGACCACCGCGCTGGATGTCACCACCCAGGCGCAGATCCTCCAGCTTATTCGCGAACTGCAACAGCGCAAGGGCACGTCGGTATTGTTTATCACCCATGACTTCGGCGTGGTGGCCGACATCGCCGATCGGGTTGCGGTGATGCAGCACGGCCAACTGGTGGAACAGGGGCCGGCCAGCCGCGTGCTCTATGCGCCGCAGCATGAATATACGCGCGCATTGATTGCCGCCGTTCCCGCGCTGCATCCGGCGACGCCGCGTCATGCCGCCGATAATCCGCCGATCCTGACGGTAAAAAACATCGCCAAAACCTTCCGGCAGTCGGGATGGCTCAAGCGTCATCAGCGCCAGGTCAACGCCGTACAGGATGTCAGCTTTGCGTTGCCGCAGGGCAGCACCCTGGGGATTGTGGGGGAAAGCGGCTCGGGAAAATCAACGCTGGCGCGCTGTATTGTGCGCCTGTACCGGCCTGACGCCGGCGAAATCCTGTTTGCCGATGGCGATCTTGCGCCGATGAGCGGTCAGGCGCTGCGAGAACAGCGCCGCCATATTCAGATGGTGTTTCAGGATCCCTTCGCCTCTCTCAATCCCCGGCAGAAAGTGGGCGAAATTGTGGCGAAAGGCTTGCTGATACAGGGCGTATCGCGCGATAAGGCACGGGAAAAGGTTGAGGAATTGTTTACGCTGGTCGGACTCGATCCCGCCGCCATTCAGCGCTATCCGCATGAATTCTCCGGTGGTCAGCGTCAGCGTATCGGCCTGGCGCGCGCGCTGGCCGTCGAACCCAGAATTCTAGTGGCCGACGAACCGGTCTCCGCACTGGACGTGTCCGTGCAGGCGCAGGTATTGGCCTTGCTGGCGGAACTACGTGAACGACTGGGGCTGTCGTTGATTTTCATTACCCATGACTTACGCGTTGCGGCGCAGGTCTGCGACCGCATTATCGTGATGAAGTCAGGCCGTATCGTGGAGCAGGGCTTGACCGGGCAAGTGTTCCTGCAACCCCGGCACGACTATACCCGACAGCTACTCAGCGCCATTCCCGGCCGGGAATGGCAGGCGCCGGCGGCCTGATCGGCAGGCTCGTGAATTGTCATCGACATCGCTATTGATTCGCTGCCGGCATTCGGCAGCGAATCAAATAACGTCCTTGTCTTCTCAGGCGTTAAAGCCCAAGCAGCTTATCCACCATCACGTTCAGTTGTAGCCAGAACGTATAGCCATTCTCGGACTTGATGCCGGTATAAGGGTACTGCCAGTTGCTGTTATTCCAGGTGCGGGCGCCGATCATCTGCAAGTTGACTTCCGGCGTCAGCATGATGGAGGCGTCGATGCTAAGCTGATATTCGTTGCCCGGCACCTGCCACCCCGTTCCGCCCGACACGTCGTACATATCCTGTAAGTAGCTTCGCTCGCTGCTGGTGAGTTTGGCCCAGCGGAAAGTCAGACCATAGCTGTCGTGAGGACGGCTCTGCCACGGCCCGGACCAGATCAGTCCGGCATCCGCCAGCGTGGCGATGCCATTGTGAGCATGCGATTGCAGGGCATGCGTCACGCTGCCATGCAGGCTGATGGCGCTGGGGGCCGGGTTTTGTAGATCGCCCCCGCCGTCGCGCCGCCACAGGGCTTTTTTGGCGGTGAGATAGACGCCGGAGACGCCATCGTGGGTGCGCACCGGCGAACTCGCGTCGTACACTTTGGAGGTGCCGTTTACCGTGTAGTAAACGTCGTCATACTCCTTGAAGTTGTGAAATGCCATGGCTTCCCAGTTGAAGGGGTACGGCTCCTGTTGCCAGTTGACGCGCCGCGCCAGATTAGCGACCAGCAAGGTGTTGCCGCTCTCGAAATCATCGCCCCACCTTTCCCAGCCGTTGGTGAACGGAAACGCCTGATAGGTGCGCCAGACGCCGACGCCGGACTCCAGCGTCGGCGCAAAGCGATAGCCGATACGCGCGCCCCAGCCGGCATATGGCGGCGGCGCGAATACCGCCGTTTCGTTCAGAATGGTATTCACGCAGGACGACGCGATATTACAGTTGGTGAAGCCGAAGAACTGTCCGGGATTGCTCTTACCGGCCTCAATCGACAGCCGATCGTCGAACAGCTTCTGCTGGTAGGTAAAGCGCATCAAATGCGCCGTTTTGGGAATGTAGGGCGGCGGGTTGCCGGCCAATACCCCGCCGGACTGGGTGCCGAGATCCAGATTATGGGTAAAAGGCACCCACAGTTGCATAAAGTGGATGCTGCCGCCGGGAATCAATCCCATATGATCGAGATCGAAATCCGCGCCGGCCATCAACATCGTCAGCGTTTCATGATTACCGGTGTCGGTTCCTGCGCTGGGGTTGCCCAAATAAAGCTGAGAGGCGATCAGATGCGGCGTAACCCCATGTTCCGCCAGCCATGTTCCCGCTTCGGACAGCGGACGTCCCGAGGTTTCCTCGTCGGCGGCAAACACCGGGCCCCCCGCCAGCAGCATGCCGGATACGACAACGCCGGCGGATAGCATGCTAGTCCATATATTATGATGCGTTATTTTCATTGTTCTATCCCACAGAGAGCAATGAGACGAGAACAGCCCGTCATAGAATGACAAAAAACAACAGAGTGAAATAGGAATCCCTATTTATTGCCGGTTATTTATTTCAGCGTTACGTTATCCCGGCGCTAAATAAGATTTACTCACACTCTTTTCGGTCACGAATACATTTAATGACGGTTCGATAATAATAATCCCCCGACTGCCGGTTTTATTTTTATCGTGCGGTTTCCGTCTCTGGTTTTAATTAATGCGGCACATTCTGTCGGTGCCGCATGGTTGTAAGGCAATACGACCGTTATTTTTTAAGAATAAATTGCGCCGCATGTTCACCGGCGATACGCCCGGAGTTGAGCGCAAAACCATTCGCCAATCCCTGATAAGGCGGATAACCCGGCACGCTGTAGAAACCGGCCGCATTGTTCCCGACCGCATACAGGCCGTCGATAGGTTTCAGGTTCGCATCGGTGACCTGCAAATCGGAGTTTACCCGCACGCCGCCCAGCGAACTCAGGCTGACCACTACCGCCTTGAAAGCATAAAACGGCCCTTTTTCGATACCGTACGCCAGATATTCAGGCTTTTTGCCGAAATCCTTATCCTGTTTGGCCTTCACGTTGCCATTGTAGCGGTCAACGGTGGCTTTCAGACTCTCAGGCGCGATCCCCATGTTCGCCGCCAGTTCGGCAATGTCCTTGCCCTTGAAGATCGTCTTGCTCTGTCCGCCTCGGGTGCCCGCATCCGCCAGCGCGACGAAGTCGCCGGGTTTGGGCGGGTTGGCCGGGCCGGCACCCGACAGCGGGAACGGCATGGCGTTGGCGGTAAACGATTTCAGCGTCGGGGTATCGACGACGATGTAATAATTCCCGCCGACGGAATAGGCGACGTTGGCCCAGAACGCGGTATCGTAGATATGACCTTCGTTGGCGAAGCGCTCACCCACCACATCCACCCACAGCAGCGGGGATTTAAGCAGCCAGATCAGCGGGCTGTCCAACGCCGCCGCGTCGCCGCCGCCATGATGCGCGGCTTCCGAAGGATCGATGCCAACCAGTTGGGCAGCGTGAATCAGCGCGGACTGCATATCCCATTTCGCGCCGCCGGCCGCCCAGGCCATTTGCAGCCCTTCACCCATATTGGGCCATGCCAGAGGGAAAATGTTCGACGTCAGCATCGCTTCATCCAGCATCTTCTTGTTGGCGCCGAATCCGCCGCTGGCCAGAATGACCGCTTTGGCATGCACGGTTAATTTACCGCCGTCGGCCTTTTCCGCGATCAACCCGGTCACTTTCCCTTTATCGTCCTGAATCAGTGATTTACCAATGGTTTTGGTCATCACTTTTCCGCCTAGCTTGGTAAAGTCGTCGTACAACGTCTTGTAAGCCGCTTCACCGCCGTTTTTGATGCGGTGATAAACGTCCGATTTAATCGGGTCTTCAAGGTGCGCCTGCTGTACCGAGCTTTGCTTGGCGTCGCGCGTGGTTTCCACAATTTCCAACTCCACGCCATGTTTGATCATCCAATCGACCGTCGATGCCGATTTATCGATGATCTTTTTGGTCAACGGCCCGTTGGACAGATACTGGTTATATTCCAGCAACCGCTGCGTCAGTTCGGCGGCGGTATATTTCATGCCTTTCGCTTTTTGCAGCGACGACTCCACCGCGGTAAAGCCGCTGGCCATCCGACCCGCGCCCCCCAGCACCGGCATCTTCTCGATGACCAGCACCGTGGCGCCCTTTTCCGCCGCGGCCAACGCCGCGGCGGTGCCGGATACGCCGCCGCCGACCACCACTACGTCGACGCGGGTTTCCTCATCCTGCCCCTGTCTGGCGACCTTTCCCTGATAGCGCGCCACGTCCGCCCCCGCCTGACTCAACGCATTGGCGACGGCTTTTTTTACCGCGTTGCTGGTCATCGTCGCGCCGGTCACGCCGTCCACATTCAGGCTCTGATGTTCGACAATCGCCTGGCCCACCGCCGGCCCGGCCTCGCCGCCCAGTTCCGGCGTTTCCTGACTGGCATCCACCGCGATATCTTTAATCACCCCTTCCTTATCGACGGTGACCGTCACGCTGACCATTCCCTCGTTGCCTTTCTCCGCGGCGCTGTACTGCCCGGCGGTAATCGCGGCCTGAGCCGCGCCCATCATGCCGCACGCCAATAACACGATGGCAAGCCGCCCCTTCCAGGCGCTTCCCTTATTTTTAGTTATCATAATTTCACCTTTATAGAGATATTTTCATTATGCTAATGTCGCATTTGCCATTTCGTCCTTTATTTCCATCCGCAAAAATAACCACACTTATTTTTTAAAATCAGTGATATAAACGACAAAACCCTTTTCACCGCGCTTATTTACCTTTACCTGTCGTGGTCTTTAATGCATTTTTTCGAATGACTTACGTTTTCCCTACATGACGTTCAAATGCGTTCCACTATCACTGCTACGCCCTGACCGCCGCCGACACACAGCGTCGCCAGCCCCAGCGTTTTATCTCTGTCAACCAACGCATGTAACAGCGTCACCAGGATCCGCGCGCCGGATGCGCCAATCGGATGGCCCAGGGCGATAGCGCCGCCATTAATGTTGGTTTTATCCCGATCCAGCTTCAGTTCGTGGCTGACGGCGACAAACTGAGCGGCAAAGGCCTCGTTGGCTTCGATCAGATCAAGATCGCCCACCGTTAAGCCAGCCCGGCTCAACGCCTGCCGGGTGGCGGGAACCGGCCCCAGCCCCATCACCGCCGGATCGACGCCGCTGACGGCATAACTGCGAATACGGGCCAAAGGTTGAATCCCCTGCCGTTTCGCCCATGCCTCGCTCATCACCAGCAGCGCCGCCGCGCCGTCGTTGATGCCCGATGCGTTGCCCGCCGTTACCGAGCCTGCCGGATCAAAAGCCGGCGCCAGTTTGGCCAGACTTTCCGCCGTGGCGTTGGCCCGCAGGTGCTCATCAACGGCAAAGATGCTGTCGCCGTGCCTGCTTTTCAGCGTCACCGGGACGATTTCCCGCTGGAATGCGCCGCGCTCAATCGCCGCCGCCGCCCGCCGCTGGGAAAGCAATGCCGCTTCATCCTGCTCCTGACGGCTGATATGACAGCGTTTGGCGACATTTTCCGCCGTGACGCCCATGTGATAATGATTGATGGCGCAGAACAGACCGTCAGTGACCATGCTGTCCGTCGCCCGCTGATCGCCCATTCGGTATCCCCAGCGGGCCTGATTGAGCAGATAGGGCGCCGCCGACATGTTTTCCATGCCGCCGGCCAGCACCACATCCGCATTACCGGCGGCGATGCTTTGCGCGGCGAAAATCACGCTTTGCAGCCCGGAACCGCAGACCATATTGACGCTGGTGGCCGGCGTGGTATCCGGTAGTCCGGCTTGCAGCAGCGCCTGCCGGGCCGGATTCTGTCCCAGCCCCGCCTGTAGCACGTTGCCGAAAATCACCTCATCGACCGCCGATGGCTCAAGCCCCGCCCGGCGGATCGCCGCGTCCATCACCAATGCGCCCAACTGCGGCGCGCTAAAGGTGCTCAGGCTGCCGCCAAATTTGCCAATCGCCGTTCGCGCCGCGCTGGCAATAACAAGTGATGTCATAAATGCCTCTCGTAATCGAAATTAAAAACGTCGCGATAACCCAACGTCATCCGTTTCATTTCCCGTCGGATGCGCTCGGGCCAACCGCTACCGGCGTCACGTCGGTCAGCCAGATCAACACCAGCGCGACGCCGCCAACGCCCACCAGCAGCAGATAAGCGCCGGTATAGCCGCCCAAATAGGCCAGCCCGAAAGCCAGAATGGAGAATGCAAAACAGCGCACCACCGATTGGATCGGATGCACAATGCCGATGGCGCGAACATAGAGACGACGGGGAAATTTGGTGGCGATCAGCGAGGTGCTTAAATTGGTGGCCCCGGGCAGGCTAAAACCGATCATCAGCAGCGAGAGCCACAACATGGCGGGCTGATGAGCGAACAGGTTGATCACCACCGCCACCATCCACCAGCCGGTGTAAACCAACAGCGCCTGCTTCACGCCGATCCGGTGATTAAGCCAGCCCCAGCCGTATGCGCCCAGCGTGCCAAACAGCGCCGACACCGTCATATAGAAGATGGCGGTGTTCAGCTCATAGCCCATTTCCATCAGCCGGGGAACGATCTGGCTGACTACCCCCACCAGCATGATGTAGATAGCGCCGGTGGCAATCCCCATAAACCAGACATCCCGCATTCCCAGCAATTGCCGGACGCCAAGCGGGCAGACATAGTCGTCATGCTGGCGCATCCGCTCGCCCAGTTCCGCCGCGGAGAGCGGTTCGTTATCCGGGGCCAGGCCGACATCCTCCGGCTTATTGGCGACGAACAGCAGCACCAGCACCGACATGATGAACATCATGACCGAGATGCCCCAGAAGCCATGCCGGATCCCCAGCCAGACGAACAGCGCCGCCAGCGTGGGAACGAAAAACGCGCTGGAAAAGGTCTGCCCCACCGTGCACCATCCCAATGCCAGCCCGGCCTTGCGCACGAACCAACTGGTCATGATGGCGGTGCCGCCGACATAAGCAAAACCGGTGCCGAAGAAACAGACGCCGGCGAACAACAGGGTGAACCCCACCAGCGAGCCGCAGTACCCCAGCAGGCCGAAACACAGCCCGCAGGCGATTAAGCAGAAAATGATATTGAATTTGGCCCCTTTCTTTTCACACAGCCAGGCGCATACCGGCCCCGCCGGAATAGAAGCCCAGGAGGCCGGCGTCGCCAGCGCCAGCAAGGTGCTGTAATCCAGATCGTAGGTCTGCGACAGCGCAGGCAGCATCACGTTCAGGCCGTGGGTCACCGCGCCTGCGGCGATCCAGAACATAACCGCCTGAAACACGATGATGGTCCAGCCGCGCGCGCCGAAACCGTTGCGGTCGGCGGCGGAAAGACAGGTATCATCCCGGGTAGAACACGCTGTGACTTTATTTAATGCCATGTTATTTTTTTGCCCAGCCATAAAGAGGTGCTCCTGCGGCGCGAACCTGCGAATGCGGGATCGCCGCCGTGATTAAGCCTGCATAATTGTCAACCGATCGGCGACGATCAGCTTGGGTTCGACCTGCCGTTGAATATCGTCGGGCGTCAGCCCTTCCAGCAGCTCGACCAGCACCAGCCCATCGTGCGTGACGTCAATGACACACTGCTCGGTGACGATATGGTCTACGCAGCTTTTGCCGGTCAGCGGATAGCTGCATGAGTTGACGACTTTGGCCTTGCCATCCTTGGTGCAGAGTTCCATGGTGATGATGACTTTCCGCGCGCCGTTAACCAGATCCATCGCGCCGCCCATGCCAAATACGCGGCCGGGCTGCGCCCAGTTGGCCAGGTCGCCGTTCTCCGCCACCTGCAATCCCCCCAGCACCGTCGCCGCCAGTTTGCCGGAACGCACCAGAGCGAAAGATTCCGCGCTGTCGAACACGCTGGCGCCGGGCACCGGCACGAAGCGCAGCGCGGTGGCGTTGGAAAAGCCCTCCACCGCCAGCAGCCCGTCAACCAGCGGCCCCATGCCCACCAGACCGTTTTCGGTGTGGAACATCACGCCGGGCGGCGCATAGTCGCTGCACAGACTGGGGATGCCGATGCCGAGGTTAATGACGTCGCCGTCCGAAAAATATTGCGCGGCGCGGCGCGCGATTCTGTCACGGGCATTCATGGCCGTTCTCCTTGCATCGTCAGGATTTTGTCCACATAGGCGCCGGGGGTGATAATGCTGTCGATATCGAGTTCGTCCACATCCACCAGCATATCGGCGTCCACCAGCGTCAGGCGGGAGGCTTTGGCGACCAGCGGATTGAAGTTGCGCATGGTGCCGCGATAGGTCAGGTTGCCCAGCGGATCGGCGGTACGGGCGCGCACCAGACCGATATCCGCTTGCAACGGCGTTTCCAGCAGCCAGATTTCACCGCCCACCTCGATGTGCGGCTTGCCTTTATCCACCATGGTGCCGATGCCGGTCTTGGTCAGCACCCCGCCCAGCCCGGAACCGCCGCAGCGCATGCGCTCGGCCAGGCTGCCCTGCGGCACCAGTTCCAATTCGATTTTGCCGGCGGCGACCAGCGCCACGGTTTCGGTATTACGCCCGATGTGCGACGCAATCAGTTTGTCCACCCGTCCGTGATGAATAAGACGCCCCACGGTGAGATCCGCGTCGCCGGAATCGTTGGCGATCAGGGTAAGGTGGCGTGCGCCGCTGTCGATCACGCACTGGATAAGGTGGTTCGGTACGCCATGGTTGGCGAAACCGCCGCACATGATGGTCTGCCCGTCGTGAAACAGGCTGATGATTTCATCTGTTGAAGCAAATTTTCCCGGCATCATCATTCCCTCGTCAGCAGAACCGCAACGCCCTGACCGCCGCCGACACAGAAGGTAATCACGGCATTGTTCAAATCACGGCGCTGCATGTCATAAACGGCTTTGGTCGCCAGAATGGCGCCGCTGCCGGCCAGTGGATGTCCCAACGCAATCGCCCCGCCGTTCGGATTAACCCGATCCGCATCCATGCCGATATCGCGGATACAGGCCAGCGACTGGGCGGCAAAGGCTTCATTCAGTTCCCACAGGTCGATATCTTTCACCGCCAGACCGGTCTGCTTCAGTAATTTAGCCGTGGCGGAAATCGGCCCCAGCCCCATGTAGTTGGGATCCACGCCGGTGGCGGCATAGCCGCGGAACACCGCCAGCACCGGCAGTCCCCGCTGTTGCGCCAGCGAGCGTTCCATGACCACCAGCGCGCCGGCGCCGTCGCTCATCGGCGAGCTATTGCCGGCGGTGCCCACGCCGTCGGCGCAAAAACAGGGACGCAGCGCGGAGAGCGTTTCCAGCGAACAGTCAGGACGCACCGACTCATCTTTGCGGACAATAATGTCCTGCCCCCGGCGATCCGGCAGCGTAACCGGCACCACCTGTTCATCAAATCGTCCCGCCTGCCAGGCCGCTGACGCCAGCCGGTGGCTGCGCAGCGAAAACGCATCCAGTTCTTCGCGGCTCAACGCATAGCGCCGGGCAATATTTTCAGCGGTGATCCCCATTGAAGGGTTGCCCAGCCGATCCGGTGAAGTATGAATATCGACAAAGCGCGGCGGCTGAACCGAATACGCCGTTTCCGTTTTCTCCAGCGACCAGGTACGGCGTGAATCGCTCTCTACGCCGCCGACCACCACGGTTTCGGCAAAACCGGCCATGATCTGGATTGCGCCATAGGCCAAGGCGTTAAGCGAAGCGGCACACTGGCGATCGAGCGTAATGCCCGGCACCGTAACGGGCAGCCCCGCCTCCAGCGCCACCATCCGTCCCATATTGTTGATTTCGTTATTCATCAAATTGGCGAAGATAACGTCATCAATGCTTTCAGGGGCGATCCCGGCCCGACGCACCGCTTCTTTCACCGACAGCGCGCCCAGCACATGGGCGGGAACCGGCGCCAACGTACCGCGGCATCTGCCGATCGGCGTGCGAACCGCCGAAACAATGACTGCTTCTTTCATAATCTTTTCCCGATGTAACCGCATAAAGGGACAACTACAGAGAACGGATCCCCAGCATTTTTCTGGCGCTGGCCGATGTCGCCACCTGTTTGCCCGCCAGGCGGATGGCCTGCGCCGCGCGTTCAACCAGCTGTGGATTGGTGGCCTTCACGCCTTTGCTGAAATAAACATTGTCTTCCAGACCGACCCGCACATGGCCGCCCAGCGCCAGCGTGGCAAACAGGATCGGCAGATGGTGCTTGCCGACGCCAAAAGCCGACCAGGTGGCGTCGGCGGGAATGCGGGAAACCAGATAGTTCAGATTCTCCACCGTGGCGGGCATCCCCCCCGGCACGCCGAGACAGAATTGATAGTGCAAGGGCGATAGCAGCTTGCCCTGCTCAACAAAATAGCCGGCGACGCCCAACATGCCGCTGTCGAAGATCTCCACTTCCGGCTTGATCCCCCGTTCCGTCAGGATTTCACCCAACTTGCCGAGGAACTGCGGGGAGTTGACAAACACGCCGCCGGGCATCCAGTTAAATGAGCCGGCGTCCCAGGAGGCCATTTCAATCCCTTCCAGCCGGGAAACGTGTTCCATACGCTGCGCGTCGCTGGCCCGGTGATCGCCGGAGGTGGTGCAGTTGATAATCACATCGCAGTCACGGTAGCCGCGCAGCAGGCGGATGGTTTGTGCGAACTTCTCACAGTCCATCGTCCCCAGCCCCTGGTCGTCGCGCATATGCAGATGCACGATGGCGGCGCCCTGCTGCCAACAGCGATAGGCGTCGGCGGCGATTTCTTCTGGCGTCAGCGGAATATGTTCATTGATGTCTTTCGGCGTGACCGCGCCGGTCAGCGCGGCGGAAATAATAACGTTATTGCCTGTGCTCATGGACTTACCCCACTCACAGTTTATTTTTATCTAGATCAAGATATTACCCGGGCCGATTCATCTCCCGGACAGCGTACGGCCCACTGACGGCGACCGTTTTATTACCTTGTCGGGCGAACGTTATCGCGCTCGCCCGACGATAGCCAAGCAGGGCGGTTATTTGATCTCTTCTTCTTCCTGTCCGCCGCCAAGCCGCGGACGAATCACCTTGCCTTTCTTCTCGGCGGCCCTGACCAGTTCGGCCTCTTCGTGCGCCCAGTTCCAGTAGTTGACTTCGTGCGGCGAGTGCTCCGTGGCGGTGACGAACATCTCGGTGGCGAACGCGTTGCGCAGTTCGTTGGCGATATCTTCCTTCCAGGCTTTGCGCAGTTGCTGCGTGGTCATGCGGCGGGTGACGCGGGTGCCGGTGTGCATAATCAGTTCGGCGATTTCCCAGGCTCTGTCGTAGCAAGATTCCGTATCAGGGGTAATTTCGTTAACCATACCGAGAGCCAGCGCTTTGCGGGCGGTAATGATTTCACCGGTCAGCTCCGCATAGGCGAAACGCTTGCGGCCCATCAGTTCGCGCCAGGCGATCTGGATACCGTCGCCGGGAACCATATTGACCCGGAAGTGCATGTCTGTTGTCCACGCATCTTCGGTACAGAGGGTGATGTCGCTGAACAGCACCAGATCGGTATGGAAGGCGGCGCCGTTCCAAACGCCGATGGTGGGCACTTCAATGTCAAAGACCTGGCCTTCTATATCGTTAGTGCCGTCATAATATTGATATTCATACATTTTCCAGGCTTCTTCCGGCGCGGAAGCAAACTCGGTGGCCGGTTGCCAAACGCCGTTTTCATCAAGCCGGCCGATCCCCCGCATAAAGTCCTTGCCGGTGCCGCCCAGAATGATCACTTCATTGTCCGGATCCCTGCCGGCCCAGTCGAAAAAGTAGTGCAGCGCCTGGTGCGCCGGCGCCCCCCATTGCAGGCTGTCGCCGTTGGTATGAAGCCGTGCTTCGAGGATGCCGTTCTTCCGTTTCATGGTGAAACAGTGTTTGAGCTTTTCCGAATATTCTTCGAAAGGCATATGGGGAATAGTTCCCAATTCCTTATGTGACATTTCTTTACGTTTATCGTGATCGGACTCATAATTGGCTTTAATCACCATGATTTACTCCTTTTTTATTGCTTTATTTGAATTTATTGAAATGCATTGGAAGCGGCATCGATTTAAATGATGTGATTCACATTTTCCTCTGTTTCTTCCAGACAATAAAAACCTATCACCGCCTCCCGAACGGTAGAAATTCTTTTTATTTTTCCGCCTATGCATTTTCAACATAACCATTTATACAATTGCGGATAAAATATTATTTACCCTTATAAAACAACAATACGGGCCAACCCAAAATGTGTATTTTGGGTTGGCCCGTTTAAAATTGACGTCGATTAATAAGATATTAATGAGAGGCGTATCACATTTAATTATTTGCCCTTTTTCTTTCAATTCGAGAAATATTTCATTTTATCTTTTACCTGCGTCACAAAATGGGCGCCGCACCGGAAAGCTATTCGAACGCCGCGCTGCCGTCGCGACGTTTATCGGATTATTAATAAGCCGTCGTTTCATCGAACGTCCAGTAGGGAACCGGAGGAACGGGTTCCAATACCGCCTGACGATCGGGCCGATAGTCCCAGGTGGTGGTGGGTTTGCGATCGGGCTGAAACGCTTTTGGCAGTGGCATTTCCCCTGCCGCATCGATGCGTTGTTTAACCCAACTGCTTTCAAAGGGGCTAAAAAACAGGCTGTAGACATGTAAATGCCAGATTTTCCACTCGCCGTCTTCTTTTATAAAATCGGCGCCATACTTCATCCACCCCCAATTCGCCGTCAGTTCATCATTCATCAAGGCGGTTTCCACCCCTGGCGACATCCAGACCGCCTTGGCGGTGTTAAGATCGCCCGCCACTTCGACGATGGGCGTCGTAAGAGTATGAATGTGCAGCGTGCCCTTGGCGTATTCGCCCTGTTTATTGGTATCGGCCCACACATGATAGCCGCTGTACAAGCGCTGTATGCTCTCCGCCCCCTCATAAACGCCCCACATCATTTCGACGCGCAATCCCGGCGTTTTCAGGGCGAATAATTGTTCCGCCTCTTTATGCTTATTGGCCGTGTGCAAAAACACATAACGGCCCAACACATTCTGTATCGCGGTGACGGCTTCTGCCCGTTCAATACGCTGTTCCGGCGTCAGTCGCGCGATAATGGCTTTCTCGGTGAGCGGGGCCTGGGTTGCGGCCCACGATGACGAGATTAGCGGGAATAGCAGACACAGCGCATAGCAGGCGTATAACAAAGCAGGACGGCATCCTCTCTGATGAACATTTTTTATATGCATAATAGGGCCTCATGATATTCATTCTGGTTTATCGGATAGTTAATGATTCATTGGTGCTTAAACTTCGGCAATCCCATAAGATCGCCGATGCTGAAAGTCATCACTGCGCCGGTGAAAAAGCCTTTCCGGGGTTGTTGCGGGGTATCAGGGTTATAGGCGGTGTTAGGACCGAAGCCGTAGGCGATAAAAGGATTGACCGAAAGATAGCGGGTAACGCCAAATGATCCATACAGCATAATAAACGCGGAGTCCCGGCCATGAATATTCCCGCCGCCGCCGCTATTAATATTGGCTTCATCCAGCGCCTGCCACTTCTCTTTGGTTAAACGGGTATGATTATATTTTATTCCCAGGGTATCCCCCTCCCGGCCAAAGGCATTGGTCCACGCCATACCGACGGTGGCGTTATAAGTGACGCCGGCCGCATTCCAGGGTTTTAAATTTACGCCATACATACCATATAAATATAAAGCCTCGGCTGTCTCGGCATTCTGTTGATTAAATCGTTTAACCACCTGGCCCGCGCTGATAATAAAACCCCGATTACCTTTGTGTTCTATTCCAGTATCAGGGGCGGTTTCTTTGGCGTTAACATAATAGCCGACCACTTCAAAATGTTTCGGATATAAGGTTGAGTCCAATGGCTCATCGTAGCCCAGCGTAAACAGGCTCGTGGTGCCTGACGAACCGTTGGTGCGAAAGTTCCATCCATCGTAACCCCAGTTTTTTACGTTGTACTCCCAGAAACCGGCCCGGGTATAGAAATGACGCCCCAGATCCACTCGGCCCTGAAACATCCATGTGGCATAAGGAGGCGGAGCCGTCAGCCATGTGATGCTATCCATCCGGCTCCCGCCTTCCCAGGCGGCGAACCTATCCATAAAATACCAGGTGACATTTTTGCGCCCCATATCGACGGCAACGCGATCGTTGAATAAACGCTGCGTATAACTGACTACCGGCACATCCCGTCTTGGCGCATTGGGCGGTAATTGCGCCAAAGGGAAGGAACCGAAAGAACTGCCAATCGCGTTATTTCGCCGGGTAAAATTGTTTTCCGTTTCCAGGTGAAAACTGGCGGAAGGAATATTCAGTAATTTTTCGAGGTCTACATCCAGGTTTAATGCCAATAAAGAGATATCCTGAAGCTGATTCTGTCCTGAACTTAATCCATAATCGATGCTGTAAAACAACTTTGATCTCAATAAAACCGTAGGATATATTCCGTTATCATCCAGCCAGGTATAAAATTCATTATCCGGGTTTTTATTATCCGTCGACCCGCTTAATACCGGCATGCCGCTGGTTTTATTTTCACTACGCGATAGACACCAGGCATCGGTAATCAATAAAAGGCACAGACACGGCAGCAGGTAATGTATTCGATATCGTATAGGCATATCCATCCCCTACCCATTTATCCCCGTCAGGGTTTAAGTCGCAGAGGCGTTGGCCTGCCTGCGATTTGAAATATGACGGGGATAATTTCATCATTAATTATTTTTACGGAGATAGTCGACCGCATTTTCACCCGCGATGCGGCCCGAATTTAAGGCAAAACCAAAGGTTCCCCCGGCCACATTGAGATCATAGGTATCGCCATACATACCGCCTGCGTCATCCCCCGCGGCATATAACCCCGCAATAATCTGGTTATCCTCGGTGGCCACCCGCATTTCACCATCAATCTTTATTCCCCCCAGCGTTCCCAACATTTGCGATATTGATTCGATGGCATAGAACGGCGCGGTTTTTACCGGGAGGAGGTAGTCGGGATTTTTGGTAAATAGCCGATCTCTTTTCGCCTCGGCGAATTGGTTATAGCCTTCCACCGTATCCTGCAATACGTCGGGATCAACGGAAATCAATGCCGCCAGCTCGGCCAATGTATCGGCTTTAAACGCATACGCCGGTTCCCGTTGCGCCAGGCTGGCAAAATCCGCATCGAGTTTCGTCATCCGGGTGCCGGTGGGAATAAAATCGCCCAGCCCGACTTCGATGCCGTCATTAATCAGATGTTCCCGCGTCGCTTCATCGTAGAGGGTATACATCACGCCGCCGGCCTTCACCAACGCATTCCCCGCATGCGGCCACATGATGATATTTTCTTCATTGGTAAAACGCCGCCCCTGACGGTCGACCCACAAATAGGGCTGACCGGCAGCCATCACCGCATGATTTTCCAACGACGTTCCCGGTACGCCGGGGCGATGTCCGTGCAACGTTCCCAATCCTTCTTTGCCGGCGCCCGCCGCCCAGGCCATATTAAGGCCATCGCCGTCTTTACCGGCGCTGGCGACTGAATAAATCTCTTCGATGCCAATAAAATCCTTCAGCATTTTTTTATTATTGCTAAACCCGCCGGTGGCGATAATCACCGCGTTGGCATCAATACGAATGGCATTCCCCTTGCTGTCTTCGGCATACATTCCCGTAACGACGCCCTTATCCGTAATCAGCGATTTCCCCACCGTTTTCATCATGATCTTCACGTTATCCATGGTTTTTAACCGATCATGGAAATGGGTAATGAGAACCCGGCCACGCCCGCTGCTCGGCCCCTTTATGACGTGCCAGGTCATCCACCCGCCCGGCGTTCCGGGGCCGATATATTCAAATTCAACCCCTTTGGACATCACCCAATCAATGGTATCGGCGGACTTGTCGACAAACGAGCGGGCAACGTAGGGGTTGGCTTTCCAATGGCTGTAATCCATGATCGCGTTAAAAGCCATATCGGGCGTGACCCTGATCCCTTGCCGCTTCTGCATGCGACTGTCCGCGGCGAATATCCCTTCGGCAAAATTCCCGGCGCCGCCGACGATACCCGATTTTTCCACCACAATGACTTTGGCGCCTTTTTCACCCGCGGCCATGGCGGCGGCGGTTCCCGCGGCGCCCGCGCCGATGATCACCACGTCCGCCTTTTCAATCACCGCAGGCTGTTGCGCATTCATTTTTTCCAACCCCTGCGCATGACAGATCGCAATACCGGTCATGGCGAGGCCATATGACGCCACCGCCTTGATAATGGCAGACGCCCTTTTCCCGCCCGACAGCGGGCCAACGCGGCGCATAGTTAAATAGTGATGCAGGAAGTGCTTTATCCAGAGAGACATAATTCCCCCGTCCATTACAATTACCGGTGGTTTAAATACGGCGTGTTCAACGATTGTTTATTCCGTTTTTTTATCATGTGATAATTCGACGGTAATTTAATACTTACCTTTTACAGACGGAATATTTACCCTATCCAAATAATGGGATAACAGAAACCCAACTTGGATCACATTATTATGACAGTCGTTAGTTTATTAATTCATTGTGGTTTATATAAACATTATTTTAATTTATCCAGAATATATTCTCCATGTGCAATAACGGATATTTATCTTCACGAAAATGAAGTAAATAATCATTTGTTTTTTATTATAGTAAATATCAATTTTCGCAGAAAGCGATAAATCCAAAACACCCTAATCAAAAAATGGAACACTATGAATCTGAATGCGCTACAGGATTTTATTGATATCACCGCCAGGGGGGGATTCGGCGCCGCCAGCCGCCACACGGGTATCCCCAAAGCGACCTTATCACGCCGCATTCGGCAACTTGAAGATACCCTGGGGATGCGCTTGTTCGAGCGAGCGAGCACCGGTTTTCGCCTTACCGATGAGGGAGCGATGTTGTATGAACGCATGGCACCGCTGTTACAAGAAATAACCGATGTCAAAAACGATATTCTGCATCTTCGCAATACCGGAGCAAGCGGCCGTTTGCGGATTAGCGTGCCGACCATTATCGCCCATTACATTACCGGCCGGTTGGCGGAGGTCTATCATGCACGTTATCCGAATATTGAATTAGATATCGTTGCCGATGACAACCGGGTCA
Source organism: Brenneria sp. hezel4-2-4 (assembly GCF_013155275.1). Taxonomy (GTDB): domain Bacteria; phylum Pseudomonadota; class Gammaproteobacteria; order Enterobacterales; family Enterobacteriaceae; genus Brenneria. The sequence continues at coordinate 668,823 of NZ_JABJXS010000001.1, forward strand.
ACCTGATTAAGGAAGGTTATGATGCGGTAATCCGCGTCGATCCCGATGTCAACGACGATATGGTTGGAAAGGTGCTGTTCACATCCAAGCTCTATCTGGTGAGCGCGCCTCACGCCGTGATAAGCGGCGATGAATTGCCTTTTATTGATTCAGAACATGGTCATATCCCGTCGTGCCTGCATGTCACCCGCAGCGGCGAAGATAAAATATATAAGCTGCGTACCGTTATGCGCTTCTCATCTCCGCAAATGCATCGAGAGGCGGCCATAAGCGGCGTCGGCGCGGCATTGTTGCCCGGTTTTTTTATTTCCGGGGATATCCTCTCCGGTAAATTAACCATTATCGGCGTCAGCAATCTGCCTGATATCGTATTTTGGTTTCTTTACCCCAGCCGCAGATATGTCACTCCCCGGCTACGCAATTTCCTGACCATCCTCCACGATCTTTTTTCTCAGGATAAGTTGATTAATAACCCGTTATGTTGCGAAGCAAAACACGTGGAGATTTCAGAGGCCTCTCTTTCTCAGTGATATGCCAGGCGTACTTAGGGAACGCCAGAAATGAAAATATGCCAGTGGGGTGAACAATTAAAATGATAATTTTGTATTTAATATCATTAACTTAAATATAAAAACACAAGCAAGGTATTTTCTGGGGATTTTCAGCCTGAAAGGACGCAGCCCGGAGAGGGGCCGGGTAACCAGAGCGGCCGACACGCCGGTTAAGGTGAACGTCGGATGGCATTCAGGACAGTAGATCCTTATTATTTAAAAAATACTTAAATTCTTTTAAAAATAGCGGAATACAAGGATTGGTGTTTTTGTTATCCCACACCAGCTCCAGATCGAACCAGTAGTCGTTCTCTATCACTTCCAGTAATACGCTGTTATTACCGAGTAAATATCCCCGATGTTTCGGCATCAATAAGGCGACCCGCTCCCTAAATTCCAGATTAAAGCAGCAGGTTTTAAGATTGGGATATTCCTTGTCCAGATTAAACGCAATATTATAGCAATCGAAAAAACGGGTGCTGTATTCTTCGGCTAATAAAAATTCACGCGGATCGACGCGAATAATCGGCCATTCGCTCACTTCCCTTAACGATACCCGCCCCCGTCCGGCCAGGGGATGGTTTTTGTTTACCGCCACGCACAGCGGATCGGTTTGAAATGTTAAGTAACTGAATTTTTTATTTTCCAGAAAGTTAGGGCGAATCAACAGGCCCAAATCGCAGGTATGTTCTTCCAGCAAAAGTAATGCTTCATCCAGTTCGCTGTCGCGGCAATCCACCACCACGCCGATATTATTTTTCTGAAACTGGGTTAAGAAAGTGATCAGCACATGCTGTATGGCTTCGCCCAGAAAGGTAATGGTCAGCCGACGGCGGCTTTTACCCGTAAAAGCATTAACAATGGAGACCGAACTTTCATATTGGTAAAGTATTTTGCGCGCTTCCCCCGAAAACAATTTACCGATCGACGTCAGCTCGACACTATGCGTATCACGCCTGAACAATTCCACGCCAAGCTGCTCTTCAAGATATTTCATATGACGGCTCAATACCGGCTGCGTTATATTCATTTTCTGTGCAGCTTTACTGAAATTAAGTAATTCCGACAACAGAATAAATTCGTATAAAAGCTGCATTTTCATCGTTGGGCGCTTCCCCCTTGAGACATCCCCCTCTATATGACAGCCACTATAGCGAAATCACGCCGGATGAAATGTGAAAGCTATCAAATAGCCTTTATTACGCTCATCCGGTTATGTTCAGCGCAACAGCGTTTGAACAGTTCAGGGAGCATTCTGCTATCCTGAGCAGTGGAACATCCTCAGAGGGCCTTACTATGACCAGTAGAACGATTAAATTTCAGCACCCTGCATACCGGGATGATATTGGCGAGCTTTCAACAATCCGTCCGGTTCCGGGGCCAGAGGTTGAGCAAATCGATCCCTTTTTATTTCTCAACCATCATGGCCCTCAGACCTATCCGCCGAATAACGCCGGCCTGCCGTTCGGCCCGCATCCCCATCGCGGTTTTGAAACGGTCACCTTTATTCTTGCCGGCGAATTGTCTCACCTCGACAGCGGGGGACATGAAAGCATCATCGGCGCCGGGGGCGTACAGTGGATGACCGCCGGTTCCGGGCTGGTGCATGCCGAGATTTCACCCGCGTCGTTTAAACAAAACGGCGGATTGTTGGAGATCCTTCAGCTGTGGGTGAACCTCCCCGCCAGACTAAAAATGACCAAACCGGCCTATATCGGCCTGCAAAAAGCGCAAATCCCCACGATTCCGGCCGATGACGGTCGGGTCGGCGTCAATCTGGTTTCAGGCGATTTTGCCGCGACAACCGGGCCGATTGCCTCACTGACCGATGTGTCTCTGATGACCGTCGGCATGAAACCCGACGGCAAAATAGCGCTGCCCGCGCCGCAAGGGCACAACGTATTTTTATATACCGTGCGGGGAAATATCGCCATTGACGGCGTACCTGCCCATCCCCAACATTTGATTGAACTGAATGATGAAGGCAATGAGGTCAGTATCACCGCGTCAACGGATGCGGTGATACTGTATGGACACGCCAAACCGCTGAATGAACCGGTTGTCGCTCACGGGCCTTTTGTCATGAATACCCGTGACGAAATTAGTCAGGCAATTCGTGATTATCAGTCAGGCGCGTTTGGCAAGGTCGCACTCTGAACGGCGAGCGGCGTCTCACGCCCTCGCCGCCGCTCGATCAGGCCTGATCGACCGGAATCATACTGCTGGCGCCCTGCTCGGCGCCCGACAGTTGTTCGCGCAGCGCGCCGAATAACTCCCGGCCGCTACCACTATGCAGCGCGTCAAGATCAGGGTGATGCGCTTCGCGCCCGGCCAGTTCGGATTCATCCACCAGCAGATTCAATTCCCCCGTCCGGCCATTAACCCGGATCATATCGCCATCGCGTACTCTGGCTAACAGCCCGCCGTTGTAGGCTTCGGGCGTGACGTGAATAGCGGAAGGCACTTTACCCGAAGCCCCCGACAGACGTCCGTCGGTTACCAGCGCGACGTTGAATCCACGATCCATCAACACCCCCAGTGGCGGCATTAATTTATGCAGCTCCGGCATCCCGTTCGCTCGCGGCCCCTGATAACGCACCACCACCACACAGTCGCGATCCAGTCGTCCGGCCTCAAATGCCGGCACGATATCGTGTTGGCTGTTGAAAACCACCGCCGGGGCTTCAACGATCTGGTTTTCCGTCGGTACGGCAGAGGTCTTCATCACCGCCCGTCCCAGATTGCCGGACAGCAGTTTGGTGCCCCCATGATGTTCGAACGGCCGCGTACGATCGGCAATAATCTGCGTATCCAGAGAAGCCCTCGGCCCCTCGCGCCAGGCCAGTTGGCCCTCATCCAGCCACGGTTCCCGCAGATACCGTTCCAGACCGAAACCGACGACGGTGTTGACATCCTGATGCAGCAACCCCTGCTGCAACAGCAGCCGGATCACCAGCGCTACGCCGCCGGCGGCATGAAACTGGTTAATATCGGCCGGGCCGTTGGGATAGATACGGCACAGCAAGGGAACGACCTCCGACAACTCGGAGAAGTCATCCCAGTTGATGATGATGCCGGCGGCGCGGGCCATCGCGACCAGATGGATGGTCAGGTTGGTGGAACCGCCCGTTGCCAGCAGCGCGACGATACCGTTGACCACCACCTTTTCATCCATCAAACGACCGATAGGCATATAGCGGCCGCTCTGCTCCGTCATGCGGGTCACCTGGATGGCCGCCGCGTCGGTTAACGCGTCGCGCAACGGCGTGTCAGGCGCAACAAATGACGAGCCGGGCAGATGCAACCCCATCACTTCCATCACCATCTGATTACTGTTCGCCGTGCCGTAAAAGGTACAGGTTCCGATGCCGTGATAAGAGGCGGACTCCGCTTCGAGCAGCGCCTGCCGATCCGCTTTTCCTTCCGCATACTGCTGACGAATACGAACTTTTTCTTTATTCGGCAAGCCGCTGCTCATCGGCCCGGAGGGCACGAACACCGAAGGCAGATGGCCGAAAGACAAGGCCGCCATGAGCAGGCCGGGCACGATTTTATCGCAGATACCGAGATACAGCGCGCCATCGAACATATTGTGCGCTAACCCGATGGCGGCGGACATGGCGATCACATCCCGGCTCATCAGCGACAGCTCCATGCCGTCCTGCCCTTGCGTCACCCCATCGCACATGGCGGGAACGCCGCCGGCAACCTGCCCTACCGCGCCCTTACGATTCAGCGCCTGCCGGATGCGCTCCGGGTAGCGTTCATACGGCTGATGGGCCGACAGCATGTCGTTATACGCGGTGATAATGGCAATATCGCTATGCAGCATATTTTTCAGCAACGCTTTATCTTCCGGCTGACAGGCGGCGAAGCCGTGGGCCAGATTGCCGCAGGCCAGTTGCGCCCGATGCACGGTCTGACTACGCGCGTCGTCGATCCGCCGCAAATACGCGGATCGCGTCTGCCGGGAGCGTTCAATAATGCGTTGCGTGATGCGGGACAGCGTTGCGTTTGTCTGATTCATTAATGTATTGACCCGTGATATCCGTGAAGCTTAATAGAGCGGAACGGCATTCGTCGCGCTGGCGCGGGTGCCTGGCGGACGCCGGACAAAACGTGATTTTCCGAGCGTCATCAACCGGCCGGACACCGCGCTGCGCATGGCTTATTTAATGAGATGCCCGTTTACGCTGTTTTCTGTTATATCGCCATTCAGCGCGTTAATCAGGTTGTCCACGGCACAGGCGGCCATGTTGTGGCGCGTTTCATGGGTTGCCGAACCGATGTGCGGCAACGCCACCACATTGGACAACGTCAGCAGTTCCGAATCGACAGGCAGAGGTTCCACTTCAAAAACATCCAGGCCGGCGCCGCGGATGACGCCGTTTTTCAGCGCGTCGATCAGCGCGGGCTGATCGACAATCCTGCCGCGGGAGCCGTTAATCAGAATGGCGCCCGGTTTCATCATGCCCAGGCGCGCGGCATTGATCAGATGATGCGTCTGCTCGTCGTAAGGCAGCGTCACCACCACAAAATCGGCGTTAGCCAGCAGCGTATCCAGATCGCAGCGACGCGCGCCCAGCGTTTGTTCCACCTGGAGATTCCGCCGATCGTTCCAGTACAGCACCTGCATGCCGAATCCCGCGCTGGCGCGGCGGGCCACCGCCGAACCAATGCGTCCCATCCCTAAAATGCCGATGGTTTTATGATGTACGTCCGTACCGTAATATTCGCTGCCGATACTGCGTTGCCACCGGCCGGCTTTCACCAGTTCCGCCATTTCCTGCGCCCGCCGGGCCGTCATCAGGATCAGGGTGAATACGGTGTCGGCCGTTGTTTCCGTCAGCACCGTCGGCGTGTGCATAAGCACGATGCCGCGTCGGGTCAAATCCTCAACGTCGAACTGATCGTAACCCACAGAGATGGTGCTGATCGCCTTGAGCTGCGGAGCATGATTGAGCAACGCCTCGCGCACCGGCACGCTGGCGCCGATCATCCCTTTGGCGTCGGCCAGCGCGCGAATCACCTCCGCCTGATTGGCCGTGTTAATGCCGTCAAAAAAGCGCACATCGAATCGCTCCTCCAGATGCTGGAGCAAATCCTGGGGAATTTTTTTATACAATACAACCGGTTGTTTCATCTGTTACTTCTCCTGTGGAACCGCGCTATAGCCGCCAGCCGTAGCCCGCTTTTGCGTATCGGACGGTTTAACGATGATGGTGAGCCAGACGGCGGTAAACAGCGCGCCCGCCATAAACACGTAGGAAGCGGCAGGCGACCCGGTCGCGCCGTTGAGATACCCGACAAACCAGGAACCAAAGAACGAGCCCAGCGCGCCCATGCTGTTGATCAGAGCCATCGCCCCGCCGGCGACATTACGCGGCAACATTTCGGGAATGATGGCGAAGAACGGGCCGTATGGGGCGTACATGGCGGCGCCGGCAATCACCAACATCGCATAGGACCACCAGAAATGGTCGGCGCCGAGCAAAAACGATCCGACAAACGCCAGCGCGCCGATCAGCAGCAGAGGCCAAACGAACAGCTTACGATTTTGCAGTTTGTCCGAAGCCCAGGAGACCAAAACCATGGCTATCGTCGCCGCCAGATAAGGGACGGAAGACAGCCAGCCGGCCTCGACCATGCCCATATCGGAACCGTGGCGCAAAATAGACGGCAGCCACAGCACGAAGCCGTACACGCCGATGCTCCAGGCAAAATACTGGGCGCACAGCAGAATGACGTTGCGGGAACGGAAAGCTTCGCCGTAGTTGCGCACCACTTTGATATTTTGTTGCTCTTTCAGTAACTGAGCCTGCAAGGCGGATTTTTCTTCGTTACTCAGCCAACTCACCTGCTCCGGTTTATCTTTGACCAACACCCACCAGCAAAACGCCCAAATCACCGCCGGGAAGCCTTCAATGATAAACATTTCACGCCAGCCATAGGCCTGGATCAGATAACCGGAAACCACGGACATCCACAGCACCGTGACCGGATTCCCGAGGATCAGTATCGTATTGGCGCGGGAGCGTTCCGCTTTGGTAAACCAGTTACTGATGTAGATTAGCATCGCCGGCATGACCGCCGCTTCGACGACCCCGAGCGAAAAACGGATGGCGGCCAGCGCAGGAATATTGCTGACCAGGCCGGTCAGGGTGGCGCACATTCCCCACAGGATCAGACACCAGAAGATCAGCTTGCGCACGCTGCGCCGTTCAGCGTAGATGGCGCCGGGGATCTGGAAGAAGAAATACCCTAAGAAAAACAGCGCCCCCAGCAGGGATGCCATGCCTCTGGTGATCCCCAGATCGTCATTGATGCCGGCGGCGGAAGCGAAACTGAAATTGGCGCGATCCAGATAGGCCAAGCTGTAGGTGATAAAGATCACCGGCATGAGATACCACCAGCGTTTCTGGGAAATTACTGTATTTTTCATCATTGTTATCCTCAGTATTCAGGTATCGGGCATCCCTGCCCCACGTAGGATCCAGAGAGAGGGCAGATCGGTTATTCGTCCAATTGCGCCCGCGTCGGCAGCCCTTCGCTGTCGCCGATGGCCTGTACCGCCAGCGCGCCAATTCGGTTGCCGCGCATAACAGCCTGCGCCAGCGTCTTCCCTTCCAGCAGCGCGCTGATAACGCCGACGGCAAAACCGTCCCCGGCGCCGACCGTGTCCACGACATTGTCCACGCGAACGGCGGCCACATGCTGCTGATGTCCGTCGGCGGTTTTAAACCAGGCGCCATCCGGCCCCAGTTTGATAATCACCGCCTTCACGCCTCTGGTGAGGTAGAAATCGGCAATCTCTTCCGGCGTCTGTTTCCCGGTCAGAATCTGGCCTTCTTTCAAACCGGGAAGCACCCAATCCGCTTGAAACGCCAGTTCGTTCAGCTTTTCACACATCACTTGCCGGCTGGGCCACAGCACCGGACGCAGGTTGGGATCGAACGACAGGGTTTTGCCCGCCGCCCGCATTTCCCGCGCCGCGTGATTGGCCAGCGCCAGCGAGCTATCGGAAAGCGCGGCGGCCACGCCGCTCAGGTGCAAATGGCGGGCGTTAGTGAAATAGCGAGGGTCAAAATCACTGACCGACAGATGGCTGGCCGCAGAGCCACGGCGAAAATACTCTACGATGGGATCGGTTCCATTTTCGGCCCGCGATTTTAGCTGAAAGCCGGTAGGAAAACGCTCATCGACCGTCACGCACTGATGATCGATCCCTTCCCGCGCCAGCGTATCCAGGGTAAAACGACCAAAAGAGTCGTTCCCTACCCGGCTAACCCAGCCAACCTTAAGTTCCAGCCGCGACAGGCCGATGGACACGTTCAGTTCGGCGCCGGCGATACGTTTGCTAAAGTGTCCGGCCTGCGCCAAATCGCCGGTTTCACTGGCGACAAACATCGCCATCGCTTCACCGTAGGTGATAACGTCCAGTGGAAGTATGGTGCTCATCGTCAGTTCATCCTCAGTAAGTTGACATAATGCCGGGTAACCGCCGTCAAATCCTCACCGACCAGCGGAAACTCAATACCGCGCATGGCCTGCGCGGGCAGCAGGGAAATCAAGGATTTCCAGCTACCGTCGCTGTCGTCCAGCGCCACCGCGCGCCAGCCGCTGTGGGACGGTTTTGCCGCTTTTACGTGGATATAGTGCACATGGTCGGCAAGCTGAGCCGCGGCCTGTTCGGCGTCTTCATCCACCCAACGCCAGTTCGCCATATCAAAAGTCATGCGTATCGGTGACTGACTCCGGCGGGCGGCACTGAAAAAAGCATTCAGGGGCGACAGTATCCCACACGCTTTTGTCTGGTCGTTTTCCACCACAACCTGCACTGGCAGCGCGCTAAGCCGCGCATTCAACGCGCTGAGATCGTAAGCGGGACGATAATGTCCCAGCGAAAATTTGACGACTCTGGCCTTCAGCGCGACGGCCTCGGCGAGCCGGGTTTCCAGTTCAGGGTTCAGGCCGCCATCCGGGGAAAACAGCCCTTCAGGTACGGAATACACCGCAAACAGCTGGTGCTGCTCGATGCGCACGGCCAGTTCAGGCAAGTCCTGTAACGCGTGTTGCGTTAATAACTCGCGCCGGATTTCCACCCCGTCGGCGCCCGCTCCCGCGATGACCGGCAACAGTGCCTCCTGCCCGCCCAGTTGTCTGACGGTGTCGTTCCCATAAGCGGCCGTGACCACGACGATTTCTCTTTCCATCTCAGCTCCAGTGGCAGTCAATCTATTACCTGCTATTTTGTTGTGGTCATAGTAAATGGTATCGGTTCCATAAAAAATCGCGACGCGATTAAAATGTGAACACAATCACAGCGAAAATAATTTTCACTTTAATATTCAATCAGATAAACATAGCGAATTTCAGCCGGTACGCGAATAACCGCTATCCGGCGCTAAGGTGGCTGAGCGCCGCGGCCTCGGCGCATATCCCGCCATCGGCACAGAAGAACGCCCGCGGATTTACAACATAAAATTCACCGCGATTATGGTAGGCTGTAGGCTTCAGACCTGTCATATTCAGAGGAATAGCGTGGTGAAAAGCCAGGGAAACCGCACAACAATCAGCGACGTGGCAAAAGCGGCCAAAACGGGTAAAACCAGCGTGTCCCGCTACCTCAACGGGGAGCAGCACCTGTTATCCGATGCCCTCAAGCTGCGGATTGAAACCGCGATTCGGCAGCTTAACTACAATCCCAGCCAGATGGCCCGCAGCCTCAAAAAAGGCCGCACCAAGCTGATTGGCATCATCATTGCGGATATCACCAATCCCTACTCGGTAGACGTCTTGCGCGGCGTGGAAGACGCTTGCCAGCAGCATGGCTTTACCCTGCTGATGTGTAATACCAATAATGAAGTGGATCAAGAACAACATTATCTGGAGTTATTCAGCAGTTATTGTGTTGAAGGCATCGTGGTCAACGCGGTAGGCATGCGTGAAGATGCCTTTGCCAAGCTACAGCATTCCTTACTGCCGATGGTGCTCATCGACCGCAAAATCGCCGGGTTATCCTGCGACATGATCGGGCTGGATAATCAGGGCGCCACCATCGCCGCAACCAATCACCTGATTGAACAAGGTTTTGAGGCTTTTCTGTTTCTCAGTGAGCCGTTGGGCCTGGTGAATACCCGGCAGGAGCGGCTACAGGCCTTTCAGCAAACCATACAACGCAATCCGCCGCTGATTGCCTGCCACTATGACATCCGGCTAAGCGATACCGAACAGTTGGATAAGATCCTGTATGACTTTTGTCAGCGCCATCGCGGGATGCGCAAGGCAGCGATCTCGGCGAACGGCGCCATGACCCTGCAAATCGCGCGCGCCATGCGTCGGCTGCGCCTGAACTGGGGAAGCGATATGGGGTTATTGGGTTTCGATGAAATGGAGTGGGCGGAAGTGGCCGGCATCACCACGCTCAAGCAGCCAACCTATCAGATAGGGCGCGCCGCGCTCGAGCAATTGATTTCACGCATTAACGGCGACGCTCGGCCCAACGCCGAAAAAACCTTCCCAGGCACGCTGATTGTTCGGGAATCAACCATTCGCTAACGGCAACCGTCTTTTGTGACCGCAAAAACCGGCTGCGCGGAAAAGGCGGATCTAAATCGCCACCAGCCCGCGCACCCCGTCTGTTTCCATATCCTTACCGCGCCCACGCTGCACAATCTCGCCGCGCGACATGACCAGATAGCTGTCGGCCAGTTCGGCGGCAAAATCATAAAACTGTTCAACCAGCAAAATCGCCATATCGCCGCGCCGCGCCAACTGACGGATAACGGTTCCGATTTCTTTGATAACGGACGGCTGGATCCCTTCCGTTGGTTCATCCAGAATCAAAAGCTGCGGTTTGCAGGCCAGCGCACGGCCGATAGCCAACTGCTGTTGTTGCCCGCCGGACAGATCGCCGCCGCGACGTTGCTTCATGTCTTTCAGCACCGGAAAAAGCTGGTAGATGTCATCCGGTACTTGTCTGGCCTGAGAGCCGGGAAAACGCGACAGCCCCAGCAACAGATTCTCTTCCACGGTTAAACGCGGGAATATTTCCCGCCCTTGCGGCACATAGGCGATGCCCGCCCGCACCCGCTGATGCGGCTTACGGTGATTAATGGTCTTACCTTGCCAGAGGATGGTGCCCGATTTAGCCGGGATCAACCCCATCAGACACTTTAACAAGGTGGTTTTACCCACTCCGTTACGCCCCAGCAGACAGGTAATTTCCCCCGGTTGCGCCTCGAACGACAAACCGCGCAGGATATGGCTGCCGCCATAATATTGATTAAGTTCCGATATCTGTAACATCTCAGCGCCCCAAGTAAACGTCAATCACCTGCTCGTTGGCCTGCACTTCACGCAGCGAACCCTCCGCCAGCACCTGCCCCTGATGCAGCACCGTGACATGATCGGCAATGGTTTCAACAAAGCCCATATCGTGTTCCACCACCATCAGCGAATGTTTGCCCGCCAGATTGCGAAACAGCTCCGCCGTGTATTCGGTTTCGGCGTCGGTCATCCCCGCCGCCGGTTCGTCCAACAGTAACAGATGCGGCTCCTGCACCAGCAACATGCCAATCTCCAGAAACTGTTTTTGCCCGTGCGACAACAGCCCGGCCGAGCGACGACGCTCGCCGCCAAGACGCAGCAGATCCAACACCTCAGCGATACGATCGCGCTGCTCGCCGCTGAGTCTGGCGCGCAGACAGGCCCACACCGACTTATCCGTTTTTAACGCGATTTCGAGATTCTCAAATACCGTCAGCGCTTCGAATACCGTCGGTTTCTGGAATTTTCGCCCCACGCCGGCGCGGGCTATCTCCACCGGCGAAAGGCGGGTGAGATCGGTGTTCTGATCGTAAAATACCTTGCCGCTGTCGGGCCGCGTTTTACCGGTAATCACGTCCATCAGCGTCGTTTTACCCGCCCCGTTAGGGCCAATGACGCAGCGGAGTTCGCCGACGCCGATCTGCAACGACAAATCCGTCAGCGCGCGAAAACCGTCGAAACTGACGTTAATCCGGCTGAGTTGCAGTACCGGATCGGTCTGATGGCGATAACGATCCGCCGGATGCGCCTGCGTAAAAAGCGGCTCAGTCATGTTTCCTCCGCTGAATCAATCCGATAACGCCGCGCGGCAGGAGCAGCGTGACGAGAATAAACATAAGACCAAGGAAGAACAGCCAGTATTCGGGAAACGCCACGGTGAACCAGCTTTTAGCGCCATTGACGATGCCGGCGCCGAGCAATGGCCCCACCAGCGTGCCGCGCCCCCCGAGCGCCACCCAGATAGCCGCCTCAATCGAATTGGTCGGCGACATTTCGCCCGGATTGATGATACCCACCTGCGGCACATACAGCGCTCCCGCCAGGCCGCACAACACCGCCGACAGCGTCCAGACAAACAGCTTGAACCCTTGCGGATCGTAGCCGCAAAACATCAGACGGTTTTCCGCATCCCGCACCGCCGTCAGCACCCGGCCAAACTTGCTGCGGGCCAGCGCAAAGCCAATCGCCAGGCTGGCGGTCAGCAATAGCACGGTGGCGATGAATAACCCGATGCGGGTGCCCGTCGCCGTCACCTGAAAACCGAGCAGCGTGGTAAATCCGGTAAAACCGTTGTTGCCGCCAAACCCGGTTTCATTACGGAAGAAAAGCAACATCCCGGCGTAGGTCAGCGCCTGCGTCATAATCGAGAAATAGACGCCTTTGATTTTGGATCGAAAAGCGAACCAGCCGAATACCAACGCCAGTAACCCCGGCACCAGCACCACCAGACACAGCGCCCAGATAAAATATTGCGTACCGCCCCAAAACCACGGCAGTTCACTCCACGACAGGAACGACATAAAGGCGGGCAGCCCTTCCCCCGCGGCCTGGCGCATCAAATACATGCCCATGGCATAGCCCCCCAGGGCGAAGAACAGGCCATGACCGAGCGACAATAATCCGGCATATCCCCACACCAAATCCAAAGCAAGGGCGACAATGGCATAGCAGAGGATTTTGCCAACCAGCGTCAGCGTATAGGTGGAAATGGCCAACGGATTATCGGCCGGCAGCAGCGCAAGCCACGGCAGAATCAGCAGCGCCAGCAGCAGCATCAGGCCGATGCCGAGCGCCAGTCGCGGTGCTTTTTGCACGACGGTTAACGTTATTGGTTGTGTCATCAGTCAATTACCCGCCCTTTCAATGCAAACAGCCCCTGTGGCCGTTTCTGAATAAACAAGACAATCAACACCAGAATCAGGATCTTGCCCAGCACCGCGCCGATTTGCGGCTCCAGCACTTTGTTCAGAATGCCCAGTCCAAACGCCGCCGCCACCGTACCCGCCAGTTGACCGACGCCGCCCAGAACCACCACCAGAAAAGAATCAATGATATACCCCTGCCCCAACTCCGGCCCGACGTTGCCCAGCTGTGACAGCGCCACGCCACCCAGGCCGGCGATGCCGGATCCCAGTCCGAAAGCCAGCATATCGACCCGTCCGGTCGGTACGCCGCAACAGTCGGCCATCGCGCGGTTTTGAGTTACCGCCCGCACATGCAACCCGAGCCGGGTTTTATTCAATAGCAGCCAGGTGAGCAGCAATACGCCGATTACAAACAGGATCACCGCGATACGGTTATACGGCAGAACCAGATTTGGCAGCACGGTCATGCCGCCCGACAGCCAGCCCGGATTGGACACTTCCAGATTCTGCGTGCCAAACAATACGCGCACCAGTTGGATCAGCATCAGGCTAATTCCCCAGGTCGCCAGCAGCGTTTCGAGCGGACGCCCATACAGATGGCGAATAACCGCGCGCTCCAGCAACATGCCGATCGCGGCGGTAATAAAGAACGCGACCGGCAGCGCCAATAGCGGATAGTAGGCCAGCCATTCCGGGGCGAACCGTTGCAGCAGCGACTGAACCATCCAGGTTGAATAGGCTCCCAACATCAGCATTTCACCGTGGGCCATATTGATAACGCCCAGCAAACCATAGGTGATCGCCAGCCCGAGCGCCGCCAACAGCAGGATAGATCCCAGCGACAAGCCGGTGAACGCCTGCCCCAGCCACTCGCCTAAAACCAGACTCTGTTTGATTTGCTTCAGGCTATCGGCGGCGGCGGCCCGCACCTCGGCATCGGGTTCATTTTGTTCCAGGGTCAACGGCTGGAGACGGGCCTGCATTTGCGGATCGCCGGTCTCGCCCAGTCGTTGCACCGCGCTCAAACGGATCGCCGGCCGACTGTCGCCGAGTTGTAAACCGGCCACCGCTATCGTCAGCGCGGCATGAACGTCACCGTCCTGCTCTGCCGCCAGACGCTGCATCAAAAACGGCAATTGTTCGGCGACGCCCACACTTTGCAGCATCCGCGCCGCGTGCAGCCGGATGGCGGGGTCGTCGCCGATCAATTGATGGGACGCCAGCGTCGCGCCGATCAAGACGCGCAGGCGGTTATTCATAAACAGTTTTTTAGGCGTGCCGACGGGTTGCGCATTGCCCTCCATCGGCGTCAGCTTGCCCTGACGTTCGCTGAACGGCTGTTTGTTCTGATCGACCATTACCGACTCGCTACGCAGCGCCTGTAGCAACGGCAAACGTTCGATATCCGGCGCGACCGCCCATCGCTGGAGCATATCGGCCTGCTGGGTGCGGCTCGCCGCGACAAAATCGGCCGCGGGCCCGGCCAGCGCCGCCAGCGGAGCCGCCAAGCAGAGCGACAGAAACAGCTTAACGAATTGACCCATTATCATCGCAATGCCTGTCATGTAAGAAAGAAGGTTTCCCCCTTTTCCCGATAGGGAAGAAAGGGGAACTGGAACCGCGGGCGCTCTCTCCTGGCAAGAGAGCGCCAAACGAACTCATCACTGGGATGCTTTCACCGGGCTATCCGATTTCTTATCATTACCCGGGATGTACGGACTCCACGGCTGGGCGCGTACCGGTTGATCGGTCTGCCATACCACATTGAACTGACCGTTATCTTCAATTTCGCCGATCATCACCGGTTTATGCAGATGGTGATTGGTCGCATCCATGGTCAGCGTGAAGCCGTCCGGGGCCGCGAAGGTTTGCCCGGCCATCGCCGCACGGACTTTATCCACATCGGTAGTGCCGGCTTTTTCAACCGCCTGCGCCCACATATGAATGCCGACATAGGTGGCTTCCATCGGATCGTTGGTGACTACCGTGTCCGCATTCGGCAAATTGCGCGCTTTGGCATAGGCCTTGTAAGCCGCGACGAACGTTTGGTTAGTCGGATTATCCACCGACTGGAAGTAGTTCCACGCCGCCAGATGCCCGACCAGCGGTTTGGTGTCAATCCCCCGCAGTTCCTCTTCCCCTACCGAGAAAGCGATCACCGGAACGTCGGTGGCTTTGATCCCCTGATTCGCCAGCTCTTTGTAGAACGGTACATTGGAGTCGCCGTTGATGGTGGACACCACCGCCGTTTTCCCGCCGGTGGAGAATTTCTTAATGTCGGAGACGATGGTCTGGTAGTCGCTGTGGCCGAACGGCGTATACACTTCCTCGATATCCTTGTCCTGAACCCCTTTGGCGTGCAGGAAGGCCCGCAGGATCTTATTGGTGGTGCGCGGGTACACATAGTCGGTGCCCAACAGGAAGTAGCGTTTCGCCGCGCCGCCGTCTTCGCTCATCAGATATTCCACCGCGGGGATCGCCTGCTGATTTGGCGCCGCGCCGGTGTAGAACACGTTCGGCGACATCTCTTCACCTTCATATTGCACCGGATAAAACAGCAGGCCATTCAGCTCTTCAAACACCGGCAAAACGGATTTACGCGATACCGACGTCCAGCAGCCGAATACCACCGCGGCTTTATCCTGCGTCAGCAACTGGCGCGATTTTTCGGCAAACAGCGGCCAGTTGGAGGCGGGATCGACCACCACCGGCTCCAGTTTTTTACCCAACACGCCGCCTTTGGCGTTGATCTCATCAATGGTCATCAACGCCACATCCTTCAGCGGCGTTTCAGAAATCGCCATCGTGCCGGACAGCGAATGCATAATGCCAACTTTAATGGTATCCGCCGCCTGTACTCCCCATGCCATCCCCATGCCGACAACCGTCGCGGAGAGTGCGAATACCTTTAACAATGAACGTCTTTTCATCTCTGAGCCCTTATAAAGTATTGAGTGATGATTCAGATGAAACAGGTTGAAGCCTTGCCTGTTGCAACATATGCAAGGTTATTTTTCTGACTTCGGCCTTACTTACGGAGATATGGTCGGTCAAGATACGCTGCGCCTCCTCGGTTTTTTGTTGTAATACCGCCAGCAAAATACGGGCATGTTCGCTATACGTTGCATCCACGCGATCCTCTCGGGTGAAATCGAGGCGACGGATAATGCGGATTTTTTCTGTCAATTCGCTATGAACGCGCGCCATTTCACTATTTCCGGCTACCGCCACCAGGGTGATATGGAATTGCTCGTCATAACGCGACACCGTTTTGCCATCTTCCAGACGCGGCGCATCGACCCAGAATGTCTTCAAGTCAGCCAACAGCTCGGCGCAGCGCCCCGGAGGCAGGCCGCACAAACGCTGCACCGCTTCACGTTCCAGCACGATGCGGAAATCGTACAGCGCCTCGAAATATTCAAAATCGAACGCCTTCACCTGCCAGCCGCTGCGAAAATAGACCTCCACGTAACCTTCCCGCTCCAGCCAGAACAACGCCTGACGCACCGGTGTACGGCTGACATTCATCCGTTCAGCGATTTCACTCTCGCTGAAGCGATCGCCCGGCATCAGCCGAAAGTCAAAAATGTCGTTTTTAAGCGTTTGATAGACACGCTCGGCCAGCGCTTCCGGGCGGGCTTTACCGCGTTTCTTTCGCATATCGATTGGCATACTTATTCCTCCAGCCACAGCAGCGCATCGCCGGGGCTTACCGGCCGGCCGGGCTGACACCCTATCCGCTTCACACGGCCCGCTCGCGGCGCAGGGATCGTCAGTTCCATTTTCATCGCCTCGACGATGATCAGCGGCTGGCCCTGCTCTACTTCATCGCCGGGCTTCACCAGTACTTTCCAGATGTTGCCGTTCATATCCGCGCTTACCTGAAACGCGTTATCATCCTCCTCCGCCTCCTCGGGCGGATAGACCGTCTCGTCGGCCGGCGCTAGCGCGTCTTCCTGCTGCTGCCACCGCGCCACTTCGGCATCGAACGCCGTGGTCTGACGCTGGCGGAATTCAGCAATAGACCGCGCGTGCTCATTCAAGAAATCGGTATAGGCGGCGAAATCGAACTCGGTCTCTTCAATGGCGATGGCGACGCGCCCCTCGCGGAAATCTTCACGCAGCACATCCAGTTCGGCTTCGCTAACCGGATAAAAACGCACCTGATCGAAGAAGCGCAGCAGCCAGGGCTCATCCGCGGCAAACTGCGCGTTCTTGAGGTATTTGTTCCAGATAGGCAGGGTACGGCCCACCAGCTGATAGCCCCCCGGCGAATCCATGCCATAGATGCACATATACATGCCGCCGATACCCACCGTTCCCTCGGCGGTGAAAGTGCGGGCCGGGTTATATTTGGAACTCAGCAGACGATGACGCGGATCGATCGGCACCGCGCAGGGCGCCCCGAGATAGACGTCGCCAAGACCGAGGATCAGATAGCTGGCGTCAAAAATAATATCCCGCACCGCTGTGCGCGTCGGCAGGCCATTAATGCGCTGAATAAAATCAACGTTGTTGGGCAACCAGGGGGCGCTGGCGCGAACCGTTTCCTGATAACGCGCCACCGCCCCCAGGGTCGCACTGTCTTCAAAAGCCATCGGCATATGCACGATGCGCGACGCCACTTTCATCCGACTGACATCACCGAGTTTTTTCTCCAGATCCAGCAACAGCGACATCAGCCGTTGCTGGCTGAGGATCCGGCTGTCATAACGGATCTGCAACGAACGCACGCCGGGCGACAGCTCCGCAATGCCGGGCTGCTCGGCGTTGCGGATGGCCTCCATCAACAGATGCACCCGCAGGCGCAGCGCCAAATCCAGCACATTATCGCCGTACTCAATAAGGATATAGTTATCGCCTGCCTGACGATAAATCGCGGTCGGCGTACCGGCGGTGGCCTTAATGGCGGCCAATACGGTCGCGGACCCCTGCCCGGTATCTGCCAGCGACGGCACGTCAAAGGTCGGCGCAGGCGCCGTGGTTAAGCTGTTTATCTGCTCAGCCTGCGTTTTCTCCAGCGCCAGCGCTTCATCAAAGCTGATAGGATGAAAACGAATACGATCGCCCGGTTTCACCTGACCGACTTTCCACAGCTCGGCTTTGGCGATAGTGACCGGACAGACGAATCCCCCCAGACTCGGCCCATCGCGGGTGAGGATCACCGGGGAATCGCCGGTAAAGTTCACCGCGCCAATTGCATATTCACAATCATGCACGTTGGAGGGATGCAGCCCCGCCTCCCCCCCGTCGGCGCGGGTCCAGGCGGGTTTAGGCCCGACAAGACGGACGCCCAACCGGTTGGAGTTGTAATGAACCTGCCACTCGCTGGCAAAAAATTCGTCGATGGACGCATGGGTGAAAAAGTCCGGCGCGCCGTGCGGCCCGTAAAGAACGCCAATATGCCATTCGTCGGCGTAGGTCGGCACCAGCGCCGGCGCGATCGCCTGCGGCTGGCTGACCGGCGCTGCGGTGGTGCAAGCCGCCAGATCCGGCTGGGATATCGCCAGCATATCCGCCACGCGCAGCGTTCGTCCGGCGTGACCGCCGAACTGCCCGAGGGCGAACGTCGAGCGGCTGCCGAGGTATTGCGGAACATCGATGCCGTTGCGTACCGCCAGATAGGTGCGGCAACCCGATATTGCCCGCCCCAGCGTCAGCGTCTGCCCCGCTTTCACCGCCACCGGCCGCCAATAGGCGATCGGCTCGCCATCGAGATCGGCCGGGCAGTCCGCCCCGGTCAACGCAATCAGCGCCTCGCAGTGAAAACGCAGCGTCGGGCCTTGCAGCGTAAACTCCAGCCCGGCGGCCTCTTCGGCGTTGCCGACGATGCGGTTCGCCAGACGAAAAGCGAAATCATCCATCGGGCCGGACGGCGGCACGCCGATATCCCAATACCCCAGCCGACCGGGGTAATCCTGTACGCTGCTCCAGGTGCCAGGCTGAACAACCTCGATAACCGGCGCCGCGGGCGTAAAGCCGTCGAGCATCCGCGTCCAGACATGCCCCTGACGGAAAGCATCGGTGGCGACAATCTGCCGCAGGTAGTCAAGATTGGTGGCAATGCCGTGCAGGCGCGTTTCATTCAGCGCCCGCCGCATTTTCGCCAGCGCCTGATCGCGGGTGGGCGCATGAACGATCAGCTTGGCAACCATCGGATCGTAATACGCCGACACCTCGCTGCCGGTGCTGATCCAGCTATCAACCCGCACGTTGGCCGGAAAACAGACTTCAGTCAGCACGCCCGGACTTGGCTGAAAGTTTTTCAAGGGATCTTCGGCGTAAATACGCACTTCGATGGCCGCGCCCTGCGGCGCCTGCGCCAGCCGCGCCCAGTCGAGCGGTTCGTCAGCGGCAACCCGCAGCATGCACTCCACCAAATCCAGCCCGGTCACGCATTCGGTGACCGGATGCTCCACCTGCAACCGGGTATTCACTTCCAGAAAGAAGAACTCGTCCCGTTCGGCATCATAGATATATTCCACCGTACCGGCGCTGCGATAGCTGACCTGTTCGCCCAGTTTTACCGCCGACGCCAGCAGGGCGGCGCGGGTGCTTTCCGGCAGATTGGGTGCCGGCGTCTCCTCCACCACTTTTTGGTTGCGGCGTTGCAGCGAGCAGTCACGCTCGCCCAGCGCGATGACATTGCCTTTGCCGTCGCCAAAGATTTGCACTTCGACGTGACGCGCCCGATCGATGCAACGTTCGAGGAATACGCCGGCATCGCTGAAAAACTGCTCGCCCAGCCGCCGCACGCTTTCCCAGGCTTGACGCAGCGCCGCCGCGTCGGCACAGCGCGTCAGGCCGATGCCCCCGCCCCCGGCGGTGCTTTTCAGCATTACCGGGTAACCGATTTCTTCCGCCGACGCCAGCGCCTCTTCCAGCGAAGCAAGCAGCGCGGTGCCCGGCGTCATCGGCACCCCCGCGCTGGCGGCCAGTTCACGCGCCCGATGTTTAAGGCCGAACTCGCCAAGCTGTTGCGCGGTGGGGCCGACGAATACAATACCGGCTTCTTCACAGGCCGCGGCAAAAGGTAAGCTTTCCGACAAAAAACCGTACCCCGGCCAAACCGCTTGCGCCCCGGACTGTCTGGCGGCATTCAGGATCTTGTCGATACACAGATAGCTGTCGCCGGCCTTATCGCCGCCGATCGCGATGGCGATATCGGCGTCTTTGACATGTTGCGCGTTTTTATCGGCGTCGGAGTAAACCGCCACGCTGGTAATTCCCAAACGTTTCAACGTGCGCATTGCGCGGCAGGCGATCTCGCCGCGGTTAGCGATGAGTACGGTGTTAAACATGATCATTCTCCTGACGGGCAAGCCAGTTGCGCCAGCCGCCAAACCCGGTAATATCCAGCGCATCGCTCAACGCGGCCGGTTCGCAAATAAAGCCTTTCACCAGCCGGCCATCGGCCAGCTCCAGCGTCCCTATCCCCAGCGGAGCCGGAATTTCCGCGACAAACTCGCCAAAACGCGCCAGCGGGATATCCCACAGCTCAACGGTAATCGCCGCCCCGCCATCCTTTCTGACCAACCCGGGTTTGGCAGGCTGGGTGTTAGCCAGGGCATAGAGGCGATAGCAGGCCGCCGTGGTGGTTTCCTCCACCCACACCGCGTCGCGGCGGGTAAGCTGATGGTTGAGCGGCATCCCCGTCAGGTGTGCGCCGACCACCGCCACCTGCACATGCAGAGGTGAAACAGGAAGCGACAGGCGGCGCGCCGGCTGAGGCTTCCCGGTCGCCCCCAAAGTTAATGCCGACTGAGCTTGCCAGCGCGCGCCAAAAGCGGCCAGCGCGCGGTCGTGCCAGGCCGGTGCAATCAGCGTAATTCCGGCGGGCAAACCGTCTTCGCGCAGCGGCCCGGGCAGCGCCAGCGCCGCCAGATCCGCCAAATTGGTGAAGTTGGTGTAAGTACCAAACTGCGAGTTGTAGCGCACCGGTTCCTGCTTTATCTCTTCGAGGGTGCGAATGGTCGGCGAGGTCGGCACCACCAGCGCATCAAACTGGCTGAGCGTCTGCTGGATCTGACGCGTCAACCCGGCACGCCGATATTCGGCCTTGAAGGCATCAACCGCGCTATAGCGCTCGCCGTTGGCGACGATGCCGTACACCACCGGATCCATGTTCTCCGGATGTTGCAGCATTTCGCCGATGGACGCGGTGCGTTCAGCCACCCACGGGCCATGATAAAGCTGCTCCGCAAGCTGCTGAAACGCGCTGAAATCAATCGGTTCTAGCGTCGCGCCGCCGTCTTCCAGCGCGGCCAACGCTTTTTCCCATGCCTGCTGCGCCAGCGTGTCGCCAAAAAAAGTCGGATTGGCGGGTACGGCGAAATGGGGAGATGCAGGCAGCGCGGCCGGCGCCAGACCGGGATTACTGCGTGAATACGCGTCGGCGGCATCGTAGCCGCCGGCAAGCTCGGCGAGGGTAAAAGCATCCTCGACCGTTAAGGCAAAGATTGAAATGGTATCGTTCAACCGACAGGCGGGCACCACGCCGCTGGCGGATAGCCAGCCTTTAGTGGGTTTCAGGCCAACGATGTTGTTAAAACCGGCCGGTACGCGCCCGGAACCCGCCGTATCCGTACCCAGCGAAAATCCCACCAAACCGCGCGCCAGCACCGACGCAGAGCCGGAACTCGATCCTCCGCTGACGTATTCGGGATTAAAGGTGTTGCCGACCGCGCCAAACGGCGAGCGCGTCCCCACCAGACCGGTCGCATACTGGTCAAGATTGGTTTTACCGATGAGCACCGCGCCGGCCGCTTTCAGCTTCGCCACCGCCGTGGCGTCTTTCTCCGCCAGATAGGTGAATGCCGGACAGGCGGCGCTGGTCGGCCACCCCGCCACATCTATGTTGTCTTTGACCGCGAAAGGCACGCCAAAAAGGGGAAGCGCGGCGGGATTTTGTTGATAAAGCGCCAACAGCGGAGCGATCTGCGCGCGCAACTGCGCCGGAGTCGCCAGATAAATCCAGGCATTATCATCAGTTGACAACGTTGCCAGATGCGTTTCCAGCGTAGGGTAAATGGCCTGCGCATCCTGCTGGTAATATTGTTGCCACTGGTAAAGCGTGAGTCCAATCGCTGATGTCATGATTTGAATTCCAACTGGTATACAAGATTGAATTCAAATTAGCAAAGCGCATACCAACTTTTAATTTATTGATTTTTATTACTTTATTTATTTCGCACGATCATGCGCACGCACAACCAGCGGGCAGCCGTGCGCTATAAAAGGGCAAGGAGATAACGAAAACTGATGAATATGCGGATCAGAGGGCAATGCCATAGCGCGACCGCTATATGTTATATTTTTTTGTTCATTGCACCAGAGCGGCATTGCGTTTATATCGAAGGAAAACATTCGGTCAGGTAAAGGTATGCATCTGGATTTGCGACAATTGCGCAATTTTCTCGCGTTGGCGGAACACGGCAGTTTTGTGCAGGCGGCGGAATCGGTCTGTTTGTCGCAGTCGGCGTTCAGCCGCAGCATTCAAATGCTGGAACAAACCATGGGCTATCCGCTCATCGACAGACAAAGCAAACGCTTTGCGCTGACGTGGCAGGGGAAAAAATTATTGCCTTTCGCCCGCCGGATACAGGAACTCTCCTGGGAACTGATCAATGACATGCAACAAATCAGCGATGAGGGCGGCGGCGAGTTGACCTTTGGCTGCGGCCCCGCGCCCGCCGTCGCGCTTATTCCGCTCGCGGTGGCGCATTTCCATCAACTGCGGCCGCGGGACAGAGTGGCCTACAGCGTGGATAACTGGCAGTCGCTGCGTCAACGCTTGCTGGCCGATGAATGGCCGTTTTTCGTTGCCGACACCTGGCATGCCGAACTCGAAGACAGGTTTCGGGTGCAGCCGTTAAGCCAGCAGCGCTGCTTTTTTATCTGTCATCGTTCACACCCGTTGGCGCAACAGGCGCGGGTTATGCCGGATGAACTGCTGCGTTATCCGCTAGCCTCGCCTTATTTGCCGGTCGGCATGCGCAAAATTCTGGCTACGTTGACACGCCAGCCCGACTTTCGCCCACAAATCCAGTGCGACCATATCTATTCGTTGTTCAACGTGCTGTGTCATACGCAGGCAATCAGTTTTGCCAGTGAAGACGGCTTTGCCCTGGGCCATCGCAGCCATCAACTGGTGGAAATTCCCCTGGCGGAAACGCCGCCGGAATGGGGAAAGATGCGAACCCGGTTTGGCATTATCTCCAACCTGCAAAAAAACCTCCCGCCACTGGCGCAACTGATGATCGACACTCTTATCGAGCAGGACAGGCAGCGCCAATCCGACGACTATTTCACCGATGCCTGACCAACAGCGTCATACGCAGGCCAAACCGCTTGCCACTGTTGGTCGGCCAGCGCCCGATCGACAAAACGGCTATCGAACCAGTCGCCCACCGGATAATCACGACGGATCAGCCCGGCGCTTTTTGCCCGTTGAATGCTGTCCTCAAAACTGCTCTGCAAAAAAACATCCAAACGCGGCGAGCTTTGGAAATTGAGATCGTCCGGCGCCAACTCTTCCTCAAACAACGCCTGCGGGATCTGACTCTGTGCCGACATCAGCGCGATATACTCCGCCAAATGCGCGGGGTCGCTGACCCAGCGGGCGTTCTCCACCAGCACATTCACCAGTTGTTGCGTCACCTGCGGGTAGCGCTGGATAAAATCGTCCGTCGCCAGCACCGCCGCCTGCGTGGTGTTGGCGCGGCCCAGCGCCCCGCTGCTCACCACAATGTTAATCCCCTGCTCACGCAATACCAGAAGCCCCATACCGCCCCATACCGCATCAACCCGTTTGGCGGCCAGCGCCGCTTTGCCTGCCGTCCAATCCAGATTAATCACCCGGATATCCCGTTCATTCAGTCCGGCGCTTTTCAGCGCCCGCTCAAAAGAGAGCTGATCCGCCGTTCCTTTATAGACCGCGACGCGTTTGCCGCGTAAATCTTCAATCCGCTGAATACCTGATTCCGGGGTGGCCGCCAGATAGGAATTTGCGCCGCGCGCCCCCACCAGCACCCGGGTCGGCAACCCGCCCGCCCGACCGATGATCGCCGCCAGATCCCCCAGGTAAACCACGTCCAACTGTTGGTTCGCCAGCGCTTCGTTCACCGCCGGCCCCGCGCCTTTAAAAAACGACCACTTGACTTTGATCCCTTGCGGTTCAAACACCTGCTCCAACTGCTGACGAATATGCGCCAACCCTAGCGGCCCACGGATAAACGGTTTACTGCCCGCACTCTGATCGGGCAGGCCGATACGAATTTCCGTCGGTTTATTTTCCGCCGCCTGTACGGCCGACGCGCCTGTCAGCGCAAAGCCGATCAGCATCAGCGCGCCTGCGAGGCGATGGATGGTCATTCGCCAACCATATCGCGGTGTTAATGATGTTTCCTGCATGATCTTCTCCGTGAATAACAGAACGTTACCACCAAACTAGCGAAACGATCGGCCACGGTTTAAATAACATTTACGGCTTTAGTCAGTGAAAAAAAGCATAAATCAGTGGGCAAGCGGCAATCCGCCATATATGCATTTCTTGCACGGCGGCTATCGGTTTAATGCATTGGCGTTAGAGGCTAAAAGCTGTTTTTTATGCCTTATCCGTCTTTTTTAGCCGATTCCCCGGAAAAAAATGAATAAGGTTATGTTGCTGAAAATGCCTACGCCGACGTGGCCCCCGGCGCCGCACAGGGCGTTTTATCCGTTCATCGTCCCGCTCGCGCTATTGCTGTTATGGTTCGTCAGCAGCCGGCAGGGGTGGATGCCGCCTCAAATTCTTCCCGCCCCCGTCACGGTGATGCAAACCGCCGCCGAGCTTTGGCAGGGCGATCTGGGTTCACAGTTGCTTATTAGCCTGTACCGGCTGATAACCGGCCTGCTGGCGGGGTTGCTCGCCGGCACCTTGCTGGGCGCGCTAATGGGCGCCTCGCCGCGCGCGGCCAATCTGCTGCACCCGACGGTTTATGCGCTGGCGCAAATTCCCACGCTGGGATGGATACCGCTGTTTATGGTGCTGTTCGGTATTGACGATGCGCTGAAGCTGGCGGTGATTGTCAAAGCGGTGATCGTCCCCGTCACGCTGCATACCCAAAGCGGCGTACGCAACGTCCCTGCTTCGCTGCTGGAAGTGGTGCGTATCCTGCGGCTGACTCCCTGGCAACGTCTGCGGCGTTTAACCTTGCCGGCGATGCTGCCGGTCTGGTTGACCGGACTGAGGCTGGCGCTGTCGCAGGCCTGGGTCTCTTTGATTGTGGTGGAGTTGCTGGCCTCTTCACAGGGCATTGGCTACCTGTTGGTATGGGGCCGTCAGCTGTTTCAACTGGATATTGTGTTTGTCTGTATCGCGGTCATCGGTTGCGCCGGGCTGGCGATGGAATGGCTGATTAACCAACTCGAACGGCGGCTGGTCTACTGGCCGCACCCACCGGTCAGTCGTCTTAACGCCATACCGTCAGGCCGGCTGTCCGGCGTGCTGCTGCCGGTAGCGCTGCTGGCATTATGGCAGCAGGCCAGCCTGTCTGGTTGGGTGGATACGTCGCTGCTGCCCCCGCCGTCCGCCGTATGGCAAACGCTGGTTCAGGGCGTCAGCGACGGCGTCTTACCGGATGCCATGCGCCGCAGCCTGATGCGGGCGCTGGCGGGCGCGGCGGGCGGCATCACCGTCGGTCTGCTGCTCGGGGTGGTGCTGGGACTCAGCCCGCGCGCCGACGCGCTGTTCACTCCGACCTTTGCCACGCTACGCCAGATTGCGCTGTTTGCCTGGCTGCCGTTGCTGACCGCCTGGGTAGGCAACGATGAAACGGGCAAAGTGGTGTTCGTGTCGCTGGCGTCCTTCTTTCCCATGCTGGTAGCCAGCCACCGTGGCGTGCGTCAGCGTTCGCTGGCGCTACAGGAGGTGGCGCAGGTACTGCAACTGTCGCTGGTCGTGCGGCTGCGGGTACTGATCCTGCCCGGCGCGGCGCCCGCCATCTTCGCCGGCCTGCGTCTGTCGCTGATTTATGCCTGGCTCGGTACGATCGGCGCGGAGTATTTCATGTCATCGGATATCGGCATCGGTAGCCTGATGATTAACGCTCAGCAGTTGCTGGACATGCCGACCATTCTCAGCGGCATGCTGTTGATTGGCCTTACCGGAGCGGCAATCGACCGCGCCGGCCTCATTCTGGAAAAACGCGCCACCCGCTGGCGCCGCGCAGGAGAATCCGTATGACCGCCATCCAGACCGGCTATCCGCCGGTGGTGCAGTTTGAGCGCCTAAAAAAACAGTTCAACGTGCAGGGACAACCGCTGACGGTGATTGACAACTTTTCGCTCTCCATCGATAGCGGAGAGCTGGTGGCGATTGTCGGCAGCAGCGGCTGCGGCAAATCCACGCTGCTGCGTATGCTGGTCGGATTGGATAACGACTATCAGGGCCGCATTCTGGTCGATGGCAAGCCGGCGCATGGCATCAGCCGCGAACGGGGAATGGTGTTTCAGGAACCACGACTGTTTCCCTGGCTGACGGTTCGCCAGAATATCGCGCTGGGTCTGGCGCGCGAAAAACAGCATCGCTCGGCGTGTGAACGCCTGATCGACCACTTTATCCGACTGGTTGACCTGCATGATTTCGCCGACGCCCTGCCCGCCCAGCTCTCCGGCGGTATGGCGCAGCGCGTCGCCATCGCCCGCGGTCTGGTGGCCAACCCGCGGATTTTATTGCTGGATGAACCCTTTGGCGCGCTGGACGCCTTGACCCGTCAGCAGATGCAGCAGGAGCTGCGGCGCATTCATCAGGCGGAAGGCACCACCACGCTGCTGGTAACGCACGACGTAGAGGAAGCGGTCTATCTGGCCGACCGCGTGGTGGTGCTGGCGCCCCGTCCAGGACGGATCAGACACGTCGCCACCCTCACGCTGCCGCATCCCCGGAAGCGCGACAGTCAGGCGTTTCACCAACAGTGCGGCGAATTGCTGTCGCTGTTGACCCAGCCGGCTTCATCGGCACACCCCCTCACCACTTTTTGAATGGAGTTTTGTTATGGGACACCCTTCCGTTTACCCCACCGGCACCACCCTCTATAACCCGGACAAGGCCTGGGGCGGCTATACCGTATTTCAGGCGCTGGAAAGCGGCGCCGTGCTGATCGATATGAACGGAACCGAGCTACGCCTGTGGGAAGGTCTGCATGGTTTCCCCAACAAAATCCTGCCCGGCGGCTATATCCTCGGCCATAGCGGTGAACGCGATCCGCGCTACGGCATGCAGGACATGGTTGATCTGATCCAGGTTGACTGGGAGGGGAATATCGTCTGGAAATTCAACGGCTATGAACAGATTAGCGATCCCGATTTGCCGGTTGAATGGATGGCGCGCGTTCACCATGACTATCAGCGCAGCGGCAACCCGGTAGGTTATTACGCACCGGGGCAAGAACCGCAGTCGATCGGCGGCAATACCCTGATTCTGGCTCATAAAAATCTGCACAATGCGCAAATCAGCGACAAGCTGCTGCTTGACGACACCATTATCGAAGTAGACTGGCAGGGAAATATCCTGTGGGAGTGGCGATGCAGCGATCATTTTAATGAACTGGGCTTTGACGACGCTGCAAAAACCGCTATCTACAACAACCCCAATCTGCGCAAAAGCGGCGGCGGCATGGGCGACTGGATGCATATCAACTCGATGTCGGCTCTCGGCCCCAATCCGTGGTTCGATCAGGGCGACAGCCGTTTCCATCCCGACAACATTATCTGGGACGCCCGTGAATCCAACATTATCGCCATTATTGATAAACAGAGCGGCAAGATCGTCTGGAAGCTCGGCCCGGACTACCGCACGCCGGAACTGAAGCATCTGGGCTGGATCATCGGCCAACACCATGCTCATATGATCCCCGCCGGCTTACCCGGCGCGGGCAATATTCTGGTATTCGACAACGGCGGCTGGGCAGGCTACGGCGCTCCCAATCCGGCATCCGCCGATGGCGTTAAAAACGTCTGGCGCGACTACTCGCGCATACTGGAAATCAACCCGGTCACGCTTGATATCGTCTGGCGCTATTCTCCCTATGAAGCCGGAATTCCGCACCCTACCGACGCGTTCCGCTTCTACAGCCCTTATATCAGTAATATTCAGCGCTTGCCCAACGGTAATACGCTGATCAATGAAGGCGCTAACGGCCGACTGTTTGAGGTGACGGCGGAACATGAAATCGTGTGGGAATATATCTCGCCGTACTGGGGGAAAACCGTTAACACCAATATGCTTTACCGGGCGTATCGCGTCCCTTACGACTGGGTGCCGCAGTTGGCCCGCCCGCAGGAAACCCCGGTCGTGGCGCCCGACAACACCCATTTTCGTCAACCGGGCGCCGCTCAACCCGGTTTCGCCAGCGTGATTCATGTCAGCGGCGTGCGACCCTATAAAAAAAACGGCGACGCGCTGTGCGTCGCCACCGACAGCGAGGATCTGAAACGCAGCCCCAAACTGTTCACCGTCAATCGTTCGCGCTTTACGCCACTGGCGGGCGACGGTTGGGAAACGCTGAAACAACACGCCGCGCCGCAGTTATTGCTGGTCGGCGCGGAGCGCTGCGTCCACTGTAAAAGTCTGTACCGCCAGTTGGAAGCGGTACTGAACGAAGAGCAATACCGCTCTCTTGCCAGCCACTATCTGGATGCCGACAGTCATAGCGACCTGGCCCGGCAGTTGGCGGTACGTACGCTGCCGACCCTTTTGTGGCTGGAACAGGGCGAGGAAAAAGGACGCATCGGCGGCGCGCAGTCACCGCAGAAGCTGCGTCAATGGCTCGCCGGCGTCGTCCGGTAATACCCTCTTCTTGTCAGAAGCTGCCGCTTAGTCACCTATTTACCGCTAACGGCAGCGGTGCCGTCAGCGTGAGGTGTTGCGCCAAAGCAAGGTAGTTTCATGCAACGTGTTATATGCCACGATAAGCCGCGTCAATCGCCGCGGCGCCTTGTGCGATGACTTTCGGCGCAACGTGGCGTAAATATTCAAGCTGTAGCAAAACGTTTCCTTTGCATCGCCCGCCTTTATTTTGTTATGTTATCACATATCAAATATTCAGCACGGCTCATCATGATAAGCAGGCACAGACAAACCGACGCGATACTGCAAATCGATCGTCTTGATTTATCTCTTGGCGGAGACAGTAAAGTCAGCGATGTGAGTTTCAGCCTGTACCCGGGCGAAAGAGTTTGTCTGATCGGCGCCTCCGGCTCCGGTAAGTCGCTAACCGCCAGAGCAGCGATCGGCACGCCGCCGGCAGGCTGTCGGATAAACGGGCGAATCCGGGTCAACGGCGAAGACGTCACCCATTTGAAGGCGCTGGCCCGTCCGGCGTCGGCGCGGGTATCAGCCATTTTTCAGGACTCCGCCGGCGCGCTTAATCCCTTGATGAGACTCGGCAAACAGCTGTCGCTGGCCTTGGGCGCTTCATCACAGGCCGAACTCGCCGCGCTGCTGGATGACATGGGGCTGGGGGATATTCCCCACCTGCAACAACGTTTTCCGGCAGAGCTATCCGGCGGGCAACGCCAGCGTATTTGCATCGCTCTGGCGCTGCTGGGCAAGACGCGTCTGTTGGTGGCCGACGAACCGACGACCGCGCTCGACGTCATTACCCAACAGCAGGTTTTGCAAGTATTGCAGGCCCGATGCGCGCGCCCCGACGCCCCCGCCTTGCTATTCATTACTCATGATATCGCCGTCGCTGCGCAGCTGTGTCAGCGCGGGCTGGTGATGGAAGCGGGTCGACTGGTGGAATCCGGCGACATGCGGCAATTGCTGAATGCCCCTCGGCACCCGTATACGCGTAGCCTGATTGCGGCGGCGCGGCGCGCCGGCTTGTCATTGCCGACCGCCGGAGGCCTGGTCGGATGAACCGCCATCTTCACGCCATATCAACCCCTTTTTTGCGCATGGAACGCGTCAGCCGTTATCGTCAGGCGCCGCGTTTCCGGTGGCGAAAAGCCGATCCCGCCGGCGCCATCTTTCGCGATCTGTCGCTGACGCTGCAACGCCATGAACGCGTTGGTCTGGTCGGCGCCTCCGGCTGCGGTAAATCCACATTGCTGAAAACCCTGCTGGCGTTGGACACGCCGGACAGCGGCACGATACACTGCGACGGCCAATTGGTGCGGCCGGGTTCGGTACGTTCACTGCTGTGGTATCGCCGTCGCGTACAGTATATTCCGCAGGATCCGGCCGCATCTCTGGATCCGCGCCAGCCTGTCGGCGCACTGATTGCCGAACCCTTGAAACGCCTGAGAAGCGGCGAAAATATTTCGTCATGCGTGCGGATGGCGATGGATCAGGTCGGTCTGAGCGTCAGCTTATGCTCAAGGCCTGCCGGTCTGCTGTCGGGCGGACAGGCCCAGCGCGTCGCGATGGCCCGTGCGCTGGTGACGCGCCCCGCTTTTTTACTCGCTGACGAGCCCACCAGCGGATTGGATCTACCGCTGCGTGAACAAATCAAAACGCTGCTGCAACAGGTAACGTCGCAAAATAATATGGGATTGCTGATGGTGTCACACGACATTTCACTACTTGCGGGTTTATGCGAACGTATGCTGGTCATGGACGATGGGCGCATTATCGAAGATCGTCCCACCGCCGATGTGCTGGCGTCGCCACAGCGCCGGCATACTCACCGGTTATTGCAGGCCATCCCTTCTTTACCTATTTGAACGGATAACTTTTATGTCAGACCTTATAGCCGGCCGCGCGGGACGGCCTTACCCGCCGTTATTACTCGGCAGCCAGTTGGTTTTCAATATTGGCTTCTATGCCGTGGTTCCTTTTCTGGCGATTTTCCTGCGTGACGATATGCTGCTTTCCGGCTGGGCGATCGGGCTGGTCATCGGATTAAGAACCTTTTCGCAGCAGGGCATGTTTTTGGTCGGCGGCGCGCTGGCCGATCGCTTCGGCGCCCGCATTATCATCCTCTGCGGCTGTGTGGTGCGCATTGCCGGATACCTGCTGCTGGCGCTCGCCGATTCGCTGTGGCCGATCATTCTCGGCGCCTGTCTGACCGGCGTCGGCGGCGCGCTGTTCTCGCCGTCCATTGAGGCGCTGATGGCGCAGGCCGGTACGCACAGCGAAAAAGACGGCAAACGCAGCCGTTCGGAATGGTTCGCGTTATTTGCCGTCTGCGGCGAGCTTGGCGCCGTACTCGGGCCGCTGATCGGTTCAATGCTGGCCGGCTACGGCTTCCAGCGGGTGGCATTGGCCGGGGCGTTCGTTTTTCTGCTGGCGCTGCTGGTGCTGTTTTTCAGCCTGCCCGCCACGCCGCGCAATCAGTCGCCCCTGCATATCGCGCCCTGGTGGCAAACTTTCCGCCAGCGGCGTTTTGTCGCTTTCATCATTGCCTACAGCGCTTATCTGTTCAGTTATAACCAGCTCTATCTGGCTTTGCCGGTGGAACTGCACCGCGCCGGCGGCAGTGAAAAAGATCTCGGCCCGCTGTTTGTGCTGGCCTCCATTCTGGTTATTTGCCTGCAACTGCCGCTGGCGCGTTTTGCCCGTCGTTACGGCGCGGCCCGCATGCTGCCGCTGGGGTTTGCGCTGTTATCCGCGTCTTTCGTCAGCGTGGCGCTGTTTGCGCCCGGCGTCCCGCCGGAAGGCTGGCTGCGATTACTGCCGGCGATATTATTGATTACGTTACTGACGCTGGGACAAATGCTGATCGTCCCCGTCGGTATGGATCTGATCCCTCACTTTGCCAATAACCATAATCTGGGCGCGCACTACGGCGCCTTGGCGTCAATGGGCGGGGTGGCGGTGTTGGCGGGTAATTTCCTGCTTGGCGGTCAGCTTGACCATGCGTTGACCCCCTCGCCGCGGGCGGCGGTTCCCTGGCTGATGCTGGCCGCCGTTCCGCTGTGCAGTTCGCTGGCGATGGCGCTGATTTGCCGCCCGTTTAAACCCCTTTCCGCGCTGAATCGATAAGGACCACCCGATGAGTATCCGCCCTTTATGGCCGGTTTCCGCTTTGCTCTGCGCCGCCCTGCTGCTCTCCGGCTGCTTCAGTGAGCCAGAGGAAAAGCCGGCCGCCAATAACGACAGCCGTATAAAACTCGCCATGTTGCAACCGCCGCGATCCGGGTTGACGCCGCTCAGCGACGATGCCTTTAAGCTATCGCGCTGGAGTACGGCGGAGACGCTGGTGGCGCTCGATGCGCTCGGCGAAGCGCAGCCCGCGCTGGCGACGCAGTGGCGGCAAATCGATGATAAGACCTGGCGTTTCGAACTGCGCCCGCATGTACGTTTCCATGACAACACTGCGTTGACCGCCGCCACGGTGGTCAATGCGTTGACGGCGGCGTCCACCGCCGCGCCTAAACCGCGTATCCTCGACGGCGTCCAGATGAAGGTGATGGCCGAGGGCGATGGCGCGGTGCTGGTTTCAACCGATAAGCCGGATCCGCTGCTTCCTCAACGGTTGTCCAGCCCGCAGTTGGCGATCCTGTCGGCCAATGCCTATGGCGCAAACGGCATCGTCAACCCGCAAAATACCGGCAGCGGCCCTTTCGTGTTGCGTAGCGTGAACGGCACCAGCGGCGCGACGCTGGACAGATTCGACGGCTATTGGGGCGAAAAGGCGCAGGCCGGCGGCATCGACGTCAGCTTCGTGCCTGACGGCGCGGCCCGTGCCGCCGCCTTGCGTACCGGCGCCGCCGATATCGTTGAAGCGATCCCGGTATCGCAGGCGCCGTTATTGGATCAACGGCTGGTGCATGAAGTGCCGATGCCGCGCACCAACACGCTGTACCTCAATACCCGGCAGGGGCCGATGGCGGATCCGGCGCTGCGCGCGGCGGTTCGCGATGCCGTGAACCGTCGGCAACTGGTGGATAACGTTTATGAAAAACGCGCCGATGTCGCGCAAGGGTTGCTTGGCCCGGCCCTGCCGTGGGCGGCGACGCTGCGCCAGCCGATAGCCGCCCCGGTGCCGGCCGCGTCGCCTAACGGCGCCGGCATCACGCTGGCGACCTTCAGTGATCGCGCGGAACTGCCGGAAGCGGCGGTTTATCTGGCGCAACAACTTACCGCCGCCGGCTTCACGGTAAAACAGGTGGTACGCGAATACGCCCAAATCGAAAGCGATGCGCTGGCCGGTAAATTCGACGCCTTTATATTGTCGCGGGCCACCGTGCTGGACTCCGGCGACCCGGTGGCCTATCTCTACAGTGATTTCGCCTGTGAAGGCTCTTTCAATATTTCCCAGCTCTGCCGCCCGGAAATCGATCGGGCCTTGCAACAGGCCGCCGCGATCCCGGCGGGCGATGAACGGCGTCAGGCGATTATGCGGGCGGAAAACCTGATCCTCGCCAGCGACGCCGCCATCCCGATGCTGCATGAACGCGTGATTCAGGGGGAAAGTGCAGCGGTAACAAACGCGTTGCGTGACCCGCGCGAACGCACGCTCATCAACTCAGCGACCCGAATCCGTTCGGATAACGACGCGAATTAATGAGCGCGCCGCAGCCGTGAGCGAACAGCAGCCATGAGCGAACAACCACCATGAGTGAACAGATCTATTGCCGTACCTGCGCCAATCTCAGCCGTACGCGCCATCCGCGCTACGGCGTATTGATCCCGCTGGCGTCACGTCTGCTGACGTTGGCGGGCATTATCGCGCTGATCGGCATTTTGCCGTGGCTGTCAGGGCAAGATCCGGCGCTGGCCCTGCTGCGCGCCCGTTCCGGCGAGCAGGAAGCCACGGCGGAAACGTTAAATGCCATCCGTCAGTCGCTGGGGCTGGATCAGGGGCCGTTGCGGCTGCTGGCAAACTGGCTCAGCGGATTGCTGCGCGGCGATGCCGGCCATTCATGGGTATCGGGACGGCCGGTATTGCCGGGGATGCTACAGGCCGCGGGAGTATCGCTGACGTTGATGGCGTCGGCCGCGCTGGTGGCCTTTTCGCTGGCGGCGGCGCTGTGCGCCCGCACCTTCCGGCAAGGGCTGCGCGGTCAAATCAGCCGCTCAAACGGTCTCTTCGCCGCGCTGTTCACGGCGCTGCCGGAATTCCTGCTGGCCTCGTTCCTGCTGATCGTCGGGGCGGTATGGCTGCAATGGTTTCCGCCCTATGGCTGGCAGGGGCTGCATTACGCGGTATTGCCCGCGCTGGCGCTGGGTATTCCCGCCGGCGGATACCTCGGTCGGATTATCGCCGATGCGCTGTCGGCGACCTTCAGCGAAAGCTGGCTGATAACCTGGAGCGTTGCCGGCGTCAGCCGCCGGCATCTTGCGCTGGCGGTGCTCAAACGCACCTTGCCCAGCGTGATGCCGCTTGTCGGGCTGGTTTTAGTCTCCTTGACGGGCGGGGCGATCGCGGTAGAAAAAGTCTTCGCCATTCCGGGACTTGGCCGAGCGACGCTGGGCGCGTCGGCGGCGCAGGATCTGCCCGCGCTACAGGCCGGCGTGTTGATTTTACTGATTATCGCGTCATTAATCGGTATGGCGGCAGGCGGCATACGATTGCTGATCCTTGGGCGCGCCCTGAACAGCGGCGCGATGCCGGTGCCGGAAGAAACGCAACTGACGGTATCACGTTACGCCCGCTGGGTGCCGCTGCTTTGCCTATTGCTATTAGCATTGCTGTTGCTCGCCGGATTGCCGCGCGATCCCTATACCTCCGCCTTTTTACGTTTGCAATCCCCGTCCTGGGAACTGCCTTTCGGCGCGGATGCCATGGGGCGCGATCTGCTGGCCCGCGTGGCGCATGGTACGCTTAACACCTGTTTGCTGGCATTAATGGTATCGCTGGCCTGTCTGGCGATCGGCCTGTTTATCGGGCTGTTTCCCCGGCTGTTTAGCGGCCCGGTCGAAGTGGCCAACGCCCTGCCTCCGGTTATCGCCGGCCTGTTGGTGGCGGCAATCAATGGCCCGTCGTCAATGGGCGCGGCGCTGGCGGTGATCGCCGTCAGTTGGGCGCCGCTGGCGGCGCACACCGCGGCGTTGGTTGCCGAAATCGGCGCGCGCCCTTATATCCGCATGTTGCCGGTGATCGGCGTCGGCCCGGTACGCCGCAGCCTGTTTTACGTGTTACCGGCGTTAATCGGGCCGCTATTCCGCCATGCGATGCTGCGTTTGCCCGGTATCGCCCTGGCGCTGGCGTCGCTGGGGTTTTTAGGCTTAGGCGCAGCGCCCCCCACGCCGGAATGGGGCCGCGTACTGGCGGAAGGGATGCCCTATATTGAGCGGGCATTCTGGGGCGTATTGGCGCCGGCCGCCGCGCTGGGCATTCTGTCGATTCTGGC
Organism: Brenneria sp. hezel4-2-4; assembly: GCF_013155275.1. Lineage (GTDB taxonomy): Bacteria > Pseudomonadota > Gammaproteobacteria > Enterobacterales > Enterobacteriaceae > Brenneria. Next base: position 703,852 of record NZ_JABJXS010000001.1, read on the forward strand.
GGTCAGCGCCGCGAATCTATCCGGTCTGGCAAAACGGTGACGCTTTTGCTTCCCTTTTGCGCCAGCCTGTTACAGCATGGTTCATCACTAACGCATTCAAAAAACAAACGGAGAAAACGATGGGCGACAACGGATCCGGCACAAACCTCACCACCGCCGAAGCGCTTGATAAACTGGAAGCGTTGTATGATAAGGCGGTTTCAGCGCTGCGCGACGCCATCGGCGATTTCATCAGCCACGGTAAACTGCCTGACGTGAAGGCCCGCGCCGAGGGTCTGTTCGCCTATCCTGAGCTGCGCGTCAAATGGGATGGCGTAACGCCCGGCCACCCCAAACATCGGGCCTATGGGCGTTTTACCCGCCCCGGCAGCTACGCCACCACCATTACCCGTCCCCATTTTTTCCGTCACTATCTGGCAGAACAGTTGTCCCTGCTTGAAGGCGAGTATGCCGCCAGCATCGATGTGGCGCCGTCACAGCAGGAAATCCCTTTCCCGTACGTTCTGGACGGCTCCGATCTGCTTCTCGATCGTTCGATGAGCGCCGGGATCGCCAAGCATTTTCCGACCACGGAACTTTCTCAGATCGGCGACGAAACCGCCGACGGGTTATTTCACGCCACCACCACCTCTCCGCTGTCGCATTTTGACGCCCTGAGGACGGACTTCTCGCTGGCGCGATTGCGGCACTATACCGGCACGCCGGTGGAACATTTTCAGCCTTTCGTTCTGTTTACCAACTATACCCGTTACGTCGATGAATTCGTGCGCTGGGCCTGTAGCCAGATTGCCGATCCGGACAGCCCGTATGACGCCCTTTCCTGCGCCGGCGGCATCGTCATTAGCGCCGAAACGGCGGATCCCGACCAGACCGTTTCCGATCTCGCCTGGAAAAATCACCAGATGCCGGCTTACCATCTGATTTCACGCCACGGCAAAGGCATTACGCTGGTCAATATTGGCGTCGGGCCGTCCAATGCCAAAACCATCTGCGATCACCTCGCGGTGCTGCGCCCGCATGCTTGGCTGATGATCGGCCACTGCGGCGGCCTGCGTGAAAGTCAGGCGATTGGCGATTATGTGCTGGCGCATGCCTACCTGCGCGACGATCATGTTCTGGATTCGGTGCTGCCGCCAGACATTCCGATCCCCAGCATCGCCGAAGTCCAGCGCGCGCTTTATGACGCCACCAAAACGGTAAGCGGCATGCCCGGTGAGGAAGTGAAACAACGGCTGCGCACCGGCACGGTAGTCACCACCGACGATCGCAATTGGGAGCTGCGCTATTCCGCCTCGGCGCTGCGATTTAATCTCAGCCGCGCGGTTGCCGTGGATATGGAAAGCGCGACGATTGCCGCGCAGGGTTATCGCTTCCGGGTGCCTTACGGCACGCTGCTGTGCGTCTCGGACAAGCCGTTGCATGGTGAAATCAAGCTGCCCGGCCAGGCCAACCGCTTCTATGAAGGCGCCATTTCTGAGCATCTGCAAATCGGTATCTGCGCCATCGACCTGCTGCGCGCGGAAGGCGACCGCCTGCATTCACGCAAGCTGCGCACCTTTAACGAACCGCCGTTCCGCTAAAGCGCGATTCATTAAAACAAGGCCGGGGGCTTGCGGGAATATCGCCGCTACCTTTTGTGCAGCAATTCTTTGATTTCCTGCGTTTCTTTTGCATCAATGCTTAATTCCGCCGTCGGTCTTAGCAACAGACGGCGCAGCCCAATGGGGTCGCCCGTTTCAAGACAATAGCCATATTCGCCGGTTCGTATACGCTGCAATGCCGCATCGATTTTCGGCAGCAGCCGGCTTTCGCGGTCGATCTGGCGAAACAGCATTCGCTGTTCTTCCTCTCTGGTGGCTTTATCTCCGTCATCCCCCTGCCGCTCGTTGAATTGAAGATTCCCCTTAAGCTCATCAATATGATTGAGGAGCGCGATCCGCTCCTTATCAAGCCGGCTTTTAAAAAAATCCAACTGCTGCTGGTTCATATACGCTTCCGACGGCATGGCCAGAAGCTGTAATTCTTCTTGTGCTGATTTCGGCATCTTTGCCTCCAAAAAGGTGGGTAAATCCTGTTCTCTCAACAGCGATAACTGGCGGTAAAACATGATTTAGTCTGCCAGTAAATTCGTTTCCCATCCGCTTGTTATGTCACAGGCGGGGAATCAATGCCGCCCCTGTAGCATAGTTCCGTTCCGGCATTCCGGCATTCGACAGCGAGCGAGCTTTTTCAGCGCGCGGCGTAGTGAGTTGATTAAAGACAACGGGTGACGATTACCAGGAGTTGCGAACAGATATGAGCGGGCGGATTTTCGTCAGAACAGGAAATATCGATGCATAAAAAACCGCCCCTTACCCTTAGTTTTGGAATCCTGTCCGGCGTTAAGGGGCAGTTCAATGATCCATCGCGTTAATTTATTTCCGGGTGCTGAACGATCAAGGCTTTTCTTCTCTTCTGTAGCGCCGCAATTTGCTCATCAATATCTTCTATTTTCTGCTCGATATTATCATATTGCTCCTGCAACAATTCTCTCGCCTCGGCCCGGTCTGAAGCCGCCGGCGTCGCGCCTTTTAATGGCTGGTTGGCCGTTTCTTTCATCGATATCCCGGTGACCAGACCAATAACGGCGATAACCATTAAATAATAGGCCGGCATATAGAGATTACTTGTCGCTTCAACCAGCCATGCCGCCGCCGTGGGGGTAAAACCGGCAACCAGAACGGAGATATTAAATGATATTGCCAACGCGCTATAACGGATATGCGTCGGGAACATGGCCGGCAAAATAGACGCCATTACGCCGGTAAAAGAGTTCAGCAGAACAGCCAGAATCAACAACCCGCAAAAAATAAGACCAATCACGCCGCTGTTAATCAACATAAAACTTGGAATGGATAAAATAAACAGCCCAATGCTGCCGCAGATAATAAAAGGCTTACGCCCAAATCTGTCGCTCATTAATCCCATTATTGGCTGTACAAATAACATACCGATCATTACAGCGATAATAATCATGACGCCATGATCTTCAGAATAATGGAGGCTGTGTGAAAGGTAACTCGGCATATACGTCAGCAGCATATAGTAGGTGACGTTGGTGACAATAACCACGCCGACGCACAGCAGCAAATTCCGCCATTGCGTGGTTGCAATCTCGCGGAACGACACCTTCGGTGATGATTGCAGGCTATCTTTCGATGCTTTATCAATATTGTCAAAATGTTGCTGGAAAGTAGGCGTTTCCTCCAATGCGTGTCGCAAATAGATCCCAATCAGGCCCAAAGGCGCCGCGATAAAGAAAGGAATGCGCCATCCCCATTCAAGGAAATCCGCTTCGCCGACAATGGATGAAATCAGGACCACCACGCCAGCCCCTAAAACAAAACCGGCGATCGATCCAAAATCCAGCCAACTGCCTAAAAATCCGCGCTTTCTGTCGGGTGAATATTCGGCGACGAATATCGCCGCGCCGGTGTATTCGCCGCCAACGGAGAACCCCTGGGCCAATTTTGCCAACAATAATAATATCGGCGCCCAGATACCGATTGACGCATAGGACGGGATCAAACCGATACAAAACGTACTGACCGCCATAATAATAATGGTGATCGACAACACTTTCTGGCGACCGAATTTATCGCCCATCGCGCCAAAAAATATCCCGCCCAGCGGCCTGACCAGAAAAGGAACGGAAAATGTCGCCAGCGCAGCAATCATTTGCACGCCGGGATCGGCGCCGGGGAAAAATACCCTGCCGAGGGCATAAGCAACAAAACCATATACGCCAAAATCAAACCATTCCATGGCATTGCCAAGCGCCGCCGCCGTAATGGCCTTTTTAAGCTTGGCGTCATCAATAATAGTAATGTCCTGTATTTTCATTGGCTCAGTTCGTTTCTTTCTGAATACCATTTATGACTTCCTCTGTTTAAAAAACAACCACTCATAAAACGATATCTATAAGCCATTGCAATAACCGTATCCCAAAACCTTCTGATTATAGAATATTTTAAAAAGCGACGCATGTTACGCCCGGAAATTGATACAGGCGGAAATTTCATTGAGTAATAAATAACCAGGCGTTATTTCAATTTGAAATTATTTGGCGACGAAATACTAAACAGGAATACTAAACAGATCGTTAAGCCGACGTCCCAGACAAAAGGGAAGTCGGCTTTAGAAGCTTTTAGCGTGAACTGCGGGCGGCAATGATCGCTTCCGTCACATTGCGCGGCGCTTCCACATAGTGCTTAAACTCCATGGTGTAGGTGGCGCGCCCCTGAGACATCGAACGCAGCGCGGTGGAATAGCCAAACATCTCAGACAACGGCACCTCGGCGCGAATAACCCGTCCGGCGATCATTTCCTCCATGCCCTGCACCAGACCGCGCCGGGACGACAAGTCCCCCATCACGCCGCCGGCATACTCTTCCGGCGTTTCCACCTCCACTTTCATCACCGGCTCCAGAATCACCGGGTTGGCGCGTTTAATGGCGTCGCGGAAGCCGAAAATCGCCGCCATTTTGAAGGCCATTTCCGAGGAATCCACCTCATGGTAGGAACCGAAGGTCAACGTGACCTTGACGTCGACAATCGGATAGCCCGCCAGCACGCCGGTCATCATCGCTTCGCGCACGCCTTTTTCCACCGACGGAATAAATTCGCGCGGAACCACCCCGCCTTTGGTGGCATCCTCGAAAGCAAAGCCTTTACCCGCTTCCTGCGGCTCCACCGTCAGCACCACATGACCGTACTGGCCTTTCCCACCGGACTGGCGGACAAATTTCCCTTCCACGTCAGTCACTTTGCTGCGAATGGTTTCACGATAGGTGACCTGCGGCCTGCCGATATTGGCCGCCACGCCGAACTCGCGCTTCATGCGATCGACGATAATTTCCAGGTGCAGCTCGCCCATGCCGGAAATGATCGTCTGACCGGATTCCTCGTCGGTTTTGAGCCGGAATGAGGGATCTTCGGACGCCAGCCGTTGCAGGGCGATGCCCATTCTTTCCTGATCGGCCTTGGTTTTCGGCTCTATTGCCAGCGAAATCACCGGTTCGGGGAACTCCATACGTTCCAGCGTCAGCACGGCATCCGGGTCGCACAGGGTTTCCCCGGTGGTCACCTCTTTCAGACCGACGCAGGCGGCAATGTCGCCGGCCCGAATTTCATCCACCTCATGACGGGCATTGGCATGCATCTGGACGATACGCCCGATGCGCTCTTTCTTGCCCCGCACCGGGTTATAGACGCTGTCGCCTTTTTTCAGCACGCCGGAATACACCCGCACGAAGGTCAGTTGGCCGACGTAAGGATCGGTCATCAGTTTAAACGCCAGCGCCGAGAATTTGTCGTTGTCGTCGGCGTGACGGATCGCCTCGTTGCCTTTTTCATCCATACCGCTGACCGGCGGAATATCCAGCGGCGACGGCATCAATTCGATAATGGCATCCAGCATGCGCTGCACGCCTTTATTTTTAAACGCGCTGCCGCACAGCATCGGCTGGATGTCACCGGCGATGGTGCGGGCGCGCAAACCAAAGGTAATCTCCTCTTCGCTCAGCGCCACGCCGTCCAGATACTTAGTCATCAGTTCGTCAGACGCCTCTGCCGCCGCCGTCACCATTTTCTCCCGCCATTCCTGCGCCGTCGCCAGCAAGGCGTCCGGGATCGCCTCATAGCTAAAGGTCATGCCCTGCGAGGCTTCATCCCAGATGATGGCGCGCATCTTGATCAGATCCACCACGCCAATAAAGTTTTCTTCGCTGCCTATCGGGATCACAATCGGCACCGGATTGGCTTTCAGCCGGTCAATCATCATCTGACGGACGCGGAAATAGTCGGCGCCGGGGCGATCCATTTTGTTGACGAACGCCAGCCGCGGCACATGATATTTATTGGCCTGACGCCAGACCGTCTCCGACTGCGGCTGCACGCCGCCGACAGAGTCATACACCATCACCGCGCCATCCAGTACGCGCATTGAACGCTCCACCTCAATGGTGAAGTCCACGTGTCCGGGGGTATCGATAATATTGATATGGTGCCTGGGATAGCGATGATCCATGCCCTGCCAGAAGCAGGTTACCGCCGCCGAGGTGATGGTAATGCCGCGTTCCTGCTCCTGCGCCATCCAGTCGGTGGTTGCCGCGCCATCGTGTACTTCCCCCATCTTGTGACTCACCCCGGTGTAAAACAGGATGCGTTCCGTGGTGGTGGTTTTCCCGGCATCAATGTGGGCCGAGATGCCAATATTACGATAGCGTTCAATGGGGGTTGTACGAGCCATATAAAACATCCTTAATTAGTGAAACTAATTCTGGGCCGGCAGATAACTGTCTGCGACAGAACGCGGTACTGATATCGGCGAACAGTATAGTACAATTGTACGAGTATATACGAACTATTTAAGGCATTGCTTTTCCCCAACGGCCATAGCGCTTTTCTGACGATTGGCATGCCAAACTTCTACAGTATTACCGATCGGGAGATTTTTGCCGAAAAGTGCCTTTATTGTATTATGCGCGCTCCGGCGTTGATTGCCGTCACACATACTTTCCCTGATCGTTGTCATATCAATCTACTTTTTCTATATATAGACTCACAGGGCGTTACGAATAAAGGCGAAACCTGACAGATCTGGCTTTATTGCCAGGTCTGTCAGGTTTTTTTTTGGCGCTAGAAAAGGAGCAACTCGAATGAATAAATTACTCGCAGCCGGATTATTGCTGCTCTCCACCGCCAGCCAATCGGTATTGGCCGACCAACCGCAGGTCACGCTGCACAGCGGGCGTATTGCGGGAATATCCGCTCAGGGCGTGGAGGCGTTTAAAGGCATCCCGTTTGCCGCCTCTCCCATCGGCGAACGACGCTGGCAACCGCCGCAGCCGGTCACAAACTGGACGGACGTCCGCCCCGCCGTCGACTTCGGCAAAGATTGTTTACAGGAGCCGTTTCCCGGCGATGCCGCGCCGCTCGGCATCGGTTTTAGCGAGGACTGTCTGACCCTTAACGTATGGCGTCCGGCCAATGCCAGCGGCCCGTTGCCGGTCATGGTGTGGATCCACGGCGGCGGTTTCGTCAACGGCGGCTCATCGCCGGACGTCTACGCCGGGGAATCATTTGCCCGTCAGGGGATCGTGTTCGTCAGTTTCAATTATCGCCTCGGCCGTTTCGGCTTTTTTGCCCATCCGGCATTGGCTGACCAGCCGCTGCGCGGCAATTACGGTTTAATGGATCAGATTGCGGCGTTGAAATGGGTGCAAAAAAACATCGCCGAATTTAATGGCGATGCGCAAAATATCACGCTGTTCGGCGAATCGGCCGGCGGGTTCGCCATCCATTCACTGCTCACGACTGATTTGGCGAAGGGGCTGTTTCATAAAGCCATTATTCAGTCGGGCGGCGGCAGACATAATCTGGCGATCGCTCAAGACTGGTCCAGCGCGGAACAGGCCGGAGCGGCATTCGCGCAATTAAACGGCATCAGCGGAAAAGATGAGAACGCCCTGGCGGCGCTGCGCAACATTCCGGCGGATAAGGTGGTGAATGGCCTGAACATGGCAATCAATCCGGCGGATTATTCCGGCCCGATGATTGACGGCAAACTGATTACCGGCGAACCACAAGATCGTTATCGTCAGGAGGCGTTCCATCGCATGCCGCTGATGGTTGGCGCCACCGACGCCGATATCGGTTTTCCCCCTGAGGTGGCGACGCTGGATGAAGCGGTGGCCGTTTTCGCCGCGGCCGATCGCCAGCAAGCCAAACAGGCTTATCAGGACATGTCGCCCCAGGACGCCGCCATGGCGATCTCAAGCGATGGTTTTATGGTGGAGCCGGCCCGGTTCATCGCCCGCATTTGGGAAAAGGCCGCCATTCCGGTCTGGCAGTACCGTTTTGGCTATGTGGCCGACAGCATGCGCGGCGAGTGGCAGGCAGCGGTGCACGCCAGCGAGATCCCTTACGTGTTCAACACCCTGAGCGCCCGCTACGCGGATAAGGTCACGGCCAAAGATCAGGCCGTCGCCCGGCAAACGCATCAGTATTGGGTCAACTTTGCCCGTACGGGTAATCCCCATAGCGCCGGGTTACCGGCCTGGAATGCGTATAACAGCCGGCAAGATAATGTGCTGATCATTCCGGCCGCCGGTGCGGAACACACCAAAGAGTTTGCCGATCCGTGGAAGACGCGGCTTGACCTGATTGAAAAATTGGCGGAAAGCAGCAACTAACGTTTTTCAACGGTATGGCGTAGCGGCCCGCAGGGGCGCGGACAAAAACCGCCCGCCATAAAAAAACCAGTCAGGATTAACTGACTGGTTTTTAGCATAACGAAAAGAAAACACGGTATGTCCGGTCGGCATGGCGTGTATTACTCAACCACGTATTCCTTCACTTTATTCTCTCCTGTGCTTTCTTTCGACATCACGCCTCTGAGCTTTTTTAACACCTCACCCGCTTCTTTCAGCACGCGCGCGCACTGTTCGTGAGTGATGGTCAGCGGCGGCTCGATACGCACCGATTTAGCATTATTCAGCGTCCCTGCGACCAGAATATGGCGATGAAAAAGTTCTTTCGCAAACGCATAACCGATCTCGTTTTTCCTGAATTCGATAGCCAGCAGTAAGCCAAGACCACGGGATTCGGAAATCAAATCAGGATAGTCGGCGGCAAGCTGCTTCAATCCTTGCAGCAAAAAGTCTCCTTTTACCGCCGCCTGCTCCGGCAGCTTTTCCGTCAGCAGGACATTGATGGTCGCCAACGCCGCCGAACAGGCTAGGGGGTTGCCGCCAAAGGTGGTGGTGTGCAGGAACGGATTTTCGAATAGCACGGAAAACACCTCTTCCGTCGCCACCGTTGCGCCAATGGGCATTACGCCGCCGCCCAGGGCTTTAGCCAGACACAGAATGTCGGGCTGAACGCCATAATGCTCACAGGCAAACATCTTGCCCGTCCGCCCCATGCCGGTCTGAACTTCATCCAGAATCAGCAATGCCCCAACCTCATCACATAATGCTCTGACAGCAGGCAAGTAATTATCCGGCGGTACAATTACGCCGCCTTCTCCCTGAATAGGTTCAAGGATGATGGCGGCAACGTCGTCTCCGGTCTTCTGGCATTGATGAACCTGCTTCCTGATGGCAGCGATATCGCCAAAAGGAACATGGTGAAAACCCGGCAGTAACGGCATGAAAGGACGACGAAACTCGGCCTTGGCGGTAGCGGACAGCGAACCGAGCGACTTACCGTGAAACGCGCCCGATGCGGCGATAAAGGTATATTTGCCGCGCTGAGATTGATAAGCCTTAGCCAGCTTCAACGCCGCCTCAACCGCCTCCGTTCCGCTATTGCTTAAAAAGCTGTATTTCAGATTGCCCGGCGTTAGCGCCGCCAGCGTCTTTGCCAACATGGCCCGTAGCGGATCAAGGAGTTCCTGACTATGCAAGGGTTGTTTGGCAAGCTGCTGCTCTACGGCCGCGATAACCGTGGGGTTGCGATGACCGACATTGAAGATGCCGTAGCCGCCCAGACAGTCCAGATATTCCTGTCCCTGGGTATCAACCAGCGTATTCGGGCCGCTGGCGCGCCATTCGACTGCGCCGTACTCGCCCCCGGAGGTGACGGATTTTCGATATTCAAGAAAACCCGGATTGACGTATTCACGAAATGAGTTCAAGACATCTTGATTTAACGAGGAAATCTCCCCGGTAGTCAGTTTTTCACACTTAATCCATTTTAATGCCTGCTGAGTACACTCTAGCGGGTTGAGGTTAGCCTTTGATCTGGACAAAATGCACTCCTTGATAACTGATATCACGTGATATCAAGTTAATTAATGCACATAACACGCCAGTTGGCTGCATAAAACGGCAATAAAATATTAAAATCTGATACAGCACGCAAAACTAAAATAAAAACAAAAGTAAAACCGCCACGTCAGCATAAAAACGCAATATCGACGATTAATTCAGGGGAAAAGGCAGAAAAAAACGCCTAAATGCATCATAACCGCGCACCTGGCACTATTTTAGTGCAAAACAGCGAAAAAAAGCCGCACTCAGCAACCGTGCGGATTATCGGCAATCCCGCATGGCTCGATTAATGATTAAGCCATACGGGATGATGCGCCCAGGCGGGAAATCAATGGCGGATCATGACGTGACGAACGAGGGTGTAATCTTCCAGGCCGTAGATCGACATATCTTTGCCATAGCCGGAAAGTTTCTGGCCGCCGTGCGGCATTTCGCTCACCAGCATGAAATGGGTATTAACCCAGGTACAACCATACTGTAGATTAGCCGCCAGACGGTGCGCCCGGCCGATATCCTGGGTCCAGACCGATGAGGCCAGTCCGTAATTGGAGGCATTGGCCCAGCCAATCACCTGCTCTTCATCGTCAAACGGCGTGATGGAAACCACCGGGCCAAAGACCTCTTTTTGCACGATCTCATCTTCCTGACGCGCCCCCGCCAGCACCGTCGGCTGGAAGTAGTAGCCCTTGCCCGCCACCCGTTCGCCGCCGGTCACCACGGTGATGTGCGACAGCGCCTTGGCCCGTTCAACAAATCCGATCACCCTGTCCAACTGTGGCTCGGTAATTAACGGCCCCAGCTCGGTTTTTTCATCCAGCGGATCGCCCATGTTCAATGTGGATACGGCCTCGCCCAGTTCGGACACCACCCGATCATAGATATTGCGCTGTACATACAGGCGGCAGGCGGCGGTACAGTCCTGCCCGGCATTATAAAAGCCGAAGCTGCGAATACCGTCGACCACCTGTTCGATATCCGCGTCGTCAAACACAATCACCGGCGCTTTGCCGCCCAACTCCATATGCGTACGTTTTACGCCGGAGGCCGTATTAGAAAGAATGTGCGCGCCGGTGGCAATGGAGCCCGTCAGCGAAACCATCCGCACCAACTCATGCCCGGTCAAGACATCGCCAATGTCGGCGCCGCGTCCGAACAGAATATTCACCACGCCGGCCGGCAGAATATCCGCCAGCAAATGCGCTAAATAAAAGGTGGTCAGCGGGGTTTGTTCAGCGGGTTTCAGCACCACGCAGTTCCCCCCGGCCAGCGCAGGCGCCAGCTTCCACGACGCCATCATCAGCGGGTAATTCCACGGGGCGATGGACGCCACCACCCCCACCGGATCGCGCCGGATCATTGACGTATGCCCTGAAAGATATTCGCCCGCCGCCGAACCGTTCAGGCAACGCGCCGCGCCGGCAAAAAACCGGAATACATCGGCAACCGCCGGGATCTCATCATTCAGCACCGCATGATAAGGTTTGCCGCAGTTAATGGACTCCAGCCGGGCAAACTCCTCAGCATGCTCTTCAATCACATCCGCAATTTGTAATAAATACGCGGCACGGTCTTTCGGCGTGGTTTTCCCCCACTGCGCAAATGCCGCATCCGCCGCCTTGACGGCGGCATCGACCTGAGCCAGGTCAGCCTGCGCAATCAAGGCGATTTGCTCTCCGTTTGCAGGATTAAAAACCGCCAAAGCCTCACCCCGGCCTGCAACTTGCTTACCCTCTATGAGCAACTTGTCGTGCATAATGGTTTCCTTATAAACAGAAAATCAGTGGTGGTTTTCATTTACTGGTTCTTCAGCCAATAACGGACACCTGCAAAATATCTGCCACTTTGTCAGGCTGATGAACACGTTGATGTTGTCTGTTGTCTGCTACCGCGACGGCGCATTGCCTGTCTCTTTCTTGATCCGCTCTTTCCTGGTCTGCTCCGCGGCGTTTTTAGCCTCTTCGGCCAGGGCTTCAATTTCTTCTTCCGTCAGTCGGTCGGACGCTTTATGCACTTTCGCCAACCCTTCGCTGACGGTCACATCTTTTGGATTTGATTTAGTCATGCTGTCTTTAACTCCTGCTATATAAAAGGTGAAAGATATCAAAAAGTATAGTCGGTCATCCCGATACTCAACGGTATGCGCCAACAAGGCGCTGCGCTTGATTAACGATGCGGGTACGGTTAAGCGCTGCCGACGGCGCAAGAAATGAGCGAAGAGGCCATCACTTAACGCGGCGCCTATTCGGGAGGAGGGATAATATATTCTAAAAAAATTTATAAAATGATCGGTTTAATAACTTATAAAGCTATCAATAAAAATAGCCCAAATTTCATCAAGAAAAAATAAAAATACAATAAAAGGCAATTTTAGACAAAACCGAGCGGTAAATTTCCACCATTATCATTGATAGCGCCGACCGCCGGCGTAGAATTATTGACATTCACCCCCAATAAGAGGTGTGTTATAATTAAATAAAAATATACAATTAAATCAATATGATAACTTAATTCACTTCATAATAAATAGCTTTCTCCGGCTAAAAAAAGGTTTTCTCAGGCATAAATCAAACCAGATAAGCCAAAAACAAAAACCAATATATAACAAAAGGAACACAATAAATTAATGAATAATCAATATTTAAAACATGAATTTATTCAAATAAGAGCATGGCATTTAAAAAACTAATATTACAGTTAAAAAACTAAATAAAGCAGATAAAAATAATTATTGCGACTTACTTCTTTTATTTGAAGTAAAAAAAAGAAACATAAAAAATAATAGACTTAGATCAAGAAAAATAATAACAAATAATACCTATAGTACCCGCGACGAAGGTAAGACAACCTAATTAATTAACTCGTCACTTTTAGCAATGGGGTATCTATGGATTTTATCATTCAACTAGTCATTGTCCTGATCTGTCTTTTCTACGGTGCTAGAAAAGGCGGGATCGCGCTGGGGTTATTAGGCGGTATAGGACTCGTTATTCTGGTCTTTGTATTTAAACTTCAACCAGGTAGACCACCCGTTGACGTCATGTTGGTTATCATCGCCGTGGTAGCCGCATCGGCAACACTTCAGGCCTCGGGCGGCCTGGATGTCATGTTACAGATCGCAGAGCGTCTGCTGCGCCGTAATCCAAAATACGTCTCGATTATTGCGCCGTTCGTCACCTGTACTCTGACCATTCTGTGCGGAACCGGCCACGTGGTCTATACCATCCTGCCGATTATCTATGATGTCGCCATCAAAAATAATATCCGCCCGGAAAGACCTATGGCCGCCAGCTCCATCGGCGCGCAAATGGGTATCATCGCCAGCCCGGTATCGGTGGCCGTGGTCTCGCTGGTCGCCATGCTGGGTAACTTTACCTTCCAGGGCAAACATCTGGAGTTCCTCGACTTACTGGCGATTACCATTCCCTCTACTCTGCTGGGTATCCTGGCGATTGGTATTTTCAGTTGGTTCCGCGGTAAGGATTTGGATAAAGACCCGGATTTCCAGAAATTTATCTCCGTCCCTGAAAATAAACATTACGTTTATGGCGATACGGCGACACTGCTGGACAAAAAACTTCCGCGCAGCAACTGGGTTGCCATGTGGATCTTTTTGTCCGCCATCGCCGCGGTAGCGATTCTGGGCGCCGTATCGGAGCTGCGTCCGACATTTGATGGCAAGCCGTTGTCCATGGTGCTGGTTATTCAGATGTTTATGTTGTTCGCCGGCGCCATCATTATCATGGCGACCAAAACCAACCCGGCATCCATTTCCAAGAACGAAGTGTTCCGGTCAGGGATGATTGCCATCGTGGCGGTGTATGGGATTGCCTGGATGGCCGAAACCATGTTCGGCGCGCATCTGGAGCAGATTAAAGCCACGCTGGGTACGCTGGTAAAAGAGTATCCGTGGGCCTATGCGGTGATTCTGCTGCTGGTATCGAAATTTGTTAACTCACAGGCCGCGGCATTGGCGGCGATTGTGCCTGTTGCGTTGGCAATCGGCGTTAATCCGGCTTATATCGTTGCGTCCGCGCCGGCCTGCTACGGTTATTACATTCTGCCAACCTACCCAAGCGATCTGGCGGCGATTCAGTTTGACCGCTCAGGCACCACCAAGATTGGTCGTTTCGTTATCAACCACAGCTTTATCCTGCCTGGCTTGATCGGGGTAATCACATCCTGCATATTCGGCTGGGTATTTGCCGCCATGTATGGCTTCCTATAATAGCTAACGCCAGCCAAAGGCCGTTCGGTTTCCGAACGGCCTTTTACTTTGGTTAGCCCGCAGCAGAACGCCGCCATTCCCAGACGCAAGCCTGGGCCAGCGCTCGCGTCGGATCGATACTGACATCCAGCCAGCGCGAATTTACCGCCGTCAACGCCGGCGGCACCTCGGTACAGGCCAATACCAGCCACTCCGCGCCACGCTCAACCAGCCGCTGGGCCAGTTGGTCAAGCAACTCCCCGCCCTTTGATAACTCGCCGCGTTTGACCGCATAGCAGCCCGGTACAAACAGCGTCGCCATTTCCTGCTCATTCGGCGTCAGCGTAACCGCGCCCAAGGTGGCAAATCGCTGCTGATACCACCCGGCATCAAGCGTGCCCGTTGTCGCGATCAGCCCGATTTTACGCGGCGCCTGAACCTGACCTTGTACCAGACTGACCGCGGACGCCAGCGTTGCATCGGCGATATGAATCAAAGGAACGCGGCTCTCAGCCTGCAATGCGTCAAACCAGTGATGCGCCGTATTGCAGGGAATAACGATATGACTGAGCGGTAACTGATTAAGCTGGCGAATTGCCGCCAGCAGCACCGGCAACGGCGATACCCCGGTTCCCGCCAGCGCCTGCTGGCGATCCGGGATTTGAGGCACATTCCAGACCACTACCGGTACATGATCCTGATCGCGGCAGACGGGGGTTTCTGCGATAATTTTCTGCAACAGGTCAACGGTTGCCAGCGGCCCCATGCCGCCCAGCACGCCGATCAAGGTTTCATTACCTGGCTGAATATTCATCAGAAAGACGTTTGTTCAAAAAGCTGGCGATAGCCGAACAGTCCGGCTGCGCCGCCGGTATGAATAAAGACGATGTTCTGATCGCGGTCAAAATGCCCCTGGCGGATCAGATCGATCAGTCCCGCCATACCTTTCCCGGAATAGACCGGATCAAGCAGAATACCTTCCAACTGCGCCAGTAAAGTCAGGGCTTCCAGCGTGCCTTCGGTCGGAATACCATATCCTTTCCCCACGTAGTCGCTATTGACTTTCACCGCCTGACGGGGAATTTCACCGGCAATACCCAGCAGTCGCCAGGTTTGCTGGGCCAGCGCATACACATTTTCTTCCTGCTTCTCCCGCGGCGCTCTCACGCTGATGCCCAACAGGGGGATCTGGCTGTTGGTCGCGGTTAATCCGGTGACCAGGCCCGCCTGCGTACCGGTGCTACCGGTGGCGTGCACAATATGATCGATGCGCAAACGCTGCTGACTGGACTGAAACAGCAGTTCCTCCGCACAGGCCACATACCCCAGCGCCCCAACAGGACTCGATCCGCCGCCGGGGATCACATAGGGCTTACGTCCCTCTTTACGCAACGAATCCGCCAGCGTTTCCATCGCCTGCTGCATATCGGTGCCGGCCGGCAAATGGTCGACAATTTCGCCCCCCAGCAGGTTATCCAGCAAAATATTACCGGAGCGCTGATACTCCTCGCCATAATCGGTAACGCGCTTTTCCAGCAGGATTTTGGTTTTCAGCCCCAATTTTGCCGCAGCGGCAATCGTTTGCCGGACATGGTTGGACTGCGTGGCGCCCTGGGTGATAATCACGTCGGCCCCCTGTTGCCGAGCATCGGCCAACAGGAATTCCAGCTTGCGGGTTTTGTTGCCGCCGGTGGCCAATCCCGTGGCATCATCACGTTTGATGTAAATCGTCGGGCCGCCCAGATAGTCGGTCAGCGCAGGTAATGGCTCCAGCGGCGTGGGGAAATGCCCCAACGCCAGCCGGGGAAAACGGGCAAGGTGCATGATTTTCTCCTCAAAAAGTAACGTCAACTGCTTACAGATTAATATGACGCCGGGCTTCCTCACGGACACGATGCAACACGTGCCGTTTCAGCTCTGCGTACTCAGGATGCTGCGCCAGTGTTTCAATATTCCGCTCCCGTCCAAACGGCAGACGAATTTCTTCGGCGATACGCCCGGGGCGCGCCGACATCACCAGCACCCGATCGGCCAAAAACAACGCTTCCTCCACATCGTGCGTCACAAACAGCAGAGTGGTGCCGGTTTTCTGCCAGGCCGACAACAGTAGCTCCTGCATCATCAAACGGGTTTGCGCATCCAGCGCGCCAAACGGTTCATCCATCAGCAGCACTTCGGGTTGAGGCAACCACGCCCGCGCCAATGCCACCCGCTGCTTCATGCCGCCGGAAAGCTGCCACGGGTAATGTTGATGAAATCCTTCCAGCCCCACCAGCGCCAGATAGTCCGCCGCTTCGCGCTGAACCTGCTTTTTATCCGCCCCTTGCATCCGCGGGCCGAAAGTGACGTTGTCCAGCACCGTTAACCAGGGAAATAAATTAGCCTGCTGAAAAACCATGCCGCGCGACGGCCCCGGGCTGGAGACGGGTTGCCCTGCGCATAGCACCTGCCCCCGGCTGGGATTTTCGAAACCGGCAATCAAATTCAAAATGGTCGACTTACCGCACCCGGAAGGGCCAAGCAGTACGACAAACTCCCCACGATTCACCTGTAGCGATACGTCATCCAGTACAGTCAATCTTCCGCTCTGGGAGGGAAAAGTGAGGCTGACACGATCGACGGCGATATGCGCCTGATTTGCTTGCGTCATTATTCTTTTCCCGCCCACGGCACTAAAATGCGTTGCAACCCAACCAGCAATAGATCGAGTAAATAGCCGATACCGCCCAATAGCAGGATCCCCAACATGACAATATCCGTTCGCAGATAGGCGCTGGCGTTCATGACCATCCAGCCGATTCCCGAGGTCGCCGCCACCATTTCCGCCGCAATCAGCGATGTCCAGCCAATACCAATGGAGAGTCTGACGGTGGTAAAGAGTTCAGGCAGCGTATCGGGCAACACCACGCGAAAGAAAATCTGTCTGCGGCTGGCGCCCAGCGTTTGCGCCACCCGAATGCGGTTACGACCGATACGTTCCACGGCCGCATTGGCGCCGACCACCACGCTGAGAAAGGTGGCGATAAAAATCAGGAAGAATTTCGATGCCTCGCCAATTCCCAGCCACACCACCGCCAGCGGTATCAGCGCAATTTTCGGCAGCGGGCGTAAAAACTGCACAAAAGGATTAAAAATCGCGGCGATCGGGGCCGACAGCCCCATTATCAATCCCAAAGGGACGCCGATAAAAATCGCCACGCTGAAAGCGCTCATAGCCCGGGCAACGCTGACCATCACATGTTGCCACAGCGGCACCTGCCGGTAGCCCTCCTGCACCAGTTCCCGAGCGGTTAGCCCGATGTCCGACAACGGCGGCAACAGCAAGGGATCGATCCACTGTCTGATACCGGCTATCTGCCACAGGGCCAGCACAGACAGCACGGAGATGATACTTAATAACGCATAGGACAAATTTTTCACGACCCGTTAATTCCCTGCCGCCGCCTGCTTCAAATAGGTGGAATTAATCGAATCTGCAAAGGAGGAAGGGATGTCCCGCTGACGAACTTCACCGATGCTTTCCAAAAAATGCGCCGTTTTGGCGACGGCCTGTCCGATGCCGCTTTGATCCGTATCGCTGCCGTCCCCCAGCCACTGGGCCGTTGCCTGTTGTTCAAGCGTTGGATATTCCAGACCCGACAGCGTATTGGTCGCCGTAGTGACGGCCGCGCCGACTTCTTTTGCCACCGTTGCCGCCGCTTTTTCCGGGTCTTGCTGGAATTCTTTCACTTTTTGCTGATGCACCTTGAGGAAACGAGCCACGGTTTGCGGATACTGCTGGGCAAAAGCCTTTCTGACCACATAGTTGTTGTAAATCAGATAACCGTCTTTTTGCAGATCCTTAGTCGCGAATACGCCGTGCCCGCCGGAGGCTTCCAACTCCTGGGCAAACGGCGCCCAGACATAACCGGCGTCAATATCGCCGCGTTTCCACGCCGCCACCATTTCGGCCGGACGCAATGGTATCAGGGTGATTTTGCTGCGATCGAGCTGATGGACGGCTATCGCGGCTTCCAGCGCATACTGCGCGGTGGAGTTAGGCGGATAGGCGACCCGTTTGCCTTCTATATCCTTCAGTGAGGTAATACCCTGTTTGGCGATCAGCCGCTCATAGGTGGCAATCACACCTGAAACGCCGATAATCTCAATGGGCAATTTACGTACGATTCCGGCGGTCGCCGGACTGGATCCGAAATTGGCAATATCAATCGCATTACTGGCGAAATAATTAAGCGCATCCGCGCCGGAGGCGAATTGCACCCACTTAACCGGCGTTTCCAGCGCTTTTTCCAACGATCCATCCGCTTTTGATAACACCAATACCTGTGAACCGCCGCTGTAGGCAACCCGGACTTCATCCGGTTTATTTTCCGCCGCCCATGCCGATGTGGCGATCAATAACAGGCCGCTTATGCCCAAGACGCTGGCTATATTTTTTCTCACGTTTATTTTCCCTATTGGATTAAAATGTCATACCGAATTATGCAACCTGTTTATTTAAATCAGTAAGTTGCCGCCAGCTAGCGTCATCAACATAAATACCCTCTTTAATTCGCTGAAGATATTCTTGTTTTTCCACATCGCCCGGCAATAATAATTCCCCATCATCGCGCGACTGGCGAACCCAGGCTAATAAGGCCGGAATTTCCTGCTGATAAGAATCCGCGCCGCCTAAGCGATTCGGATCAATTAATATAGACAGCATACTGTTGATGATTTGTTTCTTTTCTCCTTTTACCGTGCGCTCGGTTTTCCCGCCGGTTAATGCGGCGCCCAGAAGCGAACAAATAAGTGATAATCCCGATCCTTTATGTTGCCCAAACGGCAGCAACGCCCCCAGCGGCTGTTCCATCAGCCAGCGCGGATCAACCGTCGGGTTCCCCTGATTATCAACAATGCAGCCGGGTGGCAGGCGTTTACCTTCGTTCCAGGCAATGCGCGCTTTATTACCGGCAATCACGCTGGTGGCGAAATCCAGAATCACCGGATCGCCTTCCGCTACCGGCACCCCGACACAGAAAGGATTAGTGCCGAAACGAGGCCGCTCTCCCTGCCACGGTAAAACCACCGTGGTATGAACATTGGCGAAATGCAGCGAAACCAGCCCGGCGTCCACGGCCTGTTCGGCCCAGGCGCCGATGCGCCCCAGATGATGGGCGTCCGCCAGACTGACCACCGCCACACCGTGCGTTTGCGCGCGGGCAATCCCTTCGGCCAGCGCCTGCTTCGCCACCACCTGACCAAATCCCTGTTGGCCGTTAAAGGAAATAAGCGGCCCGAAATCCAGGGTTTTCTCTGCATTGGCGTGCGGCGCCAGCCCACCTTCTTTGATAGCCGCGATATAACGGGGCAGCATACTGACGCCGTGCGAATCATGCCCCTTGAGGCTCGACTCCACCAAATTATCCGCCACGATCTGCGCCACACTGGCATCAACTTCGATATTCACTAATCGGTCACGCAAATAATCGCGTAAATAATGATGACTAAATATCGGCATAATCGCCTCTGAATACGAATTAAATTATATGGGCAACACTATAACGCCGGCACTTTTATACCTAACTGAGAAATAAAACTATCGATAGCAAATAATGTGCTAAAGCCATTACCTGTCGATATTTACTTGATATTTGGCAACAAGTTTAAAATTCATTCTAAGTTATTCCAAAACGGACTTTAGCAATAAATGCAGAAGAAAATAGGATGCGAAAATCCTGTCTATTTAAACCAGGTCTATCAGCTTTATATTTTATTTAGCTGTCATCAGGGTAATGCCAAAAGAGAGAAAAAAATGAGCCAACCACCCAAAAATAAAACCTTCCGTCATTTGACTCTGGCGGCAACGCTGGCATGCACGTTAGCCTCATTTGGCGCCGGTGCGGAAGGGAAGATCAGCATCGCCCAGCAGTTTGGCATTGGTTATCTCATCCTGGATGTGGTGCGCGATCAAAACTTGATCGAAAAACACGGTAAACAACAGGGGATTGATATCCAGGTGGACTGGCGTACGCTCTCCGGCGCAACCGCCATCAATGAAGCGCTGCTGTCCGGCGCGCTGGATGTCGCGTCGGCCGGCGTACCGCCGATGCTGACCGTGTGGGATCGCACTCACGGCCGCCAGAACGTCAAGGCCATCGCCTCGCTGGGATCGATGCCCAACTATCTGCTGAGCAATAATCCGGCGGTGAAAACCATTGGCGATTTAAGTGAAAAGGATCGCATCGCCGTTCCCGCCGCCGGCGTAGGGTTCCAGTCGCGCACCTTACAGATTGAAACCGCCAAGCAATACGGCGTCGATGACTTTAAGCGCTTTGACAAAATCAGCGTAAGCCTGCCCCACCCCGACGCCAGCGCGGCGCTGGTTGCCGGCGGCTCTGAAATCAGCGCTCACTTCTCCAGCCCGCCATTCCAGTACCAGGCGCTGGAGAACAAGAATGTGCATAAAATTCTCAGCTCTTACGACGTGTTAGGCGGGCCGGCGACGTTCAACGTGCTGTACACCACCCAGAAATTTCATGATGAAAACCCTAAAACCTACCGCGCGTTTTACCAGGCGCTGGAGGAAGCGGCTGAAATTATCAAAGCCGATAAAGCGGCGGCGGCTGAAACCTATATCCGGGTGGAGAAATCACGGCTCGACCCGGCGCTGATCAAGCGCATCGTTGAGGATCCTGAAATCGACTTCACCATCACCCCGCAACGTACCTATATCTATGCCGAAAAATTACATCAGCTTGGGGTACTGAAAAACAAGGCGGACAGTTGGAAAGATTACTTCTTCAGTGAAATCCATGACCAGCCGGGAAGCTAAGCGGCTGAGCGCTAACCCTCGGCTCATCACGCACAGGAGGATTTATGGACATCTCTAATCACGACGCGTCGGCACAGCCGCTGTTGCAGATAGACGGCGTCGGGCTGGAATACCGCACCCGGCGCAGCCAGGTACGGGCCACCCACGACGTGAGTTTCGACGTGTTTCCCGCCGACCGTTTCGTGCTGCTGGGGCCGTCGGGATGCGGCAAGTCCAGTCTGCTGAAGTCAATCGGCGGCTTCCTGCCGCCGGTGGACGGCGAGATCCGGCTGGATGGCGAGGCCATCACGCGGCCGGGGCCGGATCGGATCATGGTATTTCAGGAGTTTGATCAGCTACCGCCGTGGAAAACCGTGCTCGAAAATACGCTGTTTCCGCTGGTCGCCAGCCGCAAAGCCAATCGTGCCGAAGCAAGGGACAGGGCTATGTATTTTCTGGAGAAAGTCGGCTTGACGAAGTTTGCCGACGCCTATCCGCATACGCTGTCCGGCGGCATGAAGCAGCGGGTGGCGATTGCCAGAGCGCTGGCGATGCAGCCCAAAGTGTTGCTAATGGACGAGCCGTTCGCCGCGCTGGATGCGCTGACCCGCCGTAAAATGCAGGAAGAACTGCTGATCCTGTGGGAAGAGGTGCGGTTCACGCTGCTTTTCGTCACCCATTCCATTGAAGAAGCGCTGATCGTCGGCAGCCGGGTGCTGCTGCTCTCGCCGCATCCGGGACGCGTTCGCGCTGAAATCAACTGTCACCAGTTCGCCCTGGCCGATCAGGGCAGCGAGGCTTTCCAGGCGACGGCCCAGCGCATTCACCATCTTCTTTTCCCGGCAGAAGGCGCCGCACCAACGCCAGCCGCTACGCATCAGGGTAACTATTATGAGCATCCAGCCGCCCGTCCGACCCGAGTATCAGCGTGAACTGACGCCGCTGACCCATTTCACGCTGGCGCAGCCGCTGCCCCTGTTCACCCGGTTATGGAATCAGGAATGGTTGCGCAAGCTGGTGATTCTACTGGCGCTGCTGGCGCTATGGGAGTTGGTCGCCCGCTGGCAGAACAACGATCTGATGTTCCCCGGTTTTGTGCAAACCTTGCAGGCCTTCAAGGCCGATGTGGCCAGCGGCGAGCTGCCGGAAAAAGTGGTTGTTTCGCTTGGCACGCTGCTGAAAGGCTATGTCATCGGCAGCCTGCTGGCGCTGGGACTCAGCGCGCTGGCGGTGTCAACCCGTACCGGGCGCGATCTGCTGGCGACCTTGACCTCGATGTTCAACCCGTTGCCCGCCATTGCCCTGCTGCCGCTGGCGTTGCTGTGGTTTGGTCTGGGAGAAAACAGCCTGATCTTCGTGCTTGTCCACTCGGTGATGTGGCCGATGGCGCTTAATACTTACTCCGGTTTCCTCAGCGTGTCGGAAACGCTGCGGATGACGGGACGCAACTATGGTTTAACCGGCCGACGTTATGTGACCTATATTCTGATCCCGGCGGCGTTGCCCTCCATCTTGTCCGGTCTGAAAATCGGCTGGGCGTTCGCCTGGCGAACCCTGATCGCCGCCGAACTGGTCTTTGGGGCATCCAGCGGCGGCGGCGGTCTGGGCTGGTATATTTTCCAGAACCGTAATGAACTGTATACCGACCGCGTTTTCGCCGGTCTGGCGTCCGTCATCATAATTGGTTTACTGGTGGAAAGCCTGATTTTCGCCAGTATCGAAAAACTGACGGTAAAACGCTGGGGGATGCAACGTTAAGCAATAGTTGGACGATTCTGGTTATGCGAAATTTACCCATGCTTAGCCAGAATCATTCTTTTGCCGCATAGTGCATCGCTGCTACAACTACTTATCCCTTTTCCCAGATATGCGAGGCCTCGTAGATGATCGCAATACAAGCGCCGCAGACCTACCTGAATCGTGATGGCGTCATCACTACCGTCGGTGAGTTTGTCAAACCACTGGCCGACACCCTGCTGATTGTAACCAGCCCGCAGGCATGGCGCGCCACGGCGGAAAAAGTCGAGCGCAGTCTGAACCAGCACGGCCTGAAGTATCAGGTGGAATTTCTGCCGGGAGACTGCACCAAATCCGCCATCGAAGCCTTGACCATACAGGCCCGCAAGCTTGAGGCTGAACTGATTCTGGGGATTGGCGGGGGACGGGCGCTGGATGCGGCCAAAGCCGTCGGCGAAGTATTGGGGCAGATCCCGGTGATTACGGTTCCCACCATCGCCGCCACCTGCGCCGCCTGGTCGCCCATCAGCGTGATCTACAGCGATACGGGAGCGCATCAGGGCGCATTAGCGCTGAAGCGGCTGCCGGTATGGGTATTGGTGGACAGCGAAGCGATCGCCCAAAGTTCGCCGCGTTACCTTAAGGCCGGCATCGTTGACGCGCTGGCGAAATGGTATGAATTCCAGCCCTATCTGCGCAACGGCGATGACGGGCTGGCGCTGGCATTGAAAGCGCAGGCCGCCAAACTGGCGCTGGATACGTTTAATGCCTACGGCGAACAGGCCATCGCCGACAATCAGCAAAAGCAGGTTACCCCGGCATTACGCAAAGTGATTGACGCCGTTATCGCGCTGGCGGGCGTGGCGAACAGCATGAAAGACGACGTGCCGCGTATCGGCGTTGCTCACGCCATTCATAACAGCATGACGCGCCTGCCGGAACTACATCACTGGCTACACGGTGAAAAGGTGGGATTCGGTCTGGCGGCGCAAACGTTTCTGGAACATGACAACGCCCGTGACAGAGAAGAATTATTATCGCAGCTCCAGCGTTACGGCGGCCCGTTAACGCTGACGTCGCTCGGTCTTGACCAGCAGCCCCAGCGCATTGATGAAATTGCCGACAACGTGAAGATCACGCCCCCTATTGCCGCCTTACTGCCCTTCTCGGTCGAAGCGGCGCGCATTAAACAAGCGTTATGGAGCACCCAGCAACTGGCCGCGCTAACGGCCGATAACCAGGCCGCCTGATCCCGTTTCCCCGATCTTTTCGGGGAAGCCTTTGGTTTACGCGCTGAGCGCATTGATAAACGAGTGGGTGCGGCTATTGTCCGGCCGCCTGAATACCTGTTCAGGCGTGCCTTGTTCAACGATCCTGCCATGCTCGGTAAACACCACCTGATGGCTAACCTCCTGCGCAAAACGCATTTCATGGGTGACCAGAATACAGGTCATCCCGTCGTTTACCAGTTCGCGGATGACCGTCAACACCTCCCCGACGGTTTCCGGATCCAGCGCGGAAGTCACTTCGTCAAACAACACCAGTTCCGGCTCCATCGCCAGCGCGCGGGCGATCGCCACTCTTTGCTGTTGTCCGCCGGACAGTTCGCCGGGATAGCTATCGGCCTTATGCTCCAGCCGCACCCGCTTGAGTAACCGCCGGCCAAGCCGCTCCGCCCGGTCACGCGTCTGACCGAGGATCTTGACCGGCGCGACCATGATATTTTCCAGCACGCTGAGATGGGGAAAAAGATTGTACTGCTGAAACACAAACCCCACCCGTTTACGCAGCGCAATTTTATCGACTTCGCGCTTTAATTCATGCACGGCGGTATCACCGACATAGATATGCCCCTGATGAGGCGTCAGCAATCCATTGATGCAGCGCAGGATAGAAGACTTTCCTGAACCAGATGGGCCGATAATGGTGGTCACTTCCCCCTGATTAACCACCAGATCGATACCTTGCAGTATCGCATTGTTCCCCAATGTCAGATGCACATCCTCCAGCCGCACCAGGGTTCGGGCGGCGGAACGCGGCTTAAAGGGTAATGTCGTCATCAGTGGCTCCTCTGTCAAATAAGGGTGCGTTATTGCGTCTGACTAAAACCGAAACGACGTTCAAGACGCTGGGTAAAGCGCGCGATCGGGTAGCAATAAGCAAAAAACAACAGCAACACTGCCAGATAAACCAGCATGGTGAAGCTAATCTGATTGACCGTACTGGCGGCATTGCGGGCCGATTCCAGTACGTCGCCCACGCCCACCAGCGAGGCCATGGTGGTTCCCATTGCAATATGGGCGTACAGATTCATCCACGGAGGCAGCATACGTTTAAAACACTGCGGCAGGATCAGCCAGCGCAGCGCCTGAACCCGGCTGAACGCCAGCGAAAGCGCCGTTTCCCATTGCGCGGCGGGAATCGATCGGATCGCTCCGCGAAAGATCTCCGCCACATTGGCGCAGGCCGGCAACGCCAGCCCCAGCATCACTTTGATCCAGTCAGGAAAAGACACATAGACGTCGCCAATCTTTAACTCGAACGGGAACAGATAGGTGGTGAAAAATATCAACACCAGCAACGGCGCATTGCGGAAAATATGAATAAACAACCGGGCGGGGGCGTTCAGCCAACGCCAGTCCGAGTGAGCCATGGCCCCGACGATAAGCCCGGTCAGGGTGCCCAACGCGATGGCTAAAATACTGATCCAGATATTCAACGCAAAGCCTTTCAGCAGATACGGCATCCACTTAACCAGTTGCGCCAGGCCGCTATTCTCCGCCGGCCGCCATATCTGGCTGAGCAACAGCAAGGCGAATAGCGCCGCCGCCGTCACAATAACGCACTTCAACTTGCCCGTTGAGGTCCAGAACGCCACCGATGAATCAGGCATAACCCGGCATCCTCAGTTTCTCCTCAAGATAGCGTCCGGCCACCGCCACCAGCCAGGTCAGCAAGCTGTAGATAGCCAGCAACAGGATCATCAACTCCAGTACGTTGTCGCGCTGTGACCAAATCATCAGCGATGCGTAGGTCACTTCGCCCACCGCCACGGCCGCGCCCAGCGACGTGGACTTGACCAGATTAACCAAGTTATTGACCAGCGCAGGCAGGGCAAAACGCGTGGCAATCGGCAGATCAACCAGCGTCAGCAGTTGATAACGGTTAAACCCCATCGACCGGGCTGATTCGCGCATCACGTCAGGCACCGCGCCAATCCCGGCGCGAAGCGCCTCGGCGTGCAGCGCGCCATAGTGCATCGCCAGCACGATGATCACCCACACATACGCAGTGAGCGGATTGTTAGCCGCGCCATCCGTCACATGCAAATTAATCAGCATATTCAGTACCAGCACGGCAAAATAAATCTGCACCAGCGTCGGCGTATTACGGGTAAGCTCGACAAACCATCGCGTCGGCAGCGCCAGATAACGGCGTTCGGAGGTTAACATGGCGGAAAACAGCACGCCCAGAATCAGGCTCAGCACCAGCGTAACGGCCACCAGATTCAGCGTCGTCACGATGCCGTCGAGCCACGCCTGACGATCGTAAGGGCTGAGCAGAAAGGCATAGTCCAACCCGATACCGTCAAACCATTGCACCGCGGCGCTGATAACATTCATCATCATGCTATTCCTATGGCGTTGCGAGAACGATTAAGCCGCCGGCTGGTTCAGGATTTCCTGATGCAGCTTTTCCAGCTCGGGCGTCAGGTAAGGCCAGTTATTCTCTTTAGCCACGTTGACCAGCCACCCGGAGCGATGCCATTCGTTGACGATCTCGTCCAACGCGGTTGCCGTATCCTGCTGACCTTTCTTCACCCAAATGACGCCGGGCGACAGCTCCAGCGGCTGCTGAATCGGCACTTCATAATCAGCCCAATCCGGATTAGTCGATAACAGATAACGCAGCGAGGCGCCGTCATGCACCGAAGCCGAGCAATTGCCGCCCTTTAATGCCAGCAGCGATTCGGCCGAACCGGCCAGCCCTTTGGTCTTGATGCCATACCCCTCCACCAGCGGTTTGGCATAGTTGCTGCCCTGCGACAGGCACACCTCTTTACCCCGCAAATCTTCCCAGCGCGTCACGCCGCTGCCCTTCTTGATCATTGCCGAGCCGTAAGCGTATTTATACGGCGTTTTGGCGTGATCCAGCGCTTTTTCACGCTCTGGCGTCACCTGCATGTTGGCCAGCAAGGCATCCACCTTTCCCTGCTGCAAAAACTGTACGCGATTGGCTGGGTTAACCTGAACAATCTCGGCTTCGGCACCCAGACGCTTGGCAATATCATTAGCCAGTACGATTTCAAATCCGGCCGGCTTGTGGGTATTCACATCGGTATAGCCAAGCGGCGGGCTATTGAGAATGACGCCGATACGCACTTTTTTGGTTGCCTGGATACGATCCAATGTCGCATCCGCGTTCGCCTGTGACATAAGCGCCATGCCGAATACGATCAACGCTGTTTTTAGTTTGGTTTTTTTCATCTTGTTGCGACCCTTTGATCTACACATCCCCCGGTTCCGGCTAAACGACAATCCAGACCATTAAAAAATCACCTTAATGGCTCTTCAGCCACCGCGACAAATGACTTATTTGGCTTTAGATTGATGGAATACGCATTTCCGGGCCGTATGCCGGCTTTTATTCGGTACGAGTGCGTGGAAGATAACAGGACACGGGGTTCAGACCCTGCCCGCCGGAGCGGCCAGGGTGAGTAAGGATACAAGAGAGGAAAGAGTGAAAATGCTATCCCTGCCGGGCAGGTTCAGTGCGGATACCGTTCAGTTCGCGTTCATAGGCGCGCGCTTTTTCCTCGTCAAACTGGTGTTCCCACTTGGCAATCACCAGCACCGCCAGCGCATTGCCCACCACATTGAGCGCGGTACGCGCCATATCCAGAATGCGATCCACCCCGGCAATAAACGCCAGCCCTTCCAGCGGGATACCCACGCTGCCGAGCGTCGCCAGCAGCACGACAAAAGAGACGCCCGGCACGCCGGCGATCCCCTTTGAGGTCAGCATCAGCGTTACCACCAGCACGACTTCCTGTCCGATAGACAGCTCAATGCCATACAGCTGCGCAATAAAGATCGCCGCGATGCTCTGATACAGCGTCGAACCATCCAGGTTAAACGAATAGCCGGTCGGCACGACAAAGCTGGTGATCGATTTCGGCGCGCCGTACGCCTCCATCTTCTCAATGATGCGCGGCAATACGGTTTCCGAACTGGCGGTGGAATAAGACAGAATCAGTTCATCTTTCAGAATGCGGATCAGCGTAGTGATGCGCAGTTTACACAGCCGGGCAATCCCTCCCAGCACGATCAGAGCAAAGAACAGGATCGCGCCGTAAACCAGCACCACCAGCTTCGCCAGCGGCCACAGCGAGGAAAAACCGAAATTAGCCACGGTGACGGAAATCAGGGCAAACACCCCGACAGGCGCATAGCGCATGATCATGTGCGTCACTTTAAACATGCTTTCCGACACGCCGCGAAACACATTCAACAGCGGTTCCCGATTCGCTTTTGGCAAAGAAGACAGCCCCAGGCCAAACAGCACCGAGAAGAAAATGATCGGCAGCATGTCTCCGTCGGCCATGGCGGCAAAAATATTCGGGGGGATTAAAGACAGCACGGTCGCCACCAGACTATGGGAGCCGCTCTGCACCTGTTCCGTGGTTTTCTCATATTGAGAAATATCAACCGAGGTCAGCATCGACATATCAATGCCGACACCCGGTTGAAAGACGTTTGCCAGCGTAATCCCCAATATAATGGCCAGGGTGGTGACGATTTCAAAATAGACGATGGTTTTAACGCCAATCCGCCCAAGCTTTTTTGCATCGCCGACGCCGGCAATCCCCACAATCAAGGTGGCGATAACAATCGGCACGACGATCATCTTGATCAGGCGAATAAAGATATCGCCGGCAGGGCTGAGAATATTACTGATAAGCCATTGGCGACTGTCCGGCTGTTCATGCAATACCGCACCGAGGGCGATACCGAGGACCAACGCAATAAGGATTTGCCAGGCCAGGCTGATTTTCTGTGTTTTCATAGCGATCTTCCGTTTCAAAACTCCCCGCCACGAACGAATGGCGATAACGCGAATTGCAGCTCAATGCGAGCCGAAAAATAAGCGTGGAGATAGCGAGTATCAGGCATGTTTGATGGGGCAGTTACCGATATTTTTTCGGGTATCGGTACGCAGAATGAATTACATAATTATGCAATAAAAACCCACAAGTCTTTGTATCTAAAAACAAAACATCAAACATAACTTATTGTTATGCGGGAGGATGCTACTATCCCGGTACGGTGAGATCAAGCGGATTGTTGATGGGTAAAACCATAAACATGCTAATGGCCTGCATGAATACTGCGGCCTGGACGATAGGGTAAACAGGCAAAACAGCGGTGGTAAAACGCGGGCGCAGCCAGATATTTTCTGGCTGGCTAACCAATTAGCCTCCGGCGGATTTCGAGGCGCAGCCAGACGACAATCTGAGAACGGATCGGCGGTCGCTACGGCAATAAATCAGATTTGGTAATCAATCACGTTCTCGTCATTCTCGGCGAACACTTTGTCTTTAATCTCATCCAGGGACAACTCCGTGTTGCATAGCTGGATAAACTTCCAGGCATAGTTACGTTGTAACTGATTCTTTTTTAACCCCAGCCAAACAGTGTTGGCTTCAAACAGATGCTCGGCATTCAGCCGCACCAGTCCTTTGTCGCGCTGCGGATCGTAAGCCTTATCCGCCAGAATGCCTACCCCCAACCCCAACTCCACATAGGTTTTGATGACATCGGAATCCTGCGCGCTCAGCGTAATATCCGGCGACATGCCCGCCGCCTGGAAGGCGCGATCCACGCGAGAACGCCCGGTGATCCCCTGACGATAGGTAATCAACGGCGCCGCGTTGAGCATATCCAGCGTGACCACCGGCTCGTGCGCCAGTGGGTGCGCTTCCGGCACCACAATCGAATGGTGCCAGCGATAATAAGGAAACGCCGCCAGCGAAGGATCGTTAATCAGCCGTTCGCTGGCGATCCCGATATCGGCTTCCCCTGAATGCAGCATCGTCGCGATCTCGTCGGGCGTGCCCTGATTGAGCACCAGCCGTACCTGCGGATAAAGCGCCCGGAATGCCTTGATCACTTGAGGTAAGCTGTAACGCGCCTGGGTATGCGTGGTGGCGATCACCAGTTGCCCGGTATCATTATTGGTAAAGACATTGGCTAAACGTCGGATATTGCTGGCGTCATTCAGGATCCGCTCCGCCACGATCAGCAGCTCTTTACCCGGCTCGGTCATTCCCAGCAGACGTTTACCGCGACGGATGAATATTTCAATCCCCAGTTCCTCTTCCAACTCGCGAATATGGCGGCTCACACCGGATTGAGAGGTAAACAGCGCATTCGCCACTTCGGTCAGATTGTAATTACACCGTGCTGATTCACGAATAATCTTCAATTGCTGAAAATTCACCCTGTACTCCATCACTGTTGCAACATATAGGTGTATTGATACGGAGGAATAATGGCGGGGACAAATAAGGAAATGGTTTTGTTTATATTTTTTTATACTAACGCCGATCGCACAATCAACGTTGAGCGACAAATGACGCGGACAAGAATAAAAATAGTTTGTATTCAATGTATTGGAAAAGACATAAAATCATGACGGGTATTTCCCCGGCGAATATTTAGATCTTTACGCTATGAATTATTGGTTTTAAATCTAACCAATCCCGCTGCGTGGGAAGGCGTGGACGGGAATATGCGAGGCGCATATTTACCAAGACAGCCGCGCTTTACCTGCCATACACTACACCGAACGCGGCTCAGCCAACAAAATAAAACAGGTTTTATCATGCCAACTGGTGTTCTCTTTGCTCTTTCCGCAGGATTACTGTGGGGATTAGTGTTTGTCAGTCCTCTGCTGGTGCCGGAGTATCCGGCCGCCTTGCAATCAACGGGACGCTACCTTGCCTTCGGCCTGATCGCCTTGCCGCTGGCCTGGCTGGATCGCCGCAGGCTGCGTCGGTTAACCCGTCAGGATTGGTGGGAAGCGGCCAAATTAACCACCGTCGGCAACCTGCTTTACTACTTTTTTCTGGCCAGCGCCATTCAGCGTACCGGTGCGCCGGTTTCAACCATGATTATCGGCACCTTGCCGGTGGTGATCGCCGTGACGGCCAATCTGCTCTACGGCCGCCAGGATGGTCGGGTATTATGGCGCCAACTGATACCGGCTCTGGCGCTAATCGCCACGGGGCTCGTTTGCGTCAATATCGCCGAATTGAAAGCCTTAGCGCTCACGCTGGACGTCTGGCGTTATGTCAGCGGTATCGCGCTGGCCTTTATAGCGGTTATCTGCTGGACCTGGTATCCGTTACGCAACGCCCGCTGGCTGCGCGACCACCCAGGCAGCAATCCCACCACCTGGGCGACGGCGCAAGGGCTGGTTACGCTGCCGCTGGCGCTGCTGGGATATCTGCTGGTTTGCGGCCATCTTGTTTTTACCCGCGAGGAATTCAGCCTGCCGTTCGGCCCCCGTCCCGCGGTGTTTATTCCGCTGATGGTGGCTATCGGTCTATTTTGCTCCTGGATGGGCACGCTGTGCTGGAATGAAGCCAGTCAACGGTTGCCGACCGTGCTGGTCGGCCCGCTGATCGTGTTCGAAACCCTGGCCGCCTTAACCTATGCCTTTATTCTGCGTCAATCCTGGCCGCCGTTGTTAACGCTGGGCGGCATACTCTGCCTGGTTGCAGGGGTGATTTATGCGATGAGAATCAAACCGAAACCGATGGTGGTGCCGGTGACGGTCGCGGACCCGGTGGGGAAATGAGTACGCATCAGCGCTCCGCGCATCACGCCCCGTGAGCCAACCGCTCGAACAACGCGGTCAATTGCTGCTCATCCCGCGCCCCCTGATGTTGGGCGGTGACGTTGCCGTTGCCGTCAATGATAAATGAGGTGGGCGTGCCAATCACCTGATAGCGCTCTTGGGTGATGCCAAGCTGATCGCGGATAACCGGGTAGCTGATGTTTTGCTGATCCACCAACGGGGAAATATCCACGCTGTCGGGATCGGTATTCACCGCCACCACCACTACGCTGTCAGCATAATCTTTGCTAAGCTTTTCCAGCGTGCCCATTTCGGCCAGGCACCCCCCGCAGCCCGAAGACCAGAAATTCAGGTAGACGCTTTTTCCCTGCCAGCGCGTCAGATCGACCGGTTGCCCTATCAGATCATACGCCGCCAGCGCCGGCGCTTTTGCCCCGACGCTGACCCGTTCTTCTTTACAGCCGCCAAGCAACGTCAGGATGGCCAACAGACAACTGACGATTAACCCGTTACGCCATGACATGATGATTCACCTCTTCGCCGAAATATTTACCGTGCTGTAAGCGGATAATGCGGTCGGCAAACTTACCCAGTTCAGGGTTGTGCGTCACCATTACGATGGTACGCCCCTGCCGGTGCAGATCTTTCAGCAGATCCAGCACCCGCTGTTCGTTCTCTTCATCCAGATTACCGGTCGGTTCATCGGCGAAAATGACCGGCGGTTCATTCACCAGCGCCCGGGCAATACACACCCGTTGCTGTTCGCCGCCGGAAAGCTGACTGGGTAAATGGCCGATGCGATGTTCCAGCCCTACCTGCTCCAGCACCCGCCGTGCGGCCGCCTCATCCACGATGCTGTGATAATGCTGCGCCAACATGATGTTTTCCAGCGCGGTTAAAAACGGGATCAGGTGGAATTGCTGAAAAACCAGTCCGATTTTATCGGCCCGAAATTTACGCCGCCCCTCTTCGTCCAACGCGGCGGCATCAATACCATCCAGCAGCACCTGGCCTTCGCTCACCGTATCCAGACAGGTGAGAATATTCATCAGCGTGGTTTTACCCGAGCCCGACGCGCCCATAATGGCGACAAACTCGCCGCGGGCGATGCGAATATTGATATTTTCCAGCGCGGTGACCTGTCCAAAGCGTTTATACAGCTCGCGGGTTTCAATCACCGCCTCGGGTGCCGGCTCCACGGCCGGAACATTTATTGATGGGCCCATCGCTACTCTCCTTTTAACACTTTAGCCGGTTCGACATGAATCGCCCGTCGGGTGGGAACAATGGCCGCGGCGGCGGCGACCAGCAGAGAGAGCGCCAGCGTCAGCGGGAAGACCGGCGCCCGCAGCGAGATCGTGGCATTGAAAACGGCCATCCCCAGAAGCTGCGCCAGCAGATACCCCAGCAGCCAGCCGCACACCACCGCCGCCAACGCGATAATCCCGGTTTCCGCCAGCATCTGACGGATGATATCCCGCCCGCTGGCGCCCAGCGCTTTCTGCAAGGCGAACTCGCGCGCCCGTTCCCCGACAATCGCCATCAGCGTCGTGTTTACGCACAGCGAGGACAGCACCAGAATGACGGCGGAAACCAGCCCCATCAGCCCTTTGATTTTATTCAGCACCTGGCCTTCAGACGCCGACACTTTGAGAATCGGGCGGATTTCCAACTGCGGATACTGTTGCTGTAAGCGCGCGGCGAATTGATCCACCTGCCCGAGATCGTTGCTGACGCTGAGCAGCGCATTGCTGATCGTCCCGGCTTTATCTAGCCATTTCTGCGCCAAATCCAGGTTCACAATCAGCATGTTGTCCGTGGCGTCGCCGGATTCCACGATGCCTTTAATCTGTAAACGCTGCCTGCTGCCCTCGCCCACCAGCGTAATGCCGTCGCCGACGTTAACGTTCAGCCGCTCCGCCAGCTTGACGCCGATCATCGCGTTGCGATCGTCAAAGCTGACGCCGATCCAGTTTCCTTTCACCTGCCAATAGGGCGCGAGCGGACGCAATGATTCAAACCACACCCCCATCAGCACCACTTTTTCCAGTTCGGTGCGCGCCATGCCGTACAGATACGGGCTGGCGGCATTGATTAACCCGGCCGGCGCATCATCCACGATCTGCTGAAAGGTCGGCTGGGGCAGCGAATTCCCGCGCGCCGGGCCGATGTAAAAGTTCGCTCCAAAGGTACGCAGTTCCTGACTCATTTTGGCGTTGATGTCGAAATACACCGCGGACATGGCGGTGACAATCGCCGCGCCGACCGTTAAGGCGGCAAACACCACGCTGACCCGCTGCATCCGCAGCCGTAGCGCGCGGATGACCAACCGCCAGAACATCCCGTTCATCCAGCCATTAGCGGCCATACAGCACCTCCACCGGATAGAGTTTGCTGATGCGCCGCGCCGGGAACCAAGTGCCGATCGCCGCAATCAGCACCGAAATCACCAGTACGCAGGGGATCACAATCCAGGCAAAGCTGAGCGGCACCCCAAACAGCATCAGGCCGATGGCTTTCGCCAGCCCCCAGCCCGCCACACAGCCGGCGATCCCGCCAAGCAGGCCGCTCAACGCCGCTTCCAGATAAAACAGCAGCATAATCTGCCACTGGCGGGCGCCCAGCGCTTTCATCAGGCCGATCTCTTTCGCCCGCTCCATAATGGTGCTGGTCATCAGCGAGGCAATGCCCATCGCCGCCGCCACCAGCGCCGCAAAGGTGACCACCGCCAGCAACAGCTGGATCTTATCAATCACCACCCCTTCCGAGGCGGCAACCTGCCAGATAGGTCGCACCACCGAACCGGAAATCGCCTCTTCCAGTTGATGGGCGATCGATGAAACATAGGCGGTGCAGTACCACAGGTCATACTCTTCAGCATTCAGCGCTTCCAGATTTTCACGCGCCCGGCGCGACAAATCATTCTCCGGCACCGTCAGCGCGGAAACGCGAATCGCCTGTATTTTTCCTTCCAGCCCCAGCAAGGCCTGCACCACCGCCAGCGGCATCACCAGTAGGTTTTCCTCCTCGCCGCCGCTGCTCAGAATGCCGCTGATCCGAACCGTGGTTTCGCCTTTCGGGCCGCGTAACCGCAACTGGCCGCCAGTCTGCCAGTTATTCTGCTGGGCCAGTTGCTTGCCGACCAGCGTCTCCGCCGCCGCGCCGTCAGTCACCGGCTCCCGCGGCCATTGACCGGCCACCTGCCAGTAAGGACTGACGGCGATCTGCCCGGTGCGATAGTCTTCTTCGTCCGGCACCGCCACCGGCTGTGAGAAAAAGGTGCCCAACACCGCCACCGGCTGTCCGTTTATCTCAACGTCGCCGCTCAGCAACGGCGCAAAGCCGACAATGTTGTTGCGCCAGAAAATATCTTTGATATTGGGCAGTTCCGACTCATCCAGAAAATCCTGCCCCTCCAGCGGATTGCTGCGCTCGCCGAACAACGCCGGAAGCGCCGCCTGCCCCGCCGGCTCAATCAGGATATTCGCGCCATAGGATTTCAGTTCGCGCGCCATTTTGTCGCCGATATCGATCGATACTGCCAACAGCGCCGAAATCAACCCCGCCGCCAGGAACACCGTCAATACCGCCAGCGATTTACGCCGGATATTTCTGCGCCAGGACTGACGTAACATGCGCCATAACATGATTATTCCCCTTCCGCTTGTTCGTCGGCCGCCGCCGCTGAACCGACATATTTAGCGGGGTTTGCGCGGAAGTGGTTGTAATTCGCTTCCGTCGAGAAGAAATAGGTTTTACCACCGTAGCGATACTTATGTTCGGCCTTCACGTTGGTCAGCCTGGAACCGTCCACCGGATCGACCACCTCCAGCGATATCACCGTGGTGAAATAGTTGACGCCCGCCGCCAGCGACGCCTGGCTAATCACCAGCTCATTGTCGTCATTGCTCCAGCCTTCGATCGGCACCGGGTTACAGCCCCCCGCCTTGCCGATGGAGGGAATGAAAATACGCACGTCGCAGGCCACGCAGATCACCTGATTACCTTCCATCACATAACCCTGATCGCCGCACAGCAGGCAGGCGTCGAACACTACGCCCAGCCGCAGCCGATCCGGATAGCGGTTAATGACGAAAAAACGCACCGCTTTGCCATCATCGGCAATCCACACAAACCGATGCAGTTTGCCGTCGCGAATCTGTTCGAGGGGAATATGCACCTTGCCATCGGCGGCCAGCGTCACCGGCAACGCTTCCGACAGCCGGGGGGGCTGTGAGGCGACTTTATCCCAGTAAAGCTGCGCCAGGACGATCGCCAGCAGCGCAATCAGCATAGCCAGCACCGTGCGGCGCACGTTGCGGTAATCGGCGGTGGCTTTGCGTCTGGCAATGGCTTCGGCGGCGGCCTGCATCCGTCGGCGCGCGCGTAATAACGGCAGCAGATAGCCGGCCGCCGTCACCGCCATCAATAGCGCGCTGAGATAATTTAATAAATAGGCGCTATTGGTGACCTGCGCCACATAGCTCAGACGCGGCTTGGTCAGCCCCAGCGCCTGTAGCTTCATCAATAACAACAGCAGGTTGCCGCTGATCGGCAACATTAATAACGCCGCCAGCAAAATCAGCAGCGGCCAGCGCAGTACGCCGAGACGCCGTACCATCATGCCGCAGAGCGCCGCGCTGAACGCCAGCCAGCCAAAAGCCGCCGCCACCGCGCTGAAATTCAGCAGCAGATCGGTATTCACCACATGGGTGTTGGTCAATGCGCTCAGGTTGGGATCGCCGCCCCAGTGGGCAGCCGCACCGGCAACCAATATTGCCTGCCATAGATAGCCGATACGTAAATGAGAGAAAAACTGACTGATAAGAAACAGCGCCAGGGTCAGCGCCTGGATGCCGGTCACCCAGAGTTGCAGTTGCTGGCCGTTGGGCATGCGAATACCCACTAGCGTACCCGCAATCAATGCCAGCAGCGTCGTCCAGACCAACGGCCTGATTTCAGGCGTGGAACGGTGGCTCCAGTTCAGCCCCAACAGCAATGCTATCGGCAGGAATGACTGTAGTGTGGTAACAAAGAAATAACTCATATTCCCTTCATCTTTCACGTTGCAGGTGCGTCGGCTTCCGCACCTTGAAATCTATCGGGTATCACAACGCACACGCAGACGAGAAAGCCCACGCCCCTGACACCATGACCGGCAGAGGCGTGGAACACTACCGCGATGAAAAGGCGCTCATCGCGGACGGGGCGATCACTTTAAACCGACATATTTGAAATCAAAGCTGACATCAAACGGTTTCCACCAGCGGCCGACACCGGTTTCGTCGTCGGTGTGACGGTGCATACCGGCTTTGGAAGGCGGGTCGATGTGGTAAACGACTTTGTAGTTGCCCACGCCCATCATTTTGATGTTCGCGCCATAGTGCGGGCCATCGCTGGCGACCATCGGCATAAACGTCCCTTCCTGCTTGGCGCCGGTATCGGTGTTAGTCAGGGTATAGGCGATGGTCAGAAACGGCATCCACTCACCGGCGCCGAATCCGTTTTTATTCCCTTCAACCGCGTGAATATCGGCTTCCAGATGGATATCCGCTTTTGCCGCCGGCAGCCCCATGCCACGGGGTTCCATATCAATCGGTTGCAGGTAAACCGCCGCGATTTCCAACTCATTTATGGTCACTGGCTCGCCGGCCGGATACTCTTCAAACGCCAACACCGCCGGCGCCGTGAAAATGCCGGCGATTAACGCGCCGGTAATCAGACTTTTTTGCATATTCATCAACCCATCCTCATATCATCAATGTCCCCGTCTTGTTTCAAATTACCGGCGTATTGGTTGCCTGCGCCTTGAAATCAATAGGGGGTGTAACGGCCGTTTCTGGTTATTTTTGCCTTTCACTGCATCCAGTATCAGATCGCCGCCGCCCTGCGCCGCATGATCCAAAGCGCGGCCAGGGCGGCGACCAACAGCACCCCTTGCGGTATTAAGGTTTCCACATAGGGATAAATACCCAACCCGCTGATTTCCGGTACGCCGGTCAGCAGTGTCGGTTCGAACAGTTTGCCTTCAATCAGTTCCAGTACCCCTTTGCCGGCAAAGACAAACGCCATCAGATACATGAAACAACCGGTGAACATAAAGAAAGGCTTAAGCGGCAGTTTAACCACCGTAAAGCGCATGATCAGATAGGCGATAATCAGGATCACGCAGCCAATGGCGAAGCCCGCCAGAATGGAAAGATGGCCGGCCAGATTGTTGGCGTCGCCCACCAGCGCGTAGTAGAACAGCACGGTTTCGGCGCCTTCGCGGTAAACCGCCAGGAAGCTGGTCAGCCACAGCCCCACCATCGAACCGCTGCTCAAAGAATGGGATAGTTTGCCTTCCAGATACGCTTTCCAGTGGCGGGCTTCCACTTTTGACAGCAGCCAGTAGCTCATAAAGAACAGCATCACCACGGCAATCAGCATCGTCACGCCTTCCAGCAGTTCGCGGCTGGCGCCCGAATTGGTGAACAGTAGCTGGAAAATCACCGCGGTAATCACGCTGCACGCCAGCGCGACATACACGGACTGACGGATTAACGGCAGTTTGTCGTGCTGATTATTCTTCACCAGATAGGCAACGATCGCCGCCACGATCAGCAGGGCTTCCAGCCCTTCGCGCACAATAATCAGCAGGCTGTAGATCAACAGGCTCCAGTGCGTTTCATTGCCCTCGCCCAACATATCGGCCGCTTTCGCCAGATCCTGTTTCAGCGCCTCGGCCTGAATTTGCAGTTGTTCAACCGGTTGTCCGGCATTCATCAGGCTGACCAGACGGGTAAAATAGCCCTCCAGCGTCGATTTGAACGCCGCATCGCGGGAACCGACTTTATTTTCCATTCCGGTGGCTTCGAACAGATCGAAGTAAGCATCCTGCACGGCTATCATCGCCGGTTTAACCTGCCCCTGCCGATAGGTTTCTATTGCCGCCAGAATGGCCTGATTAATATCGTCGGAAACGTTTACCCAGTTGGCATCCGGCGCATCGTCGGCAACGCCATCATCGGCCGATGGCGCCGTGACCGGCTGGCTGTCGCGCGTGGTG
The DNA here is from genome assembly GCF_013155275.1 of Brenneria sp. hezel4-2-4. GTDB lineage: Bacteria > Pseudomonadota > Gammaproteobacteria > Enterobacterales > Enterobacteriaceae > Brenneria. The sequence goes on from NZ_JABJXS010000001.1 coordinate 742,311, forward strand.
GGCAACCCCGGCAAGAGATCTTCAATATCCTGCAACAGGGTGGTGACCCGATAGGCCACTTCACTCATCTGGTCGGGCTGATTGGTCAGGGCAATCAGCGAGGTGAACTGTTGGTTAATCGCGGCGGCCTGCTGCGAGGAGCGATTTTGCCGCACCGACATTTCCATCTCGGAATTTTTAAACCCCTGATAATGCGCCGACTGCACGCTCTGACTGGCTTTTTTATACTCACCGGCCTGATAGTCGCTGACGGCCTGCGCCAGCCCGTCGTCAATAATTTTAAAGCTCTGCTGCCAGTACAAAGCGATGTCCGCGTTGTCATAAGCGCCGTGCTGCTGTTGCGCCACCAGCTTATGGCCGTCTGACAAGACCGGCAGAACCGCGTTCAGTTCGCCTTTCAGCCAGGACACTTTCGCCTGCACTTCCGCCAGCGGTTTTCCTTCGCCGATCATGCGGCGAATTTCGCCAAAGGTGGCTTCCAACTGATAGCTTTTTTGCGCGGAGATATTGATTCGGATCGGGCCTTCGAGGTTTTCAAACACTTCGAAATAGGCCATCTGTACTTCGGTGCGGGCTTCATCCGGCTTTTGCTGTTCATACAGTTGAGCCGTTTTATCCAGTCTGGATTCAATATCCTGGATAAAAGTAGCGTAATCCGTGGCGGCTGACGCCAGAGAACTGCCGACTAGCCAACACAATGCGAAGAAAAGTTTTTGCCAGGTAGACATAAGTGAAGGAAGCGCTAATGATATTTATTCTCATTATCACCCTGATAAACAGATATGTCTTGATTTACATCACGGAAAAATCGTTATTGATGCAAAAAAATTGTAACATCTTGTTCCACCTCTTCCATTTGCCGCAACGCATCGAGAGTGGCATAGGCTTCCTGTTCATCTAACAGGCTCATGGCAAACCCGACATGAACCAGTACCCAACGGCCAATCAGTTGATCGCTGTTGATGCCGTCCGCAACCAACGCAATGTTCACCTCGCGCCGGACGCCGCAAACATCGACCCACGCCAGCTGTTGCTCGACGGACGCCAGCTCGACAACCTTTCCCGGAATACCCAGACACATGATGCTTTTCCATTAATGATTTGAAGAATAAAGTACCTAGCAATTTCTATGCCAATAAATAAAAAATGAGGTTGAATCTAGCGCCGACACCCTGATGATTAGCCGTTTCTTTACATTAAGCTTGAGAAGATTTACATAAAACGCCGGTTTTTTAGCCTGTTTGATGCCCCCCTTTTCTATCGTCGTCACCCTTGATTTTACTATCGTCAAAAGTGTCGAAACCGCTCCGGGGGGATCGCTCGTCACTAGTGTCGAATGACACGGCATCGCCGTCATTTTCAATAACGCCTTTGCGCTCAATCCCTTATCTAATGCGGCCTGCCCTATCCACGCGCCTGACGTGGCACGAAATATGCTTTACGCAGCCAACCTTAATAGAATCCCCCGGAGGGTATGGCTATGAACCGCTTCGTCATTGCGGAGCCTAAACGCTGTATCGGCTGCAATACCTGCATGGCCGCCTGTACGCAGGTGCATCGCCGCCAGGGATTGCAGACGCATCCGCGGCTGACGGTAGAGCGCGACATCACGGGCACCGCGCCGGTGTTATGTCGACATTGTGAAGAGGCGCCCTGCGCCAAAGTCTGTCCGGTAAACGCCATTACGCATCAGGATCAGGCGGTGGTATTAGACGAAAGCACCTGCATCGGCTGCAAACTGTGCGCCATCGCCTGTCCTTTTGGCGCGATTACGCCGTCAGGCAGTAAACCGGTCGCCATTCCGGACACCTTCGACCAGCACATTCCTTTATCCCTGCTTTCCGACGTGCCGGTCAGCGTGGCGTCCGTCAATCCGTTTCTGGCCTGGAATGCCGGGATACGCAGCGTCGCGGTGAAATGCGATTTGTGCGCCTTTCAGGCCCAGGGGCCGGAATGCGTGCGCGTCTGTCCGACCGATGCTCTGCTGGTCATCGACGATAGCCAAATCGAACAGGCGGCTGCCGCAAAACGCCGGCAGGCGATGGATTGGCCCGCTGGCAACATACCGTTCCCGCCCGCCGCAACCGAACGGGAGAATAAACGATGATGACTTCACTGGAATGGTTGGCGTGGGCGCTGGCCCTTTATCTGGCGGGCGCGGCGCTGTCGCTGTGTCTGTTTCGTCTCGAATCCCTGGTCATTCCGCTCAATGCGCTGCTTACGGCGCTCGGCGGGCTGTGCGCCATCGCCTCGGCGCTGCCGGTATTGCGCGACAATGTGACGTTAACCGCCGCCGTGGCGACGCCGTTTTCCGCTTTCGCGCCGCTCACCCTGCGTCTGGACGCGCTGGCCGCGCTGATGATGCTCATCATCTCGCTGCTGACGATCGTCATCGCGCTCTATTCGCTGGCCTATCTGCGGGAATACCGCAGACGCGCCGGGTTCATCGGTTGGTTTATGAACCTGTTGGTTGCCGCCATGCTGGCGCTGGTGTGCGTGGATAACGCCGCTTACTTTATTATTCTGTTCGAGGCGATGACGCTGTGCGCCTGCGCGCTGATGCTGTGCGGGCGCAACGGCGAGCCCGGGGCGGGAACGGGCTATTTTTTCAGCGCGCATATCGGCATCGTGCTGGTCATACTGGCGTTCTGGCTGCTGTATCGCCAGAGCAACAGTCTTGATTTCGCCGACTTTCGCCAGCTCTCCCTGTCGGCCTCCCGGGCGTCCGGCGTGTTTGTGCTGGCCTTTGCAGGGTTCGGCGTCACGGCCGGCCTGGTTCCGCTGCACGGCTGGCTGCCGCGCGGTCTGCCGGCGGCGCCGTCCCACGCCTCGGCGCTGCTCGCCGGCGTGATGGTGAAGATCGGCCTTTTCGGCATCATCAAAGTGGCGATCGACCTGCTCGGCGCCACCGAAATCTGGTGGGGCGTCATGGTGATGCTGTTCGGCGCCGCGTCCGCGGTATTGGGCGGGCTATATGGGTTGGCGGAACACAACATCAAGCGCGTACTGGCTTACCACACGGTTGAAAATGTCGGCATCATTCTACTGGGCATCGGCGTGGGTATGGTGGGGATTGCCAGCCGCCAGCCGTTACTGGCGGCGCTCGGCCTGCTGGGCGGGCTTTACCATATGCTCAACCACACGGTATTCAAAGGGCTGCTGTTTCTCGGCGCGGGTTCGGTTATTTACCGTCTGCATATCAAAGATATGGAACGAATGGGCGGGCTGGCGCGGCTGATGCCTTATACCGCCGTGACCTTCCTGATCGGCTGTATGGCGATTTCCGCGCTGCCGCCGCTGAACGGCTTTGTCAGCGAATGGTTTACCTATCAGTCGCTGTTTATGCTCAGTCAGGATAGTCGCCTGCCGCTGCGTCTGGTGGCGCCGCTTATTATCGTGGTGCTGGCGATAGTCGGCGCGCTGGCGGCCATGTGCTGCGTGAAATTATACGGCATTACCTTTTCAGCCGCTCCCCGCAGCGCCGCCGCCGCCGAAGCGCGCGAAGTCCCGTGGGCCATGCGGGCGGCCACGCTGCTGCTGGCGCTGCTCTGCATCCTGCTGGGCCTCGGCGCCAGCGAGGTGGCGCCCGTTATCCTGCGCGTGGCCGTCAGCCTGACCGGCGCCGACGCGCTCGCCGTCGCCCAGGGCGGCCTGTTGTTCCCCGGCTCCCCCGACCAGACCTCGCTGTCGATGCCGCTGATCTTTATCCTGCTGCTGGCCTTGCCGATCCTGCCGGTGCTGATTTACCTCGGCGCGAAAGGCTCGCGCCTGGCGTTTCGCCGGCACGGTACGCCGTGGGCCTGCGGCTATGCCTATGAAAACGATATGGCGGTTTCCGCCGCCAGCTTTACCCAACCCTTGCGCGTGATGTTCGCGCCGTTCTACCGCCTGCGCGCCTGGCGGTGGCCGGGCGTCGCCTCGTCACAGGACACGCATTCTTCATCCGCTGCGGGAGAACATCATGATCGCTGAAACCCCGATCGCAGTAACGGTCACGCTGCCGGCAATGATGGCCTTCGGTTTTTTGCAGGCGCTGCTGATGCTGGCGATTGCTCCGCTGATGTCCGGCATGTCGCGGGTTATCCGCGCCAAAATGCATTCACGGCAAGGCCCGGGCGTATTGCAGGACTACCGTGACCTGTTCAAGCTGCTGAAACGTCAGGATATTGCGCCGCTGCACGCCGGCGGCGTTTTTCGCCTGATGCCCTATGTGATGATTGGCACCCTGTTGCTGATCGCCATGACGCTGCCGGCCGTCACCTGGGCATCGCCCTTTGGCGCAGGCGGCGATGTGATCACTCTGCTCTATCTGTTCGCTCTGCTGCGTTTTTTCTTTTCCCTGTCGGGGCTGGATACCGGCAGTACCTTTGCCGGCATCGGCGCCAGCCGCGAGATGACGCTCGGCGTACTGGTGGAACCCATTCTGATCCTGTCGCTGCTGGTGGTGGCGCTGATTGCCGGTTCCACCAATATCGGCGCCATCAGCAGCGCGCTGGCCGCCTCGTGGGTGTCGCCCGTGGCAACCTTTATCGCCCTGCTGGCCTGCGCCTTCGCCGCCTTTGCGGAGATTGGCAAGATACCGTTTGACGTCGCGGAAGCCGAACAGGAGTTGCAGGAAGGCCCGCTGACGGAATATGCCGGCGCCGGGCTGGCGCTGGTGAAATGGGGCCTCAGTCTGAAACAGGTGGTGGTGGTCGCGCTGTTCCTGGCGGTGTTCATCCCCTTCGGCAAGGCGGAAACCTTTACGCCCGCGGCGCTGGCGACGGGCGCGGCGTCCTTTGTCATCAAGCTGACGCTGGTGTTTATCATCGCCTCGCTGATTGAAAACAGCATGGCCCGCGGACGTTTTCTGTTTATCGGCCGAGTGACCTGGCTGGGATTCGCCGTCGCGGTACTGGCATGGTTTTTTTATCTTATCGGCCTATAAGGGATTAATACTCGCTATGAAAAAAACGTCCTTTACCGCCGCCTACCCGCAGCGCGTCGCCCCGGCAATCGCCGGGCCGCACGCGTTGCCCTCTTTCCGTCAGGAGATGTACCGTGATGAATGAAACCTCTGCTGCCAGCCTCAATGCGTCGTCTGGCAAACGCGGCGTCGGTTATGCCGCCCAGGTCAGACAGCGGTTTCCGGCAGCCATTCTGCAAGAAGAGTGGCAAACACCCGAGCAGTTGACGCTGACCGTCAAGCTGAACGCCCTGCCCGAGGTGGTGGAATTTCTGTACTACCAACAAGGCGGCTGGCTGTCGGTGCTGTTTGGTAATGATGAACGGTCACTGACCGGCTATTTCGCCATTTACTACGTGCTGTCCATGGAACAGGGCGAGAAGTGCTGGGTCACCGTGAAAGCGCTGGTCGACGCCGATAACCCTGAATTCCCCTCCGTCACCCCCCGCGTGCCCGCCGCCGTGTGGGGAGAGCGCGAGGTGCGCGACATGTACGGTCTGATCCCGGTCGGATTGCCCGACGAACGCCGTCTGGTGCTGCCGGATGACTGGCCGGACGATCTGTATCCGCTGCGCAAGGACGCCATGGATTACCGCCAGCGCCCCGCCCCCACCCGCGATGAAGAATCCTATTCGTTCATCAACGACGCCGACGGCGAAGCGCGCATCGTACCGATTGGGCCGTTGCATATTACCTCTGATGAACCGGGCCATTTCCGCCTGTTCGTCGACGGCGAGCGCATTGTCGATGCGGATTATCGGTTGTTTTACGTACACCGCGGCATGGAAAAACTGGCGGAAACGCGGATGGGCTATAACGAAGTCACCTTTCTGTCCGATCGGGTGTGCGGCATCTGCGGGTTTACCCACAGCGTGGCCTATACCACCGCGGTTGAAAACGCGCTCGGAGTGATAGTGCCGCCGCGCGCGCACAGTATCCGCAGCGTGTTGCTGGAGGTGGAACGGCTGCACAGCCATCTGCTGAATCTCGGACTGGCCTGCCACTTCGTCGGCTTTGATACCGGGTTTATGCAGTTCTTCCGCATCCGTGAAAAGTCGATGACCATCGCGGAAATACTGACCGGCGCCCGTAAAACCTACGGGCTGAATCTGATTGGCGGCATCCGCCGCGATATTCTGAAAGACGATCGGTTAAAAACCATCAGGCTGATCCGGGAAATGCGCGCCGAAATCACCCAGCTTTGCGATATGTTGCTCAATACGCCCAACATGGCGCAGCGTACGCAGGGCGTGGGCATTCTGGATAAAAAGATCGCGCGCGATTACAGCCCGGTCGGCCCGATGATCCGCGCCAGCGGCTTCCAGCGGGATACGCGTACCGATCACCCGTTCGCCGGTTATCTCGACCTGCCGATGGAGTTGCAGCATCTGGACGCCGGCGATGTCCATTCGCGCGTGCTGGTCAGGATACGTGAAGTCTTCACCTCGTTGGCGATGATCGAATACGGGCTGGACAACCTGCCGCAAGGGCCGCTGCTCAATGAGCAGATCCCTTATCAGCCGGGCAAATTCGCGCTGGGCTTCGCCGAGGCGCCGCGCGGCGACGACATCCACTGGATCATGACCGGCGACAATCAGAAACTGTTCCGCTGGCGCTGTCGGGCCGCCACCTATGCCAACTGGCCGGTATTGCGCTACATGTTGCGCGGCAACACGGTTTCCGACGCGCCGCTGATTATCGGCAGCCTCGATCCCTGCTACTCCTGCACCGACCGGGTGACGCTGATTGACGTGCGTAAACAGAAAATCACCACCGTGCCTTATAAAGAAATGGAGCGTTATGGTCTGGAACGCACCCATTCGCCGCTCAAGTAGGGGATGAACCATGTTGAAACTGTTTAAAACCATCCTGCAAACCGGCAACAGTACGGTGAAATACCCGTTTAAACCGCTGGATTTGCCGGCGGGATTTCGCGGCAAACCCCAATACGACGCCGCGCAATGCATCGCCTGCGCCGCCTGTACCATGGCCTGCCCGGCCAATGCGCTGACGATGGAAACCGATGTCGCCGACGGCACCCGTACCTGGCAGCTCTTTCTGGGGCGCTGCATTTTTTGCGGCCGCTGCGAAGAAGTGTGCCCGACCCGCGCCATCGTGCTGTCGCAGGAATTTGAAATGGCGGTGAGCAATAAAGCGGATCTCTATCAGCGCGCCACCTTCACCCTGCTGGACTGCCGGGTTTGCCATCGTCCTTTCGCGCCGCAAAAGGAGGTGGACTACACCATGGCGCTGCTGAAACAGTCAGGGATGTCCGCCGACGAGGTCGAATCACAGCGGCCCCGCTTCGAAACCTGCCCGGAATGTAAACGTAAACAGAACATGAACAACCAAGGCAATGTGATGCTGAGCCAGTCTATTTCCCCGGCGGCCAGTTCATCACCGGCCGCTGTCAATGGGAGCAAATCATGAGCACCCTGTCCACTGGCGTCGATCATTACCAGACCACGCCGATTGTTTTGGATGAACAGGCGCAAAAACTCAAGAAAACGCTGTTGCAAGACATCCAGCGCTCCGCCTACGTCTACCGTATCGACTGCGGCGGTTGCAACGGCTGCGAGATAGAGATCTTCGCCTCCGTCGCGCCGCTGTTCGACGCCGAGCGTTTCGGCATCAAAGTGGTGGCCTCGCCGCGCCATGCGGATATTTTGTTATTTACCGGCGCCGTCACCCGGGCAACGCGGATACCGGCATTGCGCGCCTATGAAGCGGCGCCCGATCCGAAAATCTGCATCTCCTACGGCGCCTGCGGCTGCGGCGGCGGGATCTTTCACGATCTGTATTGCGTATGGGGCGGCAGCGACGCCATTGTCCCCATCGACGTTTATATTCCCGGCTGTCCGCCCAGCCCGGCGGCCACCATCTACGGCTTTGCCGTCGCGCTGGGTCTGCTGGAGCAGAAACTGCACGGCAGCGACTATCGGCAGGCGGAACAGGAAAAAGCCGCGTTGATTCACCCGGACGTGCCGCTGGATTTACGCGTGCTGCTGGAACGGGAAGCCCGGCGCATGGCGGGCTATCGTCAGGGACGGGAAATCAGCGACGCCTTTTTGGCCCGACTGGAAAACCAACCGCTGGACGGACTGGATCGGCGCATTGCCGACTGGCTGCAACAACAAAACGACCCGCGCCTGACGGAGATTGTCGGGCAGCTTCAGCAGATCTATCTGGCGCTGTTGAACGGGGAGCGCTGCCGATGAGCGCGCAGGTGATTTTCTACGCCCTGAGCCAGAAGTTTCTCGACAGCAAAGATAAAGTGCCGGATCAGGCGCGGCAGGTGATGTATTACTCACTGGCGATCGGCCACCACGTCGGGGTGATCGACTGCCTGAAACAGGTTCTGATCTGCCCGCAGGCGGACTTTCAGCGCTGGATCGGGCAGTTGGCGGAAGGCGAGGCAAAACGCAAAATGAGCGGCCTGCTGAAATTTGGCGAGATCGTCATCGACAGCAGCCATACCCAAACGCTGGGCCGCGCCTTTGGGGCCTTGTCCGGCGAACAGGATGCTTATCCGGACTGGAGCAAAACCCTGTTGGCCTATTTGCGCGCCATTGAACAGGAAACCGCGCTCTATTTAATGGTGAAACGCGTTGATGATTGAGCAAAACGGGCGCACGGAAACGCGTGTCGCCAACGAGAATATGGTGCTGACCGTGGGCAACAGCATGATGGGCGATGACGGCGCCGGGCCGCTGCTGGCCGAGCGCATGACGCAAAGCCCGGTCGCCGGCTGGTCGGTGATCGACGGCGGCGCCATTCCGGAAAATGCCGCCCACAGTCTGCGGACGCTTCGTCCCCGCCGTCTGCTGGTGGTGGACGCTACCGATATGGGGCTGGCGCCGGGTGAAATACGCATCGTCGATCCGCAGCGCATCGCCGAAGACATGCTGATGAATACCCATAATCTGCCGCTGAATTTCCTGATCGACCAGTTAAAAGACGATATTCCCGAGGTGATTTTTATCGGTATCCAGCCCGCATTAGTCGCTTTCTATTGTCCGCTTAGCGCGGCGGTGGAACAGGCCGTGGCGCTTATTCATCAGCGGCTGGCCGGGTGGCGGGGGAACGGCGGTTTCCAGATGCTGTAGCACGATTATTCAGATAAACCGCATCGTGCTCCATTACCCTTCCCATCCATGAGAATACGCGTTGATAGGCGGAAAAAATGACCGTTTTTTCCGCTACGGCCGTCATAAAACGCACCGCTACGCGACAATCAGTCGGCATTTCTCCCCTCCCGCGTTACGGCGGCGTTGCTTATTGGCTAAAGGTTTATGTGCCCTACGCTTTCGTCAATCGTTTGTCGTCAAATCTGCCGAAACGCGCCTCTTAGTATCGTCACCTGGGGTATTTCAGCCATAAAACCAGGCGAAAATTTAATAAAAATCGTTAATTTTCAAATCATTAAATTATTTTATCTTTTTTTGGCATAAACCCTGCTTTACCGGGCGGTGATGTGTCACACCCTGATATGTCGACACAACAATTTTTTGTCGGAGACGATGTCATGAACCGGTTCGTTATTGCAGATTCGAGGAAATGTATTGGCTGTCGCACCTGCGAAGTTGCCTGTGCGCTGTCCCACAACGACGATAAAACAGCCTCATTATCCCCAGAGCACTTTTCACCACGCCTTAAGGTCGTTAAAGGATTGAATGTCAGCACCACGATTCAGTGTCGCCAGTGTGAGGATGCGCCGTGCGCCAACGTGTGTCCGAATGGCGCCATCATTCATGCGGATGATTGTATTCAGGTACAGCAGGAGAAATGCATTGGTTGTAAGACATGCATTGTAGCTTGTCCTTACGGCGCCATGACCGTGATCAGTAAACCGGTCGCCCGTATCAGCCATTATCAAACGTTGGGCAACACGATCAAAGCCGAAGCGCAAAAGTGCGATCTTTGCCATGAGCGCACAGCAGGCCCGGCCTGTATTGAAGTTTGTCCGACAAAAGCATTACGACTGATCGGCCGCGATGATATGCAGGCCATGATCCAACAAAAACAACGTCGCGCGGCGCTTGACGACGCCGCGGGCATGCAGTTCTGAACAGTGCCGTAACGGTACGCAGAAGGAGAATAACCATCATGCAGAAAGTGATTACCGTCTGTCCTTATTGCGGTTCAGGCTGCAAAATAAACCTGCTGGTTGAAAACGGCAAGGTGGTGGGCGCCGAAGGCGCCAACGGCCAGATCAACGAGGGCGAACTCTGTCTTAAAGGCTATTACGGCTGGGATTTTCTTAATGACACCAAACTGCTGACGCCGCGTTTGAAGCAGCCGCTGATCCGCCGTCAAAAAGGCGCGCCGTTTGAAGCGGTGTCCTGGGACGAAGCGATTAGCTTCGCCAGCTCACGGCTGAAGGCCATCAAAGAGAAGTACGGCGCGGAGTCGATTATGCACACCGGCTCTTCCCGCGGCCCGGGCAACGAAACCAACTATGTCATGCAAAAATTCGCTCGCGCCGTTACCGGAAATAACAACGTTGACTGCTGCGCCCGCGTCTGCCACGGCCCGTCCGTCGCCGGTTTGCGGGTCACGCTGGGCAATGGGGCGATGAGCAACTCCATCTGTGAAATCGAGCATACCGAATGTATTCTGGTATTCGGTTATAACGCCGCGGATTCACATCCCATCGTTGCCCGCCGGATCCTGAAAGCCAAAGAACGCGGCGCAAAAATCATTGTCTGCGATCCGCGCCATATCGAAACCGCTCGCATCGCCGATCTGTGGCTGCCGCTGAAAAACGGCTCCAATATGGCGCTGGTCAACGCCTTTGCCAACGTGCTGATCAATGAGGGCCTCTATAACCAGGACTATGTCGCCCGTCATACCGAAGGATTTGAGGAATATAGCCAGATCGTCGCCAAATACACGCCGGAATACGCGGCCGAGATCACCGGGCTGTCGCCTCAGTTGGTGCGCGAGGCGATGCGGATGTTTGCCGCCGCTCCAACCGCCACTATTTTGTGGGGAATGGGCGTCTGTCAGTGGGGTCAGGGCGTGGATGTGGTCAAAGGCCTGTCCGGGCTGGCGCTGCTGACCGGTAATCTGGGACGGCCGAACGTCGGCGTCGGGCCGGTGCGCGGTCAGAACAATGTTCAGGGCGCCTGCGACATGGGCGCCTTGCCGAACATGTTCCCCGGTTATCAATCCGTTACCGATCCGGAAATTCGGAATAAATTCGCCCAGGCCTGGGGCGTGGCGGAGCTGTCGGACAAAGTCGGTTATTCCCTTACCGATGTGCCGCACAAGATTAAAGAAGGCAAGATCAGAGCAAACTATGTGATGGGAGAAGATCCGCTGCAAACCGAACCGGATCTGTCCATGATGCGGGAAGCGTTCAGCGAACTGGAATTACTGATCGTTCAGGATATCTTCATGACCAAAACCGCCGCGGTGGCCGATATTATTTTGCCGGCCACCTCCTGGGGTGAACATGAAGGCGTGTACTCCGCCGCCGACCGCAGTTTCCAGCGTTTCTACAAGGCCGTCGAACCGCAGGGAGACGTCAAGCCGGACTGGGAAATCATCAGCCTGATGGCTACCGCGCTGGGCTACCCGATGCATTACAACAATACTCAGGAAATCTGGGACGAGATGCGGCATCTCTGCCCGACGTACTACGGCGCCACCTATGAGAAAATGGCCGGGCTGGCCTGTGTGCCCTGGCCGTGCCCCACCGAGGACAGCCCGGGCACGCCGTGGCTGTACGAAGGCAACCAGTTTGCCCGTCCCGGCGGCAAAGGCCTGCTGTTCGCCACAGAATGGCGGGCGCCGATGGAACTGGTCGATGAAGATTATCCGCTGGTGTTGTGTACCGTGCGGGAAGTGGGCCACTATTCCTGTCGTTCGATGACCGGCAACTGTACGGCGTTGCAAACGCTGGCCGACGAACCCGGTTACGTTCAGGTCAATCCTGAAGACGCCGAACGGCTGGGGCTGCGCGATCAGCAACTGACCTGGATCTCGTCGCGACGCGGCAAAGTGATGAGCCGCGTCGACGTCAGCGAACGGGTGAATAAAGGAGCGGTGTATATGACCTATCAATGGTGGATCGGCGCCTGTAACGAGCTGACGCTGGATCACCTCGATCCGATATCCAAAACGCCGGAATACAAATACTGCGCCGTCAAGCTGGAAGCGATTGAAAACCAGCAGTGGGCGGAAAATTACGTGCAGCAGGAGTATAGCCAGTTGAAAGCGCACCTGCGCAAAACGGCGGAAGTGAATTAACGGTCTTCCTTCACGGCTGAAGATCCCCACAAATGTGGGGAAGAATTTCTGTCAGTGCAGTGAGGGTTTCGTGCGCACTAACCAATGAAGATTTCTGCAACCGTTGCAGCACGCGCCCGACATGGGGCGGCTCAATCGCCGCCGCCCCATGACCCCAGGCTTTTCGCGGGAAATCGCGTCGCTGCGCGATACCTTCGGCGTTCGTGACCGCTGTTCGGGCCGCCAGTGACGCGCTCCCGGCGCGGCACTGGCTTTCGCGGCTGTCCTGCCGCTCACCCGGCGGTCCCGCCCACCTCAGCACGATTTTTACGCGAAAGAAACCCTTAAGCATGCAACCTTTTGTTATTTAATGTGATTTACCGAATAATACTTAATTATTTTCTGGGAGTTACCCCTCACGGGAAGACAGAGATCGCTACCCCGTAAAACGCCCCTACGTGATGCTACTCCATACTTTCCAGCATTCTGGCGGAGATCCCCATACGTTGCATGCGCGACAGCAGTGTGGTGCGTTTCAATCCCAGCCTGGCGGCGGCGCCTCTCGGCCCGGCGACAATACCGTTGGTTTCCCGCAGCACCCGAATAATCCGCTGGCGCTCCGACTCATCCTTATGCTCTTTCACCGGCGAAGCCGCAGGAACAGGAAGCACCGCCGCTATCGCGGGAGACGGTTGCGGGACATCCAGGGGCGAGAGATGATATTGCAGTTCGGCCAGTTGCAAATTCAGCGTGGTTCCTCGGGTAAGGATCACCGCCCTTTCGATCACATTCTCCAGTTCACGTACATTTCCCGGCCAGGGCAGTTTACTCAACTGACGCAGCATTTCAGAAGGAATGCTGTCGATGGTTCGATTCATCCGGCGGGCGATCTTACGGGCGAAAAACTTGGCCAACAGCGGGATGTCCTCCGGCCGTTCACGCAGCGGCGGTATCACGATAGGAAAAACGTTTAAACGATAATAGAGATCGCTGCGGTATTCCCGATCGGACACCATCTGTTTCAAATCACGATTGGTGGCGGCAATCAGGCGCACATCCACCGGAATGACTTTACTGCCGCCCAGCCGCTCAATCTCCCGTTCCTGCAATACGCGCAACAGTTTGGGCTGAAGCTCCAGCGGGATATCGCCCACTTCATCCAGAAACAGCGTGCTGCCATCCGCCATTTCAAAGCGCCCCTGCCGTTGGCTCGTGGCGCCGGTAAACGATCCTCTCTCATGTCCAAACAGATCGCTTTCCAATAAACCGGAAGGTATCGCCGCACAGTTCATTTTCACCATGCGTTTGGCCTTACGCCGGCTCAGACTATGGATAGCCCGGGCGATCAGTTCCTTGCCGGTGCCGGTTTCGCCCAGAATAAGCACGGTACTGTCGCTGTCCGCCACCATTTCCACCTGTTGCAACACCTGACGGATCGCCGCGCTGCGGCCGATAATTTCCCCAAAGACTTCGCCGCCCAGGCTTTGCGTTTGTTCGGTCAACTGTTCCGTCAGATAGAAGTTCTCATGAATCAGGCTATCTTTCAGGCGGGTAATCTGCTCATAGGCCAGCGCATTATCCAGCGCGATGGCGATGCGCGATGCAATCTGGCTCAGCAATTTCATTTCCGCATCGCTGACCGATAGGTCGCAATGGTGAGCCAGCTCCAGCACCCCCAGTACCCGATCGCTGAAGGCCAGCGGAAACAGGCAGGCGTGTTTTAATCCGCTGTCGAACCACTGCGCCAGATAACGCGGCTGACCGGGCTGATTGACCCGATTATTGATTCGCGTAACCTCATTGTTCTGCATCACTTCAGCCGCCCGGGTTTCCGATAGCTTGCGTTCCCCCTCCTCCAGACGCGGTGAACGTCCGGCAGGAAAATGGGTGGCGTAATACTTCAATGTCTTATCGTCGTCGTCATTATCCCGTAATGCCAACGCCACAAAGTCGATACCGAAAAAGCGGTGGATCTCCCGGGAAACCTCCTGCGCCAGCGCTTTCAGTTCCAGTTTGGAAATCACGGTATTCGTCACATCAACCAGAATGCGAAAATGATCGCGTTCGTGGCGCAGTTTCTCCGCTTCGCGCTGCGCCTGCTCGCGCTCGCTGATATTTTCCAGCGCCGAGGTAATCACGCCCGATAAGGCCTGAAAAAAGGCGATCTCGCTGTCGTCGAACAGGCTGCCGTCGATTTTAATAAACTCGACGCCGCCCAATGCCCGGTGCGGCGTGGATAATGGCAGTTGGCAATAGTCGCTGAGTCCGGCGTAGGCGGGTTGATCCATCAGGTGGGGAAAGTCGCGCTGGAAACGATCCCGGTCGCAATGCAGCAGCGTATGCGTGTTCCACACCACGCTGCCCGGGCCGCCTAATAACAGTAAGGGATCTTCACTACGAATAGTTTTATTCGCGTCGCGGTCACGACGATAAAACAGGGTTTGATTATGTAACGGATCGAGCAGTAATAGATTGACCCGCCCAAACCTGACTACCGAAAAAGACAAACTATCCAGTACCTGTAGCAGCGCATCGATGCTACGTTGCTGCAACAGCGTCTGAGACACTTTCAGCAGGCTATCCTGCCACAGAATGGACAAACGTGATGGGGAACCTGTCAGTCGTATCGCCATAACCACCGCAAAAATCATCATAACCAATAAGGTTAATAGTGTAAGGACTAACGAAAGGAAATCCTATGTCGCCGCGTCGATTGATTGATCTGAATCGTGATCGCAGAGAGGAATAGCGCTTTCCCGACAAAAAATAAGCCTACGAACCATTTACTTTTTTGCGGTTGGGCATTCAGTGGCGTCACTGTCGCCAGACTTTTATTTAATCTCCGAACGCCGCGGATTATGCATATAACGTCATTGCCGTTTTTTCCGAGTAACAAAAATATTACTTTCATTTATCATCAAAAATACAAAAACCGCCCATTCCATTATTCTTATTGGCGGAATAATAAGCAAATTAAGCGATTATTTATCAATCAAATAAACTGTTGGACGGATACAGGCCTTCCGGTTAAGCATCAGCGTAATTAAATCGTCGGCAACAACCCCGCTGAAAGAATAAATTCTGAACAAAATTCTATTTATTGCTAATACTGACAAGATTATAAGTTAATCTGATGATGCAGAAAGCCAACGCACGGCACACCGCAGGCGTGTAAAAATAACCCATTGTTTTTATTAATTTTAATAAAAAACCGTCTCTTCACGCGTAACGCTAAGCTATCTATTATCGTCATAACCGACCCGTAAGTATGCTTTTTTTGCATCGAACAATTATAATTCGCATCTTATCACCCAGAAAAAAAACGGTAAAAAATCAGAATCAAGGTAATATCTGCGTGCAGACACAACACCCCCAATAACAGTCAGGGTGCTGGTTCAGTGCGTTCAAGGAATACGCGCGATCCACCACGCTGCAATAATACTGTGTTGTCTGAATCTATTCACCAACATGAGGTCAATATGCAAAGGCAGAAGTTAGTTATACAGATAGCCGTCGCTATCTTATTAGGGATATTAGTGGGATGGCTATGTCATCAATATCTTGATGGCGGACGAGCAAAAGAAATCGCCTCTTATTTCAACATGGTTACCGATATTTTCCTGCGTTTGATCAAGATGATCATCGCACCGCTGGTATTCGCCACGCTGGTTTCCGGTTTGGCCAGTATGGGCAACTCTTCCGCCGTCGGTCGTATCGGCATCAAAGCCATGACCTGGTTCATCACCGCTTCTTTCCTTTCCCTGCTGATCGGCATGGTGCTGGCTAACTTTTTCCAGCCCGGCGCCGGCATGAATCTGGAAGTTCCGGTCAATGCCGCGCACGTGGCAACCGGCCTGAACACCGATGGCTTTACGCTTAAGAACTTTATCAGCCACATTTTCCCGAGAAGTATCGTGGAAGCGATGGCGAACAATGAAATTCTGCAAATTCTGGTTTTTTCCCTGTTCTTTGGCTCCGCGCTCGCCTATGTGAAAAATAAGAACAAAGGCGCGACGGTCATTGCCTCCATGATTGAGGAACTGGCCAAGATCATGTTCCGCGTGACGGACTACGTGATGAGCCTGGCGCCGATTGCGGTATTCGCCGCGATTGCCTCCGCCATTACCACACAGGGGCTGGGTCTGCTTTACGACTTCGGTAAACTGATCGGCGAGTTCTATCTCGGTCTGGCCTTGCTGTGGGGCGCACTGTTCCTGGTTGGCTATGCGTTTCTGGGCAAAGCCATCGTTACGCTGGCAAAACTGATCCGCGAGCCCACCATGCTGGCCTTTGCGACCGCCAGCAGCGAATCCGCCTATCCGAAAACCATGGAAGCGCTGACTAAATTTGGCGTACCGAAGAAAATCACCAGCTTTGTGCTGCCGCTGGGTTACTCCTTCAACCTGGACGGCTCAATGATGTATCAATCCTTTGCGATCCTGTTTATCGCTCAGGCATACAACATTGATTTAAGCGTGACGCAGCAAATCCTGATTCTGTTGACGCTGATGATCACCAGTAAAGGGATGGCCGGCGTCGCGCGCGCTTCCGTCGTGGTGGTCGCGGCGACGCTGCCGATGTTCAGCCTGCCGGAAGCGGGGATTCTGCTGATTATCGGTATCGACCAGTTCCTGGATATGGGCCGTACCGCCACCAACGTCATCGGCAACAGTATCTCTACCGCGGTGGTGGCCAGTCTTGAAAAAGACGTCCATGACGACGAGGAAGAGGAAGAAGACGCGGTCGTTTCCTATCAGGAAGTTCAGGCCAGTCAGAACAGTTAATCTTGATGGTCATCTCATAGCGGCCGTCCGGCCGCTATTTTTTTATCTGCCGCCGATGCGATTCCTTCATATAGCGCCAGAATTTTTCCGACGCCATATTCAACCGCGCATCCAGCCGATAAAGGTAAACGCCCATTTGCATCACGGCGTTTTCCATATCGAGGATAACCAGCCGTTTGTTTTTAAGCTCTTCTTTGATGGAGTAATCCGGCAGCCAGGCAATGCCATAACCTTGTTGCGTCATCCGCTTTAGCAGATCGCTCATTGAAGAGACGAAATGCACCGTAAATCTGTCGCTGCCGACGGTGGATAAATAGCGGCTTACCTGACGCCCCATATAGCTGGTGTCGGTATAATTAAGCAGCGGTACGCCGGGGGCGTTAATATCAAACAAGGGTTTACCGGCGCCGTCAGCGGCGCAAACCGGATAAAGCCGGGATTCCAGTATCTTTTCATGCATAAAGGGTTCAGACATCAATTCTTCATTGTAAAAAGAGAAGATAAAATCGCTGCGCCCTTCTTTTAGATTTAATACCGCCTCATCAACGTCGATTGACTCGACATAAAATATTTTCTCCTGAGATTCCGGTACGTTCTTTAGCAACTCAGGCATTATGAAAATCGATAACGAATGCGCCGCGGCAATAATGATTTTATTTTTATAATTGCTGCCGCCGTGCAGTTTATTAAGCTGATATTCCAAATCATCCAGCGTATTGCGAATATGCGCATGAAAAACCCGGCCCGGCTCGGTTAATTGTAATGGTGAGGAACTACGGTCGAAGATATCAAAACCAATTGCGGTTTCCAGCGCGCGAATGCGCCGACTGAATGATGACTGAGAAATATTTCTTTTTTCCGCCGCCAGCGTAAAACTACGATATTCTTCCAGCGCAATAAAATCATACAGCCATTTTGTCTCGATATTATTCAACATGATATTTCACCGATTATATTTTACCGCGTTGTTGAACCCAAGAAAAGCATGAGAAGACCATTCGCTATGCAAATCATACATAGCAGATGGGAATTTAGCAATTCACATTTCTCGACGATATGCGATTATCCTTTTAATTTCAAAAATCTACAATGACGGCTATATAAGGTGAACATCATGAACCGCTTAGTGGGCATACTCGGTGGCATGGGACCGGGCGCAACCGTTGATGCGATGCAGAAGCTGATAAAGAATACGCCGGCTTACCGGGATCAGGACCATATTCCAATGATTGCGGTATCGATACCGGATATCCCGGACAGAACAAAATGTATTCTTGATCACAGCGCGTCGCCGTTGGAAAAAATGATCCAATATATGAAAATATTGGAAAATGCCGGCGCCGAGTGCATTATCATTCCCTGTAATACCGCACATTACTGGTTTAATGAATTAAAACGGCACACCCGTGTCGAAATGATCAGTATTATTGATACGACCTGCCAGGTTATTCAGGATAAAAAGATAGTCAAGGTCGGGCTATTGGCCACCACCGCCACCATCCAGGCGCAGATTTATCAGGATAATCTGGGTAAGAACGGTATTTATTGTCATATTCCTACCCGTACGGAACAGGATTTGGTGATGGAAAGCATTTATGCGTATAAAGCGGGGAAATTTAATCAAGCACACGCCATGTTATCGCCGATAAAAGATCGGATGCTGCAAGCAGGAATCGAGAAAATTATTCTGGGCTGTACCGAACTCCCGCTTATCTTAGCGAGAGAGATACAAAAAACCCCTGACGACTATATCGATGCGACGGAAGAATTAATTAAAAAAACCGTCGAGTGGTATTTTTCGCCTTCCCACAACCATGAAGTTGCCGCCTGAGATACTGTTAACTCGCTTCCATTTTTATTTTCCAGGCTTGCTAGCTGCCGCATTACTGCGCATGATTACATTTTGATGACGGCAGACTAACGTGGCAAACCATGATTAATGTGGCTCTGATAGACGATCACATCGTTGTACGGTCTGGCTTTGCCCAGCTTCTGGCGTTGGAAAAGGACATTCAGGTCATTGGGCAGTATGCCACTGCCGCGCAGGCATGGCCGCACCTGCTCAAACAACCTATCGACGTGGCGGTGATTGATATCGCCATGCCGGATGAAAGCGGCCTGAGCTTATTAAGCCGCCTGCGCCAGCAGCGCCCCGGCTTTCGCGCCATTATCCTGAGCATCTATGACACCAGCGCCTTTGTGCAAAGCGCGCTGGACGCGGGGGCCGGCGGCTATCTGACCAAACGTTGCGGCCCTGAAGAGCTGGTTCAGGCCGTTCGCGTCGTCAGCGGCGGCGGGCTATACCTGTGCGCCGATGCGCTGCACGCGATACGCCACCAGCAGCAACCGCCAAAGGAACTGCTCGCGTTGACGCCGCGTGAACGGGAAATATTTACCCTGCTGATTAACGGCTTGAGCGTGAAAAGCATTGCGGAGCAGCTCGCGCTGAGCCACAAAACCGTGCATGTTCACCGCGCCAATATCCTCGGCAAATTGCAATGCGACACCACGGTTGAACTGGTGCACTTTGCCTTACAGCATCAATTGCTGGCAGGAACCTGATCGATGTTCAATCTGCGTTTCGTCGGCATGACGCTGTTCCTTATTTTTTCCTATGGCTTAAGTTGGCTGGCGCTATGGACCATCGGCTTCTATCTGAGTCATAACGGCCAACAGGCGATACTGCTGCTGCCGCAGGGATTACGGCTGGCGTTGATGATCCTGCTGCCGCGTAAATACT
Organism: Brenneria sp. hezel4-2-4; assembly: GCF_013155275.1. GTDB lineage: Bacteria > Pseudomonadota > Gammaproteobacteria > Enterobacterales > Enterobacteriaceae > Brenneria. The sequence goes on from NZ_JABJXS010000001.1 coordinate 762,013, forward strand.
GGCCGGCGCTGGTGCTGTCGGAAATGGCGATTCAATTCTGGTTGTTCGGCGAACAGCTTCAGACCCAGATGCTGATCGCGCTTTCCCCCTGGCTGAGTCTGTTACCGGCGGCCATCACGCAAAAAATCTGGCATCGCTATACCCTTTACTGGCAGCGGCTTCTGCTATTGCTGGCCGCGTTAACCCTGAACAGCATCCTGCACGGAATGTTTATCGGCCCCTGGCTCCAGACGCAGCTCACCCAGACTTTACTGGCAACCTTTACCGGCGGCGTGCTGCTTATTCCCTTTACCTACCTGATCCATGAATATATCAAACAGCAGCATCTGCAAACCCTGCTGGCGCAGGCGATCCCCGATCCGCCGCTGCGCACATCGTTGTTGGTCTGGTGTTCGCTGTTTTTCTCGATTGGCGTCTGCCTGCAAATCACCTTTACCCCGGAAATGGAGCGCCTGCTGATCATTTTCGTTTTCCTGCCAAACGTCGTCATGGCCTATAAGTTTGGCTGGCAGGGCGGGGTCTTATCCGCTGTGCTGGGAAGCCTGATGATTACCGTCACCCGGCAGGTCAGCGGCGCGTTTAATGACTTACGCGAACTGGAGCTATTCTTATCCACACAGGCGCTATTGGGTATCGGGCTGGGGATCGCCATCAGCCGCCAGCAACAGTTGGCGCAGCGCTTGCAACGCTATCGTCAGCAGTTGGAGCAGGAACTGAAAACCCGCCGCCGGCTGATGGAACAAATCATCCATACCGAAGAGGAAGTGTGCAAGGATATCGCCCGCGAACTGCATGACGATATCGGACAAAATATTACCGCGATTCAGATCCAGGCCATGCTGGTTAAGCACAGCGCGCCGGAAGGAACCGCCCGGCAGGCCGCCGGACAAATCAGCGATCTGTCGCAGCGTATTCATCACACGACCCGGCAGCTATTGCGCCGCTTACGTCCTCCGGCGCTGGACGAAATGGTGCTGGATAAAGCGCTGCACCATCTGGCGGACGAGTTCGCCTTCAACGCCAGGGGAATTCGCTTCAATCTGGACTATCAACTGCCGCAACAGCCCTATGACGATGTGGTGATCTTTACGCTCTATCGATTGCTTCAGGAACTGCTCAATAACATCAACAAACATGCGATCGCCAACCATATTGAGGTGCGGCTCTATCAGCATAACGACCTGATTACCCTGGAAGTCACCGATGACGGCATCGGTATGGCGCCGGACAACAGCGGCGGTTTCGGGCTGCGGGGAATTGAAGAGCGCGTGCGCGCATTAGGCGGCAACTGGCAGGTTCAAGCCAAGGCGCGGCCTCCGTCCGGCGGCGAACCGTCGCCGGGCAAGGGCACGCACATAACTGTTAACCTGCCCACAAAATTCACACAAAAAACCGAATAGCTAGGAATTTTTCCTAGCATCCTAAAACCTTATCTCATCTCTTCCGGCTTTTTTCCCCCTACTCTTCCCTCAATGCGACGGAGATACCCATGCAGGCAACGACGCTTTCACCGACCCAAATCAGCCAGCGCTATCGTTACTGGCGGCCGCGACTGCTGATTTCGATGATCATCGGGTACGCCACGTTCTACCTGACGCGGCGCAGCGTTAATTTCGCCATGCCGGTGATGCAGTTGGAATTGGGGCTAAGCAAAGACGATATCGGTCTACTGGGTACGCTGTTTTATCTGTGCTACGGCGCCTCGAAGTTTATTTCCGGCATGGTGTGCGATCGCAGCCAGGTGCGTTGGTTTATGGGCGTCGGGCTGTTGATCACCGGAATATTGAACATTTTATTCATGTTCTGCGAATCGCTCAGCGGGTTGCTTATCGTCTGGGCGTTAAACGGATTTTTTCAGGGATGGGGCTGGCCGCCCTGCGCCAGACTGCTGACCAGTTGGTATTCGCGCAACGAGCGCGGTTTCTGGTGGGGATGCTGGAACACCTCGATCAATATCGGCGGCGCGGCGGTGCCTTTACTGGCCGGTTATCTGGCTGCGCAATGGGGCTGGCAGGCGGCGCTGCTGGTGCCGGGGATCGTCGGCATCCTGATCGGGCTGTGGCTGTGCTGGCAGTTGTGCGACAAACCGCAGCAACAGGGGCTGCCCAGCGTCGGACAATGGCGGCGTGATGCGCTGGAGATCCGGCAGGAACAACAAAGCCCGCCGATGCCGATGCGCCAGATCCTGCGGGATACGATCCTGTGTAATCACACCATCTGGCTGCTGGGGATTTCCTACATTCTGGTGTATCTGATTCGCATCGCACTGAATGACTGGGGAAATATCTGGCTGGCGGAAAGTCACGGTTTCAACCTGCTCAGCGCGAACGCCACGCTGTCGCTGTTTGAACTGGGCGGGCTGATAGGCGCGCTGTTTGCCGGCTGGGGATCGGATCTGCTGTTTCGCGGTCAGCGCGCCCCGATGATCCTGCTGTTTGCGCTGGGGCTGTTTCTGACCATGACCGCCCTATGGCTGACGCCGGTTCACCATGCTTCGCTGCTGGCGGTCTGTTTTTTCAGCATCGGTTTTTTTGTTTTCGGGCCGCAAATGCTGATCGGCCTGGCGGCCACCGAGTACAGCCATAAGGATGCGGCCGGCACCGTCACCGGATTTCTGGCCTTGTTCGCCTATCTGGGCGCGGCATTGGCCGGCTGGCCGTTGGCGCAGGTGCTGCAATACGCCGGCTGGTCCGGATTTTTTACCCTGCTGGCGCTGGCGTCGGCCTGTATCGGCCTGCTCCTGATGCCGCTGCTGATGGCCGGCGTCAGCCAGCGGGAGACACTGAGATCGCTGTAATGCGAGTACCCCTACAATCCGATAAGGAAAATATAATGAAACTGACCACCCTTGCCACCATGATTGCCGCCGGGCTGACGCTGGCGGCCGTCTCCGCCACTACGCAGGCCGCCGGACGGCTGGTGATTTACTGTAGCGCCACCAATGCCTTTTGTGAGGAAGAAGCCAAGGCGTTTGGCGAAAAATACGATGTCAGAACCTCGTTTATCCGCAATGGTTCCGGCAGTACGCTGGCGAAAGTCGAAGCCGAGAAGAGAAACCCGCAGGCTGACGTCTGGTACGGCGGGACGCTGGATCCGCAGTCTCAGGCCGGCGAAATGGATCTGCTCGAACCCTACCAATCCCCCAACCTTGAGCAGATCATGCCGCAATTCCGCGATCCCGCCAAACGTAAAGGCAACTACTCGTCCGCCGTGTACGTGGGGATCCTGGGCTTTGGCGTCAACACCAATCGTCTGAAAGAGAAAAATCTGCCGGTTCCGCAGTGCTGGAAGGACTTGACCGATCCCATCTACAAAGGCGAAATCCAGATTGCCGATCCGCAAAGCTCCGGCACCGCCTATACCGCGCTGGCGACCTTCTCCCAGCTGTGGGGCGAGGATCAGGCTTTCGATTACCTGAAAAAACTCAACCTCAATGTTTCCCAATACACCAAATCCGGCATCGCTCCGGCGCGTAACGCCGCGCGCGGCGAAACCGCCATCGGTATCGGCTTCCTGCATGACTACTCGCTGGAAAAAGAGAAAGGCGCCCCGCTGACGCTGGTTTCCCCCTGCGAAGGCACTGGTTATGAAATCGGCGGGGTCAGCATCCTGAAAGGCGCCCGCAATCTGGATAACGCCAAGCTGTTCGTTGACTGGGCATTATCGAAAGAAGCGCAGGAGCTATCGTGGAAGAAAGGCCAGTCGTATCAAATCCTGACCAATACCACGGCCGAAGCCTCCCCCTTGTCGCTGAAGCTGCAAGATCTGAAACTGATCAACTACGACATGGACAAATACGGCGCATCAGACGTGCGTAAAGAGCTGATTTCCAAATGGGTCAATGAAGTCAAAATGGGCAAATAGCGGTGACATGGCGGATAAGCCAGAAGGCACCCGGGCACAAGCTTATCCGCCGTCCGGCGTCATGAAAAAAATAACAATAACGCATGCAAAACCTACGTAATAAATGATGACAACACCAGGGAATCCATCATGTCGCACACATTAGCTCTCTCTCCAACGCCGAAACGGGATGCCGTATTCCTGTGGCTGGCGCTGATCGCCGTCGCATTTACGCTGCTGCCCGCCTGGAGCCTGGACTATGGCCTGTTTGATGTATCGCGTGATGAACTGTTGGATGCCTACAGTTGGTCAAGCCTGAATATCAGCCTGCTATGGTTTTTGCTGCCGCTGGGGCTGCTGTTGCGCCCGGTGGCCACAGCCAGCCGGGAACAACGCGGCCGGCATCGTTTTGACGCGGCCTATTCACTGTTCTGCGCCGTGTTTGTGGTGATCAGCGCCACCCTTGAAGGGCGCGGCATGGGTTACGCCACCATTCTGCTGTTCATCGCGCTCGGCGCCATCGTCACCCTGTCGCTGTCGCGGCTTGACTGGCTGGGCGGCGACCAGTTCGTTATCGGCTCGCTGGTCGGCATCATCGCGCTGATCGGGGTATTTATTCTTTATCCCAGCATTGCCATTTTTATTCCCATGTTCACTACCGACAGCGGCGAATTTGCGCCACTGTTGTTTATGCAGGTGCTGGGACAAGCCCATATTTTGCAGGTGATCTGGAATTCGTTCATGCTGTCGGTGGCGGTCGGTATCGGCTGTACCTTTTTCGGTATGGTGCTGGCGATTTACACCTCGCGCATCGCCCGGCGCTCCGCCATCATCGGCCGGATCTTCTCTATTTTGCCGATTGTGACCCCGCCGTTCGTCGTCGGGCTGGGCGTCACCCTGATGATGGGGCGCTCCGGTTATGTCACCGAACTGATGGTCAGCTGGTTTGGCCTGACCAATACCAACTGGCTCTACGGCTTTACCGGCATCTGGCTGGCGCAGGTGCTGGCCTTTACCCCGATGTCGTTTATGATCCTTGAAGGGGCGATTAAAACCATCCACCCGTCGCTGGAAGAAGCCTCTTACACGCTACGGGCCAACCGCTGGCAAACCTTTCAGCGGGTATTCCTGCCGCTGCTGAAACCGGCGCTGGCGAACTCGTTCCTGATTGTTATCGTGCAGTCGCTGGCCGACTTCAGCAACCCGCTGGTGCTCGGCGGTAACTTCGACGTCCTCGCCACCCAGATCTACTTCTATATCGTCGGCGCACAGTTGGATTATCAGGCGGCCAGTACGCTCGGCGTGGTCCTGCTGCTGTTCTCTCTGGCGGTGTTCTGCATCCAGTATCTGTGGATCGGCAAGCGTTCCTACGTCACCATTTCCGGCAAATCCTACCGGGGCGACGTGCAGCCGTTGCCGGTCTCGCTGGTGTGGATCGTCAGCATTCTGCTCTATGTCTGGATTGCCTTTAACGCCTTGCTGTACGGCAGCATTTTCTACGGTAGCTTCACCGTCAACTGGGGCGTCGACTACACCCTGACGTTGAACAACTTTATCCAGCTGTTCGGACAAGGTTTCAGCGAGGGCGCCTGGCCGTCGATGCTGGATACCCTGCTGTTTGCCGGTATCGCCGCGCCGATCACCGCCATGCTGGGGCTATTGATTGCCTATATCGTGGTGCGTCAGCAGTTTCATGGCAAGAAAACCATTGAATTCACCACCATGCTGTGTTTCGCGGTGCCGGGAACCGTTGCCGGGGTGTCTTATATTCTGGCGTTTAACAGCGCGCCGGTATACCTGACGGGCACCGCCGCCATCGTGATTATTTCAATGGTGATGCGTAACGTGCCGGTCGGCATCCGCGCCGGTATCGCCGGGCTGGGCCAGTTGGACAAATCGCTGGATGAGGCGTCGCTCAGCCTGCGGGCCGGTTCGATGCGTACCGTATTTTACATCCTGCTGCCGCTGCTGCGCCCGGCGATCCTGTCGGCGCTGATTTACAGCTTCGTGCGCGCCATTACCACCGTCAGCGCCATTATCTTTCTGGTTACGCCGGATACCCGTGTCGCCACCTCTTACATTCTTAACCGGGTGGAAGACGGCGAATACGGCATGGCGATTGCCTACGGCTCCATCCTGATTGTGGTCATGCTGGCCATTATTTTCCTGTTTGACTATCTGGTCGGCGAAGCGCGGGTTTCCCGTTCCAAAGCCCAGAACAGTGACTAAGCGGAGTGATTACCTTGAATACCAAAAATAAAAAACCGTCGGAAACGTTTTCTAACGCCGCTTGCGGCGGTACGCAGGACGCTGGTCATAAAAATTTTGTTGAACTGAAACAGGTCACTAAACGCTTCGGTCACAACACCGTCATCGACTCGCTGAATCTGGCTATCCCGCAAGGGAAAATGGTCACGCTGCTCGGCCCGTCCGGCTGCGGTAAAACCACCGTGCTCCGGTTGGTTGCTGGGCTGGAAAAACCGACGGAAGGCCAGATTTTTATCGATGGCGAAGACGTGACCGATCGCTCCATCCAGCAGCGTGACATCTGTATGGTATTTCAGTCCTATGCCCTGTTCCCGCACATGTCGCTGGGCGAAAACATTGGTTATGGGCTGAAAATGCTGGGGCGTCCGAAAACGGAGATTAAACAGCGGGTAAAAGAAGCGCTGGCGCTGGTCGATCTGGACGGGTTTGAAGATCGTTTTGTCGATCAAATCTCAGGCGGACAGCAGCAGCGCGTGGCGCTGGCCCGGGCGCTCATCCTCAAGCCTAAGGTGCTGTTGTTTGACGAACCGCTGAGTAACCTGGATGCCAACCTGCGCCGTAGCATGCGTGAGAAGATCCGCGAACTTCAGCAGCAGTTCAACATCACCTCGCTGTACGTAACGCACGACCAGAGCGAGGCTTTTGCGGTTTCCGATATGGTTCTGGTGATGAACAAAGGCAAAATCATGCAGTTAGGCGCGCCGCAGGAACTGTATCGTCAGCCTGCATCCCACTTTATGGCCAGCTTTATGGGGGATGCCAACGTCTTCCCGGCGACGATCGCGGATGACAGCGTGGATATTTATGGCTATAAACTGCCGCGACCGCAGGGTTTTGCCGCGGGACTAAACGCGTGTACCGTCGGTGTTCGCCCTGAGGCCATCACGCTCGGCCAGCAAGGCGCGGAAAGCCAGCGCTGCACCATCACCAAGGTGGCCTACATGGGGCCGCAATACGAGGTGCAGGTAGAATGGCACGGGCAATCGTTGCTGTTACAGGTTAACGCCACGCAGCTCCAGCCCAATCCCGGCGATTGTTATTACTTACAAATCCACCCCTACGGAATGTTCGTTCTGGCCGACAATTAATAATCAAGGGCGGCATCCGCCGCCCTTGATTTCCGCTTAATCCGCCACGCCAAAATAGCGCCCTCATACTGGCAAAATACGCGATAAAACACCGCTATAAACCAAAATCACCGCCGGTTGCGCATTCTCTCGCCAAACAAATCAAATTTGTGGTTTCCGCCTTTGACATGCGCGGTACACCCCGTTATGATGCGCCCCGTTCACACAATTCCTCTGTAGTTCAGTCGGTAGAACGGCGGACTGTTAATCCGTATGTCACTGGTTCGAGTCCAGTCAGAGGAGCCATTTACTTGTTTTCATGCATCCTTGCGAATCCCTATTTGTACATTGATTCAACAGGTTAGCGTGAAAAACCTTCCCGATGCGTTTCTAGTTTTCCCTCCGCATCGGGGAAAAATGGTGGTCAGATTTGGGGTCTTTCCAGTTCGATAACGGAGTGACCCGCATATGTCCCTAAACGACACGAAAATCCGCAACTTAAAACTTCCCGTTACCCCCATAAAACTATCCGATTCACACGGTCTATATCTCCACGTTAAACCTACTGGTTCACGTCTCTGGTACTTCAGGTACTATTTCGGTGGCAAAGAAACCCGCATGGCGCTGGGTGCCTATCCGTTAATCAGTTTGTCGGAAGCACGACAGAAACGTGATGTACTCCGCAAACTACTGGTGCAGAATATCAACCCGGCGCAGCAACGAGCCGCTGAAAAGGCAGCGCGTTCACCAGCAAAGAGTTTCAAGACCGTTGCGCTGAGCTGGCATAAAAGCAACAGAACCTGGTCGGAGAACCATGCCGCTCACCTGCTTGCTAGCCTGAACAATCATGTTTTTCCGGTGATCGGTAATCAGCCGATAACGGAACTGAAAACCCGACACTTCACTGCCCTTCTGAAAGGTATTGAGGAAAAAGGTTTGCTGGAGGTCGCATCCCGCGCGCGGCAGCATCTGTGCAACATTATGCGTTATGCGGTTCAGCAAGGATGGGTGGAAAACAACCCGGCGCTGAATCTGGTCGGCGTAACGGCTCCGCCGGTTAGACGCCATTATCCGGCCCTGCCGCTGGAGCGTCTGCCTGAGCTGCTGGAACGCATTGAAAACTATCAGCAAGGCCGGGAACTGACCCGGCTGGGGGTACTACTCACCCTGCACCTGTTTATCCGTTCCAGCGAACTGCGCTTCGCTCGCTGGCGCGAGATAGATTTCAAAAATAGAATCTGGACCATTCCCGCCACCCGCGACGCAATTGCCGGCGTCCGCTATTCTGGACGCGGAGCGAAAATGCGCACGCCGCATATTGTCCCGCTATCCCGACAAACCATCGACATTCTGAAGCAAATTCAAGCGATTTCCGGCCATTTGGAACTGGTGTTTCCCGGCGATCATAATCCGTATAAACCAATGTGTGAAAACACAGTCAACAAGGCGCTGCGTCTGATGGGTTATGACACCAAAACGGATGTCTGCGGCCACGGATTCCGGGCGATGGCTTGTAGCGCTTTGATGGAATCGGAGTTGTGGTCGCAGGATGCCGTTGAGCGCCAGATGAGCCATCAGGAGCGCAATAGCGTGCGGGCGGCCTATATCCACAAAGCCGCCCATCTTGAAGCCCGTAAAGCAATGATGCAGTGGTGGTCGGATTATCTGGATGCGTGCCGAGAAGTCTATGTCCCCCCCTATATCTGGGGCAAACAGGATGCCAGAGCCCACGATGAGGTAATTAACGGATAAAACGAAAGCAGATCCGGACGGTCCAGGATCTGCTTTTTCTATTTTTAACCAGTTTTATATCTGTTTTTTCGATTCCTCAGTTAATGGTCCAAGTTTAGCAATACCTTCTTTTTTATACTTCCTTATTAAGGAGTTAGGTGTTGCCCGGCATTAACGCATGGATATCTCATTTGAGCTTGATGACGTCGCGACCTCGGTTGTAACCCAAAATCACCCAGTTTTGACCTGAGATACCCACAGGAATTAATGGTGCAGATAAATAACTACAAAGGTCGGGTGCTGATCCTTCTGACACAGAAATTGGATCTGCACTTTTTTCTACGTCCCAGAGAACTAAGCATCAGCTGTTAGGGTGAATTCAAACCGAAAGCGTATACTGGGGAGCGAAAAATGGTAACAAACTCATTTATATGGTGATTTGTCATTATATCATCAAGCCGCAAAGACTTCTCGACCATGGCTGACCTCCAGTCTTCGGACACGAAAGGAAATCCTTGGTGCGATCACGGATACCTCTATCAGGGGTTATATCGTGCAGACGTCCAAGTTCTGCTTCTCGCTAAGCAGTGATAAACATCTTCATAGCTGGCGAGCTATGACCTCCTGATAGCATAAAATCAAGCATCGTCAATGATCCCGAGTGGTATAGATACATAATTTTTCATGATAATTACGTAAAAAAAGACTGATCCAAAAAAATAATATAGGTAATCATCATAAAAGTTATTTCTCTCGTAATAAATAATCGATATAGACTGAACTCACGGAATGATTGACCGAAGTGAAATTAAAACTCAGCAATTCAATTAGCGGGGAATGCCTGTATGGAAATCCACAACCGGACTCCAGATGTATATGATTTGCTTGAAATAAACAAGATCCTTCTTTCGACTTCAAATAATGGTGAGTCATTTGAAAAAGACTTACATCTCAATGGATTCATAGAAAAACCATGGGGACATGAATATAGGGTTTATTGTGATTCTATTTTTGATGTATGGCGCCTTCATATATTAAAAAATCAATCCACTTCTATGCACTGTCATATACAAAAAGATACAGTCCTTATATGCCTACATGGCGATGGAGAAACCAGGTTTCTTGATGGCACACATCAAGCATTAAAATCTGGTGACAGCATATATATTGCAAAAGGTGTATTCCATCAAACTATCGCCGGAAAATCAGGTATTGAGTTAATTGAAGTCGAAAACCCAAGAAACAAATTCGACTTACTTAGACTTAAAGATAATTACGGTCGACAAAATATGGCATATGAAAGAAGATCCCAGGAACATGATCTTTTACTTCCATTCCATCAGATAGCTCCTGGCACATTTATTAGGGAATATGATCTACATAAATTAGCAAAATTTTCTGTCAAAATTCTTGATAGGAATATGTTAAATGATGAGGATAACTTTATTTTTATTTCCTTAGATGTAAAGAGTCATCTAATGGGAAAAATTCATATCCTAAGGATCAAAGATGCCATCGCAGAAATGTACTGCGGTCAGAAGGTACTTTTAATTAATGTTCCGTAACGTAACATAGAAGGAAAATAACATGTCCAAACCAACACGAGTTGTGATAATCACCGGTCCGGGTTTTCAGGATCACGATGTAGTTTATACGTACTATCGTTCTAAAGAGGAAGGATACGATATATCAATTGCTACAAAGGATGGAAGCGCAGTGACGGGGAAATATGGCATAACGGTTCCTATGGACAAACGTTCCAAGGACAATATTAATTTTGATCAACTTAAGACCAATGATTTTGATGCTGTTATTCTCACTGGCGGTCATGAAGCTCCTGATAGGGTTCGCCAAGATAAAAGAGTTAAAGATTTTCTAAAACAGATGGCAACACAGGGGAAAGTAGTGGCTGGTCTCTGCCATGGTCCCTGGATCATGATTTCCGCCGGTATTCTAAAAGACAAACTCGCCTGTGCATATGTTGGCCTGAAAGACGACATGGTTAATTCCGGTGCAAATGTAATTGAAGCGGATGTAGTTGTCGACGGAAATATCATAACCTGCTCCTACTACGCCGAATGTGGAAAATTCATGCGCCAAACATTCGATGCAATAGATAGATGGAAGCGTGGTGAAAGGCTTAAAGAACCGTTGGTGGTATAAATCGATGTTAATAGCAATGGATTTCGACGGAGTCGTAGTTGACGGAGTAGACGAATGCATGTTAATTGCGTGGAATGTATTGCATGATAGACCTCTAGGAGATTTCAACCAAGATGTCCTTCAAAAAATCCCACGCCAGATGGCTAGTCGATTCAAAAAATTAAGGAATTTTGTACGTCATGACGGACATTTTATCGCTTCATTTTCTGAACTAGGAAATGAAGTTATGAATAATGACGAATTCTCTGCCATATACGAATCATTTTCACCCAAAGAGAAGGATATATTTAGAGATAAATTCATCCAGTATAGAAAACAGGCAAGAAATACCTATCCTATTTTCTGGGCTAAACTACATCGCCCACTATTGGATATATCAAAATTATTTTCTACAAGTCACGATATTTATATCGTATCGGGAAAGGATGAAGATTCCATATCATTCATCCTAAGAGAGCATGGTTTAAATGTACCTACAGAGAAAATATTTGGGAGGATGACCGATAAAAATGAAACTCTTACTTCACTAAAACTAATAGCCGCCGCGAAAAATGAGGAAATGTTATTTATTGATGATAACATCCAAAATGTTATTGATGCGTTAGAACATGGCATTCAATCATTTTGGGCTAACTGGGGATACAATATCCCTGAGCACAAAGTAATGGCTCACAAAAATGGTATTAATGTATTAAGTACCGTGGATCTCTTGGAATTAGTCAAGAGGCCATCTTAACGCGATATTATTTCAATTCTTCTGTATGAGGAGTAATAACTCATGGCGAAAGAAATACTGTGTGGTTTCGGAGTGGGTGTAGATGCTGTGGCTGGCTGGCTCTCTTCTTATGGGGGTGAGGATTCTCCAAGCGATATATCTCGCGGTATGTTCGCTGGCGAAGTAGGCACTCCACGTCTTCTAAATCTATTTAAACAGTTCGATATCCCCACAACCTGGTTTATGCCTGGCCATTCCATTGATACCTTTCCTAAGCAAATGGAGGCGGTAGTCAATGCGGGACATGAAGTAGGAGTTCATAATTACAGCCACGAAAACCCAATATCGATGTCACCTGCTCAAGAAAGAGAAGTCCTTCTGAAAGGAATTGAGATGGTCACACAATTGACGGGGCAAAGGCCTACCGGATATGTCGCTCCGTGGTGGGAATTCTCCCCCATAACGACGGATCTCCTGTTGGAAAATGGCATCAAATATGACCACTCGCTAATGCATCATGATCATCAGCCCTATTACGTAAGGAAAGGTGATTCTTGGACCAAGATAGATTATTCCAAAACTCCTACCGAATGGATGAAACCGCTGGTGCGTGGAGAAGAGACGGATCTCATTGAATTACCAGCCAGTTGGACGATCGATGATATTCCTCCTTTCATGTTCATGAAAACAAAACCCAACAGCCAAGGCTTCATGAATCCTAGAGACATTGAACAACTTTGGCGGGATCAATTCGATTGGGTCTATCGTGAACATGAGTATGCTATATTTACCTTTACGATTCACCCAGACGTATCTGGACGCCCGCATGTATTAATGATGCTCGAGCGCCTTTTAACTCATATGCTTGGTCATCCTGGGGTGAAATTCCTTAAATTGAATGACATCGCAGATGATTTTGCCAAGCGATCTCCACGAAAAAAATAGTGATGGGGCAGCCAATAAGGCTGCCCGTTTCATGTTATTTCTCTCTAACTATAAATTCCCCATTCTTAGACAGATCGAGTATTCTGTTCCTGATACCCAAAACAAGTGGGTTTCGTAATGAACTCTCAACCCATACCAGATAAATTGAATTTACGGGAAGTCTTTCATGAATACGAACTTCCACTATTTGACCTTCCGCTATGCTTTGGGCACATAAATATTCTGGCATCACAGTCCAGCCAATACTTTCTCTGATCATCCTCTCTAATATCCGTAAATCCGGGACAGTGATAGATGGACGAATAAATGCGAGAAATTGCGAGGAATCATGAAAAACTTCTCTTATCAGTGGTAACTGGTCGTCATAAGCAATTAGAGGAAGCGTTGCCAGTGAACCAACCACATCATCATTATCTTTAATGTTTTTGGCTATCCGTGACGATACCACAACGATCAACTTTTCCATTCCGATTTCCGCATATCCAAATTTTTGTTTATCAGGTACAGAAGTTGTGAAACCTAACTGACTACTTCCATCCAACAGGCTATTGTATATGCGCTTCCTATTACCGGTTAGTAACTGAAATTTAATATTTTCATTGAATAATGTCGTAACTAAATATGGAAATTTTGCCCACATTAATTCTGCTGGCCCTATGAAAGATACGGTTCCCGAAGATTTTCTTGTCCGTGATCTAAGCGTCGACAGTTTCAGTTCAATAGTATCTATATCAAAAGCCACCAATCTGGCCAACTCCTCGCCATCCACTGTCGCAACCACCCCATGTGAACGACGAGTAAATAGAGTACATCCGGTAAAGGCTTCAAGTGAATGTATGTGCGAAGACATTGCAGGTTGGCTTATACCCAGCCGTATTGCCGCTTTTGAAATCGAACCAGCCCTGTATACTTCGACAAAACTTCTTAATTGAACCAGATAGCTCATAACTTCGCCCTCTATAAGAGCTTTAAGCTCATCAGTGACGGCACATAGCAAAGCCTGCGTAGTATTCCGTTATAGACAAGTTATGTTAATGGTTCTATAACCATTAGAAATAATTAACAATTAAAGGTTTTAATAGGGAGAAGATTGCACATAACAGAATAACACTTTGATATATATATCGTTGCAACGAGTTATATCTGCTTTGTGATTAATGGGTGAAGTAGAATAGGGACTTCGATCTGCCATGTTACAATACATTCACAAGTAAGATTGGCATGCATAACTTGCTGTAAAATTGGTGAAGCTACCTGAGCAGTCTCGCACAATGCCGCTGAAAATCTGGGGCGTGGAAAAGGCCGCTTTGTTATCAAGCTTGCCCACTCTCCGGATTATCCATAAACATCCCATGGCGCCTGTTTCCATCTTTCTGTTATAAAATCGATAAATGCACTAAGCCTGCGAGGTATAGGGTCTCGTCGCGCCCGAACGACACTGATCTGAGACGTGTTTGCTTCCCAATCAGGCAGAACTCTGCAAAGTCTCCCAGCCCTTAATTCATCATGAATATCCCAGGTTTCTCGCAGAGATATGCCAAGCCCATCCAGACACCAAGCATGTAGCACGTCTCCGTTGTCACTGATAAGGTTGCCGCTTATGCTGATATTTTTCTCATGACCGCCTCTACGTAGTGTCCATAAATTGTGTAAAAGCCCAGGGTAAGCGAAGACTAAGCAGTTGTGATTTAAGAGATCTTCCGGTTGCTCGATAGGGGGATGCCCTTTTATATATTCTGGAGATGCGATTAAAATACGCCTATTATTTGCTATCTTTCTGGCCAAAAGACGAGAGTCTGCCAGTTCACCCATGCGAATAGCCAGATCGAAGTCACCACTGTAAAGGTCCTGAATTTGGTCCGAGAGTCTTAAATCGAAGCCCACTCTAGGGTGTTCCTCGCAGAATGCCGAAATCGCGGGAGCAACATATTTTCGGCCAAACGGAGCTGGCGCAGTCAAACGAATATTTCCTGTTAATTCATCACTGCCTCCTCGAGAAAGTTCCTTCACCTCCCCCAGAACAGCAAGCGCTACCCGAGCCTTCTCGGCGATAGCGCGACCTTCTTCTGTAATCCTTAAATTGCGGGTATTTCTTTCAAACAATGTTGTCCCTAACGCCGCTTCCAGTCTGGCTATCTGTTTGCTCACCATTTTTGGGAGGATTTGAAGATCCCGCGCTGCGGCGGAGAAATTGTTTCTGTCGACGACGTGCAAAAAGACTTCAAGGTCGTCATTTCTCAAATTTATTTTGTTCATTTTGGGGTAAGTGTTTGTCCGTTTGGGTCTCTTTAAAGGATAAATCAATTGTTCCACAATGAGACCCAATATGACAAGTCTGTCATATCGCATGCAAATCAGCAGAATTTAGCTTTCTGCCCCTAATGTAGAGGAAGTTAAAATGTCAAAACGTATCCTGTTTGTATTGACCAGCCATGACCGTAAAGGCACTGCCGAGAGTAAAAATGCCGCACCTAGCGGTTTCTACCTTTCTGAGGTGACTCATCCCTACTATGTACTCGCAAAAGAAGGATATGAAATTGATTTTGTGAGCCCCAAGGGGGGCAAAACCCATGTTGACGGTTTAGACCTCAGCGATCCAGCCAACGCCTCCTTTTGGAATAATGATGCCTTACGCGAGGCAACTCAAAACACATTAAAACCTTCACAGATTGATCCTGACGTCTATGACGCCGTCTTCTATGCGGGAGGTCATGCGACAATGTGGGATTTCCCTGACAATACAGAGTTGGCAAGTATTTCATCACGAATCTATGAAAATGGTGGCATCGTCGCGGCGGTTTGTCATGGCCCTGCCGGATTAGTGAACATTCGACTTTCTGATGATAAATACTTAGTTGCGGGCAAAAAGGTATCGGCTTTTACAAACAATGAGGAACGTGCCGTAGGATTGTATGACATCGTTCCTTTCTTACTTGAGGACACGCTGAAGGAAAAAGGTGCTGAGTATATTTCCGCCGAGAATTTTCAGTCACAAGTGGTCGTCAGTGAGCGGCTGGTTACAGGCCAAAACCCCGCTTCCGCAAAAGGAGTCGCAGAAGCGATGCTGCCTTTACTGGCATCTATTGAAAATAGCCGAGCCTGAGTTATGAAAGAACGTATGCCTTTTGTTATATATATCTTTGCACTCTGCGCTTTTGCTCTGGGATTCACTGAGTTTGTCACGATCGGCTTAGTTTCCACGATATCGGCAGATCTCAACGTCAGTGTCAGTCATGTGGGTACAGCGGTGACAGCCTACGCCCTCGGTGCCGTAATTGGCGCTCCGGGATTAACAGCATTGGCAACACGATGGCCTCGTAAAAGATTATTACTTGTTGCTATGGGCCTGTTTACGGTGGGCAATGGTATCGTCAGTGCGTCCGAGTCCCTAACGCCGATGTTGATTGCTCGATTTGCTTCCGGTCTGGGGCACGGGGTGTTTCTTGCTGTTGCTTCAAGTGTGGCAACCCAACTGGCTGGACGACATCGTGCTGGTGCTGCTGTTGCGGTTGTTTTTGGCGGTCTTACCATAGCGCTGGCGTTGGGCGTGCCACTTGGCACCTACATCGGCGGTCTATTGAGTTGGCAGTCGATATTCATGGCGGTGGCGGCCAGTGGGGCGATCGGATTCATTGGATTGGCCACGCTGATGCCAACGGATCACGATGATCCCGCCTTGCGGGCAAATGCCATGGACGGCTTAAAAGCCATGTTCAACCCACTATTGCTTGCGGGAGCCGGAATTACAGTTTTGGCTTATGCAGGATCTTTTGCTCTGTATACGTATATTTCCCCGATTCTACTTCAGGTAACGCATGTGGACGAGCGTACGATCAGTTTGCTGATGTTGGTATATGGGGTAATGGCCGCGATCGGCAATGTCTGGGGGGGCCGTCTGACCGACAAGCAAGGTGCAGACCGTGCGGTGATGATAGTACTTGTTGGTCTAGCGCTCGTTCTCTTCGCTATGTGGTTCTCTGTCTCATCCTTAATTTTAATGGCGTTGTTTATTGGCTTGCTTGGAGCATTGACATATGCCGCAGTCCCCTCAATGCAAGCAAGAGTGATCGGATTGTCTCACATATATGCACCCGAAGCTCCGGCTGTGGCAGCAGGATTGAACATTGCCGGTTTTAATGGGGGTATTGCGTTAGGGTCATTATTGGGAGGTGTGGCACTGGATTTTTCTGGTCTAACAAGTCCTGCATGGGTTGGAGGAGGAATTGTAATTGTTGGTATTTTTTGGATGATATTACAAATAAATTCGAGTAAAAGACGCGCTGCCTCCGATTACTACTCATAGCACAGTTCATATTTGAGATAGCTCAGTGAAAACCAAATCACTGAGCCGTTTCATTGTGCATCTTTGACAAAAATTGCAGCCAGATGCAGGCGATTATTTATTTCATAAAATCAGTTTTTATAATTCTATATCTACTTCATATAAATCGGCATTTTAAACATCCTTCTAAAAACACAGCGAAATTCATCAGCAATATCATTGTGTAAAAGGAGATATATTATGTCAGATAACTCTACTATTCCAAACATTAAAGATAGAATTTCAGACTGGATAACCATCAGGGAGGCTGTAAAGGTTTTTAACGGATTTAATGGTAAAAATATTAGAAAATGTGATATTTATCGATATGCTTTACAAGGAAAAATCCGTCTATCCATCTATTTTCAGTCACCAGTCATATTGCGAAGAATAAAATCAAGCAATCATAAATTAAAGCTAACGCCAATAAATAAATCATTCACTACAAGATTATGCATGCTTGATCCAAATACCTTATTAAACGGAAATGACTTAACTTTTAGCACTGACGGAGAGTATATTTTTCCTGTACAGAGAGTCATCGACACAACATTGCTCGGATACGAATATGTCCTTATACAACGCTTGCTTGCTCAATCTCTGAAAATCCCCCCACCAGAATCAGGAGCAAATAAGAACAATTACGGCATTACCGTTTCTATTTGTGGGGGGATATTCCAAATTTTTGAAAAAACAACATGGCAAGAAAGAATAAAGCAACAAGTAAGGCGACTACCTGAGGACATTGCATCAGATATTTACGAAACAATGCTACGATATGATCTTGAAAGAGAGTCTCATAAATACTATTTCCCTGTCCATGAATTACCAAAGGATGCCTGTTTTGTCATCAGACAAACTGAGTTTAAGAAGTTAGTCGGCATGCCGGTTGAAAAAAATTTTCTTCATCCGACATCAGCACGCATATCCACGCCACTGTCCCGCCTGTTCTGGCTTGCCTGCAAACATAACGAGGCTATCAGTCCGTTAATCCGGCAACCTTATAAGCTCCTGTCCATTTTCGAGCAATGGGCCTCTGACGATGGCATCACCGATCGATTTAGCGGCGACACGCTAAAAACTGCGCTTGAACGCGGCTCGCCTACAGCTGTTTCGGCATCAAAAAGATGATAGTCCACCGTTCTAAAAGTCCGTATTAAGGACTCTGCCACCCGTAATACGGGCTCATCAACTTTATCCCTGCCGCTGCTTTGTGTTGTCGTGTCATCTCCGGGCAAACCCCCTCTTTGCTACAGGAGAACACCGTGACATCTCATCAATTATTACGTTTGAAGCAGGTTGAAGAAAAAACCGGCCTGAAACGCTCGCAAATCTACCTCTATATGAAAAGCGGCCGCTTTCCCCGTTCCATCAAGATTGGCCCGGCCAGCGTGGCCTGGCTGGAATCTGAAGTGGACGAATGGATCAGCCTCAAATTAGCCAATCGCTTAACACGTTGAAGGGAGAAGCCGAATCATGATCCCGTCACTGAATTACGCCGTATTAACCGATGCCCTGCACGCGCTGAAGGACGGCAATATCCGTCACTGCGAAGCGCTGGGGTTTACGTTTGATGAAATGAATGCTCTTAATCAGCTGTCCCTTGACGAACTATTTATCCTTAGCCGGGCGTCGGCGCAGTTTATGGCAGTCAGCGTTCGCCATGATGCGCTACGCCAACTGTTGGCGCTGTCGCGACAGGAAGTTCAGCGCCAGCAGCAGATTAACCGGGCCATTAGGTTGGGCGGTTCGATTGCGCTGTTAAATCGGTATTTTGGCCTCACCTCCAATGAAATCTGCGTGCGCCGCCGCTTGCTGGGCGTCGCTATTCCGCAAGGCCGGACGCCCATCCCGGATGAACAAACCGACGCAGAGATCTGGCGGCAATGGCAAAAACGCCGCGTAGAGAACCTTGAATCGCCCGAGGCATTGACGGCAATGATGCAGGTCACCGAGGCGCTGTCCGCACCGACGGCAGGAACTTCGCTTACCAGCGTCTGGAACCGCATCACGCTTTGCGAACGGGAAGCGTCGGACTGGAGGGCGTCGCATGCCGGATGAGATCGATCGCGACCAGGAATTTAACGAGCAGCGGCTGGAAGAGATGATCGAACAGAGCCGTTTCAAACCGGCGCCCACGCCATCACTCTTACATTGTCGTTTCTGCGGCAAGCCCATTCCCGAGAAACGGCGGCAGACGTTGCCGGGCGTGACGACCTGCACACAATGCCAGGCAAAAATTGAACGCCGCAGGCGATAAAAACGCGCGGAGAACAAGGATGTTCCGCACGTTTTTTATTTTTCTTCAGCAAGAAAATCCTGACTTTTACTATTGGAAAGCGTGTCGAAAAAAATAAAGACCGAATAGACCTTCATAAAAACATTTCCCGCAAGATAAAAATCAAAATCACATCAAGATAATTTCCCGTCCTTTTTCTTTTATTTTTCGGTTTGAGTTTCTTGTTACCCGACTTAATCAGAAAGCGCACCCTGACCACGCCGATATCTGCCAGCGATGTTCAGGGACGTTTATTTCACCGGGCCGGGATTGCCTGAATACGCTCTTTAACAATCGGGATCGGGCTGTCACACAACCACAATTCAGGGTGCCGCTGAATGTTCTCGCTGACCCGTTAAAACCGGAATGCAGGATCGGGATGTGACCAATGTTTCATACGCTTTTTTATCAGAGGAAAAATCATGCGAAAACCCCTTTATCACGTCTTTGTCACCCAGGAAAGTCAGCCCGATGCGCAGGGCGAAAAAAGCACCTACTGGACCAAAGTCGGCGCCGCCTTCGCCCATCACGGCAAATCCGGCCTGAATGTGGTACTCACACCCGGCATCGCCGTCTCCGGCAAGCTGGTGCTGCTCGAACCCAGAGAAGATAACAACGCTGCGCAGGACGTTCCCGCCGGTTAATACACTTCCCGTTTCTTTCTGTCGCTACCCTCCTGCATTTTACCCTTCTGAGGCCGCCATGCTTTCAACCACAGCCTTTCTGGCGGCGGCCATGCAGTGCGCCGCCAGCGTTCACCCGACCACCGCGCTTGACATCGCGCGAGTTGAATCCAGTTTTCACCCTTACGCCATCGCGGAGATAGTGCCGAAGCATCAGCGCGCGCCAGGCAGCCATGGGGTGATTTCTCATTATCCCGCCAACCAGGCGGACGCCATCGGCATCGTCAGGCGGTTGGCCGCGCAGGGCCGCCGCTATTCGGTCGGCCTGATGCAAATCACCAGCAGCAATTTCCGCCACTATGGCGTTACTGCCCGTGAGCTATTTGATCCCTGCGTCAATCTGTCGGTCTTCGAGCGCATCCTCACCGACTGCTACCGGCGCGGCGGCTCCCTGCAACGCGCGCTCAGTTGCTACTACGCCGGCAATTTCGATAGCGGCCAGCGGCCGGAAGCCGTCTTTAACCGCACCAGCTATGTCCAGCGTATCGGCTATGCCGTCCCGTCGACGCGGGAAGAGAAACAACGCTCCCCAACCGAAAAGGCCATCCCGACAATCCATTATCCCGCCGTCGTCCTGCGCGGCGACATGGCCGATAACGCCACGCCACCGCCACCGTCCGTGCGCTACCCGAACGCCGTTATGCGCGGCGCTTTACCCGTCCCTGAGACTGATGAGGATAATTAATGATGCGCAAACGTAATTTTTGGCCCGCCATCTCTTCCATATTAATGTCCGCCCCAGTGCTGGCGGCCGACGGCGGATTCAATAAAGCCAATGAGACGCTGAGCAACACCTCCACCGGCCTGCTGGGGCTAGCCGCCGTCACCATCACGCTGGCGACCATGTGGATCGGCTACAAGGTACTGTTCGACGGCAAGAGTCTGCATGACATGCGCAACGTCATTATCGGCGCCATCCTGATTGTCGGCGCGTCGGGCTTCGGCGCCTACTGGGCCGCGTAGGAGAAACCGATGACCACGCTGAACAAGGCGCTGACGCGGCCCGCCGCCATCATGGGCATTCCCCTCGTGCCGTTTGTGATCGTCAGCGGGGCTATCGTCCTGCTGGCGGTTTACCTCAGCTATTACCTGGCCTTGCTGCTTATTCCGGCCTGGATGGAAATGAAGGCCAAGGCCCGTAAGGACATCCACTATTTCGGGCTGCTGTGGCTGGCGTTTAAAACGCGCGGCCAGTGGGCCGCCAACCGCTATTTTGGCGCCAATGCCCTCCTGGCGAACCGCTATGACGCCGTCGATATTGCGGAGTTTACCGACAAAATGAAATTAAACGCGCGCATCACGCTGGATAAATACATTCCGTATTCCTCCCATATTCACCCTCACGTCATCAGCAACCGTCACCGGGATTTGGTGGCGACCTGGGAGCTGGGCGGCACCGTTTTCGAATGCGAGGATGAACATCATCTCACTTTTCTGGCGACCCACCTGAATAACCTGATCCGGTCGTATGAAGGGCAGCCAGTCACTTTTTATATACACCGTGTGCGGGAGCCGTACCAGGACGCCTTTGCGGCACAATCGGACATTCCCTTTGCCGATGAGGTCGCAGAGCTTTACTACCAGTCGATCAAGGACAAACCGCTCTGGCGGCACCGGCTGTTCTTTACCGTCTGTTTCGCGCCGTTCTCGTCGCTGGAGAAAAAGGCGCTGAGCCGACAGCCGGTCGGCAAAAGGCAGGCGGCGCTGGATAACGCCCTGAAGGTCATGCTTGAGCACTGGGCGTCATTGAACGCCGCCTTATCCCGCTACACCGCGACGCCGCTGGGCGTTTATGAAGCAAACGGGCGGGTGTACTCCTCGCAGCTTTCTTTCTATCACCGGCTGCTCACCGGCAAATGGCAGAAGGTAGCGGTCACGCGCGCGCCGTTTTACCACCAGCTCGGCACGGCGGACGTGTTTTTTACCACCGATACCGCCGAATGCCAGACGGTAGACGGCTCCCGCTACTTCCGCAGTCTGGAAATCAAGGACTACTCGCCCGAAACCACCACAGGTTTACTGGATGCGCTGCTGTACGCCGAAAGCGAGTATGTGCTGACGCAGTCCTTTACCTGCATGGCGCGCGATGAAGCGCAGAACCATATCCGGCTGGCGGAAAAACGGCTGAACTCGGCCGATGACGACGCCCTGTCGCAGCGCGAAGAGCTGATTGTGCTGCGCGACCTGCTCCAGTCCGGGCATGTGTCGTGCGGCAAATACCACTTCTCCCTGCTGGTTTCATCCGCCAGCGCCGACCAGGTGGTGAAGGACGCCACGACGCTGGCGCAGCCCTTCGCCGACCTCGGCATTATGACCACCCTGTCCACCCTGTCGTTACCCGCCGCCTATCTGGCGCAACTGCCGGGCGTCTATACCTTGCGGCCGCGGCTGGTGGCCGTCAGCAGCCAGAACTATGCGGATATGGCGAGCCTGCACAACTTCCATCCCCACAAACGCGGCGGCAATCCCTGGGGCGAAGCCATTGCTATCCTCACATCGCCGGGCGGCGGCGGTTATTACCTCAATCTGCACGACAGCCAGGCCGGACGCGATGACTTTAACGAGAAAACGCCGGGCAATACGGCGATTATCGGGAAAACCGGCTCGGGGAAAACGATGCTGATGACCGTGATGCAACAACTGATGCAGAAATACCGCAACCCGGCGACGTTTGCCGCTTCGGCCACCATCAAACGGCTGACCACCGTTTATTTCGACAAAGACCGGGCGGCGGAGATGGCGATACGCCAGATGGGCGGGCGTTATTTTCGACTCCGTACCGGCGAGCCCACCGGGTTCAACCCGTTTTCGCTGGTGCCGACCCGGCGGAACATCAACTTTATCAAGCAACTGGTGCGAATGCTGTGCCGCCGCAACGGCAAGCCGCTCGATCCGCGCGACGAAGCGCGCATCAGCGCCGCCGTGGACACCATCATGCTGGACTACCCGCCGGAATACCGCCGTTACGGCATCACGCGGCTGCTGGAAGTGCTGCCGGAGCCGCCGACCCAGGAGGCCCGCGTCAATGGGCTGCGCATCCGGCTGAAACAGTGGGCGCAGGAAGGCGAGTTCGGCTGGGTATTTGATAACGAGGCGGATACGTTCGATATCAGCGATATCGATAACTTCGGCATCGACGGCACGGAATTTCTGGATGACGACGATATCCGAGGGCCGATTACCTTTTACCTGCTGTATCGCGTCACCAGCTTGCTGGACGGCCGCCGGCTGGTGATGTTTATGGACGAGTTCTGGAAGTGGCTGGCTGATGTGGAATTCTCCCGGTTCTCGCTCAATATGCTCAAGGTCATTCGCAAGCTGAACGGCATCTTCATTCCCGCCACCCAATCGCCTGACGAGATCGTCAGGCATCCCATCGCCCCGGCAATCATCGAACAGTGCGGCACACAGATTTTTCTCGCTAACCCAAAGGCCAGCCATGCGGACTATGTGGAGAAAATGAAAGTGCCGGAAAGCGTCTATGACATCGTCAAAAATCTGGATCCGGGCGAGCGCTATATGGTGATCCTGAAAACGCCGTTACGGGCCGGCGAAGCCCGGCCATTCGTGGCGCTGGCAAAAATGGACCTATCAGGACTGGGGAAAGTCAGCAAACTGCTGAGTGGGAGCGAAGACAACCTGAAAATCTTCGATGCCCTTTATCAGGAAGGCATGAAGCCTGAAGCATGGAAAGCGCAGTTTCTTGAAATGGCTATCTGAGAGGTGATAACAATGCGTACCCGAAACACCGTGCTGGCATTAGCACTCTTTCTTTCCACTCCGGCGTTCAGCGCCGGGATCCCGGTTTTCGACGGCGTGCAGAATACCGAATCCATTAACCAGTGGGTGCAAAAACTCCAGCAGTGGCAGGAAACCGTCACCCACTATAAAAGCGAGCTTGACGCCTACAAACGGCAATTAGCCACGGCGACGGGCGTGCGGGATATTCAGGGATTCTTTAACGAGGCGAAAAACCTCAAAAGCGATATTGATAACCTCCGCAAAAACGGCGTTTCACTGGATGATCTGCTGACCAATCAGGGCGGCGCCTATTCTTCCGAGCTTCAGCGCTTGTATGGAAAATATCAATCTTTCGATACTTGTAATCAGTCCAGTTCCTCGCAGCGTTATCTCGACAGTTGCAAACAGATCATCCTGAATCAGGCGGTAGCGATCGAAAATACCTCCGACGTTGAAAACAAGATCGCCGACACCCTCAACGATATCGCCGCGTTATCCGATCGCATATCGAATGCGCAGGATTCGAAAGAGTCGCAGGACCTGGCTAACGCCGTGGCGGCCAGGAGCGTACAATTGAACGCGCTGACCAGTCAGTGGGAAATATCCGTCAAACAGGCTGAGCAGCGAACAACACTGCTGGAGCAGCAAAAACAACGGGCATTCGAGCAGCAGCAATTAACCGCTCCGGTTGCTGATTTGAACAGCATTCAGGGGGGTTAAAGAACTACCCGACTGGTTGCCATTGCCCATTGAGAAATACTGCACAGGTCAGGCGTGCTTCAGGGTGCTGACGGAGCTCCTTCGGTAACTCCATCACACCACATTTAAAGCCACCGAACGAACAATTGGCAGCACATGCGTTGCCGATCAGGGCCTCCAACTGATCGATAAGTGTCGCGGTGTATTGCTTCATAAACGTGCCAAGGTCCATCTCATCTTGTGGATATTCGGCGCTGACCAGTTCGATTGTCGGTGAATAAACCTTGCCATCGGATTTCATCGCGAAGTCTTTCCAAACGACGTTCCGATCGGTTTTCGGATGCTCCCAGGCGTTGCGTAGCTCTCGTGTAAAGAGCATCGCCGGGGTAAGTTCGTCGAAGAACACATAAAATCCGTGGCTATCACCGTGCTTTTGGTGAATGGCGGTTCTCAGATTTTCCAGCAGCCTCTTTCCTTCCGTCGGCTTATAAATCGCTACAAGAAAATCGGTCAACATCTGTCGTAGGTTGTCGGCCAGCCTTATATAAATGTCAATATTTGTACGCAGACTGGGCGTATGAGGCAACTTTTGCCCTTTGTTTCCACTCAGGATCTCAGCGACGGCAACGCCTGAAATCTGTTCGAAAACCTTGTCGGTCAGATCCTGCATCTCGCAGAGGATGCCTGTTCCTTTAAGAATGAGTCCCATCGCTGTTTCTTGCTCAATGGCATCCCTCATAAACCCGGAACAAAACAACTTCTCTCCTGAGACGAGTATCTTCCCGACAATCGGATTTTCAAAACCGTAGGGAAACACTTTCTGATAAACATCTCTCACCTTGATGTTGGTTCGTTCAGGATCGATGTGATCGGCCTGCTGCATCAGGAAAATACTTTTATCCTTTACAACATAAAGACCGTCCGGTGTACCGAACATGAAACGTAAGGGTGTCTGGTCGTCCACATCTACAACTTCGAGGACCTTAGCGCCGTCTCTGAACTGATCAATGTTATGTTTCAAGGTTCGGTGCCTTATCGCTGTTCTGGGAATAATAACAATATAAATTTTCATGATCGTACCGCCAAGTCCAATACTGGCGCCTGACCATTTTGCAGGACTATTACTGTCTGTCTACTGCATTGCTGCAACGCGAATCAGAGCGATGCATCTGTGCAAACCTTGCGAAAGAAACCATCACCAATCTTTTATTCCCCCATCTATTTTTTGCTCTAAAGCGAGGCGCTATGTCCAGTGGGATTTTTGTCGGTATGAACAAAAACATAATGGATGGACTCAATGCCGTGTTAGAAGGTCAAACGTCTACCTATGGCACCATGATCAGCGTGATTATCGTCAGTTCCTTCACGCTATTTATTCTGTATCGCGGTTATCAGACGCTGGGCGGCAAACTTCAGACCCCGGTTGAAGATGTCGTCTGGGATGTGGGCCGCATGTTGCTGATCACCACCTTTGTTTTAAACCGCGACGGCTGGCTGGATGCCGCCATTGCCGCCATTGAAGGACTTAAGGATGGGATCAGCGGCAGCGACAACGTCTGGGCGTTGCTCGATACCGTCTGGGAGAAAGCGCAAACGCTTGGGCAAACCCTGTTTAATCTGGATACCGCAACCTACGTCAAACTGAACGGCGGCTTTGCCGAGGTGCTGGTCTGGAGCGGCGCAATCGTGCTTTTACTGGCGGCGACATTCGTCAACCTGCTCGCCGAAATCACCATTCTGTTAATGACGACGACCGCCCCGATATTTATTTTCTGCCTGCTGTACGGTTTTCTTAAGCCGATGTTCGATAACTGGCTGAAAACCATTTTCACCGCCGTATTGACGATCATGTTTTCCGCTTTATCCATCCGGATCGCCATCAACTATCTGAATAAAATACTGGATGCCGCCATCAACGCCTCCAGCGAAAGCAACATGGTGACGCTGGCGGCGCAATGCCTGCTGGCCGGGATCGCCGCGGGCGTCGTGGTCTGGTTCGCCGCAAAGATCGCCGGCGCACTGAGCGGCGCCGCCGTTCAGGCGGTATTACAAGGGGCGGCTATGAGCGGCTTAAGCGGGCTGGTGAAAAAGTCCTCCGGCGCGGCCAAACCGACGCTGAAAGCCGGTGCTGCCGGTGCCCGACTGGCGGCCAAAGGCGGCGTTATGGCAGGCCAGCTTATTGGTGCCGGCGTGAACAAGACCGTCACCGCCTGGCAAAAACGCACCGCCGCAATAGCGAGCATGAAGCGCTTCAACCAGCAGCGCGATCATAGAGATAGACAATAATTTTGTTGACTGAGCCGGCTTATAGGTTGTGATCCACAGATTGACAGCCAACATGACAACGAATATACAGGACTCAATTCGACGCCAGACAAAGTGTATTAGATAAGAATGTATTAGCTCCGATTTGACTGACACATCTATGGTACAGAGCCAAACCTAACCTGACAGGCCGCTCTGTGCTGTGAGTTCAACGGGGCGATGCAACGCTACCGGTTTCAGTTCTGCTGGCAGCATGCGGTGATGGCAGGTTACGTCATTTAGGATTTTCCTCAGCTCCACTAAAACCCCCGGCATTTACCGAAAATTGCCCGGAAACAGTCGGTTTCGTACGTAAAATCCCCATTGAAAGCATAAGGGAATAAGAGTAAAAATAGTACACAATTCAGGTAGAGTAATTATCTCTTAAATTTGCAAAGGAGAACGACCATGAGTCTTAAGCCAGGCCCGAAACGAATTGCCGACTCAACAGGGGAACCTGATAAACGCCAGCGCGACAATAAAAAAACACCGGGAAATACTGATAAACTGAAACCCAGTAAAAACCCAAAGAAATAAGTCAGTAACTCAAAGCCCTACGGGGCTTTTTTCTTTTCTATGAGTCAGGGCCAAAGAATTGCCGGGCAGACCACTCTATAGGGTCTGAAACTCTTTTTATATAAACCGTATAAGGTGGGGACGCTAACGATGTTAGGACTTTGTACAAAATCACCACGAACAAACTATGCGCATCTAAACTGCTGCTACTAAAGCTCTGTTCTGGTTTAATGTCCGCTCCTCAAAACAGACTGTCAGATTTGATTGTGTGCTGCCAGCGAAAACTGTCATGTCAAGTCTGAGCTAATACAGATAAAGATTACCAGTGCATTTATCCCCCGGATTCCCTTATGCGTGATGTATTTCAGAAAGAGGAATTAGGATGAAAATATCTGCTGGCTTCAACCAGCCAATCCATAAAGGTCCTTAAACGCGCGATAAAATTTTCTTTTTTATCCATTTGATTATGGCTCTCAAATAAAAAGTATCTGATTTCGCTTTCTTTCATCGGATATTTTTTTGCAAATCTTACAACGCATGCTTCAAGCGTGTCAGGCCAGTCGGTATCGTCATCAGATCGCAGCAGATTAGTGGAGCGAATCAGTTTTCTGGCGGCCGCCCTTTGTATTGGCTTATGTTCATCAACATTATCGTTCTCGGTCAATCTCTGCATATAATCGCTCAGCACGCTGACAAAATCGCCGTTAACCGCCAAAGCAATCGCTTTAGACGGTCTGAAACGACTGAATCGTTTGGAAAGGTCTTCTCCCCAAATACATCTGCAATGATGTTTCAGCCAGTAACCCCAACTGTACAGGTTCTCAGGGGCAAGCACTTCCGACAAAGATCCGACATCGAAGTCGACTTTGCTTACAACACAATGATTTGACTTAATTTCCTTACGTATCTCAGACAGTAGCCTACACTCGCTGTTACCAGCCTGATGAGTCAGGATGACACAAATATCCAAATCTGATAGTCCGGCAACCGCTTTTCCTTGCGCGACGCTACCATATACATACGCACTATGGAGCAAGCATCCCAACCTTGAAGCCAGGCGATTGATCACGTCATCAACCACCAGCTGGAACTCGAGTTGCAATCTGTCTGACAGCGGGGTTTTGATATAGCCATCTACATCCAGAGCCATAACCATTCTCTTTGTATCAACTGGTGAAATTCGCAAAATGACGGCATATTCAAGCAATTATCAGAATGCAGTTTAGTACCATCGCGGTCACCGTAGCTGACAGATACATCCAGCCAAACATAGACTGCGCTTGATGATCTTCACGAACAACGACCGTACTGGATGAACGGCACAACAAAACGCATTTCCTCTTAGGGAGTATAATGACGGCGCTACTGCTCGCCAGAGATTTCCTTGCAACATGGCACAAGCTACGCCTTTAACGTAGGTCCACACCTATGTCTTAACGACGACATATCCGGTTTAAACAAGGATATCGTTAATCCCTCCTGAACGTTATGTCCCTGTCCGCATTACGCCCTGGCAGCAGCCCGCGGTGCGACATTCCTTTATCCGTCCAACTGAGGAATCGATATGAAATTCAGCCTCTTTTTGCTGATGCTGTGCGCACTTACGGGCTGCGTACAGCACGACAGTGATCTGCCGCCGGTATCCGGCCCCCCACAGCCGGTGAATTCCCCGGCCATTATCCAGGAGTTGACAAACCATGTCCGAGGTTAATAACGTCATCAATGCATCCAGAAGCTTTGAATCGGTCATTCTGGAAAAAGACGCCCGCGAGAAAAAAGTGGCCTGGCTGATGGCGGCGGTCGGATTCACGTTAGCCGCAATGACGATTGCGGCCATCATTATTCTGCTGCCGCTGAAAACCACCGAAATCGAACTCTGGTCGGTGGATAAACAAACCGGGCGTTATGACTATATGACCCGCATTAAAGAGCGGGATATTTCCACTGAAGCATCGCTGGCACATGCATTGGCCGCAAATTATGTCAAACGCCGCGAAGGCTATAACTATTTTTCCCTTCAGCGCGATTATGACGACGTGCAGTTATTCAATAGCGACGGCGTAAATAAGGATTATCTTGACGGGTTTAACGGCGACCAAGCGCCGGATGTTGTTTTCAACAAAGCGGAATATGTCGTCTCTATCGACATTATTTCCAACGTTCATGCGCCCGCCACCGCCCCCGACCGTCTGGCGACGTTACGCATCAAGCGAACCATTCGCCGCGTTGCGGATAATTCGGTGAAAACCGATGTCTGGAATATCCGCCTGACCTACCGCTACCTCCCTCGCAAACAACTGACGGACAGCCAGCGTGAAGTGAACCCACTGGGGTTCATCGTCACCAGCTACCAGCGCGATAAAGAGCTAAGGAGCGAATGATGCTGATAAAAATGCTGACCTGTGTTTTTTTCCTGACGGCATGCGCCGCCTGGGGCGCGGCGACGCCGCGCGGCAGCGCGTATGACAGCCGGATGCAGAACGTCTCGTATAACAGTCAGAACGCCACGGTCGTCAACACCCACCCCGGCTACGTCACTACGCTGCTGTTTGACGACGATGAAACCGTTATCGACGCGCAGGCGGGCTTTCCCAAAGGCTGGACGGTAACCAAAAGCGATAACCGGGTGGGCGTCAGCCCCAATCCCATCAGCCAGCCGGTGACCGATACCAACGGCAATAACGTCAGCCAGGTGTTTCTGCCGACCGCGAAGGACTGGAAAACCAATCTCTTTGTGGTGACGTCAAAACGCGATTACAGCCTGGAGCTGAACGTGCTGGACCACGACTCGCCCGCTCTGGCCTTCGTTATCCGCTATCGTTATCCGGCTGAAGCCCACCGGCAATCCGTCGCAGCCAACGCCGCCCGCCAGAAACAGCTTCAGGAAATGCAGGAAAAACAACAGATAAGGGCGGCATTTCAGCAGGCCGCCACACCGCGCAACTGGCGTTACACCAAACGGGTGGCGAACGGTTCGGCGTCCATTGCGCCGGATTTCACTTACGATGACGGCCGCTTTACCTACCTCGGCTTTTCGCCCGTGAAAATCCTGCCCTCCGCCTTTACGGTCGTTAACGGCCGGGAGCAGGCGGTGACGCCGCGAATTATCAGCCAGGGCAACTACACCGTAATGGTGGTGCGTTCTCTGTCGCCGCGCCTGGTGCTGCGCTACGGCAATGCGGTGGTCGGGATTGAAAACACGGCATTTGGCGACGTGACCGTGGCTAACGGCGATACCGTCTCCCCCGACGTCACGCTGGAGGCCAAATGACCGATAAATCTACCCTGGAAGACGCGCAAAAAACCACGGCGGAGCTGGAAGCCGAGGCCCGCAAACGCGCCCGCGCGGCAATGGCGAGCCAAGAACCGGAGCAGAAAACGCCCCCCGGCCAGCCCGACGTCACGCGTTTTCGAAAACCCGCCGGGCGTCGGACACTGCTGGTCAGCCTGCTGAGCCTGGCCTTACTGATGGCGCTGGCGCTCGGCGGCGACCATTTTCTTGGCATGCTGAAGAAGGACGAGGATAAAACGGCGGAGGCCGCACCGCCGCCCTCATCCGGCGCGGCACGCAATGAACGCAAAAACCTCGGGCTGGACAGCAATCCGTTCGGCCTGTTCGAACATAGTAAATCGGAGACGTCCGCCGACAGCAATCAGGCTCAGGATGAAGCACCGCCGTTACCGCCTGAGCCGCCCGCTTTAAACAAGGCCGCCGCACTGGCGGACGGGATGAACAACGCGCCGGCGACGAATCAGCGCAGCAATACAAGCCCGAGTCAACATGGATCGCCCGGCGATGCAGGCACGCCCAGCCATCCGGCAACGTCAGACGCCTATATGCCGTGTAAATCGGTGATGGTCAAAGGCAGCGACGGCAAGCTACGCTGCCAAGACGCCGACACACCAGCAACCGGCGACGGCAATCCGGGCGTGGCGAAAGTCACTGGCGTTCGGCGACTGCCCCTCGATCCGGATCTCTATATTCCGGTTGACCGCTATATTCCCTGCTCAATGATGCGGCGCTTCGTGTCCGACGTGGGCGGCACGCTTTCCTGCCTTATCAGCGAGGACGTTTACAGCGCCAGCAACCATGTGAAGCTGATCCCGGCGGGCACCATCGCCAGGGGCATTTATCGCACCGGCGCGCTGCAACACGGCCGCAGCCGGATGTTCGTCATCTGGACGGAATTGCGCACGCCCGGCCAGCTACAAATCCCCTTGCTCGATACGCAGGCCAGCGGCCAGTTAGGTGAAGCCGGTATCGCCGGCTGGATCGATACGCACTTCTGGGCGCGGTTCGGCAATGCCCTGATGCTCAGCACCGTGCAGGACGTGGCCGCCGCGGCGTCGGATTCGGCGCCGGGCAAAGACCGCAATACCGACTACACCGAAAACACCCGCGCGGCCACGGCGGAAATGGCGAAAACGACGCTGGAAAACAGCATCAATATCCCGCCCACGATGTACCTGAACCAGGGCGATGTGATCGGCATCATGACCGGTACGGATATCGATTTCTCTTCTGTCTATCAACTGCGGCTGAAAATGAGGTGGTATGCGCGCTGACAACCTGTCTCTTGAGTTCATGAAAAACCGGCTGTTCGGCGATTTTCTACCGCTGGCGGGCCTGACCGAAATCGCCATTAACCGTCCCGGCGAGATCCACACCAAAATACGCGGAAAATGGCAAAGGCACGACGCCCCGGTTACGCTGCGGCAGTGTTACGCTTTCGCCAAAGCGCTGGCTTCCTGGAATGAGGACAACGTGGATGATACCTCGCCGATCCTGTCCGCCACGCTGGCATCGGGCGAGCGCATCCAGACCATTGTTCCCCCGGCCTGCGAGCGCGGCACCGTTTCCATCACGCTGCGCAAGCCCTCATTCGAGCAGAAAGCGCATCAGTCCTGGATAGACGCCGGTTTTTATCACCGGGTGACCGGCAAAGAGCGAACGGAAAGTAAAGAGGATGAACTGGCCGGATACTATAAGCGCGGGGAGATCCCCCGCTTTATCGAAAAGGCGGTTGAATACGGCAAGACGCTATTTATCGTCGGCGAAACCGGGTCGGGTAAAACCACCTATATGAAGACATTGCTGCATTATATTCCGCCGCATCTCAGACTGACCACCATCGAAGACAACCCCGAAATCCGCTTTTACCGCCACGCCAATTATGTCCATCTGTTTTACCCGGCGGACGCCGGGGAGGATGCAATCGTCACCCCCGGCAGGCTGATCCGGGCCAATTATCGCATGAATCCGGATCGGATCCTGCTGGCGGAAATTCGCGGAAAAGAGGCCTGGGACGCGCTAAAAATCGTCGGTTCCGGCCATGAGGGACTCATCACCTCGATGCACGCGGGCAGCCCTGAAGCCTGTATCGAAGGGATCATCGACCGCTGCTACGAACATCCTGACTGCCAAAATATCCCGTTTGCGGTACTGCTGCGCAAGGTGCTTAACAGCGTGGACGTCATCGTCAGCGTCGATATTCACGGCGATATTCGCCGGATGGGCGCGATTTATTTTAAACATCTTCATCTGAACAACATGAAGGAGGTCTTTAATGAGGCGAATCGTTGAAATACTGTATGCCGGTGCGGCGCTGGTGATGATCGCTGGCTGCGCATCGCCGCCAGAGCCCGTTCAGCCCGCATGGGATACACCCGGCGCAGCCGTTAACGCCACGCTCCCGCAGTGGTCGGAAAACCGCATTGTCGTACCGTCCCCCGACGTCGACGGCCGCTGGTCAACATCCATCGTTTTCAGCCCTGAAGCCATATATTCGCCCGGCGTCTGGTATGCCGTCGCGCATTCAGAGCGGGTTGTCGTCAATACGCCCGATGGGACGAGTTATTTCAGGGCGAAGTCCTGGCTGAGAAAACACGGTTATCGCGCCGTCGTGACTTATCAGCCTAAAGCGACTGACTGCCTCGCCTGCCATGCTACCGAGATTTATTTTTACCGCTGACCGCGACGGTCATCCACGTTCGCAATTCACCCGACATTTATCTTCTGCAATAAAAGGATACCACTATGAAAAAACCCGTTATCGCGGCGATGCTCCTGTGCCTAGCCGCCAGCCTTTCCGCGCCGTCGTTTGCGGCCGATCCCTGCGAAGTGGTGTTGTGCATGTATGGAAAGGCAACCGGCAACGGCGGCGGCAATGAGTGCAACCAGGCGGAGCATGCCTTTTTCAGCATCAACGCCTTTAAAAAACACCATCGCTTCAACCCGGACAAGACGTTTACTATGCGCCGGGATTTTCTCACACAGTGCGCCAGCGCCGATCCGGCCGCCGTAAGTCAAATATTATCGCGCTTTGGCCGGATGCGCGGCTAAACGCATGCCACGAATGGATAAAAGTAGTCATAAAACCGTCAACAAGGCTTGGCATAGGAGCCTAGTTTAGGGACTATGAGTTTAAACTTCAGAAAAGGATTTACGACATGAGTATCCGCTTTCCGCCCAAACTGATTCCCGGAGATTTGATTGCCGTCACGGCTCCATCATCTGGCGTCCCTCAACATCTACATCCCCGGCTGGAACTTGCCATTAGCAACCTTAAGAAAAAAGGTTTCAGAGTCCGTGAAGGGATGTGCTTGCGTTCACAGTATAAAAATAAAAGCGCATACAAAACTTCACGTGCGGAAGAACTGATGTCTTATCTCACCGATCCGGAAGTGAAAGCCGTTATGCCGCCATGGGGAGGCGATCTGGCAATAGAGCTACTTGAGTTACTTGATTTTAATCTGCTAGCTCAGACTGAACCAAAATGGTTTGTCGGCTTTTCAGATTTGAGTACTTTTCATGTTCCGCTGACCACGCTTTCTGGCTGGGCAACACTTCATGGGCCTAACCTTATGGATCTTGGAGCTCAGGAGTTAGACACGACCACAAAAGCTATATGGAACATTCTAGAGGCTGAACGGGGGTCTGTGATTAAACAGCTCTCTTCAACAGCATTCCAAATTGACGAAAACCAATGGGGTACAGCCACAGGCGCTGGTTTTAATCTGACACAAAAAACAAAGTGGAAACACCTCGATGGCGTTACTTCCTCTGCCAGCTTCCATGGACGTCTGATCGGTGGATGCCTTGAAATCATATCGAGGTTAGCAGGCACGTCATTCGGTAATCTGCCTTTGTTTCAAGATCAAAACAGCGATGAAGGCACTGTTCTATATTTTGAAAATGTGGAAATGGCCCCCTGTGAGTTAACGCGAGCATTATTCAGCTTACGCTTACACGGTTGGTTTAATAATTTAACCGGTATTCTAATAGGTAGAAGTGCTGTGCCAGACGTCAGCGATCACACTCAACACAATTATCTGGATGCCCTTCGAGCCTCCCTTGGCGATCTTGACGTTCCCGTGCTTTATGACGTGGATGTCGGTCATATACCACCACAAATTTCACTCATTAACGGCGCAATTGCGACAGTCACATTCACTGAAAGTGGAAGTTCAGTCACTCAGCAAGTGTAGTCAAATGATCATCTGTCAAAGCAGGAATACAAAAATCGTATACCCACAATAATCGGCAAATATTCAGCCACCCAAACGCTCCGTAAGAAGCAAGATTTAACCGCCAAAATGTGCATTATCTAATTAGAGCGTACGGTACGAACAGGCAGCGATTTTTGGGCTTTTAAATTTATGCGTCAGCAGAAATTTAAACGTGGCGTGAGGCGAGTAAATTCAATTTCACAGAAATTGCTAATTTGCGTCGCCGAACCCACCGGCGAGCGTTCACCCCCAGGTGAACCGAGCTGGCGGGGGGAGCCGAATAAATTTCGCCGCCCCAGCGAGCGAAAAGCTATCGCCCACGATAGCGGTTTATTTGGGGGGCGCAGCCCCGCACACCGTCGCGGCTAAGTCTCCGGCCAAAAGCCGGTAGCGTGGCGCGACCACCCGCTTTGAAGTCGTTTTCCCATTTTTTCGCTTGGCCGGAACGGACAAAAGAAAAAATAGGCGAAAAACGGCGTCTCAAAGAGGGTGGTCGCGCGTAGCGGGCGACGGTGTGCCGCCTTTGACCCTGGGGGTTTTGGCGTGGCGTCCAGCCGCGACATTACCCCCATGCGATGGTCCATAAGAGCGTCCAGCCCGCATGAACTGGCGCACGCTGTTTCGTGCAGGGAAGCATGCTTTCCTGCACATGGCCGCACAGCGGCTACCTTCTTTACCCCATGCGTTCGCCCCACCTTTTCGCCCGACTCCGTGGGACGAACTGATGGGGCGATGTCATGGGGCGAACTACTGACGAAGGAGGCATGATGATTTTAAATAAGCTTGCCGTTTCACTGTCGCCGATAGTGAACGGGATGCTGGCACTGCTCGCTTTTATGCAACAGCAACAATTGATGCTGGCATTATTAGCGGGGCTGACGATGCCGTTTTTTGCATCGATGAAAAGCGATGAACGGCAGAAAGCCCCACTATGGAAAAGGTTGATTATCGCTTTTTCCCTGCTGTGTTTTCTCTCTGGCACACTGGCCCCGATAGTTATCGGATCCTTCCAGTGGCTGTATAAAACCAGACTCACCGGTGATAATACGGTACTGGCGTGGTCAGTACGGATTGCTTTCACTGTGACCGGGATTATTTTTCATATTATGCTTCACCGGGTATTCACGCCGGAACTGGACAAAATAAAGAAACGCCTCGTCAGAAAAACAACGCTTGAACGGGAATTACGCACCGATGTCCGTACGGTGAAATCACTGCTGCCGGAAACACTGCATTATGACCCGCTGGATTATATCGACCTGAACAAAGGATTATTTATCGGCATGGACCGCGATGTTCAGCCGATGTATCTGCCGTTAAAAGACTGGCAAAAACAACATGCCGATATTATCGGCACCACCGGGGCCGGCAAAGGGATTGCCACCGGGATATTACTTTATCAAAGTATTCTGGCTGGTGAAGGCGTATTTGTGATGGACCCCAAGGATGATGAATGGGCACCCCACCTTTACCGCAAGGCCTGTGAGGATGCAGGCAAACCTTTTGCCCTGATTGACCTGCGAAAAGCCCAATACCAGTTAAACCTGATTGAAGAGATCACCGCCGATGAACTGGAAGAGCTTTTTGTTGCCGGTTTCAGTCTGGCAGAGAAAGGTCAGGAATCAGACTTTTACCGTATCGACGATAGAAAGGCCGCTCGCATGGCGGCGCAATTTGTCAGTCATCACCCATCCTCGACTATCCGCGATATTTATAATGGCGATTATGTCCAGGGGATTGCGGAGGACATCAAAGCGTTTTTCGGCAAGATTGAAGAGCTGGCATTACTCAATGCCATCAACGCGCCGACAGGATTTTCGCTTAATACGATATTTGAGGAAGGCGGTTGCTGTTATGTCATCGGTTCAATGCGAAATAGCAAAATTATTACCGCCCAGCGAATGCTACTGGTACGACTTTACCAATTAGCGGAAAGGCGCGACCGGGTAAAAGATACGCCCCGCCCTATCGCCATCTTTCTCGACGAGCTGAAATACCATTTATCCAAACCTGCACTGGAAGGATTAGGCGCAGCGCGGGATAAAGGCGTGCATATCATCATGGCGCATCAGTCGGTCGCCGATCTGAAAGACTGCCCGGCGGATTTGAAAGGCGATGCCGTTGTCGGCGCAGTTGTTGAAAACGCCAAATTCAAGCTGGTATACCGAGTTATGGATCCCGATACGGCTGAATGGGTGGCGAGAATGTCCGGCACCATCTTAGTCGATGATGAAGTTCGCAAAGCGAAAACCGATGCCGTACTGACGGAAACCATCGACAGTGAACGCACCATCAGGCAGGCGGAGCGTTTCTTTATCGACAGCAATATGATCCTGAACCTGCCCGATTTTGTCAGCTTTATTTTTACAACAAAAACACTTCCCTCAGCCTCGCTGATTTCCCCCATCAAGGTGCAAAAACGCGAGTTGGAGATCTGCTCCGTTTCTCCTGATATTGCCGCGTCGGCAGCGCCGGCAAAAATCGCGCTGGACTTCGACGAGGAAGAAGCAACACCCGCTTCAACGCCCAATGTCACGGCAACCCGGCCAGATCTTTTCTTTGAAGGGGAAAGAGAATCAACAAAACCGAGATCTGATGATGACGAAACACCGTCCTTGCTCAATTTTTAGGAGGTTTCATGCTTATCGCCACGCATAGCGAGCGCACCACTCGCAACAGCGAGAAGATAAAAATGCTGCTGAATTTCCTGAAGGAAGAAACCTACAGCGACTTTAAAACGCTGATGCTGCTGTTTGGCTTCAGGGATCACAAATCGCTTTATTCACTGCTGGCAAAAACTGAGCGAATGGGATTAATACAAAAGTATGTGTTTGAAGCACGGACGATGAAAATGTCATTATGGGGTATAACCAGCGATGGACTGGCCGTTGTTTTAACGCCGGACGATGACATTTTCCCTGCGCGATTTGAACCATCAAAAATCACTGGCTGGACGCTGGAGCACCACCTTGATAATCAGGTGGCCCGGATCATCCTGGAGCAAAAAGGCGCGTCCGGGTGGGTAAACGGTGATCGTATGACCTTCCTCAGCCAGTATCAGGTAAAACACCGTCCAGATGGGGTGATCACACTCCCGGACGGAAAGGTCATCGCCATTGAAACGGAGCGCCGCCTGAAAACCAAAGCACGATACCAGTCAATCATCGCCAGCCATTTGCTGGCCAGGACGCAGAAACACTGGATTTACGTTTTCTATGTCGTGCCGGATCCGCAGAAAAAACGGGCGCTGGAACTGCTGTTTGGCAGCGTCAAGCACGTCATTATCAACCATCAGCACATACCGCTGGAAGTTCGCCACCGCAACGTTTTTCGTATTTATACTCTCGACGAGCTGCGACAACTGGAGCCGAGGCAATATTCATAAACTGGATCTGGCGTTGCCAAATCTCATGGTGGGCTAAGAGCGAAATATAGTCATTCGCACCCTGAGAATTACACTTTTAAGTGATTCAGGGTATGCGCTTACTGGTTACGAATATTGAGCGGGAATCACGTGATGATCGCCGCTTTTCTTTCGAGCCAGTAGGTGCTCCCCGTTCGCTAACGAATACTCAGGGCATGCAGATAAACTGCTGGCTATATTTCTTTCGAAGAGCGTGGAATGCATACCAATCCCCGATGAGAAGGAGTTGGTAATGACTGCGACTAAACAATTTGCTGTACATGTTAGTCTAGACTGGGCAGATAAAAAACACGATGTCTGTGTTCAGTTTAAAAACGGCGAACGTGTATTCCATGTGATTGAACATACAGCAGAAGCGCTTGATACCTGGCTTATGGAGTTACACCAGAAGGTAAAAGGTAGGATCGCTATAGCTCTCGAACTGAAGAGGCCCCGTGGTGTATGCTCTTCAAAAATATCCGTTTATCACCGTTTTCCCTGTCCACGCTTTATCGCTAGCTCGTTACCGCCAGGCCTTCTCACCCAGCGGCGCAAAAGATGACCCGCAGGATGCTGAGCTGGCATTAGAGTTAATGCTACGTTATCCCCAAAAGATAAAAGCCATATGAACCCGATAATGCGGAGATTCGCTTACTTCAGTAACTGGTTGAAGATAAACGCCGTTTTGTGAACTGGCTAATCAACACGCTTAAACAGTATTATCCTCAGCCCCTGGAGTGGTTCTCACATCGGGGTAGCTTGCTACTGTGCGAACTGATTATGCGGTGGCCCAGTTTGCAACAACTGAAACGCGCCAGGCACGATACGATCCGCAATTTTCTGAATGCCAAAGGTGGTCGCGCAATGGCCCTTACCGAGCAACGTGTAACGAATATTGATAACGCGATCCCATTGACCACAGATCCGAGCGTTATAGAGGCTAATGCTTTGATGGCTACAGCACTGGCGACGCAAATTAAAGTCGTGAGTGAAATCATCAAAACCTATGACGAACGAATCGAAACGCTGTTTGACACATTGCCAGATGCTGGGCTGTTCAAATCACTTCCAGGCATGGGGCCGTGTATGGGGCAACGAATGCTTGCTGCACTTGGTGATAACCGTGACCGGTTTAACAGCGCCGAGGAAATTCAAAACTACGCAGGTATTGCACCGGTGACAGAACGAAGTGGCCAGAAATCCTGGGTTCACTGGCGATGGCAATGTGCCAAGTTTGTCAGGCAGACCTTTGTTGAATGGGCCGCCAAGACGGTTAACTCATCATACTGGGCCAGACTTTATTACCAGGGGCAGCGAGAGAAAGGGAAATCTCATTAATCAGCTATCCGGGCTTTGGCGTTTAAATGGATAAGGATCATTTACCGCTGCTGGAAGACCAAAACCCGATACGACGAAGCGAAATATCTGCTGGCACTTGAAGCTCGACACTCGCCTTTACTGAAGCCATAAAAAGCTTGTCGAATGTCTCAGGGCGTGAAGCGGAACTTACTCTTTTAAAACTCTTTAAAATGACTTCAATCCAACTATTAAACTGGAACATTCAAAATATCACTTACAAAGGTATGGAGGGTGACTCCATACCTTTCAGGTTAGAATTTGAAATCTGATGCCTGAGCTTCAAGATATAATGTTTTTAGTAGGCTATATCCATATTCATGTTGGTTTACAGGAAAGAAAAAATTCTTTCCACTTTGTATTATATTTAATCGATACAAACCAACTTCATTATCATAGTCAAACATATAATCCAGAGAAACATATATACCATTATAGTTTGTATTTACTAGGTCATCATTTGAGTTATAAGACCAGGTCATGCTGCCTTGCCTTGTTTCAGTGAGCATACGGTTAACAAAGTTAGCAATATTTTCTGGCAGCATTGCATTATACCTCTTTATTCGTAAAAGTGTGTTTTGAATCAATCATATTCTTTATCTCCATAATTGATTCTCGAATTTCTCTTGATTTTCTATTCGGCAGTTTTTCTTGATGAGGTATATATCTCGCATCTTGAATATTTTTTTCTAGCTTATTTATGACCTCAGCCTTGGTGTCAAAAAATGCTTTATCATCCAAGGATACGAAATTATTTGCGATGTTTCTATGTAACTTAAGTGCAAATCTGAAATTCAATGATAGTTGCCCATATTGATGGTTCGCCAAGTCATCAAGAGATGATTCATAGTATGAAGAGCATACATGAGATAAATGTGAAACAGTTTGATTTTTAAATCCCTCGACTCTTTCTCGCATTTTTTCCTGTGTGCTTTTGTTTATTTTTATTGCATAAATAATTTCCATTACAGCAATTATTAATGCTACCAATGTAGCTACTGACGCATAGTAAGAAAATGCTAGCATATTTGATTGAGACTCTGATATTTCTTTCTTGAATATCAAAGATACAATACATAAAAACACACATACTATTGTATAAACGACTCTAAATTTGTTATCTTTTAATTTTTCACGCATATTTAAATTGCTCAGCATTTTTCACATGTTTTATCTTATTTTTCTGATGGTTAACTTCAACTCCACTACCGTTAGTTTTTATCTTGTAACATAGCTATTATATCGCGCTGTTTTGAGAAGGGGAATAGACGTTGTTACTTCTGTCCTGTTAGACTATCTTGGGTTGAACAATACAACTCAATTTGATCAATGTCCGCCTCTGGCACGGAGCGGACAGAGAGTAAAGTCACCAAGCACCTTGAACAGCGCCGTCTGATGCTGCAATGGTGGGCTAATTTTCTGGATGCTAACAGCAACGGTCTGGTTAGGCTGTGTGACAGTATCAGAACGGTGGCAAGGAACGGTATTCCGGTTCCGTTTGACGCCAGATGTTTCTGTTCCGCACTATCAACAAACTGGAACAGGCTCCCGACAGCCACGACTAAATGCCGTCAATGAGGAAATCGATGGCAGCCTTTACCTGAGTACGATACTGCGACGCATCACAAAACACCGCCCCCAGGGCCTGGACAGGAATACTTGCCAGCTCGTGCGTCATTACGGCGTACTCTTTGCCGTCCGTCAGCCTGACGACGGGGACAAGGCGATCCGGTCGGCGGCCTGCCGGATACTTTTCAACAGGGAGCAACGGGATCACTATCCGACGATTTAACTGCCCAATAATATCGCTCGTGGCATCGAGCAACAGCGGATAAACGGCGCTTTTCCCAGTATTACCGTATACGGTGAATTGCATGGTTAAAACGCCCTGTATTCATCACTGAAACAGCCGTTTTCATCATGAAAACGATTTAATGCGTCGATAGCCTCCCTGTTTTCTTCGTGCCATTTTTTCGCTTCATGACGGCGAAGCTCCGCATCCAGTGCGGTTGACAGAGTAGCACTCAGGTTAATACCCGCTTCACGCGCTCTTACCAGTAAGGCACGCTCTACTGTCATGGTCACGCTCTGCGTGTTGCGTTGTTTCACGGTCATGATTGCTCTCCTGTATGAGATACGTGCGTATTACACGGTATAATACACTTATCATAACACCAAAAACAGGCCCAGCTACCGTTTTAGTCCTGCAAACGTCACCGTCAGCCGTCATACCTAAGCCGTCGTTTATAGCAATCAGCGGTGTAAAAACGCCGTTTGCGAGATGCGCGGGCTCTTTGCCGCCCGCACCCGCAGCCTGAGAATTTTCCGGGTATTCAATGCCCGGAAAATTCTCAGGGAAATTAAAAACGCCGTCACGCTGGCTGCTCCGATATCAGGTTAACACCGCCTTCCTTTGCGGCGTCTTGGGCTTCAAATCAAACCTTATCCATCAGATAGCGATGCGCTTTCGATGCTGCGCTGGCGGCTTTGAAAATATAGCGCTTGTCGTTCTTCAACGCTTTCAGCCAGGAAGCGATATAGCTTTCATGCTGCACCTCTCCGACGATCCCCAGATCCGCCATCAGGAACGCGCTTCCCAACTCGGCGATCAACTCTTCAAAGGCGTAACCTTCACTACCAAACTTCCCTTTCATTTCACGGTTAAGCCGTTTTTTACCACCACTCCAGTGAACCAACTCATGCAGGCCGGTGGCGTAGAAATTAGCGGCATCAGAAAAAAGGTGACGCTCCGGTAACCAGACCTCATCAGTTGAGTGTCTGAAAAAGGCATTTTGTCCTTTCTCAATGATGTTTGCGCCGCTCTTCTGGAACAGATTTTCAGCCTCCGGCAACGGGTCAAAGGTTGCTTCTGGGCTGACTGTTTCAGTTGTCAGCGGAAGGCCATCGATTTGTTCAACATTGAACACATTGAAGGTTTTCAGCATCGGGATCTGGTCGATGTCACCGTCTTCGTTTTCTTTCTCTAAGGTTGTATAGAAAATGGCTGTCGTGCCGTGCTCGCCTTTGCGAACCTGACCACCGACTGCCTGTGCTTGTTTGTAGGTCATCCAGCGTGAATCACCGAAGCCCTGTTTTGACGCGCTGCACCACAACAGCATGATATTCATTCCGCTATACGCGATACCGGTTGCGAAGTTGGAAGGCAACCCAGACATGCCCAGCACTCGTTGCCACGGGCAAGACCACGGTTTTACACCAGTTTCAAGCGCTGCAATGATGTTGTCGGTGACGGTCTGATAAGTATCTGTTCTGGTTTGAGAAAATTTCGTTTTTGAGGAGCCTGACTGCTCCAGCGGGGATACGCTGGTCGCCGCTGCGGTGTTAGGGGCGCTAGTCTGGGTATGCAAGGAAATGATCATGTTTTTTCTCCGTCGGTGGTGTGATTTTCGTCTTCGTATCGCCTGACGGTTCGCTTTCCCGGCATCGTTCCGGCACGCAAGGGCGCAGCATGCGTGCCATTTACCCTTGCGGGACGGGTTGTGTTGGGAAACGATTAACCGGAAGCTGATACGAAGACGGAAATCACGCCGGAGAAAAAACTGACACTGCATAACCGGCCGTAGCGCCCCTTGGTTCGCAGTGGTGACAATGAGTTAAGGCTGGAGTTTAGAACTTGAATTTAGCTACGTCAGTTCAGACCTGAGTTGGCAGGATTCCTGGGTAAGGCAAGCTCAAATCTGACATTCTGCTTTGAGCAATAAGCGAACTATCTGTTTGCAGAAAATAAGTATCTTCATGCTGTTATTTACACTATGCTTACCAACAGTTAGGATATTAACCCTACAAAAAGACAAGTTACTTTACATGACGATCATTAATTCTGATATTTTTATGGGTGAAACATGTATTTATTTAAATATTATCGTCCTGATTTTTTCTTCGATAAAGCCATTCGGTATAATGAATTATATTTTTCTGCCAGATCGCAGTTGAATGACCCAAATGATTTGAATATAAACTATCGCTTTGATAATAATTTGAAACTTTGGGATTTTTTATTGCGTTCGCCATGTGAATACTCCTACAAAGATTTGACTCACATATTGGACTTTAGTGACCTTAAAATACATAAAGTATTAAATAAAATATTTAAAGGAAAAAGAATAAAAGGTGATCTTGATTCACTTGATGCTCTGTTTGATACGCATGCCAATGAGGTTCTTGATATTTTACGTGAATGTCTACTACCTCTTAAGGAGATCAACGCTGTCATTTATAAAAATGAACCTGATCCAAAGCAATTTTTAGCAAAACAGTGTGAAATTGGAATTAAAGAAAGATTGTACAAAAAAATAATTCCAGCAGTTTTTAGTGTATCTTTTTCCAGCAAAGCGTTAGAACGTATGATGTGGGCGCATTATGCTGCCGGTTTTAGTGGCTGTGTAATGATCTATAACGCTCAAGAATTTACATCCCCAATTAATAATATAAGGATGCAACTAAAAGATAATTTGTTTTCTGATTACCCTGTTAGCTTCCCTGTCAAACCTATTACCTATAGTAATCAACCTAAGGAAATATCGATTCTAGATCCAACTTCCAATATTTTTGAGTTAATTTTAACTAAAAATAAATTCTGGAAATATGAGTCTGAATATCGAATGTTTGTACCTGAAGGAAATATGGGGATTGGTGGAGAGAGGAATATAAAAGATAGCGTAAACCGTAATGCAGGTCATGTTTTTCATCATGAAACAAGTGTCATGCAAGGGATTATATTTGGACCTCGAATGAGTAAATTGAAAAAAGAAGAAATCTGGCAAGTCATAAAATCCAATGTAATGAATACAAATACAAAATTATTCTACTTTTTTAATGCTGAACTAACACAATCAGGAAAAATTAATATTTCAAGTGGGCAAGTAGCACAAAAACAATACGGACATGATTTATATAAAACTGACCTAACGCAGCCCGAGTTAATTGATGCCATGAATATTTTCGGAATTGTAAAATAACCGATCAATATATTCTGTCTCTGTCACGAACCCGACAGCATGTAGATACGAAAACGTAAGTAACTGAGATATGTACAGCCCACAAAGCTGTAGGCAAACCATATTGGTCGCATAAATTTATCATCCGATATAATCGATAAATTTATCGGTAATAAAAACACTCAGTTCTCTCTGATAAGAGGCAGTTTAATTTGTAAAGATCATATTGTATTATTTTTTCGCCCCCCCCCAAAAAAAACCTTATCGTTATGGTCAATATTGTAATTTCCAAATCAGATAGGCGAGGATCAAGACAAATCTCATCAAAGAGTTATATTGGGCCGATATCTATTTTATATAATCCATTTTTTACTTTTTCATCACCAATATCATCAACAAGAATCCGAATTTCATTTTCATGGTTAAAGGCAGTCCTTTTAATGCATAGT
The DNA here is from genome assembly GCF_013155275.1 of Brenneria sp. hezel4-2-4. Taxonomy (GTDB): domain Bacteria; phylum Pseudomonadota; class Gammaproteobacteria; order Enterobacterales; family Enterobacteriaceae; genus Brenneria. The sequence goes on from NZ_JABJXS010000001.1 coordinate 806,962, forward strand.
AATTCTGCAAAAATATTATTTTTCCCACCAAAAATCATCTCTGAAAATATAATTTATTTCACAAAGTCTATAATTTTTTATCTTTATATTCAACCTTCCCTATGAAATACTTTAAACTTGAGAAATTATTAAAGCCATCAAATATTATATGAAATAGTTTTTTAGCTGTAGTTTTAACTACCGCTGATGCAGTTACTGTTCGACTGGATACAGCAGAAGATGAAAACGCTGTCATCCATTTGGCGTACAACGACAGGATTTAGTTATCCATCCCGGTAATACAGGTCTAGTTTTTCTTCAGCAATTGGGGTTCAAAGGTGGCTTCACGATCGCGGGGAGTACGCAGTTCAAGCGGGCCATCAGCAGTAGCTACAGTCTTTATCGAGTAGCCGTTGCGGGTATTGGAGCCAGATTTAGACTGATTTCTATCGTAGCCCAGATGATAAGACATTTCGGCGTTGAGAGCCGCCTCAACGCTGATTTTCTTCAGCAGGCGATCGAACAGGCTGAGATCTTCAGGGGCTTTGAGATTTTTGGCCTGTTCGTTAGCCAGAGTCTGCAACTGTTTTTCGTCCATAAAGTAACCTGATTTTGATGTTGGATTGAACATATCAAAATCAGGCAATTACATAATCTTATGTACAGGCTCACCGTCATTACTAACTAAAGGTTGTATCTAATCCTGGGGGCAGGTCAACTCCAATCCACTCATTGTAAGATATTCTCATTACAGAGTTTTTTTAATACTTAAGCCCACATATTGGTATTTTCCTGAAAATCAAGCCCTACTCGGGTCTGCGATGAACCAAACTTATGCAACAAATTCAACGCATACTCATAACGTAACTCTGCTACAGCATAAGCAGCTAAGGGGCGTATAGCTAATGGTTTACCTTCAACAGTAGCATCTTCACGAACAGCGGTTAGTGATACTTTATGTCCATCGCCATAGCGACCTAAATTACCAGCATAAAACGTATCCCAAGGTGGGTTATCTGTACCCAACCAATATGCTTTCGGTGTACCATCAATATTGAGATAAATATATTCATTCCGATTTGCTTTACTATTTGCTGTATCTAAATTCACATTGGTGAACCTAACTGCTTTAAAAACCATGTGTGATTCCCCAATACGTGACTGCCATTGAGTAATCTTTTGTCCAGGAACTAGATCACAGGCAGGAGTAATGCACACCCATATATCACCTTCGATGTCCAAGACAGTACCAGTGATAAGATGATCATTATTTACTACCATAGAACAAGAGAAGGCATTAAGATGTCCTAATGCTAAATCTTTATTATTCATACATTCATTGAAGAATTTCTGGACAAATGCTTTTCCGTCGTTTGGGCTGTCATTTTTAGCAACTGCCATTATCTTTTTAGAAAAATCACGGAGTACTAAGCGTGAAGCTGTTGCTAATTGCTCCCAATGTAAGTTAATTGCCTTGTCATGAGCTGAATCATCACTAGCATGTTGAAGAAGATTGTAAAGCCAACCAGCTTGAGCATATCTATTACTTATAATCCTGGACGCTTGCTCTATTCCATTCTCATCTAATTCATAACGCATTTTTGCCATTAAAAGATGCATTGGAGATGCATTGTGTTTGGTTAAGGCTACAATAAGTGCATCAATAAGCTCATGCTCAGGGTTTTCCTCACTTTTTCGAATAACCGAAATGAACGTTTTCCCCGTACTAATATAATTGGTATCACTCCCCCAGTGCCATTGTAAATCGGGTCTAGATATTCCGTCGATATTAACTCCATTTTTCTCCAAAATCTCATAGAAACGCCATTTCATAAGATCGATACAAGTTAAGTCAGACTCTTGAGTAACATCATTTATCTCGGATAAAAATGGATTTAGTGGATGTGTTGGTTTTCGAGGATTAATAAGTTTTTCAGGGGCATCCGAAAAATAAATATCGAAAATCTCGCGAAGGTTTATTTCTTCATTGATCCAACGGTAATCCCTTCCGTCCTCATGTGCATCCAACCACTTATTCATTCTTTCAATCGTATCTTCTGACGGTATCAACGTATGCGCAGGATCAATATGGATAAAATCTATCAAAATTTCTTTAAATACATCTTCTATATCACCAATATATCCCTTTGTATGCACCAGTGTAATATTATAGTGATTATTCTGATCAAGCGACTGAATAATTTTACGGGCACGAATACCTTTATCTGCCGCTTCATCTCCATCAAGATGATAGTCTAACACAATTAGATCACTATGATGAATGTGTGGTGGTATTTCTTCATCTCCACCCAAATTTGGTGTTCCACCATTAAAAACATCTATACTCCACTTATAAGTAGAGTGACACATAGTAATTATTTTTTTTAGTCTTTCTATATTTGCACCCATTGATGCAACAGTTTCCTCATCGCCAACAATAACTTGATTCTTCCGCTCAATCAATGAGATAAGCGTAGGATACTCATCATCAATAACTGTGACGTTACGGATAGGTTTTATAAAAGCTTCCTTTATAAGATCAGGATAAGTCGTTACCATATCAGTCATTGATCAATCCTTTAAACGCAATTGCAAAATTTGCACCATTAAGTTTTTTGAAAGTGTCTCGAACCTCATAGCGAATACTATGTCCACCAGCTTTCAGGTTTTGTTTACATAGATAAAGCCCTACACCTCTCCCGCCCTTTTGTTTACGAGTGAAGAAAAGGGTGAAGAGACTTTCGAGATCATCAACATCCACACCAGGCCCATTATCACTGATAAATACCTCATCATCAGTACATGATAATAATATTTCTTTTTTATTACTTTCAATCCTTTGCACCCAATATATTGAGTTATTTATTATATTTATGAATACTGGAAAGATTCGTGATTGCAAATCCATAATCGATATACTCCTGAATTCAGGAGTGCATGAAAGGTGGATATCTGCGGTCGATAGTTGTTTAGAAAAATATCCTGTGATATATTCCTCTATACCTAATCCTGTTATTTTCTGAATCTCTTTCTTACCGGATAGTTTAAGAGGAGAAAGAAATTTAAGCTTATCAATTAATGAGTTATGGCAATTTAATGCGACATCGATGTTTTTCTTCTGATTAGGAGTCAACTCATCATCTTTTATCACTTTCAATGCATACGTAAGTTCTTGATCTAATCCATCAAGTTCATGACCGATAATTTCGACTGTAATTCCGAGCTGTGCCAACGAATGCAATCGTGCTAATTCATCTCTATAACGGACGGACTCATTCATGCTGTGGATAGCGAGGCCTTCCAAATCAATCTGTTCATTAATACGCTCAAGAGCAGTGACATATGGAGATAATTTTTGAGCGTTTTCAATTTCAATTTTCTCCTGCTCGGCATCTAATTTCTCAAGTACTACTGGCAATGATACTCTCGCAAGGTTTAAGTCCTCAAGACTTTCTTCCATAGTAAGTTTATATTGCTCTCTGCAATTTTTAATTAAATCTTCGAGTTCAACTTGCTGCTTGAGAAGCATTTCTTTACCGCGGGCAGCATACCTTGTAATGCTATTATTGATACTTGCCAGTTTACTCCGATAAACTTCATATGCTTTCTCATAGTCGCTTTTCTGACTAGATTCGGCAATAGCCTTATTTATCGTATAAGTAATATCCTTAATAATCTCCTTGCAGTACAACTCTTCCTTTCTGTACGCACGATAGTCGTCTTCTAGACGCCCAAGATTTGCAGGTATAGGACTCAATGAATAACCCTGAATAGTCTCATAAAATTCATCAGTAGCTACCTTAAGTGCTTGTAGATCATCAATTGAATCTAAACTCAATCGTCCTGCCAGATTATCTTTAAATTCTGATAATGTAGACACAAGTTTTACCAGAGATGCCATGTTACGTTTTATTGATGTCCGTATACGTGTTCGTTCCTTGTTAAGTAATTTACTTCTATCTTCATCAGCCTTTAGCTGAGCCTTTTTTTCTTTAATATCATCAATTGTACTTTTTCTTTCTTTAGCGAGCCTGCCAAAGTGTTTATCTGCGGAATCTTGAAGAATTTTTTCAACTATTTCACGAAATAATTTCGAAGCACGATTCTCAATAAACCCTTCTCGACCAGCTTTGTCTTTTAAATTAGGATTATTTTCACGCGTTATGGCAATACGCCCAAACATACGGCGATTAGACCAAAAATATCTGCCAGCATTCTTAGATCGACGTTCTTCAATTGAGAAGTAATCACTATCAGCCCGTCCATATGGCATAACTCTTAGCCCGTCGCGATATACTTTCAATCCACCATATTTTTCTGATTGTTCAATAAAATGTGCATGCTGAGAATCATTCAATGATGAACTATTATAATTCCATTCATAAGATCCAATTCGCAAGTGAAAAGGACCGAAGGCGCTATCTTTTCGTGTTTTGTAAATTTGTTTTGGTTTAATAGAGTATTCTTCAATCCATTCTCCAAAAACTTTAACCCTACCTTTAAAATAGCCTTCGGAATCCACTTCCCCTTCAATTATATGCTCTAGTTCTTCCAGATTTCTTAGATCAAACTCTCTGTTTTCTCCGATGATTATCCTCGGTGCATTATTAATCCAACCGGTAACACTATATGAAAAATCATCTATTACTGGTTCATCATTACGAGAAAAGGGATCAGTAAAATTTGAAAGCGTTTGAAAAAATCGTTCGCGTGTACTTTTCTCAGTGTCGTCAGCTTGATTAAGCTCGGTACTTGATAACTGAATATAAATGTCATATTGGACATCCGCGATAAACATGGCTGTTCCATGGGTCGAATCGCCTGACCATACACCCCATTTGCTGAAATGCTCCTCTTTGAATACATCTTGTATCAGCGTTTCTTCGATTTTTTCTTGAGTAGTAACTTCTAATCCATCTTCAGTTTCTTGTTTGCTGAAAGCACTCCAAGCATCCGCAATCCGTTTTGTTCGAGCAGGATCATCTGAGTTGCCCCATATATTCCCCATCATCTGATCAAATAGTTGTGGAAGTACTTCTGAAAGATCATTTTTATGGATAAATTCACTGACAGGGATCTGAACATCATTCAGAAATAAGAATGGATTTTCAAACAACCGCCAATCTATAAGAGCCGCAACATAGTCACTATTTTTTCGTTTGGAGATAAGTAATAACAACGGTCCTAAAGCTGCTGATGACAAGCGACCAATCCCTTTTTGACCTTGTTTTGGGCGTTCTGCTAAACCATCTCGATCCCTTTCAGGAATAGAGAAACCATTAGTTTTTGATTCTGTCCCTACAATGAGCCATTTAGATTCAAATTCATTACGATTCATACCGTGGCCATCATCAACAATGGCTGAAACCTTCATATCCCCCTCAAAGATATGAAGGCATACTTGTTTGGCATAGGCATCATAAGCGTTCTTCCAAAGCTCCGATATAGCAGTCGGGCAGTCAGCTATCTGTTCCCGCCCTAGATGATCAATCGTCCTTGCTCTAGTCTGAAACGTAACATGTTGAGTCATTTTGTACATTCCTTACCATAATCTACTTCCCTGGCATTATTTTTAACCTCATGGGAAGGCTGCGTTGATAGTAGTTTCATTATTGATCCCAGCAGCACTTTACCAAGTTCTACAGGGACAGCATTTCCGATTTGTTTAGCAACAGACATTGCCCCCCCCAAAAAAACATACTCATCAGGGAATGTCTGTAACCGCGCTGCATGCCTCAGAGAAATGCCCTGTGGTAGCCACGGATGAACAAAACGGCCTTTCGAAGGGTTATTACAACCCGTAGTAACAGTATTTGATGGTATATGGGGATAGATTCTTCCATACACATCCAGATGGCCACTGTAATTCTTATGGCAATCTAATATCCTTCCTGACTCAGTTCTATCCCCTAAGAGAGGGGTGTTTTCAAAAAGAACTGTCATTTCAGGAGAATGCATCATATGGACATGACATGGATCATTGGAAACTACGGGTTTACCCCATACTAGCGTCTTAATGCAGAGTTCTGCATCCTCAACAGTGAAATTAAACTTCTCAATGAGTCTCTCTTTCAGCTCAACCAATACTGATTGAGGAGGACGTTCAAACACAGTAGAAGATGTTGCCCACATTCTTGAACCCGATTTGGTATGAGTAGCTTTTGGAGGCCATTCAAAACCATCTGTGCATATGTCTTTTCTTACTGCGAGTATGAAAGCACGCTTACGACTTTGTGGAACACCATAATCTCTCGCATTCAGAATGAAGGGTTGATCGCCAATGATGTGGTAGTCATGTGCTCTCGTGAGAGCGATAAAATTGTTCAAATACTCCGCATGGCGAGGCCAAAGGAGGCCCGGCACATTTTCAACCAAAAATACTTTTGGTCTTAGATTCTTAACGAAATCAAAGTAACGTATCAATAGAGCATTTCTTGGGTCATCTTTTCCTGCATCATTAATGCGGTGTGATGAAAACCCTTGACATGGCGGACCACCGAGCAAAATGTCAAGCTGACCCTGCTTGATGCCCTGAAACTTCATCATAGAGCCAATATCAACATCATTGATGTCTTGGGAGAACACCTGAGTTTGTGCGCCAAGCTTCTCAACAAGGTTGTGGTAGTAAGTATCAGAGGCTTGCTTATCAAGCTCAATTGCGGCTTGAACATCAATGCCAACCTCAAAGGCTGCAAGCGAAAAACCTCCCGCACCAGCAAATAAATCAATAGCTTTCAATTTAATCTTACTCAGACTTTTTAAGTTTTGATGCCAGCATTATACGCAACATCTGTATCAGATACCCCCAGTTAATGTTACTAGTGGAAAATCGTGTGATCCGTGTTATCCGTGTTATCTCTATGATATCAAAAGCACCAAACACACTTTACTGCGACTAACAACCGGATTGATACTAGTTTTATGTACATGGGATGGCTGGTCGATGCATCAGTAACTTTTTAATCGTTGAAACTGCGTGGCTTACAGAACAAAAAAGCAACAGCAATATGACATTTAGAGAGGATTGTATGGAAGAAATAGAGCATTTTACCGATGATCGGCACAAAGCCTGGTGTATCCATTGCGGTTCGCCCATTATTGATCGTCATACAAATAGAGATCACGTTCCGACAAAAGGGTTACTAGAAAGACCTCTGCCGCCCCATGTACCGCAAGTCGAAGTATGCAAGGAATGTAATACCAGCTTCTCATTGGATGAAGAGTACTTCGTTACTTTTCTGAGTTGCGTGGAGGCAGGAAGCACAGACCCTTCAGCGCAAAGAAATACAAAAATCGGGAGGGCGCTTACACGTACCCCATCCCTTGCTACTCGACTACAGGCAGCTAAGCAGATTACAGTGAATGAATATGGCAGACAGCAGATTCTTTGGCTACCTGAGATAGAACGCATAAATCGGGTTATTTTGAAAAATGCCAGAGGCCATGCTTTCTACGAGTACGGAGAGCCAATGTTGGACGATCCAATCTCTGTAAGTGCCGTTCCACTGATATCAATGAATCAAAACCAACGTAACGACTTCGAAGAAGCCGGTGGGCCTTTTGCTGGCTGGCCAGAAGTTGGAAGTAGAATGATGACTCGCGTCATGACAGGTCAAGACTTAGATGATGGTTGGGTTAATGTTCAAGATGACATCTATCGATATGTGGTATTTCAACAAGGCATAATGACCGTCCGCTCAGTCATACATAACTATCTCGCAACTGAGGTGGTTTGGGAATAACGGTGGACACTATGGTTCCCGAATCGCCGTTTTGCGAGATTGAGTACATATATGAGAAAATACCCACAGAATTCAATAATAAATCATATAAATCATATAACCAAAAAATAAATCACGATTTAACGTCTTATCAGCTCCAGTGGTCATTGCTTCTTCTAAATGTATACATTTCTCAAAGGTGGTCATTCTGGTGGTCTTGACAGAAAGGGGATTCAGGTTTAGCTTACTTATTAGCCACTTGTTGGCTAAGGCGATCCCAGTCAGAGGAGCCAGATTTTAGAGAAGCCCGCTCAGGGAAACCTGAGCGGGCTTTTTGCTTTTCTGAGTTTATCAATCACATCAAAAACATCGGCTCAGAATGGCTTGCTATCTGACCAGCACTTCATTCACGATAGCATCAGGTATACGTCCCAGACGCTTGCTGCTCAAGGCTTCCATATCAATGGTTCTGGGCTGCTCACAGCGAATAACGCCCGTTTTTTTCGTTCTTGCATCATCCAGCGAAACGGCAAAAACCCGCTTCACGAGCAAAGTTTCCGCCGCTGGTGATGGGAACAACAAAGGGTAGCCGGGTGAACTGATTAAATGGTGTCGCAATTAGCCAATAGCAGCAAGTGAGGAGTTCTCGAAGCAGATCGCAGAAAATAAAAATTCCGCAGATAAGTCCTCCATATCAAGAAAGGTTTAATGTCTGTTAACCTGCATGTCGCGATTGCGAAATGTGATGAATGTCAATAAGTTGTATAATGCGATCAGCAGTTGATAAAACAGCCCCCCAATAAAGAAAAAATGCCGTACTATCTCTGACAGAAGCAAGAAAACTCAGGCGCAGCTTTACTTTCTGCTCGAATATTTGAGCTATCCAACACGAAGCATTTTGTAACTATGAATTCAATCTTCTATCTTGAACGTAATTTTACGCACGGTGACAGGACGTACACAGAGACAGAGTTGCTGGCTGCATCAACGCACATTGTTGTGTTAGCAGAACCCGGCGGCGGGAAAACAGAGCTGATGAAAAGCATCGCTCAGAAACTGAACACTTCTGTCTTAAATGCCAGCGTATTTGCTTATGTGGGAGCAGATAAAGAAAATAGCTCACTGATAATCGACGCCGTTGATGAAGTCGCCAGAATCGATCAATCAGGTATCCATAAACTCCTTGCGCTCGCCAGAACATCAAAGCCAAATCGCGTAATCATGTCGAGTAGGTCAAGCGAATGGGGACTGGCTTCCACCAGTATTTTTGAAAAATTTCTTGGTGTCTCCCCTATGATTGTGAGACTGAGAGAATTCGATCAAGACGAACAACACGCTATCTTTAAGCACCATGCGCCAGCAGAAGACTTCTTTGCATTCCAGACCGAAGTCACTCGGTTTAGTTTAGACATGTTGTTACCAAACCCTCAGTTCCTGAAAATGTTCACCGATGCCTATTTAGAAAGTGGCAGACGATTTGCTGACAAACGTTCAATCTTTGCTTTAGCGGTCGAACGACTGGCCAAGGAAGTCAACCCAGATATCCCGAAAGCCTCTGTATCTCTTTCAGTTGCACAGAAGATTGCATTTTCTGCTGAGGTTTATGCCAAACTTCTGTTGTCGGGCGCAGAGGGCATCAGCACCATCGACACGACCGCAAACCGGATGTATCCCATGCTGCCAGCGTTGTTTAACGGCAGTACTGCCTGTTACGACATATTGTCAACGCAGCTTTTCAAACCCGGCGATAATGAAGACCAGCACCGCCCGGTCCACAAGATCGTCGCTGAATACTGCGCAGCGGATTATCTCATTAAACGAATAGCCGATCCTGCGGATGACCTCACTTTAACAAAGTGCTTGTCTGTTGTTGCACCTAACGGTACTGCCAGAGATGAGTTGAGAGGTCTGCTAGGATGGTTGGCGGCATTAGGCAACAGGTCGGTACAGGGATCCATTATTGAGCTTGACGCTTATGCGGTACTCGCAAACGGCGATCCATCACAGCTTGAACGCTCATCGAAACGGCAGCTTCTTCACCGACTTAAAGAGCTTGAAGCCACTGACCCTTACTTTCGTCGGAGCGATTTCTGGCGCCGGTTCAGCGCGGCTGGTTTCTTCACGCAAGACGTTGTTGAAGAAATAAAACCTCTTTTAGCAATGGGCAATGAGGGGCATTTACGTAACTTAATTTTAGAACTTCTGGTAGATTCCCCGGTTAACAGCCAGTTGACGCCTGAATTGAGCCTGATTATTTTAAACCCCAACGAGTCTGAACACATTCGTACATTAGCAAGCAGATGCTTACTCAATGTCAAAGAATACGATTTCATTGGCGTTTTAGCCGTTTTAATTTTTGAAGCAAGTAATATTTCACTCAATATTGCAGCCAAAGTCATCGAAGTCACAGGACTAGAGAAATTTGACCACACATATCTCTCTGGGTTCTTACGCGTCTGTGCGAACCTCTATCCCGATCACAAAGAACAATTAGAAAGGGTCGTTGGCACTCGTTATTTTATTAAGAAGCTAATCTCCTGTTTTTCACAGAATACTCTTGAACTTCTTCTGGACGAATTAACCCATAATCTTCATTGCCATTGTGGGAAAAAATCCTATGAGTGTGATTGTCGCAATGGAATAAGCAAGATCGTCGGTTCAATGGTCGATCGCTATTTTGAATTAACTCAAGCGCCTTTTGATCCTGTGAGGATCTGGCAATGGATAGGTAATCTCAATTTTCATCGCCAATGCCAAGCCGATCAAAGTAAATCGGTACAGGTGCTTCGGGAAAATGAAACGCTTCGCCAGGGGATCATTGCCCATGTATTCGGGCCATTAACGGATCGTAATGAAATATTCAACACAAGAGTAGAAAAGTTCGACGGACACCTGCACTCACATTCAGGCCTTCATTTATGGCGGAATGACTATAAATTTCTCCTCGATCTGGCGTTTGAAACAGATAACGCTGATCTGTGGGCGAGTTTCCTTGTCAGCCATCAACGTTACAAAAACAAGGAAGAACAAGGCTCTGATGACTTGCGGGCACAAATGCGTCAGCACGCCCTTTCCAAACCCGCATTTATGCGCGAGTGGGCCAGATACAAGAATGCAATGAAATTATCCGAGCAGGAACACCAGTGCTGGAGATTCAGACATAGCCGAAGCAGGAAACGTCGTGACAGAAAGCAACGGGAGATCCACACCAGAAATATAAAATTCGTTAATGAAAACAGAGATATTGTAGGGCAAGGTCGTCACTGGGGGTGCCTGCTGCGTTTTGCAGAACTCATTCTCATGGATCCGGAAAAAATTGAATTGGAGTTTGGTGACGAGAAACTGGTTCGGACTGCGTTGCGAAATTGTCTGGATTTTATTACTCCCATGGTTCCCACCCTACCCGAACTGGCGGCTCTGCAATGCGAATCTAAATACAGGCATTCTGAGACGGTTTTATATGCAGCCTGTCTGGAGATTCTACGTGCAGAAGGCAACCTTGAATGCGTCAATATCGAGTTACTTACAGCATTAAGAACTAACATTCACATGGGATACAATTCAGTTTCGACGGAAGAACGTGATGCTCTACAGGCAGAGGTTGACCGCCTCATTTTTCCTGATAGTGAAAGCGCGGAAAAATATCTCCGACAGTATGTTGAACCCCAACTCGCTCAACCATGCCCTCACCCTGAAATCTGGATGCTAAGTGGAGAAGAGGTCTTTAGCCAGTCACGCGCTAAACTTTCCATTGAATGGCTTCGTCGCTTTACCGATTTATCTCTTAACTCAGTGGATGCAATTTTTGAAATTGCTGCACAATACGGCGATCGTGAGGATTTAAAAGAAATTATTGCAGAGCGTTGCTCAGAGATAATGTCAGGCTGGCCCAATCCGACAGAAGATGAGGATTTTGAACGCAAGCGAATATTCTGGCTGGTACGGGAGTTTTACTTTCTCGAGAGCATTACAGCTACTTATTGGGCATGGCTAAAATCTGCCAAAAATAACTTACTGCATTTTTATGAGCGTTCTGGGCGCATGAACCGAAGCGAGCATCGTGCCTGGCCGGAACTGACCTCAATTAAAATTGAAGCCATTTTAGACGCTTTCTTTGAACAATGGCCGGATGTTGAACTGCCAAGTTATTGGAGCAGTGATAGTCCTGAAGAGGAAAAAGCCTACCGCTTTTTGACTGATTTAATTTGGTCAATTGAATCAGATATTCCTGACAATGCAATACCTGTACTGGGTCGCCTTCTTGCCGATCCACGTTTCACGAGCCAGAATAAAGGGCTGCAAAGTATATATGCTGGTCAGCTCAGAAAAAAAGCGCTCAGGGATTTTGAACCACCGACGCCAGATGAAATAGTCCAACATCTGGATTGTGATTCAGTGATTACTGTTGAAGGCCTGCGTCAGTTAGTTCTTCAGGAGCTTCATGATTTCCAGAAAGCGATTGATGGCGGGGAGTTTAACTCGGCAGATCGCTTCTATGAAAAAAATGAACGCCTTGATGAGGTAAAGTCTACGGAGATCATTGCTGAACGTCTCAATTTAAGACTCGAACCTCAGGGCATATCTATAACGCCTGAGCATCAGTTGAAAGGTCAAAACAGGAGTGACTTCACGGCATCTAAGTTGATTGGCGGAAGAAGACGACTGCTGGTTACGGAAGTCAAAGGCCAGTGGCACAGAGAGTTATATTCTGCCGCTTCAGCCCAACTCTATGACCGTTATTCCATCCACCCAGATGCCGAGCAGCAGGGGATCTTTCTTGTCATATGGTTTGGAGAGAGTGAGACCGTTGCTGGCCGCAAGATCCACAGTATCAAAACCGCTCAGGAACTTAAAATCAGTATTGAAGCAGTGTTACCGGTTGATCTTCGTGGTTTAGTTGATGTTTTCGTTTTAGATGTTTCGCGGCACAGTAAACATTAGCATGAGCAACATGACTCCTACTTTGAATTTGTCCCTATATATCCAGACATTTGGCTATCTTGAGGTTGCTTTAAGTAATACAGTACAAAAGAACTTTACAGTATTGTTACATCGAACATAAATATCCGATATCACCGCAGGTGTAAGATCAGGCATTTACCACTGGCACAAAGAGGTTGTTAAAAATTGGTGGTCATTCTGGTGGTCTTGACAGGATGAGAATTCAGGCATAGCTTAAATATCAGCCACTTACTGGCAAAGGCGATCCCAGTCAGGTGAGCCATTTTAGAGAAAGCAGACGTTCACAGACGTCTGCTTTTTTGCATTTAATCAATTGGTTATCCACCATCTCCAGCAGAATGCCGGTGAGCGGCGTTTTTACCGACGCCGCAGACGGAGTGCCGTCATTCAACCCGCGCAATCTCTGGCGCTAAAATCCACTCGGCGCTGTCGTTCCACACATCCATTTTAACGATCTTGCCGTCGCGCACTTCGTAGCGATCCAGGTAGCGATTGCCGGCAAAGGGGCGACCGTCGGGCCATTCGCCGTACAGCGTGCCGTTGGAATACACCACCACGTGATCGCCGCGATGCATACAGTCGAACTGCCCCACCGACTTTTTAACCCATTTATAGCGGGCGCCGTTAAAGTTGGTGATATCCTTGGTGGTCGGCATTTCACGTTTACCCGTAAAGGTAATCTTGACGTCCGGGTGCATATAAGATGCGGCGCGTATCGCATCCGGGGCCATCGACGCGGCCAGAAAACCTGTTACTACCTCAACGGCCTTTTCAATCTCAGACATAATCAACTCCGTGGTATCTGTGCGCTGTTTTGGCGCATCGGCACCAAAACAGCGCATCTTTGCAAAAAATAAACGCCATTTGGCGCGGCTTCACAGCAATACCAAACTGGCATCCAAATTGCTAGAAATAAAATACAAAATAGCTAGCAATCCACTCGAGGTGCAATATGTCTGGAAAATCATGCCTGAAAACCTGGCGGCAGCGCGCAGCGGCAGCCACCCTGTTTACCCTGATGTCGGCCAGCACGCTGGCGGCGGAAGAACCGATTAAAGTTGGCCTAGTGGCAGCGCTCACCGGCCAGTCGGCAAAGTCTGGTGAGGCGCTGACGCGCGGCCTCACCATCGCCATTAACGAAATCAACGCCGCGGGCGGGGTAAAGGGCCGCCCGCTGGAACTGGTACGCCGCGATGACGAGAGCAACCCCAGCAAAGGGATGCTGGCGGCGCGCGAGCTGATCCAGCGCGAGAAGGTCTCCGTGCTGTTTGGCGGATTGGATACGCCGGTATCGCTGGCCATTGTGCCATTAGCCAATCAGTTGAAGATGCCGTTTGTCGGCATTTGGGCCGCGGGCACCGCCATTACCCATAACGGCGCAAAAGAAAACTATGTGTTCCGCGTCTCGGCGGTGGATGAGCTGGTTGATGAAGCGTTGGTGGAATATGGCAGCGACAAAAAAGGCATGAAAAAACCGGGCATGATCCTGGTGAACAACCCATGGGGCGAATCCAATGAGAAGGGCTTTCGCGTCGCACTGCAAAAGCGCAATCTGCCGATCGCCGGCGTTGAGCGCATTGAAGACAGCGACGTCGATCTGGTGCCACAGTTGACCCGCCTGAAAAACGCCGGCGCCGATACCCTGCTGATGGTCGGCAACGTCGGCCCCTCCGCCCAGGTGGTAAAATCCCTGCATAAGATGAACTGGCAAGTGCCCGTGGTTTCCCACTGGGGGCCGGCGGGCGGCCGCTTTAGCGAACTGGCTGGGCCGGGGGCCGATCGCGTGACCTTCATCCAGACTTTTGTCTTTACCGATCACAACTCGGCCAAGGGCGAACAGGTGCTGACAGCGCTGAAAACGCAGTATCCGCAGATCAAAAGCCTGGCCGACGTCACCCCGGCGGTGGGTATCGCCAATGCCTATGACGCCATGCACCTCACCGCTTTAGCGATGAACAACGCAGGCAGCCTGGATGGCACCGCAGTACGTGACGGCTTCTATGCCATCAAAGACTATGCCGGCCTGATTAAACATTACCAGCAGCCGTTCACCCCGGAACAGCACGATGCCCTGGGGCCAAAAGATTATGTCTTCGCCCACTTCGTCGGCGAGCAGATCGTCCCGGTTAACGAGTAACCCACGCGAGGAGTCTGACCATGTGGAGCACTGCCCTGACCACCGGCCTGAGCCTTGGCAGCATGTATGCACTGCTGGCGCTCGGTTTTCATATCACCTGGATCGTGTCACGCACCCTCAACTTCGCACAGGGCAGTGCGATGATGGTCGGCGCGACGCTCGGCTATACCCTGAGCGTCAGTTGGGGCTGGCCGCTGTGGCTGGCGCTGCCCGCCACGCTGCTGTGCTGCGCGCTGTATGGCATGTTGATTGAGCGCCTGCTGGTGCGCCCGTTTGTCGCCCGTAACTCGGACGCCTGGCTGATGGCGACGGTGGCGGGCGGCATTCTGGTAGATAACCTGGCGATGTTCACCTTCGGCAAAGAGCCTCGCCAGTTCCCGGTGACCGACGTCACCTTCACCCTGTTTGGCAGCCAACTGTCGTTGATTAATCTGCTGATCCCACTGACCGGCGTGGTGATGGTGACGGCGCTGACGCTGGTGCGCCGCTACAGCCGCCTCGGCAAGGTGCTGGAAGCCACGGTGCAAAACCCGCGCGCCGCGCAGTTGATGGGTATCCGCGTCAATACCGTGGTGGCGGTGGCCTTCGCCCTGTCGACGCTGTTCGCCGCACTGGCCGGGCTGCTGATTGCACCGCTGTTCAACATCCACAGCGACATGGGCACCCTGTTTGGTCTGAAGGCGTTTGCGGTCGCGATCCTCGGTGGCCTTGCCAGCAGTAGCGGCATCTGGGTGGCCGGGCTGCTGTTCGGCCTGAGCGAAGCGCTGGTCACCCTGTGGTTCGGCTCCGCCTTTACCCAAATCTTCACCTTCTCGCTGGTGATCCTGGCGCTGGCCTTGCGCCCTGACGGGCTATTTGGTCAAAAACTGAGGGTCAAAGTGTAATGAGAGCGTTCCCTATCAATACCCTGGCCTTGATGCTGCTTGGCGTGATCAGCCTGCTGCTGCCCGGTTTTCTCGGCAGCTACACGCTGCTGGTATTTTCGCTGTTTGCGCTCGGCGTCACCACTGTGGTTGGGTTGAATATCCTGCTTGGGCTGAGCGGCCAGGTCTCCTTCGGCCATATCGCTTTTTACGCGCTGGGGGCTTACGTTTCCGCCGGGCTGACCATGGCCGGGCTGCCGCTCGGCGTGGCGATGCTGGCCGCGATGCTGGTGTGCGGCCTGATTGGCGGCTTGCTGGCGATCCCGGCGCTGCGCGTTAGCGGGCCGTTCCTGGCGATGATCACCATTGCCTTTGCGCTGGTGGTGCGCCATCTGTTGATTGAATGGCGCGAGGTTACCGGCGGTTCCAACGGCCTGATGGGCATCCCGATGCCGGAATTCGGCGGCCTCGATCCGGCGCTGGGTCTGGCGGTGTGCTGTGGTCTGCTGATGATGGCGGCGCTGTGCGGCTTTGCCCGCCTACAGCACAGCCAATGGGGATTGGCGATGCGCGCGGTGAAAGCCAGTGAAATCGCCGCGCGTTCGCTGGGCTTTAACCCGGTGGTGAGCAAAACTCTCGCCTTTACACTGTCAGCAATGTTCACCAGCGCCGCCGGTGCCCTGGTAGCGCCGTTGATGATGTTCATCAATCCGGACTCTTTCCCTTTCTCCCAGTCGATTCTGTTTATTCTGGCGGTAGTCATCGGCGGCAGCGGCACGCTGTTAGGGCCAGTGCTGGGGGCGCTGCTGATCGTGGTGCTGCCGGAGCTGCTGTCGACATTTGCCGAATACCGGCTGCTGATCTTCGCGGTGCTGCTGCTGACGGTGTTATGGCTGGCGCCGCGCGGGATTTTGGGCACCCTGGCGCGCTGGCTGGCAAAGCCGCCGGTGCAATTCGCGCCGCAAACGGCGGACGACGCGCTGCTGCGCGGCCACTTTAAGCACAGCGGCAACACTGTGCTGAAGGTGGAAAATATCGGCATCCGCTTTGGCGGCGTACAAGCAGCAAAAGACATCAGCTTCCAGGTACAACCCGGTGAAGTGCTGGGTCTGATTGGCCCCAACGGCGCCGGGAAAACCACGGTGCTGAACATGATCAGCGGCTTCTATCGCGCCGACAGCGGCAGTATCCGCTTACAGCAAGAACTGCGCGGCCTGCCCGCCTGGCGCGTGGCCCGCAATGGCATCGCCCGCACCTATCAAACCACCCAGTTGTTCAGCGGCATGAGCGTGCTGGAAAATCTGCTGGTGGCGCAGCAGCGCGGCAGGCAAGGATTGCCGTGGCGGCGCCCGACGGCCGATGCCCACGAGGTGGCGATGGCGCTGCTGGCGCTAGTGGGCTATCGCGGTTCGGTGCACACGCCCGCCGAGGATCTGCCCCACGTCGATCGCCGGCTGGTGGAGATTGCCCGTGCGCTGGCGCTCAACCCGGCGCTGCTGCTGCTGGACGAACCGGCGGCGGGCCTGAGCCGTGAAGAGACCGACGCGTTGATCCCGCTGCTGCGCCGACTAGCAGGCTTTGGCCTGGCGGTGATTGTGGTGGAACACGATATGGCGCTGGTGATGGCAGTCAGCGATCGGATCCAGGTGCTGGATGCCGGCAAACCGTTGGCGCAGGGCGCGCCTGCTGAAGTGCAACGTAACCCCGCGGTGGTGGCGGCCTATCTGGGCGGCACCGACTATCGCGGCAAGCCGCGCCGCCTTGCGCTGCAATCGAACGGCCAACCAGGGCTGGTGGTAAGCAAACTGACGCTGGATTACGGCGCTGCCCCGGTAGTACGCGACGTCAGCTTTACCGTCAATCCAGGGGAAACTGTGGCGATCCTGGGCGCCAACGGCGCGGGCAAATCAACCATTCTGCAAACTCTCGCCGGGCTGCATCCGGCGCGCAGCGGCGCAATTTACCTGCACGATCGCTCAATCAAAGAACTGAACGCCAGCCAGATTGCCGCACGGGGCCTGGCGCTGGTGCCGGAAGGCCGCCAATTATTTCCGCAGATGTCGGTGCTGGATAACCTATTGATCGGCCAGCACGCCTGCGCCGAAAAACACGATCCGCAGGTAGAAGTTGAATCGGTTCTCAAGCGCTTCCCGCGCCTGCGCGAACGGCTGCACAGCCCGGCGGGCCTGCTTTCCGGTGGCGAACAGCAGATGGTGGCGATCGGCCGCGGTCTGATGTCGCGTCCGTCGATCCTGCTGCTGGACGAACCGAGCCTGGGCCTGTCCCCGGCGATGATTGGCGAACTGTACGACGCGCTGGCTGCGCTGCGCGATGAGGGCGTTACTCTCCTGCTGGTGGATCAAATGGCCAACCTGGCGCTGACCATCGCCGATCGCGCGCTGGTACTGGAATCCGGCACAGTGGTTAAAGCCGGCCGCGCGCAGGATCTGCTGGCGCAGGCGGATCTGGCCGATGCCTGGCTGGGGGTAGCGAACGGATGAAACGCCTTACCATCGTTAACGCCCGCCTGGAAAACCAGCCCGGGCTGCACAGCCTGCTGATTGAAGACGGGCGCTTTGTTAGCGCCTTAAGCGGCCCGGCCGACACGCTGGATATGCAGGGCGCGCTGGTGCTGCCCGGTCTGGTTGAAACCCATATTCATCTGGATAAGGCCTGTATTATCGACCGCTGCAACCAGCAGGAAGGGACGCTGGCGGAGGCCATCAGCGAAACCGCACGCGCCAAGGCGGATTTCAGCGAGCAGGATGTCTATCAGCGCGGGGCCAGGGTGCTGGAAATGGCGATCATGCAGGGCACCACGCACATGCGTACCCACATTGAGATTGATCCGGTGATCGGCCTGACCGGCTTTCGTGCCATCCGCCGCCTACAGGCCGCTTATGCCTGGGCCATCGATCTGCAACTGTGCGTGTTCCCGCAGGAGGGGATGCTGAATAATCCCGGCACTGAAGCGCTACTTTGTGAAGCGCTGGCCTCCGGGGCGGATCTGCTGGGCGGCTGCCCCTACACCGACAGCGATCCGGTCGGGCAGATCAAACGGCTATTTGCGCTGGCGGCGCACCACGGCGTCGATCTGGATTTCCACCTCGATTTTGACCTGGCGCCGGAGAACCGATTGATCGATGAAGTGATCGTTCAAACGCGCCGCTGGCAGCTCGGCGGGCGCGTCACCGTTGGCCATGTCACCAAGCTGGCGATTCTGGAACTGGATGCGCTGCGGGCGCTGGGTGCGGAACTTGCGTCGGCCGGAGTGCGGGTCACCGCCCTGCCCGCCACCGATCTGTTTCTTACCGCGCGCGATCGTTTTGCGCTCAAACCGCGCGGTGTGGCGCCAGTGGACGAGTTGGATCGCCTGGGCGTTGTTTGCTCGCTGTCCACCAACAATATCGCCAACCCGTTCACGCCGTTTGGCGATGCTTCGCTGGTGCGGCAGGCCAACCTGTTTGCCAACGTTCGCCAACTCGGCACGCAGGCGGATTTGCTGCGCTGCCTGTCGTGGATCTCCAGCCAATCGGCGCGGCTGTTGCGACTGAGTCATTACGGACTAACGCCTGGCTGCCAGGCGGACTTTGTGGTGTTCGACGTCGAACGGGCCGATCAGGTGGTGGCGGAGATTGCCCCGCCAAAGATGGGCTTTAAGCGCGGGCGCCAAACCTTTAACCGCCCGCCAGCCCGGTTACTTCGCTAGCGCCGTCCAGCGCCTGGCGTAGCGTCATCGCGCCAGCCGCTGGATCGCTCAGATCCAACTCCAGCTCAGCTTCCAGCTCGTTCAAGTGCGCCTGCATAATCTGCTGCGCCTCTGCAACCTTGCCGGCGGCTAACGCTTTTACAATGGCGCCGTGCTCCGCACATTGGCAGGCAGGCGTATCGTTGCGCTGATACAGCGCCACAATCAGCGAACTGCGAACCATCAGGTTGGAAAGAATTTCCCCCAGCACCTTATTGCCGCTGATCTTAGCCAGCAGCAGATGAAACGCGCTAAGCTCGCGCACAATGTCCCGGCGATCCTGGCGCTGCGCCGCGGTGCGCTCGGCCTGCTGTTGAGCGGCAATATCCTCACCAAACAGGGCTATTCGCTCCGGCGTGATAGAGGCTACTATCGCGCTTTCGATGGCGCGGCGGGCGATAAAGATTTCGCGCGCTTCCCGCGCCTCCGGCTGGGCAACCATCGCGCCACGATTGGGTTCAATGGTGACAATGTGCAGCAACGCCAGGCGCTGAAGCGCAGCCTGCACATGGTTACGGTTGGCGTTGAGGGCATCGACAATCTGTGCTTCCACCAACCTGGCGCCGGGCTTTAGCCGGTGCTGAGCAATAGCAACCGACAGCGCCTCAACGATACGTTTTACTTCGCGCTGTTTCGCGGTGGCAACCTGACTCATCCTTACCTCAATCTGGCCTGAAATGGTCCCTATCATAACATCCTGATGCCCGGCAACAGAACGGCCTGCGCTTGAAAAGAACGGTGATAGTCACTGGGCCGATACGGGTGCCCGCACCAAACATATTCAAGCCTAAGATCGGCCGTGAAATTGAACCCATGCGCAAAAACCGCACTCGACAAGCGGGAGAATATCAATAAAGCGAATTCGGAGAAGCCGTCACGCTCCGTTTGTCAGGCGTGCCCCACCGCGATTACCGTGAGAAAGAGGATGGCGTATTTCAGCTCGCCCCCATTGATTCGGCGCTCAAGCAAGGAGAAATCACCTTTCTGATCGGCGGCAATGGCTGTTCAGTAATATTGCCGCCCGCGATCGACCGAACGATAGCGGGCAACATCCGTTTTACTGTTTTTGTTGATGCTGAAAATGATAGACCACGGACAGATCGTCCGCGCCATAGCCGGCGTCAACCGCCTGGCGCCAGAGGGATGCCGTTTCCCGCAGGCAAGGCAGGGTCTGGCCGGCGGATACGGATGAGAGCGCCAGCCGAGCGTCTTTCAGCGCCCAGTTCAACTGCATCTGCGGCGCATAACTTCCAGATTTAATCATCTCCATTTTCGCTTTTGCATAAGGCACGGCAAGCGGTCCTCCGTCCAGAACGGCCCACAAGTCATCTTCCGAAAAGCCGAATTGGTCGGCCAATAACAGGCTTTCCGATAGCCCCTGCATCAACAGAATCAGCCAGGTATTTACCACCAGTTTCATGCGCGAGCCTCTACCGGCCTCGCCCAGCCAAAGCGTACCCTTGCCGATTGCGGCGAACACCGGTTCCGCATTTGCGGCCCGTTCTCTGTCGCCGCTGGCAAGGATCAAAATCTGGGCATTTTCAGCAGGCGCCTTGGTGCCGGATACCGGCGCATCAATAAACGTAATATCCTGTCGATAATCGCCCAACGCTTGCGCGAGCTTGTCCGTCGACTCAACGCCGATGGTTCCCATCTGGCATAAAATGGCGCCAGACTTCAGGTGTTCGCGGATCTGCGCCACGATCGCTTCCGTCGTTTCAGCGTCCGTAAGCATGACGATAACGACATCGGCATTTTTTACTGCCTCAACGGGAGAATCGGATAATTTCAGCCCGTTGGCGACAAGGTCTTCTCCCCGCGCTTTGGTACGGTTCCATGCCGTAACCACAAATTCTTTTTTCAGTAAATTAGATGCAAAAGCATGTCCCATTGCGCCAAGACCCAATACGGCGACGTCAGGCTTACGAACCATCATTCATTCCTCAATTTAACTAAGATCTGTACCCTGTTGCGCTGGCAAGATAACAAGAATAGGGATTAGGCTTTTTTCAGGCAGGTAACCTGTACTTCGATCTGAAAAAGCGGATTAGGCAGACGGGTTTCGACACAAACGCGCGCCGGAGCATGGCCCGCCGGCACCCATTTATCCCAAACGCCGTTCATTTCATCGAACCGGGTAATATCCGTCAGCCAAATATTGGCGGCAATAAGGTCGGTTTTAACGCATCCCGCCTGTTTTAATAATCCTTCAATCTTGTCCAGTACGCTTTGCGTTTGAATCGCCACGCTATCGGATAAGTCATCGGCCACCTGGCCGGAAATAACAACAATACTATCGGTAGCCTTATACTCCACAGTCGTGCTCATGCGGGCGTTGGTATTGTAACGAGTGATCATGGGATATTTCCGTTTTAATGAATAGGGGTATTTAAACAGCGAATGACGCCGCAATTAACCCCCGGCGCCAATATCATCTATTCGCGATACGGGGGTCAGTTGCGCATCACGGCTTATTCCGCGCCGAGGTCGGCCGGCTTGCCAAGATATTTTTGGCTTAGCGCATCCAGCTTGCCATTCTCAATACTGGTCTTGATAAAGGCATTAAGCCAATCGGCCAAACCGGTTTCACCCTGTTGCACCGCCATATGCGCCGGACTGTTGCGAATGCGGAACTTGGGATCCAACTCCGCCTGCGGCGACTGCTTTGCCATCGCGGCGATCTGGGTATCCGTCGAGGCGATGAGGTCGGCCTGTCCGGTTAAATAAGCGGTAACCGATGTCGAATCGTCTTCGGTGCGCATAATTTTCGCATTGGGATTAGACGCGCTGAGCGCCAGGTCAGGCGTGGAGCCGCGAGAAACCGCCACCACATACTTTCCAAGCTCATCGGCATTGCCGACCTGAATTTTCTTCGGCCCCCATATACCGATGTAGGTATTGACATAGGGGTCGGTGAATAACACCTGCTTGGTTCGTTCCGGCGTTTTTCCCAGATTGGAAATAATAATATCGACTTTACCGGTGAGCAGATAAGGTACGCGGTTGGGCGCGGTAACCTGCTGCAACTGGAGCTTAACGCCCAGCGCCTCGGCGACCATCTTGCCCATTTCAATATCCAATCCCGTTGGATTACGCGCCTCATCCTGATAGCCAAATGGCGGCGTATCAAGCGAGGTGCCGATCCGCACCACGCCGGAGGAACGTATATCATCCAGTTTATCGGCATACGCGCTCACCGATCCCAGGGCCAACATAACGACAGAAAGCAATGCAATAGAGTTACGCATTTAGTGATCTCCACATTTTTTAATGTAAAACAGCATCAAGAAAGAATTTCAATTCAGCGGTGGCGGGATTTGACAGCGTTGCGGCCGCCGGCCCCTGCTCCCTGATTTTCCCCTGGTGCATAAACACCACCCTTGAACCAAAGCGCCGTGCAAAACCGATTTCATGCGTCACCAGGATCATGGTCATGCCGTCCTGGGCAACGCTTTCCAGCACCTTCAGCACTTCGCCCGTCAGTTCCGGATCGAGGGCTGAAGTCACCTCATCAAACAACATCACCTTGGGCCGCATCGCCAACGACCGCGCAATCGCTACCCGCTGCTTCTGCCCGCCGGATAAATTATGCGGAAACGCATCCAGCTTATTTTCGAGGCCGACGCGCTTTAACACATCGTGCGCCAGTTCACGCGCCTCCGCCGGCGACTGGTGGAGAACAATACGCGGCGCCAGCGTGATGTTATCCGCCACCGAAAGATGCGGGAAAAGATTGTAGTGTTGAAAAACGATGCCCACGTCCTGGCGTAAAAGCCGCAGATTGCAGTGCGGATCGTTAACGCGCGTGCCGTTGACAATCACATGCCCGCCCTGCACGGACTCAAGTCCGTTAATACAGCGCAGCAACGTACTTTTGCCAGAGCCAGAGCGACCTAAAATGGTCACTACGTCACCTTTTTCTACGGATAACGAGACATCATCCAATACGGTATTGGTGCCAAACCGCTTAATAATGTTTTGCAGATCAACGATAGGCATTTAGCTTCCGCTCGTATGAACGGCTCCATTGGGTAAGAGGAAAACACAGGGCAAAATAGAGCACGGCGACGGTCAGATAGACGGCGAACGGACTGTAGGTCGCCGCGGTGGTAAGTTGCCCCTGACGAGTGAGTTCAATAAGCCCGATGATTGAGGCCAGCGAAGTGTTTTTTATCAGCTGAACCAGAAATCCCACCGTCGGTGGAATAGCGATACGTATCGATTGTGGAATAATCACGTGACGCAGTTGCTCTGAGTAAGAAAGCCCCAGACAGGCGCCGGCTTCCCATTGCGTTTTGGTGATGGATTCCAACGCGCCCCGCCATACTTCTCCCAGATAGGCGCCGCCGTAAATGGCGAAGCTTAACGCCGCGGCCAGCCACGGATTAATATTGACGCCGAGCGCCGCCATGCCGAAATAGAGCAAGAACAGCCATGCCAGTAAAGGGATCCCCTGTACGATCTGGACATAGATAATCCCAATCCAGCGCAACGGTCTGAACGGCGCCATTCTGAGCAATGCCGTAACAATGCCAACCACGGCGGAACCGGAAAAAGCCATGATGGCCAACAATAGGGTCCATCGTATCGACGCGATAAGATAGAGAATATCGATGTAGCTAAAACCACGGATCATGTGCGTCTCCCGAAGGTAAAGCGATAAGTCAGGCTGAAAACGATGCGCAGAATTAAAGAAAGCGAGAGATAAAGTGCAGCGATAAGGATATAAATCTCAAAATCGCGGAAGGTTCGGCTCTGAACCAGTGAGCCGACATAAAATAGATCGGGAACCGCGATTTGCGACACCACGGCAGTGGCCAGAATGAAGAAAATAAACTGGCTCGCCAGCGCAGGCACCATATTTTTCAGGGCGGGAAACAGCACGATATGGCGAAATATCTGGAAACCTGACAACCCCAGCGATGCACCGGCTTCAATATTCTCTTCCGGCACCGACTGAAACCCGGCGCGCATGATTTCGGTCAGGTAGGCGCCGAGATTGACGATAAAGGCGATAATGGCGGCCGT
The DNA here is from genome assembly GCF_013155275.1 of Brenneria sp. hezel4-2-4. Taxonomy (GTDB): domain Bacteria; phylum Pseudomonadota; class Gammaproteobacteria; order Enterobacterales; family Enterobacteriaceae; genus Brenneria. The sequence goes on from NZ_JABJXS010000001.1 coordinate 831,400, forward strand.
CATCCCGTCAAATCGAATGCCTATCTGCGGCAGACCGAAAAATATCAAAAACAGCTGCACCAGCAGGGGCGTGTTTCTGATGACTTCCACATAACCGGTAATGCAGCGCTGAAGCCAAACCGGCCCGTAGACGCATCCGGCGGCGCCTAGAATTCCGACCGCCAATCCGCCGATAAAGGAAGCGCTTGATAACGTCAGCGTAACCAGAATTCCGTCAAGGAACATTCTCCATGCGGCAAAAACATCCTCAAATTGAAGCTCAAGGATCATAACTTCCCCCTCTTCCCCGGTGTCAAAGCTGACAATCAATCTAACTGCAATAATACATGTAATATTGCGTGCAATTAATTTAAGCAACACTCATGCCAACATAAATCCCTTTATACGTTGCGGTGTGCAAAATAAATTGTGGTTAAATTAGCCGTAATCCGTTGTGTTTAGCGAGATTTCCGGCTCCTTGCGCGTTAGCGCCTGATGCTAAGCGACCATGAATGATCCGTCATAAGCGCTATAAATGTGCAACCACGGTGATATTGCTCCTTTATAGGGCATGGTGTTGAAGCAACGCGATTACCCGACCAAGTTGATTATGAAAGAAAACGACTAACCCCTTGAGCCAGCACTTCAATTCCCAGAATCAGATCGGCGTCCGCGGTATCTTCCGTCCAGTGGTGACTGACGCCGCCAATCGACGGGACAAACAGCATGGCGACGGGCAGCTTTTTGGCAATCATTTTGGCGTCATGGCCGGCGCCGCTGGGCATCACCTGCCAGGCCGTTGGGGCGAGTTCGGTTGAGGCGGCTTCAAGGCACGACATCATGTCGCTATCACAGATAACCGGCATCGATTTCGTCGTGGAAATTAAGGTCGCCTTGCAGCGATCGCGCCGGTTACTTTCCTGCACGACGCTTCTGAGCGTCTGCTCCATACGTTCAAGCACGGCTGCGGAAATATCGCGGAACTCAAGGAAAATCTCCGCCCGTCCCGGGATAACGGCAGACGGCGCGCCCGGATCGAGAGTGATATTACACGTGGTCCAGGTACTGTATTCGCTGCAAACGGTGGGAAAAAGCCGATCGAGATCGCTGAGCAGCCGCACTGCGGCAAGGCCCGCATCGCGTCGTTCACTCATCCGCGTCCCGCCGGCATGATCCTGCTGGCCTTCAATGACGATGCGCCAGGTCCAGATACCGACAATGCCGCTCACCACGCCGAGGCGAAGACCGGCATTTTCCAACTGGGTTCCCTGCTCAATATGCATTTCGAAAAAACCCCGGTAACGCTCCGGATCGATCTGGAGGCGAGGAATACCCGCAAGCCCGGCGGCTTCCAGCGCCGAACGCAGCGGAGGGCCATTATGACGGCCGCGGCTTTGGTCGATCTCCTCTTCAGTCAATGCCCCGACGATGCTGCGGCTTCCCAGATAACCGCCGGAAAAATGCCCCTCTTCATCGGCGAATGCGCAAACGTCGACGGCGAAACCCGCGCGTGCCAACGCCACGCCGGCAACGACGCCAAGCGCGCCATCAAGCCAGCCCGCTTCTATCTGACTTTCAATATGGCTGCCGACCAAGACTTTTGGCCCCGGTTTGTTCGTCCGTCCGAATACATTGCCAATGCCATCCATTGTGGCCTCAAGACCGACATCCGTCATACGCCGCATCAGCCAGCGACGGCTCTCCATATCGGCGGCGCTGTAGGTGGGACGACTCACGCCGGTTTTATAGGCGCCAATTTTTCGTAGCTCATAAAGATCGTTAAGGAATAACTCGCTATCCACTTTGTTGCTCATTTTCTTTCCCCTGACGCTGCATAGTAGAAACAGGCATTTTTACATGCACAATTGCACGCAATAAAACAAGCACAAAATATGCCAACATTTGCAACAGGATGAATGACCAGTAAGGAAAGAATCGCGCGTGCGGTGCAATAAAGATTTTTGTTGCTGGCCCCGGCATAAAACTGTTATTCATTCATATTATGATTGAATAGAGTTGAATCGCTGGTTATCTGAAAGTTAAAACACATAGACGTGGGAAGACATGACTGGACAGAGTAATAACGACAGGATCCGGGGGAAACATCCCAGTGAAGACCTGATTTATAATCACCTGATTAACGCAATTATCGACAAAAAACTGCGCCCCGGACATCACCTCAATGAGGTTAAGCTTGCTGAAAGCTATAATATTCCTCGCTCCAGAGTAAGGCGCGTACTCGAACGCCTGCGCGAGGAGGATATTGTCGAATTCAAGCTACATCAGGGGGTGTTTATTGCGCGGCCTACCGTGGCTGATGCGAAACATGTCTTCGAAGCCCGTCGAAAGCTGGAATACATTATGATCCAACTTGTCTGCGAGCGTGTGCAACCTGCCGATATCGTGGAGCTGCGCGCCCTGCTTGAACGTGAAAAAACCGCCTTTGACGCACGCCGCAATGACGTCAACCGTATCACCGCCGAGTTCCATTTCACCCTGGCCCGCATCGTCGGCAATCCGGTCATTGAACGAATGGTTTATCTGATAATACAGCGCTGCATCCTGGTTCAGTCAATGTATGAACCGAAAACCGACATCCTCTGTATGACGGATGAACATGCCGGTTTGGTCGACAGTATCGCCAACAAAGATGTAACCGGTGCTATCCGTAAAATGGAGCATCATATCGAGCACATCATTTCCAATCTCGATCTGAGCGAAACGCGTCACGCCGAAGCGGATATTTACGATTTATTCCTGCCTTAATGGTTCCCCGACTCATCAGGACTTCCGATTTCGGCGGTCTGATTGTCACATGGAAACCGGGAGCCTCAACGCGCCGCTGGCCTGACAGCGCAGAGACAACGGCGAATGAAAGGTGAATTTACTTCCGGTGCCAGTAGGCGATGGCGCGAACGAAAGTCTCGTCACAGCCGCGGCGCTGGATAAAATAATCGCTCAGCCTTTTTACCGTCTCGCTTTCGCCGGTCAACCAGATGAAATAGTCGTCAGTCGGCAGCGAGATCTTGTCCAGCGCGCCGATGAGCCTGTCGAGGTTATCGGTATGCATCATTCCGTTCCCCAACCAGTTGACGTCAACGCCATTGAGATCGTCCAGATAGCCGCGGCCCGTGGATTCATCGGTATAAGCGAACAGATGGAGTTGCTCCGCTTTAATGGCGGGCCGGCGGCGTTTGAACGCCGGGAGGCCGGTTTCATCGCAGACGTAAAGCTGAAAATGATAATCATCCGGCACGATTAGCGATCCACGCGGGCCGCCAATAACCAGCTCGTCTCCCGGCCGCGCACGCTCGGCCCAGTCGCTGGCCACCCCGCCCTGATGGATATAAAAATCCAGCGTCAACGAATTCTCACCGTCAAATTCCAACGGCGTGTAATCGCGCCCGACAGGACGTTGGCCCTCTTGCCAAACGATGCCTTCCGCCGACACCTCCGGTAGATTCAGTTCGCCGTTTTTCGGATCGGGGAAAAAGAGTTTGATATGGTCGTCGAAACCCGGCGAGTTAAAACCCATTAGATCCGCGCCGGTGAACTGAATGCGCCAGAAGCTATCCGCCACGCGGGTTTTATTAGCCACGCTGATGTGTCGGAAACGCAATTCGTTACGCACGCGCTGCGGCGCACGCTTATCGTTATCGTCAGTCTGTTTAACCAAAAGAAGTCTCCTTAATCCACCGCCGCTGACGCATGATTAAGCCAACATCCTGCCGTCATCCTCTGCGGTGCGCAGTCGGGTAATAAAATCGATGTTCATCAAAACAGGTCAGTCGCGGCAAGCATCGTCATCCTCACCTTGCGTCCCAATGGAATGATTTCGGCAAAAACCGGCGTCAGTGAATCCGCTTTCATAGTTGAGAATCATTTCCATTTCGCTACAGATAATAGGTACATCGCCTGTTAAGCACAAGATGAGATAACACGCGGATATTGACGCCGCTGATGGTGGCTTCATCAAAATGCTAATGGGACAACGCATAAGTAAACATTATGTAACATCTTTTCACTATAATCTCACATTGCTAATGATTATCTTTACGAAAATGATTATCATTAACATGGAGAGATAATGTGTTGTCATTACATCTGCACCTGCATAAACCGGTTCAACAGGCAATATTGGGTATGCTGAACTCGGTTCCCCACCCGAGCATCGTGGAAATGATCGCCTGCGCCGGATACGACTTTGTGATCCTCGATCTGGAGCATCTCCCCCACAACGAAACGCTGTTACAGCAGTGTATCCACATTGCCCAGTTCCACCGCTGCGCGCCGCTGGTGCGCATCCCGCGGCCCGACCACAAACTGATCGGCCGCGTACTGGATATGGGCGCGCATGGCATCGTCATCCCCCAGGCGGAAAGCGCCGAACAGGTACTGGCGGTACGCGATGCCATGCGTTTCCCGCCGCAAGGCAAGCGCGGCATTACCGGCGGCAGCGTGACCGGTTTTGGCGCCCTGCCGCTGGCCGAGTATATCCAACAGGCTAATCAGGGTCTGCTGCTGATACCGATGATTGAAACCGCCGCCGGTCTCGCCGCCATCGACGACATCCTGGCGGTCGAGGGCGTCAGCATGATTATGGAAGGCGCGCTGGATCTGGCGCTGGATCTCGGCTTAGGCCCGGTTCCCCATCATGCGGACGTGGAAGCGCATATCCGCCGGCTGGCGCAACGCTGTCAGTCGGCCGACGTGCCTTTCTGCGCCAATCCCCGAACGGCCGAACAGCTGAATTACTGGCGTGAGTCCGGCATACGGGTCTGGCTATGCGGCGAGGATCGCGGATTTCTGTTCCGTAGCCTGCGCCAGCGCCTTGATGAGATCAAACCCACCGCTTTTTCCTATCCCGAATAACCCTTTTCGTTATAAAACAGGTAATTATCATGCCGCAAAAGTCTCCTTTGGTGATCGTCAGCCACGTGGTCAACGCCGCCGTGACAGAAGGTTTTATCCCCGCCGCCCGTCAACTGGGTTTTCCCGTCCTGCTGCTGACCGATCAGGGCATGGCGCATAATCGGGCGTTGGCCGGCCAGGTGAAGATCCTCGAATGCGATGTGTTTAACCCGCTGGCCATTCTCGATACCCTTACCGATGGCGGTATCCAGCCTGCCGCCCTGTTCTCCAACAGCGACCATCTTCAGACCGCCGTCGCGATTGCCGCCGAAGCGCTCGGCCTGCCCGGCAAAGACTGGCGCATCTGTTACGCCGCCAAGGAAAAATGGCGCATGCGTCAGCGGTTGACCACGCTGGGGCTGCCCTCCACCTGGTCGACGCAGCTATTGCCCGAGACGCCCGTCGCACCGGACTGGCCGTGGCCGCTGGTGGTCAAGCCCAGTCAGGGCGTGGCCTCTATGGACGTCAGTCTGATCGAGAGCGCCGGTCGGATGCAGCAGTTCCTCGCCGCACATCCCGCCCGCCCGACGCTACTGCTGGAGCAGTTTATTGCCGGGCCGCTGTTTACGCTGGAAACGCTGGGCGACGGTCAGACATTGCTGCCGATTGGCGGCTTTGACGTTGAACTGTCGCCGCCGCCTCACTTTGTCGAAACGCGCGCCGTCTGGCAGGGCGAATACGGCGTGAAGTGGCGGCGACATGCGCTGGAACAGCTGCGCCGCTTTGGCGTGGGTTTCGGCGTCTGCCACAGCGAATTCATCGCCACGCCGCAGGGGCCGGTGCTGGTGGAGATAAACTACCGCAGCATCGGCGACGGTCGTGAATTCTTGCTGGATCGCATTCTGCCCGGCGGCTGGTTCACCCCCATCCTGCAACTGCATCTGGGGCAGCCGGTTCCCGCCGTTCCCGCCGCCGCCACCCAGGCGCTGATCCATTATCTGGTCGCCGGAAAGGAAGGCACGCTGCATCAGGCGCCCCGGCCCACGCTACGTGAAGGCGTCCGGTATCGCCCGCTGAAAACGCAGGGCGAGCGCATCACGCTGACGCATTCCAATAAAGATTACCTCGGCGTGTTGTATGTCGAAGCCCGGGACAGCGCGGCGCTGCGTCAACTGGAACAGCAAACGCTGGCCCAGCTGCGTTGGGAGATCGCATGATGAATCATCAGGATTACATTACCCTGCGCATCATTAACGCCAGCCTGCGGGAAGACGTGTCGGCGCTGGTCAGCCGCGGCGACATTCGCCGGCAGGACGGGGAATACTGGCTGTACGCCGCCCATCTCAATACGCCGCTGCGTATTCAGGTGCAAAGCAGCGATTATATGCAGTCATGGGTGGCCGTCGCCCCGCGCTGGCAGATACCCGCGGGCGAAGGCTGGCAAACGCAGACGGGTTATGCCGACTGGCTGGCGCTGCTGATGCCCGATCGGGATGACGAAACCCGGCAGTTGTACGCCAGCTACCAGCAAGAAGCCGACGCCGCCTGCGAACAGGGAGAACTTTGCCATCAGGCGTTTTTGCAACAGCGCGCCGACCTCGCCCGTCCGCTGCCGGCGCGCAGTTGGGGTGAGCGCCTGCGCCATGCCGATCAGATGGCCAGCTATCTCGATCACCCCTACTATCCCACCGCACGCGCCAAGTTTGGCTTCAGCACCGACCAGCTAAGCCGCTACGCGCCGGAGTTTTGCTCGCCGTTTTTGCTGCGCTGGCTGGCCGTGCCCGCCGCATCGCTGACGCTGACGCGCCCCGGCGCGCATCCGGACTGGTGGCCGTCATTTGCCCAGGTGGGGCTGGCCTGCGACCTGCGCCACAGCCACACCCTGATCCCGGTGCATCCTCTGACCTGGGAACAGCTATCCTCGCTGCCGGACGACGCCATTGCCGCGCCGCTGCCCTGGCTAAACGTATATCCCACGCTGTCCGTGCGTACCGTGCAGCTCGCGGATTTCCCGGATACGCACATCAAGATCCCTTTGGCGATGCGCACGCTGGGACAAAAAAACATCCGGCTGATAAAGCCTTCAACGCTGTACGACGGACAATGGTTCGCGCAGGTGCTGCCGCAGTTGGCGGCCCGCGATCCCATGCTACAGGGGCGGTATCGTCACGTGGATGAATCATTCTGCGGCCATCTGGGCGATGAAAAACTGTTCGCCTTTCTGGTGCGCCGCTATCCGCAGCCGCGTCAGGACGAAACCCTGGCGCCGGTGGCGGCGCTGGGCAGCGCCATGCCGGACGGCCGCGCCTATCTGGAATTTGTGCTCGACCAGCCCGGCATGCCGGCGCTGGAAGACTGGTGGCAAGACTATTGCCAACTGATGAGCGACGTCCATCTGACCTTATGGCTGCGCTACGGCATCGCGCTGGAGTCCAATCAGCAGAATGCGATTATCAGCTTTACGCCCGGGCAACCGCCGTCGCTGGTGATGAAGGATAACGATGCCGCCCGACTCTGGCCGCAACGCTTCGCGGCCGCGCGCCCGGATCTCCAGCCACGCGTCGCCGAACTGCTTGACGAACGCATTCGGGTTGAAGATGAGCGCGCGCTGGCGCAGATGTTTATCACCATCACTCTGCAACTGGATCTCGCCGCTGTACTGGAAAATCTCGCCGACCGAGGCGCGCTGGATCGCCGACAGGGTTATCGCATCCTGCGGCAGGCGCTGCTCGCCACCCTGCGGCGGTTGGATCGACAAGGCGTTGATACCCGTCTCCCCCGGCAGATACTGTTTGAAGAGACTTATCAGCCGGTGAAATATCTCCTGCTCAGCGGCAGTCTGCTCAGCAAACAGGCTTCCGGCGCGGCGGATATCAACAAATACTACGGACAGAGCGGCCCGAACTTTTTACGCCAGGTCGCGGAATAATGCGCGGCGTTCTGACCGTGGTGCTGGCCTGCCATTTTCTGGCGGCCTTTACCGTACTGGGCGTTCCGCTGTTTTTGCCGACGCTGTTGCAGGGATTCGGCATCCATGCCGAGAGTTTGTGGATCGGCGTGTTATACAGTCTGCCCACGGTGGCGACGGCGCTAAGCGCGCCGCTGTGGGGGCGCTTTGCCGATCGTTTCGGTCGCCGGTTGTCGCTCCAGCGGGCCTTGCTCGGTTTAACGGCGGCCTTTGTCATGGCGGGGCTGGCTCCGTCATTGCCGTGGCTTATCGCGGCGCTGCTGCTTCAGGGCATTGCCGGCGGGACGCTGGCCGCCGCCAATGGCTATCTGGCCGTTAGTCTCAGCGGCGCGGCGCTCGGCAACGCCCTGAACTGGACGCAGTTTTCCGCCCGGCTGGCGCTGCTGTGCGCCCCTGCCGGATTAGGCTTACTCATCAGCGCTACCCCGGTTCCGACCTTACGGCTGTACCTGTGGCTGGCCGTCCTGCCGCTGGCCGGGTTTGTGCTGTCGCTGTCGTTGCCCCTTGACGATGCGCCGCGCCATCCGTCATCACGGCCGCAACCGGCGCTTCCCGGCGAACCGCGTCATCCCGCCGCGATCCGGCTGTTGTCGTTACAGTTTCTGTTCAACTTCGCCATGGTGGTGACCTTTCCCTATTTTCTGCCGTTCGCTCAGCACTGGCTCAGCGGCGAAAGCCGCATAGGCCTGTTTTACAGCTGGCCGCATCTGCTTTATCTGTTGCTGCTTCCGCTGCTACAGCGCGTCACGGCATCTTCCGGGCATCTGGGCTATGGTCTGACGCTGATGGTTATCGCCGCGTTCTGGCACAGCGTGCTGGACAGCGCCGTCGCGTTGCTGGCGGCGCGCACCCTATTCGGCATCGGTATTCTGTTTGGCTATAACGGCATCAATCGGCTTATCAGCCAGACGATCGCCAGCCACAACGCCGGCCACGAGTTCGGCCGTCTGGATGCCGCCGGCAAATGGGCCGGCGTCGCCGCCGGTTTAAGCGCGGCCTGGCTGTGCGCCCACTTTTCCGTTAGCGCCCCCTTTATCGCTTCCGGCGTCGTCGCCGGATTGGCGTTGTTTATTTTTCTGTTCTCCCCGTTTAAGGAGTCAACCTATGAAGACCTCGCTCGCCGTCCATGAAAAACCGGGGACCGATGCGTTTATCGCCGCCCCGCTGCGTGATGCCGCGGAATACGCCACCTTCACCGCGCTGCTCAACTGCTATATCCGCGAGTTCGCCCAGCCGGCCGGTCAGGTCCGAACGGCGTCCGGCGGCAATATTCCGCAGGCGCTGGCCAGCAAGATGCTTGCCGGCGATGTGGTGGTGATCGACTTATGCGCCAGCCAGCGGCAATTGGCGATTAAGGCCGATCGCTGGAGTCTGCTGGGGCGCGGGCGTTATAACAGCACCCCGTTCATCAAGCAGTTCGGCAAACCCTGGCGGGCGATCTGCGCCGGGGAGGCTATGCGATTGTTACAGGAAGAGATGGCCGCGCAGTTGCAACAGGGGATCAACCCCGAACTGGTGGAACAGATCGAGAACAGTATTCGCGTGACGCACGCCTTTCTTGAGACGCCGCTCCCAGCGTATCCCGACAATTTTGTGCGCAGCGAACAGAGCTTGATTTGGGGCCACCCGATGCACCCGACGCCCAAAAGCCGCAGCGGCGTCGATCCCGAGGCGTTGCTGGCCTGCTCGCCGGAGGCCGGCGCGCACTTTCCGCTGTACTGGTTTCGCATCGATCCCCGACTGCTGCAACAGCAGGGAGACGCCCGGGCCGTCGCCATCTTGTCCACGTTGACCGATGAAGCCCACGCCTATCCCTGCCATCCCTGGGAAGCCGATCATATCCTCCGCTCGCCGCTCTACCAGCAGGCGCGGCGTCAAGGGCTGATCGCCCCGCTGGGCTTACGCGGCGCGCCGTTTTATCCCACGTCGTCGGTGCGCACGCTGTATCAGGCCGGATTACCCTGGTTCCTGAAATGCTCCATCCACGTGCGCCTGACCAACTGCGTGCGCAAAAACGCCTGGTATGAACTGGAAAGCGCCGTCGCGCTGAACACGCTGCTGGCGGAGACCTTTTGTCGACTGGAAAACCAGACGCCGGGTTTTCACATCATGCGCGAACCGGCCGCCAGCAGTCTGGATTTCAGCCTGATCCCCGGCGCCGATGCGCAGGAGGCGCGCCATTTGCAGGAGTGCTTCGGTATCCTGTACCGTGAAAACCTGCCGCCGGCCACCCGTCTGGATTGCCAGGTGGAAATGGCCGCCGCGCTCTTTGCCTGGGATCGCCAGGGCAATAGCCTGATCGCCCCGTTCATCGCCCGTCTGGCCGCGCAGCGCGATCTGTCATGGGCCGACGCCAGCCAACGGTGGCTGACCGCCTATCTTGATGTGCTGCTGCCGGGAGTGCTCAACGCTTTCTTTAATGAAGGCGTCATTTTCGAACCCCATCTGCAAAATACCCTGATCGGGTTGCAAAACGGCCTGCCGCACCGCGTGTGGATACGCGATCTGGAAGGCACCAAACTCGACCCGTCACGCTGGCCCGCCGCCGCGCTTAGCGGTATGTCGGAGCGGGCGCGGCAGTCGGTCTGGTATCCGCGCGACAAAGGCTGGCAACGCATCGCCTACTGTCTGCTGATCAACAACCTTTCCGAAGCGTTGTTCCACCTGGCCGGCGGCGACCGAACGTTGGAGCAACAATTATGGAATACGCTGGCGCAACGCCTGACGGGCTGGCGGCGCGAGCCGGAAATCGCCGCCTTGCTGTCAGGCGCCAAAATCCCGTCCAAAAACAACCTGCGCACCCGTCTGTTGCAACGCGCGGATAAGCAGGCCGACTATACGCCGATCGCACATCCTATGAGGGCTCCTGTATGACGCCTTTGGTTTATCAAACGCTCGATCGTTTACAGCAGACGCGTAGCGCGCCATTTTGCGCTTATGTCTATGACCTGTCGGCGTTGCGCGCGCATATTGCCGCCATGCGCGCCGCTCTGCCCGCGCAGTGCGAACTGTTTTACGCGGCCAAAGCCAACCCGGAAAAAGCGATCCTGCATACGCTGGCGCCGTGGGTGGACGGCTTCGAGGCCGCCTCCGGCGGCGAATTGCGCTGGTTGCGGGATCAGGTGCCGGACAGTCCGTTGATTTTCGGCGGGCCGGGCAAACTGCCTGCGGAACTGGAAACGGCGGTAGAACTGGAAATCGACGCCATCCATGTGGAGAGCCTGACCGAGTTGCGGCGGCTGAGCGATATCGCCACGCGGCGTCAACGCCCGGTCAGGGTGATGCTGCGGATGAACATTCCGCTGACCGGCATCGACGGCACCCGGTTAATGATGGGCGGCAAGCCGACGCCATTCGGACTGGACGCCGCCGAGCTGCCGTTGGCTATCGCCGCCATCGACGCATGCCGCTGGCTAAGCTTAACCGGTTTCCATTTTCACCTGATGTCCCATCAACTGGCGGTGGAAAATCATCTGGCGTTAATGCGTCTGTATCTGCAACAGGTCGCCCGCTGGTGCGAGCAGTTCGACGTGCAGATCCAACAGGTCAACGTCGGCGGCGGGATCGGCATCAACTACCGCGATCCGACGGCGCACTTCGACTGGGCGACATTCTGCCGGCGCTTGCCGGCGGTAATTAGCGAATGTCAGGCCGGGCACCTTAAACTGCGCTTCGAGTGCGGCCGCTATATCAGCGCGGGCTGCGGCTACTATGTGATGGAAGTGCTGGATATCAAGCGCAATCTGGGCGAGTGGTTCGCCATCGGCCACGGCGGCACCCACCATTTTCGCACCCCGGCAGCTCAGGGGCATAATCATCCGTTCAGCGTACTAAGACGCGAACAGCATGCGCCGGCCGTCGAAAATCAGCCGGTTACGCTGGTGGGACAACTTTGCACCCCCAAAGATGTGCTGGCGCGACAGCAGCCCGTCGCGGCCCTGGCGATCGGCGACTGGCTGGTGTTCAGTCTGGCCGGGGCCTATGCCTGGAACATCTCGCACCAGAATTTCCTGATGCACGCTCCGCCGGAAGTGCTATGGCTTGAGTGACGGCAGCGCCACCGGCCGTCACGCCGATGGCGCGCGTGTTTTAAGAACCGATTGCTTTAAGCATCGATTGTTTTAAGAGTCGATTGTTTTAAGCATCGATTGTTTTAAGCGTCGATTCACTTTACATTTCGCTATCATCTTTAACCCAACGAGCAAAACCATGATCAGGTTCCCCCGTCGTTTACTGTTACTGCTGTGCATCATGACGTCCTCCCTTGTCCGCGCGGCGCCCGTCACGGTGCAGGACATCGCCGGACGGCATGTCACCGTTGACGCGCCGGTCTCGCGGGTGATGCTGGCCGACAGCCGCCTGCTGCTGGCGGTCAACATTCTCCATCCGGCCGAACCGCTGAAAAACATTATCGCCTGGGACGACTCGCTGCGGGTTCGCGCGCCGGATATGGCCCGCCACTATGCGCAGCGCTATCCGCAGCTCAAACAGATTACGGTGTTCGACAACCCCTACCGCAGCGATTTCAGCGTCGAACGCGCACTCACGCTGCGCCCCGATCTGATCGTATTCGATATCGGCGTTCTGCCCAAGCTACAAGGCAACGGCACGTTGGCGATGTTGGAAAAGAGCGGCATCGCGGTGATTTTCATCGATTTCCGTCAGCGTCCGCTGACCCATGCGCCAGACAGTATCCGCTTGCTGGGCGAGGTGTTCGGCGAACAACAGAACGCGGAACGTTTTATCCAACGCTGGCGGCAACTTTATCAACGCGTGCAGGATCGGGTGCTCACCCTTCCGGAAAATCAGCGACCCGGCGTGGTATTTGAGAACCATGCCGGCATGACGGGCGACACCTGCTGCGCGGTATTTGGCCGCAATAGCTACGGAGAATTTATTGCCGCCGCCGGCGGGCGCAATCTGCTGGCGGAGAAAGTCCCCGTTCAGGGCGCAGACGTCAGCCCGGAACTGCTGATTACCAGCAACCCGGATTATTATCTGTTAAGCGGCGCGGACTGGAGCCAGCGCGGTAAAGAATCGCTCGCGGTGCCGCTAGGCTATGAAGCCAGCCGCGAAACCGCCCTGCCGAGACTGTTGCATCTGATGGCGCGAAACGGCGTTGCCCCGATACCGGCGGTGCGGCAGAAAAAAGTGATGGCGGTTTATCACCAGTTCTACGACAGCCCGTTCAACGTTATCGCATTGGAGGCGATTGCCAAATTCCTCCATCCACAGCTATTCGCCGATGTCGATCCGCAGGCGGATTTGGAGGCGCTATACCGTGATTTCACCGGCGTAGAATACAGCGGGTTATTCTTTCTTCAGCCGTAAATAAACCTCGGGAACGTTTTTCAACGTTGCGTAGCAACGGCCCACAGAGTGACGGACAGGGCGCCCGTAATAAAAAGCCCGCTCCAACAGGAGCGGGCTCAGACCGTTGACAAAGCCCGTTATTAGGGAGAGCGTGGCGAGGGGCCGTAGCGGCGTAAGCCGCCGGAGCGCCCCTCGGTACGGTAGGCCCGGGTATCTCGGGCTTACCGACGACTTTGTCAGCAACCTCAGCCCGCTCCAACATCCAACAGGAGCGGGCTATACCGATGGGCGATCAAACCGGTATCAGAACTTATAGCTCAGTCCGGCGGTCACGGAACGCCCCGGCGCCGGCTGGCGTCCCCACGGACTGGTATCAATACCGCGGTACCAGTACTCTTTGTCGAACAGATTATTCACCGCAACATAGCCGCTCAGCAGATTACGGCCGGACTTGTACAGATCGCGGCTGACCTGCGCATTCCATACCCAGTAAGACGGCTGCTGCCCCGCGGATTCAGTGCTGTTGTCACGCACGGTGTTCGCCGCATCGGAAAAGGACTTGCTGAAATAGTAGCTTGACAGGGTAAAGGTGGTGCCGCGCCATGCGTAGCTGCCGTCCAGCGTAAGCTGGTGACGAGAGGCATAAGGGACGCGCTTGCCCTGATTCTGTCCGTTCAGCTGTTCCGCATCAAGATAGGCATAACCGGCGTGCAGCTTCAGGCCGTCCAGCGCGGCCGGACTCCAGAATCCTTCCAGTTCGACACCCTGATGGCGGGTTTTCCCCATATTCAGGAAACGGTCCGAGGTGTTTTCATAGGAAATCTGATCTTTATAGTCGATACGGTACAGGCCGGCGCTCAGGCTGACGTTATCCGCCGGGCTGTAACGTACGCCGCTCTCATAGTTCCAAGCCAGTTCCGAGCTGACATCGCCGCCTTTCACGATCTGCGTCACCTGCGCCGGGCGCAGGCTCTTCTGAGTGTTGGCATAGAGGAACCATTCCGGCGCCAACTGATAGCCGACCGTCAGCCCTGGCAGCCACTGGGCATCCTGCGCGGAAGTATTTACGCCGGTGATCTTATCGGCGTATTTTTCGGTCACACGCTCAAAACGCACGCCGGGAGTAATGGTCAGACGATCGTCCAGCAGTTTGACCGCGTTGCTGATATAACCGGCCCAGGCCCGGTCGTCGAAATCCCAATCGCGGGTGGTGGCCGTGGCGCCGCTGGCCAACGTACGCTGTTTCACCTGATAATCGATCTCTTCTTTAATAAAGCGCGCCCCGATAATCCACTGCTGGTTCACGCTATCGCCGTCAATATCCAGGCTCAGGCGAGGCTCCGTTCCCCAGACGTTGAAGCTGCGCGGCGAGTTCTGCACGATCCTCGCAGGCAACGCGGGGTTCCAGGTCTGACCCGCCACCCCGCTCATCCCGACGTGGAAATCACGGTCGGATTGATGACCGAAAAACATCCAGTTAAACTCCGCCGAATCGACAAAGCCAAGCGATCCCAATTGCTGGTTATAGACTGCGCTATAGCGCTTGGTGTGACCGTCGTAATCATCCCACGGACGCGTGCTCTGACGACGATCGGCGCGGTAATCCGCGCCGGACAGCGCCCCGGCCAGCTCGGCATGGGCATCGTAATACTGGTAAGAAAGATCGAGGCTGGTCTCGTCGTTGATGTTCCACAACCCGCGGATACGGTAGTTTTGCACCTTACTGGCGCTGTGTTCGCGGAACGAGTTGCCTTTCACCTGGTTGGCTTCCAACTGAAGGCCGAAGCTATCATTAATCATGCCGCCGGTACGCAGATAGGTATCCCACAGATTGCGGCCGCGGCCGAAGAACGTGGCGCGTTCGGCGATTTCATTTTCCCAGGCAACCGGGATCGGTTTACTGATCAGGTTGATTACGCCGCCGACGTTGTTCGGCCCGTACTGCACCGCCGCTCCGCCGCGCACCACATCAATACGGTCGATGGTGGCGAAACTGGTGGGGAACAACGACATGCCTTCCTGACCATAGGGCGCCAGCGCCAGCGGAATGCCGTCTTGCAGGATCTGGGAGCGCCCGCTGCGGCTGTCGTACAAACCGCGAACCGCAATCTGCGGCAGAATTCCCGTGCCGGTTTCATCCTGAATTTTCACCCCGGGCACGCGCTGCAACGCATCATCCAACGTCCGGTTCGCACCCTGATGAAGCTGTTCATGTGTGATGACGGTACGGTTGCCCGCCCAGGTTTTCACCTCTTCCGCTCTGGAATCACCTAAAATATTGCCATTAACGGTGATAGTTCCCTCATCTGACCATGCTGTATTGCTGAAAAGAATCAACGCCACGGCGCTGGCGATACGGCTGTGCTGCATGAATAACATCCTTCTTGTTGTTAATGATTCGCATAATCATATTGATAATCTTTACCAAAATAAAACGATATCTTTACACTTCTGGACGATTCTTCATTTTTTGCACACAATTCAGCCAGCAGAGGAGTTATCTAAAGCGGGAAATACGTTGTTGAGAGAATAAGGCGGCGGTTCACAGGATATTCATAGCGGGCACAGAATGCCCGCCGACGTCAGAGAGGATTATTTATCCATCATCTCCTTTAACAGCGGTTCGCTTTTCTTCACCGCTTCATTGGATGCTTTTACTCTAGCTTCTTTGCCGACCTGATCGGGAATAAAGCCGGCGAGGATCTCCTCATGATTATATCCCTTCAGCCATTCACGCGGGAAAGGCGCCAATTGCTCCCCGGCTCCTTCATGGCGATAGACCTGGCCTTGCCCTAACCGCTGGTTATAAGGAATGACATTTTTGCCCTGGTGATCGCGCAGTTCCTGATAAAGTTGCTTACGCAACGCGATCTTGGCATTGATGATTTTTTCATCCTTCGCATCGATCAGGTTGTGTTTTTCCTGCGGGTCATTGCGCATGTCATACAGTTCTTCCTTATCCCACACGCCATAGTACTGAATGTATTTATATTCCGGCGTACGAATGGCAAACGTGGTGGGCGTTTGCGGAAAGCTGTATTCCCAGAAGTATTCATAGACGAAGTGGTCTTGCCGTTTCGGCGCCGTTTGCCCCTCGACGCCAAGTTTCCAGAAGCTCTGACCATCATAGTTTTTCGGCGTCGGAACCCCCGCAGCCTCCAGAATAGTCGGGGCGATATCAATGTTTCTGACAATATCCTCCACGACCTTGTCTTTGGCAAAACCCGGACCGGATGCAATCAGCGGCACGCGAATCGACTCTTCGTAAGCATTGCGCTTATCGATTAAGCCATGCTCGCCGAACATAAAGCCATTGTCCCCCATCACCATAATAATGGTGTTTTGATCCAGACCTTGCCGTTTCAGCCAGTCGCGCACGCGCCCTACGCTGTCATCCACCGAACGCAGGGTTTCGTAGTAGTCGCGCTGGTACTGCTGAAGATCCATGTTGGTGTTGTAAGGGTAATCAACGCCGTGCCAACTATTACGCTGGTTTTTCACCCACATCGGTTTACCGGCATAGTTTTCCGGGGTATCGGCATAGGTATCGGGCAGCGGGAATGTGACCCCTTTCATACTGCCGCGGTGGCGTTTAGCCGGCAGGAAATCCGAGTGCACGCCTTTATGCGACAGATACATCATGAACGGTTTGTTCTTATCAAGCTGATTCAGCCAGTTCACCGCATAGTCGGTCAGTTCATCGGTAATATAGCCTTTTTGCGGCACCATTTTTCCGTCGATATTAAGCATTACCGGCTTACCATAGTTGTCGATAGGGTAATAACTGCCCTGCCCCAGCAGCCCGACCCAGCGATCAAAACCGGCAAATCCTTTATTCGCGGTTTTATCCGCGCCGCCAAAATGCCACTTACCGAAGAAACCGGTTTGATACCCCTTGTCGCGCAGCAACTCCGGAAAATAGTTCAGATGCGAAAGATCCGACGGATTATTGTCCGACACGCCGTGATTATGGACATACATTCCCGTCAGGATACTGGCGCGGCTGGGCGAACACAGCGAGGTGGTAACAAACGCGTTTTTAAAATACGTGCCTTCTTTGGCGATGCTGTCCATATTTGGCGTATCAATGGCCGGATTCAGAAATCCGAACGCATCATAGCGCTGATCGTCAAGCAGGATGTAGATCACGTTGGGTTGTTGCGGCACGACAGATGAGGAAGCTGGCGCGGCGGCATGCACGCTCGCCGCCTGCATGCAAGCCAGCGTAATTGCCGCCAGAAGTTTATTTTTTTTCATTACAGTTCCTTTCTCTATACACTAAATAATCCGAGTTGCAGAAAGTTGAGCGAGGAAAGTCAACGCACCTGCAACTTGAAGTATGACGGGTATATACCGTCTTCCCGCACCGTACGGATCAGACAGCATTAAAAAATCTACGTTTTAATGAAAATACCCAGACAGTCATTCAATTTCAGTTAATAGAATGTTTGTTTGATATTCCTCCTTATCTTTTTCATCGATTCTTTACGCACCATTTGCGTTAATAATGACTGCATGCGCGGCAGCACATGCAACAGATGCGTTTTAAATCCGTCACAAAAATAATTTTTATTCGGCCGACCATCGCTGGAAATTTCAAAGCGATGTTTTGGGCAGCCGCCATGACATACCGGCCTTACCGCGCAATTCAGGCAATCTTTACTGATGTTTTTCAGTTTATGCTGACCAAAAGCGATATTGCGCGGTGAATTAACCAACGAGACCAAATCATCCTGATTAATATTTCCCAGCTTATGTTCGGGATATACAAAATGGTCGCAGGAATAGACATCGCCGTTCGACTCGACAATAAGATTTCCGCCGCAGGTTTCATTAATGACACAGGCGCTGAGCTGACCGGTCATTTTGGTCAACGTATGCTCAAAATTCATGACAAATACATTGCCCAAATCGTGTTGCACCCAGTAATCAAAAATAGTATTCAGGAAACGCCCGTAGGCTTTGGCGGGAACAGACCATTCCGTTACGCTGCACTGGCCGGAAAAATCAGGCTGGATCAGCATCAGTCCGTTTGCGTCCGGCTGCGCCGCACGGCGCTCCACCAGCGGAATAAACTGCATATAACGGCTGCCGATGCGCTTGAGAAAATGGTAAACGTCCAGCGGACGTTTAACGTTTTCCGCATTCACCACCGTCAACGTATTGAATTCGACCCGGTGACGCTTCAACGCCTCCAGCCCTTGCATCACGGCATCAAAGGTGCTTTTTCCGCTTCGGGTAAGGCGATGCGCGTCGTTGCTGATCCGGTCGCCATCGATCGACAGACCGACCAGAAACTGGTTTTCCTTTAGAAAGCGCGCCCAGTCATCGTCAATATTGATGCCGTTGGTTTGAAAGAAATTATTGATCCGTTTGCCGCCGCGGTATTGATTCTGTAACCGTAGCGCCTCACGAAAGAAATCAATGCCCAGCAGCGTCGGTTCGCCGCCCTGCCACAGAAAGTCCACCACGTCGGCCTGCTGCCCGCTGATATTTTTACGGATATAATTTTCCAGCGTTTCGCCATCCATCTTCCAACGGCTTTTCCGCTCTGGATAAAGGTGCTCCTTCTCCAGATAAAAACAGTAAGAGCAATCGATATTGCATACCGAACCCGACGGCTTGGCCATCAATTGAAAATTGGCAATGGATTGGCTCATGGATACCTCTGTCTCTGCTTACGGGGGGGACAACCACTTATTGAGTTCCGTGCGGTTGGGATTGCCAACGTCCTTGTCGGCCGATAGTCATCAAACACAGCGGTTTCTTTTCTCCCGACGCGCGATCGTCAATCCGGCGCCTCCATTCACTGCGCTGCGGGCAACACCGTCACAATCGCCCGCCGATAGGACGTTAATGCCGGAGAGCCGTTGTCTTTCCCTTCCAGAATAATATGGAACGGCGTCGCTGTCTTGACGGCGGGCGCGGTGAAACGGGTTTGTTCCCCCTCTTGATGAGACAGCTCAAGTCCCGGCCCAAAATGAATGCCCATCGCCGTTGCGGTCGGTTCTTTGTATTGCCACCAGCGATACGTGACCTGATTGCCGTCGACATCGCCGGAACCCTGCGCCGAGAGCGTGACCACCTCGCCGGATTTCACCTGCCAGGACAAAATCTGTGTCCCCGGCGCGCCATTGAGCACCAGATTGGGGTTATGGTTGGCTTTTTTCACCTCCCCGGTCAGAGTCCAGTCCATTCGGGCGGCAAAGTCATTCTGGAAAGCATCGCGCCACCGCCAGATCGTCGCTGGCGCCGTGCGGTATTTTTTCCCGTCGACGCCCATGACTTCATCCGATGTGCTGACGCGCAAGCCTCCCGCATCATCCGGTGCGACAGCGGCATAGCGCCCGCCCCAGCCGCCATATTCCGGATGTTCAGGATCGCCAAGCCCGGTGCGCAGCAAATACAGGAAGGATGGCGAATCGCCTTCCATCGAGTATTCCACCGCCGGATATACCGCGCCCAGCGGGCCTTTACGCCGGATGTTCTCCGCCAGCCATTCGTTATTCACTTTGCTCATATCGCCGCCGATCGCCCGCGACGAAGATATCCCGATCCAGGTTGACAGGAAATACTCATTCCAGGCATGAATGCTGGTGATATAGCGCAGCTGCGGGAAATTACCGCGGATCCACACGCCGGTGTTATCCTGATCGGAAATGGCATAAACACGGATCTTCTTGATGAAAGCGGCAACCTCTTCCGGCGTCCGGCGCGCTTTTACATCATGCAGCGCCTGGGCCAGATCGACGCCGCCGCCCCACAGGGTAATCCATAAGGGACGATCGTCCTGTTTATCCACCGCCTGAATGATAAGCTCTGACGCCGGCGTCGATTTGCCATCGCCGACATACGCCATGCCGTATCCCGCCTGCCCGCTGCGAACCACCTGGCGTAGCGCCTGAGCGGAAGGGTATCCCTGCGCATGTTTCTGTAGATTTGGCAACACGCGCTCATAGGCATCAATACGTTCGTGGATCATCGGCGTGTTGACTTTGTCGCGCAGCCAGGTCGAGGTGGTCGCCACGATGCCTTCTACGTCAAATTCATTGCTGTACAACAAAAATCGAACCAGAGACTGGGAATCGTCCGGCTCATTGCCAATATCACTCAGAATCAGTATGCGGGTTTTTTCCGCGTTCACCGCCGCCGCAGCCCCCTCGGTTACCGCGGAGGCCGCCGCCACGGAAAATGCCGGACAACATGCCGCCAGACATACGCTCAATGAAATTGATTTAATCTTTTTTGCTGAAAAAAACATATTTTTTCCCTTATCAGAAAACCACTTCCGCCTGGACGCCGAAGCTGATTTGATACTCTTTGCCATCGTTAAAACTCTGGTTATCTATTTCATTTTCCAGCGCTCTGAGATAGCTGGTGTAGAAACGGATTTCAGGTCGCGATTTCAACAGGCTGGTGTCTACTTTGAACGTGTGCGCCAGCGTCACTTTATAACCCGATTCATCATAGCCAATATTATTGGCGCTATTTTCCTGAATAAAGTAACCCAGCTCCAGCGCCGTTTGGTTGGTTCTATCCCAAATATAGGCAGGGCGAATCACCGCACGAAGGGTTTCAAAATCGGTGTGCGCGCCGGTATACGTGGAGTAAAGGTCATTACCGCGACCATACACCAGTGAATGGGCCATAATAATATCATCACGCAGGTATATTTCCCCCTGGTTAACCAATCGCCAGCCAATACCGTCGCTGTGAATGCCATAATAAGAACTGTTATAGTCAAAATCCGGATTGGCGCTCGAAATATTCATAAATTGACTGGCCATCGAGTTATTGGCGACTTGCGCCGTCAATTCATTAAATCCCCCCAATACAGGGTGACGTAAAATAGCCTGACCCAGCCATGATGATTTTACTTTATAGTCATCACCGGAAGTTTGCGCGGCTTTTTGCTCATCGGTCTGATTAGCAAAAGCATATTTCGCGCCGACTTCCAATGACAATTTTTCGCTCAGCGGAATATCTTTATATCTGACTTCAGCAATATTGACATTAACCTGAGTCGTATCGCTACAGCTTGAGGTTGTACATACGGCACTGTAATTATCGATATCATTACGCGTCAGCGCCATACTTAAAGAACCGACGGGGAGTTGCCAATCTTCAATACCCAGCCCTGCGCCGGAAAGTGTCCGATTACTTTTCCAGTCCAACATATGGATTTCATATTGGGGCAAAGTATGTTTACCGATCCAGAATTTCGCTTCCGGCGCGAAGGGCAGGAATCCGGTCGTTTCAACATACAGTTTACTGAGTTTCCCCATGCCGCCGCCGGCCATCCCTTTTTCAAACGATTCATTACTCTGAGATAAACCTAAATCCCCTTCAAACTGCACATTCGCCCAAATAGATTTATTGCCTTCCTGCCACGCGCGTTTTTTGAACGACAGGTTATACCAACCATCATATTCATTGCCGAAGCGGCCAAGCGATCCCACCGCCCAGGATTTGGGGCCGCCATTGGTCGTGGATGCCCAACCGGTACGGAAATAACCCGAGTATTTAAACCCGGTATCATCCTGAACATATTTACTGATTTTTTTCAGCGTTGATTCTGATAATTCCGGTTCGCTTTCATTCACCGCCGCCGTAGTCGATACGCTGCCGGCAACAGCCGTGGTTTGTTGCGGCTTCACCGCTGTTGATTGTCTGACTTTTTCTTTTTCCTCATAGGCTTGCAGTTTATCCTGGGTAATCCGCAATTGCTCCTCCAGCAACGCCATCCGCTGTTCAAGGGTTAAAGGTTGCGCCATCACATTCGGTGCGAATCCGTAACAGGACAACAACATTAAAACCAGCGCCTTGTGTTTAAATGGCAGATGTTTTTTCTTCATCATTTTATTCCTCATTAATATCGACAACCATCACTCGGTCATGCTCCGTCGTGATGTATCCCTGATGCGGCAAAAAACGGCAATTAGGTACTTTTCCAGGATTAAAAAAACTCCAGGATTAAAAAAAAACCCGCCCAGCCGGATGAATCATCATTTCACCCAACAAGACAGGTTTCGCCTGAATTAAATCAGTTACGTCCTATTTAATGTCACTATAATTTATATTCTTTTATTCATTCAACTTTTACAATTTCGAAACGTGAGCGAAGTCACCTGAAAAAATCTCATCAATATCCTATTTTGAATTATTGTTCAGTCGATTGATATGAATAGTCAAAAACATGATTTCATCCGTTGTCAACTGATATTGATAGTGTCGCTCAACATAATTGTAAACTCGCATCGCACAGGCATAGGCCGTCTGCATTATTTCTTTTATGCCTTCATAAATACTGTCATCGGCATGGCTTACCGCATTCCGATTGAATAATCGTAATGCAAAAAACTTCAAGTGCGTAATGAAACGTTGGTAATCGATGGAATTTTCATCGTATTTAATACGCAGGTCATATTTTACAATGGTTAATATATCCTTAATAAGCGTAGCGCTTTGCACGGTGCTTTGCATATCGGTGTTGTTTTTCGCATTAACCAGATGCAGCGCGATAAATCCCGCTTCATCGTCGGGTAAACGGACTTGCAGTTTTTCCTCTATAATATCCAACGCGCGCAAACCGACGGAAAACTCTTTCGGATAGAAGAGCTTAATTTCCCACAGCAATTGATTATGAATTTTCATGTCGCTTTTAAAGCGTTTGACCGAAAAATTAATATGGTCGCTCAAGGCCAGAAACAGCGTATCCTGTAATTCAATATCCAATGCACTACGCGCCAGCACAATGATCTGTTCGGTAATATTCAGATAGACGGGAGGAATTTCCGCCAGAATTTCCGCAAAAAAAGCGTTCAGCCCGCCGCTGGTTTTGAGAAAACGGCTCTCGATCATCTTTTCATCCACACAATCGCCATTTTTCTTGCCAAAACCAATGCCGCGCCCCAGTGCTACGCACTCTTCTCCTTTGTCTGTCACCGCCAGCACCGCATTATTGCTTAATATTCTGTTTATTTTCATTATGACGCCTGTATGGTTGTTCCGGCGGGGCAACAAGTCCCGGTATCGACCGTTGCCCTGCTCGTATTCTGCTGTCATCCTTGTGTCTTGATTCACCCACTGCGGACACAGTCTACGCCATTATAGGTAGGTAATAACCTGACGATGCTTGTCCGCACCCTTTTTCAGTCTGCATCATAATCATGCGAGCGCAATAATGGTATCGCCCGCCTGCTGGTATCGTTCGGTGCTGAGACTGAATACGCGATAATCATCGGCATTAGTGACCACGATCGGCGTTACCGTGTCATAACCCGCTTTCTCGATCTCGGCCAAATCAAATTCCAGCAATAGTTGGCCTTTCTTTACATCATCCCCTTCCGCGACCTGCATGCGGTAATGCTTACCATCCAGTTGCACCGTATTGATCCCGACATGGATCAGTATTTCAGCGCCGGCGGATGAGCGAATGCCAATCGCGTGGCCGCTGGCGAACGTACTGGCGATTGTCCCGTCTACCGGCGAATAGATGCGGCCTTCCTGTGGCCGGATGGCAATTCCCGCGCCGACGATACCGGAAGAAAACACCTTGTCATTAACCTCGGCCAGCGGAACCAACTCGCCTTTTACCGGGGAACCAATCTGTTGGCTGGCGGCGGTCGTCGCGTTCAGATCGGCGGTCGCGGCCCGGTCGGATGTCGGCGAAGGAGACGACGGTGCCGGTGTTTGCACCGCAGGTGCGTTAGGTTCCTCGAACCCGACAATCATGGTTAAAATCAGGCTGGCAAGGAAAGCGATCACGCAACCGATGATAAAGCCCAGGAAACCCTCGCCGTAGAAAATCGGCAGCGTCAGTAATCCGGGCATCCCCATGGAGATGGCCGAACTTTTCGCATAACCCGCCACCGCGCCGCCCATTGCGGCGGCAATCACCGCGCAGACGAACGGTTTTTTCAGCTTCAGCGTGACGCCGTATACGCCGGGTTCGGTGATGCCGAACAGCGAGGCAATAAAGGAGCTGCCTGCCAGCGCTTTGAGTTTTTTATCTTTGGTACGCAGCATCACGCCCAGCAGCGCTCCGGATTGGGCAAACACGGACGGACTGGACGCGGCCTTGAGGTAGCTGTGCCCCATAACGGAAATATCATTGATAAAGACGGTGACAAACCCCCAATGCACCCCAAAAATCACCAGAATCTGCCACGAGGCGGCAATCAGCGCACCGGCGATAATCGGGTTGAAGTTATAAATGCTCACAAACAGCGAAGCGATTAACTCACTGGCCGAAATGCCGATCGGCCCGATGGTCATCAGCGTCAACGGCACCATCAGCACCAGCAGGAAAAACGGCGTCAGAATATTGCGCACGCTTTCGTGGATGTGGCGATTCAGGAAGCGTTCGATATGCGACATCAGCCATACCGTGAAGATAATCGGAATGACCGACGAGGTATATTTCATCATCACCACCGGCAAACCGAAGAAAGTGACAGGTTCTCCGGCCTCAAACAATCCCAGAATGGTGGGATAGACCAGCGCCCCGGCAATCGATACGGCGACGAAGATATTGGTTTCAAATTTACGTGCGGAGGTGATGGCCAGCAGCATCGGCAGAAAGTAGAACAAGCTGTCGGACGCCGCGTGCAGAATAACGTAGGTGCTTTCCTTGTTGTTCAACCACCCCGCCGCTATCGCGATAGCCAGCACGCCTTTCAACACCCCGGCGGCGGCCATCGCTCCCAGCAAGGGGGTAAAGATCCCCGCCACCAAATCAATCAGCCGCCCCATGATCGAGACGCTATTTTCAGCGCCCGCCGCCGGGGTATCGCCGCCCGAACGTTTATTCCCGCTGTCTTCCAGCAATCCTGAAATCGGACCGAAAGCGCGGTACACCTCCGGCACCCGGTTGCCGATAACCACCTGCAACTGTCCCGACCCATTGATCACCGTAATAACGCCATCCAACGCTTCCAACGCGGGCAAATCCACCTTGGCGTTATCCACGATCTTAAAGCGCAAGCGTGTTGCACAATGAACCAGAGTCGAGACATTTTCCTCTCCTCCGACCAACCTCAGAATACTTTCTGCCAGCACTTTGCTATTCATAATGACACGTCCCGTTTCGTAAATGGCTGCAACTGTCTTGTACAATTTGTCTTGCTTACGCCCGCTGGCCAGCTGGAAAAAAGCAAAAAAAAACCTGGATAAAAAAGTGTGTCAACACACTGTTTTATCCAGGTCTCGCCCAGAAGATCAACGCTTCTGGTGACGTCCAATGGGTTACTTGTAGCAAGTCCGTGCCGAGAAAGCCACTGCTATGTTTTATTTTGTGAAAAGTATCACTAAATTTTTACCAGGGCATCAACAAAAGCCCGCGTCCCAACGTATCGCGTACCGTCCCTGGTAAGCTTGCCATATTACGCCGAGAGCAATCCGCGCAATATGGCATGTCCATGACTTCCCTGAAAACGGCTTGTCTCTTCGTCACAACTCAGGAAGAAACGCCGAGCAACGGTTTGTTTTTCCCTTTGGCGTAAAAGGGGCTGAGTCGGGGGAGGCCTTTAGGATGAGCCGCAGGGATGCGGCTCAAGCCAGTGCCGCGTCAGGAACGCGTCACTGGCGGTCCGTCAAAAGGACTCCCCCGGCGAAGGCATCGCGTAGCGACCCCGTTCCGCCCAAAAGCCAGAGGTCAAGGAGCTGCGGCGATTGAGCGCTCCTTGTCGGGCGCGTGCTACGACGTGGCATGAAAATACCTTTCTTTTCGCGCACGAAATAGCTCTGAACCCACATATTTACCATTATCGGTAAATATGTGAATAAGAGACAAGAAACGACAGGGATTAACCCGCAATATCACTCGGCCAAACTGCGGCCGTTGCTGTTAATCACATCCTGATACCAGAAAAAGCTCTTTTTGCGGCGACGCTCCAGCGTGCCCTGCCCCTCATCGTCACGATCGACATAAATAAATCCGTAGCGTTTCGACATTTGCGCCGTGCCGGCGCTGACCAGATCGATCGGCCCCCAACTGGTATATCCCATCAATTCAACGCCGTCCTCAATCGCTTCCCTTACCTGTATCAGGTGCTGCTTAAGATACTGAATGCGATACTCATCATCGATGCTGCCGTCGGCCTCGGGAACATCCCGTGCGCCCAGGCCGTTTTCAACGATAAACAGCGGTTTCTGATAACGGTCATGCAGTTCATTGAGCAGATAACGCAGCCCTTCGGGATCGATCTGCCAGCCCCACTCCGAACTTGCAAGATGCGGGTTGGGGATCATCCGCATAATGTTTGCCTGAGATACCTGATATTTTTCCGGCTCCGCCGTGGCGCAACCGCTCATATAGTAGCTGAACGAGACGAAATCGACGGTTTCTTTCAGGTCGACTTTATCCTGCTCGGTCACCTGCAAACTGATGTCATTTTCCCGGAAATAGCGCCGTATCCAGTTCGGATAAGCGCCACGCGCCTGAACATCGCCAAAAAACATCCATTCGCGATTGACGCTCTGCGCTTTCAAGACATCCGCCGGCTTACAGGTGATCGGATAGCGCACGCCGCCTAATAGCATATTGCCGATTTTCGCATCAGGAATAATCTCATGGCAGGCCTTTACCGCACGGGCGCTGGCGACCAGTTGGTGATGAATGGCCTGATAAATATCCTGTTTGCTGCGATCGCCCGCCAAGCCGACGCCGGTGAACGGGGCATGCAGCGCCATATTGATTTCATTAAAGGTCAGCCAGTATTTCACCTTGTGGCGATAGCGGGTAAACACCGTGCGCGCATAGCGTTCAAACAGCGGGATGGTTTCACGGCCGCCCCAGCCGTCGTATTGCTTGACCAGTCCATAAGGCATTTCATAGTGGGACAGCGTAATCAGCGGCTGAATACCATAACGAGCCATTTCGTCGAACAGACGATCGTAGAACGCCAGTCCCTCTTCATTCGGTTCGGCCTCATCGCCATTCGGATAAATACGCGTCCAGGCAATCGAGGTGCGCAGCACCTTGAACCCCATTTCGGCAAACAACCGAATATCTTCAGGATAGCGGTGATAAAAATCGATGGCGACGTCCTTGATGTTGGTGATGCCGTCGCCGCGTTCCACCACCTTGCCATGTACGCCTTTCGGTTGAACATCGGAGGTGGAAATGCCTTTCCCACCTTCATTCCACGCGCCTTCGACCTGATTGGCCGCCATCGAACCGCCCCACAAAAATCCTTCCGGAAATGCCTTTTGCATCGCAAACCTCTCCTCATTGACAGCTGAAAAGCAAAAAAAAACCTGATTCAATTCATGATGTTAAAAACATGAATTGAATCAGGTTTCGCTCAGGTTGCCCCGATAACGTCCTCTACCCACAGTTATAGCGGCTAACGCGGCCTAACTCAAGCGCCCAGCGATGATCTCTTGATCGGTGTCTGAAATTTAATAGAGGAATTCACTCTCGGCCCGGCTCGCCGGGCCGAGAATGTTCAGACGCGATGGGTTAACATCGCGCTACGGATCATACCAGGTCGAAGCGATCGAGGTTCATGACTTTGTTCCACACCGCGACGAAATCCTGCACAAATTTCGCCTGCGCGTCCGCGCTGCCGTAAACTTCGGCCAACGCACGCAGCTGCGAGTGCGAACCGAAAATCAGATCGACGCGGGTGGCCGTCCAATTGAGTTCGTCGGTCACGCGGTCGCGTCCTTCAAACACGCCTTCATTGTCCGCCGCCGCTCTCCACGTCGTGCCCATATCCAGCAGGTTCACAAAGAAATCATTGGTCAGCTCCTGCGGACGCCGGGTAAATACGCCATGCTGGGTTTGGCCGGCATTGATGTTCAGTACCCGCAACCCGCCGAGCAGCACCGTCATTTCCGGCGCGCTCAAGGTGAGCAACTGCGCCTTATCCACCAGCAACGCTTCAGCAACAACGCTGTAGCGCCCCTTAAGGTAGTTGCGGAACCCATCGGCAATCGGCTCCAGCACGTCAAAGGCCTCAATATCGGTTTGTTCCTGCGAGGCATCCATACGTCCCGGGGTGAACGGCACGGTCACCGGGTGACCGGCGTTTTTCGCCGCCTGTTCAACGCCGGCGCAACCGGCTAGCACGATCAGGTCGGCCAGCGACACTTTCTTGTCGCCGAACTGGCTGCTGTTAAATGTCTGCTGAATACCTTCCAGCGTGCTTAACACGTGCGCCAGTTGCTCGGGCTGATTGACCGCCCAATCTTTCTGCGGCGCCAGACGAATACGAGCGCCGTTGGCGCCGCCGCGCTTGTCGGAGCCGCGGAACGTCGATGCCGACGCCCAGGCTGCCGATACCAATTGCGAAATAGACAGACCTGAAGCCAGAATTTTGTCTTTCAGATCGGCGATATCCTGTTCATTAACCAGTTCATGATCGACTGCCGGGATCGGATCCTGCCAAATCAACTCTTCCGCAGGGACTTCCGGGCCGAGATAACGGACACGCGGCCCCATATCACGGTGCGTCAGCTTGAACCAGGCGCGGGCGAAAGCGTCGGCGAACTCATCCGGATTCTCATAGAAGCGGCGGGAGATTTTCTCGTAGATCGGATCGACGCGCAAAGAGAGATCGGTGGTCAGCATGGTCGGCACATGGCGCTTTGACGGATCGTGCGCATCCGGCATTTCGCCTGCTCCGGCGCCATCTTTCGGCTGCCACTGATGGGCGCCGGCCGGGCTTTTGGTCAGTTCCCACTCGAAGCCGAACAGGTTTTCGAAGAAATAGTTGCTCCATTTGGTCGGCGTTTGCGACCAGGTAACTTCCAGACCGCTGGTGATGGCATCGCCGCCTTTGCCGGTGCCAAAGCGGCTCTTCCAGCCCAGCCCCTGTTCTTCAATGCCGGCGGCTTCCGGTTCCGCCTCGACCAACGCTGCATCGCCCGCGCCGTGAGTTTTACCGAAAGTGTGACCGCCCGCGATCAGCGCGACGGTTTCTTCATCATTCATCGCCATGCGGCTGAACGTTTCACGAATATCTTTCGCGGCGGCCAGCGGATCAGGATTGCCGTTCGGGCCTTCCGGGTTGACGTAAATCAGCCCCATCTGCACGGCGGCCAGCGGGTTTTCCAGATCCCGTTCGCCGGAATAGCGTTTGTCGCCGCCCAGCCAGATGGTTTCGGAACCCCAGTAAACATCTTCTTCAGGTTCCCACACGTCGGCGCGCCCGCCGGCATAACCGAACGTTTTGAATCCCATCGATTCCAGAGCGACGTTGCCGGTGAGGATCATCAGGTCGGCCCAGGAAATGTTGCGGCCATATTTCTGTTTAATCGGCCACAGCAAGCGACGCGCCTTATCGAGGTTGGCGTTATCCGGCCAACTGTTAAGCGGGGCGAAACGCTGCTGACCCGCACCGGCGCCGCCGCGGCCATCACCCGTACGATAGGTGCCCGCGCTGTGCCAGGCCATACGGATGAACAACGGACCGTAATGGCCGAAGTCTGCCGGCCACCAGTCTTGCGAATCGGTCATCAGGGCGTGGAGATCTTTTTTGACCGCCGCCAAATCCAGGCTGTTGAACGCGGCGGCATAGTCGAAATCTTTATCCATCGGGTCGGACAGGGAGGAGTGCTGGTGCAGGATTTTCAGATTCAGTTGGTTCGGCCACCAATCTTTGTTTGAGGTGCCGCCGCCGCTGTTCGGCACTTTACTACCGCCACCCGAAAACGGGCATTTGCTTTCAGTTGTCATGAGTTTTCCTACCTCTATTTGTGTGTCCTATCGACTCGGCCAGTCTGGTGTACGAATGTTGAGTCGTTGACATGAAATTGCTCGTAATATTCGCCTTGGGTGCTGCGCTAACGGTTAACGTAAAACATGGAATTTCATTGGATCGTTATCAAAAGAACGTCCGTTGACGGCGCGTTCTTTCGGCTGAAATTCACGAGTAATCTTACTCAGTTCAGGGTTATAGATAAAATAGAATCACATGACCATTGCGATAGCTGCTAACTATCAATTAGCTAAAAACAAAAGCTGAATATTGCAGATTAGGAAAGGACGGCAGTAGCAGGCCAACAAGATAACGGTGTATGCCGCGACACGCACTTACCGGGGTGATTGACGCGCCATGCCCCTGCGCGAAGGCAGCTTCACCACCGCGATGAAGGTTCCGCCAATCACCAGCACGGCGCCGGCCAGTTTATAGGCATTCAGGCTATCGCCCATCAGCACTACGCCCATGCCGATGGCAAACACCGGGCTTAACAACGAGAACGGGATAATCTGGTTCACCGGATAACGTTTTAACAGCCAGTACCAGAGCGAGTACGCCACCAGCGACGCGCCGATGGCGCTGTAAAACACCGCAAACCAGCCTCGCCATGACGCATCCGCCAACGCCCCGATCTGATCGGTCTCAAACACCAGCGACGCCAAACCGACAAGCGGGATGGCAAAAAACGACATCCACCCGGCCATGGTCACCGGATGGATATTGACCGAGGATTTAACAATAATATTGCTCACCGCCCACCCCATGGCGCTGATAAGCAGTAAGATGACGGCGCTCCACGACGCGGCCGTCGGACTGCCTGAAATCACCACCGCGCCGCTCAGCGAAACCGCGATCCCCAGACACTGCACCAGACGCAGCTTTTCATTAAGAAATAGCGCCGCGATGATCATGGCGAACGGCGTGCCTAACTGGACGAGCACTGCCGCGGTGCCGGCATCGGTAAAACGCATACCGACAAATAGCAGCGCGAAATGCAACAGCCCGAAGGTCAATGCCAGCCACAGCATCGTTTTCAACTGTTCGCGGTTTATCCGCGTGAAGGGAACAATCAGTAGGGCGACGACGACAAACCGCAGCAACGTTAAAAATAGCGGCGGCAACTCCGCGATACCCATTTTGATGGCGATAACATTGAATGCCCACATGAAGACAACCAGTAAAACAATGAACACATGCCCTAACGCCACAATGTTAACCTTTTATATAAAGAAACAGGCAGCCTCTCACCCATCCGAGTGAGAGGCTATGCGAACCACCCCGGCGATATGAACCTGCGGGCAAATCCGACTCAGGGATACAACCCGCGTTCTTTACGCGCCATCAATATCCTTTCGCAGGCGACCGCATAAGCGGCGGTACGCAGCGTCACCTGTAGCTTATCCGCTTTTTGCCATACGGCATCCAGGGCATTTTTCATGATGTGATCCAGCCGGTTATTAATCTCGTCCTCGCTCCAGAAAAAGCTGGAAAAATCCTGCACCCATTCGAAATAGCTGACCGTTACCCCGCCGGCATTACAAACCACATCGGGCACCACCACGATATTGCGCTGACGCAAAATATCATCGGCTTCAGGGAAGGTCGGGCCATTGGCGCCCTCAAGCACCAGCCGGCATGACAAGTTGGCCGCTCTTTGCGGCGTGATTTGCCCTTCCAGCGCCGCCGGGATCAGAATATCAAATTCCTGCAACCAGAAATCATCACTGCGGATAACGTCGGCCTGGGGATAACCGGCGATGGCGCCGTGCGATTGCTGCCAGGCCATTAATGCGGGAATGTTAATGCCGTCCGCGTGATAGAGCGTTGCGCTGTGATCCTGTACCGCCACGACCTTCGCCCCCTGCCTGGCGAATAGCATCGCCGCGATGCTGCCCACATTGCCGAACCCCTGCACCGCCACGCGGGCGCCATCAAGGGATAAGCCAATGTTGTCAGCCGCCGCGCAGCCGGTGACAAACACCCCGCGTCCGGTGGCGCTGACGCGACCGAGAGAACCGCCCAGATGAATGGGTTTACCGGTCACGACGCCGGTTGTGGTGGCGCCGACATTCATCGAGTAGGTATCCATCATCCATGCCATGATCTGCCCGTTGGTGCCGACATCCGGCGCCGGGATATCCTGCTGCGGGCCTATCACGCCGCCAATCTCGCTGGTATAACGGCGGGTCAGGCGCTCAAGCTCTTTAACCGACAATGCTTTCGGATCGACGCGGATCCCGCCTTTGGCTCCGCCGAACGGCAGGTTCAGTACCGCGCTCTTGATCGTCATCCAGGCCGAAAGCGCCATAACCTCATCCAGCGAGACGTCAGGATGAAAGCGGACGCCGCCTTTGCCCGGTCCGCGTGATAAATTGTGCTGTACCCGGTAACCCTCAAAATGTCGAATGCTGCCGTCATCCATTTCCAGAGGAATATCCACAATCAGCGTCCGTTTGGGATGGCGCAACGTATCGATCCATTCGCCTAACTCACCGAGGTACGGCGACACGCGTTCAATTTGTGATAAATAGGTGGCCCACGCAGAGGACTTATCTGCCGAAACATAAGACAGTGTGCTCATGATTAACTATACCTGCTGATTTAGTTGAAAAACATCATCATTTACCTGAAGAACGGACGTAAGAATCCCTCGCCGCGCGGCGATAGTCAGTTCAATAAGCCAGGGTGTCGTTTTTTACCGTATCCGGCTGGTCGCGGCCGTCACCGGTTTAACCTCCGCCCAACCTTTAAGGCCGCCGATAAGCACCGACATTAACTGCGTGCCGACTTCCCTTTCACTCAGGCCGACGGTATCCATCAGGTCAAAGATCTCCCGCGGATCAAACAGGATGTTCCACAGGAAGACGGCTTTATCGCCGATGTCCGGCAGCGCCATTTCGGCCATCGCCTCGCGCAGCGGCGGCCTGACGGCATCGGCCTGTACCAGAAGATAATCGGCGCCTTCCCACAGGCGCTCCAGATAGCCGCGCCGGTTACGCATCGGCACCATCGCCGCCCCGCGCTCACGCACCAGCTTGATCCAGTAACGGCAAACCTTTTCCAGCCGCTCCAGGCCGGTGCAGGTTTGCCGCTCGCTGAACGCCAACAACAGTGCCCCCACATCGCGCCGATAGGTATTCAACACCTCTTCAACCGATGAAAACTGGCGATATGCGGTCGCCACCGATACTTGCGCCTCCACAGCAATCTCGGACAGGCTGATCGGCCCCTCCGCCACCTCAAACAACCGGGCGGCCGCCTGAATCAGACTTTTGCGATTTCGTTCGGTATCACTGCGCATAATCCCACTCCATACGATGCAAATTAATGTATTACACTGTTGTTGCTTTTGTTTGTTAACTCAGCATCGCCAGGCCGCGCTTCAGTCTGGCGACGCCTTCGGCGATGGCCTCTTTACTGGCCGCATAGGATAGACGCAAATGACTTTCCCCCGCCGCGCCGAATTCGCTGCCCGGACGAACGGCAAGGCCTTGTTCACGCAGCAGCCCCACCATATCAATGGCCGGGATCGGCAATGAATAAGACGGGAAGCAGTAAAACGCCCCTTCCGGCTGATTGAGCGCCAAGCCGGGAATAGCCGATAAGCCGTCCATCATCAGCGCGCGACGCTCGCGGTAGACCGCATACATCCGTTTCACGTCATCTCCACAGGATTTTAACGCCACCAGCGCCGCCCGTTGCACCGCCGTGTTGACGGAGCCATTCAGGGTATTGTGCACGCGCGCCGCCGCCGTAATCATATCAGCCGGCCCCGCCAGATACCCTACCCGCCAGCCCGTCATGGCATAACTTTTCGAGAAAGTCTGACAGTACAGGGTGCGGCCTTTGAAAGCGGGAACCTGCAATACCGACGTAAAGGCCTGGTCGGTAAAGACTAAATCACTGTAGGCCTCATCGGCAATCACCAGCGTACCGGTCTTGCGGACAATACGGCCCAGCGTTTCGATCTCGCGCTGGCTATGGACAATCCCGGTCGGGTTTCCCGGGTTACAGAAGATGAACAAGCGCGCGCCTTCCATCATGCTTTCCAGCAGTTCAAGATCCCAGTGTAAATCGGCGCGGCAGGGCATCGGCAGACAAACGCCGCCCGCCATATTCACCAGATCGGCGTACAGCGAATAGGTCGGATCGGGGATAACCACCCGGTCGCCGGGATTGACGATAGACAAAATCGCCGCCGCCAACCCGCCGGTGCCGCCGTGAGTGACCAGGATCTCGCCGTTGCCGACCGGATCGCCGGACAGTGAGGAAACCTGTTCGGCCAACGCCTGGCAAAGCAGTTTGTCGCCCAACAGCGGGGCATAGTGGGTGTAACCCTGCTGTAAGGCCTCCGCCGCGGCGGCGATGATGCGCGGCGGCGTATCAAAATCAGGCTCGCCCATCGCCAGCGACACCATATCGCTGCTCGACGGAGGTTGTTGCACGCGTAATGAGGTGCTCTCTACGCGTAATACGGCGTTAGACGCCTTGAAGCGCGGGACGGATGTTGAAGAACTCATTTCTCACCTTATCTTAATGATATTCATGGTTAATCATTGGGCTGCGGAGCTTAGCGATAGTTTTCCCTTTCGGCGCGACATTCCGGCGGCGCGCCTTTCCAGCGGCTCACCTCAAGATCGCCGGAGATGTCGCGCTGGTAGGCCGGCGCAACGATCAGTTCTTCAATCACGGTGCGCGGCGGCAATGCCGCACACAGTAAAATAGCTTCAGCCACATCCTCCGGCTGTACCATGGTCTCACGCACGCTCTTGACCGGCGGGTTGGCGCGGTTGTCCATGATCGGCGTATTCACCTCGCCCGGTAAAATGCAGGTGGCGCGGATCCCCTGATTGCGAAACGTGTTGTGCAGATAGGTCATGAAATTACGCACGCCGGCTTTCGCAGCGCCATAGGCCGCGCCGCCCAGTAAATTCGGCCGTAGCGCGGCGAGGGAGGACACTGTAATAATGCTGCCGCCGCCGCGTTGCAGCATGTCGGGCAGCACCGCCTGAGTCAGCAGGAACACGGCCTTCAGGTTCACATCCTGCACCTGTTGCCACTCATCCTCTTCAATCCAGCGGGCGTTCAATACCTTGCTGGCGCTGCCGGCATTGTTGACCAGAATATCCACCGCCCCCAGTTGTTCAATCGTCCAATTCACCAGACTCACCACCTGGGATTTTTGTTCGATATGCGCGGCATGCACCCAGGCCTCTCCCCCTTGCTCGCGGATACCCGCGGCCACCTGATCCAGCACCGTCTGCCGACGCCCGACCAGCACTACTTTAGCCCCTTTCGCCGCCAGCAGTTCGGCGGTGCTGCGGCCGATCCCGCTCCCCGCGCCGGTAACGATGGCGACTTTGCCAAGTAAAGCATTCATAGTTATCTCCACTCCGTGTTGTCGAGGCTAAAACCGTAATCGCGCAATGCCCCTTCCGCCGTGATATAGCCTTGCTGTAGATCGTACACAATGGCCTCTTTCGCTCGCTCGGCGACCGGCATTTTTCCGCCGCCGCCGGGCATCTGGATAGTGACTTCATCGCCGGGGAACACATCATGACGTCCCACCGGTTT
Source organism: Brenneria sp. hezel4-2-4 (assembly GCF_013155275.1). GTDB lineage: Bacteria > Pseudomonadota > Gammaproteobacteria > Enterobacterales > Enterobacteriaceae > Brenneria. The sequence continues at coordinate 866,794 of NZ_JABJXS010000001.1, forward strand.
TTCCAACTGCCGTCCGTTAATGGCGATGTAGTTCGGCGCCCCGGCCTGCCCCCCCAGCACCCCCTGCGCCGGATGTTTCTGGCGCGAATAGAACATGCTGTGCGACAGCGGAAATTTGCCCAGATTGCGGATCACCATGCGCTGCGCCAGCCCGCCGCGATAGCGCCCTGCGCCGCCGGAGTCCGGGACAATGGCCTTTTGCAGGAACAGCAGCGGCGTCGCGGATTCAATCAGTTCGATCGGCGTCGACGACATGTTGCCGGGGAACCCGGTCACGATGCCGTCGGCGTGCGGTCGCGCCCCGGTGCCGCCGTTGACGCACAGGCTTTCCACGAAACGCCGGCCGTCGTCCAGTTGACCGGCGAACACGTCGCAGGTGACCGGCGCGCTGCCGGAGTGGCCCATTACGCGCTCCGGCATCACCTCGGCCAGCGCGGAGAAAATGGCGGCATGCGCCATGTGGCCGACGCGGTTACGCATCTCGACGGCGCAAGGCGGTCGCGCATTGGCGATCGAGCCTTCCGGGGCAGTCACGGTAATCGATTTGAAACAACCTTCATTGTTCGGCAGATGCGGCTCCAGCAGACACTTCAGCGGATAGACGCTGTAGGCGTAGGTAAATGACATCGGGCAGTTGCTGCCAAACAGCGATTCGTCGGACGAGCCGGTATAGTCGATAACCACATTGCTCCCCTCAACGATCACCGCGACGTGCAAATGGATATCGCCTTCATAGTCGCCGATATCGACAGAGGCCTCGTAGCGGCCATCCGGCACCGCCAGAATCGCCTTGCGCATCGCATTTTCCGTTAGCGAATGGATCTTCTCCGCCAGCGGTTCGACGCGGCTGATGTGCAGATCGTCCATCAGTGCCAGCAGGCCGTCGGCGCCAATCTGGTTAGCCGCCAGCATGGCATGCAGATCGCCCTGCACCTGATCCGGCGAGCGCACGTTGGCCAGCAGCAAATCCAGCAGTTGCTGATTCACTTCACCGGCCACGATCAGCTTGCTCGGCGGGATCAAAAAGCCTTCTTCATAGATGTCGCGCGACGACCCCATATTCAGCGAGCCGCCGATATCGGACATATGCGCCGCCGAACCGGTAAAGGCCACCAGTTCGCCGTCACGGAAAACCGGCGTCACAATGGTGACATCATTCAGGTGACCGGTGCCCAGCCAGGGATCGTTGGTGATCAGGCTGTCTCCCGGCTTCAGCGTTTCAGCCGGGAATTTCGCCAGCAGATGACGCACCGTGGCGGGCATAGTGCCGATAAAAACCGGTACGCTGGCCTTCGGCTGCGCCAGTGAATGGCCTTGCGCATCCATCAACAGGCAGGAGTAATCGCCCACTTCACGGATAATGCTGGAGAACGCCATGCTGATTAACGTTGCCGCCGCTTCTTCAGAAATGCTGACCAGACGATCCCAGGTGATGCGCAGGCTGATGGGATCGTTCAGGAAATCGAGGTTGTCTTCAGTACGGGTATTCATCAGTGGATCTCCATCAAGATATTGCCCTGCTGATCCAGCGTGGCGGTCGCCCCCGGCCCAACGTAGATCGCGCACTCTTTCTCTTGCAGTAAGGCGGGGCCGGCGACGGGTTCCGCCACCGTCAACAGGCTGCGCGGGATCACCCGGCACGGGCTGAAGCCCAGCTCGCGGCCAAGGTAAACCGCCAGCGTTTTTTCATGCTCGTCGCTCGCGTTGCCGCTTTGCTGCCCGCCGGCGGCAATGGCTGGCGGCGTGGTCTGCACGCGTCCGCGCCAGTTCACCACCTCCACGCCCTGTCCGGGCAGGGTGCGGCCAAAACGCGCGTAATGCGCGGTTTCAAACGCCGCGATCAGCGAGGCGATATCGCCTTGCGTCAGGAACGCATCCGGCAACATAACCGTCAGTTCGGAACCCTGCCCGACGTAGCGGACGTCCGCCAGTTTCTGGGTCGATGCGCTTTGCGGATCGACGTTAGCCGCCGCCAGGGTGGTGAAGGCTTCATCAAAGCCTTCGGCAAATACCGCGTGGATGGCATTAAAATCCAGCCCCGGCAGCAAGCGGCAGCGGTCGCTGCGCACAAAGTCGGCGCAGGGCGGCGCCGTCAGCAAACCGAATGCCGAATACACGCCGGCGCCGTCCGGGAAGTAAACACGCTTCACGCTCAGCAATTTCGCCAGCGACCAGGCATGACTCGGGCCGGCGCCGCCAAAGGCCAGCATAGTCATCTGCTGCGGGCTGACGCCCTTTTCCACCGCATGGGTGCGCAACGCTTCGGCCATTTTATTGTTGGCGACCTGATGAATGCCCCAGGCGGCATCTTCGATGCTCAACCCCAGCGGCTCCGCCACGCGGCCGATGGCGCGCCGCGCCGCGTCCACATCCAGCGTCATCCGTCCGCCGAGGAAAGCGTGCGGATCAAGCAGCCCCAACACCACGTTGGCATCGGTCACGGTCGGCAACTCGCCGCCGCGGCCGTAACAAGCCGGCCCCGGGAAGGCGCTGGCGCTCTCCGGGCCGATTTCCAGCAGACCGAGCGAATCGACCCGGGCGATACTGCCGCCGCCGGCGCCAATTTCAATCATATCGACCACCGGCAGTTTTACCGGCAGACCGCTGCCTTTCAGCAGGCGATCGGCGCGGCCGACCTCATAATCGGTGGTAATGGAAGGCTCGCCGTTGCGCACCACACAGGCTTTGGCGGTGGTTCCGCCCATGTCAAACGCCAGCACCTGCGGATGTTGGTTCTTACGGGCGAACGCCGCCGTCGCGACGATGCCGCCCGCCGGGCCGGATTCGATAATGCGCGTCGGGTACTCCGCCGCCACCTGCGGCGCCATCAATCCGCCATTGGAACCCATCACCAGCCAGTCGCAGGTAAAGCCTCCTTCGCGCAACTTATTTTCCAGACGCGACATATAGCGTTTGGCTTTCGGCTGGACAAACGCATTCATCGCCGTCAGCACGCCGCGATCATACTCACGGATTTCGCGCGATACCCGGTGCGACACAGAGATGGATACGCCAGGCAGTTCACGCGACAGAATCGCGGCGATTTGATTCTCATGTTCCGGCCAGGCATAGGCATGCATGCACAGCACCGCCACCGCTTCGTATTGCCGCGCCCGCAGCTCGGCGGCCAGCGTAATCACCTCACTGGCGTCCAGCGGCGTAATCACCTCGCCCCGACTGGTGACGCGCTCGTTCAACTCATAAGCATCGGAACGCGGCAGCAACGGCGCGGCCGGCGCGCCATTCAGGTCGTAGATGTCGTAACGGTATTCACGCCCCATGATTAATACGTCGCGAAACCCTTTGGTCACCACAAATGCCGTCCTGGCGCCGCGACGTTCCAGCAACGCATTGATCGCCAACGTGGTGCCATGCGTAATGGTGTGAACCTGTTTTGCCTCTACTCCGGCAATCTCCAAAAGCTGCGTCAGACCGATATACGCGCCTTCAGAGGGATCTTCCGGCGTGGTCAACGTTTTGTGGCGTAGCGCATAGCCAGTGGCATCGTCCAACAGCACCAAATCGGTAAAAGTACCGCCGATATCAAATCCCATTCGCCACGTTGATGCGTGTTTCATAATTACCTCGATTGCTTCTCGGGTTACTCAAAAATTCATGCTTTGGCCGGTGACTTACGCGTCACGCAGCGGTTTTCCGGCGGTTTCTTGCAGATAAATGGCGCTAACCAACGTTAAACAGGCGGTGAGCATCACCATATAACTCGGGATGCTGGCGATGCCGGTCAAGCCAATCAGCCAGGTCATCAGCAGCGGCGCCGAACCGCCAAAAATCACCGTGGAAACGTTGAAACCAATGCTATAGGCGCTGTAACGCACCGTCGTCGGGAACATCTCGGCCAGCGTGCTTTGAATCACCCCGGCGTGACCGGCAAAGGCAAAGGCCAGCAACATGGCGGACATACACGCCAGCGGCAGCATGCCGAGCGTCAGCAGCCAGAAACACGGCCAGGCCAGCAACGCCAATGCCACCGCCGAGGCAATCAACAGCGGCTTGCGCCCCAGGCGATCCGACAGCCAGGCCATCATCGGAATGGCGCCGATAATGGTCAGCAGGCCGCAGGCGGTCACCAGCAGACTCTGTACCTGAGTAAAGTGCATCACCTTATTGAGGTAGGTCGGCATATAAACGAACAGGATGTAATAACCGGGGCCGTTTACCGCCGGCAGCGTGATCGCCAGACCGATGGCCTTCAGGTGACGCCGCGAAGTGAACACTTCTTTCAACGGGTTGCGAACGATGCGCTTATGGCGCTGCATCATCCGAAAATGCGGCGTATCTTCCATCCGTGAACGGATATAGAAACCGATCATCGCCATGGGGATCGCCAACAGGAAAGGAATACGCCAGCCCCAGGCGCGCATGGCGTCGGCGCCGAACAGATTGATCAATCCGCCAATCAACAGGCTGCCGAACAGCAGAGCGACGAAAGACCCCATCACCAGCGGCGACATCACGACCGCGCGTCGGTGATCCTCGGCGTACTCGGCCACAAAAGATCCTGCGCCGGATACCTCGCCGCCGGCGGAGAAGCCTTGCACCAGACGCAGCAGAATCAACAGCGCCGGCGCCACCCAGCCAATGCTTTCATAGCTTGGCAGCAGACCGATGGCGGCCGTGGCGAGCGAAATCATCAGCAGCAGAATGGCCAGCAGCTTCTGACGGCCAATCTTATCGCCCAGATAACCGCAAATTACGCCGCCGAAAGGTCTGACGACAAAACTGACGGTAAAACCCACGTAGGTCAGTATCAGACCTGCATTGGTGGTGCCCACGTCATTCGCCATAAAGACCAGAACCAGCGTGCTGACCAGCAGGCCGTAAATGCCGTAGTCATACCATTCAACGAATGAGCCGATACCACCGGCCAGTGAAGCGCGTCTGACCGCGTTATTCTGGGCGTCTTCTTTCACCGGTATGGAATAGTTCATGGGTATAGCTTGTGATTTATTCATTGTTCTGCCCTGCAATAGTGTTAATGTTCCGCCGATGCACGGTACGGTGGTGCAACGGGCCGCCATGCGTCAGATCACCGATACTGTCGCGTCACTTCCGCGGTCAGTTCGGCTTCTCGTTTCGCCACTTCTTTAACACGCGCTAAAATGGCCTCGGCTCGCCAGAGTGGGATGATGGCGACGCCATCATCGTCAGCCACCACGATATCGCCGGCAGAGCAAACCACGCCGCCGATAGCCACCGGTTCACCGATCACCCCCGGGCCATTCTTATAAGGCCCTGCAGGTGTCGTGCCACGAGCGAAGGTCGGGAACCCCGTCGACTCGATAACTTTGCGATCGCGCACCGCGCCATCCAACACCTGACCGTGGGCGCCGGCATGCTGAAAGCGCTGGGTCAGTTGCTCGCCGACCAACGCGCGATCGACATGACCGAGGCCGTTAATCATCACCACATCGCCCGGTTCGACGTAATCCAGCGCTTTAATCACCGCCGCGTTATCACCCGCGGCGACCAACACCGGTAAAGCGAACCCGACAAATTGCACGCCGGGAAACAACGGGACGATGCCGGCATCGCACATCCCCAAACGCTCCATCGCGTCACCAATATTGGCGACCGGGAAAGGTTTAAATGCGGCCAGCCACTCGCGTGAAGGACGTTGCCAACGTGGCGCTATACGAATATCTGCATTTTCTAATGACATGGGTTTACTCCCCGCAATGAGATCACGTGTGATTAATATTCTGTTCTTTCGTTTTTAATTGAAAAGAAATTACCTAATGAGAAACTTTTATCACTTTTAAATCGCAGCGGTCAAATAAAACAAACAGAGGAAATTCATATATTACATGGCGTAAAAATAAGAAATAGTTTTGACTGAACCTGGTTTAACTAAAAAATAATACATAAAAATCAATGGTATAATACAAAAATACCGATGAGAAATCATTATGATAAAATGAATTAACAAGGGGGGTAATAAACAAAAAAAGTATACTTAATACATTTAAAGGAAAAAATTAAAACCTATGAATTTATTTTCACAAACATCATTAAATGAAATTTAAATCGCCATAAATATACGCACAATAATAGTGATTTAATGCACGTTATAGGTGCAGCATTATTTTAATCATTAAATAACGCTCAGTTAATGGCTGAAAAAACACGCCAGGTCCGCACCATCATGAAGCATGGTCATGCCATCCAATGCGGGTAACGACAAAAAAACCGGAAATGAGCGTCAACAAAACGCGGCGGCGTTCATGCGGGGGATAAGGGGCGCGGGATACGTTGGCTACCAGGCCATCATCACTTTCGTTCCGATGGCCGTCGCCAGGCTATCGCTAGAATTTTTTGCGGTTACGGTGCATATCAATAGAAACCGCGCTGACGATAATCAGGCCTTTGATGATGTCCTGAATATAGGCATCGACGCCGACAAAAGTGAAGCCGCTCTTGATCAGACCGAGGATCACAGCGCCAATCAGCGTGCCGGTAATGCGTCCGACGCCCCCCATCAGGCTGCTGCCGCCGATAACTGCCGCCGCGATGGCGTCCAGTTCATAGGTCATCCCCATGCTCGACTGGCCGCTGCTGACGCGCGCGGCCAACACCACGCCCGCCAGTCCGGAAAGCCCGCCGGCGATGGTGTAGACAATCACCAGGTATTTGTTGACGTTGATGCCGGAGACCTTTGCCGAGATCATGTTGCCGCCGATGGCGTAAACGTATTTTCCGTAACGGGTGTGCTTCAACGCGATATGGAAGATCACCACCACCACCAGAAAAATGACTACCGGCATGGCGCCCTGTCCGATAGCGCTAAAGCCATCGGAAAGAAAGCTTATCGGGTTGCCGTGGGTATAGTATTGCGCCAGACCGCGCGCCGATACCATCATCCCCAGCGTGGCGATAAAGGGCGGAATACCGGTTTTGGTGATCAATATGCCGTTGATCAAACCGCAAATCACCCCCACGCCGATCCCCGCGCCTATCGGGATCGCCGCCGGCAGATCGACCAGCGACGGATACATCGGCGACAGGCTGTCGGAGGTCTGCGCCAGACTGGCTGCCACCACGGCGGTCAGCGCGATCACCGAGCCAGACGAAAGGTCTATCCCGGTGGTGATGATGATCTGAGTCACGCCCACCGCAATAATCCCGATAATAGCCACCTGCAATATGATCAGCAGCAGACGGTTCGGGTTCATCAGAAAGGATTGATCGCGCACATACCAACCGATGATTTCAAACACCAGGGCAATACCGATCATGACAATAAAGATCCCGGTGTCTTTCGGCATCCTGTTCTTCAGCCAATCAGGCAAGAGAAAGCGTTTGGCGGGCTGTTGCGAAGACTCTTTTATATTATTCATGTCCATTCCTTACGTCTTATCTGGATGCCAGCGACAAAATGGTTTCCTGGTCGGCATCCTCTTTATTGAGAATGCCGGTGATACGGCCTTCATGCATCACCATGACCCGATCGCTCATACCAAGAATTTCCGGGAGTTCCGACGACACCATAATGATGGCGACACCACGGTTGGCCAGTTCACTGATCAAGCGATAAATTTCCGCCTTGGCGCCCACATCGATCCCGCGCGTGGGTTCATCAAGGATCAGAATTTTCGGCTGTGCCAATAGCCAGCGGGCAATCAATACCTTTTGCTGGTTACCGCCGCTCAGGTTATTAATGATTTGATCCATCGTTGGGGTTTTAATATTCAGCCGTCTGATTTGCGCCATGCACTCTTCGGCCATCTGCACGTGTCTGATGAAACCGTTTTTACCGATGTAATCCGGCAGTTTGACGATGCTCATGTTTTCCATCACCGACAGCACCAGAAATAAGCCGGACTTTTTGCGGTCTTCCGTGAGGAACGCCAGCCCTTTTTCTATCGCCGTCGACGGGGAGTCCACCGTGGTTGGCACGCCGTCTATCAGGATCTCGCCGGCATCGGGCGGCGCCATGCCGAACAGGCTTTCCATCACCTCACTGCGCCCCGCGCCCACCAGACCGGCGACGCCGAGGATTTCTCCACGGCGCAGCGAAAAGCTGACATCATGGAATATCCCCTGGCGAGTCAGCCCGCGAACCGTCAGGACTTCTTCTCCTATGGCATTATTAAATTTCGGAAACAGCTGGGTTAATTCGCGCCCCACCATTTGGGTGATCAGCGACTGACGCGAAAGGTTGGCGGTCTGATCGCTGCTAATCCAGCAGCCATCGCGGAAAATACTGACTTCATCGGTAATCGCAAACACCTCATCCATTTTGTGACTGATATAGATGATGGCTTTTCCCTGGGCGCGCAAATCGCGAATAATGGTAAACAGGTGGGCGACTTCCGTTTCCGTCAGCGCTGACGTCGGCTCGTCCATAATAATGATGTCTGAATTCCACGAAACGGCCTTGGCAATCTCCACCATTTGCTGATTGGCGATGCTTAAATCCCCCACCAGTCGCTCCGGCGGCAGACGAATATTGAGCCTGTCGAGCAGCGCAATGGTCTGGGAATTAAGCCGGGCGTGATCGACAAACCCATACTTCAACGGTTCACGCCCCAACCAGATGTTTTCAGCAATGGTCATATAGGGAACCAGATTGAGTTCCTGGTGGATCATTGAGATCCCCGCGTGCAGGGCGGCCTGAGTGTTGTCAAACTGTACCGTTTTCCCCTTCATGCGGATCACGCCGTTGTCGGGACGGTAAATGCCGATAAGGCATTTCATTAACGTAGACTTGCCCGCGCCATTTTCCCCCATCAGCGCATGGACGGTTCCCGCTTTGATCCGCAACGAAACATTGTTGAGCGCCTTCACACCAGGGAAAAACTTGCTAATACCTTCGGCTTCAAGTGCATAAGCAGTCATATTTCACCTCCGAGCTACGGTGTCAGAAACGATTATTTAGTGTTGCGGCTAGCGAATTCCTGATAGTTATCTTTGGTAATCAACTCGAAGGGAACCAGCACAGCGGACTCTACTTTTTCGCCGCCGATCAATTTCATTGCGGTATCGACAGCGCCTTCCCCCTGTCCCTGGGCACTCTGGAACACCGTGGCGACCATTTTGCCGTTTTTGATGAACTGCAACGCATCCGGCGTGCCGTCCACGCCGGCAACCAGTATGTTGTTCGAATTGCGGCCCAGAGCCTGCAATGCGCCGATAGCCATTTCATCGTTGTTGGAGGCAATGGCGTTAATTTCTTTACCGGTGGTCAACCAATTGGTCACCAGATCGACCGCTTCGTTACGCGACCACTTCGCCGTTTGCTCTTCCACTATCCTGATGTCGGGGTATTTAGCGATCACGGATTTGACGCCTTTGGTGCGTTCACGGGTGGATTCATTGGATAATTCGCCCAGCAGAATTGCCACGTTGCCCTTATAGTCCATCGACTTTGCCAACGCTTCCATCTGCAACTGCCCCGCCACCTGTGAATCGGAACCGACGTAGGCCATTTTGCTGCCCAGCGCGGCCTGGGGATCGCGGTTGACAAACACCAGAGGAATACCGGACGCGTCGACGACTTTGATGATGGGCTGCACGGCATCGGTATCCACCGGCACGATAATAATCGCGTCCACGCCCTGACCAATGAAGTTCTGTACCTGCTGGAGCTGCTGCGCCACATCGCCTTTGGCATCTTCCATATGAATTTTGGCCCCTGCTTCCTGAACTTTTCTTTGAATGTTATGCCGCAGGATGGTTTGCCAGTTGTCATCAAATACCGCCATGGAAGCGCCAATCAATATCTCTTTGGCATGACTGGTGAGCGGTAACATGCAGGCGAACAATATGGCCAAGACTGTGTTTTTGATATTCATGATCAATCCTCATCACTCATTGTTATGTGCAGGTACGTGAAGATCATAATGAAAAATATTTTTTACATTAATTCAACGCAGCTGCTGGCACGTATCGGGTTCACAGCGCAATCTCCAGCAATAGTTCAGATTTTTTCTCGATCTCCTAATTGCTTTAACACATTGATAAAAATAAATTTTTAAAAAACACCCTGGCGTGGGTTAGGTGATTTTGACGCCAGACAGGTAAAATCAGTTTTTTTATTTCATATTTATTAATTTAAAACGTATTACATAAAAGCATTGAAATGAATATTTTAAAAACAGGAAAAAACAAAAATTTGACATATATCCAACATTTGATTGAAAAATGTTCAAGAATGAGAGCTACCTCAGAGGATAGAAATGAAAGACCGGGAGAGAATTCATTGTGGGTTGATCGGCATAATGCGGGTTGTGTCGAAAGGGGAAGGTGCGCCGACCTTCCCGCAGCGCGAATTATTTAGAGCGGATACCGTTAGTCATTCGAAGGTACTGCGGCAGACATACTTTTTATCATCAGAATTTGCACCACCATCACACCCAGCAGCGCACATGCGGCAGCCGCTAAAAACACACTGCGATAGCCCGCCCAGGTTGCCAGCGTTCCGATCAGCGGCCCGGTGATGCCATAGGCGATATCCTGAAAGGCGGAATATCCTCCCAATGCCGTACCTCGCACCTGCTGGCCCACTCGCTTAAGCACTTCAACGCCCAGAGAAGGGAAAATCAGCGAGCATCCTCCTCCGGTCAGTGCGGCGCCAATGAGAGCGAACCAGGCGGTGGGCGCCTGCCAGATGCATATCAAACCCACACACTCCAGCAGCAACGAATACCTGGCAACCCAAAATCCGCCGCGCCGATCGGGCAGCGATCCAAAGCACAACCTCACCGCAATAAAACTTACGCCAAAGGCGGTCAGGGCAAAACCCGCATTCCCCCACTGTTGTTCAGCAAAATACAGCGAAATAAAAGCGCTAAGCGCCGCAAAACCGACGCCTTGCAAAGCCAACGCCACCCCTGGCCGCCATATCTGACCGACAACGGAAAACAGGGACTGACGCGTAGTGCCGTTCTTCGCAACGCTCGGCACACTGAAATTGCACACCAGCGCCAGGAGAGGCAACAGCAAAGTCATCATCCCCAGCGCAAAAAATCCCCATAGCTGATAAATGACTAATCCAACCGGCGCGCTTACCGCCAGTGCGCCGTATGTCGCCATCCCGTTCCAGGACATCACCTTGCCGGAGTGCGCGGCGCCGGCCAGACCGATTCCCCATGTCAGATTGCCCGTCAGCAGTTGACTTTCTCCCAGCCCGAGCAGTATCCGCCCCAGCAAAAGCACCCCAAACGCCCACATCATGCTATCGGGCGATACCAGCAGATCGGATACCAGATAGGCCATTCCCGACAATCCGCAGGTAAGCAACCCAAAGTAGGTCGTCCGTTTGGCGCCTTTATTATCAGCCGAACGCCCCGCATAGCTGCGGGTCAACACCGTGGCTAAAAACTGAAGGCCCACGGTCAAACCGACCAGGGTGTTATTTAGCCCCAGCACCTGATGTACATATAACGGAATCGCGGTCAGCGGCAGCCCAACGGTCATGTATGCAATAAACATGGCGATGCTGATACGCAGCAAGGAATGATGTTGGTAAGAGGGAGATATTTTTAGCTGTGCAGGAGCAGACATTTTTTCCTCACGAAGACGACTTTCGGGCAATCAGCCCTTAACAAACGATCGGAGAATCAATCCTGTTTTTGATGGCGGCTCAATGCAAGAAATGCCCGCCTGCGCAGGCATCGCGGTCAAGGGCGATATCAACGACAGGACAGACAATATGCCCGGCCGCCAGTCATCCATTGACCGGCGGCCTGACGGCTTACCGGCCCAGCAATTCCCGCTCGATAAGCTCGCGGGTTTCCACTGCCTGGTATTTCATTTTTTCCGGATAACCGAACAGCGAGGCGGCAATAATCGACTCCCCCCCCACCTTGAAGGTGCGATTGGCAAAGTCCATTTCCCGCAGCGTCTGAAACAGCGCGTCGAAATCCACCTCACCTTCGCCGACCCCCACATGCTGATGGACGACGGCGTCAACGCCCGGCGGGTTGACGATGTAACGGCAATGCTTGGTATGGTTCATGGTATCGGCAATCAGCACATGGGAAAGATCGTCCCCGGCATATTTCAGCATGCTGGCCACGTCCCCGACGCCTTTGTCGTAGAAAAAGGTGTGCGGCACGCTATAGAGATACTTCACATTCTCGCTGCGCAGGGATTTGACCATATCGGCGGTCGGGTTGCTCTCTTCACAGAAATCCCAGGGATGGGACTGGATTTCAATGCGGATGCCTTCACGCTCGGCGATCGGCAACAGTTCTTCCATGGACTTGTACCACATTTCCTCACAAATCTCCGGCTGGTTAGGGTCTCCCGCCAACTCGGTATTGATAACCGGCACTCCCATTTCAACCGCAATCTCAATCATGCGCTTCCAGTTTTTTACCGCCGCCTGGCGTCGGGCCTCATCAGGACCGGACCAGCGATAGACCACGATGAATGACGAAATTTCCACGTTGTTATCGCGCAATGCCTTCTTATACTCGCTTACCAGTTCCCGGCTAGCCTTGGGATACTTGTAAAACGGGTTGATACGCGGATGCGGTGATTGTTCAATATAGCGATATCCCCAGTCGGCTACCTGCCTGACCATATCCGTGATGCTCATTTCTTTAATCACATCAACATCAAAAGCGATTTTCATTGGGTTTACTCCTTCACTTGCATCGTTGAGTCAAGGGGGTTTGGGCGGCGGCGAGCGTCCTGCCGCCCTAATATCATCATCATTGCCGATCAGTAACGCCGCGCCCGTTCGGTATTGTCCGCCAGCATACGCGCAACCGCCTGAACCGACTCGCTTTCGGAAACCTCGGCTCCCCCGACCCGCCACCAGCTGAAATACTTGTGGATCATCGTCTTGGGCAACACTTTGATATCCAGTAAGGTGGAGACGGTCTGCCGACGGGCATCCTCAAGAGCGTGATGCAGTTCTTCCAGGGTGGTGACCCGGTAGCTCTTGCAGCCGTAACCCTCGGCGATTTTGGCGAAATCCACCGGCACCAGGCCGCCGTCAAGTCTGGACGGCGAACCGTCGCGGAAACGAAATTCGGTAAAGAAGCTGTTCATGCCGTGTTCCATCTGCAAATTGTTGATGCAACCATTGGTCATGTTATCCAGCAACACCACGTTGATTTTGCGGCGTTCCTGAATGGAGGTGACCAGCTCGGAGTGCAGCATCATGAACGAGCCGTCTCCCACCAGGGCATAAACTTCGCGATCCGGTTCCGCCAGCTTGACGCCCAGCGCGGCATTCACCTCATATCCCATGCAGGAATAGCCATACTCGACGTGGTAACCGTGCGTATCGGTAGTGCGCCATATACGCTGGAGATCGCCAGGCAGGCTGCCGGCGGCGGCGACGATCACCGCATTGCGCGGAATGGTGCGGTTTAGCACCCCCAGCACCCGGCTTTGGGTCAGTACGGAACCGGTAAGACGATGAAATTCGGTAAACACTTTCTGACGATCGAGATGATCGTCAATCTCGGGTACGAAATCCTCGCCGGAAAAGTCGACAGCGTAGACGCGATCGGTCTCATCCAGCAACTGCCGCCGCACCTCTTCCACCTTTCCTTCCCAGGCGATCGGCCAGTTTTCAGGCTGTAAACGTTCGTTGAGCGCCACGAGCGCTTCGCGCGCATCAGCCACCAGTTGGCGGCCATCAAGTTTGAACGCGTCGAAACGGCTAACGTTGATATTCAGGAATGACACCTCGGGATTCTGAAATATCCATTTCGACGAGGTGGTAAAATCGGTATAGCGGGTGCCGATACCAATAATCAGATCGGCTTCCTTCGCCAGCAGGTTAGCCGCCAGCGTCCCGGTTTCGCCCACGCCGCCTACGTTCAGCGGATGCTCCGACACCAGCGTACCTTTACCGGCCTGCGTTTCCGCGAAAGGAATATTAAACCGTTCGGCAAACGCCTGGAGCGCCGCGCCGGCGCCGGAATATTTGGCGCCGCCGCCACAGATAATCAGCGGCTTACGTTTGCCGAGCAGCAGCGAGCGCGCGTCGTCCAACATGCCGGCGGTCGGCAGAGTGCGTTCGATGCGGTGCACGCGTTTCTGGAAGAAATAGTCCGGATAATCATAGGCCTCGCCCTGCACATCCTGCGGCAAAGAGAGAGTCACAGCTCCGGTTTCCGCCGGGTCGGTCAACACCCGTATGGCGCTGATGCAGGCGGTCATCAGTTGCTCGGGGCGGACAATCCGATCCCAGTATTTGCTCACCGCCCGGAAAGCATCGTTGGTACTGATGCTTAAGTCATAGGATTGCTCGATCTGTTGCAGCACCGGATCGGGCTGGCGAGTGGCGTAAACGTCGCCCGGCAGCAGCAGCAGCGGAATGCGGTTGGCGCTGGCGGTCGCGGCGGCGGTGACCATATTTGCCGCGCCGGGGCCGACCGACGACGTGCAGGCATAGATCTGACGGCGCAGCGATTGCTTGGCAAAACCAATGGCCGTATGGGCCATGCCCTGCTCGTTGCGCCCCTGATGAATGTGCAGTTGGCCGCAGTCCTGCTCCAGCGCCTGCCCGAGCCCCAATACATTGCCATGGCCGAAAATAGCGAAGATACCTTTGACAAACTTGGTCTCGACGCCGTCAACCTCAACATATTGGTTATCCAGAAAACGCACCAATGCTTGTGCCGTGGTAAGTCTGATCTTGTTCATTTTCCACCCTTCTATATCATCTGGCCTATGGGGGAATGTCCCGTGCTGGCCTGTCAGGTTTCCGGTACATGGTGAGACTTGAGATTATAGTTAGAATGGTTTTCATATAAAAAGACAAATAAAATTAAAATTCCATTTTTGAGAGGCTAATCAAAGAATCAAAATTTCATGGCGCGCCTGCGCTTTCCACCATCGTTTTTCGCTCATTATTGACGGTGTCAATTGGATAAAATACCCGTTAATTACATAAAGTTAATTTTAAAAATCAGCAATATAATTGAAAATTGCTTTTTTAAAACCGATCGACTGAAGTCAGCGTTAAAAATCAACATTCTCGTTCGTCCGGTTGAATTTTGATGCTATTTTGTCACTAAAATTGAATTTATAAATTCCATTTATATTGAAAATGAAATCTTTAATCCTCATAATAAACCAACATCAAATGGCTTTCTTCCTAATACTTTAGAGGAAATACACATGGGCACAGCGCAGAAACAGCTTGATGTCATCTGCATCGGACGTATCGCGATCGATCTCTACGGACAACAAATCGGCGCGCGTTTGGAAGACATGACGACATTTTCCAAATACCTGGGCGGATCTTCCGGCAACGTGGCCTACGGCACGGCGGTCCAGGGATTAAAATCCGGCATGCTGGCACGCGTCGGCGACGAACACATGGGCCGATTCCTGCGTGAAGAACTGCAACGTGCCGGTGTGGATACCCAATACCTGATTACCGATAAAGAGCGTCTGACGGCGCTGGTGATCCTCGGGGTTAAGGATCAGGAAACGTTCCCGCTGATTTTTTACCGTGAAAATTGCGCCGACATGGCTCTCTCGCCGGACGATATCGACGAAAGCTATATCGCCTCCTCACGGGCGGTGGCGGTGACCGGCACCCACCTTTCGCATCCCAATACCCGCGCCGCCGTACTCAAGGCGCTGGACTTCGCCAAACGCCACGGCCTGCGCCGCGCGCTGGATATTGACTATCGTCCGGTGCTGTGGGGGTTGACCTCGCTCGGCGACGGTGAAACCCGCTTTATTTCTTCCGAACGGGTCACCCGGGAGCTACAGGATGTGCTGCATCACTTTGATCTGATTGTCGGCACGGAGGAAGAATTCCATATTGCCGGCGGCACCACCGATACGCTGGCGGCGCTGCGCAACGTGAGACGCGTCAGTCAGGCAACGCTGGTGTGTAAGCGCGGCGCTCAGGGTTGTTCGGTGTTTGAAGGCGAGATCCCGGACAGTTGGGACGCCGTCGCGCTGCAAAGAGGCGTGCGGGTGGAGGTGCTCAACGTGCTCGGCGCCGGCGACGCTTTCATGTCCGGCCTGCTGCGCGGCTACCTGAACGGCGAGAGCTGGGAGCAGGCCTGCCGCTACGCCAATGCCTGCGGCGCCCTGGTGGTCTCCCGCCACGGCTGCGCGCCGGCCATGCCGACCAAGACCGAACTGGATGATTATCTGTCGCGCGTGGACAGCGTCAAACAGCCGGATAAAGATCCCCGCCTGAACCACCTGCACCGGGTGACCACCCGTAAACAGGCCTGGCCCGAACTCTGCATCTTCGCCTTTGATCACCGCAAGCAGTTGGTCGATCTCGCCGTCGCCGCCGGTAAGTCGCCGGATGAGATCCCCAGGCTGAAACAGTTGCTGCTTGAGGGGGCCCGCGAAGCCGCCGCCGCGACCGGTCTTGACGGCAACGCCGGCATCCTGGCCGATACCACTTTCGGCCAGGCGGCGCTGAACGACATCACCGGCCAGGGCTGGTGGATCGGCCGGCCGATAGAATTGCCCAGTTCGCGTCCGCTGCGCCTTGAACACGGCGATATCGGTTCTCAGCTGGTTAGCTGGCCGCTGGAGCATGTGGTCAAGTGTCTGGTGTTCTATCATCCTGCGGACCCGGAATCACTCCGGCTGGAGCAGGAAGCGCTGATAAGCGAGGTCTATCATGCCTGCCAGCAGTCCGGCCACGAGCTGCTGCTGGAGCTTATCCTGCCGGAAAGCAACCCCGACCGGGATGAGAAGCACTATGCGACCCTGTTGCAGCGCTTCTATTCGTTGGGCGTACAGCCTGACTGGTGGAAATTGCCGCCCATGTCGTCCCAAGGGTGGCAGGATATCGGCCGCATCATTGAAGAAAACGATGCCTACTGCCGCGGTGTCCTGATCCTCGGTCTGGATGCGCCGGAGGCCGTTCTGAAACAAGGTTTCGCCGCCGCGGCCGACGCGCCATGCGTCAAAGGTTTCGCCGTCGGGCGCACCATTTTCGCCGAAGCCTCCGATCGGTGGTTTCGCGGCAAGCTGGACGATCGACAACTGGTCGATGCCGTCAAACAGCGCTTTATGACCCTTATCGAGTACTGGCGCCTTTACCGGCCGGTACGCTGACCGTTAACCATCTGACCGCCAGGCGCCTGCCTGGCGGTTTCTTTTGCGAAGTGAAATAATTTTTTCATGCCGCGCGAAATAAATCCGCAGCGCCGCTCCAGCTAAAAAAACCGACCGGCCATACTCACGGGAGCTGATACCATTCATAGCCCTTACCGAGTCTAAGCTTGACCCCCTTCAAAGTATGGCTTGATATTTTCAATAATATGTTGATTTGAAATTTCTAATCGTAATAATCATTCCTAGCGCTCTCGCCCTGACTGACTATTAAGTGGTTTCCATGACAACAGTTTCCCAACTCTCGTCGTTGCAAGATGAAATACGCGACCGATACGATTCGCTTAGCAAACGGCTGAAACAGGTGGCGCGCTATATGCTGGATAACAGCAGCAGCATTCCGTTTGAAACGATCGCCTCCATTGCTGAAAAAGCCGATGTTCCGCCTTCAACGCTGATCCGCTTCGCCAATGCATTCGGCTTTGACGGATTCAACGAAATGAAACAGGTATTCCGTCAAGACCTGATGGAGGGGACCGTCAGCTATACCAATCGCGTCAGGCTGTTCCGGCAGACCGCCAGTAAAGATACGGCCGCGCCGGAAACGCCGATGGAAATACTGAATATGTTCAGTATGGTTAACAGCACGGCATTACAGCAGTTACCCGGGCAGGTAAACGAAGCGGATCTCAATACGGCGGTGAAACTGCTGGACGAAGCCGACAATATTTATATCATCGGCCTGCGGCGCTCATTCAGCATCGCCTCTTATCTGACCTATGCTCTGCGTCATCTGGAACGACGGGCGTTTCTTATCGATGGTTTGGGCGGCATGTTCAACGAACAGTTAAGCATGGTGAAACCTTCCGATGTGGTGGTCGCCATCAGTTACTCGCCCTATGCTCAGGAAGTGGTGGATTTGGTATCGCTCGGCGCCAAGAGCGGCGTCAGACAGATTGCCATTACCGACAGCATGGTCAGCCCGCTGGCGGCGTTCAGCGACGTCTGCTTTGTGGTGCGCGAGGCTCAGGTGGACGGTTTCCGTTCTCAGGTATCATCCATGTGCCTGTCCCAGACGCTGATGCTGTCGCTGGCGATGAATAACGCCGCCCGCGCCGCCGGCAATACGCCATCCTGATGCAAGATTGACCGACTTCTCTGACCGGCGACCGTCCGGTCAGCCTCGATTCAACACCACCGTCGCCGCATAAAAAACTGCACCTGAATCAGTTGGTATCCAACCTTTAGGGTGCAGTTCCGTAACACGGACGGTATCTATTATGGTATCGGTCTTGATGCCCGGGGATAAGCGTCGGAGTTAATCCAGGCGTGATCTTTTTCCCAGGTAAACTGCCATTTACGTACCGGACCGGCCATCACATTCAGGTAATAGCTGTCATAACCGGCGATCGTCGCCACCGGATGATAACCGCGCGGCACTTTCACCACATCGCCGTTATACACCGCCATACACTCGTCCAGGCTGCGATCGTCGGTATACACCCGCTGTAGGCAGAAGCCGCGCGCCGGATCGAGCCGATGATAGTAGGTCTCCTCCAGATAAGTCTCATCGGGCGAGTTTTCCTGATCGTGCTTATGGCTGGGGTATGAGCTGGTATTCCCCTCATCGGTATAAACCTCGACCACCAGCAGGCTGTCGGCCGCTTCGGTCTCCGGCAAAATATTATGCACCAGACGCTGATTGCGCCCCTTGCCGCGCTGTTCCACCCCCACGTCCCGGGGGGCAATCAACCGCGCCGGCAGATCGCCGTGACCGGGCGCGCTGCACACCGCCAGTTCCAGATCGCTCTCGGCCGCCACGCTGACCCGATCGTGGTGCGGCACATACACTGAAAAAGGCGGTATGCGCTCAAAGGGACTCATTCTTTTACCAATATGACTAAACTCGGCATGGCGCGTGGCGATGCTGGCTATCCCGGCCACCAGCACCAGGCAAAGCTCGCGATCGCCGCTCTCCAACTCAAGCGTCTGTCCGGCTTTAAGCTGCCAGGCATCAAAACCCACGTAACGCCAGCCGGCATTTTCCGGCGTAATATGCTGCCGGTGTCCGTCGGCATCGTCCGTCCGATATTTTGATAACAGTTCGCTCACGTCATCCTCCTGTTGAATAGATGATTATCCCAGCGTCGGCATGCTGTATTCCGATACGGTGAGCTGTCCGGTCGGCCAACGGGTGGTCACGGTCTTCATTCGGGTATAGAAGCGCACACCGTCGGTCCCGTGTACGTTCAATGCCCCGAATACCGAGCGTTTCCAGCCGCCAAACGAGTGAAACGCCACCGGAACCGGAACCGGCACATTGACCCCGACCATACCGGCCTGTACCCGATGAGTGAAGTCGCGAGCATAGCGGCCGCTGCTGGTGAAAATGGCGCTACCGTTGCCGAACTCGTGGCTATTAACGATGTTCAGCGCGGTTTCGTAGTCAGGCGCGCGCACGACGCCCAGCACTGGTCCGAAAATCTCCTCCCGGTAAATCACCATATCGGTGGTGACGTTATCGAACAGCGTACCGCCGACATAGAATCCTTCCTCATGGCCTTCCACATTATAACCGCGACCGTCGATAACCACGGTAGCGCCTTCTTTCTCGCCCTGATCGATATAATTCAGCACTTTTTTCTGATGGACCGAGGAGATAACCGGCCCCATTTCATTTTCCTTGCCGCTGCCTTTAGCGCCGGGACCCACGCGCAGTTCGGCGATCAGCGGTTTGAGTTTGGCGATCAGTTTGTCTGCGGTTTCATCCCCGACCACCACCACGATAGGCAGCGCCATACAGCGCTCACCGGCGGAACCGAAAGCCCCGCCCATCACCGCATTGACCGTTGCGTCCAGATCGGCATCGGGCATGACGATAGCGTGGTTTTTGGCGGCGCCGAAAGCCTGTACCCGTTTGCCGTGAGCGCTGGCGGTTTTGTAGATATGCTCCGCCACGCCGGATGAACCGACGAAACTGACCGCCTGAATGCGCGGATCGCTGGTCAGCAGGCTGGCCTCGTCGTTACCGCAGTGCACCACGTTGAATACGCCATCGGGCAAGCCCGCCTCGGTCAGCAGCTCCGCCATGCGAACGGAAGCCGACGGGTCGGCGGCCGGCGGTTTGAGCACAAAAGTGTTGCCGCAGGCCAGCGCAATCGGGAACATCCACATCGGCACCATCGCCGGGAAGTTGAACGGCGTAATGCCGGCCACTACCCCCAGCGGCTGCATGATCGAGAAACTATCCACGCCGGTGCCGACATCGGCGGAGTAGTCGCCCTTGATAAGATGCGGAATGCCGCAGGCAAACTCCACCACTTCTATGCCGCGGGTCAGTTCACCCAGCGCATCGGAAAACACCTTACCGTGCTCGCTGACAATCAACTCGGCCAGTTCATCGCGATGCAGTTCCAGCAGCGTTTTGAAATTGAACAGGATACGGGCACGACGCAGCGGCGTGGTTTTCGCCCACTGTTCAAATGCGGCATGGGCGATACCGATGGCTTCCTTCACTTCATCATGGGTGCTTAACGTGACCTGACTCGCTACCTTGCCGGTAGCAGGATTGTATACCGGAGAGGTATTGTTGCTTGTGCTAATCCGCTGTTTGCCGCCGATGTAATTACCCACTATCTTCATCTTGTCTCACCCTCGTCTACTGAACCACTCCCACACCTGGCTCGGTTCGGGAGATAAAATCGCTTGCCGCAGTGACCCATCTTGGTAAAGGTCAGGGCTTAAGAGCCGTCGCTGGCGAGCGACTATATGATAGTAACAATAGTGTTATGAAAAAAATATTTCAAATAAATTATTTTGAAATTTTCATTTAGTGTGAGCTGACGCATACTTTGCCGGGTAATAAATCATGGCGTCTCGTCGCGCTATGCCGCTATGCCAGGCAGTATCCATGCGTCTTGACTGGGAGCGGATAAATCAAGGGCCGCGCAGTGAGGCCGATCGAGAACTTATCCCATTTCAATGAAAGCATTTGCCGTTAGATCGGCGTTCGGTATAACGCCTACCGGTGATTCCCGAATAAGCGTCATACTGATTTACCGAAAACTATCTCTTGCCAGGTTAGGTGATATCGCGTTTAGGGTTCCTGCGTTTTACCGGCAGTTTGCCTGAGCTGATTACGCTCGGCTTTTTTAGCGGCTTTAGCGGCAAAGTCACTATCATATTTATCACGCAGATAATGTTCGATCTGCTCCAGACTGCGGTTGCGTGTTTCAGGAATGTATTTCAGAACAAATACGATGCCGAACAGACCGATCACCCCGTAGGTACAGAATGCGCCCGCCAGACCAAACGTATCGAGCAGTATGGGGAATGACATGGCAATAAAGACATTTGCCCCCCACAGCGCGCATACCGCGCCGCCCATACAGATCCCGCGAATTTTGACGGGAAACATTTCAGACAGCATCAGCCAGATGACCGGCGCATAGGCACCCTGCAAAAAGCACAGGAACAACAGCATCCCGCCCAACACCAGATAGCTGCGCAACAGGTTCACGTCGCCGCCGACATGCTCGGGCATAAAGCCGGAAATAGCCGCCAGTAAGAACAGACAGCAGGTACAACCAATCTGTCCCAGCGCGGCCATGGTGCGTCGGCCGATATAACCGAGCAACACAATGCCGATCATCACCATAATGACCGAAACCACGCCGTTTGCGATAGTAGCGAACAAGGCGGCGTCGGTGCTTAACCCGGTGTTTTGTAAAATGGTCGGCGCATAATACATGATGCTGTTTACGGCGGTGGCCGCATGGAAAAAGGCAAATGCAACGCCGATAAGGAACACCTTACGCATCCATGGCACACGCAGATCTTTCAGGGAACCTTTCTGACGGGACTGTTCCGCCACGGTTTCCTCGATCTCCATCATTTCCCACTCAACGTCTTCCTTTGCCCGCGTTTTATTTAATACATTCCGCGCTTCGGCAAGGCGGCCCTTCAGCGCGTACCAGCGCGGCGTATCGGGCATATACAGCATACCGAACCACAGTAAAATGGCGGGAATGGTGGCAATACCCAGCATCCAGCGCCAGGTGTTCTCGCCGCCCCAGATTTCGTTAAAAGCAAAGTTCGAGACATAGGCGAGCAATTGACCGGTTACGATCATTAATTCACTGATGGTAACCAATTGTCCCCGCCGGTTAGCCGGGGCGATTTCAGCAAGATACACAGGCACCGTCGTGCCGGCGCCGCCGACCGCCAATCCCAGGATGACACGGGAAAATACCATCACGGTCAGATTGGGCGCCAGCGCTGTTCCCAGCGCGCCGATCGCAAAGATGACGGCCAGTATCAGGATGATTTTCCGGCGGCCGAGCCTGTCGGCAAGCGAACCGGATACGACTGCCCCAGTGGCGGCGCCCACTAAGAGCGAACTGGTTACCAGACCGGTGGTGAAAGGGGTTAATTGCATTTCCGGGCCCATAAACAGCAGAACGCCGGAAATGACGCCAGTATCGTATCCAAACAGCAGACCACCCAGTGTGGCGATAGCGGCAATTACTTTGACTAAAGGCTCAGTTTTGGCGTTGCTGTTAGGACCTGATGCAGGGTTTTTAGTAATATAATGTTCCATTGAGTCAAACTCCAAATAGGGCTAGGTCATTGTCATTATTACACTTTCTCTTTACTTCGTTAGGCTGAGATAGCGGTACACGCAGTGGCTGCAACACCTGTTTCAGTCACTGCGAAATGACAAGGTTACTGGCTGATGTCCAGCATCGCCTCGCAGGGCAGATGGCCAAGGCTGTCGGTACAAAATGAAAGTTTCATCGTATTGTCCTTACTCGTAATCGACCCAGGTGGCGCCGCTGTCAGCAGAACGAACACAGTTTTCAATCCAGCGCACCCCTTCCAGACCGGCATCGATATTGGGATAGATTAATTTCTCCAGCGTCGCGGTATCGCCCGTCCGTTTAGCGTGGATGGCGATGGCGCATTGCAGGTAGATATTCGCCCAGG
>NZ_JABJXS010000010.1 GCF_013155275.1 Brenneria sp. hezel4-2-4
TCGGGGTATCGTATTCAACGTGAGAGGTGTTGATGGTGATACCACGGGCTTTTTCTTCCGGCGCGTTATCGATCTGATCAAATGCGCGCGCAGCGCCACCGTAGGTTTTAGCCAGAACGGTAGTAATTGCTGCGGTCAGCGTTGTTTTACCATGGTCAACGTGGCCGATAGTACCGACGTTAACGTGGGGTTTTGTACGTTCAAATTTTTCTTTAGACACGGCGATATTCCTTACTCTAATGTTCTCTCCCTGTGGAGAGAGCACGGGATTAATGTGTTAAACCCAGATTATTTACCACGGGCTTCAATAACGGCCTGAGCAACGTTGTTCGGCGCATCATCGTACTTCAAAAACTCCATGGAGTAAGATGCACGGCCTTTGGTCAGAGAACGCAGTTGAGTTGCGTATCCGAACATTTCAGACAGTGGAACCTCAGCGTGAATCACAACGCCAGTAACGTTGGACTCCTGACCGCGCAGTAGACCACGACGGCGGCTAAGGTCACCGATAACGTCACCAGTGTTTTCTTCCGGCGTTTCAACTTCAACCTTCATGATCGGCTCAAGCAGAACGGGTTGCGCTTTCTTAAAGCCATCTTTAAAGGCAAGAGAAGCTGCCAGTTTAAACGCCAGTTCAGAGGAGTCAACGTCGTGGTAAGAACCGAAGTGCAGACGCACACCGAGATCAACTACCGGATAACCAGCCAACGGACCCGCTTTCAGCTGTTCCTGGATACCTTTATCAACGGCAGGGATGTATTCGCCAGGAATTACACCACCCTTGATGTCGTTGATGAACTCATAGCCTTTCGGATTTGAGCCCGGTTCCAACGGGTACATGTCAATAACAACATGACCATACTGACCACGACCACCAGACTGCTTGGCGTGTTTACCCTCGATATCGGTAACTTTTGCACGAATCGCTTCACGATATGCAACCTGCGGTTTACCAACGTTGGCTTCAACGTTGAACTCGCGCTTCATACGGTCAACGATGATGTCGAGATGCAGTTCACCCATACCAGCGATGATGGTTTGGTTAGATTCTTCGTCAGTCCATACGCGGAAAGACGGGTCTTCTTTCGCCAGACGGCCCAGAGCCAGACCCATTTTTTCCTGGTCGGCTTTGGTTTTCGGTTCTACCGCGATGGAAATAACCGGCTCCGGGAATTCCATACGTTCCAGAATGATCGGCGATTCTGGATCACACAGGGTATCACCCGTCGTTACGTCTTTCAGACCGATAGCCGCAGCGATATCGCCCGCGCGAACTTCTTTAATCTCTTCACGTTTGTTGGCATGCATCTGAACGATACGACCAAAACGCTCGCGTGCGGATTTCACCGAGTTCAGTATGGTATCACCGGAGTTAACCACGCCAGAGTAGACGCGGAAGAAAGTCAGGTTACCTACAAACGGGTCGGTGGCGATTTTGAACGCCAGTGCAGCGAACGGTTCGTCATCGTTGGCGTGACGCTCGGCCGGTGTATCTTTACCGTCATCCAAAATACCGTTGATCGCAGGTACGTCAGTTGGCGCCGGCAGGTAATCGATTACCGCATCCAGCATCGCCTGCACACCTTTGTTCTTAAACGCGGAACCACAGGTTATCAGGATGATTTCGTTGTTCAGAACGCGCTGACGCAGAGCTTTTTTGATCTCTTCTTCAGTCAGTTCTTCACCGCCGAGGTATTTCTCCATCAGATCTTCTGATGCTTCAGCGGCGGACTCGATCAGGTTCTGGTGCCATTCGTCGGCCAACTCCTGCATATCAGCCGGAATATCTTCATAGGTGAAGGTAACGCCTTGATCGGCTTCATTCCAGTTGATAGCTTTCATTTTCACCAGATCAACAACACCGGTGAAATTTTCTTCAGCGCCAATAGCTAACTGAAGCGGTACCGGATTTGCGCCCAAACGGGTTTTGATCTGGCCGACCACTTTCAGGAAGTTCGCACCCATGCGGTCCATTTTGTTAACGAACGCAATGCGCGGCACTTTATATTTGTTCGCCTGACGCCATACGGTTTCAGACTGCGGTTGAACACCACCGACAGCACAGTAAACCATTACTGCACCGTCAAGAACACGCATGGAACGTTCCACTTCGATAGTGAAGTCAACGTGTCCCGGGGTGTCGATGATGTTGATACGATGGGGTTCATACTGCTTGGCCATACCTGACCAGAAAGCAGTTGTCGCAGCAGAAGTGATGGTGATCCCACGCTCCTGCTCCTGCGCCATCCAGTCCATGGTGGCCGCGCCGTCATGAACTTCACCGATTTTATGGTTCACACCGGTATAGAACAGAATACGTTCTGTCGTGGTGGTTTTACCGGCATCGATGTGTGCACTGATACCGATATTGCGGTAGCGTGCAATGGGTGTTGTACGAGCCATTTGTTTCCTCTATATCCTAGGGCGTTCAATTAGTTAACCCAAGCGGGTCGGCTTTCGAAAGCGCCCGCCTGGTTAGCATAACTACAGCGAAGGGATTACCAACGGTAGTGAGCGAACGCCTTGTTGGCTTCAGCCATACGGTGAACGTCTTCACGTTTCTTGACAGCAGTACCTTTGTTTTCTGCTGCATCAGAAAGTTCGTTCGCCAGGCGCAGAGCCATGGATTTATCACCGCGTTTACGAGCAGCTTCAACGATCCAACGCATTGCCAGAGCATTACGACGAACCGGACGGACTTCAACTGGCACCTGATAAGTAGAACCACCAACGCGGCGAGACTTAACTTCGACAGTCGGGCGAACGTTGTCCAGAGCTACTTCAAAAGCTTCCAGATGATCTTTACCAGAACGCTGAGCCAGGGTCTCCAGCGCGGTATAGACAATTGCTTCAGCAGTAGATTTTTTACCATCTACCATCAGGATATTTACAAATTTGGCCAACAGCTCTGATCCGAACTTAGGATCCGGCAGGATTTTACGTTGACCAATGACGCGACGACGTGGCATGGAAATACTCCGTTGTTAATTCAGGATTGTCCAAAACTCTACGAGTTTAGTTTGACATTTAAGTTAAAACGTTTGGCCTTACTTAACGGAGAACCATTAAGCCTTTGGCTTCTTCACGCCGTACTTGGAACGGGATTGCTTACGGTCTTTAACACCTGAGCAGTCCAGCGCGCCGCGAACGGTGTGGTAACGCACACCTGGCAGGTCTTTAACACGACCGCCACGGATCAGGATCACGGAGTGTTCCTGTAGGTTATGACCTTCGCCACCGATGTAGGAGGTCACTTCAAAACCGTTAGTTAAACGAACACGGCATACTTTACGCAGCGCGGAGTTCGGTTTTTTCGGGGTGGTGGTATATACACGGGTACATACGCCACGTTTCTGCGGGCAGGCTTCCAACGCCGGAACGTTGCTTTTAGCAACCTTCAGAGCGCGTGGTTTGCGTACCAGCTGGTTAATTGTTGCCATTCAAAAAGCTCCTGGTTTTTGCTTCGTAAACACGTAATAAATCGTCTCGTACCCGCGCAAGGCAAAGTATGAGGACGCAGAATTTTAGGGCTGGCAGTGGAAGGAGTCAAGAAATATACAAAAATTCAGCGTTACCAAGCCAGCTGTTGCGGATGCCGAACCGTCAATTTAACAAACTCAGTATAGTCAATTAATGAAACATTGGTTGAAATTTGTGCGACCAAGCCGCGGGCATCCACATCATTTTTAAGCGCATACAAAGGGATAGCGGTTTTAAGCAGGCGGTTTAATACCGGGGTATCCGCCAGTGCGGCGATAACGCCGTCCTGCAATAATACCAGTGCGTCCTCCGGCCCCAGACAACGTAACAGCGTGTCCATGTCGCAGTGATAAGGAGAATGAGAAAGGGTGTGCAACATAAATAAAAACACTCGCCGCTAAAATGAGATGATTGACGGGTAATCCGACAGCTCGCTTTTTAAGGCTTCCGGGCTCAGAAGCTCAACATCCACCACCCAATTGGTATCCAACGCAATACCGCGCTGCCGTAAAGATGTTTCGCACGCATAGCAGCGCTCGATGTCATACAGCGGCAGTACGCCAAAGGTGGCAATATAGTTACGCATCAGGATCTTTTCAGGCTGCTGTCCGGGTAATAACTGCAATACGCCATCACCGATAAAGAACACGCCGATTTCTTCCGTCAACGCCGATACCGCCAACAGGGCATCCAATCCTTCACGGCCGGCCGCGCTACCGTGAGGCGAGTGGGTAAAAACAAACGCAATACGCTTCATGACGCTACCTTAAAGACGCATTAAAACTGCACAACCCGATCGCAGGCCAGAACGGACTGAGCCAGTTCGCCAAGACCGCTTAAGGTAAAGCCATCCTGTAAATTAGCGGCGCCCAATTTAAGGTATTCGGCCTGCTGCCGGTCAGTAACGCCACGCCGCAAGGCCGCGGCGATGCATACATTGAGCGCCACCTGATGTTCCTGGCCCAAGCGTTGCCAGCCACGCACCAGATCAAATTCATCATTCGCCGGAGAGGTGAGCTGATTGGCATTCAACACGCCCTCGCGATAAAAGAAAACGCAGGCCAACCGATGCCCCTCGGACAATAAAGCCTGAGCGAACTGCAACGCGCTGCTCGCTTGCTGCGTACCATAAGCAGGGCCGGTGACCAGCAGGCAATAGCTTAGCATCCGCGATCGTGCCCGCTAAAATCGCCGCTTTTAAACTGGCGAATATAGAGATATACGGTGTGTTTGGAGATATTCAGGCGCTCGGCGACCTGGTTGATCGCATCTTTAATATCAAAGATGCCCTTCTCATACAGGCTCAACACAATCTGTCGGTTTTTCGCATTGTTAGACACATTGCGGTCCGCATTCACTTCTTCAATGGAGAATTCCAGCGTTTGCGCCACCAGATCGTCAACCGACGATGCGAAGTTGACCGATGACGCCACTTCATGGGTTTCTGGTGGAATAAATGTCTGAACGATCTGTGAGAAAGGCACATCCAGGTTCATGTTGATGCATAACAATCCAATCACCCGCTGATCGCGGTTACGAATCGCGATCGTCACCGATTTCATCAGCACGCCGCTTTTAGCCCGGGTGAAATAGGCCTTGGAGACGCTGCTGTCTTCTCCGGCCATGTCATGCAGCATACGCAATGCGAGGTCGGTAATCGGCGATCCGATTTTCCTGCCGGTATGTTCCCCATTGGCAATACGCACGGCGGAACATTTAAGATCCTCAAGGGAATGCAGCACAATCTCGCAGTGCTCGCCGATCAACATGGCCAAACCATCAACCACCGCTTCATACGATTTCAGGATCTCATAATCCGTCTGGCTAAACGGACGTTCATCCAGCAAATCAAGGTCATAAGATTCGCCGGATATAAGCGAAGTAGACATGGCAAACACCACCCTCAATGTGATCTATTTGTTGTATTGACAAGAGGCACAGTCTAGCAAATGTCCACTCACTCGTCCCTGAAATTAACAAGCCGCATGATAAGGTTGAATGAATGGAATCCCGCCAGCGACGGCCCCGGGTGACACGGCAACCATTGTTACAAGAGAGAAGCTGCTTGGAGAATCAGTTCCAGATTGGCAGACCTTATTGGAACAGCATAATGTTTGTGCCGATTTTTGCCGACTTTATCACACTTGCTTAAAACATTGCCTGCCGCCGGCAATGGCTATTGATGCCAGATTGACGTTGACGCTCACGTCAAGAGGAAGGTTCAGTCGGAAGCCGGCAAAAAAAAAACCGCAGGGCTGAACCTGCGGTTTATCATCGCTTGATAGGGATAAATTACTGGGCGCTTTTCTCAGCAGCGGCCGGTTTTTCCGCTTTTGCATCGTCGGCTGCTTTCACGTCGGCTTCAGATTTGATATCCAGCAGTTCAACGTCAAAGACCAGCGTGGAGTTGGCAGGAATGCCTGGAACACCGGTTTCACCGTAGGCAAGGGCTGGCGGAATAACCAGTTTAATCTTACCGCCCTTCTTCACCTGTTTTAACCCTTCAGTCCAGCCGGGGATAACGCCGTCCAGACGGAAAGACAACGGCTCGCCGCGTTTGTAGGAGTTATCAAACTCGCTGCCGTCGACCAGCGTACCTTTATAGTTAACCACCACGGTGTCGCTGTCTTTCGGCGCATTGCCGCTGCCGCTTTTCTCAACCTGATACAACAGGCCGGATTCGGTTTTCTTCACGCCTTTTTCTTTGGCGAAAGTATCGCGATATTTGGTGCCTTTATCCGCGTTGTCTTTGGCGTCCTGCTTCATCTTGGTTTCAGCCGCGGCTTTTACCCGGCCTTCAAAGCTTTGCAGCGTCTTTTCAATCTCTTCGTCGCTCAGTTTGCTCTTATCGGCAAACGCGTCCTGAACACCGGCAATCAGCTGATCTTTATCCAGTTTAATACCGAGCTTTTCCTGCTCTTTAAGCGAGTTATCCATGTAACGACCCAGAGATGCGCCTAACGCATACGCCGCGGCCTGTTCATCATTCTTGAATTTGGCTGCCGTAGTACTATCGGACGCCTGCGCCTTATCTGCCGCCAGAGCCTGGCCAGCGTTCAGAGTCAGGGCCATCGTCGTTGCTAACAGCGTTACTTTAAACAGTGATTTCATCCATTTCTCCAGCATCTGGAGCAATACGCCCCAGCCATCATTAAAAATAAATTCGCGACTACTATAACTGCGCGCGTGAAGACAACACAACGACACGCACGACAAACTTTTGATAAAAACGCCCGCAGCGGTTTTTAATCGCCCGATTGGGCCGAGCCGTAAAATCAACCCCTACAGGACGGCTCAACATCCATAGATAGCCTATTGCGTCCTATTCCGACCGTTTTTACTACCAGAAGTTTCCGCTTTCTGACAAACTCACGGGGAACAGGAAGTAAAAGGAAAACCGATGTCACCGTCTTTACTTGAAGAACGGCTCGAATTACTGGAAAGTCGACAGGCCTTTCAGGAACTGACGATAGAAGAGCTGAACCAGACCATTATCCAACACGAGCGGGAAATTAGCCGCTTGCGCGAGCAAATGCGCTTGTTGACGGAAAGATTACGCACCCAGCAGACCTCGTTAGTCGCCCCGCAGTCTGAAGAAACGCCGCCGCCGCATTATTAATTAATGCGTCGACACCGCGGCAACGGCGCTCCGAAAAACCGGCGGCAGATGCCCGCCATAAAAAAACCTCAGATCAACGACCGTTGATCTGAGGTTATCTGCAACGCCTGCCTTCCGCCGATAAAATCGGCGTTTATCCGCAATCAGGCTCGGATTAATGGCAACCGCAACCGCCGTTACCGCCGCAGCCGCCTTTACCGTGCTCATGCTCGTGGTCATGACCGTGACCGCCACAGCAGCCATCGCCATGCTCATGGTCGTGCTCGCCGTGAACATGGCCGTGAGCCAGCTCTTCTTCGGTCGCGTCACGGATCGCGATGACCTCAACATTAAAGCTCAGGTTCTGACCCGCCAGCATATGGTTGCCATCAACCACGACGTGATCGTCTTCAACTTCGGTAATTTCGACCGGCACCGGCCCCTGGTCGGTTTCAGCCAGAAAACGCATACCAACCTGCAACTCGTCTACGCCCATAAAGACATCTTTGGGTACGCGCTGAACCAGGTTTTCGTCATAATTGCCATAAGCGTCGTTGGAAGCGATGTTGACATCAAAACGATCGCCCACGGCGCGGCCTTCCAATGCGTTTTCCAGACCGGAAATCAACGAGCCGTGACCATGCAGATAGTCCAACGGCGCACTCACCGGAGACTCATCAACCAACACACCGTCTTCTGTTCGTACCTGATAGGCCAGACTGACCACCAGATCTTTTGCTACTTTCATGATATCTCCTACCGTTGGAAATCAAACTGGCGCAAATTGTAGCTGAAAAAAATCCCTGTGTACCGTCCGGGATAAAAAAACGTCACGCAGCGACGGCCCGGAGGGTGGCGTACTTGATGCCGCCGGGGCGTCGCCCGGAATCCCCCGCTTACTCGGGATGAAAAATGCCGATGATGTTGTCCGCCGGGCGCCCCGCCGTCGTGGCGGACTCATCCGTCCGGCTTTGCTGATAACCGCACTTCACACAGACAACCACTTCCGTCTGGTTTTCATGTCCGACGGCCAATGTATCCTGCGTTTGACATTTAGGGCAGACGGCCCCGGCAATAAAGCGTTTACGCATAGTGTTCCGACCTACTTTCGCTTCAGTATTATCCAATTTCATCCCAGTCGTCCGGCCGGCGGCGCTCATGCTGCATTTCCCGTTGGAAAATATCCTCCAGCTCGCGCCGCGCCTCTTTCACCCGAGATATCTGCGCCACATCGCTCTGTAACTGCGGCATCAACTCCCGCAACATCCGCATATCCAGACGGCGGAAATGCTGCTGGGCACGAAAAGCCTGATGGGGATGCATACCCAACGATATCAGCGATTTGCGACCCAACTCCAGCGCGCTGGAAAAAGTTTCGCGGGAGAAATGCCTGACCCCGGCCTGCAAAAGCTCATGCGCTTCCACCCGCCCACGGGCGCGGGCCAAAATTTCCAGATGAGGAAAATGCTGTTGGCACAGATGCACAATCGCCAGGGTATCTTCCGGCGCATTACAGGTAATGACGATCGATTGCGCCTTTGCCGCACCCGCCGAGCGCAATAGTTCCAGTTCCGTCGCATCACCATAGTATACTTTATAACCATAGCTGCGCATCAGGCTGACCGCGCTGATATCACGTTCCAGCACCGTAATGCGCATCTTATTCGCCATCAACAGGCGGCCAATCACCTGTCCGAAACGCCCAAACCCCACCACAATCACCTGCGGCTCGTCATCGGCGACGTAGGGCTTCTCGTCGGGCGCCTCCTGCATGTTGTAGCGGCGGGCCAGAATGCGGTCGATAAGCTGCATCAACAGCGGCGTCGTCATCATCGACAGCGTTACCGTCACCAACAGCATCGGCAGTTGGTCGCCCTGTAAAACCTTATAAGCCGACGCGGCTGAAAACAGAACAAAGGCAAACTCCCCGCCCTGACTCAATACGCCGGCGAACTGCAAACGTTCCGAGCGGCGCATTCGGTTAATCCGCGCCAGAACATAGAGCACCGTTCCTTTTACGGCGACCAGCACCACAACCGCAATCAATACGTCCACAATATGGGTGTAGAGAATGCCCAGATTGAGCGCCATGCCGACGGAAATGAAGAACAACCCCAGCAGCAATCCTTTAAACGGCTCGATGGCGATTTCCAGCTCATGGCGATATTCGCTCTCCGCCAGCAGCACCCCGGCAATAAACGTGCCCAGCGCCATCGAAAAACCCAGCGCTTCCATAAACAGCGCCGATCCCAACACCAGCAGCAGCGCCGCCGCGGTAAACACTTCACGCACGCCGGAGGCGGCGATAAAACGAAACAGCGGGCGCACCAGGTAGCGGCCGCCGATCAGCATACCGGCAAAGGCCGCAACCTTGAGCGCCACATGATTCCAGTCGTCCAGCTCGCCCTGAACGCCGGCCAGAATCGGAATTAATGCCAGAGCGGGAATGACCGCCAAATCCTGAAACAGCAGTACGGAAAAACCCAGTTGCCCGGACTCGCTGCGATTCATCCCCTTTTCGCGCATTAGCTGTAATGCCATCGCCGTGGATGACATCGCCAGCCCCACCCCGCCGATTAATGCGGATTGCCAGGAGAAATCGGTCAGATAAAGCGCCCCGCCCAACACCAGCGCACTTAGCCCGACCTGTGCGGCGCCGACGCCGAAAATGGAGCGGCGCAGCGTCCATAATTTTTTCGGATTCAGTTCCAGCCCAATGATGAACATAAGAAAAACGACGCCAAGCTCGGAAAAATGCAAAATAGCGTCGACATCCCGAATAAACCCCAATCCCCAGGGGCCGATGGCGATCCCGGCAATCAAATAGCCCAATACGGCGCCAATGCCTAATCGTGCGGCAATCGGCACGGCGACCACCGCCACAAACAAAAACAGAACGCCGGCGGTAAGCAGTGCGGAACTTTCCATATCAGCGTTCCTCGCGATCGAAAGGGGAAGCCAACCATTGGGCATAGGCCAGCGCATGACTGGACAGCGCATCCGGCGGCAGACGGCGCGCCCAGTAAACAACCATCGGCTTCATCCAGCGCATGCGACATAAAGCGGCGGCCATTTCAAACGGCCGCAGCAGTTCATCCATGGAATAACCGCTGTTGCCGCCGGCCCGATAGGCTTCCTCCGGCTCACCGGTGGTGATCACCGAACGCCAGAGCTTTCCTGCCAGCGCATTTCCCCCGATGCCGTTGGCAAAGCCGCGCGATAACACCCGGTCGAGCCACTCTTTCAGTAAGGCCGGACAGCTGTAGGTATATAACGGATGCTGGAACACAATCACCTGATGCTCGCGCAGCAGCTGTTGCTCATGGTGAATATCAATAAAGAAATCAGGATAGTGCGCGTAAAGGTCGTGCACGGTGACATGATCTAACTGGTGCGCCGGTTGCAGTAAAACCCGGTTCGCCACCGAGTCCTGTGATTCCGGATGGGCATACAGCAGCAAAATCCTGGGTGGCTGCGACATCATTCCCCTCCAAAGCGTCGTCATGGTGGTCGTTTTCCGTTACCATGCAGCGCAACGACTAAAAACAAGACCTGTTGGTCCTGATATCAGGTCCATAATTTAACATACTCTGAACATACGGCGCTTTATGATTGTTTTCTCCTCGCTGCAAATTCGACGTGGTGTACATGTTTTGCTGGATAACGCAACGGCTACCATCAATCCCGGCCAGAAAGTCGGTTTAGTGGGTAAGAACGGCTGCGGTAAATCGACGCTGTTGGCATTGCTGAAAGGTGAAATCAGCGCCGACGCCGGTAGTGCGACCTTCCCTCAAAGCTGGGCGCTCGCCTGGGTCAATCAGGAAACCCCGGCGCTGGATGTCCCGGCGCTTGAGTATGTGATTGACGGCGACCGCGAGTTCCGTCAGTTGGAAGCCGCATTGCACACGGCGAACGAAGAGAACGACGGCCATGCGATCGCCACGCTGCACGGCAAGCTGGACGCCATTCAGGCCTGGACGATTCAGGCCAGAGCCTCAAGCCTGCTCAATGGCCTGGGCTTCTCACAGGAACAGTTGCGGCACCCGGTCAGCGCTTTTTCCGGCGGCTGGCGCATGCGTCTTAATCTGGCCCAGGCGCTGATTTGTCGCTCCGATCTGCTGCTGCTGGATGAACCGACCAACCACCTCGATCTGGATGCGGTTATCTGGCTGGAAAAGTGGCTGAAAAACTACCCGGGCACGCTGGTGCTGATTTCGCACGACCGCGACTTCCTCGATCCTATCGTTAATAAAATAATACACATAGAACAACAAACGCTAAACGAATACACCGGCAACTACACCTCGTTCGAACGTCAGCGCGCCACCCGGCTGGCGCAGCAGCAATCGTTATACGAACATCAGCAGGAACGCGTCGCCCATCTGCAACACTATATCGACCGCTTCCGGGCCAAGGCGACCAAAGCCAAGCAGGCGCAAAGCCGAATAAAAATGCTGGAACGGATGGAGATGATTGCCCCCGCCCATGTGGACAACCCGTTTCGTTTCAGTTTCCGGGCGCCGGAATCGCTGCCGAATCCCCTGCTCAGAATGGAAAAAGTCAGCGCCGGCTACGGCGATACGCCGATCCTCGAGTCGATCAAGCTGAATCTGGTGCCCGGCTCGCGCATTGGCCTGCTGGGCCATAACGGCGCGGGGAAATCGACGCTGATCAAGCTATTGGCCGGTACGCTGGCGCCGATGCAGGGTGAAATCGGCCTGTCCAAAGGCGTGAAACTGGGTTATTTCGCCCAGCATCAGTTGGAGTTTCTGCGCGCCGACGAATCGCCGCTACAGCATATGGTGCGGTTAGCCGAACGGGAAACCGAGCAGCAACTGCGCGATTACCTCGGCGGCTTCGGCTTCCGCGGCGACAAGGTGACGGAAATTACCGAACGCTTTTCCGGGGGGGAAAAAGCCCGACTGGTGCTGGCGCTGGTCGTCTGGCAACGTCCGAATCTGTTACTGCTCGATGAACCCACCAACCATCTGGATCTTGATATGCGACAGGCGCTGACCGAAGCGCTGATCGATTTTGAAGGCGCGCTGGTGGTGGTATCGCACGACAGACACCTGATCCGTTCCACCACCGACGATCTCTATCTGGTGCATGACCGGAAAGTCGAGCCGTTTGATGGCGATCTGGAGGATTACCAACAGTGGCTGCTCGACAGACAACGTCAGGACGGCGACGGCGATGAGACGCCGAAGGAAAACGCCGTCAACAGCGCGCAGGCCAGAAAAGACCAAAAGCGGCGCGAGGCCGAGCTAAGAACCCAGACGCAGCCTTTGCGCAAGCTGATCGCCAGGCACGAACAGCAGATGGAAAAGCTGGGCGTCGAGCTGGAAGCCATTGAGGCACGGCTGGCGGACAGCACACTATATGATCTCAGCCGCAAAGCCGAGCTTACCGAGTGTTTACAGCAGCAGATAAAAGTAAAAGCGGAACTGGAAGCATCAGAAATGGCCTGGCTGGATGCGCAAGAGCAGTTAGAGCAGATGAATCAGTCGCTGTCATAATTGACGCCGGCGGCGAGCGGATAAAACGCTTATCCGCTCGCCATAACAGGCCGTCAGTGCCAAATCAGCAACACACAGGCCGCCGTCAGCATGCCCATCGATACATTGAAGATAATCCAGGCTTTTTTACTGCGCAGCAGTCGGCCGATCAGCGTGCCGAACCCCAGCCATATCACGCCGGAAACCAGATTCACCAGCACGATGCCGACGCTTATCGCCACCACCGAATGATTGTATTTATCGCCCGCCAGACTGAAGCTGGCCACCGCGCCCAGCGCCATCAGCCAGGCTTTGGGATTCAGAAACTGTAGCAACCAGCCCTGATAAAGCCGGATAGGCCGCGAGGGGGCAATTTTTGTCTCAAGCTTTTCATAGGCCGCCGTGGCAATTTTCCATGCCAGCCACAGCAGATACAAACTGCCGAGGACTTTGAGAATGAAGTGCAGCGAAGGGTAGATCAGGATCAGACCGCCAATCCCAAACGCCACCAGCAGTAAAATACTCTGCATGCCCAACATGATACCGAGCATCAGCCACAGAGAGCGATAAAAACCGAAGTTGGCGCCCGACGTGGTCAGTAACATATTATTCGGACCCGGGGTAATCGCCGCCACCCACAGAAAACCCAGCATTGACAGAAACAGGCTCAATTCCATGTAATGGGTGCTCCTCACCCTGACGCATTTTTACGATATAGTTGATAATGAGTATCGAATTGCTGGTTAACCAACGGTATTGAAGCTAACAGTGTGATATTGATCGCACAAGATCCGGCAACAAGATTTTTATTCCTATCGGGACAACCTTTTTCTGGACAATCATTGTGATCATTCCCTGGCAACAACTCGATCCTGAAACAGTGGACAATCTCATCGAATCTTTCGTACTCCGGGAAGGAACGGATTACGGTGAACAAGAACGTACGCTGTCGCAAAAGGTCGCCGACGTTCGCCGGCAACTGGAATCAGGCGACGTGGTTTTGGTATGGTCGGAGCTGCATGAAACGATCAACATCATGCCGCGCAGTCAGTTTAATGCCGGCGAGTACCACCCTCGCTAAACGCGGGAAAAGTCATCAGAGAAGATGTATCTGTCTTATTAAACATGCTAACAATGATAAAAATATAAGCATCCGATCGGTGCCACTATTACGGAGTAAATCGTCTTATGTCGCATAAGCATCCGATTATTGCGGTTACCGGCTCCAGCGGAGCGGGAACCACCACCACCAGCCTGGCATTCCATAAGATTTTTCAGCAATTAAAAATGCGGCCGGCCCAGCTTGAAGGCGATAGTTTCCACCGCTATACCCGTCCGGAAATGGATATGGAAATTCGTAAAGCGCGGGATCTGGGTCGCCATATCAGTTATTTTGGCCCGGAAGCCAACGATTTCAGCCTGTTGGAACAATCCTTTATCGAATATGGCCGGCATGGGCGCGGTCTGACGCGTAAATACCTTCATACCTACGATGAAGCGATTCCCTATAATCAGGTGCCCGGTACGTTCACGCCGTGGGAACCCATGCCTGAACCCACGGATATCTTGTTTTATGAAGGGCTGCATGGCGGGGTCGTCACCGATCAGCACAATGTGGCGAAACACGTCGATTTACTGGTCGGCGTCGTGCCCATCGTCAACCTGGAATGGATTCAAAAACTGATCCGCGATGTCAATGAACGCGGGCACTCGCGTGAAGCGGTGATGGATTCGGTCGTCCGATCCATGGAGGATTACATCACCTATATTACGCCGCAGTTTTCACGCACGCATATCAACTTCCAGCGCGTTCCGACCGTGGATACCTCAAACCCGTTCGCCGCCCGATCCATCCCTTCATTGGACGAAAGCTTTGTGGTGATCCACTTCCAGGGGCTGGATAATATTGACTACCCTTATCTGCTGGCCATGTTGCAGGGGTCGTTTATTTCGCATATCAACACGCTGGTGGTGCCCGGCGGGAAAATGGGGCTGGCGATGGAGTTGATTATGGCGCCGCTGGTGCAGCGATTGCTGGAAGGGAAAAAAATCGAGTAGCCGGCGGCTAAAACCAGCCCGGCCACCATACTCCGGGCGATACCGCCCAGGCTATGGCAATACTCTG
Organism: Brenneria sp. hezel4-2-4; assembly: GCF_013155275.1. Lineage (GTDB taxonomy): Bacteria > Pseudomonadota > Gammaproteobacteria > Enterobacterales > Enterobacteriaceae > Brenneria. The sequence continues at coordinate 14,702 of NZ_JABJXS010000010.1, forward strand.
ACTTCATGGCTGTAAGTGACCTTGACCGTTTTATTCAGCATCAGCGCCACCGAGCAATATTTTTCCGCAGACAGTTCCACCGCGCGCGCGACCGCCTGCTCGGCCAATCCTTTGCCCGTCACGGTAAAATGCAGATTAATATGGGTAAACAAACGCGGCGCTTCCGTTCTCCGCTCCGAGGTCAGTTTAACTTCGCAATCCGCGACGTCATTACGCCCTTTCTGCAAGATCGACACCACATCAATCGCGCTACAACTGCCAATCGACATCAGCACCATTTCCATGGGACTTGGCGCTTTATCGCCCGAATTTCCATCCATCACCACCTGATGTCCGGAAGCTGATTCGCCCAGAAATGTTAAGTTTTCAACCCACTTCACCCGAGCCTGCATGCCGCCTCCGCTAAAAAATTTTTGAATATTTATATCGTTATTATACAAAAACAACCTATAACCACAGCTTTATCATGCTGACGCGAGACAACACAAGACACTTCCTCCAAGCTGTGTTAAAAATGAGAACAGAAGCTGTCTTTTCTGGACAAACTCAGATCGCGGGAAGATGATAACGTCGCCAGACAGAAGCTCCAGTATATTCCCTGACGGCCTACACGTAATTTGAATTTTTAGCAGTAAACACGCCGTACAGGGAACTCTGAGCCCTGTGATTTGCGCAGTGAATTACAACAGAGGATAATAGCGAATGGTTCTCGGCAAACCGCAAACAGACCCAACTCTCGAATGGTTCCTTTCTCATTGCCATATCCACAAGTATCCATCGAAGAGTACGCTGATTCACCAAGGTGAAAAAGCAGAAACGCTTTACTACATCGTGAAAGGCTCTGTCGCAGTGCTAATCAAAGATGAAGAAGGCAAAGAAATGATCCTCTCTTATCTCAATCAGGGAGATTTTATTGGCGAGCTTGGCTTGTTTGAAGAAGGCCAGGAGCGTAGCGCCTGGGTACGGGCGAAAACGGCTTGTGAAGTTGCTGAAATTTCCTATAAAAAATTCCGGCAGTTGATTCAGGTCAATCCCGATATTCTGATGCGTCTGTCCGCGCAGATGGCAAGCAGGCTGCAAGTGACCTCAGAGAAAGTCGGTAATCTGGCATTCCTTGATGTAACCGGTCGCATTGCCCAAACATTATTGAACCTGGCAAAACAACCCGATGCCATGACGCACCCAGATGGCATGCAAATAAAAATCACCCGCCAGGAAATTGGGCAAATCGTTGGCTGTTCACGCGAAACCGTGGGCCGCATTCTTAAAATGTTGGAAGATCAGAACCTCATTTCCGCACATGGTAAAACGATCGTGGTTTACGGTACGCGTTAAACCCGGCGATTACCCTACGACAAAAAAGCGTGAAGTCTCTTTCACGCTTTTTTTATAGCCATATAACACCATAGCAAGGCGTATCAGGGCAGAACTTTGGCTGACTGGATCACGATCGGTTTGGTGGGCACATTTTGGTAAGGGCCGACGTTTTCGGTCTGCACCTGAGCGATTTTATCCGCCACGTCCATGCCTTTTACCACTTTACCGAATACCGCATAGCCAAAATCACGCTGTCCGTGATCGAGGAAAGCGTTATCAGCCACATTGATGAAGAATTGACTGGTGGCGCTGTCTTTTTCCGCAGTCCGCGCCATGGAAATGGTGCCGCGCAGGTTGCGTAAGCCATTGTCCGCTTCATTTTTGATCGCCGGGTTGGTCGCTTTCTGCTTCATGTCGTCGGTAAAACCGCCGCCCTGAATCATAAAGCCGGGGATGACCCGATGAAACGTCGTGCCGTTATAAAAACCGTTATTCACGTACTCAACGAAGTTATTCACCGAAACCGGTGCTTTTTGGTTGTCCAATGCCAGCTCAATGTTTCCCGCCGAGGTCGTCAGCAAAACATGCGTTGTGCCGGAGGCAGCGAACACCGGAGAAAAAGCCGTAAGTGAAATAAAAGCCGCCGCAGCAGCCAGAGTACGTTTAAGCATGATAATTCCTTGTTGAAGAAACCGACCACTGAAAGCGTAATGATTGTAAATACCCACACCCGCCAACGCCACCCATTTACCTTTTTTTACGTATTATAAAAAGGCTGACGTTAAAGTCAGCCCCAGACCATTGACAAAGCCCGTTATTAGGGAGAGCGTGGCGAGGGGCCGTAGCGGCGTAAGCCGCCGGAGCGCCCCTCGGTACGGTAGGCCCGGGTATCTCAGGCTTACAGACGACTTTGTCAGTAACCTCAGGCTGACGTTAAAGTCAGCACCCGCTTATTACCTGTCGCCGCACAGAACCTTAGCCCATACGCTCCGAACGCACCGCAAGGTCGCGGCTATACTGGCGGCTGGCCTCCACCAGCATGGTGGTATAGGCGTTCTTCGGCGTATCGCGGGTTAAGTCGCCGATATTCAGCGTTTCCAGTATCCGGCCATACTGCATCACCGCGACTTTATGACACAGATGGGAAATTACCCCCAGATCGTGCGTCACCAGCAGGTAGGTTAATTTCTCCTGCTGTTGCAGTTCAGCCAGCAGATTAAGAATTTCCGCCTGCACGGAAACGTCCAGCGCCGAGGTCGGCTCATCGAGCAACAGCACTCTGGGCTCCAGAATCAGCGCGCGGGCGATCGCCACGCGCTGGCGCTGGCCTCCCGAAAGCTGATGCGGATAGCGGCGGCGGAAGTGCGTGCCCAGCCCGACTTTCCCCAGCAGCGTATCGATACGGTCGTCACGATCGTTAAAACGGTGGATGGACAGCGGTTCTTCCAGAATCGACTCCACCGTGTGACGGGGATGCAGCGAACCATAGGGATCCTGAAAAATCATCTGCACTCGTCGGCAGCGCGCCTGATCGATACGATGCGCCAGTTGCTGGCCGTCAATCAGCAAGCTTCCCTGCCAGTGATTAAACAACCCGGCCAGACATTTCAGTACGGTGGTTTTACCCGAACCGGACTCGCCGACCAGACCGAAAATCTCACCGTCGTCCACGGTAAGGTTCACGTCATACAAAACCTGATTCTGCGTGCTTCCCTGACCAAACGACAGATTAAGGTTGTTCACTTCAATCATGGATCGGTTCATATTCATAGATTCGCTCATCGGAAGGGTTGCCGTCGCCATACGTGCTCCTTACTCATTAATCCAGGCCGGATCGCGATTCATCACCGGCAGATGCGAACGCGGACGATCGATATCCGGTAACGAGTTCAGTAATCCACGGGTGTAAGGATGCCGCGCATTATCCAGATCGGTGGCGGCAATCGACTCCACCACCCGTCCGGCGTACATCACCAGTACCCGATCGCAGAAACTGCGCACCAGATTGATGTCGTGGCTGATGAAAATCAGCCCCAATCCACGTTCACCCACCAGATCGTCGAGCATCGCCAACACCTGCAAGCGCACCGAAACATCCAGCGCCGAGGTCGGTTCATCGGCAATCACCACTTCAGGCTCGGTAATCAGCATCATCGCAATCATGATGCGCTGCCCCTGCCCGCCTGAAATTTCGTGGGGATACAGGCCGTATACCCGTTCCGGCTGGCGAATACGCACCACATCCAGCATCGCCATCACTTTTTCCTTCGCTACGCGCGCCGAAACGCGATGGTGAGCCAGATAGGCTTCTGCAATCTGATCGCCGACGCAGACCACCGGATTCAATGAGTATTTGGGATCCTGCATAATCATTGAGATGCGTTTGCCGCGGATCTGACGCATCCGCGCTTCGTCCGCCGTTAACAAATCGGTGTCGCCAAAACGCAGACGATCCGCCGTAATACGCGCGCTGTGCGGGTGTAAGCGCAGCAAGGCGCGCCCCACCGTGGATTTACCGGAGCCTGATTCGCCGACAATCGCCAGCTTTTCACACCCCAGCGTGAAGGAGACGCCGCGCACGGCATCGGTCACCACGCCGCCGTTGACGAAACTGACCCGCAGATCCGCGACATCCATCAACGGTGCGTTCTGCGGCGTACGGTGAGAAAGATTATTCAGTTCTGGGATCGAGGATGTCACGTAGGCCGTCTCCAAGGAAATTGAACGCCAGGCTGTTGATCAAAATCGCCAGCCCCGGAATAGTCACTAACCACCAGCACTCCATCATGTAACGGCGACCGGCTGAAATCATCGCGCCCCATTCAGGATCGGGCGGCTGCGCCCCTAACCCCAGGAACCCCAGCCCGGCCGCGGTCAGAATGATGCCCGCCATGTTCATGGTGATACGAATAATCACCGACGGCAGACACAGCGGCACAATGTGGTGCAGCAGGATGCGGATCGATGATGCGCCTTGCAGTTTCACGGCGGAAACAAAGTCGGCATGGCGCAATGACAGCGTTTCGGCCCTTGCCAGACGCGCAATCGGCGGCCAGGCGGTCAAGGTAATTGCGATCACCACATGCTCCAGCCCCGGGCCAAGCGCCGCCACGAACGCCAGCGCCAGCACCAGACTGGGGAAAGAGATGAAAATATCGGTGATGCGCATCAGAATGGTATCGACGATGCCGCCGTAGTAGCCCGCCACCACACCCAGCAACAGACCGATCGGCCCGACGGTTACCGACACCAGCGCCACGATATACAGCGTGATGCGGGAGCCATAGACCAGTCGGCTAAAGACATCGCGGCCAAACTCATCGGTTCCGAACCAATGGGCCGCGCCCGGCGCCTGCAATGCATTGCCCAGATCCTGCGCCAGCGGGTCGTGCGTCGCGATCCAGGGGGCAAAAATGGCGACCAGCATCAGCATCAGGACGATAGCCGAACCAATGGCGGTCAATGGATTACGCATCATCAGCAGCAGAAAACCAGCGATACGCGCGCCGCGCAGCTTCAGGCGCCCCACCCGCTTTTCCGGTGACGTTCGCAGTACCGGTTCAGAGGAAATGTTCATGCGTTCGTCCTCGGATCAAAGATTTGATACAACATGTCCGACAACAGATTGAGGGTGACGAAGATCAGCCCTACCAGCAGGACACAGCCCATAACCGCGTTCATATCCCCCAGCAGCAAACTGCCGGTGAGATAGGAGCCGAACCCCGGCCAGGAGAACACCGTTTCGATCAGCACCGCCCCTTCCAGCAGCGAACCGTAAGCCAGCGCGACCACCGTCAGCAATTGCACCAGAATGTTACGAAACGCGTGCGCCCACACCACCCGGAATTCAGACAGCCCCTTGACGCGCGCGGTAATGATGTACTCCTGCGACAGCTGCGCCAGCATAAAGCTGCGCGTCATACGGCTGATATAAGCCAGAGAATGAAAACCCAGAATGGTGGCGGGCAACAGCAGGTGATTCAGCGCGCTGCGGAACACCTCCCAGTTGCCTTCCAGCATCGCGTCAAGCAACAGCAGCCCGGTGCGGTTCTCCACCAGGCCGTCATAGGCCATGTCCACCCGTCCGGCGCCGCCCACCCAGTTGAGCCAGGCATAGAACACCAGCAGCCCCATCATGCCGACCCAGAATATCGGGGTGGAATAGCCCGCCAGACTGATAAAACGCACCACGTAATCCGCCCATTTGCCGCGTCTTGCCGCCGCCAGAACGCCCAGCGGCACGCCCAGACCGGCGCCGACGATAATCGCCATCGTGGCGAGCTCTATGGTGGCGGGAAAGACACGGATGATATCGTCGACGACCGGACGTCCGGTCAGAAGCGCGTTGCCCAAATCGCCCTGCATAAGAGAGTTGAAGTAAATAAAAAACTGCGCATACAGCGGCTTATCCAGCCCCAACTGCTGATAAACCTGTTGATAGGTACTTTGATCGGCATCCTGTCCGACAATCGCCAGGACGGGGTCGATCGGCATCACGCGGCCGATCACGAATGTCAGGATCAGTAATCCGAACAGCGTAACCACGACCTGAAACAGACGTTTCGCCAACCGACGCAACACTCCCCCCGGTTTGATCCAATCAGAGAAAACCATGTTCTTTCTCCTGCTACTCCGGTTAGCGGCGATGCCAAATCGCCACTAACGCGGCTATTTCGTTTTTAACGTTCCCAGGCGGGATGATTCGCCGGACACACATCGGCCAATCATCCGCTGAACGTGTGAAAACTAGCGCTGTTTAGAGACGTCCCGCAGTTGCGTCGTGGAAGACGGATGCGGCACATAACCTTTCACGTCTTTACGCAACACCACGGAGTCGATCATCTGCGACACCGGAATAATCGCCGGGAACAGTTCTTCATAACGATTCTGTACGTCGATATACATCTGCTTCTGTTGCTGGGGATCTTTCTCCAATAACGCCCGATCGATCATCTCGTTCAATGACTTATCGTAGAAAGAGGTGCGCCAGCCCTGGAAGTTGGTCAGTTTGGCTTCTTCGCTGTTATCGGGGTTATAGGCCACGGATCGCAGGCTGGAATGGGGATGCGGATCGACGCCGCCGCCGCCGCGGCCAACCAGCATATCGAATTTACGATCGCGCATGGCGCCATATACCTGATTGCCGGTGCCGGAAATAATCTTGGCTTTGATGCCGGCCTGCGCCAGCGTTGACTGCACGGAAGTCGCCAGATTGAGGAACGGTTGATCCGACAACACGCGCAGCGTGGTTTCAAAGCCATTCGGATAACCCGCTTCCGCCAGCAATGACTTGGCTCGGGCCACATCCAGCTTATAGCCCGGATTCGGCAACGTGGCATCCATCCCGGATTGAATCGGGCGTTGGTGATAGAAGCCGTAGCCAGGCATGACGGTTTTATTTACGCCATCATAATCAATGAGATAGCGAACCGCTTCACGCACTTTGGGTTGCGCGAAGTATTCATTTTTCAGACTCATGGCGACGTAATACAGCGTGCCCTTTTTCACCTCATCCACGACGACGTTCGGGTCGCGTTTCAGGGCGTTGATATCCGGCACCGACATGCCGGAGGCGACATCAATATCGCCTTTTTCAATCATCAGGCGCAGCGCCTGCGACTCGGTCATGTGGCGGAAAATGACGCGCCTCATTTTGGCGTCGCCGTGCCAGTTGCCCTCAACCCGACTGATGCGCAGCACATCTTTCGCCTGCCACACATCCAGCTTGAACGGGCCGGAGCCTGCCTCATTGGTCGTCAGCCAGCCGTTGCCCCAGTCGCCGTTTTTCTCGTGCTGCAAGACCGTTTTGCTATCCAGCACCGATCCGCTGCCCAAGGTCGCCAGCGAATAGATAATCAGTTTGGGATCGTTCGGCTTGGGCAGTTCGATTTCAATCGTATGGGCATCTTTGGCGCGGATCATTTTCTCCACGTTGTCCGCCGTGAAACCATAGGATTTCCAGGTGGTGGCCTGCGCCATATTGAGGTTAAGCAGGCGTTTCATCGACCAGGCGAAATCCTGCGCCGTAACCGGGTTTCCTGAATGGAACGCCGCGTTGTCCACCAGATTGAAGGTAATGACCTTACCGTCATCGCTCACGCTCCAGCTTTTCGCCAGAGACGGCAGGACGTTGCTCAGGTTTGCCGGATCGAGCACCACCAGCGAATCATACAGATTGACGATAATGCCCACCACTTCATTACCGGTCATCGCCGCCGGATCGAGCGACAACATGTTGTTCATATTCATCCCGACAATCAGCTGATCGTCAGGCGTTTTGGCGGACAGCATGGCGGGGGTCGCCGCCATGCAGAGGGTACTTAACAGTAGGGTACGGAGTATTGCGCGTGCTTTCATTATTCTTCTCCAGGTGTGGAAGTATGGAAGACGACAACTTTTTATTTTTTAAGTATTTTCTTTCAGACTGACGTTCTATTCTTTGCTTAAGGTATGCTCCTCAATCCAGTCAAAATTGATATCCTCGCCCAACCCCGGACGCTGCGGCAGATGCACGAAGCCTTCGCCGTCCATCGGATCGACGATGGAATTCAGGTAGGCGGCGGGTTCATCATAATCAAGGAAGGGATGCAGCAAGCCGCGTTCATACCAGCGGCAGTTCTTGATAGCGCCCACCACCGCCAGATTGGGGGCGCCATTGCCATGAATCTCGCAATCCATACCAAAGGCTTCGGCCAGACCAGCCACTTTCATACACGGCGAGAGACCGCCGACGCCCTGTACGCCGGCGCGCAAAATATCGCACGCGCCTTCTTTCACCCAGTCGGCCCGGCTGAAGTATTTGCCTGATAGACTTTCCGGCCCGATGACATCAATATCCAGGCTTTTGGTCAGCCAGCTATAGGAGGCCATGCTCTGTTCTTCCATCGGCTCTTCAAACCAGGCGAAATCCAGCTTCTGGAGTTCCCGGCCGATGTACAGCGCGTCGCTGCGGCTATACCAGTGATAGCCATCCAGCATCAGGCAGATATCCGGCCCGACCGCTTCACGCACGGCGGCACAGGCTTTCACATCCATTTTCGGGCTGGGAGCAAAAGAAACCGGCGGCATCCAGGTGTGCAGTTTGATGGCTTTATAGCCGCGCTGAACCAGTTTTTCGGCGAACTGACCGTACTCTTCCGGCGTGGATAAACCACCGGCCAGTTCGTCGCCGCACATGGTGCTGCCGTAGGCCGGCACTTTTTCCCGGTAACCGCCCAACAGCTTGTGGACGGGCATATTCAACATGCGCCCCTGTAGATCCCACAGCGCCGATTCAACAATCGACAGCGCGCGATCCGTCAGTTGGTTGGCGCTACCGCGCTGCCAGTGCACCAGATCCTGCCACAGACGCTCGCGATCAAACGGGTTTTGCCCGATCAGAACTTTGCGGAAAAACGCATTCACGATATGCGGGCGAATCACTTCCGGCGGCGCGAACGCATAGCCTTTATGCCCCTCGTCGGTACTGATGGTTAACAGAGCCATTTTGGCCTGATTTTCCGCGCCCGGATGTGAATGCCCTGCGCTGTCAGACACCCGGCGCGTGGGATAAGTAAACACGGTGACATCAATTGATTCTATTTTCACGTTGTTACCTGCCTTGATGTTTAACACAACTCATGTACACGATTTACAGTTGGAAACTGCATGTATTAAAGGAACAATTTTGTATGCGTCGTCATTCTGTATAAGGGAAAAAGCAGATATATCTACCCGTTTTCTCTTACAGAGAGATCGGCATCACAAAAAAGGAATAATGTGTTAATTAAAAAAAAATAGCGTTTTATTTTTAATTATTAAGGTTGTTCCTGCGTTAGTCATTAGGCAATTTCTTTCATCTAAAAAGATTATGCGGCGGATAATTGTGCAATTGCCCATAACTTTGTGAGCATTATCACCAGAAAAATCGCATACCCTTCCCTTGACAAGGGAAATAGCATGTTTTCAATCGCCGATGAGAAAGCCATACGCTCGAATTCCGGGCGCAAGATTAATGATGGTTTCCCGGCCGAGCGTCAAGGTGAGCGATGGGTCGCCAGCGCATTGAAAAAACAGCATTTTCACCTGTATGATGGCCCCTGCCTGGAAGACGAAACCCAATCCGCCGCGATAGACGGCATTCAGGTTCCCGATGGTAATGGGCAAATTGAATATTTATCCCGCCGTTGAGGGCATAATTGCCGTTGATGACGCGCCATCACTGATATAACGCTACGCCGCCTGCCTCACTGGCGGGCGGCTTCTATTGACCTGAATTTATTAAGAGGCAACACATGGATTACCTGCCAATATTTTGCCAGTTACGCGACAAACCTTGCTTATTGGTCGGGGGAGGAGAAATCGCCGAGCGTAAAGCCAGGCTATTACTGGATGCCGGAGCGATTCTCACGGTGAATGCCCTCAGCTTTAATGAACAATTTATTGGCTGGCAAAAAGACGCGCGGGTCACCCTGGTACAGGGTCGGTTTAATCCAGACTTGCTGAACGGCGCATGGCTGGCGATTGCCGCGACTGACGATCGGGAAATCAACAGGCAGGTTTACGAAAGCGCCAGCAAACAGCGGATTTTCTGCAACACCGTAGACGATGCCCGGAACACAAGCTGCATTATGCCTTCCATTATCGACCGATCTCCTATTATGGTCGCCATCTCATCCGGGGGAACCGCGCCGGTGCTGGCGCGTATACTGCGTGAGAAACTGGAAAGCATCCTGCCGCAGCATCTTGGCAAGCTGGCGGCTTTTGCCGGCGAACTACGCCAGCGCGTGAAAGGCCGCTTCAAAAATATGGGCGCCCGTCGCCGCTTTTGGGAAAAACTGTTTATTCACGACCGGCTGGCTCAATCGCTGGCGAATAACGACACCGCCAGCGTACAGCAGCTTACCGAGCAACTCTTCTCCGCGCCGTTGGATGACCGGGGTGAAGTCGTCCTGGTGGGCGCGGGGCCGGGAGATGCGGGATTATTAACGCTAAAAGGCCTACAGCAACTGCAACAGGCCGATATCGTGATCTACGATCGTCTGGTTTCAGAAGAGGTGCTTAACCTGGTAAGGCGCGATGCCGAACGTATTTTTGTCGGCAAGCAGTCTGGTCATCACTGTATTCCCCAGGAACAGATTAACCAGCTATTACAGGAAAAAGCGCTGGCGGGGAAACGGGTGGTGCGGTTAAAAGGCGGCGATCCCTTTATCTTCGGGCGCGGCGGCGAGGAATTGGAGCACCTGCAACAGGCGGGAATTCCTTTTTCCGTCGTGCCCGGCATTACCGCCGCCTCCGGCTGCTCCGCCTATGGCGGCATTCCCTTAACGCATCGCAATCATGCCCAAGGCGTGAGGCTAATCACCGGACATGTCCAACATGACGCCGAACTCGACTGGGCCAGCCTGGCGGCCGAAAAACAAACGCTGGTGTTCTATATGGGGCTCCAGCAGGCTGATTATATTCAGAGCAAACTGATCGAACAGAAGCTTCCGGCCACCGTCCCTGTCGCGTTGATTGAAAATGGCACATCCACGGCGCAGAGGGTATTAACCGGACAGCTTTCCCAGCTTGGTGAACTGGCGAAACAGGCTGTCAGCCCGAGCCTGATCATCATCGGCAGCGTCGTCAGCCTGCGAGAAAAACTGAACTGGTTTATCCAGCGACCAGACTAACGACCATACCGTTCTTCTTTTATCGACGGCGGCCGGCGGAGGGATCATCCCGCTGGATCGCCGCCCGACAAATGCACCAATATAGTGCTTGGCACCAAATGGAAGCACCGCAATGCACTACTTTGTCACAATTCCCTCTAAAACATTATTTTGATGCTTTACCCGCTATGCGACCTGCCTTATGTTGGCTAATCTAATGGCGATTAATAAGCAATATATATGAATAAATAGTCAATTTAGGCACGGGTAAAATCTGGCCTGAATATTGCTTAGCATCCTAAGCACTTCGGTGCGAGCGAAGCTATACCTCTACATCGTCGTTCCCGAACAGGGTGTGCGGTTCTCCGATCACAAAAAACAGTTCTGCTCACGACATCATTAGAAGGCGGAACAATAAGCAGTTGGGAGCTATTTGTGGAAGAAGTGACTTTCTGGCAACTCATCAGTTTTGGTGAAAATGGCTGGGGGAAATTATTATTGCTCGGCGCTGGCATGACGATCGCGCTGGCAACCTGCGGGTTCCTGCTCGGCGCGCTCATCGGCACCGTCGGCGCCTGGTCAAAAATTTGCGGTAACCGTCCCGTACGTTATCTCGCTGACGCCTATACCACCATCATCCGCGGCATACCCGACCTGCTCATCATTTACCTGCTGTACTTTGGCGGAAGCTCGGCGTTAACCATGCTGGCCAGACTTTTCGGCAATGATGGCTTTGTCGGTTTTCCTGGCTTTCTGGCCGGGGTATTTGCCGTTGGCATCTCTTCAGGCGCACAGCAGACGGAAGTTTTCCGCGGCGCGTTTTACGCGGTTTCCACCGGTGAAATTGAAGCCGCCAAAGCCTGCGGTATGCCCACGATGCTCCGCCTGCGGCGTATTATCATGCCGCTCCTGCTGCGCCATGCCATCCCGGCATTAGGCAATGTCTGGCAACTGGTGTTAAAAACCTCCGCACTGGTATCGGTCACCGGCGTCGCCGAGTTGATGACCCAATCTCAAACCGGCTCGGGTTCAACCGGCAAACCGTTTGATTTCTTTATGGCGGCGGCGATGCTTTACCTGGTTATCTCTATCTGTTCCGGCTGGATTATGCGTAGAACAGAGTCATATTATTCCCGGGGTGTGAAACGCTGATGGATTTTCCTTTTATTTATGCCACGTTTCTGGAAATCATTCCCGGCATTCCCCTGACGCTTCAGTTAGCCATCGGTTCTGTTTTTTTAGGGTTCTTTCTGGCTCTGGGGCTGGCGTTAATGCAGATATCCGGAAACCCGCTGCTAAATTCGATTGCCCGGACCTATGTGCTGTTTTTCCGCGGCACGCCGCTGCTGGTGCAACTGTTTTTAATCTACTACGGGCTGGGACAATTTCCCTGGGTCCGGGAAAGTTTCCTGTGGCCGATGCTGCGCGAACCCTATTGGTGCGCCCTGCTGTCTCTCAGCCTGTGTACCGCCGCCTATGCCAGTGAAATCATCCGGGGCGGATTGCAATCCGTGCCTGCCGGACAGATAGAGGCCGCCCGCGCCTGCGGCATGCCGTCCCTGATGATTTTTAAACGCATTATTTTCCCATTGGCTATTCGTCAGGCGCTGCCAGCCTACGGTAATGAATTGATCTCAATGATCAAATCAACCTCACTGGCTTCCATTATCACCTTGATGGAAATTACCGGTATTGCCGCCCGAATTATTGCGGAAACCTACCGGGCGCTTGAAGTCTTCATGGTTGCCGGCGCGATCTATCTGTTTATCAACCTTATTCTGACGCGTCTGTTGATATGGGCGGAGTTCACCGTCACCCCGCATTTACGGGCGCCCGGCGCCCCGTCTGCAGCAAAGAACATCAAGAAACTGGGAGACCTTAAATGACCACGCCAGCGATCTGCCTGCGCAATATTCACAAAAGCTTTGGCTCTCTGGAAGTGCTGAAAGGTATCTCTTTTGAAGCCAGTCAGGGCGAAGTTGTCTCGATCCTCGGATCATCCGGTTCAGGAAAATCCACCCTGCTGCGTTGTATCAATATGCTGGAACTCCCCGATCGAGGAGAAATTATCGTCGCGGGCGAATCCATTGAAATGAAACCAAACCGCAAGGGACAAAACCGCCCTTCCAATCCCAGGCAAATCGATCGGATACGCACTCAGCTAGGCATGGTGTTTCAGAGCTTCAATCTGTGGTCGCACAAAACGGTGCTGGAAAACGTTATTGAAGCACCGGTACATGTTTTAAAACGTTCTCATGCAGAAAGTGTGGAGCATGCCGAGCAGCTATTGGAAAAAGTCGGGCTGGCGGATAAACGACATTACTACCCTTCCCATCTTTCAGGCGGTCAGCAACAACGTGCGGCGATCGCCCGCGCATTGGCGATGGCGCCGAAAGTTATGCTGTTCGACGAGCCGACATCGGCGCTTGACCCTGAATTGGTCGGTGAAGTATTACGCGTGATGCGAACACTGGCGGACGAAGGAATGACTATGCTGGTCGTCACGCATGAGATGGATTTCGCCCGCGAAGTCTCGAACCGGGTGGTCTTTCTGCATCAAGGCGAGATTGAAGAACAGGGTACGCCAGAGCAGGTTTTCACCGCCAGTCAATCCGCCCGCTTCCGGCAATTCATTGCCAGCTGGTAAGTCACTATTAATGATTAATCAATAAAATAACACCGGGGAAATAGCCTTATGATGAAATCAAAATTAAAAATGATCGCCTGTTCGCTGTGTCTGGTAAGCACGCTGGCCGCGGCTTTCACCGCGTCGGCTGAAGAGAAAAAATGGTCGACGATACGTATCGCCACCGAAGGCAACTATCATCCTTACAACTTCACCAAGCCTGACGGTACGCTGGATGGTTTTGAAATCGATATGTACAAAGTCCTGTGCGAGAGCATGCAGGTTAAATGCGACATCATAGTACAGCCGTTTACCAGCACCATTCCGGCGCTGAACGCCGGCAAGTTTGACGCCATCATCTCTGGTATGTCAGCCACGGAGAAACGCCGTCAGGTTATTGATTTCAGCCAACCTTACACCCAGTCAGGGCAGACTTTCGCCGTGTTGAAATCCAGCCCGCTGGCGAAAGAACTGCCTGATGCAGGCAAACGCTTCTCCATCAATCCGGCTGATGAAGCCGTCGCATTAGAAGAAATCGAAAAATTAAAACCCCTGCTGCAAGGCAAAACCATCGGCGTTCAGTCCGCCTCCATTGCCAGCGCGTTTCTGGATAAATACCTCAAGGGCGTCATGACCATTCGTGAATATAAAACCACACAGGAACACGATCTTGACCTGAAAGCCGGACGCGTGGATCTGGTCATTGCTTCCGCGCCTTACCTGAAAGGCATTACCGAAAAACCGGGCAATACCGACATCGTAACCCCGGGCCCGCAGTTCATCGGCGGCATTCTGGGCAGCGGTTCATCCGTCGGTCTGCGTAAAACCGATCCTGAACTGAAGGCCATGTTCAACACCGCCATTGAGCAAGCCAAGAACGACGGTACATTGAAGAAATTGAGTGAAAAATGGTTTGGCATGGATACCTCACCGCTCTAATTCACGATTGAGCTAGCCGGGGCGACGATGGCGTGAGGCATCCCTGTGGAAACCTCATCACCGTCTCCCCTCATATCGGACTTTTCCAGCGGTCTGTACCGTTTTTATCAGACAGCACGAGAATTTATCGCACATGAACGCAACACAAACTGAAGACACGTTGCCCGCCGTCGATCGTCAGACCGTAGAAGAAATCTGCGCGCTGATTGCGAACAAGCGCCAGCAGTTCTTCACCCTGAGCGACGGCATCTGGGATACCCCGGAGCTGAATTATGAAGAATACCGTTCGGCAGCCCAGCATGAGGCCGTACTCAAAGCGGAAGGTTTCCGCCTGACAAAGGGCATCGCCGGCATGCCGACGGCATTATTGGGCGAATTTGGCGCGGGTTCGCCGGTCATCGCCATCCTTGGCGAATACGACGCCCTGCCGGGCTTGAGCCAGCAGGCAAATGTGACCGAACCCAAACCGTTGGAAAACGGCGGCAACGGGCACGGCTGTGGTCATAATCTGCTTGGCACCGCCGCCTTGCAGGCCGCGACAGCGGTAAAGGATTATCTGCAAAAACACGCCATTGCGGGGACGATCCGTTTCTATGGCTGCCCGGCGGAAGAAGGCGGCTCATCAAAAGGCTTTATGGTAAAAGCCGGCGTTTTTGATGATGTGGATATCGCTATCTGCTGGCACCCGGCCACCTTTACCGGGGTCAACAGCCCGGTATCACTGGCCTGTAATGAGCTGAACTTCTACTTTAAAGGCCGGGCCGCTCATGCGGCAAGTAGCCCGCATCTGGGACGCAGCGCCCTTGATGCCGTCGAATTAATGAACGTGGGCGTCAACTACATGCGTGAGCATATGCCTTCTTCCGCCCGCGTTCACTACGCCATTACCGACAGCGGCGGTCATGCGCCCAATGTGGTACAGGCCAATGCCACCGTGCGCTATCTGGTGCGCGCCAGACAGTTGCCGGAGCTGCACCAGTTGGTCACACGGGTGAAAAAAATTGCCGAAGGCGCCGCACTGATGACCGAAACCCAAGTCAGTTGTGAAGTGCTTAGCGGTGATGCCAACCTGCTGGGTAATCAACCATTGGAGCAACGGATGCATGAGCATCTGCTGACGCTGGGCCCCATTGAGTTCGATGAAAACGATCGCCAACTGGCGGCAAAATTTCAGACCGCGCTGACGGCCGAGGACATTGCCGAATCCTACGCCCGGTTTGGCGTCACGCCACGTCCGGGTTTAGCGCTGCATGACGGCATTTATCCGCTCTACAGTCCCAATGAGGCGTTTATCGGCTCAACGGACGTAGGCACCGTAAGCTGGGTGGTGCCGACCGTGCAGATCCGCAGCGCCACTTACGCTATCGGTACGCCGGCCCACTCATGGCAGTTGGTCGCTCAGGGCAAAACGCAGGCCGCTCACAAAGGCATGGAATATGCCGCAAAAGCGATGGCTTCGCTGGCTGTCGATTTACTGCTAACGCCCGATCTGGTCGCCCAGGCGCAAGCCGATCTTCAGGCTAAATTGCAGCAAACGCCTTTTGAAAACCCGATTCCGGACGATGTTTTTCCGCCGCTGCCGCAGTGATTAACGTTATAGGAAAGAAGTGAAAGACAGGTCATCAGGAGGAACCCCTCCTGATGACTTATAACACTCATGGACGGGAAACAAACCCAACGGCCTGGTACACTTTTTTCAGCGTTTCCTGCGCACGGGCGCTGGCTTTCTCGGCGCCGTCGCGCATCACCTGCTGCAAGAAAGCCTCGTCATTACGGAAACGATGATAGCGTTCCTGTAATTCCGTCAACATACCGGATACGGCATCGGCAACGGCGCCTTTCAGGTGACCATACATCTGGCCGCTGAATTCCTGCTCCAGTTCGGCAATGGTTTTCCCGGTGACGGCAGACAGAATATCCAACAGGTTGGAGACCCCGGCTTTATTCACTAGGTCATAACGAACGACAGGCGGCTCATCAGAATCCGTCACCGCACGTTTGATCTTCTTCACCACCGACTTCGGATCTTCCAGCAGGCCAATCACGTTATTGCGGTTATCATCAGACTTGGACATCTTCCTGCTCGGATCCAGCAAAGACATCACCCGGGCGCCGGACTTTGGAATAAACGGCTCTGGCACCTTGAAAATATCCCCGTACAGCGTATTGAAACGCTGGGCGATATCGCGGCTCAATTCCAGATGCTGTTTCTGATCTTCACCCACCGGCACCTGGGTGGTCTGATATAGCAGAATATCCGCCGCCATCAGCACCGGATAATCAAACAAACCGGCATTGATATTTTCTTCATAACGCGCTGATTTATCTTTAAATTGCGTCATGCGGCTCAGTTCGCCGAAATAGGCGTAGCAGTTCAGCACCCAGCTTAGCTGGGTATGTTCAGGGACATGCGACTGAACGAAGATAGTGCTCTTCTTCGGATCGATCCCGCAGGCCAGATACAGCGCCAGCGTATCCAGCGTCGCTTTTCTCAGCTGTTGGGCATCCTGACGCACCGTAATGGCATGCAGATCGACGATACAGTAGATGCAATCGTAGTCATCCTGCATATTCACCCACTGACGTAACGCACCCATGTAGTTACCAATGGTCAATTCACCAGACGGTTGTGCACCGCTAAATACAATGGGCTTACTCATACTAATGTTTCCTGATTTTTTGAAGATGACAGCCCGACGATGGGCAACAGGTCGGCAAAACGATCCAGCACAATATCCGGATGACTGAGTTCAATCGCTTCACCATAGTTATATCCGTAGGTCATGCCGACGCAGGGGCAACCGGCGGCCTGGGATGCTTGAATATCGTTACGCGAATCCCCCACGAACAGCAACTCGTTCGCCCGTAAGCCTAACTTGCCCAGCACCAGATACAGGGGAGCCGGATGCGGTTTCTTTGCGATGACATCATCACCGCCGATAATGAGGGAAAAATAGGCGTCAATGCCCAGCGACGCCAGCAAAGGCGCAACAAACGGCGTCGGTTTATTGGTCACCACCGCCATGGGAAATCCCTGCCGGGCCAGATGCGCCAGCGTCTCTTTTACCTGAGGAAACAGCCGGCTGCCGCCGTCAACCGTTTGCGCATAGTCGAGATCAAACTGCTTGCGGGTATCGCGGATCCGCTGTGGCGTTGGCTCGACGCCGGCCCAGCGCAGCGCGCGCTCAACCAGAACATCGGCGCCGTTGCCAATCCAGGTGGCGACCTGCGCCTCGCCCGCGGCCGGCAGAGATTGCGCCTGTAACGCTAAATCTATCGCGGCGGCCAGCCCGGGCAAACTGTTAATCAGCGTGCCATCTAAATCAAACGCCAGCCCACGAATCAACGCCATGTCAGTCATGCGCCACCTTCGCCACTTCGCCGCGCATCTGCTCAATGACCGAGCGATAATCAGGCTGGCTGAAAATTGCCGATCCCGCCACAAACATATCGGCCCCCGCCGCGGCAATGGCGCCGATATTGTCGACCTTGACGCCGCCGTCCACTTCCAGACGAATATCATAGCCGCTGTCGTCAATCCGCTTGCGCACCTGCCGCAGCTTGTCCAGCGTGGACGGAATAAACGATTGCCCGCCAAAACCGGGATTGACCGACATCAGTAAAATAATATCCAGCTTATCCATGACGTAATCAAGATAGCTGAGAGGCGTTGCCGGGTTGAAAACCAGACCGGCCTTGCAACCGTGATCTTTGATCAGTTGCAGGGAGCGATCGATATGTTCCGAGGCTTCCGGATGAAAAGTAATGAAACTGGCGCCCGCCTGCGCAAAATCGGGAATAATGCGATCAACCGGCTTGACCATCAAATGAACATCAATCGGCGCACTGATGCCATAGTCCCGCAAGGATTTCAACACCAGCGGGCCAATGGTCAGATTAGGCACATAGTGGTTATCCATCACATCAAAGTGAACCACATCGGCGCCGGCCGCCAGTACGTTAGCGGTATCTTCACCCAGTCGGGCAAAGTCAGCCGACAGGATAGACGGGGCGATTAAAAACGGTTTCATTCGGTTCTCCAAACGATAAGGTCTGAATTCCTGCTGTCGGGATGTTCTGGTCCGTCACCCGATAAGCGTTCGGTTGCTGAGCAACGCTAACTTCCAATCAATCATATTCATCTTGTGGCCGCACTGCCCTGCTTGTCATCCCATATCCGTTCACATGGCCGGTGCGGTTTATCAAACCGGATCAGGCATACAGCGCCAGAAGTTCGTTTACTTTACTACGACCCAGAATATTACGGCTAATCGTCCGGCGCGCTTTTACCACATAAAGTGAGGCGTCCTGATACCACTCGCGGGTCAACACCGTATCGTGATTCGAAATCAACACCGGGATCCGGTTTTCCACCGACAAACGATAGGCCAGCCTGGCCAGATCTTGCTGGTCGACGCTATTAAAATTTTTGGTGTGGTACGCCGTAAAGTTAGCGGTCGCCGATAACGGCGCATAGGGAGGATCGCAATAAACCACCGATCCGGGCGCCGCTTTAATCAACGTCTGCTGATAATGTTCACAAACAAATGTTGCGTTCCGGGCTTTAAAAGCGAACCAGCGGATTTCTTCTTCCGGGAAATAGGGTTTTTTATAACGTCCGAACGGCACATTAAATTCGCCACGCATGTTATAGCGGCACAGGCCGTTATAACAATGACGGTTCAGATACAGAAACAATACCGCCCGCCGATAGGCATCGGTGCAGAGATTAAACTCTTCGCGCAGCAGATAAAAAACTTCTGAAGTATTCACTTCGTCCGTAAAAAGCTTGCGGGAGTCGCGGACAAAATCGTCGGTATTCGACTTAACGATATTGTAAAGATTGATGAGGTCGCTATTAATATCAGCCAATATATAGTTGTCGTACTCTGTATTCAGAAATACAGAACCCGCACCGACAAAAGGTTCGATAAGGCAGTCTCCTGCGGGTAAATAGCGACGAATTTCTTCTACCAGCGGATATTTACCACCAGCCCATTTTAAAAAAGCGCGGTTTTTCTTCATGCCGTCGTTAGTTACTCATACTTTATCAGAGCCGCGGATTGTACTCTGTGTCAGACAGCACATCAGGGCTAAAATTGGTGTTACTTATTCAAGTCCTGCTTCACCTGACGGATCGGCTTAACCCATGGTTTTTTCGCTTGTACATCAGCAGGCAGCGTTGCAACCGCCCGCCTTGCTTCTGAAGAAGAAGCATAGACTCCACTCACTAATACATACCAAGGTTTTCCATCGCGTTTGGTTTCATACACCCATGAATGAGTCAGATTATGCTGCTTAGCGTAAGCTTGCAGCGTATCTGAACGGGAAGCGCTGCTCAGTTGCAAGGTAAAATGGCTGGCTGGCGCGCTTTGTATTGAACTGCTTTGACCAGCGGACGCATTTGCCGCAGGTTTGCCCGCAGCGGCTTTCTGAGTATTCGTTGCCGATGGTCTGGCGCCGCTGTGCGCCGAATTATTGTGCGTAGACCTCTCCGCGGGACGGGGCGCCGGTGTTCTGGTCGTTGGCGCCACCGTGGCCGGCGCGGTCGGCAGCGTAGAGCTACCTATCGCGCCTTGAGAAAATTCGTTAACGCGGCCCTGCTGCTGAGAAAGCGCGTCGGTAATATTACCTGGCAACTCGATACGTTGCTGGCCGCTAACCTGCGGTTGAACCTGTGCTTCCGTCGGCGTGCCGGCGATAGGCGGCGCGCTCAGCGTTTGCGGCGACTGTCCGGCGACGGCGGGAGAGGCCTCAACCGGCGCGGCGGTCTCTGTTTGCGTCATTGGCGATGATGAAGAAAGATCGATACTCTTTTCACCACCGGTTTGGCTCTGGGGCTGAGAAGTCTGCGGATGAGATGGCGCCTGTAAGGCAGAACCAATACCAATAATAATCAACAGCAATACCAATATCCCGATGGCGATCATCAGGTGCTGTTTGGAAAGCGCGATTTTCGGTACAGAAAAATGACTGCTTCTTTTTTGCTGACGTGTTGGTCGACGGTCACTGGCATCAGGCTTCAGCTCATCTTCCGGCTTAAACTCATCCATTTAAAACCCCCCAACTGAAAGGTTAAAATTCGCAACGTTATCCCCACAGCGAATTATTAAATCATAACGCATTGTATTTTATTAACCATAAACCATCAGAGCTTATCTGTCGTTAACGCATTTGCCGTTAACAAAACGGTAAAGCGCTTAGGCAAGACAATCAGCTATCGACGCGAGCACAATATCACGGGCTACGCCACCACGGACTTCGGAATGACCAATAGATGTCGGCAGCACAAGACGTAACTCACCGGCCAGCACTTTCTTATCACGCATCATGTGGGGAAGGTATGATTCCGGCGCCATCTGTTCCGGCCCGTCAACAGGCAGACCGGCCCGAACGAATAGAGACTTGATACGTTCGATATCATCAGCGGAAAACTGCCCGAGACGCCGGGCGGTATGGGCGGCCATCACCATACCCGCCGCAATCGCTTCGCCATGCAGCCAGTTACCGTATCCCATTTCCGCTTCAATCGCATGGCCGTAGGTGTGCCCGAGATTAAGCAATGCGCGCATGCCGCTTTCGCGTTCATCCGCAGCAACAACCGCCGCTTTCAGTTCACAGCAGCGGCGGATACAGTAAGCCAACGCGTCATGCTGTAATCCGCGCACCGCCTCAATATTTTCTTCCAGCCAGTGAAAGAAATCGCGATCCAGAATAATACCGTACTTGATCACTTCGGCCAGTCCGGATGAAAGCTCCCGCGCTGGTAAGGTTTTCAGGCAATCCAAATCGACAACCACTGACGCCGGTTGATAGAAAGCGCCGATCATATTCTTGCCCAGCGGATGATTCACTGCGGTTTTACCGCCAACGGAAGAATCAACCTGCGCCAGTAGCGTAGTCGGCACCTGAATGAAACGAACGCCGCGCTGGTAGCTGGCGGCGGCGAAACCGGCCAGATCGCCAATCACGCCGCCGCCCAACGCAACAATCGTCGTATCGCGGCCGTGCGGTTTAGCCAGCAGCGCGGTAAAGACCTGATCCAGCACCATCAGGGATTTATATTTCTCCCCATCCGGCAATATCACCTGATCGACATGCACACCGCTTTGCTCAAGCACGCGGCGGACATGGTCAAGGTAGAGGGGAGCCAAGGTCTGGTTGGTCACCAGCATGGCCTGTTCCCCGGCTTTCAACGGCATAAAAGAGGCCGAATCATTAAACAATCCGGCGGCTATCGTAATAGGATAACTACGTTCCGCTAATGTTACGGTAATTCTTTCCATGCTCGTTCAATAACCTGTTCAAAACCCGCATAACGCAGATGATGTATTACACTCAGTTACTTTCCAGCATATTGATAATCTGGTTAGCAACTACCTTGGCGCTTTGTTCATCGGTCCGGATAGTGACATCAGCGATTTCCTCGTACAGCGGATTCCGCTCTCTCGCCAACTCTTCCAGAACTTCACGCGGAGGCGTTTCAACCTGAAGCAACGGACGCTTCTTATCGCGCTGCGTGCGGGCGAGCTGCTTCTCAATCGTCGTTTCCAGATAAACGACGACCCCACGCGCGGAAAGACGATTGCGTGTCTCACGTGATTTGACCGAACCGCCGCCTGTCGCCAGCACGATACCTTGTTTTTCCGTCAATTCATTAATGACTTTCTCTTCGCGATCGCGGAAGCCTTCTTCGCCTTCCACATCGAATACCCAGCCCACATCAGCCCCGGTGCGTCGCTCAATTTCTTGATCGGAGTCGAAAAACTCCATATTGAGTTGCTGAGCTAACTGACGGCCAATAGTGCTTTTGCCGGCACCCATAGGCCCAACCAGAAAGATATTGCGTTTCTCTGCCATGTTTTTTGGTATTACTAAGACAATTCGTTAATGATAACCCGCCCCGCCAATCAACCCAGCGACGGGACCTAAACTGAAACCTCATGAGCGATAGTGCGAGAATCAGACAAAAAATTATCTCAATACTCAGGGTAGTTTGGCAACCGAATAAAATGCCACACGACATACAGGTGGTAATATCGTGTGTTTTATCGACATTTTCGGAGGAACAACACTTCTGTGCTCAATTCGCTAACCCTTGTAAGCTAAATCCGCCGCAGCGTCAAACTTAGAAGACATGAATCAATCAAAATGTTGCGCCATTTGCATGAAAACATCACGTTCCTTATTACTTATAAAGAGGGAATTAACGTCGGCGTGATAAAAATGACCAACTCCCGCCGGGTATGCTGCTGCGTGTTGTTTTTGAACAAATATCCCAGCAGGGGAATATTGCCTAAAGCCGGTATCTGGCTGCCGCCGTTTTTTTTCTGCTGCTGAAAAATACCCCCCAGAACGATGGTTTCACCATCGGCAACCGTAACCTGCGTTTGTATTTCCTGTTTATCGATCGCCAGCGCGTCGCCATTTTCGCCCTGTTTTATCACCTGCCCCGGCATATTCTGGCTGATTTTCAGATTCAGCGTAATCCGACCGGCGCGCAGAATGCTGGGGGTCACCTCCATTCCCAACACCGCTTCCTTGAATTCAATGGATGTCGATCCGCTGGCGCCGCTGGAAACTTGGTAGGGAATTTCCGTACCCTGTTTGATACTGGCGGTTTGCTGATGGGCGGTGAACAACCGCGGGCTGGCGATGATCTCAACCTGATTTTCCTGCTCTAACGCCATCAGCTCCAAATCAAGCAGACGCCCATTCAGCCGCGCCAAATGAAAGCCGGCGTTTATCGCTGGCGTCGTGACCGGCAAACTGATGTTGAAATTATTCAACCGCGGGGCTTTATTGGCCGTGTCGCCGGCTCCCAGCCCCCAGTCGACGCCCAACGCCTGTAGGTGTTCACTGCTGATCGTCACAATATGCGCGGCCAGTCGCACCTGCGACAGCGGTAAATCCAGTTCGCTCACCCACGGTTCAAGCTGCGCCAGCGCCTCTTGCGTATCACGGATCAGTAAGGTATTGGTTCGCTTATCCACGGTCACGCTGCCCCGATCGGTCAGGAGCGCGCCGCGTTGCGCCTGCACACTGGCGGCCACCTCCGCGACATCAGCGTGCCGCAAGGTGACTGACAGATTGTGCAATGGTTGCTTTTGCGCCTGTCGGGCAAGATGCTCTTCTTTTTGTCGCTGCAATTCATCAAGGCGTCCGGCGGGATATATCAGTAAAACATTACCGTCCCGCTCCATCGTAAGCTGCCCCATATGTAAAACAATATCCAATGCCTGCTGCCAGGGAACCTCCGCCAACCGCAGGCTGATCGTCCCCTCAACGCCCGGCGCAACAACCAGATTTAGCCGCTGATGGTCGGCCAACGCCTGTAATATCCGCGATATGGGCGAGTCTTCAAACGCGATAGACACCGGCGCTTCACCTCTTGCCGGCCCCGACGCGGCGGCAAGAAGCAGTAAAGCCAGAACAAACATTTTCTGAAGCGATGGAAACGTCATAACCTTCCTTGTCGTAGAGAGTAGATAAAAGCCGTTTATGAAAGTGGAATTTCAGGTGGCATGACCGGTTTAGTAATAAAGGGAGATACCAGAGCAACGTCCGCCGGCGCGCCGTCACAAACATCGGCCTGGTCTGTGGGCGTCAGGATAGCGCCGGATCTGTCCAGATGGCTGACCCGCCAGTTTCCCGGCGGAATCGCCTCCCCGCGAGTCAGCTTTAACCACTCGCCTTCCGATTGCGTCAGCCATCCCACCCATTTTTCACCGGAACCCATGACGCCTTTTAATTGCCATTTCTGCAAGGAATAACGCTGGCTACAGCGTTGCGCAGAGACGGGACGAAAAGGATCGCGGCCGGCTTCCGCCGCCTCTGCCGGCCCGATGCTGAATAAAGCGATAACCAGCGATACGCGGGAGGTTCGCGCAATAATCCTATTCACCCTCTTCTCTCCGCTCAGCCATCGGTTTCACCCATGTCATGTCAATGTGTAAAGCCCCCTCCGTAGACTTCATGGCGAGGTGCTCAATCTTTAAAATATGCGGCTGCGCGATAAATTTACGCAACATACGCAGCAGCGCCGGGTAGTCGGCGCTAAAAGTTAACTGCCAGGCTTCGCGGTTAGCGGAAACCGGATTAAGGTCGGGTCGCCAGGAAAGCAATGACGCGCCGGATTGCGACAACAGCGCCGAGAGCCGTTGCGCCGGCATATCGGCATGAAAAGGCGCGGTTTCCGTCGCTACCCCGGCTAGCTGTTCCGTCAAAACGGTCAATGCGGGCATCGTCCCCAATTGTTGCTGAATATGCCGGATTGCGGCGTACTGCTTATCGATCTGCTGTTTCAGCGCCTCGGCTCGCTGTTGTCCGCCACTCAGCGCCAACACGATCCCCAGCCACGAAAAAATGACCATCGGCACAAGTTGCGCGCTTGCCAGTACCCACAGCGGCTTACTTATCCACACCGGCCAGTTAAGCATCGAATGAGTCACCGATGTTCCCCCTCGTCTGTCGACCCCGTGGCTCCCCAATCCGCCTGAAGAGAAAAACGCAATAACGAACGCGCGCTCTGCTGTCTTAACGCCTGAAGAACCTGTATTCGCCCCAGCGCCGGATGGCGGCCTAATGCACGATGTAAATCCACAATATCGGTATAATTCTCGCTGATTCCGGAAATCAACACATGTTCGCCGCGATCGACGATATCCGTCAGCCAGAGACGCCGGGGCATCATCGACGGCACCTGCTCCAGCAGGCGCAAATAGCGCTGGTTATGACGCATCCCTGCGGCATCGGCGTCACGCTGGGCCTGATAATGCCGCCACCTGCTCCACATCTGGCGGGTTTGCTGATATTGCATCGTCAATTGCCGCAACTGCGCCGATATGTCGCTCAGTTCGCGCTGCGACATCAGCCGTTGCTGATGCCGATGCGCAGAGATCCCAGCGAGCGTCGCCGCGACCAGCGCCAGTTGCAGCAGCAATGCCAGCAGCCAGTTACGCGCTCGCCGGCGTAAGCGCCGTTTACGCCAGGGCAAAAGATTAACCCGCGGCATGTTCAGCAATCCCCTGGGCGCACCGCCAGGCCGCCCGCGATAACAAAGGCCGATGGAAAATCAGGTAAGGGCGGCTGCATCTGGTTGAAAGCGGTCAGCGGAGACCACGGTTTCAGCACGTCGGCGGCACTGTTGGCTAAATCAGGTAACGTGCTGCTGTAATAGGCCGTATTATCAACATCTGGTAGATAGCGGGCGCTTACCAATGACAGAACGTTGGCGTCGGAAATCACCTCGTCAGGATCGATAACCCCAAACTGAAAAGGATGATTCAGCGGAGAGATCCATAGCCAACCGTCCGCCAGCCGATGCAGGAATAACCGGTTATATTCAAGTCCCGCCGCATCCGCCATACAACGAATCGCGCTGGTTGAAACATCGACCACTTCGGGATGTAAATCCGCACTACGCAGACAATCAAGCCAATGATTTAATTCACTTCGCCGCGCCGCCGTAATCACTAAAGATCCCGGCGAGTGCGGATCTTCACGGTAGTCTATCGCTAACGAATCACTGCTGACCGGCAGCTTGCGGGCAGCCATATTTTCGATGTACCAACCGCGTTCAGGCTCTTGCAGCCGGCTGTCCGGCGCCGGCAGGCGTTGCTGTAATATCAGCTGCGCCGGAAACCCCACCCGCAGCGAAATATGACGGGGTAAGAGTCGGCGCCATTTCAGTAAGGTCTCACAAAGCGCTTCAGTATGGTGTAGACTACCTGCGCGTAAGGTGTCGCCCGGCAGCGGAAACTGCCACCAGTGACGAAGCTGCCAGCCGTAACGCCGGCGTTGTACCGCCAGCGCACGCATAAAGCCGTTTTGTATATCTAATCCAACCCGCCAGATGTGATAAGCCATGTTCAAATCGATCTCCTTATCTATTGCAAAGAACGCATCCACAGTTAAAAGAACGTATCCACAGTACTGGCTTACCTTTATACTAGCGCGCGATTGTTTATAAACTGTCCAAACGCTACTGAATGGAAAATCTCAGGTGAAGTTCGTAAAGTATTTACTCATCCTTGCAGTGACTTGCATCCTGCTGGGAGCAGCCTCGATATATGGTCTGTACCGCTATATCGAACCCCAGTTGCCCGATGTCACCACATTGAAAGACATCCGGCTGCAAACGCCCATGCAGGTATACAGCGCCGATGGCGAACTGATCGCCCAGTTCGGTGAAAAACGCCGTATCCCACTGAAGCTGGAACAGATCCCGCCGGTGCTGGTGCATGCCTTTATCGCCACGGAAGACAGCCGTTTCTATGAGCACCACGGCGTCGATCCGGTGGGGATCATCCGTGCCGCCTCGATTGCGTTAAGCTCCGGTCATGCTTCCCAGGGCGCCAGCACCATTACGCAGCAACTTGCCAGAAACTTTTTCCTCAGCCCGGAACGCACCCTGATTCGTAAGATCAAGGAAGTCTTTCTGGCAATCCGCATTGAGCAACTGCTCACTAAAGATGAAATTCTTGAGCTATACCTGAATAAAATCTACCTCGGATACCGCGCTTACGGCGTCGGCGCGGCCGCACATGTTTACTTTGGCCGTCCTGTCGATCAGCTTACGCTGAGCGAGATGGCGATGATTGCCGGTTTACCGAAAGCGCCGTCCACCTTTAATCCGCTTTATTCCTATGACCGCGCCATTGCGCGGCGTAACGTAGTTCTGGCGCGCATGAGGGATGAGAACTACATCACTCAGGCGCAATATGATGAAGCGCGGAATGAAAAGCTGGTGGCTGACTATCACGCGCCGCAGATTGCGTTTTCCGCGCCTTATGTGGCGGAAATGGTGCGTCAGGAAATGGTCAAGCGTTATGGCGATGATGCCTATAACGACGGCTATAAGGTCTACACCACCATCACCAGAAAACGCCAGTTGGCCGCGCAAGACGCGCTGCGCAATAACGTCCTCGCCTATGACATGCGCCACGGCTATCGCGGCCCGACAAAAGTGCTGTGGAAAATTGGCGAAAGCGCCTGGGATCAGGACAAGATCGTCGCCACGCTGAAAAGCCTGCCGGTTTACGGCCCGTTATTCCCGGCCGTCGTCACCGCGACGCAGGCCGACAGCGCGGTTGCCGTGATGTCCGACGGCAGTCACATCTCTTTGCCGATGGCCGGTATGCGCTGGGCGCGTCCTTATCGTTCCGATACGCAACAAGGCCCGACCCCCAGACGCGTGACCGACGTGGTGCAAGCCGGTCAGCAGGTGTGGGTGCGCAAAGTGGACAACGATTGGTGGCTTGCTCAGGTGCCGGATGTGAATTCGGCGCTGGTGTCGCTCAACCCGAACAATGGCGCCATTGAAGCGCTGGTGGGGGGATTTGACTTTAACCAAAGCAAGTTTAACCGCGCGACGCAGGCGTTGCGTCAGATTGGCTCCAACATCAAGCCGTTCCTTTATACCGCCGCGATGGACAAAGGCCTGACGCTCGCCACGATCCTGAATGATGTGCCGATTACGCGTTGGGACGCGGGCGCGGGTTCGGACTGGCGGCCGAAAAATTCACCCGCAACCTATGACGGCCCCATCCGTTTGCGTCAGGGACTGGGACAATCCAAAAACGTGGTGATGGTACGCGCCATGCGGGCAATGGGCGTGGATTACGCCGCAGAATACTTGCAGCGTTTCGGCTTCCCGAAACAGAACATTGTCTATACCGAATCGCTGGCGCTGGGCGCCCCCTCGTTTACGCCGCTACAGGTGGTTCGCGGCTATGCGGTGATGGCGAACGGCGGTTATCTGGTCGATCCCTATCTGATTACCAAAATAGAGAGCGAGGCGGGCGGCGCCGTCTTTACCGCCACGCCGAAAGTGGTCTGCGATACCTGTAATTTACCGTTGGTTTACGGTGAAACGCAGCGGGCCGCAACGCTGTCTGCGGATAGTATGGAAAATGTGGCGACGTCCAGAGAAAACCGGAACGCCTTACCCATGCCGCAACTGGAGCCGGTTACGCCGCAAGAAGCGCTGCAAAAGACCGCACCGCCTTATGCGCCGCATGTGATCAGCACGCCGCTGGCTTTCCTGATCAAGGATGCTCTGAACAGCAATGTGTTTGGCGAGCCGGGCTGGACGGGTACGGGGTGGCGCGCCGGCCGTGAACTGAACCGTCGTGATATTGGCGGAAAAACGGGGACGACCAACAGTTCCAAAGACGCCTGGTTTTCGGGCTATGGCCCAGACCTTGTCACCTCCGTGTGGATCGGCTTTGACGACCATCGCCGTACTTTAGGCACCAGCAGCGCGTCTGGCGCGATCAAAGATCAAATATCGGGTTATGAAGGCGGCGCGAAAACGGCGCAGCCCGCCTGGGATGATTTTATGAAAGCCGCGCTGGATGGGGTTCCCGAGCAGCCGCTGACTCCGCCGCCGGGCATCGTCAGCGTGTCTATCGATCGCAGCAGCGGCAAACTGTCCAACGGCGGCGGCAACAGTCGCGCCGAGTTCTTTATTGAAGGAACGCAGCCGACGGAATATGA
Source organism: Brenneria sp. hezel4-2-4 (assembly GCF_013155275.1). Taxonomy (GTDB): domain Bacteria; phylum Pseudomonadota; class Gammaproteobacteria; order Enterobacterales; family Enterobacteriaceae; genus Brenneria. The sequence continues at coordinate 43,715 of NZ_JABJXS010000010.1, forward strand.
AGTCCATGAAGTCGGCACGACCTTGATGGATAACGGACAGAGCGAAGAGCTGTTCTGATCGCTGTGGCGGAGTTGCCTACACAACAGGCGCTGAATACGGCGCCTTTTTTATTTTTTCCTGTCCGCAATAAGTTTACTGCCGGCCTAACCAATCCTGCGTTAAAAACAGCGCGCTGACATTACGCGCTTCCCGAAAATCCGGATCCTGTAGCAGCGACATCATATCGCTTATCGGCCAGCGCACTTTCGGCATCGGTTCCGGCTCATCACCCTCACGACTTTGCGGATACAGCCCGCGCGCGACGACAATGTTCATCTGGCTGGAAAAATAGGACGGCGCCATCGTCAATGTGGCTAACAAATCCATTTTTTCCGCACCAAATCCCGCCTCCTCCATCAGTTCCCGGTTGGCCGCTTCGAATACCGTCTCGCCCGGATCGATCAATCCTTTAGGAAACCCAAGTTCATATTGTTCAATCCCCACCGCATACTCACGGATCAACAGCAGTTCATCATCAATGATCGGCACAATCATCACCGCTTCCCGGCCGCTTGGCCGCATCCGCTCATAAACCCGTCGAGCGCCATTACTGAATTCCAGATCGATGGATTCAACATTGAACAAACGCGATCGCGCAACTGTTTCTACTTTGAGGATTTTAGGTTTTTGCAGGTTATGACTCATAATGGCCCCATAGAGAAATTACGACCAGAACGACACTTTCGCCCAACCCGAATGATCGGTTTATGTTACCTTCACCATAGTTGCCGGCGTGTCGCAGAATGAAACGAAATCGTTAATATTCTTTTTTGATCTTGCTCACATTGTGCGTTAACAATGGCCTTCGCTGCAACTCTCATGAACATGAATGTACTTTTTCATAACATGAGGTAAACATCGCCGTTGAAGTAAAAATAAAAAGTCAATGACCTGTCAAAAAATCAGACTTTCCTCATTTCAGATGTTCCTGCTGAGAGTTACTATCATCGCCTTGCGTGGACAATTTCCGTTATTTTTTAATTAGTAATCTAATAAAACAAGACCATACGGGTTACCATCGATTGTATAAGTTTGTTAAAATTCGACATAAACAAGGAGCTAGCCGCTTTGGGATGGAGATGACATGAGCACAATATTTATCCTATTGGCTATATTGTTTGCCTGTCTGCTCGCCGTCGGAAGTTTCATTGGCTACCGTATGCGCCGACGCCTGCCATTCGCCAATCCCTTGCCGGTAACGCCATCGTTGCCCCGTCAACTGACACCGGAAGAACGCATTGCCGTTGAGCATTATCTTGCTCAGGAAAATAGTCAGACAACCACGCCGCTCGACACGCCGACCGACCAACCCAAGCTCCCCCGTTCATTACAAAGCAATCGGGTCTATCCGATCACGCATACCATTACGCGTTACGGCCTGAGCACCGACGCGCAAACGAAATGGCGCTACTATATCGATACGCAGGAGATTCATCTGCCCCCCAATTGGGAGCAGTATATTACCGAAAATAACACCGTCGAATTGATTAAAACCCGTTCAATCCCCCTGGTTATTTCCCTGAACGGGCACTCATTGGCGGAATGCGTCGATAACCGTCAGGTGATGCCCGCCCCTGAAATTCCGATGCCCAATGCCTCCATTCGTCAGGAAGAACATGAACACGCCGAGCTGGTGACCATTCGTAAGGAAACCAGAGAAGAGCATGCCATCCATCACTCCGCGGGGCTGAAAGAAGCCGGGGTTCTCTGTCTGGCATTCCTGTTGTTGCTCATCAGTCTTAACAGCCCGATAGCGCTGCTTCCCTGGCTGACCGGCTCCGCGGCGCTGCTCGCCGCCTGGAGTGTCTGGCAGCTCTTCCGCTCCCCCTCAGAGCAGGAACTGCGTGACGTCCACTGCCTGCATGGCACGCCGCAAAGTCTCGGGCTTTTTGGCGAATCCAACCAGGGGCAGTTCGGTAATATTTCATTGGGTAATATCGACCTTATTTATCCCCCCCACTGGCAACCCTATATCTCGCTGGATTTAGGCAGGAAAACCGATGTCGATATTTATCTTAACCGGCAGGTCGTCCGTCAGGGGGAACACCTTTCGTTGCATGACGAAGTAAAAAACTTTCCCCTGCAACGGTGGGGGAAAAATCTGCTGCTGGCGGCCGGATCGCTGTTCAGCCTGATCCTCTTATTGACCTACGTTCCCCTTGAACTGCCGTTAAAGCTCAGTATGGCCTGGATACAAGGCGCGCAACATATTCAGGTGACTCAGGTTGATGAACTGGAAAAAATACCGCTTAAAATCGGCGATGCCCTGAACGTTCAGGGCTCCGGAATGTGTTATGTCCCGTCCGGGATCCATCCCGCAAGCAGCAACTCTCCGCCCCATGCCTTTACGCCTTTTGACTGTTCCGCGATTTACTGGAATAAGGCCGACCCTTTACCCTTGCCGGAATCCGATATCATTGAAAAAACCTCGGCGCTGCTTAACGCGGTGAATAGTCAGTTACATCCCCAGACCGATAACGAAGGCCAGGTTAACTCCCAGCTTGCCACCGCCATTCAAAAATCCGGCATGATCCTGCTGAACGATTTTTCAGAGATTGTGCTGAAAACACAGGAACTCTGCGAGCAGGAGAGAGACTGTACCCGGCTGAAAAATGCATTGATTAATCTGGGCAACGTGAAGAACTGGGATACGCTGGTAAAACAGGCTAGATCGGGATCGCTGAAAGGCATGAACGTTCTGCTGCGCCCGGTAAGCGCGGAGACGCTGGAATCGCTCGTCAACAGCTCAACTGACTTTTTCTTCTATCAGGAAATCAATAACGCCGCTGATTTACTCAATAGCCCTCCTCCGGGCGGCTTTTTAATTCGCAGCGATGAAGGACGCCAATTCGTCAGTCACCCTTTGCCGCTCATGCCGCTGCATGAATACCGCCCCTCAGACCAATGGCAAGAACTCCAGCGGTTATCAGCCATGTTATTACACACGCCGTTTAATGCATCGGGCGTCATCACTCACCTCAGCACCGATGCCAATGGCACCCAGCATATTGGCCTGCACAGTGAACCCGATGTCATTACGCTGTGGCGTTATCTTGGCAGTTGTCTGCTGTTGCTGATCTTTTCCGCGACATTGATCGCCAACGCCGTGCTGTTGGGCATAAAAGTCCGTAAGAGTCGGCAGCGGGTAACCCATATTCAGCATTACTATGCCCAACGCTTTGGCCCCGCCGCCTCGCCGCCGCCCTTGCTCGACAACCGCATGGCCCAGCCCTGAACGTCGCGACGCGCGGCGCTGTTATGTTATTCTGATAGCGCTGCCGCCGACATCTCCCCCGCCAACGTTCAGGAATCGTTCGCTATCTGGAGTTATTTATGAGCCCCCCTATTAACTGGCAAGAAATTGATACCGTCATACTGGATATGGATGGCACGCTGCTTGATCTGGCGTTTGATAGCTATTTCTGGTTGCAACTGGTGCCGCAGTCGCTCAGTGAAAAACGCGGCATCAGTCTGGAACAGGCGCAACAGTTTATCGCAACGGAGTACCAGGCGGTGCAGAATACGCTCAACTGGTACAGTTTCGATTACTGGAGCGAGAAGCTGGGGCTGGACATCTATCAGATGACGACGGATATCGGCGCCCGCGTCCGTCTGCGCTCAGACACGACACCGTTCCTGTCGGCGCTGCGCGACAGCCGAAAACGAACTATTCTACTGACTAATGCTCACCCGCACAGCCTGGCGGTCAAGATTGAACACACCGGGCTGGATCAGCACCTTGATTTATTGCTTTCCACCCACACTTATGGGTATCCGAAAGAGAATCAGCGGTTATGGCAGGCCGTGCAGCGGCAAACCGGTTTCAATCCGGCCAGAACGCTGTTTGTTGATGACAGCGAACCGATTCTGGACGCCGCCAAAACGTTCGGCATACGCTATTGTCTGGGCGTCAGTAATCCCGATTCCAGCCAGCAGGAAAAATCATTCCGGCAGCATCCGGCACTGAATGACTATCTTGGGCTATTACCGTCGTTGCTGCGCTCGGTAAACCCCGGTAATCAGGAGAGTTCATGATGAAAGCAACCGAGAATGCCGACGAAGCCATCCGTCTGGATAAATGGTTGTGGGCCGCCCGTTTCTATAAAACCCGGGCTATTGCGCGTGAAATGGTTGACGGCGGCAAAGTCCACTACAACGGACAACGCAGCAAGCCCAGTAAGCTGGTTGAGCTGAATGCCGAGATCAAGTTACGGCAGGGAAACGACGAGCGTACGGTGATTGTTCGCGCGCTCAGCGGTCAACGCCGAACCGCCACTGAAGCCCAGTCGCTGTATCAGGAAACCACAGCCAGCATTGAAAAACGGGAAAAGCTGGCGCTGGCGCGAAAAATGAATGCGCTGACCATGCCGCACCCGGATCGTCGCCCTGATAAGAAAGAACGGCGGGATCTGATTAAATTTAAATACAGCGATCAGGAATAAACCCAATATGGCCACCCATGACCAACTACACCGTTACCTGTTTGAAAATTATGCCGTTCGTGGCGAATTGGCGACGGTAAGCGATACCTATCGGCACATTCTGACCAATCATGACTACCCTGCCGCGGTGCAAACGTTGCTGGGAGAAATGCTGGTCGCCACCAGTCTGTTAACGGCAACCTTAAAGTTCAACGGAGATATCACCGTGCAGCTTCAGGGAGACGGCCCGCTGAAGCTGGCGGTGATTAACGGCGACCATCGACAGCAAATGCGTGGCGTGGCGCGCCTGCAAGGCGAAATCGCGCCGGATAGCTCACTCAAAGACATGGTCGGTAACGGCTATCTGGTGATTACCATTACGCCGACGGAAGGCGAACGCTATCAGGGCGTCGTTGGCCTTGAGGGTGAAACGCTCGCCGATTGTCTGGAAAACTACTTCCTGCAATCCGAACAGCTTCCCACCCGGTTATTTATCCGCACCGGACGGCATGAAGGCCGCATGGCCGCCGCCGGTATGTTGTTACAGGTGCTGCCGGCGCAAAACGCCGGCCGTGATGATTTCGATCATCTGGCACAGCTAACAGCCACGGTCAAAGCCGATGAATTATTTACGCTTTCCGCCAACGATGTGCTTTACCGCCTCTACCATCAGGAACAGGTCACGGTATATGAGCCGCAGACGGTATCTTTCCAATGCCATTGTTCGCGCGATCGCTGCGCCGATGCATTAATGACGCTTTCCGACCAGGACATGGCCGACATGCTGGAGCAGGACGGCGAGATCGACATGCACTGCGACTATTGCGGTAGTCACTACCGCTTCAGTGCCGAAGAGATACAGGCGCTCAAACAGAATCCATCAGATAATCTTTTGCATTAATCCTTTCACGGGTACGTCAGGTACCCGTTTTATTCTCTTTATTAACAAAGCGATAAATTAACCTGTTCAATTTTACAACATATTGAATAAGCAAAGTAATTAACGAATTTATTCAATTTTATGATTGCTATCGCGGTTAAAATAAGCTTACTGCTTACAATGGTTCTCAGTATGACTATAACTATTGAGGAGTAGCGACATGCAGATCAAAGGTATGACACCACAAGCTCTCGCGGCTTATGGAATCCAAAATGTCCGCGGTATTGTCTACAACCCCAGCTATGAATTACTTTTTAAAGAAGAACTCGACCCAACCCTACAAGGCTATGAACGCGGCATAGAAACCAAACTGGGCGCCGTCGCCGTCGACACCGGCATTTTTACCGGCCGTTCCCCGAAAGACAAATACATCGTTCGCGATGACGTCACCCGCGACAGCGTGTGGTGGTCGGATCAAGGGAAAGGTAAAAATGATAACCACCCCCTGAGTCAGGAAACCTGGACACACCTGAAACAGCTGGTGACCACGCAATTATCGGGCAAGCGCCTGTTTATCGTCGACGCTTTCTGCGGCGCCAACCCGGATAGCCGCCTGAAGGTTCGCTTCATTACCGAAGTGGCCTGGCAGGCGCACTTCGTTAAAAACATGTTTATTCGCCCGAGTGATGAAGAACTACAGGATTTCGAGCCTGATTTCATCGTCATGAACGGCGCCAAATGCACCAACCCGCAATGGCAGGAACAGGGGCTGAACTCCGAAAACTTCATCGCCTTTAATCTGACGGAACGTATTCAGTTGATTGGCGGCACCTGGTACGGCGGCGAAATGAAGAAAGGGATGTTCTCCATCATGAACTACCTGTTGCCGCTAAAAGGCATCGCCTCCATGCACTGCTCGGCCAACGTCGGCGAACAAGGCGATGTGGCGATCTTCTTCGGCCTTTCCGGCACGGGTAAAACCACCCTGTCCACCGACCCTAAACGCCAGTTGATCGGCGATGATGAGCACGGCTGGGATGATGACGGCGTCTTCAACTTTGAGGGCGGTTGCTACGCCAAAACCATTAAACTGTCCAAAGAAGCGGAGCCGGATATTTATGGCGCCATCAAGCGGGACGCGCTACTGGAAAACGTCACCGTGCTGGCGGACGGCAGCGTCGATTTCAACGACGGTTCAAAAACCGAGAATACCCGCGTTTCCTATCCGATCTACCACATTCACAACATTGTGAAACCGGTCTCCAAAGCCGGGCATGCCACCAAGGTGATTTTCCTGACGGCGGATGCGTTCGGCGTATTGCCGCCGGTGTCCCGGCTGACGTCAGACCAGACCCAGTACCACTTCCTGTCTGGCTTCACCGCCAAACTGGCGGGCACCGAACGCGGCGTGACGGAACCGACGCCGACGTTCTCCGCCTGCTTCGGCGCCGCCTTCCTGTCGCTGCATCCCACGCAGTACGCAGAGGTGCTGGTCAAACGCATGAAAGCCTCCGGCGCTCAGGCGTACCTGGTGAATACCGGCTGGAACGGCACCGGGAAACGTATTTCCATCAAAGATACGCGCGGCATTATCGACGCCATCCTCAATGGCAGCATTGACGATGCGGAAATGCGGACGCTGCCGATCTTCAATCTGGCGATCCCAACCTCATTGCCGGGCGTTGATCCTGACATTCTCGATCCGCGCGATACCTACGCGGATCTGGCGCAATGGCAGGAAAAAGCGGAAGATCTGGCGCAACGGTTTATCGCCAACTTTGATAAATACACCGACGCGCCCGCCGGCGCCGCTTTGGTTACCGCTGGCCCTAAGCTGTAACCGGGCGATAACGGGGAGAGGCAACAAAGGCGCGGGGATCCGCGCCTTTTACTTATCATGCCGGCTAGTCTTTAGCCGTACTGCTCTCGGCGCTTACCCTATCAAACAGCAGCGGCAAATAAGCCCGGACGTACAGTCCGCCGCGCTCGTTGGCGCCCACGTCAAGTACGCCGTGATGCGCATCAATAATTCGCTGCACGATCGCCAGCCCCAGACCCGTTCCGCTGGTGCTGCGGGCGCTGTCGCCGCGGACAAAAGGTTGGAACAGGTGCTTAAGCTGCTCCGGATCGATGCCGGCGCCATCATCCTCAACCTGAAACCAGGCGCGCTGCAATTCACGGCCGGTGCTGACCTTGATCCAGCCGTTGCCATAACGGGCCGCGTTTACCACCAGATTCAGCGCCGCGCGTTTAATTGACAAAGGACTGACGCGAACCATCAATTCGCCTGAGGAAAAATCGCTGTCAATCTGGCGTTCATAGCCGCTTTCAGCCGCCACCACTTCGCCCATAATGGCGTTAAGATCCGCCACTTCGGTTTGCATTTCCTGACCGGTGCGCAGGTAGTCGATGAACTGCTCGATGATCGCATTGCACTCTTCAATATCTTTATTGATCGACTCCGCCAGATAGTCGTCATCCTTGCTCATCATTTCCGTCGCCAGACGAATACGCGTCAGCGGGGTGCGTAAATCGTGACTGACGCCCGCCATCAGCAGAGTACGATCGTCCGCCAGCAGCTTCACGCCCGAGGCCATCTGGTTAAACGCCCGGGTCACCGAGCGCACCTCCGAGGCGCCATACTCACGCAACGGCGGCGGAATAATGCCTTTACCGACCTGTAAGGCCGCATGTTCCAGTTCGACAAGCGGACGATTCTGCACCCGAATAAACAGCCACGCGCCGCCAATCACCAAGAGCATAATCGCCAGCGTGTAGCGAAATAGCGGGGAAAAATCCCCCTGATGAATTTCGGTTAACGGCACCCGCACCCAGATATCCGGCGACAGCCAGGTTTTCAGCCACACCACCGGGGTATTTTTGTTCACCTCAACCCGCACGTCCGTCGGGCCGCCCAACTGTTGCGCCATCTGCTGGCTCAGAAACTTATAGTGCTGAGCCCACCGCAGGCCGCTCTCCTCCGCCGCCGCATTGGTATATAACGATATACCCAGCTCACGGTAAATCTCACGCCGGAACGCAGGCGGCACCTCCAGGGTGGTGCCGTCCTCCAGTTGCAGGCTGTCGGTCATCAGCATTCTTACTTCATAGGCCAGCACTTTATTAAACTGCTGTAAACTCGGCAAAATAGCGAAGTTCAGCACCACCAAATAGGTGGTGACCAGACTGACGAACAACAGCGTGACAATCAGCAACAATGTCCGGGCAAATGAGCTGCGCGGAGAAAAGCGCCATCGCATCATGCCTTACTGCCGTCCGGCACAAAGACGTAACCCAGGCCCCAAACGGTTTGGATATAGCGCGGGTGCGCCGGATCCTCTTCCACCATGCGCCGCAGACGGGAAATCTGTACGTCGATGGAACGTTCCATGGCGCTGTATTCGCGGCCGCGCGCCAGATTCATCAGTTTGTCGCGCGACAGTGGCTCCCGCGGATGGCTGACCAGCGCTTTGAGCACGGCAAACTCACCGCTGGTTAACGGCATAGGCTCATCATCGCGGAACATTTCGCGTGTGCCCAGATTCAGTTTGAATTTACCAAAGGCGATAATCGCCTCTTCCTGCGACGGCGCGCCCGGCAGCTCATTTGCCTGACGGCGCAGCACCGCACGAATACGGGCCAACAGCTCACGTGGATTAAACGGTTTGGGAATATAGTCATCCGCGCCGATTTCCAGGCCGACGATACGGTCAACCTCTTCCCCTTTCGCCGTCACCATGATGATTGGCATGGGATTACTCTGGCTGCGCAAACGACGGCAGATGGACAGACCGTCTTCACCCGGCAGCATCAGATCCAACACCATCAGGTGAAATGACTCGCGGGTCAGTAAACGATCCATCTGTTCAGCATTGGCAACGCTGCGTACCTGAAAACCCTGCTCGGTCAGATAACGTTCCAGCAGCGCGCGTAAACGCATATCGTCATCCACAACCAGAATTTTATAGTTCTCTTGCATTCTCTTTCTCCAAAGGCGCAATAGCCGCCGATGCCGCTATTGTTCAGAAACATTCGAATTACTGACAGTCGTTTCTGGTATACATTCTAGGCAAAATTGTTACAAAGCATATTAAAATACGCTTAATCAACCGTTTCCTTGCGTTAGTGATCGCTACCTTGCCATAAACCGACCGCCGTTCGCTATGCCAACGCATGGCGTTGGGCGTTAAAGCACACAATAGGTAATGGAATTCGCCGAAAGCGCATTTTATAAGCCCCAAAGGGATGCCGCACCGCCTCAGAAATACTTGATATAATGCCGGCCAATATCCCCAATAGCATGAGATTGAAAGCGAGTGAAAACCAAGCTGATCACCCGGGAAGGATACAACAAGCTCAAAGCGGAACACGACCATCTCTGGAATGTGAAACGACCCGAGATAACCCGGATCGTGTCATGGGCCGCCAGTCTGGGGGACAGATCTGAAAACGCCGATTATACCTATAATAAGCGTTTGCTACGCCAGATTGACCGCCGCGTCCGCTACTTGAGAAAGTGTCTGACCGAGCTACAGATCGTCGACTATTCCCCGCAACAGGACGGCAAGGTCTTTTTTGGCGCCTGGGTCGAAATTGAAAACGAAGAAGGCCGGACAAGACGCTTTCGCATCGTCGGGCCTGATGAAATTTATGGCGACGCTAAAGATTACATCTCCATTGACTCGCCGATGGCGCGGGCATTACTGAAAAAAGAGGTCGATCAGGCCTTCACCGTCACCACCCCGGAAGGCGCCAAAGAATGGTACGTCAATGCGATCGAATACATCACGCGCCAGAGCGAATAACCGGAAATTTTTTCGCTATCAAACGTTATGCTTCATTCAGCCGGGAAACATAATCCCGGCGCGGTTCGCCGATATAAATCTGCCGCGGACGATAAATCTTGATGTCCTGCTGATTGTGCATTTCATTCCAGTGCGCAATCCACCCGATGGTGCGGCCGACGGCGGAAATCACCGGAAACATCGAGGACGGCAGCCCCATCGCTTTGAGGATCACCGCGGTGTAAAAATCGGCGCTGGGATACAATTTGTTTTCCAGGAAATAGGGATCGGTGATGGCAATATGCTCCAGCTCGATGGCGACCTGAAGCAGGCTGTCTTCCATCCCCAGTTCACTGAGGACGTCGTAACAGGTTTTACGCAGGATGGCGGCACGCGGATCGAAATGTTGATAGATCGAATTGCCAAATCCCATCAGCCGCAACGAGTCGCCCTGATCTTTTGCCCGCTTCAAAAACGCCGGAATACGATCGACCGTTTTAATCTCTTCCAGCATGCGCATGCAGGCTTCGTTGGCGCCGCCATGCAACGGCCCCCACATTGAAGCCAGCCCTGCGGCAATACAGGCAAACGGGTTGGCCCCGGATGAACCGGAAGCCCTGACCGCCATGGTGGACGGACACTGGCCGTGGTCGGCGTGCAGGATCAGAATCCGGTTCATCGCGTTTTCCAGCACCGGATTCACCTCATACTTTTCCGCCGGAATAGAAAACAGCATATGCAGGAGATTACCGGTATAGGAAAGCGAATTGCGAGGATAAACGGCGGGCTGTTCGATAGAGTATTTGTAACACATCGCCGCCAGCGTCGGCATTTTCGACAACAGCCGGACGGCGGCCAATTCGCGATGTTCGGGATTGTTAATATCCAGCACGTCATGATAGAACGCCGCCAGCGCCCCGACGACCGCACACATCAGCGCCATAGGATGCGCATCGCGGCGAAAGCCGCTGAACATACGGCTGATCTGCTCATGCACCAGGGTATGGCGGGTAATGGTGTTGGCAAATCTGGCGTATTCGTCCTTTGAAGGCGCCTCGCCGTGCAGCAGGATAAAGCAGACTTCGGTAAAATCACAGTTATCCGCCAGTTGCTCGACAGGAAACCCCCGATGCAGCAACACGCTGTTGGCGGCGTCAATGTAGGTAATTTCAGATTCACACCCTGCCGTATTGGCAAAACCGGGATCGTAACTGCATAACCCCCGAGCGCCGAGCGGGCGAATATCCACGGCATCCCTACCCATCACGCCGGAACGAATGTCCAGCGTGATATTTTCCTGCCCGTCTACAATCAGGGTGGACTTGCTTACTGTCATTGAACTCTCTCCTGCACGGATTGGTCATCGCGGTTGCTATAAACGGCCTTGACTATTTAATACGCTAAAAACGCCGCGCGGTTATAACAATCTTACGCAATATTGATTTAGATAAAGTTTACCTTACCCTCTACCTTGGGTTTTTACCATGCCGTAAACACGCCGCCGCCGCGATCGCGGTTTTCCCCGGCGGGTACGGCTGGCATTTTTGGTTATCAATCCGTATAACTGTCCTCCAGCTGTTTAACCCATTACTTGATGACTATTGATATCAGACCTATGAATGATTCGTTAAGCCAGATTATCGCCGGCGAATTGCAGGCGCGTACCGAGCAAGTGGACGCGGCCGTCCGTCTGCTGGACGAAGGAAACACCGTCCCTTTTATCGCCCGTTACCGTAAAGAAGTGACCGGCGGGCTGGATGATACCCAACTGCGTCAGTTGGAAACCCGTCTGAGTTACCTGCGAGAACTGGAAGATCGGCGCCAGACAATTCTGAAATCCATCGACGAGCAGGGAAAACTGACCGAACAACTCGCCAACGCGATCGGCGCCACGCTGAGCAAGACCGAACTGGAAGATCTCTATCTGCCGTACAAGCCTAAGCGCCGCACTCGCGGGCAGATCGCCATCGAAGCCGGGCTGGAGCCGTTGGCGGACAGTCTGTGGCAGGATCCGTCTCAGGAGCCGGAGCAAGCCGCTCAGGCTTACGTCAACGCCGAGCTGGGCGTAGCGGACGCCAAAGCCGCGCTGGATGGCGCGCGCTACATTCTGATGGAGCGCTTCGCGGAAGACGCCGCGCTGCTGGCCAAGGTGCGTCACTACCTGTGGAAAAACGCCCATCTGGTTTCCCGCGTGGTGGAGGGGAAAGAGGAACAAGGCGCGAAATTCCGCGACTATTTCGACCACCACGAGCCGATTGCCCAGGTGCCCTCTCACCGCGCGCTGGCGATGTTCCGCGGCCGCAATGAAGGGATTTTGCAACTGTCGCTGAATGCCGATCCGCAGTTTGAAGAAACGCCGCGCGAAAGCCATTGCGAACAGATTATTATCGATCATCTGAATCTGCGGCTGGGTAATGCGGCCGCAGACAGTTGGCGGCGCGCGGTCGTCAACTGGACCTGGCGCATCAAAGTGCTGCTGCATCTCGAAACCGAACTGATGGGCAGCGTGCGTGAAAAAGCGGAAGACGAAGCGATCAATGTCTTCGCCCGCAACATGCACGATCTGTTGATGGCGGCCCCGGCCGGCATGCGCGCCACCATGGGGCTGGACCCGGGTTTACGCACCGGGGTGAAAGTCGCGGTGGTCGATGCCACCGGCAAGCTGGTCGCCACCGACACCATTTATCCGCATACCGGTCAGGCGGCCAAAGCCGCCGCCATCGTTGCCGCCCTGTGCATCAAACATCAGGTCGAACTGGTGGCGATTGGCAACGGCACCGCCTCACGGGAAACCGAACGTTTCTTCCTGGATACGCAAAAACAGTTCCCGGATATCCGCGCGCAGAAAGTCATCGTCAGTGAGGCCGGCGCGTCCGTGTACTCAGCGTCGGAATTGGCCGCGCAGGAATTCCCCGACCTGGACGTTTCCCTGCGCGGCGCCGTTTCTATCGCCCGTCGTTTGCAGGACCCACTGGCCGAACTGGTGAAAATCGACCCGAAATCCATCGGCGTCGGCCAGTATCAGCACGATGTCAGCCAGAGCCTGCTGGCGAAAAAACTCGATGCCGTGGTGGAAGACTGCGTCAACGCCGTCGGCGTCGATCTGAATACCGCCTCTGTCGCCCTGCTGACCCGCGTGGCGGGCCTCACGCGAATGATGGCGCAGAACGTGGTCGCCTGGCGCGATGAAAACGGCCGTTTCCGCAACCGGGAACAGCTACTGAAAGTCAGCCGGCTGGGGCCGAAAGCGTTTGAACAGTGTGCCGGCTTCCTGCGCATCAATCACGGCGATAATCCGCTGGATGCGTCTACCGTTCACCCGGAAGCCTACCCGGTCGTGGAGCGCATTCTGGCGGCGACCGAACAGGCGATCCAGGATTTAATGGGCAATCCCGGCGCGCTGCGCAATCTGAAAGCGGCTGATTTTACCGACGCGCGTTTTGGCGTGCCGACCGTGACCGACATCATCAAAGAGCTGGAGAAACCGGGACGCGACCCACGTCCCGAGTTTAAAACCGCCAGCTTTGCCGACGGGGTGGAAACCATGAACGACCTGCTGCCCGGCATGATTCTGGAAGGCGCGGTCACCAACGTGACCAACTTCGGGGCTTTCGTGGATATCGGCGTCCATCAGGACGGACTGGTGCATATCTCCTCCCTCGCCGATCGCTTCGTTGAGGATCCGCATACCGTGGTTAAGGCCGGGGATATCGTCAAGGTGAAAGTGATGGAAGTCGATCTGCAACGCAAGCGTATCGCGCTGACCATGCGGCTGGACGAACAGCCGGGTGAAACCGCCGCGCGCCGCGGGGGCAATGGCGGGGCTCGCGACACTCCGGCTTCGCCGCGTCAGCCGTCAGGCAAGCCACGCTCTCGTCCGGCGGGCAACGCTGCCACGGCGGGTAACAGCGCCATGAGCGATGCGCTGGCGGCGGCGTTTAAGAAGCGCTGATCCGGTTGACCCCGGCCCCGCCGTTGGGACTGGAGAATCCCCACAAATTTGGGGAAGAATTTCTGTCAGTGCAGTGAACGTTTCGTGCGCACTAACCTCAGTCGATTGCTGCGACCGTCTCAGCACGCGCCCGGCACGTGGCGGCTCAATCACCGCCGCCCCGTGTCCCCAGGCATTTCGCGGAAAATGATGAACCCCGTTGGGGTTCACCCTACGGCTAACGCAAGCGTTGTTCCATTTTGCGTTGCAAAGTTGCAAAATGGTGTCGTCGCTATGCGATGCTTTCGGCGTTCGTGACCGCTGACCGGGAGAGAGAAAACCTCACCCTCACTCCCCGCGCAGCGCGGCGGCCGGCGACTGCCGGTAAGCCAGCATCGCGGGAACGGTCAACAGCATCGCGGCGACCAACAGCAGAATCAGCACAAAGGCAACGTCATCCTGTCCCAGCGTCACCGGCAGCACAAAGCCGCTTTTCTCGCTCATCGCCTGCGCAATGACCTGTGCGGCGGCATAGCCGATGCCGATACCCAGCAGCACGCCGGCGCTAACCAGCGACATCAAACCACACCAGACAAGCGCGAAAACGCCATAGCGCGGCGCGCCGAACGCCCGCAACGCCCCGATCTGTTTTTGTCGCTGCCGCAGGTGAACCACCGCCACCATCGCCACGGCGACGCCGACCAGCCCTTGCGTGCCCAGTGAGATATAAATCAACAACTGCCGAATATCCCCCAATAGGGAATAGAGCTTCACCAGCACTTCGCCGGGGAAGACGGCCTGCGTCGCGTGGGTGCGATATAACGAACGAAGCTGATAAGCCCCGGCAATGCTCTTGGGCTTCACCACAATCGCCGGCACGCCCGCCTGATGCGCATGATCGCCCGCGTCCCGCTCAGCGTGTTCGTCGTGCGAGTGCCCCTCATCCTGCGCGTCATCCGCAGGTGGCGGCTGCACACCATGCACCCGCCACACCGCGCTTATCGGCACCAGAATCGCCTTATCCCATGCGCTGCCGTCGGCGGGCAGGATCCCCACCACGGTGTAATTGACCTCTTCATGCGCATGCGCGCCCTCTTGCCCCACCTGACCGTGAATCGGGCTGAACGTATCCCCCAACGCCAGGCCGGTATGCGCGCCCACCACCGCTTCGAAATCCGCGTTAAACACCCGACCGGCCAGCAGTCGCCGCTTGCCGTTATCGGTCGCCAGCGGCGCAGTGGTGCCGACTATCGGCATGTCCTGATAAAAATCGCCGAACGCTACCGGCGCCGCCCAGGCCACCAGCGGATTTTTCGTCAAATCGTCCACGATCTGCGCGGGGATCAGCGTCAGCGCCGACGGTTGCAGGAAAACCGACGATAGCACCAGTTGCGTTTCGCTGCCCGGCGCGCCGACGATCAAATCAAAACGATCCGCCGCTTTCGCGCTTCCCATACGCAGCGCTCTTTCCTGTAGGCTGACGGCAATACTTAGCGCGGTAGCCGTCGCAATCAGCAACACCACCACCACGACCCCCGGCCATAAACGCCGCCAGTCAACCCAGATAAGACGCCACGGGATCATGGTGCAACCTCCTGTTGAGCGCTGTCGGCTATCAGCCGCCCTTTCTCCAATCGCAGACAACGCGTCATCCGTGACGCCAGAAGCCGATCGTGGGTAATGGCAATCAACGTGGCGTTATTTTGCCGCGCCAGAGTCGCCAGCAGTTCGGCGATTTGCGCGCCGCTGTGCGCATCCAGACTGGCCGTCGGTTCATCCGCCACGATAATATCCGGCGATCCCAGCAACGCTCTGGCGACGGCGACTCGTTGCTTTTCCCCGCGCGACAGCATCTCAACCGGGCGATTACCGACATCCAGCCCGACCTGCGCCAGCAGATCGGCGGCGCGCTGTTTTAATGATGCCGGCAAGCGCCAGTGATGAAAGTTCGCCGGTAATAGCACGTTTTCCCGAGCGCTCAAACCGGGAAAGAGATGGAAATCCTGCATTACCAACCCCACATGCCGCGCCCGCCAGCGATCCCGTTCGGTTTCATTTAACCGCCTGATGTCCTGCTGCGCCCAGTTCACGCTGCCCGTTCCCCGCGAATCCAGGCCGCTAATCGCATTGACCAGCGTGGTTTTGCCCGAGCCGGACGGCCCCATTACCGCCACCTGCGAACCGGCGGCGATGCGCAACGCCGGAATAGCCAGCACCGCATCCGGCGTATCGGGGAAAGTGACGCTCAGATCTTGAATCAATAACTCCACCATCAGTGCTCCTACAGGGTATCGAACGTCGCATCACGCAGCCGCAGAAGACTGACGAAACCGGTTTCCGCGTCGGTCCACGATCCGTGCTCCAGTACGCCTTTCACTTCAATAATGGTGTTGTTCTGGACGAAGGTTTGCCGTTTAGCCAGATAGACCACCACGATATCTTCCGGCCAGTCGGCATCGGAGGAACAGAAAGGACACAACGCCATCGGCATTTTGGTCAGCACGAAGAATTGGGCTTCCGCTTTCAGCGGCGGCGCCATAAAGCCGCGCATCGTCACCCGCTTGCCGGATAAGATTTTGACGTCATCGGAGAATGCCAGTCCCAGCACGCCGTAAGACGCATAAAGTTTGTCGAAAGACAGTTCAGGCGGCGCGGCTTTCGCTGGCGCGACGCACAATAGCGCAAGCACAATCGGCGCTGCGTTCAACCAGACAGAAAGCGGGTTTGCCCCCGCCGGGTTACATTTCGCGTTATTCATACCGGCCAATTATCTCTTGTCCTGCGGTTTTAGCGCCAACGCATCGACAATCACCCGAAACAGCTCCGTATTTTCCATATAACCCCGGATCCGCTCGGCTCCCGGCCCGCTGGCCTGAATCACCATATCGTCCACCGCGTGCACGCCGGTATCGGAAGAACGCGGCAGGATCCCTTCGCGGAATACCGCCCCCGGCACCGCCTCATAGGCTTTATTCGCCACGTATTCATCCTTTTCATTTTTCACCGCCGGCACAAAGCGCCCGTCCAGCTTCGGCCGAAAGGTTTCGTAATAGTCAGGAAAGTTGTTGAAGAACACCGCCAGACGTTTGGAAACATGCACCTCGTCGGGATAACCATCTTTATTGGCGTCCCGATAGTTCGGGTAGCCGGCGTCTTCATACACGCCGACTTTCTCGCGCATGTCGGCGCCCGGTTTTTCATCGTCCACCGTGCCGATAATGGAGAGACCGTGGGTATGGTCGCCGGTAACGACGATCAAGGTATCCGGGTGCCGCTCGGCGAATGCCTTCGCCAGCGCCACCGACTGATCCAGCATGATGGTGTTATAAAACGCGCGCTCCCAGTCCAGCGGATGCGAGGCTTTGTCGATCAGCGCGGATTCCACCATCAGGAAGAAACCATCCTGATTTTTGGACAGGACATCCAGCGCCGCCTGCGTCATTTCGGTCAGATCGGGCTGGTGGGGGAATTTTTTGGCGACGTCGTTTTTCAGGAAACGGCGATCCAGCACATCATCCATGTTGCCGGTATGGAACAGGCCCAGCAGTTTGGTGGCCTGAGCCGCATTTTCCTTCAGCGTTTGGGCATCGGTAGCCAGCGTGTAACCCGCCTGCTGGAATTTTTCGATATAGTTGTTTTCATCTTTGCGTTTTGAGCCCGGCGTGCTCTGCGGCAGGAAATAAGCTGAGCCGCCGCCCAGGATCACGCTGGGCTGCACGTTGTAGAACATCTCGACGATTTCCGCTTTATCCGCCCGACGGCGGGTATGGGCCACCACGGCCGCCGGGGTTGCGTCTTCAATTTCAGCATCGCTGACCACGCCGACCGCCATATTGGTTGAACGGGTAATCAGCTCGCCGAGCGTTTCCTGTTTCGGATGTTCCAGCGAGTTTTTACTGCGGCTGACGTAGACGCCCAGCGCGTTTACGCCGGATTTATGCCCGGTCATATAGGCGCTCATGGTATTGGCGCTGTCCGCCGCAATCGAGTCGGTACTGGAGGTGCCGGCAAACGCCATGTATTGCAGATCGTCAATCGCCAGACGGCCGTCCGCCTTTCCTTCGGTTATCCCTTTGGACAGAATACGGGCGCCGGTGCGGTGAGCGACGGACAACCCGTCGCCGATAAACAAAATAACGTTTTTGGCTTTGCGGGTATCCGGCGTCTGATAGACGTCCCAGGTTACCCGCGTCGTTTTCCCTTTGGCCTGCGCTTCCACGGCGTATTGACCGGCGGCGGGCAGATGCGCATCCCGCACCCACACGGTAGACGCCCCGGCGCCGTCTTCACGTTCGACGAACGTGGCCGATTTTCCCAACACCTGTTGATAATCTTTGCCGTTGATCAGGATACGGATCTCTTCCGGCTTGAGTACCTCGTCAAACTCGACTTTAAAATCGAATTTTCCCCCCGCCAGCATGGTCGCGCGGTCGATGGGATAAATAGCCTGTGACTGAACCAGGCCCGGCAGTACGCCGGCCAACGCTAAAGGCAATAACCAATAAGCTTTCATCGTGATGTCCTTGATTGCGGAATGAACAGGACATAACGTAGTTATCTTTTCTTACAGTTTGATGAACATGGATATCAATTCCGAGCGGGGTTCACGCCCGCTCGGCCACGTCCGGCCGTTGGCTAAACGCCGTCAGTTGCGCAACAACCGTATCCGGATGGGAAATAAAGGGCGCATGCGCCGCTTTCGGGATCACCAACGATGAAGACCGCGGCCACTGTTCATCCAGCAAACCGGCCACTTTACGCGGCACCAATCCGTCCAACGCGCCATAGAGACGCAAAAACGGCAGCGGCAATGACGTCAGCGCCGGCCGTAAATCCGTCTGACGCAGAATTTCCAGACCGCCGTTCAGCACCTCGACGGAGGGCATGGGTTGCTCCAGCACCACGCGCTTCAGTAATCGGGCATCCTGTCGCGCGCTATCGGTTCCCAGCGTTTGCAGCGCCAGAAAACGTTCGACGGTGCGCTGGAAATCATCGCTGAGCTGCTGCTGGAACCCGTGCAACACATCGGATTTAATGCCCGGCCAGCCCTCCCGCGCGCTAAAGCACGGCGACGACGCCAGCGTGATCAGCCCGCTCACCCGCTGCGGCGCGTTTAATGCAATCTGACTGGTCACCAGCCCGCCCAGCGACCAGCCCAGCCAGACGGCGCGTTCAGGGGCCTGCGCCAGCACCGTCGCCGCCATGTCCTCCAGCGACATCGCGCCGAACCCCTGGCTTCGGCCATAGCCGGGCAAATCCACCAGATGCAGGCGAAAATGCGCGGCCAGTCGCGATGAAATGCCATGCCATACCTTCGCATTCAGCCCCCAGCCGTGCAGCAGCACAAGTTCCGTTTTTCCTGCGCCTTCAGTCTGCCAATACAACGGTTTCATAAGTTATCGTCCGCCTTAGAGAAATCCACTCTGTTCACTTCAGGGAAAAGCCTATGTTAACCATCGCCGCCCTGTGCTGGCTATGCCGGTCGCCGCTTTATCGCAGCCAGCAGGGAATTTGCTCCTATTGCCAGCGCCGCCTGTCGCCGACGCCGGTATGCTGCCCACGCTGCGGCTTGCCGACCGGCGATCCGACGCGGCAGTGCGGGCGCTGTCTGAAAAATCCGCCGCCCTGGCAGTCGATAACGTTTGTCGGTGACTATGTTCCACCGCTCAACGCCTTAATCAAACAATTTAAATTTAACGGTAAAACGGAACTGGCCCCGGCGCTTGCCCGGCAACTCTTATTACGCTGGTTGGCCGCCTATCGCGAACAGGCGTTGCTGACGCCGCGCCGCCTGTTCCGGCCCGACCGGATAGTTACGGTGCCCCTGCACCAACGGCGTCACTGGTCGCGCGGATTCAACCAGACCGAATTGTTAGCCCGCCCTTTGGCGCATTGGCTGGGATGTGATTATGAACCTCGCGCCATACGGCGTATCCGCCAGACGCCTCTTCAGCAAAAGCTCAGCGCCAGCGCACGGCGCGGCAATCTGCGAGGCGCGTTTCGCTGTCACGCCTCGCTGCCGGGCAAACAGGTGGTATTGCTGGATGATGTGGTGACCACCGGCAGCACCGCGGCGGAAATCAGCCGGCTTCTGCTGGCGCAAGGGGCGGCGGGCGTTCAGGTATGGTGTTTGTGCCGAACCTTGTAGTTCAAGGGAGGATGGGCGTATTATAACCGATAAGCGTAGTCAACCATTGAGTTTAACATTATGATCCATATTACTGACGCTGCTCAGGAACACTTCCTGAAACTGCTGGCAAAACAGGAAGAAGGCACGCAAATTCGTGTTTTCGTCATCAATCCCGGCACACCCAATGCGGAGTGCGGCGTTTCTTATTGCCCCCCGGATGCAGTGGAAGCCAGCGACACCGAACTGAAATTTGAAAAAATTTCAGCCTATGTGGACGAACTTAGTGCGCCGTATCTGGAAGATGCTGAAATCGATTTCGTCACCGACCAACTGGGTTCTCAGCTTACGCTGAAAGCGCCCAACGCCAAGATGCGTAAAGTGGATGACGACGCGCCGTTGATTGAACGCGTGGAATATGTACTGCAATCGCAGATCAACCCACAGTTGGCAGGCCACGGCGGCCGCGTCACGCTGATGGAAATCACCGATGATAATCTGGCGATCCTGCAATTCGGCGGCGGTTGCAACGGCTGTTCGATGGTCGACTACACGTTGAAAGAAGGGATTGAGAAAGAATTGTTGCAAAAGTTCCCAGAGCTGAAAGGCGTGAGGGATCTCACCGAGCATCAGCGCGGTGAGCATTCCTATTATTAATGTCCTGATGATTAGGCCGGGTCATTGCACCCGGCATCCTCCTCGCAGACAGTCGCGGGCAACGGCGCGCCGCGGCGCAGATCGATGTCGCGAATCAGACGTTCAAGATAACGATCGGCAAAGATGGATTCCAGCGTGCGGCTAAGTTTCCGCCGCCAGTTCGGGTATTCCCGGCTCGTTCCGGGAACGTTCACCGGCGTCGCCATATCCAGCCAGTCTTCCAGTTGAAACCCGACCAACGCGCTGGCGCTGTCGGCCATATAACGTTGAACGCCCCGGTTAAGCGGTACGCCCATTGTCGTCAACGATGAATTCCTCCCCACCCGCTGCGGCAACAGCCCGTGCTGATGTAATGCGTTCAACAAACCCTGTTTGGATTTTTCACGCAGCTGAATCTGCTGTTGCAATAACACGTCATCCGGGTACAAACCCAAATCCCTGCCCAACGACAAATCCACCGCCTGCCAGTACCCGCGCAGCGTGGGGAGATCGTGTGTGGTGATGGTGGCCATCGCCTGACGCGGATACCTGCCGGGTGAGCGGAAGCGATGCTGCTCGTCCTTTTCAAAAAACAGCACCTTATAGGAATAGACGCCGAAGTCATGCAGTTTGCTGACGATCTCCGGCGGCACCGTGCCCAAATCCTCGCCTATCACCAGGCAGCGGTGACGCTGACTTTCCAGCGCCAGCACCGCCAACAGATCGTCCAGCGGATAGTGGACATAGGCGCCGTCAACAGCCGATTCGGCTTTGGGTATCCACCATAAACGCAGGAGCGCCATCACATGGTCGATACGCAGCGCGCCGCAATTCGCCATGTTGCTGCGCAACACGTCGATAAACGGCTGATAGCCGCGCTGCCGCATCATGTTGGGATTCATCGGCGATAAGTGCCAGTTTTGCCCCAGCGGCCCCAGCGGATCCGGGGGCGCGCCGATGGAGGCATCCAGACAATAAAGCTGACGCTCATCCCAGGTTTCCGCGCCCCCCTGCGCGACGCCTACGGCCAAATCGCGATACAGACCAATAGGCAGACCGAGCTGCTTACTGCGCGCAAAGCATTCCGCCAGTTGCTCGTAAGCCAGCCATTGCAGCCAGCAATAAAAATTAATTTCATCCGCATGTTCCTGGCGAAACGACTTCACCGCCTCGCCGTGAACATCATGATAGCGGGTCGGCCACTGCAACCAGTCCGCGTAATTTTCTCCCTGACGTTTCAGGTAAGCCTGCAACGCATCGAATGTTGCCTGCAATTGCAGACTTTGCCCGCCATTGACCACAAACTGGCGAAAAGCGCTGATACGCGGGTCCAGCGCGCTGCGGGTGTTGAAATAGCCAAAGGCCAGCCGCAACGCGCTCAGCTTGAGGGTGGTGACCGATTCATAATCGACCCAACGTCCCGCCCGCAGCGCCGATACCGCTTGCTGCGTCTCCTCCAGCAGCCACCATTGTTGCGCCTCTGAACTCTGCTGAAAATCATCCACCTGATTGACGTCAATATAAATCACGTTTAGCCAATGGCGGGAAGAGGGACTGTACGGACTTGCCGCCTCCGGAACCGCCGGGTACAGCGAGTGCAGCGGATTCAGCCCCACAAACGCCCCGCCGCGGCGGGCTATCTGTTCCACCAACTGGCGCAAATCGCCGAAATCGCCCACCCCCCAGTTATTTTGCGAACGCAGGGTGTAAAGCTGAACGGTCACTCCCCACCAGCGTTTGCCCTGCAACAGGGCTTCAGGCTCGTAACAACGGGGCGGCGCCACGGTTATCCGACAGTTCCAGCGCTGCTCGGCCTGCGTTAGCGTAAGATGATGATATCCCATAGGAAGTGCTGCGGGGAGCGTCAGATTCGTACCGCCGGTCACCTGTCCCTGAACCTGTCCGCCGTTTTCATACATCAGCGTCCAGTGAAATTCGCCATTGCCGGCCAGCGCAATAACGGCGTCCCGTCCCTGAAGAAAAACTTTTACCGGAGGCAGGGGAGCGCCATCACTGCCTGAGATATCCATCATCGCCAGCAGTCGTTCTCTGATCGACGCATCAATCGTATGCTTATTGCCATAAGCATCCGTATATGTTTCCGCTATACCCATCTGTTGAATTGCCGAGTTACCCGCCTTGAATGCCATCTTCCTTTTCCTTAACGACGCACTTGCCAAATACGCTTCTGGTAATCATGAATCGCCCTGTCCGAGCTAAACATCCCCATTCTGGCCGTATTAAGTACACAACGACGCGTCCATTCCTCCGGTTCACGATATTGCGCATCCACCTGCTGCTGCACCTCACAGTAAGGTACGAAATCAGCCATCAACAAATAGGGATCGCCCTCTTCCAGCAAACTGTTCAACAGCGGCGCAAACGCTTGCTTGTCCCCGTGACTAAAAGCGCCGCTGGCTAGTTCATCCAATATCTCGCGTAGCAAAGGCGTATCGGTAATGTAGTCCGACGGCGCATATCCCTGCGCCTGCAAGGCTTTTACCTGCTCAACCGTATGACCGAAAATGAACAGGTTTTCAGCGCCGACCTGTTGAGCCATCTCGACATTGGCCCCATCCCATGTTCCCACCGTCAGCGCGCCATTCAGCGCCAGCTTCATATTGCCCGTTCCGGAAGCTTCTTTGCCCGCCGTCGAGATTTGCTCGGACACATCGGTAGCGGGGATCATCCGTTCGGCCAGCGATACGCGGTAATCGGGAAGAAAGACCACCTTGAGACGATCGTTGCAGCGGCGATCCCGATTAATCTTTTCCGCCACCTGATTAATGGCATAGATAATATTTTTGGCCAGTGCATAACCCGGCGCGGCCTTGGCGCCAAACAAAAAGACGCGCGGAACTATATCCAGATGCGGGTTATCACGCAATTGCCGATAGAGAGAAAGGATATGCAGCAGATTCAGGTGTTGACGCTTATATTCGTGCAGCCGCTTGATTTGCACGTCAAACAGCGCCAGCGGATCGAGACTCACCCCATAATCACGTTGCAGGTGTTCCGCCAGACGCACCTTGTTGTCTTGTTTAATCCGCCGGTAACGCTCGCGGAATCCGGCATCGTCGGCATAGGGTTCCAGCCCTTGCAAGGCAGGTAAGTCATTCACCCATTCGATGTGTAATGTCTCATCAATCAACGACGACAGCGCCGGATTACACTGCTTCAGCCAGCGGCGCGGCGTAATACCGTTGGTCACGTTGTGAAATTTATTCGGCCATAGCCGGTGATATTCAGGGAACAGATCTTTCACCACCAGTTCCGAATGCAGCGCCGCCACGCCGTTTACCGCAAAGCAGCTCACCACGCACAGATTCGCCATGCGGATTTGCCGCCGGTGACGCACCGCCAGTTTCGCCCACACCTGACGATCGCCGGGCCAGTGTCGCTCCACCTGGATGTTAAAATGCGCGTCGATCTGCTTGATGATGGAAAGATGACGGGGAAGCAGACGGGCGAACAGCCTTTCGTCCCAGCGTTCCAGCGCTTCCGGCATCAACGTATGGTTGGTATAGGCAAAAGTGCGCCTGGTAATCGACCAGGCATCATCCCAGCTCATCCGGTGGTCATCCAACAATATGCGCAACATTTCAGGGATCGCCAGCGTCGGGTGCGTGTCATTAAGCTGGATCACTTCATAATCCGGCAACTCGGACAGCGCCCGTCCGGCCGCCAGATGCCGACGCAGAATATCGGCCACCGAGCAGGCACACTGGAAATATTGCTGCATCAGCCGCAGCCGTTTACCCGCGGCGTGGTTATCATTCGGATACAGCACTTTGGTCAGGCTGGCCGCCGCCACGCCGGCCTGCTCGGCCTTGAGATAGCGCCCCTCATTAAACAGCGTCAGATCAAACGGGTGACGGTGGGTCGCCTGCCACAGGCGCAGCGGTTGAGTGATGCCGTTGCGATAACCAATCACCGGTAAATCACAGGCTTCGCCCCGCAGGCTAAAATCAGGCAGCCACACCTCACTGCCGTCAGCCTGCTGCTGCAACCGGCCGCCAAACCCGACATCCACGGCCAGCTCAGGCCGTTGAAAAAACCACGGATAGCCATCCCGGTGCCAATCATCGGGGGTTTCCTGCTGCTGTCCCTGCGTAAAATGCTGGCGAAACAGACCGTATTGATAATTGAGGCCATAGCCGGTCGCCGGCTGCCCGACCGTGGCCATCGAATCCAGAAAACAGGCGGCCAGCCGACCCAGACCGCCATTGCCCAAACCGGGATCGGTTTCCTGCTCCAGCACATCGCTCAGGTTAATCCGTTGTTGCGCCAATACCTCGGCGACGGCGTTGTACCATCCCAGATTCAACAGGTTGTTGCCGGTCAGACGGCCGGGGAGAAACTCCATGGAAAGGTAATTCACATGGCGTTGTTCCGACCGGCCATGCGTTTTATTCGGCGCAACGGCAAAGGCGGGCTGCGCCGCCAGTTGTTCGGCCAGCGCCAGACTGACAGAGCGCCAGCATTGCGTCGGCGTCATCTGTTGCAGAGAAGCAACGCCGTAGTAGCGCTGCTGGCGAAGCAGCGCGGCGGCGAACTGCGACGGATTGAATGCAAGCGATGGGTGCTCTGAAAACGATTGGTTATCTGGAAACCCTGACATGGCGCCTCTCTCCCCCTGTGATCCGTCGCGGAAAAAGGCACGTCTGGCTCAGCACAACTCCAACTGCACCTTATGTTGTTCAATGATTTTTAGCACGCCGGGCGGTGGCAATTGATCGGTAAAAAGATAGTCAATCAAATCCATGTTGCCCAGATTAACCATGGCGTTGCGGCCAAATTTGGAATGATCCGTCACCAGCATGACACAACGGGAATTTTCAATGATTGCCCGTTTGGTTCGCACTTCATGGTAGTCAAACTCCAGCAATGAGCCGTCCATGTCAATGCCGCTAATACCCAAGATACCGAAATCCAGACGAAACTGAGAGATAAAATCCAGCGTGGCCTCTCCCATAATGCCGCCGTCGCGGGTACGCACTTCACCGCCCGCCAGAATTAAACGGAAGTCTTCCTTTGCCGTCAGCAACGTCGCCACATTCAGGTTATTGGTCACAACGCGTAAATTCTTATGCTGCATCAGCGCATAGGCCACGGCTTCCGGCGTGGTGCCGATATCAATAAACAGCGTGGCGCCGTCCGGGATCTGGCTGGCGACCTTGCGCGCAATGCGCGCTTTCTCCTCGGACCACATCATCTTACGGTCATTATAGGCAGTGTTAACCGAGCTTGAAGGCAATGCCGCGCCGCCATGATGACGGTGGATCTTATTCTGTTCGGCCAAGTCGTTCAGATCGCGGCGAATGGTTTGCGGACTGACCGCAAAATGATCCACCAGTTCCTCCGTACTGACATAACCCTGACGACGCACCAGTTCGATAATGGCCTCATGTCGTTGTGTTTGCTTCACGTTCATCCCCTAGCATGTCCGGATTTACCGGGAGTTCGTTTTATTATAAGTATCCCAAAAGGCCATTAATATCCCTGCGACCAGCCCCGCCGCATGCGCGGCATTGGCTATCGACATCCCTAAAATATCGAAATATCCGGCTATCAGCCACAGTAAAGCAAACGCCATCAGGCTGCGCGGCATAAATAAATTGCCGTTGGGTTCTCTTTCGCCACGCAGCCAGACATACCCCATCAGCGCATAAACGACGCCAGACAATCCGCCAAAGTAGATACCGCTAAACCAGGACTGCGCCCAACCGCTCACCAGCGATGAAATCAGGGTAATCATCAGCAGCTTACGGGTGCCCAGCACTTTCTCGACCGGCCCGCCCAGATACCACCACCACATCAGATTGAATAAAATATGCAAGACGGAAAAATGCAACAAGGCATGACTGAACCAACGCCAGAGCTGCCATTGCTGCCCGGCCTCGGGATAAGACAACCAGGCCATCACCCGATCGGCGCCCGATACCTGCATCAGTAAAAAGACCACCACGGCGACGACCATGATCGACAACGTCAACGGCCCCGCTTTCTGTTGCAGCGTTTGCCAATAGGAAAAGCGATGATATTGGATGCCCGAGTCCGTCGATCCCGACTGCCAGCTTGCCGCCTGATAGCGGGGATTCAGCGGATCGCGCAGAAAAATCTCCAGCGCCTGTTGTACTTTATCCAGTTGCTCGTCGTCAGCCAGCCACAGCTCGGCTTCTTGTCCGGTGGCGCGTATTTCCAGACCGACGTTCTGCGTCTGCATATAATCCACAAACGCCTGCGCCAGACGTGGATTGGATAGAGAGATAACGCGAATTGCCATAAAAAATTAATCACATCGTAGTGGGCGGATTGCGCGTAAAAATATCACATATCCCCAAAAGACGTGCGCGAGAATCTCTTTTCAACGCCAGAACCTTATCGTTTCTCCGGCCTCCATTCCCCTCGACTCCGGCGATCCCCGCCCTTTTGATAACATAGTTATTTATTTTTGTTTACTTCCGTTTCACCTTATTTCCTATGACATCAGTCACTTTTTAATCAACAGGACTCTTTTACTCTCCCAGTATGTAGAGAGGTGATTATGTTTCTCGAAGAAAGGCGACATCAGATCCTGACCTATCTGGACAGACACGGGCGGGCAAGCGTGGAATTTCTGGCGAAGGAGTTTTCCGTGACCAGAGAAACCATCCGCAGTGATTTGAACGCGCTGGCGCGCATGAACCTGGTTCAACGCTGCCACGGCGGCGCTATCGTCATCCGTCGAAGTTTACAGTCCGAACTCATCACCTCCGGCCGGGAGAACATTGAGGCGCTGCTGAAACGGCTGGAAAAACACCCGCGGTATCAAACCATGAAAAACAGGGGAGGCAGAATGAGCGGTAAGGTCTGTATTCTGGGATCGTTTAACGTCGATATCGTCGCGAAAGTGGAGCGTTTTCCCAAAGGCGGGGAATCCTTGCTGGCGTTGGGCAGCGCGCTCGGCCCGGGAGGGAAAGGCGCGAATCAGGCCATGGCGGCCAGCCACGCGGGAGCCAACGTGCATTTTGTTTCCAAGGTCGGCAAAGATCAATTCAGCCAGTTTGCCTATGATCATCTTTCCGCCTCGGCAATACACTCTTTCAAACTTTACCAGTCAGAAACAGAACCGACCGGCAACGCGATTATTTATGTGTCGCAGCAAGATGGCGAGAATATGATCGCCATTTATTCCGGCGCGAATAAAACCATTACCGATGACGAGATCGCGGAGATGATGCCCGAGCTGTCCGACTCGGACGTATTATTGCTGCAACTGGAGAACAACTTCCCCGCCACATTAAACGCCATCAAGTTGGCTAACGCATTGAATATCCGCGTAGTGCTGAACCCGGCCCCCTATTCCCGCGACGTGCTGGACTGTCTGGAATATATCGACGTCATCACGCCGAATGAAACGGAAGCTTCTTTGCTCTCCGGCGTTGAAGTGCGCGATTTGGACAGCGCCAAGGACGCGGCGCAAAAAATCGTCGCGCTCGGCGCCCGACGGGTCATTATCACCATGGGTTCGCGCGGGGCGCTACTCTTTGATAACCAGCAATTTCAACATATTCCGGCGTTTCCGGCGTTGAGCGTGGATACCACGGGCGCCGGCGATGCCTTCAACGGCGCGTTCGCCGCCGCGATTGCCACCGGACAGAATCTGGTGCAGGCCGCGACCTACGCCTCCGCCTTCGCATCGCTGGCCGTAGAACGGGAAGGCGCGGCGAATATGCCGGATCATCAGCAGGTTAAGGTCAGACTGTCCCAACGCTGATCCCTGAATTTACCCATACTGTAATTCCGCCAGGAGTGAACCATGAAAAAAATCGACGGCATTGTCCCGGTCATGCTGACCCCATTTACCGAACAAAACGCTATTGATTATCCCGGGCTGGCAAAACTGATTGACTGGTATCTTGAAAAAGGCGTCGATGCGCTATTCGCCGTCTGCCAGTCCAGTGAAATGCAATTCCTGAGCCTGCAAGAGCGTGTCGACCTGGCGCGTTTTGTGGTCGAAAAAGTCGCCGGCCGCATCCCGGTGATCGCTTCAGGGCATATCAGCGATGGTCTGAACGATCAGATCGCCGAGCTTGGCGCCATGGCGGCGACCGGCATCGACGCGCTGGTGCTGGTCACCAACCATCTGGATCCCAAAGATCAGGGCAGCGAGGTGTTTTATGCCACGCTGAACGCGCTGCTGGCCGCGCTGCCCGCGTCCATGCCGCTGGGGCTGTATGAGTGCCCGGCGCCTTATCGCCGTTTGCTGAGCGATGATGAACTGAGTTACTGCGCCAATAGCGGACGCTTTGTGGTGCTGAAAGACGTGAGCTGCGATCTGCCGACGGTGGCACGCCGGGTCAAACGGGTTGCCGACACGCCGTTGAACATCATCAACGCCAATGCGGCGATTGCCTTCGATGCCATGAAAGCGGGTTCAAAAGGTTTCAGCGGCGTGTTCACCAATTTCCATCCAGAACTCTATAGCTGGCTTTACCATCACCATTCCAGTAACCCGGAACTGGCGCAGGAGTTGGCGACGTTTCTTTCCCTCGCCGCCGTGACGGAAACCCTGGGTTATCCCAAAAACGCAAAAATTTATCACCAACGCCAGGGCACTTTCGGCAGTGCTTACTGCCGGGTCAATAAAGACAACGTGCTGGAAAAATACTGGGGATTGACAGTGATCCTCGAGCAAATCCGCAGCGGCACAGAGCATTACCAAAACAAAATAAATCGCATTAACTAGTCTCCCTTTTTCCTCATACCTCTACGAGAAGGAAGCACCGATTATGAAACTTATCCGGTTGACGGCGTTAAGTACCCTCTTACTCTCCTGCTCCGCCTTCGCAGCGTGGCCGGAAAAACCGATTACCATTATCGTCCCCTGGGGCGCGGGCGGAAATACCGACACCGTGGCCCGGCTGGTGGCCCAGGGTCTGCAAAAAGAGCTGGGCGTGAACGTCAACGTGGTCAACCGCACCGGCGGTAGCGGCGTCGTCGGCCATGATGCGATCCATCGCGCCAAACCCGATGGCTATACGCTGGGTATTGTGACGGTGGAAATCGCCATGATGCACCACCAGAAAATGACCACCCTCAGCTATCAGGATTACACCCCTATCAGCCGGCTGGCGGTGATTTATGGCGGGTTACAGGTCGCCAAGGATTCGCCCTATCAGGATGCCAACCAGTTAATCGAGGCCATCAAGCAGCAGCCTGGCAAATTGCGCGCCTCGGGCAGCGGTCTGAAATCCGTCTGGCACCTCAATACGCTGGGGATGCTGAAAAGCGCCAATCTGCCGGATAGCGCCGTTCGCTATATTCCCTCGCAGGGCGCCAGCGCCGCGCTGCAAGAGCTGGTTTCCGGCGGGGTGGACTTCGTGACCTCTTCGCCCGGCGAAGCCAAGAGCATGGTAGACGCCGGTATGGTGCGCCACCTGGCCATCATGTCCAATCAGGCCTCCGATCTCTATGCCGATATCCCGATCTTCAATCAGGCGACGCCGTATAACTGGTCGCTGACCACCTGGAACGTGCTGTCGGCCCCGAAAGGCCTCTCTACGGAGATTACCGACAAGCTGACCGCCGCGATGAAAAAGGTTTATGACTCTGGAGAACTACAGAAATTCGCCAACAATCAAGGATTTGAAGTCAGCGCGTTGTACGATGACGAACTTTATCAATTTATGAAAGAAGAAGATGCTCAGTTTGGGAGCCTACTTTCCGCAGATAAATAAAACAGGCGGGCGCCATGCAAATGGCGCCTGAACAACAATGCCGAAGTTATCCTTATTACTCCCGCTGCTTTTCCTGCTGTTCGGCGCCGGCATTGCCGCCTATGCCTTTATTCAGCTCGGCGATGCGGCCTCGTTTGGCGCGGGATTTATGCCCGCCATCGTCGGCTGCCTGATGGTATTGCTCTCCGTTCTGGATCTGATAACCGTGCGGTTAACAAAAGCGCATCGCCAGCCGGCGAATAGCGGGCAACGTGACCTCATAAGCGTCGGTATGGTCGCGATCACCGTCGTTTTCTATATTTATTGCGTTGAATTCCTTGGGTTCATCCTGACCACCAGCATCATTATGGCCGGCCTGCTGGTGCTTTTCCTGCCGAAAAACAAAGCCATTGCCGCTGTTGCCGCCGTGGGGCTTTCGACCGGCATTTATTACCTGTTTTCAAAAGTATTATTGGTGCCTCTCCCTTCCGGCAGCATTTTTTAAGGACCACCGACGATGGATATCCTGATCAACGCCAGTGAATACATTACCCTGAACGCCATCATCGCCATCTTTGCCGCCGGGCTGTTCGGCCTGTTTATCGGCGCGATACCCGGTCTGACCGCAACCATGGCCGTCGCCCTGCTGGTTCCTTTCACCTTTTTTATGGATCCCATCCCCGCGCTGGCGATGATGATCTCGGTCGGCGCTTCCACCATCTATGCCGGGGATATCCCGGGCGTACTGTTGCGCATTCCCGGCACCCCCGCCTCGGCCGCCTACGTGGACGACAGCTATGCGCTGAGCCAACAGGGGAAAACCAATCACGTCCTCGGCCTCGGCCTGAGCACCTCGGTCATCGGCGGCATCATTGGCGCCATTGTGCTCAGCTTCGCCTCACCGTTGCTGGCCTCATTCGCCATGAAATTCAGCTCGTTTGAGTACACCTGGCTGGCGCTGCTGGGGCTGAGTTGCTCAACGCTGATTTCAGGACAATATGTGGTCAAAAGCCTGATGGCGTTGTTGTTGGGGCTTGCTTTAGCCACCATCGGTTATGATGAGTTCACCGGGCAGCCGCGTTTCACTTTCGGTCAGGTCGCGCTATTGGAAGGGATCAGTTTTATCCCGGCGATGATTGGGATGTTCGCTATCGCCAACGCGATTGAATATTACGCCGGCCGCCACCGTGACCGCGTTAAGCCGGCAAACGCCGCGCCGCCGCCGGTGGAAAAATCGTCGTTAAATATCCTTGCCGGCATATGTCCGGCATTGAAAAAAAACCGGCTCGGCATTGCGCGCAGCAGCGCCATCGGCACCTTGATTGGGGTACTGCCCGGGGCGGGCGCCGATATCGCCGCCTGGATCTCCTACGCGGTGGCGAAAAAGTTCTCCCGCGAGCCAGAGAAATACGGCAAAGGTTCGGAAGAGGCCGTGATTAACGCCTCATCCAGCAATAATGCCAGCCTGGCGGGAAGCTACATCCCCACGCTGGTGTTTGGCATCCCCGGAGACTCCGTGGCCGCCATTGTGATCGGCGTACTCTATATGAAAGATATGCAGCCGGGGCCGTCCCTGTTTATCTTCCACCCGGAAAAGCTCTACGCCATTTTCATGCTGTTCTTTATCGCCAACCTCGCGTTGCTGCCGCTGGCGCTGATCGTGGTTAACTTCCTGAAGCGCCTGATTTCGGTAAATAAAGATATCGTGTATCCGGTGGTGATCGTATTCAGCATCGTCGGGGCATTCGCCATGAATAACTCCATGGCGTCGGTGGTGGTGATGCTGGTAATGGGGATTGCGGGTTATTTCCTACAGAAACATCACTACCCGATTGCGCCGGTGATTCTGGGCATGGTGCTGGGGCCGATGTTCGAGAAAAGCCTGCTGTCTTCGCTGCTGAAATCGGATGGCAACCTGATTGCCTTTGTGGAACGCCCGATCTCCGCTTTCCTTGCCGTGCTGTTTTTAATCGTGGTCATCATGCAGGCCAAAAGCATCATTCAGGTGTTCAAAAACAGCCGCGGGTAAAACCGCCACACCCTCATCGGGCCGGTATGACGCAGGCCCGATCAGTTGACGGATTCAGCATCCTGCGGATAGCGGTTTTGCCAGGCTTCAAAACCGCCGTCAATGCTGTATACCGACTCAAAGCCCAGGCTGATCAGGTACTGCGCCGCATTGCGGCTGCTGATCCCGTGATAGCACATCACCATGACCGGCGTATCCAAGTCCGCGCCACGCACAAAATCCGCCAACGTCTCGTTGGTCAAATGCGTGGCGCCGGGTACGTGGGCAACGGCAAAACTCTGCCCATCGCGGATATCGACGACGATGCCCCCCTGTTGCCAGCGGGAATAGGCTTTTTCTATGTCAATCGCTTCAAATTGTTCCATTAAGAGTTACGACCTTGTTAACCACAAAGAACATTATTGTAACCCTTAGAACGCCGGATAAAACCCAGCAAATGATATGGAATTAGTGAAAGCGCGGCGGTTTTCTTTCACCGTTAAAGCAACGCGCGCCGCTTGAAGTATGACGGGTATAGAGTCCCGCTTATTACAGCAACTTCCGCTGACAGTAGCATGCCTATACCATCCACCGATGATCTCGCATCGGCTCTACTTAAAATCGTAGATCGGCCTCACCCTGCGGCGTTTTACCGCCCGTCCAACGTTGTGCCGGGGAACTGGATAACAATCGCAACCGTAACTCGTTGATTGATGTGTCCCCTTGCGCAAAGCCGCTACACCAAAATCACCTCTACGTTCTGGTCGCGCAGTTGCGCCACGATCTGCGCATTCGCCTGTTTGCCGGTAATGACGACGTCAATCTGCTCCACCCGGCTGAACAGCATCCCGGCGCGTTGGCCGATCTTGCTGCTGTCCACCACCACCGCCAGCTTACCGACATAGTTAAGCATCTTTTGCTCCGCCATCGCCGTCAGCATATCGGTTTTATACAGCCCTTCCGCCGTCAGCCCCTTGCCGCTGGTAAACATCCAGTGCCCGGCATACAGGCTGGCATCCCCTTCCTGCGGCGCCAGCGTAATGGACTGACTTTTATTGTACTGCCCTCCCATGATGACGACGCTTTCATGTTCCTGCTCAATCAGGTAATTCGCCAGCGGAAGATAGTTGGTGATCACCTGAACGTCTTTGCCGCATATTTCCTGCCCCAGCAAAAAGGCGGTAGAGCCGCAGTTAATCACCACGCTTTCGCCCGGACGGCACAGTTGCGCGGCGGCTTTGGCAATGCGCATTTTCTCGTCCAGGTTTTGCGCCTGATAAATATTGAGCGGCGACCAGGCGGGACGCGGAACGCTCACCGCTTCGGCGCCATTGCGAACTTTCCGCAACTTGCCTGACTCATCAAGCTTGTTGATATCACGCCTTGCCGTGGCGGGTGAGACATCAAAGTGCTCGATAAGATCGGCAACGGTAAGCTGCTTTTGTCGTTGCAGAAAATCAATGATGGCGTTATGGCGCTGAGATTCAGTCATATTGGCCCCGTTAAATGGATTCTACTCACCGATTATAAGGAGCGCTTACGGTAATTTGAATCATAACTTGTCAAAAGTACGCACGGGATATCGTCCACGGATAAGAGCGCGATTGCAAAGCGAATGCTGGAAAGGGCGGCCCACGCCGCCCCGTGGTTTTACAGGAAAGATTTAAACGGCAAATCCGGTTCGATGGTGAAGCAATCGTCAAATCCGCGCGGATAGTGATATTCCAGATTATCTTTGTCCTGCGGCCAGGTGAACTTGCCGCCGACCTGCCAGATAAACGGTTTAAAACCATACTTCAGACGATCTTTTTTCATTTCCCACAACACGCGAATTTCCTGCGGATCGGCCTGAAAATTCGACCAGATATCATGGTGGAAAGGAATGACCACTTTGGTGTTCAGCGCCTCGGCCATACGCAGCATGTCGGAACTGGTCATTTTATCGGTGATGCCGCGCGGGTTTTCGCCATAGGAGCCCAGCGCCACATCGATCTGATGCTCGTTGCCATGTTTGGCGTAATAATTTGAATAATGCGAGTCCCCGCTGTGATAAAGATTGCCGCCCGGCGTTTTGAATAAATAGTTCACCGCCCGCCTATCCATGCCATCCGGCAGCACGCCCGCCGCTTTCTCCTCTGGCGGCAGCGTTATCAACGCCGTGCGGTCGAACGCATCCAGCGCATGAATTTCAACATCCTTGATGGAGATCACATCGCCCGGTTTGACCACGATACAGCGTTCACGCGGCACTCCCCAGCCAATCCACAGATTCACGCAGCTTTCCGGGCCAATAAACGGCACGTCGGCGTCGCAGTTTTTCATCACGGCGGCGGCCACATTCACATCGATATGATCGTTATGGTCATGCGTGGCGAGCACGGCATCAATTTGTCGAATGGCGAAGGGATCAAGAACGAATGGCGTGGTGCGTAAATTAGGCTGTAGTTTTTTCACCCCGGCCATGCGCTGCATTTGATGGCCGGATTTCATCAGCGGATTACCGTGGCTCTGTTTGCCCGTGCCGCACCAGAAATCCACACAAATGTTCGCCCCCTCTTCCGACTTCAACCAGATGCCGGTACAGCCCAGCCACCACATGGCAAACGAGCCGGGCGCCACCTGCTCTTGTTCTATCTCTTCATTCAGCCAGGTTCCCCATTCCGGAAAGGTATTCAGGATCCATGACTCACGGGTAATGCTCTCGATTTTACTCATAGTGTGAACCTCATCAGCGATCGGCGTGGTGCGTTATTGAACGTTACAATCATAAGAAATCATAAAATGAAAACAAGTGATTTTATTTTGCGAATCTACCACCATTTTTTTATGCCCGCAATCGACTATTGCGTGCGGCGATTTTTTATATGCTGCTGAAAAATCGGTTATAAATTGTGACATTGATTCAAATAAATACATAATCACATGAAAAATAACGACAAAAAAATAATGCCAAATTTTATGCGCTGAAAATGACGTCGGTAAAAAGGATAATTGCGAAGCTAATCACAAATAATCAATTAATGTCTTTTTATGATTATTTATGATTGCTAAAGTGTTCGTGCCTTACAAAAAAAGACCTGCCCGCGCCAAGGCAATTCGGACGTGGCGCGTAACAGAATGACCAAAGCCAGAACGGAGTGCTTATGGAAACCCTCTATAAAATCTTTACGATTTTCTTTAATCAGGTCATGACCAACGCCCCGCTGCTGCTGGGGATTGTCACGTTCATCGGTTATTTACTGCTGCGTAAAAGCGCCACTGTCATTATTAAAGGCACCATCAAAACGATCATTGGTTTTATGCTGTTACAGGCAGGTTCCGGCATTCTGACCAGCACGTTCAAACCGGTTGTCGCCAAAATGTCCGACGTTTACGGCATCAGCGGCGCCATCTCGGATACCTACGCGTCCATGATGGCGACCGTCGAACGCATGGGCGATGCCTACAGTTGGGTCGGCTATGCCGTATTGCTGGCGCTGGCGCTGAATATCGTTTACGTGCTGCTGCGCCGGATCACCGGCATCCGCACCATCATGCTGACCGGCCACATCATGTTTCAGCAGGCCGGGTTGCTCGCCGTGTTCTTCTATATTCTCGGCTACCCGATGTGGACCACCATCATCTGTAGCGCCGTGTTGGTTTCCCTCTACTGGGGCATTACGTCCAACATGATGTATAAACCCACGCAGGCGGTGACCGACGGCTGCGGTTTCTCCATCGGCCACCAGCAGCAGTTTGCCTCCTGGCTTGCCTATAAGCTCGCCCCTTATCTGGGGAAAAAAGAAGAGAGCGTGGAAGATCTGAAGCTTCCGGGCTGGCTGAATATCTTCCACGACAATATTGTCTCCACCGCCATCGTCATGACGGTATTCTTTGGCGCGATCCTGCTCTCCTTCGGCCTGGACACCGTGCAGCAAATGGCCGGGAAAACACACTGGACGATTTATATCCTGCAAACCGGCTTCCAGTTTGCCGTCGCCATTTTCATCATCGTACAAGGCGTACGGATGTTCGTAGCCGAACTCTCCGAAGCGTTTAACGGCATATCCCAACGTTTAATCCCCGGCGCGGTGCTTGCCATCGACTGCGCGGCGATTTACAGCTTCGCTCCCAATGCGGTGGTGTGGGGATTTATGTGGGGCACCATCGGTCAGTTGATCGCCGTCGGCATTCTGATCGGCATCGGTTCCCCCATCATGATCATCCCCGGCTTTATTCCGATGTTCTTCTCTAACGCCACCATCGGCGTGTTCGCCAACCACTTTGGCGGCTGGCGCGCGGCGATGAAGATCTGTCTGGTGATGGGCGTGATCGAAATATTCGGCTGCGTATGGGCGATAAAACTGACCGGTCTGAGCGCGTGGATGGGCATGGCGGACTGGTCGATTCTGGCGCCGCCGCTGATGCAGGGGTTAACGCTTGGCCTGTGGTTTATGAGCGTCGTTATCGTGATTGCCTTGGTTTATATGGTCTTTGCCAGCCGCACATTGCGGGCTGAAGAAGATGCTGAAAAGAAACTCGCTGAGTCCATACCCTAAATGATTCGAGTTACAGAGCGCAGTCAAAACACATGCAACTTGCAGTATGACGGGTATACCACGAACGCATTCAGGAGAAATCATTATGACCGTACGAATTCTGGCCGTATGCGGCTGCGGGCAAGGAAGTTCCATGATCATGAAAATGAAAGTCGGCCAATTTTTAACCGAGCAGGGGATCGACCATAGCCTGAATAGCTGCGCAGTGGGCGAATACAAGGCCGAACTAAGCGGTGCAGACATCATCATTGCCTCTACGCACGTTGCCGATGAAATCACCGTCAGCGGCAACAAATATGTGGTCGGCGTACGCAATATGCTCTCGGCCGCCGACTTTGGCCCAAAGCTGCTGGATGTCATCAAAGCGCATTTCCCGGCGGACTTAAAGCAATAGGGAGCTTTTATGAAACTACGTGATTCACTGGCGGAAAATCGTTCCATTCGTTTGCAGGCGGAAGCCGGTAGCTGGCAGGAGGCGGTAAAAATCGGGGTTGATCTGCTGGTCGCCGCCGACATCGTCGAACCCCGCTACTACCAGGCGATTCTGGATGGCGTAAAACAGTTCGGCCCCTACTTTGTGATTGCGCCAGGACTTGCCATGCCCCATGGCCGCCCGGAGGAAGGGGTGAAAAAAACCGGCTTTGCGCTGGTGACGTTGAAAACGCCGCTGATTTTCAACCACGAAGATAATGACCCGGTCGATATTCTGATCACCATGGCGGCCGTTGATGCCCATACCCATCAGGAGGTGGGCATCATGCAAATCGTGCAGCTTTTTGAAGACGAAGCCAATTTTGACCGCCTGCGCGCCTGTCGCACCGAGCAGGATGTACTGGATTTGATTGACCAGACCGCTACGGCGGCATGCTGATTAAGGAGCTTACCGATGTCTCATTTACCGATGTTACAGGTCGCGCTGGATAACCAAACGCTGGCCGATGCCTACCAAACCACCCGACTGATTGCCGAAGAAGTGGATATTATTGAAGTCGGCACCATTCTGTGTGTCGGCGAGGGGGTGCGCGCGGTGCGCGATCTGAAATCCCTTTATCCGCACAAGATTGTGCTGGCCGACGCCAAAATTGCCGACGCCGGGAAAATTTTGTCACGCATGTGCTTTGCCGCCAATGCAGACTGGGTGACCGTTATTTGCTGCGCAGACATTAATACCGCCGCCGGCGCGCTGGAGGTCGCCCGCGAGTTTAAGGGAGACGTTCAGATCGAACTGACGGGCTTCTGGACCTGGGAGCAGGCGCAAGCCTGGCGTGATATTGGCATTCAACAGGTGGTGTATCACCGCAGCAGAGATGCGCAGGCCGCGGGGATCGCCTGGAGCGAGACCGATATCAGCGCCATCAAGCGGCTGGCGGATATGGGCTTCAACGTGACCGTTACCGGCGGTCTGGCGCTGGCGGATCTGCCGTTGTTCGAAGGCATTCCCATCCATGTGTTTATCGCCGGCCGCAGTATTCGCGACGCGGCGGATCCAGTGGAAGCCGCGCGCGAGTTCAAGCGCCGCATCGCCCAACTCTGGGGCTAAGGTGATCTCATGCTCATGAAGGCTGTTCCTCTCGGTATTTATGAAAAAGCACTGCCGCCGGATGAAAGCTGGCTGGCGCGTCTGCAACTGGCGAAAGCGCTGGGTTTTGATTTTGTCGAAATGTCGGTGGATGAGAGTGACGGCCGACTGGCACGGCTTGACTGGAGCCCTGAGCAACGTCTGGAACTGGTCAGCGCGATTTCCGCCAGCGGCATCCGTGTCCCGTCCATGTGTCTGAGCGCTCATCGGCGTTTCCCGCTCGGCTGCGAAGATGACGACATCCGTAACCAGGGGCTGGAGATTATGCGCAAAGCGATCCGCCTTGCGCAGGATGTCGGTATTCGCGTTATCCAGCTCGCCGGTTACGACGTCTACTATCAACAGGCTAACGACCTTACCCGCGAGCGTTTTCGCCACGGTTTGCAACTGGCGGTGGAAATGGCCAGTCGGGCTCAGGTCACGCTGGCGATGGAAATCATGGACTACCCGTTAATGAACTCCATCAGCAAAGCGCTGGGCTATGCCAATTACCTCAATAATCCGTGGTTTCAGCTTTACCCGGATATCGGCAACCTGTCGGCGTGGGATAACGATGTTCAAATGGAGCTTAAAGCAGGGAAAGGCCATATCGTGGCCGTGCATGTTAAAGATACGCGGCCGGGCATTTTCAAAAACGTGCCCTTTGGCACCGGCGTGGTCGATTTTGCGCGTTGTTTCACCACCCTCAGAGAGAGCGGCTACTGCGGCCCTTATCTGATTGAAATGTGGAGCGAAACATCGCCCAATCCGCTAAAGGAAATCACCGCCGCGCGCGACTGGGTTAAACAGCGGATGGCCCAGGCCGGTTTGCTGGTGGAGGAAGTCGCATGACAGAACAGCTAAAACAGCAGGTTTTTGAGGCGAATATGGCGCTTCCGCGTCATGGTCTGGTGACCTATACCTGGGGCAACGTCAGCGCCATCGATCGGCAACGGCAGCTCATCGTCATCAAACCCAGCGGAGTGGCGTATGACGTTATGCAGGCCGACGATATGGTGACGGTGGATATGCAGGGCAACGTGCTGGAAGGCAAATATCGCCCTTCCTCCGATACGGCCACCCATCTGGAACTCTATCGCCGCTATCCGCAAATCGGCGGGATCGTCCATACCCATTCCACCCACGCCACCGCCTGGGCGCAGGCCGGGATGGCGATCCCCGCGCTGGGCACCACGCATGCCGACTACTTTTATGGCGATATCCCCTGTACCCGCCCCTTAACGTCGCAGGAGGTGGAAGCGGAATATGAGAAAAATACCGGCGTGGTGATTGCCCAAACGCTTGGCGACGCTAACCCGCTGCATACGCCGGGCATCATCGTTTACCAGCATGGACCCTTTTGTTGGGGTAAAGACGCGGATGAAGCGGTGCACAATGCGGTGGTGATGGAGGAAGTGGCGAAAATGGCGTGGCTCACCGGCTCGATTAATCCACAACGGCACCCGATTGACGGCTATCTGATGAATAAGCACTTCAGCCGTAAACACGGCCCTAACGCCTATTATGGGCAGCGGTAGTATAATCCCCGTTTATGCCCGCGAAAGCGGGCATCTCATGCACTGCGCCGTCAGGCAACGCAAATCTCCGTCAGCGCAAAAACAGCGGAAATAAATCTTCTGTTACTGCGCCGCTCCTAAAGCCCGCCGCTGTCTTATGCTTTTATCGCGCTTAATACCCATTATTTTAATGTGACAATTATCATCAAATTGTTAGCTACATCACGCATAAATGTTTTTATTCGGTTAAGTGTTAGCTGTATTGTTTGTTTTCGATTATTATAATGCTCGAAAACGAACATTTTTTGCTTTTATTTTAATGGTGGAGGAAAAAACGTGGAAACCAAAGATCTAATTGTGATCGGCGGCGGCATTAACGGTGCAGGCATAGCCGCGGATGCGGCCGGGCGCGGCTTATCCGTGCTGCTGCTGGAAGCGCAGGATCTGGCCTGCGCCACCTCCTCCGCCAGCTCTAAATTGATTCACGGCGGCTTACGCTATCTGGAACATTATGAGTTTCGTCTGGTCAGCGAAGCGCTCTCCGAACGTGAAACTCTGCTGAAAATGGCTCCCCATATTATTTTCCCCATGCGTTTCCGCTTACCGCATCAACCACACCTGCGTCCGGCATGGATGATCCGTATCGGTTTGTTTATGTATGACAATATTGGCAAACGCGTCAGTCTACCGGCCAGTAAAGGGGTGAAATTCGGCGCCGAATCAGTCTTAAATCCTCAACTGACCCGCGGTTTTGAGTATTCAGACTGTTGGGTGGATGATGCGCGTTTGGTGGTGCTGAATGCGCAGGAAGTCACCAAGCGCGGCGGCGAAGTGCGCACCCGCACCAAGGTCGTCAGCGCCCGTCGCGAACAAGGCTTGTGGGTAGTTGAAGCGATTGACTCACTCAGCGGCGAAACGCTCACCTGGCGTGCCAAAGGTCTGGTAAACGCCACCGGCCCGTGGGTGAAAGCGTTCTTTGATGATGGCTTGCATCTGAAATCCCCATATGGCATCCGCCTGATCAAAGGCAGCCATATTGTCGTGCCGCGCGTACACGATCAGCCTCAGGCTTATATCTTGCAGAACAAAGATCACCGCATTGTGTTTGTGATCCCCTGGCAGGATGAATTTTCGATCATCGGTACTACCGATGTGGAATACCAGGGCGAACCACATAATGTGCAGATCGACGACAACGAGATTAGCTATCTGTTGGACGTATATAACGATCACTTCAAAAAACAGCTCACCAAAGAAGATATCGTCTGGACCTATTCCGGCGTGCGCCCGCTGTGCGATGACGAATCGGATTCGCCACAGGCTATCACCCGTGATTACACGCTGTCGGTGGATGATGAGCACGGTCAGGCTCCGCTGTTGTCCGTATTCGGCGGTAAGCTGACCACTTACCGTAAACTGGCGGAACACGCGCTGGATAAACTGCAAAAATATTACCCGCAGGCCGGCAAAGCCTGGACTAAAAATGCCGTTTTACCCGGAGGCGATATCGCAGGCACGCGGGATGACTACGCCGCGACGCTGCGCCGCCGCTTTAACCTGCCGGAAGCGCTGGCGCGCCGCTATAGCCGGACATATGGTTCAAACAGCGAGCTGATTCTTGCTAATGCGCAAGGCCTTGCTTCCCTGGGCGAGCATTTCGGTCATGACCTGTATGAAGCAGAGCTTCGTTATCTGGTTGAAAAAGAGTGGGCGGTAACGTTGGATGATGTTATCTGGCGGCGCACCAAACTCGGTATGTGGTTAACTGAAGCGCAGCAACAGCATATCAGCGAATGGCTGGACGCTTATCGTCATCAGGTAGCAAAAGTCAGCTAATCCTCCTTTGCAGAACGTTTACATTTTGGTAAACGTTCTGTATCTTCGAAAAACATCAAATCATTCCCAGGGTTATTTTTCTGGCTGAAAACCACGTTTTGAACCAGAATCTCCCCAAAACCGTATGTATATCATTTTCAACCCATCGTCTTAATTCTGTATATTTCGGCATAAATCAAAAATACCGATATTCGGTATTATTCAGATATAACATTTCACCTGATAAATTAACCTCGCCAGAAATAAACCATAGATAATCATTCTTAATCATTATTATATTTATTTATGGTTTAAAAATACGCATTGATATCTCATTATGAAATTATCAAATAATAATAAGAATCAATAACAACAATTATATTTAAAATAAATAATTTATACGACATTAATCACAGAATAAAAAATAACCTAACCACATTATTTATATGGTTAACGAGCTGTATAAAAATGACCTATAGCGAACAGATTGAAAAATCGTGAAATTAAAGAGGATGGCGCAATCGTTATTTGTTTTTTATATAACGCTATTCAATGCCGCTTCTCATTCTATTTTCCACTAAATTGCCTTTGATGTTTTGCTATGGGTTGGGTATGCGGGGGATAAGAATTAAATGCCTAATCAGGTTGAACGTCCTTTATTAGATCTGGGGTTAACAAGACTGGAGTTCCTGCGTATTTCAG
Source organism: Brenneria sp. hezel4-2-4 (assembly GCF_013155275.1). GTDB lineage: Bacteria > Pseudomonadota > Gammaproteobacteria > Enterobacterales > Enterobacteriaceae > Brenneria. The sequence goes on from NZ_JABJXS010000010.1 coordinate 86,373, forward strand.
GCAAAGGCCTGGCGGGGATCACCATCGCGCCGGCATTGCTTTCTTTGCTGGGGTGCAGACAGGAAGAGATTAACAGCGGCGCCATCGGGCTGACGACCACGCCGAAAGGGGTGCTAGTGACCAAGAGGGCCCGCTGCACAGGCTGTCACCGCTGCGAAACCTCCTGTACAACCTATAACGACGGCAGCGTCGGCTCTTTCTTCTCACGGGTGAAAATCCACCGCCATTTTTATTACGGCGATGGCGGCATAGGTTCCGGCGGCGGGCTGTATGGCGATCTGAATTTTACTACCGACACCTGTCGGCAATGTAAAGATCCCGAATGTATGAAAGTCTGCCCGATAAACGTGATCGCCTATAACGAGGAGCGCGGCTGTATTACGGTGGACGCCCGGCGTTGTATCGGCTGCGCCGCCTGTACCACCGCCTGCCCGTGGATGATGGCGACGGTAAACCCGCAGATCGAAAAATCCGGTAAGTGTAATTTATGTGGCGAATGCGCTACCGCTTGCCCTACAGGTGCATTGAGTATCATCGACTGGGAAGAGATTACGGTCTGAGCAGCCGGACGTTATCCCTATCTATTCATCCATGTCGATGCTTCACACTCGGGAAAATAAATTATGATCAACGGTTGGACGGGCAATATATTACGCATCAACTTAAGCACCGGCGCGATCGCTAAAGAAGATTCCAGCAAATATAAGCCGTTTATTGGTGGAATGGGCTTTGGTTATAAAATCATGTACGACGAAGTGGCGCCGGGAACCAAACCTTTTGACGAAGCCAATAAGGTGGTATTTGCCGTCGGGCCATTAACCGGTTCCGGCGCCCCCTGCAGCTCACGGGTTAATATCACCACGCTGTCTACTTTTACCCGCGGTAATTTAGTCATTGACGCGCATATGGGCGGTTTCTTTGCCGCTTATATGAAATATGCCGGTTATGACGCCATCATTATTGAGGGGAAATCGGCCACGCCGGTGTGGATTAATATTCAGGACGATAAAGTCAGCATTGAAAATGCCGCTTTCCTGTGGGGGAAAGGAACCCGCGCCACCACCGAAGAGATCTGCCGCGCCACCAATGTGGAAGCCTGCGTCGCCGCTATCGGTCCGGCGGGGGAAAATCTGGTTCCTTTGTCCGGTATTCTGAACAGCCGCAACCATAGCGGCGGCGCCGGTACGGGCGCGGTACTCGGCTCGAAGAATCTTAAAGCCATCGCCGTCATCGGCACCCGGGGCGTCAACGTCTCGAATCGGGAAGCGCTGAAAAACCTCAACGATTACATGATGACGCAGTTAATCGGCGCGAATAATAACCATGTGGTGCCGAGCACGCCGCAGGCCTGGGCCGAATATTCCAATCCGCGCTCCCGCTGGACGGCGCGCAAAGGGTTGTACTGGAAAGCCGCCGAAGGCGGCCCGATTGAAACCGGCGAAATTCCCCCCGGCGACCAGAATACCGTTGGCTTCCGTACCATGAAATCGGTATTCGACCTGGGGCCGGCGGCTGAAAAATATACCGTGAAAATGGGCGGATGTCACTCCTGCCCCATCCGCTGTTCGGCGCAGTTGAAAGTCCCGCAGGCCGGCGAATACGGCGTGCCGACCACCGGAGGCAACACCTGTGTCGCTCAAACCGCGCATAGCTCGATGTACCCGAACGGCCCCAAAGATTTTGAGGAAAAAGGGGACGGCAAGGTTATCGCCAATTTTGTGGCGTTAAACGTGTTTGACGACATGGGGCTGTGGTGTAACTACGCCCAGTTACAACGCGATTTTGTTTACTGCTATTCACACAATGTGTTCAAACGCGTACTGCCTGCGGAGGAATACGCTTCAATCCGTTGGGATCTGCTGGAAGCGGGCGATCCGGCGTTTATCAAAGATCTCTACCTGCGTCTGGCGCACCGGCAGGGTGAAATCAGCCACCTGGCCGACGGATCTTATCTGCTGGCGCAAAGGTGGGATCTGGGCGAGGAATACTGGGCGGCCGCCAAAAACAAACTGTGGTCGCCGATGGGCTTTCCGGTGCATCACGCCAATGAAGCCTCGGCCCAGGTCGGCGCGCTCGTCAACTGCATGTTCAACCGCGATGCCATGACGCATACCCATATCAACTACATCGGCAGCGGGTTGCCGTTAAAACTGCAAAGAGAGGTCGCCGCGGAGCTGTTCGGTTCGGCGGATGCCTATGACGAAACCAAGAACTATACGCCGATCAATCCGTACAAAATCAAATACGCCAAATGGTCAATCCTTAAAAGTTGTCTGCATGACGCGGTGACGCTGTGTAACTGGGTCTGGCCGATGACCGTCTCGCCCTTGAAAAGCCGTAACTATCGCGGCGACCTGGCGCTGGAAGCCAAATTCTTCGCGGCGGTGACGGGCGAAACCACCACGGAAACGAGTCTGGATCTGGCGGCGGAGCGTATCTTCACGCTGCACCGCGCCTACACCGTAAAGCTGATGAACACCACAGACATGCGTCATGAGCACGACCAAATCTGTTCGTGGGTATTTGATAAAGACCCAGACATCCCGGTGTTTACCGAAGGCACCGACAAGATGGAGCGGGAAGACATGCAAAAAGCGCTGACCCTGTTCTATACGGAAATGGGCTGGGATCCTGAACTGGGCTGTCCGACCAGAGCAACGCTGGCCAGGCTGGGTATGGAAGACGTCGCCGACGATCTGGCGTCACGGGATTTGCTCCCGGCATAAGCGGTATTGATTATGAATACGACACCATCATTTACATCAGGGCCATCATCCGAGCCAAAAGCACAGCATGACGCCCAGCCGGATTTAACCAAAAGACGACTGCTGCTGCCGTTATCCCGTCAGGCGGCAGATAACGATGTCACGGCTGATGAGCCCGCCGAACAAAAAGCGCCGTATTTAGTCGTGGCGGGTTATATCCGCCAGCGTTCGGCGGCGGGCGAACTGGTTGACGCGCGGAACTTTCAGGCAGCCCCCTACTCGCTGGATGCGGAAACCCTCGACCGGCTGTTTGAACAGATTAATCACAGCCAGGATTGTGCGGACCTTCTCTCCATCAGTAACGATGAAGCGCGGTATTACTACTCCGATCGACATATGAGCCATAACTACGCCCGGCTCCTGGTTTTCACGCACCAACAGGATATCTGCAAAACCATTGCGGACACCGTTCGTTTCGAGTGCCAGACCTATCCGCGGCCTTACAAGGTGCAGATGCTGCGATTGCCGCCCTATGCTTTGACACAGGAAAAAATTGACGGCGCAATGCGCTTTTTCGAACAGTCCGATGCGTTTCAGGATATTCGCCTCGTCGCGGCGTCTAACGGCGCGTCCTATTTATTCAGTGAACGTTTCATGAGTTACGGCAAAGCCAGGGGGCTATGTGAGTGGATTGAGGTCGAACAGTATGAAAACCCTTAACCCTTTTCCCGGCAACGCACGACAAAAAGAACAGCCGCCTCGTGCCGCCGGGGAACTGATGAAAAAACGCGCTTTGACGCCGCGGATAACACCGACTTTGAACGACTTTTGTTCCGGGAGGCAAGGAAAATGACATGCTCACGCCGTAAATTTGTCCTCGGCATGGGATCGGTGATTTTTTTCAGCGCCCCGCTGTTCTCCGCTTTGGGCGGAACCGATAAAAACAAACCCGGGCGCTACGCCATGATCCACGATGAAGTGCTGTGTAACGGCTGCAATATTTGCACCGTGGCCTGCCATAAAGTGAACAAAGTCCCGGTCGGCGCGGCGCGCATGAGTATCGCTCACATTGCGATGACGCCCCCCGAGCAGGGGAATAGCTATCACTTTTTTCGCCATTCCTGCCAGCAGTGTGAAGATGCTCCGTGCATCGCCGTGTGCCCGACCGGCTCCTCTTATCGGGATGAAAACAACGGTATCGTGCGGGTGAACCAGGCGAAATGCATCGGCTGTAGCTACTGTATTTCCGCCTGTCCCTATCAGGTGCGCTACCTCAATCCGCGCACCCGCGTGGCCGATAAATGCGATTTTTGTCTGGAATCGCGGCTGCAAAAAGGCTTCGCGCCGATCTGCGTCAGCGCCTGTCCGCAAAATGCGCTTATTTTCGGACCTGAGGACAGCGAACCGGTTCAGACCTGGCTGAAAACGCATGAGTATTACCAGTATCAACTCCCCAATGTCGGTAAGCCGTATCTTTATCGTCGCCCTGGCCCCCACGATATCGAAAAGGTGACTGTATGAATATTATGCCGAATGCCGAGCAGTTTCAGGCTCAGCTTTATCAATATGTTTATATCTATACGCCCGATTTCTGGCCGGTATGGCTTATTCTGGCCGGGGTGTTATTGGTCGGTATGCTGGGCGTACTCACGCTGCATGGGCTACTGCGTTACAAATTCGCGTCGCCGCACGCCGTTTCACATGAAGAGAAGGTATACCTCTATTCACGGGCCATCCGTTGCTGGCACTGGAGCAACGCGCTGCTGTTTATTTTGCTGCTCGGCAGCGGCTTGCTGAATCACTTTGCCATTGGCTCGGTCAACGACACCGTTACGCTGGCGGCGCTGCATGAACTGTGCGGCTACCTGCTGTTGGTAAGCTGGGTCGCGTTTGTCCTGATCAACGCGTTTGGCGGTAACGGCAAGCACTACATTATCGACCGTAAAAGCTGGGGGCAGCGCGCCTTTCTACAGGTGCGTTTCTACCTGTACGGCATCATCAAAGGGGAAGACCATCCGTTCCCGGCAACGCCGCGCGCCAAGTTTAATCCGCTGCAACAGGCGGCTTATCTTGGCGTGATGTACGCGCTGCTGCCGGCGTTGCTGGCGACGGGGGTGCTGTTAAGCAACCCGCTGTGGCTCCCGGCCGATTTTGTGCTGGTCAAAGCCTGGCTGCTGCCGCTGCACCTGGCGCTGGCCGTCGCCAGCCTGTTCTTCCTTTGCGGGCATATCTATCTGTGCACCACGGGGCGTACGCCCACCCAAACGTTCCGCTGCATGATCGATGGTTATCACCGGCACTGAGCGGGAAAATAAGCGACGCGGATATCAGGCGAGAATGAACAAAATTACCCGGCAGCAATTACATTCATTACAGGTCAGCCCGCGGATTTATCGCTGGTTCCTGCGCCGTTTCCCGCAGGGCGGGGATTATCAGGATATTCACTATGCCCTGATGTGCGACGGGTACGTTGAATGGCTGGAAAGCCTGGTGGAGTACGGCTATTCATTGGGCTTCGACTCGCCGCAGTTTATCCGGCAGGAAACCAAGGCCACGCGGGCGATGATTGATCGACTGACCACCGGCGACGCCGGGATCATACAGGTCACGCCCCGTTATCGCTCGGTAAAACATACGCCGGAAATCCCCGATGAGGTGCAGTTAGCCACCGGCGACCAGGCGCTGGATATCGGCTGCATCGGCCTGCAAAGCAAAGTCGCGACGTCAGGCGCCTATAACTTTATCGGTCATTCAGGCGAAAACAGCGCCATCGCCAGCGTCGGCTACGCCTGCCAACTGGTCAGTTCCGGCTTTGCCGTCAAGATCAGCAATACGGGTCAGCACTGTCGAATCGGCAGTCTGGGCGGGCGGGCGCGCATCAGCAACAGTGGAAACTCCGCGAAAATCAGCGGCGCGGGCCGGGGAACGCATATCGCCAACAGCGGCATGCGCAGCTATATCAGCGGCACGGGCGAAGCAACGAACATCGCCAACGCCGGCGATATGTGCAAAATCGGCCTTGCCGCGCATGAAAGCCGAATCGCCAATACGGGCGACAACGTCGCCATCAGGGTAACGGGCGAAAACGCCGTAGTCGTCTCGTCAGGTAGTCTGCATACGCTGGTTCTAGGGAAAGGCGGCTGCGCCGCATTGACCTATCACGATGGCGCCCGCACTCGCTTTCTGGTGGTATATGAGGGTGAGAATGGCATCACGGCGGGAGTAAAATATCGGCTTAACGCCCGGTTTCAGTTGGAAGCGTTCGAATGATGCCGCGCGCAGCGGCGCAAGTCCCCCCTCCGGACCTCTCCCTTGTTAAGCAGAGGCCCGGAGGGGGATTACAAACGGCTATAGCCGTATCGGTTTGATATTCCAGATTTCTTCCGCGTATTCAGCGATCGTTCGGTCCGACGAAAAGTAGCCCATATTGGCAATGTTATGCACGGTGCAGCGCGTCCATTCGTCTTCATTGCGGTACAGTTCATCCACCCGGTCCTGCGTATCCACATAGCTGCGGTAGTCCGCCAGCAGTTGATAGTAGTCGCCAAAGTTCACCAGCGAATCAAACAGGTCGCTGTAGCGTCGGGTGTCCTCCGGGCTGAAGATCCCCGTCGCGATCTGCGTCAGCACCCGATGCAACTCATCATCGTTATTGTAGTATTCACGCGGGTTGTAACCATTTTGCCGCAGATCTTCCACTTCATCCGCCGTGTTGCCGAAGATAAACATGTTTTCTTCACCAATATGCTCCAGCATTTCAACGTTCGCGCCATCCAGCGTACCGATGGTCAAGGCGCCATTCAAGGCGAACTTCATGTTGCTGGTGCCGGACGCCTCGGTTCCCGCCAGCGAAATCTGCTCGGAGAGATCCGCCGCCGGAATAATGATCTGCGCCAGGCTGACGCCGTAGTTGGGAATAAACACCACTTTCAGACGATCGTGCAAAGCCGGATCGTTGTTGATCACCTTCGCCACGTCGTTGATCAGATTGATAATATGCTTCGCCATGTAATAGGCCGACGCCGCTTTGCCGGCGAAAATCGCCACCCGCGGCACCCGATCAAGTTCCGGATCGTCCTTGATGCGGTTGTAGAGCGTGATAATGTGCAACACGTTCAGCAGTTGCCGTTTGTACTCATGAATGCGCTTAATTTGCACGTCAAACAGCGCTTCCGGGTTGACGACAATATTCAGGTTTTCCGCAATGTAGTCAGCCAGACGTTCTTTATTCTCCAGTTTGGCCTGACGGACTTTCTGCACAAAAGCCGGGTAATCAATATGCTGCTTAAGCTCGCTTAGTTGACTCAGATCGGTACGCCAGTTATGCCCGATGGTCTCGTCCAGCAGTTTAGACAACGGACGATTCGCCAACGCCAGCCAGCGTCTGGGAGTTACGCCGTTGGTTTTATTACAGAAGCGGTTGGGGAACAGTTTGGCGAAGTCGGCAAACAGCGACTGCACCATCAGATCTGAATGCAACTCCGACACCCCATTCACTTTGTGACATGCCACCACCGCCAGCCAGGCCATGCGGACTTTACGCCCGTTGGTTTCTTCAATAATGGAAACCCGCGCCAGCATATCGTTGTCGCCGGGAAACTGCTGTTGGACGAAGGCCAGAAAATGCTCGTTAATCTCGAAAATCAATTGCAGATGGCGCGGCAGAATCTTGCCCAGCATATCCACCGGCCAGGTTTCCAGCGCTTCCTGCATCAGGGTATGGTTGGTATAGGAAAAGACCTGAATAACCACGTCCCAGGCGTCCTGCCATTTGAACTTATGCTCATCAATCAGCAGGCGCATCAATTCAGGGATCGCCAGCACCGGGTGGGTATCATTCAGGTGGATGGCGAATTTCTCCGCCAGATTGTCGTAGGTTTTATGCATCATCCAGTGGCGGTTGAGAATATCCTGCACCGTGGCGGAAACCAGGAAATATTCCTGACGCAGGCGCAGCTCGCGCCCTGAATAGGTTGAATCATCAGGATAAAGCACCCGGGATACGTTTTCCGAATGGTTTTTATCTTCAACCGCCGCGAAATAGTCGCCCTGATTGAATTTACCCAGATTGATTTCATTACTGGCCTGCGCGCTCCACAAACGCAGCGTATTGGTGGCATCGGTGTCAAAACCGGGAATAATCTGGTCGTAAGCGCAGGCGATGACCTCTTCGGTTTCCAGCCAGCGGGCTTTGGTGCCCTCCTGTTGAATACGCCCGCCGAAGCGCACTTTGTAACGCGTGCTGTGACGGGGGAATTCCCACGAATTGCCATATTCCAGCCAGTAATCCGGCGACTCCGCCTGCTGCCCGTTAATGATATTCTGCTTGAACATGCCGTATTCATAACGAATGCCGTAGCCGCGCCCCGGCAGCGCCATAGTGGCTAACGAATCCAGAAAACAGGCCGCCAGCCGCCCGAGGCCGCCATTGCCTAAGCCGGGATCGTTCTCTTCCTGTAAAAGCTCATCCAGCTCCAGCCCCATACCATCCAGCGCGGCTTTTAAATCGTCGTACAACCCCATCGCCAGTAATGCATTGGATAACGTGCGCCCCAGCAAAAACTCCATGGAAAGGTAATAGACCTGGCGGACATCCTGCGACAGTTGCGCCCGGTTAGAGCGTAGCCAGCGCTCAACCATGCGATCGCGCACCGCCAGCAAAGTGGCATTCAGCCAGTCATGCTTGGTGGCGATGGCCGGATCTTTACCCACGGCGAACATGAGTTTGTAAGCGATAGAGTGTTTCAACGCTTCCACACTGAGCGTTGGTGAAGCATAAATAAACGGCGTGTTCATAATATTCATTCCCCAGTGAGTGTCACGATACCCGCCTTCGTTCAAGCCGACGCACTCCGGCGTCTTGAAAGCCATCAGGTATATAAGCGTTGATACAGCGTACGATAAGCCTGCGCGGCCACCTGCCAACTGAAGTCCATCGCCATCGCCTGACGCTGTACGTAGCGCCAGAGCGTCGGACGGGCCCACAGTACAAATACGCGACGAATTGCCCGGGATAGCGATCCAACGTTGCAATCGTTAAACACAAAACCACTCGCCAGACCGTCCGCCAGATTTTCCAGCGAGCAGTCCGCCACCGTGTCCGCCAGACCGCCGGTACGGCGCACCAGCGGCAACGTGCCATATTTCAGTCCATACAGCTGCGTTAACCCACAGGGTTCAAACCGACTGGGCACCATGATGACATCCGCCCCGCCGATAATTCGGTGAGAAAATGCTTCGTGATAACCAATCTGCACCCCGACCTGACCATGATATTTTGCGGCGGCGGCCAGAAACCCTTCCTGTAAAGCCGCATCCCCCGCCCCCAGCACCACCAGTTGTCCGCCCTGATCCAGCAAATCAGGAACCGCGCTCAATGCGACATCCAGCCCTTTCTGGCTGGTAAGACGACTGACGATGGCGAACACCGGCGCTTTGTCATCCACTTTAAGCCCCATCGCCGTTTGCAGATGCCGCTTATTTTCCGCCTTGTTTGCCAGCACATCCCGGCTGTAATGGCTGGTCAATAAGGGATCGTGCGCCGGATCCCAAATGGCGCCATCAACCCCGTTGAGAATGCCGGATAAACGCCCTTCCTCTTCACGGGTTTTCAATAGCCCTTCCATGCCGTAACCGTATGCCGGCAGGGTGATTTCATGTGCATAGGTCGGGCTGACCGTGGTGATGTGATCGGCGTAATACAGCCCCGCTTTGAGATACGAAATCTGCCCATAGAACTCCAGCCCATAGACCTGAAAGAAATCCGGCGGCAGTTGCAGCTCAGCCATATGGCGGGCATTAAACAACCCCTGATAGGCTAGATTATGGACGGTAAATACCGATTTTGCCGGATGATTGCGGGCCGCCAGATAGGCGCAGGTCAACCCGGCGTGCCAGTCATGGGCATGTACCACGTCAGGCCGCCAGTAATGATCCAGCCCGCAGGCCATTTCACTCCCCATCCAGCCCAGCAGCGCAAAACGTAAATAGTTGTCCGCATAGGCGTACAACGCAGGATCGTGATAAGGGCTGCCCGCGCGCTGGTACAGCGCCGGCGCATCAATCAGATAGATACCGACGCCGTTAAAATGACCGTACAGCAGGGTGACTCGCCCGGCGAACGTGTCCAGCTCACGTACCACCTGCGTATTGGCGATCCCTTTTTTCAGATCGGGAAACGCCGGCAATATGACCCGGACATCCATGCCGGCCTCAATCTGCGCCGCCGGCAACGCCCCGGTCACATCCGCCAGCCCCCCGGTTTTCAATAGCGGAAACAACTCTGAACAAACGTGTAATACCTGCATTATCACTCCTGTTTTAACCCGATGGTTTTGCGCGGAGAAGACGACGTGAAGACGCATGTCCGGTTGCCCATTACTGGTTTTCCAGCATCGCCCTCGTCACCAGCACAATCCCCTCTTCCGAGCGATAAAACCGACGTTTATCTTCTTCTGCATTTTCACCAATGACCGTGCCTTCCGGGAGTTGGCAGGCACGGTCGATGACACAGCGGCGTAAACGACAGGAGCGCCCGACGGTGACGTCCGGTAACAACACCGTTGAATCAATGCTGCAAAACGAATTCACCCGCACCCGGGGAAACAACACCGAATGCGTCACCACCGAGCCGGAAACAATGCTGCCGCCGGAAACCAGCGAGTTCATGGTCATACCGTGGCTGCCGGAATGATCCTGCACGAACTTCGCCGGCGGCAACGACTCAATCGCCGAGCGAATCGGCCAGGTACGGTCATACATATCCAGTTCCGGCGTCACCGACGCCAAATCAAGATTGGCCTGCCAATAGGCTTCCAGCGTACCGACATCCCGCCAGTAAGGTCGCCCGCTCTCGCCCGACGTCACGCAGGACAGGGTGAACGGATGTGCCCAGGCCGAACGCTGCGCGACAATTTTCGGGATCAGATCCTGACCAAAATCGTGATTGGAATCCGACGCGTTGAGATCCTCTTCCAGCAGGCGATACAGGTAGTCCGCATTAAAAACATAGATCCCCATGCTTGCCAGCGCCATCTCCGGGTTATCCGGCATCGGCATCGGTTGCTCCGGTTTTTCCGCGAAATCGAGGATACGGTGCTGTTTGTCGACGCTCATGACGCCAAAGGCGCTGGCCTCTCGCAGCGGTACGGGCAGGCAGGCCACGGTGCACTCCGCCCCTTTTTCGACGTGGTCGATCAGCATGCGTGAATAATCCATCTTGTAGATATGATCGCCTGCCAGTATCACCACGTATTCCGCCTGATAACGGCGGATAATATCCAGATTCTGACACACCGCATCGGCGGTGCCGCGATACCAGTGTTCGGTGGCGTTACGCTGCTGCGCCGGCAGCAGATCGATAAACTCATTCATTTCCACATTCAGGAAAGACCAGCCGCGCTGAATATGTTGCACCAGCGTATGCGACTGATACTGCGTAATCACGCCGATACGCCGTATGCCGGAATTAAGGCAATTGGACAGGGCAAAATCGATAATGCGGAATTTGCCGCCAAAATGAACGGCGGGTTTGGCTCTCAACGCCGTCAAACCTTTTAAACGTGTTCCCCGGCCGCCGGCCAAAATTAACGCCACCGACTTCAGCGGTAATTGTCTTGCCAGCATCAGGGGATCGTTCTTGTCGTTATTCACCATGGCTAACTCCTTTTTATTTATCTTGTAAGGATACAGACCGCTTGTGCATTCCCTTGCCATATCCCATCGCTGATATGATGCTCTTGCTCATCAAACGGTGGCGATACCTCCCACTGTCCCGCCGGCAGGGTGAAATCTCCCGGGCGCACGCTGGCGTTAATCACCAATAGCCAGCGCTCGGACAGCAGAATCTGTAGCTGGCGTTCCCCCTGCTCCCACTGCCGCGGGGTCAGCGGTTGACCGTTGATATCCAGCCATTGCACGGCGTTATCGCCCTCCCGCCACCATTCTTCCTGCCGCAACGCCGGTATCGCGCGGCGCAGCCGGATTAACCCGGCGGTAAAGCGGCTCAGGGCCTGGTCGGCGTCATCCCAATGCAGCCAGGTCAGTTCGTTGTCCTGACAATAGGCGTTGTTGTTGCCCCGCTGGCTATGCCCCAGCTCATCCCCGGCCAGCAGCATGGGGGTTCCCTGGGATAACAACAGCGTCGTCAGCAACGCCCGCTGGCTGGCGCGACGGCGCCGTTGCGTCTCTTCATCGGCGTCCAGCCCTTCCGTGCCGTGGTTATGACTGAAATTACCGTCAGTGCCGTCGCGGTTATCCTCGCCGTTCGCCTCATTGTGTTTATGGTTAAAACTGACCAAGTCGCGTAGGGTGAAACCATCATGGGCGGTCAGTTTGTTGACCGAGGCGTAAGGCAGACGCTGGCGATGCTGGAAGATGTCGCTGGAGGCGGCAAAACGGCGGGCAAAAACGCCCAGCGGGATATCGCCGTGCAGCCAGAAGCGGCGCATGTCATCACGATAGCGGTCGCTCCATTCGGCAAACGGCGCGGGGAATTGCCCCAGTTGATAGCCGCCGAGGCCCAGATCCCACGGCTCGGCGATCAGCTTACAGCCCTGAAGCCGCCGATCGTTTTGCATTGCGGCGAATAACGGCGCGGAAGCGGTGAAATCAGGGGTGCGCCCCAACACGGTCGCCAGATCGAAACGGAAACCGTCAACGTGGCAGACGTCGCGCCAGAAGCGCAGACAGTCCATCACCCAGTCGATAACCGCCGGATGATTAAGCCGCAGCGTGTTGCCGCAGCCCGTCCAGTTGTGATACTCGCCCTGCTCGTTCAGCCAGTAATAGCTGCGGTTATCAATGCCGCGCAGGGAAAGCGTCGGCCCTTCCACATCCAGCTCGGCGCTGTGGTTGAACACCACATCCAGAATGACTTCGATACCGGCTTTGTGCAGGGCTTTTACCGCGTCCCTGAATTCGTTCAGGGCGTCTTCACCGGCGGCCAGACCGTTATCCGCCGCAAACGGCAGCAATACGTTATAGCCCCAGTAATTACGCAACCCCAGCCGTTGTAGCCGCGGTTCGTCGGCATGTTGCTGGACGGGAAGCAACTCCAGCGCGGTAATGCCCAACGTTTTCAAATAATCGATAATCGCCGGGTGGCCCAGCGCGGCATAGCTGCCGCGCATCGCCTCCGGGATATCGGGATGCAGTTGGGTCAGCCCACGCACGTGAGCTTCGTAAATGACGGTCTGTTGCCAGGGGGTCTGCGGGTAGCTGTCGTCCTGCCAGTCGTAATCCTCATTGGCGACGACGCACTTGGCCATCACCTCCGCGCTGTCGCGCTCATCACGCCGATCGACGCCGCCTTGCAGGCATTCGTCATCGACGACCCAGCCATCCAACTGACGGGCGCAAGGGTCAAGCAACAGTTTGTGCGGATTAAAACGTAAGCCGCGCGCCGGCTCAAAAGGGCCGTCCACCCGGAAGCCATAGCGTAATCCCGGCTGCGCGCCGGGCAGATAGCCATGCCAGATGTCGCCGCTGCGCGCGGTCAATTCCAGCCGTTGCTCCTGCTGGCGTTCATCAAACAGGCAGAGTTCAACCCGCTCGGCATCCGCCGAAAACAGCGCAAAATTGACGCCTTCGCCATCAAAGTGCGATCCCAGCGGAATAGGGCCGCCCGCCTGCAATACCGTCATTCATACCTCCCTCTCCAGATACAACGTCGCCAATGGAGGAATGGTCAGCACCAGCGATTGCGGCCGCTGATGACTACCGATATCTTCGCTGTGCACCGAACCGCCATTACCCAGATTGCTGCCGTGGTAGTACTCGGAATCCGTATTGACGATCTCCCGCCAGCGGCCGGGCTGATTTATACCGATGCGATAGCCGTAGCGCGGCACCGGAGTAAAGTTGCTGACCACCAGAATTTCATTGCCCTGCTCGTCACGGCGCACAAAGGCGAACACCGAGTTTTCGCTGTCGTCCACCACCAGCCACTCGAACCCCTGCGGCTGGAAATCCAGCTGATACAAGGGCGGCTGCCGGCGATAGCAGTGATTGAGATCGCGCACCAGATGCTGAACGCCGCGGTGCCAGCCTTCCGGTTCGTCCAGCAGATGCCAATCCAGGCTGGCGTCGTAATTCCATTCGCGCCCTTGCGCAAACTCACATCCCATAAACAACAGCTTTTTACCGGGATAAGCCCACATAAAGCCGTAGTAAGCCCGCAGATTGGCGAATTTCTGCCAGGCGTCGCCGGGCATTCGGTCAAGCAGCGAACGCTTGCCGTGCACCACCTCATCGTGCGAGATCGGCAAAACGAAATTTTCGCTGTAGGAATACAGCATGCCGAACGTCAGCAGATGATGGTGATATTTGCGATGAACCGGATCGAGCTGCATATAAGACAGGGTGTCGTGCATCCAGCCCATGTTCCACTTGTAGTGAAAACCCAGGCCGTTGCAGTCGGGCGGCAACGTGACCCCGGGATAGTCCGTCGACTCTTCCGCGACGGTAATCGCGCCGGGATAGGCATGACCCAGCATCTGATTGGTATAACGCAGGAAAGCAATCGCTTCGAGGTTCTCTCTGCCGCCATAGTAGTTCGGCACCCACTGCCCTTCATTGCGGCTATAGTCGCGGTAAATCATCGATGCGACGGCATCCACCCGCAGCCCGTCGATGCCATAGTGCTCCATCCAGAACAGGGCGTTGCCTGCCAGATAGTTACGCACCTCATGGCGACCATAGTTGTAAATCAGGGTGTTCCAGTCCTGATGATAGCCTTCACGCGGGTCGGCGTACTCATACAGCGCTGTGCCGTCAAACTGAGCCAGACCATACTCATCGCCGGGGAAATGCCCCGGCACCCAGTCCAGCAGGACGTTAATGCCCGCGTCATGAAAGGCGTCGATGAATTTTCTAAACTCTTGCGGCGTGCCAAAGCGGCGCGTCGGCGCATACAGACCGAGCGGCTGATAACCCCAACTGCCGTCAAACGGATGCTCATTGATCGGCATCAGCTCGATATGGGTAAACCCCATCTCTTTCACATAGGCGATAAGCTGTTCCGCCAGTTCCTGATAGCTGAGCCAGAAATTGTTATCCGTATGCCGCCGCCAGGAGCCGAGATGCACTTCATAAATGGAAATCGGCGCCTGTAACCCGTTCGCCTGACGGCGCGCGTCATCAACCGGCACTTTCTCCGGCAAAGGCGCGATCAGGGAGGCGGTATCAGGACGCATTTGCGCTTCAAAAGCATAGGGGTCGGCTTTCAGACGAACGTTACCGTGGCAATCGATCATCTCATATTTATACAGTTGCCCGGCGGTCACGGCGGGAAGGAACAACTCCCAGACACCGTTTTCTCTTCTAAACCGCATGGGATGACGGCGCCCGTCCCAGAAATTGAACTGCCCGACGACGGAAACACGTTGGGCATTCGGCGCCCAGACGGCAAAACGCGTCCCTTGCACGCCATCCAGCGTGGTCAGATGCGCCCCTAAACGCTCGTAGGGACGTAAATGCGTGCCTTCCGCCAACAGCCAGATATCCAGATCCTGCAACAGCGGGCCAAAGCGATAGGGATCTTCAATCAGCCAGGTCTGCTGCTGCCAGGTGACTTCAAGCTGGTAGCGAAAGGTCTTTTTGCGACGGGGCAACACGGCATAAAAAAACCCCCGCTCATCATAGCGCTCCAACTGCGCCACCTTACGGCCATTACCGCTCTCAACCACCCACACGTCCTGAGCATCGGGCAACAAGGCCCTCACTTCGATTCCCTGTGTGGTTTGGTGCATTCCCAAAAGCGAAAATGGATCAGCGTAATGCCCGTCAATAAGTAAATTAATCGCATCGGAAAAATCTGGCATGGTATCCATCCTCTGATTAACCATTTGAATTAAATAAATATGTTATATAAAAAAGTCATGACGATGCGATTACACCCCCCGGTACAATTAAAAAAATCAATAAAAAACAGAAAGATAGAAAAACAACCAATCAGTTAACTTATAAAAAATAATTTACAGCGTGAAATAAATCATTTAATAACAACCTACTATTTAGCGTAGCCAAAGAATGATGAAATATCTGAGACGCCGCCAAATTTTTTCCGTTTATATTTATACAAATAAGTTATGGAAAAATATTTTGGCCTATATTGCGCCGGTTCAATTCGCCACAAACGGAAAAACGCTATCTTCCTGACATAATTGAGCCGATGCCCTGGTAAATGATTGGGGCGATAATGCCTCGCCTCATGCTGCAACTTCAGGCAAGAAGGGTATAATCCGCCGGAGTAAATATAATTAAGAGTGATTCCCCATGGTCAGCCAGGTCGATCTGATTCTTTCGTTACTGCAACAGATGTGCGTTTATCTGGTTATCGCCTATCTATTAAGTAAAACTCCGTTATTCATTCCGCTGATGCAGGTCACTATCCGCTTGCCCCATAAGCTGGTGTGCTATCTGGTTTTCTCCATGTTCTGCATCATGGGCACCTATTTCGGTCTGCATATTGATGACTCCATCGCCAATACCCGGGCCACCGGCGCGGTGTTGGGCGGGATGCTCGGCGGCCCGTCGGTCGGCTTTCTGGTCGGGCTGACCGGCGGACTGCATCGCTACTCCATGGGGGGGATGACGGCGCTGGCCTGCATGCTGTCGACGATTGTCGAAGGCCTGATTGGCGGGCTGCTGCATCGCTATCTGGTGCGACGCAATCGCATTGACCTGCTGTTTCAGCCGATGGTGGTCGGGTTGACCGCGCTGGTGGCCGAAATACTGCAAATGGTTATTATCCTGCTGGTGTCGCGCCCATTCGGCGACGCCGTGGAACTGGTGAAAGACATCGCCCTGCCGATGATGATCACCAATACTATCGGCTCCGCCATGTTTATGCGTATTCTGCTCGACAGACGCGCTATTTTTGAAAAATATACTTCCGCCTTTTCCGCCAAGGCATTGCAAATCGCCGCCCGGGCCGAAGGGGCGCTGCGCCAGGGCTTTAACGCGCAAAACAGCATGCGCGTCGCCCGTATTTTGTATGAAGAGCTGGGCGTGGGGGCCGTCGCCATTACCGATCGCGAAAAACTGCTGGCGTTTATCGGACTAGGCGACGACCATCATAAGGTCGACTCCCCAATCACCTCCCGCCATACCCATCGGGCCATTGAAAAGAATCAGGTGGTCTATGCCGATGGCAATGAAGTGCCATACACCTGCTCGATTTCTCCCCATTGCAAACTGGGTTCGACGCTGGTTATTCCGTTACGCGGTGAAGAACAACGCGTTATCGGCACGATTAAGCTGTATGAACCCAAAAACAAACTGTTTTCCAGCATCAACCGGACGCTGGGGGAAGGGATCGCCCACCTGCTCTCCGCGCAGATTCTGGCCGGACGGTTCGAAGGACAAAAACAGCTGCTGGTGCAATCGGAAATCAAGCTGTTACACGCTCAGGTTAACCCGCATTTCCTGTTTAACGCGCTCAACACCTTATCCGCGGTGATACGCCGCAACCCTGACCATGCCCGGCAGTTGGTGCTATCCCTGTCGACATTCTTCCGCAAGAACCTAAAACGCAGCAATGATGAAGTGTCGCTCAGCGACGAACTGGAACACGTCAATTCTTATCTGGAAATCGAGAAAGCGCGTTTTGCCGATCATCTTACCGTGGAAATCACGCTGCCAGACGAACTGCTGGAAGCGCGATTACCGGCGTTTTCCCTGCAACCGATTGTCGAAAACGCCATCAAGCATGGTATTTCACAAATGCTCGAATGCGGTCATATCCATATCAACGGCCGCCTGCACGCCAATACGCTGGAGTTGACGGTGGAAGACAATGCGGGCGCCTATCAGCCCCACAGCGGCGGCGACGGACTGGGCATGAACCTGGTGGATCGACGGATTAAAGCCCGCTACGGCAACCGCTATGGCATTACGGTGGTCTGCGAAGCCGATAAATTCACCCGGGTCGAGGTACGCGTACCGTTGATTTCACCGCGCAAAGCGCTGGCGGATAGTGAAAAAGCGGCCTGATGTCATTGCCCCATTAAAAACAATCTGAACATAATCGAAGAGAGCCGAGCGACGATTTAATCGCCGCCGGCTCCCTGCTTATCCAGCACGTCACGCAAAAAATCGCCCAGATAGTTGAAGGCGGCCACCACCAGCACAATGGCGAGTCCGGCAGGCAGCATGTGTTCCGGGTGCGTCAGCATCACGTCTTTCGCTTCGCCCAGCATCGCGCCCCACTCCGGCGTCGGCGGCTGAACGCCAAGTCCGATAAAAGACAGCGCCGACAGCAGCAGGATCACCGCGCCGCTGTCGGTGGTCGCCAGCACCGTCATTTCGGCGGCGGTGACCGGCAGCACATGCCGCAGGATGATATGCCGCGATGGCCCGCCGATAATTTTAGCGTAATGAATATAATGCTTATCGCTATATTGCAGCACGATGCCGCGGATCATCCGGGCGTACCAGGCCCATTTCACCAACAATACCGCCAGAATAATATTCTCCAGCCCCGGCCCCAGGATCCCCACCAACGCAAAGATCATCACTTCGCCGGGAAAGGACAGCATCACATCGGACAAGCGCATCAGAGCCGCATCAACGCGCCCGCGAAAATAGCCCGCCAGCATGCCAATCAACATGCCGAGCGCCAGCGTAACCGCCATCGCCAGCAGCGATACCCACACCGTGGCGCGAATACCGTATAACAGGCGGGAAAACACGCACCGTCCCAGACGGTCGGCGCCCAGCGGATAATGCCAACTGATGGCATGATATTTATCACGCCATGACACCAGCAAAGGATCGTGCGGGGCAATCCACGGCGCCAGCAGCCCCGCCAGCAGAATTACGGCGAGAAAAATCAGACACGCCAGCGCCAGTCGATCCCGCTTCAGCCGCAACCAGAGATGCCGCGTCATCCGGCGATACCGTGACGCAGACGTGGATCGAGCCACATTTGCAGGATATCAATCAGGAAATTCGCCGCCACAAACAGCAGCGCCATTAACAGCACATAGGCCTGAATCACCGGGTAATCACGGTTGAAAATAGCGCTGACGCACAGACGCCCCAG
Source organism: Brenneria sp. hezel4-2-4 (assembly GCF_013155275.1). Classification (GTDB taxonomy): domain Bacteria; phylum Pseudomonadota; class Gammaproteobacteria; order Enterobacterales; family Enterobacteriaceae; genus Brenneria. Next base: position 105,123 of record NZ_JABJXS010000010.1, read on the forward strand.
ACCGGGCCAGGAAAAGAGGTTTTCGATAATCAGCGTGCCGGCCAGCAGCCTGGGAATACTCATGCCAAGCGCCGCCAGCGGCGAGTAGAGCGCGTTAATCAGCACATGCCGCCACAGGATACGCCGCGCCGTCAACCCGCGGGTATTGGCATAATCGACATAAGGCTGGTTAAGCTGCCCCAGCATATTGTTGCGTAGCAGACGAACATAAGTGCCGATATATCCCAGCGCCAGCGTGAGCGCCGGTAATATCACCGCGCCGGGTTGCTGAATACCGCCGACGGGCAGCCAATCCAGCCTGACCGCCAGCAGCCAGATAAGCAGCAGACCAATCCAGTAATTCGGCATGGCGGTGAGTAAAAAAAGCAGGCTGCGCAGCAGCTTATCCGGCCAGCGCCCTCGGGTTGCCACACACAGCATAGCCAGAGACAGCGACGACAGCAGGATCATGACCAGCGCAGCGGTCGCCAGCCGTAGCGTGGCCGGCAATGCTTGCATTAGCTCGCGCCCTACGCTGGCGCGGGTGACGAACGACGTGCCGAAATCCAGATGCAGGCTGTGTTGCAGCCAGGAAACGTATTGTCGCCAGAGCGGTCGATCCAGACCTAGCTCATGGCGCATCGCGGCAATGGCTTCATCGGTGGGCACGATCATATTCACCCGCAGCGCGACTTCAGCGGGATCGGACGGAGAAAGTTGAATCAGCGCAAACGCAACCCATGATATCGCCAGCAACAGCGGCACCATCATCAGCAGCCGGCGGAGGATATAGCGCGTCATCACCTCTCCCCTAACCTAACGCAACGACATCTTTTCAAATGGAATTTCATACTGCGAGGGATTGAACGTCACGCCTTGCAAATGGGGACTGAATACCGCTTTGGTACGGAAATAGGTCAAAGGAATGTAGACCCCTTCCTGCGCCAGCGTGAGCAATATCCGCCGGTAAAGCGCCCGGCGTTGCGCGTCATCCGGCGTAATCAACACCCTGCCAATCAGCGCATCCAGCTCAGCCTTGTTCGCCAGCCCCTTTTGCCCCTGATAGTCGGCATGGGCGGGTATACGAAACGAGGAAACGTAAGACTGCGGATCGTAAGGTTTTCCCCAGGACAAGGAATATTGCAGATCGAAATCGCCGGATTTTTGCCGATCGAGATAAGCCTGCTTTTCCTCGCCGATCGGCGTGACATCCACCCCGATCCGCCGAAAATCGCTTTGCACCACCTCGGCGATCTGCCGCTCGTCGGCGTTACTGGTGTTGTAAGAGAACACCAGTCGCAGAGGCCGTCCCTGCTTCTCACGGATCGTCCTGCCCGCGGGCAACCGCCATCCCGCCTCGTCCAACAGCGCGCCGGCCTTCGCCATGTCGTAGCGATAGACAGGCAGGTCGTCGATGTCGGCATAAGGAACATTACGGGCCAGCAGCGTGTCCGCCACGCTCTCACCGCCCGCCATCACCCCTTCCGCAATCGCCTGCTTGTCCACCGCGTACTGCAAAGCGAGGCGCACCCGGCGATCGGCGGTGATTTCCCGACTGCTGTTCAGTATCAGCGCGCGTGAGGCGACCGGTTCGCTGATGGCGGAATGAAATTTGCCCGCCGCCTGCAACGCCGCAAAATTATCGCTGTCGATCATGTCGCCATCTGCGCCGAAAATAAGCTGAATATCGCCCTTCTCCAGGGCCAGTAACATACTTTGCCGATCCGGGATCGTTTTCCAGATCACGCTTTTCAACTGCGGCGGCGTTCCCCAGTAATGCGGATTGGCGTTAAACACCGCATACTGATTTTTCACCTGTTCCGCCAATAGCCACGGCCCCGTGCCGGCATAGCCGCTAACGCCGTTTTTAGTCTGACCATCAATAAAATTTTTAGGCGAGATAAAGCGGAAAGGACGCGTCAACCCCAACTCCACCAGTGTGGGATAATAAGGGTTTTTCAGGTGTACGACGAAAGTGCCGTCATCCACCACCTCCGTTCGTTCAATCTGCCGCACTAGTTCCAACCAGGCATGACGCTGATAGTTCGCCAGGATGGCGTCAAAATTCTGCTTCACCGCCTGCGCATCGAATTTCTCACCGTCGCTGAACGTTACGCCCTGACGCAGATGAAAAATATACCGCTTACCGTCCGGCGATATTTCCCAGCGTTGCGCCAGCCACGGCTGAACGCCCTGCTCGGTATTGACGACCAGCGGCTCAAACACCATATTTTGCGCCGCCATCTCACCGCTGTAGAGGTGCGGATTAATATCGCGAATATCTTTGGTGCTGGCATAGTTCAGCGTGTTATCCGCGGCTAATGCCCCGCAGGCCATTAAACCAAGCAGCATGCAACATCCGGCTTGCACACACTGGAAAAAGGCCGCACGCCAAACGGTTCGAATGCCTATCATCTCTTTCCCCGCGGCTATTTCTCCGCACACACCAGAAACATCGGCGTCGAGGCGTAATTCACTTTTTCCGTCTCGTCCCACAGTTCATCGCCCACGCGGGTATCCAGCATAATCTTGCGATAGCCGCACTCGAGCAATGCCTGCGTATCCCACTGCGGACGGCGTTCACGGCTGAGCGGCAACTGGCGGGCGATATTTTCCATCGCGGTGGTATCGGTGTCGACATAGTGATCGTCCAGCCCCAGATAGCGCGCATTGGCACGGTCTTGCAGATAGCCAAGCCGACTCGTCTCATCAAACAGTTGCCGATACCAGTTGGCGTCAAAGTTCACCAACCGTCCCCCGGCGGCCAGCACCCGGTGCCATTCCTGATAGGCGCATTGCGGATCGTCCAGATTCCAGGTCACATTGCGCGTGACGATCAGATCAAAGCTCTCATCCGCAAACGGCAGCGCATGCACATCCGACAACACCAGGTTCACCTCGACGCCGTACTGCGCCGCGTTCTCGCCGGCCTGATCCAACATCGCCTGCGTGATATCCACCGCCGTCACCTGATGCCCGGCCAACGCCAGCGTGATGGCAAAGAACCCCGGCCCGGTTCCCATATCCAGCACTTTCAACCCCGGTTTATCCGGGGCATATTGATGGATTTTTTTCAGCCAGGCGGCGCGTTTGGCGTTGGCCAGCTCGGCGGCATTCAGTTGACTGTAGCTCGCGGCGCGGGATGTCCAATAGCACTGCACATCATCCAATAGCTCACGATTTTCATTTTCGACAAGGAGTTGGCTCACGCGGATCGTCCTGTTAAAGCATTCAGACCAGCATGTACGCCATCAGCAGCACACCGGCAACGAACGGGAATGGATTCTCTTTATGTCCGACTTATAACAGATAGAATTGGCTAATTTAACCGCAGGGTATGAACTTTATAAAAAAGTTCATACTTTTTTGATCTGGCTTAATTTAGGCCGCCCAGGCGGGAGACGTTTCTAAGCGCTAGAAAGAAATGAATATCATTTCGCGAAGGTAATAATGAAGATAGTTTTACAATCTGGCGCTTATTGATAGGCCACAACTGCCAACCTAACGACCGCTATAAACTCCTAACTCAAACTTTCAGAATAAATGCAAAATCTGCGCAACTTCTTGCTCACTTTCCAGCATAAATCACTTTTTGCGCAATGTTTGCAAACGATATGGGAAGTCTGCGCAACTTTTTGCTCAAATTTGACTTAGGGAAAATTTGACTTAAGGTAATTTCCTTAAAAAACAAAAAGATAATTATTGGCATGGGCATTGCTATACGAGCCGGTGCAATCAAGCACCTGTTCAATCAACGTTTTTAATCAACAAGGAGCAAGACCATGCCAACCCCATGTTATATCAGCATCGAAGGGAAAACTCAGGGCAATATCACCGCCGGCGCCTTCACCTCTGACTCTGTCGGCAACATCTACGTGCAGGGCCACGAAGACGAAATGCTGGTGCAGGAATTCAACCACGTGGTCACCGTGCCCACCGACCCGCAGTCCGGGCAGCCGTCCGGCCAGCGCGTGCACAAGCCGTTCAAGTTCACCGTGGCGCTGAACAAGGCGGTGCCGCTGATGTACAACGCCCTGGCCTCCGGCGAAATGCTGCCCACCGTGACCCTGAAGTGGTATCGCACCTCGGTTGAAGGCAAGCAGGAGCACTTCTTCTCCACCATCCTGACCGACGCCACCATCGTGGATATCGACTGCCAGATGCCGCACTGCCAGGACCCGTCGAAGCTGGACTACACCCAGCTGATTCAGGTGTCGCTGGCCTACCGCAAAATCGACTGGGAGCACACCGTGGCCGGGACTTCCGGCTCCGACGACTGGCGCGCGCCGGTCGAAGCGTAATCCTTATGCAACCCGGGCCTGGCCCGGGTTTTTAGCGTGTGCTGCGGTGTGGGCGGCCCCAGCCCCCAGCACAGGCGGTTTATTTTTTATCAGGCAAGAAGATGTCGCACCGGGCGGTAACGGGGCGTGCGGTAGCCATGGCGGAAGGAGAAAAAACACGATGGCAAACAGTACAGGATTACAGTTCACCGTGACGCTCGGCGCGCTGCCGGCCGGCACGTTCGCGGTGGTGGATTT
>NZ_JABJXS010000011.1 GCF_013155275.1 Brenneria sp. hezel4-2-4
CGGGGCTGATGCCGGGCAGCACGTTTCAGATGACGGAGCACCCGAACCCGGCGCTGAATATCGCCTGGCAGATAGTGGGGGTGACGCACAGCGGGCAACAGCCGCAGGCGCTGGAAGAGGAGAGCGGGGGCGAGCCGACGACGCTGAGCAACGGTTTCAGGGTGGTGAAAGGCAAAACCACCTGGCGGAGCGAGATGCCGTACAAGCCGAAGGTGGACGGCCCGCAGATAGCGACGGTGACAGGCCCGGCGGGGGAAGAGATTTATTGCGACCAGTATGGTCGGGTGAAAGTGCAGTTTCCGTGGGACAGGTACGGCGCCAACAATGACCAGAGCTCGTGCTGGGTACGGGTGAGTCAGGGCTGGGCGGGCGGCCAGTACGGGATGGTGGCGATACCGCGCATCGGACATGAGGTAATCGTGAGTTTTCTGGAGGGCGACCCGGACCAGCCGATAGTGACCGGGCGGACGTATCATGCCACCAATCTGTCGCCGTACCCGCTGCCGGCGCATAAGACCCGCACCACCCTGCGTTCCAAAACCCATAAGGGAAAAGGCTTTAACGAACTCAGTTTTGAGGATGCGACCGATAACGAAGAGATTTTCATCCACGCGCAGAAGAATATGGCCGTGCGGGTGCTCAATTCCAAAGACGAGCGTGTGGACTATAACCGCACCACCAGTATCGGCCATGATGAAGAGATCGTGATCGCCAACGATCGCAAGGTCACGGTGGAAGGCAATCAGGATCACAAGATCACCGGCAACAGCCTGTCGCTGACGGAAGGGGATCGGGGAATACAGGTAAAGGGCGATCTGGCGCAGAAAATCAGCGGCGCCTTCAGCGTGGACAGCAACGGCGATTTGACGTTGCAAAGCGGCAGCAAACTGACATTGCGGGTTGGCGGCAGCTTTGTCGTGTTACACGCAGGCGGCGTGGATATCAAAGGGCCGGTTATTAACCTGAACTCCGGGGGCAGCCCGGGCGATCTGGCGTTGCCGGCGGATCCGGCGATTTTGAAGGCGGCCGCGGCTCAGGGGACGATGTTCGTGGCTCATTGTCCGAAGGAAGAAAAAGCATGAGTGGATCGGTGCAATATGCCGTTATCGACGGAGCCGTTGAAGAGGGGCTACTGGATTTTCTGGCTGAACACAATCCGCCGCATTGTTGCTTATATGCAGAGCCGCTACAGCACGAATTAGCCCCTCTGGCACCTTATCTGGTCGAAGTAACCAGTGAAGTGTCATCATGGCTGATTAATAAAACCACGCCGTGGGGCATTTACTTGTTTACCTCGGCAGTAATGAAAGATTTACGACACCATTTGCGCAAGTATTTGCAGATTATTATTCCCTCGGAAGAGAAACCGGTATTTTTTCGCTTTTATGATCCACGGAATATTTGGGGTTTTTGCCAAGTCCTGACAGCATGGGAACTACACTGTTTTATGGGGCCAATTGAAAAAATGGTGACTGCCTACGATGGAATAATATGGGAGGAGCACTTTCAATCAGTTCGCGAACCGTTTCCAAAAATAGTTCAGAACAGAATGAAGCTCTTCAAAATTAATCAGTTCCAACTTAACGCAATTAATCAATGCGCTGAAGAAAGGTATATCGATGGGCTTATTTCTCAAATCAGATCGCAATACGCAGAAATAATACAACCTGTCTTAACTGATGAACGTCAATGGAAAATAAATCAGGAACATTATTTTTATAAAGAGTCATCAGATAATAACCCTGCCGATTTCTCGGCTGAAAGTATTGTCAAAGATTGTTATTATTTCTGTAAAATGAAGGGTATTGAAGATGACCGTTCCATTCGTGGATTACTTCATTTATTGATAGAAAAAAATATTTATTCATTTAAAAAAATCCCAGAATTATGGCGAAAAACATTAAGTAATGAAAGTCTGCCTGGTTATTTTCGTGTTGAATGTTTGCTCAAAGAAACCCTGGGATATATTCCCCGCTAAAGGAAACACCTATGTCTGAAGGAAAAATCTCACTCACAGCAGGAAGTGCCTGCGCGAAATGCAATAATCCAGATCCATGCCTGCATCAGATAACACTGGACGCATTCGATGATAAAACGCACATCTGGCCTGTTGAACAGAAAATTAATTTGAAAGTGTTGGATGACGGAACAGGATGTAAGGGAACCATTACGGTAGAAGGGAAATGCGATAAACCAACCTGCCCACAGGCTGCACTGGAAAGTGAGAATGAGAAAATAGCGATAAATAATGGAATAGCGGATCCTGTTACGCTGTATTATAAAAAGCAGTCGGATAAAACCAACACTGACTTTCAGATGAAATCAATATGGGCACATCTTAATAGTCTCATTTTACCCTCTGATGCAATTAATGCGCCTCATCGTTATCAACTGGTCACTCAAGGCTGTATGGGCAAAGCCGTTTATGCGCAAATTGACGTCTATCCCACGGTCGAATTACGGGCGGTAATCGGTTTCAGCTATGACCTGAAAGGGAAAGAGCGTTCTTGGAAAGAGCGGCGCAATGAACAGATTGCCGCAAGAAAAAAGATGGAGGATACCCAGCCTAAAAACGGCAATAAGTTGCGCAACGGCTGGACGTTCCAGACAGACCGGTTTCAAATCACGCAAGAGCAGGCGCTGAATATTGAGTATGGTCTTAAAATCTGTGATACCGAATATTCGAGCCAGTTTGCTGAGGTTACCCGTAAAGTCAGAACGGTCAAAACGCTGGAGCAGATCGGTAACGTTGAGCGTTTTGTGGCGAATATCAATAAATATCTCCTGCCTGATCCGGATAAAAAAGGATCGACCCGTCAATACCGCGTATTTGATTACTCCGTTGAACCGATTAATATGGGAATATCATACGCCTATCAGTGTCTGGACGGTGTTGATGAGACAACGCATTTTATGGGGCTTTATGCTGCTCCGTTCCTGAGCATGAAGATGAAAATTGACCTGATACAACTGCTGGCTGCGTATTGTAAAATTGAGCGCATAGCCGCTAAGTGCCGGGAGTATATCGCCAAAGGCGGTGATTCCATCGAATGCTATATACAATTAACGACGGCACTGCATTTGTCCATCGGCGCCGCCTATAAACAAGAAGTGTGGACATTCAGCGCAGGCGAAGACAATAAGCTGGGTTTCACGCTGGAGGGGGTGGTCAGCGTAGCATTTAAAACAGAAGTATTATTTGTTGAAGTCTCGTTGGAAGCGTCGGGAAGCATGAAAACTAAAGCGGGCTTTAAACTTGATCAGCATGATGATGGTATAGATTTGGTCGGGTATCATGATGGGATTGTGGCTGATGTGGCAGTGGTGGCTGATGCCCAGTGGGAGAAAAAAAAAGGTGGGGCTAAAGATTTAAACCATCAATACCAATACCAATCAACTACAGAACTGGCTGCACCATTAAAATCGGATAAATCAGCAATGAGGATTAATTTATTCGGTAAAGAGAGAGTCATCACTAAGCCAAAAATGATACCTGCGTAGCCCTGGGCGATTGGTTACAACACGCAACATTGATAATCCAAGGAAAGTCTATGATTGGTAAACTTGTTAAATGGAAATATGTGATCCTTTCAGGAGCAATAATGATGTCTACAGCAAATGCCGCTAATGATCCGTTAAAAATTCGTAGCATATTTGACATTCACTCCGCATTTTGCGCCATTAAGACTAACGGCGTTATCGGTATGGATAACCGTGATTCGGCGGTGGCTGGAAGAGGATTTGGCTCATCCAGCACCAACGCGTTGCTTTTTCTAGCAAATGGCGAAAATAGTATTACTGTTGAAATAGGGGCTCTAGGGTGGTTCTCACAGGAAAAAATCAGCGATGAAGCGAGAAAGACCTTTAAACCGGATGCGAGCTGTAAAGTTTCCTTAACCGCATTTAAAGGCAAACAGTCGAAAGTGTTGAGTCAGATGACTATTGGTATCGGTAAAGACGGTATTCCCTTTGCGCAATTTGTCGGAGAAGCTGGCTCTACTCAAGTTGAAAAGGTGATGCCACAGAAAATAACTGCACCGCAGGTTGAAAAGGGGCATATTCCTGATAATTATTTTTCTGATAATTATTTCCCAGTTGGTATGGAACTCTATCAGTTTACGCAAAAAGTCTATCTTAAAGGGCTTCCCGAGTGGAAATGGAGAAATGCCGTTCCTTTCTCTGGCAAACCGCAACAGATCCAAGCGCTACAGCTAGCCTATCTTGATCTCTGGCAACTTTTCGCAGAAAGAAACAATGCGGCCATAAAATCTTATCTTAGTGAGTCATTACAAGCGTGGGCAATTACTACCGGAGAGAGTACTGATAATATATATAGCAATACAAATTTTTCTGCAGATCTTAAAGATCCTTCATTCAAGATGATCCCCATTAACTGGAGCGATTATGAAATTAAGGTAATGAATAACCAAAGAATGCTTCGTCTTGTCAATAAATCCGACCCTACCTTTTCTCCCATTTCTTATTTTACAGATGATGAAAGCGGAGAGAAACTAATTGGAACTTTTTCTCCCATATTCTCTTTTATCGATGGTAGGTTTATCCCTGTCATCTAAACATAAATAAAGGATAAGTTATAAGGGAAAGATATAATAAATGGAAATGCATGGATTTCTTTGGGTTAAGCATAATGTCTGCGGCCACTGACGCCGATGAACGGTTTGATTTTCTTAGATTAGTATGGTGATTATTAATGATGACAATCTTATAATTCATTTATCACAATACGTAAACGCACAAAGTAGAAAGAGACTAAAAATATGGGTAATGCCGTTAAATTAGGGAATTCCGATACCGGCCACGGCAGTCATCCGCCTACGTCGGTCATTGCCGGCTCTCCAACCGTTAACGTGGATGGTCTGCCGCTCGCCCGGCAAGGCGATCCTCTGGCTCCTCATGGTCATAGCCGAAGCATCAGCGGCGGCTCATCCAGCGTGTTCATTGATGGTAAACCGGCGGCGCGTAGCGGTGATGCCGTTAGCTGCGGTGGGGTGTTGATCGGCGGCGGCAGCGTAAATATAGGATGAGGTTTTAAGCCATCCGGAGCTACGCTTTGGGGCGATAACCGACATGGAAGGCGTTGCCTGGTTGCTGCTGCTCGACATCCTGATAGCGCGCCGGCACAGTGGCCTTTTATAGCGGGATCAGATTCAACCGTCCGTGCCGTACGCCCGTTTGCGCCATGACGGATTCGGCGAAATGCTCAACCTGTGACGCCGTACCGCGCAAAATAATCGTTTCCACACACTCTTCATGGCTCAAATGCGTGTGCATGGTGGAAACCGTTAGATCATGATGGTCGTGTTGCATTTCCGCCAGCCTGCTGGAGAGCTGACGTTCGTGATGATCGTAGACGTAGCTCAGCACCGCCACGCATGCCCCATTTTTATCCGTTTCAAGCGTCATTTCGCCCAGTTCACGGCGCAGCATATCGCGGAAGGCTTCAGAACGGTTGGCATAACCCTTACGCCGCATCAGTTCATCAAAGTCCTGCGCCAGTCGATCATCCATTGAAATCGTCAGTCTTTGCATCAAAAGCCTCGTGGAAAATGGCAGGGGTCATGGCGTCGACAGGAAAATACCAGCGGTAAAACCATGCTGGCGCGCCCCATAAAGGAATGGCGCCAGCGCGGCAAGGTTACAGTAGGATACGCAACATACGGCGCAGCGGTTCAGCGGCCCCCCACAACAGTTGATCGCCTACCGTAAAGGCGGACAGATATTCCGGCCCCATATTCAGTTTACGCAGACGGCCAACCGGCGTGGACAGCGTACCGGTTACCGCGGCCGGCGTCAGTTCGCGCATCGTGACGTCACGATCGTTGGGCACGACTTTTACCCAGTCGTTATGGGTTGCCAGCATTTGTTCAATTTCCGGCAACGCCACATCTTTTTTCAACTTGATGGTAAATGCCTGACTATGGCAGCGCAGCGCGCCCACGCGCACGCACAGACCGTCAACCGGGATCACACGGCTACCGCCGAGGATCTTGTTGGTTTCCGCCTGCCCTTTCCACTCTTCGCGGCTCTGGCCGTTATCCAACTGCTTGTCGATCCACGGGATCAGGCTGCCAGCCAACGGCACGCCGAAATTATCGGTCGGCAACGTGCCGCTGCGGGTCAGCGCGGTCACTTTACGTTCGATATCCAGGATGGCTGAAGCCGGATCCTGAAGTTCTTTCGCCACGTCGCCATGCAACATACCCATCTGCACCAGCAGTTCGCGCATATGCCGCGCGCCGCCGCCGGAAGCCGCCTGATAAGTGGCGACGGACACCCAGTCCACCAGATCGTTGGCGAACAGACCGCCCAGCGACATCAACATCAGGCTGACGGTACAGTTGCCGCCGACAAACGTCTTAACGCCATTGTCCAGCCCCTGCTTAATCACCGCATGGTTGACCGGATCCAGAATAATAATCGCCTCATCCTGCATGCGCAGCGAGGAGGCGGCGTCGATCCAAAAACCCTGCCAGCCGCTTGCACGCAGCTTAGGATAGACTTCAGTCGTATAATCGCCACCCTGACAAGTGATAATGATATCCAGCGCGCGCAACGCGTCCAGATTGTAGGCGTCCTGCAACACGCCTTGCTGACCGCCCAACGCCGGCGCCGGTTCACCGTGCTGAGAAGTGGAAAAGAATACCGGGCGGATCATATCGAAATCGCGTTCTTCCACCATGCGCTGCATGAGAACCGAACCGACCATACCGCGCCAGCCAATAAAACCAACATTTTTCATGGTAACTGTCCTGCCTTGGGGGTGACAAAAAGAATTCTGACTACTGTCTTTTACTCGTCATACTTCAAGTTGCATGTGCGTTGGCTGGTCAAATTCGTTCCAAACGAATTTGACCTTCGTTTGCCGCCTTCCTGCAACTCGAATTATTTAGAGTATCTATACCCAATAGATTTCAAGCTCGTGGGTATTGCGTGATAAACAAGTCTTTCCACCATACAAAATGTACACAAAGTCGCAAGTGAATTTATTCGATGCCGCCGCGCTTTTTAACAGTCATTCTAATATCATCACCCTGATATAGAATGACGCACGACATCTATTTGTTTAATTACCCGTCGATTTCAGGAAATTGGGTTTCAGGAGCTAACGACCACCATGACAGAAATGATCTCGGCAACCGTGCTGTTGCTGTTAATTATGGATCCTCTCGGCAACCTGCCTATTTTTATGTCGGTGCTGAAACACCTCGATCCCAAACGCCGACGCGTGGTGCTGGTCCGTGAGATGCTTATCGCGTTGGGTCTGATGCTGATCTTTCTGTTTGCCGGCGAGCGGATCCTGGCCTTTCTTAATCTACGCACCGAAACGGTATCGATTTCCGGCGGCATCATCCTTTTCCTGATCGCTATCCGCATGATCTTTCCCTCACGGGAAGGCAACAGTACCGGCCTGCCCGCCGGGGAAGAACCGTTTCTGGTGCCGCTGGCCATTCCGCTGGTCGCCGGTCCGTCGATTCTGGCAGCGCTGATGCTGCTGTCGCATCAATATCCCAATCAACTGTCGTCCCTGACGCTGGCCTTATTTATTGCCTGGGCGATCTCGTTCATCATCCTGTTAATGTCGGATCTGTTTTTACGACTGCTGGGGGAGAAAGGCGTCAGCGCGCTGGAAAAACTGATGGGGTTGATTCTGGTTATGCTGTCGACGCAGATGTTTCTGGACGGCATTCGGGCATATATGTCGCTGTAAAAAAACAGGGGTTCGCCGCATCGCGGCCAAACCCCGTCTTATCATTATTAGAGAAACACGCTGCCTATGGCGGCGATCAGGAACGCAATGGTGCCGATCAGCGTTTCCATTACCGTCCAGGTTTTCAGCGTGGTTTTCTCGTCCATTTCAAGGAAACGCCCGACCAGCCAGAAGCCGGAGTCGTTCACGTGCGACAGCACCGTCGCGCCGCCGGCGATGGCGATCACAATAAAGCACAGATCGAACTGACTCAATCCGGTGGTCGCCGCCACGGCTGGCGCCATCAATGCCGCAGTGGTGGTCAACGCCACGGTGGCCGACCCCTGAGCGATACGCAATGCGGCGGAGACGACAAACGCGGCGACAATCACCGGCATACCGGTATCAGACAACATATCGGCCAACGCCGTACCGATGCCGCTGGCGCGTAATACGCCGCCAAACATACCGCCGGCCCCGGTGACCAGAATAATGGAACACACCGGCCCCAGCGCCCCTTCACAGGCTTTATCAAGATGGCGGCGGCTGTGTTGCCCGCTGAACATGATCAGAGAAAACAGGACGGTGATCAGCAGAGCCACCGGGGTTTTCCCCAGCATTCTCAGGAATTGCACCACGCCGCTGTCGCCGTTGATCACCCCCATGACGGTCAGCGTATTCAGTCCGGTATCAAGAAAGATCAACACCAGCGGCAGCAACAGTACGCTCAACACCACTAAAAACGACGGCGGCGTATGTTGGGGATCGGCTTTTACTTCTTCCAGGAAGGTCGAAGGCAGCGGTAGATGGAATTTCTTACCCGCCCACAGGCCAAACAGATAACTGCCCAAATACCAGGTCGGAAAAGCAATAATCAGACCGACAATCACCAGCAGACCAATATTGGCGCCGAGCAGTTCACTCGCGGCAACCGGCCCCGGATGAGGCGGCAATAGCGCATGCATGACCGCAAATGCCCCGGCGGCGGGCAGCGCATAGGTCAGGGTTGAACCGCCAAAACGCTTCGCCACGCTGAAAATGATCGGCAGCATAACGATCAAGCCCGCGTCAAAAAAGATCGGGAAACCAAACAGCAGCGATGCGATACCTAACGCGAACGGCGCATGGCGTTTGCCAAATTTAATGATCAACGTGTCGGCCAATACGTTGGCGCCACCGGTGATCTCCAGCAAACGCCCGATCATCGCCCCCAGGCCGACCAGCAACGCGACCGAGGCCAGCGTACTGCCAAAACCACTCAGTAACGTCGGTACGATATTTTCATAAGGCGTTTTTGTTACGAGCGCGGTTACCAAACTGACTAATACAAGCGCCAGAAAAGCGTGGATTTTAAAACGCATGATCAGCACGAGCAACAGTGCTACCGCGCCTACGGCGATGAGTAGTAGCACACTGGCACTATAAGCGGATGATATTTCTGTCATAGTCGTAATCTCGTTTCAGTCACCTGATGTGGACTGGTTAATTGTTTGTGAGATACATCACATCATCATTTGATACCGGTAACATGATACGGGTAACATGTTAAAGTTAGGAACTAGTAAGTTTCATTTAATTTACATTTTGGGATGGAGATCAAATTATGCCGGGTCAAAGCGTTATTCTTATGGGCGTGTCGGGTAGCGGGAAATCGTCGGTAGGGGCCGCGCTTGCCCGGGCGATCCATGCAAAATTCATTGACGGCGACGATCTGCATCCGCGTGCCAACATCCAGAAAATGGCCGGCGGCACGCCGCTGAATGACGAAGATCGCGCGCCCTGGCTGGATCGTCTGAACGACGCGGCCTACAGCCTGTATCACAAAAACGAAACCGGCATCATCGTCTGCTCGGCATTAAAGAAACGCTATCGCGACCGCTTACGCCGCGACAATGAAGGGATGACCTTTCTCTATCTGAAAGGCAGTTTTGATCTCATTCTGGCGCGCCATAAAGCCCGGGCCGGACATTTCATGCCGACGGAACTGTTAAAAAGCCAGTTTGACGCTCTGGAAGAGCCAGGCAGCGATGAACCGGACGTACTGACCGTCGACATCGACGGCAGTATGGAAGAGGTGGTTAGCCGCTGCGTTGAGGCGTTGCGCCGCTCCCGCCAAGCGTGACGTAGTGCCGGTAGGGCGGCGATGGCAACACATAATCGGCTAAAGGCTATTGCCGTCCAGCAAGGTAAAGCCCACATCGATCATCGCCGGCTTCACTGGCTCACCTCGCAAACGCGCCAGCAAGAATTCCGCGCCAATCTGCCCCATGCGCTCGCGTGGGGTAAGAACGCTGGCCAGCTTCGGCACCATCGCCTGACCGATATCGTGACCATGAAAACCAGCGATCCCCATGTCTTTCGGCACCTGTAATCCCTGACGCTGACACTCAAACATCGCGCCAACCGCCAGGTCGTCGTTAGTACAGAAAATACTGTCGATTTGCGGGTGCTCGGCCTGTGCCTGTCGCAATAGCTCGCCCCCCAGAGAATAGGAGGAAGCGTGTTCACTCATCACGCAGTAGCTCGTCAGCCCATTATCCCGCATGGCCTGTTCATAGCCGCGACACTTTATGATCGTCCGTTCATCCTGCCGCGCGCCGAGATAAACAACATGGCGGCGCCCCAGTGAAATCATATGCTGGGTCATCTGCCGGGCCGCCTCAAAATTATCGAATCCCACGGCCATATCCAGACAAGGAGACACCGAATCCATCAGTTCGACAACGGGAATGCCCGCGACGTCAATCATCTGACGGGTGCGATCCGTATGCGAACGCTCAGCCAGAATTAAGCCATCGATGTTATAGGCCAGCAACGACATCAGCCGCTGCTCTTCCTTTTCGGGGTGATAGCCATAATGCGCCAACATGGTCTGATAACCCTGCGCTTCCGTGACTCGTTCAATACCGCGCAGCACTTCGGCAAACACCTGATTGGTCAACGACGGCAACAGAACGCCGATCGCCCGGCTGGTGGCGCTGGCAAGCATATTGGGAGCATGATTGGGGATATAGCCCAGTTCATCGAGCGCGATAGCGATCTTTTCCTGCAATGCCGCAGAAACCTGGGCCGGGTTGCGTAAATAACGGCTCACCGTCATTTTCGTCACGCCAACCCGATCGGCAACATTCTGGAGAACCGGTCTTTTTTTCTTCATCATCCACGGAGAGCGCCTGAAAATATTGAGCGGAAGTCTAACAAAAAAAGCGCGCAAGGAATATGCAGAGTCAGCGTTTTGACATCGGAACAAGGTATAAAGAAAAAACCGTGAACACATCCACGGATTACCGGCAGAAATCAACGCGATTAACAGATAATCGCGGCGGTTGGCGTTACCGAATCACGCTTATACCGGAGGCAAATCAAACAACAGGATCTCACTCTCTTTGCTGGCGTGCACCGACAGCGTTTCTTCATCCCAAATGGCGAAAGCATCGCCGGTTTGTGCCGGATAGCCGTTGATTTCCACGCTGCCGCGCACAACCTGGATCCAGATCCGGCGCGCCGCCTGTACCTGATAGATCGACTGCTCCTGCGCTTTCAGCGCCCAGCGCCACAACGTCATATCCTGAAAAATCTTCAGCGAACCGTCACGAGCATCCGGCGACAGCACCAACTGGCGTCCCTGCGGGATATCAAAGCGCTTTTGTTCGTAGCGCGGCGTCAGCCCGTTTTTTTCCGGGATAATCCAAATCTGATACAGGTGAAGTAAATCATCGCTACTGGCGTTGTATTCCGAGTGACGGATCCCGGTGCCGGCGCTCATGATCTGAAACTCGCCGGTCTGGATTTGCGCTTTATTTCCCATGCTGTCCTGATGTTCCACCGTACCGTCCAGCACATAGGTCAGGATTTCCATATCTTTATGCGGGTGCGTACCGAACCCTCGCCCGCCTTCAATCCGGTCTTCATTGATAACACGCAGCGCCGAGAAACCCATGAATTCCGGTTCGTAATAATCCGCAAATGAGAAAGTATGCCAGCTATCAAGCCAGCCGTGATTTGCATGTCCGCGCTGTTGCGCTTGACGTAAATAGATCATGTCAGTTTCTCCCGCGTTTTCGATGAATAAAGTCTAACGGGTCGCTAAGAATAAGATAGCGCAAAAAACTTAACGCGCTGTTCAAAAAATCAGAACGGAGACGTAGGCGGATACCCGCAAAAATGGAGGTTAAATCATGGACAAAAAACGCCCGGAGCGTTTTTCAGCGTTGCGGAGCAACGGCTTTAAGGGGGCGGCAAGGATAGGTGGCGGGCATAAAAAAAAAAGCCAGCACCCGAGCTGGCTAAAAAAATACTGGAAGCAATGTGAGCAATGTCGTGCCTTCGCGGTAAAACCGTCATGGTTATGTGAATCTTACCCACATGAACACGAGTCGGTCTCCCCGGAACGCATGACAATAATAATCATTATCATTCTCGTCTGTAAAGTATTTTTTTCGGTTGTCCGTTTAATCCTGAATCAGCGCCCGGGCCAGCAGGGTTATCGGGTGTTCGCACGGCTTGCTGGTGGACATTTCGATTTGCCATTTGCAGGTCTCGCAGTCAGTTATCACCAGATCGGCCCCGCTTTCCTCTATCTGGCGAAACAGCGATGCGCCAATCCCCTGCGAGGTCGGGTAATTTTCCTTTTTGAAACCGTAGGTTCCGGCAATCCCGCAGCACTGCGAATCCAGCACGATCAGCTCAAGCCCGGGAATGCGTTGCAGCAGCGACAGGGTATAAGCGGTCCACCCCATTTTTTCCAGATGACAGGGCGTGTGATACGCTACCCGCAGCGGCAGGGGACGTAACGGCAATGTGCGCCCTTCTTCTTCCAGCAACCGGTACAATTGGCGGGTCGCCAGTTCAATGCCGTCGCGCACATGATCCGTATCGACGCCAAGCACATGCGGATACTCATCGCGCAGCATGAAAGTACAGCTGGAGGATGTCGCCACCACCGGCATGGAACGGCTGTTGATGGCCTCATCCAGCGATTTGATATTGACTCGCGCCTGCTTTCTTGCCCGATCGTGAAAACCATTGGCGACCAGCGGCACGCCGCAACACTTCTCCTTGCTCAACAGTTGCACGCCGATATCCATCGCGTTGAACACCCGGATAAGATCTTTCCCCAACTGAGGATGGTTATAGTTAACGTAACAACCATGAAAGTAGGCGACCTGGTCGCGGTAACGCAGTTGCTCTTGCGCCTGCTGGCGATACCAGCGGCGAAACGTGCCGAAAGAATATTTCGGCAACTGGCGGCGATGGTCGATTTTTAATGCCTTATCCAGTAGCTGACGCACCGGTTTCAGCCCGGTTGCGGTATTCACCAGCGGAGCGAATGGGGTGGCAATGGCGCCCATCAGATCGGTATGACTGAGAATGGCATCGCGCAACGTGGGCTTATGGGCGCTGTAGCTGGCTTTCGCCCGTTGGATAATATCGCCGATTTTGACGTCGGACGGACAGGCGACTTCGCAACGTTTACAGTTGGTACAATATTTCAGCGCCTCATCATACAAGGCAGGATCTTTACGCCGCAAACGTTCGCCATCCGGCCCGGCCTGTTTCGGCCCCGGATACAGAGGATTAACCCGCGATACCGGGCAATAGGTGGTGCAAACCGTACATTTGATACAGTCTTCAAAGCTGTTATCGGTTAGCAGGCTCATTGATTGCCCTCCTTCAGGATCTGCTCGGCGACATACAGCGCGCTGAGCATCGATACGCCCGCTCCGCACCCCTGGGCAATGGGATCGAACCCGGCCAGGACGGCGCCGATGGCATACAGGTTATCCGCCGTTTCGCCCCCGATAGCGGGACGCAGCGTCTCATCGGTTATCACGCCGAATTGCATATAGGGTTGGGCGGCGAACGCGTCCTGACGACTCCACGCGTCCCGCTGCGGCGCAAAGCGTACATCCAGCCCGAAGACGGGTTCAGTCACCCGATCAAATTGCGCAATCAGACCATTACTGAAGAAACTGCCGCTGGCCAGCACAACCTGATTCGCCCGCAGCGGAATATCGTGGTGATTACGGGTGTAGAGCGCCGTCTCCTGCGGTTCCAGTATGGCGCGCTCCACCCTGTCGCCCGGCATGACGATGCCCCCCTGCTGACGAAAACGGCGCAATAATGCCTGATGCAAACGCAGACCCGGCACTGAGGGCGGCAATGTCGGCAACAGCAATACCGGCTTGCCAAGCGCCTCGCGCAGCCCGGTCAGCGCCGAAGCCGCTTCCAGCCCCAGACAGGCGGGCATGATCACCGCATCATTACCACTGGCTAATAACCTCAGCTCTTCCGTCAGCTCCGCCAGATTCTCCGGCAGGTCGAGCACACGGGAGATATTCACCGCGCGGAATTCGCTGGGATTACGACGCAGCCGGTCCAGCACCGGCAGTTTCAAATCATCACTGCGGGCGGCGATCCCCTGCGCCTGAAGCGTTCCAGCCACAATACGGGACTGAAAGTCCAGAAAACCTTCAATACCGGCAATCAGCGGATTTTCCCAACGATCGGCGACCGCCAGACCACGGGTAACGCTGTCCGGCTGACTAAGCCAGCAGGGGCGGAATTTACCTAACGGCGTCATGCGCAGATGATTTTGCCGATAGTCGCCCAGCATAGACATATCGCAACGCGTCAGCAGCGCCTGAATCTGCGGCAACAACGCCGAGATCCGCTCGGCGCCCATCAGCGAATAGGGATGATGGGGCGCCTGTCGGGCCAACTCATCCAGCGCGCTTAACGGCTGGTCGATCGGCCGGCCATCCGGCAGACAGGCGAGCAGATCCAGCGCCCCGGAGGAAAAGTGCAAGGCGCTTTGCCCGGCGCTGACGATAGCGCAACGTTTTCCCTGTTCCGCCAGCCGAATGCCGCAGGTTAACCCCGCCAGCCCGCCGCCGATAATCACCACGTCATAGCGCATGCTGTTCCTCCCGAACGTCATCGGCCGTCAAGCCGCATAAGCCCTGATATACCCAACTGGTAAACTCGCTTTCGCGCAGGGTATTGCCCCAGGCCACCGGGCGAATGCCTTTCCAGCGTTCATTCAGAAACTGGCTTAGCTGGGTAATCGACTGCTTCGGCGTCGACTGTCCGAACCGGCACAGTAACCCCGCGGCCCGGCAGGCGCACAGTTCACCCTGACAGGTGCCCATTCCGACGCGGGTACGCCGACGCAAATCAATCAGGTTATTCACCTGTAGCGATTCCACCGCATAACGCACTTCACCGGCGGTGACGGCTTCGCACTCGCATACCAGGCTGCTATCGAGACGCTCGCCGGATAACAGGCGTCCGGCGCGATCGCCATGTCGATAAATAGCCGAGCCGCGCAATGGCGCGGACAGCGGCTTGTCATCAGGGCGTTTTACCGTGAAGTGAGCCGATGAGTTTCGCTCTGCGGTTGCCTCGGAACCCGGCAACGCTCTCTGGGCAGTGGTACAGGCCACGTTGTGCCCCAGCTTTTCACAAATTTTATCCGTCACCCATTCCGCCATCAGCCGGTAGGTCATCAGTTTACCGCCGGTGATGGTGATAAAGCCTTCCAGACCATCGCGGCTGGCATGGTCGAGCAGCACAATGCCGCGGCTGACGCTGCGCCCGCTTGGGTCGCTGTCATTCGCCACCAGCGGACGGACGCCGGCATAAGCACGTAGAATGCGCGTAGCCGCCAGCTGCGGCGCCAATTTGCTGCCTTCACGCATCAGCGTTTCCACTTCGGCGGGGGTGACCGTCATATTATCTATCTGATCGTAATCGATATGGGTTGAGGTGGTGCCAATCAACGAGATGGTGTCGCCCGGCACCAGAATGTCGGCATCGGCCGGTTTACGGCAGCGATTAATCACCATGTTGTTAATGCGATGCCCCAAAATCAGCAGCGCCCCTTTTGCCGGGAACATGCGTACGCGCAGATCGGCGTACTCGGCAATATGCTGCCCCCAGATCCCTGCGGCATTCACCACCACCTGCGCGTAGATTTCGCCTTCAATGGCATGTTTATGATCGAAAACGCGTACCCCGGTGATGCGATCGCCCTGACGGATCAAGCCGATGACCTCATGGTAGGTCAATACCTCGGCGCCATGCTCCTCAGCATCGATCATATTGGCCGAAGTCAAACGGAAAGGATCGATGGTGCCGTCCGGCACCCGCACCGCGCCGATCAACGTCGGATTCGCCGCAGGCTCCAGACGCAGCGCCTCCTGCGGATCAATCGCCCGCGCATCGATACCCGCCTGTTGACAGGCGGCGATAAACTGGGACTGATAGGCGAGATCATCTTCCGGCAGCGTCAGAAACAGTCCGTCGGTTGGTTCGACGCAATGACGGGCGATACGTTTGAGAATCTGGTTTTCTTCAATACACTCACGTGCCGATTCGCCGTCCGTCACCGCATAACGCGATCCGCTATGCAGCAAACCATGGTTGCGCCCGGTGGCGCCGGTAGCCATGTCATGACGTTCGAGCAACAGGCAGCGTAACCCACGCAGCGCACAATCCCGCGCGGTTCCCGCGCCCGTCGCGCCGCCGCCAATCACAATGACATCGGTTTCCCGGTATGACCCGTTATTTTGCATATGCCCTCGCCCCAACCGGATCGTTATAAGGGGCTATTGGGACACAAACAATAGGGATAATGTTTGATAAAGAACAAAAACGAGCATAAAACGAAAATAATTCGGTAATTAAAAGTTATAAATGTGATAAGAGTCACTAAACTTAATCATGGAGTTAAACTCATTCTGTTAACATGAGCGCAAAGAATGTCACAGCGTTATAAAAACATAACATTTGGGTGATGAATCACAGTTAATTATTCGCCTATTCCCTACAATCACGTTCGTAATAGAACAATAAATTGTCGTTTTCTTTCGCATTGGAGATATCTATGCTGAGTATTTTTAAACCTGCAGCTCATCAGCCGCGAATAGCAAAAGATCAAATCGATCCTGTCTATCGCCGCTTGCGCTGGCAGATTTTCATGGGGATATTTTTTGGCTACGCCGCTTACTATCTGGTACGTAAAAACTTCACGCTGGCAATGCCTTATCTGATCGAACAAGGCTTTTCCCGCGGCGACCTCGGTTTCGCGCTATCCGGTATTTCAATCGCCTACGGTTTTTCCAAGTTCATCATGGGCTCGGTATCCGACCGTTCCAATCCGCGCGTGTTCCTGGCTGCCGGTTTGATCCTATCGGCCGCCGTCATGCTGTTCATGGGCTTCGTTCCCTGGGCGACGTCAAGTATTGCGGTAATGTTCGTACTGCTGTTCTTATGCGGCTGGTTTCAGGGAATGGGTTGGCCTCCGTGCGGGCGCACCATGGTTCACTGGTGGTCCCAGAAAGAGCGCGGCGGTATCGTTTCTATCTGGAACTGCGCGCACAACGTCGGGGGCGGTCTGCCGCCGCTGTTGTTCCTGCTGGGCATGGCCTGGTTTAACGATTGGAAAGCCGCGTTATACATGCCGGCGTTTGCCGCCATTCTGGTTGCGCTGATCGCCTTTGCGCTGATGCGCGATACGCCTCAATCCTGCGGCCTGCCGCCGATTGAAGAGTATAAAGACGACTACCCGGTTGATTACAGTGAAAAAGCGGAACAAGAGCTCACCGCCAAGCAAATCTTCATGCAATACGTGTTCCCCAACAAACTGCTGTGGTACATCGCTATTGCCAACGTCTTCGTCTACCTGCTGCGTTACGGTATTCTTGACTGGTCGCCAACCTATTTGAAAGAAGTGAAACATTTCGCACTGGATAAATCATCCTGGGCGTACTTCCTCTACGAATATGCGGGTATCCCCGGCACGCTGCTGTGCGGCTGGATGTCGGACAAGGTATTCAGAGGCAACCGCGGCGCGACGGGCGTGTTCTTTATGACGTTAGTCACCATCGCCACGGTCGTGTACTGGATGAACCCGGCGGGTAATCCCCACGTCGACATGGCCTGTATGATTATCATCGGCTTCCTGATTTACGGCCCGGTCATGCTCATCGGTCTGCACGCACTGGAGTTGGCGCCGAAGAAAGCCGCAGGTACGGCGGCGGGCTTTACCGGTCTGTTCGGCTATCTTGGCGGTTCCGTTGCGGCGAGCGCCATCGTCGGTTATACCGTTGACTTCTTCGGCTGGGACGGCGGCTTCATGGTGATGATCGGCGGTAGTATCATATCGGTGATATTGCTGATTGTGGTCATGTTCAGCGAGAAAAAACATAAAGCCGAATTAGCAGCACGGTCATAATTCCGGTATATAACTCGCATCCCTCTGGCGGCGTCTATTCGACGCCGCCTTTCTATCAACAGAAAGAGGTTTGACGGCATGAACGCTCAGTGTCAGAGATCCTCACGCCAACCCGCCCGCCGCCGTTACTTCAGAAACAGATCCCGCAGGTAGTTCGGCACCGCATTTTCCACGTTGCTGCCGATCACCTCCAGTTCAGGCAACAAATTCTTTAAACGCTGATGGGCATTTTGCATGATGCAGCCTTTACCGGCCATCGACAGCATTTCGTAATCGTTCATGCCGTCGCCAAAGGCAATACACTCTTTCAGTGAGAATCCGATGATTTTCGCCACCTGCTCCAGCGCATGCCCTTTGGACACGCCTCCGGCCATCACTTCCAGGCAGGTCAGCGTCGAAAAGCTTACGTTAACGCGATCGCCCCAGCGCGCGTTGATCGCCTCTTCCAACGGCAGCAGTTGCTCATGAGAATCACAGGTGAAAAAGATCTTGCTGACGCCGTCGGTTTCCAGCAAGGCGGGTTCGAACAGTTTATATTTAAACACCGACTCTTTAAAAAACCGCTCTTCTTCCGGCCGCTGACGGTTCATAAACCACTCATCAT
This sequence comes from Brenneria sp. hezel4-2-4, assembly GCF_013155275.1. GTDB lineage: Bacteria > Pseudomonadota > Gammaproteobacteria > Enterobacterales > Enterobacteriaceae > Brenneria. The sequence goes on from NZ_JABJXS010000011.1 coordinate 18,550, forward strand.
TACGATATACATGCGTCAGCATATCCGGGTTATTGTGCACCACGCTGTAAAGATCGCGGGCAATGTCCGGATCCAGATTATGGCTGAAGATCAGATCGCCTTGCGTATTGTGCACCCGTGCGCCGTTGGAGGTGATCATAAACGCGCTGATGCCAAGACCGTCACGGATTTGCGCGACGTCCATATGGTGCCGTCCGGTGGCGAAGACAAAATGAATTCCCTTTTCGGTCAGCGACCGGAGGATCTCTTTCGCATACGGGGATAAGGTATGGTCGGCTGATAATAGGGTGCCATCTAAATCGGAAGCTACGACATGGTACATCACGGTGAGATCTAACCTCTGGTGGTGTTGTGGCGGCACTCGCCGCAAAATTTAATGATAATGAGCAAAATGCTCCAGGATCAGCGCCAATGCCTGAGCGCGAATTTTATCTTTCTCAAACAGAATTTCATGCCGCGCCCCTTTAATAACCTGAGGCCCGCCGCCCGCACAGGGATGGCCATGCCGCGCCAACGCCTGACAAAATGCATCCTGGCTGCGGTTATCCACCACCCGATCTTCTTCAGCCTGCAACAACAGGATAGGCGTGGTGATATCAGCGGCCTGCGCCAGCAATTGCTTACCCACGATTATGGCTTCGCGCACCCAATGATAGGTCGGCCCGCCAACACGCAAATCCGGGGAATCGGCATAAAATCTCACGCTGCGCTGATAACGCTCGCGGCTGTGGGTCAGCATGTTGACCATGTAAGGCAGCGGCCGCCATTGCCCGGTGCCAATCGCATAATAATCACGCACCGACGGATGCCGTTCCGCCCAGTCAACAATACGCCAGGCCAGCCAGCCAGGCATCGGCAGATGGATGCCGCACATCGGCGCGCAGAGCGCCGCCGCATCAAAGGTATCCGGCTGACGGGCCAGAAACTGCGCCAAAATGGCGCCGCCCATAGAGTGAGCCAACGCAAACCGGCGAGCATAGGCGTAAGGGGCAAGCTGCTGTTGCCACAACAGCTCGACATCGTCCACATAATCGCTAAAACGCAATACGTGCCCGCGATGACCATCTTCGAGCAACCGGCCGGATCGCCCCTGTCCCCGGTGATCCATCATCAACACATCATAGCCATTACTGAACAGATCGTAAGCGACTTCGCCGTATTTTACATAGCTCTCGATACGACCGGAAAAGACCACGACGATTTTATCGTGCTGAGGCGACGTAAAACGCACAAAGCGGATCGGCACGTTATCCACGCCGATAAACTCCCCCTCTTCGCGCTTACGCCAAAAGTCCAACAGTTCTCCGGTAGCAAACGCAGAAAACTGCGCTTCTCGCGTTAACAGGCTATCGTGATACGAAGTCATCACACATCTCCGGTGCAGGCCCGTAAAGCTATCGGAACAATTTTGCGAGCGTTTACCCAATAAATTTCAACGTTGCGGCAGACGGCAACCGAAAGATCCCCTGAGCCTGGATAACCCTGCGACCGGAACGCGGCCACCGCGGTAACCTGAAAGATGGCGGGCATATAGTACAAAGAAAACAACCGGTGTATTGTGACATAAAAAATTTCCGGGAGAAATAAACGCCGGGAGCGTTTTTTGACCATGTCAGGCATGGGTTCGTCAGGGTGGAAGCAGGCCGCCTTGCATGAGTTTTTAACGTCGCGGGCGTCCTGTCCGCCATAACAAACCGTATTCAGGGAACATTCATCGATGACCTTAAACTGGTGGCTAACCTATCTACTCACCACGCTGATACTCAGCCTTTCCCCCGGTTCAGGCGCGATAAACACCATGAGCACCGGCATCAGCCACGGATACCGCGGCGCCGTCGCCTCGATCGGCGGCTTGCAGGTTGGCTTAACGATACATATCGTGTTGGTCGGCATTGGGCTGGGTACGTTGCTGTCACAATCCCTGCTGGCCTTCGAAATCCTCAAATGGCTGGGAGCGGCTTACCTGATTTGGCTGGGTATCCAACAATGGCGCGCGGCCGGCGCCTTGGATCTGCAAGCGTTGGCAAGCGCCATGCCGCGGCGCAGGCTATTTAAACGCGCCATTCTGGTTAACCTCACCAACCCGAAAAGCATCGTATTTTTAGCCGCGCTGTTTCCGCAATTCATCATCCCCCATCAGCCTCAGGCGGCGCAATATCTGGTGCTGGGCGTCACCACCGTGGCGGTCGATATTATGGTGATGATTGGCTACGCCACGCTGGCGACACACATTGCCGGTTGGTTGAAAGGGCCGCGACAGATGCAAACGCTAAACCGGATTTTCGGTTCGCTGTTTGTATTGGTCGGCGCGCTGCTCGCCACCGCCAGAAAAGTCTAGCCACGGAGTGAGCTTGCGGGCTCCCCCACCGGCGGCAAGCGCAATCGGCGGGGGAGAACGACCGGCGTCATTAACCGTTAGCGGGAAAAAATCAGATGCAGACCGAAAGCGGTAAACAGCACGCCCGCAACGCCATCCACCCACTTGGCCAACCGCTGATAGCCACGGCGCATGGCGGGTAACGCAAACACCAGTACGACCAGGCTGAACCACAGCAGGGTTTCCACCGCAATCAACACGAACAGCCCCCAGCGCGCGCCGCTGCCGACGCTGTCGCCGACAAATAGCGAAAACACGCTGCCGAAATACACCAGCGCTTTTGGGTTCGCCAGGTTGGTCAGCAGGCCGCGCATAAAGGTTTTACCCCGCCGAGGCAGCGTAATCGCCGCCTCCTGCGTAGTTTCCAACTGCGCTTTACTGCGCGCCGAGCGCAGCATCTGCCAGCCCATCCAGCACAGGTAAGCGCCGCCGGCGAGCGTAATCGCGCGGTGTAACCAGGCCATCTGCTGCAATAACAGGTGTAACCCCAACAGCGCAATGGCCGCCCAGATGACCACCCCCAGCGAAATACCCAGCACGCCCATCATCGCTTCGCGGCGGGAACGGCTGGCCGCCGTTTGGGAAACGAAAAAGAAGTCGGGGCCGGGACTCATCAGCGCGATGAAATGAACCAGCGCAACCGTCAGAAACAGCATTAACATGATTATTTTCCTATCGCTTGAACAAACGTCGGCGCTGAAGATGAATGGCGATCATTCGTCGTCGTCATCAACATGATCGCGAATCATGGTCATAAAAGGAGAGCCGAAACGTTCAAGTTTGCGCTGCCCCACGCCATTAATATTCAACAACTCCGCGGCGGTAATCGGCATCAGTTCGGCCATCTCCAGCAGCGTCGCATCGCTGAACACCACATAGGGCGGAATATTCGCCTCATCGGCAATGGATTTGCGCAGCTTGCGCAGCTTGGCGAACAGTTTGCGATCATAATTGCCGCCGTAAGATTTCTGGCTGGCGCGCGGCTTCAGATTAATCACGCGCGGTACGGCGAGCTGCAACGGCACCTCGCCGCGCAGCACCGGGCGCGCCGACTCGGTGAGCTGTAGCGCGGAATGCATGGCGATATTCTGATTCAGCAGACCCAGGTGGATCAGTTGGCGCAGCACGCTCACCCAATGCTCTTGCGATTTATCCCGACCGATGCCATACACCGGCAGCTTATCGTGACCGAATTCGCGGATACGCTGGTTGTTCGCGCCGCGCAGCACTTCAACGACATAGCCCATGCCAAAGCGCTGCCCCACGCGATAGACGCAGGAAAGCGCTTTTTGCGCCTCTACCAGAGCGTCATAACGCTTGGGCGGATCGAGACAAATATCGCAGTTGCCGCACGACTGCTGGCGACCTTCGCCAAAATAGTTGAGCAATACCAGACGGCGGCAGGTTTGCGCTTCGGCAAACGCGCCCATGGCATTCAGCTTATGGCGTTCAATATCCAACTGTTGTCCGGCGGGTTTCTCTTCCAGACAGCGCCGCAGCCACGCCATATCCGCCGGATCGTAAAACAATGCGGCCTCTGCCGCCAAACCGTCCCGTCCGGCGCGTCCCGTTTCCTGATAGTAGGATTCAATATTGCGTGGAATATCGAAATGCACCACAAACCGGACGTTAGGTTTGTTAATCCCCATGCCAAAGGCGACGGTCGCGACCACCACCTGAAGGTCGTCGCGCTGGAAGGCTTCCTGTACCTGCGCCCGACGCTGGTTATCCAGCCCGGCGTGGTAGGCCGCCACGCTCAGCCCGCGGCTTTGCAGCCGAGCGCTGATATCTTCCACCTTCGCCCGGCTGTTACAGTAAATGATACCGCTTTTGCCGCGCTGGCCCTGCACAAACATCCACAGTTGATCGAGCGGTTTGAATTTTTCAACCAGCGTATAGCGGATATTCGGCCGGTCAAAACTGCTGACCTGAATCAGCGGAGCGCGCAGATCAAGCAGACGAACGATATCCTGTCGGGTGGTTTCATCGGCGGTGGCGGTCAACGCAATTACCGGCAAGCCGGGAAAGTGCTGTTTGATCTGCCCCAGCGCCCGGTACTCGGGACGAAAATCATGGCCCCACTGGGAAATACAGTGCGCCTCGTCCACCGCGATCAGTGACGGTCGCCATTGGATAAGATGGTCGAGGAAGCTGTCGGTGGTCAGACGCTCAGGCGCGATGTACAGCAGTTTGATCTGCCCGCTGCGGCAGCCGGCCATCACCTCAAGCTGTTGCTCGCGCGTTTGGGTCGAATTGAGGCATGCCGCCGAGACGCCGGAAGCCTGTAGTTGATCGACCTGATCCTTCATCAGCGAAATAAGCGGGGAAACCACCAGCGTCAGGCCGTCCATCACCAGCGCAGGGATCTGATAGCACAAGGATTTCCCGCCGCCGGTCGGCATGATCACCAGACAGTCCTGCCCGCCGATGGTCGCGTTGATGATTTCCTGCTGACCCGGTCGGAATTGCTGGTAGCCGAACGTATCGCGTAATACCTGAACCGCCAGCGCTTCCTTATTTAATACTTCCGCCGTAGACACGCCTTCCCCAATCCGATGAAATCCAACAGACGCTATTTTCAGCGCCGAACGGTAAAACTGCAATGTTTTAAATCGCGACGCGCCACGTTATCGCCATACTTGCGAACATCGCCGAAAAAATTTTTCGGTTGCCGTCGGTTTGCATCGGAACGCGCGAGCGGACAACGCGTCCCGGCGCCATTCCGACTAGAACTAGAACATATCGTTCAACGTCACCCCAATCCCGAAACGGGTCTGGCGGTGATTATAGTCAATCAGCGACTCACCATAGCCGCTGAATACTTTGGTATAAAAGCGTACATGGTCGGTAAGCGGATAGCTCCAGCCAAGTTCGCCGCCGCCGTAACCGCTGTTCCAGTTATAACGCCCTTCGGCGCTGAATATGCTGTCGCCCCAGACGTAGCCGACGCGCAGGCGGTAGTGCCCCATATATTTGGTGATATCCGGGTTATCGTCCTGACTATCGGATAAACGAATCCACGGCTTGAGGTCTAATTGCCAGTTGCCGTTTTGCGCCATCAGACGAACATAGGCGCGATCCCAACTGCGTGATGTCGGTTCGGAACGCCCGTTCGACTGATGATTGAACCCGACTTCAACATCCCGCAGCGTCCAACCGGCGAACGTGTAATCGGTCGCCCAGCCGAGAAAAACCTGCGGCTCGTAATCCGTTTCACGGAAGGGGGAAGATTCGCTTTTATTGGATAACTGCCACCAGGAACGCTGCGTATACGATGCGCCCAGCAACGAACTGTCGCCGAAAATACCGCGCCAAATCGGGAAACCGAGGCTGAGCTGGAAATTGACCTCATCCTTGCGTGCTTCGTCCGCCCAGTTATAGCTCTGTATCGCAGTTTTATTTATATTACTGGTGTAGGTATACAGCAGATAATTGCTCTCATACGGATAGAGAATAAACGGACTATCATGTTTCTGTAACAGACTGGCGATAATACTGCCGCGCACCGCAGGTTTGTCATGCACTGGCTCTATTTTTGCTTCTTCCGCCTGCACTTGTGTCGCCAGCAGCATAACCAACATGCCAACTATTTTACGCATTCACTTTCTCTCCTGAGCGATCATAATCACTACCTCAACCTAAGCCCGCCATTTTACACAGTTCGACGGCATTTGAATCAACGTTCGATGGTTTCTCAGTCTTTTCTGGAAAGAAACAAAATCAACGCATAAAATAAACAATTAATTAACACTTGGAGCAGCATTTAGCTCCGTCTGCTTCCGGCATTCACTCCATAGGAAGGCAACTATGCCTAACACGTCATTAACCCAAGGCGCGGTGTTGACCCGGGACACCGTTCGACAACTGGTTGCCGATATCTTTATCTATAAAATGCCGTTCAATAGTGAATTGGGCCTGGAGCTACAGCATTTTGACACCGATCGGGCAACGTTGACTTTCACGCGGCAGGACAAGCTGATCGGTAACGCCTTACAGAAAATCCTGCATGGCGGGGTGATTGCCGCAGGGTTGGATGTGGCGGCGGGTTTAGTTTGCGTGGGTAATACGCTGCTGCGTCATGAAACCATCAGCGAGCAAGAATTCCGCCAGCGTCTTTCCCGCATGGGCACCATTGATATGCGGGTCGACTACCTGCGGCCGGGACACGGGGAATATTTCACCATCACCAGTCAACTGCTGCGCGGCGGCAATAAAATCGCCGTCGCACGGGCTGAATTGCACAATCAACAGGGATCACATATCGCCAGCGCAACGGCGACTTACATTGTTGGCTAATAGTAAGGGTGAAAGCGAACGCCGTTTTGGGTAAACTTCCCTTTTCCCGCCGTTTTTTATCGAGTCATCAATGGATGCACAACAAACTCGTCAGGGTATTGTCTTCGCCCTGGGCGCCTATTTCATTTGGGGCATAGCGCCGGTGTACTTTAAGCTGCTAGAGCATGTACCGCCGAATGAAATACTGACGCATCGTATTATCTGGTCGTTTTTCTTTATGCTGATCCTGCTGACGCTCAGCCGGAAATGGCGCCAGGTGCGTTATGCCTGCCGCAATGTCAAACACCTGTTATTGCTGGCGTTGACGGCGGTACTCATCGGCGGCAACTGGTTATTGTATATCTGGGCGGTAAATAATCACCACATGCTGGAGGCCAGCCTCGGTTACTTTATTAACCCGCTGGTGAACGTCATGCTGGGGATGCTGTTTCTGGGCGAGCGCTTTCGCCGCCTGCAATGGTTCGCCGTTTTACTGGCCGTCGTCGGGGTGCTGGTACAGCTATGGACCTTTGGCTCACTGCCTGTCATCGCGCTCGGGCTGGCATTCAGCTTTGCCTTGTATGGTTTGCTGCGCAAGAAAATCGGTATTGACGGTCAGACCGGCATGATGATTGAAACGCTGTGGATGTTACCGATGGCGGTTATCTATCTGTTTTTTATTGCCGATACCCCGAGCAGCCATATGACGGAAAACGCCTGGTCGTTAAACCTGCTGTTGATCTTCGCCGGCATTATCACCACCGTACCGCTACTGCTTTTCACCGCCGCGGCCCTGCGCCTGCGCCTTTCCACCTTAGGTTTTTTCCAGTACCTCGGCCCCACCATGGTGTTTCTGCTGGCGGTTACCTTTTATGACGAAACCTTTGGTGACGATAAGTTGATTACGTTTGCCTTTATCTGGAGTGCGCTGGCGCTGTTTATTCTCGATGCGCTGTATACCCAGCGTAAACTACGGCGCGCTCGGATTACGAACCCTGAGGGCAACGCGGCCAACACACGGGCAACGTGAAGTATGACGGGGATAAACCGAGTCGTCGGATAATCTAATAGGGAAATGAATAACGTCCCGCGCGCCCATTTTCACGGCGCGCGGCGCGCTTTCAGAGCCAGTTTTTGCGTTTGAAATACAGATAAGGGGCCAGCCCGGCCAGAATCATCAATACAATCGCGCCCGGATAACCGAAAGACCATTTCAGTTCAGGCATAAATTCAAAGTTCATCCCGTAGCTGGACGCCACCAGCGTCGGCGGCAGGAATACCACCGAGACCACCGAGAAGATCTTGATGATCCGGCTCTGCTCGATATTGATGAAACCCATCGCCGCCTGCATCAGGAAGTTGACCTTCTGGAACAGCGATTCGTTGTGCGGCAACAGGGATTCGATATCGCGCAGGATTTCGCGCGCCTGTTCCAACTGGCCGGAAGGCAAGCGGGCTTTACGCACCAAAAAATTCAACGCCCGCTGGGTATCCATCAAGCACAGACGAACCTTCCAGCCCACATCCTCCAGTTCCGCCAGCGTGGAAAGCGCATCATCGTATTCGTCTCCCTGACGCCCTTCCATAATGATGCGGCTCAGCGATTCCAGATCGCTGTAGATATTTTCGATTTCATCGGCCAACTGTTCGATTTTGGTTTCAAATAGATCGAGCAGCAGTTCATAGGCATTGCCATCAACCAGCGTCTGACTGCGGGCGCGCATGCGGTAAAGGCGAAACGCGGGCAGCTCGCGCTCACGCAGCGTATACAGACGACCATCGCGAATGGTAAATGCCACCGTGGCATTGCCGGCATGATCTTCAGCGTCTTCAAAAAAGAAGAAGGAGTGAATGTGCAGCCCGTCTTCATCTTCAAAGAAACGCGCGGATGCCTCAATGTCTTCCAGTTCCGGCCGGGTCGCCAGACTCTGTCCCAGCTCCTGTTGTACTTTTTCGCGCTCGCCGTCTTCCGGCTCGATTAAATCGACCCAGACAGACGAGGTCAGATCGTCGGCATCATCCAGTTCCAGACGGGATAGACGACAATTGTCCAGTTTAAATGCACTCAGCATAGGCCATAGCTCCCTTTTCAGTAGCAGAGATGGACAACGCGATAGAAGCACAGAAACAGAGGTGAAAACGTCACCGGCAGGTTTCAGTCCGTTCGACGGATCTGACTCGTAGCGATATGAATAGCATCGCTGACAACCACGAAGGCTATCAGCAGTGGAGAGATAGCCTTAGAAGTTGTACCTAATGAGCAGGTTATTGAGCCAGTATCGACTGGGTGCGTCCAAGGCGTAGGCCCTCCGGGAATAATGATGCGCGCATGTTACGCCGAGATGAAAAAGGCTGTCAACTTTAAAACCCATTGCAACGCGCTGTCGTCAATTGAATAAATGGCCGGTCTTTTGTAACAGAGCCTGTGCAATTTGATCCGGCGTCATTTTTCTCTCGTATTTTATGTTTCACACGGTTTCCAGCCGGGCATAGGCGGCCACCAGCCATTTAATGCCCTGCCCCTGAAACGCCACCTGAATGCGGCAATGGTCGCCGCTGCCTTCCAGATTGACGATGGTGCCGTCGCCGAATTTGGCATGGCGAACCCGCTGACCCAGACGATAGCCGCTGTCGTTCTGAGCGATCGGGGTGCCGAGACGCTGATGATTGACCGGACGGGTAACGCTGGCGCGCAACCTCACCTCTTCAACACATTCCGCCGGCAGCTCGCCCACAAAACGCGAAGGACGGTGATACGCCTCTTTACCGTATAACCGCCGGGTTTCCGCATACGTCAGCGTCAGCTTCCGCATGGCGCGCGTCACACCCACATAAGCCAGACGGCGTTCCTCTTCCAGCCGCCCGCCTTCGTCGAGCGACATCTGGCTGGGGAACATCCCCTCTTCCATCCCGACGATAAACACTTGCGGAAACTCCAGGCCTTTGGCCGAGTGCAGCGTCATCAGTTGCACCGCGTCCTGATAGGCATCCGCCTGCCCTTCGCCCGCCTCCAGCGCCGCATGCGACAAAAACGCCTGAAGCGGCATCAGATCCTGATCTTCATCCTGATAGCTGTACTGCCGCGTCGCGGTGACCAGTTCTTCCAGGTTTTCTATCCGCGCCTGGCCCTTCTCGCCTTTTTCCTGCTCGTACATGCTCCACAGGCCCGAATCTTTGATCACCCGGTCGGTTTGCACATGCAGCGGCAGTTCGGCGGTTTCATACGCCAACGCATCCACCAGTTCCACAAAACGTTGCAGCGCGGAGGCTGCGCGCCCCGCCAGCGCTTTTTCCTGCAACAGCACACGGGTGGACTGCCACAGCGTCAACTGCCGGTCACGGGCCGTCTGACGCACCACATCAAGCGTTCTGTCGCCAATGCCGCGCGTCGGTGTATTGACCACGCGTTCAAACGCGGCATCGTCATTGCGGTTGGCAATCAACCGCAGGTAAGACAGCGCGTCTTTGATTTCCTGCCGTTCGAAAAATCGCATGCCGCCATAAATGCGGTACGGCATATTCTGTTGCAGCAGCGCCTCTTCCAGCACGCGCGACTGGGCATTGCTGCGGTATAAAATGGCGTTATCATTCAGCGCGCCGCCATTTTCCTGCCAGACTTTAATCCGGTTGACCACAAACCGCGCCTCGTCCAGCTCGTTAAACGCGCAGTACAGTGAAATCGGCTCGCCCTCCGCGCCGTCCGTCCACAAATTTTTGCCTAATCGCCCGCCGTTATGGGCGATCAGGGCGTTGGCGGCATTCAGGATATTGCTGGTGGAACGGTAATTCTGCTCCAGCCGGATGGTCTGCGCGCCGGCGAAATCGTGCAGAAACAGCTGAATATTTTCCACCTGCGCGCCGCGCCAGCCGTAAATGGACTGATCGTCATCGCCGACGATCATCACATTGGCGCTGTCGCCCGCCAGCATGCGGATCCAGGCGTATTGAATCCGGTTGGTATCCTGAAACTCATCCACCAGAAGATTGGTGAAGCGCTCACGATAATGGTTCAGGATCTGCGGCTTATTCAGCCACAACTCATGCGCCCGCAGCAGCAATTCGGCGAAATCCACCAGCCCGGCGCGATCGCAGGCCTCCTGATAGGCCTGATAAACCCGCTGCCAGGTCTGTTCTATCGGATTGCCATAGCTTTCAATATGCTGAGGACGCAGCCCCTCATCTTTTTTGCCGTTGATGTACCACATCGCCTGACGCGGCGGCCACTGCTTCTCATCCAGATTCAACGCCCGTATCAGGCGTTTGAGCAGACGCAACTGATCTTCGCTGTCCAGAATCTGGAAATCCTGCGGCAATCCGGCATCCAGATGGTGAGCGCGCAGCAGGCGATGGGCCAATCCATGAAACGTGCCGATCCACATCCCGCCCTGACTGGTGCCGATCAGATGATCGATACGGTGGCGCATTTCCGCCGCCGCTTTGTTGGTGAACGTCACCGCCATAATGGAATACGGCGAACAGTTTTCGACAGACAGCAGCCAGGCAATACGATGCACCAGCACCCGCGTCTTGCCGCTGCCGGCCCCGGCCAACACCAATACATTGCCGCGTGGCGCGGCTACCGCATCACGTTGTTTGTCGTTGAGGCCATCAAGCAGATCAGAAACGTCCATAGATACCGGTTTTCCGTTAGCGGGAAACGGCGTCGTCGCCAGGGAGACGCCTTTCCACTGAGTATTTATCCAGGTAATTATAACAACGCTGTCAGCGATGCCAACCGGGAAATTTCAATATGCGGCAGCAAGCGGGTGTCATCGATGCGCAATAGGTTGCCTTCACGCAGGTTAATCCAGCAAGACTGCATACCGCAACGAATCGCCCCGGCGACGTCGGCGGTGAGATCGTCGCCCACATGTAAAATCCGCCGCGGCGGCAGACCGAGTTTTTCCGCGGCCAGACGATACATGTCGGCGAACGGCTTGGCGCGGCCATGCGGACCGGCACGCAGAATAAACGCAAAGTAGCGATCCAGACCAAACAGATGCGGTTGCGCGTTGCCGTTGGTGATCGCCGCCAACGGCATACGTTCGGCCAGCGTCGCCAGCGTACGGTGCGTCTCTTCCGACACGTTGATTTGGCTGCGCCAGTGGGCGAAATTGTCCATCGCTTCCCGAGCGCCCCGGGCCGCGTCGTCGGCGCTCAGGCCAATGTTAATCATCGCCTGTTCCACCGCGCGGCGTCGCCATTCGGTCACATCATGATAGATTTCCGGCTCCCGAACCCGAAGTTCAGCGCGCAGGCGCTGGAAATCCGCCGACTGAAAATCCCGCAAACCCGGATGGTATTGTTGCAGAAAGCTTACCGACTCCCGTTCGGTGCGCCGTATCACCTCATGGTTATCGTACAGCGTGTCATCCAGATCGAAGGTAAGCGCGCTGACAGTGCCCAATGGTCGGTAAAAATGCATCAGGCTTTTCCCCGTTTGGCGCGTGGATGCGCGGCATCGTACACAGACGCTAAATGTTGAAAATCCAGATGGGTATAAATCTGCGTGGTGGAAAGGTTGGCGTGACCGAGTAACTCCTGCACCGCCCGCAAATCGCCGCTGGATTCCAGCATATGGGTGGCGAACGAGTGGCGCAGTTTATGCGGGTGAACGTGGCTGTTTACCCCCTGCTTCACCCCCCATTCGGCAAAGCGCTTCTGCACATTGCGCATCGAAATACGTCGCCCCTGATTGGAAACAAAAACCGCATCGTCTTCCGGCCCGAACAGTTCACGCAGCCCCAGCCAATGCTCAAGCCAGATTACCGCCGTTTTTCCAATAGGCAACCTGCGCTCTTTGCTGCCTTTCCCCACCACCCAGACTTCGCCGCTCGCCAGATCGACGTGCCGGCAATCCATCCCCACCAGTTCAGCCAGACGCAAACCCGCGCCATACATCACTTCCAGCATGGCGCGATCGCGCACCGCCAGCGGATCGTCGAGATCGATATCCAGCAGGCGGTTCATCTCATCCACGTCCATATTCTTGGGCAAATGGCGTCCGGCCCGTGGCGTAGACACCCCTTTCGCCGGGTTAGCGCTCAGCGCGCCCCGCGAGACCATCCAGTCCAGAAAACTGCGCAGAGCGGACAAACGCAACGCCAGACTGGCCGCGTGCAGTCCATCCCGCTTACTGCGGGAAGCCACCGCGCGGACGCCGGCCGCATCCAGCATTTGCCAATCACTCAGTCCCGCGGCCGACGCTATCGCAATAATCGCCGCCAACTGACGGGCATAGCTGATTTGCGTCAGTGGGCTGAGTTGACGTTCAACCTTCAGGTAACGCAAAAATTCATCAACCTGATGTTGCAGGGATGCGATACCCGGTGCCGGTGCGGCGGGCTGGCTCATATCCGCTCAACCCAGCGCTCCAGCATGGCGGGCAGCATGGTCGTCGCCAGCTGTTGCAATAGCACGGTACCCATACCATCCTGATAGTGGTGACTGTCACGGCTGGTGAAGATAAGCAACCCCAGGTCGTGTTTTTCACCCATCATCGATAAGGCGACCGAGCCGACCTGCTTCGCCTGCGGCAACAGCAACAGCAGTTCAGGGCCATTCAGGCTGCCGAGATAATGGTTGGCCTGACCAAGACGCTGAATGCGTAAAGGTTCAAACAAGGAGCGATTCAGAGAGAGATGGGTAAAATCGGAGGGCGCGCCGATGCGCCATTTGTCGCTGAACAGACGAACCGACGCCCCCGCCAGCCCCAGCTTGCGCGCCCAGCGCTGAAGCCGGTCCAGCATATCCAGCAGGCTATCCGCCGAAGCCAGTTCCGTTTGCAGCTTCAGTAGCCGGTTAAACAGCAATTCGTTAGCCCCGGCCTGTTCCATCAACAGCGTGATTTCTTCCTCCAGTTGGGTGATGTGGTTACGCTGGCGCGCCAGTTGCCACTCCACCAGCGAGACCGTGCCCCTGACGGGATGCGGTATCCGCATCTGCTCGATTTGCCGAGCATTGCGGATAAAAAAATCGGCATTCTGTTGCAGGAACTGCAAAACCATATCGTCACTGAGTGCGATCTGGCGCTCGGCCTGCTCCTCGACATTCTTCATAAATGAATAAATCCATCGTAAACATGCGTAGCAGGACCGGTCATAAATAACGGATGCCCCGGCCCATCCCAGTGGATATCCAACTCTCCGCCCGGCAGCGACACCCGGACCTGTGCAGACAACAGCGCCTGTTGAATACCTACGGCCACGGCGGCACAGGCGCCGCTACCGCAGGCCTGAGTTTCGCCCGCGCCGCGTTCGTAAACACGCAGGGCGATCGTATTGCGATCGATGACTTGCATAAAACCGATATTAGCACGTTCGGGAAAACGTTCATGGCTTTCCAGCAACGGCCCCAGCGACTCGACGTTGGCGGTCGCCACATCCTCGACCTGAATAACACAGTGAGGATTGCCCATTGATACCACGCCGCACAATACCGTGTGCTCTTCGGCGCGCATAATGTAGGTTTTTTCCGCTTTTATGGCGCGAAAAGGGATCTGCTGCGGATCAAAATTAGGTTCCCCCATGTTCACCCGAACCAGATCATCGTCGGTGACGCTGAGAACCATCCTCCCCGTTTGGGTACTGACCGCGATATCGCGTTTGCTGGTTAATCCTTTCAGACGCACAAAACGGGCGAAGCAGCGCGCGCCATTGCCGCATTGGGCTACTTCGCTGCCATCGGCATTGAAAATACGGTAATGGAAATCCAGTTCAGGATCGTACGGCGGTTCCACCACCAGAAGTTGATCGAAGCCGACGCCGCAATGCCGATCCGACAAACGGCGGATCAGCTCGGGTGAAAAATAAACATTCTGCGTTACGGCATCAACAACCATGAAATCATTGCCTAATCCGTGCATTTTAGCGAACTGCATTATCCTGACTCCGCTGGCTTAACCGGGCGCGGTAAAAACGCTATCGTGACCTGTTATAAAAATATTATCGCCATCTACTGCTGCGCAGACGATGGTTGTTGTGCGCGATCCGTATCCTGTTGCTGAGCGGTTGGCGCGGCTGATTGCGGCTCCGGCGGAAAGTAAAGCGGCCCTTTTAAGCCGCATCCGAACAGACTAAGCAACGATAACGCCAGAAAAAACTGACGAAATACCTTTTTCATAACATTAAAACCTGTAATTCATACATGTATGCTCTCTATAATCGCAGGTGGATCATGAAAATCAATAGGAATCGAAAATGAACGATAGCGAGTTCCATCAATTAGCCGACAAATTGATGCTTCAGTTGGAAGAAACGTTGGATAATTTTGACGGTGATGCCGATATCGATTACGAAACCAACGGCGGCGTGATGACGCTAAGCTTCGAAAACGGCAGCAAAATTGTGATTAACCGTCAGGAGCCGCTGCACCAAATCTGGCTGGCGACCAAAGCCGGCGGTTATCATTTTAATTATCAGGACAACCGCTGGATATGCGATCGCGGCGGCGATGATTTTATGGCGCTGCTGTCCGGCGCCTGCTCAACGCAGGCCGGAGAAACGATTCACTTCAGTTGACTTGCGTTCCCGCCATACGCCGGAACTTACCGGCGTCTGATGAGTACCATCATCAATACCGTTGCCAGCAGGATCGCCACGCTCAGCATATTCAGCAGCGGCCAGCCGCGGCCGAATGCCATCATGCTGCCCGCCGAAAGCGAAGCCAGCGCGTTGGGCAGGCTGATAACCAGCGAGTTGATTCCCTGTAGCCGGGCTTTATGCACCGAATGGGAAAACGCGTTCAACATAAACGTACCGCCGTTGAACATGAAGGCCCAGCCAACGCCGAACATGATGAGCGCGGAAAGGAAGTGCCAAAAGGTCAGGCCGCTTAGCGCCAGCGCGATCCCGATCAGGTTACAGATAATCCCCGTCACCACCACCGCCGTGGCGCTCAATCTTTTTGCCAACACCACCAGCAACAGCGCCGGAGCATACATGGCGACAAAATGCCACTGCAACACCGTCGCGCTGTGGCTGACGGAAAAATGGTGCTGATGCATCGCCAGCGGGGCGGCGTTCATCAATAGCGTCATCACCACAAAACCAACGGTACAACTGGCGGTGCCGAGCACAAACGCCCGGCTTTTGAGAATGGAAGGCAGCGGCTCATCATGCTGCCCGGCCTGAACGCCGGCCGCCGCCGGCGGCAAATTCAGGCCAAGCAACAGTAAAGCCGTCACCATGCAGATCAGCGCCGCGGCAAGAAAACTGCCGAGAAACGGATACACCGGCCAGAGATCGGAAGATTGGCTGGCGGCAAAAGGCCCGAGAAAACCACCGAGGATCCCGCCGCTGATCACCCAGGCGATGGCGCTGTTCTTCTGCTGGTTGTCACTGAACACCTCGGCGGCGGCGAAACGGTAATACTGATTAAAAGCGCAGGACATGCCCAGCACAAACGTCGAGAACACAAACAGAGGGAAACTTTTCTGCACAATCGCCGCGGCCGCCAGCAGCGATCCCGCGATGCCCAGCAGGGTTCCGATAATAAAGGCGTTTTTTCTGCCGTATTTCGCCATCAGCGACGAGACGGAGTAAATCATCAGCGTGGCGCCGCATACGGTGGCGGTAATCGGCAGCGTGGCCAGTAACGGGATCGGCGCCATCAGGATACCCACCAGGGTGGACGATAAGGTCATCAGCGAAATAATACTGCCCGTCAAACCTTGTCCCAGCGCCAGTAACACCAGATTTCTACGTTGCAACGCGTCCATAGCAAGTCCCTTTCTAAAGGCGCCGAAAAGAAAAAATCAGAATATTTGTAAACGCTGCGGCATGGCTCTTGAGGCATCGCCAGCCACGGGGGTGATACACAGGTGGGAAAGCGCGCTACTGCGGAATGGGATCACCTGGGTACGACCATCCAGTTGAACGATCTGATAGAACTGCGGCAGGTTGAAATTGATAAAGCTGGAGCCATAGGTAAAGCGGTCGTGAGACGACGAGTAGAAACGGCTGACGTCACGCACCAGTTCCTCTTTGCTGCCCTCGCAGTGTTGATACACTTCAACCCGGTTGGACTCATCCAGAATATAAATATTAAACCCTTGATTGTCATCCACATCTTCAAAGAAGAACTGGATAATGCCTTCACTGGCGACGCCGTCAATAACCGGGGGCAAGTGGATATGGTTGGTTTCAACCTGCACCCCTTGCAGCTTGTTATTGGAAATCGCGCCATAGAATTCTACGGCATTTTCCAGCTTCTGCACCGAAACGCTCAGCCGCTCAAAAAACAGTCCCCAGGTTTGCCCGGCCACTTTCACCGCTTTAAAACGCCCCGGCTCCTGACGCGTGCTGGTCAGCCGTGACTCAATGCATTCAGAGACCAGTTGCTGCACGCGGGTGCGAATAAGCCCGCGCAAATGCTGGCTGTAGCAGAACACTTCCAGCGACTCCGGCAACGCGGCATCCTGATGCATTTTGCCCAGAATGGTTTTCAGGGCTTCCAGCACCGCCTGCTCGCCGCTGAAATGCAGCGTACGCACCTCATTCCAGGAGTTGCGGTACAGCAAATCAATGCTGCCCACCAGACATTGCTGCTGCTGTCCAAAGCTGAAAACGTCCATCTGCCGGAAATCAAAATGCACGATCTGATTGCGGAAAGCGGCGGTCGGATCGTGCTCCAGATTGACAATGATCGCTAAATGACGAATCTCACACGGGCTGTACAACGCTTTCGGCGTCGGCGCGGACAGACGCAGCGGGAAATGGCTCGAGACATCGGCCACCAGTTCCTGTAGACGGGTGATATCGCACAGCTCGTTGCCTTTAATGTGCAGATGCGTACTCGGCGTCAGCAGGCCGTTAAAATAGGCCCAGGCGACCAGCTTATTCAGGTAGCGGTTATATTCCAGCGGCTGATGGCTGATGATGGCGTCCATCGAGGGCGCCTGATTGTACAAATACCAGCCGGTACGATTGGCGCGCCCCGCCGGAACATAAATAAAGGTTAAATTCGGCTCCGACAAATCGGGGGAAATCTGCGGATTGAGCAGCGTTACCTTGCCCGGCAGCGCTTCGAACGCGGCATACAGCTTACGGGTCAATACGCCGATATCCTGCGGACTGGCGCTGACGCTCAGATTATTACGGCGGGCGAAACGGATCAGGTTACGATAGGTTTGCATCATCGCATCCAGCAGTTCGTTATGCGCTTCACGTACCCGTTCGATTTTCCAGTTTGCCCGATTGTCCAACATCGCCAGATGCTCGTCGCTCCAGCCCCATTCCTTCACCAGTTGCCTCAAAATCTGATTCCGCCAGCCTACGCAGGCATGCTCGCGCGAAAGTTTTTCACAGACTTTTAAATAGAAACATCGGCGCACCAGATCCAGACGAGTCAGATCGTTTATCTGCGTCAGATAATTCGTCACCCGCTCCAGCATCATGCAATAAGGATCCAGACCGAAAGAGACGATCTCGCCTTTATGCAGGCGTTTTTTGATATCCATCGACAACAGTTGCGTATCGGGATACTCCCAGGAATAGGTTTCCAGCAGCAGCGTTTTCAATACGGCTTTGTAAGGGGAGTCGATGCTTTTATAGAGCTGCCACAGGCTGGCGCCGAAATACTCTTCCGCCGAAAGCGTGCTCAGCCCGCCCAGATCCAGCCACTCGTTCGGCGCCAGCACCCCCTGCGCATACAGCGACAGGACATACTCATCGTAATGCGGCTCTTCTTCCACCGGCACCATGTTCCACAGAATACGTTTGCCCGCCATGCGGACAGCCGTGCGGTAGAATTCATCAAGCAACAGAATATGCTGAGTAGAACCGCAGTCTTCACCGCCCAGACTGCCGCTCTCATTGTGGCGGAAACGGTTTTCATCCATCAGGAAGAAGCTGACGTCCACGCCCTGCGAGGCCGCCCACTGCTCCAGCAGGGTACATTTTTTCTGTAACCGCTGACGCTCTTCGTTATCCAGCCAGGATTGATGGCACACCCAGATATCCAGATCGGAGCTACAGCTTTGGCCGATGGATGAGGTGCTGCCCATGGAATAGACGCCGGTAATCGGCAACTCGCCTTGTTCGTGCGAATCGGCAAACGAGCCCCATTTCAGTTCGATGTTATCCAGATAGTGTTGTTGCTTTTCATCAGGCGCGTAGAAGCAAATGCCGTGAGGAACCTTGCCCTCGACGTAGCCCGGCATGAGTGGATGATGATGATGTAATAAAATCGGCACAAGACTGTAAACCTGCTGAAAAGCGGGTTTCATTGCTGCCAGAGCACGATCAACACGCAGTTGATTGATCGCATCCAGTCTTTGCTTCAAAGTCTCGATATAGAAGTACAAGACGTTTCGCCTGATTGTCCCAGTGCTTAGAAGAACCCCATATTCCCAGCTCGCCAGAAGTAAAATTTAGAGGAATGACTGGCAAAACAGTGCTGGAAACGTGATCAATTTAACACCTTGCTGATTAAGCGTAAAGAAAGTAAAGAAAGTTAGACTTATCCTCCTTGCTTTCATTACGTTTTTAGTTACTGCTCGGCCAATCTAATTTGTTGCCTCTCTTTTCGATACCCTTTTCCCCCTTGGTTTAAAAACCAGTGCCAATGTCCGCAACCTGACACCGGCGCACCATCAGTGATACGATGGCGAAAGAAAATGATAAAAACGGTATCAAGCATGTTAGACAATATTATTAGAATTGCCACCCGGCAAAGTCCGCTTGCGCTGTGGCAAGCACGATATGTTCAGCAGCAGTTGAACCGTTACCATCCGGGACTTCAGGTCGAACTGATACCCATGGTGACCCGCGGTGATATTATTCTCGATACCCCATTGGCTAAAGTCGGCGGTAAAGGATTGTTTGTTAAGGAACTGGAATTAGCGCTGCTGGAAGGCCGCGCCGATATCGCCGTTCACTCGATGAAAGATGTGCCCGCTGAATTCCCTGAAAGACTTGGTCTGGCGATCGTCTGCGAACGCGACGACCCCCGCGACGCCTTTGTTTCCAACCGCTATGCCAACCTTGAGCAGCTTCCGGCCGGCGGTTGCGTAGGCACTTCCAGCCTGCGTCGTCAGTGCCAATTGCGCGCCCGGCGTCCCGATCTCATCATCCGTGATTTGCGAGGCAACGTAGGGACGCGGTTAGCCAAGCTGGACGCCGGCGAATATGACGCGATCATTCTGGCGGCGGCGGGGTTAAAACGTCTGCAACTGGAAGAGCGTATTCGTTGCCCGTTAAGTCCGGAAGAATCGCTGCCCGCAGTCGGACAAGGCGCGATCGGCATTGAATGCCGGTTGGACGATCAACGCACCCGCCAGCTTCTTGCCCCGCTGAATCATGCCGATACCGCCTCTCGCGTACTGGCTGAACGGGCCATGAACCTGCGCCTTGAAGGAGGATGCCAGGTTCCTATCGGCAGCTATGCCGAACTGGATGGCGATACGCTGTGGTTACGCGCCCTGGTTGGCTCGCCCGATGGCAAGCAAATCATTACCGCGGAGCGTAAAGGCAATACGTCGGATGCGGAGCGGATTGGCATTGCGCTGGCGGAAGAGCTGTTGGCAAAAGGCGCCCGGGAAATTCTTCAGGCGGTTTATCAGGAAATCCCTTCATCATGACAATTCTGGTTACCCGTCCGTCACCGGCTGGTGAGCAACTGGTGACCCGTTTGAGAAAGCGTGGCTATAGCGCTTATCACAGCCCGCTAATTGAATTTTCGCCGGGCGATGAGCTGGCGCAATTGCCCGCTCGGCTGGCGGCCTTACGCCCCGGCGATCTGATTTTCGCCCTTTCGCAACATGCCATAGACTATGCGGATCCCCTGCTGGCGCGAACCGGCGCAGGCTGGCCGCAAACGCCGGCCTATTACGCCATTGGCCGCGCCACCGCCCTGGCGCTGCATAAAGTCAGCGCCAGGCATGTCGCCTACCCTGAGGGTCGTGAAACCAGCGAAACTTTACTGCAATTACCCGAACTCCAGCATATTAATGGCAAACAGGCACTATTATTACGGGGTAACGGCGGACGGGAATTACTGGGCGCGATACTGGCGGAACGCGGAGCGCAAGTCAGCTACTGCGAATGCTATCGACGCAGCCCCGTTTATTATGACGGACTGGAACAAAGCCGCCACTGGCAGCAGGCGGGGATCGACAGGCTGGTGATCACCAGCGGAGAAATGCTACAACAGATCTATACTTTAGTTCCTGATTACTATCGGGCTTCCTGGTTACTGGGTTGCCAGTTGATAGTGGTGAGCGAACGTCTGGCTGCCCAGGCTCGCCAGTTAGGCTGGCATAACATTCGGGTAGCCGATAATGCCGACAACGATGCGCTCATGCGCGCACTACAATAAACCTGATCATGGGATGTACCATTATGACGGAACACAATACCCCCACAACCCCATCCGAAGAGGTTGCAGAACGGGTTGAACCCGCGCATCAGCAGCAGGAACCCACATCGCAGCCAGCCAAACGCAGCGGTACGGTGCTGGGGGTTATCGCGATTGTGATTGCACTGGTGCTGAGCGGCGGACTTTATTACTACACGCATCAACAGGCCCAGCATGAATCTGTCGCGATTGCGGGTCTGGCGTCTCAGTTAGATACGCTGCAACAACAATACAAGCAGGAACAACAGCAGTGGCGGGACACACAGCAACAGCACGCCAAAGCACAGGATGCCGCCGAGCAGCGCCTTAATGCGCTGACCCGCCAGTCTGATGAAATGCGCGAAAAGCTGGCCGCCTTGTCCGATAACGACACCAGCACCTGGTTGCTGGCGCAGGCGGATTTTCTGGTGAAACTGGCGGGCCGCAAGTTGTGGAGCGATAAAGACGTCACCACGGCGGGCGCATTGCTGAAAAGCGCTGACGCCAGTCTGGCGCAAATGAACGATCCCAGTCTGATTGAAATCCGTCGCGCGCTCACCAGCGACATCAGCGCGCTGGCAGGCGTCAGCCAGATAGATTTTGACGGCATCATCCTGAAAGTGAACCAACTGACCGATCAGGTGGATAACCTGCGTCTGGCCGACAATGATACCGATGAAGCGCCAATGGATGAAAACAGCACCGAGCTATCCGCCTCGCTCAGCGAATGGCGGCAAAACCTCAGCAAAAGCTGGCATAACTTTCTGGCGGAGTTCATCTCCATCCGCCGCCGCGATAGCGCCGCCGAACCGTTGTTAGCGCCCAATCAGGACGTTTATCTGCGCGAGAACATCCGCTCGCGTCTGCTGGTTGCCGCACAGGCCATTCCGCGTCATCAGAATGAAACCTATAAACAATCGCTGGAAACCGCCTCTACCTGGGTCAGAGCTTACTTCGACACCAGCGATCCCAACACCCAGGCATTTCTGGATCAGCTTGATGAATTGAGTCAGCAATCCGTGTCGATGGATGTCCCCAGCGAACTGCAAAGTCAGCCATTACTGGAAAAACTGATGCAGACACGGGTGCGTAACTTACTGGCGCAGACGCCAGCGACTCAACAGGAGGGCTGAGCATGCTAAGGATCTTGTTGCTGTTTCTTATCCTGATCGCCGGCGTGGTGGTTGGCCCGATGGTGGCCGGTCATCAGGGATACGTGCTGATTCAAACGGACAACTACAATATTGAAACCAGCGTCACCGGTCTGGCGATCATGCTGGTGCTGCTGTTTCTCGCTCTGCTGATCGTTGAATGGGCGATCCGCCGTATTTTCCGTACCGGCGCCCGAACCCGCGGCTGGTTCCTGGGCCGCAAACGCAGCCGCGCCAGAAAACAGACCAAGGCGGCGCTGCTCAAGCTGGCGGAAGGCGATTATCGCCAGGTGGAAAAGCTGATGACCCGCAATGCCGATCATGCCGAGCAGCCCGTGGTTAACTATCTGCTGGCGGCCGAAGCGGCGCAACAACGCGGGGATGATTTTCGAACCAAACAATATCTGGAGCGCGCCGCGGAAATTGCCGATACCGACCAACTGCCGGTCGATATTACCCGGGTACGTATCCAACTGGCTCGTCATGAAGATCACGCGGCCCGTCACGGCGTCGACCGCTTGTTAGAGGTCGCGCCCCGCCATCCGGAAGTGCTGCGTCTGGCCGAGCAGGCTTTTTTGCGCACCAGCGCCTACAGCGCGCTGCTGGATATTCTTCCCGCGATGCGCAAAACGCATTTGCATGATGAAGAACGCTTGCTGGAACTGCAACAGCAGGCTTATATCGGCCTGATGAATCAGGCGATGGCGGACGGCGGCAGTGAAGGACTGAAACAATGGTGGAGCAATCAGAGTCGTAAAGTGCGTCATGAAGTGCCGTTGCAGGTCGCCATGGCCGAGCACCTTATCGAATGCGACGATCACGATACCGCCCAGCAAATCATTGTTGATGGACTCAAGCGCCAGTATGACGATCGCCTGATTCTATTAATGCCGCGCCTTAAGGCAGGCGATCCCGATCGGCTGGAGAAAATGTTGCACCAGCAGATCAAGCAGCAGGGCGCGACGCCCTTACTCAACAGCACCCTGGGTCAATTGTTGATGAAGCATGGCGAGTGGCAGCAAGCCAGCGATGCCTTTCAGGCGGCGCTGGATCAGCGCCCTGACGCGTACGACTATGCCTGGCGGGCCGATGCCCTCGATCGCCTTCATCTGCCTGACGAAGCGGCGCAAATGCGGCAAAAAGGCCTTATGCTCACCCTGCAACCGGCTGTCGAGCCTCCCAAACAAGACACCTGACCGGCGTCTTCAAGCCAAAAAAAACGCTTACCGGTTAAACCGGTAAGCGTTGAAAAAATCAGGTCTGTAAGACAACAGTGTGGTGCCTCACTCAACGTTATGTCCGAAAAATCCGATGGAGATGCAACATCTTCATCTGGAGTTGGACCATAGGCACCTTAAATTGGCTCTGCGTCATTCCCAGGATTATGAAGCCGAAGCAAACATAGAAGGTGGAATGAGCATCTACGCTTAATATTATGCATTTTTCACGCCATATTTTCAACACCGGCACAAAATAGACAAAGAAAACTGATTACCCACTGAAAAATAATATAATTATTTTTTATAGGTACGCTATCCAACTTGACGACGGTCGCAAGAATCAGACCTGGCTCACACTATTGTCGCCATTCAGAGACGGATTAAACCGGAAAATAATCTATTATTATTTATCAATAGGTTAAATGTCTCCATTTTGAGACACTCAGCACCTCTTCTGTCGTCAAATACCAACACCCGCCGCAGCCAGGGCGAATACGTTATCCGTTAAAAATCCCGCTGGCTCAGTATCGCCAAACGGGCGCGATAGCCATTTCTGATATGCTGACAGGCCGATTCCTGCGCGGCTTCCCGATCGCGCCGCACCAGAGCATCAACAATCATCTGATGCTCTTTTTTGGCTTCGGCGCACCGCTCAGACAAGTCATAGGTGGTTCCGCGCAGCAGCGACAGATGAATGCGTAAATTATCCAGCATCTCATTCAGATAGGGATTGTGGGTGGCGCGATAAATCTGGCGATGGAACAAACGATTGTGATCGTGCAACTGCTTACCATCGACGATGTTCTCTTCCACGTTGACCATATTCTGCAACAGAGCGATCTCTTCGTCTGACGCCGACGCGACGGCAAGCTCCATCGCCAGCCGCTCCAATCCCTCACGTACGGCAAATAGCTGGCGCAGACGTTCATAGCTGATTTGCGCGATCATCAGACCGCGCTGCGGCCCCGGCTCGACCAGTCCCAACGTTTCCAGCCGGTGCAACGCTTCACGGATCGGCGTGCGGCTCAGCCCGAATTGCTTTGCCAGCCGGGCTTCCTGTAAACGTTCCCCAGGCAATAGCTCACCCCTTTCAATAGCGGCTATCAGGGTATCAAACGGCGATAAAGCCGCCTCACGATCGGTTAGTTTTAGATTCATAATCCATCAATTAGTGATTTAACAATAAAACAGGCCACCGGCATGGACAGGAAAACCGCCTCTCTGGTGCCTGTGCGGATCGCCCACTGGAGGGTGAGCGCCAGTTAAGTTGAAAACTTTTCAATGTTTGCCCGCCGCAATACGGTTAGCAATATCTTGTATTGCTTATTTTGTTCTTAACTTAGCTAAAAAGCATCTTTGCAGCGATTAACCCTATTGCTATCCTGTTCAGCCACAATGGTATACAAATGAATGCAGAAAAATAAATACCTAATCCGCCTGCCCTCAGGCACCAGACCACCTTCATCGTTAACATCATAGCATTGCGCTTAAGGAGTCACCGCGATGACCACTACTCCCGCGATCCCTCGCGGAGAACAGCTTAGCCAGTTTATCAGCCATGCGCCTCGGCTTCCGATCCCTGCGGCTGTCCTGCACGAAGCCAAACGCGCGCTGATCGATTACCTTGCCGTCGCGCTGGGCGCCGTCAACGATCATGCCGTGCAGAGCGTGCGCCAGGTGGTTAAACGCTGGAATTCCCAGGGCGATGCGCAAATCTTTCTCGGCGGCAAAACCACGCCCGCGCTGGCGGCTCTGATTAACGGCACCATGGCGCATGCCGCCGATTACGATGATACCCATCCGGCTGGCGCCGGACATCCAAGCGCCCCTTGCTGGTCCACCGCGCTGGCGATGGCGCAAGCCTATCAGGCCAATGAACAAGCCGCCTTGATCGCCTTTATTACCGGTTTTGAAGTCATGGCCAAACTGGGCGGCGGCTGGGTGCCTGGCGTGGGCCGCAATCTGCAACGCCGCGGATTCCATCCCACGTCAATCGTCGGCCGGGCGGGCGCCGCCGCCACTGCCGCCTCGATTCTGCAACTGAATCCGCAGCAAATCGCCAACGCGCTTGGTGCGGCGGCCACCATGATGGGCGGGCTTCAGAAATCCTCCGGCACGCACGGCAAACCGTTCCATGCGGGCAAAGCCGCGATGGACGGCATCATGGCCGCGGAACTGGCGGCGGAAGGGTTCACCGCCGCGCATCACTTCTATGAAACCGACGGTTGGGTGAAAATATTTATTCAGGATGGCAGCGCGGAAATTCCTGCGTTGGATTTCGGCCACAGTTGGGAACTGCTCGGCAACGGCTACAAACTGTATGCCAGTTGCCGGGGCACCCACGCCTCAATCGAAGCCGCGCGGTCGCTATATCCGCAGCTTAACGGCCGAAAAATTACGCGCATCCACGCCAAAGTCCACCCGATGGGCATGGTTAACGCCGGGATTGCCAATCCGAAAACGCCGCTGGAAAGCAAATTCAGCATCCCCCACTGCATTACGCTGGCGCTAAGCGGCTACGCATTGACCGATACCGATTTCACGCAGCAAACCGTTGACGATCCGCGTCCCCGCCAGTTGCTGCCGTCGCTGGATATCGAGGCCGTTGACGGTCAGTCCGCCAGCGCCGCCTTTATCGATATCTGGTTGGAAGATGGCGAGCGGCTGCACGGTGAAACCCAGGTCTATCGCGGTCATCCGCAAAACCCGCTCTCCGAGGCGGAACTCCGGGCGAAGTTCGATACCCTGACCGTACCGGTCTTGGGCACGGCTAACAGCGGCAGACTGTATCAGGCGGCGATCAATTTTGAACAGCCCGGCTCCCTTGCCGTCATCACCGAGATTCTGGCCGGACGTCCATAGCGTCTGCGGCGTCAACCATAACCATGTCGTCCCAATTGGCCGCGATCCCGCCGCTTTTCGGGACTTATCGCAAGATTTGTACAGGAATGTTTTATGACCATTGCCCGCCAGTTTGCCCACAACCTGCTGGAATTTTCCCGCCAGATCTTTCCCGCCGAGGCACTGGCTCACGCCAGAACCGCCATTATTGATACGCTTGGCGTGACGCTGGCCGGCGGTATTCAGGATGGCGCGGAAAAGCTCCGCGCGGTAATCACGCCGTCGGCGGCGGCAGGCCGGAGTCGCGTGTTCGGCACCCAGTTGCGTCTCAACGCGCTGGACGCCGCCTTGCTGAATGGCACGTCCGCCCATTTACTGGATTTTGATGATTCCAACTCCTGGCTACACGGCCACATTTCGGTCGTGGTGCTCCCGGCCCTGCTGGCGCTGGCGGATGAACATCAATCCAGCGGCGCGCAGATATTACGCGCCTACCTGTCCGGTTACGAAGCCGCGGTACGGATGGGAAAGACCGTTAGCCCGTTTCAGTATCGCCACGGCTGGCACCCCACTACCTCGGTTGGCGTCTTTGCCGGTGTGGCGGCCAGTGCCGTCCTGCTCGATCTCACCGAAGAAGAAACCGCGACCGCACTGTCGATTACCGCCTCGCTGGCTTCCGGCATCAAATCCAACTTTGGCAGTCAGACCAAATCGCTGGCGGTAGGCCAAGCCAACCGCAACGCGGTGATGGCCGTGTTGCTCGCGCGTCAGGGATATAGCACCGGACAAACCGCTTTTGAACACCACCACGGCTACTTCAACGTCTACAATCAAGGGCCGGAAAACTATGACTCCACGCCGCTCACCGAAACATGGGATGCGCCCTCTCATATCCTCGATCCGGTAAAAGGCAATACCTTCAAGGCATTTCCCTGCTGCTACGCCATCCTGTCGCCGCTGGATGCCCTGCTGACGCTACGCGAAGAAACGGCGCTGCCAGCCGACCAGATCGCACGGATTCAGGTCGCCATTCATCCGATCCGTTTCCCGCACATCAATACGCCAAAACCGGAAACGCCGCTGGCGGGGAAATTCAGCCTGCATTACTGTCTTGCCCGCGCCTGGGTCAGTGGTCAGTTGACGCTGGACGACTTTATTGATGAAGCCGCCTTTAGCGATCCCCTCACCAATGATCTGATGGGAAAAGTGGAACTAAGCTGTCACGATGAAAGCACCACGCACAGCGCCCGGGTAACCCTGATTAGCCGGGACGGCCAGCATTTCACCCGCCATGTGGCGGGAGCGCCTGGCTCAAGCGCAGACAATCCGTTGCCGAAAAACCTGATAGAGCAGAAGTTCCTCGAGTGCGCCAGTAAGGTGATGACGCGCGAGGACGCTCAGGCGTGGTATCAGCGTCTGCTTCAGGATGACTTTGACTAAACGGCCCGATCGGTCGTCAATAACCGCCGCTCCCGCCGGCAAACGTTGTACGAGTCGGGGGGAACTGGCCGCTTCTCATCGCGTTACCACGGGATCGTTATTATGCTTGAACTGATTCCGCCAGAGATATCGCCGCTGTTTGCCGGCATTCTGGTGTTTTGCAGTTTTCTCACTTCGGCCCTTACCGCCGCGCTGGGACTGGGAGGCGGCGTAACGCTGCTGGCGATAATGGGATTAGGTATGCCCGTCAGCAGCCTGTTGCCGGTACACGGCATCGTCCAGCTTGGCTCAAACATGAGCCGTACCCTGATTCAGCGTAGGCATGTGGTATGGCCGCTGGTGCTATGGTTTTTTATCGGCAGCGTCGCGGGCATCACGCTTGGCGCGCCGGTCGCGGTATGGATACCGGACAGCATCGCCAAAATCGCCCTGGCGCTGTTTATCCTGTGGTCGGTGTTTCATCAGCGCACGCCGCCCAAAAAGGTGAACCGGCTGTATTTTATTCTCGGCGGGGCGATAACCAGCCTCGGGACCATGATTGTCGGCGCAACCGGACCGTTGGTCGCCGGACTGATCGGCTCGCAAGGGCTGACCAAACAACCGCTGATCGCCACCCACGCCACCTGTATGGTGCTGCAACATGGTCTGAAAATCCTGGCTTTCGGCCTGTTGGGTTTTGCCTACGCCAGTTGGATGCCAATGCTGATCGCCATGATTGCCAGCGGCGTGCTGGGCACCTGGCTCGGCACCCGACTGCTGGATAACCTGCCCGAAAGACTGTTTCGCACCGCGTTTCGTCTGACCATGTTTATCCTCAGCACCCAGCTTATCTGGCAGGGTATAAAAGGATGGCTGTAATTCGGGAAGAAAATAACCAAAAAATAGATGGGATATAAATAAAAAATCTATTTTTTATCGAGTTATCTTCATTGAAGTCAGTTAAAAACACATGCCTCCGCAAGGGCTTTTTCCTTTATCCAATATTCTTCTTTATATATTGAAATTTGCTATTTGCCATTTAGATTCCAGCTTGAGAACATTGGTATACAAAAGAATGCAGTTGATAACTTTTATATAATTTACAACAACTTAACCATATTATTGCTTATCTCAAGGGTTCTTATGTTGAATAAAATATTCGCTTTTACGGCAGTAATGCTGCTAACACTGGGGAATTCACTGCTACCGGCCCACGCGCAAACCGCCGCGACGGGTCATGGTGAAACGTTAAAAAAAATCAAGGCCCGAGGGGAGCTGGTGTGCGGCGTGCATCCCGCCCGACATGGTTTTTCCTCTATCGACAGCAAAGGACAGTGGACCGGTCTGGATATCGACTATTGCCGCGCGCTGGCGGCGGCCATTTTCGGCGATGCCGGTAAAGTTCGCTTTTCCGCCTTGTCTACCGCACAACGCTTTCCGGCCATTCAATCCGGCGAAGTGGATGTGTTATCCCGCAACATCACCGCTTCGTTATCCCGCGACTCTTCACTGGGACTTAACTTCGCCCCGCCAACCTTCTATACCGGCACCGGTTTCATGGTTCGTGCGGATGCCGGCGTGAAGAAAATCGAGGATCTGGATGGCGCAACGATATGTATCACACCGGGCAGCAGCACTGAACATAACGTAGCCCAAATTTTTGCCTCACGTAACCTGCGCTATACGCCGGTGGTGATCGAAAACAACAAAGAGTATGTCGCCGCCTATCTGTCCGGCCGTTGTGATGTGCTGGCCCGCGATAAAGTCGCGCTGCCGGGCGTGCGTGCTTTTGATGCGGAAAATGCCGCCGATCATGTGATTTTACCGAGCATTTACTCCAAAGAACCGTTGGCGATGGCCGTACGTCAGGGCGACGATCAGTGGTACGACATTGTTAAATGGGTGGTTTACACCACGTTTAACGCCGAGGAAATGGATATCACTCAGCAGAATGTGGACAGTAAATTGCAGTCCATCGATCCCGACGTGCAGGCGTTACTGGGCCTGACCGGCGACTACGGTCAAAAACTGGGGCTGGACAATAAGTGGGCCTATAACATCGTCAAGCAGGTCGGTAACTACGGTGATATCTATAACCGCTACTTCGGCCCGGACACACCGGCGCCGCTGGATCGCGATCTGAACAATCTGTGGAACAAGGGTGGCTTGCTGTACGGTTTACCCAACCGTTAATCCCGTTCGTCGCGGCGTAAACGAAGGCCGGGCCTTCGTTTACGCCGCGATATTAAGCAGGGAAAGTCAGGTAATTAAGAGGATGGTTTTTTTGACCGAAATAAAAGAAACACCGATGATGAAGCAGCCAAAAAAGAGCATTAAACCATCCGCTTTTCCGTTATTTTCGGAAAAGTTTTTTGTCTATAAAAATATCGCTATCATCGTGAGTAATAAATCATTCCGCGCATGGTTTTATCAAATCCTGCTTGGCGTACTGATTATTTTATTCAGCTACTGGCTGTATAGCAACGTGGTGGGTAATTTACGATCGCAGAATATTGCGACCGGCTTTGGCTTTCTGCACCATACCGCGCAATTTGAAATTGGCGAAAAACTCATCAGTTACACGGCGCGCGACAGCTATACCCGCGCGCTGGCGGTCGGGCTGTTGAATACGCTGTATGTCTCGCTATGGGGGATCGTACTGGCCACCGTACTGGGCTTTTCCATCGGGATTGCCCGGGTATCAAAAAACTGGCTGTTGGCACGCATTGCCGGGTGTTACGTTGAGTTGCTGCGCAATGTGCCGGTGATTTTACAGGTGATTTTCTGGTCGGTGGTGATCCGCAATCTACCCAGCCCGCGCGCCGCCATTGAACTCGGTAGTCTGGGCTTTCTCACCAATCGCGGCCTCGCCTTCGCCCTGCCCGCGGCCCATTCCGGCTGGCTGTGGTGCGCTATCGCCCTGTTCACGGCATTGATTATCAGCGCCGTATTGAAACGAGTGGGGCGTCGCCTGCGTGAACATCATGGCCGCATCCTGCCGGTCGGACGGATTGCGCTGGCGCTGATTATCGGCCTGCCGCTGCTGGCATGGTGGCTATCCGGCAGCCCGCATCAGCTCAATCGCCCGGTGTTGAGCGGGTTTAACTTTCGCGGCGGCTTCACCATCAGCCCGGAGTTTACCGCGCTGCTGCTGGGGATTTCCCTCTACGCTTCCGCGTTTATCGCTGAAATTGTCCGGGCGGGCATTCAGTCGATTCCGAAAGGGCAACTGGAAGCCGCGCGTTCGCTGTCTCTATCTCCCTGGCAGATAATGCGCAACATCATTATCCCGCAGGCCATGCGGGTCATCGTCCCGCCGCTGACCAGCCAATTTGTCAGCCTGTCCAAAAACAGCTCTATTGCCGTCGTCGTCGGCTATCCCGAGTTGGCCAATATCGGCAATACCCTGATGAACCAAACCGGCCAGGCGCTGGAAGTGATCGCGATTATGATGGTGGTCTACCTGACGATCAGCAGCGTGACGTCGCTGTTGATGAATATTTTTAACCGCACCGTTGCCATCAAAGAACGCTGAGGAGAGCATCATGTCGTTCCCTGCTTTTTCACTCCCCGCGGCGGCACCCCGGTGGTTCACCGTCTGGCGCTGGATGAAACGTAATCTGTTCAGCAGTCTACCGCAGACTATCCTGACGCTGCTGTTGGCCGCGTTGTTACTGACCATCGGCGACAAACTGCTGCGCTGGGGCATCATTGACGCCGTCTGGCGCACCACCGATCCAGAAGTGTGCCGGGTTGCCGCCGGCGCCTGCTGGGCGGTGATTAGTGAAAAACATCGGCCGATCTTGTTTGGTCTCTATCCTTACGACCAGCACTGGAGACTGGTCATTGCCATGCTGATCTGGTTTTTGACCCTCGGTCTGTCGCTGATGCCGCGTTTCTGGCATTCGCGCATTTTGCTGCCGTTATGGGTCGTATCAGTCGCTATCATGGCGGTTCTGATGAGCGGCGGTGTATTGGGGCTGCCCCGCGTTCCCTCATCCGAATGGGGCGGGCTGCCGCTCACCATCCTGCTGTTTAGCGGCACCGTCGTCATCGGCATGCCGTTTTCGGTGCTGCTGGCGCTTGGCCGCCGCTCGCCGCTGCCTTTCCTGCGCGGCCTGTCGGTGATCTTTATCGAGAGCCTGCGCGGCGTACCGTTGATTACTATCCTGTTTGTCGCCGTTAATGTCTTTCCGCTGTTTCTGCCTGCCGGGATGGAAGTGAACAAATTGCTGCGCATTATCGTCGGCATCGCGTTGTTTTTTGCCTGCTATCAGGCGGAAGTGATCCGCGGCGGTTTGCAATCCGTGCCGCGCGGGCAGTATGAAGCCGCCGCCGCGCTCAATCTGGGGTACTGGCACACCACCACCAAAATTATTCTGCCGCAGGCGCTGCGTATTTGTTTGCCTGCCATGACCAATCACATTATCGCCGCGATGAAGAACACCTCGTTCGTCATCATTATCGGGCTGTTCGATATTCTCACCGCCACCAGTTCGGTTATGCAGGATCCACTCTGGCGCCGCTATTACCTTGAGACCTATCTTTTTATTTCGGCCATCTATCTGCTGTTTGGCTTTTTGCTTTCGCGCTATGCGCTGTGGGTGGAAAAACGCATCGATGCCAGCCGTAACCCTGAAACATTTAACCACGGAGCTTTGTCATGAGTAGTTCACTTTCCACTGAGCCGGTGATTGAAATCAAATCCGTCAGCAAATGGTACGGCGAGTTTCAGGCGCTGAACAATGTCACGCTGAACGTGGCGAAAGGGGAACGCGTGGTGATCTGCGGCCCCTCCGGTTCGGGCAAATCCACGCTGATCCGCTGCATTAACCGGCTGGAAGAACATCATCAGGGACAGATCCTGGTCAATGGCATCGAAATGAACGACAACATCAGGAATATCAACCGCATCCGCCTGAGCATCGGCATGCTGTTCCAGCAGTTCAACCTGTTTCCGCACCTGAGCGTACTGGATAACCTGATTATCGGCCCGACGCTGGTCAGGCAGATGAAAAAGCAACAGGCGATCGAACTGGCGATGCGTTATCTGGAAAAAGTGCATATTGCCAACCAGGCGCACAAATTTCCGCTTCAGCTATCCGGTGGGCAACAGCAGCGCGTAGCGATTGCACGCGCGCTATGTATGCAGCCGGAAATTATGCTGTTCGACGAACCGACATCGGCGCTGGATCCGGAGATGATTAAAGAAGTGCTGGACGTGATGCTCGATCTGGCTGAAAGCGGCATGACCATGATCGTGGTCACTCATGAAATGGGCTTTGCCAAAACGGTGGCGGACAAGGTGATCCTGATGGCTGATGGCGGCGTGATCGAATCCGCGCCGCCACAAACCTTTTTCAACGCCCCGTCGCACCCGCGTACGCGCCAGTTCCTGGACCAGATACTCAGCCATTAACGGCGCTACGGCCTGTCGCCTGTCGCCTGTCGCCTGTCGCCTGTCGCCTGTCGCCTGTCGGAGACAAAATCAGGATAGAGGGATTAATTTATTGTATATCAATAAAAAAGATGTCTCTGTCTCACGACAGAATAGCAATCAATGCCGGCCGAATACCGGCATTGCTTGTCAACTCAACGGGACGCCAGCTGTTCCAGACTTTGCTTCGCTATCTGGTACAGGTAGTGCGCAGTTGGGAACAGCGCCCGATCGTCCACCCGGAATTTGGGATGATGCAGCGCATAAGGGCCGCCAGAACCCACCATCATAAAAGTGCCCGGCAGCTTCTGCTGATAAAAGGCGAAATCTTCGCCGATAGGGCTGGCTTCAATGCGCCGCGCTTCAAATCCTTCTTCCGCCGCCACGTTCAGCGCAAAGTCGACCCACTCTGCCGTATTCACCACCGAGGGCGGCCCGGCGTGCCAGAGAAACTCGATTTCAGCGCCAAAGGTGCCGGCGATACCGGCGACGATTTGGCGGAAACGCTGTTCAATCAGCTCGCGCACCTCCTGACTGAAGGTTCTTACCGTTCCTTCTACATAGGCGGTATCGGGGATCACGTTCCAGGTACTGCCGCTGTGCACCTGAGTAATCGACACCACGGCGTTGTTATCAGACGGCACGGTACGGCTGATAATGGTTTGAACCGCAGAAATCAGCTGGCCGAGAATAATAATCGGATCATTTCCTTCATGCGGTTTCGCCGCATGGCAGCCTTTTGCCGCGATTTTGATTTCAAAGCGATCGACCCCCGCCGTCAGCGCGCCCTCTTTGCCGCCGATCACGCCAACCGGCAGCGTCGGATCGTTATGAATGCCAAAGATCGCCGCCGCGTTGTCCAGCGCCCCGGTGGCGATGACTTCCGGCGCGCCCAGCCCGGTCTCTTCCGCCGCCTGAAACAGAATACGCACCGTACCTTTTAGTTCCGGTTCAATCTTCTTCAGCAAAATAGCCGCGCCCAGAGCGGCGGAGGAATGGAAATCGTGCCCACAGGCATGCATGACGCCTTTACTGCTTGAGGTGAATTCAACCCCGGACTCTTCTTCAATCGGCAGGGCATCGATATCCGATCGCACCACCACCAGCGGCCCGTCCTGTTGCCCGCCGACTTCGGCCACCAGACCGGTTTTCAGCGGCAAATCGAGTACGCGGATCCCTTCCTTTTCCAATACTTCCCTGATTTTCCTGGTGGTTTCAAATTCCTGATTCGATAACTCAGGATGCCGGTGCAGATCGTGCCGGAATGCCTGGATAAACTGCGCCAGAGGCGCATGCTGAGGTGCTATTTTCATTAATGCTGACTCCACATTATCCGCCCTGATGAACAGAGCTGCCCATTTAACGGGCGTGCAGGTATTTTTTATTTTCCCGGTCAAATATCGTATTCAACCGGCTCGGGTATCTTGGTAAGCTGCCGCAAGAAGCGCTGCGTTTGCGGGTTGTCGGAAAAACTGATCACTTTTTCCGCCGGCCCTTCTTCAACAATGTGACCGTCCGCCATGAAGATCACCCGATCCGCCACTTCCTGAGCGAATTGCATCTCATGCGTGACGATCACCATGGTGGTGTGGTTCTTCGCCAGCTTCTGGATCACCTGTAGCACTTCATGCACGCGTTCCGGATCCAGCGCCGACGTCGGCTCATCGAACAGAATGGCTTTCGGATCCACCGCCAGCGCCCGGGCAATGCTCACGCGCTGCTGCTGCCCGCCCGATAGCGTTACCGGATATTGCGCCGCTTGAGGCAACAGGCCAACCTGCTCCAATAGCGCAAGTCCAATCTCATTGGCCTGTTTTTTCGGCATTTTCTTCACCACAATCAGCGCTTCGGTGATATTTTCCAACGCCGTCTTATTCTTGAACAGGTTGTAGTTCTGAAACACCATGGCGGTCTGCCGACGCAGCGCATACGCTTCTTTACTCGAATAATGGCGCGTGTCCAGCAACTGCTCGCCGATCTCAATCGTCCCGGCCTCCGGCGTTTCCAACAGGTTCAGACAACGCAGCAAGGTCGATTTTCCTGAGCCAGACGGCCCGATAATCGCGACGACTTCGCCTTTGGCGATATCCAGACTGATATCATTCAATACCACCTGATTACCAAAGCTT
Organism: Brenneria sp. hezel4-2-4; assembly: GCF_013155275.1. GTDB lineage: Bacteria > Pseudomonadota > Gammaproteobacteria > Enterobacterales > Enterobacteriaceae > Brenneria. The sequence continues at coordinate 53,733 of NZ_JABJXS010000011.1, forward strand.
TTGGTGAGATTCTTTACACTGATCATTTCAGCCCCTTATCGCTGCAACGAGTGATTCAGTTTCTTTTCCAGTTGCTTCTGCAACCAGGCATAAACAATGATCACCAGCCAGTAAATCAGACCAACAACCAGGAAGGTCTCAAAGAAACGTAACGATTCTGCGGCAATCATCTTGCCTTCCGCAAACAGTTCGGACACACCCAGCGCAAACGCGACCGAGGTATCTTTAATCAGCGAGATGAACGTGTTGCCCGTTGCCGGCAACGCATTCAGCATGGCCTGAGGCAGCACAATCCGACGATAAATCTGCGCCTTGTTCATGCCAATCGATAAACCGGCTTCCGTTTGCCCGAAATCAACCGACGCCAGCGCCGCGCGGAATATTTCCGCCATGTAAGCCGAAGTTTTCAGACTGAAGCCAATAATCGCCGCCGACATGGCGCTGAGATCGGATAAGGCGGGGAAAAGCTGCGGCAACCCGAAATAGATGATAAACAGTTGCACCAGCGAAGGGATGCCGCGGAACAGCGAGATATACAGCTCGACCAGTTTGACGACCGGCGTGATCTTGCTTTCCCTGACCAACGCCAGCACCAGGCCGATAATCATGGCGAAAAACATAGAAACGATCGCCAGCAACAGCGTCATGGGCAAATAGAGCAATACCTGGGGAAAGACTTTCAACAGGTAGGCAAGATCGATATTCATGATTAATACCATTGATACCGCCATCGGGCGCGGCACACCGCGCCGATGGCATTAAGATTGTCAGGAAGCGGTCACGTATTAATGAACAGCCGGCGGCGTCGTGATATCCTCGCCAAAATATTTGATCGACAGTTCTTTCAGACGCCCGTCGTCGCGCATTTTGCTCAACTCTTCGTCAAACTGTTTACGCAATGCATCGCCCTGCTCATTCTTGTGGAACGGAAAGCTGACTTCCTCGATAACCAACGGATCGCCCACCAGCTTAAACGCCAGGTTGCGTTTGTTGATTTCGGCCAGCAGGATCGGACGCGAGTTCACGTAACCTTCAACACGTTTGGAAAGCGCATCGTTCATCGCCCCGTCACGCGTTTCATAAGTACGGATATTCACGCTGCCGTCAGCAAACGCCTGCTTCAGATTGTTGATGTGATTCGACCCCAACACACCCGCCACCGTTTTGCCTTTCAGATCGTCCAGCGTATTGATGTCGGCATTATCTTTGTGGGTCACGATCTGGCTGCCGTAATAGCTGTACGGCTGGGCGAAGTTGTACTTTTCCTGACGGACGGGCGTAATAGCCACCACGTTGGCGACCGTATCCAGCTTGCCGGCTTCCAACTGCCCCATCAGGCCGCTAAAATCGGCGGTTACCCACTCGACCTTGTAGTTCAGATCCTTGGCGATAGTTTCCGTAACCTCAACATCGAAACCGACCAGCTTATTATCCTGCTTGAAGCCGCTCGGATAGCTCTGGCCGGTGGAACCCACTTTCAACACTTTCTGCCCCTGCGCGGCGTTATCCTGGGAATCGCAGCCGGCCACAAGAAAGGCAGTCGTCAACGCTAAAGCGGACAGGGTTAATTTTTTCATTATCATTTTCGTGCCTCTCATTTTGAGTTTCTCTTTTTCCACTGGTTATATAATTGGGCATCAAGGATTTTTTCCATCCAAATCGTCAGGTGTCCTTTGCCCAAATCGGTTTGCCCGACTTCTCTAAAACCATAATGTTTATACATCTCAATCAGCCAGGGATGGTTCTGTGCCGTCCCTAACGACACCGCCGGCGCCTTGAGCTGGTCGATGAGAATAGTCTGCTCAAGCCAGGCCATCATTTGCTTACCCAGGCCTTGTTTTTTATGCTCAGGATGCGTGGCGAACCACCCCAGGTGCGGCAAACCATACGGGCCAGGCTCTGGCCCCCAGGGGTAACGGATGGTGAAGGACGAGACCATTTTCCCTTCCTTTTCCATCACATACACGCCATGGGAAGCAATGTGGTTACGCACCATCTCAATGTCGGCGTGTGCCGCGGAGAAATTGATCCCCAACTGACGTATCGGCTCAAAAGCCGCCAACGCCAAAGCCAGAAACGCCTCGTCATCCTCCAGCGTAACCTGGCGAAATACCGTACTCATGATTCCACCTTATTTACGCTGGCAACAGACCCGAGTTATCCGCATAGCGGATCACGTCATCCACTTTCTGTGGCGCGCTGCCCAGATAATTGGCCGGATTCAACCACCCATCCAGTTCGTCCGATGTTAACTGAGCAGACAGCACGGGGTGTTCCAGCAACACGGATTTAAACGACTGGTTGTTTTCGAATGCCTGCATCGAGCACTCATAAACCAGATGATGCGCAGTCTGTTTGCCCAAACGTTTGCCAATCTCAAACATCACTTTTTCGGACAATAACAAACCGTTTTGCAACTCCAGATTAGCCCGCATCTGTTTTTCATTCACCGACATGCCGCGTAAAATACCCAACGCATTCTGGAGCTGGGCGGACAGATAGATGTTTATTTCCGGTAAAGCGATCCATTCCGCGCGCCAGCTCATCGCATCACGCTCATGTTCCACCTTCATGGATTCATGGATCAGCGCCGCGCTTTTGAACACCGGCGAGGTCAGGCTTGCCAACCCCTCAAGCGCCGCCGGATTACGTTTGTGCGGCATCGTCGTCGAACCGATTTTACCTTCCGAGAACGGCTCCTCGATTTCGTTAATTTCAGTGCGCATCAGGTTGTACAATTCGTTGCCGATCTTGCCTAACGTACCACTGATCAGCACCACCACCGAGGCATATTCGGAAAAACGATCGCGGGCGGACTGCCAGCCGATATTCGGCGTGTTCAGGCCCAGCTTATCCAGCGTCAAACGCTCGATTGCCGGCCCTTGTTCGCCAAAGGAAGCATAGGTGCCGATGGCGCCGTTGATATTGCCAACCAGCACGCGCTGTTTGATTTCGCTCAGGCGCTCAAGATGGCGGACAAACTCATCCAGCCAGACCGCCAGCTTGAAGCCGAAAGTGGTGGGTAACGCCTGCATGCCGTGGGTACGGCCCGTCATCAGCGTATATTGATATTTTTTCGACAGGCGTTTCAGCTCAACCGCCAACAGTTGGGTGTCCCTGATCACGATGTCAAATGACTGTTTTAATTGTAATACCGTGGCCGTATCGACGATATCCTGCGTGGTCACGCCATAGTGGATAAACTCGCCGGCGGCGCCGCACTGTCTCTGAATCGCGGCTATCGTCGGCATCAGGGAATGCTTCATCCGGGCCGCATCCTTGGCGATCTCTTCCACATCCAGCGCGCCGGCGTCGGCTTTTTCAGCAATCGTTTTTGCCGCGTCCTGCGGGATGACGCCAAGCTCTCCTTCGGCCAGCGCCAGCGCCACTTCTACTTCAACTTGCTTGGTCAGGCGGTTATGTTCCGACCACACGCCGCGCATTTCGGGCGTGCCAAAATTATTCCCTATAAGAAGAAAATCAATAAGATGTGATGCCATAATTTACTCGTTAGTGTTGGATTTACAGGCGGGATTTATATCGTTATTTTAGTCTGCGAAAATATAACATGCGGTAATTAGGCGACTTATATCTTCGGGATCTATTATAGATCAGAAAGTTTGATCGGAGAGATTATGCCGACAAGCCGGCTCGACTTAAAACACAGGCAAAAAAAAAGCACACCTTTCGATGTGCTTTTCTTTGAAAAATGGTCGGCGAGAGAGGATTCGAACCTCCGACCCACTGGTCCCAAACCAGTTGCGCTACCAAGCTGCGCTACTCGCCGAATCTACTGCCGTATTACTTAAGCATCGTCAATGCTTTCGTCTGTGTGGTGCGAAGAGAGGGACTTGAACCCTCACGTCCGTTAAGACACTAACACCTGAAGCTAGCGCGTCTACCAATTCCGCCACCTTCGCATAACTCACAAACGTCTAAATCTGGGGTGGCTAATGGGACTCGAACCCACGACAACTGGAATCACAATCCAGGGCTCTACCAACTGAGCTATAGCCACCATACACCACGCTTTACTGCTTTCTACTATTTGACGCGGTACTTCCTTTACGGGGTAGTAAATGTACCACCGCAGCTCTTGCACACAACTTAGTGGTGCGCCCGACAGGATTCGAACCTGAGACCTCTGCCTCCGGAGGGCAGCGCTCTATCCAGCTGAGCTACGGGCGCATAGCGCCGTTGCGGGAGGGGATACTACGGATTTAACGGGTGCCTGTCTAGTGCTTTTTTATTGAAATGGCGCGTTTGCTTATGCTTTGCTCATTTCACGTTAAATAACGTACAAATCCGCTCTCCCCTCCCTTAAGAGCTACGATTTAGCCCTTATCATCGGCTGTTTTTTACCCAATCCCAGCACAAAATAGCAAAGACTGACAAAAGCTAAAAACACCATACCGACGATAAGCGACATCCGCGTATCGACATTGATGTACATGCCCACCAAAACACACAGTAAAAACGCCATTGTCAGATAATTCACCCACGGGAACAGCACCGATTTGAACGGATGCGCGGCCAGAGCGGCGCGATGATGTTCACGGAAACGCAGTTGGCTTATCAGCACCACAAACCACGGGATCATACCGGGCAATACGCTGGCGCTGTAGACATACACAAATACCTGCTCCGGATTGGGGATAATGTAGTTCAGCAGCGAACCCGCCATCAGGCAGAGAATCGAAATCGTGACGCCTGCCGCCGGAACGCCGCCGGCGGTCACTTTTCCCAGCCAGGCGGGAAGCTGACGGTTGTTCGCCAGTGAATAGAGCATACGCCCGCAGCTGTACATTCCGCTGTTGCAGCCGGATAGCGCCGCCGTCAGCACAACAAAGTTAATAATCCCCGCGGCGGCGGTAATGCCGATTTTCGCGAAGGTCAGCACAAACGGGCTGCCGGAGGTGCCGATTTCATTCCACGGAAAAATCGTCACGATAACGAATATCGCCCCCACGTAAAAAATCAGAATACGCCACAAAATATTATTGATGGCGCGCTTCAGCGTTACCTGCGGGTTTTTCGCTTCTCCCGCGGTGATCCCGACCAACTCAACGCCCTGATAAGACGCCACCACCAGACAGAGCGCGAACAGCAATCCTTTCCAGCCCCCGGCGAAAAAGCCGCCGTGCGCGGTCAGATTGGTAAAACCGGTGGCTTGACCGTGGTTGCCGAAGCCAAAGAAAATCACCCCCAGCCCGACCACGATCATCACAATAATGGTGGTGATTTTTATCATTGCGAACCAGAACTCGATTTCACCGTACAGCCGCACCGCCGCCAGATTTGCCCCCGCGACGAGCGCCACCGCCGCGATGGCCGGGATCCATTGCGGCAAGTCGGGAAACCAGAACTGGACATAGACGCCGATCGCCGTAATTTCTGAAATCCCGACCGCCATCCACATAAACCAATACCCCCACGCGGTGAGGTAGCCAAAAAAGGGATTCATGTATTTATGGGCATACACGGCAAAAGAACCGGCGACAGGCTCTAGAAACAGCATTTCTCCCATTGAACGCATAATAAAGAAAACGAATATTCCCGCGGTAATGTAGGCCAGCAGGACCGACGGGCCGGCCCACTTCAACGCGCTGGCCGCGCCCATAAACAACCCGACGCCAATGGTGCCGCCGAGCGCAATCAGCTCGATATGCCGGGCTTCTAAACCCCGGTGTAGCTTCTCCTGTTTTACATCTTCTGCCATAAATCCTCTGTCTTCATCTGTTGTGTTTATCCGGGCGGCAACCGGTTATTGTTGTTATCAACCACCCACAGCATCCCTACTCGTAGTAGGCCTTTTAGTAAATTAGCGGTCGTGAAGATACCGCAATGCGCATTGGAATGCACACCGTTCGCTCTGACAAGGGGGGAATAAGGTTCAGCATTGATTAACAATTTGCGAATGGGTAATGAAATAACCCGCGAATCTGATTGGCTTGGAAAGGAAACAAGAGCGCGCGACAGGCGCTCCCGTGAAGAAAACTACAGACGTCCGCTGTAATGATAAGCAACATACTTCAATAATTTTAGCTGGCGGAAAATACGACTCGGCTGCGACAGCAAACGATAGAGCCATTCCAGCCCCAGATTTTGCCAGGCCAGCGGCGCGCGCTTGACGTGTCCGGTAAAGACATCATAGGTTCCCCCCACGCCCATATATAAAGCATCAGGGTGGTGACTGCGGCAATCACGCATCAGAATTTCCTGCCGTGGCGATCCCATCGCCACGGTGACAATCTGCGCGCCGCTGGCGCGAATACGCTCAAACAGCGCATCGCGCTCCGCCGGCGCGAAATAGCCATCCTGGCTGCCGACGATATTGACGTTCCACTGCGCCCGTAGCTTGGCGGCCGTTTGTGCCAACACCTCCGGCTTACCGCCGATCAAAAAAACCGGCGTTCCCTCCTGACCGGCACGCAGCATCAGCGCTTCCCACAGGTCGGCGCCGGCGATACGGCTCACCTCGGCCTGCGGATATTTGCGGCGAATCGAGCGAACAATACTGATCCCGTCCGCATATTTGTATTCGGCCTTATCCAGCAATGTGCGCAATGCCACATCTTTCTCCGCCGTTAATACTTTCTCGGCGTTAATTGCCACCAACGTTCCGGTGACGACCCGCGGTCCGGCGAAAAGATAATCGACAAACTGCGCCATGTGGCGAAAGCCGTGGATAGATAGACCACGAATCGAATATTGCGGGATAACTGCTTTTTCTTCCATTTTCAATCCTTTACAGCACGCTTCGCGTGGTCGGCGCCGGCGGCGCGATTGACGGCGCCGACGATGGCCGGGAACGCAGCAGACGCTGCCTGATCAATCCGGCGCTTTCCAGCAGCCAATACATCAATTTGGCGGCCAGCAAGCACAGACCAAACACCAGGCAGAAAAACACCACGCGGGAAACAAACGCATCAACGCCTTCACGCGCCAGTACAATGATGTTGAACACCGCCCCAAAACAGAATGCCTGCAAAACCGCCGCCTTGTATCGATTACCGTCGTTTTTGCCCAATTCATACACCCAGTCGAACCATTTGATAATCAATCCAACGGCGATCGCCCCCAGCGGAATGAACAGCACCCCGCCCATCACCACCAGCGAACCTAATAACGTCGGAGAGATTGCCAGCCCGGAATGGTTATTCAACACTTCCCAGGTAAAATAGTTGGCGCTGTTCAACACCAGATTCGGGCGGTCAGGCCACAGCCAGGAAGGAATAAAGACGTAGAAATCGCGCGCGATGGGCGCCAGCCCCTGAAAGTCGATTTTATCGTAGTTCTGCCACAGCAGCGCCAGATTCTCCCACGGCGAGAACGTGTCGCGGGTCAGATACAGAAAAGTATAGAACGCCTCATCGCCGCTGACATCCATGCCGTATCGCTTAAGCGCCAGCCAGAACATGCCCACCACGCCGAACACCCCGGCAGCCGCCAGCATCCACAGCGTTATCCAGCCGCGCACAATGCCGATAAACAGAAACAGCGCGAAAGCGATGATCACATTCGCCCGCGTCCCGCCGACGATCACATAAGTCAGCATGCCAAACGCCACCGTCCCGATAAGAAACAGCAGCCAGGCTCGCTGCGTCTGACGCAGGAAATACACCACCAGCATGGCCGGAATAAAGAAATAGAAAAAGCGCTTCAACGCCACGCCGGAGACTTCACTGGAAAAGATCTGGCTGTAAGAGCGTAATTTGAAGAGCAGAAAACCGTTGTTGAGGAAAAACATGCCAACCGTCGCTATCGCAATCAGCGCCAGCAATATCCATGTCAGATGGGCTTCGACCCGGCTCATGGTGAAAACCGGCGGACGGGCCGCGGCGGTCTTCCCGCGCAGGCGGGTTTTATAGCTAACATAGTAAATGGCGTAAAACGCCGTGGCGGAAAGCAGCGCCTGTAGCAAATACGGCACCGGCACCACTTCAACGCCAAAACGGAAGGCCAAAACGCAGGTAAACGGAAAACCGAAATAGAAGGTCAGTAGATAAAGCAGCGAAAACAGCACATTGAAGTTAAAACGAACACGACGGAACTCCTGCCAGGTTAGTGTCAGGATAAAAATGACCGAAATAAGGTAAACCACAAACAGCCCACCAAATTGCCCCAGCGTCATGTTGGTTCTCCCGCTGCCAGCGCCAGAGCCTGCCGCCAGCCGTGCAGATAATTAGGGTTAAAGAACGCGATCTGATGCTTATCCACGGATGCCAACTGGCGCTGGGCTTCACGCACCAGCGCCTCATCCAGATTATCGCCATAGAACAACACCGGAAGATGCTGTTCGGTAAGATCCTGCCAGAAAGGATTCTGTCGGCTGATAACAAAGGGAACGCCAAACTGAATCAATAGGCACAGCGTGCCGATGCCCTGCTGACGATCGAAAATAAAATAACCTAAATCACAGCTGCGCAACATATTCAGATAATCATCAAACGCCAGTTGCTCTTTCAGCAACTGAAAATTTTTAATTCCAAACAGCGCCAGCCCTTCTTTCTCTACCTGCTCGATATAATGCCGGTTATTGGCCGGGTAACCCATCGGCACAATCACCCGCACATTGGCGCCGAACCGTTTATGGATGGCGCGCAACGCTTCCTGATGACGATTGGTGCGGTCGCCGGAGTTGCCGACCAGAATAGTCAACGGCCCCGCCAGCGGCTTATCCGCTTTAACGTCGGTTAACGCCGGATCCATCCGCGTCGGGAAGTAAAGCAACGACGTCGGCACCCGGGGATGCCGCGCTTGATACCAACTCAAATCGCCCCGCGTGGCGAACACATGCCCGACCCGATTTTGGGCGAGACGCCGTAACAGATAAAACAGACGATACTTCAGGCTGCTTGATTCTTCGTACAGATCCGCCCCCCAGATATGCCAGTAAACCTGCGCAGGCTTGATCTTACCGCTCAGCAATGCCAGCCATAACAGGGGATTAAACTGCCCGTGCAGAAAGAAGCGCGTACTGCGATCGGCGCAGGCCCGCGCAATCACCGCCTGCGCCAGCGTCTTTTTATCCGCATAGGTTTCAATGTGCAGCGCCGGAAAATCAGCCTGCGGCAACGGATCGCGCGCGGCCACCATAAAATGCCCGACCTGCCGCGCCGGCAATTCGGCCGCCAGCACATTATTAAAGAAACGCAAAACCGTCTGGTTATGGTGCGGGATATCAGATCCCAGGACATGGATCAGTGTCGTCATGCTCGCCTACGGTAAATAATGAATACGCTACAACAAAGCAAAAAATAGACCAGATAGGTCGCCATATACGCCTGCGCCGCGCCTAATGCGCCATTAACCGGGATCAGCCAGTGCGCAAACCCGGTGAGAAGCAGAAACTGGCTGACTTCGGTGAGCAGATAAAAGCGCAGCGCGGCTTTGGCGATCACCAGATAACCAAATACGTAAGCGCCCACTTTCATCACATCGCCCACCAGTTGCCAGGCGAACAGGTCTCTCATTGCGGTAAACTGGCTGGAGAACAGCAGCCAGATAGCAAAATCGCGCAACAGCCAGACGCAAAAGCTGACGCCCGCCACCACCGGGAGGACAAACGTTAATGACTGGACGATTTCCCGGGCCAGTGCGGTTTTATCCGTCAGGCGCGAGAGCGTCGGCAACAGATAAACCGTGAACGAGGCGGTAATGAATTGCAAATAGGCATCGGAAATCGTGCTGACGCCCTGCCAGATACCGACCTCGTCCCAGCTATAGTGCTCCGCCAACAGGTTACGCATCATGATATAGGCCACCGGCAGCGTGACGGCGGTCATCAGCGCCATCAGGGTGAACTTGCCGAGCTGTCCGGCGATAGCCCGATCCCAGGCGGGCTTTAACGCGCCCCACGATAACGGCGTTCTGCGCAACATAAGCCACCCGGCAGGCAGCGCCGCCAGCGCAGGCACCAGCGCCAGCCCGGCCAGCGCGCCGCGGTATCCGCCCAGAGTGAAGCACAGCCAATAGGCGGCCAGCCCAATCAGGCTGCCGCTAATAACCGCCAGCGCATTTCCGACGGCATCACGATAGCCTTTCAGTATCGCCAGAAACAGATTGGCGTAGGCGATGCCCATCTGGATAAAAGCCAGCGCCCGCACGACATCCCGATACTCATCGTGCCCAAACAGCGCATTGGCGATGGGCGTCGCGGCGAACAGAAAGACCGCCGCCAGCAGCGTGGAAAATCCCAGCACCAGTGCGACGGCGGTGCCAAGCAAGGGCGTTAATCGCTCCGGCCGCTGCTGATATTCCGCAACATACTTGGTGACGCCATTGAAAATACCGGCGCCCGACAACACGCCCAGCACGGTAATAAGCTGGCGGAAATTACCCGCCTGCCCAACCCCGCTCGGCCCGAACGCCACCGCCAGCAGCTTGATGACAACCAGCCCCGCGCCGATTTTTATCAGCGTGGAGCCAGCGGTCCAGATTGACGCTTTCGCCAACGACATATCAGGAGAAGAAGCTCAGAATGGTGTTGATTACCGTACGCTGATTGACGTCAGGCAGGTTATAGAACAGCGGCAAACGCACCAGACGCTCACTTTCCCGCGTGGTGTAGTTATCCTCGCCGGAAAAATGACCGAAGTTGATCCCGGCAGGGCAACCATGCAGCGGAATGTAATGAAAGACCGTCATGATCTCGGCTTCTTTCATATAGTTGATAAACCGCGTGCGCTCTTGCTCATCGCTTAATTTGATATAAAACATATGCGCATTGTGCACGCAGTGGGCCGGCACAACCGGCAGGGCGATGCGTCCTGCGTCAGCCAGCGGTTTGAACGCGGCGTAATAGTTCTGCCACAGGTGTAAACGGCGTTGGTTAATCTGCGCGGCGGCTTCCAATTGCGCCCACAGGTAGGCGGCCTGAATATCCGCCATCAGGTAGCTGGAGCCGATATCGCGCCAGGTGTACTTATCCACCTGTCCGCGGAAAAACTGGCTGCGGTTGGTGCCTTTTTCACGCACGATTTCCGCCCGGTCGATAAGCCTGGGGTCGTTAATCAGCGTCGCGCCGCCCTCGCCGCCGGAGGTATAGTTTTTGGTTTCATGAAAGCTGAAACAACCGATATGGCCGATGGATCCCAACGCCCGGCCCTTGTAGCTGGACATCATGCCCTGCGCGGCGTCTTCCACCACAAACAGGTCATATTTCTTCGCCAGCGCCATGATCACGTCCATCTCACAAGCTACGCCCGCGTAGTGAACCGGCACAATGATCCGCGTTTTATCGGTAATCGCCGCTTCGATTTTCGTCTCATCGATATTCAGGGTATCCGGACGGATATCGACAAACACAATCCTTGCGCCGCGCAATACAAAGGCGTTGGCGGTGGAAACAAAGGTATAACTCGGCATGATGACTTCATCGCCGGGTTTGATATCCAGCAAGATGGCCGCCATTTCCAGTGAAGCGGTGCAGGACGGCGTCAATAACACCTTTTTACTGCCGGAATAGTGCTCTAGCCACTGCTGACAGCGGCGGGTAAAACCACCGTCGCCGCACAGTTTGCCGCTGCTCATGGCGGCCTGCATATAATCGAGTTCGGTACCCACAATCGGGGGCGCATTAAACGGAATCATGTGATCACCTGTATAGCCAATATGCCGTGCTCTCAACTCGGGCACCGCGACGAAGATAAAGACGAAGCGCCGCCACATTACTGACCTGTGTTGCGACCCATAAACGTTGTATCCCTTGTTGCCGACACCACCTTTCTGCGACAGCCATCAGCTGCGTTCCCACTCCCTGGGCGGCGATTCCCGGAAAAACGCCGAGTAACCCGAGGCGCGCTTCCCCGCCGCCAAGTTGACGGATCGTCACCCAGCCCTGCGGCTGTCCGGCCTGGTTTTCAACCAACAGACACAGGTTATCAAAAGTGCCAAGCACCGCGTTTTCTATCCATTGGGCATAAAAACGGCCGCTGTCCGCCGGCTGATACCAGGGGGAACGAAAACGGCTGAGAGCGAAAACCTGTGAGGCCGCCTGCCGCAACAGCGGGATATCGGCGCGGCCGGCCTCGCGCGGATGAAGCGACTCAGCCGTCGCCGCGGCATCATCCAGCGACAGGCAGAGATCGACTTCGCCCTCCACCAGACGAAAACCGAACGCCGCCAACGCATCCGCCAGCGCCAGATTGTCCGCCGGTATTTTAGCCTGCGTCAGCGCATAGCGATCCAACGCGGCCGACGTCAACACCGGCGCGGAGGAGGAGAAATTCAGTTTGCCGCTGGTCAGAGTGAAAAACTCGCTTTCCCAACTCAGCGGCTCAATCGTGGCACGGATCGCCGACGCATCGGCGGGCGTTTGCCTCTCTTTGGTCGGAATAAGGCCAGAACTTTTCATCTCCGCTCCTTATCTTGCATGCGACGGCGCCGCTCAGCCGTTCAGCCCCAGGCGCTCGCCGGTGTAAGAGCCGTCCTGCACGCTGCGCCACCATTTTTCGTTGGTCAGATACCAGCTAACGGTTTTCCGCATACCGCTCTCAAACGTTTCCTGCGGACGCCAGCCCAGTTCACGTTCAATTTTACCGGCGTCAATGGCGTAGCGCATATCATGGCCGGGGCGATCTTTCACATAGGTGATTAAATCGCGGTAGTGCCGCACGCTGGCAGGTTTATGCGGCGCCAGCTCTTCCAGCAGGTCACAGATGGTCTGAACGACGTCAAGGTTCTTACGCTCGTTGTGACCGCCGATGTTATAAGTTTCGCCGACGATGCCTTCCGTCACCACTTTATAGAGCGCGCGGGCGTGATCTTCGACGAACAGCCAGTCGCGAACCTGGGCGCCGTCGCCATAAACCGGCAGCGGTTTCCCGGCCACCGCATTCAGGATCACCAGCGGGATCAGTTTTTCAGGAAAATGGTAAGGGCCGTAGTTATTGGAACAGTTGGTGATAATGGTCGGCAGGCCGTAGGTACGCAGCCAGGCGCGCACCAGATGGTCGCTTGACGCTTTGGAAGCCGAATAAGGGCTGCTCGGCGCATACGGCGTCGTTTCCGTAAACAGGTCGTCCGTGCCGTGCAAATCGCCAAACACTTCATCGGTGGAGATGTGGTGAAAACGGAACGCCGTTTTCGCGGCGGCTTCCAGGCTTTGCCAATAGTGGCGAGCCGCTTCCAGCAGGTTGTAAGTGCCCACTATGTTGGTTTCAATGAACGCCGCCGGGCCATCAATCGAGCGATCGACATGACTTTCCGCCGCCAGATGCATCACCACGGCGGGCTGATAATCGGCGAATACCCGATCCAACGCCGCCCGATCGCAAATATCCGTCTGCTCGAAAGCAAAACGGTTGCTGTCCGCCACCGGCGCCAGAGAGGACAGGTTGCCGGCGTAGGTAAGTTTATCCACCACCACCACGCTGTCCGGTGTCTCGGTCAGAATATGTCTTACCAAAGCCGAACCAATAAATCCGGCGCCGCCGGTGATTAAAATACGCTTCAACGCCATACTCCTTTTGTATCAATAACCCAATTTTGTGCAACGTCCCCGGGATTAACCGCCTTGAACTGGCGGTGATCAACCAGCATGACCAGCACATCGGCATCGCGTAACGCCGCGGCGGTATCGACCAACTGGACGTGCCCGGCCAGCGCGGCGGGCAATTGTTTTACGTTTGGCTCGACCGCCAGCGTCGTTCCCGCATGCCACTGCGCGATCATGTCGGTAATCTCTACCGCCGGGCTTTCGCGCAGGTCATCGATATCCGGCTTAAACGCCAGGCCAAAACAGGCCACCGTGACTTCGCTGGCGCGTTTGTCGCTTTGGGCCAGATAATCGGCCACCGCCGCTTTCACCCGATCGACGACCCACAGCGGTTTGCCGTCATTCACCAGCCTGGCCGTGTGGATCAGTCTCGCCTGCTGCGGGTTCTGCGCCACGATAAACCACGGGTCTACCGCAATACAGTGCCCGCCCACGCCGGGGCCGGGTTGCAGAATATTGACGCGGGGATGGCGGTTTGCCAATCGGATAAGCTCCCATACGTTAATATTTTGTTCAGCGCAGATCAGCGACAGCTCATTGGCGAAGGCGATGTTGACATCACGGAAGCTATTTTCCGTCAGCTTGCACATCTCGGCGGTGCGGGAGTTAGTAACCACACACTCACCTTCAAGGAAGATTTTGTACAGTTCACTGGCGCGGGCGGAACACGCGGGCGTCATCCCGCCGATCACCCGATCGTTTTTAATCAATTCGACCACCACCTGCCCCGGCAACACGCGCTCCGGGCAGTAGGCGATATTAATGTCGGCGGCGTTGCCCGCCTGCTGCGGGAAAGTCAGATCGGAACGCGCCTGCGCCAGCCACTCGGCCATCTGCTCAGTTGCGCCGACGGGCGAGGTGGATTCCAGAATCACCAAATCGCCTTTTTTCAACACCGGCGCAATCGACTCGGCCGCCGCCCGCACATAGGCCATGTCCGGTTCATGATCGCCTTTGAACGGGGTAGGAACCGCAATCAGAAAGGCATCCGCCGCCACCGGTTTGTTGGCGGCGCGCAGGTAGCCGTTTTCAACCGCCGCTTTTACCAGCGTATCCAGATCCGGCTCGACGATGTGGATTTCTCCCCGGTTAATGGTCTCCACCGCGTGTTTATTTACATCAATACCCACCACATTCTTTTTGCGCGATGCGAAAGCCGCCGCGGTCGGTAAACCGATATAACCCAGTCCGATAACGGAAATTGTGTCAAAACTCATAGTGTCACCTGATATTTTTATCGCGAACTCATCCGTTCGCCCCCTGCGGGACGCTTAATTATGCCTTGGCGATGCGTGAGCTTTTTAACGCTTCAATAATGCGCTGACAGGCCTGGCCATTCCCATAAGGGTTATGCGCCCGGCTCATTGTCTGGTATTCGTTTTCATCGGTCAGCAGCAGCGAAACCGCATCGACGATTTTCGCCACGTCGGTGCCGACCAGCCTCACCGTTCCGGCTTCCACCGCCTCGGGGCGCTCGGTGGTTTCACGCATCACCAGCACCGGCTTGCCTAACGACGGCGCCTCTTCCTGAATGCCGCCGGAATCCGTCAGGATCATATAAGAACGATTCATCAGATAAACAAAAGGCAGATAATCCTGCGGCGCGATAAGCATTACGTTGTTGATGCCGCTCAGGATGCGGTTTACCGGCTCGCTGACGTTAGGATTCAAATGGACGGGATAAACAATCTGCGCTTCCGGATGCCGCCGGGCGATATCCGCCAACGCGCTGCATATGCGTTCGAAACCGCCGCCAAAACTTTCACGCCGATGCCCGGTAACCAGAATCAATTTTTTCGTCGCATCCAGAAACGCATACTTTTCATCCAGGCTGCGGCGCAGCGCCACATCGTTAATGATGCGATCCCTCACCCAGAACAGGGCGTCTATCACCGTGTTCCCGGTGACGAAAATATGCCGGTCCGACAAGCGCTCCCGCAGCAGGTTTTGGCGCGAATTCTCGGTAGGCGCGAAATGATACATCGCCAGATGTCCGGTCAGTTGACGATTGGCTTCTTCCGGCCAGGGCGAATACAGATTGCCGGTACGCAACCCGGCCTCGACGTGCCCGACCGGAATACGTTGATAGAAAGCCGCCAGACTGGCCGTCAGGGTGGTGGTGGTATCACCATGCACCAGCACCATATCGGGTTTGAATTCCGCCATCACCGGCTCCAACCCTGCCAGAATGCGGCAAGATATTTCACTGAGGCTCTGGCCCGGTTGCATAATGTTCAGATCGTAATCTGGCGTAATATCGAACAGACGCAGCACCTGATCCAGCATCTCCCGATGCTGGGCTGTCACGCAAATTCTCGATTCAAAGGCTCCATCCTGAGCCAGGGCATGAACCAACGGGGCCATTTTGATGGCCTCCGGCCGGGTGCCGAAAACAGTCAACACTTTCACAGTGAATCTCTTTAATCAGGTTAGACGCAGACTTTTACTGCGAATCGGACGCTCATCAACGGACTGATCAGCGTGTACGGCGAACCAAAGCAACCCCCGCGCCCACCAAGGCGCCGATCGCGCCCCACATCACCATCAGGAAAGCACGGCGCGGGCTGTCGCGTTTAACAGGCTCTTCCGGCGTACGCAAATATCGGTAGGTCTGGAAATTGGCGTCAAGCGTCGGTCCTACATCCAACGTCGTCAGCATGGCGCGATTTTGATCGTAATCGAGATCATAATGCGGCCCGCTGGTCTGTAGCGACTCCAGACGCGCTTGCAGCATCGGCCTGCCCAGTAAAAACATTTCCGACGCCGGCAGTTCATCCGCCGGCGTATCGGTCTGGCTACGGCTGATGCCTTGCTGCTGGGCGATTTTCAGCGCCAGTTCGACGCTGCGAACCTCACGTTCATAAATCGCCTTCGCCACGGCTTCCTGACGCTTAATCTGCGATTTCATAAAGATGGTTCTGGCCGCCCATGCACCGTTAATCTCTTCGTTGAGATGGGTCGCCGCATGCTGGCTGGCGAACGTAACATACTGACGCAGCAATGTATTGGCATCGGCGGCCGTTTCCGCCGTCAGCTTCACGCTGTCGTTGGTCTTTTTGGCGTCGTCATGCGGGATAAACTGAATATTATTCACCAGCTCGTCAAGCAAAGCGGCATCGGCTTTGGCATCCCCTTCCTGACGTTGTTTATAGTAGTCGGTCTGCAACCAGAAATCGCGGCGGGTATCGTAAGCCGCTAATTGCATGATGAATTCGTCATACGCGCTCGAAGAGATGGAGGGTTGCTCAGGCTGTGGCGCGGAGAAAGATTTAGCATCCAGGTTACGCAGGAACTGCTGCTGCGAATAGTATCCTCCCAACATGTTTACCGTCGGCTTATCGGTAATCGCCGTCGCGCTCCATTCCTGTTTGACCAGATAGGAATAGAACAACGCGGTAATGCTAAACAGCAACGCAATCACGATGATCCAAGGTTTTCCACGCCACAACGTGTGAACTAAGCCGCGAATGTCCAGTTCGTTATCAACCAACGCATTCCCGGTAGACAGGTTCTCTGATTTCATTACTTCCCCAACGTTATTTAGTCAAGACGACTGCTTTTGCTCATCAACATGCCGCATACGGCGTTTGATGCGCTTAATGAAACGCGCTACTCGCCATGCGCGTTTAACGCAGTAGCCATACAACAAGAATGTGAGCAAGAATAATGCCAACATAACCCATTCTGGAACAAAAAAGAGAGATTCTCCGAGTACTCCGATCGCCGCCAACAACGCCGCCGCCAGCGTGATCAGGACAAAAGCCTGCCGGGAAGTGAACCCCGCGCGCATCATGAGATGGTGGATATGCTGACGATCGGGTGAAAACGGGCTCATCCCTTTACGCAAACGGCGATACATGATCGCAATCATATCAATCAGCGGAATGGCGATAATCCATAACGCCGTGACGGGGTTGATCGGATGATGAACGCCCTGCGTGGTTTGGATCAGGAGCCAGATCGCGGTAAAACCGATCATGGTGCTCCCGGCATCCCCCATGAAAACCTTATACCGTTTGCCGAAAACGCCAAGGTTAAGCAGGATGTAAGGCAGGGTGGCGGCGATCATGGCGAAACACCAAAGCGCCAGATTTACATGACCGCTCAGATACAGCAGTATGCCCATCGCGCCAAATGAGACGCTGGACAATCCGCCCAGCAGCCCGTCAATGCCGTCAACCATATTAAAGGCATTGATCGCCGCCCAAACGGAGAACAGCGTCACCAGATAGCCAAACGGCCCCAGCCCCATTTGCCACGGGCCGAAAATATGCCCGAGATTATGTAAAGAGAGACCGGCGAATGCCATCATGACGACCGCGACGCAGGCCTGCACGATGGCGCGGATTTTCACGCTGATGTCAAAGCGGTCGTCCAGCGCGCCAACAAACACCAGCACACCGGCGCAAGCCAGATAAAGCCGGAAATTGGGGATGTATTGATCGGTGATCAGGAAGGTAAAACAGATCCCGGCGTATACGGAGATACCGCCTACAAGCGGAACCAGTCCACGATGCCGTTTGCGGTAGTTGGGGCGATCGACAAGCCCTATCTTTCTCGCCACCTTACGGGCAAGAAACAGGAAGCCCAGAGAAAACAGAAAAATGGTTAATAATTCGGTACTCATAATGAGTAAGTTCACCGTTCACAGCTCCGCTGTGGCTGCTCAATATATGCTCGGTTTACGCCTTGAATGCTATTGTCCGTCTGTCTTGATTGGCGCAGGTTCGCGACGTAACCGACACGAGCTGTCCGTCAGGCGGGCATAGTATAAAAGAAACGCGATTTAAGATTAACGTCTGGGACAAGCATTTTATACCCGTCATCTTTCAGGTTGCAGGTGTGTCGCCGCCTGCCTGCATCTTGATATCAACGGACTATATTAAGCACAGATATAAAAAACGCCACGACCCAGCGTGGCGTTCCCCGAGTTCATCCGTGATTTATGAACGCTTCATCATATCGAAGAATTCGTCGTTGGTCTTGGTCATCGCCAACTTATTAATCAGGAATTCCATCGCGTCAATCTCACCCATTGGGTGGATAATCTTACGTAAAATCCACATTTTTTGCAGTTCTTCAGACGTGGTAAGCAATTCTTCTTTACGCGTACCCGAACGATTATAGTCGATCGCCGGGAAAACACGTTTTTCAGCAATTTTACGCGCGAGGTGCAGCTCCATGTTACCGGTGCCTTTAAACTCTTCGTAAATCACTTCATCCATCTTGGAGCCGGTATCCACCAACGCAGTGGCGATGATCGTCAGACTACCGCCTTCTTCAACGTTACGCGCCGCGCCGAAGAAACGTTTGGGACGATGCAGGGCGTTGGCGTCCACACCGCCGGTCAACACTTTACCCGAGGAGGGAACAACGGTGTTGTAGGCACGGGCCAGACGGGTAATGGAGTCCAGCAGAATGATCACGTCTTTCTTATGTTCAACCAGGCGCTTGGCCTTTTCGATCACCATCTCGGCGACCTGAACGTGACGGGAAGCCGGTTCATCAAAGGTGGAAGCGATCACTTCGCCTTTAACCAGACGCTGCATTTCGGTCACTTCTTCAGGACGTTCGTCAATCAGCAGCACCATCAGCACGCAGTCGGGATGATTGTAAGCAATGCTTTGCGCGATGTTCTGCAACAGCATGGTTTTACCCGCTTTCGGCGGCGCTACAATCAGACCGCGCTGACCGCGGCCGATCGGCGAGGCCAGATCCAGTACGCGGGCGGTTAAATCCTCAGTCGAACCATTACCACGCTCCATACGCAAACGGGAGTTGGCATGCAGCGGCGTCAGGTTTTCAAACAGGATTTTGCTGCGGGCGTTTTCGGGTTTGTCGTAATTGACTTCATTAACTTTCAGCAGCGCAAAATAACGTTCACCTTCTTTTGGCGGCCGGATCTTGCCGGAAATGGTGTCGCCGGTACGAAGGTTAAAACGGCGGATTTGGCTGGGGGAAACATAGATATCATCAGGGCCGGCGAGGTAGGAGCTGTCTGCGGAACGGAGGAAGCCAAAACCATCCTGCAATATTTCCAGCACGCCATCGCCGAAAATGTCTTCGCCACTTTTAGCATGCTGCTTCAGAATCGCGAAGATAATATCCTGTTTGCGCATGCGGGCCAGATTTTCCAGCCCCATATTTTCGCCAAGAGTAATTAACTCGGAAACTGGCGTATTCTTTAATTCGGTAAGATTCATAATGGTGGGTTCTTTTAAACTCGGGGTAAATCTCGAACTATTAACGTGAATGGTATGGCAGGGTCATCCATGCCTCTATAACGGCCTTCAACCATCAGGTATCTGTTTTGTTTCACACTTAAGGCGCGCAGAATCTGCACAAAACGACGGCAAGAGATCGAAGACACATAAAACCAATTATTTTAAAACTATTAGATTGCCCAAACCAGAGAACGAACATTTTTGTAAATCAATGACTTTCCGATTTCGACACAGAGTAATGCTTTAGATTCAAACTTTCAGGCTTAAGCTCAAACGCTTAAACATAGGTAAGTACGATATGCAGTAGGGAAGAATCTAGCACGCTTCCTGACGGGCGGCAAGCGGTCAATATGAGAATTGTGCATTGTCCGATTTGCCGCCCGCGGAGATTTACAGATTAGACGTCAGGAACTCTTTTAATTGCCCTTTGGACAGGGCGCCCACTTTGGTTGCCACGACTTCGCCATTCTTGAACAATAACAGCGTAGGAATACCGCGAATGCCGTATTTCGGCGCGGTCGCCGGGTTTTCATCGATGTTCAGCTTGGCGACGGTCAATTTACCGTCAAATTCTTCAGCGATTTCATTCAGAATAGGAGCGATCATTTTACAGGGACCGCACCACTCAGCCCAGAAATCAACCAGGGTAACGCCCTCAGCCTGCAATACGTCCGTATCGAAACTGTCGTCAGTCAGGTGAATAATTTTATCGCTCATGTTTTACTCCACAGGATTATGTCTGTCTTGCTGGTGTAGCATTAATCAACAACAAGGTTGACTTTATTTCACCGGATACGCTTTCGTAAAGCAATAGTTAGCTGATATTCTACCACACTATGAGCAAAACACACTTAACCGAACAGAAGTTTTCCGACTTCGCCCTGCACCCGCAGGTTATTGAAGCCCTTGAAAGTAAAGGGTTTCATAACTGTACGCCGATCCAGGCGTTAGCATTGCCACTGGCTTTGTCAGGGCGTGATGTAGCAGGTCAGGCGCAAACCGGTACCGGCAAGACGCTGGCTTTTCTCGCGTCTACTTTCCATTATTTACTTTCACACCCTGCGAATGCAGAGCGTCAGATCAATCAGCCGCGCGCCTTAATCATGGCGCCGACCCGTGAATTAGCCGTGCAAATTCACTCTGATGCAGAAGCGCTTTCCCGCCTGACCGGCTTAAAACTCGGCCTTGCCTATGGCGGCGATGGTTATGACAAACAACTCAAGGTGCTGGAAAGCGGCGTCGATATTCTGGTCGGCACCACCGGCCGCCTGATCGACTACGTCAAACAGAACCACATTAATCTAGGCGCGATCCAGGTAGTTATTCTGGATGAAGCCGACCGCATGTACGACCTCGGTTTTATCAAAGATATCCGCTGGCTGTTCCGCCGCATGCCGCCGGTGACGCAGCGCCTGAATATGCTCTTTTCCGCAACGCTTTCCTACCGCGTGCGCGAGCTTGCCTTTGAGCAAATGAATAATGCGGAATACGTGGAAGTCGAACCGGAACAAAAAACCGGCCACCGTATTAAAGAAGAGCTGTTCTATCCCTCTAATGAAGAAAAAATGCGTCTGTTGCAGACACTTCTTGAGGAAGAGTGGCCGGATCGCTGCATTATTTTCGCCAATACCAAGCACCGCTGTGAAGATATCTGGGGCCATTTAGCCGCCGACGGTCATCGCGTCGGTCTGTTGACCGGCGACGTGGCGCAGAAGAAACGGCTGCGCATTCTCGACGATTTCACCAACGGCAATCTGGACATTCTGGTTGCGACGGATGTCGCGGCGCGCGGCCTGCATATCCCGTTGGTCACTCACGTATTCAACTACGATCTGCCGGATGACTGCGAAGATTACGTTCACCGTATCGGCCGTACCGGCCGCGCGGGCGAAAGCGGTTTCTCCATCAGCCTTGCCTGCGAAGAGTATGCGCTGAACCTGCCGGCCATTGAAACCTATATTGGTCATGGTATTCCGGTCAGCAAATACAATAGCGACGCGCTGCTGAACGATTTACCGGCGCCGAAACGTATAACGCGTCCACCGCGTTCCAACAGCGGCCCGCGCCGGCATAACGCGCCGCGCCGCAGTGGAGCGCCGCGTAATAATCGTAAACGGCCGGGTTGATCGCCAATGCTGAGCTCTTCTTCACTGTATGCCGCCATCGATCTTGGCTCCAACAGTTTTCATATGTTGGTGGTACGGGAAAGCGCAGGCAGCATTCAGACGCTGGCAAAAATAAAGCGTAAAGTCCGCCTGGCGGCGGGGCTGGATAAGCAAAATCGGTTATCGCCGGAAGCGATGCAGCGAGGCTGGCACTGCCTGCAACTTTTTTCCGAACGGTTGCAGGATATCCCCCGGGAACAGGTGCGCGTGGTTGCCACGGCCACTCTGCGGCTGGCCGTCAACGCCGACGAATTTCTGCAACAAGCCCGGCAGATACTGGGCTTACCGGTTCAGGTTATCAGCGGCGAAGAAGAAGCCCGGCTTATCTACCAGGGGGTTGCCCATACGACGGGCGGCCCGGAAAAGCGTCTGGTGGTCGATATTGGCGGGGGCAGCACCGAGCTGGCGACCGGTATCGGCGCACAGGCCACCCGGTTGATCAGCCTGCCCATGGGCTGCGTAACCTGGCTGGAGCGCTATTTTAGCGATCGCAATCTGGAAACCGGCAATTTTGAGCGCGCCGAACAGGCGGCCCGCGAAATGGTGCGTCCGGTTGCGGCCTCCCTGCGCGAACAGGGCTGGCAAATCTGCGTCGGCGCATCCGGTACGGTACAGGCCTTGCAGGAGATCATGGTCGCGCAGGGGATGGACGAATACATCACGCTGACCAAACTCCGGCAGCTAAAACAGCATGCGATCCAGTGCGATAAGCTGGAAGAGTTGGAAATCGAAGGCCTGACGCTGGAACGGGCGCTGGTGTTCCCCAGCGGGTTGGCCATTCTGCTGGCGATTTTTCAGGAACTCGACATTAAAACCATGACGCTGGCCGGCGGCGCGCTACGCGAAGGGTTAGTGTACGGCATGCTGCACTTGCCGATTGAACAGGATATTCGTCAACGTACGCTGCACAACCTGCAACGCCGTTATTTGCTGGATGTGGAACAAGCCAGGCGGGTCAGCTCGCTGGCCGATAATTTCCTGCAACAGGTCGCCCGGGACTGGCAGTTGGACAACCGATGTCGTGAACTTCTGCAATATGCCTGTCTGGTTCATGAAATTGGTCTGAGCATCGATTTTCGCCAATCCCCGCAACATGCAGCCTATCTGATCCGCCATAGCGATCTTCCCGGCTTTACCCCGGCACAAAAGAAACTGCTGGCTACGTTATTGCAAAATCAAAGCAATCCCGTCGACCTGATGCCGCTCAGTCAGCAAAACGCGCTGCCGGTGATACAGGCCCAGCGTCTGTGCCGCCTGCTGCGTCTGGCGGTTATTTTCGCCAGCCGCCGCCGTGACGACACCCTCCCCGCCGTGCGTCTGCGCGCCGAGGGCGACAGTCTGAACGTTATTCTGCCCGCGGGCTGGATGACGCAGCATCCGTTACGGGCGGAAGCATTGGAACAGGAAAGCCGCTGGCAAAGCTACGTTCATTGGCCGCTGATGCTGGAAGAAAATATCACTTAGCGCCTATTCCTGTAGGCGCCCTCTCCCGTACGTATTATCCCGTCGTTTTCAAGACCGTCTTTTGTTCTGTGATCGCCTTCCATTTAAAAAAGAAACGATGGATGTATTTTTATAAAACATCGTTTCCATTATAACCAAAAAGGCTTTGATAGCCGCTTGCCCTGTAACGTTAAGTTAACCCGACACTCTGAGGACTAAGGATAACCATGCGACCTTCTCTTCGTTACCGTACCCGTCTGTTTGCCGTAATGCTAAGCCTGACGGCCGCCGCCCCTCTTTTCGCCGCCGATGCGCCGTCCGCGCCACAGAATTTGCAGGTTCCCACGCTGGCCTATGACGATCACAGTATCGTTCTGGTATGGGAATCTCCGGAAGACACCGGCAATATCATCGATTATCAGGTTTATCAGGACGGGAAATCCCTGGGGCTGGCCAGTCAAAACAACGATAAATACTCTCCGGCCAAAGCGTATATCAATGCGTTTTATGCCGGCGATAAAGCCGGTTTTCATCATAAAATCGTGATACACAATTTTAAGGTTGAGGGGCTGCAACCCGACGCGCAGCACCATTTCACCGTCAAAGCGGTCTATGCCGACGGCTCGCTTTCCGGCGACAGCAACCGCGTGAGCGCCAAAACCGCGGCATTCACCCAGATTCTTGATATTAATGCGTTTGGCGCCAAGGCCGATGGTAAAACGCTTAACACCGCCGCCATTCAGCGGGCCATTGACGCCTGTAAACCCGGTTGCCGCCTCGACATTCCGGCAGGAACCTATAAAACCGGCGCGATTTGGTTAAAAAGCGATATGACGTTGAACCTGACGGAAGGCGCAGTGCTGCTGGGATCGGACGATCCCGCCGACTATCCGGCGGGTTATCATCTTTACGCTTACTCCACCAGCGAGCGTCCGGCATCGTTGATTAATGCGATTGACGCCAACAGCTCGCACCCCGGCACGTTTCGCAATATCCGTATCGTCGGTAAAGGCATGATTGACGGCAACGGCTGGCTGCGCACCCAGCAAGGCGAAATCAAAGACGAATTAGGCAATGTGTTGCCGCAGTATATCGCCAGTAAAAATAGCAAGGTGCATGAAGACGGCATTCTGGCTAAAAATCAGGTCGCGCAGGCCGTCGCCGGCGGAATGGATCTCAAAACCGCCTACGGACAACGGCGCTCCAGCCTGATCACTTTACGCGGGGTGGAAAATGTCTATCTGGCCGACTTCACCGTGCGTAACCCGGCGTTTCACGGCATCATGAATCTGGAAAATCACAACGTGGTGGCAAACGGTTTGATCCATCAGACCTATGACGCCAACAACGGTGACGGCATAGAATTCGGCAACAGCAAGAACGTTATGGTATTCAATAACTTTTTTGATACCGGCGATGACAGCATCAACTTCGCCGCCGGGACGGGGGAAAAAGCCCGCCAGCAAGAACCGATGAGCGGCGCCTGGCTTTTCAATAACTACTTTCGTATGGGGCATGGCGCGATCGTGACAGGCAGCCATACCGGCGCCTGGATTGAAAATATCGTCGCGGAAAACAACGTTATGTACCTGACCGATGTAGGTTTGCGGGCTAAAAGCACCACCGATATCGGCGGCGGCGCCCGCAACATCCTGTTTCGTAACAACGCCATGAAGGATATCGCCAAACAGGCGGTGGTGATTACGCTGAGCTACTCCGATGCCAATGCGAAAATCGATTATCCAGCGGCAAAAACCCCTGCTCAGTTTCATGACTTCCTGGTAAAAAATGTCACGGTGCAGGGGACGACCGGTAAATCGCCGTCTATTGAAATCAAAGGAGATAGCGCGAAAGACGCCTGGCACAGCAAAATCCGCTTCGACAACGTCAAGCTGGATAACGTTGCGCCCGCGGCTATCAGCGACCTGCGCGACAGCCAGTTCAATCACATCCTGTTTAGCCGATTACGCGACGGCGAAACACCGTGGAATTTCACCGCAACGGAAAATGTGAGCGTCGACGGAAAAATCATCACGCCGTAACTGGGAACAGGGCGGGTTTCCCGCCCTGAGGTTACTTGCCGTTTTCCTTGGCCTTGGCCAACTGCGCCCGAATACTCGCCAGGTGATTCTGCCCTTTCTGCATCCGTTCCTGCGCGTTGACCACTTTACGCTCGGTTTCCCAGTTCAGATCGTCCTGCGGCAGCTCAAGCAGGAAACGGCTGGGTTCCGGGCGCACCAGCTCGCCATACTGCCGCCGCTCTTTGCACAGGGTAAATATCAGCTCGCGCTGGGCGCGGGTGATGCCGACATAGGCCAGACGACGCTCCTCGTCGACGTTGTCTTCATCAATGCTGCTTTGATGCGGCAGCAGCCCTTCTTCCATGCCGACCAGAAACACATAGGGGAATTCCAGACCTTTCGAGGCGTGCAGCGTCATTAACTGCACCTGATCCAGCTCTTCCTCACTTTCCCCGCGCTCCATCATATCCCGCAGGGTGAAGCGCGTGACCACCTGGGTCAGCGTCATCGGCTCATCCAGATCCGATCCTTCCAGCATTTCCGTCATCCAGCTAAACAGCTGATTGACGTTTTTCATGCGCATTTCCGCCGCTTTCGGGCTGGGAGAGGTTTCGTATAGCCAGCTTTCATAATCCAGCCCGTGGATCAGATCGCGCACCGCCGCCACCGGCTCACGCTCCGCCAGACGGGCCACTTCGGCCATCCATTGGGTAAACCGTTGTAAAAACTCCAGCCCGCGACCGGTCAAAGACTGGCTTAATCCCAAATCAAAGCTGGCGCTGAACAGACTTTTATTGCGCTGATTGGCCCATTCGCCCAGCTTCTTCAGCGTCGCCGGGCCGATCTCGCGTCTTGGCGTGTTGACGATACGCAAAAAGGCGCTGTCATCATCCGGATTGGTCAATACGCGCAGATAGGCCAGCAGATCCTTGATTTCGGGACGTGAGAAAAACGAGGTGCCGCCGGAAATCCGATAAGGAATGCGGTTCTGCATCAACATTTTTTCAAACAGCCGGGACTGATGATTACCGCGATACAGGATGGCATAGTCGCCATACTGGGTTTTTTTAATAAAGTGATGGGCAATCAGCTCGCCCACCACCCGTTCGGCTTCGTGATCTTCGTTGTTGGCGGTAATCACCTTCAATTCATCGCCATAGCCCAGCTCCGAGAACAGGCGTTTTTCAAACACATGCGGATTATTGGCGATCAGGATGTTCGCCGCTTTCAGAATCCGGCCGGAAGAGCGGTAGTTTTGCTCCAGCTTGATGACTTCCAGCCTGGGGAAATCCTGCTGCAACAGCACCAGATTCTGCGGCCGCGCGCCGCGCCAGGAATAAATCGACTGATCGTCATCCCCCACCACCGTGAAGCGGGCGCGGCTGCCCACCAGCAATTTAACCAGCTCATACTGGCTGGTGTTGGTGTCCTGATATTCATCCACCAACAGATAGCGCAAGCGGTTCTGCCAGCGCTCGCGCACCTCGTCATTGCGTTTGAGCAACAGCGTCGGCAGCAGAATAAGATCGTCGAAATCCAGTACGTTACAGGCCCGAAGATGGTCGTGGTACAGCGCATAGCAATGCACAAACAGCTTGTCCCGTTCAGAACGCGCCGTGGCGGCGGCCCCGGCGGGATCGATAAGATCGTTTTTCCAGTTTGAGATCGCCGCGGTTAACTGTTGCAACAGCGTTTTGTCATTTTCCAGCCACTGCTCGGTTAATTCCTTTAGCAGAGCCATCTGATCCTGATCGTCAAACAGAGAGAAATTGGCTTTCATCCCTAGCGCCGCGTACTCCCGCTTAATGATCTCCAGCCCCAGCGTATGGAAGGTGGCGATGGTCAACCCACGGGTTTCCTTGCGCCCCAGCGTTTGCGCGACACGTTCTTTCATCTCCCGCGCGGCCTTGTTGGTAAAGGTCACCGCGGCGATATGCCGGGCCTGGTACTCGCACTGGCGGATCAGATGAGCAATTTTATTGGTGATGACGCGCGTCTTTCCCGAACCGGCTCCCGCCAGCACCAGACAAGGGCCGGTAACAAATTCGACAGCATGTTGTTGGCTGGGATTTAGACGCATAACGTAAGTGCTCAGTCATAAAACGGGAGGAGATTGTAGCAGAAAGGCGAACCGATCCCGATCGGGGATTTCTCATCGCCGCAGTCCACATCCTGCGTGGCAAATGCTACATTGCGTAGGTCAATCCCTATCATCAAAAGGTAATAAAATGGCAAATACCGCGGCAGCATTGCACATTCTGGTGGATACCGAACAGCAGGCCAATGATATTCTGACCCAGTTGCAACAGGGCGCGGACTTTCAAAAACTGGCGCGGCAATATTCAACCTGCCCGTCAAAACGTAACGGCGGCGATTTAGGCGAGTTCCGTAAAGGCGACATGGTGCCCGCCTTTGACAAGGCGGTGTTCTCCTGCGAACTGCTAACGCCCTTTGGCCCGGTAAAAACCCAGTTCGGTTATCACCTGATTAAAGTGCTATACCGTAACTAATCCCATCCCCCGACTCATAACGAAGAGACGGGGGATGAGTCTGATGATCCGGTTAGCCGATGGTCATCAGGCTGGCGTTCCCCCCCGCGGCGGCGGTATTGATGCTCAGCGAACGCTCATTCAGCAAACGCTCCAGCAACAGGTTGGTTTCACCGCGGGAAAAACCCTGTACCGAAATAATCGGCCCCTGAAGCTTGGCAACCTGCTCGCTCAGCAAGCGTAGCTGATCCGCATCGCCATGATAGATAACGGCATCAAAAGTCTGGCTATCCTGCCGCCAGTCCGCGCTGAAGCGGATGCGGGCCTGAACGCCGTCAGGCAGACGCCGATACAGATCGCGCAGCAGGTCCGTTTCTTGCCACAGCACGCCGCCGCCCACCGCCAACACCGCAGCCACCTGCGTTAAGGCATCATCTTCGTTATCCGCGCAGCACAGCACGCGTTCGCGGGGCAGCAGCGTATAGGTATTACGCTCGCCGGTCGGCCCCGGCAGCAGGCGCGTGGTTCCGCCTAATCCCAGTTCGCCGTAGCGCTGACAGAGCACCGCAAGGCCGTGGTGATGTTCCGTCGTCGCCCATTTTTCCAGCGCCTGCAAAGCAGGCAGCAGGGTGGCGCGAATCGAAGCATCCACCGTCTCGCCATCCTGTCGCGTCAATCCCTGTAACGGCGCATCATCCGGGCGATAGGTCAGTAAACGGTACAGATAGAGCGGCCCGCCCGCTTTCGGGCCGGTGCCGGACAATCCCTCGCCGCCAAAGGGTTGCACCCCGACCACCGCGCCGACCATATTGCGGTTAACGTACTGATTGCCCACGTTGGCATTGCGGGTGACGCGCGCGATGGTCTCATCAATACGGGAATGAATACCCAACGTCAGGCCATACCCCGCCGCATTAATCCGATCGATAAGCGCATTCAGGTTTTGGCTTTGATAGCGCACCACGTGCAAGACCGGGCCGAACACCTCTTTTTGCAGTTCATCAACGCTGTCCAGTTCGATCAGGGTCGGCATCACGAAATTGCCGCGCGCCCACGCCTGTTCATCCTGCACGTGATGTTGAGCGGCCTGGAAGATGTTGCGTCCTTTCGCCCGCATCGCCTGAATATGGCGCTCAATGGTATTTTTCGCCTCCGCGTCAATCAGCGGGCCGATATCGGTAGCCAGACGCTCCGGGTTCCCCATCCGGCATTCCGCCATCGCGCCGCGCAGCATTTGCAGCGTGTGATCCGCCACATCCTCCTGAACGCACAGGATCCGCAGCGCCGAACAACGCTGTCCGGCGCTGTCGAACGCCGAGGCAATCACATCGGTCACCACCTGTTCGGTCAGCGCGGAAGAGTCGACAATCATCGCATTCAGCCCGCCCGTTTCGGCAATCAGCGGGATAAGACGCCCCTGCGCATCAAGCCGCCCGGCGATGCTGCGTTGCAACAGGCTGGCGACCTCGGTTGATCCGGTAAACATCACGCCACGGATCCGGCGGTCATTGACCAGCGCGGCGCCGACGCTTTCCCCCCGCCCCGGCAACAGTTGCAATACGCCCGCGGGAACGCCGGCTTCCAACAGGATACGCACTGCCTGCGCGGCAATCAGCGGCGTTTGTTCGGCGGGTTTGGCCAGCACGCTGTTACCCGCCGCCAGCGCAGCCGCAATCTGTCCGGTAAAAATAGCCAGCGGGAAATTCCACGGGCTGATGCACACCACCGGCCCTAATGGACGATGTGAATCATTGGCAAACGCGTCACGCACCTGACAGGCGTAATAGCGCAAAAAGTCGACCGCCTCGCGAACTTCGGCAATGCCGTTGCCGAATGTCTTACCGGCTTCGCGCACCAGCAATCCCAGCAAATGCTGCAACTGACTTTCCATTATTTCAGCCGCTTTATCCAGCACGGCCGCGCGCTCTGCCGGCGGGGTGGCGAACCAGATGGCGCCGCCGTTGACCGCCGCCTCAAGCGCCCGGCCGACATCCGCTTCGCCGGCCTCACGAACATAGCCGACAATATCGCGGGAGTCCGCCGGGTTGACGACCGGTTGCGCCTCGCCGGGTTGCGGTTCTCCGACCATGATCGGCCCGGCCTGCCATAATTGCGTCGCGCTGGTCAGCAACGCGCTGGATAAGGAGGCGAGACGGTGCTCATTCGACAAATCCAGTCCGCTGGAGTTGGGGCGCACATCGCCATACAGACGGCGCGGCAACGGAATTCGCGGATGCGGCAGGCCGATCCGGCTTTCGCTCGCCGCCAGCGCTTCAACCTCGCCGACCGGGTCGGCCACCAGTTTCTCCAGCGGCAGGGTCGTATCGGCAATGCGGTTCACAAACGAGGTATTGGCGCCATTCTCCAGTAGACGGCGAACCAGATAGGCCAGCAGGGTTTCGTGCGTTCCGACCGGCGCATAAATGCGGCAGGGCCGATTCAGCTTGCCATCGGCCACTTTCCCCACCACCTGTTCATACAAGGGTTCGCCCATGCCGTGCAGGCATTGAAACTCATACTGTCCGGGGTAATAGTTATTGCCAGCCAGGTGATAAATCGCGCTTAACGTATGCGCATTATGGGTGGCGAACTGGGGATAAATCAGGTTCGGCACCGCCAGCAATTTACGCGCGCAGGCCAGATAGGACACATCGGTATAGACCTTGCGCGTGTAGACCGGGTAGCCCTCCAGCCCGTCCACCTGCGCGCGCTTGATTTCACTGTCCCAATAGGCGCCTTTCACCAGACGGACCATCAACCGCCGATGGCTGCGCTGAGCCAGGTCGATAAGGGCGTCGATGACGAACGGACAACGTTTCTGATACGCCTGAATGACGAACCCAATCCCGTTCCAGCCCGCCAACTGCGGCTCGAAACAGAGCTTTTCCAGCAGATCGAGCGAGATCTCCAGCCGATCGGCCTCTTCCGCATCGATATTGATGCCGATATCGTACTGACGAGCCTGTAAGGTGAGCGACAGCAGACGCGGATACAGTTCTTCCATCACTCGCTCATACTGCGCCCGATTATAGCGGGGATGCAGGGCCGACAGCTTGATGGAAATCCCCGGCCCTTCATAGATACCGCGCCCGTTGGATGCTTTGCCAATGGCATGAATGGCCTGTTGGTAAGACACCAGATAAGCGGCGGCGTCTTTCTCCGTCAGCGCCGCTTCCCCCAGCATATCGTAAGAATAGCGGAACCCCTGCTCTTCCAGCTTGCCGGCATTCGCCAGCGCCTCGGCGATGGTTTCGCCGGTGACAAACTGCTCCCCCATCAGACGCATCGCCATATCCACGCCTTTGCGGATCAGCGGCTCGCCGCTTTTGCCAATAATACGATTAAGCGAATTCGACAGTTTGGCTTCGTTATGGGTGGCGACCAGCTTGCCGGTAAACAGCAATCCCCAGGTGGCGGCATTAACAAACAGCGACGGACTGTTGCCAAGGTGGGCATGCCAGTCTCCGGCGCTGATTTTGTCGCGGATCAACGCATCGCGGGTCGGTTTGTCCGGAATGCGCAGCAACGCTTCGGCCAGACACATCAACGCCACCCCTTCCTGTGAGGAAAGTGAAAATTCTTGCAGCAGCCCCTGAACCATACCGGCACGGCCGGTGGCCCCTTTTTGCCCCCGCAGCTTCCCGGCCAGATCGTAGGCCATTTTATGGGTAGATAGCGCAATTTCATCGGATAATCTCGCCCGTTCAAGCAACATCGGCACCAGTTCGGTTTCGGGCCGACGATAGGCCGATGTGATGGCGGCGCGGATAACCGACTGAG
This sequence comes from Brenneria sp. hezel4-2-4, assembly GCF_013155275.1. Lineage (GTDB taxonomy): Bacteria > Pseudomonadota > Gammaproteobacteria > Enterobacterales > Enterobacteriaceae > Brenneria. Next base: position 85,356 of record NZ_JABJXS010000011.1, read on the forward strand.
GCAATATCTGTTCGGCAAAATCCAGAAAAGGCTGATGGGTTTCTTCTTCCTGAGATTGCGGCATAATCTCTTCCGCTTCAATGTGGCTGGACGTAGCCGATTGTGGTATCTCAGGAGTATCGGCGCCGCTTTCGAGGCGTTCCAGATAATTGTAAATGGCCTGCTTGATAAGCCAGTGCGGCGTGCGATCGATCCGCTGCGCGGCGGCCTTGATCCGGTCGCGTGTTGCCTCGTCGAGTTTTACACCCATCGTGGTAGAACCCATTTACTCCACTCCTGTGATTAAAGTACATATCGTCAACGTCAATATCGATCATGTTGCAACTTTGTGCAACCTTGTTAAATCAGGGGCGTGCGCGAGGCAATATTTTTTGCTTTTTTTAACATTTAGCCACGGCGAAAACGCCTTATCAGCGCCGGGAGGAAAAGGGGAATTCGCTATAAGATCCGCTTATCCATATTATTATCATGGGATTATACCATGCGCCGCAGCCCGATTTTCGGCCAGGCCGATTATGGTTAATGTGACGCAGAGTGAGAAATATGTAATTCATATGTTAAAAATATTGTTGACAACGCATGCACTCAACTAGGATAACCAACTGCCCCCATAAGGTGGCGCTTATCGCAACCGGCACTATTTTCACTCCGCGCCCCGTTCCGGCCGGCGTGAAAAGCCAGGGTTTATCGCAACCAAAACGGTGCGCGAATAATAATGAAAATGGAGAGTTAAATGACAATGAGCACACCTATGCTGGTGACTTTTTTGGTGTACATCTTCGGGATGGTACTCATCGGCCTGTTCGCCTATCGCGCCACCAACAACTTCGGCGATTACATTCTGGGCGGTCGCAGGATGGGGAGCGTGGTCACCGCGCTCTCCGCCGGCGCATCCGACATGAGCGGCTGGCTGCTGATGGGATTGCCGGGCGCCATCTTCATTTCCGGTATCTCTGAAAGCTGGATCGCCATCGGCCTGACGATCGGCGCCTATCTCAACTGGAAATGGGTCGCCGGTCGTTTACGCGTACACACGGAAGTCAATCACAACGCGCTGACGTTGCCGGACTATTTCACCCACCGCTTTGAAGACACCAGTAAACTGCTCCGGGTGATTTCCGCACTGGTGATTCTGATCTTTTTCACCATCTACTGCGCCTCCGGCGTGGTGGCGGGCGCCCGCCTGTTCGAAAGCACCTTTGACATGAGCTACGGCACCGCCCTGTGGGCGGGCGCGGCGGCGACCATCGCCTATACGTTTATCGGCGGGTATCTGGCGGTAAGCTGGACGGACACCGTCCAGGCCAGCCTGATGATTTTCGCGCTGATCCTGACGCCGGTGATGGTGATCCTGTCGCTCGGCGGCATTGACACCTCGCTGATGGTGATCGAAGCGCAGAACCCGGCCAATCTGGATATGTTCAAAGGGATGAGTTTCGTGGCCATCATCTCCCTGATGGGCTGGGGACTGGGCTATTTCGGCCAGCCGCATATTCTGGTGCGCTTTATGGCGGCGGATTCTCACCATACCATTCACAATGCGCGCCGCATCAGTATGACCTGGATGATCCTGTGTCTGGCTGGGGCGGTGACCGTGGGCTTCTTCGGCATCGCCTACTTTACCAATCACCCCGAGCAAGCCGGTAACGTCTCGGCAAACAGCGAACGGGTATTTATTGAACTGTCCATACTGCTGTTCAATCCGTGGATTGCCGGGGTGCTGTTGTCGGCGATTCTGGCGGCGGTGATGAGCACCCTGAGCTGCCAGTTGCTGGTGTGCTCCAGCGCGATTACCGAAGATTTGTATAAGCCTTTCCTGCGCAAGAATGCCAGCCAGAAAGAGCTGGTATGGGTCGGTCGGGCTATGGTGTTATTAGTGGCGGTGATTGCCATCGCCCTGTCGGCCAATCCGGAAAACCGGGTGCTGGGGCTGGTCAGCTATGCCTGGGCCGGTTTCGGCGCCGCATTCGGCCCGGTTATTCTGCTCTCCCTGCTATGGCCGCGCATGACCCGCAACGGCGCGCTGTTCGGCATGATTGTCGGCGCGGCCACTGTACTGCTCTGGAAACAGTACGCCTGGCTGGGACTGTATGAAATCATCCCCGGTTTCCTGTTCAACTGCCTGACCATCGTTGTCGTCAGCCTGCTGGGCCGGGCGCCATCCAAGGTGATTACCGAGCGTTTCAGCAAAGCGGAAGCGGAATTTAAATCGGTCAAGGTTTAATCTTTCCGGGCACAAGGCGCGGCTCGCTGCGCCAGTCGCTTTTAGCGTCGTTTTCCCCAAAAAACAAAAGGCACAGCGAAATGCTGTGCCTGAGGTTGCTGACAAAGTCGTTTGTAAGCCTGAGATACCCGGGCCTAGCGTACCGAGGGGCGCTCCGGCGGCTTACGCCGCTACGGCCCCTCGCCACGCTCTCCCTAATAACGGGCTTTGTCAACGGTCTGGGCACCGCGAATGCTGTGCCTTTTGAGCTTTATGACCGAATGGGATTAACCCGCAACGGCGATACGTTTCATATCCGTCATATAGCCGCGCAGTTTACGACCGACGCTTTCGATCGGGTGGTTGCGAATCGCTTCGTTAACGTCACGCAGCTGTGCGTTGTCCACCTCTGTCGCCGCCACGGTTTTACCTAAATCGCCCGGTTGCAGCGACGCCATGAATTTCTCTTTCAGCAACGGCACGGCGGCGTTGGCGAACAGATAGTTGCCGTATTCCGCCGTATCGGAGATCACCACGTTCATTTCGTACAGACGCTTACGGGCAATGGTATTGGCAATCAGCGGCAGCTCATGCAGCGATTCGTAGTAAGCCGACTCTTCGATAATGCCCGAGCTCACCATGGTTTCAAACGCCAGTTCCACCCCGGCTTTCACCATCGCAATCATCAGCACGCCGTGATCAAAATATTCCTGCTCGGAGATTTTACCGTCAAACTGCGGCGCGTTTTCAAACGCCGTTTTACCGGTTTCTTCACGCCAGGTCAGCAGCTTGAGGTCATCGTTCGCCCAGTCGGCCATCATGCCGCTGGAGAACTCGCCGGAAATAATGTCGTCCATATGTTTCTGGAACAAGGGCGCCATAATCTCTTTCAGTTGCTCAGACAGCGCAAAGGCGCGCAGCTTGGCCGGATTGGACAATCTGTCCATCATCAGCGTAATGCCGCCCTGCTTCAGCGCTTCGGTAATGGTTTCCCAACCGAACTGCACCAGTTTTTCCGCGTAGGCCGCATCAGCGCCGTCGGCCACCAGCTTATCAAAGCTCAGTAAAGACCCTGCCTGCAACATACCGCACAGGATCGTCTGCTCGCCCATCAGGTCGGACTTCACTTCGGCGACGAAAGAGGATTGCAGTACGCCGGCGCGATGACCGCCGGTTGCCGCCGCCCAGGCTTTGGCGATCGCCATGCCTTCGCCTTGCGGATCGTTTTCCGGATGAACCGCGATCAGCGTCGGCACGCCGAAACCACGTTTGTATTCTTCACGCACTTCCGTACCCGGGCACTTCGGCGCCACCATCACCACGGTGATGTCTTTACGGATCTGCTCGCCTACTTCAACGATGTTGAAACCGTGGGAATAACCCAGTGCCGCGCCCTGCTTCATCAGCGGCTGAACAGCCTGAACCACGGCGGAGTGCTGTTTGTCCGGCGTCAGGTTAACCACCAAATCCGCCTGCGGGATCAGTTCTTCATAGGTGCCGACGGTGAAACCATTTTCAGTGGCTTTACGCCATGAGGCGCGTTTCTCGGTAATCGCTTCCTGACGCAGCGCGTAAGCGATATCCAGACCGGAGTCACGCATATTCAGCCCCTGGTTCAAGCCCTGTGCGCCACAGCCGACGATCACCACTTTTTTACCTTTCAGGAAGCCCGCTTCATCGGCGAATTCGTCACGTCCCATAAAACGGCACTGGCCCAATTGCGCCAGCTGCTGACGCAGGTTCAATGTGTTGAAATAGTTAGCCATGTAGTACTCCGTATGATGTTTTGTTTATCTGTTATTCAGAAAAGCTTTCCCGCGAGATAGGAAAACCGCTATGCCCCCATCATATGACAGGAAATGCGTTGCTCAAATTGATATATTAACAACGTCATATTGCAAAATCTGCAAGATAAACGCGAGGCTCGCAGCGCATGGATTTACGTGATCTCAAATTATTTCTGCATTTGGCGGAAAGCCGGCACTTCGGCCGCACCGCAAAGGCGATGCATATCAGTCCTTCCACGCTATCGCGGCAAATTCAACGGCTGGAGGAAAATGTCGGCCAAACCCTGTTTCAGCGCGATAACCGCACCGTGCAGCTCACCGATGCCGGGGAACAACTAAAGCGGTTCGCCCAGCAAACGCTGCTGCAATATCAGCAGCTTCGACACGCTATCAGCCAACGCGGGCCATCGCTTAGCGGCGAACTGCGTATTTTTTGCTCCGTCACCGCCGCTTACAGCCATTTACCGCCAATTTTGGATCGTTTCCGGGCGGAACATCCCCTGGTAGAGATCAAGCTGACCACCGGTGACGCCGCGGACGCCGTCGACAAAGTCCACTCCAACGACGCCGACCTCGGGATCGCCGGCCACCCGGAAAGCCTGCCCGCCAGCGTGGAATTCATGCCGATAGGCAAGATCCCGCTGTCGCTTATCATCCCGGCGCTGCCTTGTCCGGTGCAGGCTCAGGTAAAACACGCCAACCCGGACTGGTCGGAAATACCGTTCATTCTGCCGGAGCACGGGCCGGTGCGTAAACGCATCGAACTGTGGTTTCGCCGCCACCGCATCGCCACGCCGCAGATCTATGCCACCGTATCGGGCCACGAGGCGATGGTGTCGATGGTGGCGCTGGGCTGCGGCATTGCCTTAATCCCGGATATCGTGCTGGAAAACAGTCCGGAGCCGGTACGCAATCGTGTCTCCGTTTTTGCCGAACAGGCGATGGAACCTTTGGAACTGGGCGTTTGCGTGCAGAAAAAGCGGCTCAGCGAACCGCTGATTGCCGCCTTCTGGGGGACGCTTCCCAATCCATCTTAAGAATAATGCGTGACGGCAACACACGCCGGCGAACATGGAAAACCCATGCTGAGGGTCAAGGCGCGGCGCAACCAAAACGCGACTCTACCTCGCCAATGGCATCGATGCGCGCCTGATGACGCCCCCCCTCGAACTGCGCATCCAGCCAGGCATCAACGATCATTTTCGCCAGTTCCGACCCGACGACTCGCGAACCGAACGCCAGCACATTGGTATTGTTGTGCTGGCGGGAAAGCTGCGCCGAGTACGGTTCGCTGCAAACCACGGCACGGATGCCGGGAAATTTATTGGCGGTAATGGCGATCCCCACCCCCGTGCCGCAAATCAATATTCCTCCTTCCGCATCACCAGCCACAACCGCTTCCGCCACCGCGACGGCATAGCGCGGATAATCGGTACGTTCGCTGGACCATGTGCCTTTATCCATCACCGTTACGCCACGCCGCTGTATGTGGGCGACGATTTCCGCTTTCAGTTCAAACCCGACATGATCGCACCCAAGAACAATCTTCCTCATCGCGACAACCTCTTAATTAAGTAACGTTGCAAACTTTACAAATTTCATTTATTTGTGACTAAAAAACGCATTTAACAGTAAAATCAATATGTATCAGTTAGTTGATATTGATTAATTGCCTTTTACCTCACAAGAAGATAATTTTTTATTAATTTTATTGTTCCTCCCGTGTTGTCCGCCAAAAACCGGAATTAATGTAACTATCTGTATATTAAATAAAATAAATCAATATAGTCATAATGGTCGATCATAGAATAACTTCACAAACACATTAACTTTATAAATTTATATTTTTTGTGAAGTTGGTTGCATATTTCGTCTGCACGTTGTGGTGATATAGTGCTGTCTCCAGCTTACAAACGTGAAAAACGAGATGAGTCAATCAGAGTTTGATCAGGGTATTCCCCACGGCATCGGCATTGCGCCTTACTTGCGCATGAAGCAGGAAGGCATGACGGAGAATGAAAGCCGTATCGTGGAATGGTTTTTATCGCCGGGTAATTTAAGCGAGGCTTCGTCGATTAAAGATGTCGCCGAGGCGCTGATGGTATCGGAAGCGATGATCGTCAAAGTGTCCAAGCTGCTGGGCTTCAGCGGCTTTCGCAGCCTGCGCAGTACGCTGATCGACTACTTTTCGCAATCCGAACAGGTGTTGCCGGCAGAACTCTCGTTCGATGAAGCCCCGCAGGACGTGGTGAATAAAGTCTTCAATATCACCCTGCGCACCATTATGGAAGGGCAGTCGATTGTTAATGTGGACGAGATCCACCGCGCGGCTCGTTACTTTCACCGGGCGAAGCAGCGCGATCTTTACGGCGTAGGCGGATCAAACGCGATCTGTGCCGATATCGAACACAAAATGCTGCGTATCGGCGTACGCTGCCACGCCTACCAGGACGCGCACATCATGATGATGTCCGCCGCGCTGCTGCAAGAGGGGGACGTGGTACTGGTGGTTTCCCACTCGGGGCGCACCAGCGATGTTAAAGCCGCGGTAGAGCTGGCGAAAAAGAATGGCGCCAAAATAATATGTATTACGCATAGTTACCATTCGCCCATCGCCAAATTAGCCGATTTTATTATTTGTTCGCCAGCGCCAGAAACACCTTTATTAGGGCGCAATGCATCCGCACGTATCTTACAACTCACATTATTAGATGCTTTTTTTGTTTCCGTAGCACAACAGAATATTGAGCAGGCAACATTAAATATGGAAAAGACCGGCGCCATCGTCGATTTTTTCCGCCGGGATAAATAATAAACCGTACTCTTACCCTACAGTGAGAATAGAGCGATGAATAAACTTCTGAAATTATTCAGTGGCGCGGCTGTTGGCGTGATGTTATCCGCCAGTGCTTTTGCCGCCGCCGATTATGCCGTGGTATTAAAAACACTTTCCAATCCGTTCTGGGTCGATATGAAAAAAGGGATTGAAGACGAGGCGAAAAAATCAGGCATCAGCGTGGATATATTTGCTTCGCCATCGGAAGGAGATTTTCAATCACAGCTACAGTTATTTGAAGATCTGAGTAATAAAAATTATAAAGGCATCGCCTTTGCTCCGCTCTCATCGGTAAACCTGGTGATGCCGGTGGCGCGAGCCTGGAAAAAAGGCATTTATCTGGTCAATCTCGATGAAAAAATCGATATGGACAACCTGAAAAAAGCGGGCGGCAACGTCGAAGCCTTTGTCACCACCGATAACGCGGCGGTAGGCGCCAAAGCAGCCGACTTTATTATCCAGCGGTTGGGTGCCGAAGGCGGGGAAGTCGCCATTATCGAAGGGAAAGCCGGCAATGCCTCCGGCGAAGCGCGCCGTCAGGGTGCGACCGGCGCCTTTCAGAAAGCCGATGCCATCAAGCTGGTCGCCAGTCAGCCCGCGGACTGGGACCGGATCAAAGCGTTGGACGTAGCCACCAATGTGCTACAGCGCAACCCAAACCTGAAAGCCTTCTACTGCGCTAACGACACCATGGCCATGGGCGTGGCGCAAGCGGTAACCAATGCGGGTAAAACCGGCAAGGTGCTGGTTATCGGCACCGACGGTATTCCGGAAGCGCGCAAGATGGTGGAAAGCGGGCAAATGACCGCCACCGTGGCGCAGAGCCCGGCGGATATCGGCGCCACCGGCCTGCGGCTACTGGTGGAAGCGGAGAAATCCGGCAAGGTTATTCCACTGGATAAACAACCGGAGTTTAAGCTGGTTGATTCGGTATTGATTACCCAATAAACCTCCGTCCCCTTTTCGGCAAGGAGAGGGGAGTCGTTTCTCTCCACCTGCGCCCGCTAACAACAAGACAGAGGCGTTGAGGCAAGCTGACGCCGCTATCCGGGTGACTGACAACTCTGCCGGGAACAGATTTGAACGTCGATCGCCGCAGCCCGAAGGACGAGACCCATGGATGGGCCGAGTAACGCAGCCAGCGCACATGCAACTGAAATATAACGAGTATAAAAGGTAATCGTATGGTCACGCCTTATATCCGTATGGCGGGGATCGGCAAATCCTTTGGCCCGGTTCACGCATTGAAGTCGGTTGATTTAACTATTTACACCCATGAGATCCACGCATTATTAGGTGAAAATGGCGCCGGTAAATCAACCTTAATGAAAATATTGTCGGGAATATATGCGCCAACCGAAGGGAATATTACCATTAATAATGTGGTCTATAACAAACTGGATCATAAACTCGCGGCGCAATTAGGTATTGGCATAATTTATCAGGAATTAAGCGTTATTGATGAATTAACGGTGCTGGAAAATCTTTATATTGGCCGCCATCCCACCAAAAAAGTCTGTGGCGTAAAGATTATCGACTGGAAAGAAATGCGCGTTCGTGCCGCCATGATGTTATTACGCGTTGGCCTGAAAGTCGATCTCGATGAGAAAGTCGCCAATTTATCCATCAGCCATAAACAAATGCTGGAAATTGCCAGAACGCTGATGTTAAACGCCAACGTCATCATTATGGATGAACCGACCTCTTCGCTAACCAATAAAGAGGTGGATTATCTGTTTTTAATCATGAATCAGCTGCGTAAAGATGGTTGCTCGATCGTTTATATCTCACACAAGCTGAATGAAATCCGCCAGATCTGCGACCGCTACACGGTGATGAAAGACGGCGGCAGCGTCTATAGCGGCATGATGAACGAGGTGAGCAATGACGACATCGTGCGCCTGATGGTCGGACGCGAGCTGCAAAATCGCTTTATCGCCATGAAAGAGAACGCCGGCAACATCGAACACGATACGGTGTTCGAAGTAAAGCATGTCACCAGCCGGGATAAAAAAAAGGTTCGCGATATTTCTTTTTCGGTCAGCCGTGGGGAAATCCTCGGCTTCGCGGGGCTGGTCGGTTCCGGGCGAACAGAACTGATGAACTGCCTGTTTGGCGTCGACAAACGCAGCCAGGGCGAAATCCTGCTGCACGGCAAACCCATTACCCCACGCTCCCCGCTTGATGCGCTGAAAAAAGGAATGGGCTACATCACCGAAAGCCGGCGCGAAAACGGCTTTTTCGCCAACTTTTCCATCGTCGAAAATATAGCGATCGGCCGGAGCCTGAAGGACGGCGGCTATAAAGGCGTCATGGGATTGTTTAACCCGCGGCAGGAGCGCGAGATCGCCGAACAGCAGCGCAAGCTGCTGGCGCTGAAATGTCACTCGGTCGACCAGAATATTACCGAGCTGTCAGGGGGGAATCAGCAAAAGGTACTGATTTCCAAATGGTTATGCTGCAATCCGGAGGTAATCATCTTCGATGAGCCCACCCGCGGCATTGATGTGGGTGCCAAGGCCGAAATCTACAAAGTGATGCGCCTGCTGGCGGACGAGGGAAAAGTCATTCTGATGGTTTCCTCAGAGCTGCCTGAAATTATTACCGTCTGTGACCGCATCGCAGTGTTCTGCGCGGGACGGCTGACGCAAATCCTGACCAATCGCGACGATATAAGCGAAGAGGAGATTATGGCATGGGCATTACCACAAGAGTAAAAGGCGATCCGGCGCAGAAAAAACCGTTTAATTTCGCCATTTTCTGGGACAAATACGGGACGTTTTTCATCCTCGCGATTATCGTGGCGATCTTTGGCACGCTCTCGCCGGAATATTTCCTCAACACGAATAACATCACGCAGATTTTCGTCCAGAGTTCGGTAACCGTGTTGATCGGTATGGGTGAGTTTTTCGCCATCCTGGTGGCGGGTATCGATCTGTCCGTGGGGGCGATTCTGGCGCTGTCGGGGATGGTAACCGCCAAGCTGATGCTGGCGGGCGTTGACCCCCTGTCCGCCGCGCTGATTGGCGGCGTGCTGGTGGGCGGCGCACTCGGCGCGATTAACGGTTGCCTGGTCAACTGGACCGGTCTGCATCCGTTTATCATCACCTTGGGAACTAACGCTATCTTTCGCGGCATTACGCTGGTCATTTCCGACGCCAACTCCGTCTATGGCTTCTCGTTCGATTTCGTTAATTTCTTTGCCGCCAGCGTGATCGGCGTGCCCGTACCGGTCATTTTCTCGCTGTTGATCGCTCTGCTGCTGTGGTTCATCACCTCCCGTACCCGGCTTGGCCGCAATATCTATGCGCTGGGCGGCAATAAAAACTCCGCCTTCTACTCCGGTATTGATGTGAAGTTCCACATGCTGGTGGTCTTCATCATCTCCGGAATTTGCGCCGGGTTGGCCGGCGTGGTTTCCACCGCCCGACTGGGCGCGGCCGAGCCGTTAGCCGGCATGGGGTTTGAAACTTACGCCATCGCCAGCGCCATCATTGGCGGCACCAGTTTCTTCGGCGGCAAGGGCCGCATCTTTTCAGTGGTTATCGGCGGGTTGATTATCGGCACCATCAATAACGGCCTGAATATCCTGCAAGTACAAACCTACTACCAACTGGTGGTGATGGGCGGGCTGATTATCGCTGCTGTCGCGCTGGATCGGCTGATCAGCAAGTAAGGAGTCAATGATGAAAATATCCCCCTCTCTAATGTGTATGGATTTGTTGAAGTTCAAAGAGCAGATCGAGTTTATCGATCGCCACGCGGACTATTTTCATATCGACATCATGGACGGCCATTTTGTGCCGAACCTGACGCTGTCTCCCTTTTTCGTCAGCCAGGTCAGGCGGCTGGCGAGTAAGCCGCTTGACTGCCATCTGATGGTGACCAGGCCGCAAGATTACATTGCCTCACTGGCCTCGGCCGGCGCCGACTTCATTACCCTCCACCCGGAAACCATCAACGGTCAGGCCTTCCGCCTGATCGACGAGATCCGCCAGCGCGGGATGAAAGTCGGCCTGATCCTCAACCCGGAGACACCGGTCGACGCAATGAAGTATTACCTCCATAAAGCAGATAAGATCACCGTGATGACGGTCGACCCCGGCTTTGCCGGGCAGCCGTTCATCCCCGAAATGCTGGAAAAAATCGTGGAACTGAAAGCATGGCGCGCGCGCGAAGGATTGGCCTATGAAATTGAGATCGACGGCTCCTGCAATCAGGCCACGTATCAGCAACTGATTGAGGCGGGCGCCGATGTGCTGATTGTCGGTTCGTCCGGCCTGTTCGGTCATTCGCAGAATATCGATGAAGCATGGCGCGCCATGTCACAACAGATTATGCAGGCCAAACGCGAGGCGGTGCCCCATGTCTGAACGGCTTTCCGTGGTCGCCGGGGTGGATATGGGCGCCACCCATCTCCGCGTCTGCCTGCAAAACGCTCGGGGAGAGGTGATCCTGCGCGAGAAGTCCGCTACCGCGGAGGTGCTCACCCCCGATCTGGTTGAGGGGTTAAGCACGTGGTTGCATCAGTGGGTTAACCGCCATCAGGCGCGCTGCCTTGGTCTGGTTATGGGGTTCCCGGCGCTGGTCGGCAGCGATCGGCGCACCATCATCTCCACACCCAATCTGCCGCTCACGTCTGACGATCTGGCCAATCTGGCGGAGCGGCTGGAACAGGCCCTGCACTGCCCGGTACAGTTTGCTCGCGATGTGAACCTGCAACTCTCTTACGATGTGCATGCCAACGACCTGGAGGACAACGTGGTGCTGGCCGCCTATCTCGGCACCGGCATGGGCTTTGCCATCTGGCTGAACGGCGCGCCATGGACCGGAGCGCACGGCGTGGCGGGCGAACTCGGCCATATTCCCCAGGGCGACGGGCGGCTACAGTGCGGCTGCGGCAACTATGGCTGTCTGGAAACCGTCTGCTCAGGCATGGCGCTGCGTCGCTGGTACGAGCAAATGTCGCGGCCGTATGCGCTCGGCGATCTGTTTCTGCACACCGGTGATGACCTCTTTATTGGCGAATTCTTAGAGCATGCGGCGCGCGCCGTTGCCACCAGCGTCAACCTGTTTGACCCTCACGTCGTAATTCTGGGCGGCGGCGTGATGGATATGCCAGGCTTTCCGCTGGATACGCTGATAACGCGGATCCGGACATGCCTGCGCCGCCCGTTGCCCCATGATGCGGTGCGTTTTCTTCCCGCCTCTTCTTCGTCTTTTAACGGAGCCAGCGGCGCCGCCCGTCTTGCCGGACAACGCTGGTTTATATAATGCTTCGAATAGGCATTAGCCGGAGAACCGCGCATAAGGATCGATATTATGTGACTGCGTCGCCCGCTTCATGGTTTCGATTTTCATCAGGTAATGATAAAGCGGCTCCAACTGAGTGAACCCCTGCGCCAACGTCGTCGTCAGTTCGCCGGAGAACAGCGGCGCCATATCCTGACTGGTGCAAATGGCGGCAAAGGACTTGCGGTTATACCAGTCGGCCAGCGCGGGCGGCAGATCTTTGATCAACGGACGTTTATAGCTTTCACCTTCCAGCTTAAACCTGTCTTGCAGACAGTTGGCCACGTCAAGGAAGCCTTGCGGGTTGTCGCGCACCGTTTGCCGGAACAGCTCCATCGTATTACGCGTGGCGCTGTAGTACCCCAGACCATAGCGCCAGGTATCAGGCGTAATCTCAAAGAAATAGACCGGCGCGTCGGTCCAGTCTTTACGGGTTCGCTTGAACGTCAGCCACATCTGGCTGCGGTAGCGTGATTTATCGTGGGAAAAGCGCGTATCGCGGTGAATACGGGAAAGTGTCTTGCCGATGGCCGGACGGGTTTCAAACTGGTCGTCGATTTGCAACATGGTCAGGCTGAGCGCATCGACCAGCGCGCGAAAAGGCGACACCAATTGCTCATCGTAAATAGCGCGATGCTCATCAAACCAGTCTTTATCATTGTGCTGGCGCACCTGTTGCAGAAACGTCAATCCCTGCTGGGAAAAGCCATTGAAATGCGTTGCCATCGTGTTACATCATCTGAACGGGCCGTAGGATGATGTAAAGATAACGCTCCCGGCTGTGAAACACCACCGGGAGCGCTTATGCGGGTAATACGTCAGCCGCCGCTAACCCGCCAGAAAGAAGCGGAATGACGGATTACTGGTTTCGTCATGGCACTCGTAGCCCAGCGCCTGAAGATGTTGCTCGAACTCCGGATCGCGATCCTCCAGCTCAAACGCCGCCAGCACCCGGCCAAAGTCCATGCCGTGGCTGCGATAGTGGAACAGCGAAATATTCCAGTGCGTGCCCAACGTATGCAGAAATTTCAGCAGCGCCCCCGGCGATTCTGGAAATTCAAAGCTATACAGGCGTTCCTGCAAAGGTTTTGAAGGCCGCCCGCCGACCATATAGCGAACGTGCAGCTTCGCCATTTCATCATCGGATAAATCCACCACCTCATAACCGCCCTGAGACAGCTCGGCAATGATCTCCTCACGCTCGTCGTGACCACGCGTGAGGCGCACGCCGACAAAAATGCAGGCGTTTTTGGCATCCGCATAGCGGTAGTTAAACTCGGTCACGGCCCGCCCGCCCAGCAGTTGGCAGAACGTCAGGAAGCTGCCTTTCTTCTCCGGGATGGTGACCGCCAGCAAAGCTTCCCGCTGCTCGCCCAACTCACAACGCTCAGACACATAGCGCAAACCGTGGAAATTGACATTGGCGCCGGACAACACATGCGCCAGACGCTCGCCCTGAATCTGATGCTGCTGGATGTACTTCTTCATCCCCGCCAGCGCCAGCGCGCCGGACGGCTCGGCAACCGCGCGCACGTCTTCAAACAGGTCTTTTACCGCCGCACAGATGGCATCGCTGTCTACGGTGATCACATCGTCAAGATATTCCTGACACAGACGGAAAGTTTCATCACCAATGCGTTTTACCGCCACGCCTTCGGCAAACAGCCCCACGCGGGCCAGATCGACCGGATGCCCGGCGTCCAGCGCGGCGCGCAGACAGGCTGAATCTTCCGCTTCCACGCCAATCACTTTAATCTGCGGCATCAACTGTTTGATCAACACCGCCACGCCGGCCGCCAGACCGCCGCCGCCGACCGGCACGAATACCCGGTCCAGATGCGCGTCCTGCTGCAACAGCTCCATCGCCAGCGTGCCCTGTCCGGCAATGACCGCCGGGTGATCGAACGGCGGCAAAAAGGTCATTTTCTGCTGTTGCGACAGTTCGATGGCTTTGGCTTTGGCCTCGTCAAAGTTCGCGCCATGCAGCAATACCTCACCGCCAAAACCGCGTACCGCATCGACTTTGATATCCGCCGTAGCAACCGGCATGACAATCAATGAATGAATGCCAAGCTTGCTGGCGGAAAGCGCCACGCCCTGCGCATGGTTACCGGCGGATGCGGTCACCACGCCGTGCGATTTCTGTTCGTCGTTCAGACCGGCTATCATCGCGTAAGCGCCGCGCAGCTTAAAGCTGTGCACCACATGGCGATCTTCTCGCTTCACCAGAATGACATTACCCAACCGCGAAGAAAGCTTGTCCATTTTCTCCAACGGCGTGACCTGAGTAACTTCATAGACCGGCGAGCGTAGGATAGCCCGCAGGTACTCCGCGCCACAGGGCGCGGAAGGAAGGGGTTGTGACACAGCCATGATTATCAGCCTCCCAGCTTGCTCTTATCACGAACGGCGCCTTTATCGGCACTGGTCGCCAAACTGGCGTAAGCGCGCAGCGCAAAAGAAACCAGACGGTCACGATTGTGCGGCGTCCAGGCGGCATCGCCCCGCGCCAGTTCAGCTTCATGGCGGCTCGCTAATTCACTTTCCGCCACTTCCAGCGCAATGCTGCGGCCTGGAATATCAATGGCGATGATGTCGCCATCTTGCACCAGACCAATGGTGCCGCCATTCGCCGCTTCAGGAGAAGCATGGCCGATCGACAGACCCGATGTCCCACCGGAGAAACGTCCGTCGGTGATCAGCGCACAGCTTTTGCCCAGCCCCATCGATTTCAGGTATGTGGTCGGATACAGCATTTCCTGCATGCCCGGCCCGCCTTTCGGCCCTTCGTAACGAATAACCACTACGTCACCCGCCACGACCTTGCCCCCCAGGATCGCTTCTACCGCATCATCCTGACTCTCGTACACTTTGGCCGGGCCGCGGAACACCAGGCTACCTTTATCCACGCCGGCGGTCTTCACGATACAGCCGTTTTCCGCCAGATTACCGTACAGCACCGCCAGACCGCCGTCCTGACTATAGGCAAACTCACGGGAACGAATACATCCCTCCTGTCGGTCAATATCCAGCGAATCCCAGCGGCAGTTCTGCGAAAACGCCTGCGTGGTGCGGATACCGGCCGGGCCGGCGGAGTACATCTTTTTCACGTCGTCGTTGTCGGTCTGTACCACGTCGTATTCCGCCAGCGTTTCCGGCAGCGTTTTACCCAGCACGTTGTACACCTCGCGGTGCAGCAGACCGGCGCGATCCAGCTCGCCGAGGATGCCCATCACCCCACCGGCGCGATGCACGTCTTCCATATGATATTTCTGCGTGCTCGGCGCCACCTTGCACAGATGCGGAACCTTGCGCGACAGGCGGTCGATATCTTCCATCGTGAAATCGACCTCTCCTTCCTGCGCCGACGCCAGCAGGTGCAGTACGGTATTGGTCGAGCCGCCCATGGCAATATCCAGCGTCATGGCATTTTCAAACGCCGCTTTGGTGGCGATATTGCGCGGCAACGCGCGCGCGTCGTCCTGCTCGTAGTAGCGTTTCGCCAGCTCGACAATGCGTTTACCGGCATTCAGGAACAGATTCTTACGATCGGCATGCGTCGCCAGCAGCGAACCGTTGCCCGGCTGCGACAGCCCCAGCGCTTCGGTCAGACAGTTCATGGAGTTGGCGGTAAACATGCCGGAACAGGAACCGCAGGTCGGACAGGCCGAGCGCTCAATCTGCTCGCTGTCGGCGTCGCTGACGTTCGGGTTCGCGCCCTGAATCATGGCATCGACCAGATCCAGTTTGATTATCTGATTGGAAAGCTTGGTTTTTCCGGCTTCCATCGGCCCGCCGGAGACAAAGATGACCGGAATGTTGAGACGCAGCGCGGCCATCATCATTCCCGGGGTGATTTTGTCGCAGTTGGAAATACACACCATGGCATCGGCGCAGTGCGCATTAACCATGTATTCAACCGAATCGGCTATCAGCTCGCGTGAAGGCAGGGAATAGAGCATGCCGCCATGCCCCATGGCAATACCGTCATCGACCGCAATGGTGTTGAACTCTTTGGCCACGCCGCCGGACGCTTCGATTTGCTCGGCGACCAGTTTCCCCAGATCGCGCAAATGCACATGACCGGGAACGAACTGGGTGAATGAGTTGACCACCGCGATAATGGGCTTGCCAAAATCGTCGTCGGTCATTCCGGTGGCGCGCCACAGGGCCCGGGCGCCGGCCATGTTACGGCCGTGCGTGGTTGTGGCTGAACGGTACTTAGGCATACTCTTATTACTCCAATAATAACTAAATGGGCGATGACGGAACGGGCACCGCCTCTGATTCTGTCTGTAATGATAAATAATTAACGGTTAACGGGATCCAGCCAGCCCCATTTATCTTCGGTTTCACCGGTAAATAGGCCAAAGAATGCCTGTTGCAGCTTTTTCGTTACCGGGCCGCATTTACCGATGCCAACCTGGATGCCGTCAACGCTGCGAACCGGCGTAATTTCAGCGGCGGTGCCGGACATAAACACTTCGTCGGCCAGATATAATGATTCACGCGACAACACCTGTTCGCGGACTTCAAATCCTGACGCTTTCGCCAGTTTGATAATCGCGTCACGCGTAATGCCAGGCAGTGCGGAAGAGGTAAACGGCGGCGTAAAGATAATGCCGTCTTTGACTTCAAACAGGTTTTCACCCGCGCCTTCGGAAACGTAGCCATGCACATCCAGCGCAATCCCTTCCTGATAGCCATGACGACGGGCTTCACTCCCCACCAGCAGCGATGAAAGATAGTTCCCGCCGGCTTTCGCCGCCGTCGGAATGGTATTCGCCGCCACACGATGCCACGACGACACCATGGCATCAATGCCCTGTTCCAGCGCCTCTTCGCCTAAATACGCCCCCCACGGAAACGCCGCGATGATCACATCCGTTTCATAGCCGTCAGGCGGATTTACGCCCATGCCGACATCGCCGACAAACACCAACGGACGAATGTATGCGCTGGTCAGGTTATTCTTGCGCAGCGTCTCGCGACACGCTTCCATTAGTTCATCGACGCTTTGCCGCAATGGCATACGGTAGATTTTTGCCGAGTCATGCAGGCGCTGCATATGCTCGCGGTGACGGAACACCACCGGCCCCTGGTGCGAATTATAACAACGAACGCCTTCAAACACGGATGTCCCGTAATGCAAGGCGTGCGACATGACATGAACTTTAGCCTCTGCCCACGGAACCATTTCTCCGTTGAACCAAATGTAGTCAGCTTTCTTGGTCATTTCTTATTTCCCTTACTCTGTATGTTAGGCGCTGAACTGCTGCGATGTTGTCATTGGCTGAACGTCAACATAAGCAATATCCAGCAATTTACTCAATTGCGCCGACAGTAAATCTATCGGACGATGGCTGGCGACGGTCAGCTCAATATTAATATGATCGTCAGTATTGGTCGTGTGTACCATGTTCATGGCGCATATCTGAAAGCCTCGGTGTCGGACGACGCGTAACACACGCTCCAGAATCTCTGGACGGAAGCGGGCCTGAATCGAAAGCTGATGGCGTGTCATTCTGTTTTTCTCCAGCTATTATTCTGTTTTATCTAACATCGTTTCATTACCGGCGCCGGGTGGCACCAACGGCCAGACATTCTCGTATTCATCAATGGAGACATGCAGTAAGTATGGCCCGTCGCTGTTGAACAGGGCATCCAGTGCGGCATCAATCTGGTCTTTACGGGTGATGCGCTGGCCGGGAATATCAAAGGCGCTTGCCAGCGTCAGGAAATCAGGATTATCAGAGAGGTTGGTTTCACTATAGCGTTCATCAAAAAACAACTGCTGCCACTGCCGAACCATACCTAATCGTTGGTTATCCAGCAGAACAATCTTCAGCGGCAACCGTTTTCGCTTGATGGTGCTCAACTCTTGAACATTCATCATAAAAGAGCCGTCACCCGAAATACAGATGACCATATCGTCAGGTCGGGCAACCTGCGCGCCCACCGCTGCAGGTACGCCAAATCCCATGGTGCCGAGCCCGCTTGAGGTAATGAAATTTTCAGGACGGCTGAACGCCATGTGCTGAGCCGCCCACATTTGGTGCTGGCCGACATCCGTCGTTACAACGGTATCCGCGGCTTTACGGTCAGAGAGGGCTTTCAGTAACGCCGGCGCATAAATTGCCTGTCCCGGGTGATCATAACGCCACGGGTACTCGTTTTTCATCATCACGGCCTGCTGTTGCCATGCTTCAATGTTCAACGGCTGTTGCAAAGCCGGCAATAACGCCTTCAGATCGCCTTGCAGCGCCACATTCGCCTGACGCAGTTTACTCAATTCGGCCGGATCGATATCCATGTGGATAACATTGGCCTGCGGGGCAAACGTATTCAGCTTACCGGTCACCCTATCGTCAAAACGGGCGCCGACAGCGATCAGCAGATCGCATTCCTGAACCATCAGATTTGCAGACTTAGTACCGTGCATGCCAATCATGCCCAGATAGTAGGGGTGATTGGCATCCACGCTACCTAACCCTTTCAACGTCACCACGGACGGCATATCGGTAATGGCGATAAACTCACGCAAAACGGGAACCGCCCGTGCCATACCCACGCCGCCGCCAACGTACAACACCGGCTTCCGCGCGTTTGCCAGCATCTCACGGGCCCGTTCAATATCCTGTCTGGGGAAATCAAAACCATTATCAACCGGCGTAAAATAGGGGGTAAAGTCTCCTTCAGCCAATTGGATATCTTTAGGAATATCAACCAGCACCGGCCCCGGTCGCCCGCTGCTGGCGATAGCGAAAGCTTCAGACATCACCTCAGGCAACGACTCCAGCGATTCCACCAGAAAACTGTGCTTCGTACAGGCCAGAGACAACCCCAATACGTCGATCTCCTGGAACGCATCCGTACCAATAAGGGCGGAACCCACCTGCCCGGTGATCGCGACGATAGGAACAGAATCCAGCAGCGCATCCGCCAACCCGGTGATCAGGTTGGTCGCACCAGGCCCGGAAGTCGCGATACATACGCCAACCTTGCCGGTTGCGCGAGCATAGCCAATCGCGGCCATGGCGGCGCCTTGCTCATGCCGGCACAGCAGGTGTTCCACGCCGCCGTCATAAAGCGCATCATAGACCGGCATTATCGCGCCGCCAGGATAACCAAAAACCGTTTCCACTCCCTGCGTCTGCAACGCTTGCACCACCCACTGAGCCCCATTCATCGTTATTTCCCCAACATCTTGTGGGAATAACAGAATTCTGCATGACTAACCATCTTCTCTTCCGCTCCCTTACGTCATTATTTATTGCCCCAACAAAAAACCCCCGACCTTTCGGTGCGGGGGTTTTCTTGAATTCGGGCCTGATTTGCTAAGCCATTCTTCGTCCAAGTGCTGCCCCGCACGGTGGGATAATAATCACCACCACGCTAATCACGACTAGGCTAATCACTAGGGAGAAAGCTTTCATAAATAGAGTGTTCACTAATCTGCTGTCGAACGAATGTCTACAGAGTTATCACAATCTGTGATGATATGACAACAGTTTTTTCGGTGTTTTTCTATCACGCAGAATAACAATTACTAAAAAGTAGAATGTAATCATAAGGTAGCAGATATTCTGGTTAATATCGTCACAGCCGGGAATTTGAACCGTTCGACGGTTGATTAGCATACTAATGGTAACATTATCAGCGGGCGTCATTGTCCAACCCGCATTATGTCCGTTTATTATAGCCAGCGATCTCTGTTCAACGTAAGCGTCAGGAGCGAGTAAAAAGAAACGCATCGTTCGTCCTGTTGGCTCAAACGGGGCGACGTATCTGCGACAGGCTGCGCATACGGCAAGCAACACATTGAGAAAACCAGCTATTTTTCACTATCGCCGCACAAAATCATGATCATTTGATCCTTTCTTTATCCGGTATTACGCATCATGTCTTCCTTGGCGAAGGGAGAACAGTATGTCACTGGCAGTTACCTATACACGGGCAATGATAGGCGTGCAGGCGCCGGACGTATCCATTGAGGTACATATCAGCAGCGGATTACCGGCCCTCACGCTGGTAGGCTTGCCGGAAACTACCGTCAAAGAGGCTCGCGATCGCGTACGCAGCGCACTCATCAATTGCGGATTCTCATTCCCGGCCAAACGTATCACGGTCAATCTGGCGCCGGCCGACCTTCCCAAAGAAGGCGGCCGTTATGACCTCCCCATCGCCTTAGCCATTCTCGCGGCCTCAGAGCAAATCAAAGGGGAAAAGCTAAGCCACTATGAGTTTCTCGGCGAACTGGGCCTCTCCGGCGCGCTGAGACCCGTCAACGGCGCAATTCCGGCAGCGTTGGAAGCTATAAAATCAGGCCGCCAGTTAATCCTGCCGGAAGGCAATCAGTTGGAAATGGCGCTGATCCCTCAGGGAGAAGCGCTGATGGCAGGGCATCTGCTACAGGTTTGTGCATTTTTACAAGGTGAAGAAGAACTGATCCGGAGCTGCAATATTTCACAGGAACCATCGAGCGATAACGACGAACCCGACCTGAAAGACATTATTGGACAGGAACAAGCGAAGCGGGCGCTGGAAATCGCGGCCGCCGGTGGACATAACCTGCTCTTGCTGGGACCGCCAGGAACGGGGAAAACCATGTTAGCCAGCCGACTTGGCAACCTGATGCCGCCGTTGAGCGATGAAGAGGCGCTGGAAAGTGCGGCGATCAATAGCCTGATAAACATTGACGCCACCATGACACGGTGGCGAACCCGGCCGTTCAGGGCGCCGCATCACAGCGCATCCATGACGGCTTTGGTTGGCGGCGGCTCGTTGCCTAAACCGGGCGAGATCTCTCTGGCACACAACGGCGTCCTGTTTCTCGACGAGTTGCCGGAATTTGAGCGCCGCGTTTTAGATTCACTTCGCGAACCGTTAGAGTCGGGAGAAATCATTATCTCCCGCACCCGGGCAAAAGTCTGTTATCCGGCCAGAGTCCAGTTGGTTGCTGCAATGAATCCCAGCCCTTCCGGCCATTATCAAGGGATTCATAACCGCCTGCCGGCCCGACAGATCTTACGCTATCTCAGCAAGCTGTCCGGCCCATTTCTGGATCGCTTCGATATTTCCATTGAAGTTCCGTTGTTGCCACCCGGCATATTACGTCAGCAGATTTGTCAGGGCGAAAGCAGCGCAGTGGTCAGAGAACGTGTTCTGGCCGCACGCCAGAAACAACTTAAACGAGCCAATGCTATCAACGCACGGTTAAAACCCAGTGAAATAGAAAAATATTGCCGGCTCGAGTCGGATGACGCGGTCTATCTGGAAGACGTAATGAGCAAACTGGGGTTATCCGTACGCGCCTGGCACCGGATACTGAAAGTCGCCCGCACCATCGCCGACCTTAGCGGGCAGGAGAAAATACACAGGAAACACCTTGCAGAAGCGCTTAGCTACCGATGTATGGATCGCCTGCTCATACAGCTTCATAAAAATCTGGAATGAAAACCCAAACGGTAAAAAGGGGCTTACGCCCCGTTTTGTATTAATCGTCACTTTCGGTGTATTCTTCCACCGCATCCATTTGCGGCTTACCGCCGGATAGCGTGTGGAAGCGTTTAGGACGACGGATACGATCCATATACTTAGACCATATCTTTTCCATGTCTGTTTCAGCCTTACGTTCGCCACGACACATTGCAACAAACTGTACTTCTTCCTCAGTGGCCGGTTCGCGTTTACCCAGATCAAGTTCGTTAAAGGCATAACCATGGCGCTCCAACAGTTGCGCTTCTTTAATAGTAAAGTCGCCATGTCGGGAAAAACCACGTGGGTAAAACTTGTTATCAAAAAAACGATTATTGGTAGAGAAGCTTTCCGCCATCTTACACGCTCCTAATTCTCTTATGGTCGTGTTGTTTATGGCGCGGAGTATTAGATAGGCTTGACATTGTGTAAAACAAAACATTTAAATCATTACGACAAATTTTTTTGGAGATAGGCGTGGATACCGAATTACTGAAAACCTTTCTGGAAGTCAGCAGAACAAGACACTTTGGTCGCGCCGCAGAATCACTCTATCTGACACAGTCTGCGGTCAGTTTTCGCATTCGTCAGTTGGAAACTCAACTTGGTGCAAATTTATTCACTCGCCATCGTAACAATATCCGCTTGACACCAGCAGGAGAGCGCCTTTTGCCCTATGCGGAAAGCTTGATTGGCACCTGGCAGCTAGCTAAAAAAGAGGTTGTTCGATCGCAACAGCATAGCCTTCTTTCGATTGGCGCGACCGCTTCGCTGTGGGAGGCATATCTCACGCCATGGTTGCAATCGCTCTATCAGCAGCGGCCCTTGCTGCAATTGGAGGCGCGTATCGCGCTGCGTCACTCATTGGTAAAACAGCTGCATGAACGTCAGTTGGATCTGCTTATCACAACAGAACAGCCTAAAATGGACGAGTTGGCGAGCCAGCTTCTTGGGAACTTCTCTTTATCGCTGTTTACTTCGGGGGCACACGAAACCAATCAGCCGTTGCCTTACATTAAGTTGGAGTGGGGGGCTGATTTCCATCAGCAGGAAAACCGCTTGCTGGCCAGTGAACAGCATCCAATTCTTACCACAACCTCAGCCCATCTGACTCGTCAGTTACTGGCAACCATCGGCGGCTGTGCTTTTTTACCCAGCCACTGGGCACAACAGTATTCTCACCTAAGAGTATCGGAGGATATACCGGCGGTTGTTCGTCCGTTTTATGCCGTTTGGTTGCAAAACAGCGACCAACAAACGCTGATTCGGCAGTTACTAAAATGCCCTATTGAGATCGCGTTATAGCATTTGTTTTGTTTGAATTCGGCATTATCAAGTTGTTAAGTGTGCACGGGCTACCCAAAGAGCATGTTTGATTTTTTACCCACAAAAGGGCAATTGGAAAATGTGAATGGGACAGAAAAATCAAAGCGAAAAAAAACCCTTCACGATGAAGTGAAGGGTTTTTATCTGGCAGGGGCGGAGAGACTCGAACTCCCAACACCCGGTTTTGGAGACCGGTGCTCTACCAATTGAACTACGCCCCTAAATAGGGTGGCGGAACGGACGGGACTCGAACCCGCGACCCCCTGCGTGACAGGCAGGTATTCTAACCAACTGAACTACCGCTCCACCGATTCTTTTACGCGTATCGTCCTGATACCTGCCCTTAGGGCCAGCATTCCGCTGCTTAGACTCATCTCTTTGAGTCTGTCGATTATCAGATGTCACTCCGATAATCCGTGTTTGATGCCTGGCAGTTCCCTACTCTCACATGGGGAGACCCCACACTACCATCGGCGCTACGGCGTTTCACTGCTGAGTTCGGCATGGGGTCAGGTGGGACCACCGCGCTATCGCCGCCAGGCAA
>NZ_JABJXS010000012.1 GCF_013155275.1 Brenneria sp. hezel4-2-4
TAACCATGACAGGACACATTCTTCATTAAATGATCTGACTCCGGCAGAATTTATCCGAAGTCACCAAAAAAGACAGATCCTCTAATTGATCCTGGGTCAGGATATGGGAGGAGGTCAAAGCCCGTCAAACTCACAATAGATGATTGTATTGCTAAAGGGCTGTCATTGACTGGTGCTTTTGCTGAACTTCTTGATGACAGCATCAGCGATTGTGAAATCTCTATGTTAACTTCCCGGTATCGGGAAAAACATAACAGTAAATTTTTTATCCATCAGACTTTAGATCCTTATGTAAAAGAAACTATTGAGTACTTGTACAATAAAAAATTCTAATTATTGTCGTTAGCAATAAAGGAGGAAAATCCATATATGAGTTCTTAGATAAATATGATTTATCCCGTTTTATATCGTTAGTTTTCGGCTCAAAAGAAAATATCAAACCTAAACCAAGCATTGAACCGTGGAATAATCTTATCGCAAAGCACTTTACTTCACTATGGTTATCTAACGTGCTTCATGTTGGAGATACTGAGCCAGATATTGAATATACTAAGAATTTAAAAATACCCTGTGCTTATATGACATATGGATTTGGCAAGCCAGCGTCCGAATTAACATTAAAACCAGATTATATATTCGAGAAATTCAATGACATACTTAAAATTATATAATTTTAAAGAGGGGAAGCTAACAGACGTCATCCAGTCGGGCTGGACGTAAAGGTGTTAGCAACTATCCAGAATAACACTACGTTTTTGCATGAATTGGTTGAATATAAAATCTTAATGAAAAGCCCTAAGGGACTTTTCATACATAAGTATCTGCAAAACGTTAATTACCACATCAAATCATCGGGCACTTTAAAATCGGCATACGGATCTTCTTCATCTTGCTCTTCCTGACTAAGCGCACTATTTAATACAATACTGTCCGCATCTCGCTGCGCAATTTTATCGGCTACGCTCGCAGGGATAATAGCGTATTCACTCTCGCCACTGTTATCAACAACCAAACGAGCAATGGCGAGACGCCCACTAATCAGCTGAGCCTGAGTAAGCTTATCCACAACTACTTTTTTAATTAAATTATTATCTGTGAAGTTAAAACCTATATCCCCTTTTGAAATATAGATTCTGTTCATTTCAATAAGCTGCTTCACCTGAGCTTTATACTCTTTAGATAAAGCCGCTTGTTTTTGTTGTTCGCTTAGCTGTTTATCACGCTCAAGTTGTGCTTTTTTATTTTCTTCCACAGCCGCTCTTGCCTCACGAGCCTGAACTCGTGATTTTTTAGCCGTTCTTTGAACTTTGGCCATTTTTTTGCTGGTCACTAAT
Organism: Brenneria sp. hezel4-2-4; assembly: GCF_013155275.1. Classification (GTDB taxonomy): domain Bacteria; phylum Pseudomonadota; class Gammaproteobacteria; order Enterobacterales; family Enterobacteriaceae; genus Brenneria. The sequence continues at coordinate 1,335 of NZ_JABJXS010000012.1, forward strand.
CCAGCTTTTAGCATCTGCTCTTGTAAGGTGAGTTTTGTCATCTTCGTTTCTAAACCAGTTGAATAATTTGTGGGATTATACCTGTAATTTTTGAGGCTGTACCAGGTTACAGGACCTGATCACTGTGTGGTTTGAGTTTGGAGGGGTCTATCAGAGGTTTGATTAGGGTTGTCTCTCATGAGCGTGAAGCGGGCGGGCATGCCGTCGTATCTTGCATACGGACACTATTTTAGTCATCTTACATAGTCTGGATATATCGATCAAACCTATGGTGATTCAGGGTGTCGTTGTCTTACAAACACTCCAGTAGTTAACGACTTCAACCCGGCCCCTCACTCCCTGCCGCCAGCAGCGGTATCAGCACGTCGCTGATAGGCGTAGAAATACCCTGTAAGCGCCCATAACGCTGTACCACGCCGTTGCGGATATCCTATTCCAGTGGGCGGTTGGCCTGGCGGTCGGCGAGAATGGAGGTGTCTAGATCCGCAGGGGCATGATGAAAACCGTTAACGATCTCCTGCGGAACGTTATCGTTCAGTACTGCCCCTTCCGCACGCGCTACCGTCAGACACTCATGCAGATAAGCCAGTGCCAGTTCAGTTATATCCCCGCGTGAAAATATCCCGGCACGGCGATTCGCAAGTACCATCAGACCAGCGACCGCATTTTGCAGCAGTTTGCGCCAGGCGATGGAGATAAAATCGGTTGGCAGCTCAACCGCGCAGCGGGCGGCGACTTCAAATGCGCGCAGCGTGGCTGTAGGGGGAAGATCACGAATCATTCTGTTCCTGTTAATGAGCTAATACTCATAACACGATATGCCGGATCCTCTGCAGAAGATACGGCGACAGAGAGATAAGTAAAGCAACCAGAAATAGTTGCTTTACACGACACATCGCCGTTTCTGCCATCGAACGTCGGTTGTAAGCCGTGTTCCATTACCAGTAAGTATGGTTCCCTGTAAGTCGCCGCCAGACCACCGGCACAGATCCGGTTGTTTACTGATGTTGCGTGCGGCATGCTGTGCAGCCGCTTTGTTATTGGTTCGGCTGCCGTTCACCGTGTTGAGCAGGAAAACGGCAAGCATATACCTTCATCCTTCAAGCGGCCTCTTTATTGGCGGCGTCAGCGCGTGCCAGTCACCGAGTTATCTATGTTCCCGGGAGCTTACTGACTTGCCGCTTCGACACATCTTGAAGTATGAAGGGTATAGTTAGAACAGAGAAGTTTCATTTCTTACTTTTTGCCTGAATCATTGCTGCTGGTGGCTTAATCGTAAGACCTCTACTAAAAATGGTGCATAGGTTTTTAATGTATCAGGCCTCATAATTTCCTCATGTGTCGCTGTGACCTCATGCACAGTAATTTTGCGAGTGACATAGGGGCGCCAGTTGTCGGGCACTTGGTCGCTGTCTCTGAGATTGTCTTCACTTGCCCGAATAAATAGTAAATCACCATCATAATGGTCGAAGTTGCTTGCTTTCATTAAAGAATAAGTATTCTTGAAATCATTGATAATCATAGATAGCAACATATCATCACTCTGTGAGAGGCCAAAGTTTTTACTTAACTCACCATTTAAATTTGAAACTTGTGCAATATTCTTTCCCAAAACTGCTCGGGTTAGCCTACTTATGATTAACTTATCATCGGGAGTAAATTTGCTTGAAGGGCTAGGGTAATTATCCAGCATTGCCAGAAAATTAACTTTTTCTCCCATTCGCTGCATCTGAGTGGCAATCTTATGCGCTATATGACCGCCAAATGACCATCCTAGTAAGAAGTAGGCGCCATGTGGCTGTATACTTCGAATGCTTCTAATATATTTTTCTGCAATTACATCAATAGATTGAGGCTTATAATCAGGCTGTTGTAATACTGGTGATTGTATGGCATATAGTGGTTGGTTTTCGGGTAAATATTTTAGTAAAGCAGCATAGGGCCATCCTATACCACCTGCCGGGTGAATACAGAATAATGGTGGGAGATCTCCATCGGGCCGTAAGCTCAGTATGTGATCAAACGAACTGTTATCGGGACATTGGTGAATGATATCCAGTAATTGGTTGGGTGTTGGTGATGAAAAAAAATCTGCGATACTTATTTCAGTGCCAAATGTATCTTTAATTTTCCGTAGTGCGCGAAAAGCTAATAATGAGTGTCCTCCTTGTTCAAAGAAGTCACTATCAGCCGTGATCGTGGAACTACTTAGCACTTTCGAAAATATACTGCAGACTATCTCCAGCATAGCATTTACTTGCTGATGTTTTTGTTGATCAGGAGTGCTCTGATTTATTTTCGGTAAATGTGCAGTGTCTAGCTTGCCATTTAATGTTATTGGTAAAGTTGGGACTACTTGGATACAAGTAGGTACCATGTAGTCAGGTAATCGATGGCGGAGTTCTTTTTTGAGCCATTGTGGTGATAATGTATCATCAGCGGATACATAGGCTGTTAGTACACTATCGCCTTTTGCATTAGGACGCAGTAATACTGCAGCATCGTTTACTCCTTCTATTTCTACAAGCGTGTTTTTTATTTCTCCAGTTTCAATACGTAGTCCATGTAACTTGATCTGTCCATCTTTCCTCCCTTGATAAAATATACGTCCATTTGCATCTATATAGACCCAATCACCACTGGCGTACATGCGCTCTTGTGGATTTATAATGTCAGGAAGAAAACGTTCATCTGTCATTTTCTTTTGATTTATATAGCCTTTTGCTACACCACAACCGGCAATATATAGCTCACCAAATGCTCCTGATGGTACAGGGTTGTGCCTCGCATCCAGAACATAGATTCGGACATTATCAATAGCCTCACCAAGAGACATATTATTTTGGCTGAATTGTGTATTGACTGTAGCGCAAATGGTCGCTTCAGTTGGGCCATAACCATTATAAATTTTTTTACAATGTGAAAATTTAATTAGATGTTTTTTGGTTGCAGACTCACCAGCGAAGATTAATGTGATATTTGAGGGGATATCTTCACTACGATGGTACGCTAACAGACTTGGTGTGATGGTAAGATGACTGATATTACGTTTAACAAGAGTCGAAGCTAGTGTTTCACCAGGAAGAAGTAAACCTTTTTCTTCCATGACGAGTGTTGCGCCATTTAATATTGCGATGCAAAATTCGGATATCGATGCATCAAAGCTTAAAGAACTAAATTGTAGGATACGGTCTCCAGGGAATACACCATATTTTTTACCTAGAGATATTCCCATGTTGGCAAGACCTCGATGAGAAACCATCACTCCTTTAGGAAGGCCGGTTGAACCGGAGGTATAAATAATATACGCATTATCATTGATGTTCGTTTGAATAGGGAACGGTGAGCTATTATCGGCTGATGGCCGACAATAGACAATACTTTGAATGTTACTGACAAACGGTGCGGCTATCTGTGCCATTTCCGGATGATATAATAGAATTCGTGGTGCCGCGTCTCCTAATATATATTGGATTCGTGTCATTGGGAGATCATTATTAATAGGTAGATATACAGCACCAATTCTTAATAAAGCGATAAATGTGATAACCAGATCAGCATTGCGTGGCATCAAAACAGCGACAATATCCCCCTTAGTTACACCCTGATTAATAAGCTGATTTGACAGATTATTTACCATGTTATCCAGAATGTTGTAACTCAGTACCATGGCTGGACATTCAATAGCAATAGCTGTGGGGGTTGCACAAATTTGGCGATTAAGTGCGCTATTGAAGGTTACACCATTATGATGCATGTGTTGCGGGAGATAAGTATAACGAGAGCGTTCAATCTTAGTAAGCAGATCCAGATCTAACAATGGTTTTTCAGGGGTATCAATAATACGACTAAGTAATAAGAGGAATCTATTATAATGCAGTTCAAGATCATCTTCTTGATAAACACTGCCGTTTGCGTTAAAACCAATTTCTAAGCGGCCATCAATATTTCTGTCAAAAACATCTACTCCGAAATTAATAGCTGGACCATTAGCTATATTTTTATGGAATACTTGACACCCTTCAAAAATTTCATTCTGGTCGTAGGATACGATATTAATTGTAGTATAAAATAATGGTTGTGATTTAGAACCAAGGTTTAATTCCCTTGCCAGATCTTCATAACGATAGCGCTGATGAATAAGGTGCTTACGCAATTGCCTGTTAATACTTTTCGCTAGATCCGATAATGTCGTCTGTTCCGATAGGTGTATTATTAGTGGAAGTGCATTCGCCGTCATACCAGGAATATTACGTATTTTTTTATCCTGACGAGAGGCAACGGGTAATCCTACCACAAAATCATTTTTTCCCGACATCCGAGCTAGATAAGCGCTAAATAATGTAAGTAACAGGGATGATAGCCTTAATCCAAGTTGTACTGCTGTATTGCGTAATTGTTGGTTGAGTGGACCTGAAAGAGTCTTTCGATAACGTAGCAAGTTGGTTAGTGGGCGATCTTCTGGTGATAAACGTACGGGATTAGGTAAATCAATACAGTACTTATGCCAATATTCTCTATCTCGCAGTCTTTCATCACCTGTTAAATAATTTATTTCACAATTAATTAAATCCTGCACGTCTCCAAGGGGAGGAGTATTGCTATTGTTATAATAAGAAACTAAATATCCATATATTAATGAATGTGCCCAACCGTCTAGCACTAAATGATTACACATTTCTAGTAAATACCAGTGATTATCAGTAATCTTGAATAGTTCATAATGCAATAGTTCATCTTGTGAGATATCAGCGTCATAATTTATTCTTTCATTGATGCATTTGTCGATTTCCATTTCATAGTTTTTTTTTGAATCACAATAATGTATAGGTAAAGACCAGTTATCATAATAACGCGAGGGGACTATTCTTTGCTTAACCACTTCATTGGACATAAAAAAACGAGCGCGTAAAGAGTCAATCTCGTGAAAAAGAGCTCGAATGGAATTTTCTAATCGTGTTGGGTTTAGATTTCCATGTATTTCAATCTTGTTGGCTAAATTATAGAAAGATGAATGAGGTATCTTAGCTAATGCCAGATAAACTTCCTCCTGTGAGCGGCTAACCGGATAGATATTCCCAGAGTACATAAAATCACCATTTTTAGTTGCAGATGAACTAGGATAGATCCGTTTTTTATTAAGGGAAAGTGTGTTTTTTTATTGTAATAATATTGACTGCACAACATGTCATTATTTTAGGTAACAGAAGATCTGTCTGAGTAACGTAATTAATAATATTTTTTCTGTTATATAATCACGCATAATTATAATAGGATTCAAATTATTTACAGCCTGATTTTTTAGTTGGTTCATTGAATAATAACGTTAAGATTGTACTTGACTGTGGACGCAAGTACCCATCAGGTTATTCTATGCAGGTCTGTCTGGACAATGTCAGCAATGCGTAGGCATTCCCGGAGCTCTTATCCGCCAGACCTACCGGAAAATCAGAGTAACTTCAGCCGACGGCGCTTACCGTACGACACTGTGCCACGACGGAATACGACAACTCAATACTTGATAACCACCTTTAACAAAATTTTGAGCTAATATCTCGATTGGTACATCCATTTTATTTGACATATTACCATGAATTGCTATAACTACTCTTTCTGACATATCTCCCCATATAACAGCAGGGATATTTTTAACTTCCATTATTTTTTCATATTAATTACCCCAACCATTGATATTTAATTTTTATTTAAGCAGCACTATATATTGCCTAACTATATTTCAAACAAGCCACACCAGCATTACCTGAATAATCATAACTTATTAATAAAAAACACTATTTTTTAATCAGAACATTATTGTAGTTTAAAACCTCGTCATTATCTTCCTTTGATTTATTTTCAGGAATAAATTGCTTACACATTTTTCTCAATATACCTAAGCATAAAAATGGGTAGGCAGCAAAACAACCCCCTAAAAAATTTTTAGCATAAGGGTAGGTACCGGCTGTATACCAATTTATTAGCGCTTTCAACGCCTTGCGAACCTCATCATTACTCCGTATTTTGAACATTTTTATCCGCCCATTGGGATATTCATTGCTTTGGCTAACGAGGGATTAATGGAACGCTTGTTTGTCTATGGTACGCTACGTCCGGGCCACTCTAATGCCCATATTCTGGAAAATATCGGTGGAGAATGGCTGCCGGGTTATGTGACTGGCACGTTTTATGAGCGTGGCTGGGGAACCGCTGCGGATTTTCCGGGGATCGTCCTGGATAAGGATGGAGCACTCGTCCACGGTTACGTGTTTTTATCCGATAAACTTGGGGCGCTCTGGCCAATTTTGGATGAATTTGAAGATGGCTATGATCGCGTTGAAGTTGAAGTGACCACGGCTGATGGTCAGCACGTTACTGCATGGATCTATCAGTTACAGCCGCAGACTACCCCGTAAGATAATCTTGCTCAGAGAATCCAGATTTAACGCCTCGCATGTCGTAAAACATGCGAGGCGTTTTTCATTTCAGACTTATTCGTCGCGCCAGCCCATTGCCGGAGCAACATGTTGCAGAATGGACTCGATAACATGAACGTTGTAATCCACGCCCAGTTGATTCGGCACGGTCAGCAATAAAGTATCCGCTTCGGCAATCGCTTCATCCTGTTTCAGCTGTTCGATCAGCTTGTCCGGTTCTGCGGCATAGCTGCGCCCGAAAATCGCACGGGTTTTCTCATCAAGGAAACCAACTTTATCGCTGTCGTCACGGCTGGAGCCGAAATACATCCGGTCGCGATCAGTCATTAGGGCAAAAATGCTGCGGCTGACCGAGACACGTGGCGTACGTGTATGGCCTGCTTCCGCCCAAGCCTCGCGGTACGCACGGATCTGTTTTGCCTGCTGAATGTGGAAAGGTTCGCCTGTTTCATCGTCTTTCAGCGTGGAACTTTGCAGGTTCATCCCCAGTTTCGCGGCCCACACCGCTGTCGCATTCGAACCCGCGCCCCACCAGATACGGTCGCGCAAACCTTCGGAATGAGGTTCAGGGCGTAATAGACCCGGCGGATTCGGGAACATCGGCTGTGGATTGGGTTTCGCAAAACCTTCTCCACGTAACACGTCCAACAGCGATTCGGTGTGACGGCGCGCCATATCAGACTCGTTTTCCCCTTCGTTGGGGACGTAACCAAAATAGCGCCATCCATCAATCACCTGTTCCGGGGAGCCACGGCTGATACCAAGCTGTAAACGCCCGCCGGAGATCAAATCCGCCGCACCCGCATCCTCCGCCATATACAACGGGTTTTCATAGCGCATGTCGATAACACCCGTGCCGATTTCAATGCTCCGGGTTTTCGCTCCTATCGCTGCCAGCAGGGGAAACGGCGAGCTGAGCTGGCGGGCAAAGTGATGCACCCTGAAATAGGCTCCGTCCGCACCCAGTTCTTCGGCGGCAACAGCCAGATCGATGGATTGCAGCAGCGCGTCGGCGGCCGAACGGGTTCCGGACTGCGGCGACGGCGTCCAGTGACCAAATGACAAAAATCCGATCTTTTTCATTACGTGTTTATCCTGGTTTTCAGGGAAATTATCAGCAGGTGGGGCATCGTTCACGATGAAGCAAGCCTGTTCTTGCCTTGGATTATCCCTACTTTACGCATTACCCGATGAGAATAAATATCGTTTGTTTAACATAATACATCAAATAAATTGACTGAGTATATAACCTCATTCCAACCGGAGGGACTACAGATGGACTACAATGTGAAGCATCCTCAGAAATCAACCCTTGTGATTTGCCTTCGATAGTCTTGTATGCAAAATTAGCCATATAAATTTCCTTTTCAGTTGGTTTTATATTTTACAGATAAAATCGGTAATAAACATTTAGGAAAATATATTTAGACGCTGATTTACAATGAGCAATTGATGCATAAAAATAAATAGCACTCTTTTTATTACCCTATGGCATTACAATCAACCATTACGTAATCATGTATCTCACGGATGAATTCACAATGACCAAATCAGACTAGGATGAATTGACTGACCGCATAGTAAACATGTTCAGCACTACCGTTCTCTGAAGGCATGGGATCTGGAATAGCTGAAACAGCTAAGTAGAGATGGCTTATATTTTCTATTTTTCCTCTTTAAAAATTGAACATTCGTTGAGGCAATAAAAATCAGGAGAACTTATGGAGAGTGTTTGTTTAAAAAATCATCTGACAAAGATATGCTCCAGTATCGAACCGCTGCCTTTATCAATGATGTTAGACGTTAACTTATATCCAATGAATTTATTTCAATTTTAATTATTAACGCGTTAATCAAAAAAATTTGACATATATCAATAATAACTTGAACATGATTTTTATTGATGCTATGTTTCTTATCACACTACATTAATTATTTTTCATTCCATGACTCTTTATCACTATGGATATGTAAACTTACACGCGGATTATTTTAATGAGACACAAAGCATCAGAATACTATTCAATTTATGGTATTAATAAAGCGGATGAAAAGGGTTACACGACATTACATCTGGCCGCGATGGAAGCTAATGATGAAATGGTTAAACAGCTTATAGAATCAGGAGCCGATATTAATGCACCGACATCACATGGCAGCACTCCTCTTCATAAGGCCTGTACTTTTGGGAATGTACACACCGCCAAGTTATTGGCTGAAATGGGGGCAAATATAGAAGCAATGACATCAAATAGTGAGGTATTATCTTTCAGTAATAGAACGCCTTTACATGAAGCTGCCGTTGAGGGAAAATATAAATGTGTTGAATATCTTATCTCCATTGGAGCAAATATCACAGCGCTTACAGAAGATGGTGAAACCCCTTTTGACCTGGCAAAAAAGTACAATCATAATAATATATTCCCTCTTTTTAAAATGAAATAAAATTCATGAATTGCATCATAAAGCCAAAATGTTTTGTTTTTGATCTTGATGGTACTATTATATTTAATAATAAAACATTATCAGAATCATTAGAAAATGAAATAATAAAACTGTCAGAATATGGGATGGTTATATTTGCCACAGCAAGACCTTTTCGTGATGTAAAGCAAGTTTTACCAAGTACATTATGGTCCTCACACATTGTTTGCATGAACGGTTCTGTTTATTATAAAAATCAGTCTACTGAAGATGTAAAGTATATAGATCATAATATAACTAAAGATATCATCTATTTTTTATTATCGAGCAACATTCCATTTGTGGCAGATAATGATGAATGTTTTTATCTAACAAATCATGATTTGGATTTTTTTAAATATACTAAATCATGTGGAATAAAGCCTGTTTCAGATATTGAACACATGTTAAAAAAAGGAATTTGCAAGATCCAAATTTTTGGTAAAAATCATATTCACAATTTTGTTAACCTAGAAGAAACCATAATTCATAACTATCGTGATGTGGATTTCTTCGATCTTTCATCAAAACGAGTAGACAAAGCGGATTTAATATTAAAATATAACTTAAGAAACTATAAAGTCATCGCTTTCGGCAATGACACCAATGATTTTAAAATACTGAAAGCAGCAGATTTAAGCGTATGTATTGGCGACAATATAAAACTTAAAGATGTTTGTGATTACGTTATTGACTCTTTTGATACCGAAAGAGACATCGTTAGTTTTATTCAGGCAGAACTATATGAAATTTAATTGTATATCTTTTGATTTTGATGGAACGATATGTGATACAAGGAATGCAATAAAGTATACTCTTTATGAACTATTCCCAGTAAAAACGGGCGAAGAAATAGATAATTGCATTGCTATGGGACTGTCATTGACTGATACTTTTGCTGAGCTTCTTGGTGATAGCATCAGTGAGAGTGAAATTTCAACGTTAACTTCTCGATATAGAAAAAAATATAATAGTGAGTTTTTTATTCATCAAACTCTATATCCTCATGTAAAAGAAACCATTAAGCATCTGTACGATAAAAACGTTCTGGTTATTATTGTTAGCAATAAAGGAGAACAATCCATATATGAGTTTTTAGATAAATATGATTTATCCCGTTTTATATCGTTAGTTGTTGGCTCAAGAGAGAATGTTAAACCTAAACCAAGCGTTGAACCGTGGAATAATGTTATAGCAAAAAAATTTACTTCACTATCATTATCTAACGTTCTTCATGTTGGAGATACTGAGCCAGATATTGAATATGCTAAGAATTTAAAAATTCCATGCGCTTATATGACATACGGTTTTGGTAAGCCGGTGTCCGAATTAACATTAAAACCAGATTATATATTTGAGAGATTCAATGACATACTTAAAATCATATGACTTCAAAGAAGGCTCAATTTATAAAAGTCTTTGCAAAAATCCATATATATCAGATATAAAGTTAGTAAAAGAAAAAAACATCATTATTAAAAATATATTCTGGGATGGCGCCATTCGGGTCATAGAAAAATATATTTCCTGTTTTTTTAATGAAAAAATAAAGAAACACTGGCAGAATGATAAAATCATATTCAGGCTTGCATTATCATCATATGAGTATGGGGGGGTCTATTTTTTATCCAGACATGAACTGGAAACTTATAGATCGCAGATAATAAAATATAGCGAAGAAATTAACGAAGTATATAATTGGTTTTCTGAGAAAAAACTTTTAAACATAACATTCAATTTGTGTATAAACTATTTTGTGTTTAATTGGGGAGAGGCAGAGTCTAAAGGACAAATGATAGCCCCTTATCAATTTCAAATGAGCAAAAACCAAAAATTATACTATCGTGATGATGGGTTCTATATAAATCATAATTTGGTGGCTTCGCTTGGTGATATCCCTGTTTATGATTTACATGATTTCGCACATGTTGTCAGTACATTATGTAAACCGTCTTTATATGGGTGCTATTATCACGATCTTCCAGAGAAGATCACAAATGATGTTTTTAGAAGATTAATTTCAATACCTCATAATGAGGATAACTCTCCGATCTCGGATGGATTTTTATACTCCAAGATAACACGAAAACTTTATGATAATATTAAAAGAACCAATGATTATCAAAAGATAGCTGATGTTATCGGCGAAAGAATAGCTAATTATCTTATGGGGTACGATGCTATAAAAATTGGAGAAAGAATCTACAGGAGGAATATGGCAATAAAACCATACGAGTTAATCATATTAGCCATAAATAAATTATATGAATCTTCCGCATCTGAAGTTGAGCGGTTTGTAATTATCAGAAATGATAATTCTCTAGACTTATCTGATACTACAGCAGTGGAAAGACTTCTTCAGCTAAGCCAAAACTCACAGTGGTTGTATGCAGAAGCACGTAATACACTTAGACACAGAGGACATTGTGAATCATATCGACGAACTTTATCAATGCTTGCAGCCGAACAAAAAATTGATTCTTATTTATATAAGATAATAAATGGAATATTAGATTTTAATATGAACCAGTTAAGATTAGGAATCTCTATCCTGAAAAAAGCCGCACAAGACGAGGAAGTATTATTATGATTTCACATGAAATAAAAATTATTTGGGATCATCCCAAGAAAGGAATAAAATTCCACGATATTACCCCAGTACTCGCTAACAGTGAATTGCGACATAAAGCAATTTCATTTTTAGCAAATGAATTTAAAAATAAGGTAGATACCGTTGTCGCTATTGATGCCTTAGGATTCATTATAGGGGCGATGGTTGCAGATAGGCTCGGGGTATCTTTTGTCCCAATACGCAAACCAAATAAACTGCCGCGTGCAACGATTTCAACATCATATAGCAGTGAATACGCTTCAAATGAATTACATATTCATTCTGATGCTTTATCCAGCAGAAATCGTGTCCTTTTGATCGATGACGTTTTAGGTAGCGGAGGAACCTGTTTGGGTGCAATAAAGCTTTGCGAAAAATTAGGTGCAACCGTTGTTGGCGCAGGATTTTTATTAGAATTAACCGCGCTGAATGGCAGGGGAAAACTAGATGGATATCTCGTTAAATCATGTGGTTATATTGACGGAGAGGTATAATGGTAGAGCATAAACCAATATATCCACTCACCGAAAATGATATTCACATCTTACTGAATGAATGTCCGGATTGTAGATTGGTCAGTTCTGATCGTATAAATAAAATTATTCAGGTACTCAAGTTCAGTTGCTATCTTGATAGTATTAACTTCCTATTAAAAGTTGGATATAAAGCAGAATCAATGCAGCATCACCCTAAAATTATCTGTGAATGGAATCATGTAACGTTAGAATGGTGGACTCACTCTCATAAAGGATTAACTACTGCTGATAGCCGAATGATTAAAGAAGTACAGGCGCTCTTTCATTCGTTCAGGCATAATCAAAGCGAATAAATAAGATATCGGAGATTACGTGTTCTACTAACTCTTGCGTAACGCATGAGATGATATTATTCCTGCGATAATAAGGGTAACTACCAATAAGTACAACGTATTAAACCAGGAAACATACACTGCCTCTCGAATTGGAAAGACGGTACATAACATTCAGTTGAAGCGCGTTTTATCAAATGTGGTGAAGCCATAGGCCGGCGGCCACCTCAGCAACCAGTGTCCGCCATCACACGCCACTATAAACACGCACTTCTAACAATAATCCGTTTGCTATATCGCGGCGAAAATTAATTTAATGCCCGGTAGTGTTCGCCCAGCGCGTTTGCCGCGATCATCGCGTTATAAACGTCATCCTCCGTTATATCCATCGCCATATTGTTCATCGTATCCTCTGGCGAACAGGCTATTCTTGCGACTTCGCGCCATTCCGCGCTGATGAAGTTTTTCAGCCCCAACTCTTTAAGCGTCAACGGCAGCTTGGCGATTTTGATAATTCGAATAACCTCTTCTATCTCTTCGCGCGGCGCGTTTTCCAGAACCAACTGCGTCAGTAGGCCAAAGACGACTTTTTCACCGTGCTGCGCTTTATGCAGGTCTGAAATGATCGACATACCGTTATGAACGGCATGCGCCGCGGCCAGGCCGCCGGCTTCCGCGCCCACGCCGCTTAAATAGATCGTGGCTTCGATGGTTTGTTCCAGCGCCGGCGTGGTGATGTTGTTTTCCACCGCGGCCATGGCGGACTGAACGTTTTCGCTCAGCACTTTGTAGCACAGTTCAGCAAGTCCCAGACCGGTTCGGGAAGGTTTATGCAACACTAGATTAACGCCGTCCGACTGGTAACAGGCGCGCGCTTCAAAGTAGGTTGCCAGGGCATCGCCTACGCCGGCGGAGAAAAACCGCGCCGGGGCGGAAGAGATAATCGACGTATCGGCGACCACCACATCCGGATTCTGCGGCAAGAAAAGATAACGTTCGAATTCGCCTGATTCAGTGTAAATCACCGCTAACGCCGTACAAGGCGCGTCCGTTGACGCAATGGTGGGAAACAGCACAACCGGCATTTTTTGGTAGAAGGCGACGGCCTTGGCGACATCCAGCGTTTTACCGCCGCCGATGCCGACAATGATATTGACATCATGTTGTCGTGCAATGGCCTGCAATCTATCGATTTCTTTTTGCGAGCACTCATACTGGAACTTTTCTGCCACCCCATTGAGATTGGCGGCCTTGAGTGCGGAGAGCGCCTCGTCTTCTACCCGGCGCAAGATAAACTCATCACTTATAATTAACGCGTTATCGCCAAAATCCTTAACGAAATCATTGAGTTTTCCCAGCATTTCCACACCGATGAAGAATTTTTTCGGTGAGGTGACCGTTCTTGGTACTTTAGTATCTTTAATCATTTTTAATGCTCTTTTTACTACTTACCGCAGCTTAATTATTTGAAATCATCCCTTTCAATGGCATGAAAAAGATAATTAGAAATGAAAAAAATATATTACTTCTATTTTCCACAACGAAAATTATATATAACACAATGAAATTTAAATATTTCCTCTTTATTCAGCAGACTTGGTATAAACATGAAAATTAGCGGAAGCAGGTAAATCGCTTTACCTTGAGAGATGTACATCGGAGACAATGATAGATAAAAAAATCTAATGATATAAAGAGAAGGCGTAACGAATTGTTCTCAGCAAGCAAGCTGACGTTTCACAATAACCGAGCGTCAGGCAGGCGTGAAACACGCCCTATCCGCTCTGGAAAATGACATTTTTAGTTACAATTACGCCAAAATCGAAAGCATGCGACAATAGCCGGCGCCCGGACAATAGGTTTTATGTCCGTAACCGGGATATCAAAGACACCACCAGCAGCACGACGGATCCGACAATCAAACCAACCACCAGATTCGCCAGATTATTCGCCAATACGGCGACAACGCCGTTGTATTTATCGCCAAAATCGGTGATGAGATGATGCAGCCACGGCAAACCATGAACCACGATGCCGCCGCCGACTAAAAACATCGCCAGCGTCCCGACCACGGAAAGCGCTTTCATCAGCCAGGGCGCGGCCGTCAACAGTCCGGCCCCTACCTTTTGGGCGATAAATGATGATTTTTGTTTAAGCCACAGCCCCAGATCGTCCAGCTTAACGATACCGGCCACAATGCCATATACGCCGACGGTCACCAGAATGGCGATACCGGCCAGAACGATAACCTGATTGAGCAACGGCGATTCCGACACAATACCCAGCGTAATCGCGACAATCTCAGCCGAAAGGATAAAGTCGGTGCGTATCGCCCCTTTCACCTTGTCGTCTTCGTAGGTCGGGGCATCGGACTGCGCCGCCGCAAGTAATCGCTGCTGTCGGGCCTCCGGCGTCTTTTCCGCCTTATCGCGATGTAAACTGTGCATCACCTTTTCCACGCCTTCGTAGCAAAGGAAAGCGCCGCCTATCATCAGCAACGGCGTAATCGCCCAGGGGATGAACGCACTGATCAGTAACGCCACCGGCACCAGAAACAGCTTATTCAGAAAGGAACCTTTCGCCACCCGCCATATCACCGGCAATTCACGGTTCGCCTTAACGCCGCTCACCTGTTGGGCGTTCAGGGAAAGATCGTCCCCCAATACGCCGGCCGTTTTTTTAACGGCCATTTTTCCCATCACGGAAATATCGTCCAGCAACGTGGCGATATCATCCAGCAGCGTCAGTAAACTTGCTCCAGCCAAAGTGTTGTTCCTTATTCCGTTCATTATAGCGACAGCAGGGACACACCTGCCTTTCAGAACCAGCATAGACGTAATTCCCACAGAATCCTACTCGCTCCGTACCGGCGATTTTTCTGACATGGAATGTGCAGCGGGCGTTACGTTTTTTCCGCCATTGCTTCACGCGTCCCGACAAAAATCCGGCGGCGCCCCGGTGGAGGAAAATCCACGCAAATAATTAATAACTTATTAATAAATATCATATTTTTATTATCACTCAAAAAATGTTACCCTTAACATTGGATAAATAACCTCCAATGGAGTAAGGATAAGATTTGCCTATATCGATAAAAAACACTTCAACCTGGCTGCATCTCGGAGCAGGCGCTTTCTTCCGCGCGCATCAGGCCTGGTATCTCAACCAGCTTCGCCAAAAGGGCGACGACCACTGGCACATGGCGTTATCCAACATCCGCAACAGCGCCACCCAAAAGACCCTGCAACAACTTAAAGCCCAGAACGGGCGCTATACGCTCGAAACCCTCTCTCCTGACGGAGAACGCGGCTATGAAACCATTGACGCGGTGGATCAGATCCTGCTGTGGGACAGCCGCCTCGCTTCAACCGTCGCCGTTGGCGCCGACCCAAACACAAAAATTATTTCTTTCACCGTTACCGAAGGCGGATACTTTTTGGATGATGACGACCATCTTGATTTATCCCACCCCGCCATACAGGCCGACCTGCGTGATGAAGGTGAAATAAATACTTTATACGGCGCGCTGACGCTGATCCTGACCGCCCGCCGGCAGCAGCAAAGCGGCCCGGTGACTCTGCTGTGCTGCGACAACCTGCGTCAGAACGGCGACAGTTTTTCGCAGGGTATGCGGGAATTTCTGGCGGCAAAACAGCGCCCCGACCTGATGGCGTGGATGACTGAACAGACTACCGCGCCGAACAGTATGGTCGATCGCATCACCCCGAAATTCGACGATGCGCTCTATACCCGGCTACGGCAACAGGGCATTACCGGCGACGCCGTTCCTCTGTCTTGCGAAAGCTTTGCCCGTTGGGTGATCGAGGATAATTTTGCCAGCGCGCGTCCCGCGCTCGAACAGGTGGGCGTCGAGTTTGTTGACGACGTTACGCCGGTCGAAGAGGCTAAAATTCGACTGCTCAACGCCAGCCACAGCGGCATTGCCTGGGCCGGGGCGTTACAGGGCCGGCGCTATATCGATGAAAGTCTGCCCGCGCAGGTGACGGACTGGATCCGCGATTACGTCCTACAGGATGTCAGCCCCTCCCTTGAGAAACGCGGCGTCGTTCTCGATCTGCCCACCGAATGCGACAGCGTATTGGCCCGTTTCGGCAATCGTTGGGTACGCGATACGGTCGCCCGGGTATCCTCCGACAGTATCGCCAAACTGCATGGTTTTATCGTCCCCACGTTAAAAGACAGCTACCGTCAAGAGCGCGTTCCACAGGCGACGCTGCGTCTGGCGGCGCTCTTTTTTCTCTTTATGCAACGACACCACAGGGGCGAACTGCCGTTCAGTTACGAAGATCGCGCCATTGACAGTATAGAAGTAGACCGTATTTTCAGCGCGGATGATCCGCTGGCCGTCTTTGCCGACCAGCCCGCGCTATTCGGCGTGGTGCGTCGTCACAAAGACTTTACCGATCATCTGCGCGCCGCCGTTGATGAGGTGCGGACAACGCTCCATGCGTCACCTGAGGGAATATGACATGAAAAAACATTTGATCATTGTGCTGGGGACGATTGTCGCCGCAGCACTGTCCATATTGGCTCTCTATCGATGGCCGATTGCCCTGGGAACCCTGGCGGCATGGGTAACCACCGGCTCTTTCTTTTTACAGGTACTGCATATTATTCGTAATAAAGATACCACCGGTATCTCGCTTGGCATGTACGCCGCACTGTTCTTTGGCGTTTCCTGCTGGACCGCTTACGGCTTTAAAGTACAGGATATGCCGGTCATGACCGCTAACGGCATCACCACGCTGTTGGCTATCGTGGTTATTATGTTGAAGCTCTACAACGAGCGTGAGGTAAAGGTGAAGCGCCCCGCGCCCCGTAGTGCGACGGGGAAAGCGCCATTGTCATCGTCCCCTAGCCCATTGCCGGTAACCGGAGCGCTTAAAAGCAAGCAGCTTTGAATCAATAACGACCCTCGGTTGAAGCGGCAAATTTTTCGATAGCTTGTCGTTAACCGAATAGGTCGTTGGCGTGGCCTGACCGCCCGTTGGGCAAACGCGCTTCCCACAGCGGTTTGCCGCTGACACGACGACCGTTTCGCCTCTTAGCGCAGCCGCGCCTGATGATAAGGGCGCGCTTCACTCATAGGTAATCGCGGCAAACAGCAGATGCGCCTCCCCGGATGCGGGCAGGACGTCGATGACGTTGTCGTTCCACCATGCGCCCTGTCCGCGCGCGAACGACCTATCCCCCACTCGCCAGCGCCCGGCAATCACCCAGAAAACCCCCGCGGCGGCCTGCTGCGGCTGTCGGGTGGCGATTACCGTCGCCCGACACACCCCGCGGCGCGTCATAACATTGAAATCCAGGCTCTCCGGGCCGGACAAACGGGCGTGCACCGCCGCCTCTCCGGCAAAAGCAAAAGGCTGGTGCAGCGCCAATTGCTGGTCAAACGCCCCCGGCGACGTCAGCGCCACCCCCTCGCCTTCCAATAGGGTAATCACCCGGTCTACCCCCGGGAAAAGAGAGAAAGCGCCGCTGGCAGCGATACTGGCGATACTGGCGCGCCACGCAAACGACGCCGACTGCGGCGGAAAACTGACGATTTCCCGCGTTTCGCCGCCGCCATTACGCCAGCGCGTCACCGGCAGGCTCTCGGTATCATAAAATTCGATCATGGATTACGCTCTGTTGGGTGCGGGGACGACGCGTCGTCCCGATGATTATGCCAAGTGTCCGAGGCGAATGTCCCTCATCGCGGCGCGTCGCTACCGGCCCTCACGGGCAAACTCCAGCGCCGACTGTAGCATGGCCTGAAGATGGGTCTGTAGCAGTTGGGCTTTTTGCGGTTGCCAGCGCCAGGGCGGCGTTTCATCCATATAACTGCACTGCGTCAGCTCCATCTGCACCGCATGTATTCCCTGGCTCGGCTGACCGTAGTGGCGGGTGATGTATCCACCGGTATAGCGTCCATTTTCCACCTGAGTGAACGGCGCGGCGGCGCGAGCGATTGTCGCGATACGCTGCTGCAACGCGGGGGCGCAGCTCGCGCCTTTATTGGTGCCAATATTGAAATCGGGCAAGCGTCCGTCGAAAAACTGCGGCAAGAGAGAACGGATGGAATGCGCATCCCACAGCACGACCCTGGGGAATCGGGCCTTCAGGCGCAGCAACTCCTCGGCAAGCTTGTCGTGCCAGGGCTGCCAGTAGCGGCGGCGACGTGCCTGCACCTCATCGGGAGAGGGCGCGGCGCCCGGCAGATAAACCGGCCCGCCGTCAAAACGCGTCTCCGGACACAGCCCGGTGGTGGCCTGCCCCGGATAGAGACTGGCGCCATCCGGCGGACGGTTGAGATCGACCACATAGCGTGAGCAGGTGGCCTGTAGCCATGACGCCCCCATCTGTCTGGCAAAGGCATAAAGCTGCTCGATGTGCCAGTCGGTGTCAGGCACACTCCGCGCTTCAGGCGTCAGGGCGCCGGCTACCTCATCGGGCAGCCAGACGCCGGTATGGGGCATGGTGATAAATAACGGTTCGCTGCCCTGATGAAAAATGAACGGCGCTGGGGTAGTCATGATGTCAATCTCCCGGTCAAATTTGTTGCAATAACTGCCGACGTACAGCGGCGAACGCCGCCAGCGCCGACGGATGCAGCAGGTGTTGACGATCAACCCGCTGCCGGCCGCCGGTCCACACCCGCTGCACCGCCGAACTGCGCGAACTGCCGAACAGATGGCCTGCCAGAATGTTGTCCGCCGGCAGCAGCGCCAGCGCCGCATGTTCGGCGTCCAGCTCCACCAGATCGGCGCGCTGGCCTACGGCAAGCCCGGCCACGTTACGGCCGCTGGCCTGCGCGCCGCCGTGCAGCGCACCCAGATACAGGCCGGCGGCGACGTCGGACTGCTGTCGGTCGGCGCAGACATTGCGCTGGCGGAACTGCAAACGCTGAGAATATTCCAGCATCAGTAGTTCTTCCGCGGCGCTGACGGCAACATTGCTGTCGGAGCCGATCCCCCAGTGGCCGCCATGCTGACGCCACTGGGGGAAGTCGAACATACCGTCGCCCAAATTGGCCTCGGTGGTGGGGCACAGTCCGGCTACCGCGCCGCTGCCGGCCGCGCGGCGATACTCCGACTCCGTCATGTGGGTGGCATGGATCAGACACCAGCGGCGATCGACCGGCTGGTGCTCCAGCAGCCATTCGACAGGCCGCAGGCCGCTCCAGGCCAGGCAGTCTTCCACCTCTTTGAGCTGTTCGGCAACGTGGATATGGATCGGCGCCTCCGTATCCATCTGTTTAATACCGGTCAACAGTTGCGTCAGGGCGTGTTCGGAGATAGCGCGCAGCGAATGCGGCGCTACGCCCAGCCGCACCTGACCGTCGCGCGTCAGCGACATCAATTGTTGCCATAGCGTAAGAAACTGTTCGGTGTCGTTGATGAAGCGCCGCTGCTTCGCCTCCGGCGGCTGACCGCCGAAACCGCTATTCTGATAGCACACCGGCAGCAGCGTCAGCCCGATACCGGTATGCTGCGCCGCGTTGATCAGGCTGCGGCACAGCGTCGCCGGATCGGCATACGGTTTACCGTCGGGCTGATGGTGCACATAGTGAAACTCGCACACCGAGGTGTAACCCGCTTCCAGCATTTCGCTGTACAACCAGGTGGCGACGATCTCAAGCTGCTCCGGTGAAATCTTCGCCGCAAAGTCATACATCAGGTTACGCCAACTCCAGAAGCTGTCCTGCTTCTGCTGCCGGTACTCCGTCAGGCCGCTAAACGCGCGCTGGAAAGCGTGTGAGTGCAGGTTGACCATTCCCGGCAGCAGCCAGCCGGCCTGTTCAACCTCGGGCGGGCGGCAACAGTCTGGGACAACCCGGCGGATCTCGCCCCGATCGTCCCACTCGAGCAATACGTCACGATGCCAGCCGTCATTCAGCAACGCGTGTTGGGCAAAAAGTTGATTCGCTATCATGGTGGTTTATTACCTGATGTAGAAAAAAGATCGGTCTGGCGTCTCAGTGCTGGGACAAGACCGACTGAAGAAACCGCTGGGTACGCTCGCCGCGCGGGGCGCCGAAAATCTGCGCCGGCGTCCCGGACTCAATAATGCCGCCGCCGTCCATCACCACCACCCGATCGGCGACTTCACGCGCAAACCCCATCTCATGGGTGACGACAATCATGGTCATGCCCTCCTGCGCCAGTAATTTCATAACCTGTAGCACCTCGCCCACCAATTCAGGATCGAGCGCCGAGGTCGGTTCGTCGAACAGCATCACCGTCGGCGACATCGCCAGCGCCCGGGCGATCGCCACCCGCTGTTTCTGCCCGCCCGACAGGCTGCCCGGCATGGCCTGCGCCTTGGCGGACAAGCCGACCTTTTCCAGCAGTTGCATCGCCTGCTGACGAACGGCGGCTTTGCTCATGTCGCGCAGCATCATCGGCGCCACGCAGATGTTCTCCAGCACCGATAAATGGGGGAACAGGTTGAAGGACTGGAACACCATGCCGACCTCTTTGCGCAATTGGTTGAGCTGAGGTTCGGCCAGCATCTTGCCGCCGCTGATCAGCGGCCGCCCGCACAGCGTGACATCCCCCTCTTCCGGGTGTTCAAGACCGTTGCAGCAGCGCAGAAAAGTGCTTTTCCCCGATCCGCTGGGGCCGATGATCACCACGACCTCCCCCGGGAAAACGTCGAAATCAATGCCGCGCAGCACCGTATTGTCGCCAAAACGTTTGCCAAGACGGCGGATGGTGATCACTGCGGGTGTCTCTGTGGATTGATGGTCGGTCATTACTGCACCCCCTTCATATGATGACGTTTCTCAAAATAACGCAGCGCCACAACGGAAATGCCCGTCAGGATAAAGTACACGCCGGCCACCACCAGATAGGTTTCCAAATCGCGGTAAGAGTTGCTGATTATCGTCGTGCCGGCCTGCATCACATCCTGAATGGTGATCAGGGAAACCAGCGCGGAGTTCTTTATCAGCGCGATAAATTCATTGCCCAGCGGCGGGATCATGCGCACCAGCGCCTGCGGCAGAATGATTTTGTACATCGCCTGTACACCGGACATCCCCAGCGAGCGCGCCGCTTCGTTCTGACCGCGTTCGATAGAGGTAATCGCTCCCCGGACAATTTCCGAAATATAGGCGCTGGAATAAAGCCCAAGGCCGATAACGCCGCAGAAAAAGGACGGCAACATCACGCCAAAACGCGGCAGGCCGTAATACCAGATAAACAGCTGCACCAGCAGCGGCGTGCCGCGGATCAAGGTCACATAGGCGCTGGACACGGCATACAGTACGCGGCGCTGCGGGTTAAGCCGGGCGATGCCCACCAGCAGACCGAGCGAACACCCCACCAGCAGCGCGCACAGGGTAATTTCGATAGTCACCAGCGTGCCGGCCAGCAGGGCGTCGCTGCTGGCGAATACCGGCGCAAAGTTCAGGTCTAGATTCATAAAAATATCCTGCGATACGTGGCGGTTCTGCGAGCGTCATTTGACGCCCGCGGTGGTTACGCGTTAGCTGGCGGGAAACCATTTATCCATCAGACTCTGGTATACGCCGTTCGCCTTGAGCGCTTCGATGGCGCCGTCGATATCATCGCGCAGCTGCGGCAGATCTTTACGCACCGCGATCCCGTATTCTTCAGACGTCAGTTGGTCTTGTAGAATCCGTACCCCGCCTTTGGTGCGCGCATATTGAAAGGCGGCCGGTTTGCCCGTCACCGCGGCATCGACGCGGCCGATGCTGACCAGGTTGAACATCTGCTGGTTTTTCTCCACTTCCACCAGACGCACCTCCGGCATATTGCCGTGCAGCCATGCCACCGACTTGGTGCCCACCTGAACGCTGGCGCTTTTACCTTTCAGGTCGTCATGGGTTTTGATTGCGGCGTTGTCCTCTTTCACCACCACCACCAGCCCGCCGGTCAGATAGGGTTTGGTGAAGTTCACCACCTGCGCCCGTTCCGGCGTGATGTAAATGCCCGATACCGCAATATCGGCCCGCTGTGAGGTCAGGTTGGGGATCAACCCCTTGAAGTCAACGTTTGTCCACTGCACCGGCCGATTCAACTGCTTGCCGATAGCCTCTACCAGTTCGATATCGAAACCGCTGAACTTGTTGTTTTCCATAAACTCCAGCGGTGGGAAAGTCGCATCCGTGACGGCTTTAATCGGTTCTCCCTGTTGTGCAAAGGCCAGACCGGAAACACAGGACAGTCCGATGGCGAACAGGGTGTTTAACAAAGCACGACGGGTAACTGACATACATTTTTTCCTCTGGTTAAACGACGTTATGGTTCCCCTACGGGCCACGACGTCAAAAATCTTTTAAGTGCTGATGAATACGTGCGACGGCTGCGGCCGTCATGCCAATCAGATCCGCCTGCTTGCCGGCTACCCGCTGCGAAGGCGCCATCAGGCTCAGCGCGCCGAGTAGCTTGCGGTTGGGCGTCAATAACGGAAAACTGACGCCCCAGATGCCGGCATCCACTTCACTGTCGCTGTAGGCATAGCCCTGCTCACGGATCGCCTGTAACTGCTGCGCCACCGCGGCGCGCTGCTCGGGATGAGGAAACTCCAGCGGCAGAATGTGGCGCAACTCAGCCTCCGCCAGATGCGCCAAC
Organism: Brenneria sp. hezel4-2-4; assembly: GCF_013155275.1. Classification (GTDB taxonomy): domain Bacteria; phylum Pseudomonadota; class Gammaproteobacteria; order Enterobacterales; family Enterobacteriaceae; genus Brenneria. The sequence continues at coordinate 24,252 of NZ_JABJXS010000012.1, forward strand.
AGGCATTTTGCGGTCGCGCCGGCCCGCAGCGGCACGCTGCGCCCTTTTTCGAAAGAACAACGCAGCGACTGCGTCGCTTCAATCATGCTGACGCAGACGGCCTGCCGGTTAATCGCCACGGTGATGGCGACCGTCTCCTGAGAGGCATCGGACAGCCAGCGCATATCCTCCTGCGCGTACTGCGTCAGCAAAGCGGTTTCATCAAATCCCATTGCCAGTTGCAGACTCACCGGCCCCGGCGCGTACAGACTTCCGATTTCCATGACGAACCCCCAACGCCGAAGGATCGCCAACTGACGGTACAACGTACTTTTGGCCAACCCGGTCATTTTCATCAGTTCGGTGGCGCTGGCCGGCCGGCCAAACTGCGCGATGGTTTTAAGGATCATCAGCACCCGCTCCTGCGCGGTGATGATCTCTTCCGCCTGATTGGCAACGGCATAAGACACTTTCGGCATGGTGGATCCCCGGTATGCGAATCAATGAAATCAGGTGACGGATATTACGCTGATATCACTAAAGCAGAGGTCATGCCATATTTTGGGAAATAAATTCCCATATAATGAGAACAATCATAAATACAATGAATTAACCCGGATAAAAAATCAAAAAAGCTGGCCAAAAACCCACTATTCGGCGTGACGAAAAAAATTTTCCCGTCTGGCGATCGCCGACAGCGGCGTGGTGTTGCACCATTTTGATGAACGAAAAGCACCAAAATGGCGCATACGCTTTAGATTCTGACAGGGAGTTTCGCAGGACTTATGCCCAGGCTGCACGTCGACCGACGTACCGGTCATGCTGACGGCGGAGAAACGTTCGGGCGCGTTTCATCACCGCCTGGTTCATTATTTGTGTAGTAAGAGACAGCGACGCCGGGGGATACTACTCGGCACCGGCGGTATCGGCAGTCAGCAACAGCCGCCGTAGATTTTCACTCATTGGGAAATGGAGATTAATCTGGCTTCCGGGAAGCGGTTGAGTAAACCAGCGTGAATAAATTCGCTCTATTTCGTGACTGGCGTAAATCTGCCGTAATGCGGCATTGACCGCCACGCGAAAATCCTCATCATCACGGCGCATCATAAAGCCATATTCTGTTCCCTCATCAAGCGACTCGCTGGAAATCGCGTAATCCTGTGGATTGGGAGATAGAGCAACCAGGGCGTGCAGCAAGATGTCGTCCATGGCAAAAGCAGAAACCTTTTCCTGACCGACCATATCGAACGCTTTTTGCAGGGTATCCGTGGATACAATGGAGAGATTCAGTTTCTTTTCCCGGTTGGCCTGATTGATCTGGCCGACATTGACCGTCCCAAGCACAATACTGACGCTCCTGCCGCGTAAGTTTTCCAACGTACTCAGATGATTTTTACGCAGAGAAACATAGCGGGTGCCCACCAGGAAATAACCGGTGGAAAAGGCGGCGCTGCGACTCCGCTCCACGGTCTTGGTACTGGCCACGCATTCGATATCGATAGCTCCGCTACCAAGCAGTTGTATTCTATTCGCCGGCGTGCGAAACACATATTCGATGTTGAGCTTATCCAATCCCAGCCGGATCCTGAGCGACTCGGCGATACGATTGCACAAATCGATCGAATAGCCGGTCACGACCCCCGCCGGACCAACGTAGGAAAACGGCGGCGTATTGCCATAGCCGATGCGGAGCGTCCCGGTCAGCCGCATCCGCTCAAGCGTGGGGATGATATCGTCAGCCCGCGAAACATGGCTTCCCATGACAGCGGCAATGAACAAGCCAATAAGAAAATGATGCCAGCGTTTACCATATCCGCACATCGCTCATTGCTCCTTTAATCAAGGTAATCTTTCGGCTGCGCCAAAACCGCCTTGAGATTTTGCGGCATGGGAAAACGAAGATTGACGCCATCGGGCGGGATCGGGGAAAGAAACCATTTATCATAAATGGCCTTGATTTCTCCCTGCGTGAAAATACGATACAGTTCTTTATTCACCACTTGCCTGAAAGCCAACTCCCCTGGCGGCAGAAGAATGCCATAGGGTTCGGGGCGACTTAAGTGATCGTCCGAAAGAACGAAATCGGACGGATTGGCGGAAGACGCCACCAACCCCGCCAGCAGAATATCATCGGTGACGAAGGCCGATACCTTGCCGTTTGCAACCAGTTCAAAGGCTTCCTGGTTTATTTTCTTCAGCACGACGGAAATATTCAGCTTCATACGCATATTGACCGCATTCAACTGTTCGAGATTGATCGTCCCGCTGCTCACCGAGACACTGCGCCCGGCTAAATCCTCAATACGTCTGATGCCGGAGCGCTTCAACGCGACAAAGCGGGTAGACGCCACGAAGTGCGGATAGGAAAACTCGACCTGTTTCCGCCGTTCGCTATTATTCGTCGTCGCGGCGCATTCCAGATCGATCCCGCGGTTACGGATAAACGGCAAACGCGTTGCCGTTGTTACCGGGACAAAAACAATCCGTATCTCATTCAGTCCCAGATACTTTTTTATTCCGTCCACAATGCGCAAGCAGATATCGATTGAATAACCCACCGCCTTACCCTCCACCTGATAGGAAAAAGGCGGTTCATCCACGCGGTAGCCTATTCTGATCGTTGTGGTCTGTGCGATTTTCGTCAGCACGCTGTCCGTCGGCGCCACAGCAACCGCCGGTTGCGACAGCAAGGCCAATATCATGGCGATAACCCTTCCGCGCCGGGCCTCAACCCGGCAGTAACGGTATAAAAGACACAAAACCATGTGAAGAGGCCTAGGGGTATATTGGCGTCCCGGAACCCAAAAGCGCTGCAAAATATACCGCATCGTTCAACCTGCCATTGCCGTTATGGGCGCCGCTTCGCCGGTTCGGCGGCCCTGAACATATTGACAACCTGCCTGACCTAACAGCTCCAGTTGCCGATCGGTTTCCACCCCTTCCGCCAGGGTTTCCATCCCCAACTGATGAACCAGGGCAAGGATATTGCTCACAATAATACGTTTCGACTCGCACGCTTCCAGACCGGCGATCAGCGTTTTATCCAACTTCACCCGGCTAAAAGGAAAATAGGCCAGGCAGTCCAACGAGGCATAACCGGTCCCCAAATCATCCAACGCAATACCGATATCCATGTTTTGTATCTGCTGTAGCACCGGCAGCGCTTTTGGGCGATCCAGCAAAACAGACTCTGTTATCTCAAGCGCAAGACGCGAGGCCGGCAACCCGCTTTGTTCCAGCGCGCCGGTCAGGATATCGATCAGCCCGGGATGGTGAACCTGAACGCTCGATATATTCACCGAAACCTGCTGATGCGCTGAAAAATGCAGCATGGCATCGGTACAGGCTTGCTGGATAATCCACTCCCCCAGCCTGACAATCAGCCCGGTTCTCTCCGCCAGCGCGATAAACGCCTCCGGCATCAACAGTTCCCCGGAGGCATGACGCCAGCGCACCAGCGCTTCATAACCGACAATGATATTATCCGACAGACGCCTCAACGGCTGATAATAAAGTTCGAACTCCCCGCGGGACATGGCGCCTTCAATATCCAGTTCCCGGGTATGCGGCATGGCGCTCGGCATCACCATCCCATACTCAAAATAGTGATAATTACTCCGCCCGGTGTTTTTAGAGACATAAAGCGCCAGATCGGCGTTCTTCATCAGGGTGTGGGAGGTCTCGCCATGTAAAGGCGCGCTGGCGATACCGACGCTGATCCCAACGCAAAACTCATGCCCATGACAGTAAAAAGGCGCTGAAATGGCTTTAATCACCTGCTCCGCCAGGTGCTGCGCCGCCTGTATCGGCTTGTCCCGAACCGGCTGGATCACGGCGAATTCATCACCCCCCAGGCGGGCAATCACATCATCATTGCCGAGCAGTAAGGAAATCCGTTCGCTGACGTTAATCAGCAACTCATCCCCCACAGGATGACCATAGGTATCATTCACTTTTTTGAAATAGTCGAGATCGAGCAACATCAGATTAAAACGCGAGTTTTTCGACGTCAGCCGGACAATGGCGCTTTCCAGCGCCCCGCTGAAAAAAGTGCGGTTTGGCAGACCGGTCAGCGGATCATGGTGAGCCATATATTCCATTTTCTGGGCGGTTTCTTTTATTTTCTGGAGATGTTCCCGCTCAACCATCGCCTGCCGCAGTTTTTCGATGGCCACAGCCAGATGACCGATTTCATCATCCCGCTGCAAGAATGGCGTGATGTTGGCGGTATCGCCATGGGCAATACGCGTCAGCGCCTGAATCAGCATCGGTACGGAATGAAAAAACTGTCTCATGAGCAGCGTGACCGCCAGCCCCGTCGCCAGCAACACGATCCACAGGGCGATCAGTGAATTGCTCAACAAGGTATTATGGATGCGGTAAAGATCCTGCTTTTCGCCGATACTGCTGACCAATGCGCCCAATAATTTCCCCGATGGCGCCAGTACCGGAAGAATGCTGGCGAAATAGGTCTTACCGTCAATAGACACAAAACCGGCGAAAGCCTCCGTCAGCGCATCCGGCTGCATCCGCGTCTTTTCTTCCAGCGCCAGAATATGGCCGCTCGCCATACCGCTGGCGTCCGTAATACTGATAAATCCGTCATCTTCACCATAATGAAACAGCCAGACAGGGTTGTTGGTCTGCATCGCAACCAGGGAAAGCACGTCGACGGGATTGAATCCCGTCTGCAAAATGGACTCATCGTCTCCCAGAAAATTTTCCGTCACAATGCCCGTTATCTGCCCGGATGCATCCATGCGGGCGATGACCGACGTATATATACTGCGAACGATATAACTAATGATATGGGCATTGGTATTAGCCTGACGCCGCCACTGTTCCTGCGAATTCTTATCGACAATAAACCAACCCGCCGCGGCCCCGACGCCATATGAAAAAAGAATACCGACAAGAAGGAATAAAGTGACTTTACCTAGAATCGAACGATACCAACGTTGCCGACGATGCGAGGTAACCCTGTCCTCATCCGGTATTGCTCCATCTAATTCCTCAGTTACTCTGGTTCGGGATATCATCGCCAAAACTCTTCATCCGTTACAAGTGTTTGTATAGTTGAGCGTGAAATATATTGTTTTTAAAAAAATAAAAAGAACATGCGCAGGTAATGAAGAAACACACTAGGACTTCTGTCTGTTATAGATAGCATTGAAGAAATATTTGTTTATACCCGCCATACTTCAGGTTGCGGCAATGTCGCCGTCCGCGATTATCCTGGCTTGTGTTCGGCCGCGGCCAGCCGCGTTTCTGCCTATTAAACGTTACAGGTATATGCACTTAGTGGAAAAATGAATAATTAAAATATTCCTTTCTCTCCTCTGTTTATACCATCAAAAATAAAGTCTACAACAGATTCTTTAAAAGAATTTATCGCGATGATGGAAAGAAAACATGTGACGTTAAAATAACGCGTTAACATATTTACAATGGCGGTCTGAGAAAGAGAATTAATAAACAAATTAAAAGACGACAAGCAATTTTTCAGCCTACCACACAATATCTGATTTGTAGCATGATTATCTGTACATCAGGACGTCGGCCGCCACGGCAGGCCGCTTCAGCCATCAACGCCGCGCGGCATTTACCATTTAAGATTTAACCGAACACGTTTGTCGCACTGATTAACATTCGTTTGCTGCTATACTCAACTTTCATCTTTTCATCAGGTTACCGTCAATGCGCTATCTACTTCCTCTTCTGTTATCACTGGCAACCGTGAGTTGCAGTACGTCACAGCCGACGCCGAATGATATTGATCCGGTTCCGCCCAGCCGCTTGATGCTGTATCAAAACACCCCGACCACGCCTTATGCAACGCTGGTCGTCATTCGGGATAAAGGCTGGCTGGCGGGCGCCTGTCGTATCGGCGTGATGATCGATAATGAATTCGCCGGCTCGATCGCCTCAGCGGAGAAAGCGGAGTTCCTGGTCCCCGTCGGGCAACACACGGTGAGTCTGGGTCAGGACGGCTTTTATAACCCCTGCATCTGGCGCGATGCCTCGGGCAGTCAAACGCCGTCCCTGAAAGCCGGGGAAACGCGCTTTTTACGCATCAGCGGCAGCACCAGTGCAGGATTTACCCTGCATCCCGCATCGGGATTTGCTGCGCGGTAACAGAAGCCAGGATGGCCTCCGGCGTCCGCCAGTGACAGTCCCACATCGACTCAGGATGGGCCGGCATCCTGAGCGATATATTGCCGCTTACTTCAGCAGCCGCACTTTACAGCTTTTTCCTTTGATTTTTCCCTGCTGCAACTGTTGCAGCGCGCGTTTGGCGCTGGCTTTGCGGATAGCAACATAGGCGTGCACCGGAAACATATCGATTTTGCCGACCTCCGCCGCGGTTAAACCCGCATCCCCGGTTAAGGCGCCGAGAATATCGCCCGGGCGGATTTTGGCTTTACGACCGCCATCAATGCACAGCGTTATCATTTCCGGCTCCAGCGCCGTCACCTCACTGCGGCTGATTTCCGTCGTCGGCGCCCAGTCAATGCGCATCCCGAGGTAATCTTCGAGCAGATGAGCGCGGCTCATTTCCTGTGGGGTGCACAGGCTGACGGCAAGCCCTTCCATACCCGCGCGCCCGGTTCTGCCGATACGGTGAACATGGACTTCCGGGTCGAAAGCCAGCTCAAAATTCACCACCAGTTCCAGATCCTTAATATCCAGACCGCGGGCGGCGACATCAGTAGCCACCAGCACCCGACAGCTGCGATTGGCGAAACGTACCAGAACCTGATCGCGATCGCGCTGCTCCAGATCGCCGTGCAGCGCCAGCACGCTTATGCCACGCGAATCCAGCGCTTCAAATACGCTCTGACAGTCGCGTTTGGTGTTACAAAACACCACGCAGGAGGCGGGTTGATAGTGGCTCAGAATGGCAATCAGCAGCGGCAGACGCTGTTCCTTGCCGGTTTCATAAAAACGCTGCTTAATGGCAGGCTCATTCCCCTCGTCGGCGACGTCGACATTCACCGGCTGACGTTGCACACGGGCGCTGATACGCTCGATTTCCGCCGGATAGGTGGCGGAAAACAGCAACGTCTGACGATCGGACGGCATATAGCCAATCACATCATCAATCGCCTCGGTGAACCCCATATCCAGCATGCGGTCGGCTTCGTCCAGCACCAGCACTTTCAGCGACGCCAGAGACAACGAACGCTTGCGCAAATGATCCTGAATACGCCCCGGCGTGCCCACCACAATATGCGGCGCATGAACCAGCGAGTCGATCTGATGCCCCATCGGCTGCCCGCCGCACAGGGTAAGGATCTTGATATTCTGCGCAAAACGGGCCAGACGACGCAGTTCTTTACTCACCTGATCGGCCAGTTCCCGGGTCGGGCATAACACCAGCGCCTGAGTGGTAAACTCTCCGACCACGATGTGATTGAGCAAACCAATGCCAAATGCGGCCGTTTTACCGCTTCCGGTTTTCGCCCTGGCGCGAACATCGGCGCCGCTCAGGATCGCGGGCAGCGTAGCCGCCTGTACCGGCGTCATGGCGGTATAACCCAGCTCATTAAGGTTGGATAACTGCTCGGACGGCAGCGCGAGGGAAGAAAAAGAGGTTGTGCTCACAATGATTACTCTTATTACCAAAGGCAACATAACGAAAGGCGACGCCAGTTCGGCGAACGGCGCGTGATTTGCCGCAATAATAACAGAGATAGCCGCCCTTGCCCGATTTACCTGGCAGTCAGTGATGAAAACAACGGGGAAGCGCCATTTTCAATGGCGAATATCGCCCTCCTGCCGATAACAGGCGATAGTCAGCCGGCCGCCGCGCTTCGTAACGCTTTTTAGTGCTGTTTCCGTAAAGATAGTGCTAAGAACCTCTTGAATTATATCCCTCACTCGGCGTAGATTTAGCGCCGATCCCGTCATAACAGGTGTGAACCCTGGTAATGACAACGGGAAAGTGTTTCCCTGCCGTCACATGACGCACGGCGTAACATTTTCCTTTCCATAATAAAACGCACAATCGGGATCGTTGCTGGCGTAGTGTCTGCTGGAGAATATATCGGTGAAGTATTTTTTTATGGGGATCTCATTCTGTCTGGTTGTCTGGGTAAGCACGTTTATACTGATGGTGGAATAATTCATCACTCTCTGACGGCGAACGTTAAGTGGTACAGGGGCAGGATGTAAAGCGTACAAAAAACGGAAACCAATAAACGGAAGTCACGCGACAAATTATGCGTCGATCGTCCAGATGCAAAGAAACGGGCTGCAAAGCATGTCTTTCGGCCCGTTTTTTATGCGTGTCACGCCGGTTTCTTGATTATCAACGCCCTCGCATCAGCGCAGCAATAACATCACTACGCCCCCCAGCGCCAGCCACGGCCCAAACGCCAACGGCCGATCGCTATTTTCCCGTCGCAACCTGCGCCACAGAACCGTCACGACTAACCCGCTCAGCGCGGCAATCAACACCAGATTAGGCAGCGCCCGCCATCCCAGCCAGCCCCCCAATGCCGCCAGCAGTTTAAAATCACCGTATCCCAACGCGTCTTTTCCGCGCAGAAGCTTAAATCCCCAGAACAGCAGCCAAAGGGAGAGATAACCGGCCGCCGCCCCGATAACGGCGTCTTCCAGCGGCGCAAAGGTTTCGGACAGGTTAAACAGCAGCCCCAGCCACAACAGCGGGAGCGTCAGGCAATCCGGCAACCACTGCGTGTTGATATCAATGGCGGCCAGCACCAGCAAAAAAGACCATAAAATCAACGTTCCCCATAACATCGCCCCAGGCGGCCACAGCGCGCCCGCCGCAAGAAAGGCCAACAGGGTAAGCAGTTCAATCAACGGATATTGTCTGGAAACCGGCTGCCGGCAGCAACGTGATCGCCCACGCAGCCATAGCCAACTGACAAGCGGGATATTGTCTGTTAGCGCCAGCGACTGCCGGCAATGAGGGCAGCGAGAAGGCGGCCACCACAGGTCAAAACGCGGCTCCTCGTCAGACGGCGGCATAGCCAGATGCATCCGCGCTTCATTCTTCCAGCGGCGTTCCAACATGATCGGCAGGCGAAAAATAAGCACATTCAGAAAGCTGCCCACCATAAGCCCGACTAACGCCAGCGCACCGAGCCACCAAAAAGGAAACCCTTGCGCAAATATGATCACCCCTTCCATGTTTAACCCCGGCGATAAATAAAAAGCGGAATACGTGAATGCTGACATAATCGACATCCCGCGCCAACCGCGGCACGCCCTCTTATTGAGCGGCTGCGAGCCGCCACGCAATTATTTCGGCAACGGCTTCCGAATGTGCCATGCACAATACCGTGTCAGTGGCGTACTGGACTGCATTAGCTTTCATCAGCGCGCTCCAGCACCAGCTTGGACACCTCGACGCTGCCGGGAGAGTGCGCCACGGCAGACACCTCCAGCGCCGACGGCCGTATCCCATGTTGCTGTTCCAGTTCCGCCAACCAACCAATCAGTGAATTGAAGTCGCTGCGCCCCAGCGTCACCGCAACCTGATCTCCCTGCGGCTGTAACCGGACAATCGCCAGACCGTAGCCGCTGGCGCGCTGCGACACCAGCATCGGCAGGCTGACGTCGCGCTCTCCGGCAGGAAGCTGCCGCGCCTGTGCTACCGCGGGGGCGTGTTGCAGCATCCAATCAATCGTCTGCCGCTCTCGCGTAATAGTGCGCAGCCACTGGTTTTCACGCTGAACCCAAGGTTGCCAGAACAGCGAATACGCCGGATAGAGCATCAGCAGACTCGCGCAGATCGACAGCAGGAGACGTTCACGCAGGCTCATCGCCTGCCAGCGTTGCCGCAGTGAATTCATGGCTTGCCCCTCAACGTCAAACGCCCTTCGACATATTGATTTTCCTGTCTCATATCACCGCTCTGCACCTGATAATAGACCGCGGACTGCTGCTGAAACTGCTCCAGCGCCTGATAGGACATCGCCCTTATCGTCAACCGCAACGCCGCCCCATCGTAAGATAAGGACTGGATTTGAACGCCGCCGTTCTGCGTCAACAGCCGTTGCAGCGGGGTCAACTGCTCCAGCAGACCGGGCGTCCCCTTTGTCGCCACCGCCTGTTGCAGATGCTGCTGCATTTGCGCCCGGGGATTCACCACCCGCGTCTCTGTCGGAAAAATCTGCTGATAAACGCGTACGCTTTCCTGACGCCACCGCTCCGCCTGTTGATAGAGCTGATAGTGCGTCCATCCTGCCTGTCCCATCAGCAGCAGCAAATAACACAGCGCGGCGACGGCGACGCCACGCCAGGGCCGCAAGGCAAGACGCCACGACGTCGCCGGGGCAAACTCGCCTTGTTGCAAGTCTGCCGGCGCGCGCGGCAACGGCGTTTTCGCCGCCAGTTGGAACAGATCCGTCTCCGGCCGCCGCCGCCACTCGCCTGCGGGCGCTGTTGCGCTATAGCTGTCCCCCTGCGGCGCAGGTGAAAAAGCGCCTAACAGCGCGTCGCTCCAGGATGACTCCACGGCCATCGCCAGACCATTCTCCCGCCGGAACAACCATAGATCCCGATGGTTTAAGGCGCTCCATCCATCCTGAGGCCGGGGCAACACCCACGCATCCGGCAACAGCGTATCCGCGACAATCCCCAACGCCCGGCACTGCCGTTGCCAGTGCCGCATTGTGCTTTTTTCCACCACGGCAATCGTTCCCTCATCGCCTTGTTTCTCAAGCACGGCAAAATGCAGTTGTTCTACCTCGGTAGCGAATTGATCCTCCAGGATGAAAGGCAGCGCCTGCGCCAGTTGACGACGCGCCAGCCGAGGCAACGTTACCCGATGCAGCGTAACCTCGGTTGCGGGCGCCAGCACCCGGGTGACGCCCGCCGGGGAGAAACCGGCCAGCGCATGACGCGCCTGTTCGATATCGCCGCTCCCCTGCGCCAGCACGGCGTCTTCCGTCTGCGAGCGCACCTGCCATTCAATCTCCCCCCGATCGTCTGCGGGGAGACGGACGATCAGACAAGGCCCGCCGCCATCCCGGGCTGGCCGCCGCACGCCGGGCGGCGTTGCCGCGCGCAGGTTTGCAATCCACCGCCGCCATGCCGGTTTTTTAAACCCCAAATGTGCTAACACGCCGTATTTCCAACGGCGATGCTTTCCGTCGCGCCTATCCGCCTTATTCATCGATCCACCGTTCTGTAGCCGCCATACTGCCGCCGCACCACCAGCGCATTATGGCCGCTGAGGTGAAACAGGCTACGCTGATAAAAATCACTGTCGCCTACGCGCACAGACAACTGCGCAAAAAACCATTCGCTTTTCACCGCCAGCACCGTCAACGCGGTATTGTTGCCGCCGGGCAACTGGCCGGTTTGTTGCAGCGCCGCCAGACTGTCCCAGCCGTCAGTCGGCCTTTGCTGTAATAAGGCTTTCGCCTGCGAGCTTGTCATTTGGTTGAGAAAAAGCGCCGCCAGCAACGGCGCCTGCGACTCACGGAGCGTATTGACGTTGATTCTCATCGCCTCCGACGACAGTACGCAAACATAGGGCTGCAAGCGACGATACAGCCCGCTGTCCATGCCATACACCGCCCGTAACTCGCTGATTTCACTCATGGCCTTATTGGCCGGCCGATAAGGAGCGGGCAGCGAGGCATACGCCTTGTCTTCCGCCCCGTTGGCCAATGGCGAACCGTCGCTATCGATCCAGTCCCGCACGGCGGCGGTGATCTGCGCGGCCCGGGCCGGCTCTTCGCCCAGATTTTCTAATAACAGTAGAAAAACGCGTGCCGGATAAGGCGCCTTCGCCCCGCCAACGTCATTGCCGATATTCTGGTTGATGGCATTCAGATTGAAACAGGCTTGCCCGTCCTGTATCGCGGTATGGATCTCCCCGCCGTCTACCGCAAACTGACGATCCTGCTGCGCCCAATTCTGCGCCAGATGAGTATGTTCAGGCTCCGCCAGTTCGTCGCGCAGCAAAATCTGCCCCGCCATGGCTTCCGCCCCCAGCGCATACCATTTGGCCTGTTGACGGCTAAGCTGATTGCCGGTACGCAGCAGCGCCTTGCCGCTGCGCTCGGCAATCGCCGCCGCCACCGTGACCATCAGCGCCAGTATCAACAGCACCACCAACAGCGCAACGCCGCGCTGTCGGGATTTCATTTAACCGCCCCGCCGGTAATAAAAAACAGCCGCGACACCTCGCCGTAATCCCGCAGGGTGAGTACCACTTCAAGGCCCTGCGGCAACGTGTCGCGGCTATCCCAGCGGTCATGCCAGGTTTTATCGGCGTAAAAACGCAGGCGAAATCCCTCGACCTGCGTCAGCACCGGCCTGACGGCGGGCTCCTGTCCTTCAATGGGATCGGCGTACTGATAGGACAGGCGTTCAAGGATGTTATCGCGTAACCGATAGGCCACCGGCTGAAGCTCCGATCGCGGCAGCAGGCCGAGCGGATTAAGCCAGCCGCTGCGCATAAAGCTGATACCCCAGTCATCGCTCTTTGACCGATCGCGATCGGCATACAGCAACGACGTACTGCCGCGGCTACCGCGGGCAATCATCTGCGAAAAATCGCCGTCCATCTGGGTGAACGCACGCTGTAGTTCAGCCAGCCGCTGTTCTTTGCGCTGCGAGATTTCATCGTTGCGCACCACCCCATTCAGCACCTGAAAAGCGCTGAGGCTGAGGGCGGCGAAAATAGCCAGCGCCAACAGCATTTCCAGCAGCGTGAACCCCTGCTGCCGGCGCGCCGGCGCGCATCGCCTGACGTCCATTACGACTTCACCACATAGCTGCGCAGCATCCCAAGCGGCGCCTGCTCATCTTTTCGCCGCCGGACTTCCACATCCAGCGCCCGCAACTGCGTATCGCCGGTTTCTATCCCCTGCCAGCGCCAATACCAGCGTTCACCGGCAAATAGCGTTTCACCGTTAACCCAGTGGGTTTCCGGCCAGCGCTGTTCCAGCCGCAGTTGCACCTGTTGGTTCTCCGCGATCCAGCCGGCAAAGGTTTTTTCCTCCAGCCGGCCGAGGCTGCGGGCCTGCTGCGCCGTGGTTTGCAGCACCGCCAGTCCGGCCAGCGCAAAAACGGTTAGCGCCACCAATACCTCCAGCAGCGTCATGCCCTGCTGTCTCATGGTTTTTCTCCCTGAAGCAAAGACGTCCGCACCACGCCGCTGGCGTCAACCTCCAACCAACTTGACGCTGCGCGGCCCCCAGTGACAAACAGCAGCCTGAACGGGGTAATTTCCCCACCGGGGAGGATCAGAATACTTGGCTCCCCCGAGTCCTGAGCCGGCGTTTGCGCGGCGTGCTTTCCGCCGGCCGGCAACAGCTCAAGACGCACGGTGTCCGGCAGAACGCCCGCCGGCATCACCCGATAAGGCTGCCACGGACGCCAGCCGAATCCCTGCCAGCGCCCGGCGTCGCCAACCGACGCCGATTCAGTCTGCCGTTGCAGTTGGAGAAATTGCCAACCATCGGGCAGGATACGCACCCCCAGCACGGTTTCATTCATCTGGCTGGTTTCCGCCGCAAAATCCAACTGAGCCTGAAAGCGAGCCAACTGCCAGTCGCCGTCGCTCTTACGGTCGGCGGGAAACGCCATCGCCACCAGGCTGGCGGCGATACCGGCCAGCAATACAACCAGCATCATTTCCAGCAGAGTAAACCCCCGCTGACGCCCCGACGCCGGGTGCCTCATTGTCCGTTCATCGCGCGCCGCGCTGTTGTTATTTAGCGCCGACATTCCAGTTGCCGATGTCATCGTCCGTGTCCGGCATGCCATCCGGCCCGAATGAGAAAATATCCAGCTTGCCGTGCTGGCCGGGGTTCAGTAACTGATAGTCCGCGCCCCACGGGTCCTGAGGTAAACGGCGGATATAGCCATCGTCGGGATAGCTGCGCGGCTCCGGCGATACGCTGGGTTTTTTCACCAGCGCATTCAGGCCCTGCTCCGTGGTCGGATAGCGGTTATTGTCCAGCTTGTACATATCCAGCGCGCTTTCCAGCGCCACAATATCGCTGACGGCTTTTTGTCGATCCGCTTTCTCTTTATTGCCCATCAGATTGGGCACCACCAGACTCGCCAGCACGCCGAGAATGACGATCACCACCATGATTTCCAACAAAGTAAAACCTCGCTGACGTTGTTGCATCCTGACTTTTCCTCGCTCAATTATTGGGTTTTCTATACGCTCATTAAGGTATTCAGTTGCAGAATGGGCTGTAATATCGCCAGCACAATGAACAGGACAATCGCCGCCATGCCCACCACCAGCAGCGGCTCAAACAGCCCCAGCGCCAGCGTCATCTGCCCGCTGAATTCGCGCTCCTGATTGTCGGCGGCCCGCTCCAGCATGTCGCCCAGTTCACCGCTGCGTTCGCCGCTGGCGATCATGTGCCGCATCATGGCGGGAAACAGCGCCGTCTGTTCCAGCGCCTTGTGCAGACTGACGCCCTCACGCACCGCATCCGCCGCCTGCGCCAGCCGCTGACGGGCATAGTCGTTGCTCATCACATCGCCGCTGATGCGCATTGCCTGCAACAGCGGCACCGCGCTGGCGTTCAGGATGCTCAACGTGCGGGCGTAACGGGCGGTGTTCAGCCCGCGGGCAATACGCCCCACCAGCGGCAGATAAAGCAGCCGCCGATGAAAGCCGATGCGCCGTTCCTCCTTACGCAGCAGCGCCCGCAGGGCGACGATGCCGATAGCCAGCGCCAGCAGCGCCCACGGCCCGCCGCTGCGCACCGCGTCGCTGATCCCCATCAGTAGCCGGGTGGAGAGCGGCAGTGTCTGTTTCATATGGATAAATTGCTCGACGACCTTCGGCACCACCGCCGACAGCAAAATGCCGACCACCGCCACGGCGACCACCGTCAGCACGCAGGGATAAATCATCGCCTGTTGGATGCGGCTGCGCAGTTGCTGACGCTGCTCGGTGTAATCCGCCAGTCGGTTCAGCACGATATCCAGATGCCCGGATGTTTCACCGGCGGCCACCATTGCGCAGTACAGCCGTTCAAAACTGCCGGGAAAACATTTCATGGCATCCGCCAGCGAATAGCCTTCCATGACTTTGCCGCGAATTGCCGCCATCAGGTGGCTTAAATGCGGCTTTTCACTCTGCTTCGCCACCGCGTCCAGCGCCTCTTCCAGCGGCAGCGCCGCCGCCACCAGCGTCGCCAGTTGCCGGGTCAATAACGCCAGATCGGCGGTGCCGATGCGCTGCCTGCGTCTGAGGGAAAATGCCGGCGAACCGGACGGGGAGCGGTCGCCCAGACGCTCATTAACCGCCAGCGGCATCAGGCCGCGCTCCCGCAGCAGTTGACGGGCCTGCCTGGCGGAATCCGCCTCCTGACTGCCCCGACATTTCTTCCCCTGGGCATCCAGCGCCCGGTAGTGATACAGCGCCATATCATTCCTCTTTGGTTACGCGGATCACCTCTTCCCAGGTGGTCAGTCCGGCCAGCACTTTTTCCCGGCCATCCTGCCGGATGGAGGTTCTGTCCGCGCCCAGCATCCGCGCAATCGCCACCTCGCCTTCGCCGCGGTGAATGGCCGTTCTTACCCGGTCATCGATCGGCAGCAATTCATGAATGCCGATACGGCCCCGATAACCGGTGAAATTGCAGCGCGTACAGCCGACGGGCTGGTAGAGACGGATGTCGCTCGACACCCTCATTTGCCGCGCCTGTTCGGCGGCGATCGGTTGCTGTCGACGGCAGTCGGGACACAGCGTACGCACCAGGCGCTGCGCCAGTACCGCCAGCAGCGACGTTGACAGCAGAAAAGGCTCCACGCCCATATCCTGCAAACGGGAAAGCGCCCCCAGCGCGCTGTTGGTATGCAGCGTCGACAGCACCAGATGACCGGTCAGCGAGGCCTGAACCGCAATCTGCGCGGTCTCTCTGTCGCGAATCTCCCCCACCAGCACCACATCCGGATCCTGACGCAGAATGGCGCGTAGCCCGCGGGCAAAGGTCATGTCGACTTTGGCGTTGACCTGCGTTTGCCCGATGCCTTCCAGTTCATATTCTATGGGATCCTCCACCGTCATGATGTTGCGTTCCGAGGCATTCAACCGGCTGAGCGCCGCGTAAAGCGTGGTGCTTTTCCCTGAACCGGTCGGCCCGGTCACCAGAATAATGCCGTTAGGCCGGTGAATCAGCGTCTCCAGCCGCTGCTGATGCGTCGGCGACATGCCCAGCGCGGCCAGATCGAGCTGTACGCTGTTTTTATCCAGCAGACGCAACACCACGCGTTCGCCATAGCTGGACGGCAAGGTGGAGACGCGTACATCGATAGCCCTCCCGCCGATGCGCAACGCCATGCGGCCATCCTGCGGGATACGTTTTTCCGCAATATCCAGTTTCGCCATCACCTTGATGCGCGACACCAGCAGCGACGCCAGTTTGCGTTGCGGACGCAAAATTTCCCGCAACACCCCATCGACGCGAAAGCGGATTTGTAAGTAACGCTCATAGGTTTCGATATGGATATCGGACGCTTTGTCTTTGATGGCTTCGGTCAGCATGGCGTTGATAAGACGGATGATGGGCGCGTCGTCGTCGGTATCCAGCAGATCGTCGCTGTCCGGCAGCTCTTCCGCCAGCGTATAAAAATCCATTTCATTACCGATATCCTCCATCAGGCGCCTGGCCTCTTCAGAGTCACGCTGATAGCTCACCACCAGCCGCCGTTCAAACTCCTCGGCGCTCACCCGAACAATGCTGAGCGGACAGCCCGCCACCCGTCTGGCTTCCAGCAGCGCGCAAGCCGACGTCTCCGCCACGCAGACAGCCTGACGGCTCTCATGCTCCGCGCCTTGCAGCAACAGGATTTTCTGCGCCCGCGCATAGGCGAAAGGCAAGATTGGACGCCCATCCGTCATGTCGGGCGCAACCTCGCTCACTGCTGCCCCGCGGGATAAAACGTCAGGATCGCCGAATTCACCTGACGAAAAGTGTAATCATTGCCGCCCGCCGGCAAACGCAGTATCTCGTCGGTCAGCGTGCCTTCACCGTGGGTGACATCGCGCTGCCGCTCCTGCTCCTGACTGAACGCCCGGTATTTCTCCGAAGAGGCACTCTGATACTGACTGCGATCGCGAATAATCGAGGGACGGATAAACAACATCAGATTGCGCTTTGCCACATGACGGCTATTGGAGCGAAACAGATGCCCCAGCAACGGGATATCGCCGAGCAGCGGCACTTTGTCCGCGGTTTCGCGGGTGCTCTTATCCAGTAATCCGCCGACAACCACGGTTTCGCCGCTGCTGACCAACACCGCGTTATTTACCGTGCGGGTGTTAAAGGTAACGCCCAGATCCGAACTGCTGTTGGAGGCCGAATCCGCCACGCTGGAAACCTCCTGTTCGATTTCCAGCAAGACCGATTCCCCTTCGTTAATCTGCGGTTTAACCTTCAGCTTGATGCCCACGGTTTTACGCTCGACGGTATTGAAAACATTATCGCCCGACGTAGTCTGCGAGCCGGACAAAACCGGAACCTCCTGACCGACGTTGAATGTCGCTTCCATATTGTCCAGCGTGACGATACTGGGCGTCGCCAGAATATCGTTCTTAGTGTTGCTGGACAGCGCGGTCAGCAGCATCGCCCAGTTTCCCTGATAAAATCCGGCGGTGATGCCGTTAAAACTGTTAAGCGCGCTCGCCACTGTGCTGTTGATCGTGCCGTCCTGCCGGTATCGATCGGCGCCCGCCACCATCACGGACGTGGGTAGGCCGGTATTGGTAAACTGGGTCATTCCGGCGTGCTTGTTGCCCCACTGAATGCCCAGATTCAGTCCGTCAGCATCCTGAACCTCGGCAATAACCGCTTCCACCAGCACCTGTGGGCGCCGAATATCCAGTTGGGTAATCACCTGCTCCAGATCGCGCATCACATCCGGCGCGGCATTGACGATCAGCGCGTTGGTCTGCGCATGCGCCTTGATGGAAATATCCTTACTCAACGCCGGCAGCGCATTCTGCTGTTCGCTCTTGATGCTGTCGCCGACGCCGGTGAGCACCTCTACCAGGTCGGTGGCTTTGGCATACTTGAGGTAAATAACTTTGGTATTTCCCTGTACCGCCTGTTGTCGGTCAAGCTGCCTGATCATATCGATCACCTGCTGTCGCGAATTCGACTCACCGCGCACCAACACCGAGTTGGTGCGCTCATCCGCCACCACGTTTGCCGACATCACGCCCGCCATGGCCGACTTCTCATCCGTCTTATTCAACTCCGTCACCATCTTCACCACTTCCGGCGCGGATGCGTAAGCAAGGGGGATCGTCGTCACATGGCGATCGCCGGTCTGGTCGACACGTTCGACGATAGACATCAGGCGCTTTATCACCGCGGCGCGTCCGGTCATCAACAGCACGTTGGACGGCTCGTAATGCACGACGCTCCCGGCCCCGGCGTTATCATTCAACTGACTCAGCAACGGCGCCAGATCGCGGGCGGCAACATTATTGACCGGCACAACGCGCGTAACCACCTCATCCCCGATACCCGGTCGATCGTCGCTGGCCAGCGGCATAGAGGTATTTTTCGCCTCCTTCGAACGGATGATTTTTAATACGTTGTTGTCCGTCGGCACCACGGTAAAACCATAGACATCCAGTACGCTGAGGAAGAACTGGTAATATTGCTCCTCATTCATCGTGTCATAGCTGCGCACCGTGATAGTGCCGCTTACCGAGGGATCGATAATCACGGTTTTATTCAGATTCTTGCTGACGGTATTAATAAATTCCTGAATATCCGTCCCTTTAAAACTGGCGGAGAATTCAGCGCCCCATCCCAATGAGGATGCCATCAGCAGCATGCTGAACCCCAGCCGCCGCCAGCCTTTCCGTCGTCCTTTGCTAACCACTTAATTCTCCCCGTCCATTTGCAGAAAAATATCCTGTCGTTCTCCGTTACGTTCGACAGTCAAACTAAAGGCGCTCAGTTCAGGCAGTTGAATCATCGCCTGCCGAGCCTGCTCCGCATCGCGTAAATCCAGGTTGTTCAACATCACCGCGAGATCGTTATCCTGCAAGCCCGCGCGGTAAAACGGCCCGCTGTCTCTGCCCGGATTGAGCCGATAACCCGCCAGCATGCCGTTGGCCGTCACCGGTGAAGCGGTAAGGTAATCCGTCGCCAATAAAGGCGGTTTATTTTCCGATGGGTCATCAGACGTTGCCCGGACGGGCTGTGTCTCATCCGTCGCCACATCCTGATATAAACTCAGCGCTTCATAGCGCCCCTGATTCTCAATCACAATGCGATCGGCCAGAATCGTCACAATGCTGGCCTCAGTGCCGGGAATGCTATCGCCTACGCCGAGACTGTACTGCTGGCTGTCTTTGGCGATAATGGCGATGGACTGCGTGACATCGTCACTGAGCAGAATACCGGTCAGGCTGAGCGTTAATGAGGTCAGGGGAATATCCGCCGCCGAAAGCGGTATCGCGGCGGCGTGGGTTTCAGGGGGACGGCCAAACAGCGTAAAACCGCTGGAGATAACCGGTTTTTCTTCGGCCTGAACGGCCGTTATGGTTATGCCGGGGGCAGGCATGTCCTCGGTCTGCCGTATGCGCCAGACCAATACAGCCAGTTGCTGGCAGATCAACAGCAGGAATAAACCAAACAGAGCGCGCCGGATAAGCGCGGGCGATAAAATTTGACAGGCCAAAGCCCCTATTCGTGCACGTGGCATAGTTAATCGTCCGTAATCACCTCAAGCCTGAGACCGAGATGAATGCCTAATTCCATTTTCCATTGCGGTTTTACGGGGGTGATTTCATCAACGACTCGACATCAGCGCCCTACCACTGCTCATTAGCAAATCTTTAATCTTATGATTTAAATCATGCCTAAAAAATCAGGATGCCGAAATACCATTTAATGCGGTATGTTTAAAGTTAATAGCAACACAATGAAAATTAATGGATATTAACAATATTACTTGACGTTGATTTATAACAAGACCTATCGCCAGGCGCACTGATAAAAATCAATCATTAGTTATAATTATGTATTGTGACAATAAAAGGCGCCAGCGCACGGTTAAATGTTGAGCACTGGGTTTCTTTTGACGTACTGTCTTTCAATAACGCCTGATACAAACTTTCGCTGCGCTGCGACAACAGTTGGTCGTTTGGCGCCTCCCACCCTTTTTGTTGAGCAACGGTCAATACCGCGCTATTGATGATGGAATCATCCGGTAAATCACTGCGATTGCATTGGTATTTCAGGTATTTAGTCGCCGCCGCCAGCGATGATAACTGATTCAGCCGATCGTTGACCGACGCAGTGCTTTCGTTACCCGTCCCGGTTCCCTGCCGGGCAGCGTTTCCGGCATGCTGACACCCGGACAGAATGACACAAAGTAGCGTAAAAACAGATAATTTGAATAGCGATAACGACATAGCACAATTCATCCTGGTTGAAATTAATGGTGTGCATTCTAACAAATGAGAAGTCTCTGTCACTTAACGATATCGGCGAGATGCCGGAAGAAGAGAAATGTGATGCACAACGATACCCCGGTCGGCGGAGCAGACCGGGGAAAGAATTCAGACTGCGGAGGACTTGCTTACAGAAGATTTCGATGCCGGCAAAATACCATCCGCGCGGAACATCGCCTTGATACCGCGAACGGCCTGCCGGATACGATCCTGATTTTCAATCAGCGCGAAACGCACGTGGGTATCGCCATAGTCGCCAAACCCGATTCCCGGCGACACACACACTTTCGCGTCAGACAGCAAACGTTTGGCGAACTCCAGCGAACCTAAGTGCGCATAGGCTGGCGGAATTTTCGCCCAGACATACATGGAGGCTTTCGGCTCATCCACCATCCAACCGGCTTCATGCAAACCGCGAACCAGGACATTGCGCCGTTGACGATACTGCTCGGCAATATCCAGCACGCACTGCCGATCGCCTTCCAGCGCCGCAATCGCCGCCACCTGCAACGGGGTAAATGTCCCATAGTCATGGTAGCTTTTGATACGCGCCAGCGCGTTGACCAGTTCTGGATTCCCCACCATAAAACCGATGCGCCAACCCGCCATATTATAGCTTTTCGACAGGGTGAAAAACTCAACGGCAATCTCTTTGGCGCCGGGCACCTGCATAATCGACGGCGCTTTCCAGCCGTCATAGACGATATCGGCATAGGCCAGGTCGTGAACCACCAGCACGCCGTACTGTTTAGCCAGCGCCACCACCCGCTCGAAGAAATCCAGCTCGACGCACTGCGCGGTCGGATTGGACGGGAAACCCAGAATCATCATTTTCGGCTTCGGAATACTTTCGCGGATCGCCCGCTCCAGCTCGTTGAAAAAATCCACGCCTTCCACCAGCGGCACCGAACGCACCTGCGCTCCGGCAATGACCGCGCCATAAATATGAATCGGGTAGCTTGGATTCGGCACCAGTACGGTATCGCCGTGATCCAGCGTCGCCAGCATCAGATGCGCCAACCCCTCTTTAGAGCCGATGGTGACGATTGCTTCGCTTTCAGGATCGATATCCACCTGATAACGATCGGCATACCAGCGAGAAATGGCCCGGCGCAGACGCGGGATCCCTTTGGAGGTCGAATAGCCGTGCGTATCCTCACGTTGCGCCACCGTACATAATTTCTCTACGATATGCGGAGGCGTCGGGCCATCAGGATTACCCATACTAAAATCGATAATGTCTTCGCCGCGACGACGGGCGGCCATTTTCAATTCAGAGGTAATATTGAATACATAAGGGGGAAGACGATCGATGCGCGTAAAACGACGCGGAGAAGTAGAATCAGCCATAACATCCTCAAAGTAACGTGAGCGCCCGGACCGTCCGAGCGACGCCTGGCCCGACTGACGAGCCTGTCGTTTAAGCTATCTCAGATTAAGTACTCTGTCGATATGGCATAGCATAAAATTTTTACTGTCCGTGGGTATCGCTCTGTCTTCATTACCCCGGGCCAGAAGAGACGGACAACCACGTCAATCCCAATAACATGCATTTATTATGACGCACCGATCAATGTCATTAATTATTTTAAAAAAACATGGCGATAGTATTAGAAAGATTGATATTAAAAACACATAATCACCAAGGTTTAATTAACAAATTAAAAACAAAAAATAACGATGCATTATTTTGGGGCCCCGCAATAAGTCAACTCACCAAAAAGGCGCATCGACGGCAAAAATAAAAAACAAACAAAACATTTAAAATCAAAAAGATAAAACAATTTTCCCGACACCTTTATTTTATTTATTTATAAAAAACCGCAACATTGAAAAATAAACGCCAATAACAATATTTAATATTACAAAAAAAGCAAAATCTTGAATTTAATTTCAACGAAAATGCAAAAAATCAGAATTTATCACTTAGTAATAGTTGTTATTGACAATTATATAGCTATGGCTATTATCAATTAGCAAGACCGTGTTTCCGCCCAATAAAGTTTTTATCCAAACGCTTTATTAATCACTTACGCTCTGGTACTTACGAGGATGAATAATGGATATCAGAAAACCTTATTTATTATTCCTTGGCGATGCCCACGATCAGTTAGCGGCAAAAGTTGCTATCGGGATTAAGCAGTGGCATCCGGAATATTGTGTTGGCCAATACCGCATGGAGGGGTGTCACGCCGACTGTAATTTACCCGATATGGACATCAGCGCCGCCCGTGCGGCGGGTGCGCAAACGTTGGTTATCGGTGTCGCCAACCGTGGCGGGATCATTTCAGAACAATGGATCGCCGTGTTGCGCCAGGCGCTGGAAAGCGGCATGGATCTGGCCGCCGGTCTGCATAACCGTCTGGCTGATGTACCGGAACTGCGCGAACTGGCGGCAAAACTTGGTCGTACGCTGTTTGACGTTCGCCACCCGTCGCAAACCTTCCCGGTGGCCAACGGACGCAAACGCGCGGGTAAACGCATACTGCCGGTCGGCACTGATTGTTCCTGCGGAAAAATGTACACGGCGCTGGCGATCGAAAAAGAAATCTTATCCCGCGGCGGCAAGGCGACGTTTCGGGCCACCGGTCAAACCGGGATCCTGATTAGCGGATCCGGCGTAAGTATCGATGCCGTAGTATCTGATTTTATTGCCGGCGCGGTCGAAACCATTGCTCCGGAAAATGACGAAAATCACTGGGATGTGATTGAAGGCCAGGGGTCATTGTTCCACCCTTCTTTCGCCGGCGTGACCACCGGTATTATTCATGGGGCACAACCCGATGCGCTGGTGCTCTGTCACGAGCCTACCCGTAAAACCATGCGTGGCGTCGACTACCCTATCCCCGAACTCGCCGACTGTATGGCCCTGAATTTATCGGTCGCCCAGCTAACCAATCCTAAAGCCCGTTTCGTCGGGATCTCCATCAATAGCGCATCGCTCAGTGAAGAAGACGCTTTGCGGTTGATGGCTGAGATTGAGAAAAAATTCGGTCTGCCCGTTGTGGATCCTTTCCGTCAGGGTGTCGGACGCATCGTTGACCAATTGGCAGACTTATGACCGAGTTAGAACTGTTCCATGAAAGCTGGCCGCTACAGGATACCTTTACTATTTCACGCGGTAGTAAAAGCCAGGCGGATGTGGTGGTGGTCGCGCTCCACGCCGGCAACGTAACCGGCTATGGCGAATGTGTTCCTTATGCCCGTTATGGCGAATCCATCGAGAGCGTAATGGCGCAGATCGCCGCACTGCGCGACGATATCCGCCAGGGGCTGGATCGCCAGCAGCTGCAAACCCGGTTGCCGGCGGGCGCGGCGCGGAATGCAATCGACTGCGCCTTTTGGGATTTGGAATGCAAGCAGCAAAACCAACGCATCTGGCAGCGCCTGAATTTGCCGGTTCCGGGCATATTGGAAACGGCGTATACCTTATCACTGGACACGCCGGAGCGGATGCGGCAGGCGGCGCAGCAAAACGCCAGCCGTCCGCTGCTCAAGCTGAAACTGGCCGACAAAGACGATCTGGCCCGGGTCGCCGCGGTACGCAACGGCGCACCGTCGGCGCGCTTAATCGTGGACGCCAATGAAGGCTGGGATGCCGAACTTTATCTGAAACTGGTGCCGGAACTGGCTGCTTTGGGCGTCACGATGATCGAACAGCCGCTTCCCGCCGGGAAAGACCGCATACTGGCTGAACTACCGCATCCGATCCCCCTTTGCGCCGATGAATCCTGTCATGACAGCCATTCACTGACGGCGATCGCCGGGTGTTATGACATGATAAACATCAAGCTGGACAAAACCGGGGGGCTGACCGAGGCGCTGCGACTGCGCGACTGCGCGCTGGACCAGGGTATGCAGATTATGGTTGGCTGTATGGTAAGCACCTCATTGTCAATGGCCCCGGCCTTTATGCTGGCTCAGGGAGCACAGGTTGTCGATCTGGACGGCCCTCTGTTATTACAGCGTGACCGAACTAACGGGCTGCGTTATGACGGTAGTGAAATACACCCATCAGAAGCGGCACTGTGGGGATAAAATGCGTTAAGCTGCATTGAACGACTATTAAGGAGTGTTGTGATGCAACGTCTTGTTTATGTTGATGGGCAATATATACCGGAAAGCGAGGCCAAAGTTTCGATATTCGACCGCGGTTTTCTCTTTGCCGACGCCGTGTATGAAGTGACGGCGGTTGTGAATGGTAAACTGGCCGAGTTTGATGGCCATATGACGCGGCTACAGCGTTCCTGCCGTGAGCTGTCGCTTACGTTGCCCGTTACCCCCGCCGAGTTGAAAGATATTCATCATGCCCTGATCGAAAAAAACGGCATGAATGAAGGCGCAATCTATTTACAATTAAGCCGCGGCAACGCCGGCGATCGTGACTTTCATTTCCCTTCCGCCGAGGTGAAACCCACGCTGGTGCTGTTTACCCAAGCCCGACCTATCATTAATAATCCGAAAGCCGAAACAGGTCTTGCTGTTGTGACCAGCCCCGATATACGCTGGCATCGCCGGGATATTAAAACGGTCAGCCTGCTTGCGGCCTGTTTGGCGAAAGAGTATGCCCATGCCCAACACGCCGATGACGCCTTTATGGTGGAAAACGGATTTATTACTGAAGGCAGCTCCTGCAACTGCTACATCGTCCTGCACGATAACACCGTGGTGACACGCCCGCTTAGTAACGACATTCTGCACGGCATCACCCGGCAGTCGCTGTTAAAGCTGGCTTCAGGCGATCATATCAAACTGGAAGAACGGCTCTTCACCCCGGAAGAAGCCTATCACGCCAGTGAAATCTTTATCAGTTCGGCGACGACCTTCGTGTTACCGGTAGTGACGCTTGACGGCAAAACCGTTGGCGACGGCAAACCCGGTCCGATAACCCGCCGCCTGAGAGAAATTTATATTGAGATGGTGAAGCAGCAGGTGAAGTAATAGCTTAGCCGCCCGCAGTTATTTTCGTTGATATGACGAGTTACCCGGCATCGCGCCGGGTAACGCTGTCTCTGAGTTTGAGAACCACATCCCGCTTCCGAAATAAATCAGGCTTAGGGTTTCTCATCAACCATAATGCTATCCGACACCTCACCAGACGAGTTTTCCAACACCATTCTTTGAGGCACCGCCAAAGGAATGCTGGCTGCGCGCAACCGCTTGATAATCTCAAACAACAGATCGCTTTTCGCTCCAGAGACCAAACGCGGGCTGCTGACATATCCCGTCACGCTCAACACCATCCCCGTCGGAGTCAGTTGACTGAATGAAACAGACGGCGCGGGCGAATCCAGAATTACCTCATGTTCGTTGTAAGCGTCCAGCAGGATGGTTCTGACCTCTTCAGGATCGATATCCAGCGGAAAAGTCAGCGCCATCGTCGCCACGCCAAGCGCGTTTCCCATGGTAATGTTGCGCACATTTTGTGAAATAAATTGCGAGTTAGGGACGATAACCGTCGAACGGTCACCCAGTTGGATCTCTGTCGCCCGGACATTAATTCGCCGGATATCCCCTTCCACACCGCTGATATTCACCAGATCGCCCACCTTGACCGGGCGTTCGGTCAGCAGAATCAAACCTGAAATAAAGTTTTTGACGATTTCCTGTAGGCCAAAACCGATGCCCACCGACAGCGCACTGACAATCCACGCCAGCTTATTCCACTGAATACCTAGGGTTGCCAGCGTCAGCAGGATAATCAGGATGTAACCGATATTACTGAACAAGGTCACCAGCGATGCGCGAATACCGCGATCCAGCGTCGTTTTGGGCAGAAAATCCTGCTCCAGCCAGCGCTTCGAGGAGCGCAGAACATAGATGCCGATTGCCAGTAACAGCAGCGCGTTCACCAAATGGGCAGGCACGATGCTTAACGTTTCCAGCCCCTTGCCGCCCCACAGCTCTACGGCTTTTTGGATCAGCGCCAGCGGCGTTGTGGTGCCAAAAGTTCCGCTCAGTAAGGCGACTGCCGCCATCAAAATCAAAAAGACCTTTCCGCAGGCGGAAAGCAGCGCCGCGGCCTGCGCTAAATGACGGTCATCAAGATTGAGCGAATTTTTAATGCGCCGCCCGCTGGTATTATTGGGGGAGAATACGCTTTCGCAGATATCGGTAATAAACGTCGAGAACAGGTAAAGACACGAGAAAACCATACCGATCCACACCAGCTCATAGGTCAGAAACCGGGCCAGCGAAATATAACCAATCACCAGCGAAACCAGCACGGAAAACGCCGTCACCAATATGCCCAGATGAATCAATCCCGCCAGCGTCGAACGCGCTTCCGGTTGCGTTCCCTCATGCACCATCTGACGGCGGACCTGATCGCTTTTCAAAGTGATCATACCTGCGGTGAGCGCCAGAAATAATGCGGACAAGCCATTCGCCATAATGGTGGCCGCCACGGATGTCCCCACGGTGGCCGTAATTTGTTCAATAACGCCAAACACCATCATCAGGACGGCGGCGATCGCCGGAAAAGGCTTCATCGCCTTGGCTACCGGATTGGCGATCGCCGGCAACCGCCAGGAGGGACGCTGATTCGAAAGAAATGCGCGGCCCAGCCCTGCGATCATCGAACAAAAGACGGCAAGTTGCGTCAGCGTATCCAGAAATGTTTCTATCCGCTCAGCCGACTCGCCATGGCGGGTAAAAGTGAAATCCAGCAAATTTGCGGCGACGCCGATGGTCAACACGGTAGAGATGACGCTGGCCGTTGCCAGAAAACTTCGCCTTAGCCGCCCTTCCGGCAACAGATGGATCCCGGCCCAGGCCAGATACTTCTCCATATAGCGACGCCCTGCGGTAACCAGCGCCGCCGCAACAAGCAGATAAAAGGCGGAACCATAACGCCAATCTGGCGCCCAGGAAGCCATTAGCGCATCGCTTAATTGCTGCTGAAATACGCCTAGCCGCCGTTGATCTTCCGCCTGAGGGGCGACCAGCGGAGACCAAAACCGCGCCCCAAAAATGCTGCCGGAATTTAATGCCAATTGGGTTTTCAACGCATTGCGCCGCAGCGTCACAATCTGCGCTGAAAGATTTGCCGCACTGGCGCGCAGCGCCTGGATTTGTTCAATCTGCGCATCCATCTTCGACTTCTGAGCGTTCAGGCTGTTGCGCTTGCGTGTGACTTCATTCGTTTCGTTGATGGTGGAACCCGGCTCAGGGGCCGGCCCTAAAACATCCAACTGCGCCTGTAGTTGAGCACGAAGCGGAGCGACGCTCGCCGACAGATCGTCAGCCCTGCCGACCAACTGCTGCGTGGTGTCGTTCAACGCGCCGAATTTGCTATCGCTGTTAGTGCCTGACACCTGCTGCTTAATGCTATCCAGCTGTTTTTGCAGCGCCACCAGTTCGGCATCAATATTTATTTTCACCGGCGCTTCAGACTGTGATGGCTGAGGATCCGGGTCAGCCGCCGCCGCATGCCCAACGGGCAACACCAATGTTGCCAACAGGAAAATACGCAATAATGCGGATAACAAAGTATGCATAACTCGAAAGCTTCCCAAGTTCGACAGAAATGGTGGATTTTAATACAGCCGCAATTTACCAGACAGATTAAATTGTCATTCATCAATATGCAGTGTATCAACAGCAGGCGCTGGCGGACATGCCCGCGTACAACATACAAAGAATTACTGAACAGGCCCAGCAGATAAAGATGAAATACGCATCCCCGCCCTCATTTAGCATGAATGAAACTCACAACAGTACAAAAATAGTGCAAGAGACGATGATATCCACCCCAGTTGTACAGGGATTCGCCGGATAGCGTAAATCAAACGCCAATCCGTTGACTCAACGAGGGGGGTGGGTATAATCCAGCCCACTGTTGTTACATCCGACAGCAATCCCTTTCCGCAATGCGCCCTTAGCTCAGCTGGATAGAGCAACGGCCTTCTAAGCCGTAGGTCACAGGTTCGAATCCTGTAGGGCGTACCATAATTTCGTCTTTTGACGTCTGTTAAAGTCTACAATCCCCTTTTAAATCAGCATTATCCTCTACAAAATGGGCTATTAAGGTCTAGTGTAGTCTCTTGAGTTCTAGCATCACTTGGGGGTATGTTTGGGGGTATTCGCAGGTTCAATAGAAGTGATACCCCCAAATGAAGCTAACTGCTCGCCAAGTAGAAACAGCTAAACCCAAAGATAAGCCCTACAAGCTTACTGATGGTGCTGGATTATATTTGCTGGTTAACACCAATGGCTCACGCTACTGGCGTTTAAAGTATCGTTATGCAGGAAAAGAAAAACTGCTTTCTATCGGCACATATCCCAATATCTCACTGGCTGATGCAAGAACAAAACGTGGGGAAGCCAAAAAGCTTCTTGCGAATGGTGGTGATCCGAGCGAAGAAAAGCAGGTTGAGAAACAGGCAAAAATCGCGGCGGTCAACAACAGCTTTAAGCTTATCGCATTAGAGTGGCACGAACATAAGCGCCCTAACTGGTCGAAGGGCTATGCTGAAGACATTCTTGAATATCTGAAAAAAGACATCTTCCCCTACCTTGGTAAACGGCCAATCACTGACATCAAGCCAAAAGATATGCTGGATGTGCTGAGAAAAATGGAACAACGGGGCGTGCTTGATAAACTGAAAAAGACTCGTCAGGCTTGCCGACAGATTTTCACCTACGCCATCGTATCCGGTCGGGCTGAATATAATCCGGTAACGGATTTAGCTGGGGTATTGAAAGCGCCGAAGCAAAAACACTTCCCTCACCTGTTGGCTGATGAACTTGGTCCCTTTATTCAAGCCCTGAATGACTATAGCGGTAGCCGCATTACTCAAATTGCCACTCGCCTGCTGATGCTGACCGGACTGAGAACCATCGAGCTACGATCTGCTGAATGGCAGGAAATCGATTTTGGCAAGAAGATCTGGCAGATCCCCAAAGAGCGTATGAAAATGCGCCGTCCCCATCTGGTTCCCCTATCCACTCAGGTTTATGATCTGTTGTCGGAACTACAAAACATCACTGGTGGTTTTCAGTTGGTTTTTCCGGGTCGGAACGATTCCAGTAAGTCAATGAGCGAAGCGAGCATTAATCAGGTCATCAAACGTGTCGGATACGATAAGAAACTAACCGGACACGGTTTTCGCCACACGATGAGTACCATCCTTCATGAGCAGGGCTTCAACAGTGCATGGATTGAACTCCAGTTAGCCCATGTCGATAAAAACTCTATCCGTGCCACTTATAACCACGCACTATATCTGGATGGTCGGCGGGAAATGCTTCAATGGTATGCGGATTATATGGATAAGCTGGGAAAGGGTAATTCATCTGAATTTAGTCTTATTGCTTAATGTGGCTCTCTGGTAGCATCAGGATGAACATCTCGATGAGCGCAAACTGATGCTGCCATGGTGGGCTGATTTCTTGGATGCCAACCGCGATGGCGTGGTTAGACCGTTTGAGTTTGTTTAGCAGAAAGAAATAAAATATATATCAGTCTACTAATATCAAATGAATCTATTTCTAATTGAGAAAAAATATGGGAGATAATACATAAAGAACCGCAGCTAGTGCGGCTCTTTAAAGGTTTGGCTCTGCACCTTTCCGGGATGATCCACTGACAAAAGGCCGAGCCGTTTTTTTCAGAATCAGAGACATTTGTGTTCCTATCTCTGATTAAAATAGGTTAATATTAGTAGTATTATAGGTGTTTTTATCTAGGAGTCAAGAGGAATGCGTATAGATAACCGCTTAGATAGGGAAGATCTAACAATCCGACAGCTTTTTTTTATTGAATGCTGGGCCAACCTAAGTCATAAAAATAGTATAGACACTGATCGTGTCGGATTTAATAATGCATTAAATTCTTTGCAGGAAATTGACTTCTTATATAGATTTGAAAACAAGTATAATGGGGAGAAAAAAAGAGAAAGGGCCGTAAGTGAGTTTTTAGAGATATTAAGTCAAGATGAGCTTTTAAATGATACTAAGTTTTTGGGTATCAACACGCAGATTCGCGGGCTTTTCACTAAACCCGGTTTTATAAAAGATCCGAGCAAAAGCCCAGTAGAAAAGCAAAAAAAACTATTCCAGAGTTTGTGTAAGCAGTTAAGATTGAATATTGAAAATAATTATATTGATTTAGCTACCGATGAAATCAAAAAAATTATAGATAAACAAGAAGAGCCTACTGATGATGAACTTTTGAAACTGTATAATAAAATTAACAACTTAATGAGTGTACTATTGACAAAAGGTATGCCGCTAACTGAATGTTATTTGCTATATAATAATATTTTATTGAAGAATGATAAAGGCGATTTTAACGAGCGTTATCAATCTTGGCAAAACAAGATCACTCAAAAGCTATCAAATCACACGGTGATATTCATTCTTGAAAATGAAGTCTTGCACGATCTTCTATCTGGAAGTGACCAGACTATAGAATTCAATGATTGCCTATTTACGCCTAAAACTGCTGATAATGGGAAACAATACATTCAAGTCAAGATATATACTAAAGCTATAACACAGTTGTCAGCAAGAATAAAAGCAGATCAAATATTAGTTGAATCACTTGATGTTATAGCTTATATGATTGGCAAGGGAAAAATAGAAGTAAAAAATAAATTTAGTGTAAAAACAGAAAATAATGAAGCTAATATAATTAATCATTTTGATAATGAAATAAACGTTAATTCCGATAGGCTAACAAAATATGAATTTACACATTTTATAAAATCTATGGATGTTTTGTTTAAAAATGCAAATATAGAATCAAGAAAAAAGATAAGTTCAGCATTTCACTTCTTAAGAAATGGAATTAACAATAACTCCAAAGAGAGTAAATTTACATCATACTGGTCTGCACTCGAATCTTTAACGCTGGGAGTATCCCCCGATGATATAAAACATGATGAGCATGTTATTCTTTCCGTAGTACCGTGTATTGGGCTTGATTATGTTGTGAAGCAAATGTTTGCGTTAAGGGGAATTATAAATTATTTGAAAATTGAAAATATCCCTGATGAAGAACAAGTTCATAACTTAACAAATATAACTTTAGGTGAACTCTATCTTCTTTTAAAAAAAGATAACGTTTGCAATTATCTAATTCAAAAAATGTCGGCATACCCTTATGCTTTGTTCTCCTTGAATAAAATGACAAGCCTGTGCAAAAACCCAGCTTTAATGGGTTCTAAAATAGAAAACCACACGAAGAAGGTAACGTTACATATACATCGATTATATATTTTAAGAAATTCTATTATTCATAATGCTGAGTCTAACCCAAACATTACTTTCCTAACATCAAACCTTGAGCACTATCTGCGTGGTACGATCAACGCGATGTATTACATAGCTTTACTTCTTCCAAGCGTGTCATCCCCAGAAGAAATATTCATAAGATGTAATTTCATGTTTAAATCGATACGAGATAATCTCATGAGGACTAAGAACGATGGAGGTCCATGCGACTCGGATCTAATTGAATGGCTTAATTTACATAAATGATAAAAATATTCATGGAATTTATTATGCTTACATAAAAATTAGCATTACCTAATGATTAAAATTCAACCAGACTATGGAAGTCTTACATCAACTACTACCCCTTCGGCTCAATCCCCTGCTTTCGCAACTCCTGACGGGCAAGTTCCTTGAACCAATTGCCGAGACTGACACCTTCTTTTGCAACTACGTCATCAAGCTGCTCCCGTAACTCAGGCGAGATGCGTATCTGGAAGGTCGGAGATTTACCTGCTGAAGATGATTTCTTCGTATCACGTTTAATCGTTGACATGTACGTACCTTTTTAACTATGCTGGGTCTTATAGGTACGTACCCTATCACAAAATCTCATACTTATCACCCGTTTCGCCCCTGAAAGGTATTGGCCTACCAGACAGGGGCTGACCACAGCGTTAAGAGGTTAACGATATGGCTAACAGCAAGTCTAGCAATTCCCTTATTGAAGATCAGCAAGTTAAGCAGTCTATTAATCGTTATTTTAAGCGGTTCCGGCAAGAGACTGTGGATGTGGAGGTGCATTATGTTCGATAACACACCATTAGAGCAGGAAGAAATCATTGATCAGTGCCGAGCGTTGATCTACGCCGTTATCGAAACCAAGAACCCGCAAGCCAAAGAGATTTTGACGTTCATCCTTTGGGAAAGGCTGGACTGGCTGTATCAAGATTTTCATTCGGAAGAAGCTGTATAAATATATTATTCGACTATATTCATAATATATCACTCTAAGACTATAGCTTTAAAAAAAACTTCATTCACAACTGATCGTTAGTGCCTATATTAACGATCAGCATTTATTTATCAATTAAATAACCTCATTAATTATTTTTTTGGTCTATAAAATTTCTTCTTATATATTAAGTCATCTACGGGTATTTTACATATTCTAACCTCATAACCAAAGTTAGAAATAGATTTATAAAAATTCTTAAGATTTATCTTTGAAAACAGTGGAAGTTCATTAGGTATATTTTTATTAGTTGCTATTGCAAAAACCACTTTATAATTTCTTGCATCTGGCCTCAATATGTGATCTTTTAGTTTTAAATTAACAGGTAGCTTGTCATTAAGTTTTTCTCTGAACTCAGAATCACTTATAAAAAGCTCTGAGCTAATAAATCCCTGAGAGAACAAATGGCTCATACTTTGAGAGCCACTATAATATTTTACGTGTATAAAATCGTTACTTCCTCGGATTAAATCGCAAAACTCAACCTTACTTTTTCCACTGCCATGATGTATAAAACTTTGATCCATATGGGTAAAAGAGATATCAAGCGCACATATATTGCTATTATAATCCTCTTCTCTTTTAAAAGAATAAATAGGAAATTTATCAGCACTTTCATAAGGCAAAATTTTACTTATTTCATCGTCTATAGTTGACAGGAATTTCCGGTCAGCCACGTACCAAATTGAATCTCTCAGGATATAGTTCTGATCGCCATTTTTTATCTCAGCATAAAGACATCTATATATTGACCATTTCTTTATTGATTGATAATCAGCATCTAATATGTGTATGTTTTTTTCTTTTAAATTATCAACTGTGATTTCTATTTCTTTCTCTTCGAAAAAATCACAAACATGGTTCATAGATAAGCTTTCATAAATTATGCTACGTTGCCGTTTCTCAAAACAATAACCTATCTGACTTTCCCAATCAACAATTTCAGGCTCTCCAAGCCAAATGTCAGAAAAATCTTTCGCTTTAATTAAATCTATAAGTAATAAATCAAGTATTTCGATTTCTGACTCATCTGCTTCTTGTATATTATTTACCCATTCAAATTCTTCAGGAAGAGGAAGATTGTATATATCGCTGATTTTTTCCAATAAATCAGGGATGCTATTTAAAACAACATCCGGTGTTATGACAAAAGCATCTTTTCCCGTTATTTTATTACCTAATACCTCTTCTGTAGAAGTTCCCGTTAAAGTGGTTAATATATCTAATTCTGAGTCGATTTTTAGATTATAAATATCAACTTCTTTACTGCTCTGATTTCGAGTAAGGAGATTTGTCTCATTATGATTTCCTTTATCAATACTACGTATTTTTTTATGTTCAATGCAGTTAAGAGTTGTTTTAAGACCAAAGCCTTTAACTATATAATTATCATTAATTAGATGATGACCAGTTCCAAATGGAATGAGGTATCTTTCGTCATTAAGCTCTACAACAAGGACAGCACCAGTGTTGCTATTTTTTCCAAAAAAATTATAACCTAGATCTAAATTAGCACTTATAAACAACGTTGACCATTCAGGTACTTGTGGCTCAACATATTCCTTAGCGTATAGATACATTCGTGCTTTTTCATTCTCAAATTCAATGGCAGATTTCACTCTTTCCAGATTTAATACCTGATCAATACTGTCACTAATTTTTTTTGCTTTATATATTGATAGTTTAATCTTCATTGAATTTAATCTCTAATATTTATAATTAATGGTTTAAATCACTAAGATAATGTGATGACAGATATCTAGGATTTACGCAGAAGGGATTCGTATGAATGAAAAATCGCTCAAGTTCAAACTTGATTGTGTCATCAAAGGATTCAAAAGAGACGATCCAGTCGTTGTCATCTGCCCCCAGTTGCCATCTTGTGTAAGCAGACATCCAATACAAACTATTTCTCACCACCCATTCAGAATGGTTTGTTTTTTCTATAGTTTTTATAAACATTGCTGTCCTGTCTAATTAATAACAGTTAAAAAATTACAAGTGTAAAATATTTTTATGCTAATGATTTTTAAAATATCGCTTATACGATATAGCTCTACTATCGAAAAAGATCCACCTTAGAGATAAAAATAATCATTTAATGGTCTTCGGTTACATAAAGATAGCAAGATAATAATAGCTATATGGTTTAATTAGCATTCAACTAATGGGTATGTTAGAAAGTCCTCCCTTCTGATATGTTGGGGAGTTACCAGACAATACGCCGATGATGCAGCAGTATAAATTACACTCACTCAAGACATTGATTAATAAAAAATATAGTTTAGTCTACCTAAGGGCTACTTTTATGACTTTCAGTTAGCAAATTATTATATTCAACATTTTATGGTCTTATGCTATAAGAATGATTGTGTGATTGTTTTTTCTTAAAAAGGATTTAGCCAAATGAGTCATCCTCAGGAAGGTAGTTATATAAACAATAAAGAACTCGATTTTGTAAAGACAGAGTATCTTAAATTCACTGAATTTCTCTGCTCAGTAATAGGAGAGAATAGATTTAAGAAAAGCAAGTTTTGGTTTTTTCAAAAGCAACTTAGCAATCTAAGTGAACTGGATTTAGTAAACCAAACTAAGTTATTGGCTGCCATTAACAAATATGGAAGGTTACTGCCTATTTTTGCAGATGATATGGATTTTTTAGAGAAAAATTTATTAAAATTAGTAAGTGGAAATCATTCATTCTCTAACTTAGAAGAAGAACACAATGATTTTTACTTTGAGTTTGATATGGCTTTGAGATACTTATTAAGAAAAGATCAAAAAAATGTAAACATTACAAGCGACTGCGACATTATTATTGATAATGACATCGCAATTGAATGTAAATTTTTACATAGCGAATCAGGATTCGAGCAAAATATCAGAAAAGCAAACAATCAAATAATAAAAAGAATCGAAGATGGTTTAGCTACAAGGGGATTCATCTCCATTGACATATCTCATTTAGTATCAAAGGAAGAGATACAAAATTTCATTAATTCAATATTTATTGAGTTTTGCGACCAATATAAGAGTCTTGGAACAAGCCCTGAAGATGCACAATCACAAATACCCCGCAATAAGAATTTCGAAAAAATAATACAGGGCTATATAAATCAAAAAATTGAATATTATTATCATAAAGCTAAAAACACATATGTACACTTCAACCTTGATCCGAGAGTATTTGGAGTATTCTACCAATATGAAGACGTTTTTTTATTAGATTCGGATAAACACGCAACCTGCATACCTATTAGAATAGGTTGCTATGACATAAATGATGAATATATACACAAAAACCCATCTATAGATGAAGATGAGGTAAAAAAAGAGTTTTATTCCTTGGCTACTGGGATTTAATTCTTTTAAAAAAATCTATCCCTTTGAATTCATTGGGATAGACTAAATGATAATATTTATCAGGATTCAAAGAGAATGCAAAAAACTAAAGACTTTATAATTATGAAAACATATGGAAAGTTAGATGAAAATTCACTATGCTTTCTGAAAATTTCACTATATACATTATATTTTACATACCTATTATTAATAGTAAATGACTGCAAAGGGATTGTAATCCCTCCATATATAGGATTTTACTTGATATGTATTTCATGTGCCATATCAATCACAAAACAATATAGAAAAAAAGGTGAAATAATAAAAACTATTAATGATACAATTCTCTTCCTGTCTGCCGCCTTTGCTTCCATGAAAATGCTTTACATCATCACTCCATTTGAAGATATAAGTACATCATCCCTTGAAAGCAATATAGTCCCTTTTGCATTAAGGTTCATTTTGATAGTTTGTTCATTTACAAAAGCATTTATGAGTGCAACGGACATTAAAGGAAAGCCAAAGACTACTGCTCAATTATAAAGAATGCCACAACGAATGGTATGGATAAAATGTCTACAACCCATACAAATTCTTTAAATCTTCGCAGGAAAATTTCATCGTAAAAATATAAATAAATAGTTATAGCCAAGATATTTAAAAAAATTAAAATTAAAGCCAACCACCATTTAGTGTTCATAAAAACCCCTTTAAAAAATTAATACACATATATCATTTATATTTTAAATGTCAATATTTTGAGGAGTACAGTAGAGCAGAAAGCAAGGGCTAACTCATCGAAGCGCTACGCTGGCTTCTTCGAGTTGCTCCTTGTTTTTTCGCCCTTCGGTTGAAAAAATCAAAAGCAAAATCAACACACTGCATTGACATTATTCGCTTCTGTCATATAAATAAATTAAGCATAAGGAATATGCTTTTATTTAATTATATGAAAAGGAGTTCATATGGTCGAAAATAATACTTTTAATAAGTTTGATGTGAGTAAGCATTCCCGTAATGGAAGAGTTAACGAAGCGAAGCTCTCACACAACCAGCTTCGTTCTCATTGCGTCAGTGTCAGATTAAATGATAAAGAGCTAACGCTTCTCAATGAGAAACGTGGCCGTCATCGCAAGGGTGAATGGCTTCGCTTATCTTTACTCAATAAACTTTCTGCTGTCGTTCCCGCTATCAATATTGAAGCCTGGAAATCGCTGAGCGAAATTTCACAGAAGCTTAACAGACTTGTTGCTCATCTCGATAGCAAGAGCCAGGGAAGCTCTCTGACGCAAACCGAACTCTATGCTGTGAAGCGTCAAATTTCAGAGCTTCGCTTGCATTTAATTACCGCCGATTTGTGGTGAGCATCTTCTGATGAAGGGAATGCAAAAAATCCGCAGGGGTAAGAACTTCGCTGGCGTAGTGCTTTATGCATTAAGGCAAGCTTCTCATCATAAAAATTCCCCCTCAGTAATTGGTGGCAATATGGAGGGAAGCGCTGCTGGAGATCTGATCGCTGAATTTTCCACTACAAAAACGCTTCGCCCTGATGTAGCTAAAGCAGTGTGGCACAATTCGCTTCGTTTGCCGAAGAACGAAGCGCTGACAGAGGCTCAATGGTCAAAAATCGCTGATGATTACATGTCCCGAATGGGCTTCTCTGAAACGCATCTCAGATGCTATGTCCTTCATGACGATGCGGCCGGTCAGCACATCCACATTATTGCCAGTCGTATCGATCTCACCAATGGAAGCCTTTACTTGGGCAAAAATGAAAACCTCATCAGCACCCGTATCATCCAACAGTTAGAAATAGATCATCATCTGACCAGAACCAAAGGACCGGAAGCTAAAGCATCTCCGGCTTCATCCTCTCCTAAACCGAAACGCAAGAAATCACGTAATGAAGAAATGCTGGAGAAAAGGACTGGTGAACCATGCCCGAAAACCATCATCCAAAACGCTCTGGAAGAACTGCTTGCCAGTAAACCATCCACAGCTGAATTTGTGCAACAGCTTGTGGCACAAAACATCAGGGCAATCCCGAACATCGCATCAACCGGAAAAATGAACGGTTTCTCATTCGAATGCCAGGGGATTGCCTTCAAAGCTTCTCAATTAGGCAAGTGTTATTCCTGGTCTGCCTTGCAGGAAAAACTCGATTACCAACCGGAACGCGACAATGCTTTACTGATGAAATTGAAAGCATCGGTCAGCGAAGCTCCTGAGATAACCATCCATACAGAAACCATAACAGAAGACGTTAACAGCCCCACCGAAACGCTTACCCTCAATAAAGACGCAGCTCAGGACGAATACGTTATCACTTATCCCACAGCGCTTCACAATGAAGCTGTTGCAAGTAACAAAGAAGCGATAGAAACCGAAGCGGTAAAAGAAGCTCCCAAGCGAAGCTATACGACTACTGCTTTCAGATGGTTGGAAGCCATACCTTATATAGATGCGATTATTGGGATGTTGAAAAAACTGAAAATTCCAACCCTGAAACGTCCTCAAAAACACAAAACCATCACTGGCGTGAGAATGGTAGAGATAACACCGTCAAACCCAAAAACCGCCATTGAAACACCTCCAATTCATCGTAAACCCTCACCAACAATGTAGGGCTGGCAAGCCTTTCTTCATAGGTACAGACAGACCTATCGATCGGTATAAACGATCTATAATCTATTTATGATAGATTACAACTATCTTAACTCACGCATCGATCGGTACAAGCGATTTGCTTTGTTTAAACAACTGGTCAAAATGTAACTTTGCGAAACTTTTTATAACAGACTGATTTAACTAGTCTATTTACTTACCCGGCTAACGAAAAGGTTAAGAAATGACAAATCTCATCTCATTTGCGCCAGGCTTCATACGAATATGACTTTCATTTTCATTTACTAAGGAAACTGTATGAGTATTCTCACGATGAGACGGTTTTGGATTGCGGTGTCCCTTCCCTTGTTTGTCGCCTGGTTTTTTTCCTCAGGAGCACTAATTTTGCTCTGGTGGCTCTGGCTCCCCATTAGCGCCCCTCTGCTCATTTGGGCTTTCCTCACTTACAGGCGCGATAAGAAAGAAGAAGCTGAAGCCGAATTAGCTAGGGCTAATTATCTTAATCGTCAGAAAAAAGAAATCACCACCCCAAAATTCGAGTTTATGGGGATAACATACACATTCGAAAAAACTTTTTCCGGCACAGTCATCGACGTTTGCGATGATCAACATATCTGGGCAAAAAGCGACGATGGAGTAGAAAAACGTTTTAAAATTTATGATGTGCATTTCAGAAAAGGGCATTACATCAGAAGATATGCATTTGTCCAGTATTTTAAGGATGGCGCATACCGTTCAATTAATAACGCCCTTATTATTAATGATAGTATCAACAATCGTGAAATTTCTGAGTTTTCAGAAGATTTATACACGCCATCTTCTTTTGCTCCGGCTCTTACTATTCTTTTTATTATCTTGTTTATTTCCTTTTTCGTATGGGCATTCACACTAAATTACGGATACGTCATTCTTTCTGCGTTAGCTTTAATTTATATTTTAAGAAAAATCACTAAAAGAAATAGTCAAAAATTTAATTCAGAAGTGCAATATATTGCAAACAGACTGGAAAAATAAAGTTCTACAATCTATTAAACAGGAAGTGATCACATGAAAAAAATCATCATCTCAGTATTCGTTTTTCTGTCTCTCGTCAGTTGTTCTTCTGTTGGTAATCAGTCTTTAAAAAACGAAACTCAGGAAAGCGTGAAAACCAAAATTATCAAAGGTAAAACCACAAAGCAAGACGTGTTGGCTTCATTTGGTGAACCAGACAGCCGTTCCCTCATTGACGGCGAAGAACAATGGTCTTACACGATGTATAACAGCCAGTCAAAAGCCACATCATTTATCCCCGTTGTGGGGTTGCTGGCCGGTGGTGCGAATACACAGACAAAATCTCTCACGGTCATGTTTAAAGGCGAGAAAGTCAGCTCTTACATTTTTAACGCCGGGAAAAGCGACGTTAAGACGGGTATTTTTTAAATAAATTAAAATGGATATCATGATGAATAAAAAGCTACCATTGTTGAGTATTCTGGCGATAGCATTTTTCCTTACTGGTTGCGATAGCCAACCATCAGATAGCGATATCACACAGGCAATACAAAATTTTACCGATGAAACAAACGGCAGTGCTCCATCAGATAATATGAAAATCATTTTCAACTCAGCCAAAAAAATTGGTTGCAAAGACAAAGAAAGCGATGGTGGTTATAAATGCACCATTGAATATAATGTAAAGCTTCCATTTATCGGTGAAAAAGCATCAACAATGGAGTTTAAATTCTTTAAAGTTGATGGAAAATGGAAAGCGGCGGTGCCTTTAAAATAATTTTTATGCTAGATAAAAACATCAGGGGAATTATTTTATTTATATTTGACAAAAGAAATAATGTACGGCATTAATTGAATAATATGGCTACCAGAGTGAACTGGTAGCCATATATCAGCACTACTCAGTATAGTGATGAACTATACAAGAGCAGGCTGATAAGAATTACCATCCTTAGCACTTGTAGGTGATTATTGTTCATAATTCACCTCCTTTTTTATTATTGTTATTTTAAGGACGCTTGGTCCAATTTTATAATAGCAGCAAAAGCATCCGTCTGGATGCTTTTTTTTAATCAATAACTATATTGCACTATAATAATTAGCCATCAAATTATTTTTAATTAAATTAATTACTGTATACCCACTACTGCTGATGGAATATTCAAAGAAAGGCTCTTTAAGTCATATAAAACGCAATAACAGTAAAATGATTAACAACACTCTTGAAGTTTAATCATTTTTGTAGGTAAACTACACAGATGGAAGGCTTAATATGAGCTGATAAAGGGATATAAAATGCAATTATCAGAATATTTAAAGTATAAAATGGAATCTGAAAGAGTCCTAGCGACACATTTAGATAGCATTGCTGATAAAATCAAAGATAATACAATAAGCATTACATCCGATCTATATAGCGGAATAGAAAGAGCGACATGGTATTCCTCTTGTTTTATAGAAAAATATAATTCTGATTGTCAGCAACTAAAGTCTGAAAATGAAAGGTTGTATCTTGCTATAAAACAGATATATAAAAGAAAAGATATAATTATAGATATTTTAATGGAATATATAAAAATACTATTGAAGGATACAAAAGAAAGAGAGCAAAAATTAATAGCAAAAGCGATATTAGGCGTATCCATTGCATCAGAAATAACAACAGATCGGGCAATAAAAATGTCAATCGCTTACATGCTTGCGAAATACATTGCATCCTCGCTGAACTTTTCAATATCTGTTCGTAGATCGATAAACAAATATTCATTTTTGGGATTAAGTGCTATAGCATTTCACGGAAAGGCTCAGAAAGCGGCTATGTCTGCACGACATTTACATGACGTTTGCCCTGAATTATATTGGTCTCTCTATTCAATGCAAGTTGAGATGTTGTATTTTTTATTTGAAGAGCGTTTATCACCATATATCCCTAAGGCACAATATGATGAAGTAGAAATTATAGAAATAATAAATGGAATAGTAAAAAATGAGTTTTAAAAAAATAATATCATACGCAGTTAAAGAATTTGTTAACACTTATACCACTATGGCGTTGATGCTCGGCTTAGGTGTTTTTTTCTACGAGTTCATTCCTCAACATTGGGGGAAACTTACTATTGTTTCCATAATTATCATCGTCTATGTTGATATCAAATTCTTATCAAAAAAAATTAATAAAAAAGAAAAATAATTATGAAATACATAATGAAAAATTTTATAACCACTGAGGTTTTGATAACTTTAACCATTGCCTTATGGTTTTTATATGTGTCATTCATTCCTGAACATTGGATGAAACTAATGCTTATATCAATAGTTATAATTGTGTTTATAAATATTAAATATGGTTCAAAAAAGTAAGACCGAATACAACATTCGGTCTTCATCAACATTAATAGGCGACATTCTGCCAAAGCATATAAGCGCTTGTTCTTGCAATGACATGCTCCCACTCAATAGAAGCAAATTTGAATGACACACTTTCCTGTGGCTGAACTTCGTTATGGGTCAGTGAGTTAGGATAAAAAAATCGAATATTGTTAATAATCGCATCTCTCAGCTTCATTTTGAAATAAAGTTCATTTCCACCAGACTGAGCCGTTCGGTAAAAAGAAAACACACACTCCAATTTTTCATTGTCATTGATTGCCTGAGCAAACAATGGAGTGGCTTTGTCAATTGGCTTTCTGATCTCTACAGGAAGAAGAGCAACGTTCTCTGCCCGATTAATGTTATTTACCAGTTCATAAACGAAAATTTCATTTTCATGGGCGGATTGATACTTGTTGCCAATAGAATCCAGTGATGAACATCCTGCTGAAATCAGTCCCTGTTTTTTCCCGGTAACGCTAAGATAAATAAGATTGGACATTATGCCTCCATACAAAAATCCCTTACTACGACGCATAGCCGTAGTGCTTATCGCATGAACATAATACCTTCTCAGAAGGAATTTTTAAATACAATGAGCCTCTGTTTTTGTATGGATATGGCTGTCAGCACCGTGCTTTATCGTTTTTATGATGAGTGATTGATAGCAGATAAGCACTACATGTTTAATAAACAAAAAGGCACCCGGCACGGTGCCTTTCACTGATCCAGACCAAAGCAAATTTTTTACCGTCAAAGGGAAATGCCATTGCTAGAAAGCGGCATGATCTTTGCTCTCACTTCCTCTCTTCATGAAATTCGGTAGTCCATATATTCCAGACCATCGAGCCAAAAATTAATATATTTATTTTCTTTGAGGTTAGGCCCAGTTTCGCACAGGATAAAAACCGTCTTGGGTAATTTGTTGGCAAGCTTATTCAGAGTAGCCACTTTAAACTTGCCATAGGTTGCGTTTTCAGTGTCCGCCAAGGGAATGAAAAATGATGGCCGCGCCACAAGCTCTCCATACTTGAGCGTATTAGCAAACCGAACTGAAAAACCTTTTTCTACCTTATTAATCCACGCTGTACCATAGTAAATTCGGTATTCATCATCGAATGTACTGATATCCTGTCCGGCGATCTCAATAAATAAATCATTTATCGGCAAAGTCCCAACTCCCGGTAATTGTACAATAATATTTTCCTTATTGAGGAACGTTGTCACCATTGAAGAGAGAGTCTTTGAATGCTGGATCTTGCGTTTGCCGTGCTCAGCAGAGTCATTCGGACGACGAATATTGGTGGCGCTCTCCGAGCCGGAGGCTGGCTCATCGCTTGCGGGACGCTTGCTGCTGGCCGGGC
Source organism: Brenneria sp. hezel4-2-4 (assembly GCF_013155275.1). Classification (GTDB taxonomy): domain Bacteria; phylum Pseudomonadota; class Gammaproteobacteria; order Enterobacterales; family Enterobacteriaceae; genus Brenneria. The sequence goes on from NZ_JABJXS010000012.1 coordinate 67,591, forward strand.
GTAAGTCCAGTCGGATGGCACCCTCAACATATTCATCGCTAGCGGAATAGAGATCACCTTCTTCAGTAATGCGTTTATTTTCCGAGGTAGTTTGTTTTTTTATCAGACAATCGTCTTTATGGGCGCCGACGACTTTATAGTACGGATCACGTTTTCTTTTTTCTTTCTTCTTATCCAGATTTGCACAGGTTACCGGGGCATCACAGTGCTCATCCGGGCAAGTGAAGGCAAATTTGGATGATATTATCCCTTTTGCAAAATAATGGTCCGCTTCTTCTGCCGTGATGTTTCTGTTCAGCTCTTCAGAATAGGCTTTTTCCAGCTTCATATATGAATCCTTTATTGATGAGCAATACGTATCGCTCTTGTTCCACCCGCGCTAACCTCTTTGTCTTCAATTTCGCTCAAGCCACCCCATCTGGCAACCCCTCAATGTCAATCTTCTTCCCTGAGGCAGGAATAAAGGCCGTTGGTTATTGTCTGATAGCTATCGAGCGGTTAGGATCTGAATAATTTTACGAAAGGCTTCAAGGGATTGTGATGACAGACAAGCAACAGGCGCTACGCGTATTAAAAAGCTGGCACCTCGTCGAATTTTTTCAACCTTATGATCTTGATAAAGATGATAAAAGCGTTCGTATTCCCCGCCATGAACTGATTCGCTGCGGTAATACCTTGCTACCCTGGCTGGATAGTTCGGCACGGCATCAGTTGAAGATTCCTGCTGGAGATGTTCGCTATATTCTGCATATCGGGCTGTTTGATAAAGCTGAGGTCAACCGTATCAGCGAGCGGATATTTGGACGTGAAACCGATCCGGTGAAATTACATGACCTTGAGCAGCGTCTTGATCTGGAAGGCACCACCTGTTTCGCCAAACTGACCGTAGATTCAACTGGAACGCCAAACTTTAAAAAAATGTCTGTCAGTACTCTGCCGTGGGCGCTGGGGCATCTGCAAAATGGAAACGCTCACACTCTGTCATTTAGTGCATATCGTCATCATTGTATGCTGTTGGATGAGCAGTTGGATCGTATGTCCCAACGCCTTTTATCCCACCCCGACGGTGAAAAGCCAACGCTCTGCGCCGGCGCCCTCGTCGAATTGTTGGATACGCTCTACCAATGGGCAGGCTTCGAGCCGGAAACTGATTTTTCAATCCAACTGGACTGGCAGGAAACCACAAAGACGCATAAAGAGATTACCTATGCCGATTCTACGCGGTTACCCCACCCCGAGCAGCACGAACACCACGGCGATCATGACGCCGACAGCGAGGATCAAAACGAAATTGAAGCCACGGCCGACCAGGTTTTGCCTATTCTCAATAGTTTCTATATTGAAGATATCGAACACGCCATGGCGTGTATTGCCAGCGACATGGGCGGAAAAGCCCTACTTAATTATCTGAACGTTGGCCAGAACGCCCATCCTGATTTGTATACTCAGGAAGGCTTGCAATGTATCACCCGTCATCTCAGGCCAGAGGCCACGCCGCATGGGCGTTGGCCCGCTGAGCCAAGTCACGGCATGTCTTTGATGCAGCAATTCGCTATCAATACGGCGGCAATGGAACTGAAGGACGATGGATTACTGTCGGTCAATGGCCCGCCTGGAACCGGTAAAACCACCTTATTACGTGATTTGGTTGCCCATAATCTGGTTGAAAGAGCCAAGATATTGGCGGGATTCAACAACGCAGCCGAAGCTGTTGATAAACAGGGGGCTCCTGTCCAGGCGCTGAGCGGTTTTGAAATGGTCGTCGCCTCATACAACAATGCCGCGGTGGAAAATATTTCCCGGGAACTGCCGCAACGCAAAGCGTTAGGCGAAAATTTCAGCCATCTGGATTATCTCAAGCCGGTGGCCAACCAGCTCCATGCAAAGAAGAAAAATAAAAAGAGTTGGAAAAAATCTAAGACGCAGGCGGGGAAAGAATACCACTACGATCGGTTTGAGCCGTTGCCGGCCGACGAGCGGTGTTGGGGCGTCATTGCCGCCGCGTTGGGCAAGAAGAAAAACCGTGAAGACTTTGCGGATCGCTTTTTCTTTGATATGCAGTTTATAAAAGACAGTGAGGAAGAGGCTGAGCGATGTGCGGAATATGACTTTCTCAATCTGTGGCGCTGGCGAAAATTAAATCAGCACCAAACCTTTGCGCAAGCACGACGCTCTTTCAACGACGTTCTTCAGGACGTTTCACGTCAACAAACTGAACTGCAACAAATAGCGCAGTTGTCAGCGTTATTGACGCAAGTCAGCGACGAAAAATACAGCTTTCTTCATCAACAGGCATTAACCGAAGCCGAGGAGCAACACCGCCGGATAACAAGGGAACTGAGAGAATTAGAGCAGCAATTATCCCTCATCGACCAAAAACTACTGATTGAGCAGTCCAAAACCGCACTGCTGGTCAATAAAAAACCGGGATTTCTGGCCCGATTATTCCAGCGCGGCCGCTATCGAGCGTACCTCGCCGACGTTCACCGGCAGCAATCCGCCCAGTTGATGCGACAAGAAGAACATTTGCGGGTATCAGAGGCATACGTGCAAACAAAAAATAAACGGGAAGCCATTAATGAGGATAAGCAAAAAATTGCAGCGGCGCTCAAGAAAGTAAAAACCGATTATCAGGACAAAGTCCGTCAGCTAACACAGTTGCAACAGCGCTATCCCGGTCTTCCCGTGCCCGATCGCCATCGTAGGATTGATGACCCTGAGTTACAGCGCCACGCTTTCTGGCAAAATGAACAGATTAATCGGAAACGTTCCGAATTGTTCGTTGCCGCGATGAATTTACATCAGGCCTGGCTGCATGAAGCCCTGTCGAACAATCCCTTTCGCAGCCTTGTGCTGGAGATGAGTAATTTTCTGAAGAATCCGACAAATTTTGATCGGATAACGACCCGCTGGCGTATCCTATTTATGATGGTGCCGGTGCTATCAACCACGTTTGCGTCGCTGGGGCGCATGTTTAGCGGCGTTTCCACTGGAGAACTGGGGTGGCTGCTGATTGACGAGGCCGGACAGGCCATCCCTCAGGCCGCGGTGGGGGGAATTTGGCGCGCCAAACGTGTGCTCGTGGTAGGCGATCCCTTGCAGATTGAGCCGGTCTTTGTCACGCCTCCGCGTCTGGTCAAACACTTGTGTGAGGCGATGCTGGGCAACGATGCCGATAAATGGAATCCCGGTCTTTGGTCGGTTCAACAGATTGCCGATCGCGCCAATAGGTATGGCTGTTGGCTAAAGGTTATGGAAAAATCGGTTTGGGTGGGTATTCCTCTATGGGTACATCGCCGGTGTATTGAGCCCATGTTCAGTCTCTCCAATAACATTGCCTACCAAAATCGGATGATCCACGGGAGCAATGCCGAAGCCATTTGCAGTCGCAAGCTCAACGACGACTTTGAAAACCACTGGCGTGTATCGCAGGGATATTGCAGCATCAAACAGCATAAGCCTGAACTTGAACGGGACACGTTGGCATTAATTGGCGATCTGTTGAGCGCAGGATGCCGCCTCTCCTCTATTTATATCATCACGCCGTTCAAGGCAGTAAAAGAAGAGCTGACCGACGCTTTTGCCGCTCAGCCAATCGATTTGTTCCAACGCGCGGAAATAGCGATGAGCGCCAAAGAGCTGGCGGTCTGGCGCAGCAAACACATCGGCACCGTACATACTTTTCAAGGTAAGGAAAACGATATTGTGATCCTGGTATTGGGATGTGACCCAATCAATCAAGGCGGAGCGATATGGGCTTCCAGCAAGCCTAACTTACTGAATGTCGCCCTAACCCGAGCCAGGAAGAATATCTTTGTGGTCGGCGACCCGAACGTTTGGCAAACATTACCGTATTTTCGTGAGTTAGCAGGCAGATTACCGCGCTTATAACGCTAAGAATCGACTTGCACGGCTTTTCGGGGGACCATCGTTAAGGAAAAACCATGTCTAATAAACAGCGAACAAAGATTCTTATCAGGCGTTTAAATGGCTGACCTGAATTATGATCCGGTATTCCCTGAATATTGGATGAAATATCCTACTAATATTCAGCTAACCAGGATGATTATTTAATTTTCGCGTCATATAACTCTTTCCTGAGCGCAATAATTTCCTCGGTCAGTTCGCGACACAACATCGCATTCATCAGGTGATCCTGAGCGTGTACGACGATAAGATCGAGGCTGATTTTTTCCTTATCCTTATTATTACCGCCAATAAATTCTGACTGAATAGACTGTGCCTTGCGCATAGCCATTGACGCCATCTTTAAAAGCTGGTCTACCTGCTCCCACGCCCCCTTGCGGGAAGCGCGTAAAGCTTCCATTGAACAAGAACGCGCTTCTCCAGACTGAACGATCAACTCAATCATCCGGGTTTCTATGTCCATTTTCTTTACCTCCGGTTCATTTATTATTTCCTGGAGTAAAAATCCCAGAAGAACCAGACACGCGGAAACCGACGACTTAAATAGCGTAATATCCGCATTCGTCAAGGTTCAGGTTACTCATGGTAATAATAGATTAGTTTATCAATGACCGAATCGCACTATTGGGCATTGACGTTGAATATCAGAGGAAAAAACGGGGAAGGCCTGCGTTTACGGCGCCTTCCCCGTGGTGGGAAATGTATTACCTGCTCAATCGAGTAGCATGGCGACGCCATGCCGATATTGTCAACTCACCGACATCGATTACCGCTCAATATGGAAATGTCTGTTACAGGTTTTAACGCCCCACAGGCCTGCCAGCGCGCTGACAACCGCACCAATCAGCAGAGCAAAGAATGACCATAGCGCCGCATGAGCCATGGCAGAAGCCGCCGCCGCAGCCTCTTCACGCGCTGCTTGTTTAAGTTCCGCATATTGCTGTTTCGCCTGTTCAATACCGGCTTCAACATCACTCAGGCGCTGATTGACCAACTGAGCCGTTCTATTTTTGGCTTCAATCAGGTTATCAACGGTTTGGTTCACTTCTTCCTGCGACATTGAGGTATTTTCAGACAGCGCCTTGGTTAAGCTATCGCGGTCGACGTCTTTCGCCAGCGCTTCGCCGCGTTTTTTCAGTTTATCGACCAGATTCTGTACGATCGTATCACTGTTATTCGGGCTGATAGCCATCGCTTTTACCGCTTCGCCAATTTCAGTTTTGGCGCCTTCCAACTGCGTTTTCATATAGTCTGGATGCAACGAAGCGATATTGCTTTTCCGTAGCGCCGCCGCCACCTCGTTCGTCATCTCTTCGGGTTGCAACGTAGTGTCCAGATTAAGGTTATTGAACACCTGTCCCCCCATATTGGCCAGCCCCTGGACGCCGCCTCCCACAGCGGAACCTGCGCCGGAGATGACATTACCGGTCAACGACGCCACCGAACCCAACGCATTACCGGTCGCTTTCATCGCGCCGCCCAGCAGTACGCTGCCTAAAATGGCGGCAACAATAAGCGCCGTGGCCCAAACCAGGAAACCGTGGATTAAACCATCCATCGCGGCCAGTCGGCCAGCAATAAATGCGCCCACGGCCAGGCTGATAATGATGGAAATGGCAGACCATACCAGAACCGTGGTTCCAACACCGTTAACCGGTTCATCGGACAGCGGATCGACAATCGAAAAGCCGAGACTGGTGCCAAGCGTGGAGAGCAATAACGAGACGGCCAATACCGTCACGACGCCGCCGATTATGCTCCCCCATGATATTTTTTTTGCCACATGCAATTCATTCATAACGCTCATACCCAAACTCCTTTTAGGCTGTTAGCCTGAGGCTGCCAGCACATTGTAAAACAACGTAAACACATAAAATCATCTAAAGTATAGTCGTGATTTTAAAAACAAGAGGATGAATGAGAAAAGTGCAGGGGTGCCCACGTCATAACGGATAAAATAACGTAAATTACTTTATTCATCGCTAAACAAAGGGATAAATTACCGTGAGTTAAGCCATTTATCGGTTATTCTGATTGTTTTTCTTGAAAATAATACAGGATGGAAATAGTTAACATTGTTAATATAAGTTATCGATATAGCTCCTAACCGGCGCAATGGCGGCACGCGATTGTCGCTATTCTTATGATTATATTTACACAATGCCTGACAGCACGCGCGGCTTCTGACAAAATAGGGACACTCCCCCGCTTTTAAAAATTGATGGATCTCATCTCAGATGGCAGCAAAGATTATTGATGGTAAAACGATTGCGCAGCAGGTTAAGAACGAAGTTGCTGCGCGGGTAGAACAGCGGTTGGCAGCGGGTAAACGTGCGCCGGGTCTGGCGGTGATTCTGGTAGGCGAGAATCCGGCATCGCAGATCTATGTTGCCAGCAAACGCAAGGTCTGTGAAGAAGTCGGTTTCGTTTCACGTTCTTATGACTTACCGTCCACCACGACAGAAACCGAACTGTTGGAATTAATCGACCGGCTCAATGCGGATAACGCCATTGACGGTATTCTGGTGCAGCTTCCCCTGCCTGAAGGCGTTGATAATACCAAAGTGATTGAGCGTATCGCGCCCGATAAAGACGTCGATGGCTTCCACCCGTATAACGTCGGGCGTCTTTGTCAGCGCGCGCCGCTGTTACGCGCCTGTACGCCGCGTGGGATCATCACGCTGCTTGAGCGCTATGAGATCGACACCTTTGGTTTGAACGCCGTTGTGGTTGGCGCGTCCAATATTGTCGGCCGGCCAATGAGTCTGGAATTGCTGCTGGCTGGCTGCACCACCACCGTCACACATCGTTTTACCAAGAATCTGCGTCATCATATTGAAAACGCCGATCTGCTGGTGGTCGCCGTAGGTAAACCAGGCTTTATTCCGGGCGAATGGATCAAGCCGGGGGCAATCGTACTCGACGTCGGCATCAATCGTCTGGACAGCGGAAAAGTGGTCGGCGATGTAGAATTCGACGCCGCGCAGGAAAGAGCCGCTTACATCAGCCCGGTTCCGGGGGGCGTGGGGCCAATGACGGTGGCGACGTTAATTCAGAATACCTTGCAGGCCTGCGAGGAATATCACGATAACGCCGAAAATTGAGACAATAACGACATTCAAAATACGAATCAGGAAATTATGGACATCTTTCATCTCGACAACCACCCGCACGTTGAACTGTGTGATTTACTGAAACTGCTGGGCTGGAGTGAAAGCGGCGCCGCGGCTAAAGTGGCGATTGCCGCCGGAGAAGTCACCGTCGACGGGCAAACGGAAACGCGTAAACGCTGCAAAATCGTTGCCGGTCAAAAAGTGCAGTTTGACGGCGCAACGGTAGAAATCGCCGCCTGAGTGCCGACATAAAAAACCCCGCCGATCTGTTCGTGGCGGGGTTTTTATTTTTCAAGCGCTAACGAATTACTTACGGCGCCAGGTTGTTCCCTGCGGGCCATCTTCCAGAATAATGCCCATGTCATTCAGCCGATCGCGCGCCTGATCCGCCAGCGCCCAGTCTTTTGCCTGACGGGCATCCTTCCGCTGTTTTATCAGCCCTTCGATTTCTTTAACTTCGTCATCGTCTGCCTGCGCGCCGCTTTGCAGAAACAATTCCGGCTCCTGCTCCAGCAGGCCAAGCACGTTTGCCAGCTTGCGCAACGCCGCCGCCAGTTGATTCGCCGCCTGCGGATCTTCCGTCTTCAGGCGGTTAACGTCGCGCGCCATATCGAACAAAACGGAATACGCTTCCGGGGTGTTGAAATCATCATCCATCGCTTCACGGAAGCGCGCTTCAAATGCCTCCCCGCCCTTCGCTTCCACACGGCTGTCCGTGCCGCGCAACGCCGTGTATAAACGCTCCAGCGCCGAACGGGCCTGCTTCAGATTGTCTTCACTGTAGTTGAGTTGGCTACGATAATGTCCCGACATCAGAAAATAGCGTACCGTTTCCGGATCGTAATAGGTCAAGACATCCCGCACCGTGAAGAAGTTATTGAGCGACTTGGACATTTTTTCGCGGTCAACCATCACCATGCCGGAGTGCATCCAATAGTTCACATACGGGCCGTCATGCGCGCAGGTGGATTGGGCAATCTCATTTTCATGATGCGGGAACATAAGATCCGAACCGCCGCCATGAATATCAAAATGCTCACCCAGTTGCTTGCAGTTCATCGCCGAACATTCAATGTGCCAGCCGGGCCGCCCTTCCCCCCACGGGGAAGACCAGTGGGGTTCGCCCGGTTTGGACATTTTCCACAAGACGAAATCCATCGGATTACGCTTCACTTCCGTAATCTCTACCCGCGCTCCGGCCTGTAGCTGCTCCAGATCCTGACGCGACAGCACGCCGTAGCCCCGATCGGTATCGACGGAGAACATGACATCACCGTTGCTGGCCACATAGGCATGACGGCGGGCAATCAGTTTTTCAACCAGTTCGATGATTTCGGCAATATGGTGAGTGGCCCGCGGTTCCGCATCAGGACGCAGAATATTTAATGCATCAAAGTCGGCGTGCATTTCCGCGATCATCCGGGTAGTCAATTGCTCGCTGGTTTCACCATTTTCCGCCGCACGCTTGATAATTTTGTCATCAATATCGGTAACATTTCGCACATATTTCAGCGAATACCCTAAATACCGTAAATACCGCGCGACGACATCGAACGCCACAAAAGTACGCCCGTGACCAATATGACACAGGTCATATACGGTGATCCCACACACGTACATTCCCACTTGACCGGCACGGATTGGTTTGAATTCCTCTTTTTGGCGACTCAGCGTATTAAAAATCTTTAGCATCAGGGCATTCCATGGTGTTCGCAGGATTAGGTAAATCATCGTTCGCTGTCAGCGTGAGTAACAGCAATTTGTCAGGGGCTTTTCATCCCTGACGGCGTATTGAAACCTGAACCCTATTCTATTGCAAGGCTGATACAACGGAATAAACAGATAAATGACAGGGATTACAACGAAAAAAGGCCCGGAATTATCCGGGCCGGAAACCAAACGACAACCCTGCTGGCAAAAACGTATCAGCGCCAGCGAGGGTTGGACATCACCGAGTATTTACCACTGCCCAGCAGCGCAATAGCCAGACCGGCAAAGAAGAACACCGCCGCAGGTTCAACCGCCCACGCGCCTGTTTTGGTAAACATGAAGAAACCCGCCGGATTTGACAACAATGCGGCGACGACCATCGTGAAAGAAAAAATCAGCGCGGCAGGACGAGTAAAGATGCCCAGGATCATCAGAATGGGCATAACAACTTCACCCATATAGACGCCGTAGCCGACAAACGCCGGAATACCCGCCGCAGCGAGCATATTTTCAATGCCGCCGATACCGCCCTGTACCTTGTGCCATCCGTGAAACAACATCAGAATACTAAAAGACAAACGAAGCAGCAGTTTTCCGAAATCGGGTTTATCTAATACTCGATTAATACAGTCCAACATAATCCACCTATCTATTTAGCGTTATTCGGGGGTAATACGAATCACTCTCAGATTAATCTGAGACATTAATAAAGAATACGCTGATCATACAATATGTTGATCTGGCGCAAAATAAATATCATTCAAAAAAATTAATCAAAACAAAAAACTTGATCAACTTATTTGTTTTGCGGATATGCGCGACTGCCTATCCAGGCATCAGCCTACCCTATCGGGATGAATGCTACCACCCCCTAAAATAAAGGCTCTGCTGACTCAGCCAGCCAGTTATGTTATAAGAGCGCTCTTGATGGCTCACCGCATTTTGTGAACATCGTTCTTCATTACTATGGCTATGTAGGGCATTACTATGATTACGTTTCATACAAACCACGGCGATATCGTCATTAACACCTTCGCAGACAAAGCGCCGGTCACCGTAGAAAACTTTCTTAATTACTGCCGAAACGGTTTCTACGACAACACCATTTTCCACCGCGTTATCAATGGCTTTATGATCCAGGGCGGCGGTTTCACCCCCGGTATGCAGCAAAAGGCAACCGAAGCGGCGATTAAAAATGAAGCCAACAACGGTTTGAAAAATACCCGCGGCACGCTGGCGATGGCGCGTACCAACGATCCGCATTCCGCTACCGCGCAGTTCTTTATTAACCTCGTTGATAACGACTTCCTGAATTTCCGCTCAGAGCGCGCCGATGGCTGGGGCTACTGCGTATTCGCCGAAGTGGTTGAAGGCATGGATGTGGTTGATAAAATCAAAGGTGTGGCGACGGGCCGCAGCGGCATGCACCAGGACGTCCCCAAAGAAGACGTCGTGATCACCAGCGTAACCGTCAGCGAATAATTGCGGCAGCATGGCGACACTGTTTATTGCCGACCTGCATTTAAGTGTTCATGAACCGGCGATCACCGCCGGTTTTCTGCGTTTTTTACGCCGTGACGCCGTAAAGGCCGATGCGCTTTATATTCTGGGCGACCTGTTTGACGCCTGGATCGGCGATGACGATCCGCAACCGCTGCACACGACGATCGCCAACGCTTTGCAGGAGTTACATCAGCAGGGCATTCCCTGTTATTTCGTGCATGGCAACCGCGATTTTCTGCTCGGCAAGCATTTCGCCAGGCGCTGCGGGCTTACGCTGCTGCCCGCCGAAAATGTGCTTGAGCTGTATGGCCGGCGAATCCTTATTTTGCATGGCGATACGCTGTGTACCGACGACCCGGCCTATCAAAAATTTCGTCGCCGGGTACACAACCCGCTGCTACAGCGCCTTTTTCTGCTGCTGCCTTTACGCCTCCGGCTCGCTATCGCTGAAAAAATGCGTTCGGCCAGCCAGCAGGCCAACCGGCATAAAGCGCAGGAAATCATGGACGTGAATCCTGAACAGGTCATCGCACGCCTGCGACATTATCAGGTAAAGACCCTGATCCACGGACACACCCATCGTCCGGCCATTCATCAGATCGCGGTTGGCGATTTCAACGCGCAGCGCGCGGTTCTGGGCGCCTGGCACCACCAGGGATCGATGATCAAAGTCACAGAGCAGGGCATCGAACTTATCGCGTTTCCTTTCTGATCCCTTTTCTTACCCGCCGCTTAGCGCAACATGTCTTTTTCGGAGGTACGCAACCGTTTTCCTCACTATGCAGTCGTGATATGCTCTACGCCCTCAACGCCAGAGCGCTGTCGATCTGGCCGACGCGATACCGTCATCCGTGCGTCACGATCATGTAAAATCACAGGAGCTTTACAGGCATGTCATCCAACGTTGCCCCGGCTAAAATCGCCATCGTCATGGGTTCAAAGAGTGACTGGGCCACCATGCAGTTTGCTGCGGAAATCCTCACTACGCTAACTATTCCCTTTCATGTGGAAATCGTCTCTGCCCATCGCACGCCCGATAAATTGTTCAGTTTCGCAGAGCAAGCCGCGCAGAACGGTTTTGAGGTGATTATTGCGGGCGCCGGCGGCGCGGCGCATTTGCCGGGCATGCTGGCGGCCAAGACCCTGGTGCCGGTGCTGGGCGTGCCGGTACAAAGCGCCGCGCTGAGCGGTATCGACAGCCTGTATTCGATTGTGCAGATGCCGCGCGGCATCCCGGTAGGAACATTGGCGATCGGCAAGGCGGGCGCCGCCAATGCCGCGCTGCTGGCGGCGCAGATTCTGGCATTACATGATGGTGCGATCGCAACGCGTTTGGCCGACTGGCGGCAGAGCCAGACCGATGAAGTGTTGTCCAACCCCGATCCGCGGGAGGAAGCATGAAGCCGGTTTGTGTTTTAGGCGATGGTCAGTTGGGAAGAATGTTACGCCAGGCGGGCGAACCATTAGGGATCGCGGTTTACCCTGTCGGGCTGGATGCGGAACCGGAGTCCGTTCCTTTTCAGAACAGCGTCATTACCGCTGAAATCGAGCGCTGGCCGGCAACGGCGCTCACGCGAGAACTCGCGGCGCACGCCGCTTTTGTCAATCGCGATATTTTCCCGCGACTGGCCGATCGTCTGACGCAGAAACAGTTACTTGACTCTCTGAATCTGGCGACCGCCCCCTGGCAACTGCTTGCCAGCGCCGCGGAATGGCCGCAGGTGTTTACCCGGCTTGGCGAATTGGCGATTGTTAAACGTCGCGTCGGCGGTTATGACGGCCGCGGACAATGGCGCCTGCGTGAGGGTGAACACGTCACGTTGCCTGCCGATTGCTATGGCGAATGCATCGTTGAACAAGGCATTAACTTCTCCGGCGAGGTATCGCTGATCGGCGCGCGCAACGTCCACGGAGAATGCGTCTTTTATCCGCTGACGCATAACCTGCATCAGGACGGTATTCTGCGCGCCAGTGTCGCCCTGCCCCAACCCGCGCCGCAGTTGCAGCAGCAGGCGGAGCAAATGCTGTCCGCCATTATGAATGAACTGGGCTACGTGGGCGTTATGGCGATGGAATGCTTCATTGTCGGCGATGGTCTGCTGATTAATGAACTCGCGCCGCGCGTGCACAATAGCGGTCACTGGACGCAAAATGGCGCGTCGATCAGCCAGTTCGAACTGCATCTGCGGGCGATTCTGGATCTGCCGATGCCAGCTCCCGCGGTCGGCACGCCATCGGTGATGGTCAATTTGATCGGGACTGACGTCAATATCGACTGGTTGTCATTGCCGCTGGTGAATTTGCACTGGTATGAAAAAGAAGTGCGTCCGGGGCGTAAAGTCGGACATCTGAATTTACACGATCGGGACACGGCTCAACTTAAACTGACGCTACAGTCACTGGCAACCATGCTGAGCGATGAATACCAAAGCGGTCTGGTTTGGGCGCAGGGAAAATTGTCCGACTGATTTACGCCGGGCATACGATGACTCTCCGTATGCCCGGCGCTCATCATGTTTATTAACGTAATGGCAATAACTTCCGAACAGAAAAAAGATAAAAAATGACTTTTCAGCGTGACATCCCTGAATTTGGGTTTATTATTTCCTTCTCGCCCATTTCGTTATATTTATTTTATGGTCATTTTTTAGCTATTAATTCGTTAATTAACGCATCAGGAAAGAGACCTTAAAAAATACAAAAATAAAGTATCATTATTGATGTTTTAATTTCCCGAATAATTTATTAAAATAATTCACTTCAATTCATTTATGTGATCGCCACAATATTATTTCCCGACGACAAACATATAGAATGCAGCCACTAAACAGTATGCCCCACCGACATCATTTATATGTCCTGTTCATGTTTATTACTGTAACGGCAAGTTGCCGGTACTGTACTTTTTATACACTGTGTTCACTTAGGAGAAACTTTCATGAGCACAATTCAAGATAGCAGCCAGGTACTGGAGCAAGCTTCAGGCTGGCGTAAAAGCGATACCGTCTGGATGCTGGGCCTTTATGGCACGGCCATCGGCGCCGGCGTGTTGTTTTTGCCGATAAATGCCGGTATTGGCGGCCTGATTCCATTAATTATTATGGCTATTATTGCCTTTCCAATGACTTATTATTCTCACCGCGCATTATGCCGTTTTGTATTATCTGGTAAAAAAGGTGGTGAAGATATTACCGAAGTGGTTGAAGAACATTTCGGCGTGGGTGCTGGTAAATTAATCACCTTGCTGTATTTTTTTGCAATTTACCCGATCCTGCTAGTTTACAGCGTGGCGATTACCAACACCGTCGATAGTTTTATTACTCATCAAATGCATTTGCCTTCTCCTCCCAGGGCCGTGCTGTCATTAATCTTGATCCTCGGATTAATGTTTATCGTCCGATTTGGCGAGGCGATGATCGTTAAAGCCATGAGCATTCTGGTTTATCCGTTTGTCGTTGTTTTAATGCTATTGGCGCTGTATTTGGTGCCGCACTGGAATACCTCTGTTTTTGAAAATGTGTCTTTAGCCAATAACGTCAGCGGCAATGGTTTACTGGCGACGTTGTGGCTGGCGATCCCGGTGATGGTTTTCTCCTTTAACCATTCGCCAATCATCTCTTCCTTCGCCGTTGCCAAACGTAAAGAGTATGGCGAAGACGCCGAGAAAAAATGCTCCCGCATTCTGTCTTACAGCCACATCATGATGGTCATCACCGTGATGTTCTTCGTGTTCAGTTGCGTGCTGAGTCTGTCTCCGACCGAGCTGATGGAAGCCAAAACGCAGAACATTTCTATTCTGTCTTATCTGGCGAACCATTTTAACAACCCGATGATGGGCTATCTGGCGCCGATTATCGCCACTATCGCTATCTCCAAATCTTTCCTGGGCCACTATCTGGGGGCGGGTGAAGGGTTCAACGGCATGATTGTGAAATCGCTGCGCAGCAAGGGGAAAACCATCTCCAGCACCAAACTGAACCGCATCACCGCGCTGTTCATGCTGATCACCACCTGGATTGTCGCCACGCTGAACCCTAGCATTCTGGGCATGATCGAAACCCTCGGCGGCCCGATTATCGCCTGCCTGCTGTTCCTGATGCCGATGTATGCCATTCAGAAAGTTCCGGCGATGAAAAAATACAGCGGCCATGTCAGCAACGTGTTCGTCACCATCATGGGACTGATCGCCATCTCCGCTATCGTTTACAGCCTGTTCGGTTAATCGCCAGCGGTACGGTTAATTCCCGACTCCGATTCGCCCAACTCAACGCCGGTACGTTATTTCGACGACCGGCGTTTTTTAAAGGAAGTCACTATGGTCAGCGTATTTGAAATTTTCAAAATTGGTATCGGCCCTTCCAGTTCACATACTGTTGGTCCGATGAAAGCTGGCAAAATGTTCACGGATGATTTGGTCAGTCAGTCGCTTATTTCATCGGTAACACGCATCGTGGTCGATGTTTATGGCTCCCTGTCTTTGACTGGCAAAGGCCACCATACGGATATCGCCATTATTATGGGATTGGCCGGCAACTTGCCGGATAACGTCGACATCGACGCTATCCCGGCGTTTATTCAGCAGGTAAAGGAAACCCACAGGCTGCCGATCCTGAACGGTCAATATGAAGTCAGTTTCCCGCTGGAAACCTCCCTGTGTTTTCAGGCGGAAAACCTGCCGCTACATGAAAATGGCATGACAATCCGCGCCTACCATCATCAGGAGTTGGTTTACAGCAAAACCTATTATTCTATCGGCGGCGGCTTTGTCGTCGATCAGGAGAATTTCGGTAAAACCATCCTGGCGGCGGAAAATGTTCCTTATCCGTTCTTTTCCGCGCAGAAGTTATTGAAGCACTGCCGCGACAATTGCCTTTCCCTGTCCGCGATCGTGATGAAAAATGAAATCGCCATGCATGGTCGTGAAGCCATCGAACAGTATTTCGCCAATGTGTGGCAAACCATGCAAAACGGCATTCATCGCGGCATGAATACCGAAGGGGTATTGCCCGGCCCGCTACGCGTGCCGCGTCGCGCCTCCGCTTTACACCGTCTGTTATTCATCAACGATCGTTTCTCAAACGATCCCATGGACTCGATGGACTGGGTCAATATGTTCGCGATGGCCGTCGCTGAAGAAAACGCGGCCGGCGGACGGGTGGTAACCGCGCCAACCAACGGCGCCTGCGGCATTATTCCCGCCGTATTGGCCTATTATGATCACTACATTCAACCGGTTACGCCTGAGTCTTATTTGCGTTACTTTTTAGCATCCGGCGCTGTCGGTTTGCTCTATAAAATGAACGCGTCTATTTCCGGCGCCGAAGTCGGCTGTCAGGGCGAAGTCGGCGTGGCCTGTTCCATGGCGGCGGCTGGTCTGGCTGAATTACTCGGCGCCAACCCGGAGCAGGTGTGTATCGCGGCGGAAATCGGCATGGAGCACAATCTGGGGCTGACCTGCGATCCGGTCGCCGGTCAGGTACAGGTTCCCTGTATTGAACGCAATGCCATCGCATCGGTGAAAGCGATTAACGCGGCCCGTATGGCCATGCGTCGCAGCAGTGAGCCACGGGTTTCATTAGATAAAGTAATCGAGACGATGTACGAAACCGGTAAAGATATGAATGCCAAATATCGCGAAACTTCCAAGGGCGGTTTAGCCATTAAAGTCGTACTGTGTGAATAATCTGTTGTTGTTGTTCTGATTATCGGTTAATAATTCGTGGGTTTATTAACCGATTTTATTTCTTTTCGTTGTCCGGCCAGGACCAGATGATATTGTTTTCGGCGGCCGCGATATACCAGTCGACAGTGCTGGTTGCGGCTTTTTCAACGCTTTCGTGCACCGCCCTTCTTTTGGCAGGAAAAGCCGCCGCCTTCTTGCGGATACGCCGCGGCGTATGTTTTTTCTCTCCGCTTACCTGCGCGTTAAATGACTCAACCTCGGCATCAAATAAAACTCCCTCTAATTGATGCAGACGATTAAGCCCGCGCAAAATACACAATAAGCTGCTGAGCGTTATCGATTCCCCCATCTCTGCGCGCTTAATGGTGGCAATACCCAAACCAGCGCGCTCAGCAAGATCAACCTGTGATAAACGCTGCTGGATCCGGGCATCTTTTATTCTCCGACAAAGCTCGGTAATTATTTCGCTTTCATTCATTGTGCTAAATCTCATTTAGCCCGCCATTTGCCTGTCTCGTTAAATTGTGTGCATTTTATCATCAATTTTTCTTATGGCACTAACAATCGGCAACCAGTATCGATTATCTTGATCAATCACATGAAAACGAAGCAACCGCGCTCCCCTGGAGACCTGCGCTCAAAATGACAGCGGTAAGTCTGTCCGCGGATTGGATTTTATCGTCACGATCGCGCCATAATGTTATTAGATATGGGATAAACCTTCAGCACACAAGTTTACCGGAGCGACAATGAGTCAGGATAAACTCTACATTGAGAAAGAGTTAAGTTGGTTATCCTTTAATGAACGGGTACTTCAGGAAGCGGCAGATAAAAGCAATCCTCTGATCGAACGCATGCGCTTTCTTGGCATCTACTCCAACAATCTCGATGAGTTTTATAAAGTCCGTTTTGCCGATCTGAAAAGACGCATTCTGATCAATGAAGAACAAGGATTAGACGGTAACCTACGCCATCTGTTGGGAAAAATTCAGGCGCGCGTACTCAAAACCGATCAGGTATTTGACAATCTTTACAACGAATTATTATTGGAAATGGCGCGTAACCAGATTTTTTTGGTCAATGAGCGTCAGGTATCGCCGAACCAGCAGGATTGGCTGCGGGAATATTTCCGACAATATTTGCGTCCGCATATCACGCCGATCCTCATCCTGCACGACACCAATCTGGTACAGTTCCTGAAAGACGACTACACCTATCTTGCGGTCGAAATCATCCGCGGCGACCAGACGAACTATGCGCTGCTGGAAATACCGTCGGATAAAGTCCCCCGCTTTGTTAATCTGCCGGCGGAAGCGCCGCGCCGGCGCAAAACCATGATTCTGATCGACAACATCCTGCGCTATTGCCTGGACGACATTTTCAAAGGCTTTTTCGATTACGATGCGCTTAACGCCTACTCCATGAAAATGACCCGTGACGCGGAGTACGATCTGGTGACCGAAATGGAATCCAGCCTGCTGGAACTGATGTCCTCCAGCCTGAAACAGCGCCTGACCGCCGAACCGGTGCGGTTTGTCTATCAGCGAGATATGCCTGATGCGATGGTCGCCATACTGCAAGAGAAACTGGGGATCTCCTCTTTCGATTCGGTGATCCCGGGCGGCCGCTACCATAACTTTAAAGACTTTATCAATTTCCCGAACGTGGGCCGCGCCAATCTGGTCAACAAAACGCTGCCGCGTCTGCGTCACGCCTGGTTCAACAACTTCCGCAACGGCTTTGACGCCATCCGCCAGCATGACGTGCTGCTCTACTACCCGTATCACACGTTCGAGCATGTGCTGGAACTGCTGCGTCAGGCCTCTTTCGACCCCAGCGTACTGTCGATTAAAATCAATATTTATCGCGTAGCCAAAGATTCACGCATCATCACCTCGATGATCCACGCGGCGCACAATGGCAAGAAAGTCACCGTGGTGGTGGAGCTCCAGGCCCGTTTCGACGAAGAGGCCAACATCCACTGGGCCAAACGGCTGACCGAAGCCGGCGTCCACGTTATCTTCTCGGTGCCGGGGCTGAAAATTCACGCCAAACTGTTTTTGATTTCCCGGCGAGAGGGGGAAGATATTGTGCGCTACGCCCATATCGGAACCGGTAACTTCAATGAAAAAACCGCCCGCTTATACACCGACTACTCGCTGATTACCGCCGATGAACGCATCACCAATGAAGTGCGCCGGGTATTCAACTTCATAGAAAACCCCTATCGTCCGGTGTCTTTTGAGCATCTGCTGGTGTCGCCCCAAAACTCGCGCGACAGGCTGTATAAATTGATCGAAAAAGAGATCGAGAATGCGCAGGCTGATATTGAGGCGGGCATTACGCTTAAGGTCAATAATCTGGTGGATAAAGGCCTGGTGGAAAAACTGTATCAGGCCTCTGCCGCTGGGGTAAAAATCAATCTGCTGGTTCGAGGCATGTGCTCGCTGATCCCGGACTTACCGGGGATCAGTGATAATATTCAGGCTATCAGCATCGTCGATCGCTATCTGGAACACGACCGGGTGTATGTGTTCAATAACGGGGGCGATAAAAAGGTCTACCTCTCCTCTGCCGACTGGATGACGCGCAACATCGATTACCGTATCGAAGTTGCCGTCGAAATGCTCGACCCCATTTTGAAAAATCGCGTACTTGAGATCCTTGATATTCTGTTCAGCGACACCGTAAAAGCCCGGGTGATGGATAAAGAGCTGAGCAACCGCTATGTATTGCGCGGCAACCGTCGTAAGGTACGCGCGCAAAATGCCATTTATGATTACATCAAGGCGCTTGAGCAATCCGGAGAACAAGCCTGAACATGCCAATAACAAACAACGATAATGCTGTGGTAAAACCCCAGGAATTTGCTGCTGTCGATCTGGGCTCCAACAGTTTTCATATGGTGATTGCCCGCGTGGTAAACGGCGCGCTGCAAGTGCTGAGCCGTTTAAAACAGCGCGTTCATCTGGCAGACGGACTAGACAGCCACAACATGCTCAGCGAAGAAGCCATGACGCGCGGTTTGAACTGTCTGGCCTTGTTTGCCGAACGGCTACAAGGCTTCTCCGCGCTGAATGTCTCCATTGTCGGCACCCATGCCCTGCGTCAGGCGGCCAATGCGCAGGAATTTCTGCGCCGGGCGGCGGAAATCATGCCCTATCCGATTGAAATCATTTCCGGCCATGAAGAAGCGCGGTTAATTTTTATGGGCGTCGAGCACACCCAGCCGGAAAAAGGCCGTAAGCTGGTGATCGACATCGGCGGCGGCTCCACCGAACTGGTGATCGGTGAAGATTTTGAGCCGATGCTGGTCGAAAGCCGCCGTATGGGCTGCGTCAGTTTTGCCCAGCAGTTTTTTCCCAATGGCGAAATCAGCGCGGCTAATTTTAGGCGCGCGCGTCTCGCCGCCGCACAAAAGCTGGAAACGCTGGCCTGGGAATACCGCATTTACGGCTGGGAGTATGCGCTGGGGGCGTCCGGCACCATTAAAGCCACCCATGAAATTCTGGTGGCGATGGGGGAGAAAGACGGCCTGATTACGCCGAAACGTCTGGATAAGCTGCGCGATGAAATTCTGCGGTTTAAGTCGTTCAAATCGCTGAGTCTGCCGGGCCTGGCGGAAGACCGGCAGTCGGTGCTGGTCGCCGGACTGGCTATTCTGTGCGGCATTTTTGACGTCCTGGCGATCAAGGAACTCCGTCTGTCTGACGGCGCGTTGCGCGAAGGCGTGCTGTATGAAATGGAAGGCCGATTCCGCCATCAGGATATTCGCATCCGTACCGCGCAAAGCCTTGCCAGCCATTATAATATCGATCGCGAACAGGCCCGCCGGGTACGGGAAACCACCGAGCGGCTATACGCTCAATGGGCGGATAATAACGCCAATCTGGTTCACCCGCAGCTAGAAGCGATTCTGAACTGGGCGTCAATGCTGCATGAAGTCGGGCTGGGGATAAACCACAGCGGTATGCACCGCCACTCGGCCTATATTCTGCAAAATACCAACCTGCCCGGCTTCAACCAGGAACAACAACTGCTGCTTTCCCTGATCGTGCGTTTACATCGTAAAGCCATCAAACTGGAAGAGTTTCCGCGGCTGAATCTGTTCAAAAAGAAGCAGTATTTACCGATGGTTCAGCTATTGCGCCTTGCCACCCTGCTGAATAATCAGCGGCAGGCCACCACCATCCCCGCCACGCTGCGCCTGCTCACTGACGATAACCACTGGACGCTGGTATTCCCGCAGGGTTTTTTCGCCCAGAACACCCTTGTTCAGCTCGATTTAGAGCGGGAACAGGAATACTGGCAGGATGTCACCGGCTGGAAACTGCATATCGAAGAAGAGCCAATCTGAGCTTAATGCCAAAATACGGTTTTGCTTTATGACCAAAATCGGCATTAACAGCATGCCTCCTGATTGCCTATCACATGCCGCCGTTCCCTGCTAACGGTGGTTTCCTGTTTGCGGGTATGGCGGGGTTGGCGATACGCTGACTGCTGGCGGGCAACGCAACAGGTTACCATCCAGCCCGTTGCGTTGGCGGCATGGGCGCGACCTGATCTGATTATTTAACCGGGTGCCGATCCGTTTTGGGCTGGCTGGCACGATAGGCACCGCATCGTTATTAATTAAGCGTTTTAATTTCTGCCAGGGATAAATTCCAAACATTCAATCAGACGTCACCGTCGGCCACCCTTGTACGACTTTGCCGCCATGAGCGCAACCGTCGCCCATCCTGACCACCGGTTTACCTTCTATGGTGAAGATGGTTGAACCCGAAACCAGACCATCCGGCATCCCGACACCCGTACACAGCGCTTTTCCGCCCACCACGGCGACAGGAATACCATTGATAGTGACAATCGACTGCCCGGCATCAATAATCGGCCCGCCGACATGCGGCACCGGCCCGGGTTCAACTTTCGGGCAAACATGCACATGCCCCAGTATTGCGACTGGTTTTCCCATATATTCACCTATAATAAATAAGGTCGTTTTAGCTTTTCTGCTTGCGCATCGGCAATACTTTGATTGATGCGAATACGGCCATTAAAATCGCCGCCATTTACCCAGGAAAAAAGACAAGCGTCTGTCCGTTGAATAAACGGATTGAGTTCAATCAATGTCGTAGTAAATTTCCCATCCTGATAATCAATGGCAACGTCTGCAACTACGGAATCGAGATGCAATACAGGCAAGAGTTTTTGCAAAAACATGATTATTTGAAGGCGTATTTCATTTTCCTTTTCTTTCAGAAACGGAAAGTATTCCAGACAATGATATTGAGAAACGCCAATGACTTTACCACCCCGAATGAAACATCTGAACTCGCCCCAGCGCGGAATATCTCGCCATTCCCTCAGGAACAACCAAACTGGTGTTGACGATTGCAGACAATCCCAAAGATAGGATGCGACGCGGCGATTCGGTACAGACAGCTGTTTTACAACACCTTCCACCGTATTCAGACTAGGAAGTGATGCATCATGGTAGCTGACGCCACCGAATCGCACAAAAACAGGCTCGTTAAACACCGACAAGGCATATTCGATATATTCATGTAACTGTGCAGAAAAGATCGGTTTTTCCAGTAGTCCTCTGGCGGTCATGAATTCATCGGTACACGCGCCAATAGCGATAATGTCCCGCTCATGGAGTTCAATGCCTTCACTCTTGAACGACAGAGCCAAAATATCTTCCGACCAGTTTTCAATAAATGTCTGTTTGTGCTCAGAGTACATGCTCAATTAACCTTAACATCCTGTTTTTGACAGTGGCATATAGAAAAAATTACAACTCATTTTCCGATGTTGGCATATTTAGAAATTCTTTTAGCGAGTGGGCCAGAAACCCCAATCCCTCACCGATGACTAAATTATCAACATAATATCGCCAATGGAATATATGTTGATAAGTGGTAGAATTAGGTCTTACGTCATATATAATATAGGCATCTCCATCATCATCGTAATTCCTTCCTATGGCAACAAGGCCATTTACTAAGCCATTTTCGTCAGAATCTGATAACATATTTGTTTGTGAAATTAATCTTTCACTATTAGACAAAACATTCACAAGAACAATTATCACTTTTGAATTATACCTACATAAACAAGATGATTTATCGTCAATTGGGCTGCATGATTCATCATTTGTCAGAGCGAGAAAATCTTTATATTCTCTAGGCAGTTTTACATTTATTCCATTTTCTATAGACAAAATACTGGCATTTACTTTTATCTCATCAGAAATAAATTCCTCATTGCTAATTACCCAGTTTTTCAGGTCTTCTTTTTCAATAGTCATATTAAAAATCCTCACTTCGCCACATTGAATCGCCACCTTTATGAGGGGTTCCGCCATTAACTTTACCCGCTTTATTATAAGCAGTATGTATATCAATATCCACGTAACTCATTGTTATTCCATCAGGCTCATGGTGCCAAGTTCCAATATCATTTTCGTCTGGAGCGAGTTTTTTTCCATATTTTTCATTCAGCGCACTCTTAGCTTTTGTGAAATCAGAACGATCTCCCCTCATATCTATTTCTACTTGGTAAGGCTTATCTCCGTTACCAAACGGCTTTCCATCTTTCAAAGGCGGAAATCCTGAGAAGTCAGGATGTCCATCTTTAAACGGGATCCCCTCTTTACCGTGACGCTGAACTGCATTATAAAGGCTTTTGTTCTTTTCAGGATCGGGCTTATATATTCCTGTTCCCGGCGGACAAGGTTTTCCATCTTTATCTACCCATTTCCCCTTATCGGACGACGGTAGTCGACCAGGATCCATAGATTTGTCGTTTTCAAATTTTTCACGAGCCAGCCTTTTGCATTCTTCCGTTTTGCACTTTCCAAGCTCGCTGTCCAATTTTTCCTTTTTTCTCTTGGCTATCAATTCGTTCCAGTATTTTTTTGCATTTTGACGCGTTGCTGCAAATACTTTCGTATTCAGTGCAGCTTTGGCCTTAGATAAGGCTTCCGTCACTTTTTCAACTTTTGCCGCTATTTTCCCTGCTTTCGCGGCATCACCCGCTATCGGGATAAGTCCCAATACATCCAGTGCGGCTCCACCCCAGTCGCCTTTAAAAAGCGAACGCCCCAATGACGCTACATCTGCCGCCGTACCAAACGGTGGCGGTGCGGCTCCAGCGGCTGCCAAGCCACCATCAATAATAAGCTCACTGTATTGAGACTCCATTTCAAGCACTTTCTTGCGATCTGCTTCAATTTCAGGACTTTCACTTCTTGCTCTGATATTCGCCATATTATTCTCCCTGTCGTTTCACCGGTTTCACTCCGGAAACCAGTAATTCGGATGGCTGTGCATGATGGCGTCGATACCTTGTTCTTCGCTGACCTCGGTAAACAGCGCTTCCAGACGTTCATCTTCACTGCGTCTGGCATCAGCAAGGATTTGCCTGAACCCATCAAACTCGAAGAAGTTCGACCCGACGCCCCACATGAAATACAGAAACTTCGCCTGATTGGTCGGTTTGTGGATATGGAACTTTTTCGATATCTCCCGGCCATTCAGCGTCATCGTATACAGGATTTCCGGCTTATGCCCCTGCTTGTGCTCCGGCAGTGTTTCTTCCATCACCTCATCCACAAACCACCGGGAAAAATCCTTATCGCTCATCAGATGCGACTCCATTTGCAGGTCATCAAAGTGCCACATGGTCAGTATTCTCCTCTTGGGGTGGGATAACAGGCAACGTCAGGTGTGTCACCTTCAGTCCATTGGCATCATGGGCATAATGCATTAACTGCCCCGGCTCATCGGTGATTTCCGTATAGACGGCATAAAGCGGTGTAAAGAAGTCCGCCAGCTGTTCTGGCGTCAGCTGCGGAATAAACTGATTGAATGTCTTCGGCTGGTAAAAGCGGAAAAAGTAGGTTTTGCCATTATTGATGACTTTGGTGAACTTCTTGAAATGCCTGACCAACGGTATCAATGGCAGCGTGCTGCGCACGATGATGCCCCACTGCCGCATATACCCGTCCGCCAGCCACCAGTCCAGCACATCACTGTGCGCATTGACCTGCACCAGATAGGGCGCAACGTGACCGAGATTATCCAGCACCGACACATCAAACAGCGAGCGATAAGCTGGCGAAAAACCCTCCAGACAGATGGCGATATCCGGGCTGACTGCCGCGTTCAGCAATAAATAGGTGTGAAGGGATTTTTCGTGTTCATCCACAATGGTGGATGCGGGAGTGAATACCGTCTGTTTCAGACCATCACTCACCGCGTCATAAGGATTCTCTAACATATTGCCTCCCTGCCTATTTTTTCTTGTACGGACACTCTTCCGAGAACGGTTTGTCGCTGCTCAGCGCCGCCGCCTGCTCTGCTGCACCGCCGGACATATCAATGGATGGCGCTTTCAGTTTGATGCTCTTTGCCTGAATGGTCACGCCGCTGTCGTCGATGGTGATGGTGCCGCCCGGCCCGCCAATCACCATCTTTTCTTTAGCGTAAAGCGTATGCTTTTTGGTGCGAGAGAAAATGGCGCTTTTGCTCTCGATGTCGTATTTATCCCCTACCAAGAGTTTCAGCACCTGACCGACAGACAGCGTTTGGGTATGACCGACCAGCGTGTTTTTATACAGGCCAACCTGCTCAGTACTGGCGATACCGGTGGTATCCGAACGAAACTTCTCGACGACCGTATTAAAAATGCCGGAGCCGGGCATCAGGCTGGAAAGCAGTCCGGCCAGCGAGGTGCCTTTCGATACCATATCCAGCCCGGCTTTGGATTTGAATCCGCCCGCGTCGGTAAAGGACTTCCCGGCGGTCAGCGACATGGTTTCCGCCGCCGCGCCAACTTTATTGATGTCATCGGCAAACTGCTCCACGCCCGGCTCCCCCACTTTAGCGGATTCCTTCTTCATGAATTTTCCGCTATTGGCTATCAGGCTGAACAAACCGCCCAGCAGTCCGAGTCCCTGTCCGCCCACCGTCAGATTCATGTTGCCGCCGACCCGGTGCTGGTGATGTTTACCGATTTCCGTATTCTGATTTTCCCCAATACTCTCCACCACGCTGGAATCCACGCGTTTGGTCATGTCGTGCAATATCTTGACCGACATATCTTTCTGGGCGTGGATATGAATATTTTCCCGCCCGGATTCATCTTCAAAAGAGAGCTCATTGAAACCGCTGCCCTGATGGGTGTCGGAACGCAGCACCATCTTGGTTTTATGCTCCGGCAGCGAATACGGCACCGGATTGGTGGCATGATACGTCCGCCCGGTCACTATCGGCTGGTCCGGGTCGCCCTCCAGAAAACTCACGATTACCTCATGTCCGATGCGCGGTATCGCCACCATCCCGTACTGGCCGCCCGCCCATCCCTGACTTACCCGCACCCAGCACGAGCTCTGGTCATTGCTGGCGCCGTACCTGTCCCACGGAAACTGCACTTTCACCCGACCATACTGGTCGCAGTAAATCTCTTCCCCCGCCGGGCCTGTCACCGTCGCTATCTGCGGGCCGTCCACCCTCGGCTTGTACGGCATCTCGCTCCGCCAGGTGGTTTTGCCGTTCACCACCCTGAAACCGTTGCTCAGCGTCGTCGGCTCGCCGCCGCTCTCCTCTTCCAGCGCCTGCGGCTGTTGCCCGCTGTGCGTCACCCCCACTATCTGCCAGGCGATATTCAGCGCCGGGTTCGGGTGCTCCGTCATCTGAAACGTGCTGCCCGGCAT
>NZ_JABJXS010000013.1 GCF_013155275.1 Brenneria sp. hezel4-2-4
CCCATGCCGAACTCAGCAGTGAAACGCCGTAGCGCCGATGGTAGTGTGGGGTCTCCCCATGTGAGAGTAGGGAACTGCCAGGCATCAAACAAAGCGGAAAGCCTCATGCGAAAGCATGGGGCTTTTTTGCATGGAGAAAACGGAAATATCTGTGTTGCAGGGCTGATATATAGAGGCTGACTGTAGCGCTCTTATTTTACTATTTCTGCTAATTACACTTCTTTATCTGAAAAACAGATAAGCTTATCTCAATCGTGATGAAACATTTTCACCTTAGACGGTGGATGCTCGACATTGGAATAAAAACTCGCTATCTTCAGGCATCTAGAAGTCTAAACGTATAAACGTATGTAGTGAGGATATAAGGTTATGCCAATCCGGGTTCCTGATGAGTTACCAGCCGTAAGTTTTCTGCGCAATGAGAACGTCTTTGTGATGACCTCTTCTCGCGCTAAAACGCAGGAAATTCGTCCGTTGAAAGTGCTGGTACTGAACCTGATGCCTAAGAAGATCGAAACGGAAAACCAGTTTCTTCGGCTGCTATCAAACTCCCCTTTGCAGATTGATATTCAACTGCTGCGTATTGATAGCCGTGAATCAAAGAACACGCCCGCAGAGCATCTGGATAATTTCTACTGTAATTTTGATGATATTCAGGATGAAAATTTTGACGGTTTAATCGTCACAGGCGCGCCGTTAGGATTAGTGGATTTTTGTGATGTGGTTTACTGGCCGCAGATTGCGAGAGTGATTGAGTGGGCGAAAGAGCATGTCACGTCAACGCTATTTGTATGTTGGGCGGTACAGGCCGCTTTGAATATTCTCTATGGCATTCCCAAAATGACGCGGGCAGAGAAATTATCCGGTGTTTATTCGCATCATACGCTGCAACCCCATGCTTTATTGACCCGTGGTTTTGATGAAACCTTTTTAGCGCCTCACTCACGCTATGCGGATTTCCCCGTTGATGTTATTCGTGACCATACGGATTTAGATATTCTGGTGGAGTCTGAGCAGGCGGGCGCTTATCTGTTTGCCAGTAAGGATAAACGCCTGGCGTTTGTCACCGGGCATCCCGAGTATGATGCGTTGACGCTGGCTGGTGAGTATTTTCGTGATTGTGAAGCCGGTCTGGATCCGATGATGCCTGTCAATTACTTCCCTGATAACAACCCTGATATATCGCCACATGCGACCTGGCGCAGCCACGGCTATCTGTTGTTTGTTAACTGGCTTAACTATTACGTTTACCAGATTACGCCGTTTGATTTGCGTCGCATGAATCCGACGCTGGACTAATCGATCTTTTCTTTATCTCTCCCTTCTCTGCGGGCGCCCTTAGGCGCCTTTCTTTTTGTCATCTCTGCCAAACTTATCAAGTGAAATCCATTTCCTTTGCTAACAAAAATTAATTCTTATAGAGATCAAATGATTACATGCTTTTATTTTTAAAAATGGAAATAGTTTTTGATTTTTAACTTTATTGAATTACGCTTAAAACTGTCGGTTAATAAATGCTCATGCCTTGTTTGCCGGCCAGCTATGTTGATGAGTGAAGCGGGATCTGAGAAGGAACCATGAAATGACGCAACAGACGATAAGCAGAGAGTTAGTATTCAGTCAGCGTTTTGGCGACGTTGAAAGACAAATTCTTACTGAAGACGCGGTTGATTTCTTAACTGAATTAGTCGGCCGTTTTACGCCGCGACGTAATCAGTTATTGGCGCAGCGTCAGGTGCAGCAGCGCATAATCGATAATGGCCAACTCCCCGATTTTATTTCGGAAACCGCTTCCATTAGGCGTGAAGAGTGGAAAATCCGCGGTGTCCCTGATGATCTTAACGATCGTCGTGTTGAAATCACCGGGCCTGTTGAACGCAAGATGGTGATCAACGCGCTGAACGCCAACGTGAAAGTTTTTATGGCTGACTTTGAAGACTCGTTATCCCCGAGTTGGGACAAGGTCATTGACGGTCAGCTTAATTTACGTGATGCGGTAAGAGGCACGATTTCTTATATCAATGAATCAGGAAAAATTTATCAGTTAAAACCCGATCCGGCCGTATTGATCTGCCGCGTTCGCGGTTTGCATTTGCCTGAAAAACACGTGACCTGGCAAGGCGAGGCTATTCCCGGCAGCCTGTTCGATTTCGCGCTCTATTTTTTCCACAACTATCAGCAACTGTTGGCAAAAGGCAGCGGTCCGTACTTTTATCTGCCAAAAACACAGGCATGGCAGGAAGCGGCCTGGTGGAGCGAGGTGTTTTGTTATGCCGAGGATCGTTTTGATCTCCCGCGCGGAACCATCAAAGCGACGGTACTGATCGAAACATTACCCGCTGTTTTCCAGATGGATGAGATCCTCTATCACCTGCGCGATCATATCGTCGGGCTGAACTGCGGCCGCTGGGATTATATTTTCAGCTATATCAAAACATTGAAGAATCATCCCGACCGTGTTTTGCCCGATCGTCAGTCGGTGACGATGGATAAACCCTTTCTGAGCGCTTATTCAAGATTATTAATTAAAACCTGCCATCGGCGCGGCGCGTTTGCGATGGGGGGAATGGCGGCCTTTATTCCCAGCAAGGATCACGCGCGTAACGAGTGGGTGCTGGATAAAGTGCGTAAAGATAAGGAACTGGAAGCCAGAAACGGTCATGACGGCACTTGGATCGCACATCCCGGATTGGCGGATGAGGTGATGGCGGTTTTCGATCGGGCCTTGACGGGTCGGAGCAATCAGCTTGACATCAGTCGCGCGGAAGATGCGCCGATCGGTGCGGCGGAATTGCTGGAGCCTTGCCCAGGCGAACGAACGGAGGCCGGCATGCGCGCCAATATTCGCGTGGCGGTGCAGTACATCGAAGCCTGGATTTCGGGTAACGGCTGTGTGCCTATTTACGGCCTGATGGAGGATGCGGCGACCGCGGAAATTTCCCGTACCTCCATTTGGCAATGGATTCATCACGGCAAGACGTTGAACGACGGACAGGCTATCACCAAAGCGCTCTTCCGCCAGATGTTAGCGGAAGAGATGCGGGTGATTCAGGAGGAATTGGGGGAGGCACGGTTCAGCGGCGGCCGGTTTGATGAGGCTGCGCGCCTGATGGAGCAAATTACCACGCAGGATGAATTGATCGACTTCCTGACGTTACCCGGTTACGCATTACTTGATTAATTCTGACTGATGATAAAAGGAATCGCCGCTATGACAACCTCTCGTACCCAACAGATTCAAGCAATCGAACAAGAATGGAAAACCGCTCGCTGGGAAGGCATCACCCGTCCTTATCGCGCCGAAGATGTGGTTAATCTGCGTGGCTCGGTGAACCCGGAATGCACATTGGCGCAATTGGGCGCCGCTAAATTATGGAAATTGTTGCATGGCGATGCGCGTAAAGGCTATGTGAACTGTCTTGGCGCGCTCACCGGCGGGCAGGCCTTACAACAGGCCAAAGCGGGTATTGAAGCCATCTATCTGTCCGGCTGGCAGGTTGCCGCTGATGCGAATCTGGCGGCCAGTATGTATCCCGATCAGTCATTATATCCGGCGAACTCGGTGCCTGCCGTGGTCGAGCGGATTAACAACACCTTTCGTCGCGCCGATCAGATCCAGTGGTCTAATCAGATTGAACCGGGTGATGAAGGCTATACCGATTATTTCCTGCCGATTGTCGCGGATGCGGAAGCGGGATTTGGCGGGGTGTTGAACGCCTTTGAACTGATGAAGTCGATGATTGAAGCGGGGGCAGCGGCGGTTCATTTTGAGGATCAGTTGGCCTCTGTCAAAAAATGCGGACATATGGGCGGCAAGGTGCTGGTGCCGACGCAGGAGGCGGTTCAGAAACTGGTCGCCGCGCGTCTGGCCGCTGATGTGCTGGGGGTGCCAACCTTGCTGGTTGCCCGTACCGATGCCGATGCGGCGGATTTGTTGACGTCAGACTGCGATGAGTACGATCGTGCTTTCGTTATCGGCGAGCGCACGGTGGAAGGTTTCTATCGCACCCGTGCCGGCATCGAACAGGCAATCAGCCGCGGGCTGGCCTACGCGCCTTATGCCGACCTGGTATGGTGCGAAACCTCAACGCCCGATTTGCAACTGGCCCGCCGCTTCGCCGAGGCGATAAATGAAAGATATCCCGGTAAGTTATTGGCTTATAACTGTTCGCCTTCCTTCAACTGGAAGAAGAATCTGGATGACCGCACCATTGCGCGCTTTCAGGATGAACTGTCGTCAATGGGCTACAAATATCAGTTTATTACGCTGGCCGGGATCCACAGTATGTGGTTCAACATGTTCGATCTGGCCCACGCTTACGCGCGCGGCGAAGGCATGAAACACTATGTTGAGAAAGTGCAGCAGCCGGAGTTTGATGCGATAAAAGACGGCTATTCTTTCTCATCCCATCAGCAGGAAGTCGGCACGGGCTACTTTGATAAGGTGACGAACATTATTCAGGGCGGCGTTTCTTCCGTCACCGCTCTGACGGGATCGACAGAAGAACAGCAATTTTGATCCTACCCGGCCAGCGTGCTGCTGGCCGGTGTTCATCTGGAGAGCATGATGGTTCGCGATCTTGAACAACTGGTGGCGCAGACGATTTTGCAGGGATTCGATGCGCAATACGGTCGCTTTCTGGAGGTGACGGCCGGCGCGCAACAGCGGTTTGAGCAAGCGGACTGGCCGGCGGTGCAGCAGGCAATGAAGCAGCGCATTCACCTGTATGATCACCATGTCGGTCTGGTGGTGGAGCAATTGCGCTGTATCACCGGGACACGCTGCGACGATGCCGACTTTCTGGCTCGGGTAAAACAGCGTTATACCGCTTTGCTGCCGGATTACCCGCGCTTTGAGATCGCGGAAAGCTTTTTTAACTCGGTCTATTGCCGGCTGTTCAACCACCGGGAACTCGCGCCGGATAAACTTTTTGTCTTCAGCTCTCAGCCTGAGCGACGTTTTCGCGAGATCCCGCGTCCCATTGCGCGCATGTTTATCCCGTCGGACGGTTGGCGCGCGCTGCTGGAAAAATTGCTGGGCGACCTGCCTTTACGGCTGCCATGGGAGGATCTGTCGCGGGATATTTCCTACATTGTGGCTTATCTACAGCAAACTTTCTCCGCAGAGCAGCTATCCCAAGCGACGCTACAGGTGGCGAATGAGGTGTTCTATCGCAATAAGGCGGGCTGGCTGGTCGGGAAGCTGTCCGTGCCGGAGGGCATTTTCCCTTTCCTGTTGCCTATTCACCATAACGAGCAGGGGGCGGTGTTTATCGACACCTGCCTGACCAGCCATTCCGAAGCCAGCATTGTGTTTGGCTTCGCTCGCTCTTATTTCATGGTGTATGCCCCGCAGCCTTCCGCGCTGGTGGCCTGGCTGCGCGATATTCTGCCGGGTAAAACCACGGCTGAACTGTATCTGGCGATCGGCTGCCAAAAGCACAGCAAAACGGAGTATTACCGCGAGTATCTGCATTACATTGCCGCGTCTGAGGAGCAATTTATTATTGCTCCCGGGGTGAAAGGCATGGTGATGCTGGTATTTACGCTGCCGTCGTTTGATCGGGTGTTTAAGGTGATTAAAGATCGCTTTGCGCCGCCAAAAGAGGTGAATGCCGAGCGAGTTATGGCGTGCTATCGGTTAGTCAAAGAGCACGATCGCGTCGGAAGAATGGCGGATACGCAGGAGTATGAAAATTTTGTCATCGATAAGCAGCGTCTCAGCCCGGCGTTGATGGCGGAATTACAGCGTGAGGTGCCGGAAAAGCTGGAGGATTCAGGCGATCGGATCGTGATCCGTCATCTGTATATGGAACGACGCATGACGCCGCTGAACCTTTATCTTGAACAGGCCACGGAACAACAGCTCCATGATGTGATTGAGGAGTATGGCAATGCGATCAAGCAGTTGGCCGCGGCCAACATTTTTCCGGGGGATATGCTGTTTAAAAACTTTGGCGTAACCCGGCATGGCCGGGTGGTTTTCTACGACTACGATGAGATCTGCTATATGACGGAAGTGAATTTCCGCGAGATCCCGCCGCCGCGTTATCCCGAGGATGAAATGGCCGCGGAGCCCTGGTACAGCGTGGCGCCGAATGATGTATTTCCCGAAGAGTTTCGCCATTTCCTGTGCGGCGATCGCCATTTACAGGCGCTGTTTGAGGAAATGCACGGTGATTTGTTCCGTGCCGATTACTGGCGAGGGTTGCAGCAGCGCATTCGTGACGGCCATATTGAAGATGTTTACGCCTATCGGCATAAGCAGCGCTTCAGCCAGCGTCGGGCTGAAGCGGATGAACAACCGATCCCTATCGGCTTTAGACGTCGCGTTTAACGCGTGCCGCTGTATTGCTGAGTAATCTCTTTCGCCGCCTTGATCACTAACGCGCCCAGTTCGGTGACGCGATCGTCGGTAATGCGTGATACCGGGCCGGAAATAGAGATCGCCGCAAAGGCTTCGTGATGCTCATCAAGGATACAGGCGGCGATGCAGCGCAGTCCCAGCGCATGCTCTTCGTCGTCAAAGGAATAGCCTTGCTTGCGGATCTGCAACAGATTTTCTTTAAGATTTTGCGGCGAGTTGAGGGTGTGATGGGTGTAGCCATGTAGCCCTTTTCTATGCAGCAACCGCGTTACCTGTTCCTCCGGTAGAGCGGCCAGAAACGCTTTCCCCGCGCCCGACGCGTGCATCGGCAGCTTGCCGCCGATCGGCGCGGACATGCGCATCAGCGCGTTGCACTGCACCTGATCGATAATAATCGCCTGACAATCGCTCTGGTCCAGCACGGCTAAATTCACCGTCTCGCCGGATGTTTCCATCAGTTTGCGCAGTATCGGGTGCACGGTGGCTAGCAGATTACGGCTTTGCAAAAAGCTGCTGCCGACGATAAAGGCATGGGAAGCAATCGTCCACAGACCGAGATCGCCGACCTGACGGACAAACCCCTGCTGTTGCATGGTGGTCAGTAACCGATGGGTCGTGGAGTTGGGCAAACCCGCCTGCTGGGCCAGATCGGTGAGCGCGACGCTGCCGTTAGCCTGTGCGATGTATTCCAGCAACGTCAAGCCGCGCGTCAGCGATTGAACCTGCCCGGTTGGCTGGGCGGGCGTCGCGGCATTGGCCCTGGGTTTCTTCCCTCTTTTGGCGGGTTCTGGTGGCGTCATGGCATTGATTCCTTTTTCAGATAATGGAATTGATTTTCGTTTTTTTACCCAAGAATGCAACTCTTCTTTCCCGGCGGATGAAATCTCTTTGCTGCCTGAAAAAGTCTCATGTGACACGGCGTTAGCTGATTCGCAACTTATGCTAGGATAAAACCTCGCATGGGTAAGACAGGCATTGGCTGGAATGAGGTTTTTGTGATTAATCGGGTAGACGAATTGCGCCGTCAGTTAGCGCAACGCATTATGGTGTTGGATGGTGGTATGGGCACCATGATCCAGAGTTATCGCTTACAGGAAGAGGATTACCGTGGGGAGCGCTTTGCCGACTGGCCGAGCGACGTTAAAGGCAATAACGACCTGCTGGTGCTGACCCGGCCTCAGGTTATTACGGCGATCCACGATGCTTATCTGCAGGCGGGAGCGGATATTCTCGAAACCAATACCTTCAATTCCACCACCATCGCGATGGCTGATTATGCGATGGAGTCATTGTCCGCGGAGATCAACACCACCGCCGCACGACTTGCCCGCGCCTGTGCCGACAAGTGGACGGCGCTGACGCCGGATAAACCGCGCTACGTCGCCGGCGTTCTCGGGCCAACCAACCGCACGGCCTCGATTTCTCCTGATGTTAACGATCCGGCATTTCGTAACGTCAGTTTTGATCAACTGGTAACCGCTTACCGTGAGTCAACCCGCGCGTTGATCGAGGGTGGTGTCGATCTGATTATGATCGAAACCATCTTTGACACGCTGAACGCCAAAGCGGCGGTGTTTGCCGTTGAAAGCGAATTCGAAGCGTTAGGGATCGAACTGCCGGTGATGATTTCCGGCACCATCACCGACGCTTCCGGGCGCACCCTGTCCGGCCAGACGACGGAGGCGTTCTACAATGCGTTACGTCATGCCCGGCCGCTGTCATTTGGTCTGAACTGCGCGCTGGGGCCGGATGAGCTGCGCCAGTATGTGGCGGAGCTTGCGCGCATTGCGGAATGCTATGTGTCGGCGCACCCGAATGCGGGGCTGCCGAACGCCTTTGGCGAGTACGATCTGGATGCGGCCGACATGGCGCGGCACGTCGGCGAATGGGCGCGCTCCGGTTTTCTGAATATTGTCGGTGGTTGCTGTGGTTCCACACCGGAACATATTGCCGCCATTGCCAAGGCGGTCGACGGCGTTGCTCCGCGTAAATTGCCGGAGATCCCGGTGGCCTGCCGTTTGGCTGGTCTGGAGCCGCTGAATATTGACGCGAATACGCTGTTTGTCAACGTCGGCGAACGGACTAACGTCACCGGTTCGGCGCGATTTAAGCGGCTGATCAAAGAAGAAAAATATAATGAAGCGCTGGATGTGGCCCGCCAGCAGGTTGAAAGCGGCGCGCAGATCATCGATATCAACATGGATGAAGGCATGCTGGATGCGGAAGCGGCGATGGTTCGTTTTCTGAATCTGATTGCCGGCGAGCCGGATATTGCCCGCGTGCCGATCATGATTGACTCTTCAAAATGGGATGTGATTGAGCAGGGCCTGAAATGTATTCAGGGCAAAGGCATTGTGAACTCGATCTCCATGAAAGAAGGGGTTGAAGCCTTTGTTCATCACGCCAAACTGGTGCGGCGCTATGGCGCTGCGGTGGTGGTGATGGCGTTTGACGAAGTGGGGCAGGCGGATACCCGCGCCCGTAAAATAGATATTTGCCGCCGCGCTTACCGCATCCTCACCGAAGAAGTGGGGTTCCCCCCGGAAGATATTATTTTCGACCCGAATATTTTCGCGGTGGCGACAGGCATTGAAGAGCATAACAACTACGCGGTGGATTTTATTGAAGCCTGTGCGGATATCAAAGCGCAGTTACCCCATGCGATGATCTCGGGCGGCGTGTCTAACGTTTCCTTCTCTTTTCGCGGCAATGACATGGTGCGCGAGGCGATCCACGCCGTGTTTCTTTACCATGCGATCCGCAACGGGATGGATATGGGGATCGTTAACGCCGGTCAGTTGGCGATCTATGACGATCTCCCGGCGGAGCTGCGTGAGGCGGTTGAAGATGTGATCCTCAACCGTCGTGACGATGCCACCGAGCGTATGCTCGATCTGGCGGAAAAATACCGCGGCAGCAAGTCGGACGATGAAAGCCACAAGCCGCAGGCGGAATGGCGCGGCTGGCCGGTTAAGAAGCGGCTGGAGTACTCGCTGGTTAAAGGCATTACCGAGTTTATCGAGCTGGACACCGAGGAGGCGCGTCAGCAGTCGGAACGGCCCATTGAAGTGATTGAAGGGCCGCTGATGGATGGTATGAACGTGGTCGGCGATCTGTTCGGCGCCGGGAAAATGTTTTTGCCGCAGGTGGTGAAATCCGCCCGGGTGATGAAGCAGGCGGTGGCCTACCTCGAGCCCTATATCGAAGCCAGTAAAGCCAAGGGAACCACCGCCGGGAAGATCCTGCTGGCAACGGTAAAAGGGGACGTGCACGATATCGGCAAGAATATTGTCGGCGTGGTGTTGCAGTGCAATAACTATGAAATCATCGATCTTGGCGTGATGGTGCCGATGGATAAAATTCTGAAGACCGCGCGTGAAGAGAAAGTGGATATCATCGGTCTGTCCGGCCTGATCACCCCGTCGCTGGATGAGATGGTCAACGTGGCGAAAGAGATGGAGCGTCAGGGATTTACCCTGCCGTTAATGATCGGCGGCGCGACAACCTCAAAAGCGCATACCGCGGTGAAGATCGAGCAAAACTATAGCGGCCCGACCGTCTATGTACAGAATGCTTCCCGCACGGTGGGGGTGGTTTCCGCATTGCTGTCCGCCAGTCAGCGTGATGATTTTGTCGCCCGTATCCGCAAAGAATATGAAACCGTGCGTATTCAACATGGGCGCAAAAAGCCCAGAACGCCGCCCATCAAGCTGCAAGCCGCCCGCGATAACGCCACGCCGCTGGACTGGGAAAGCTATACGCCGCCAGTTGCGCATCGCCTGGGCGTACAGGACGTTACCGCCAATATTGAAACGTTGCGTAATTACATCGACTGGACGCCATTCTTTATGACCTGGTCGTTGGCCGGAAAATACCCGCGTATTCTGGAAGATGAGATAGTGGGGGAAGAGGCGCAACGCTTGTTTGCCGATGCCAACGCCATGCTGGATGATTTGTCGGCGCGCGGCGCGCTTCATCCCCGCGGGGTTGTTGGGCTATTCCCCGCCAACCGGGTGGGTGACGATGTGGAGGTTTATACCAATGAGCGTCGGGATGAGGTGCTGTTGGTCAGCCATCATCTACGCCAGCAAACGGAAAAAGCGGATTTCCCCAACTATTGCCTGGCCGATTTCGTCGCGCCTAAATCCAGCGGTAAGCCGGACTATCTTGGCGCGTTTGCCGTCACCGGCGGGCTGGAGGAGGACTCGTTAGCCGAACAATGGGAAGCGAAGCATGATGATTACAATAAAATCATGGTGAAAGCCTTGTCGGATCGGTTAGCTGAAGCTTTCGCCGAGTATTTGCATGAGCGCGTGCGCAAGGTTTACTGGGGCTATGCGGCCAATGAAAACCTCAGCAATGACGAATTGATTCGTGAAAACTATCAGGGCATTCGTCCGGCGCCGGGCTATCCGGCATGTCCGGATCACACCGAAAAGGCCGAAATCTGGCGACTGCTGGATGTGGAAAAGCACGTCGGGATGAAATTAACCGACTCTTACGCCATGTGGCCGGGCGCGTCGGTATCCGGTTGGTACTTCAGCCACCCTGACAGCAAATATTTTGCCGTCGCCCAGCTTCAGCGCGATCAGATCGAAGATTACGCCAGACGTAAGCAGATGGATATCGGTGAAGTGGAACGCTGGCTAGCGCCGAATTTAGGCTACGACGCGGACTAGGCGATGTATCGCGGGATAGGCTGAGCATGCTCCATTCTTCAGAAATTGATAACACGATTTTATGAGAATGGTTATCACTATTATTGATGCCCCGCGAGGCTGATGATATGGTGAAGCTGATAACTATTACTCTGGCGTTTGTTTCTCCAGATCGGCCTGGCCTGATGTTTGATACAAAACATGATGAATGCACACGCTCTTGCGATGGCAAAACGCCACTTTTCGATAGAAGATTTTTTTGATTTTGGCGAGCGTTATGGGATTAGCTACCATTTTCCTGCGCTGGCGGGGAGTTGCGATCGTTACAAAGAAAAGGGTGCGGTCATCCAGGGCCGTGTCGAAGAGCTGGCGCTGTCGTCAGGCATCTGCCTGACCCACTCCAACGTGCGGGTTTTGCAACCTTATGAATCCACTTCATTGCACTGTTCTCCTCTTTATACCCTGATCGTTCTGGAAGGCTGCGTGGCGATCCGGTTGAATAACCGGGAGTTTACCGTGCGTCCGGGCATGGCGTTCAGCACCCGGCTGGGCGAGCATGTGGTAATGAACGCCAGTCATCAGGCCGATTGTCACCTCAAGACCCTGACGCTTGGCATCAATCCGGCCAGTTTTCAGCCGCAGCCGTTGATTACCTCGTTATTGCATGAATGGGAACGCACAGATGCCCCGGCGTTTGTCTGGCAGATACCCGGTTATTTGCTGTCCGGGTTGCAGTATGTGCTGGAAAACGCCGAGCCAAGTATGGCGCGCCAGTTCATGCTGGAAGGCGTCATGCTGCAACTGCTGGGATACGGCCTGTCGATGGAATCTCAGCCACAGGAAAAAAGCTATTTATCTTCTCCCGGTGAACGGCATCGTCTGGAGACTATTCGCCAACTGTTACAGCAGCAGCCTGAAAAAGAGTACAGGCTCAATGATCTGGCGCAAACGGCAGCCATGAGCGCCAGTAGCCTGCGAAGCAAATTCCGCCAGGCCTACGGGCATTCGGTATTTGATTACCTGCGCGACTGCCGGTTGGAACTGGCTCGTCGCTATCTGGAACAGGGGTATAGCGTCCAGCAGGCGGCCTGGATGTCCGGTTATCAGCACGCCACCAATTTCTCTACCGCCTTTCGACGACGCTACGGTTTTTCACCGAGCGTGGTTCGACCCAATATCTGAAAGTTCCCACCGTACAGCACCTTTGTCATTGCGCATATGGCATCTGTCATTGCGCATAGTTATAACGTCGGTAAAAACGGTAATAATTCTTATTTACAATAAAGCGTGTTGTGGAGAGTGTCATGTTCAGAAAATCGCGGCTGGCATGGGTGGCTGGGTGTATCGTGGGCGGCTTTAACCTATCGGCAATGGCGGAGGAAGAGACGGCATCGCCGTCTTCCTCCGGTAACGATACGATAGTGGTGTCCTCTCAGACGCAAAGCGGCGCAACCAAGCTGGCGACGCCGGATATTGAAACCCCGCAGGCGGTTTCCATCGTCACGCGCGATCAGATCCAAGAGCAAGGTGCCATCAGCGTACGACAGGCCGTAAGCTATACGCCCGGCGTGTTCAGCAACCAAATCGGCGCATCCAACCGCTTTGATTATATGGTGCTGCGCGGTTTTTCCGACGGCAGTCTGGACAACGTCTATTGGGACGGGCTGAAAATGATGGGAGACACCAGCTCCCACAGTTCTTTGGTTGTCGATCCCTGGTTCCTGGATAGCATTGAAGTGGTCAGAGGGCCGGCCTCGGTGCTGTATGGCCGCGCTTCGCCGGGCGGGATTGTGGCGCTGAGCTCCCGTCAGCCGTCGTTTGATCGCAGCGGACAGATCAAACTGTTTGCCGGTAATAACGCGCAGCGCGGCGCGGCTTTTGATGTCACCGGGCCGTTGGATGACGATGACCGTCTGGCGTTTCGCCTCAGCGGCATGACGCGTTATGCGGATACCCAGTTCGGCCCGCTGAAAGAGCAGCGTTACGCCATTGCGCCCAGCCTGACCTGGCGGATTTCCGATAAGACCCGGCTGGATCTGCTGGCTTACCTGCACCGCGATCCGGAAGGCGGCAGCCATTCTGGATTACCCTATGAAGGAACGGTGATTGCCCATAACGGGCGGAAAATCCCGAACACCTTTTATGAAGGCGAAGAGAATTACGAGAAGTACGATCGTAAGCAGAATATGGTCGGGTACAACATCGAGCATGGTTTCGACAACGGCTGGTCGGTACGTCAGAAAGCGCGCTATCTGCGGACTAAAGTTCATCTGGATCAGGTGTATGCCTATGGCTGGAGCAGCGGGGACTCGCTTTATCGCTACTATTCCGGCGCGCGGGAAAAACTTTCCGCCGTGACGCTGGATAACCAGTTGGACGGCAGCTTTGACACCGGCGCGGTGAATCATCGTCTGCTGGTGGGCGTGGACTATCAGCAACGGCACAATGACGTGGACTGGCCTTCAGGCGCGTTTCCCGACATTGATGTCTTTAATCCGGTCTATGGCGCCGCGCCGACGGCCATGTACGGCTCAACGCTTGAGAAACATAAGCTGCAACAGACCGGGATCTATATCCAGGATCAAATGAGCTGGGAGCGCTGGCGTTTCACGCTGGGCGGGCGTTACGATCGGGTGAAAGTGACCAATATCGATAAGAGCACCGGCACCCGCAGCGAACTGGATGAAAATAACCTTAGCTCCCGGGCGGCGCTGCTCTATCTGTTTGACTCCGGTTTTGCCCCTTACGTCAGCTATTCCACCGCCTTCACGCCCACCAGCTTTGTCGGCGAGGATGGCAACGTGCTTGAGCCGATGAAAGGCAAGCAGTGGGAAACGGGGCTGAAATATCAGCCGGAAGGTTCGCAGAGCCAGTACAGCCTGTCGGTGTTCCGCATCAATCAGCGCAATGTGGCGACCAAAGTACAGCCGACCGACCCCTATCGTTCAGTGGGGGAAATCGAATCGGAAGGGGTGGAACTGGAGGCCGTCAGCCAATTGACCGACAACCTGCGTTTGCAGGCTGCCTATACCTACACGGATATCCGTTATAAGAAAAGCAGCGCCGACGAGCAGGGGAACCGCGCTGTTTACGCGCCGCGTAATCAGGCCAGCGCCTGGGCGAGCTATGACGTGAAAAGCGGCCCGCTGGATGGTTTGACCATCGGCGCCGGCGTGCGTTATGTCAACGGGGTAACGTCCGATCGCGCCAACACCCATACGCTGCCATCCTATACGCTGGTGGATATGGCGGTGGGGTATGACTTATCCAAAGTCGGGTTGAAAGGCCTCAGCGCGCAGTTGAACGTGAATAACCTGACGGACAAACGTTACGTGGCGGCCTGTAACTCGCTGGAGTTCTGCTATTTCGGCGCCGAGCGCAGCATCGTGGGCAGCGTGTCTTACTCTTTCTAATACGGTTGTTACATAAAGCAGGCCGGGAACATTCCCGGACTGAGGTTGCTGACAAAGTCGTCGGTAAGCCCGAGATACCCGGGCCTACCGTACCGAGGGGCCATGATGGGACACATCCTTGTGTCCCACCCTGCGGGCCAGCATAAATGCTGTTCAAATTTGCTCCTGGCAAATTTGTCGGCGGCTTACGCCGCTACGGCCCCTCGCCACGCTCTCCCTAATAACGGGCTTTATCAACGGTCTGGGGTCGGGAACGTTCCCGGCCTGCTTTTTTCCTCAGCGCCCGCCAATCACTTTCCGCCGCCGCCACGCTCTGACGTCAACGCCATTAAAAAGGGGCGATTGAGTTATTGAATCATGCCGGCGAATTTTCTTATATGGAAAGCGCTTTCCAGTGAAGACAGGAAACATCTGTTAATATGACTGACGAGGGAATTATCAATATCACCTAGACGCCAGGAGTATCAACGTTGTGTTAACACTGCTGCACTTACTTTCTGCGATTGCGTTGCTGGTGTGGGGAACGCATATTGTTCGCACCGGCATCATGCGGGTCTATGGCGCCAGTTTACGGCGGGTTCTTAGCGAAAGCGTGGAGAAGAAGCCCTGGGCTTTTATGGCCGGGATCGGCGTCACGGCGTTGGTTCAGAGCAGTAATGCCACCGCGTTGCTGACCACGTCTTTTGTTTCGCAGCGGCTGGTGGCGTTGGCCCCGGCGCTGGTGATTATTCTCGGCGCGGATGTCGGCACCGCACTGATGGTGCGGATACTGACGTTTGATTTTTCCTGGCTGTCCCCGTTATTGATTTTTCTGGGGGTGATTTTCTTCCTCAGCCGTAAGCAGACGCGCGTGGGGCAGATCGGCCGGGTGGCTATTGGCCTGGGGCTGATTCTGCTGGCGCTGGAAATGATTGTGGCGGCGGCCACCCCGATCACCCAAACAGCGGGTGTGAAAGTGCTGTTCTCTTCGCTCACCGGCGACATCATGCTCGATGCATTGGTCGGCGCGTTGTTTGCGGTCGTCAGTTATTCCAGTCTGGCGGCGGTACTGCTGACCGCGACGTTGACGGCCAGCGGAGTGATTTCTCTGGAAGTGGCGATGTGTCTGGTGATTGGCGCCAATCTGGGCAGCGGGCTGCTGATCATGATCGGTTCCACGACGCAGAATGCGGCCGGTCGCCGTGTGGCGTTGGGCAGCGTGCTGTTCAAACTGATTGGCTGCCTGTTCGTACTGCCCTTTGTTGAGCCGTTGTCGCGCTGGCTGGCGCGTTTACCGCTCGAACCGGAAGAACTGGTGATTTATTTCCACCTTTTCTACAACCTTATTCGTTGTCTGATATTGATTCCGTTCGCCGAGATGGTCGCCCGCCTGTCCTGCGTGATGATCGCCGATTCGCCCGAAGTGGATATTCAAATGAGGCCGCGGCATCTGGACACCAGCGCGCTGGATACGCCCGCGCTGGCGCTGACCAACGCCGCGCGGGAAACCCTGCGGATCGGCGATGTGGTGGAGCAGATGCTGCGTCTGTATCGTGAGGTACTGCAAGGCGACCCGATGCAGCGGCGGGAAATCCGCCGGCTGGATGATGATGTCGATGTGCTGTATACCGCGATTAAGCTCTATCTGGCGCAGATCCAAAAAGACAGCCTCGACGAGCGGGACTCCCGGCGTTGGGCGGAAGTGATTGAGGTTGCGCTGAATCTTGAGCAGGCGGGGGATATTATCGAACGGATGGCCGACGATGTCGCCAATACATCCCTGACCGCTCGCCGGGCCTTTTCGGCTCAGGGGCTGACGGAGTTAAACACCTTGCACGATCAGTTACTGGCGAACTTACGTCTTGGTCTGTCGGTATTTCTTTCGGAAGATATCACCAGCGCTAAACGTTTACGCCGTGCCAAACACCGTTTCCGTATTCTGAATCGTCGTTATGCGCATGCCCACGTTGATCGGTTGCACCAGCAGAACGTGCAGAGCCTGGAAACCAGCTCGCTGCATTTGGGGTTGTTGGGCGATATGAACCGGTTGAATTCGCTGTTTTGTGCGGTGGCGTATAACGTGCTGACGGTATCGCAGGATGAAGATGAAGAACGGGAAGAGTCGCCATTGACGCTGTGAGCGCGGGAGAAGCGACTCTCCCACGCTGAATTCGGCGAAAACGGATTATTCAAACAGGCTGCGGTGCAGCGTTTGGATCACTTTCTC
The DNA here is from genome assembly GCF_013155275.1 of Brenneria sp. hezel4-2-4. GTDB lineage: Bacteria > Pseudomonadota > Gammaproteobacteria > Enterobacterales > Enterobacteriaceae > Brenneria. The sequence continues at coordinate 16,645 of NZ_JABJXS010000013.1, forward strand.
CGCATCATTGCCGGGCACCAGGAAACACAGGTTATTGCTGCTGGCGCCGTAGCAAATCAACCGGATATTAAACGGGTCCAGCACGCCAAAGACCTCTTTGCCCACCCCGCAGGCCTGCGACAGCTTGTTGCCGATAAGCGCAACCAGCGACAGATTTTCTTCGACTTCCACCCGGCACAGCGAGGACAGCTCGGTCAACAAGCCGCTGGACAGCAGGCTGTCGCCGGTTGAGGTGGAACCGGTGGTATCCAGCGTCAGCGCCACGTTGACTTCCGAGGTGGTGATCAAATCGACCGAGATGTTGTGACGGGCCAGAATGCTGAATACCTCGGCCAGAAAGCCGCGCGCATGCAACATGTTCAAACTGTGTAAGGTCAGCAGGGTTTGCTTGCGACGCAGCGCCAGCGCACGGAACAACGGCGGGTTTTCGGTTTTATTGCAAACCAGCGTACCGCCTGCGGCGGGATCCTTACTGGAACCAACGAACACCGGAATATCGCTGCGAACGGCGGGCAATAACGTGGCCGGATGCAGCACTTTCGCCCCGAATGTGGCCATCTCCGCCGCTTCTTCAAACATAATTTCGTCAATACGTTTCGCCGCCGGCACCACGCGCGGATCGGTAGTGTAGATGCCGGGCACGTCGGTCCAGATATCAATGCGGCTGGCATTCAAGGCTTCGCCCAGCAGCGCGGCGGTGTAGTCGCTGCCGCCGCGTCCCAAGGTTGTGGTGCGCCCCAGGGCCTCACTGCCGATAAAACCTTGCGTGATGATTAATCCCTGCTCAAGACGCGGTTGCAACTGGCTGCGGGTCAATTCTCCCAATGTCTGGCAATCGGGTTCGGCGCGGCCGAAGTGGTCATCGGTGCGCATGATTTTGCGAACATCGAACCACTCGGCAATCACCTCACGCTGGCGCAGGATTTCAACAAACAGCAGGGTGGACATCAACTCGCCGTGGCTTACCAGCTCATCCGTCAGGGCATTGGAGGTCGCCAGCGCCGCCGCTTCCGACAGCGTGGTGATATTCTCAAGCATGCGGTCGATTTCATCGCGGATCACCGCCGGCGTCGCCAGGCGGTCGATGATGGCGTACTGGATTTGACGGATTTTGCTCAGTAGTTGGGCTCGCTGTTCCTGATTCTGCCCTTCGGCCAGGGAAACCAGCAAATTGGTGATGCCGGCGGAGGCCGACAATACTACGACCCGAACATCGGGATTGGATAAAACCACATCGGCGCTGTGATTCATGGCGTCAAAATCGGCGACGCTGGTGCCGCCGAATTTGGCGATAACGATAGGATGCGTGTTTGCGGACATTTAAAAAAACCTCGTGTCAGGGGAGCCATTGTTTGCGTTATTCACAACGGCGATCCATTAATCAGCCTTGGCACAAGGGAAGAGCGGTAAACAGGGAGCAGGCGTAGAAATAGAAAAACTACGATACACCCAGAAGCGCTCCACCTTGCTGAACGCCCTAATCAGGGCGAACCGGGTGACAACCCAGAGGATTCAGCCCCTGTGGTCGATGTCCATGAATTCCGTCGTTCACGCCATCTCGGCGTCGCTCCCCCTGGGGTATCATCAGCGGATTACGGTTCCTCCGATACCTTACCTGGGCGACGCTCCTCTTCTGGCTTGCGCTGAACGCGCAAGTACAGAGTTAGAAATAACGGGTTATCCGGTGACTGTCAATAAAACAAACGCGGCGATGTGCATTTCTCAAGAAAAGGGATCTCAATTGACGATTTACGGGATACAATCGATTCAGCAATTTTTGATTTCACTCTCGGAGAGAAGAGCATTGTTATGAAAAATATCAATCCAAGCCAAACCGCCGCGTGGCAAGCGTTACAACAACATTTTGATGTGATGAAAGATATTCAGATCAAAGACTTGTTTGCTCAGGATCGTTCGCGTTTTGAACGCTTTTCCGCCACTTTTGACGATTTGATGCTGGTGGATTATTCCAAAAACCGCATTACAGCGGAGACATTGGAAAAATTACAGGCGCTGGCGCGGGAAACTGATTTGGCCGGGGCGATTAAGTCGATGTTTGCCGGCGAAAAAATTAACCGGACCGAGGGCCGGGCAGTACTGCACGTTGCCCTGCGTAACCGCAGCAACACCCCGATTGTCGTCGACGGCAAAGATGTCATGCCTGAGGTGAATGCGGTACTGGAGAAAATGAAAAACTTCAGCGAACGGGTCATCGGCGGCGAGTGGAAAGGGTACACCGGCAAGGCGATTACCGATGTGGTGAATATTGGCATCGGCGGCTCCGATCTGGGGCCGTATATGGTGACGGAAGCGCTGAAGCCGTATAAAAATCATCTTAATATGCATTTTGTTTCCAACGTCGACGGTACGCACATTGCGGAAACGCTGAAGCCGCTTAATCCCGAAACCACGCTGTTTCTGGTGGCGTCCAAAACCTTCACAACCCAGGAAACCATGACCAACGCGCATAGCGCCCGTGACTGGTTCCTGAAAACCGCGCAAGACGAAAAACATGTGGCGAAACACTTTGCCGCGCTGTCTACCAATGCCCAGGCCGTCGGCGATTTTGGCATTGATACCAATAACATGTTTGAATTCTGGGACTGGGTCGGCGGGCGTTATTCTCTGTGGTCCGCGATTGGTTTGTCGATTATTCTCTCTCTGGGATTCGACAATTTTGAGCAACTGCTCAGCGGCGCTCATGCGATGGACAAACACTTCGCGTCTACCCCGGCCGAGCAAAACCTGCCGGTGCTGTTGGCCTTGATCGGTATCTGGTACAACAATTTCTTCGGCGCCGAAACGGAAGCCATTCTGCCGTACGATCAATATATGCATCGGTTCGCCGCCTATTTCCAACAGGGGAATATGGAGTCCAACGGCAAGTACGTCGATCGCAACGGTCATCCGGTGGATTATCAAACCGGGCCGATTATCTGGGGCGAACCGGGAACCAACGGTCAGCATGCGTTTTATCAGCTGATTCATCAGGGAACCAAGCTGGTTCCGTGTGACTTTATTGCGCCCGCGTTGAGCCATAACCCGTTGAGCGACCATCACAGCAAGCTGTTGTCTAACTTCTTTGCCCAGACAGAAGCGCTGGCGTTCGGCAAGAGCCGCGACGTGGTTGAGGCAGAGTTTGCCGCCGCGGGTAAAACGGCGAAGGACGTCGAGCACGTTGCGCCCTTCAAAGTCTTTGAAGGCAACCGTCCGACCAACTCGATTCTGCTGCGTGAAATTACCCCTTACAGCCTGGGGGCGCTGATCGCCCTGTATGAGCACAAAATCTTCACCCAGGGAGCGATTCTGAACATCTTCACTTTTGATCAGTGGGGCGTGGAATTGGGTAAACAGTTGGCTAACCGCATTCTACCCGAACTGGAAGATGCGAAAGACGTCACCAGCCATGACAGTTCGACAAACGGACTGATCAACCGCTTCAAGCAGTGGCGTGCTTGAGATTGGCAACCATTAAAAAAGGTGGGAATTCCCACCTTTTTTGTTTCTGGCAACGATGAAAATGATTAGAGATTAATCGGTATTTCCACGCCCAACCCGGCGCCGAAGTCGTCGCTGAGGCTGTTATCGCTATCGGTGTACCATACGCTGGTGTCAAATTTCACCTTTGACTGGAAGTCGTAACCCCAGCCCAGTTCAATTCCTTTCAACGTATCAGAGCGCGGGAAGGCTTTATTAATACTCTGCTCGTTCGGATTGACCCTGGCGTAGGTGACGCGGGTGCTCCAGCGCTGTCCGTCATCCAGCGCCAACTCCACTTTCCCGGATAGCATACGTCCATCGCCGCCCATGGCGTGGCCCAAAGGCGAGCCTTGCTGGTAGTAGCCGTCTCTATAGATGTGGTGGGTGTAAATGACGCCGTTTGTGGATTCGTTGGAGCGGGTGTTGGCCCCTTCAATATACCAGTTGATGGTTGATGTGCCCCATTCAGGATGGCCTTCAAGACCGACAAGGTAGGTGTTTTTTGATGGCAGCATGCCGGCTTCATCTTCACCGATCAACTGACCGTACAGGCTGACCGGCAGACCCGTCAGCGGTTGCAATTTCAGTTTAAAATCAAAGCCGGCCAACTGGTTGCCGGGTTCATTCTGCGTTCCGGTATTGTCTCTTCCCGCCACACCGTCCCAGAACGATCCCCATGACTGAGGACGACCTTCCCCTCCCCACATCATAATACGTGACGCGCCCAGCTCAACGAAGTTGGTCGGCATGAATGTCAGGCGCCCACCGATGAGTTTGGTTTCAGGCACGGCATAATACTGTTCGAGCTGACCGGCGGAAATTTGATATTGCCAGCGGCCGATCCAGGAAAGCCACGGCGTTTCAAACGGCGATTGATCGGCGCGCTGCAAGCTAAATCCAGTTACCGGACGGGCCGCGTCGGAACGGATCAGGCTGCCGTCATAGCCCGGGCCCCACCATTGGGCGGTTTTGCCGAATGATAGCCATTGATTAAAGATTTTAACCGCGCCGTAGGAACCGTCCATATTCCAGCGGGATTGATCGCTAATCCGCTGGTCGCCTTCAACGGTGCCTTTAAGATTGACGTCCCAGAATTCATCGCTGGCTCCAGCGCCAATGGAAAGCGCATGATCGCTGGCGTGGGTGTTGCCAAAGCCCTGTGGTAATCCGGGTTTGTCGGTAGAGGTATAGCCGGTGATACGAACATTGGATTTCAGATTGCTGATGCGTTGCTCAACCCGGCTAATGACGTTTTTTTCCGTGTTGGTAACAGGCTTGGCCTGCGAAAGAACGGATTCTATTTCTTCCTGACTTAACGGCCAGGTGGAGAGACTGACATTAATTACGCCACGGTCGGAAAGCCATGCGAGATCGTTACGCAGCGTATTGTCCGGGGCAATCAAGCCAGCCGCCTGACTGGCCGACACGCATAAGAACATGCCGCTGGCAGCCAGTAAAATTTTCTTGGTAAACATACTGTTGGTTTCCTTGATGACACTACGTTGTCTGACTATGTTTCGTTTTATCCAATATTAAACGAAGCCGGGCGTTCCCTAACACGATAATTTTGCAGTTATTAATTATATACTCGTCATACTTCAAGTTGCATGTGCGTTGGCTGCATTACTCGGCCCCTCCCTGGGCCTCTCCCCATTGGGGCTGCTGCAAACAGCGTTCAAATCTGCTCCAGGCAGATTTGTCACTCACCCCAGTCACTTACTGGTGTAAGCTCCTGGGGATTCGTTCGTTTGCCGCCTTCCTGCAACTCGAATTATTTAGAGTATAGATATAGGCGGGTGTAGCCAAAAATGACCAGTGATCAGGATAGTACATAAAATACAGTGATTGAAATGAACATAAATTAAGTTATGGTTTTTTTCAGATAAAGCCTAAGGCGATAGGCCTTAACACACAGAGGCATATCCGTTCCGGTTAGCAATTTTTTATTTGATATCAGTTAATTGACAGATGAATCATTCTCACCGGTTTTTAAGGTATAGAATGTTAAGGTGGTCGTGGCATGCATGACTGCGAGAAGCGGTAACCGTCAGGTTTTTTGCATCGCAGGATGATTCATCCAGGCGTATTTTATTTTTCACTATCATGGAGGGGAAAATGCGGATCCACCTTTTACTCGGTATTTCTGCCGTTATGTTGCTGGCAGGGTGCAGTACGACCAATCAACTCAGTGCCGCAGGGCAGGCCGTTACGTTTACGGATAAGCAGCCGGGCAATGAGTGCCGGTTACTCGGTCAGGTTAGCGGCAAACAGTCTAACTGGCTATCCGGCAATCATAGTGATAGTAGCTCAATGCGCGGCGCGGTTAATGATTTACGCAATAAAGCGGCGGCCATGGGCGGTAATACGATCTATGGCGCGACCAGCCCGAGTGAAACATTCTGGTCAAGTTTTGCCCCGCTGGACAGTGAGATGGTCGGCAACGTTTACAAATGCCCGTAAACGCGAGTTGAATGAATGCCACCGCTCGGCGAATGCATCGTTTCGCCGGGTTTGTTTATTTATCATCAACTGTGGCGTTCTCTTCCCGGCTTTGTTTTAGTCCCAGATCCAGCGGCGTTTTACTGGCTTCTCCGCCAATTTCCCGCGCAAGGCGGGGAACCAGATAACCAGAAACCTTTTTCATCAGGGCCTTGACCAGCGTACGCGCTTCCTCATCGCCGACCAGAAAATGGGCGGCGCCCTGTACTTTATCCAGAACATGGAGATAGTAAGGAAGAATACCGGCATCAAACAGGGCGTTACTTAAGTTTGCCAGCGTATCCGCATTATCGTTCACCCCGCGCAGCAAAACGCTTTGATTCAGCAATGTGACGCCGGCCCGACGTAAACGCGCCATACTTTGCACGAGATCACCATCGATTTCCTGCGCGTGGTTAATATGGGTAACCAGCACGGTCTGAAGCGACGTCTGCGCTAGCCGCTGGCATAACGCGTCGGTAACGCGCGCCGGAATCACTACCGGCAAGCGGCTGTGAATGCGCAGGCGTTTCAGGTGCGGGATGTTTTCCAACTCGGTTATCAGCCAGTCAAGCTCCGCGTCTTTGGCCATCAGCGGATCGCCGCCGGAAAAAATGATTTCATCCAGTTCTGGATGCTGGCCGATATAGTCCAATGCCTGACGCCAGTTCGCCTTGTTTCCCTGGTTGTCCTGATAAGGGAAATGGCGGCGGAAGCAGTAGCGGCAGTTCACCGCGCAGCCGCCTTTGACCAGCAGCAAGGCGCGGTTATGGTATTTGTGCAGCAACCCCGGGACGACGCTGTGTTGTTCATCAAGCGGGTCATGAGTGAAACCTGGGGCGGAAATGAATTCCTCGCGCGCGGTCAGAACCTGTAGCAAAAGCGGATCGCCGGCATTCCCCTTTTGCATACGCGCGGCGAAAACGCGCGGTACGCGCAAAGGGAATAGTTTGCGCGCGTCGTTGCCTTGCCGGAGTCTGGCGTTGTCGCTCAGCGCCAAAAGTTGCAGTAATTCGTTCGGATCGGTAATTACGTCCGCAAGTTGCTGCAACCAATCTTCTCTGGAAGGTATATTTAGGGTTACAATGTGTGCCATTTTTTGGCTTAGTACCAGTATCAAATGTAGAGGGCCTTTATGGCGACTTATTTTAGCAACGATTTCCGTTCCGGTCTTAAAATCATGTTCGAAGGCGAGCCTTACGCTGTCGAATCGAGTGAGTTTGTTAAGCCGGGTAAAGGCCAGGCTTTTGCACGTGTGAAAATGCGTCGTCTGTTAACCGGTAAGCTTATTGAAAAAACCTTCAAATCCACCGACTCCGCCGAAGGCGCCGACGTTATGGATATGAACCTGACTTACTTGTACAACGATGGCGAGTTCTGGCATTTCATGAATAATGAAACGTTCGAGCAACTGGCTGCCGATGAGAAAGCGGTTGGCGATAACGCCAAATGGTTGCTCGATCAGGCTGAATGCATCGTAACGCTGTGGAACGGTCAACCTATCACGGTGACTCCGCCGAACTTTGTCGAACTGGAAATTGTCGATACCGACCCGGGGCTGAAAGGCGATACCGCGGGAACCGGCGGCAAGCCTGCGACACTGACCACTGGCGCGGTTGTAAAAGTGCCGTTGTTTGTGCAGATTGGCGAGGTGATCAAAGTCGACACCCGCTCTGGCGAGTATGTTTCTCGCGTTAAATAATGCATTCTTTTTAAAAAGCCGCCTTAATGGCGGTTTTTTTTCGCTTGAATAGCGCCGATCGCATCATTAAGCATGAAAAGTGCCACGAAGCGGCCAATATTGACTACGCTTAAAAAGACCTTTTTTCTTATCACTAGAAGGAATCACCTATGTTGAAGAAAAGTCTTATCGCTATTTTCTCTGTATTAATTCTATCTGCGGTCGTCGGGTGCAATACCACGCGTGGTGTTGGACAGGATGTTGAGGCAGGTGGGGAAGCGATACAGCGTAGCGCACAGTAAGCTGTAAAGGTTTTTCGTAGGCGAAAGCGCCACCGTGGCGTTTTCCTCTCGGCGACGACATAATGCAGCGGTGAACGAATTGGAGAAAAATGATGTCGCCGCTGGTTATCACCGTGTGTATGCTGACGCTCAGCAATGTGTTTATGACTTTCGCCTGGTATGGGCATTTGCGTTATTTCAGCGGCCGAACCTGGTTAATCGCCGCATTGGTCAGTTGGGGGATCGCATTATTTGAGTATTTATTACAGGTTCCCGCTAATCGTATTGGTTATCAGGTGGCTTCAGCAGGGCAGCTAAAAATATTGCAGGAAGTCATTAGCCTTTCCGTGTTTATTCCTTTTTCAATAATCATTTTAAAAGAACCCTTTCGGACGGACTATATTTGGGCCGGGCTGTGCCTATTGGGCGCGGTATTCTTTATGTTCCGGGATAAAATTATCGGGTAATGAGAACCGACAGGTTCTGATTTATTTCTTAGGGCGGGCCTTGCTTTGTTTTTAGGGTAATCGGTGAGACGGAAAGCAGGAACAAAATAAAACGGCCCTCACAGGCGGGCCGTTAGCGTGAACCAACCGACTTACAGCGTGACGACACCAATAATGGTAACCACGCTCAGAATGGCTGCCAGACCGTAAAAAACCCATTTCCCGGCGGGAACGTGGATTTTCAGATCGTGCATGGCGTGGTGCATTCGGTGTAAACCACACCACAGAGGCAAAATAATCATCAGCAGCAGGAACAGGCGGCCGATAAAGCTCTGACTGAAAGCCATGATACGTTCATAGCTCAGCGCATCCGGGAACAAACCCAAAGGCAGCAGAATACCAACCAGCAGGATGATGACCGGGGCGAAGATGGCGCTCCACATACCACCGGCGCCGAACAATCCCCAGAATGGCGGTTCATCGGAACGTTTTGGCGTTTGATTAATCACGTTATTCCTCCTGCTCAGAATAGTAAGGCAATAGCCAGAACAGCCAGCGTGACGACGATGGTGACCGCCCAAAGCCCTTTAATAATCGGCTCCGGCCCCATTTTTTCGTCTTTCACGATAATGATGGATGCTTTCGGCGCCAGTTCAAACCAGGTTTTGGTGTGCAGCGCCGCCGCCAACAGTGCGATGATGTTGATGAGCAACACCAGCGGATTCTGTAAGAATCCGACAAAGCTTTCCCATCCTTCCGGGCCATTCTTCAGAGAAAATACGCCGCACATCAATATGATGCTGAACCAGACGGCTGGTACGGCCGTACCTTCACGCAACATATAAAAACGGTAGAACCCCAGCTTTTGCCACCAGGTCGGCGCCATGCCGCGGACATACGCTTTACGTTTGGATGTCATTATTGCCCCTCCCTTATTGTGGTTTCAGCATGGCGATCATGAAGTCTTTGGCACTTTCCACCTTGCCTTGCTGAATAGCAGCGGCAGGATCGACATGCTTCGGACAAACCTCTGAGCAGTAACCCACAAAGGTACAGCTCCAGACGCCGTTATCACCGTTCAACTGCGCCATACGCTGTTTTTTCCCGCGATCGCGGTTATCCAGGTTGTAACGGTGCGCCAGCGTAATCGCCGCCGGCCCGATAAACTCCGGGTTGAGACCAAACTGCGGACAGGCGGCGTAGCAGAGACCGCAGTTGATACAGCCGGAGAACTGGTGGTATTTGGCCATCTGCGCCGGGGTTTGTTTATTGGTGCCGTCGGCCGGTTTACGATCGTTGCCGATGATATACGGCTTGATGGCTTCCAGACTTTCAATAAAGTGGGTCATGTCGACCACCAGGTCGCGCTCGATGGGGAAGTTGCCCAGCGCTTCAACCTTCATGCCGTCCTGATAATCGCGCAGGAACGTCTTACAGGCCAGCTTGGGCACGTTGTTCACCATCATGCCGCATGAACCGCAGATCGCCATCCGGCAGGACCAGCGGTAGGAGAGATCCGCCGCCAGGTTATCTTTGATATAACCCAGCGCGTCCAGCAGGGAAGTCTGCTTGTTGAATGGGACGTCAAACGTTTCAAAATACGGCGCGCTGTCCCGTTCGGGGTTGTAGCGCATGACTTCCATTTTCAGGGTTTGCATATCAGCCATTCGCCTGCTCCTTCTTGCTTTTATCCTGAGCATCGCCTTCGGCGCCGTAAACGCGTTTGGCCGGAGGGAGTTTGGTGATTTTCACGTCGCTGTAATCCAGACGTGGCGCCCCTTCAGGGTTGTAGAAAGCCAGCGTATGTTTCAGGAAATTCACGTCGTCGCGCTCGGTGCACCCTTCATCCAGACGTTGGTGGGCGCCGCGGGATTCTTTACGGTTGATGGCGGAGTGCGCCATACATTCCGCCACATCCAGGCTGTGACCAAGCTCAATGGCATAGAGCAGATCGGTATTGAATACGCTGGAATGGTCGGTGATTTTTACCCGTTTGAAGCGCTCTTTCAGCTCGGCTAATTTATCAATGGTTTTTTGCATCAGCTCCGTGGTGCGGTAAATACCACAACCTTCTTCCATCGACATGCCCATTTCGTCGCGGATTTTCGCCCAGCTTTCGGTGCCTTCCTGGTTCATCAGGTCGTTCAGACGCTGTTCGACATCACGGGTTTGCGCGTCGAGCGCGCTGCCGTTGGCGGGAGCGGCTGCCTGAGAACGCTGCGCGGCCTGCTCGCCGGCGATGCGCCCAAACACCACCAGCTCCGCCAGCGAGTTGGAACCGAGGCGGTTGGCGCCGTGCAGACCGACAGACGAACATTCGCCGACGGCAAACAGACCTTTGATGCGGGTTTCACAATGCTGATCGGTCTCGATACCGCCCATGGTGTAGTGCGCGGTAGGGCGAATCGGGATCGGTTCTTTAACCGGATCGACGTCGACATAGGCTTTCGCCAGTTCGCAGATGAACGGCAGGCGTTCTTTGAGCTTTTTCTCGCCGAGATGGCGCAGGTCAAGATAGACCACGTCGCCCAGCGGGGTGGAAATGGTGCGCCCGGCGCGCCACTCATGCCAGAAAGCCTGGGAAACCTTGTCGCGCGGCCCCAGTTCCATGTATTTGTTTTTCGGTTCGCCCAACGGCGTTTCCGGCCCCATGCCGTAATCCTGTAGATAGCGGTAGCCGTCTTTGTTGACCATGATGCCGCCTTCGCCGCGGCAGCCCTCCGTCATCAGAATGCCGGAGCCCGGCAGGCCGGTCGGGTGATATTGCACGAATTCCATGTCGCGCAAGGGGACGCCGTGGCGGAACGCCATGCCCATACCGTCCCCGGTCACGATGCCGCCGTTGGTGTTGTAACGGTAGACTCGGCCGGCCCCGCCGGTGGCGATAACCACCGCGTTCGCCCGGATCTGAACCAGTGCGCCTTCCATCATATTGATGGCGACGACGCCCCGGGCCTGACCGTCATCGACCAGAACATCCAGAACGAAATGTTCGTCGAAACGCTGGATTTGCGGATATTTAAGGGAGGTCTGGAACAGGGTGTGCAGCATATGGAAGCCGGTTTTGTCGGCGGCGAACCAGGTGCGTTCTATTTTCATGCCGCCGAAACGACGGACGTTAACAGAACCATCAGGTTTACGGCTCCATGGGCAGCCCCACTGTTCCATCTGGATCATTTCTTCCGGGCAATGCTTGACGAAGTGTTCGACGACGTCTTGTTCGCACAGCCAGTCACCACCGGAAACGGTGTCGTTGAAATGATAATCAAAGCTATCGTGGTCCTGAGTGACCGCTGCTGATCCGCCTTCTGCCGCCACGGTGTGGCTACGCATTGGGTAGACTTTTGAGATCAGCGCAATTTTCAGTTGGGGATTTGCTTCGGCAGCAGCAATTGCTGCGCGTAAGCCAGCGCCCCCGGCCCCGATAATGGCCAAATCGGCATTAAAGGTTTGCACTGCATTCCTCCAGTTACTTAAGTTAATTAAGTTAAAATAAAAAAATAACGCCTATTCATTTCTGTCTTTATATATCTGCTTAATTATTAGTGCATTAAATCGCATAAAAAAATGACTTTAGGACATATTAAGAATAGATAAACCTCTATTTTTTGTGTGGGAATGATTATACCGAATTAAAGGCGGATGAAATTTGATGTGATCCAGCATTTTGTATTTTTTCCACAGTGTACTGAAATAACTTATAAAAACGTGATCGAAAGGCTTATTTCCGTAGAAATAATGCTTTTATTTCTTTAATAACCCTTTTGGCGACGAGATGGAAAAAGATTTCACTGGAGATAAATTTTTTTGTCTGCCCGCTATGATGCGGGTAGACTGCTCCACCTGTTTGACTTTGGAGTAGTAACCATGAGCGAAACGACAAGTTGGCAACCTAGCGCCCCTATCGCTAATTTGTTGAAGCGCGCGTCGATAGTCACCGCGATCCGGCGTTTTTTCACCGATCGCGGCGTATTAGAGGTTGAAACGCCGGCCATGAGCCGGGCCACGGTAACCGACGTCTATCTCTGCCCGTTTCAGACTCGCTTTGTCGGCCCCGGCGCTGCCGAGGGCATGACGCTCTATTTGATGACCAGCCCGGAATACCACATGAAACGCCTGCTGGCCGCAGGCAGCGGTCCGATTTTTCAACTCTGCCGCAGTTTCCGCAATGAAGAGTCCGGCAGGCACCATAACCCGGAATTCACCATGCTGGAATGGTATCGTCCGCATTACGATATGTACCGCCTGATGAATGAAGTCGACGACTTATTGCAGCAGGTGCTGGAGTGCGAGAGCGCGGAGATGCTCTCGTACCAGCAGGCTTTTCTCCGTCATCTGGAGATCGATCCCCTCTCCGTTGATAAAACCCAGTTGCGCGAAGCGGCTGAAAAATTAGGCCTGGGCGATATCGCCTGTCGCGAAGAAGACCGGGATGCGCTGGTGCAGATGCTGTTCACCTTTGGCGTTGAACCGCATATCGGTCGCGAAAAGCCGGCGTTTGTTTATCACTTTCCGGCGACGCAAGCCTCGTTGGCCGAAATCAGCACTGAAGATCATCGGGTTGCCGAGCGCTTTGAGGTTTATTTTAAAGGCATTGAACTGGCGAATGGCTTCCGTGAGTTAACCGACGGCGATGAGCAACGCCAGCGTTTCGAACAGGATAACCGTAAACGCGCCGCCCGCGGTTTGCCGCAGCAACCGATTGATGAGAATTTACTGGCGGCGTTAAAACATGGTCTGCCGGAATGCGCCGGCGTGGCGCTGGGGGTCGATCGCCTGATTATGCTGGCCCTGAATGCCGACAGGCTGAGTGATGTGATTGCGTTCCCGGTCGAGCGTTCCTGATCTTTCTCTGTGAAAAGGCGGGGCATCGGCTGCTCCCCGCCTCATTCCTTCCTTTATAAGCTTCCGGCCGTCCGGTTACCGGACGTCGTGGTTCTTCCCTTGCGCGATAAGGAGTCCATGCGCACCTGAAAGGGCGGAAACGGCATCACCATATTATGTTTACGGTAATTTTCCAGAATCAACTGGTGAAGCTCATGACGCAACGGCATACGGTGTCCCATTTCCGCCGCGAAAATACGCAGTTCGAAAATCTGGATCCCCTGTTGCAGATCCACCAGGAATGCTTCCGGCGCCGGGGTGTCCAATATCAGCGAACAGCGGCTCACCGCATCCATCAGCAAGTCAGTGACTTCTTTGCTGTCGGCGTCGGCCGGCGCCGGTATCGTCAGCACGACACGCGTCACCGAATCAGATAGCGACCAGTTAATAAACTGTTCGGTAATAAACGCTTTATTCGGCACGATAATCTCTTTGCGATCCCAGTCCGATATGGTGGTCGCGCGAGTATTGATACGCATGATGTTGCCGGTAAGTTCGCGGATGGTGACGGTATCGCCGATACGAATCGGTTTTTCAAACAGGATAATCAGCCCGGAAATAAAGTTGGCGAAAATTTCCTGCAACCCAAAGCCCAGTCCGACACCCAGCGCGGCGACCAGCCATTGCAGTTTCGACCACTCAATGCCGATAAGCGAGAATCCCATCAGGCAGCCGATCAGCATCAGAATATATTTGCTGATGGTGGTGATGGCGTAACCGCTGCCGGGGGAGAGATCCAAATGCTGCAACAGAGCCAGTTCAAGCAGAGCGGGGAGATTGCGCACCAGTTGAGCGGTAATAATGAAAATAAGTATGGCGATCAGCACGGATCCCAGCGTAATCGACTGTACGCTTTCGACGCCTCTGACCGTACTGCTGACGTCCCACAGGCTGATATTCTCCATAAAGGCAAACGCGGAGTGAATCTCAGACCACAGCACAATCACCGAAACCAGCGCGATTAACGTCAGGATGGAACGGACCAACTGCAATGATTTCGCGCTGATGGCGTCCAAATCCACCACCGGCTCTTCAATGACTTCCGAACTGGTTTCGTGCTGGGCGCCGGGTGGCGAGTCATCTTCGCCGCGGGCGCGCTGGGCCAGAATCTCCGACCGACGCTGTTTGGCCCGATCAAAGGCGATACGTCTGCGCTGAATAAGCATCCAGCGACGGATGATATGATACACCACCAACAAGAAGAACCAGATGGAAACCGAGGTTTCCAACCGGGCCAGCAGAGCCTGCGCGGTCGCCAGATAACCAATACAGGATGCCAGCGCGGCGGCCAGCGGCGCGCAGATCATCAGGTTCCACATCGCCCGGTTAACGGAGTTTTCCCCTAAGCCTTCCTTATCCAGATAAAGCGGAATGCCGGCCCGTTTCAGACCTGTGGTGACCAGCGCCAGCGCCATACACAGTAAAATGAAGCACAGACGTCCCAGCGTACTGGAGAATTCACGATCGTTGAGTTTATCAAAGGTGATCAGCGCCATGATTAACGGCACGATAAACGCAATCGACAACCGATAGTAGCGCATCGCCCGGGCAACCCGATCGGGCGACCAGCGGAAGTGGACGATAAACAGCCCCTGAGGATGCGCGAATGATGCGCTGATCATCACCACCCACATTAGCGGCACGGTAGCGGTCACGCTGTCGCCGATAGCGACGGCGACCGGATAAGGCCAGGCGTTTTGCAACCCGTACCCCAACGCCGCCCAGAGCACCGGCAGCGGCAGCGCCGTCAGGATTGACCAGAACACGGTACGCAACGTCAGCATAAAATGGTCAAGCGTCACTTTACCCACCCGGCCGCTGGCGCGTTCGAGGAACGCATGATAATGGCGGCGGGAACTGATGCTGAACCCGACCAGCAACAGCGCCCCCAGCAGCGGCATCACGGTTTCGCGGCTGGTGACCATCATCACCATGGCGCTGCTGAGCTGGGTCAAGGTATCCAGCGACAGCAGTCGGGTGAGATCCTGCACCAGCTTCAGCGGATAGGAAAAGGTAATCGGATCGACATCCGCAACCCAGAAGAGATAGCGGTGCGCCGCTTCCCGGGTTTCGCGCAGGGCGTCCTCAAGTTGATTGTTGGCGACTTTGAGCTTGGTCAGTTCCAGGATCTGCGTATCACAGCCGGATATCAGCGACGTCAGCAGATCGCGCTGGGTACGCAGTTGGTCGGTCAGGATCCGTTGCTGCGTACTGGTGAGCGGCGTGCCGTCGTCCTGTTTGGCCTGTTCGGCGTCACTGGGTTTATTAATCAGATCTTCAAAATGCAGGCGCTGTACGCGCAACTGCGCCATATCGCTGTCCAGCAACTGCGGTTTGGGCATCTCCGGCAGTCGGGCGACCTGCGCCCGCAGGGTTTCGCCTAAAACAGGCGAAACGCCCAGCCACTGCGCCTGCTCGCGGATAGTGCTCAGCGCCTGACGAACCTGAAGGGTATGCGTGGCGGCCTGACGCTGCTGGGAAGCGATCAGATCCATACGCTGCGCCTGCTGATTCAGAGCGACGGACAGTTCGCGGTTAACGGTCAGCAGCGAACTGATGACGGAAGGCAATTCGCCGCTTTGTTCCGCCAGTAACTCTGTTCTTTCCAGCGCCTGTTCCGCTTCCCGCTGACGCAGGCTATTGATGCTGCTGCGTAACGCCTGAAGCTGGATATCCAGCCGGTCATGGCGTTTCTTATACAGTTCGGCGCGCAAGCGGGATAACTCCTGACGATTGCTGGCGGACAACTGCGCCAGCTCTAACTCGTCAACCCGACTTTTACGTAGCGCGGATTCGGCTTGCAACGCAGCTAATTGCGCCTGCCCCAGCGGGGTGGCCGGCGACCCCAGAGACTGGATCCGCCGTTCTGCATCGCTGAGTGCGCGGCTGGCTTCGGTTTGCTGTTGGGGAAGCTGACCGAGGGAATCGCCGATATCCCGCAACCGATCCTGCTCCTGCTGAAGCTGGCGAGCCTGTTCCAACAGTTGGCTGCTGATCTGTAGGATCTGCTGCTCAAGATCGTTAACGGACTGATTATCCGGGACAGTCGACGGCTTATCGTCCTCTGCCGCGATCAGGCGGCGCAGCTCCTGTGTCAGCTTGGGAAAATCATCAATGACGCGCTGGTATTGGGCCGCGCGCTCAATCGACTCCTTGCGCTCCTGCATGGCGTTCAGGGCGGACTGAAGTTCTTCGACAATCTCAGGCTGATCGGCGGCGCCTTTGTTCGCTTCCGCTTGCTGCAATTGCTGGCGTAACTGTGCCTCGCTGGGCGCCGTGGCGGCCAATGAGGCGGTGGATAACAAACATCCCAGCAGAAAAGTGACGATCAGACGCACGCTTAGCCTACCTTTAACTTACAACAATGACGGGTGGTTATTTACGGCGCATGGGGCTTCACCCCGGATTGGCCGTCGTGTCGGTATCAACATTCACAGCAACATGCTGCTGCCCGGCCGTTTCCGCGGGTGAAACATCGAACGCCTGCTCATCACTCGCTATTTCAGCAAAAGGTTCACCCACGCGGGTCACACTAAGGCTGCCGAGGTGAGCGGAAAATTGCAGCCGCTGGGATGAAAACAGATTAATCACCGTAGACCCCAGTTTAAAACGGCCCATTTCCTCACCTTTGGTCAGCGCAATGGCGCCTTCTGTTCCCGCCGATGGGTAAGTCCAGCGTTTAACAATGCCTTCCCGCGGCGGAGTGACCGTTCCCGCCCACACGGTTTCAATACTACCGACAATGGTTGCGCCAACCAGAATCTGCGCCAGCGGGCCAAACTCGGTATCGAACAGGCAAATCACGCGCTCATTACGGGCAAACAGATTGGGGACGTTTTCCGCGGTCAGAAGATTCACGGAAAACAAATCGCCGGGAACATAGATCATTTCCCGCAGCACGCCGTCACAGGGCATGTGAACGCGGTGATAGTCGCGCGGCGACAGATAGGTGGTGGCGAACAACCCGCCGCGGAACAACTCCGCCATCACATAATTTCCCGCCAGCAGCGCTTCCAGCGAGTAGTGGTGATTTTTGGCCTGAATCAGTTTACCGTCGGTGATCGCGCCCAACTGAGACAGCACGCCGTCAGCGGGTTGAACCAGACGATGGGCATGGGGATCGATCGGACGGACTTCCGGCCGCAACGGACGGACGAAAAACGCGTTGAAAGAGCGATAGGCGGCGGTATCAGCCTGCTGTGCTTCCAGCATGTTGACCTTGTAGTAACGGACAAACAGATCGATAACCAGCTTGGTAAGCTTACCCGCCTGTTTATCGGCTCCCCAGCCGGCCAAACGGGTCAGCCAGATTTTGGGAAGCCAATACTGTAATTTAATTTTTATGCTATCCAGCACGGTGAGCCTCTTGGATTAGTATGCGCCATG
The DNA here is from genome assembly GCF_013155275.1 of Brenneria sp. hezel4-2-4. Lineage (GTDB taxonomy): Bacteria > Pseudomonadota > Gammaproteobacteria > Enterobacterales > Enterobacteriaceae > Brenneria. The sequence goes on from NZ_JABJXS010000013.1 coordinate 34,281, forward strand.
AAATAGGGGATAAAGGCGGCGCATTGTAGCGATGGATACGATAAATGTCAGTTATCCGTATCGGAAAAGGTTTTACGTGTTTTTACCTGAGCCATGCTTTCCAGAATACGGTGATAGTTATCAAAGCGCTCGGCGGCGATGTCGCCACGTTCAAGCGCGGCGTTAATCGCGCAGCCGGGGTCGTTTTCATGACGGCAATCCCGGAATTTGCAACTGCCGATGTAGTCCCGAAACTCAATGAAACCGCGGGTAATCTGATCCGGCTCCAGATGCCAGAGACCAAATTCGCGCACGCCGGGCGAGTCGATGACATCTCCGCCGTGCGGGAAGTGATAAAGCCGCGCCGCCGTGGTGGTGTGCTGCCCCAGCCCTGAGTTATCAGAAACCTCATTAACCAGAATACGTTCTTCGCCCAGCGCGAGCAGGGCATTGAGCAGGCTGGATTTGCCGACCCCTGATTGTCCGGCGAAAATACTGATACGGCCGGTTAGCGCCTGTTCCAGTTCCTCGATCCCTTGATTCGTATGGCTTGACACCATAATCACCGGGTACTTGAGCGCCCGGTAGATATCCATCAGCTCATTGACGAACTGATAGGCTTCATCATCCAGCAGATCGATCTTGTTCAGCACGATCAGCGGTTCGACCTCCAGCGTTTCACAGGCGACCAGATAACGATCGATAATATTGAGCGACAGTTCAGGAAGAATGGCGGAAACGATCACGATCTGATCAATGTTGGCGGCGATCGGTTTAACACCGTCATAGTAGTCAGGGCGCGTCAGCACGGAGTGACGCGGATGGACGGCTTCAACGATCCCGCTGATGCCCGCCAGCGACTCGTTGCCGGCGCGCCAGACGACGCGGTCGCCGGTGACCAGCGACTTAATGGTGCGGCGGATGTTACAACGATGCACCACGCCATCGGCCGCTTCCACATCGGCATGCATACCAAAGCGGCTGATAATAATGCCTTCCTGAGCCTCGCCCAGTTGGCTATCCTCCCACTCGATCTTGCTATCCGCGTGCTTAAGGCGGCGCTGATGATTGGCGCTGACTCGACGCTCTTGCCCTTTCGACAGTTTCTTTTTGCTCACTGAGCCTCACTTAATACTATGATTATCGCCACGGCACTGATTATCGCCCGCGGCGATTGAAGCGACTATAATACACCCTATTTGATTAATGCTGGTCACTTAAGCGTTGACGTGCTGTTGTCGTCAACAGGCGGGTAACAGCACAAGGCTAAACAGGAATACCACGATGGTAGATGAAAATAACCTAATCTGGATCGATCTTGAAATGACAGGGTTGGATCCTGAACGGGATCGCATCATTGAAATTGCAACGCTGGTGACCGACGCCAATCTCAATGTCTTAGCTGAGGGCCCTGTTTTGGCCGTCCATCAGCCGGATAGCCAGTTGGCGCTGATGGATGACTGGAACGTGCGTACCCATGGGGCCAGCGGTTTGATCGACCGGGTGAAAGCCAGCTCGGTTGATGAACGCACGGCGGAGTTAGAGACGCTGGCTTTCCTGCAACATTGGGTGCCGGCGGGGAAATCGCCGATTTGCGGTAACAGTATCGGGCAGGATCGGCGTTTTCTGTTCCGCTATATGCCTGAACTGGAAGCCTACTTCCATTACCGCTATCTGGATGTCAGTACGCTGAAAGAGCTGGCTCGCCGCTGGAAACCAGAGATTCTGGCCGGTTTTAAAAAGCAGGGCACGCATCAGGCGATGGATGATATCCGAGAGTCGCTGGCGGAGCTGGCTTATTATCGGGAGCATTTTATTCAGCTATAGCGCGGCGCGGCGATGATCAGGCGGCGCTCGGCGTGATGACCGACAGGAGAATCAGCCCGGCGGTCTCCATGCTGATGGATGAACATATTCGCGCCGTGTTGCTCTTTTTATCGGCAGTCAGATGTTTTTTCATTTTCGGGGGTTGCGGTCGAAAGGATTTCTCGTATAATGCGCACCCCGTACCGGTACAGAATTTCGTATCCGGTTCGGCACTTTCCCGGGCGGGAATAGCTCAGTTGGTAGAGCACGACCTTGCCAAGGTCGGGGTCGCGAGTTCGAGTCTCGTTTCCCGCTCCAGTTCTTGTTCTATAGACAGCCACCAACGTCTGTAGGTCTATGAAAAAAGAGCGAAAAGCTCTTTTTTTGTTTCCAAAGCAATCCATTGAAAACCACCCACAGCCAGCCTTTTTAAGGCCAGAATTGAGGCCAAAAAAACAGGGTGGCAACGCGTTCCTGATTGTTGCTGGGATCAAATAAAGGCAATGACAAGCATAGAGCCTGAGTCTCAACTTGGAGCTCTTGTCATGGCACTTTCCGATTTGATTATCCGGCAGGCTAAAGCCAACGGTAAAACCTGTTATCTTCCTGATTGTGATGGACTCGGTCTGGTTGTTTCGCCGGTGGGAGGTAAGTCATGGCATTTCCGCTATTACTGGCTGGGTAAACAGAAGCGCCTCTCTCTGGGCCGTTATCCTGAAATCGGCTTACGCAAAGCGCGCGCATTGCGAGATGACGCTCGCGAGCTGTTGGCTAAAGGCATCAACCCCTGCACTGTTCGCAAACAAAAGCGGCAGGCCGCGCGTCTGGCCGCCGGACACAGCTTCAAAGCCGTCTATTCCCTTTGGCTTGACCATCGCAGACTCGAACTCAGAGAAGGGCGGCAAAGTACCCTGTCGCAAATCCAGCGTATTTTTTCTAAAGATGTGCTGCCCATTCTGGGCGAGCGTTCGATCTTTGAGATCCGTCGCTCTGACCTGCTGGAGGTGATTGCCCGTATTGAACGGCGCAAGGCGCTGACCATCGCGAAAAAGGTGCGTACGTGATTTAACCAGCTGTTTCGCTTTGCGCTGGTGAAAATCGAAGGGCTGGAAACTAACCCGGCGTCGGATTTGGACGTGGTGGCGGCTCCTAAGCCACCTGTCAGGCATAATCCCTATCTCGCTATCCACGAGCTGCCGTTATTACTCCGGAAGCTGAGCAACTACGCAGGCGATATGCAAACGCAGCTTGGCATCCGGTTGTTGCTATTGACCGGGGTTCGCACCGGAGAACTGCGGCTGGCAACGCCGGATCAGTTCGATCTGAAGCGTGAGCTATGGATCATCCCGCCGGAGAATATAAAGCAGTTGCAGAACGCTATGCGCAGGCACGGCAAGAATGGTCAGGCTATTCCGCCATACGTTGTGCCGTTACCCGCTCAGGCGCTCGACATTGTGCATCATCTGCTGGCGCAGATGAAACCGGCTCAAACATATCTGCTGACCCACCGTAGCGATTTAAAGAAACGCATCAGTGAAAATACGCTTAATAGCGCACTGCGCCGTATGGGGTATGCGGAACAACTTACCGGCCACGGTATTCGCGCCACCATCTCGACGGCGCTTAATGAAATCGGCTATCCCAAAATCTGGATTGAGGCGCAGCTTTCCCACGCCGACCCCAACAAAGTCAGCGCGGCCTACAATCATGCGCAGTATGTGGAACAGCGGCGGCGCATGATGCAGGAGTGGGCGGATAGGCTGGATCGCTGGGCGGCGAACGGAGCCGGTGAGGTTAATTATGGCGTTGCAAAAATCAGCGTACTTGAAAACACGCTGAAAGCCATGCAGACGGTCGGATGCTGCCCGGTGATGGCATACCGTTTTTACGTGAGTTTATTTTGCAATGAGCAGGTTATCCCTTTTTCCACTGAACGACTTCACCGTCATATAGTTTCAGGATGATGTCTGCAAAGTCGTCGTCAAGGGTATAAAAATAGCTTTCAGGGACGTTAAGAACGCGGGCAAAGGCGCACATCGTTTCAAATGTTGGGCGATGTGTGCCGCTTTCATACTGGGAGACACGCGACCGCGCGGTGGCTTCTTCAATCCCAGCGAGTACCCCCAATTTTTCCTGCGTCATTTGGGCACGCAGGCGGGCAGCTTTAAGGCGAGCAGGTAACATAGTGACACCATCAATAATCAATATTGATGTCATGTTTAGCATTGCTTTACAGGCGAGTTGCTTAGAGTCCCTGAACAGAGTCAGCTTGAGATAAGAGAAAGGTCATAGGGAATGCGCTTTATATTGGCGATAAAGGTCGAGCAGCATGGCCGCAAATTTATCATCAAGGGTGTAGAAATAACCCTCCGGCACATGTAGCACCTTCGCAAAGGCGCACATCATTTCGAATGTCGGGCGATGTATCCCATTTTCATACTGCGAGACGCGTGACCGCGCGGTTTCCTCTTCAATACCTGCCAGCGTACCCAGTTTTTCCTGAGTAAGATGCGCGTTTAACCGTGCGGATTTAAGACGTCCGGGAAGCATGATCAACACCCTAGATAAGCTATTGACTTAGTGTTTAGCATTACTTAACATCGTAGTTGTTTAGAGATGCTGAACATGGCGGATAAAATCATGGGGGAGAGGGTAATGAACGTTAATGACTGGCATCCGGCGGATATTATCGCTGGTTTGAGAAAACGTGGCACAACGCTGGCGGCGATCTCCAGAGAGGCGGGATTAGCGTCATCTACATTGGCAAATGCGCTAACGCGACACTGGCCGAAGGGCGAGCGCTTGATTGCCGAAGCGTTGAACAAACGGCCGGAAGAGATCTGGCCTTCCCGCTATCAGGGCATCAGCCGTGGTCAGGGTGGGGAAGGGGAGCAGGATTGAAAACTTGAAGGGGCTTGATGGCTGTTTATGACGTCGTCTGCTGGCAGCCGCGACTGGGATATCGTGAAATAGGGCAGAGTGCCTTTTCCCTTTTTCTAGCAGGTCCGTTGCCCCTTAATATCTATTCCCTTCGGCCATTTCCTGCCTTTTTGATCCAGAAGACCCTTTTTATCGTCCAAGATAGAGCGACACGATCTGTAATCTTTCATGCCCCAGTTCCCGACTAATGATTTGCCGCGCTTCACGGTCGATGGTTTGTTGTTCCTGCGTCAGGTGGTTATAGCCGGGGCCACCGGCGGCGGGTGCCAGCCAGCCGGTCAGGATTTCATAGCGCATCTGGGCGTAACGATGGCGTAAACCGTGCATGCCGCTGAGTCCGGCGTTTTTACACTGGCCGTCATACAGATGCCGCTGCTGGATATAGGTTTTCTGCGCCGGGATTAGCGAACCGGCTCCCGCCAGCGCGTGGGCTTCATCCAGCACGGCCCGTTGTTCTGGTGTGGTGATGGGGACGGTACGTGCTTTACCGCCTTTGGTCCATGTGCCTTTCAATGCGATATGGTCGCCCCGGTCGGCATAGCGGGGCTGGAACAGCAGGCACTCTTTGCGGCGTAGCCCAAAGGCAGCCTGCAAACGCAAACTCATTTTTACCTGCGGGTCGCGGATACAGTCGAGCCGGTCGTTCAGCGTTTGGGCTTTATTCTGATTGGTGACATAGCGACGTTTGGGAATGCCCAACTGGTCGTTGTCGGCGGGCAGCAGGCCCGGTTTGCCAATCTTCTCCGCCCACCAGCGCAGATGCGCCAGCCGATTCTTTAGTGTGCCGGCGGATAAATCCTCTGATTGCCAGCGCGTCAGCAGGGTGTTGATATGCTTACCTTTAAGCGAAGTAGCGCGCATTTGCCGGAAACCGGCTTCGCGCAACTGTCGGGCCATCAGCGTAAGAGACCGTTTTCTGTCAGCCTGCGTGGTATGGCTGCCGTCCCGGTTGCGTCGGCAAAGCTGGTTCAGCGTCCATGTCAGGTCATCCATAATCAGCCTCCTCTTTGTCGCTTTTTTGCTACAGTAAAATCACTTGTTCTGAGAGGAAATCGGGTTAGTGTAATTGCCAACTCGCCGCATTTACTGCGACAAGATCCCCGAAGGGCAGGGGCCAGACGCTCAGAACGTCTGTTGCCTCAGATTGAGGCATCCGCCTTGTTTCCTGCTGGAAAGCCGGGCGGAGGGTATTGCCTGAAAAACGTGATAAAACCTCCTTTGTTGCAGATGGATGGAAAGAAAATGCGGGCCAGTGGCCCGCTGCGGATGAGGAACATTGATTAAATTGGGCCAGTAATACCTAAGAGAACGAAGGCTCAACTCTGTTTAGGAGCGACGCTGGGAATGAGCCGGAAGCGTCTGGATGGCTCCATCCTGATCGGACAGACACTCGCAGGAGCCAATGCCTTTGGGATGGCCGGATGGGTACGGCCAGCGCAGCATATACGCTGTGCCATGTTTCCGGTGTTCAGACCCACCGGAAGGTTGTTGCAGGGGCAGTATGCCGGAGCATCGTCATGCAGGCAGTAATGAATAGGGTGTTGCGCCAGCCCATATTGTTGCAGCGTTGCATCAAGCCGTCACTGCGGCGGCAGTGACGGCTTGATGTTGGCGCAGAGCGAATAAACGCTAAATGCAGGGGCGGAGACAGTGTTATCTGCTAACGTCGAGGGTGAAGAAAGAACAGTGATTATTTGGTGTGAATCTTGATTTGAGCATGATGCTTTCTCAGACAGACATAACAGTAGCAAGGTGCGGTTAAATCTGACAGTCGGCTAAGAGCATAGGCCGAGTGAAAACTTTTGGGTCGCAGAGACTGCCAATAATAGGGCCGAAAACCGAGTCCCTACGTAAAGTTTGACTCTTTGACCAGCCGATCTAATTCAGCTTTTGCATAGATGAGAGGACTTCAGTTTTTGGTCAAGGCTTTCACACAGCCTGAGCGTAAAGCCGACTTCATGTCTAAGCAGCAATGATTCTAACTATCTAGATTAACCGTGGCGGGTCAAATCGAAGGGCTCTATTATTTTGAATAATACTTGATATGTATACGATCATGCAGATATACGTAACTGACGCACCATCATCATTAAAGCACGCCACTGCTCCTTGTTATCAACATATAATACTGTATATAATTATATTATTGGATAATCATGGTCTCTCTGCTGCTTTCAGCCAGTCTGAAACACCATTAACACCCATTGAAAGTAGCATGTCTTGTAATGCCACAACACGTTGTAACATTGCACTTTGATCTGATTCCTCGCGTTCTTCTGCTTCTGCAAAAAGGCGAGTCATCAACTGAGTAAGGCTGTTATTGTGATCATACAGGTATTGTCTGTTATGACGGGCATAAGCTAGATATATTTCGGTGACTGCCAGTGCTTGCTCTGGATCGAGCTGTGAAATCGCGTTCAGCCATTCATGAAATCTGAAGAATTGATGTTGTTTACCCTCACCGCTACCCTCATTTTCAAAAACCGAAAAACAGCGAGCCACAATTTCTAATGGTATGAATATGACATCTTCGCTATCGTCAAAGATATGATCCAGTTGCTTGGCAACATCCAGGGCATGCTGGCCATCTGCATTTAAACCCGCTTTAATTCCCTCTAGGCACTGCTCCCTATGTTGTCGAATATTTTCATCATTTACCCAAACAGTAGTTGCACCATGCCAGGCTTCTGTTTTGTCCAATGTATTCAAGTCCCTTAGAAACTTATCAAAATCGATATGTTTGGTCATGGCAGATAAAGCTGAAATACGTCCCCATGTTTCAAAATCTTTATCACTTCCCTCACTGTAGATACTTGTTAATAAAGGTTTCACAGTGTCAAAATGATTGTGATAGGCGTAATAAAGACATCTCTCGGCTATTTGCCAAAGTCCATGAGCATCTTTCATGGCTAGATGGAATAAGTCCCAACCCAGATCAAAAGACTTGTTTTGCATAAATGGTAAACGTTGCAAGATTAAAGCACGAATAGCCTGATGTTCATCACTAGCAAATCGCCGCAATGTGGGGACTAACAATGCTGGTAATTTATTACTTTGCTCTAGGAAATTATTAGCCAGAATCATCAAGGCATCGGTCACATCCCCTTTTGCCATATTGATTCCCGTAGTAATCAAATCGACGGATTCCCCCTCAATTGGATCGGACTCATCAAGCCCTGCAAAACCTATAGCCAAAAAGATTAGTCGTTCTGCCGCTTGTAGGTCTTGTATGACATTGGCGCAGGCTTCAAGCGCTTTGGCTGAAGAGCTGTTGTATCGCCACTGCATTGGATGTCTTTCCAGTTCATCTAAAATCTGGTTTGCAAGAAGTGATGCATTAGGTTCCTCCAGCGGTTCCCATTTTCCGTTGGTATTTAAATTGCCATAACGATACGCCAGGTAAGTAGCAATTCCACTCATAATGTCATCGCGAAATTTTGCGGGGATGTCTATCCAATAACTAGACAAAAAATTTAGGAACCGTAAGGGCTGACGAGAGGAGGCCTCACGCAATTGCCAGCCAACCTCTTCTTCTCCGCCGATAAGAAATTCATCCCAATCCCGCTGAGTATGACCATCATAATGTAATAATAGTTGTAGTACTCCGCCATTGCTGATACTTAGAAAAACATCATACGAAAATGGCGCTCCAACTAAACCACCTCGCGAATGAATATAAGGTTGACAAACCAATGTCCCAGATCTTCTTTCATACTCATCTAATACCATCTGCAATTCGGCGGAACGACGATAACAAGGAATCGGCACAATAAATTCTGCTTGCGCCCTCAATTTCCACAGGCTGGATTCGGAGGAAAGATATTCATTCCGTACAGTCAAAATATTTTCCATCACCGCATCTTGTATTTGATCGGGGAGGAACCTAAATGCTGATTGTATCAATTTGCCTAATTCATAGGAAAGTTCAAACTCTAGCATATTTCGGTCGCACAGCATGCGGCCTATCAGGTCAATATTGGCTTCAGGCGATGAGGTACAGGCAAGTATACCTAAGTAGAGCAATGCGCCTTCGTGATTAAAACAAAGACGTTCACAGTTTTTTTTCCACCAGTATGAATGTGTTTTCGCATGGTGAAGAATACCAGATTCAACTGCATCAAACAGAACATCCATACAGTCCACATGGTGCATATCCTGCTGGCTATGAGTAGCTTTGTAGGAGGTCTCACTCAGGAACCCATGCCGGTAACCTAAACGGGGTTTACCGTAACGTGATGTTTGCACTATACTCCAGCGCTCGATTGATCCTAAGGCTAAATCAAGTAACGCACTGGATTGTTCCATACGCAGACGGATAAAATTTTCATTTTTGTTCCCAAATTCATTAACTTGGCAACGCAATTTGCAGTTGAATCTAAATTCTAGTAAATCTTCGTCACTGATGTCGTCCGTTATATAACGCCAGAGAAAAGCATCGTCCACTACTCCTGCTGTTACACAGCCAGCGATAGCCCTGCCAAGATAACTGTGCTCAGATCGCGGCATAGTGATCAGCCGTTCAAGTAATGGAGCGACAATGGCAATATTTCCTGACTTAATTTCTGACAGGCGCATCGCCAGTTGGTCTGCAATTCCATTGCCATCGAACCAATCCAACGCCAGCACTTCCATCCAAAATGACACCACGCCAGCAGTATCAACATTGCTCCATTGAGCAATACGATGAACATGTATCCCCACGCCTTCGGCATCCCGGGTCATTTTTAAATAGGGAATCAGGAAGTTGACCCAGAAATGATGCCATTCAATTGAGCCGCCTACGGCATAAATCACCTGAAAAATATCACGGTGTTTTTCGCGCAAATCGCGTACCAATGACCAGTCTTCATTCTGCGGTTTTTGTTCAGCAAATGATTCTGCTACTAGACGTCTGATGTGAAATGCAGCGTTACCCACCAACACCGCTCTGAGTTGTTTTCTGAATTCTCGGCGCTCACCTTGTGCCAACTGAGCTATAAAACTACGGATACTCGGACGTACAAATGGAACAGCCGGTAAGCTGTTTATGAACGCATTCAATGTGACGCCATTACGCATGGCTCTGCTTATGACAAGCACATCCAGTAAGGTTTGATGACCAAACGTCAGTTTTCCATCCTGAGTTTCCTGTAGTACATTAAGGCTGCATAGTTTCCGCTGAATGTCCTGAGAGGCTGGAAAGCGCTGATGTGGCACCACCAGACTTCGCAAGTGCAACATTTCTGAGGCAATATCTTCAATCGCTTGTATAGCAATATCCCCTAATTCGCTATCGGCAAGCACAACAGTATTTAGATAGCGTTGCGCCAGTGCCTGACTTGTCACCACATTGAAACTACCGTCTCTCTGGGCCAATTCAACGAATAATGCCAACTCACGTGGATTTCGAATCAGCTCGCGAGTATCGGCATTGATAGCCGCAGTCGCAATCCCCAGCGTATCAAGTAATGGTGTAATCTCAGCTTTCCAATCCCATGGCTGGCATTTTAATTCACAATCCCAATGTCGTTCGGCAATCTGTCTGTCGTAATGTCTGTCGAAGTCGCGACAGGCGGTAACAACGGTGATATTGGGGAGCAATAGCAGGCGGTCGATCTGCGCAAGAAAATACTTGAGTATGCGATGTTCACGGGCGATGGACAACACATCCAAAGAATCAATAACTACTATCACATGGGCGTCTTCAGCCATCCTTGCAGCTTCCTCTACCCATTTCGGCGATAGGCCCTGAGCATGACGATCTTCTGATGTAACCAAATCGGCGAACTCACGTGATTGAATAAAGAGAGGCACAATATCTGAATGGTTTTTTACCCGTTCTTCCAACGCCTCTAGCAATGTAAGCATCACACAAGTTTTTCCTGAGCCCGGAAGACCTGTAAGCAATATGGATCTCTTCCGGGCATCAATGGCTGCAAGTAGTTCATCCACGACTGGGATAGCAATACGCTGCCCAGCAATATCTCGCCGCCATGACCTGCCAATAGCAGAAGTACTGGAAAAAGAATGAAGTATCTCTGCTAGATTCATTGGTGGAACCAGTATTGACCCAGCCTGCTGGACAATGGTCCTAAGATCATCTTTGGTCAAACGATATTGGACAGCGGTAGATAAACCACCATCCCCCATACGCGCACCAAGTTTATCAAGGCTTACCCAGAGCGCATTAAAAGCAGCGTCAGGGTTGCTCACCATATATCGTAAACGTCCCCGTAGCTGCTGCTCCATCTGATCCAGATCATCGCTGGTCACAAAATTGGTTCGACGCAGGAATTCAAACGTTGAAATACTGGGGGGAGTTTTCGCTAGTTGTTGCGACAAGGTATCATTCAGCACCCGTTGTGCTTTTCCTAAACTTTGTAGATAACTGCTTTCGTCTGGTTGAGATGAGCTGTGCTCTTTGAGTTTTGCAAGATCGCCAAAGTTATTTCGCGAATAGAAGCGGACATTAACTTTCGGATTATTAGCCAGCAGACGGAAGGCTTTGTCTAGTTCATCGCCCAAGTCAGCTATCGTCCAGGCCTTAAAATCGGTTTGATTTTTTTTGCACTGACAGGCGATCAAGACGCCGTCAACTTTGCCAACGACGACATCGTCAACGGGGTAGCTTATCGAGTCGACTTCAAGCCATAGGAAGTCCTGATCGGACAATATCTTCAATGCCCAATCAAACGCTACCAGGGTCTGGTATCCATCGCCACGGTTGGAGCGTATACCTGCAATACTCATAAATTATTCCCTTTCGGAGGGCATTCTTTCCTCCTCATCCAGATGTATTAGCATCACCAAACGTTTTGGACATGATATTCGTCCTTCTGTAACCATGCCAGAGCGTAAAGTATGCTCTCTTCAAAGAGACGCCATTTAGCATACGCGGATCTTTTGGTGTATCTCAAACTGAGTACTTACCTATGTTGAGGGGCGACATGACCTGCTCTTAATTGATTAACTTTCTGTGATGCTCCTGAAGTCAGCTTCTGGCACAGGTTGTGTGAAAACCTTGATCAAAATCTGAAGTAGATCGGCTGGTCAAAGAGTCAAATTTTACGTAGGGACTCGGTTTTCGGCCCTATTTGGGCAGTCTCTGCGACCAAAAAAGTTTTCACCCAGCTTGGGTACCAAGCCGACAGTCAGATCTGATAGACCCAGAGTAGTAATATGTCAGATTAAGTACGAATCAACGCAACTTAGCTCATTTAAGAATAACCACGCCTAAGCCGTCATCAAATGCCAAAATCTTCTCGAAACCGATCAATCTGATGCATCCGCTCGTGCAGAACCGTCACGATACCGATGTCGCCGTTTGATAGTCTGCGCCAGTAGACAACATGTCGCTCGTAGCGAAAGAAGAAACCTTCTACCCCAAATTCGGCGGGCACTGGCCGTGAAACGACCTCGTGGGTTTCTATCCTGGTAAATGCCTGAAACATGCCGGTAATGTAGCTATCCGCTTGCTCTGTACCCCATCGCTCGCGCGTGTAGCGGTAGATCTCGTCAAGGCGATAAGAGGCGGCCTCCTGTATGCGGACATTAGCCATAGGGTCAGGCCTTGTTGCGTGCGATGATATCTGCGGCAGTCAGGGAGACGTATGAAGATTCTGGTGCAGCAAAGGCATTAGTCAGTTCGGCCTTGAGTCGTGCGAATGCTTCCGCCTCTACCCGCTCTTTGTCCCGGCGGATCAGGTCCCGGATATACTCGCTGACGTTGTCGTAAGCGCCGTTTTCGCCTACGTTGGCGGCCACGAAGTCGCTCAGCGGCCCTTTGAGGCGAACGGTCATTGTCGTGGTTCGGGACATGGTGTGTACCTCATTGATGAATCACGTATTGAATATAAGCAAAAAATAATACAAAAACAACGTAGGACCATAAGCTATGAGGTGTAAATTATATGAATAAAAACTCATATTTTCATATAGTTATGAAACGTTGGGGTATTGTGTTTGGCGAGGAGATAATATTAATCGGCAAGGACGATTGAGCTTTGATTGCTGTTTAAAGGCGCTGCTAATTCGTTTGCTTGACCAGACCCCAAAACAAGGCTAATTTCAAGGCTCAACGGTTACTGACGGTATCACATTAACGTTAATAAACTCAGACTTAGCAACTCAGCGCTTATCTCGTTTCCCGCTCCAATTCTTGTTCTATAGACTTCCACCAAAGTCTGTAGCTCTCTGATTCAACAGGGTAATCGCTCTGTTGAGCATCCAGCGAAACCCGCTGAAAACCACCGTCAACCACGCCGAAGTAGTACACAAATTAGTACATGAAAATCGGGTGCGTTATGTTATAGGTGCCTCCTTATAAGTTCGTGGAACTAAAACGGGTGTGCTTACAGAGGAGCAGGCATGTCGTCGCATCTTGTATCGGGCACTATTTTAATCATCTTAATAGTCTGGATATATCGCTCAAACCTGTGGCGATTCAGGGGGGCATTGTCTTGCAAGCACTCCTGTAGTCAACGACTTCAACCCGGCCCCTCGCTTCCCGCCGCCAGCAGCGGTACCAGCACGTCACTGATGGGCGTAGGAATACCCTGTGAGCAACCATAACGCTGTACCACGCCGTTACGTATATCCCATTCCAGTGGGCGGTTGGCCTGTCGGTCGGCGAGAATAGAGGTGCCTAAATCCGCAGGCGCATGTTGAAAACCGTCAACGATCTCCTGCGCAACGTTATCGTGAAGTACCGCACCTTGCGCACGCGCTACCGTCAGACATTCACGCAGATAAGCCAGGGCCAGCTGTGTTATGTCTTCGCGTGAGAACATCCCCGCACGGCGATTTGCGAGCACCATTAGACCTGCAACTGCATTCTGAAGTAGTTTGCGCCAGGCTATCGAGAGAAAATCGGCTGACAGCTCAACCGTGCAGCGCGTGCCGCTGAGCGCATCAGCGACCTGTTGTGACTGCGGCACATCCGGCAGCGTCAGACGCGGTTTGGCGCGCAGCCAGACTGAAGCATCCGGCTCGCGCTGTGCCGGAAACCACACGACTGAAGGCAGCACAGTTGCCCCGTTGACGTAGGGCTCCAGCAGGGTTTTCTGCTCGACGCCGTTTTGCAGGGCACATATTACGGTGTTTTCATTGCACAACGCGGCCAGCCAGTCGGCGCTGTCAGCCACCTGGGTGGTTTTCACCGCAACAAAGACCAGATCGAATGGATGGGTGACAGTTGACGGATTACTCAATACCGGACCTGGCACCACAACTTCACCGTCATCGTGACGCAGAATTAACCGCGGATGCGCGGTGCGCCCGCAAAGGACTGGCGTGCGGTCAACTTCATGCAGTACAGCGGCGATGGTAGTACCGATAGCACCCGGACCAATAAGAGCAATCGTGGGATGGTCAGACATTTTGTATTCTCCTGATTTGATTAACCCATCATCAGTGTGCCGGCGGCAATCACCGTACACGCCAGCATTTTTCTCAGCGTTAAGGTTTCGCCGAGAAACAGATAACCCAGTACAGCGGCAAACAGCACGCTGGTTTCGCGCAGCGCTGAGACGGCTCCCATCGGTGCAGCCGTCATCGCATAAATAATGATGCCGTAAGCCATCAGCGACACCAGCCCCCCCGCCGCCGCACTGAATAAACCGGGCCGCCAGCACAGTAAACTTTTCGTGTCGCGTAAGGCGATATAGAGCGCAGGCATCAGCGCTCCCCACAGCATGCTCATCCACACGGTATAGGAAAAAGAATTGCCGGAGAGGCGCACGCCCATACCATCCACGACGCTATAGGCGGCGATAAAAGCCCCGGTAGCGAGGGGATATTTGAGGCCTAACACCGACAGCCTGAGGTTTCTCACGGCAAGCACCAAAATTCCACCAGAAATCAGCCCGATACCGACAAGCGTAGGTAAGGCGATCTTTTCCCCAGCAAAGAGGGCCGCCCCACAGGTCACCATCAGTGGCGAAGAACCACGTGCAATCGGGTAGGTTTGCCCGAGATCCCCACTTTGATAACTGCGTATCAGACACAGGTTATAGCCTACATGCAGTAACGCTGATAACACCGCATACCTTACGCTCGCCCAGGCAGGCAGCGGTAGGAACAGTGCGATGACGACGCAGCTAAACGCGATCGCCACGCACATGATAGTCATCGACCACAACCGGTCAGCACTGCCGCGTAATAAGGCATTCCAACTGGCATGCAGCAGGGCGGCGAACAACGTCAGTAAAATAATATGAGTGGGCATGTGCTGATGCTAAACAGCCCCTGCCCGGATTTGAAGTGAAATGTTGCCATCATGGCATGAGCAAAGACTCATGCTTTAACCGTAACCAAGCTGTGCCTGTTGTGATTGAGCGAGGAGCCAATTGCGGAATTTTAGGATGTGCGGCTGCGTTTCAGTGCCTCCCGGGCAGACAAAGTAATAGGCGGCAGGTGAGGGGAACGTTATGTCAAAGAGACGCGTCAGGCTGCCTTCGCGGATTTCTTTTTCAACGTGTCCGCTGCGCGCTAATGCAATGCCCTGACCCAGTAACGCCGCTTCAATCGTCATATTGGTGTCAGCGAAGCGTACGCTCTCGTGGAGCACATCGGTATTTACGCCGACTTGCTTAAACCATGTGTCCCATTTTGGTACCAGGTCGGCACCGTCACGCGTCAGGAGCGGGTAGCGCAGCAATTCGGCAGGGTCACTCGGGGTGCCTAAACGTTGTAAAAGGGCCGGGCTGGCAACCGGAAAGAGCTGTTCCCGGAACATAAACTCCGAATGCAAAGCAGGATAATTACCGTAACCGAAACGGATCGCCACATCGGCATCTTCGCTCGTGAATCTAATGGCGCTATCTGTGCTTTCGATCGTCACCAGGATCTCCGGATGTACACGTGCCAGATCTGG
Organism: Brenneria sp. hezel4-2-4; assembly: GCF_013155275.1. Taxonomy (GTDB): domain Bacteria; phylum Pseudomonadota; class Gammaproteobacteria; order Enterobacterales; family Enterobacteriaceae; genus Brenneria. Next base: position 49,858 of record NZ_JABJXS010000013.1, read on the forward strand.
CAGGCGAGGTAACAGCCACTTTAGCGCGAAAGAATAGGTGGTGTTGACGCGCAAACGCACCCGGCCTTTTTGTTCACGCAGGTCGGCAAGCGTGGTTTCCAATTTGCTAAAGAATTCGCGCACCAGGGGAGCGAGTGCGGCGCCAGCAGGCGTTAGCCGCAAGGTTTTACCGCGCTGAAAAAGCTGCAGGCCCCACATTTCCTCCAGACTTTTAAGCTGATGGCTGACCGCACTTTGCGTAATAAATAACTCTTCTGCGGCTGAGGTAAACGTGGCGTGGCGAGTGGCGACTTCAAAGGCGCGCAATGTGGCTGTAGGGGGGAGGTCACGCATCACTCTATTCCTATTAATGAGCTAATACTCATAACACGATATGCCGGATCCTTTGCAAAAGATACGGCGACAGAGTGATAAGTAAAGCAACCGGGAATATACGGATAGTCGTACAGCGTTAGCTTTCAAGGCTTAACTGATACTGAAAGTATCAAATTAGCTTTAATAAACTAATGCTTAGCTACTCAACGCTTGTCTCGTTTGTCGCTCCAATTTCTTTTCTATAGACATCCATCAAAGTCTATAGGTTACTGATTAAAAGGGGGAATCGCTCTGTTGCGCATCCAGCGAAATCCGCTGAACCTCCTTCAACTGCGCCTTTCCGTGCTTGGTTAAATCATGCCCGTTAAAACGCGAGCTTCCGCCGCTGCGGGTAACAAAATGTTTAAACCCTTAGCTGGATATAACATTTTTTTAACATTGGTTTTCATATGACGATGAAAATTTTATTTGGCCTGCTTTTTTTGCGCTGCGCTTAGGCGCTTATTTGTGGTTTTTTTGTTTTTATTTTTCGTTTTATTTAGTGGATAAGTCTATTTACTCCGTTAGTTTTTATTTTTTTAGCCTTTTATTTTATTTTTCCCCACGGCGACGAGTGTCAGGCCGATGTCATTCATTTGTCTAAAATGAATAGAGATTGTCTTTCTGACCTGCCCGCTTTAAATGCGATCTGCCAGTGTGCACGCGTCGGCATGATGGGGGGAGGCCGGAGAGAGCGGGCAGCAAATTAACTTACCAATAATATGAAGTGTCACGAGATGTTTATGGGGACTTGATTTCACTTTGGTCAGTCGGGATAGTCTTATAAAAAGGTAAGTGAAAATCTTTAGGGCTGGGCAGGTTATTTATTTTTGTCTGCGCCCATTTAATTTATAACGATTATTTTTATTTAGACAAAGGCACTGGCATGGTTTATCCGGAGCAATCCATCTCTCGTCTGACAAAAATGCTTTCTCCGCACGCGCATGTCGCAATGCCCTCGGAAGTTGTAAGAGGGAAAAGACGTTATCACCTTCATTCTTCTGGTGAACAATTTATCTATTTTCTCGATGAAGGTGAATTTTTAATAAAAAGAACCCGCGATAACAAAGTTATCTCGATGATCCTGTCTCCGACCATAGTCGGCTGGTCTTTGGCGGCATTGAAGAGTGATGACATCTATATTGAAAGAGTCGACTACGGAAAAATAAGATGTTTGCCATTTAATATCGCGCTAAGGGTGGTTACCGCCTATCAGCGATTTGATGATGTTCTGATTATCGTTAATTTCTGGTTTCATTTTTTGATTGATTTTTGTGCTGATAACGACGGCGATTCGCAATCTGTAGTGAAAAATATGCTGCGTTCGCTTAACAAACTGCCGCCGGATGTCCGGCGGCGCTATACCGCGTTAACCTTTATTTCCCAGAGAACCTCGCTTTCTAAAAGCACTATATTCAGGGTGTTAAAGAAGTTGCAGGCGGAAAAGCTTATCGAATTAGAGCACGGACGGTTAAAAAAAATAGCTTTTAGCCAACCCATTGCCTGCTGAATCTGTCGTCAATGGCGGCTTTCGGCTTTTCCTTGCCCCCTCCCTTGCGGGCAGCGTTTTTCTCTTCCTGATGCGAAGTAAACCCACGAATTATTCCCTCCTATTGGTTTCCTACCAAAATAAATTCATTGCTTAATTGTAACGCTGCGTGAAATAGTGGCTGCCGTAGTATTTTTATATTGATGATTTTTTGGTTTTTTTAATTATTTAAATTGATTGCAGCCTTATTAGTTCACTTTAATTTTTCAAAGATGTTAAGTGGTTGGTGGTAATGTTTATATGACGAAACAATAAAAAAACATGTGTATTTATATGAGAACTATTTATTTGTTTTTTTATGCTGATAATTACGCCCCTCAACTACTGATGGTTTGGGTTTTTGTACTTCTTATACTTTCTGTGTGGTTCTTTTATCTGGTTTTTTAGGTTTTCTTGGTTGTTGATTGGTTTTTTATCCGTATTGTTCCGCTTTTTGATTTTCGCTCGTAATTTGTTTTTTTCGCAAATACTTAGCGGGCAGGATAAATTCTATGCATGCAGTAATTTCTCAATCCCACCGCTTCTGGCTTTATATAAAGTCAGCCGTTCAGGTGTGCCTTTATATTGATGCCGGATAGATCCCGGTAGGTGAGAAATACCCATGTGGTTGAAAGCCACATTCATTTTTTTGACTATTTACCTAGCCTTTTATTGGCAATAAGGAAGCGTAACTTATGCGTAAAACTCTACTCAGCGCTTTAATCGGTGTGTCTGTTTTGTCAGCCGGTTATGCTGCTCTGGCTGAGGCGGCTACTACTACGGTTGCCGGAGGCACTGTGCATTTCAAAGGACAGATCGTTAATGCGGCTTGTGCGGTTAGCACCAATTCTGCCGACCAGACGGTCAACCTGGGACAATATCGTACCTCCAACTTTGCGGCGGCAGGTGCTTACTCCGGTAAAGTTCCTTTTACGATCAAACTTGAAGATTGCGATACCACAGTATCCACCACGGCCTCCGTTGCCTTTAGCGGATCGTCCGACAGCAGCGATAACACCGTTCTGACCACCAGCAACATTAGCGGCGGGAGCTCCGGCGCCGCTTCTGGCGTGGGTATCGAAATCAGCGACAGTAAAGGCACCGTACTGTCGCCGAACGGCGCCGTTTACTCCAACGCGCAAACGCTGACCAACGGCAGCGGTAATACCCTGAATTTCAACGCGCGTTATAAATCCACGCTGGATGCCGTTACCGCGGGCCAAGCGGATGCGGATGTCACTTTTACCATGAAGTACGAATAACTATCGACACATGCAGGGACGAGGGACGGCTGCCAGGGACGGCGTCATTTCCGATTATCAGAAGAGACGGCGTTATGGGAAAGACAATCGCCGCTTCCAGCGTTTCCGTGGTTCCGACCCCGCGAATGGTTATCGGGCACGCTGCATCGTCGGCTGCGAACCTGGCATAGCCCGCACGAATTCATCGTATGGCCGTCAATCAGTTATTTTTCATCTATGAGGTTTTGCGTGTTTAATACAACTTTTTACCGCCTCGCTCTGGCTGGCGCGGCGTTTCTTTCTCTGGCGACGCTGTCGCTGGCGGCCAAAGCCGGCGGCGTGGAATTAGGCGCGACAAGGGTCATCTATCCCGCAGGGGCGGCTCAGAGCTCGCTGGCGATCATCAATACCGATAATAAAACCCCTTTTCTTATCCAGTCCTGGGTTGAGGACAATAGCGAAAAAAAGAGCGCGGACTTCGTCGTTACGCCGCCGCTGTTCGTCACCAAACCCTTGGGCGAAAATACGCTGCGTATCATGTACGTGGGGGGCGAACTGCCGACCGACCGGGAGTCGGTATACTGGATGAACGTAAAAGCGATTCCGTCCGTCGACCGCAACGCCATTCAGAATAAAAACGTGCTGCAACTGGCCGTTCAGTCGCGCATCAAACTGTTCGTCCGGCCTGCAGGTCTGGCGCAGAGTCCGAGCGATGCTCCGGCTCAACTGCGTTTCCACCGCCAGGCTGATTCCCTCGCCATCATCAACCCGACGCCCTATTTCGTCACGCTGGTTAACTTCAATATAGGCACACGAAAACTTCCCAACACCATGGTGCCGCCAAAAGGAAACGCCTCCGTCGCACTTCCCGCGGATGCCCGCGGCGAGGTGGTCTTCCAGTCAGTCAACGACTATGGCGCCAATACCCCCCGGACTACCGGCAATATGCAGTAGTTGCGGACGGTGGCGCCGGTGAGGCCCGAACCGGGCATGGAATAAAGGAAACGTCGGCCGCGTTACGCGGTACGTTCCGTCACTTCTTCAGGAGCTTTTCGTATGCGGCCATTTTATTGGAAGCGCAGCCCCAGACATCAACGCGTAACGGCGAGATGGCGCCGGGCGCCGTTATGCCGGGCTATCGCCTTATGTGTGGCATTACCTGCGGCCAGCGCTTATGCCGAACTGTTTTTTAACCCGGCGTTTTTGTCCAACGATCCCGCCGCGGTAGCGGATTTGTCCCGCTTTGAGCAAGGGAAAGGGCAGCCGCCCGGCGTCTATCACGTCGATATTTATCTTGACGGCGAATATGTGGCGACGCGCGATATCAAATTTAACGCGCGCCAGCCGGTATCCGCCGACGCGGCGCAGGAGGATGATTCGGGGCTCGATCCCTGCATTACCCGTTCCCAACTGGAGACGTTCAATGTCAATACCAAGGCGTTTCCGACCATCGCCAACGCGCCGGCGGATCAGTGCGTGGCGCTGACGCGCCTCATTCCGGATGCGCACACGACCTTTGATTTCGAACTACAGCGCTTGAATGTTACGCTTCCCCAGGCGTCGCTGAACAACAGCGCCCGCGGCTATATTCCGCCGGAGCAGTGGGACGACGGCATCAACGCCGCGCTGTTGAATTACGATTTCACCGGCAGCAACACCTCCGGCGACGACAGCAGCAACAACTATTTTCTCAATCTGAACAGCGGGCTTAACTGGGGCGGCTGGCGGCTGCGCGACTACTCCACCTGGAACTACTACAGTTATCAGGGGCGCCGTACTCACGATTGGCAGCACGTTAATACCTATCTGCAACGCACGATTGTTCCGCTAAAGAGCGAGCTGACGCTGGGCGACAGCAGCACGTCGAGCGAGGTGTTTGATAGCCTCGGTTTTCGCGGCGTACGGTTGGCTTCCGACGATAATATGCTGCCGGACAGCCTGCGGGGATTCGCCCCCACCATCCGCGGCGTGGCGAGAAGTAATGCCCGCGTCACCGTGCGGCAAAACGGCTATGTGATTTATCAAACCTATGTCCCGCCGGGCGCTTTTACCATCGACGATCTCTACCCCACCACTTCAAGCGGCGACCTGGTGGTGACGGTAACCGAAAGCGATAACAGCACCAATAGCTTTACCATCCCCTATTCGGCGGTACCGGTGCTACAGCGCGAGGGGCGCGTTAAGTATGCGTTGACCGCGGGTCAGTACCGCAGCAACTACAGCCAGCAGGATAAACCCGAATTTGCTCAGGGCACGTTGATCTGGGGGCTGCCCGCCGGCGTCACGCTGTATGGCGGGTCGCAGCTGGCGGATGACTATCAGTCCATGGCCCTTGGCGCCGGTAAGAACTTGGGGGAATGGGGCGCGTTTTCGGCCGACGTCACCCAAGCCTACAGTACGCTGGCGGATGGCAGCGATCATCAGGGCCAGTCGCTGCGCTTTTTGTATGCCAGATCGTTAAACGCCTTAGGCACCAACTTTCAGCTACTGGGCTACCGCTACTCCACGCAGGGTTTCTATACCCTGGATGAAACCAGCTATAAGCAGATGAGCGGCTATAGCATCGATACGGTAAGTGTCCGACCGGTTTACCAGGACTATTACGACCTCAACCATACGAAAAAGGGTAAGGTCCAGGTGAATATCACCCAGCACATTGGGGACAACGGAACGCTCTTTTTCACCGGCAGCCGACAGGATTACTGGCACACGGACAAGACCGCCGATTTGTGGCAGGCCGGCTACAGCGGCTCCTGGGACGGCATCAGCTATAGTCTGACCTACAGCTATAACAAGAACCTGGGCGTGGAGGCGGATCGCCTCGTGGCGTTTAATCTCTCGTTGCCGTTAGGCCAATGGCTTAGCGGCGGCGGCCGCAAAACCGATATAACCCATTCATCCAATTCATCCTACCTGACCTATAACGCCAATACCGACACCCACGGACGCAATATCCAGCAGGCCGGCGTCAGCGGCACGCTGCTGGACGACAACAATTTAGGCTACGGCGTGCAGCAGGGTTACGGCAGCCAGGGGATCGGCTATAGCGGCAATGCCAGCCTCAATTATCAGGGCGAGTACGGCAACAGCAACGTCGGCTACAACTACAGCAAGGGGTTCCGGCAGGTACATTACGGCGTGAGCGGCGGCGTAGTGGCGCATGCCAATGGCGTCACCCTGAGCCAGCCGTTGAGCGATACCAACGTGCTGGTCAGCGCGCCCGGCGCCAGCGGCGTAAAACTGGAGGACGTCACCGGCGTCAGCACCGACTGGCGCGGATACGCGGTGGTGCCCTATGCCACCACTTACCGGCGCAATCGCATCGCGTTGGATGTCAACACGCTGAACAACCGTACGGAAGTCGACGACGCGGTAGTGAACGTCGTGCCGACGCGCGGGGCGCTGGTGCGCGCCAACTTCGATGCGCGCGTCGGGGTTCGTGCCTTGATCACGCTACGGCAACGCGGCGGTAAACCCGTGCCGTTTGGCGCCGAAGTGCGTCGTGCCGACAGTAACGGCACGGCGATTGTGGGCGATAACGGCCAGGTTTTCCTCTCCGGACTGTCGCCCAAGGGCGTGCTGCTAGTGGCGTGGGGGGCCTCTGCGCAGCAACAGTGCGCCATCAATTATACCCTGCCGGCAGGGAGTGAAAACAAGCCGATGACTTATGCTAAGGCGGAATGTTTATGATCGATAAAATGAAAATGTTAATCAGCGCGTTGGGTGGAAAACCACGGTGGCTATGCCCGGCGCTATTGCTGCTTCTTTGCCCGCACTCTGTTTTCGCGACGCAATGCAATACCGCCGCCGGATCGCCCGTGACCTATGATTTTTCTTTTCAGTTCGCTTCACAGCAAAACACCGTCGGTTATACCACGGGATGGAATGAAAAAAGGGACAGCGGTTCGTATACCATTAGCGGGGGATGCAATACCAAGGATACGGTCTATTACACCGCTCAGCCCGGCCCGTCGCTAAGCCTGGCCTCGTCGGAGAGCGGTCTGAACTGGTATGACATTACCGGCAATGATTACCTGCAGATCGCCTCGCAGATGTATGTGTATAACGCGTCGGGCGGCAGTACCTATAACAATGTTCCCTTTGTCGACCTGTCGAACAATTGCAACGGCAGATGCGGCGGACAGGCGACGACGGGCAGCCGGGTGCGGGTGAATTTTCGTATCAAGCGCAAATTCGTCGGCGTGACCACCATCCCGCTGACGCCGGTTTTCTATCTATACGGCAACCAGGGGGGAGCGGGGCAGGGAACCGGCTCGCCGCTGGTGGTCGGATATATGAGCGGGTCGATGACGGTGCCGCAAAGCTGTACGCTCAACTCGGGGCAGGTCATCGCCATCGATTTTGGCTCTATTTCCACCGGGTCGTTCAAAACGGCCGGCGCCAGACCCGACGGCGTCAATCCGGTAAGCCGGACGATAGGCATTGCCTGTAACGGTATTGACGCTCAGGCCAGTCTGACTATGCGCGTCCAGGCGGATAATACCTCCGGCAATATCATCGTATCCGATAATCCCGACGTCGGCTTTGTGATTACCGATAGCGGCAGCAGCCCGCTGACGCCGAACGATCTTTCCAGCGTGCTGCCCTTTAGCCTGGATGACGCCTACAGCGCCAATGTGACCATCACGGCCTATCCGGTGAGCGTGACCGGGAATAAGCCGGCGGAGGGCGTTGTGACCGCGCTGGCTTATTTGCGAGTCGATTTTGCCTGAGGAGGAGAAAGGGATGATAGGGCCTTATAGAGCGAAACGTCATACGGGCGCCCGCGCCAGGAATATGGGCGCGGAGGAAAAGCGAAAAGCGGAGACGGCCGGGAACGGCGCCGCTCTGGCACGCGGGCTGCTGGCGAGCGCGATCCTGTGCTGCGCGCCGGCAGCCCACGCCGATTTGGGAATGTCCAATATCCAGCTTACCGCGACGCTGGTGGCAAACGGGTGTTCCGTCAGCGTGGGATCTCAGGAGCAAACCGTCGATATGGGCACCAGGGCGTCGAAGCAGTTCACCGCCGGCAACCGCAGCGCGCCGCCGGTCAGATTCGTCATCAATCTTGAAAGCTGCGGTCCGGCCACGTCCGGGGTAGAGACCGTATTCAACGGCAATATCGACGGCGACGACGGCACGCTGCTGGCGCTGAGCAGCGACAGCACCGCCGCCAACCTGGGGATTGCGATTCTCGATAAAGATTACCAACGTATTCCCATCGGGCAGGGCAGCACGGTCTATCCGTTGACCGCCAGCGCCGGCAGCGCGCAGCTGGTGTTCTACGGACAATACGTGGCGACGAAAAATAACGTGACTCCCGGTACGGCCAACGGGGATGTGACCTTTACGCTGAACTATCAGTAAATCCGCATCGCGCCCGGCGGCGGCTTTCAGAAGAGGGCGGAAAACAGGCGATGGCGGCAATGGTGCTAAACTTTTATTCATTGTTCGCCTACGCCAACCGTTTCCTGCCAGCCGTTTAAGGCTAAGTCGGCCGGCGGGCACCAGTCCGGTTGCCAACGCGCTATCCGCGGCCGGTTTCTCGCGCGTGCCCAAAGGGTATGCGTGGTATGGCTGAGGCGGCGGGTTCCCGCCCTGTCGTCAGCCGGATGTGGCGAGATGCGGATGATAGCCCGTCGATTTGCAGCCAGTTGGCGTTGTTATAACCAATCAGACGGCGACGAATGAGAAAGGGCTTGCCATGCTCGGAGAACCGGTTCATAATGCGCCCATTCCAAACGCCGGTTTGCATTAAAGTCTGTTTAATCAATCGGTTATCAAATAAAGCTTCGAACTATTAAGCTGTTTGGAATACCCACCATAATGCGGGAATAGCTCAGTTGGTAGAGCACGACCTTGCCAAGGTCGGGGTCGCGAGTTCGAGTCTCGTTTCCCGCTCCAAATTATGATTTACAGATGTCCATTGCAATCTGTAGATCTTTGAAAAAAGAGCGAAAGCTCTTTTTTTATTTCCAGTTATCCTCATCGAAAACCCCACGCCGGCTTTTTTCAGGCCAGAGTTGATGCCAAAAACAGGATAGTTGCCGGTACCGGATTGTTACCAGGATCGAATAAGGGCGTGATAAGCGTTGCGTCCGAGTCTTAACTTGGGAGCCGCGGTTATGGCGTTTTCCGATCCGATTTGTCCGGCAGGTCACAGCCCACGGTAAGATTTGTAATCTTCCGGTAATGTATTTGTCGAGATAATACCACGCCACATGCAGGCATATGAGTCCAGTCGGCTTATAGGAGAAAGGATTATAACGGTCTGATTATGGGGGAATAACGTAACAAATCGGAAAAATTTCATGCCAGAGAAGATAATATATGGAAAATCTGGATATAATATAGTTACCCTCCATAAAAATAAAATCATAGCTTGTATAATAGTGTTTTTATTATATTTTCATCTTTTATTTGGTTATGATTCGTTATGCTATGGTCATATCTTTCAAAATAAGCGACTATCACTTTTCCATTTATTTATAATGACCGGGAAAACAGGTCTTTTTCTTGCAAGTTATTTGATCTACATCTGTAAAAAATCCTCAGCCTGTCAAAATACCCTTTTGAAATTATCACCGGAAAGCCGTTATTCTATGTGGTTTTTAATCTGGTTCAGGCGATTTTTTAATCTATATGATTACACTCGTCATGTTAGCGCTGGTTTTGCGTATTTGAATCGGTTTCTTGTTGATATTAAACTTATTTTCATTCGTTGGGGGCGGTTTTTTTGGAATTCCCTAAGTAAAATTTTCTAGCGTTACCTTGCATATTGCTTTGCTTGTGCTAAATAAAATAGGTAGTAAGATTTTTTTACAGATATTATTGGGAAGTTAAAATCGAATAAAGAACAGCATTATCTAAATATCACAGCAAGGAAAAGACGCGGCGGCACATCGTTGTCTGCCGTTCAATGTTTGTTATTTTATAAATAAAAAAACATTTTAATTAATTAGGACGCTATTTTCTTTGGGGCCAATTTCTTCCGAGTGTTTCATGATGAATGAATCGCCAATGCGCGATTCATTTACTGTGGGATTCTTTTCGCCAGGAATAGATAAGAGATGTATTTAGTTACTCTTTTTCATAACTAATTTTGATCAATACTCATTTGGGAGTGCAAGTTAAATGAGCAACTTTTCTATTACTGCGAAAGAAAACGGCGTTACCTCTATGGTTAATTCCTCTACCGGAGAACTGAATTTATCTTCTCCTTCCATTGTGACGCTGCGGGCTAGTCGGCAAGAAATCGCTTCCATGAGTCGCTCTGGCAATGCTTTAGTCGTGACGTTTCACTCCGGTGAAAAAGTGGTATTGAAAAACTTTTATATTGCCGGAGAACACGGCGGCAGCGAGTTGGTGTTGGAAGACGAGAATGGCGCGCTCTGGTGGGTAAAAGATCCTGTAACTCAATCTCAATTTGAATCTATTTCCGGTATTGATGAGATCATCGCCGGGGCTGAAGGTGCGGAGTCTGTAGGCGGGTCTGCTCTACCGTATATTCTGGCCGGGGCAGCCGCGGTGGGTGGCGTGATTGCTATGGCGTCTGATGGCCATGATAACCATGATGATTCCGAGCGCGGTGCGCGGGCGCTCGACGTGCAGACACCAACCGTAAATATCAAAGAAGATGGTAGCTCCATTGGTGGGGAGGCGGCGCCGGGTAGCACTGTATCCATAACGCTACCGGATGGTTCTACCGCCAAAGCTCTGGTCGATGCGGACGGCTCCTGGAGTGTCAACCTTTACGATTCGCTGAAAAACGGTGAAAAAGTGAACGTAATGGTGACTGACCCAGCAGGGGATACTTTCGCGTCTATGACCGTCATTGCGCCTGACACCACTGCGCCAGCCGTTTCCGCCGATCTGTCGGTAGCCGAAAACGGTGCCGTCGTCAGTGGTACTGCCGAAGCGGGCAGCACGGTGACGATTACCGATGCGGCGGGCAATACGCTGGGCAGCGTAACGGCAGCGGATGATGGCCGCTTTAGCGTAGCGTTATCTCCGCCTTTGACCAATGGCGAGGCGATTAGCGTGGTTGTCAGCGATGCGGCGGGGAATGCTTCGGTAGCGGCAACCGTTATTGCACCGGATACCACCGCACCCGATGCACCTACCGATCTGTCGGTAGCCGAAGACGGTGCAGCCGTCAGCGGTATGGCGGAAGCGGGCAGCACGGTGACGATTGCCGATGCGGCGGGTAATTCGCTGGGCAGCGTAACAGCGGGTGGCGATGGCGACTTCACCATACCGTTATCGCCGGCCTTAACCAACGGCGAAGCGATTAGCGTGGTAGCCAGCGATGCGGCGGGGAATGCTTCGGTAGCGGCAACCGTTATTGCACTGGATACCACGGCGCCTTCCGCCCCCGCCGAGCTATCGGTAGCTGAAGACGGTGCCGCCGTCAGCGGTACGGCCGAAGCCGGCAGCACGGTGACGATTAGCGATGCGGCGGGTAATACGTTGGGCAGCGTAACTGCCGGGGATAACGGCCACTTTAGCGTACCGCTATCCCCGTCCTTAACCAACGGCGAGCAAATTAACGTGGTAGCCAGCGATACCGCGGGGAATGCTTCGGTAGCGGCAACCGTTATTGCGCCGGATACCACTGCGCCTTCCGCACCCGCCGATCTGTCGGTAGCTGAAGACGGTGCAGCGGTGAGTGGCACAGCGGAAGCCGGCAGCTCGGTAACAATTACCGATGTGGCGGGTAATACGTTGGGCAGCGTAACTGCCGGGGATAATGGCGGCTTCACCATACCGTTATCGCCGGCCTTAACCAATGGCGAAGCGATTAGCGTGGTAGCCAGCGATGCGGCGGGGAATGCTTCGGTAGCGGCAACCGTTATTGCGCCGGATACCATTGCGCCTTCCGCACCCGCCGATCTGTCGGTAGCTGAAGACGGTGCAGCGGTGAGCGGTACGGCCGAAGCGGGCAGCACGGTGACGATTAGCGATGCGGCGGGCAATACGCTGGGCAGTGTAACTGCCGGGAATAATGGCGGCTTCACCATACCGTTATCGCCGGCCTTAACCAACGGCGAGCAAGTTAACGTGATTGTCAACGATACCGCGGGCAATGCTTCTGTAGCGGCAACCGTTATTGCACCGGATACCACGGCACCCGTTGCACCTACCGATCTGTCGGTAGCCGAAGACGGTGCCGCCGTCAGCGGTACGGCCGAAGCCGGCAGCACGGTGACGATTAGCGATGCGGCGGGTAATTCGCTGGGCAGCGTAACAGCGGGTGGCGATGGCGGCTTCACCATACCGTTATCGCCAGCCTTAACCAACGGCGAGCAAGTTAACGTGATTGTCAACGATACCGCGGGCAATGCTTCTGTAGCGGCAACCGTTATTGCACCGGATACCACGGCACCCGTTGCACCTACCGATCTGTCGGTAGCCGAAGACGGTGCCGCCGTCAGCGGTACGGCCGAAGCCGGCAGCACGGTGACGATTAGCGATGCGGCGGGCAATACGCTGGGCAGCGTAACAGCGGGTGGCGATGGCGGCTTCACCATACCGTTATCGACAGTCTTAACCAACGGTGAACAAGTTAGCGCAATAGCCAGCGATGCGGCGGGGAATAGCTCTGCGCCAGCCACTGCCACGGCACCGGATACCACGGCGCCGAACGCGCCGGATGCCTATATCGATAGCGACGGCACTGAGGTAAGCGGTACGGCCGAAGCCGGCAGCACAGTGACGATTACCGATGCGGCGGGTAATACGCTGGGCAGCGTAACAGCGGGTAATGATGGCGACTTCACCATATCGTTATCGCCAGCGTTGACCAACGGTGAACAAGTTAGCGCAATAGCCAGCGATGCGGCGGGGAATGCTTCGGTAGCGGCAACCGTTATTGCGCCGGATACCACTGCGCCTTCCGCCCCCGCCGATTTGTCGGTAGCTGAAGACGGTGCAGCGGTGAGTGGTATGGCGGAAGCAGGCAGCACGGTAACAATTACCGATGCGGCGGGCAATCCGTTGGGCAGTGTAACCGTTGGAGATAACGGCAACTTTAGCGTGCTGTTATCGCCGGCCTTAACCAACGGCGAGCAAATTAACGTGGTAGCCAGCGATACCGCGGGGAATGCTTCGGTAGCGGCAACCGTTATTGCGCCGGATACCACTGCGCCTTCCGCCCCCGCCGAGCTATCGGTAGCTGAAGACGGTGCAGCCGTCAGCGGTACGGCCGAAGCCGGCAGCACGGTGACGATTAGCGATGCGGCGGGTAATACGTTGGGCAGCGTAACCGCCGGGGATAACGGCCACTTTAGCGTACCGCTATCCCCGTCCTTAACCAACGGCGAAGCGATTAGCGTGGTAGCCAGCGATGCGACGGGGAATGTTTCTGCACCGGCCACTGCCACGGCACCGGATACCACCGCCCCGAACGCGCCGGATGCCTATATCAATAGCGACGGCACTGAGGTAAGCGGTACGGCCGAAGCGGGCAGCATCGTAACTGTAACGCTACCGGACAGTTCTATCCTGACCACCACCGCGGATGCGTCTGGCGTATACAGCGTTGCGCTGCCTGCTGCGCTGACCAACGGTGAAACGGTGACGGTCACGGCGACGGATGCGGCGAACAATATTTCCACGCCCATTACCGCCACCGCGCCGGATACCACCGCGCCCGCTGCCCCCGCCGATCTGCTGGTAGCCGAAGACGGTGCAACCGTCAGCGGTATGGCGGAAGCGGGCAGCACGGTGACGATTACCGATGTGGCGGGTAATACGTTGGGCAGCGTAACCGTCGGAGATAACGGCCACTTTAGTGTGCCGCTATCCCCGTCCTTAACCAACGGCGAGCAAATTAACGTGGTAGCCAGCGATACCGCGGGGAATGCTTCGGTAGCGGCAACCGTTATTGCGCCGGATACCACGGCACCCGTTGCACCTACCGATCTGTCGGTAGCTGAAGACGGTGCCGCCGTCAGCGGTACGGCGGAAGCGGGCAGCACAGTGACGATTACCGATGCGGCAGGCAATCCGTTGGGCAGCGTAACCGCTGGGGATAACGGCAACTTTAGCGTGCTGTTATCGCCGGCCTTAACCAACGGCGAGCAAATTAACGTGGTAGCCAGCGATACCGCGGGGAATACTTCGGTAGCGGCAACCGTTATTGCACCGGATACCACCGCACCCGTTGCACCTACCGATCTGTCGGTAGCCGAAGACGGTGCAGCCGTCAGCGGTACGGCCGAAGCCGGCAGCTCGGTAACAATTACCGATGCGGCGGGTAATGCGCTGGGCAGCGTAACCGTCGGAGATAGCGGCCACTTTAGCGTACCGTTATCGACAGCCTTAACCAATGGTGAACAAGTTAGCGCGATAGCCAGCGATGCGGCGGGGAATACCTCTGCGCCGGCCACTGTCACCGCACCGGATACCACCGCGCCTTCCGCACCCGCCGATCTGTCGGTAGCTGAAGACGGTGCAGCGGTGAGCGGTATGGCGGAAGCGGGCAGCACAGTGACGATTACCGATACGGCGGGTAATACGCTGGGCAGCGTAACCGTCGGGGATAACGGCAACTTTAGCGTGCCGCTATCCCCGTCCTTAACCAACGGCGAAGCGATTAGCGTGGTTGTCAGCGATACGGCGGGCAATACCTCTGCGCCGGCCACTGCCACGGCACCGGATACCACTGCGCCGAACGCGCCGGATGCCTATATCGATAGCGACGGCACTGAGGTAAGCGGTACGGCCGAAGCGGGCAGCATCGTAACTGTAACGCTACCGGACAGTTCTATCCTGACCACCACCGCGGATGCGTCTGGCGTATACAGCGTTGCGCTGCCTGCCGCGCTGACCAACGGTGAAATCGTGACGGTCACGGCGACGGATGCGGCGAACAATATTTCCGCACCCACGCCCGCCACGGCACCGGATATCACCGCACCCGCTGCACCTACCGATCTGTCGGTAGCCGAAGACGGTGCAACCGTCAGCGGTACGGCCGAAGCCGGTAGCACAGTGACGATTACCGATGCGGCGGGTAATACCTTGGGCAGCGTAACCGCCGGGGATAACGGCCACTTTAGCGTACCGCTATCGACAGTCTTAACCAACGGTGAACAAGTTAGCGCAATAGCCAGCGATACGGCGGGCAATACCTCTGCGCCGGCCATTGCCACCGCACCGGATACCACCGCGCCTTCTGCCCCCGACGATCTGCTGGTAGCCGAAGACGGTGCAACTGTCAGCGGTACGGCCGAAGCCGGCAGCGCGGTGACGATTAGCGATGCGGTGGGCAATCCGTTGGGCAGCGTAACCGTCGGAGATAACGGCCACTTTAGCGTGCTGTTATCGCCGGCCTTAACCAATGGTGAAGCGATTAGCGCAATAGCCAGCGATACGGCGGGTAATACCTCTGCGCCGGCCACTGCCACCGCACCGGATACCACTGCGCCTTCCGCCCCCGCTGATCTGCTGGTAGCCGAAGACGGTGCAACCGTCAGCGGTACGGCCGAAGCAGGCAGCGCGGTGACGATTAGCGATACGGCGGGTAATACGCTGGGCAGCGTAACCGCCGGGGATAACGGCCACTTTAGCGTACCGCTATCGACAGTCTTAACCAACGGTGAACAAGTTAGCGCAATAGCCAGCGATACGGCGGGCAATACCTCTGCGCCGGCCATTGCCACCGCACCGGATACCACCGCGCCTTCCGCACCCGCCGATCTGCTGGTAGCCGAAGACGGTGCAACTGTCAGCGGTACGGCGGAAGCCGGCAGCACAGTGACGATTACCGATGCGGCGGGTAATACGTTAGGCAGTGTAACCGCCGGGGATAACGGCCACTTTAGCGTGCCGCTATCCCCGTCCTTAACCAACGGCGAAGCGATTAGCGTGGTTGTCAGCGATACGGCGGGGAATACCTCTGCGTCCGCCAGTGCCACTGCACCGGACACCACCGCCCCAGACGCGCCGGATGCCTATATCAATAACGACGGCACCGCGGTAAACGGCACGGCCGAGGCGGGTAGCACCGTGACGTTGACCTTGCCGGACAACAGCACGCAGACTGCGACGGCGGCGGAAAACGGCACCTGGAGCATTCCCCTGCCGCAAGCGTTGACGGCCGGCGAGCAACTGGCGGTGACCGCCACGGACGGGGCGGGCAATACCTCCGCGACCGCGCAGGTTATTGTCCCGGACACGTCCGTGCCCGACACTACCGCGCCGGATGCGCCAGATGTTGTGTTCAGTAATGACGGGCTGATCGTCAGCGGCACGGCCGAGGCGGGCAGCACCATAACCGTGACCTTGCCGGACAGTTCTATCCTGACCACCACCGCGGATGCGTTTGGCGTATACAGCGTTACGCTGCCTGCTGCGCTGACCAACGGTGAAATCGTGACGGTCACGGCGACGGATGCGGCGAACAATATTTCCGCACCCACGCCCGCCACGGCACCGGATACCACCGCACCCGCTGCACCTACCGATCTGTCGGTAGCCGAAGACGGTGCAGCGGTGAGCGGTACGGCCGAAGCAGGCAGCACGGTGACGATTACTGATGCGGCCGGCAATATGCTGGGCAGCGTAACAGCGGGTAATGATGGCGACTTCACCATATCGTTATCGACAGCCTTAACCAATGGTGAACAAGTTAGCGCAATAGCCAGCGATACGGCGGGCAATACCTCTGCGCCGGCCATTGCCACGGCACCGGATACCACAGCGCCTACCGCACCTACCGATCTGTCGGTAGCCGAAGACGGTGCCGCCGTCAGCGGTATGGCGGAAGCAGGCAGCACGGTGACGATTACCGATGCGGCGGGTAATTCGCTGGGCAGTGTAACCGCTGGGGATAACGGCCACTTTAGCGTGCCGTTATCCCCGGCCTTAACCAATAGCGAGGTGATTAGCGTGGTTGTTAATGATGCGGCGGGGAATGCTTCCGCCGCAATTACCGTCACTGCACCGGACACCACAGCGCCTACTGCACCTACCGATCTGTCGGTAGCCGAAGACGGTGCCGCCGTCAGCGGTATGGCGGAAGCGGGCAGCACGGTGACGATTAGCGATGCGGCGGGTAATGCGCTGGGCAACGTAACAGCGGGCGGCGATGGCGGCTTCACCATACCGCTATCCCCAGCCTTAACCAATGGCGAAGCGATTAGCGTAGTAGCCAGCGATGCGGCGGGGAATGTTTCTGCACCGGCCACTGCCACGGCACCGGATACCACCGCCCCGAACGCGCCGGATGCCTATATCAATAGCGACGGCACTGAGGTAAGCGGTACGGCCGAAGCGGGCAGCACCGTAACCGTAAGGCTACCGGACAGTTCTATCCTGAGCGCCACCGCGGATGCGTCTGGCGTATACAGCGTTGCGCTGCCTGCCGCGCTGACCAACGGTGAAACGGTGACGGTCACGGCGACGGATGCGGCGAACAATATTTCCACGCCCATTACCGCCGCCGCGCCGGATCTCACCGCACCGGCGTCTCCTATCCATCTGCTGGTGACGGAAGACGGTACGGCCGTCAGTGGTACGGCGGAAGCCGGCAGCACGGTGACGATTACCGATGCGGCCGGCAATGCGCTGGGCAGCGTAATTGCGAGCGACGATGGCGGCTTTACGGTGCCGTTATCGTCGGCGTTGACCAACGGCGAGCAAATTAACGTGGTCGCCAGCGATATCGCGGGCAATGCTTCTGCGGCCGCTACCGTCATTGCGCCTGACTCCACCGCGCCGAATGCGCCCACCGCCGCCGTCAGCGACGATGGAGGCACTATCAGCGGGGTGGCTGAAGGTGGCAGTACCGTTACCATCACCCTGACGGATGGCACGACCGCTACGGTACAGGCGGATACAGCAGGCCACTACAGCTATGCTTTTCCGAGCGCGCAAGCCAACGGGGAGTCGGTATCGGTTACGGCGACCGATGCGGCGGGCAATGTCTCGCCGGTCACGAACGTCACCGCGCCGGTGCTGGATCTGGCGGCGAACGACAATGTCGTGTCGCTGGATTTGACGACCGATGCGGAAGTCACCACGGAATCGTACAGCGACTGGGGATTGCTGGTCGTCGGGGCGCTGGGCAATATTGCGTCGTTGTTGGGTAATAACAGTGCGCAGGTCACCTTCACGATCGATAACGGCGCCACGGCGGATGTGGTGCTGGAGGCCAATGCCACCGGCGGGGTGTTGTCGCTGCTTAACAACATGGGGGTGATGGTGCAGCAGTATCACGCTGACACCAACGCCTGGACCACGGTGATCGATACCGCGGATTCGCAGTGGGCCAGCCTGCTGACGATCGGTAATAACGGCGTCTCGCTGAACGTGGAACACATGAATGAAGGCACTTATCGCGCACTGGCATATAACACCACTTTGCTGGCGGTTGGCTCTTATACCAGCGTCGAGGCGACGGTGACTCAAACCGCCGCCGGCGTGGTGGGCGGGGAAACCGATTATATCGGTAACGTAATTACCGATGAGGATCCTAACCACGGTACGGATAGTGCGCCGGCGGGTACGGTGGTGACGCAGGTAACGAACAGCGCGGGAGAGGCGGTTTCAGTAACGGCGAATGGCACCACCATCCATGGCGAATATGGCACGCTGAGCATCAATCTGGACGGCAGTTATACCTATACGCTCACTGATACTTCCACGGCGGTGCTGGGCCACACGGATAGCTTCACTTACACGGTAACCGCGAATGGCAATACGGCCACGGCTAACCTGGTGATGTCGCTGGGGAAGGAAATCGGCGCAACCGGTCATGTCGTTGCCGTGGATGATTCGGCCGCCATTACCTATGACACCACGGTGGACGAGATAGATAACGGCTCCTCGTCGCAAAGTGGTTTTACCGTACTGAACCTTGGCCTGGGCAGTGTGCTGAATGTGGGCATTCTGGACGATCTTACCAACCCGATCGTTTTTGATGTGGAGGAAGGGGTAACCCGGACGATGACGCTCCAGGCGTCAGTCGGCGGCGTGTCCTTGCTGTCCGGCTTCGATCTCTATGTTTACAAATTCAATGACGCCACCCAGCAGTACGATCAGTATCGCGTGGTGGAACACTGGCTGAAGGTTCCATTGTTGGGCGGTTCATCCGATGAATTGACGCTGACGCTGGATGGCGGGAAGTACCTGTTCCTGCTGGATACCGCTTACGGCGTTTCCGCGCTGACGAAGTACACCCTGCATATTCTGGAAGACCATATTTATACCGTGGAGACGGTCGGCGCCAGCACGTCCGGTAATGTGATGGAGGATGACACTGCGCCGACAGGATCGTCGATCACCATGGTAAACGGCGTGGCGGTAGCCAGCGATGGCATCACCAGTATTACCGGCGAATATGGCGTGTTGACCATTGACGCGCACGGTAACTACACCTATACGCTGAATACCGGCGTGGGCGCGGACGGCATTACCGCGCCGGACAGCTTTGTGTATACGCTGACGTCGCCGGATGGCGAATCCGACATGGGCACCCTGAACGTCAATCTGACCTCTGCCCCGCTGACGGCGGTGGACGATAGCGTGACCCTGACGGCGATGGCGGTACAGGAGGAGATGACCTACAGCGACAGCGATGCCGGTTCCGTCAGTTGGCGCTCGTCGCTGCTCAGTTCCACCTCAGGGACCGCCAGCGGGACGGTCACGGTGGCGGAGCATACCGTGGTGAAAGACGCCAGCATCACTTTTGGCGTGAACTCGTTATTGAGTCTGGGCAGTATGCGTATTGGCTGGTCGTTGCTGAGTGAAGACGGGTCGCAACTGGCGTCCGGGTCGGTGGCCAGCGGGGCGCTGCTTGGCGGCAAAGCGACGGCCTCGCTTGGCGATCTGGAACTGGATGCCGGGGAATACACCCTGAATTTTACCGGTTCTATCGGGGCGTTGTCCGTAGGGGGGATCGCGGTAAGCGCATCAGTTGCCGGAACCAGCGTGCTGCTGGATGACTTCCATACCGAAACCGCCGTTGTGCAAGGGAATATTTTCGACGGCAGCGGTTCGGAAGATAGCGCCGCCGACCAACTAGTTTCCGTGGCGACCACGCTATCCATTACCGATGCGGACGGCAATATCACCACGCTGAATCCATACGTCACCAGCGACGCGACGGCGACGGTACAGGGCAAGTATGGCGCGCTGGCGCTCAATATCGATGGCGGGTACAGCTATACCCTGAACAGCGATGTGGATCTCACCACCATCACTGAAAAGGAAAACTTCAATTACACCCTGACCTCCGCGAACGGGGAAACCGCCGGCGCGGCGCTGACCATTGATCTGGCGCTGCACCTGAACGGCACCAGCCACAGCGATATCGCCACCAGTTCGGCCTACGACGACACCTTCACTCTCGGCGGCGGCGGCGACACGCTAATTTTCAACTTGCTGGATGCGGCGAGCGCCACGGGGGGCAACGGCAGCGACACCTGGACGGATTTCTCGCTGGCGGAGGGCGACCAGATTGATGTCAGCCGGTTGCTGCAAGGCTGGGACGACACGACCGGCAATGCCGGCGACTGGCTTTCTGTGGACACCGTTAACGGCAACACGGTGATCTCCATCGACCGTGACGGTCAGGGAACGGCGTTCAGTTCCACGGAACTGGTCACGTTGCAGGGGGTACAGGTCACGCTGGATGAACTGTTGGAAAACCATGCCATAACGGCCTGATACATTAAATCTCACGGCGCGGTGGTATCGCCGCGCTAGCGGTGATTTTATTCAATTGTTTGATTTTATTATGGAATGATATGAGTTGTTGTTGCAAATATGGGATGGCGCTGGCGTATTTATCAATCGTTGCCGGGGGAATGTACTCCAGCGTCAGCGCCGCAGAGACAGAGCGCCCGCCGGGCGTTATCAGCACCGGGCAGATCGTCGACTGGGAGCAATTGCCTTCGCTTTCCGGCCCGGTTGCTTCACCGGACGTTTCCAAAGCGCCTGAAAGTCTTGATATTAGCCTCGCGGTCGCGCGCGCCGTTTCCTGGCATCCGGCTGTTCGTGAAGCTGTCGGGCGGTTGTTGGAACAGTCGGAAGCGGTCAATGTGGCGCGGGCGCAATATTATCCGCAGGTGGCTGGCGGTATTAATAACGGTATTACAAATACTTACAACGACAGCGGTTATAGTCCGTCGCTGGTATTGTCGGTTTCTCAGATGTTGTATGACTTCGGTAAGACGGATAGCCAGGTGCGCGCCGCCAACGCCGGCGTCGCGCAGGAGCAGGCCAATGTGCTGGTGAACATTGATACCGTGGCGCATGACACCGCGTCGGCGCTGGTTCAGGTACAGGGCTATCAGAATCTGGTCGCCATCGCCAGGGACCAACTGACCGCGTTGGGCAACATCAGCCAACTGGCGCGTCAGCGCAACGATGAGGGCGCCAGTTCATTGTCGGATGTGGTACAGGCCGATGCGCGTATCGAAGGCGCGCGCTCCGCGTTGCTACAGTATCAGGCCAATCTTGACCGATGGCGGGCGACGCTCGCTTCCTGGCTGGGCTGGGAACGTATTCAACATGCCAGCGACGATTTCCCGCAAAGCCTGCGACACGCCTGCGAGGCGGGCGCGCCGGACGACCGGCTGATCCCGGCGGTATTAGCGGCTTACGCCCAGGCCAACAAAGCACAGGCGCAGCTGGATGAAGCCAACGCCCGGATGCTTCCTACCATCTCACTACAGCCGGAAGTCAGTCACTACCTGAACGATCGTTACGCCAACAGCAGGACGCTGGATCGCACGCAATATTCCGCCTGGATAAAAGTCGAAATGCCCCTTTATCAAGGCGGCAGGCTGACCGCCAGCCGTAACGCGGCGGCGCATTCTCGGGAAGCCGCCAATGCCGCGGTGCAGGCCGCGCGGCTGGAAGCGCGCCAGCAACTGACGGAATCGCAAAATGAAGCCCTAAGTCTGGCGCGCACGCTGCAAATTCAGGTGCGGCAACAGGAACTGGGCGAGAAGACCCGTGCGCTCTATCAACAGCAATATCTGGATCTGGGCAGCCGGCAACTGCTGGATGTGCTGAACGCCGAGCAAGAGGTGTTTCAGGTACGCTTTACCGAACAGCAAACGCTGACCCAGCTTCGTCAGTTACAGCTCGATTGCCTGTATAGCACCGGCAAGATGCGAAGTGCGTTCACGCTGAATAATCGCACTATCCAGGCCGTGGAGATCCAGCCATGAGTCAGTTGACCGGGATAAACGTGCATGCGGCGTCGGCGGACGACGTGCGGTTATTGTCGCGCTGGGCTTCCGCCATCGGCTATATCGCCGGCGATTACCGGCTGGCTTTTTCACCGGGCGCGCTTCAGGCCAGCGCACAGTGGCTGGGTGGCGGCACGTTCATCCAGGCGTTGCAAAATCTGGCGCGTCAGGCCGGATTGACGGCCCGCGTCCTTCAGGCGCATCAGGATATCGCCGCCTGGCGTCTGCCGTTGGCGGTACAGTTGGCCGATGGTCAGGTCGGCGTTATTGAACAGTTTGATGGTCAGGACAGCGTGAGCGTCTGTTTTATGGCGGACGGCAACCAGCTTAGCCGGCTCTCTCTGAGTCAGCTTTTGCCGGAGATCCGCCATGTGGTGGCGCTACGACCGGCGTCGGCGGTAAAAGACAGCCGCGCCTGGCGCTACCTGGAAAATTACCGCCCGGACTGGCTGTGGAAACTGGTGCTGCGGGATTTCAACCCTTACATCTATGTGATGCTGGCCTCGCTGGTGGTTAACGTTCTGTCGCTGGCCGGAATACTGTTTTCCATGCAGGTTTATGATCGGGTGATCCCGGCGCAATCCTATCCGACACTCTATGTCCTGGCGATCGGCGTGTTGATCGCGGTGCTGTTCTCTTTTCTGCTACGGCTGGCGCGTGCGCACATTATGGATATTCTTGGCAAGCGCGCGGATATCCGCATTTCCGACCGGGTATTCGGCCATGCGTTGCGGCTGCGCAACAGTGCGATCCCGCGATCCACCGGGAGCTTTATTTCCCAACTCCGGGAGCTGGAGCAGATCCGCGAAATGGTCACCTCCACCACGGTTTCCGCGGTGGTCGATCTGCCGTTCTTTCTGCTGTTTTTACTGGTGCTGCTGATCGTTGCGCCGGCGCTGTCGTGGATCGCGCCGGCGTCGGCGCTGTTGATGATCCTGCCGGGCCTGCTGCTGCAAAAGAAACTGGCGCTGTTGGCGCGCCAGTCCACGCAGGAAATCACCCTGCGTAACGCGGTGCTGGTGGAAAGTGTGCAAGGTCTGGAAGATATCAAACTGATGCAGGCGGAGAACCGTTTTCAGCAGCAGTGGAACAGTTATATCCGTATTAGCGCGGAGTCCGGGGTGCGGATCCGCAAACTTACCCAGTGGCTGATTAGCTGGGGCGTGAGCGTTCAGGGACTGGTGTACGCGCTGGTGGTGATGATTGGCGCGCCGTTGGTGATTGAAGGGGAGATGACCACCGGGGCGATTGTCGCCGCATCGCTATTGTCGTCGCGCATGATTGCGCCGATGACCACGCTGTGCGGCGTGCTGGCGCGCTGGCAGCAGGTCAAAGCGGCGAAAGAGGGATTGGACAGCGTGATGCAATTGCCGGTGGAGAACGGTCATGATGAAAGCAAAGTCAATTGTGATGTGCTGTATGGTCACTACCAGTTCCAGCGTGCGGCATTCCGCTACCACAGTGAAGATAACGCGATCGTGCTAAAAATAGCGGAGCTGGAAATCCACCCCGGTGAACGGGTGGCGATCCTGGGACGCAATGGCGCCGGGAAGTCCACCCTGCTCCAGGCGATGGCGGGCGGTATGGAGTTGGTGGAAGGCGAGTTGCGGCTTGATAACCTGAGCCTGGCGCATATCGATATGGCGGATATGCGCCGCAATATCGGCCTGCTCACACAAAACGCCCGGCTGTTTTTCGGCACTCTGCGGGAGAATCTGACGCTGGGCGCGCCGCGCGCCGGCGACGCGGAGATCTTTGCCGCGCTGGAGGTGTGCGGCGCGAATGGTTTTGTGAAAAAGCTGGCGGCGGGGTTGGATCACCCGGTGATGGAGGGCGGGATTGGGCTTTCCGGCGGCCAGCGGCAGTCGATCCTGCTGGCGCGCATGTTGCTGCGCGATCCGAATATCGTATTGCTGGATGAACCGACCGCCTCGCTGGACGAGCATACCGAACGGGAATTTATTCAGCGCCTCGCGGGTTGGCTGGCGGGGCGTACGCTGGTGGTGGCGACCCATCGGGTCGCGGTGCTGGAACTGGTGGAACGCGTTATTGTGCTGCAAGAAGGCCAACTGGCGATGGATGCGCCGAAGGAGCAGGCGCTGAGCGCCGGTCGGCATCACAACGGACGCCAGGATGCAAATAATGAAAATTAATCCGCTGAAACCGATCGACGATGATCTGGAAAATGAAAACGATCGTAAAAGTCAGTACGTCGGCGCCGAGCGGATCATTGTTATTACCGCGCTGTTGCTGCTGGCGACGGGGATCTGGGCCGTGTTCGGCTCTCTCGACGAAGTTTCCACCGGCATCGGGAAAGTGATCCCCAGCTCGCGCGAACAGACTTTGCAGTCGCTTGACGGCGGAATACTGTCGGCATTGACAGTCCGCGAGGGGGCGCTGGTGGAATCCGGGCAGGTGGTGGCGCGGCTGGATCCGACCCGTTCCGAATCCAATATGGGCGAGAGCGCCGCCCGCTATCGCGCCTCGCTGGCCGCCAGCATCCGACTGAACGCAGAGGTCAACGACCAACCGCTGGAATTCCCTGATTCGATAAAAGACTGGCCGGAGCTTACCGCCGCCGAAACCCGGCTCTATAAAAGCCGGCGTACGCAACTGGCGGACTCCGAATCACGGCTGAAAGAAGCGCTGGTACTGGTTGAGAGCGAACTGACGATAACCGAGCGG
This sequence comes from Brenneria sp. hezel4-2-4, assembly GCF_013155275.1. GTDB lineage: Bacteria > Pseudomonadota > Gammaproteobacteria > Enterobacterales > Enterobacteriaceae > Brenneria. The sequence continues at coordinate 74,871 of NZ_JABJXS010000013.1, forward strand.
CTAGTGAAAACCGGGGCGGCGAGCCACGTTGAAGTGCTGCGTCTGCGACGCCAGAAAGCGGATCTCGATCTGAAACTGACCGACCTGCATTCGCAATATTATGTGCAGGCGCGCCAGGAGCTGGCCAAAGCCAACGCGGAAGTGGATATGCTTTCGGAAGTGATTAAAGGGCGCGCGGACTCCGTCACCAGGATGACGGTGCGTTCGCCGGTGCGCGGCATTGTGAAAAATATCCAGGTGACCACCATCGGCGGGGTGATTGCGCCCAATGGCGATCTTATGGAAATTGTTCCGGTGGACGATCATCTGCTGGTTGAAGCGCGTCTGTCGCCGCGGGATATTGCGTTTATTCATCCGGGTCAAAAAGCGTTGGTGAAAATCACCGCCTATGACTACGCCATTTACGGCGGGCTGGACGGCGTGGTGGAAACCATTTCGCCGGATACGATTCAGGATGAAGCCAAACCGGAGATCTTTTATTACCGGGTATTTATTCGCACTGACCAGGATTATCTTCAGAACAAAGCCGGTCGCCGTTTTTCCATTGTGCCGGGGATGATTGCCTCGGTGGATATCAAAACCGGTGAGAAAACCGTGATGGATTATTTAATCAAACCGTTTAACCGCATGAACGAGGCGCTGCGCGAGCGCTAAATAATGCCCCGCACGGGCGCATTGTCCTTTCTGTTGTCCTCGTCAGCCAAACGACTGTCCCTCTTAATCAAGCGAATGTCCGTCTCAGACAAGTATTGGCGGCGCGCCAGACTTATTTTAGAAACAGGGATTGAATTGGTAAACACGGTAGAACAGTAAAAAGGAAATTACATGGTTATTGAATGCTCCACCCCAGAGTCATTGCAAAGGATCGCCGGCCGGCAGCACGGCTAACGCTGACTGACGCAGCACAATTATTAACAGGCATCTGAAACGCCGTCCGTCCGGGCGGCAACGGAGGAACTCATGCATATCGAACCCGATCTTGTCGACGCCGGAAAAATCTGGTTGAGCTACGCCACGGCGGCGGGCGCCGCCACCTATACGTTCAAGCTGGCGCTGGAGGGCATACGCGAACGCGGTTTGCTATCGCTTGCGCTGCGTTCCCTTGCCACCACGGCACTGGTTTTCAGTTTCTTTGAGGTTCTGCCGCACCACCCGGTCGGCGTTTCCGAGGTGCATTTCATCCTCGGCTCGACGCTGTTCCTGCTGTTCGGCGCCGCGCCGGCGGCCATCGGCCTGGCATCGGGCCTGCTGATCCAAGGGCTGTTCTTCGCGCCTTTCGACTTGCCGCAGTACGGCATGAACGTCACGACGCTGTTGGTGCCGCTATTCGCGCTGTCGGCGCTGGCCGACCGTATCATCAAACCGGATACGCCCTATGTTGAACTGACCTATCGCCAGGCGCTGGCGCTATCGACGGCCTATCAGGCCGGCATCGTCTCCTGGGTTGCTTTCTGGGCTATCTACGGTCAGGGCTTCACGGGTGAAAATATCGTCAGCATTCTGTCGTTCGGCGGAGCCTACATGTCCGTCATCATCCTTGAACCGCTGGTCGATCTGGCCGTGCTGGCCGTCGCCAAAGCGGGCCGCCGTCTGCGCGACAGCGCTCTGGTGGAACGGCGTCTCTATCAGTCCCTGTAAAACGATAAAAGCGTAACCAACCCCGCCGCGCGCCTTTCGTTCGCGCGGCGGGGCCGGTTTGTAATTTCGCCGGCGGCAGCATGTCCTGCCGCCGGCGCATTTCGATGGCATATATTGGAGGGATACCATGTTGCTACTCACTAGAGCAAATCATCAGGCGCTGACGGCGCTTGCCGACAGGCTGGCCGGCCCCGATATCTACATGCCTGCGCATCCGACAACTCATCCGCTGCTGCGGCGGATCCTGACGGACAGCGAACAGTTGCTCGACGAGCGGCAAATGCTGCTGGCGCAGGTGGCCGATCTTGAGGGCAAGCTGCGACTGTCGGAAGCGCGCCGGGAACTGGCCCTTCTGAGCGTCGGCGAACGCTTTTGGGAAATGGCGCCCGACGGCCTGTTGCTGTGGTCGGGTAATCAGAAAGCATCGATGCCGGAGCGGTTCGATCTGTGGAACGAGCTACTGCATCCGGAAGATCGCCGCGCCAACAAGGAGGCTCTGACGCGCCATCTTACCGACCGCAGCGGCCGGACGCCCTACGATCTGGAGGTACGCATCGCCGCCGGGGCCGACGGTTATCGCTGGTTTCACATCAGCGGCGCAACCCGCCGGGATGAGCAGGGAACGCCGCGACTTACCGCCGGCATCCTGCGCGATATCCAGGCGCAACGCCAGCGGGACGAAGAAATGGCCCTCATCAAGACGCGTTTCGAGATCTCCCGCGAATGCATTCAAGATGCGCTCTGGGATGTCGACATCATCGCGGGCGATCCCGCCAACCCGGAGAACGTCATCTGGTTCTCTTCCCAAATGCGCCGCCTGCTGGGCTATGAAACGATAGCGGAATTTCCCGACGTGTTAGACAGTTGGATATCCCGCCTGCACCCTGAAGACAGCCAGCGCGCCATCGGCGCCTTTGTCGCCCATGTCAACGATCGCACCGGAAATACCCCTTTCGATGTGGTTTACCGGCTCAAGCTTAAGAGCGGGGAATACCGCTGGTTTCGCGGCCGGGGGCAGAGCCAGCGCGCCGCCGACGGCACCGCGCTGAGGACGGTGGGCGCCATAACCGACGTCCATGCCATCCATGAGGAGAACCTGCTGCGTCAGGCTCAGGAGCGACAACACCAGGTCATGCAGGAGAACCTGCGCATGCTGACCGATATCGTCACCACTATCCAGAGTATCGCCAGTCAGACGAATCTGCTGGCGATCAACGCGGCCATTGAGGCGGCCAGGGCGGGCGAATCGGGCCGCAGCTTCGCTGTCGTGGCCGATGAGGTACGTAAGCTGGCTGTACGCACCAGCGAGGCGACACGGCAGGCGGCCAGTATGATTGCCGGCTAGCGCCGATCCGTCATCGCATTGCATTTGCGCGTCTGATTTTTTTTGCGGCGCAATATAAATAAACTCCGGGGGCCGGGACTGCCTGTCAGGCTAGTTGTTGTCCGTAACCCCCAGATTAAAATATAAAAGAAAAGTGTGCCAGGAAAAATATAAATTTATTTATTGGTTAATAATTAGTGACCATTCCATTTATTCTGAAAATAAATAAAAACCACATGCGAGTGTTTAATATAAATAACAGTGTAATTATCCGGTTAGGGTATTATTTACATAGCGGAATAATTATTTTTTCAGGATGTTAATTATCTGGAAATATATATTATTTCATTCCATCATTTGTTAACTTGATCACAAAGTCGGCTTTTATCGATAAACTCCTGCCAATATGAGCTGTAACCTTTCAGCTACGACAGATAATCTTTTATTAATAACTAATCGTATTGACAGATGAGGAATTAAGATGGAAAAAATACATCTTTGTGGGCTGGCAGTCATCGCATCATTAGCCAATGTCGCGCTATCAACTGAGGCGGGCGCCGCAGAAAATGAAGGGAAATGGTGGAAAGAGTCCGTCGTTTATCAAATCTATCCGCGCTCTTTTAACGACAGTAATGGTGATGGTATTGGCGATATCAACGGTATTACCGAGAAGTTGGATTATTTAAAAAATCTCGGCGTCGATACTATCTGGCTGAACCCGCATTTTGATTCACCCAATGCGGATAATGGTTTTGATATTCGTGATTACAGAAAGGTGATGGCCGAATACGGTACGATGCAGGATTTCGATAATATGATGCATGAAATTAAGCAGCGGAATATGCGCTTAATTATCGATCTGGTCGTGAATCATACCAGCGATGAACATCACTGGTTTCAAGAAAGCAGAAAGTCGAAAGACAATCCGTACCGTGATTATTATTTCTGGCGGGACGGGCGCAATGGTAATGTTCCTAATAATTATCGCTCTTTCTTTAGTAGTTCAGCCTGGGAAAAAGATGATGCGACAGGGCAATATTACCTGCACTATTATAACGAGAAACAACCCGATCTGAATTGGGATAACAAGAAAGTGCGCAATGAAGTCTATGACATTATGCGCTTCTGGCTGGATAAAGGTGTTTCAGGGTTCCGTATGGATGTCATTCCCTTTATATCCAAGCATGAGGGACTTCGTGATTTGCCGGCGGATGAGTTGACCCATCCCGAGTTTTTCTACGCCCGCGGGCCGCATGTTCATGAATATTTGCAGGAAATGAATCGGGAAGTCTTATCACACTACGACACCATGACCGTGGGTGAGGCGTTTGGCGTGACATTTGAAGATGCGCCTAAATTTATTAATGCCGATCGCAATGAACTCAATATGTTATTTCATTTTGATATTGTTCGCCTTGACCGTGACAACTGGCGTAAAACCACGTGGACGTTGCCGCAGTTGAAAGCGACGTATCAAAAAATTGAGCAGGTTGGCAAAAATGGATGGAATACCAGCTTTCTGAGTAACCACGATAATCCGCGGGCCGTGTCGCATTTTGGCGATGACAGCGATCAATGGCGCGTGTTATCCGCCAAGGCGTTGGCCACGATGATGTTGACTCAGCGGGCCACGCCGTTTTTGTATCAGGGCGATGAACTGGGGATGACGGATTATCCGTTCAAGAACATCGAGGATTACGATGATGTCGAAGCCAAAGGACGCTGGGTAACTTTCGTCGAAAGTGGAAAAGTGCCGGCGGAAGAGTACTTGGATCATTTGCGGCAAACCAGCAGGGACAATGCACGAACTCCGATGCAGTGGAACGCGGAAGCCAACGCCGGCTTTACCAAAGGAACGCCCTGGTTTCACGTTAATCCAAACTATAAGCAGATTAATGCCGCCTCTCAGATCAACCAACAGGATTCCATATATAACTATCATCGTGAACTTATTGCATTAAGACGGCAGACCCCCGCATTGATATATGGGGAGTATCGGGATCTTGATCCGCAACATGATAAACTTTTTGCCTATACCCGCACGCAGGGGGATCAACAGTATCTGGTGGTGATTAATTTCACCCACGATAACGTTGAATGGAATATTCCTGAAGGTAAAAAGATTGTCAAAACGCTAATCAGTAACCGTACTGAACAGGCGGCCGCTCCCGGCGACAATCATCTGACTATGCAGCCCTGGCAGGCGGCGATTTTCCAGATGTAGTAAACTCATTGCCTGCAATAAAATGCAGTTGTCTGTCGTGATGTCCGTGAGTGCGAGGGGTTAAGTCAGCTTAATCCCTCGTTTATTTTTCTCTGTTTGATGTCCGGCGCTGTCCTTGACGTGAGGAAGCTGTTTATGACCACGATCCTGCTGCTGGATCCTCGTGCTGATGAAATCAGCGCCGTGTTGCATGATGAAGCGCCAGAACTTGAGCTTGTATCGTCGGATGGAACGGCCGAGCAGGCTGAGCGCTGTCCTATCTGGCTTGGCGAGCCGGATGTTGCCGCGGCTCTGTTGGCGCAGGGCGTTAAACCTGAATGGCTGCAATCGACCTGGGCCGGATTTAAGCCATTGCTGGCTGCCGGATTGCCGCAGGACTATCGGTTAAGCCGGGCCGTGGGCGTGTTTGGTCAACCGATTGCCGAGTATGTGCTTGCCTATATGCTCAGGCACGAATTGCAGATAAGTGAGCGGCAGAACAGTCAGAATAAGCGGGAATGGGATCGCCGTTTGCCGGGTTCCCTGCTATGCAGAAAGGTGCTCATCGTCGGCGCCGGTGAGATCGGCTGTGAAGTGGCCGCTTTCCTGCGGCCTTTCGGTGCGAAACTGTATGGCATTGTGAATACCCCCCGAGCGTTACCTCACTTTAAACAGGTCATGGGGATCGCCGCGTTGCAAACGGCGGTGCGGGATGCTGATTACGTGATTAATCTTTTGCCTGATACCGCCGTAACGGCAGATATCTATAATTCCGCGTTGTTTGCCGCGATGAAAACCTCAACCCTGTTTATTAACGTTGGGCGGGGAACCGCCGTGGTTGATGAGGATTTACTTGCGGCTTTGCGTAATAAACGGCTTGCCGGCGCGGTTCTGGATGTTTTCCGACAGGAACCTTTGCCTGAGACTCATCCATTTTGGCGGGAACCGACCCTTACGATCACCGCCCATATTGCCGGCCCGATGGTTCCCACGCTGTTAGTGCGCCTGTTTCTGGATAACCTGGCTTGCTTCCGCCGGGGAGAGGCATTACGCGGAGAAGTAGACTTTGCAAAAGGGTATTGAACCTGCCAGATTATCGGACGGTATTAGGCCGCAATGTCGATAAAGCAAATTTTCGCTGAAAAGGTCTTGTCAGCCTCGGTAGATTGGGACATAATTCCGTCCGCCAAATGAATGTATAATCATAATATTCATGGGGTTATGTCCATTTTATGGACAAGGTATCACTCTTGGTCCGGTAAGTTTGCTTTTCAGTGGAACTAAGAGATAATACAGCGCACCAAATGCGGGAATAGCTCAGTTGGTAGAGCACGACCTTGCCAAGGTCGGGGTCGCGAGTTCGAGTCTCGTTTCCCGCTCCAATTATTGTTCTATAGATGTCCACCAAAGTCTGTAGCTCTCTGATTCAACAGGGTAATCGCTCTGTTGAGCCTCCAGTAAAATCCACTGAAAACCACCGTCAATCACGCCGAAGTAGTACACAAAGTAGTACACGAAAATCGGGTGCGTTACGGATGCGGATTGTTTGCTGAGTCGCTTCCCTGTGCGCGGTACACCTCTCTTCAACCTTGAAGGAGGCAACCCCTATGGCGTTAACCGATGCCGTCGCCCGGCAGGCCCGCACCACCGGCAAAACCTATACCCTGAATGATAGCGACGGGCTGTCACTGTTCGTGACCGGTATCCCTGCCCGGAAAAAATGCTCCGCTTGTTGCTATGCCCCCAACGGGGCTAAATGGCTGTCATGTGCGTCAATCAAGCAAACTGATCCTCTCCTTCAAGTTATTCCAGTGGTATTGAGTACCACACTCAAACGGAACGGTGCAATGGCCGGTCAAGATAAGGACAAAGTCCCCGACTGGAAAGCACTCGTGCAACTTGTTGCCATGATACAAAGGCAGCTATCGCCCGATGCTGTCGTACAACACAATGTGATGCTTGATGGAGTTCAGAGTGAAACCAAAAGGCAGGTAGATGTTCTTGGGTGCAGAGCATTGGGCAATACAATGAGCGAATTACAGATAAACACCGGCACAGTTTCATCACATCCAAGCGAGCTCCTTGTTAGCCATTTTTGAATACATGTTCTCGGTGGTACTCCATGTAGCCCATTAGCTTGCCAGGGAGTTTTCTTAACTGGAGATCGCCTGCTAGCCCTAACTTCTGGATATCGTCTTGGAATAGTATTGATGAAAACATTACGGCCCCATTTGCGCTGAATGTAATTAGGCCCGAATCAAAAAGGTGATCTAGCGTCGGTTGCAGAAGCAGCCCATTCATAGGATCTAAGCGTTCTTGATTGGACGAATCTTTCCATGGCTTTATATGTGATGCACGAAGCAGATATAGGTTGCTTAGGCCCGTAACTGCACAAGAGCCCCATAGCTTCACTACACCATCTCTAAATAATCCTTGTCCAATCCGGCTTTTTACAATTGAGTCTCTTTCAGTTTGATCGAGTAACTTGTATTCGTTTTGATGTGATTCAATGTCGTCTAACAGATCTGAATTATGAGGTTTTTGACCAACTTTGAATACAAACTGACTTGGTTCTGTTGTACGCAGCTTATGTTCTGTGAGAAAAATCTCGCCGTAGTAAATGAATGGCGAATGATGTATGTCTCGATAAAACAGATGTATTTCATTATTCGCAGATTCAGCATTTATAATTCTGCTATCTGAAGAATGCCTTTTCTCGCCTTCCCATCGCAGTAATCCTTCGTCTAGAAAGTCGTTGTACTGGGTTAGTGCTTCTTGTTTTTCTTTTGTCACGAATAAGATTATGTAGTTGCTCCCCGAAGGTGTGACAACGCCTCTAGAAATTGCCTGAAATCCATTGTAGCCCCAAATATCAGCCAAATAGGGACGTTCATATGCTTTCCCAATTTTCAGTTTTTCAAAGCTGACTGGCACGATATCTCCTTACTGATGGCTGACGCCGCAAGCAAGCGCGGCTTTGTTGTGAAAGCGAAGCCGCAACGAAAAAGCCGTCGCCAGCCTGTCTACACCTTAACGCATTTAATAATAACCACGCCTAGGCCGCCATCAAATGCCAAAATCTTCTCGAAACCGATCAATCAGATGCATCCGCCCGTGCAGAACCGTCACGATACCTATATCGCCGTTTGATAGTCTGCGCCAGTAGATAACATGTCGCTCGTAGCGAAAGAAGAAACCGTCTACTCCAAATTCGGCGGGTACTGGCCGTGAAACGACCTCGTGGGTTTCTATCTTGGCAAATGCCTGAAACATGCCGGTAATGTAGCGATCCGCTTGCTCTGTACCCCATCGCTCGCGGGTGTAGCGGTAGATCTCGTCAAGACGATAAGAGGCGGCCTCCTGAATGCGAACATTAGCCATACGGTCAGGCCTTGTTGCGTGCAATGATATCGGCGGCGGTCAGGGATACGTATGAAGACTCTGGTGCAGCAAAGGCATTAGTCAGTTCGGCCTTAAGTCGTGCGAATGCTTCCGCTTCTACCCGCTCTTTGTCCCGGCGGATTAGGTCCCGGATGTACTCGCTGACGTTGTCGTAAGCACCGTTTTCGCCGACGTTGGCGGCCACGAAGTCGCTCAGCGGCCCTTTGAGGCGAACGGTCATTGTCGTGGTTCGGGACATGCTGTGTTCCTCATTTATGTATCACGTATTGAATATAATTAAAAAATAATACAAAAACAATGTCGGGGCATATGCCATAAGGTTTAATTAATATGAATAAAAAGTATTATTTTCATAATGTTATTCAATATTGGCGCATTGTGTTTGGCGCGAGGATAATATTAATCGGGAAGAGCGCTTGAGTTTTGATTGCTGTCTAAAGGCGTCGCTAATTCATTTACTTGACGAGCCACCAAAACAAGACTAATTTCAAGACCAAACTGATACTGAAAGTATCAAATTAACGTTAATAAACTCAGACTTAGCAACTCAGTGCTTGTCTCGTTTCCCGCTCCAATATCTGATCTACAGACTTCCACTGTCGTCTGTAATTCGTTGAAAAAAGACCTTCGGGTTAATGCTGGTTACTTAAGGTAACCAGCATTTTTTTAACGGATATTTAGCTCGTCTTCCCCTCACTTCTCTGGGATAACTTCGCTCTCGGCAGACGGAACAGCAGAATAAACTTCAGTAACGTGCGTTATTTCATCCCATGTCAAACACATAGCTATACAATTAAGCCGCTGAAAAAATGCTTTGCATAAGTCGCGATAATTATCATAACTAACTGAAATTAATTTATTTAATATAATGTCAAAAATAACATTAAAAAAATATTGATATATTAAAAAAAATAAAGCTACCATTTAGCACCGTTTAAAAAGAAGAAAATAATCAGAATGTCTTATCTGTTACTGGCGCTGGCCGCACTGTTCTGAGGTGGGAACTACGTCTGGTTATGCTCCGGGTTCAAAGGTATACCGACCACTCGCTGATAATAATATCGCCGTTTAGCACGACAATCTCAGGAAGTGTTATTTATGGTAAGGATGTATTTTTATCTTATTCTCGCCGCGTCGGTATCGGCACTGGCGACGGATATGATAGTGCCGGCATTACCCGTATTACAAAAAACATTTAATACCGATTACTCCACAATCCAGCTAACCATCAGCGGGTTTCTTGTAATATATGCCTGTAGCCAATTATTGTCAGGTTTTGCCGGTGAGAAACTGGGGAAACTCCGTGTGTTGACGGCCAGCTTTATTCTTTTCCTTGCCGGGAGCGTTATCTGTTTTATGGCTGAAAGTCTTCACATGCTTCTGGCCGGGCGGGCGTTGCAGGCTGTTGGCGCCGGGGCGGGACCGGTTCTTTCAAAAGCCATTGCGAAAGATACTTTTTCGCCATTGACGCTAAAGCGGGCCCTGTCCGACATTTCATCAGCCAGTGCAGTCGTTCCGCTCATCGCACCGCTTGTCGGCGGGGTGATACTGGGGCATCTGAGATGGAATGATATCTTCCTTGTTATGGTCATTTTCAGTGTTCTGACCATCATGTTGTCTCCCCGTTCTCTGGCAGTGCCTCATAATGAGACAATCCCGGAGACCCCGGGATTTGTCACACCGGCATTTATTCAGGGCACGCTACTTGTCTCGCTTATGCTGAGTTCGCTTTTTTGTTATATCTCGCTCTCACCGGCAATTTTTATGCAAGTGTTCGGACTCGGTACGCTGAATTATTCCTTCCTTTTTTCTGCATCTGTTCTTTTCTTTATAGCCGGAAACCAGTTCTCTAAATTTGAACGTCTGGTCAATCCCTACGTTTTATTCCTGATAAATGCACTGTCTGTTATCCCGTTTATAGCAGGCAGCCAATCCCTGCTATTGTGCATTGCCGGGGCGATGATATTCAATTTCACCCTCGGTGCTTATTACCCCACAGCGAACTTTATTGCGTTACAAATTAAAGGAAATAAAACCGGGATTGCTACGTCAGTCACTGGGTTTATTCAGACGGTCAGCGCCGGTGCCATCAGTTTTCTTGCCGTAAAACTGACGGATATCGGACTCGGGTTCGACAGAACGCTGGGAGTCAGCGCCTTATTCCTGGCGGTTCTGTCACTTATAGTTGTAAACACAATAAAGGTAACGCAATGGAAAACTGGCAAAAAAGGAAGATAGACAGATCGCTGAAATATCAGACCCGGGTCTTTTCAGAGCATATTAACGAACTTGTCGTAGTAAAAAGGGATGGTAGGGCGGTGACACAGTCATTGTTCTATGGATTTCTCATTTCACTTTTGATCTATGCGTTCTGGCCTCCCTGATGTCCGCCTCTATTGGACTTTGTGATTACCTGGAAGATTATGCTTAAAAACCGCTTCAACCGGGCCTCGCGCCCGCTAGCGATTTTACTGACTTATTTTCCTCCGGCGGTGATATGCATTTTTATGCCCGAAGGTTTTCTTCCGGCGATGGCGTTTGCCGGAGTATCTCTGGTGTCGTGGAGTGTGTTACTGCCTCCGTTTTTACTTCTTAAGGTGAGAAAGTCCACTCTCAAGGCTGTGTATACCTTCCCGGGAAATAATCAGGTTTTGATGCTTATTCTCAGCGTGGGATTCTTAGTCTGGTTAATGATGTTTTTTTATCTTTTAAATGACGTTTTAAGATGAGCGCCTGGCGCAGTTCGATGTCTGGTCGTCGCGGCAAGATCGAAAACAAGATCACCGTCACTTTTTCGACCAACATGTCTGTCACTTTTGTGATTACCGCAGCTATTTTTCATTTTGCGGATTTGCAAACAATGAGCTTTAGCTTTGAATACCTGATTATAACTTTCGTTGAGTCGTGCCAGTTCATAGTATCGGTTCCAGTACTCTTGCTGTGAACCAACAATTTAAGCTCTTTTGCCCTCCTTTTTTGCACCCGGGTGCAAAAAAGGAGGGCGGTGAAATATACGAGTAGTAGCGGAGTGTCTTGTTACTTAATTAACTCTTAGGCCTATTGGAGGTTCTATGGTAAACGGTGAAAAATTAATCCCTCAACCGCTGCGCTGGGCGATGATCGGAGGAGGGCGGTTGAGCCAGGTTGGCTATAAGCATCGCAGCGGCGCGTTGCGCGATAATACGGCGTTCCAGCTGGTGGCCGGCGCATTTGATATCGATGCCAAACGCGGACGTGACTTCGGGGTCAATCTTGGACTGGACTCCAGCCGTTGCTATGACGATTACAAACAATTAATAGCGGCTGAAAGCCAGCGTGAAGACGGCGTGGAAGTGGTGACGGTCGCCACGCCCAATGGGACGCATTATGAAATTACCCGGGCGGCGCTCGAAGCCGGCCTGCACGTCATTTGTGAAAAACCGCTGTTTTTCACCACCGCAGAGGCTAGAGAAATTAAGGCGCTGGCTGAAGAGAAAGGGCTGATTGTCGGCGTCACCTACGGCTTTTCCGGTCATCCTTTGCTGATGCAGATGCGCGCCATGATCGCCAGGGGAGACATTGGCGAAGTGAGAATGGTGGAGTTGCAATATACGCACGGCTTCAGTTCCGACGCGGCGGCGGAGAAGGGCAACGATGCGGCGAAATGGCGGGTTGACCCCAAGATCTCCGGGCCGAGCTTTGTGTTGGGCGATATTTCCACTCATACCTATTACATCTCTCAACTGGTGATGCCGGACTTGCATATCAAGGAACTGCTGTGCGATCGCCAAAGCTTCATCCCCTCGCGAGCGCCGCTGGAAGACAACGCCATGGTTCTGATGCACTACCACGGCGGCGCCGTGGGCAGGATGTGGGCATCGGCAGTGAACGCCGGCTCCATGGATAGTCAGAGCATTCGCGTGATCGGCTCCAAAGCCAGTCTGGAATGGGGCGACT
>NZ_JABJXS010000014.1 GCF_013155275.1 Brenneria sp. hezel4-2-4
ACGGTTGCGCCGGATGCCTTGATTACCATTGATACGATTACGGCGGATAATGTGGTGAATGCGGCCGAGTCCAACCAGACCATTAATGTGACCGGTCAGGTTGGCGATCAGGTGCAGGCTGGTGATGCGGTGACTGTCATGGTGGGTAGTGAGACTTATCAGACTACGGTCAATGCCGATGGGACGAGCTGGAGTGTGAGTGTGCCCGGCAGCGTGCTGGCGGGAAATACCGCCGTTAATGCCACGGTAACCACCGCGGATGCGGCGGGGAATATCGCTACGGCGGATGCCAGTCGCGGTTATACGGTTGATACGGTGGCGCCGGATGCCTCGATCAGTATTGATACCATCACCGCCGATAATGTGGTGAATGCGGCCGAGTCTAATCAGACTATCAATGTCACCGGTCAGGTGGGCGATAATGTCCAGGCCGGTGATGCGGTGACCGTCACCGTCGGTAGCGAGACTTATCAGACTACGGTGAATGCCGATGGCGTAACCTGGAGTGTGAATGTGCCCGGCAGCGTGCTGGCGGGAAATACCTCAGTTAATGCCACGGTGACCACCGCAGATACGGCGGGCAATACCACCACGGCAGAGGCTAACCGTCCTTATGATGTCGACATAATTGCCCCGGATGTGTCGATCAGTATTGATACCATCACCGCCGATAACGTAGTCAATGCCGTCGAGTCCGGCCAGACCATCAGCGTGACCGGCCAAGTGGGCGATCAGGTACGGGCGGGTGATGTGGTGACCGTCACGGTGGGGAGTGAGACTTACCAGACGACGGTCAATGCCGATGGCAGCACCTGGAGTGTGGATATCCCCGGTAGTGTGCTGGCGGGAAATACCTCAGTTAATGCCACGGTAACCACCGCGGATGCGGCGGGGAATATCGCTACGGCGGATGCCAGTCGCGGTTACACCGTTGATACGGTGGCACCGGATGCGTCGATTACCGTTGATACCATCACCGCCGATAATGTGGTGAATGCGGCCGAGTCCGGTCAGACTATCAGCGTGACCGGTCAGGTTGGCGATCAGGTGCGGGCAGGTGATGCGGTGACCGTCACGGTGGGCAGTGAGACTTACCAAACCACGGTGAATGCCGATGGCGTGACCTGGAGCGTGAGTGTTCCCGGTAGCGTACTGGCAGGGAATACGGCGGTTACGGCGAGTGTCACTACATCTGATGCCGCGGGCAATACCACCACGGCGGATGCCAGCCGCGGTTACACGGTTGATACCGTGGCGCCGGATGCCTCGATCAGTATTGATACCATCACCGCCGATAATGTGGTCAATGCCGTTGAGTCCAACCAGACCATCAATGTGACCGGTCAGGTTGGCGATCAGGTGCAAGCGGGCGATGCAGTGACCGTCACGGTGGGTAGCGAGACCTATCAGACCACCGTTAATGCCGATGGCGTGACCTGGAGTGTCAATATTCCCGGCAGCGTACTGGCGGGAAATACCTCAGTTAATGCCACGGTAACCACCTCTGACGCGGCGGGCAATACTACCACGGCGGATGCCAGCCGCGGTTACACCGTTGATACCGTGGCGCCGGATGCGTCGATTACCATCGATACCATCACCGCCGATAATGTGGTGAATGCCGCCGAGTCTAACCAGTCTATCAATGTGACGGGTCAGGTTGGCGATAATGTCCAGGCCGGTGATGCGGTGACCGTCACCGTAGGTAGTGAGACCTACCAGACCACGGTCAATGCCGATGGCAGCACCTGGAGTGTCAATATTCCTGGTAGCGTATTAGCTGCCAATACGGCGATTAATGCCACGGTGACAACCTCTGATGCGGCAGGCAATACCGCCACGGCGGACGCCAGTCGTCCTTACTCGGTTGATACGGTAGCGCCGGATATTGATATTACGCATTTCGCGGGCAATGACGGTTATATCAGCCAGCATGAGTTGGCCAATACGGTCGTCAGCGGCACCAGCAGCGAGAAGACCGTCGATTTGGTCTTTACCGACGTCAATGGCCGGTCTGTCACGCTGAGCAATGTGCCGGTAGTTGATGGCACATGGCAGGCGCAAAGCGATCTCAGTTCACTGGCGGAGGGGAAGATCACCGTTGATGCCACGGCAACCGATCCGGCAGGCAATCAGTCTCATGCCAGCAGTGATGCGGTAATGGATATTACGCCGCCGGTTGCTCTCGATGATGCGGTAACCGGCATGGAAGATACGCCGCTGCATATCGGCTGGAGCGATCTCGGCGTATCAGCCGATACCTCCGGTATCGTGATCTCGGCGCTGCCGCCGGCCAGTACCGGGACGCTCTATTTTAACGATGGCGGTAGCTGGAAGGCGGTAACGGTCGGTCAGGCGTTTACGGCTCAAGATCTTGATTTACGGTTTGAGGCGGCGGCAAATGCCGCGGGCTCTTCGTTAAGTGAGTTCTCATACCAGCCGGTCGATACGGTGGGAAATATCGGTAGCGATGCATCGTTGAGCATTAATATTACCCCGGTTGCCGACGCGCCGGTGGTTACCCTGAATATCGCCAGCGGCGAAACCACGGTGGTGCCGCAGACGATCGCCGTCAACGGCGGCAGCGAGAACGGCGGGTTCGATATCCAGGACGGCAAGATCGTCGCTATCGGCGATGGCGTCCGCATTTGGCTGACGCAGGGAGATCCGGTTCCCACGGTGGTGGGTAACGGCGTCATTGCCTATTACAACCAGGGGAATATCAGCGGCAGCAGTAGCTACACCGATATCTACGTGGTGCATAACGGTTCCGGATATGTCCAGGACGGCACCCAGCGCGGCCTGAATCAGGTCAGCGGCAATGACGGATCGGAAGCGAGCGGTACGTCGCCGGACTATATTTTTATTCAAGACGGCGATACCAGCACCTACAGCGTCAGCACGTCGACCAACAACAATGCCGCGAGCAATGTGAATACGTTCAATGGCGTGAGCGTTTACGGCAACAGTCAGCTAATCAACAGCGGCAACCAGTTGGAAGGCGTTATCTACGGTGATGGCTCCACCGTTTTGGCGGATAGCGGCGATACCACCACGGTCGAGGTGATTTCCGTCCAAAGCGGTTATCAGCAGCACACAATCAATGTCTCCGCCGCGTTGATGGATACCGACGGCAGCGAAACGCTATCCGGCATTACTTTATCCGGGCTGCCGGAAGGCACGCAGATTGTCTCCGGCGATACGGTGCTTTATACCGTGGGGAGTGAAGGGACGTACCTGATCCCGAATACGGATAATGCGCAGTCGTTCACCGCTGACCTTAACATCTGGGTTCCGGTCGCGGCCGGCAAGTTTGATGTAATTGCTCAGGCGACCTCAACCGAATCGGGCAATTATGATTCCGCGACCGGCTCTTCCGTGGAAGAGGTCGAACAGTATGGTTTAAGTATCGGCTCGACCGGTGATGATGCGATGTCGGGCACGCACAGCCATGATTTGATGGTCGCTGATGTTTCTGGGTTGCAGCTTGTCGAAGGGCAGAACTATAACATTGCGTTTATGGTGGATTCTTCAGGCAGCATGTCGAGTAGCGACATAGCAAAAACGCAGGCCTCGTTGACTAATGTGTTTAACAGTCTGATAAAAAGCGCCAACGGCGCCAACTCAGGCACGGTCAACGTCTTCCTGGCCGATTTTGACACTCAGGTCGGTAAAACGGTTTCCGTTAATCTGAGCGATCCTGACGCGTTGCAAAGTCTGACCGATGTGCTGAATTCGATGGTCGGCGGTTTGGCTAACGGCGGCGGCACCAACTACGAGGATGTGTTCAAAACCACCGCTAACTGGTTTTTAAGCGATCAGGTGACAAGCAATGTCGGCAATAACCTGACCTATTTTATTACCGACGGCGAGCCGACCTTTTATCAGACCGGCGAAACCAATGAAGTTCAGGTTGGATCGAAAAATCAATATCTGAATATTGACGATATCAACTATCAGCCCGGCGAAGCTTATTCTATGACTGTATACAGTAGGTCTCGTGAAGTCATTGATGAACAAGGAAACGTCTATCGTTATAGCGGTCATAACAGTAGCGGTTCCGTCATTGGACAAGTTCATGCCCAGGGGGACGGCACCTACGAAATCTCTACCCTCGGTGGCGCAGGCAACAATAGTTCCTACTGGAACGGTCGCTATTGGGTGGATAATTCAGGTAATCTCGACGCCAGCAATGCACAAGCGACAGAAGCGTTTGCGCAGTTGAAAAAACTGTCCAACGTTGACGCTATCGGTATTGGCGACGATCTGAATGCCAGCAGCCTGCAACACTATGACACTGACGGTCACGTGCAGGATCATATCGATCCCAGTCAGTTGAATGAGGCGATCCTGGGCAGTAATGAGCCGATGCATGCCGGCAATGACGAACTCAACGGCGGCTTAGGTAACGATATCCTGTTCGGCGATGTGGTGACGTTTGATAACATTGAAGGCAACGGCCTCTCTGCGTTGCAAAACTATATTGCCGGGCGGATGGGGCTACAGGATACGCTGCCGACCGCGAAAGAGATGCACGGTTACATTACCGCGCACAGCAGCGAGTTTGATATTTCTTCCGCAAGTGACGGTAATGATATTCTTAACGGCGGCGTGGGCAATGACATCCTCTTCGGGCAAGGCGGCAACGATACCCTGAATGGCGGAAGCGGCAACGATCTGCTGTATGGCGGCAGCGGAGATGATCTGTTGATCGGCGGGGCGGGCAATGATGTATTGATCGGCGGCGCCGGGGCAGATACCTTCAAGTGGCAGGCCGGTGAGGTGGGGCATGATGTTATCAAGGACTTCAATGCCAGCGAAGGCGACAGGATCGATTTAAGCGATCTGGTCGGCGAACTGGAAGAGGGAACCGATATCAGTCGCTATATTCGCATTACCGATAGCGATGGTTCGCCGACGATCGAAGTCAGTCCCGAAGGGAACTTCACCGGCGCTGGCGGCGGCACGGTGGCGGTATCCATTACGCTTGAGCACTACAGCGGCGCGTTACCGTCGCTTGAAAGTTTAATCAGCAAGCCAGAGCAAACTCAGAGCTGACGGTAATCGCGTGGAAAGGGCCTCTGAGTATGGGGCTCCTTTCATCTTTAAGCATACTTAAAAAGGTCTCGGAATATGTTTTATATCCAGCGCGATGGTGATGGGCATCTGCTTAAGGTTGATGAGAGTCCTTTTCCCGAGATGAATGGCGAATTGCCCGCCGGCTCCACAGAGGCATTGGAATGGTTTAAAACCCATGATAGCGCCACGGCCAGTTTGCAACAGCTGCGTCAGAGCGACCTGGAGATGGTGCGGGTACTGGAAGATTTGATTCAGGTATTAATCAATAAAGGCGTCATCAGTATTACCGATTTTCCCTCCGCGGCGCAGCTCAAGCTGATAGGCCGGGCGCAGGCGCGCGAAGCCTTGAATAGCGGATTGGATAAATTAATCGGCGATGATGAAGACGGCATGTTCTGACAGGCGTAACAGCATGATGAAAAAGGCCTTAACCGGCCGTTTTTCATCCGAGCGTCATCTTGTCGCCGGCGCCGGTTCTCCCAACAGACGTCCCATTGCGCCTTGCAACCCCATTTCCTGAAGCACTTTCAATTCGCCGGGGGTTTCAACACGCTCGGCGATAAGCGGTAGCGCAATGCTATTGGTGGCGCGATACAGGGCTTCAATAAACATTTTTTTATCTTCTTCACGATCGATATCCCGAATATAGCTGCCATCGACTTTTAAGTAAGCCAGTCCCCATTGAGACAAATTACCGATCATATTAAACCGGCCGCCAAAATGCTGAAGCCCCAGCGCGCAGCCATGTTCGTTCAGAAGTTTGATTAAGGCTTCAAGCTGAGCGGTGTCCGGCAGTTGGTTCTCATCTAATTCCAGAATCAGCCGCTTCGCCAACTGGGGCTGCTGTTTCAGCGGCGCCAGTAACTGAGCCATTAACGGCAGGTTAATCACGGTGTTGTAGGACAGACTTAACGCCAGATCGCCTTGATGCCGGCGTAAATAACCCAGCACCTGTTTCAGCATCACCTGATCCAGCCGGGTATTCCAGCCAAAACGCTGAACCCAGGGAAGGAAGCGGCCTGCGGCGATACTGTTTCCCTGTTCATCCTCAATTCTTGCCAGCACCTTATGATGCAGTATCTGATTCGGATCGAGGCAATTCACCACCGGCTGTAAGAAAAGTTGCAGATTTTCCTGCTCCAGAATGGGATCGAGCCGGTTAAACCACATGTGCCGGTCGGTGTCCGTCCGGGGGGATGTCGACAGGCTTTCATCGATGGTGATTTTGTCTGAATGCCTTTCGGCGCAGGTCAAAGCCTGATCGCCCTGGATCAGCAGGGATTGTGCGGCGTCTCCCGGTCGGAACGGCACCATACAAAACCGGGCCACCGGAGATACGTCTGTTTCACCCGTCAGGTATAAGCTTTCCATGTTGCGCGTCAGATCGTCTATCAACGCGTGGGCTTCCTTATCGACCAGACCGGGGCACAGCAAGGCGAATTCGCCGCCGCGGATACGGGCTGACAGGCTCTCTGCTTTGACGTCCCGCTTTTGGGTTTTGTGGATGATTTGCCCGATTGCCGCCAGCACTGAATCGGTGCGTTGTCCTCCCAGACGCTGGTTCATTCCTGAGAGATCCTGGATGCGGATCATAATCAGGAAGCCCGGCGGCGTTTCATCATCGGCGAGTTTGTCCTGAAACTGAATGTCGAAAGCCCGGCGGTTGGCCAACCCGGTCTGAGGATCTTGATAAGCCTCCTGACGTAAGCGCTCGCTTCGTAAGGCTTCTTCCTCAAATAGGGTCTTGAGTTTGCTAACCATCAGATTCATGGCCTGCGCCACGCGGCGCAACTCCGGCGTGTTGGGTAAATCAGGCTGGTTGAGGAATTCCCGGCGGGTAATCGCCAATGACTGATTGACGATATAGTCCAGCGGGCGCAGTTGGCGGCGCAGCATTATGGCGCCGAGCAAAACCCCAAGCGTACCGCAACTGAGCAGCCAGATGAGCGTGGCCGAACTGCTTTTCCACAAACGGGTGATGGCGAACATGGGATGGCTGACGACTTCCACTTTTGCCGCCTGTTCCCAGCCGCGCATGACGATCGCTTCGCCTGCGCCGGGTTGCAGGTTTACCAGCCGCACAAACCAGCGGGGCACATTGGGCACTTCCGGCGACGCCGTGCGCGCCAGCGTAATGTTATCGGTTTTTAAATCCCGAATGCGGATGCTGGAAAAGTAGCCGCTGTCAAAAATGGAGCTGACCATCAGTTCCACCATCGCCGGATCGTCGATATTCGGCGTCAGGGACAATCCCAGTGCGGTTGCCGCATCCTGGGCATGGGAACGAAGCTGGTTGTTATATTGCTCGCGCGAGTTTTCCAGACTGACGAAAAAACTCCCGCTGAAAATAATCAGCACGAACAGGCAGATGGCTATCAGTAATTGTTTGTATAGAGACATAGCCTTATCTTACTCCTCAAGTGAAAATCCTTCGGCACGCATTTTGGTCAGTAATTCCTGCCAGCGCGAAAGTCGTTTACTGTCACCTACGCGTTTGTTGCCGCCGGCGCCCGGCAGCCATAATCCTTCGCCATTAAAGGAATAGACCGGCAGTAAATCGGTGCGCTGGGTCGCAGGTTGAATGTTATTTATCAGGTTATCCAGCACCAGAGGGATGGCGGTTGGCGTCGGATAATAGGTAAGCACCATATGAGCCTTGTTTAGACGTAATGCCTTGACGTAAGTGATGCGCAGTTTTTCCCCCGCCACGCCTAAATGACGCAAAGTGAAATACTTGGCGATGGCGTAGTCTTCACAATCCGCCGCGCCTTTGCGTAACGCTTCAATCGGGCTGGCCCAGTAATCTTCCTGACCCCAGATGATCGTATCATCACGAAACTGCAAACGGTCATTAAAAAAAAGATTCACGGCTTCCAGCTGTTGTTGTTCATCCGCGTTGCGCTGGGAAATCAGCAACGCCTGCCATTCATCAATCCGTCGACTGGCCGCCGGGGTCGCCGGGCCATAAAGCTGGGCCGTCCGTTGAGTAATGAGGATGAAATCCCAGTCTGCGCGCAGCGAACCTGCCAGCAGCAATAGACAGCAAATGAGAAAAAGCTTGCAAAAAACGGTCTTAGGCAAGTGGTATTGCACTGATATTTCTCTGTTTGCTCACAAGGCGGCCGCCCCCGGCGTGAAGATTTAATAGATTAGACTATAGTGCAGACTATCTTACTTTTATAATGGCAAAAAGCCATTACTGCGGCACCAGGATAATGGTAGAAAAAAGTGCTGCAACGAAGAGGCAACAGGATGAATTTAGGCGCATTAGTATCAGAAACCCGCAATCCCGACACGATGGATTTGGATCAGTTGTCTACACTGGACATGATGCGTGTTTTCAATCGGGAAGATCAAAAGGTGCCGGAGGCTATCCGTCAGGTATTGCCGGCGATCGCCAGAGCGGTCGATCTGGCGACGGCCGCCTTAAAAGCGGGGGGACGGCTGATTTACCTGGGAGCGGGAACCAGCGGCCGATTGGGCGTGCTGGACGCCTCGGAATGCCCCCCGACGTTTGGGGTGCCGCATGGACTGGTGATTGGCTTGATCGCCGGCGGCCCGGGCGCATTGCTTCAGGCGGTTGAAGGCGCGGAGGATGATCCGGCGTTGGGCGAGGCCGATCTTGTCGCCCTGCATCTCACTGCGGAGGATATGGTGATCGGTCTGGCGGCTTCCGGCCGAACGCCTTATGTCATCGGCGCCTTGCGTTACGCCCGCAGCGTCGGCTGCCGGACGGCGGCGATCTCCTGTAATCCGCACGCGCCCATTGCAGAGGAAGCCCAGGTGGCGATTTCCCCGGTCGTCGGCCCGGAGGCACTGACGGGATCGACCCGCCTGAAATCGGGAACCGCACAAAAGCTGGTGTTGAATATGATTTCCACCGGCGTCATGGTCAAGCTGGGCAAGGTGTATCAGAATCTAATGGTGGATGTGAAAGCCACCAATGTTAAATTGTTGGATCGCGCGTGCCGGATTGTGATCGAAGCCACGGGCGCGGATCCGGATGTGGCCCGGCAGGCGCTGGCGCAGACCGGGAACGAGGTGAAACCTGCTATTCTGATGATTCTGAGCGGGGTGAGCGCGCAAGAGGCGCGACGGAAACTCCTGCAACATAAGGGTTATCTGCGCGAGGCGCTGATTGACTGACACGATGAGACATCGTCTTTTATTTATCGATCGCCGAGGAGTAACGTTTTGAGTGATAAGCGAAGCCTGCGCATTGTGTTTTTTGATTTGGACGGCACGCTGCATCAGCAGGATATGTTCGGTAGTTTTTTACGCTTTCTGCTCAAGCGGTTGCCGCTTAACCTTATTCTTGTTCTCCCGTTATTGCCGGTTATCGGCGCCGGTTTGCTGGTGCGCGGCCGCGCCGCCCGCTGGCCGATGAGCTGGCTGTTGTGGGCGATTACCTTTGGACGCCGTGAGGATAATCTCGTTCAGTTGGAAAAGCAGTTCGTCAGCGATTTTCGCCGTAAAGTGACGCCTTTTCCGCAGGTACAACAGCGGCTGAAAGAATATTTACAGGATACTCAGGCGCAGGTCTGGCTGGTCACCGGATCGCCTCAGCGCCTGGTTGAGCAGGTCTACCATGATTCCCCCTTTTTACCCGGCGTTCGTCTGATGGGAAGCCAGATAACACGGCGCGCCGGCGGCTGGGTGCTGACGCTGCGCTGTCTGGGGCAGGAAAAAGTCATTCAGATGGAACAGCGGCTGGGTACGCCGCTGAAGCTCTATAGCGGCTACAGCGACAGCAAGCAGGATAACCCGCTGCTCTATTTTTGCGAGCATCGCTGGCGGGTGACGCCAAACGGCAGTTTGCAACAACTGGAGTGATTCCTCTCGGGCGTTGTCCGTATATAATGCCGCCCCCAACAGTGACAGCGAAAAAATTGCCTAAGAGGAAGCCGTGAGCCGCGTATTGGTACTGGATGATGAATATTGGATGCGCCATGCGCTGACCTTGGCCCGGCGCGCTCAGGATGAAGGTGAGGTGCCGGTCGGGGCGGTGCTGGTCTTGGATAATCTGGTAATCGGCGAAGGCTGGAATCGCCCGATAGGCCATCACGATCCGACCGCCCATGCCGAGATTATGGCGCTGCGTCAGGGAGGAAAAGCGCTACAGAACTATCGCCTGTTGCATTCTACGCTCTACGTGACGCTGGAGCCTTGCATCATGTGCGCGGGCGCCATGATCCACAGCCGCATTGGCCGGCTGGTTTATGGCGCGGCGGATGAAAAAACCGGGGCGGCGGGGTCGCTGGTGGATATTTTACGCCATCCCGGCATGAATCATCAGATAACCATCGATTCCGGCATCCTGGCCGCCGAGTGTTCCGCCACGCTCAGCGCATTTTTCCGCCAGCGGCGTGAGCAGCATAAAGCGCGGCGCGCGGCGGGTAAAAAAGCCGCGAATTAATCGCGGCTGAGGTTGCTGACAAAGTCGTCTGTAAGCCTGAGATACCCGGGCCTACCGTACCGAGGGGCCATTATGGGACACATCCTTGTGCCCCACCCTGCGGGCCAGCATAAATGCTGTTCAAATTTGCTCCTGGCAAATTTGTCGGCGGCTTACGCCGCTACGGCCCCTCGCCACGCTCTCCCTAATAACAGGCTTTGTCAATGGTCTGAACCGCGAATTAATCGCGGCTTCGGCTTATGGCGTTATAAGACTTATTCCGGCACTTTATCCGGCGCAACAACCGGATAAGCCTGAGCGGAGAGCAACTGTTGCTGCGCTTTAGTCTCTTTTTCTGACAGATATCCCACCAGACTCACCATATAACGGCGGATATTTTCCACATAGTTGTAGGCTTCATGTCCGCGCGCATAACCGTAAGTGGTTTGCGTGTAATAACGTTTCTGGCTCAGCATCGGCAGACGCAGTTTCACATCGGCCCAGCTATCGGGGTTGCCTTTCTGCCTTTCCGTCAGTTTGCGGGCGTCCAGCAAATGGGCATATCCCATGTTGTAGGCCGCCAGCGCAAACCAGATTTTTTCATCCTCAGGGATCGTATCCGGCATCTTCTGCATCATATGCGACATATATTGCGCGCCGCCGCGAATACTCTGTTCGGGATCGAGACGATCGGTAACATCCAGACTTTCCGCCGTATTGCGGGTAAGCATCATCAGCCCGCGTACGCCGGTCGGCGAGGTGGCCAGCGGGTTCCAGTGCGATTCCTGATAGGAGATGGCCGCCAGCAGTTTCCAGTCGATCTCCGTGGCATATTTTTCAAACAACGGCTGGAGATCGGGCAGCGTTTCATCAATGGCGCTGAGGAAGGTGGTGGTATCGACGTAATCAAATTCGCCGACATGGCCCAGATATTTTTCTTCCAGTCGGGCGAGGGTGCCGTCTTCAACGATGCGGCTGAAAAAATCCAGTAACGCCGCGGACAGGCTATCATCATTTGAGCGCCGCATGTACCAGGTGACCGGTTCTTCATCGCTGAGATCGAACGCCACGGCGAGCTGGGGATGAATACGCTGGATTAACCCAATGGTGACCGAATCTCCCAGGGTATAGTCGAGTTTACCGTCGATAACCTGTTTCAGCAGTTCCTGCGTGGTCAGTTCTGACGTTGATTCCCACTCCAACTGCGGATGTTTGTCCGCTTTCAGTTCGCGCAGCGTGGCGACATACGCGGATCCTGATGTCACGGCCAGGCGTCCGGGCAGTTTTCCCAGCGTTTTAGGGCGCGTGTTCCCCAGGCGATACACCAACTGTTGCGACACCGAATAGTAGGTCGGCCCGGCGCGAAAGCGCGCCAAACGTTCATGATTATAAATGAGTCCGGCGGCCAGTAAGTCCGTATCGTCGTCATCCAGATCGTCAAACAGGTCGTCAAGGTTTTTACGTGACGAGACCGTCAGCTTGACGCCGAGATAGTCGGCGAAACGTTTCGCCAGTTCATAATCAAGACCTGCCGGCTCACCGTTACTGATATAGTGAGTCAAAGGCGAGTCGATGGTGCTGATACGCAACTCGCCGCGTGAGAGGATCTGTCTGAGCTGATCGTCCTGGCTGCTGCGCCAGGGGATATTTGGCCATAGGGCCAGCGCCAGCAGTAACGTGATAATCCCGATGAAAAAATAATTTAATTTTAAACGCTTCAAATAGTGGTCTCTCGGCGGCTTGGCTAGCCTGTCTATAGTGGCCGTTTTTTATACGAAAAGTCCCGGAGTCGAGGCATTTTGCGTAACAAACTGCCAGTGTGCAACTTTTATTGATTTGGTTAATGGTCATTCGGCGCCGTAAGGCGATGTGCAACAATCGCTACGCAAACGGTTTCGTCCGGGTCAAGGATTCTCTATAATGACGCGCGTTTCCCCCCTGTAGCGCCCAACGACTGCACCGCAGTCGGTGCATCGAAGACGAGAGAACTTTAGATTATGGAAATACTGCGTGGTTCACCTGCTTTGTCGGCTTTTCGTATTAATAAATTGCTGGTTCGCTGCAAAGAGCACTTTTTGCCGATCAGTGATATCTATGCCGAATATGTGCATTTTGCCGATGTCAGCGCGCCGCTGAACAACGATGAACAGGACAAACTGACACGGTTGCTGAAATATGGTCCTTCTCTCGCTGAACACGAGCCGCAAGGCCGTTTGCTGCTGGTGACTCCCCGTCCCGGCACGATTTCCCCGTGGTCTTCCAAGGCAACGGATATTGCGCGTAATTGCGGCTTGAATAAGGTTTTGCGTCTGGAACGCGGTCTGGCTTTTTATATCCATGCGCCGACGCTGAGCGATGAACAGTGGCAGCAACTGGGGGCGTTGTTGCATGACCGTATGATGGAAAGCGTATTCAATGAGATGAAGCAGGCGGAAAAACTGTTCTCTCATCATCAGCCCGCGCCGTTGAAACGCGTAGAGATCTTGTTACAGGGCCGGCAGGCGCTGGAAGAGGCCAATGTCCGGCTGGGGCTGGCGCTGGCGGAAGACGAGATCGATTATCTGCTGGATGCGTTTAACCAACTGGGGCGCAATCCCACCGATATTGAGCTGTATATGTTTGCCCAGGCTAACTCCGAACATTGCCGGCATAAAATTTTTAATGCCGACTGGGTGATCGATGGCGTGGAACAGCCGAAATCGCTGTTCAAGATGATTAAGAACACCTTCGTCCACACGCCGGATCACGTATTGTCCGCCTATAAGGACAACGCGGCAGTGATGGAAGGCTCCGCCGTCGGGCGTTTCTATGCCGATACGCACGGCAACTACGATTACCATCAGGAAGAGGCGCATATCCTGATGAAAGTGGAAACCCACAACCACCCGACGGCGATTTCGCCCTGGCCGGGGGCGGCAACGGGTTCCGGCGGTGAAATCCGCGATGAAGGCGCGACCGGACGGGGCTCCAAACCCAAGGCGGGGCTGGTCGGTTTCTCCGTATCGAACCTGCGTATTCCCGGCTTTGAACAGCCGTGGGAAGAAGATTTCGGCAAGCCCGATCGTATCGTCAGCGCCCTGGATATTATGATCGAAGGCCCGCTGGGCGGGGCGGCGTTCAATAATGAATTCGGCCGCCCTGCGCTGACCGGCTATTTCCGTACCTATGAAGAGCGGGTGGACAGCCATAACGGCACCGAACTGCGGGGTTATCACAAGCCCATAATGTTGGCCGGCGGCCTCGGTAATATTCGCGCCGACCATGTTCAAAAAGGCGAAATCAGCGTGGGCGCCAAACTGATCGTGCTCGGCGGCCCTTCAATGAATATCGGGTTAGGGGGCGGGGCGGCGTCGTCAATGGCCTCCGGTCAGTCTGACGCCGATCTGGATTTTGCTTCCGTTCAGCGCGATAACCCGGAAATGGAGCGCCGCTGTCAGGAAGTGATCGACCGCTGCTGGCAGTTGGGCGAACAGAACCCGATCCTGTTTATTCATGACGTGGGCGCCGGCGGCCTGTCCAACGCGATGCCGGAGCTGGTCAGCGACGGCGGCCGCGGCGGTCGTTTCGAACTGCGTGATATTTTGAATGACGAACCGGGCATGAGTCCGCTGGAAGTCTGGTGCAATGAGTCGCAAGAGCGTTATGTGCTGGCCGTCGCGCCGGAACAACTGGCGTTGTTTGATGAAATCTGCCGCCGTGAGCGTGCGCCTTACGCGGTGATCGGCGAAGCGACGGAAGAATTGCATTTGACGCTGAATGACCGTCATTTCAATAACCAGCCGATCGATCTGCCGCTGGATGTTTTGCTGGGTAAAACGCCGAAGATGCTGCGTGATGTCGAGCGCAAACAGGTGGAAGGCGCATCGCTAAACCGTGATGACATTTATCTGGCCGACGCGGTAGAGCGCGTGCTGCATTTGCCGGTGGTGGCGGAAAAAACCTTCCTGATCACCATCGGCGACCGTTCGGTAACCGGTATGGTGGCCCGCGATCAAATGGTCGGGCCGTGGCAGGTGCCGGTGGCTGACTGCGCGGTGACCACGGCGAGTCTGGACAGCTATTACGGTGAAGCCATGTCGATTGGCGAGCGCGCCCCGGTGGCGCTGCGCAATTTCGCGGCCTCCGCGCGTCTGGCGGTGGGGGAAGCATTAACCAACATTGCCGCGACCGATATCGGCCCTCTGACGCGCGTTAAGCTATCGGCTAACTGGATGGCCGCAGCCGGTCATCCGGGGGAAGATGCCGGGCTTTACGATGCGGTTAAAGCCATCGGCGAGGAACTTTGCCCGGCGCTGGGGTTGACTATCCCGGTCGGCAAAGACTCCATGTCGATGAAAACCCGCTGGCGGGAAGGCGACGAAGAACGTGCCATCACCTCGCCGATGTCGCTGGTGATTTCTGCTTTCGCCCGGGTGGAGGACGTGCGTAAAACGGTAACCCCGCAGTTGCGTACCGATGAAGATAACGCATTATTACTGATCGACCTGGGCGCGGGACACCAGGCGCTGGGCGCCACCGCGCTGGCTCAGGTATACCGCCAGTTAGGCCGTGAAACCGCGGACGTGCGCAATGCGCAACAACTGGCCGGCTTCTTTAATGCCATGCAGCAGTTGGTGACGGACAAGGCCTTACTGGCTTATCACGATCGATCTGACGGCGGGCTGTTGGCGACGCTGGCTGAGATGGCGTTCGCCGGCCACTGCGCCGTGAATGTCGATATTGCTTCGCAGGGCGACGACACGTTGGCTACGTTGTTCAACGAAGAGCTGGGGGCGGTTATTCAGATTGCGGCTTCACGTCAGGCCGACGTGCAAAGCGTGTTTGCCCGGCATGGTCTGGCGGATTGCGTGCATTATCTCGGTCGCGCCGAAGAGGGAACACGCTTTATTATTACCCGCGGTGAGGACGTGGTTTACCGCGAAAGCCGTACCACAATGCGTAGCTGGTGGGCGGAAACCACCTGGCAGATGCAGCGTTTGCGTGATAACCCGCAGTGCGCCGATCAGGAGCATACCGCCAAGCAGGATGATAACGATCCCGGTTTGAATGTGGCGCTGACCTTTGAACCGCAGGAGGATATTGCCGCGCCCTATATTGCGAAACAGGTTCGCCCTAAAGTCGCCGTGTTGCGTGAGCAGGGGGTTAACTCCCATGTCGAAATGGCGGCGGCTTTCCACCGCGCCGGCTTTGACGCCGTAGATATCCATATGAGCGATTTGTTGGCGGGACGCCGCGATCTGCAAGATTTTCAGGCGCTGGTCGCCTGCGGCGGTTTCTCTTATGGCGACGTGCTGGGCGCGGGTGAGGGGTGGGCGAAGTCCATTCTGTTCAATCCGCGGGTGCGTGATGAATTCGCCGCATTCTTCCAGCGTCCGCAGACGCTGGCGCTCGGGGTGTGCAACGGTTGCCAGATGATGTCGAATCTGAAAGATCTGATCCCCGGTGCGGATCTCTGGCCGCGTTTTGTGCGCAATAAATCGGACCGCTTTGAAGCCCGCTTTAGTCTGGTTGAAGTAGAGAAGAGTCCGTCGTTGTTTATGAACGACATGGCGGGATCGCGTATGCCTATTGCGGTTTCACATGGCGAAGGTCAGGTTGAGGTACGTGATGAAACGCATCTGTCGGCGCTGGAAGAGCGTGGTCTGGTTACGCTGCGTTATGTGAATAACTACGGCCAGGTTACCGAAAATTATCCCGCCAACCCGAATGGCTCGCCAAACGGTATTACGGCCGTCACCAGCACCAGTGGTCGGGCGACGGTAATGATGCCGCACCCGGAACGGGTATTCCGTACCGTCAGCAACTCCTGGCATCCTGAAGCGTGGGGCGAAGATGGTCCGTGGATGCGTATGTTCCGCAATGCGCGCAGACAGCTGGGTTAATCATTCTCAGAACGGCAAAAGCAAGACGCGGCAAGGAGCTTTGGCTCCTTGTCGTTTTTTTGCGACAAACGCTCGGTTAAATGTCTCTGATTGGAGACATTTAACTCTTTGATTTGTATAAGTTGGCGTGTTTAGTAGCAAAGGTGTCTGTTTTTGACGACATAAAATCGATATTGGGTTTATTTCGCGAACCAAGAGGGATTCTTGGTAATACATTTTTAAAAATAATAAATTTAAAATCAGTAACTTAAATTATTTTCTTGAAAATTGGCACGATAGGTGCATAATTATCAGTGTTGCTCATTCAACTGGTTATGATTGCGCTGCTGATTGGCAGAGATATTCGCTCATAACAACCGGAATGACGCCAAAAGAAAGGGTGCCTATCGTCCACTAGACCGATAACAGGATGCGCAAGCTGACTTTATCAAGCATCGGGCGACACGTTGAGTGAGGCACCGCCTATTTAGTTACGCGGTCAGGGGCATGATTCTCCTGACCGCGTAATGCTCCAATGCCCACTCCGCTTTCCTTTCCTGTTGATGATCACCTTTGTTTCCCTGTCGCTTTTTGTTTGGCGTTACCGCTGGATTAGACTGCGTTACGCACGTCGCCGGGAAACCTTGGCGGGCCATCTCTGCCCGCCGCCTTTTAGGCCGTCGCCATGCGACGTTTAAAAACGTTCCTGACGTTTTTAGCAAATTCAGTTAGCATCAGAGCGGATCGATAGGTAACGAGATGATTTCCTTGAAACGATGGCGTTTATTTCCGCGCTCCTTGCGGCAGTTAGTAATCATGGCTTTTTTGCTGGTGCTGTTGCCTTTACTGGTATTGGCGTATCAGGCATACCAAAGCCTGAACACGCTTAGCGAGCAGGCCGCAGACATTAACCGGACCGCCCTGACGGACGCCCGTCGCAGCGAGGCGATGACCAGCGTGGCGTTAGCGATGGAGCGCAGCTATCGTCAGTATTGCGTGCTGGACGATCAAACGCTGGCCACGCTCTACCAAAACCAGCGCAATCAATATTCGCAGATGCTGGATTCTCATGCCTCCGTCCTGCCGGATCAGCGCTACTATCAAACCCTGCGTCAGCATTTAACCCAGCTTGCGGCGTTGCGCTGCAATAACAGCGGTCCCGATCGGGACGCCTCCGGACTGTTGGAGCGTTTTTCCCAGGCAAACGGGCAGATGGTGCAGGCGACCCGTGAAGTGGTGTTTTCCCGCGGACAGCAACTGCAACAGGCGATTGCCGAGCGCGGGCAGTTTTTCGGCTGGCAGGCGTTGCTGCTGTTTCTGGTCAGTTTGTTACTGGTGGTGCTGTTTACCCGTATGATCATCGGCCCGGTAAACGGGGTTGAGCGGATGATCAATCGTCTGGGGGAAGGCCGGTCGCTGGGAAATACCAGTACCTTTAAAGGGCCGCGTGAAATCCGCTCGCTGGCGCAACGTATTATTTGGTTAAGCGAGCGTCTTTCCTGGCTGGAATCGCAACGCCATGAATTTCTCCGGCATATTTCACACGAGCTGAAAACGCCGCTGGCAAGCCTGCGTGAAGGCACTGAGCTGCTGGCGGATCAAGTGGTCGGCCCGCTGACCGCCGATCAGAAAGAAGTGGTATCCATTCTGGACAGCAGCAGCCGCCATCTGCTGCAATTGATCGATCAGCTATTGGACTATAACCGTAAACTGGCGGATACGCCGACGGAGTTGGAACGGGTCGAAATTGAGGAAATCGTCGATATCGTGGTGTCGTCCCATAGCTTGCCGGCCCGGGCAAAAATGATTCATACCGATATTGAGCTGAAAATTGAACACTGCTGGGCGGAGGCGACGCTATTGATGCGCGTAATAGACAATCTCTATTCCAATGCGGTGCACTATGGCAAGGAATCCGGTAACATTTGGATCTATAGCCGTTCGGTTGGCAATCGGGTTCAGATTGATGTGGCGAATAGCGGTACGCCGATCCCCGACGCGGAGCGTAGCATGATTTTTGAGCCTTTTTACCAG
Source organism: Brenneria sp. hezel4-2-4 (assembly GCF_013155275.1). Lineage (GTDB taxonomy): Bacteria > Pseudomonadota > Gammaproteobacteria > Enterobacterales > Enterobacteriaceae > Brenneria. The sequence goes on from NZ_JABJXS010000014.1 coordinate 18,370, forward strand.
GGTAGCCATCAGCGAAAAGGCGCGGTAAAAGGCAGCGGGCTGGGATTGAGTATCGCCCGGGATTGTATTCGCCGTATGCGTGGGGAGTTAAGCCTGATATCCGTTGACTATGCTGATGTGTGTTTTCGTATTGAATTGCCATTAACTTCTGAGAATGAATAGATAATGAATGCACGGTCTGTCCGTCCTTTTTCGTTACACATCCTGCCCGCCCTATTCGATGTGTCTTTTCGCCGTCTGGCAAAGGCCGTGGCGATGTTATCCCTGCTGTTACCGTCGGCCTTGCTGCTGACGGCCTGCAACGCTAACGTCAGCAGTTACATAGCGTCACAGGACGGGGAAAATTCAACGCCGAAAGAACAGGTCACCGATTACCGCCTTGCACAATGCGGGCGGCTCTGGCAGGCGGACGATCGGGACGTGATGAACAATGCGCTTTACTGGCTGCGGGCGATGGATTGCGCCGGTCGTTTGACCCAGTTTCAGGCGCGTGAAGAAGCACAGCTCCTGACGGTCGATAGCTGGGAGAATGCGTTCAAACGGGGAATTTTACTGGATAACGCGGGCATCACGCAGGCGGAAAGACGCCAGATGCTGGCGCAGATTAATTTGTACCGCCTTGATTTTCCTTCCGCATTGCGTCCGCTGATGCAGACCTGGCGCGATAGACAAACGCTGTTTCTGGCCTTATCCGATGAACGTTTACGTTATCAGCGTTTACAGGAATCCAGTGATAAACAGCTGGATTCCCTACGCATAGAACAAAACCATCTGCAATATCAGTTGGAGATAACGCGACAAAAGCTGGAAAACCTGACGGACATTGAACGTCGGCTTTCATCCCGTAAGCAACTGTCGGGTGAATTGCCCGATAACGATGCCGACCGTCGCAGCGCAGCAGGCCAGGCGCGCGACGGCTCGCCTACCTCGCCGAAATTGGATTCGGAGCCGGTAAACGCGGAGGATACCTACATCCCGCCGACCGAATCGGATACGGATAACTCGACGACGAAGAAGGAGCCGAAAAACCCATGACAGCCCGGAAAGCGGCGAATTTGTTGCTGGTAGACGACGATCCCAGCCTGTTGAAGCTGTTGGGAATGCGCCTGACCAGTGAAGGTTTCAGCGTGACGACGGCGGAAAGCGGTCAGGAAGCGTTGCGCCTGTTGACCCGAGAACGGTTCGATCTGGTGATTAGCGATCTTCGGATGGATGAAATGGACGGGATGGCGCTGTTTTCTGAAATTCAGCGCTATCAGCCGGGTATGCCCGTCATTATTCTGACCGCGCACGGCTCTATTCCTGATGCGGTAGCGGCAACGCAGCAGGGGGTGTTCAGCTTCCTGACCAAACCGGTCGATCGTGATGCGTTATACCAGGCGATCGATGAAGCGATGGCGTTGTCCGCCCCGGTTGGCGATGAAAGCTGGCGCGAAACCATCGTGACCCGTAGCCCCTTAATGCTGCGTCTGTTGGAACAGGCCAAGATGGTCGCGCAGTCGGACGTCAGCGTGTTGATTAATGGTCAGAGCGGCACCGGGAAAGAGGTGTTGGCGCAGGCGATCCATGCCGCCAGCCCGCGGGCGAAAAAAGCCTTTATCGCCATCAACTGCGGGGCGTTGCCCGAACCGTTGCTGGAGTCTGAGCTATTCGGTCATGCCAAAGGGGCGTTTACCGGCGCCGTCAGCAGCCGTGAAGGGCTGTTTCAGGCGGCGGAAGGCGGTACGCTGTTTTTAGATGAAATCGGCGATATGCCGCTGTCGTTGCAGGTCAAATTGCTGCGGGTATTGCAGGAACGCAAGGTGCGCCCGCTGGGCAGTAATCGCGATCTGGATATTGACGTGCGGATTATTTCCGCCACCCATCGTGATTTACCCAAGGCGATGGAAAAAGGCGAGTTCCGCGAAGATCTTTATTATCGGTTGAACGTGGTTAATATGAAGCTGCCGGCGCTGCACGAACGGGCGGAAGATATCCCGCTGTTGGCGAATCATCTGCTGCGTGAGTCGGCCGCCCGACACAAGCCTTTTGTGCGCACGTTTTCGACGGATGCCATGAAACGGTTGATGACGGCCAGTTGGCCGGGTAACGTGCGGCAGCTGGTCAATGTGATTGAACAGTGCGTCGCGCTGACCAGCGCGCCGGTTATCAGCGAGGCGCTGGTTGAGCAGGCGTTGGAAGGTGAAAATACCGCGTTGCCGACCTTTGTCGAGGCCCGCCATCAGTTTGAGCTGAACTATCTGCGCAAACTGTTGCAGATAGCCAAAGGCAATGTGACTCAGGCTGCGCGTATGGCGGGGCGTAACCGGACGGAGTTTTATAAACTGTTGGGCCGTCATGAATTGGACGCCAACGATTTTAAAGAATAATGTTAATAGATTGTAGGATTGGATTCCGCCAATCTTCTTGTTTGCTGATGCCCGGCTTTGGCCGCAACATAGGTAATCTAAGGTTTCCCCATGAAAAAAATTGATGCGATTATTAAGCCGTTTAAACTGGACGATGTACGTGAAGCGTTAGCTGAAGTCGGCATCACAGGGATGACGGTCACGGAAGTGAAAGGGTTTGGCCGTCAGAAAGGCCATACCGAACTTTATCGCGGCGCCGAGTACATGGTCGATTTTTTACCCAAGGTAAAAGTTGAGATCGTGGTAGCGGACGATATTGTCGATACCTGTGTGGAAACCATCATGCAGACGGCTCAGACCGGTAAAATCGGCGACGGTAAAATCTTTGTTTTCGATGTGGCCCGTGTGGTGCGTATCCGTACCGGCGAAGAGGACGAAGAGGCGATTTAACGCCGACCAACGGGATACAACGCGGAGGGCAGGCCGTTTGCGCTTCCATCTCTTGCCAAAAGCGTCTGCTGCCGTTTCAGAAGCCAGCCCTTATCCGGCTGGCTTCACTGTATTATTTTACCGGCGGTACGGAAGGCACCCAGCCACCAAGGACTTTTTCCGCCGTGAACTCCGCGGCTTCCGCATCGCTGAGCTGAGGTCGTTGATCGTTTTTCTCTGCGCCGGCGCCGCGGGATTGATATTCAAAAAAGCGTGAGTCCTGCGGATAAAACCATATTTTTTCGCCTTGCCGGTCTTTGCCGGACATTTTGTCCCAACCGTAAATATGATCGTCCATGCTGGTATTCAGAAAAACAGCCTGCCCGATGGCCTGCGGATCGGCATAGCGTCCGTCCGCAAAGGAGGTTGTCGGGTGCCACGGCCGACCTAAACCATAGCTTTTCGCCGGGACGTCCTGGCTTTCTTTGACGATCCGGCTGTTGGTAAACACCAGACCATATTTCTGGTTGATGTTGGTGCTGGGCGCGGTGAGATACCCCAGCGGTTGGTCTTTAATATCCGTGCGGTTGCGGGCGATGATATCGCAATCATCAAATAAGGCCGTACCGTCGCCAAAGATAAAATCCACGGTTCCGCTGATACGCGATTGCGAGAAGAAACTACGGCCACCTTTTACATACAGCGTGTCCTGATAGCCCGTCAGGCTGACATTGTGAAAGTAGGCGCGATCGCTGTTTTCGGCGACCAGCAAGGCCACGGCCTGCGAGTCTTTCAGCCTGGTCGGATCGTTATCCGGCTTGCTCTTGTTGCCCGGGTAATCGAAATCGTTGCTGATGGTCAGCGAACGGGCGCTAAAATCCGCCGCATCCACTTTCACCGTATTGCTGCCGTAGGTTCCCCATTTACTGCCGTCGGGTTTGAGCATGCCGGCGGCAATGGCGGCGGTAATCACCGTGCCGTCGCGGCTTTCTCCGATCAGATGAATATTCGGGCGCGTAATGGTCAGTCTTTCATGATACACGCCGTTTTTTACATAAATGACAAACGGGGAATTGTCCGCCGGAGCGCTGGCAATGGCGTCGGTAAGGGTTTTGAACGTCTGGGATGCCGATGTGTTGGCCGAGGGGGAAACCAGCGCATCGTAAGTCGTCCGCGCCAGTGCCGGTTGCCAGGGAGTGGCGATAGATAAGGCTAACGCTATCGTTTTGCAAACAGATGCGCCCGAAGGGGGTTTTAACATATCCAGACTCCTGCATTGACAAGTTTCGTTGAGTAACGCTCTTCTCCCCGCCAATCAGGGAGAAGAGCGGATGAACCGGCGCTCGGTGTTATCGTTATGACTTATGCTGGCGGACGAGTTTGTCCGCCAGCGTTTTTAATTCCGGCGTCTGGCGAATCGCTTCCGCGACAATGCCTGACACGGCGATGGCCCCTTTTTTCTGAAAATGCGTGGTATCCGGTTTGGTCAGGCTGCCGGTCTGATGACGATAAAAGGGATAACGCGCGGGGTCGGCCGCCAGCCAGTACTGTTTCCAGTGATTGCTGTTTCCCTGGTTCGCCAGCGCGATCGTCGCGGGTTCGATATCCAGTAGAATGACCTTATTGGCCGCCGCCGTATCTTTGATGGTCTGGCTGTAGTCACCGACAAACGCGTAGCCCCCTTCCGCATTTTGCGTTGTAAAGTGGCCGTGTACCGCCGGCGTTCCGTCTTTGCCGTCGGCGGTGCGAACCCGGGTGGTGGGCGTCAGCAATACCGGCGTTAATTGATACTGGCGGGCAAAATTAATATAACGTTCCAGCGAGGTCTGGAACGACATATCGGATTTGCCCGGAGGGGACTGGCGTTCTCCCGCCGCATTATTGGGATAGGTACACAGATTGGCGACATCGGCCGCGCCGCGCGTTGGCTTGGCGCTGTTGCAATTCTGGTCGTTGTGCCCCATTTGAATAAACAGAAAATCGCCCGCTTTCATCAGCGGCTGCATCTGGCGGAACCAGCCTTCATGGAAATAATCGCGCGAGCTGCGCCCGGAGCGGGCGCCGTTAACGATTTTCACTCCGCTATCTTTACGGAACTGTTGTTCAAAAACCTGTCCCCAGCCCATGCGCGGCAAGCGCGCTTTTTCGTAGGTCGCGGCGGTGGAGTCTCCTACCAGGAAAATCCGCGTCTGGGCGTGTTGGATCGCATCCAGATGCGCTCGGGCAAAGTGGTAATCCAGCGGCTCATAGTCGCCCTGTGGGTTTAAACCCACGATCGGGCGAAAAACGCCGTCCGTCAGCACCGTATGTCCTGAGTAACCCGAGTTATTGTGATAATTGCGATTGTGGTTAATCACCTTGATAATTTTGCTGACGGCATCTTGCTGGGCGGCAGGGTAGGTCAGGGGATCAAAACGTGCGGGCGAGGTTATCCCCGCTTGTTTCAGCGCGGCATTAAACCCCGCATGGAAGGCGGCGTACGCCTTTTTCAACGCGGCGCCGTCAAGCGTCGGCGATGCCGGATCGTCACCCAACTGTTGCGGGCCGATATAGCCCGCCGCGACGGCAACGTCGGAAATGATCCGGTCGGTTAGCGGGTTAATGTTGACGATATTTTCATGACCGGATTGCAGCGAGGGAGCCAGGGCGTTCAGGCAAATTGCCCGTGGGATATGATTGATCAGGCAGTTGGTGCCGCCGGACTCAATAGCCAAAAGACGCAACGGCGCCGATAATCCCGAAACATCAAGCTGATACCGCCCCTGCTCGTCGGTGCGGCCCTGCCTGCGCTGGCCTTGCTGATCCCGGATAATAAGGGTGGCGGGAAGATGGATTTCTCGGTGCGTTACGCGACCGGTCAGCGTGGTGTTTTCTCCCAGCTTGATGCCGGGCATGACTTCGATACCGCTTTTAGGTTTTGCATTATGCGCGGCGGCGGATGGCGCGGCGTTTGCCATCATCCATGGGGCGGAGAATACGATTGCGAAAGTCATACAGCCGGAAAAACGGTTTAACATGATTAGACATATCCCTTGTTGCAGAATCGAAAACATTTTTTGCAGGTTTCACGGGGGGTTGGATAAAGGCCGTGATCCCTTGAGCCAAATTTGTTGAAAAGTCCGGGCGGTTATTATGCACCTAATTGAAGCAAGGGCGCGGTCTCATAATCATGCGAAATCATTATTCATTAAAAATGAAATAATATTTCATATTATGGGTATTCTGCTGTGATTCACCTCCTTATTCTCAAAATGGCGCGGAGCGAACTGATTAAAGTGTGATCCACATCGACAGCGGAGAGGTTGTATCGTGGCCGCAACGTGAAGAAAAAACAGGTTGGAAATGAAGAAAATTCCGTTTCCCGCCCGAGCGGTTAAATCTCCTCAGCCCTTGCGCCGCCTGTAGCTAATCGTTTGCGTAAAAACCTCTGTCAAGACCTATCTTCATTAGGGATAAACGGTTTACACTATAGGCCACTACCCGGACGGGTGATTATTTTCCAGTACATTCAAGTTAGCTGAGTCAGGAGATGCGGATGTTAAAGCGTGAAATGAACATTGCCGATTATGATGCCGACCTGTGGCAAGCAATGCAGCAAGAAGTGGTGCGTCAGGAAGAGCACATTGAACTGATTGCGTCAGAAAACTACACCAGCCCGCGGGTTATGCAAGCGCAGGGTTCTCAGCTAACCAACAAATATGCTGAAGGTTATCCGGGTAAACGTTATTACGGCGGCTGCGAATATGTGGACGTGGTTGAACAACTGGCTATCGATCGCGCCAAGGCGCTGTTCGGCGCGGATTACGCCAACGTGCAGCCTCACTCGGGTTCTCAGGCTAACTTTGCCGTCTATACCGCGCTATTGCAGCCGGGCGATACCATTCTGGGGATGAATCTGGCGCACGGCGGCCACCTGACTCATGGCTCGCCGGTCAACCTGTCCGGTAAACTTTACAACGTCATTCCTTACGGCATCGACGAAAGCGGCAAGATCGATTACGAAGAGATGGCCGAACTGGCTCGCACCCATAAACCCAAAATGATCGTCGGTGGTTTCTCCGCCTATTCCGGTATTGTCGACTGGGCCAAAATGCGCGAAATCGCCGACAGCATCGGCGCCTATTTGTTCGTGGATATGGCGCACGTCGCCGGTCTGATTGCCGCTGACGTGTATCCGAACCCGGTTCCGCATGCGCACATCGTGACCACCACCACCCACAAAACGCTGGCCGGCCCGCGCGGCGGTCTGATTCTGGCGAAGGGCGGCGACGAAGATCTGTATAAGAAACTGAATTCCGCGGTATTCCCCGGTGGACAAGGCGGCCCGCTGATGCACGTCATCGCCGGTAAAGCGGTGGCGTTGAAAGAAGCGATGGAGCCTGAGTTCAAGGTTTACCAGCAGCAGGTTGCGAAAAATGCCAAGGCGATGGTCGACGTATTCCTGTCCCGTGGCTATGACGTGGTTTCCGGCGGCACCAGCAACCATCTGTTCCTGCTGGATCTGGTAAATAAAAACATCACCGGTAAAGATGCCGATGCGGCTTTAGGCCGTGCGAATATCACGGTTAACAAAAACAGCGTGCCGAACGATCCCAAAAGCCCGTTCGTGACCTCTGGCGTGCGTATCGGTACGCCGGCCGCCACCCGTCGCGGCTTTAAAGAAGCGGAAGTGCGCGAACTGGCCGGCTGGATCTGTGATGTTCTGGACAACATCAACGATGAAGCCACTATCGAGCGTACCAAACAAAAAGTATTGGATATCTGCGCCCGTTTCCCGGTTTACGCCTAATCCGAAGATTTTCCCCCGGTTGTCGTCTGCCGGGGCGTACGTAGAAGCGCCAGCCTTTGGGCTGGCGTTTTTTATGACGAATACGCATTGCGCCAGGGGACGCACTCTGACAGAGTAGCCAGCGAGAAAAGGGAGGCGTCATGGTTCTGCAATCAACGCGTTGGCTGGCGTTAAGTTATTTCACGTACTTTTTTTGCTATGGCATATTTCTGCCGTTCTGGGGCGGCTGGCTAAAAGGCGAGGGCCTTTCCGCCGAATCGATCGGGATGCTGCTGGGAGCGGGTTTGATTGCCCGTTTTGTCGGTAGTCTGGTGATTACCCCCAGCGTGAAAGATCCGTCGAAACTGATTACGGTGTTACGGGCGTTGGCGTTGCTGACGCTGGGGTTATCGGTCGGTTTCTGGCTTGGCAATGCCTGGCTGTGGCTGATGTTGGTGATGATTGGTTTTAATCTGTTTTTCGCCCCGCTGGTGCCGCTAACGGATGCGTTGGCGGCGACCTGGCAGCGGCAGATTGTCATGGATTATGGCAAGGTGCGCGTCTGGGGTTCTATCGCGTTTGTTATCGGTTCCGCGGTCACCGGTGAACTGGTCGCGGCATGGGGACATCCGGCGATTCTGGCGGTGCTGAGCGCCGGCTTGATAGCCATGTTTTTATGTATGCTATTCCGTCCCAGCGTGATGCCGCTGGCAGCCGCATCCTCAGCGCAGTCTGCGGCGGTTACTCCCTGGAAAACGTTGCTGTGCGAGCCTTCCGTATGGCGTTTTTTGCTCTGCGTTTCTTTATTGCAGGGCGCGCATGCGGCTTACTACGGTTTCAGCGTGATTTACTGGCAGGACGCCGGCTATTCCGCGTCGATTATCGGCTATCTCTGGTCGTTGGGCGTGGTGGCGGAAATAGTGGTGTTTACTTTTAGCCAGCGTTTGTTCCGGCGCTGGAGCGCCCGGCAATTATTGTTGCTTTCCGCCGTGTGCGGCGTCGTTCGCTGGGGACTGATGGGGGCCACGGTAGCGCTTCCGTGGCTGGTTGTGATACAGATATTGCATTGCGGCACGTTCACGGTGTGTCATCTGGCGGCAATGCGCTTTATCGCCGCTCGAACCGGAGGAGATATTTTGCGCCTCCAGGCGGTTTATTCGGCCTTGGCGATGGGCGGCAGTATCGCGATCATGACCATGGTGTCCGGTTTCCTGTTTGAATATTTACGGAGCGGCACGTTTTGGGTCATGGCGATGCTGGCGATACCGGCGTTGTTTATTCGTCCTTCCGTCAGTCGCCAGACACGCTGATCGCGCGGCGCTCATTACCCGATCGCCGGTAAGAATATTGCTACGAGAAGATTATGTTACATTATAACATTTTTAAGCGCGGGCGCAGGCGGCTAATGTTACTGATAGCCGGTATGGTAATCAGCCAGCCGGTTTTTGCCCATCCCCATAGCTTTATCGATATGCAAACCACCGTTGAAAGTCAGAATGAACGCATTACCGGTTTGCGCATGCAGTGGACGATGGATCCTATTACCTCTGCCGACCTGCTGTACGATGCCGGCGCGGCGGAAAAAGATTCTGAAATATGGAAGAAACTGGCTGCCGAAGTGATGGCCAATGTCCTGGGGCAGCATTATTTCACCGATATTTACCGGGATGAGCAGCCTGTGCCCTATAAGTCAGTACCGACGGAATATCGCCTTTCCCGCCAGGGAAATCAGGCGGTACTGGAATTTGTATTACCGCTGGCCCATCCCCAGCCGTTAATGGGTAAACCGTTGCTGATCTCCACTTATGATCCCACCTATTTTGTCGCTATGTTTTATGAAAATGATCGCGCCATCAGGTTGTCGGCCCCGCTCGCCGCGCGCTGTAAAACCACGCTGACGACGCCTGAACCGAATGCGGATTTACAGGCATACGCCCTCTCGCTGGATAAAGAGGATGCCCCGGGCGAGGATATGGAGCTGGGTAAACAGTTTGCCCAGCGGGTGACGTTGCAATGTCATTGAATATGGACGCCCCGCGTCAGCGAGGGTTTTTTAGCCGCTTGTCTGGTCTATGGCCGCTGTGGCTGTTTCTGCTGTTGCTGGCGCTGACGTTTTACTGGGTGCTGGGCTATTGGCCGCAAATACTGCTGCAAAGCGCGGTCTGGCAGAAATCGTTACACCAGCAGATGGCGCATTTGCTGCAAATGGTCGCATCCCGGCCGCAGCAGGCCGGACTCGGTCTGATGGTTTTCAGCCTGCTTTATGGCGTGATACATGCCGTCGGGCCGGGTCATGGCAAGGTGATCATCATGACCTATCTTGCCACCCATCCGTCGAAATTGAAAAGCAGCCTGAAGCTGACGTTTGCCGCTTCCCTGGTTCAGGGATTAGTGGCGGTGCTGCTGGTTACCGTGGTGCTGGTTTTTTTACAGCTTTCCAGCCGGACGCTGCATAACAGCAGTTTCTGGATGGAGAAGGGCAGTTTCATCTTGATCGCCTTGTTGGGCGCGGCGCTGTGTTTCCGTGCGACGAAACGATTATACGCCGCTATCTTCCGGCGACCCCGATCGCCGGCTATTTTGCGGGTCACGCCGTCTGGCAGTCGTCCGGCGATCCCGTTCAAGCATGCCAGGCCTCATCAACATGATGAACATTGTGGATGCGGGCATCGGCACCTGCCCGACCATGATGAACTCAGCCGAGCCAGTAGCTGGCGTACGCGTTTGGCGATCGTGTTGGCGATGGGCATGCGTCCTTGTTCCGGAGCCATATTGGTGCTGCTGTTTTCCAAAGTGATTGGGGTTTTTCTCTGGGGCGTGGCTTCGGCGCTGGCTATGGCGTTGGGAACGGCATTGACTATCTCGGCGCTGGCGATGCTGGTGTTTTATTGCCGTGGTTTCATTGAACGTTTGAGTCGTCACCGTACGCCGCCCGCCTGGCAGCGCGTCGCCTGGCCGCTGCTGTCACTGGTCGGCGGCCTTATTCTGCTTGGAACCGGCGTACTGTTGTATTTGAGTGCGCAACCTGCAATCAGCGTCGGCATCCGTCCTTTCTCTGGCTAGTCTTTACGTTTTCTTAACGCATTTATAAAAATAGATTGCCGTGTTTAACATCAACGCTATATCATCCGGCGCAAATGATAATGGTTATTATTTATAACCTTAACCGGAGAAGGGAATAATGAGAAAATGGCTGTGTTCGGTTGTCGCCATGTTGAGCTTAAGCAGCGTTTTTGCCGTCAGCGCCGCCCCGATAGTTATTGAGGATGTCACGGGCAGAAAGGTTGAAATGAAATCGGAGGTTAAACGGATCATTTTAGGCGAGGGGCGGCAAATATATCTGCTGGCGGCTTTCGATACCGAGGCGCCGTTCCAGCGCGTGGTGGGCTGGCGTGACGATCTGCCGAAAGCCGATTACGATGGCTATCTGGCCTATGAAAACAAATATCCGGAAATCAAAAAGCTGCCGACCTTTGGCGGGGCCAAAGACGGCACCTTCAACGTTGAGCAGGCGCTGACGTTAAAGCCCGATCTGGTGCTGATGAATCTGGAATCCAAAGCGGCGACCGACGAAGGCAAGCTGATTGAGAAACTCGGCTCATTGGGTATTCCGGTGGTGTTTATCGATTTTCGCGAAAAGCCGTTTGAGAATGCGGAAAAAAGCATTCACATCATGGGACAACTGCTGGGTAAGCCTCAGCGCGCGGATGAGATTATTCAGTTCCGTCGCCAGCAGATTGAAATAGTCACTGAACGTTTGAAAAATTATCAGGGGCCTCGCCCGAAAGTAATGATCGATCGCGCGGGCGGCTATGAAGATGAATGCTGTATGTCGTTCGGCAACGAAAATTTCGGGCGCATGGTTGACGTCGCCGGGGGAGAGAACATCGCCAAGGATCTGATCCCCGGTACTTTCGGTACGCTCAACCCGGAACAGATCATCAGCGCACGGCCGGACGTCGTCATTGTGACCGGCGCCAATTGGGAAAACTACAATACGGCTAACGGTTGGGTGGGCGTCGGCCCCGGCGCAGACCAGAAAGTCGCTTTGCAGCGTTTGCAAAAGCTGATGGAGCGGGCGGCGTTTAAAACGCTGCCGGTCGCCAGCAACGGCAATGCGCATGCCATCTGGCACCAGTTCTATGATAGTCCTTATCAATTTGTGGCGATTCAGGTGATGGCAAAATGGCTGCATCCTGAATTATTCAGCGATATCGATCCCGATGCCACGTTCCGTACTTTTCATGAGAAGTTCCTGCCGTTGCCTTATCAGCCGGGTTACTGGGTGACGCTGCCGGCAAAATCCTGACTGACGGATAAAAAAAAGCGCTGACAGAAAATGGTCGGCGCTTTTTTTATTAATTCAATCAGGCTGATTAAACGGTGGGTTCGGTGACCAATCCGTCGATAATCACCTGCGGCACACCCTGTGAGCAACGTTCGATACGTCCTTTGACGCCATAGACCTCAGCCAGACTCGCCGGACTGATAACCTCGGCCGGCGCCCCATCGGCAATCAGGTTGCCATTTTGCAGCATCAGCACGTGGTCGCCGTGGCGTAACGCAATGTTGATATCATGCACCACGACAATCGTAATGATGCCGCGCTGGCGTGTTTCCCGGCGAACCAGATCCATGACATGGAACTGGTAATTCAGATCCAATGCGCTGAGGGGTTCATCCAATAATAATAGCGACGGCTGACGAATTAATGACTGCGCCAGCCCGACCAATTGTTTTTGTCCGCCGGAAAGCTGATCCAGGTAGCTTAGCGCCAGATGTTCGATGCCCAACCGCTTGAGCAGCGTCATCACCTCAGCCTGACTATTGGCGCTATGCAGGCCGCCAGAGGCGCGCTGGGCGACAATAATGGATTCCAATACGTGCAGATGTACGCCGGGCGGTAAAGACTGCGGCAGATAAACCACTTTTTCCGCCCGTTTGGCAAACGGCAGTTGCATCAGGTTGTCGTCATCCAGCCAGAGTTCGCCCTGTGACGGGTTTAATCCGGCCATGGCGCGCAACAGCGTGGATTTACCGCTGCCGTTCGGCCCCAGCAAGACGGTAATTTTCCCCCGGGGCAGCAAGGGAACGGACAGATCGCGAATCACCTGGCGCTTGGGATAACCGGCGCAGAAATGAGATACGCGTAATCCCGACGGTGTCTGATTACTCATACATTTCCTCTGTGACGCAGAATGATGCTGAGGAAGAACGGCACGCCGACCAGCGAGGTGACGATGCCGACCGGAATAATCACCCCGGGGATCAGGTTTTTCGAGGCCACGGAGGCCAGTGAAAGCACCAGCGCCCCCACTAGCGCGCTGGCCGGCAGATAAAACCGGTGATCTTCGCCAAATATCATCCGGGCAATGTGCGGCGCGACCAGGCCAATAAAGCCGATCGGGCCGACGAAAGCCACTGACAATGCCGACAGAATACTGATGCGCAGCAGCGTCGCCAAACGTAACCGGCGCACATTGATGCCAAAACTGACGGCGCGATCTTCACCCAGTCTCAAGGCGGTGAGTTTCCAGGAATTCATGAACGACAACGGCATAACGGCGATCAGCACCAGCAGCAGAATCCCCAGTTTTTCCCAGGACGCGCGCGCCAGACTGCCCATCGTCCAGAAGACCAATCCTTGCAGCGTGTCTTCATTGGCGATGAATTGCAGCATCGACACCAGCGCATTAAAGGTAAACACCAGGGCGATGCCGAACAACACCACGCCGGAGGTGGAGACCTGTGTCCAGCGGGTAATACCGTCCAGCAGCAGCGCGGCAAGCAGGGCAAACAAAAAAGCATTGGCGGAAATAAACCACTGGGCCGGAATACCGGGAATACCGATGCCCAGCACGATGGCGAGGGCCGCGCCAAATGCGGCCGCTGACGACACGCCCAGCGTAAAGGGGCTGGCCAGCGGGTTATTCAGGATGGTTTGCATTTCCGCGCCGGCCAGACCCAGTGACAGCCCGACGATAATCGCCATCAGCGCATAAGGCAGACGGATATCCCAGACGATAACGCGGGTGCCCGCATCGGCGCTGGCGGGATCGGTCAGCGCCTGCCATAACACTTCCAGCGAGAGTCCCGAAGGCCCCATGGTGAAGTCCAGCAGCAAAGAGCCGAAAATAATCAACAGTAGTATCGTCATGATAACCACGCGACGCCGGATAATAGCGCGATAGTCGTCTATAACGGCGCTGTTATCGTTGGCGGCATCGCGGATATTCGGTTCAGTCGTCACACTCATGAAAAATTACTCATCTTTTTTCCCGGCGCCGCGCGTTGCAACGGATGATCCCGATCGCGCAGGCGAGGGCACATCAATCCTCAATAACAATGCTATCAATTGTAATGATTCTGATAACTATTATCATCATATTAAAGTCAGGCAATGTGTATACCGGATTCAGGCGGAAAGAAAAATAGTCACGTTGGTCGCGTACGCCAGACAGCTGACGCGACCAACGAGGGGGGACGATTAACGTTTCAACGCGTCGCTAAGTTCGTCGCGGATGGTTGCCAGCAGGGATTTGACGACGCGTGGATTACCCGCGATCAGGTTACCGGAAGAAAGATAGTTGTGACCGCCGACGAAGTCGGTTACCACGCCGCCCGCTTCACGCACCAGCAGTTCGCCGCCGGCAAAATCCCAGGGCTTCAGGCCGATTTCAAAGAATCCGTCAACGCGGCCGGCGGCAACATAGGCCAGATCCAGCGCGGCGGAACCCGTACGGCGGAAGTCCGCGCATTGGGTAAACAGGGCTTCGAGAATGTTGATATAGCTTTTCGCGTGTTGTTTCGCTTTGAACGGGAAACCGGTAGCCAATATTGTGCCGTCCAGATCGCGGGCATTACTGCTGCGCAGACGATAACCGTTCAACTGCGCGCCCTGACCGCGGGTGGCGGTGAACAGTTCATTACGCATGGGATCGTAAACTACGGCAACTTCAGTGCGGCCTTTCATGCGCACGGCGATGGAAACCGCGAAGTGCGGCAGGCGTTTGATAAAATTGGTGGTGCCATCCAGTGGATCGATAACCCATTGCACATCCCGATCGTCGCCGACCAGCTCGCCGCACTCTTCACCAATGATGGTGTGCTGCGGATAAGACTTACGGATGACTTCAATGATCAGACGCTCGGCATCCCGGTCAACGTTGGTGACAAAATCATTATTGCCTTTTTGACTGGCTTCTACGGCGTCAGGGGTTTCGTAATTTTTAGCAATTAAATTACCGCCTTTACGCGCAGCGCGTATAGCGATGTTGAGCATCGGATGCATGGTATTGTCCACTGGAATGTTAAAGAACGGAAAGCGGTGCGCATTATAGCAGGGGAAAAGGAAAATATCTAAGTTTGTGTTAGAATATTCCGCTTTCCTCCTCGCATTACAGAGTCCGCATGTTACACAATATTCGCATTGTTTTGGTTGAAACATCCCACACCGGCAATATGGGATCGGTTGCCAGAGCGATGAAAACCATGGGTTTGAGTAAGCTTTATCTGGTTAATCCGCTGGTAAAACCCGATTCGCAGGCGATTGCCTTATCCGCCGGCGCCAGTGATGTCATTGGCAACGCGACCCTGGTCGATACGCTGGATCAGGCGCTCGAGGGGTGTGGTCTGGTGGTGGGCACCAGCGCGCGTTCGCGTACGTTGCCCTGGCCGATGCTGGAGCCGCGGGAGTGCGGAGCGCGGAGCGCCCGGGAAGCGGAACACGCGCCGGTCGCCCTGGTGTTTGGCCGCGAACGCGTCGGATTAACCAATGATGAGTTGCAGAAATGCCATTATCATGTCGCCATTCCCGCCAATCCTGAATATAGCTCGTTAAACCTGGCGATGGCGGTGCAGATCCTGGCTTATGAAGTGCGCGTCGCACATCTGGACCGTTTGCAGGCCGGCAAGGAAGAGCACGACGAAACGCCTTACCCGCTGGTGGACGATCTGGAGCGTTTCTATCAGCATCTTGAACAGACATTACTGCAAACCGGCTTTATTCGGCAGGCGCATCAAGGGCAGGTGATGAATAAGCTGCGTCGGCTGTTTACCCGGGCGCAGCCGGAGAGTCAGGAGCTGAATATCCTGCGCGGAATCTTGAGTTCGGTTCAGAAAAATAACCCTGAATAATACTTGAGTGGTTTACTGGGTTAAATAGTTGACTAAAATACTCGGGAATGTCAGACTCAAACCACGTTTTGCCAATACATGTTTCAATAATACATGTTTTATTTACAGGTACCACTATCATGAGACTGACATCTAAAGGCCGCTATGCCGTTACCGCCATGCTCGATGTGGCTCTGCATTCCAAAGAAGGCCC
This sequence comes from Brenneria sp. hezel4-2-4, assembly GCF_013155275.1. Classification (GTDB taxonomy): domain Bacteria; phylum Pseudomonadota; class Gammaproteobacteria; order Enterobacterales; family Enterobacteriaceae; genus Brenneria. The sequence goes on from NZ_JABJXS010000014.1 coordinate 34,244, forward strand.
TGTTCCGCTGGCCGATATCTCCGAGCGTCAGGGTATTTCGCTCTCCTATCTGGAGCAACTGTTTTCCCGCCTGCGTAAAAACGGACTGGTCGCCAGTGTCCGCGGCCCGGGTGGCGGTTATCTGCTGGGTAAACATGCCAATGAAATCGCCGTGGGCGCGGTGATATCCGCCGTCGACGAATCGGTGGACGCGACGCGTTGCCAGGGGCGAGAAAGCTGTCAGGGCGGCGAACGCTGTCTGACGCACACCCTGTGGCGCGATCTGAGCGATCGGATCACCGACTTTTTGAACAATATAACGTTGGATGAACTGGTCAATAACCAGGAAGTATTGGACGTTGCGGATCGTCAGGAAGCCGATACGCGCCGTACCGCCAACGGACGTATACAAGACACGATCAACGTTAATTTACGCGCCTGAAAAATCATATTTTAACAACGCATCGCGTTGGCCCGAAGGGCTAGGGGCAGGGATAGCCCATTATAAATAAAACAATTTGCACGTTTTGAAGTGATGTACGGAGTTTATGAGCAATGAAGTTACCGATTTATCTGGATTATTCAGCCACCACGCCGGTTGATCCGCGCGTAGCTGAAAAAATGATGCAGTTTTTGACCCTGGACGGTACTTTCGGCAACCCGGCTTCCCGCTCCCACCGCTTTGGCTGGCAGGCGGAAGAGGCTGTCGATATCGCCCGTAATCAAATTGCTGAATTAGTGGGTGCGGATCCCCGTGAGATTGTGTTTACCTCTGGTGCGACGGAAGCAGATAACCTGGCGATTAAAGGCGCTGCAAACTTCTATCAGAAGAAAGGCAAACACATCATTACCAGCAAAACAGAACATAAAGCCGTGCTGGACACCTGCCGTCAGTTAGAGCGTGAAGGGTTCGAGGTCACTTATCTGGCGCCGCAGCGTAACGGTATTATCGATCTGAACGCGCTGCAAGCCGTCCTACGTGATGACACCATTCTGGTTTCCATCATGCACGTGAATAATGAAATCGGTGTGGTGCAGGATATCGCGGCCATCGGCGAAATGTGCCGTAGCCGCGGGATTGTGTTCCACGTCGATGCCACCCAGAGCGTGGGCAAATTGCCCATCGACCTGAGCCAGCTTAAAGTGGATTTGATGTCTTTCTCCGGTCATAAAATTTATGGCCCGAAAGGCATCGGTGCGCTGTATGTACGCCGTAAACCCCGTATTCGTATCGAAGCGCAGATGCACGGCGGCGGTCATGAACGCGGAATGCGTTCCGGTACTTTACCTGTGCACCAGATCGTGGGTATGGGCGAAGCGTATCGTATCGCCAAAGAGGAAATGGTCGCCGAAGCGGCGCGTCTGCGAGCGCTGCGCGACCGTCTGTGGAACGGTATCAAGGATATCGAAGAAGTCTATCTGAATGGTGAGCTTGAACAGGGCGCGCCCAACATCCTGAACGTCAGCTTCAACTATGTTGAAGGCGAGTCGCTGATTATGGCGCTCAAGGATCTGGCCGTATCGTCCGGTTCCGCCTGTACCTCCGCCAGTCTGGAACCCTCCTACGTTTTACGCGCGTTGGGGATGAACGATGAGCTGGCGCACAGTTCGATCCGCTTCTCTCTGGGGCGTTTCACCACGGAAGAAGAGATCGACTACACCATTGATTTGGTGCGCAAGTCTATTGGCCGTCTGCGCGATCTTTCCCCTCTGTGGGAAATGTTTAAACAAGGCGTGGATATCAGCAGCATCGAATGGGCTCATCATTAATTCGCAGCACGGGGAACGACGATTATGGCTTACAGCGAAAAAGTAATTGATCACTACGAAAATCCACGCAACGTGGGATCGTTTGATAATGCCGATCCCAGCATCGGCAGCGGCATGGTGGGAGCGCCGGCCTGCGGCGATGTGATGAAGTTGCAGATCAAAGTCAATGATGAGGGTATCATTGAAGACGCTCGTTTCAAGACCTATGGCTGTGGCTCGGCCATTGCCTCCAGCTCACTGGTAACCGAGTGGGTGAAAGGCAAATCGCTGAACGAAGCGGAGGCGATTAAAAACACCCAGATTGCCGAAGAACTCGAGCTGCCGCCGGTAAAAATTCACTGCTCTATTCTGGCTGAAGATGCCATTAAGGCCGCTATCGCGGATTACAAAAGTAAACGCGAAGCCAAGTAGTTAAGAAAAATTCCGAGGTTGTTATATGTCGATTTCCCTGAGCGACAGCGCTGCGCAACGTGTTAATGCCTTTATGGCGAACCGGGGTAAAGGTCTTGGCCTGCGCCTTGGCGTGCGGACATCGGGTTGTTCCGGTATGGCGTATGTGCTGGAATTTGTTGATGACGTGAATGCTGATGACGTGGTGTTCGAAGACAAAGGCGTTAAGGTCATTATCGATGGTAAAAGCCTGGTCTACCTGGACGGCACCGAACTGGATTTCGTCAAGGAAGGCCTGAACGAAGGCTTCAAATTCAATAACCCGAATGTTTCAAGCGAGTGCGGCTGCGGCGAGAGCTTTAACGTCTGACCGCATCCCGGGGTATTGAACGCGCTTTCCCGGTTTCTTCCGGTCGTTGATCGGCAGAAACCGCGGCAAATGACGGCGATTACCCACAACCCCCAGAGTACGCTATGGATTACTTTACGTTGTTCGGGCTGCCGATTCGCTATGATGTGGATGGCGGCCTGCTTGTTTCCCGCTTTCAGGAACTGCAACGGCAGTTTCACCCCGATCGTTTTGCGGCGAGCCCGGAACGGGATCGCCTGTTGGCATTGCAGCAGGCCGCGACGATCAATAATGCCTATCAGACGTTGAAACATCCGCTGAAACGCGCGGAGTATATGCTATCTTTGCACGGTTTTGATTTAAGCAACGAGCAGCATACCTTACGCGACACCGCTTTTCTGATGGAACAGCTTGAACTGCGTGAAGAACTGGATGCCATTGAGCGCCGTTCCGACGCCGAAGCGGCGCTGGCTGAATTCGCTGAACGGTTGCAGGCCATGCTGGTTATACGCAGCGGGCAAATGCGCGGCGAGCTGGCGAGCGAAAGCTGGGCCGATGCCGCCGACACGGTGCGTAAACTGCGTTTTTTAGACAAACTCCGGCAGCAGGTTGAACAACTCGAAGAACAATTGCTGGACAGATAAGTTTTTAATCCGGCGGAGATGGATGATGCGTCAAATTACAACGTATCGTGCTTCCCGCCAGCCAATTGATGGAAGCTCAATATGGCCTTATTACAAATTAGCGAGCCGGGCCTCAGCGCGGCGCCGCATCAGCGGCGTCTGGCTGTCGGCATTGATTTAGGCACCACGCATTCTCTGGTTGCCACCGTGCGCAGCGGCGAGGCGCAAACTCTGACGGACGGCGAAGGCCGCGATCTGCTGCCGTCCGTTGTCCACTATCATGCCGCTGGGCATGAGGTAGGATGGCAAGCCCGTGAAAAAGCGGCCGGCGATCCTGTCAACACCATCAGTTCGGTAAAACGGATGATGGGGCGTTCTCTGGCTGACGTCCGGCAGCGCTATCCGCATTTACCCTATCAATATCAGGTCAGCGATAACGGCCTGCCGTTAATTCAAACGCCGGCCGGCAACCGCAATCCGGTGCAGGTGTCGGCGGATATTTTGTCGGCGCTGGCGCAGCGGGCGCAGGAAGCATTGGGCGCTATGCCGGATGGCGCGGTGATCACCGTTCCGGCCTATTTCGACGATGCGCAGCGTCAGGGCACCAAAGACGCCGCCCGTTTAGCCGGTCTGCACGTACTACGGCTGCTGAATGAACCGACCGCCGCGGCGATCGCCTATGGTCTGGATGCCGCTAAAGAAGGCGTCATCGCCGTTTACGACTTGGGCGGCGGCACGTTCGATATTTCTATCCTGCGCCTGAGCCGCGGCGTATTTGAAGTGCTGGCGACAGGGGGCGACTCTGCGTTAGGCGGCGATGATTTCGATAATCTGCTGGTGGAATGGCTGCGCGAGCAGGCGGGTATTACCGCCAGAGACGATCACCATTTGCAGCATGCCTTACGGGAAGCGGCGATACAGGCCAAGATAGCGTTAAGCATGGCGGAATCGGTTAATGTCGAGGTTGCCGGCTGGCGAGGTGAGCTATCCCGCGCCCGGTTCAATACGCTAATCGCCTCACTGGTCAAGCGTACGCTGCTGGCATGTCGACGCACGCTGAAAGATGCGGACGTGACGCCGGATGAGGTGCGGGAAGTGGTGATGGTCGGCGGTTCCACCCGCGTACCGCTGGTGCGCGAGCAGGTGGGCGCGTTCTTTGGCCGCACGCCGCTGACCTCCATCGATCCTGATAAAGTGGTGGCGATCGGCGCCGCGATCCAGGCGGACATTCTGGTCGGCAATAAGCCGGACAGCGAAATGCTGCTGCTGGATGTGATTCCGCTTTCCCTGGGGCTGGAAACCATGGGCGGGCTGGTGGAGAAAATCATCCCGCGCAACACCACCATTCCGGTAGCCAGAGCGCAGGAGTTCACCACATTCAAAGACGGTCAGAGCGGCATGATGATCCATGTTTTGCAGGGGGAGCGCGAACTGGTGCCGGACTGCCGTTCGCTGGGCCGCTTCACGTTACGCGGTTTGCCGCCGTTGCCCGCCGGCGGCGCGCACATTCGCGTCACCTTTCAGGTTGATGCCGATGGTCTGCTGAGCGTAACGGCGATGGAGAAATCGACCGGGGTCGAAGCCTCTATTCAGGTCAAGCCGTCTTACGGACTGAGTGATACTGAAATCGCCGCCATGATTAAAGATTCTATGCTTAACGCGCAGGGCGACGTGGGCGCCCGTATGCTGGCGGAACAGCAAGTCGATGCCGCCCGGGTACTGGAGAGCTTACACGGCGCGCTGGCTTCCGATGCCGATTTGCTGACCAGCGATGAGCAAGCCGCCATTGCCGAGGCCGTCGAACATTTGCAGCAGGCGATGTCGGGAACGGATGCGCCGGCGATTGACGCCGCGATAAAAAAATTAGATCAACAAACCCAGGGGTTTGCGGCCCGTCGAATGGATGCGTCTATTCGTCGTGCGTTGGCGGGCCATTCTGTGGACGAGGTGTAAATATGCCTAAGATTGTCTTTCTGCCGCATCAGGATCTGTGTCCTGATGGGGCGGTTTTGGAAGCAGAGCGTGGAGAAAGCATTCTGAATGTGGCGCTGCGCAACGGGATTGAAATTGAGCATGCCTGCGAGAAATCCTGTGCCTGTACGACCTGTCATTGCATCGTCCGCGAAGGGTTCGATTCTCTGGCCGAAAGTACGGAAGACGAAGATGACATGCTGGATAAAGCCTGGGGGCTGGAACCGGAAAGCCGGTTAGGATGCCAGGCGTGCGTTGCGGATGAGGATTTGGTGGTTGAAATCCCGCGTTACACGATTAATCATGCTCGTGAACACTGACAGGAGTGGCTATGGGATTAAAATGGACCGACAGCCGCGCCATTGGCGAGGCGCTTTATGACCAATTTCCCGATATCGATCCAAAAACCGTTCGTTTTACGGATATGCACCAATGGATCTGCGATCTGGAAGAGTTTGACGATCTTCCCGATGCTTCCAGCGAGAAAATTCTGGAAGCGATCCTGCTGGTCTGGTTGGATGAAGCGGAATAGTTGACGTCACGGGCTGCCTTACGGCGGCCCGCTTATTTTCGTGCGATGACGGGTATAAAGAACAATCTGGAGCAGAATTATGACAAGCGAAGCTATGCTGATTTCACTCTCCGATCAACCCGCTGATGCGCGCTGGGGAGAGAAGGCGCCGTTAAGCGTGAACGATCGCGGGATGACCATTCATCTGAATGGCAACGCCCGGTTGGCGACCATCCAACGCGCCGCCCGCAAAATCGACGGGCAGGGTATCAAACAGGTCAAGCTGGCCGGCGACGGCTGGGATCTGGAAAGCAACTGGGCATTCTGGCAGGGATTCCGCGGGCCAAAAGGGCAACGCACGGTTGACTGGTCTGAACTGAATGAGGCGGACAGAAAAGAGCTGGACGACCGCCTGAAGATCGTTGACTGGGTACGCGATACCATCAACCTTCCGGCTGACGATCTGGGGCCGGAACAACTGGCCACCCGGGCCATCGACCTGCTGTGCGACGTCGCCGGCGATGCCATCAGCTATCGGATCACCAAAGGCGACGATCTGCGCAAGCAGAACTACGCCGGTATTCATACCGTCGGCCGCGGCTCCGAGCGCGCGCCGGTACTGCTGGCGTTGGACTACAATCCGACGGGCAACCCGGATGCGCCGGTGTTCGCCTGTCTGGTCGGTAAAGGAATTACCTTTGATACCGGCGGTTACAGCCTGAAGCCCAGCGGCTTTATGGATTCCATGAAGTCGGATATGGGCGGTGCGGCCACGGTGACCGGCGCGCTGGCGCTGGCGGTGGCCCGCGGGCTGCAACAGCGGGTTAAAATGTATCTGTGCTGCGCCGACAATATGGTCAGCGGCAATGCGTTCAAGCTGGGTGATATTATCCGTTATCGCAATGGCAAGAGCGTTGAAGTGATGAATACCGATGCGGAAGGGCGTCTGGTGCTGGCCGATGGCTTGATTGATGCCTCAGAGCAGAATCCGCAATGGATTATCGATTGCGCGACATTGACCGGCGCGGCGAAAACGGCGCTGGGTAACGACTATCACGCCTTGTTCAGCTTTGATGATCAACTGGCGGCGGCTTTACAGCAAAGCGCCCAACAGGAAGGCGAACCGTTCTGGCGTTTGCCGCTGGAAGAATTCCACCGCAGCCAGTTGCCGTCCGGTTTTGCGGATCTGAATAACATCGCCGGTGCGGCATACGGCGCGGGCGCCAGCACGGCCGCCGCGTTTCTGTCTCACTTTGTGAAGCGCTATCAGCAGGGCTGGCTGCACATTGACTGCTCGGCCACCTACCGTAAAGGGGCGGTGGAGCAATGGTCGACGGGCGCCACCGGGTTGGGGGTGCGAACGCTGGCGAATTTACTGCTTAGCAAGGCCGGCTAGTCAAGGGCCGGTCAGCGCTATTATCATGTCAACGTAGGATAGATGAAACCGGGTCAATTGCCCGGTTTTTAACGCAGTGCGGGTTGAGGAACGTTATGGATTTTTCGCCACAAAACAAACTGGAAGAGGTGCTGATACTGGCGGCGACCGAGCCGGCGCATCGGCCTGAATTTTTCAGCCAACTGCTGGACGCGACGGTGTTTGTGCTAGGCAACAGCGATGAAAGCGACGCGCCGGGGGAGAAAACCCTGCATGCCGGCAGCAACGTGCAGATCCAGCATTGGGAAAAGGCCGATGGCGTTTCCGTCATTCCTTTTTTCTCTTCACTGGACGCGCTTCAGCAAGCTATCACTGAAGAGCAGTCATTCCTGGCTTTACCGGCGCGTTCGCTGTTTGAGCTTACGCTCGGCGCCACGCTGTTTCTCAATCCCAAACTGCCTTACGGCAAAGAGTTTCTGCCGCAGGAAGTGGAGCATATGCTCTCCGGCGAAGGCCACGGATTCGTGCAGCGGCGGGTGGTGGAAGAAGATACCGAGGTACTGCTCAGTCAGCCTGCCGACAAGCCGGTGCAGATGATTGATTCGCTGACGCAGTTGTTTAGCAAATACCGCCATGTCCGTCGGGCGTTTGTGGCCCAGATCCACGAGGCCGGCGAGCAGGAGCCGCATCTGATAATCGGTCTGGACGTCGATACGGATGAGGTGGACGAACTCATTCATGCCGCGGGCAGCGTCGCCAGCGATACGGCGCCGGATGATCGGCCTGTCGATTTATGTCTGGTGAAAGAGGGGGAGCCGGGCGTCAGTCACTATCTGATAAAACACACCACGCCGTTCTATGAGCGTAAATGGGGCAGCTTCCTGCGCGACTTCAAAAGCACGGGGCGCGCCTGACGCCGAAATAAGCCTCTTTCTGGCGGCGCAACGGCGGTTAATTATCCGCCGTTGTGGCCTGCAATAACAGCAGATCGATCAGCATCACCAGATTGGATTCGAACGAGCTGATCTCGCCCGCTTCCGCCGCATAGTGAACCGCATCGTCATACAGTTTAAAATGCAAATCGGCGAGTTCCCCCAGCGAATTCAAGGATGCGCGGGTAAAAGCGATCACCTGCATCCCAATCGTCCTGGCGATACGCGCTTTATCCAGTACCTGCTCCGTCTCACCGCTACGCGATATGGCAATAAATACCTGATATTTTGGCGCATTGTTGAGAAAAATCCCCCTGCTGTCTCCCAGCCCGGACGAGAACGCATCTTTGCCCAGCACCTGAAGCTTTTTTGCCAGATACTCGGCGAACAGATGAGAAAATCCGGCGCCGTAGAGGAAAAAGTGACTTTCCTGACGCAGTATTCGGCTGAACGCGGCCATATCCTCGGTGGTTATATAGGAAAAAGATCGCTGATAATTGTCGATAAAATGCTGAAATGCAGCGGGAATATGACCATCGGCCGGCAAAGGCGCGGCCGCCGGCGATAAGCGAGGATTGTCCGTCAGTAGCTGTTTGCAGTGGTAGATAAATTCACTGTACCCGCTAAAGCCTATTTTCCGGCACAGACGCATGATCGTCGCGGTGGAAACGTAGGTTTTCTGCGCCAGTTCACGCACCGTTATTTTACCCACCATCGAGGCGTGTTCGGCGATAAAGGCCAGCACGCGATATTCGGCGCGGGTTAAGTCCTGACCGTGCTGCATCAACGATGCCAGCCGATTATCCATGTGTTGCTCCTGAAACCTTCACGGCAGCCGGGAAATCAATCCAGCGCGATAGGGACATCATCGCGGCTTCCCCAGTCGCTCCATGAGCCATCGTATAAGGCGACATTCCGGACATTAAGCACCGTCAGCGCCAGCACCACCACCGCGGCGGTTACGCCTGAACCGCAACTGGCGACCACCGGCCGGCTGAAATCCACGCCGTACTTGTGCAAGATGGTCGCCAGTTCAGCGTTGGGCTTCAGCACGCCATTGGCGACCAGCTCGGTCCAGGGAACGTTCAGGCTGCCCGGAATATGACCGCGGTGCAGCCCCGGACGTGGTTCATCCACTTCCCCTTTAAAACGGGCGGCGGGGCGGGCATCGACAATTTGTGCCGATTTATCCCGGCCGATCGCCAGCACTTCGTCACGCTGGCGAATGACCGAGGCGTTAAGCCGGGCATGAAAAGACTGGGCGGGGCGTTGAACATTTCCCTGCTCCAGCGGCAGGTTTTGCTGTTTCCAGCCCGCTAATCCGCCGGCCAGAATCGAAATCCGCGCCGCGCCGAACGTATGCAGCATCCACCAGGCGCGCGGGGCGGAGAACAGATTGCCTTCGTCATAGATGACAAGATGCCGCCGATCGCTGACGCCGAGCGTGCCCATCGCGTGAGAAAAATCGTCGCCGTCGGGCATCATGTGCGGCAGCGGCGTGTGCCGGTCTGACAAGGTTTCAATATCAAAAAATACCGCGCCGGGTAAATGTTCGGCACGGTATTCGGCGTGGATATCGCGGGTCGTCTCTCCCGGCGGCAACATGCGGGCGTCAAGCAGGATGATATCGCTATCGTCAAGATGCCCGGCAAGCCAGGCGGCAGTAACAAATAATTCAGAAGAAGAAGCTGACATGGAACCCCCCACGCTGGGGCTGAGGGATTCAGCCCCGCTGTGAAATTATAGATTCATTGTCAGCGATTTATCCTGTCCCGACAAGCGCGTCGTTATTGTGCGACGCCGTTGCTGTAAGCCTGTTTCAACCGAGGCCAGTATTCGCGATTGGCCGCGATCATCTCGTCAAGAATGGCTTTGGCGTGTTGCATGGTGGGAACGGTGCGATTGAGCGTAAAAGCCTGTAGCGCTTTTTCATAGTTGCCTTCCAGAGTGGCCTCGACCAGCAACTGCTCCGAGGCTAACTGTTGCTCCAGCAAGGCGCGATGGAACTGCGGCGCGTTACCCATGCGAACCGGCTCCGGCCCTTGCGCGGTGATATACGCAGGCACTTCCACCATGGCGTCGTAAGGCAGATTGGCAATCGCGCCTTTGTTTTCCACAATCACCAGATGGCGCTGACGCAGGTCAAAGGCCAGCGAACAGGCCACATCAACGATAAACGCGCCATGTACGCCAACGTGGAACGCATCCGATAAAATCCCGGTTTCTTTATAGCCGGCGGCGGCGGTAAAGAGTTTCTTCTCGCGTCCGTCCATCACCTCATTGGCACGGGTGTAGTTCGGATCCTGATGTTCAACGATCTGATTGGGCATCAGATAATACTGTAGGTAAGGGTTGGGCACGAACTCGGGGAAATGATCCATGATCGGCTTGATGTTGCGCCAGGTCTTGACCCAGGAGGGATCGGAATGTTGCGGATCGGTATCGGCGGCATCGGCGGTCAGTAACCCGTACCGGGCAATATGCTTACGCAACTCCGGCAAACGATCGACGCCATCCACCAATACCCGGGTAAACCAGCCAAAGTGGTTAAGGCCGAAATAATCCACGGTGATATCTTCGCGGTTAACCCCAAGCACCGCGGCGATATTACGCATCGCCGCAACCGGCATATCGCAGATATTCAGCACCCGCGCCTGTGGGCGCAGGCGGCGGATGCCCTCGGCGACAATCGCCGCCGGGTTGGAATAGTTGACGATCCAGGCGTCTTGGTGGGCATAGCGTTCGACCAGATCGATCAGTTCGACCATCGGCAGAATCGTGCGTAAGCCATAGGCCAGCCCGCCGGGGCCGCAGGTTTCCTGGCCGACGACGCCGTGGCGCAACGGGATTTTTTCATCCTGCTCGCGCATTTTATATTGGCCGACGCGCATCTGGGCAAAGACAAAGTTTGCGCCGCTGAACGCCGTTTCGGCATCGGTGGTGACGGTAAAAACAATGTCGTTGCTGTGGTCGCGGATCACTTTTTCAACCACCGGGGCAATGGTGTCCTGACGCGGGCCGTCAATGTCGTACAGGCGTATTTCCGCCAGCGGGAAATCGGCGAGGCGCACCATCAGACTTTTTACGATGCCTGGCGTATAGGTGCTGCCGCCACCGGCAATAGTCAGAATGAATGGGGGTTTGGTCATGATCGGTCTCCTGTTAAAGCGCATTTTCAACTGCTTCGCGAATGGTTTTGACGTGCAGTCCGTAGACCACCTGTACGTTGTTGCCCTGACGGATAACCGCTTTGGCGCCGGTGGTTTTCAACTGGTTTTCGTCAACAATGGCGGGATCGATGACGGTCACCCGCAGACGGGTATAGCAGTTATCCACCACCTCGATATTGGGTTTGCCGCCGAGTCCGGCGATGATGGTGACGCCGAGCAGACGGGCGTCGTCTTTCACCTGCTGTTGCGCTTTGGCCTGATACTCTGTTTTCGAGTACAGCTTGGTCTGTTCCTCATCGGATTCACGCCCTGGCGTCGGCATATCGAAATACAGAATCAGGGAGCGGAAGACGAAGAAGTAAATAACCGACATGATCAATCCGACCACGATATACATCGGCCAGTTGGACTTCTCAATGCCCAGCGGCAGGTTATACAGCAGGAAGTCGATCACCCCGTTGGCGCCGATGGCATGGACGCCCAGCACATAGAACAGCATCATGCCGAGGCCGGTCAGTACGGCGTGCACCACAAACAGCAGCGGGGCGACGAATAAGAAAGAGAACTCCAGCGGTTCGGTCACGCCCAGCAGGAAAGAGGTAAACGCGGCGGGGATCAGAATCGCTTTGGCCGCCAGCCGTTTTTCCGGTTTGGCGGTCACGTACATGGCCAGCGCCGCGGCGGTCAGACCGAACATTTTACTGATGCCGCGCGCATCCCAGGCGACCGTCGGACTCAGCTGTTTGACGCTATGACAAGCCATCTCCGCAAAATAGATGTTACGGGCGCCCTGATACAGATTGCCGCACACTTCCGCCGAACCGCCTAATTCGGTGTACAGGAACGGGGTGTAAACCAGGTGGTGTAACCCGGTCGGGATCAGGATACGCTCCAGGAAGCCATAAATAGCCACGCCGAACGGCCCGGCGCCTTTAATGGCGAACGCCAGATAGCTGATCCCCTGCTGGGCAAAAGGCCAAATGGCGCTCATCACAAAGCCGAGGGCGATCGCCAGCGGGATCGCTAGAATCGCCACGAAACAGTGACCGGAGTAAATAGCCATCACGCCGTCAAACTGTTTGCTGGAATAACGGTTATACAGATATCCGGCGAAGGCGCCGATCAGAATGCCGGCGAAAACGCCCATTTCCAGCACCTGAACGCCCAGCACCATGCCTTGGCCGGCGGCGCGCATTTCGGCGGCAGGCACCAGCTTCCCCTGTAGCTGAAGCGTAATATTCATCGCATTGATGAAAATGATAAACGTCACCAGACCGATCAGCGCGGCGTAGCCTTTGTCGCGCTTTGCCAGGCCAATCGGAATGCCGACGGCAAACACCAGCGCCAGATTGACCAGGATCGCCACGGCGGATTTAGATACCAACTGACCAAAATCCTGGATCAGCGGATGATTGAGTAGGGGGATGTAGCCGGCCAGATTGCCGTTACCAAACACATTACCAAAGGCGATAAACAGCCCGACAATCGGTAAAATCAGCACTGGCCCATACAGTGATTTACCGAAATTCTGCAATGCATTGACCGCTCTTTTCATTATTTGCTCTCTTGGTGGCCATTGTTGGGGAGGTACGGGGCAAGGCTAGCAGTGAATGAATAGGTTTTTCCAGTTATCTTATTGTTTTAAAAACAAATAACGCATAAGGTTACAAGTAACGCTCAGAACTGTGATCGTCGATGATTTGTTACAACCTTGCGGTTCTGCCGAGAGGGAAGAAATGCAGAGGGGGAGAACCGATAATAAGGTAGGAGATAAGATAATATTTTTTTAAAAAAATGTTACGTCTCTGATAGGCAAGTGCTGCGGGTCACCCTATAATCTGCGCCACTTTCACTGGCCGGGATTATAATTCCCTCAATCCGGCTGCTATCTGATAGTTTTGAATGAGGTCAATATGACGGTAGAACGTACCTTTTCCATCGTAAAACCCAATGCCGTGGCAAAGAATGCCATCGGCGCCATTTATGCGCGTTTTGAAAGCGCGGGTTTTAACATTGTGGCGGCCAAGATGCTGCATCTGACTCGTGAACAGGCTGAAGGCTTTTATGCCGAACATCAGGGCAAACCGTTTTTTGACGCACTGGTCGAGTTCATGATCTCCGGGCCGATCATGGTACAGGTGCTGGAAGGCGAGAATGCCGTTCAGCGTAACCGCGATATCATGGGAGCCACCAACCCGGCGAACGCGCTGGCCGGTACGCTGCGTGCCGATTATGCCGACAGCTTCACTGAGAACGCGGTACACGGTTCGGATTCCATCGAGTCCGCGCAGCGCGAAATCGCTTATTTTTTCAGCGCCGATGAAATCTGCCCGCGTTGAAGGTCGACTAAAGTAGCTTACCTGCTTTAAACTTTGTACAATGCTGCGCCCTGGATGAGCACAGGCTTATCCAGGGCATTTCTTTATTATCCTTCGAGCCATAACGTGTAATAACGAGGCCAAGAGTTCCTATGTCTGAACAAATCGTAGCTGAGCAAACCGTGTCCGAATTTTCGCCGGCGTCCGCCAATATTCCCCAATCCGCCAAATCCGGGGCGGAAAAAATAAATCTGCTGGATCTTAACCGTCAGCAAATGCGCGAGTTTTTCGCCTCATTGGGCGAGAAGCCGTTCCGTGCCGATCAGGTGATGAAGTGGATCTATCACTACTGCTGTGATGATTTCACGCAGATGACGGACATCAATAAGGTTTTTCGCGCCAAATTACAGCAGGTCGCCGAGATTCGCGCGCCGGAAGTGGTGGAGGAGCAGCGCTCCTCGGACGGCACCATCAAGTGGGCGATCCTGGTTGGCGGCCAGCGGGTGGAAACGGTGTATATCCCGGAAGAAGATCGGGCGACGCTGTGCGTCTCTTCTCAGGTTGGCTGTGCGTTGGAATGCAAATTCTGTTCAACGGCGCAGCAGGGTTTTAACCGCAACCTGCGCGTTTCTGAAATCATCGGCCAGGTGTGGCGGGCGGCGAAAATTATCGGCGCGTTCAAAGTCACCGGCCAGCGTCCGATTACCAACGTGGTGATGATGGGCATGGGCGAACCCCTGCTCAATCTGACTAACGTGGTGCCGGCGATGGAGATCATGCTGGATGATTTTGGTTTCGGCCTCTCCAAACGCCGGGTGACGTTGTCAACGTCAGGCGTGGTGCCGGCGCTGGATAAGCTGGGCGATATGATCGACGTTGCGCTGGCGATCTCCCTGCATGCGCCGAACGATGAAATTCGTAACGAAATCATGCCGCTTAATAAGAAATACAATATCGAAACCTTCCTGAGCGCGGTGCGGCGCTATCTGGAGAAATCCAATGCCAATCAGGGACGCGTCACGGTGGAGTACGTGATGCTTGACCACATTAATGACGGCACCGAGCACGCTCACCAGTTGGCGGAATGTTTGAAAGACACGCCGTGCAAGATTAACCTGATCCCGTGGAACCCGTTCCCCGGCGCGCCCTATGGCCGCAGCTCAAACAGCCGTGTCGATCGTTTTTCCAAAGTTCTCATGGAATATGGCTTTACGACGATTGTGCGCAAAACCCGCGGCGATGATATCGATGCCGCCTGCGGACAACTGGCGGGTGAAGTCGTAGACAGAACCAAGCGCACGCTGAAGAAAAAAATGGCCGGTGAACCTATCATGGTTAAAACGGTCTGATACCTGATTGTCCCGGTTAGCCATTGGCGTCATCAATACTTTCCCGGGGCTTATCATACCTATCTATTCAGAGATGGCTGCGACCGGGCATGGATTAAGGTAACATACACTTTGTGTGAAGGCCGGGACGGCAAGGAAGGGAGTCAGGAATGACGCAACAGTTAACACAGGGAAAAGGGTGGTTGTTGGCCGTCGCGGCCGTGCTGTCGGCGGGGTGCGCGCATTCGCCCCGCGAAGCGGTAAACCCGGCGCTGGCGCAAACCCGCTTGCAGTTGGGGCTGGAGTATCTGGCTCGCAACAACCTTGATGCCGCTCGCCAGAATTTTGAAAAAGCGCTGCAAGCCGCGCCGCAAGACTATCGTACGCAATTAGGCATGGCGCTTTATGAGCAGCGGATAGGTGAAAATCAGGCGGCCGAACAGCGTTATCAATCGGCATTGAGGCTGGCGCCGGAAAACGGTGGCGTAATGAATAATTACGGTGCGTTTCTGTGTGGTTTAGGGCAGTATGTAGCGGCGCAGCGACAGTTTAGCGCCGCGGCGCAACTCCCTGATTACCGTCAGGTTGCCGATGCGTTGGAAAATGCCGGATATTGCTTTTTCAAAGCAGGGCAGAATGATAATGCGCGTAGCGTATTAAGTCGGGCGCTGAAGTATGATCCCGCGAAAGGCGACATGCTTCTGGCAGAAGCGGATAAACAGTTTTCCGCGGGAAAACACGAGCAGGCTCAATTGCTTCTGGATGTTTATCAGCATATTCTTCCGGTCAGCGCCGAAAGTTTATGGTTACAGATTCGTTTCGCCGCGTTGGCGGGCCGTGATGGCGATATTGACCGTTATGGCAAATGGCTGGCGCGAAGTTTTCCACAATCTAAACAGTACCAGCAGTTCTTAGCTAATGAATACTGAAGCCACTCAAGATAATAAAGAATCAACCATTCCTGGCGAACGTCTGCGTCAGGCGCGCGAGCGTCTGGGATTGACCCAGCAGACTGTCGCTGAACGTTTATGCCTTAAGCTTTCCACCGTTCGTGAAATTGAAGAAGGTAATACGCCAACCGATTTGGCGCCGACGTTTTTACGTGGCTATATCCGTTCTTATGCCAAGTTAGTCCACTTGCCCGAGGATGAACTGTTGCCGATGCTGGACAAGCATGTGGCGCCCAGAGTATCCAACGTCGCTCCGATGCAAAGTTTTTCCTTAGGCAAAAGCCGCAAAAAGCGGGATGGCTGGTTAATGACCTTCACCTGGCTGGTGGTGCTTGTCGTCCTGGGGTTGACCGGGGCGTGGTGGTGGCAGAACCATCAGGCGCAGCGGCAGGAAATCAACACCATGGTCGACCACGCCAGTTCGATGCAGGCGCAGAGTGAAGGTCAGTCCGTGCCGTTGATGGGTAACAGCGAGCCGCAGGAGCCGGATGTTTCCGAGGTTGCGCCTTCCGTTCCGGCGGAGGTGCCGACGGATGCCGCCAATGCCAATTCCGCGCCTGAGAACAGCGAATCCGTTCCCCCTTCCGCCGCACAGTCTGCGACGACGCCAGAACCCTCCATGTCTTCACCGCAGCCGTCGGCGGCGGATGATGCGTTGTTGAGCCGGAACGCCACGGCGCCGGCGACCGACACCGCATCCGCTGACAATAGCCAGGCTGCTGTCGCCGCCCCGGCGCTGGTGATGAATTTCAATGCTGATTGCTGGTTGGAGGTTACGGACGCCAGCGGAAAAAAACTGTTCAGCGGCATGCAACGTAATGGCGGCGCTCTAAGCCTGAGCGGTCAAGCGCCCTACCAACTGAGAATCGGCGCGCCGGCTGCGGTACAGATTCAATTTCAAGGTAAGCCGGTCGATTTAAGCCGGTTTGTGAGAAGCAGTCAGGTTGCGCGTCTGACGTTGGCGGCGGAATAACACCGGTTTTACCCGTGCCCGCGATGTTGCAATTTTGGAGAAGAAGTAATGCATAACGCAGCACCCATAACCCGTCGGAAATCAAAGCGGATTTACGTCGGTAAGGTGCCTGTTGGTGACGGCGCGCCGATTGCGGTGCAGTCCATGACCAACACCCGAACCACTGATGTTGAAGCGACGGTTAATCAAATCAAATCACTGGAACGCGTCGGCGTCGATATTGTGCGCGTCTCCGTTCCCACCATGGATGCGGCCGAAGCGTTCAAACTTATCAAACAGCAAGTCAATGTCCCACTCGTCGCCGACATCCATTTTGACTATCGTATCGCGCTGAAAGTGGCGGAATACGGCGTCGACTGCCTGCGGATCAACCCCGGCAACATCGGTAATGAAGAACGTATTCGTTCCGTTGTCGACTGTGCGCGTGATTACAATATCCCGATTCGTATCGGGGTCAACGGCGGATCGCTGGAAAAGGATTTGCAGGAGAAGTACGGCGAGCCGACGCCGGAAGCGTTGCTGGAATCCGCCATGCGCCATGTTGATATTCTCGATCGCCTCAATTTCGATCGGTTTAAAGTCAGCGTGAAAGCGTCCGATGTTTTTCTGGCCGTGGAGTCCTATCGGTTGCTGGCCGCCCGTATCGATCAGCCGTTGCATCTGGGGATTACCGAAGCCGGCGGGGCGCGCAGCGGGGCGGTTAAATCGGCAATAGGACTGGGTCTGCTGTTATCTGAAGGGATCGGTGATACCTTACGTATTTCGCTGGCCGCCGATCCGGTAGAAGAAGTTAAAGTGGGCTTCGATATTCTGAAATCGTTGCGTATCCGTGCTCGCGGCATCAATTTTATCGCCTGTCCGACCTGTTCGCGGCAGGAGTTTGACGTGATTGGTACGGTCAACGCGCTGGAGCAACGGCTGGAAGATATCATCACGCCCATGGATGTATCGATTATCGGTTGTGTGGTCAACGGGCCGGGCGAGGCATTGGTGTCCACCATCGGCGTGACCGGCGGGCACAATAAGAGCGGCTTCTATGAAGACGGCGTGCGCCAGCGAGAACGTTTCGACAACGAACAGATGATCGACCAGCTTGAAGCGAAAATTCGTGCCAAGGCTTCGATGATGGATGAAAGCCAGCGCATTACGGTAAATCTGGTCGATAAATAACCGTGCCGGTGCGGCTTGGGGCCGCCATCCGCATAAGTATGATTCCTGAACCCGATGGGGAACCTGTGCATTGAAGATGCGACACCAATCCCCCTATAATCGGGTTTATTTTTTGAAAAACGGATAGAGAACAGACGTGGCAAAAAATATCCAAGCCATTCGCGGCATGAACGATTACCTCCCGGCCGAAACGGCATTGTGGCAGCGTATTGAAAACAGCTTGAAACAGGTGCTCGGCAGCTACGGCTACAGTGAAATCCGTACCCCTATCGTTGAGCAGACCTCGCTGTTTAAACGTGCCATCGGTGAAGTCACCGATGTGGTTGAAAAAGAGATGTACACCTTTGAGGATCGCAACGGCGACAGTCTGACGTTGCGCCCTGAAAACACCGCTTCGTGCGTTCGCGCCGGTATCGAACACGGTATACTCTACAATCAGGAGCAGCGCCTGTGGTATCTCGGGCCGATGTTTCGTCACGAGCGCCCGCAGAAAGGCCGCTATCGCCAGTTTCATCAACTGGGGTGTGAAGTTTTTGGTCTGCAAGGGCCGGACATCGACGCCGAGTTGATTCTGCTTACTGCCCGCTGGTGGCGGGCGCTGGGTATTTCACAGCATGTTAGGCTGGAACTGAATTCGATTGGCTCGCTGGACGCGCGGGCGAAATACCGTGAAGCGCTGATCGCTTTCCTCGAACAGCATAAAGAAAAGTTGGACGAAGATTGCCTGCGCCGTATGTATACCAATCCGCTGCGGGTGCTGGATTCTAAAAATCCCCAGATTCAGGCGTTGCTGGACGATGCGCCGGCGCTGACCGACTATCTTGATGATGAATCCCGGGCGCACTTTGAGGCATTGGGTGAACTTTTAACGCAGTCCGGTATCCCATATACCGTTAATCCGCGTTTGGTTCGCGGTCTGGATTATTACAACCGCACCGTGTTTGAGTGGGTAACCACCAGTCTGGGCGCTCAGGGCACGGTCTGTGCCGGCGGGCGTTATGACGGCCTGGTCGAGCAACTGGGCGGACATGCGACGCCTGCCGTGGGCTTTGCGATGGGACTGGAGCGGTTGGTTCTGCTGGTGCAGTCCGTCAACCCTGAGTTTAAGGCCCACCCGGGAGTCGATGTTTATCTGATTTCGTCCGGCGAGGGAACGCAACTGGCGGCCATACAGTTGGCGGAGAAATTACGTGATACGCTGCCGCAACTGAAACTGATGACCAACTACGGCGGCGGCAATTTTAAAAAGCAATTTACCCGCGCCGATAAATGGGGCGCGCGCATTGCGCTGGTATTAGGCGAAAACGAAGTGGCGGCTGGTCAGGTGGTGATAAAAAATCTGACCAATGGCGAGCAGGATACATTGGCACAGGCCGACGTCGCCGCGCGGCTGGCAACGTTACTGGATTAAGGAGAGAGACACCGTGGAAGTCTATACCACAGAGAATGAGCAGGTTGATGCGTTGCGTCGTTTCCTCGCTGAAAACGGCAAGGCGTTGGTTGTGGGCGTTGTGCTGGGTGTCGGCGCGCTGATTGGCTGGCGCTTTTGGCTGAATCACCAAAGCAACAGCGTACTGGCGTCATCAACATCTTATCAGCAAATCAGCGACCATCTGGCGAGCGGTAAAGTTGAAGATATCTCGTCAGCGGAGAAATTTGCCGCTGAAAATAAAAACAACTACGGCGTGCTGGCCTCGCTGGAGTTGGCGCGTCATTATGTCGATCAAAATGATTTTGCCAAAGCGGAACAACAGCTGGCGCACGCGCAGTCCCAAACCAAAGATGCCGATTTGCTGTCTCTGGTGAATCTGCGTTTGGCGCGGATCCAGTTGCAAGAGCAAAAAGCCGATGAAGCGTTGAAAACGCTGGATGCCGTCAAGTTAGACGGCTGGGTGGCTCTGGCGGCGGAAGTTCGTGGTGACGCCCTGGCCAGCAAAGGGGATAATCAGGCCGCGCGCGAAGCTTATAATAAAGGTTTGGCCGCTAATCCACCGCAGGCATTGCAAGCATTGCTGCGTATGAAACTGAACAACCTGTCCAGCTAAGAGGAATTCCATGCAACTGCGTAAAACACTTCTGGTAGGACTGGTTTCCGTCGCCCTGCTGAGCGGATGTTCGCTGTTTAACAGCGAGGAAGATGTCGTGACCATGTCTCCATTGCCGACGGTGGAAAATCAGTTCACGCCGACGAAGGTGTGGAGCCGTTCCGTAGGGAGCGGCATCGGCGAGTTCTATTCCAATCTGCACCCGGCCTGGCAGAGCGATCGGGTGTTTGCCGCCGATCGCCGCGGGACGGTAAAAGCGCTCGATCTCAACAGCGGCACTGAAATCTGGCATGCCGATCTGTCGGAAAAAACCGGCTTCCTTTCGCGCAATACACCGGCGTTATTATCCGGCGGCGTCGCGGTCGCGGGTAATCATGTTTATGTCGGCAGTGAAAGAGCGCAGGTATTTGCGCTGAACGCCGAAGACGGCTCCCCGGTATGGCAAACCAACGTCGCGGGCGAAGTGCTTTCGCGTCCGGTAAGCAGCGATGGCGTCGTGCTGGTTCATACCAGCAATGGGATGCTGCAAGCGCTGGATGAAACGGATGGCGCGATTAAGTGGACGGTTAATCTGGATATGCCGACGCTTTCTTTGCGCGGCGAATCGGCGCCGACCACGGCGTTTGGCGCGGCCATCGTCGGCGGCGATAACGGCCGGGTCAATGCGGTGCTGATCGAACAGGGCCAGTTAATCTGGCAGCAGCGTATTTCACAACCCAGCGGGGCGACTGAAATCGATCGCCTGAACGATGTCGATACCACGCCGGTTGTTGTGGGCGAGGTCGTGTACGCGCTGGGTTATAACGGCAACATGACGGCGCTGGATCTGCGTTCCGGTCAGATCTTGTGGAAACGGGAACTGGGTTCGGTGCACGATTTCATCGTTGATGGCGACCGCATTTATCTGGTCGATCAGGATGACCGCGTTGTGGCGTTGAACACCAACGGCGGAGTGAATCTGTGGCGTCAGAGCGAGTTGTTGCACCGTAACCTGACGGCGCCTGTGCTGTATAACGGCTATCTGGTGGTAGGGGATACCGAAGGGTATCTGCACTGGCTGAATACGTCGGACGGTCGCTTTGTGGTTCAGCAAAAAGTGGATAGTTCAGGTTTCCTGAGCAAGCCGGTGATCGCCAGCGACAAGCTGCTTATTCAGGCGAAGAACGGCGAAGTTTACGCCTTCACCCGCTAGTTAAGAAGACAGAACCTTTGGATCGCTGCCGGTTGCAGATACGATCCCCCAACGGCTCCTGACAGTATCAGGGGCCGTTTCGTCTTTTATCGTCAGCGAGTAATTTCGCTGTAACGTATTGAAATATAAGTAATGAGGTTGTAACAATGATACCTGTCGTCGCGCTGGTCGGACGTCCGAACGTGGGGAAATCCACTTTATTTAACCGCTTAACGCGTACGCGTGATGCATTGGTGGCGGATTTCCCGGGGTTGACGCGTGACCGCAAGTATGGCCGTGCAGAAGTGGAAGGCCATGAGTTTATCATCGTCGATACCGGCGGCATCGATGGCACGGAAGACGGTGTGGAAACCCGAATGGCGGGGCAGTCGCTGGTGGCGATTGAAGAGGCCGACATCGTGTTGTTTATGGTGGATGCCCGTGCGGGACTTATGCCCGCCGACCAGGGCATCGCCCAACATTTGCGCAGCCGCCAGAAAGCAACTTTTCTGGTCGCCAATAAAACGGACGGTATTGACCCCGATACCGTCATCGGCGATTTCTATTCGCTGGGAATGGGGGAGATTTATCCGATAGCGGCTTCCCACGGACGCGGCGTCACCTCCTTGCTGGAAAAAGTGCTGTTGCCGTTTGTGCAGAGCGATGAGTCCGCCTCTGTTGAACTGACGGAAGAAGAAGAGAACGCCGCTTACTGGGCGGAGCAGCTTGCACAAGAGCAGGGTGCTGAAAAAGCCGAGGCGGAGGAAGACGATTTTAACCCGGAAGATCTGCCGATCAAGCTGGCTATCGTCGGCCGCCCCAACGTGGGGAAATCCACGCTGACCAACCGTATTCTGGGTGAAGAGCGCGTGGTGGTTTACGATATGCCGGGCACCACGCGTGACAGTATTTACATTCCGATGGTGCGTGATGAACGAGAATATGTGCTGATCGATACCGCCGGGGTGCGTAAACGCGGCAAAGTAACCGATACGGTTGAAAAATTCTCGGTGATTAAAACGTTGAAGGCGATTGAAGACGCCAACGTTGTGATGCTGGTCATTGACGCCCGTGAAGGTATTTCCGATCAGGATCTTTCATTATTGGGCTTTATCCTCAATAGCGGGCGCTCACTGGTGATCGTGGTCAACAAGTGGGACGGCCTATCACCGGACGTTCGCGATCAAGTCAAGGAAACGCTGGATTTGCGCCTCGGCTTTATCGATTTTGCCCGTATTCATTTCATCTCGGCGTTGCATGGCAGCGGCGTGGGCAATCTGTTCGAGTCGGTGATTGAAGCCTACACGTGCGCCACCCGCCGGGTGGGCACCTCCATGCTGACCCGCATTATGCAGATGGCGGCGGACGACCATCAGCCGCCGCTGGTACGTGGGCGCCGGGTGAAGCTTAAATATGCGCATGCCGGCGGCTACAACCCGCCGATTGTGGTGATCCACGGTAATCAGGTCAAAGATCTGCCCGATTCCTACAAACGTTATCTGATGAATTACTACCGCCGCTCGCTGGATGTGATGGGAACGCCGATCCGCATCCAGTTCAAAGAGGGGGAAAACCCCTTTGCGGATAAGCGCAACACATTGACGCCAAACCAGTTACGCAAGCGTAAACGTTTGATGCAGCATCTTAAAAAGAGCAAATAATGAATAAGCGGGGCGGATAGCAATATTCGCCCCGCATTGTTGAGTAGCGACCATGATTGAATGGCGATCATGCTGAATCATTAAGGGCATTTATGTCTTGGGAAACCTGGAGTTTTGCATTTAACGTTACAATGCCGAATCTGTTGATGCTGCTGATGGGAATGGCGTTGCGGAAAATAGGCATGCTGAACGATGCCTTTTGCGATTCAGCCATGCGACTGGTATTCAATTTATCTCTCCCGTGCTTGCTGTTTTTCAGCGTGGCCACCAACCACCAGTCGATTATTGAGCAACTGCCGCTGGTCATTTACGGCGTTATCGGTACGCTGGCCACCTTTCTGCTGCTTGAAGTGGCGGCTATTCGTTTGGTTAAAGAACCGACCGAGCGTGGGGTTTTTGTTCAGGGCGGATTTCGATCGAATACCGGAATTATGGGGCTGGCGTTTGCCATGAGCGCCTATGGCGAAGAGGGGGTAGCCGTCGGATCGCTGTATTTGATTGTCACGGTGATTATGTTTAACGCGCTGTCGGTGATCACCCTGACGCGCAGCCTGCATAATAAATCGCACGGTCAGGGCATCAGCAAGCGTGAACTGTTGATGAGTATCGCCACCAATCCGCTGATTATCGGCTTACTGAGCGGATTGCTCTATTCACAAAGCCGGCTGCCGATGCCCGGGGTGATCCATCAGACCGGAAGTTTTATCGCTTCGTTGGCTCTGCCGTTAGCCTTGCTGTGCGCCGGCGCCAGCCTTGACTGGCGTAGTATGTTCCGATCGTCCAATGTCGCACTGCTCTCTTCCACGGCTAAACTATTGATCGTGCCGGCGATACTGACGTTGGGCGGATGGCTGGTAGGTTTTCGCGGGGTGACGCTCGGCGTTATTTTTCTGTTTTCCGCCACGCCGACGGCGGCGGGCAGCTATGTCATGACCAGGGCAATGGGCGGAAATGCGACGCTGGCGGCCAATATTATTGGCTTAACCACCGCAGGTTCGTTCTTTGTCATCGCGCTGGGACTCTATTTCTTACGTTCGCTGGGTGTGATTTAGGTATTTCAGAGAGGAGAAAAAATGGAAGCCATCTGTCCACAATGCCACCACGCGATGACGTGGCAAAACGGCGATGTGTTCGGTTGTCCTCACTGCCGGCAGCGTTATCGGCGCGCGGCATATTGTCCCGAATGCCGGCACGAGCTTCAGACGTTAAAAGCCTGCGGGGCGCTGGACTATTTTTGCCAGCAAGGGCACGGGCTGATCTCCAGCAAGCGCGTCATTTTCGACTATCTTCCTGTCGATCGGTGATGGATGTGCCATTGCGCCAGAGCGCTTCCAACTCCTTAGGCGCGGACTGCTCCGGGATCAGTAAAATTGCCTCGGCATACTGATTCTTTTGCGGGTGGCTATAGCTGATGTGAATGCGGTAATAGAACTGATCGCCGCGGCCGGGGCCGTCCGGCTCGCCGGGTTCTCTGGCTTGCGGGAGCGCGTCGCGCAGCGCGCGGCACAGACGCTCCCGCTCCGCCGACGGCATCGTCGCCAGTGCGAAACGTCGCTGCCCGGCCAGTTTGGGCAGCCAGGCAATCCCTCCCTCGCGCGCCAGCTCGACAATGGCGTCATCGGTAAGCTCAGGCAGGGTTTTCATACGTTATCCATCGTCGATACCACCCCTACTTTTTCCCAGGATTGTTTAATGATATCGGCGACGGCCCGATCGAAACGCTGTGCGGCATGGTGGATGGTAAGGCGGGAAAAAACCTCAAAATCGGCATTCTGCGGCAAAGATTTATCGCACAGCGTGTCATACCAGATTCTGCCGGCTTTTTCCCAGGAATAACCGCCCAGTTCGCTTGCCGCCAGATAGAACGCCCGATTCGGTATCCCGGAGTTCAGGTGTACGCCGCCGTTGTCTTCGCGGGTGTTGATATAGTCATTCATGTGCGCCGGCTGCGGATCCGTTCCCAGCAGCAGGTCGTCATAGGCCGTTCCCGGATTCGACATAGAGCGCAGACCGCTGCCGTGGATCCCCTCGGCAAGCAACTCCTCGCCAATCATCCAGTCTGCCTGCTCCGCGGTTTGCCCGCGGTGAAATTGTTTTACCATGGATGCAAAAACGTCGGACAGCGATTCGTTCAGAGCGCCGGATTGTCTGAAATAGATTAAGTCCGCTTCGCTTTCTATCACGCCATGCGTCAGTTCATGCGCCACGATATCGATGGCGATAGTAAAGCGGTTGAAGATTTTGCCGTCGCCGTCGCCGAATACCATCTGTTGTCCGTTCCAGAACGCATTTTGATAATCCTGACCGTAATGTACCGTACCGGCGAGCGTCAGCCCCTGATTATCAAGCGAATTTCGCTGAAACGTCCGCCAGAAGAAATCATAGGTGGCGCCCAGGTAATCATAGGCTTCATCGACGGCGATATCGCCGTTGCTGCTTTGTCCTTCCGCCCGCACTTGTTTGCCAGGCAACTGCTGCTGGTTTTCCGCATCATAAATCTCGCGGTGCGCCTGACCCGCGACAGCCAGCGCGTGAGGCGCCGGTCTGGGATGCGTGGTTACCATCAGAGACTGAACATGCATTAAGGTCTGCTGGGCGCAGTGACGCTCGGCCTCTGAACCATTAGCGATAATACGATGCAAGATGTAGGGAGGGATTACGCTGTGAATCGGTCTGGACTTCATACCTCTATCTCCTTGAGAAGGTGGTCATCGGCAATTCAGACGTTCAGCTACAGCCGTAAGTATAACCCAGAAGCAGGCGCTAGGTTCGGCGCTTTTTGACTATTGGTGCCGTCGACTTTTCCGCCACTAGCGCAGTGACCTGGCTTTCGATCCAGCCATCCCGCAGGCGGGTTTTTAAGGTATCGCCCGGCGCAGTTTGGGCAATGTTCTTCAGCACCCGTCCATCGGGCGTGGTGGTAACGTTATAACCGCGCGCCAGCGTCGCCAACGGGCTGACGCCTTCCAGATGCGAGCAGGCGACGCCCAATCGCTGTTTGTGCTGATTGAGCTGACGTTCAATGGCATGCCGCATCTGATACTGTAACTGCTGCAAGCGTTGCTGCGCACGATGAATTTTCGGTTGCGGCTGTTGCTGAATCAGGCGCTGTTGTATACGTTCACTGCGGCGCGATAGTTGCCTGAGCTGTAACTGCATAGCCTCATCCAGCCGCTGGCGCAGTTTAATCAGTTGGGTTTGCTGGCGAGCCAGCCTAAGCTGCGGATGCTGCTGCTGTAAGCGATGGTTTAAGCGGGTAAACTCGCGATTGCGCTGGGCCAGATAATAATCCATCGCCATTTCCAGCCGCTGACGCTGGGATTGTATCTGGCGCAGCAGTTCAAGCTGATTGCGGCTGACCAGCTCCGCCGCGGCGGAAGGCGTCGGGGCGCGTAAATCGCCGACAAAATCGGCGATGGTGACATCGGTTTCATGGCCGACCGCGCTGACGATGGGAATGCGGCTGGCGAAAATCGCCCGGGCGACGCGCTCATCGTTAAAGCTCCATAAATCCTCCAGCGAACCGCCGCCGCGGCCGACGATCAGCACGTCGCATTCATTACGCCGGTTAGCCAGTTCAATGGCGCGCACAATTTGCAGCGGCGCTTCGCTGCCCTGTACGGCGGTGGGGTAGACCACCACCGGCAGCGAAGGATCGCGCCGTTGCAATACCTGCAAAATATCATGCAGCGCCGCGCCGCTGGCGGAGGTCACCACCCCGACCTGTCGGGCCGGACTCGGCAATACCTGTTTAAACTGCTGATCGAAAAGCCCCTCTTCGGCCAGGCGCTGTTTTAATTGCTCAAACTGCTGTTGCAGCAGCCCGTCGCCCGCCGGCTGCATACTTTCCGCCAGCAGTTGGTAATCGCCGCGGGGTTCGTACAGCGTGATCGCCGCGCGTATCAGTACCTGCTGACCGTTTTGCGGACGAAAGGTGACGCGGCGGTTACTGTTGCGGAACATGGCGCAACGTACCTGCGCGCGTTCATCTTTCAGCGTGAAGTACCAGTGGCCGGATGAGGGCTGAGAAAAGTTGGAGATTTCGCCGGAAAGCCATATCTGGCCCATTTCCATTTCCAGCAGTTGCCGAACCGTCTGGTTCAGGCGGCTGACGGTAAAAATTGCAGAGGAGGGAAATTGAGACATTGTGAGCCAGATCAAATTTTAAAACAGTGACTTAATTGATCGATACTACCTGCCTGCAACAGGTAATCAAGCATTTTATTAAAAATAGTGCTGGAGGCAACCGGTTACGCTCTGTATAATGCCACGGCAATATTTTATCCGTTCTTAACATCCACCTTGGTGAGATATTGCCCATGTTACGTATCGCTAAAGAAGCACTGACGTTTGACGACGTTCTCCTTGTTCCCGCACACTCTACTGTCCTGCCTAACACGGCTGATTTGACTACCCAACTGACGAAAACCATCCGTCTGAATATCCCTATGCTATCCGCGGCGATGGATACCGTAACGGAATCCAATCTGGCGATTGCGCTGGCTCAGGAAGGCGGTCTGGGATTTATTCATAAAAATATGTCCATTGAGCGTCAGGCTGAAGAAGTCAGCCGCGTTAAAAAATATGAAAGCGGTGTGGTTGTCGATCCGCAAACCGTTACGCCCGCCACCACGCTGCGTCAGGTAAAAGAGCTGACCGAACGTAACGGGTTTGCGGGTTATCCGGTTGTGACGGAAAGCAACGAGCTGGTGGGGATTATTACCGGCCGTGACGTGCGTTTTGTCACCGATCTGGAAAAACCGGTCAGCGCCGTGATGACGCCGAAAGAACGTCTGGTCACGGTAAAAGACGCGGAAGCGCGTGACGTCGTGCTGCAAAAAATGCATGAAAAACGTGTGGAAAAAGCGTTGGTTATCGACGATGAATTCCACCTGCTCGGCATGATCACCGTAAAAGATTTCCAGAAAGCCGAGCGTAAACCCAACGCCTGTAAAGATGAGCACGGTCGCTTGCGAGTCGGGGCGGCGGTCGGCGCCGGCGAAGGCAACGAAGAACGTATTGATGCGCTGGTCGCGGCAGGGGTTGATGTGCTGTTGATTGACTCCTCGCACGGTCATTCCGAAGGCGTATTGCAGCGTATCCGCGAAACCCGCGCCAAATACCCGGATCTGCAAATCATCGGCGGCAACGTGGCGACGGGAGCCGGTGCGAAAGCGCTGGCGGACGCGGGCGTCAGCGCGGTGAAAGTCGGTATCGGCCCGGGTTCCATTTGCACCACCCGTATCGTTACCGGCGTCGGCGTGCCGCAAATTACCGCTATTTCCGATGCGGTTGAGGCCCTGGAAGGCACCGGTATTCCGGTTATCGCCGATGGCGGTATTCGTTTTTCCGGCGATATCGCCAAGGCGATTGCCGCGGGCGCCGCCTGCGTGATGGTGGGGTCGATGCTGGCGGGAACGGAAGAGTCTCCCGGCGAAATCGAACTGTATCAGGGCCGTTCCTTCAAATCTTACCGCGGCATGGGTTCGCTGGGCGCGATGTCCAAAGGATCTTCCGATCGTTATTTCCAAAGCGACAACGCCGCGGACAAGCTGGTGCCGGAAGGTATTGAAGGCCGCGTGGCTTACAAAGGCCGCCTGAAAGAGATTGTCCACCAGCAAATGGGCGGTCTGCGTTCCTGTATGGGTCTGACCGGATGCGGCACGATAGATGCGCTGCGCACGCAGGCTGAGTTTGTGCGCATCAGCGGCGCCGGCATTCAGGAAAGCCATGTCCATGACGTTACCATTACCAAGGAATCACCGAATTACCGTATGGGTTCATAAGGTATTTGTCGGCTGATTTAAACAGTTAAACCCGGTAATATTCGCCGGGTTTACTTACTTTTTAGCTTTTATATTATTCGCATTTGGAATATGCCTCTCATGACAGAAAATATTCATCAACACCGCATTCTTATTCTGGATTTCGGCTCGCAGTACACGCAACTGGTTGCACGGCGTATCCGTGAATTGGGCGTTTATTGTGAACTTTGGGCATGGGATGTTACTGAAGCGCAGATCCGCGAATTCAATCCTAACGGGATTATCCTTTCCGGCGGCCCGGAAAGTACCACTGAATTTAACAGCCCGCGCGCGCCGGAATATGTTTTCCAGGCCGGCGTACCGGTTTTAGGCGTTTGCTACGGCATGCAGACCATGGCGATGCAGTTGGGGGGCCAGGTTGAAGGCTCCAACGAACGCGAGTTCGGCTATGCGCAGGTGGAAGTGAAAACCGACAGCCTGCTGGTGCGTGATATTCAGGATGCGTTGAGCGCCGCTGGCGCGCCGCTGCTGGATGTCTGGATGAGCCACGGCGATAAAGTCACGGCGATCCCCGACGGGTTCGTGACCGTCGCCAGCACCGATACCTGTCCGTTCGCCATTATGGCTAACGAAGAAAAACATTTTTACGGCGTGCAGTTCCACCCGGAAGTGACCCATACCCGTCAGGGGCAGCGCATGTTAGAGCGCTTTGTCCGTGATATCTGCCAGTGTGAAGCTCTGTGGACGCCCGCCAAGATTATCGACGACGCGGTAGCGCGTCTGCGCCAGCAGGTGGGGAACGATCGCGTGATCCTTGGTCTGTCCGGCGGCGTAGACTCCTCGGTAACCGCGATGCTGCTGCACCGCGCCATCGGCAATCGTCTGACCTGCGTATTTGTGGATAACGGCTTGCTGCGTTTAAACGAAGCCGATCAGGTACTGGAAATGTTTGGCGACCACTTTGGTCTGAACATTATTCACGTACCGGCGGAAGATCGTTTCCTGAGCGCGCTGGCCGGTGTGGATGAACCGGAAGCGAAACGTAAAATCATTGGTCGGGTGTTTGTTGAAGTCTTTGACGAAGAAGCCAGCAAGCAGTCTGAAGTGAAATGGCTGGCGCAGGGCACCATCTACCCTGACGTGATTGAGTCCGCGGCTTCCGCAACGGGTAAGGCGCACGTCATCAAGTCTCACCATAACGTCGGCGGCCTGCCGAAAGAGATGAAACTGGGTCTGGTTGAGCCGCTGAAAGAGCTGTTCAAAGATGAAGTGCGCAAGATTGGTCTGGAACTGGGCTTGCCGTACAACATGCTATACCGTCATCCGTTCCCGGGGCCGGGCCTTGGCGTGCGCGTACTGGGCGAAGTGAAAAAAGAATACTGCGACCTGCTGCGTCGCGCCGATGCGATCTTCATTGAAGAACTGCATAAAGCCGACCTGTACAACAAGGTCAGCCAGGCATTTACCGTCTTCCTGCCGGTTCGTTCCGTCGGCGTCATGGGCGATGGTCGTAAATATGACTGGGTAGTCGCCCTGCGGGCGGTAGAAACCATCGACTTTATGACCGCTCACTGGGCGCACCTGCCTTACGAATTCCTCGGCCGCGTATCCAACCGCATCATCAACGAAGTGGATGGCATCTCCCGCGTGGTTTACGACGTATCGGGCAAGCCGCCGGCGACGATTGAGTGGGAGTGATCCAAAGTTCTTCAGGAACTATCGCCAACTAGCGAAAAATCGCCATAACAGTTTGATTTATAAATAAATGGGTTATGGCGACTATCGGTGACTATCGCCGGCCAGCGGAACAGGCTGGCGGTAGACGCGACGGTAAAACAAGAGACCCGGATTATGACCCTCCCGTTGATGATTGATTCTTTTTCGGTCATGACGGTAAAAATTCCTTCCAAAAGCGAGACATGACGCGGCTTTCGGGGCATCTTCAGACTTCCTGACCCCTGACGGTAAAAACCGCCATTGAACAGGAGGAAAGCGCGATGCTCACCGACACCGCACTACGCAATCTCAAGCCCAAAGCCAGACTGTACAAGGTTTCCGACCGGGACGGCATGTATGTCATGGTGGCTAATGCTAACCAAGACTGTCGGTTTTTATGCGACCCCGCTCGTCCGGGCGGGGTTTTCGTAAATGAATATCGGGCTTAATTGCCGTTCTTGCTGAACCAGTGAGCGCAGCTTGTTTGCGTGCTTCAATCCATTTTTCTACTTCATCCAGATCCCATACGACACAACGCGGCGTCAGATTGAAACGCTGTGGAAATTCTCCACGACGTTCCATCTCGTAGATCGTTGTTTCCGATAACGGTACGATTTGACGCAACTCCTGGCGCTGGATCTGGATAGTCCGGCGAAAGGGAAGGGGCAATGCCGGGAATATTGTGGCAGCGCTTCGTAGGCTTTAGTACCGAGGAAAGGTGATGCTCTATTGGAATCCCGTTCCGTGGTGCCTGTTTTAATCTCTGGTGGTTGCGCTGGATATCTCTCATCTTCGGCTACCTTCTGGTAGAAGACATCTTCAGTCGTAAAATCGTGGGATATGAAGTACATGAAACAGAAAGTGGCGAACCGGCGGCAGAGCTGATACAGCGCACGGTTCTGAGGGAGGGATGCTGGCGGTGCGCCGGTACTGCATGCCGATAATGGCACGGCGGTGAAGTCACAGACGTTGCAAATGAAGCTTTATGAGTTGGCAATAACACCGTCTCAAACCGGCCAAGGGTCAGTAACGATAACGCGTATGTGGAATTCCTGTTCAGGACGCTGAAATATGTACAGCAGTAGCCGTCATCGGGGTTCAGCAAGCTGGATGAGGCACGGGAATGGGGAGAGTGTTTTACGCAGCGGCACAACGAAAACCATCGGCATAGCGGCATCAGGTATGATGACGCCGGGCCAACGGCACCGAGGCGAAGATAGTGCGCTGTTGAAGAAACGGGATGAAGTATACTAAAAGGCAAAAGCGTAGCGTTCTGAATGCTGGTCAGGAAGGACACGAAACTGGCAATCGACAGGAACAGTAATGCTGAATCCAGAGCGGGAAAAAACAGGTAGCTTCAATCAACTGGGGGTGCCAACTACCTTGACACTTACCAGGATGGCGGCGGGGGCGGTAACAGCATACATCTGAACCTATTTCAGTTAAAACCAGCATTCCGGCATAATGACCGCCTCCTGATGGAGAAGCTACTGTGATGGGATGATGCCTGGTGTCGGTTCGCTGAAACTGGGGACCATTTATGCGTCAGCGCTCATCCGATCGCTGTTGCGAAGCACCCAACCGTCAGGGCTGACACAGACGACAAAGGAGGCTGGAAGAGTTAATAGAGAACGGTATCTTCTTAACTCTATTGATGATGAGGATTATCGTCGCTGGATCCTGAAGAAGAGCATATCACACGACTTTTGCCCTGATGCATGGTCATATCAACATGCTGGGGCATTCGTTCACGTTACCGGAAGATATTATGACAGGTGTTGAGATCATTGAATTTAAATACAAACAATGAATTATCTCCTTAGTGTGGTTTTTTACATCGGCCGTCCTCAAACCTCGATTAGCCGTGGCAATTTAATTCTTGGTTAAAAATTGCACCAATGTTAAGAATCATAAATTTCATATGCTATTTTTTAGATTTAAATCAAATTTCGTTGATTATTCCCATTGAATTTAAATTCTTTATTTTATTTAAAAATAAAAACAATACCCCCATATACTTAATAAATTTAGTGTTTTTTACCATTAATTATATTAATTTTAGTGAATGATAATGTTTTTCGCTAAAGTGGTTTATATACGGATAAATAAAAAATATTGATATATTTTTGATGGCTGATAGCATCTGCCCCTCTCAGGAAAAGAGTTTATCTAATAGAAAGAACGGAGAAAGTCGCCAGGTAGCGAGGCGACGGTTTTTTTTGGCTTCAGGACAATGATTATGCATAAAAATTATTACATTATTAATCTAATAGTGCGGAGTAATGCAGCCTGATATGATGCAAACGCTAATTAATGCATCGCTAAGTGCTGAGGCTAAAGCAGTCGTTGCCCATGCTTATAATTCAGGTGTCTCACAATCAGTAACTACAATTATAGAAGTAGAAAATGAAAGGACTCTTAGCGATGAGATATTACACGAATTTATAGTTGCTGGCTGGGGAGAAGAACTTGCTAAATATACTGAATTCAGAGAAGTTCCAGATGCAACAAATTGTGAAGCTATACGTCAAGTCCAGTTATCGGTCCAAAATGGTGCGGCCTTATTTGCAATATGTAAAGTAGTAACTAACGATTATAATCGGTACTACCTTTCAATCCATCATGCTTTGGCAGATGAAAAAACTCTTAGTTTGATTAAAAATATTGTTAATGTGTTTTGCGTTGGTAAGTCAGATATTGCGCTGAAAAATATGAATCAGGGCAGGTTGTTATATCGGAACTATATAGAACGACAACGTATTCTGGCTAAAACCGAAAAATGCGTGTCGTATCAATCGATGATACCAGTCAGACTGTCACAAACAGGGCCAATAGCGTGGAATAAGAAATGCACAAGAATAAATATACACAGAAGGATAAAGGTTGGTAGCACTAATAATGAAGTGTCACTACTCAATAAAATATTGCCTTATTTGTGTGATGCCGGCGTTATTTCAGAAGGTAGTATAGCGTGTTCGTCTCATGACTGGCGTTTACCGTACGAATCGGCAGCAATAGGCATGATGACCGGCCTTGTTGCTCTTCCTGTGAATACAGGTGCAATGAATTACCTGCAAACCAGCTTAGAGAGTTGTATCCGATATCATTCAGCTATGTCTGAGGTTTTGAGGTGTTGCCGTGCGTCTGAATTGTTTATCAATGGTTCTATGCCACGAGGGATTCCTTCATCGCAAGTAGTGGGTAGCATTTTCCCCGTTGGAATAAATATTCAGCGCATAAATTCATCAGAGTTCCGGTTAGATATGGAAGGTCCTTTTTGTAGTAGGTCTGCCGTCAATAACCTGCTTATTAACCTTACTGAAGCCCTGTCGGAAAGAAGGAAATAAAATGACTAATAACGTTGAAATATATAAGAGAGTATTTGCAGATGAAGTGCAGCGCATAACTAATATATTTAGTGAAGTCCTTGGAATAAAAAATATTGCCTCAAGTGATAACTTTTTCAAACTTGGAGGCGACTCTTTTGATGCGATTCGTGCCATATCAAAGTTAGGGAATGATCTTCAACTGGTCACTTTTTTCGAACACCCAACAGTTGAAGATTTAGCGAAATTCATTCTCTCAGGACAAGGAAAAACTCAGCTACGACTGGTCCCTCTGTATGACAATGCCTCAGCTTGCGGGTCAACAGTCGTCATTGGTGTGCCGTTTGGTGGGGGAGATCCAACAGCATATCAGGATCTTTTTCGTAGGAACCATGATGTACGAGTTTTTGGGGTGGATTTTGGTGATATTGAACTTGTTAAAGAATCAGAATTTCTTTTGCTTATTAATATTATTGCTGCTGAGATCGAAAAAATTGATGCCAAACACCTCATTATTTACGGCCATTGCGCTGGGGCAGCGACTGCGGCCTGTATCGCTTCGGCTTTAGAACCTATTGAAAATCACCTGTCTCTGATTGTTGCAGCGGCGAAGCCAATGGATGACCCGGATGCTGCAATTCAAGAAGCCGATGCAACATCTGATGACTCATGGGAGCAATTCCTCAGATCCATAGGCGCATTTTCTGGGCTGGAGAGTGCAGAAATTCACGCGATGCTCTCCAGAGGCCGTAGAGACCATCGTATTGCTGCAACTGCTTACAGAACCCTAGCTAAAAAACCTGCT
The DNA here is from genome assembly GCF_013155275.1 of Brenneria sp. hezel4-2-4. Taxonomy (GTDB): domain Bacteria; phylum Pseudomonadota; class Gammaproteobacteria; order Enterobacterales; family Enterobacteriaceae; genus Brenneria. Next base: position 68,542 of record NZ_JABJXS010000014.1, read on the forward strand.
CGTGGAGTGCCAGCTCTGGTGTTGTTGGGTGATGAAGATCCTGTTACCCCGACCTCTCATCATGCCGACATCATAGAGCATTGGCGGCGCTTTATTGATGTTGTTGACTCAAAGAGTCTGGCTGGAGGCGATCACTATTTTTTAAGTACGCACCCAGATGAGGTTGCTGATGCAGTTCTGTCATTCGAAGGACATTGTTTATTAAGAACACCTAGATCGTAAGAGGAAGCATAATGGCAAACGGTAATAACTTGCTACAAAGTCAGGTTGAACTGCTAGGGAAAGGCCAGATTGATCTCCAGACTGAAGACCCCGAATTAGCAACTATTCTGGACACTGAAGTTATGCGGCAGCACCGAACGCTTTCGCTGGTTGCATCTTGTTGTGCAGTAGAACCAAGAACGCTTGCTGCATCGGCTTCCGCGTTAGTTAATGTCACAGCCGAAGGAACCCCAGGTCGACGCTATCATGCTGGGTGTGAGAACGTCGATTTGGTCGAGTCTTTGGCGATTAAAAGGGCTGAAGAACTGTTTGGTGCACAGTACGCGGGTGTTCAGTCTCATTCGGCCTCAAGTGCAAACTACCAGGTATTGTCAGCATTACTTAAGCCTGGAGATACTTTACTCGGAATGTCGCTTGATTATGGTGGTCACCTTACTCACGGTAGCCCTGTCACATTCTCGGGGACTTATTACAAAGCAATTGGATATGGAACGACTACTGAAGGAGTGATTGATTATGAAGAGGTGCGTAAGTTAGCTCATGCCCATCACCCACGCATAATCATTTGTGGTGCTACTGCCTATTCGCGGATTGTGGATTTCGAACGATTCAGGGAAATTGCTGATGAAGTGGGGGCGATTCTACTTGCTGACATATCGCATATTGCCGGTCTTGTGGCTACAGGACGGCACCCAAGTCCGATCAATGCCGCACATGTAACCACGACATGTACACATAAACAATTGGCAGGTCCCCGGGGAGGATTAATCATGTCCGGACGGGATGCTGATGAGTTCGTCCCGGGCCGAAAAGTGACCTTCAGCCGTATCCTGGAGCAGGCCGTTTTCCCAAAAATGCAAGGGGCTCCTGCTGTCAATATGATGGCTGCGAAAGCGGCTGCATTTGGCTATGCAATGTCACCTGAATTTGATGCTTACATGGGGCGAATCAGGATAACGGCTGACGCTATAGTCAATGCGTTTCATTCAAAAGATTATGAAGTCATAGGGGGACGTTCGGAAAATCACACGATTTTGATCCGCCTATCTGGTGGCATGACAGGTTCTATCGCTGAATCAGCTTTGGAGCAGTGCGGAATTGTTGTGAATAAGAACCGTGTGCCGGGAGAGACCCGCTCTTCATTTGTCACCAGTGGGCTAAGAATCGGTACAGGTTCTCTGGCGCAACGTCATTTCGACGAACATGGATGCCATCAGGTCGTTGATTTAGTTTGCCGGATTTTGAAAGCGGTAGAGCCAACAGGAGAACAGGAGTTCTCGCTGGCTTCGGCCTTACGGGAACAGTTCCGCTCGGAGTCCGCTGCACTATGCGCCGCATATCCATTGATTAATTATATGCGCCGTTGATTTCACGGTTTGCCAAGTAGAGTATTCACACTCTAAAAGGAAGGAATATGAAAGATAAAATTAGATATGCCGCTATTAATGGATCGGAGCGCATCGATGGGAATAATGCTCGCGCATTGGAGTGGGCTGGCCACTATTTGGAAGAACAAGGTATTAGTCTGGAAGTATTCTCTCTGGCTGATGCTCAAATTGAACCTTGTGGTGCATGTGGAGATTGTAATTTTCGAAACGAACCGTGCGAACAGAATGATGATTCAGCACGTGCTGTTCGGCTTATGGAAGCGAGTGACGGAGTGATCTTCGCGAGTTCAGTGCATGGATTTGGCCCAACTCCTCTGATGTCTGCGTTTCTAGAACGGGTTGGTACTGGATTCCTGCGCCATAATCGTACGCTAACTAACAAAGTGGCTGGGATCATAGTGACCGGCAGGCGTATGGGGCACGTCGAGGTATACAATCAGATGCTTCAATGTGCGCTTTTGAACCGAATGATTATGGTTGGATACGGATTCCCAGCGATGCTCGTCGGTGACAAAAAAGGTGAGGTTTTGGGAGATAGCGAAGGCATGGAAATGATGCGCCGGATGATTGATCGAATGGTCTCAATGACACGTCTTATGCGTGAGTATGAGCAACTTACAGGACGGGTTGCGCTTCAGGTTGCTGAGCCAGGGGAACGGCATCGTGTGAATAAGGATGGTAAGTTTTATGTCCCGCCAAAGCCCAATATGTATCAAAGCAAAAATATAGAATGATTATCTGGTTTATATGATCTATTTCCTTTGTATTATCCAAAGGACGTAATATCAAAAATATTTCACGTATTTACCCTCCGGAAATATATGCGAGGAATTATGATAATTTTTCAATGGAGTTAAGCTTTGTTTTTTTGATTTAAATATTATTTACACTCAAGGGATAATAAAAAATGACGGGAAGGAAAATAGGCGGAGGGAGTATATTTCACAGCTATTTGGCAAAGTGGATTGCGGTGGAGCATCTCGAACGTTTCTCAAATTCAACCATTACAGAAATATCTCAGGCTTATGCGGGAATATATTCGTCCCGGCCTACTAGTTGGCTAGCCTTGATGGCGCGGAACGGTAATGTCAAACGGGATGAAGCCATTGCTATGGAAACAGATCCCGGCTTAGTGCGAATACCTGGAATGCGACGTTCAAAGTTTCTACTCCCACACACTCTGGCGTCCAAGGTTTTTGGCGCAACCCGTCTACCGCTAGCCAGCCATGAGTGGAGATTAACCGAAGCCGGACTTACGTTGGATGATTATCAACGAATACTACCTGATCTAATTGAATTCACTCGCTGTTCACCCGTCCAGCAGAAAGATATCGGTTATGCCCTTGGCTTGGTCGGCTCTCAAATTCGGGCATGTACGACCGTCGCTACTTATCAAGGGGTAATAATTCGGACCCCTCCGGCGAATCCTTGGTCCAGTCGGTGGTTGTATGTTGCTGCGCCTGATTCTTTACTCTCTTTCGAGGACAAGCCTTCCAACCGTGAGCAATTACTGCGTGAGATTGCCTGTCGTTACATTGAACATTATGGGCCGGTAACTGTAGGCGATCTTGCCTGGTGGCTGGGGGTGTCGAAGGGGAGCGCACGCTTATACATAGAGGGAGCAGGGGCATACGAAATTGGCGCTGAAATGTGGATAAGCGCCAGTAAGCGGGATCGTTTTCAACAATACATTTCATGTGCCGACCAACACTCTGGCGCAGAGGTACGATTTCTCCCCGCCTGGGATCCTCTGGTTATGGGGTATGCGCCCGGTTCTATGCAACGCGATTGTCTTGGGCTTAATCAGATCGGAGGGTATGACTCCGCAGGGAATGGGCGACCTGTTGTGATGATTGGTGCCCGAGCTGTGGCTACCTGGCGCACCATTGCTAAAGGGGGCAATCGCTCTATCTGGATAGATTTGTCACAGGTTTCTGACCATGAGCAAAAAATCCTTAAAGAAGCCGCCTCTGTATGGACGAACAGAATTGGCACTCTCCAGTATCAAGAGAATTAACTATAAAACGCCAACAATAAGTAAGGCAGGATAACATGGCAAATGAGATGACTTTAGTACCTCAAAAACCAGATTTACAGCATTTGACTGAAAGTTTGTCTGGGAAGACTCCAAAGAATGTTCGCTCTATATGGGAGGCATTCGAGTGTAAAGGGACCAAGTCTTCGTCTTTGGAACGCGTAGAGGAAATTATTAGCCTGCCTAATGGGCTCACCACTTCAATAGAAGACCTCGTAACGACGGCGGCCATGTTGGGGGCATTGCTCAGTACTGAAGGTAGGGTCACAGTTGGAATAAATGTTAATGGTGTCGCTAGTTACCTTGAAATCGATGCGGCTGAGTTATGCCGTACGGATGATACGCGTGCTTATATTTGTCATTTACGCCAAACCGCAGAACGGGTAAGGCATGATGAAATTAACGGTGTGGATATTGAGGTTACTGATGGGCAAACCAAACCTGCCGCCCAATCATTAGTCTGGTTGTCAGCCAAGGACGAGCGGTATGTATTGTCTTTACCAGAAAACCGTATCGAACAAACTGCGCGAACGCACCTGTGTAGGGTTGCGAGTTTTGCGTGCGCCCGCGTCTTGAGCTGTGGGGTAACTCCTGAAACGAATACCCTGCCTAAGCACTATATATCTGAACCAAGGCAGCGCAAGTCAATGATCGAACGCATTTTCAAACATGTGCAGGAGAGACCTACATCTCCAGCGATTGTGGATGATACATGTGGTCAAACCTTGACTTACGCCGAGGTGTGGGCCGCTTCAGCACAGCTGATAAAACAGTTAAACGAACAGTTTCCTCATCGATCATCGCCCCCTTGTGTCGCGCTATTTTTAGATAGGGGTTGGCGGCATCTCGTTTCTATCATTGCCGTTCAGCGTATGGGAGGGACTTGCGTACTGATCGATCCTTCTCATCCAGACGAGCGGATACGCACATTCATTAATGAATGTGACCCGGTCGCAGTTTTTTCTGCCGGCAGCCTAGTCAGTAGAGCTTATGATCTTGCCAATGTCCCCGTACTGATCATAAACAAAGAATATGGCTCACAGCAGCAAATTGAATGGGAAGTCGATACGGGGATTGGAACGACTAATGAAGTATGTTTCATAGCGGGAACATCAGGATCCACCGGCCGTCCGAAAGCTGTCTGTCTATCTTATAGTGGAATAGGTGTAACGCTTGACGCCATTATTAATCATGCTGGTTTGGAAGAACGCTCCAGAGGTTCATGGCTATCATCACCAGGGTACGGGATGGTTGAAGTTGACCCTCTGCCGATATTGTGCGCTGGCGGGGTGGTCTGTATTCCCTCGTCTGAGGTTTTACAAGATGTAAGGTTACTGGCCATTTGGCTCTCTAAGCAAAAGATCACACATTCGTTAGTCATGACATCAATCGCTGAAGCTTTATGGGCTGGCGGCGGACTGGCAACAGATCTACGCACGATGCTGATCGCGGGTGAGAGGTGTAAACAGTGGCAACCTGCGAATCTCAACTATCGGGTGCTTAATGTCTACGGATCTGCTGAGGCTGCCGTCGTGTCAATTGAGGATCTTTCAGCGGCACGTCGAACATTATTGCCATCTGTAGGTCGCGCAGTGCGCGGGGCGAACATGTATGTGGTCGATGATTATGGGCAAGAACTTCCTGCAAACTGCGTCGGTGAGTTAATCATTACAGGTGAAACGCTATCGGTATGTTATCTCAATGCGGGAGAAACCAAGAAATCTTTTCATCCGAACAGGTTAGATAAAACCTCACTTATGCAATATGTTTCGGGTGATAGAGCTCGGATGCATCTGGATGGGACTGTTGAAATATTTGGTCGAACAGATACGGTTGTAAAAATTCGCGGGCACCGCGTAGATCTCACAGAGGTGGAGATCTCTGCTCTCGAGGTTTCTGGTGTGGCTAAAGCAGCAGCTACCTGCTTGAGTGATGACACTGGTACGACACTGGTATTATTTATTGAACAGATCCAGGGAGCAACAGGTGTTAAAGATGCAGTACGTAAACATCTTGGGGGGCAACTTCAACCCTCGGCTCAGCCAAGTCAGATTGTTACAAGCATATTACCGTTAGGCAGCAACGGTAAGGTGGATTACGCATCTTTACAAGTTCATACATTAGCGCGAAATGTGAATCAAACGGTCTTCACTCCCATAACTGAAAATGAAATGGTGTTGCGTGAATGCTGGTTGACCTGGACTCGATGTGATGAGGCGACATTTGAATCCAATTTTTTCAATTCCGGTGGGGACTCATTACGTGCGATGCGCATGATGGGAGAACTTGCCTGCCAGCATAGCATACATGTTGAGATGAGTTCTTTCCTTGAAAATCCTACTCTTTCGAATCTTATATATTTGGCTAACACCTCACACTACACCGACCTGCCAACGTTTAAGCATCTTCCAGATAACCAACAGTTGGAGCCTTTCAATCTGAACGAGAGCCAACAGGCTTTGTGGATTGGTCGTGGTGCTGATTTTGACTATGGTGGTGTTGGTTGCCAGGGATACTTCGAGTGGGAAGTAAAGGATCTGGATAAGGAAAGGTTTGAGCGAGCGGTTGGTTTATTGGTTGAGCGCCATTCAATGCTTCGTATGACAATTGATGCCGCCGGCCATCAGAAAATTGGCATTTTTCATGGAAAACAAGCCGTTAAGTTTACGGATTTGAGTCAGCTTTCTCAGGAAGATATTGATAATGAAATCAATAAAATCCGCCTGCATATGGCTAATGAAGAGATCGGGACAACCCAATGGCCTCTTTTCCAGTTTGTTATAAGCCAGATTAATGTGACTTTAAGCAGGGTGCACTTCTGTATCGATATGTTGATCGCTGATGCCTGGTCAATTTTCCAAGTGATCATCCCCGACCTCATCGACTTTTATTTTGAGGACAATCCCCAATTACCTGAGCTTAAAACCACGTTTCATGACTATGTTGCTTATAGAGAGAAAGTTGTTCTGAGTGAGCGATATCGTGCCGATCGTGAGTATTGGTTAAAGAAAATAACCACATTACCCGTTGCTCCTAAGTTACCGCAGCTTGAATCGGGCGTTTCTGATTCGGATGCAAGATTTGAAAGATACGAAAGTTCTCTTGGCAAAGAGACCTGGAATCGCCTGAAAGCCCAGGCTCAGAAAAGGAATATTTCGCCGTCAGGGGCTATCGCCCTGGCACTATGTGAGGTGTTACGTACCTGGAGTGAAGAAGATCAGTTTACATTGAACTTCCCGGTCTCGGATCGGATGCCCGTGAGTGATGATATTGACTCCGTGGTGGGTGATTTTACAAATACACTCCTTGTTCCTTATGAAGCCAGTGTCGGTGATACGCTCGAGGTTCGCGGCAAACGGTTACAGAACGCAATTTGGGAAGCGCTTGATCACCGACTGTTTAGTGGTGTAGAGGTATTACGTGAACTCTCCAGGCTGCGTCGAACAGGGCTTGTTCCACTAATGCCTGTGGTGTTGACGAGCCTTCTTGGGCATCCCGGACGACATGACGTTGCTCGCTTAGGGCGCGAAGTTTTTGGCGTATCACAAACCCCGCAGGTAACCCTGGATGTTCAGATACGAGAGTCAGAAGGGACGCTGTACTTTAAATGGGATTACTTATCAGGAGTCATTCGCCCCGATGTTATCCAGGCGATGTATAGTGCCTTCTGCTCATTGTTGCAGCAGTTGGCGGACGAACCCGAGATTTGGGAAAACACCCGGCCAGACCTGCGCCCCCCCGAGCAGATTGAAGTACGAAACGCGGTCAATGACACGGGCTATATCGTCCCTCAGGTTCATTTGCGCGATTTGCTTCTGGAACGTCTTACTGAGAGTGTAAATGAACCCGCCGTCATCGACGCCTATAAGACATATACCTGGGGTGAACTCGGTCATATTGCAGCCTATATCAGTTCGCAGATCCGGCAGGCATGTTCCTTCGATGAGCAATTTGTCGGGATAGTGCTACCGAAAGGAATGACACAATATGCTACCGTTTATGGTTGCCTGTTGGCTGGTGTTGGTTATGTTCCTGTAGATATTGACCTACCGTCTGAACGTATAGGTGCGATGTTTACGCAGGCAGGGGTGCAAGTAGCAATTGCTCTACCTGAAATTACACTCCCTGCCAATATCCATAAGATTGAACTGGTAGTTGCAGATCTCAGCGGCCTGGCTCAACAACACCAGGATATTGATTTGCCGCCATGCGATCTGGGTCGAAAAGGTTATACACCGTATGTGATCTTCACTTCTGGCTCTACCGGAACTCCTAAGGGTGTTGAAATTCCAGAGGTAGCCGTTATCAACCATATTTTCGACGTGGTCGAGCGCTTCGGTTTGAATGCATCCACCAGACATCTGGCTTCTGCTGCATTCCACTTTGACATGTCAGTCTTCGATATTTTCGGTCCGTTAATGCACGGAGGTTCTGTCGTGGTGCCAGAACATGCAACTGGGCCAGATCCGGACTCCTGGTTGCGATTGATTCAAAGGCACGAAATCACATTCTGGGCATGTGTTCCCGCCGTTATGGAACTCGTATGCAGCGTAGCTGAGATTGGCCGTTCGACGTATGCTGTGGCCTCGGTCGCTAACATCGTAATGGCCGGTGACTGGATTCCATTATCGTTACTCCCTCGAGCCAGAACGCTTTTCCCATCTGCCCGGCTGTTTTCGTGTGGTGGACCTACCGAAACAACTAACTGGTCAGTGATTCATGAGATCAACGAACAGGAAGGTAGCGTTGTCAGAACAGTTATTTATGGCACGCCGATGCGGAACTCTAAGTATCACATCGTCGCTAATGACTGGAGTGATTGTCCTGACTGGGTACCTGGTGAAATGTTGGTAGAAAGCGATATTTCATTGTCATGTGGATACATTGGTCAACCAGATTTAACCAAGCGCACATTTATTCGCCATCCCCGAACTGGCATGCGGATGTATCGTACAGGGGATCTGGGGCGCTATCTGCCCAATGGCGAGATAGAAATCCTGGGGCGGTTAGATAATCAGATCAAGATTAACGGATTCAGAATTGAGCTTGGGGAAATTGAAAAGGTTGCCGAGGCCTGTGTTGGAGTATTCCGTGCTTGTGCCTTCTCATTACCTGGCCAGAATGGACACCCTAAGAATATTGCATTGGTCTATCTCGGTGAACCAATGCTTGAATCCGTGATAATCAAGGCTCTGACGCAACACCTGCCTAACTACATGATACCAAAATCCATCCGGCATGTACCCCATCTCCCTTTATCGAAGAATGGGAAGGTGGATGTATTAGCCTTACGTAATGCATTGAGGAATGAAATGAAAGAGCCAAATATTACATCCCGGAAGAGCACCTTACGGGAGGTTATTCATGTAATTTCCACTCAATTGTCTGAGCCTGTTGTGTTGCCTGAAGACAACTTCTTCGACTTGGGAGGGGATTCACTGTCCGCGACAAGGATCAAGGCTGAACTGGAAGCCAGGTTGTCGGTTGTCATTCCACTGGAGAACATCATGCTAACCGAAACGATAGATGAGTTAGCCAATAGCTTGTTCATTGGGGGGGACTATGAATAGCAATCAGACTCACCAGAAATGGCTCGATCATGTCACAGCATATCTGAATCGGCATACGACACCACAAAGTCTCCTTCAGAAGAGGGAATCGCACATTCAGGAAGTACTTGAGTACGTTAAAGATCGCTCCTCATTCTATCGTGAGCACCTGAAAAGGGAAAATAAGACCCAGAGTATCTTAAAAATCCTTGAAAATGTGCCTTTCACTACGAAGGGGGACTTACGTTCTGCTGGCATATCAGTTTGTAGCGCCCCGTTTGATGAAATCGCGATGTATTACGAAACGACAGGAACCACTGGGAAGCCAACACCGTGTCCACGAGCACCAATAGATGCCGATACAAGCGGGGCTTATGTGCAATACGCAATGAATAAGTTGTATCAATCAACTTTCGGAACGATGAAGGCGCTCACTGCCATCATGGGGCCATCAGAGTTGTATGCCTTCGGGGACACCTATGGGGAAGCTTGTCGGAATCTTGGTATCCCATTTGTTCGACTGTGGCCAGAGAGCCCCCGCGTTGGGTTGGATAAGGCAGCTCAACTGATAAAGGATCTCGGTGTGCGCTCATTAATCTGTTCCCCCGCAGTAGCGCTTGCCCTTGCACGGTTGTATGTAAGTCTCGGTATCGAGCCACGTGAGACAGCAGTAAAACAAATCCTTGTTCTTGGTGAGTTATGTACACCGGAGATGCTGGTGAACATTGGCAAGATTTGGGGGGCGCAATGTACTCACGGTCTGTATGGATCACAGGAAGCACATGCGGTCGCCACGGGTTGCCCTGAAGGTAACTTGCATTTATCTGAAACGAACTATCTGGCGGAAATACTTCCTATACCTGAACTCGGCAGCGAATTGGGTGAATTATGTCTGACAATGTTGGTTCCGGGGGCCAAACCGTTGATTCGCTTCTGTACCGGCGATTTGGTTAGTCTTCAGCCAGCAACTCATTGCAGCTGCGGTAATCACTCCCGCTGCTTACGAGTATACGGTAGAGCTGATGATGTTATGGCTATTGGGGGTCGTAAAGTTTACCCAGCCGCAATTGAGTCGATTATTTTAACATCAGCTGATTGGGTTTGGGGGTATCAGGTCAACGTTAGTAGGGCGAAAGATGGCACTGACGAGATTGACGTTTTGATGACGGCAAATATTGGTTCGAGATCGGTGGATGAAGTCCAGAAACTGCTAGCAGATTTTTTTGGCGTTCCGGTCAGATTGCAGTTGGTCGAACGTTTAGATTCAAGAACAGAGACCGGTGCTTACATTTCCTGGAAGCATGCCAGGGTTCAGGACAACAGGAAAGAATCAACGTCATGAGCGAGGCACAATCAGAAAGTTCGTGGGTTGTGGAGCGCCGCAATGTTCCCGACGCGATGACGAAAGTTCATGCGCGGCGACGCATACTCTCCCTCTATCCTCAACCTGCCTTGTTTGAGACAGGGGAAAGTTCTCAGGCTGTAGATGGTAATCAAACTCTCTTTATGGTCGATCTGTTATTCGAGTTGAAGTTGATAGATGGCAATTGGCATGTACACACCTGTGGCCCTTTTGAGGGTGATGTCAATACATATCGGGCAATCGTGAATGATATGACCCAAACTTTGTGGGAACGCCTGCGACAGGTGATGCGCTGTCTCGCATTGCCTGATGGCTACCCGTTGGTACTGCTCTTGGGATATAGCGCTGCTCGATTTATTGAGAACCTACCAGACATGGACATCGAAGAGGGGATCCCCGAAGTCCTGTTTCGTGTTTATCGATATACGATTCGTTATGACGATGCGCAAAATGGGGCACTAATCGATATATTGAAGTTTAGCCCCAATGATGTTTCGAATGTTGCCACGTTACTTGATGCCCTGACAAAAAATGAGAGTTCGCCGCCTGTCAAGGACTGGGACTTGGGCTGTATACGTGATCTGACAGAGAAAAGTGTGTTTAGTGCGGCTGTTGAGCGGGCGAAAGAGTATATCCGTGCTGGTGATATCTACCAGGTGCAGTTATGTCGACGTGCTGTATTGAGTGCAACTATTCCGCCGATAGATCTCTATGAGCGTCTTGCGTCAATTAATCCAGCGCCCTACATGTATTACCTGGATATTGGTAACCAACATATTGTGTCTTCCAGCCCAGAACTCATGATTCGGGTACAAGACGGTGTTGCCCAGGTTCGTCCGATAGCAGGGACGATGAGGCAAAAGGATCAAAGAGGAGAGAGCTTAAACAACATCCCTAAAGAGGCCGCTGAACACCTGATGCTGGTCGACTTGGCACGTAATGATTTGGCTCGTTGCGCTATTCCCGGCGGAGTAGCAGTAACGTCTTTTATGCAAGTAACCTCCTATGGACCTCTCCTTCATTTAGTTTCGACGATTGAGACTAAGATTCGCACTGGGTGCGATATATGGGATCTGATTATAGCAAACTTCCCAGCAGGTACGATGACAGGAGCTCCCAAGGTTCGTGCTATGGAAATCATTTCTGAGCTCGAAGGGGCGCCTCGTGGATTATATACCGGATGTGCGGGATATATTACGGGCTTGAACAGCGGGGTTTTCGCTCTGACAATTCGGACGATCATTGGAAATCCTGGCCGGTATATATTGCAATCTGCCGCTGGAATTGTTACTGACTCACAAGCGGCGGCAGAGTGGGATGAAACAGGTGCGAAGATTGACTCGTTTTCTCGAACAATGGTGGTGAACGCATGAAAGTATTATTGGTGGATGCTTTTGACAGTTTTGTGTTTGTCATCGAACAATATTACCTGATGGTCGGAGCAAAGACGAAAGTAATCCGAGTCAACAATGACCCAATTAGCTATTACGAGCAATGGAGGCCAGATCTCTTGGTCTTGGGACCCGGGCCAGGCACACCTCAGGAGCATGGTTATTTGGACATACTCCTGAGAGTGAAAAAACAGCAAGCTATTTTTGGTGTATGTTTGGGGCATCAAGCGATCGGGGAATTTTTTGGCGGGGAGCTCTTTCACGCACCTACTGTTGAACACGGTAAGTACGCGCGAGTACAACACGATGGACAAGGTGTTTTCCGTAATATTCCGACGCCAATAAACGTAGTCCGTTATCACTCATTGGCTATTACCAACTTTGCGATGGTGAGGGACTTGTTACCTACTGCCTATTCTGAGGAGGATAATGTAAATATGGCGGTACGACACCGCACACGTCCAATTGAAAGCGTACAGTTTCATCCTGAAAGTATCGGAACAGATCACGGATTAAGGATAGTCGAAAACTCATTGTCATTAGTCAATCATGTTGTTACGTAATTATATTAGATAGGTGATAGTTTTTTAAGGTAATAGAATAAGTAGCAAAATTATGACTCAAAAATTAGAGAATGGAATAATGAATAGAAATAGATGGAAAGCGTTAAGTGTTATTTCAATTATACAATTCATACTACTGCTTGATGCCACAGTAGTAAATGTGGCATTACCTCAAATCAAGTCTGATCTAGGGTTTAGCGATGGATCTTTAACATGGGTGGTGAATGCTTATCTTATTGCGGCAGGATCACTATTATTGCTTGGCGGGAAGATTGGTGATGCTTTTGGTGTGTTACGTACATTCCAGATAGGCATCTCCATCTTTGGTTTGTTCTCTCTTGTCGCAACTGTTGCACCTAATGTTTCTGTACTTATTTTAGGACGTACTGGCCAGGGGGTTGGCGAGGCTCTTGCTGCTGCGACTGGGTTAGCCATGGTTTCTTTGTTATTTCCCTCAGGCCCTGAGCGTGGGAAGGCTTTTTCAATCTGGACCGCACTTGGTGGTATGGGGTCAATTATAGGCGTTCTGCTATCTGGTATACTCACTGAACATCTTTCATGGCGTTGGGTTTTTGGGATAAATGTACCAATAGTTATACTCCTTGCCGTAGCAACAGTAATATTGATTCCAAAATTCTCCGAGCGGATACGTTCGCATTTAGATCTCGGTAATGCATTAACACTAGTAGCGGCTGTATCCTCGATAGTTTTAGGTGTGATCGGTTCTGGTATTGAACAGTTATATTGGCTCCGTTTTATGCTATTTGTATTAGGCCTATTGGGCATAATGTTGGTGCTTAAGCGTTGTAAGTTCTCAGAAGATGGCATCATCCCTGCTCGGTTGATGACTCGTTCACCGCGGCTTTTAGGGTATGCCATCGTTGCGATTCAAGCTGGTACATCAGGAGCTCTTTTTTATCTTGGTGTTTTATTATTGCAAGACTATCTCGGTATGACACCTATGCAAACTGGGTTTGCCTGGCTACCTTTCTGTTTTGGTTTTTTCCCTGGTATTTTTATGTCTCAGTCAGTCACAAAGCAAAAGGGAGCACGGATTGCCGCTATCACAGGACTCGCTATTTCAGCTATTGGTTTTGTGTTATTTGCAATTGGAGTAACGACTCAGAGCTATTGGATAGGAATGATGCCTGCCATGCTCGTCACCTCCATTGGTTTTGGTTGTGTTGCTCCTGTCGCACAATCACTCGCGACTAATGGACTTTCCGATAATGACGCGGGTGCTGGATCAGGCATGGCAACAACAATACAACAGTTATTTCAAGTGGGAGGGGTGACGTTATTGACCACTGTCGCCATTGCTTTCACTAATGAAGCTTCTACCATTGGAGCAAACGGATTCATCGTTGCGTTTGCGCTGGGTGCTGTAATGTTGAGCGTTGGAGCTATTTTTATCGGAACTACACGTAGCGCCCTGATACTTGAAACGGATTATTCACATCTTAAAGATTAGGATAAAATCGATGACTCAAAATTATTTAATCCCATCGGTTAGTGGTCCACTCATAGATATTCCATGCACGACAGGATTACGTGAAAAATGGATAGGAGCTATGTTGGATCAAACTGGTCGGGCTTATTCTGGTGCATTTCGCCTCGATTTTTCCTCTGGATGCAAGCCGGAAAAAGTATTGAGCGCTGTTGTTGAAACGTTTGCCAGACATCCTGTTTTGGCCGCTCGATTCGATATTGAATGCGACACTCTCGTTGGGCGGGCACCGAGTGAGTCTATGTTATATGAGATACTGCAACTGCATTTATGTACGACACAATCTGGAATTACAGACGAATCGTTTCTTGCATACCGTTCAAAGCGTGCAAGTGAACCGGGACTCAGAATAGCTTCAACGATGGATGATGAAGGATTACATGTCTGGATAGGTTTTTGGGTCTTTACCTGTGATGGCGCATCAATAGACTTGCTGGTTGAAGATATTGCTCATTTCTATCGTGGAGAACCAGCCAGTTCATCCCGGTATTGGCAGGAATATGCCAGGAAGGAAATATTCCTTACGTCAAAGAGAGTGATAAGCAATCGGGATAAGTTGGCTGCTTATCCTGAGGCTGGTCCATATGGAATAGATGCGCTGCGGGCTACTTCGCCTGGTACCATAGGGCAAATGCAGAGCATAAGATTCAATTCTAAAATAGCGCGTAGAAAGCTCTATGCAAGTGCAAAAGCCTGTCGTATTACACCATTTGTGCTGTTGTTTTCTGCCTTTCAACACGCAATAAGTGTAGTCAGTGGAGTAACAACTATTGTTACAGGTGTTCCATTTATTAATCGGCAGCGACAGCATGAACATACTATTGTTGGCCCAGTGTCTACAACAGTCCCCGTCACAACTCTCCATATACCAGATGAACCGTTTGTAACTAAGCTTAATCAGTTTCAACGTGCGGTAATTGACGCAGCAGGACGGCAAGATATTGAACCCTCGGCACTGTATCCTGAAGGGGTTTCGGCACGAACTGCCGCGTATGAACTACCTTATCCTCAGTTGTTCAATGCTTGGAACTCACAACGAGAGGGGGTTCCCATAGCACTGGATGAGTCTGAGTTTATGGTTCTTCACCTGTTACCTAATGATACATGTCGTGTGGGGTTCGAGATTACCCTTGATGAACACACGGAGTATATATCAGGTCGTTTTGATCTCGATATTAACTCCTATGGTAAGTATACAAAAGAGATATTAAGTCAGATGATTATTATTTTAGATGATATCATATTAAAAAAAACATGAGTGTTCTTATTTAATAAGATGGCTCCTCCAATCGGCAGAATAAACTCTGTTCAGTACATATATTGATGTTCAGTTTTTTTATGAAAATTGGTAGGAGCTTATGTCATTATCATATTTTTAAGAGGGATTTTATGATTAGTGCAGTCCAACATTATCTACGTGAAACAATGAAACATTATCCCCATAAGATTGTAGTTAAATATAAAATTGGTTCCATTAATGAATCGATTACATATAGTTAGTTGGATAGGTTTAGTGATGAATTTGATCATCATCTTCAAAAAATTTGGGTACAGAAAGGCGACATGGTCGCCTTCTTTTCAGACTGAAGAAAATATTGTGTGCTGGCGAAGTGTTATCAGTTAGTGTGCTAAGAAAATGGATGAATTTTTTCCCTCATGTACGGTTCACTAATATGTATGGACCTACCAAAATTACAGTGGATTGTTGCTATCATATCATTGAAAGTATCCCATCACCTGAAGATAAATACGTCCTAATTGGTTTGCCTTGAACTAACATGGAAATGTATATATTGACGGATGAAGGGAGTATCACTCTAGAGCCTAAAGTTGTGGAGATTTGTCAGTCAGAGGGACATCTGTTTCTCAAGGGTATTTGATGAGTAAAGGAAAAACGCAAGAAAAATTCATCCAAAACCCTATGAATGATAAATATTCTGATACTATGTATAAAACAGGTTATTTAGTATTTACTGATGATGCCGGTTTTTATTATTCAGGTAGAGTTGATAACCAAATAAAATATTTCGGATATCGTATTGAGTTAAGGGAGATTGAGACGGGAGTTTTACGTCTTGATTTTATTGATGAGGCTGTTGCTATCTATAATGAATCGAATGTTAATTTAAACTCATTTATTGGTATGGTCGTTAAATCCTCTCATTTTATTGAATTAAAACAGTTTCGCACGGAGTTATCCAGGGTGTTACCTAATTATATTATTCCTTCTAAAATTATTTTTGTGGAAACTCAATTCCTCAGACTAGAAAATGGTAAGTGTAATAGAAGAGAAATAGCCAAGTTGTTTGTTTAATGGTTTTATAGTACTTTGGGAAAGATAAAAATTTATAATTTTTGTCACCTATGATTATTATTGTAATCCAACAACATTTGAGAACAGGTTGTTATTGGCATTCATAGGAAAGTGACTTAGTCAAAATCATTTGTTTTTGTAATTTAATTGTTAAAAAAGGAGTGGCGGAGTGGGTTTAATATCTAATGGTGTTAACAATAGAAAAATTAGTAAATTTCTTCATCGCAATAGCCTTCTTTCACTTTGCACTTATAGTCAGGATGATTTTTGGCCTGCAAGTTGCCTTTTTAAATTCAATGAAAAGAGCATGAGTCTTTGGGTGTCAACCAATGAAAATACCAGGCACTCAAAGATCATGACTGTAAATAATAGTGTTGTTGGTACTATAAATTCAACATCTTTATTCCTTCCATTTAAAAGAGGGGTGCAATATAAAGGTCGTATTTCTAAATTGGATGGTAAGCAGCTAAGTATAGCAAAAGGAGAATACCTGAAGAAATTCCCTTTTTTTAAAAATAAAGTGAAATGCATATGGGAGATTGAACTTGATGAGATAAAATATACAGATCTGCGAATGGGGGCCATACAAGTTGCTGTTTGGCTCAGGTCTGATGATAAATACTATTATGGTTGAGTGATCTCTTCCCATTAAACAGGACCAGGCTAAACTGGAGTTTTCTGCCCTTCTTTTCCTTAAAAAAGAGGCAATCCGGCCATGAAAAAGATCCGCT
This sequence comes from Brenneria sp. hezel4-2-4, assembly GCF_013155275.1. Taxonomy (GTDB): domain Bacteria; phylum Pseudomonadota; class Gammaproteobacteria; order Enterobacterales; family Enterobacteriaceae; genus Brenneria. Next base: position 85,605 of record NZ_JABJXS010000014.1, read on the forward strand.
GTACTGAAGAGCAAATTGCTT
>NZ_JABJXS010000015.1 GCF_013155275.1 Brenneria sp. hezel4-2-4
CAGGGCAAAAGCAATTTGCTCTTCAGTACAGCGGATCTTTTTCATGGCCGGATTGCCTCTTTTTTAAGGAAAAGAAGGGCAGAAAACTCCAGTTTAGCCTGGTCCTGTTTAATGGGAAGAGATCACTCAACCATAATAGTATTTATCATCAGACCTGAGCCAAACAGCAACTTGTATGGCCCCCATTCGCAGATCTGTATATTTTATCTCATCAAGTTCAATCTCCCATATGCATTTCACTTTATTTTTAAAAAAAGGGAATTTCTTCAGGTATTCTCCTTTTGCTATACTTAGCTGCTTACCATCCAATTTAGAAATACGACCTTTATATTGCACCCCTCTTTTAAATGGAAGGAATAAAGATGTTGAATTTATAGTACCAACAACACTATTATTTACAGTCATGATCTTTGAGTGCCTGGTATTTTCATTGGTTGACACCCAAAGACTCATGCTCTTTTCATTGAATTTAAAAAGGCAACTTGCAGGCCAAAAATCATCCTGACTATAAGTGCAAAGTGAAAGAAGGCTATTGCGATGAAGAAATTTACTAATTTTTCTATTGTTAACACCATTAGATATTAAACCCACTCCGCCACTCCTTTTTTAACAATTAAATTACAAAAACAAATGATTTTGACTAAGTCACTTTCCTATGAATGCCAATAACAACCTGTTCTCAAATGTTGTTGGATTACAATAATAATCATAGGTGACAAAAATTATAAATTTTTATCTTTCCCAAAGTACTATAAAACCATTAAACAAACAACTTGGCTATTTCTCTTCTATTACACTTACCATTTTCTAGTCTGAGGAATTGAGTTTCCACAAAAATAATTTTAGAAGGAATAATATAATTAGGTAACACCCTGGATAACTCCGTGCGAAACTGTTTTAATTCAATAAAATGAGAGGATTTAACGACCATACCAATAAATGAGTTTAAATTAACATTCGATTCATTATAGATAGCAACAGCCTCATCAATAAAATCAAGACGTAAAACTCCCGTCTCAATCTCCCTTAACTCAATACGATATCCGAAATATTTTATTTGGTTATCAACTCTACCTGAATAATAAAAACCGGCATCATCAGTAAATACTAAATAACCTGTTTTATACATAGTATCAGAATATTTATCATTCATAGGGTTTTGGATGAATTTTTCTTGCGTTTTTCCTTTACTCATCAAATACCCTTGAGAAACAGATGTCCCTCTGACTGACAAATCTCCACAACTTTAGGCTCTAGAGTGATACTCCCTTCATCCGTCAATATATACATTTCCATGTTAGTTCAAGGCAAACCAATTAGGACGTATTTATCTTCAGGTGATGGGATACTTTCAATGATATGATAGCAACAATCCACTGTAATTTTGGTAGGTCCATACATATTAGTGAACCGTACATGAGGGAAAAAATTCATCCATTTTCTTAGCACACTAACTGATAACACTTCGCCAGCACACAATATTTTCTTCAGTCTGAAAAGAAGGCGACCATGTCGCCTTTCTGTACCCAAATTTTTTGAAGATGATGATCAAATTCATCACTAAACCTATCCAACTAACTATATGTAATCGATTCATTAATGGAACCAATTTTATATTTAACTACAATCTTATGGGGATAATGTTTCATTGTTTCACGTAGATAATGTTGGACTGCACTAATCATAAAATCCCTCTTAAAAATATGATAATGACATAAGCTCCTACCAATTTTCATAAAAAAACTGAACATCAATATATGTACTGAACAGAGTTTATTCTGCCGATTGGAGGAGCCATCTTATTAAATAAGAACACTCATGTTTTTTTTAATATGATATCATCTAAAATAATAATCATCTGACTTAATATCTCTTTTGTATACTTACCATAGGAGTTAATATCGAGATCAAAACGACCTGATATATACTCCGTGTGTTCATCAAGGGTAATCTCGAACCCCACACGACATGTATCATTAGGTAACAGGTGAAGAACCATAAACTCAGACTCATCCAGTGCTATGGGAACCCCCTCTCGTTGTGAGTTCCAAGCATTGAACAACTGAGGATAAGGTAGTTCATACGCGGCAGTTCGTGCCGAAACCCCTTCAGGATACAGTGCCGAGGGTTCAATATCTTGCCGTCCTGCTGCGTCAATTACCGCACGTTGAAACTGATTAAGCTTAGTTACAAACGGTTCATCTGGTATATGGAGAGTTGTGACGGGGACTGTTGTAGACACTGGGCCAACAATAGTATGTTCATGCTGTCGCTGCCGATTAATAAATGGAACACCTGTAACAATAGTTGTTACTCCACTGACTACACTTATTGCGTGTTGAAAGGCAGAAAACAACAGCACAAATGGTGTAATACGACAGGCTTTTGCACTTGCATAGAGCTTTCTACGCGCTATTTTAGAATTGAATCTTATGCTCTGCATTTGCCCTATGGTACCAGGCGAAGTAGCCCGCAGCGCATCTATTCCATATGGACCAGCCTCAGGATAAGCAGCCAACTTATCCCGATTGCTTATCACTCTCTTTGACGTAAGGAATATTTCCTTCCTGGCATATTCCTGCCAATACCGGGATGAACTGGCTGGTTCTCCACGATAGAAATGAGCAATATCTTCAACCAGCAAGTCTATTGATGCGCCATCACAGGTAAAGACCCAAAAACCTATCCAGACATGTAATCCTTCATCATCCATCGTTGAAGCTATTCTGAGTCCCGGTTCACTTGCACGCTTTGAACGGTATGCAAGAAACGATTCGTCTGTAATTCCAGATTGTGTCGTACATAAATGCAGTTGCAGTATCTCATATAACATAGACTCACTCGGTGCCCGCCCAACGAGAGTGTCGCATTCAATATCGAATCGAGCGGCCAAAACAGGATGTCTGGCAAACGTTTCAACAACAGCGCTCAATACTTTTTCCGGCTTGCATCCAGAGGAAAAATCGAGGCGAAATGCACCAGAATAAGCCCGACCAGTTTGATCCAACATAGCTCCTATCCATTTTTCACGTAATCCTGTCGTGCATGGAATATCTATGAGTGGACCACTAACCGATGGGATTAAATAATTTTGAGTCATCGATTTTATCCTAATCTTTAAGATGTGAATAATCCGTTTCAAGTATCAGGGCGCTACGTGTAGTTCCGATAAAAATAGCTCCAACGCTCAACATTACAGCACCCAGCGCAAACGCAACGATGAATCCGTTTGCTCCAATGGTAGAAGCTTCATTAGTGAAAGCAATGGCGACAGTGGTCAATAACGTCACCCCTCCCACTTGAAATAACTGTTGTATTGTTGTTGCCATGCCTGATCCAGCACCCGCGTCATTATCGGAAAGTCCATTAGTCGCGAGTGATTGTGCGACAGGAGCAACACAACCAAAACCAATGGAGGTGACGAGCATGGCAGGCATCATTCCTATCCAATAGCTCTGAGTCGTTACTCCAATTGCAAATAACACAAAACCAATAGCTGAAATAGCGAGTCCTGTGATAGCGGCAATCCGTGCTCCCTTTTGCTTTGTGACTGACTGAGACATAAAAATACCAGGGAAAAAACCAAAACAGAAAGGTAGCCAGGCAAACCCAGTTTGCATAGGTGTCATACCGAGATAGTCTTGCAATAATAAAACACCAAGATAAAAAAGAGCTCCTGATGTACCAGCTTGAATCGCAACGATGGCATACCCTAAAAGCCGCGGTGAACGAGTCATCAACCGAGCAGGGATGATGCCATCTTCTGAGAACTTACAACGCTTAAGCACCAACATTATGCCCAATAGGCCTAATACAAATAGCATAAAACGGAGCCAATATAACTGTTCAATACCAGAACCGATCACACCTAAAACTATCGAGGATACAGCCGCTACTAGTGTTAATGCATTACCGAGATCTAAATGCGAACGTATCCGCTCGGAGAATTTTGGAATCAATATTACTGTTGCTACGGCAAGGAGTATAACTATTGGTACATTTATCCCAAAAACCCAACGCCATGAAAGATGTTCAGTGAGTATACCAGATAGCAGAACGCCTATAATTGACCCCATACCACCAAGTGCGGTCCAGATTGAAAAAGCCTTCCCACGCTCAGGGCCTGAGGGAAATAACAAAGAAACCATGGCTAACCCAGTCGCAGCAGCAAGAGCCTCGCCAACCCCCTGGCCAGTACGTCCTAAAATAAGTACAGAAACATTAGGTGCAACAGTTGCGACAAGAGAGAACAAACCAAAGATGGAGATGCCTATCTGGAATGTACGTAACACACCAAAAGCATCACCAATCTTCCCGCCAAGCAATAATAGTGATCCTGCCGCAATAAGATAAGCATTCACCACCCATGTTAAAGATCCATCGCTAAACCCTAGATCAGACTTGATTTGAGGTAATGCCACATTTACTACTGTGGCATCAAGCAGTAGTATGAATTGTATAATTGAAATAACACTTAACGCTTTCCATCTATTTCTATTCATTATTCCATTCTCTAATTTTTGAGTCATAATTTTGCTACTTATTCTATTACCTTAAAAAACTATCACCTATCTAATATAATTACGTAACAACATGATTGACTAATGACAATGAGTTTTCGACTATCCTTAATCCGTGATCTGTTCCGATACTTTCAGGATGAAACTGTACGCTTTCAATTGGACGTGTGCGGTGTCGTACCGCCATATTTACATTATCCTCCTCAGAATAGGCAGTAGGTAACAAGTCCCTCACCATCGCAAAGTTGGTAATAGCCAATGAGTGATAACGGACTACGTTTATTGGCGTCGGAATATTACGGAAAACACCTTGTCCATCGTGTTGTACTCGCGCGTACTTACCGTGTTCAACAGTAGGTGCGTGAAAGAGCTCCCCGCCAAAAAATTCCCCGATCGCTTGATGCCCCAAACATACACCAAAAATAGCTTGCTGTTTTTTCACTCTCAGGAGTATGTCCAAATAACCATGCTCCTGAGGTGTGCCTGGCCCGGGTCCCAAGACCAAGAGATCTGGCCTCCATTGCTCGTAATAGCTAATTGGGTCATTGTTGACTCGGATTACTTTCGTCTTTGCTCCGACCATCAGGTAATATTGTTCGATGACAAACACAAAACTGTCAAAAGCATCCACCAATAATACTTTCATGCGTTCACCACCATTGTTCGAGAAAACGAGTCAATCTTCGCACCTGTTTCATCCCACTCTGCCGCCGCTTGTGAGTCAGTAACAATTCCAGCGGCAGATTGCAATATATACCGGCCAGGATTTCCAATGATCGTCCGAATTGTCAGAGCGAAAACCCCGCTGTTCAAGCCCGTAATATATCCCGCACATCCGGTATATAATCCACGAGGCGCCCCTTCGAGCTCAGAAATGATTTCCATAGCACGAACCTTGGGAGCTCCTGTCATCGTACCTGCTGGGAAGTTTGCTATAATCAGATCCCATATATCGCACCCAGTGCGAATCTTAGTCTCAATCGTCGAAACTAAATGAAGGAGAGGTCCATAGGAGGTTACTTGCATAAAAGACGTTACTGCTACTCCGCCGGGAATAGCGCAACGAGCCAAATCATTACGTGCCAAGTCGACCAGCATCAGGTGTTCAGCGGCCTCTTTAGGGATGTTGTTTAAGCTCTCTCCTCTTTGATCCTTTTGCCTCATCGTCCCTGCTATCGGACGAACCTGGGCAACACCGTCTTGTACCCGAATCATGAGTTCTGGGCTGGAAGACACAATATGTTGGTTACCAATATCCAGGTAATACATGTAGGGCGCTGGATTAATTGACGCAAGACGCTCATAGAGATCTATCGGCGGAATAGTTGCACTCAATACAGCACGTCGACATAACTGCACCTGGTAGATATCACCAGCACGGATATACTCTTTCGCCCGCTCAACAGCCGCACTAAACACACTTTTCTCTGTCAGATCACGTATACAGCCCAAGTCCCAGTCCTTGACAGGCGGCGAACTCTCATTTTTTGTCAGGGCATCAAGTAACGTGGCAACATTCGAAACATCATTGGGGCTAAACTTCAATATATCGATTAGTGCCCCATTTTGCGCATCGTCATAACGAATCGTATATCGATAAACACGAAACAGGACTTCGGGGATCCCCTCTTCGATGTCCATGTCTGGTAGGTTCTCAATAAATCGAGCAGCGCTATATCCCAAGAGCAGTACCAACGGGTAGCCATCAGGCAATGCGAGACAGCGCATCACCTGTCGCAGGCGTTCCCACAAAGTTTGGGTCATATCATTCACGATTGCCCGATATGTATTGACATCACCCTCAAAAGGGCCACAGGTGTGTACATGCCAATTGCCATCTATCAACTTCAACTCGAATAACAGATCGACCATAAAGAGAGTTTGATTACCATCTACAGCCTGAGAACTTTCCCCTGTCTCAAACAAGGCAGGTTGAGGATAGAGGGAGAGTATGCGTCGCCGCGCATGAACTTTCGTCATCGCGTCGGGAACATTGCGGCGCTCCACAACCCACGAACTTTCTGATTGTGCCTCGCTCATGACGTTGATTCTTTCCTGTTGTCCTGAACCCTGGCATGCTTCCAGGAAATGTAAGCACCGGTCTCTGTTCTTGAATCTAAACGTTCGACCAACTGCAATCTGACCGGAACGCCAAAAAAATCTGCTAGCAGTTTCTGGACTTCATCCACCGATCTCGAACCAATATTTGCCGTCATCAAAACGTCAATCTCGTCAGTGCCATCTTTCGCCCTACTAACGTTGACCTGATACCCCCAAACCCAATCAGCTGATGTTAAAATAATCGACTCAATTGCGGCTGGGTAAACTTTACGACCCCCAATAGCCATAACATCATCAGCTCTACCGTATACTCGTAAGCAGCGGGAGTGATTACCGCAGCTGCAATGAGTTGCTGGCTGAAGACTAACCAAATCGCCGGTACAGAAGCGAATCAACGGTTTGGCCCCCGGAACCAACATTGTCAGACATAATTCACCCAATTCGCTGCCGAGTTCAGGTATAGGAAGTATTTCCGCCAGATAGTTCGTTTCAGATAAATGCAAGTTACCTTCAGGGCAACCCGTGGCGACCGCATGTGCTTCCTGTGATCCATACAGACCGTGAGTACATTGCGCCCCCCAAATCTTGCCAATGTTCACCAGCATCTCCGGTGTACATAACTCACCAAGAACAAGGATTTGTTTTACTGCTGTCTCACGTGGCTCGATACCGAGACTTACATACAACCGTGCAAGGGCAAGCGCTACTGCGGGGGAACAGATTAATGAGCGCACACCGAGATCCTTTATCAGTTGAGCTGCCTTATCCAACCCAACGCGGGGGCTCTCTGGCCACAGTCGAACAAATGGGATACCAAGATTCCGACAAGCTTCCCCATAGGTGTCCCCGAAGGCATACAACTCTGATGGCCCCATGATGGCAGTGAGCGCCTTCATCGTTCCGAAAGTTGATTGATACAACTTATTCATTGCGTATTGCACATAAGCCCCGCTTGTATCGGCATCTATTGGTGCTCGTGGACACGGTGTTGGCTTCCCAGTGGTTCCTGTCGTTTCGTAATACATCGCGATTTCATCAAACGGGGCGCTACAAACTGATATGCCAGCAGAACGTAAGTCCCCCTTCGTAGTGAAAGGCACATTTTCAAGGATTTTTAAGATACTCTGGGTCTTATTTTCCCTTTTCAGGTGCTCACGATAGAATGAGGAGCGATCTTTAACGTACTCAAGTACTTCCTGAATGTGCGATTCCCTCTTCTGAAGGAGACTTTGTGGTGTCGTATGCCGATTCAGATATGCTGTGACATGATCGAGCCATTTCTGGTGAGTCTGATTGCTATTCATAGTCCCCCCCAATGAACAAGCTATTGGCTAACTCATCTATCGTTTCGGTTAGCATGATGTTCTCCAGTGGAATGACAACCGACAACCTGGCTTCCAGTTCAGCCTTGATCCTTGTCGCGGACAGTGAATCCCCTCCCAAGTCGAAGAAGTTGTCTTCAGGCAACACAACAGGCTCAGACAATTGAGTGGAAATTACATGAATAACCTCCCGTAAGGTGCTCTTCCGGGATGTAATATTTGGCTCTTTCATTTCATTCCTCAATGCATTACGTAAGGCTAATACATCCACCTTCCCATTCTTCGATAAAGGGAGATGGGGTACATGCCGGATGGATTTTGGTATCATGTAGTTAGGCAGGTGTTGCGTCAGAGCCTTGATTATCACGGATTCAAGCATTGGTTCACCGAGATAGACCAATGCAATATTCTTAGGGTGTCCATTCTGGCCAGGTAATGAGAAGGCACAAGCACGGAATACTCCAACACAGGCCTCGGCAACCTTTTCAATTTCCCCAAGCTCAATTCTGAATCCGTTAATCTTGATCTGATTATCTAACCGCCCCAGGATTTCTATCTCGCCATTGGGCAGATAGCGCCCCAGATCCCCTGTACGATACATCCGCATGCCAGTTCGGGGATGGCGAATAAATGTGCGCTTGGTTAAATCTGGTTGACCAATGTATCCACATGACAATGAAATATCGCTTTCTACCAACATTTCACCAGGTACCCAGTCAGGACAATCACTCCAGTCATTAGCGACGATGTGATACTTAGAGTTCCGCATCGGCGTGCCATAAATAACTGTTCTGACAACGCTACCTTCCTGTTCGTTGATCTCATGAATCACTGACCAGTTAGTTGTTTCGGTAGGTCCACCACACGAAAACAGCCGGGCAGATGGGAAAAGCGTTCTGGCTCGAGGGAGTAACGATAATGGAATCCAGTCACCGGCCATTACGATGTTAGCGACCGAGGCCACAGCATACGTCGAACGGCCAATCTCAGCTACGCTGCATACGAGTTCCATAACGGCGGGAACACATGCCCAGAATGTGATTTCGTGCCTTTGAATCAATCGCAACCAGGAGTCCGGATCTGGCCCAGTTGCATGTTCTGGCACCACGACAGAACCTCCGTGCATTAACGGACCGAAAATATCGAAGACTGACATGTCAAAGTGGAATGCAGCAGAAGCCAGATGTCTGGTGGATGCATTCAAACCGAAGCGCTCGACCACGTCGAAAATATGGTTGATAACGGCTACCTCTGGAATTTCAACACCCTTAGGAGTTCCGGTAGAGCCAGAAGTGAAGATCACATACGGTGTATAACCTTTTCGACCCAGATCGCATGGCGGCAAATCAATATCCTGGTGTTGTTGAGCCAGGCCGCTGAGATCTGCAACTACCAGTTCAATCTTATGGATATTGGCAGGGAGTGTAATTTCAGGTAGAGCAATTGCTACTTGCACCCCTGCCTGCGTAAACATCGCACCTATACGTTCAGACGGTAGGTCAATATCTACAGGAACATAACCAACACCAGCCAACAGGCAACCATAAACGGTAGCATATTGTGTCATTCCTTTCGGTAGCACTATCCCGACAAATTGCTCATCGAAGGAACATGCCTGCCGGATCTGCGAACTGATATAGGCTGCAATATGACCGAGTTCACCCCAGGTATATGTCTTATAGGCGTCGATGACGGCGGGTTCATTTACACTCTCAGTAAGACGTTCCAGAAGCAAATCGCGCAAATGAACCTGAGGGACGATATAGCCCGTGTCATTGACCGCGTTTCGTACTTCAATCTGCTCGGGGGGGCGCAGGTCTGGCCGGGTGTTTTCCCAAATCTCGGGTTCGTCCGCCAACTGCTGCAACAATGAGCAGAAGGCACTATACATCGCCTGGATAACATCGGGGCGAATGACTCCTGATAAGTAATCCCATTTAAAGTACAGCGTCCCTTCTGACTCTCGTATCTGAACATCCAGGGTTACCTGCGGGGTTTGTGATACGCCAAAAACTTCGCGCCCTAAGCGAGCAACGTCATGTCGTCCGGGATGCCCAAGAAGGCTCGTCAACACCACAGGCATTAGTGGAACAAGCCCTGTTCGACGCAGCCTGGAGAGTTCACGTAATACCTCTACACCACTAAACAGTCGGTGATCAAGCGCTTCCCAAATTGCGTTCTGTAACCGTTTGCCGCGAACCTCGAGCGTATCACCGACACTGGCTTCATAAGGAACAAGGAGTGTATTTGTAAAATCACCCACCACGGAGTCAATATCATCACTCACGGGCATCCGATCCGAGACCGGGAAGTTCAATGTAAACTGATCTTCTTCACTCCAGGTACGTAACACCTCACATAGTGCCAGGGCGATAGCCCCTGACGGCGAAATATTCCTTTTCTGAGCCTGGGCTTTCAGGCGATTCCAGGTCTCTTTGCCAAGAGAACTTTCGTATCTTTCAAATCTTGCATCCGAATCAGAAACGCCCGATTCAAGCTGCGGTAACTTAGGAGCAACGGGTAATGTGGTTATTTTCTTTAACCAATACTCACGATCGGCACGATATCGCTCACTCAGAACAACTTTCTCTCTATAAGCAACATAGTCATGAAACGTGGTTTTAAGCTCAGGTAATTGGGGATTGTCCTCAAAATAAAAGTCGATGAGGTCGGGGATGATCACTTGGAAAATTGACCAGGCATCAGCGATCAACATATCGATACAGAAGTGCACCCTGCTTAAAGTCACATTAATCTGGCTTATAACAAACTGGAAAAGAGGCCATTGGGTTGTCCCGATCTCTTCATTAGCCATATGCAGGCGGATTTTATTGATTTCATTATCAATATCTTCCTGAGAAAGCTGACTCAAATCCGTAAACTTAACGGCTTGTTTTCCATGAAAAATGCCAATTTTCTGATGGCCGGCGGCATCAATTGTCATACGAAGCATTGAATGGCGCTCAACCAATAAACCAACCGCTCGCTCAAACCTTTCCTTATCCAGATCCTTTACTTCCCACTCGAAGTATCCCTGGCAACCAACACCACCATAGTCAAAATCAGCACCACGACCAATCCACAAAGCCTGTTGGCTCTCGTTCAGATTGAAAGGCTCCAACTGTTGGTTATCTGGAAGATGCTTAAACGTTGGCAGGTCGGTGTAGTGTGAGGTGTTAGCCAAATATATAAGATTCGAAAGAGTAGGATTTTCAAGGAAAGAACTCATCTCAACATGTATGCTATGCTGGCAGGCAAGTTCTCCCATCATGCGCATCGCACGTAATGAGTCCCCACCGGAATTGAAAAAATTGGATTCAAATGTCGCCTCATCACATCGAGTCCAGGTCAACCAGCATTCACGCAACACCATTTCATTTTCAGTTATGGGAGTGAAGACCGTTTGATTCACATTTCGCGCTAATGTATGAACTTGTAAAGATGCGTAATCCACCTTACCGTTGCTGCCTAACGGTAATATGCTTGTAACAATCTGACTTGGCTGAGCCGAGGGTTGAAGTTGCCCCCCAAGATGTTTACGTACTGCATCTTTAACACCTGTTGCTCCCTGGATCTGTTCAATAAATAATACCAGTGTCGTACCAGTGTCATCACTCAAGCAGGTAGCTGCTGCTTTAGCCACACCAGAAACCTCGAGAGCAGAGATCTCCACCTCTGTGAGATCTACGCGGTGCCCGCGAATTTTTACAACCGTATCTGTTCGACCAAATATTTCAACAGTCCCATCCAGATGCATCCGAGCTCTATCACCCGAAACATATTGCATAAGTGAGGTTTTATCTAACCTGTTCGGATGAAAAGATTTCTTGGTTTCTCCCGCATTGAGATAACATACCGATAGCGTTTCACCTGTAATGATTAACTCACCGACGCAGTTTGCAGGAAGTTCTTGCCCATAATCATCGACCACATACATGTTCGCCCCGCGCACTGCGCGACCTACAGATGGCAATAATGTTCGACGTGCCGCTGAAAGATCCTCAATTGACACGACGGCAGCCTCAGCAGATCCGTAGACATTAAGCACCCGATAGTTGAGATTCGCAGGTTGCCACTGTTTACACCTCTCACCCGCGATCAGCATCGTGCGTAGATCTGTTGCCAGTCCGCCGCCAGCCCATAAAGCTTCAGCGATTGATGTCATGACTAACGAATGTGTGATCTTTTGCTTAGAGAGCCAAATGGCCAGTAACCTTACATCTTGTAAAACCTCAGACGAGGGAATACAGACCACCCCGCCAGCGCACAATATCGGCAGAGGGTCAACTTCAACCATCCCGTACCCTGGTGATGATAGCCATGAACCTCTGGAGCGTTCTTCCAAACCAGCATGATTAATAATGGCGTCAAGCGTTACACCTATTCCACTATAAGATAGACAGACAGCTTTCGGACGGCCGGTGGATCCTGATGTTCCCGCTATGAAACATACTTCATTAGTCGTTCCAATCCCCGTATCGACTTCCCATTCAATTTGCTGCTGTGAGCCATATTCTTTGTTTATGATCAGTACGGGGACATTGGCAAGATCATAAGCTCTACTGACTAGGCTGCCGGCAGAAAAAACTGCGACCGGGTCACATTCATTAATGAATGTGCGTATCCGCTCGTCTGGATGAGAAGGATCGATCAGTACGCAAGTCCCTCCCATACGCTGAACGGCAATGATAGAAACGAGATGCCGCCAACCCCTATCTAAAAATAGCGCGACACAAGGGGGCGATGATCGATGAGGAAACTGTTCGTTTAACTGTTTTATCAGCTGTGCTGAAGCGGCCCACACCTCGGCGTAAGTCAAGGTTTGACCACATGTATCATCCACAATCGCTGGAGATGTAGGTCTCTCCTGCACATGTTTGAAAATGCGTTCGATCATTGACTTGCGCTGCCTTGGTTCAGATATATAGTGCTTAGGCAGGGTATTCGTTTCAGGAGTTACCCCACAGCTCAAGACGCGGGCGCACGCAAAACTCGCAACCCTACACAGGTGCGTTCGCGCAGTTTGTTCGATACGGTTTTCTGGTAAAGACAATACATACCGCTCGTCCTTGGCTGACAACCAGACTAATGATTGGGCGGCAGGTTTGGTTTGCCCATCAGTAACCTCAATATCCACACCGTTAATTTCATCATGCCTTACCCGTTCTGCGGTTTGGCGTAAATGACAAATATAAGCACGCGTATCATCCGTACGGCATAACTCAGCCGCATCGATTTCAAGGTAACTAGCGACACCATTAACATTTATTCCAACTGTGACCCTACCTTCAGTACTGAGCAATGCCCCCAACATGGCCGCCGTCGTTACGAGGTCTTCTATTGAAGTGGTGAGCCCATTAGGCAGGCTAATAATTTCCTCTACGCGTTCCAAAGACGAAGACTTGGTCCCTTTACACTCGAATGCCTCCCATATAGAGCGAACATTCTTTGGAGTCTTCCCAGACAAACTTTCAGTCAAATGCTGTAAATCTGGTTTTTGAGGTACTAAAGTCATCTCATTTGCCATGTTATCCTGCCTTACTTATTGTTGGCGTTTTATAGTTAATTCTCTTGATACTGGAGAGTGCCAATTCTGTTCGTCCATACAGAGGCGGCTTCTTTAAGGATTTTTTGCTCATGGTCAGAAACCTGTGACAAATCTATCCAGATAGAGCGATTGCCCCCTTTAGCAATGGTGCGCCAGGTAGCCACAGCTCGGGCACCAATCATCACAACAGGTCGCCCATTCCCTGCGGAGTCATACCCTCCGATCTGATTAAGCCCAAGACAATCGCGTTGCATAGAACCGGGCGCATACCCCATAACCAGAGGATCCCAGGCGGGGAGAAATCGTACCTCTGCGCCAGAGTGTTGGTCGGCACATGAAATGTATTGTTGAAAACGATCCCGCTTACTGGCGCTTATCCACATTTCAGCGCCAATTTCGTATGCCCCTGCTCCCTCTATGTATAAGCGTGCGCTCCCCTTCGACACCCCCAGCCACCAGGCAAGATCGCCTACAGTTACCGGCCCATAATGTTCAATGTAACGACAGGCAATCTCACGCAGTAATTGCTCACGGTTGGAAGGCTTGTCCTCGAAAGAGAGTAAAGAATCAGGCGCAGCAACATACAACCACCGACTGGACCAAGGATTCGCCGGAGGGGTCCGAATTATTACCCCTTGATAAGTAGCGACGGTCGTACATGCCCGAATTTGAGAGCCGACCAAGCCAAGGGCATAACCGATATCTTTCTGCTGGACGGGTGAACAGCGAGTGAATTCAATTAGATCAGGTAGTATTCGTTGATAATCATCCAACGTAAGTCCGGCTTCGGTTAATCTCCACTCATGGCTGGCTAGCGGTAGACGGGTTGCGCCAAAAACCTTGGACGCCAGAGTGTGTGGGAGTAGAAACTTTGAACGTCGCATTCCAGGTATTCGCACTAAGCCGGGATCTGTTTCCATAGCAATGGCTTCATCCCGTTTGACATTACCGTTCCGCGCCATCAAGGCTAGCCAACTAGTAGGCCGGGACGAATATATTCCCGCATAAGCCTGAGATATTTCTGTAATGGTTGAATTTGAGAAACGTTCGAGATGCTCCACCGCAATCCACTTTGCCAAATAGCTGTGAAATATACTCCCTCCGCCTATTTTCCTTCCCGTCATTTTTTATTATCCCTTGAGTGTAAATAATATTTAAATCAAAAAAACAAAGCTTAACTCCATTGAAAAATTATCATAATTCCTCGCATATATTTCCGGAGGGTAAATACGTGAAATATTTTTGATATTACGTCCTTTGGATAATACAAAGGAAATAGATCATATAAACCAGATAATCATTCTATATTTTTGCTTTGATACATATTGGGCTTTGGCGGGACATAAAACTTACCATCCTTATTCACACGATGCCGTTCCCCTGGCTCAGCAACCTGAAGCGCAACCCGTCCTGTAAGTTGCTCATACTCACGCATAAGACGTGTCATTGAGACCATTCGATCAATCATCCGGCGCATCATTTCCATGCCTTCGCTATCTCCCAAAACCTCACCTTTTTTGTCACCGACGAGCATCGCTGGGAATCCGTATCCAACCATAATCATTCGGTTCAAAAGCGCACATTGAAGCATCTGATTGTATACCTCGACGTGCCCCATACGCCTGCCGGTCACTATGATCCCAGCCACTTTGTTAGTTAGCGTACGATTATGGCGCAGGAATCCAGTACCAACCCGTTCTAGAAACGCAGACATCAGAGGAGTTGGGCCAAATCCATGCACTGAACTCGCGAAGATCACTCCGTCACTCGCTTCCATAAGCCGAACAGCACGTGCTGAATCATCATTCTGTTCGCACGGTTCGTTTCGAAAATTACAATCTCCACATGCACCACAAGGTTCAATTTGAGCATCAGCCAGAGAGAATACTTCCAGACTAATACCTTGTTCTTCCAAATAGTGGCCAGCCCACTCCAATGCGCGAGCATTATTCCCATCGATGCGCTCCGATCCATTAATAGCGGCATATCTAATTTTATCTTTCATATTCCTTCCTTTTAGAGTGTGAATACTCTACTTGGCAAACCGTGAAATCAACGGCGCATATAATTAATCAATGGATATGCGGCGCATAGTGCAGCGGACTCCGAGCGGAACTGTTCCCGTAAGGCCGAAGCCAGCGAGAACTCCTGTTCTCCTGTTGGCTCTACCGCTTTCAAAATCCGGCAAACTAAATCAACGACCTGATGGCATCCATGTTCGTCGAAATGACGTTGCGCCAGAGAACCTGTACCGATTCTTAGCCCACTGGTGACAAATGAAGAGCGGGTCTCTCCCGGCACACGGTTCTTATTCACAACAATTCCGCACTGCTCCAAAGCTGATTCAGCGATAGAACCTGTCATGCCACCAGATAGGCGGATCAAAATCGTGTGATTTTCCGAACGTCCCCCTATGACTTCATAATCTTTTGAATGAAACGCATTGACTATAGCGTCAGCCGTTATCCTGATTCGCCCCATGTAAGCATCAAATTCAGGTGACATTGCATAGCCAAATGCAGCCGCTTTCGCAGCCATCATATTGACAGCAGGAGCCCCTTGCATTTTTGGGAAAACGGCCTGCTCCAGGATACGGCTGAAGGTCACTTTTCGGCCCGGGACGAACTCATCAGCATCCCGTCCGGACATGATTAATCCTCCCCGGGGACCTGCCAATTGTTTATGTGTACATGTCGTGGTTACATGTGCGGCATTGATCGGACTTGGGTGCCGTCCTGTAGCCACAAGACCGGCAATATGCGATATGTCAGCAAGTAGAATCGCCCCCACTTCATCAGCAATTTCCCTGAATCGTTCGAAATCCACAATCCGCGAATAGGCAGTAGCACCACAAATGATTATGCGTGGGTGATGGGCATGAGCTAACTTACGCACCTCTTCATAATCAATCACTCCTTCAGTAGTCGTTCCATATCCAATTGCT
Organism: Brenneria sp. hezel4-2-4; assembly: GCF_013155275.1. Taxonomy (GTDB): domain Bacteria; phylum Pseudomonadota; class Gammaproteobacteria; order Enterobacterales; family Enterobacteriaceae; genus Brenneria. Next base: position 16,396 of record NZ_JABJXS010000015.1, read on the forward strand.
TTGTAATAAGTCCCCGAGAATGTGACAGGGCTACCGTGAGTAAGGTGACCACCATAATCAAGCGACATTCCGAGTAAAGTATCTCCAGGCTTAAGTAATGCTGACAATACCTGGTAGTTTGCACTTGAGGCCGAATGAGACTGAACACCCGCGTACTGTGCACCAAACAGTTCTTCAGCCCTTTTAATCGCCAAAGACTCGACCAAATCGACGTTCTCACACCCAGCATGATAGCGTCGACCTGGGGTTCCTTCGGCTGTGACATTAACTAACGCGGAAGCCGATGCAGCAAGCGTTCTTGGTTCTACTGCACAACAAGATGCAACCAGCGAAAGCGTTCGGTGCTGCCGCATAACTTCAGTGTCCAGAATAGTTGCTAATTCGGGGTCTTCAGTCTGGAGATCAATCTGGCCTTTCCCTAGCAGTTCAACCTGACTTTGTAGCAAGTTATTACCGTTTGCCATTATGCTTCCTCTTACGATCTAGGTGTTCTTAATAAACAATGTCCTTCGAATGACAGAACTGCATCAGCAACCTCATCTGGGTGCGTACTTAAAAAATAGTGATCGCCTCCAGCCAGACTCTTTGAGTCAACAACATCAATAAAGCGCCGCCAATGCTCTATGATGTCGGCATGATGAGAGGTCGGGGTAACAGGATCTTCATCACCCAACAACACCAGAGCTGGCACTCCACGAGCAGGTTTTTTAGCTAGGGTTCTGTAAGCAGTTGCAGCAATACGATGGTCTCTACGGCCTCTGGAGAGCATCGCGTGAATTTCTGCACTCTCCAGCCCAGAAAATGCGCCTATGGATCTGAGGAATTGCTCCCATGAGTCATCAGATGTTGCATCGGCTTCTTGAATTGCAGCATCCGGGTCATCCATTGGCTTCGCCGCTGCAACAATCAGAGACAGGTGATTTTCAATAGGTTCTAAAGCCGAAGCGATACAGGCCGCAGTCGCTGCCCCAGCGCAATGGCCGTAAATAATGAGGTGTTTGGCATCAATTTTTTCGATCTCAGCAGCAATAATATTAATAAGCAAAAGAAATTCTGATTCTTTAACAAGTTCAATATCACCAAAATCCACCCCAAAAACTCGTACATCATGGTTCCTACGAAAAAGATCCTGATATGCTGTTGGATCTCCCCCACCAAACGGCACACCAATGACGACTGTTGACCCGCAAGCTGAGGCATTGTCATACAGAGGGACCAGTCGTAGCTGAGTTTTTCCTTGTCCTGAGAGAATGAATTTCGCTAAATCTTCAACTGTTGGGTGTTCGAAAAAAGTGACCAGTTGAAGATCATTCCCTAACTTTGATATGGCACGAATCGCATCAAAAGAGTCGCCTCCAAGTTTGAAAAAGTTATCACTTGAGGCAATATTTTTTATTCCAAGGACTTCACTAAATATATTAGTTATGCGCTGCACTTCATCTGCAAATACTCTCTTATATATTTCAACGTTATTAGTCATTTTATTTCCTTCTTTCCGACAGGGCTTCAGTAAGGTTAATAAGCAGGTTATTGACGGCAGACCTACTACAAAAAGGACCTTCCATATCTAACCGGAACTCTGATGAATTTATGCGCTGAATATTTATTCCAACGGGGAAAATGCTACCCACTACTTGCGATGAAGGAATCCCTCGTGGCATAGAACCATTGATAAACAATTCAGACGCACGGCAACACCTCAAAACCTCAGACATAGCTGAATGATATCGGATACAACTCTCTAAGCTGGTTTGCAGGTAATTCATTGCACCTGTATTCACAGGAAGAGCAACAAGGCCGGTCATCATGCCTATTGCTGCCGATTCGTACGGTAAACGCCAGTCATGAGACGAACACGCTATACTACCTTCTGAAATAACGCCGGCATCACACAAATAAGGCAATATTTTATTGAGTAGTGACACTTCATTATTAGTGCTACCAACCTTTATCCTTCTGTGTATATTTATTCTTGTGCATTTCTTATTCCACGCTATTGGCCCTGTTTGTGACAGTCTGACTGGTATCATCGATTGATACGACACGCATTTTTCGGTTTTAGCCAGAATACGTTGTCGTTCTATATAGTTCCGATATAACAACCTGCCCTGATTCATATTTTTCAGCGCAATATCTGACTTACCAACGCAAAACACATTAACAATATTTTTAATCAAACTAAGAGTTTTTTCATCTGCCAAAGCATGATGGATTGAAAGGTAGTACCGATTATAATCGTTAGTTACTACTTTACATATTGCAAATAAGGCCGCACCATTTTGGACCGATAACTGGACTTGACGTATAGCTTCACAATTTGTTGCATCTGGAACTTCTCTGAATTCAGTATATTTAGCAAGTTCTTCTCCCCAGCCAGCAACTATAAATTCGTGTAATATCTCATCGCTAAGAGTCCTTTCATTTTCTACTTCTATAATTGTAGTTACTGATTGTGAGACACCTGAATTATAAGCATGGGCAACGACTGCTTTAGCCTCAGCACTTAGCGATGCATTAATTAGCGTTTGCATCATATCAGGCTGCATTACTCCGCACTATTAGATTAATAATGTAATAATTTTTATGCATAATCATTGTCCTGAAGCCAAAAAAAACCGTCGCCTCGCTACCTGGCGACTTTCTCCGTTCTTTCTATTAGATAAACTCTTTTCCTGAGAGGGGCAGATGCTATCAGCCATCAAAAATATATCAATATTTTTTATTTATCCGTATATAAACCACTTTAGCGAAAAACATTATCATTCACTAAAATTAATATAATTAATGGTAAAAAACACTAAATTTATTAAGTATATGGGGGTATTGTTTTTATTTTTAAATAAAATAAAGAATTTAAATTCAATGGGAATAATCAACGAAATTTGATTTAAATCTAAAAAATAGCATATGAAATTTATGATTCTTAACATTGGTGCAATTTTTAACCAAGAATTAAATTGCCACGGCTAATCGAGGTTTGAGGACGGCCGATGTAAAAAACCACACTAAGGAGATAATTCATTGTTTGTATTTAAATTCAATGATCTCAACACCTGTCATAATATCTTCCGGTAACGTGAACGAATGCCCCAGCATGTTGATATGACCATGCATCAGGGCAAAAGTCGTGTGATATGCTCTTCTTCAGGATCCAGCGACGATAATCCTCATCATCAATAGAGTTAAGAAGATACCGTTCTCTATTAACTCTTCCAGCCTCCTTTGTCGTCTGTGTCAGCCCTGACGGTTGGGTGCTTCGCAACAGCGATCGGATGAGCGCTGACGCATAAATGGTCCCCAGTTTCAGCGAACCGACACCAGGCATCATCCCATCACAGTAGCTTCTCCATCAGGAGGCGGTCATTATGCCGGAATGCTGGTTTTAACTGAAATAGGTTCAGATGTATGCTGTTACCGCCCCCGCCGCCATCCTGGTAAGTGTCAAGGTAGTTGGCACCCCCAGTTGATTGAAGCTACCTGTTTTTTCCCGCTCTGGATTCAGCATTACTGTTCCTGTCGATTGCCAGTTTCGTGTCCTTCCTGACCAGCATTCAGAACGCTACGCTTTTGCCTTTTAGTATACTTCATCCCGTTTCTTCAACAGCGCACTATCTTCGCCTCGGTGCCGTTGGCCCGGCGTCATCATACCTGATGCCGCTATGCCGATGGTTTTCGTTGTGCCGCTGCGTAAAACACTCTCCCCATTCCCGTGCCTCATCCAGCTTGCTGAACCCCGATGACGGCTACTGCTGTACATATTTCAGCGTCCTGAACAGGAATTCCACATACGCGTTATCGTTACTGACCCTTGGCCGGTTTGAGACGGTGTTATTGCCAACTCATAAAGCTTCATTTGCAACGTCTGTGACTTCACCGCCGTGCCATTATCGGCATGCAGTACCGGCGCACCGCCAGCATCCCTCCCTCAGAACCGTGCGCTGTATCAGCTCTGCCGCCGGTTCGCCACTTTCTGTTTCATGTACTTCATATCCCACGATTTTACGACTGAAGATGTCTTCTACCAGAAGGTAGCCGAAGATGAGAGATATCCAGCGCAACCACCAGAGATTAAAACAGGCACCACGGAACGGGATTCCAATAGAGCATCACCTTTCCTCGGTACTAAAGCCTACGAAGCGCTGCCACAATATTCCCGGCATTGCCCCTTCCCTTTCGCCGGACTATCCAGATCCAGCGCCAGGAGTTGCGTCAAATCGTACCGTTATCGGAAACAACGATCTACGAGATGGAACGTCGTGGAGAATTTCCACAGCGTTTCAATCTGACGCCGCGTTGTGTCGTATGGGATCTGGATGAAGTAGAAAAATGGATTGAAGCACGCAAACAAGCTGCGCTCACTGGTTCAGCAAGAACGGCAATTAAGCCCGATATTCATTTACGAAAACCCCGCCCGGACGAGCGGGGTCGCATAAAAACCGACAGTCTTGGTTAGCATTAGCCACCATGACATACATGCCGTCCCGGTCGGAAACCTTGTACAGTCTGGCTTTGGGCTTGAGATTGCGTAGTGCGGTGTCGGTGAGCATCGCGCTTTCCTCCTGTTCAATGGCGGTTTTTACCGTCAGGGGTCAGGAAGTCTGAAGATGCCCCGAAAGCCGCGTCATGTCTCGCTTTTGGAAGGAATTTTTACCGTCATGACCGAAAAAGAATCAATCATCAACGGGAGGGTCATAATCCGGGTCTCTTGTTTTACCGTCGCGTCTACCGCCAGCCTGTTCCGCTGGCCGGCGATAGTCACCGATAGTCGCCATAACCCATTTATTTATAAATCAAACTGTTATGGCGATTTTTCGCTAGTTGGCGATAGTTCCTGAAGAACTTTGGATCACTCCCACTCAATCGTCGCCGGCGGCTTGCCCGATACGTCGTAAACCACGCGGGAGATGCCATCCACTTCGTTGATGATGCGGTTGGATACGCGGCCGAGGAATTCGTAAGGCAGGTGCGCCCAGTGAGCGGTCATAAAGTCGATGGTTTCTACCGCCCGCAGGGCGACTACCCAGTCATATTTACGACCATCGCCCATGACGCCGACGGAACGAACCGGCAGGAAGACGGTAAATGCCTGGCTGACCTTGTTGTACAGGTCGGCTTTATGCAGTTCTTCAATGAAGATCGCATCGGCGCGACGCAGCAGGTCGCAGTATTCTTTTTTCACTTCGCCCAGTACGCGCACGCCAAGGCCCGGCCCCGGGAACGGATGACGGTATAGCATGTTGTACGGCAAGCCCAGTTCCAGACCAATCTTGCGCACTTCATCTTTGAACAGCTCTTTCAGCGGCTCAACCAGACCCAGTTTCATCTCTTTCGGCAGGCCGCCGACGTTATGGTGAGACTTGATGACGTGCGCCTTACCCGTTGCGGAAGCCGCGGACTCAATCACGTCAGGGTAGATGGTGCCCTGCGCCAGCCATTTCACTTCAGACTGCTTGCTGGCTTCTTCGTCAAAGACTTCAACAAACACCCGACCAATGATTTTACGTTTCGCTTCCGGTTCATCCACACCGGCCAGCGCGCTCAGGAAACGATCTTCCGCCGGTACGTGAATAATGTTCAGACCAAAGTGGTCGCCAAACATTTCCAGTACCTGATCGGCTTCGTTTAAACGCAGCAAGCCGTTATCCACAAATACGCAGGTCAGACGATTGCCGATGGCGCGGTGCAGCAGCATCGCGGTTACCGAGGAGTCTACGCCGCCGGACAGACCAAGGATCACGCGATCGTTCCCCACCTGCTGGCGCAGACGCGCTACCGCGTCGTCGATAATCTTGGCGGGCGTCCACAGAGCTTCACACTGGCAGATATCACGGACAAAGCGCTCTAACATGCGCTGCCCCTGACGGGTATGGGTCACTTCCGGGTGGAACTGCACGCCGTAAAAATGTTTTTCTTCGTTAGCCATAATGGCGAACGGACAGGTATCGGTGCTGGCGACGGTCACGAACCCGTCGGGGATCGCCGTGACTTTATCGCCGTGGCTCATCCAGACATCCAGCAGCGGCGCGCCAGCGGCGCTCAACGCATCCTGAATATCACGCACCAGCAGGCTGTCGGTTTTCACTTCCACCTGCGCATAGCCGAACTCGCGTTCGTTGGAGCCTTCAACCTGGCCCCCCAACTGCATCGCCATGGTCTGCATGCCGTAGCAAACGCCTAAAACCGGTACGCCGGCCTGGAAAACATATTCCGGCGCGCGCGGGCTGTTAAATTCAGTGGTACTTTCCGGGCCGCCGGAAAGGATAATCCCGTTAGGATTGAATTCGCGGATCTGCGCTTCAGTAACATCCCATGCCCAAAGTTCACAATAAACGCCCAATTCACGGATACGCCGTGCAACCAGTTGCGTGTACTGCGAGCCGAAATCCAGAATAAGAATGCGGTGTTGATGAATATTTTCTGTCATGAGAGGCATATTCCAAATGCGAATAATATAAAAGCTAAAAAGTAAGTAAACCCGGCGAATATTACCGGGTTTAACTGTTTAAATCAGCCGACAAATACCTTATGAACCCATACGGTAATTCGGTGATTCCTTGGTAATGGTAACGTCATGGACATGGCTTTCCTGAATGCCGGCGCCGCTGATGCGCACAAACTCAGCCTGCGTGCGCAGCGCATCTATCGTGCCGCATCCGGTCAGACCCATACAGGAACGCAGACCGCCCATTTGCTGGTGGACAATCTCTTTCAGGCGGCCTTTGTAAGCCACGCGGCCTTCAATACCTTCCGGCACCAGCTTGTCCGCGGCGTTGTCGCTTTGGAAATAACGATCGGAAGATCCTTTGGACATCGCGCCCAGCGAACCCATGCCGCGGTAAGATTTGAAGGAACGGCCCTGATACAGTTCGATTTCGCCGGGAGACTCTTCCGTTCCCGCCAGCATCGACCCCACCATCACGCAGGCGGCGCCCGCGGCAATCGCCTTGGCGATATCGCCGGAAAAACGAATACCGCCATCGGCGATAACCGGAATACCGGTGCCTTCCAGGGCCTCAACCGCATCGGAAATAGCGGTAATTTGCGGCACGCCGACGCCGGTAACGATACGGGTGGTGCAAATGGAACCCGGGCCGATACCGACTTTCACCGCGCTGACGCCCGCGTCCGCCAGCGCTTTCGCACCGGCTCCCGTCGCCACGTTGCCGCCGATGATTTGCAGATCCGGGTATTTGGCGCGGGTTTCGCGGATACGCTGCAATACGCCTTCGGAATGACCGTGCGAGGAGTCAATCAACAGCACATCAACCCCTGCCGCGACCAGCGCATCAATACGTTCTTCGTTGCCTTCGCCGGCGCCGACCGCCGCCCCGACTCGCAAGCGACCGTGCTCATCTTTACAGGCGTTGGGTTTACGCTCGGCTTTCTGGAAATCTTTTACGGTGATCATGCCGAGCAGGTGGAATTCATCGTCGATAACCAACGCTTTTTCCACACGTTTTTCATGCATTTTTTGCAGCACGACGTCACGCGCTTCCGCGTCTTTTACCGTGACCAGACGTTCTTTCGGCGTCATCACGGCGCTGACCGGTTTTTCCAGATCGGTGACAAAACGCACGTCACGGCCGGTAATAATCCCCACCAGCTCGTTGCTTTCCGTCACAACCGGATAACCCGCAAACCCGTTACGTTCGGTCAGCTCTTTTACCTGACGCAGCGTGGTGGCGGGCGTAACGGTTTGCGGATCGACAACCACACCGCTTTCATATTTTTTAACGCGGCTGACTTCTTCAGCCTGACGCTCAATGGACATATTTTTATGAATAAATCCCAGACCGCCTTCCTGAGCCAGCGCAATCGCCAGATTGGATTCCGTTACGGTATCCATCGCCGCGGATAGCATAGGGATATTCAGACGGATGGTTTTCGTCAGTTGGGTAGTCAAATCAGCCGTGTTAGGCAGGACAGTAGAGTGTGCGGGAACAAGGAGAACGTCGTCAAACGTCAGTGCTTCTTTAGCGATACGTAACATGGGCAATATCTCACCAAGGTGGATGTTAAGAACGGATAAAATATTGCCGTGGCATTATACAGAGCGTAACCGGTTGCCTCCAGCACTATTTTTAATAAAATGCTTGATTACCTGTTGCAGGCAGGTAGTATCGATCAATTAAGTCACTGTTTTAAAATTTGATCTGGCTCACAATGTCTCAATTTCCCTCCTCTGCAATTTTTACCGTCAGCCGCCTGAACCAGACGGTTCGGCAACTGCTGGAAATGGAAATGGGCCAGATATGGCTTTCCGGCGAAATCTCCAACTTTTCTCAGCCCTCATCCGGCCACTGGTACTTCACGCTGAAAGATGAACGCGCGCAGGTACGTTGCGCCATGTTCCGCAACAGTAACCGCCGCGTCACCTTTCGTCCGCAAAACGGTCAGCAGGTACTGATACGCGCGGCGATCACGCTGTACGAACCCCGCGGCGATTACCAACTGCTGGCGGAAAGTATGCAGCCGGCGGGCGACGGGCTGCTGCAACAGCAGTTTGAGCAATTAAAACAGCGCCTGGCCGAAGAGGGGCTTTTCGATCAGCAGTTTAAACAGGTATTGCCGAGTCCGGCCCGACAGGTCGGGGTGGTGACCTCCGCCAGCGGCGCGGCGCTGCATGATATTTTGCAGGTATTGCAACGGCGCGATCCTTCGCTGCCGGTGGTGGTCTACCCCACCGCCGTACAGGGCAGCGAAGCGCCGCTGCAAATTGTGCGCGCCATTGAACTGGCTAACCGGCGTAATGAATGCGACGTGCTGATCGTCGGCCGCGGCGGCGGTTCGCTGGAGGATTTATGGAGCTTTAACGATGAGCGCGTCGCCCGGGCGATTTTCGCCAGCCGCATTCCCATCGTCAGCGCGGTCGGCCATGAAACCGATGTCACCATCGCCGATTTTGTCGGCGATTTACGCGCCCCGACGCCTTCCGCCGCGGCGGAGCTGGTCAGCCGCAATCAGCTTGAACTGCTGCGCCAGATACAATCCCAGCGTCAGCGGCTGGAAATGGCGATGGATTATTATCTGGCCCAGCGCAATCGCGAGTTTACCCGCTTAAACCATCGCTTACAGCAGCAGCATCCGCAGCTTAGGCTGGCTCGCCAGCAAACCCAACTGATTAAACTGCGCCAGCGGCTGGATGAGGCTATGCAGTTACAGCTCAGGCAACTATCGCGCCGCAGTGAACGTATACAACAGCGCCTGATTCAGCAACAGCCGCAACCGAAAATTCATCGTGCGCAGCAACGCTTGCAGCAGTTACAGTATCAGATGCGGCATGCCATTGAACGTCAGCTCAATCAGCACAAACAGCGATTGGGCGTCGCCTGCTCGCATCTGGAAGGCGTCAGCCCGTTGGCGACGCTGGCGCGCGGTTATAACGTTACCACCACGCCCGATGGACGGGTGCTGAAGAACATTGCCCAAACTGCGCCGGGCGATACCTTAAAAACCCGCCTGCGGGATGGCTGGATCGAAAGCCAGGTCACTGCGCTAGTGGCGGAAAAGTCGACGGCACCAATAGTCAAAAAGCGCCGAACCTAGCGCCTGCTTCTGGGTTATACTTACGGCTGTAGCTGAACGTCTGAATTGCCGATGACCACCTTCTCAAGGAGATAGAGGTATGAAGTCCAGACCGATTCACAGCGTAATCCCTCCCTACATCTTGCATCGTATTATCGCTAATGGTTCAGAGGCCGAGCGTCACTGCGCCCAGCAGACCTTAATGCATGTTCAGTCTCTGATGGTAACCACGCATCCCAGACCGGCGCCTCACGCGCTGGCTGTCGCGGGTCAGGCGCACCGCGAGATTTATGATGCGGAAAACCAGCAGCAGTTGCCTGGCAAACAAGTGCGGGCGGAAGGACAAAGCAGCAACGGCGATATCGCCGTCGATGAAGCCTATGATTACCTGGGCGCCACCTATGATTTCTTCTGGCGGACGTTTCAGCGAAATTCGCTTGATAATCAGGGGCTGACGCTCGCCGGTACGGTACATTACGGTCAGGATTATCAAAATGCGTTCTGGAACGGACAACAGATGGTATTCGGCGACGGCGACGGCAAAATCTTCAACCGCTTTACTATCGCCATCGATATCGTGGCGCATGAACTGACGCATGGCGTGATAGAAAGCGAAGCGGACTTAATCTATTTCAGACAATCCGGCGCTCTGAACGAATCGCTGTCCGACGTTTTTGCATCCATGGTAAAACAATTTCACCGCGGGCAAACCGCGGAGCAGGCAGACTGGATGATTGGCGAGGAGTTGCTTGCCGAGGGGATCCACGGCAGCGGTCTGCGCTCTATGTCGAATCCGGGAACGGCCTATGACGACCTGCTGCTGGGAACGGATCCGCAGCCGGCGCACATGAATGACTATATCAACACCCGCGAAGACAACGGCGGCGTACACCTGAACTCCGGGATACCGAATCGGGCGTTCTATCTGGCGGCAAGCGAACTGGGCGGTTATTCCTGGGAAAAAGCCGGCAGAATCTGGTATGACACGCTGTGCGATAAATCTTTGCCGCAGAATGCCGATTTTGAGGTTTTTTCCCGCCTTACCATCCACCATGCCGCACAGCGTTTCGATCGGGCCGTCGCCGATATCATTAAACAATCCTGGGAAAAAGTAGGGGTGGTATCGACGATGGATAACGTATGAAAACCCTGCCTGAGCTTACCGATGACGCCATTGTCGAGCTGGCGCGCGAGGGAGGGATTGCCTGGCTGCCCAAACTGGCCGGGCAGCGACGTTTCGCACTGGCGACGATGCCGTCGGCGGAGCGGGAGCGTCTGTGCCGCGCGCTGCGCGACGCGCTCCCGCAAGCCAGAGAACCCGGCGAGCCGGACGGCCCCGGCCGCGGCGATCAGTTCTATTACCGCATTCACATCAGCTATAGCCACCCGCAAAAGAATCAGTATGCCGAGGCAATTTTACTGATCCCGGAGCAGTCCGCGCCTAAGGAGTTGGAAGCGCTCTGGCGCAATGGCACATCCATCACCGATCGACAGGAAGATAGTCGAAAATGACGCGCTTGCTGGAGATCAGCCCGTGCCCTTGCTGGCAAAAATAGTCCAGCGCCCCGCAGGCTTTTAACGTCTGAAGCTCGTGCCGGCATTCGGGACAATATGCCGCGCGCCGATAACGCTGCCGGCAGTGAGGACAACCGAACACATCGCCGTTTTGCCACGTCATCGCGTGGTGGCATTGTGGACAGATGGCTTCCATTTTTTCTCCTCTCTGAAATACCTAAATCACACCCAGCGAACGTAAGAAATAGAGTCCCAGCGCGATGACAAAGAACGAACCTGCGGTGGTTAAGCCAATAATATTGGCCGCCAGCGTCGCATTTCCGCCCATTGCCCTGGTCATGACATAGCTGCCCGCCGCCGTCGGCGTGGCGGAAAACAGAAAAATAACGCCGAGCGTCACCCCGCGAAAACCTACCAGCCATCCGCCCAACGTCAGTATCGCCGGCACGATCAATAGTTTAGCCGTGGAAGAGAGCAGTGCGACATTGGACGATCGGAACATACTACGCCAGTCAAGGCTGGCGCCGGCGCACAGCAAGGCTAACGGCAGAGCCAACGAAGCGATAAAACTTCCGGTCTGATGGATCACCCCGGGCATCGGCAGCCGGCTTTGTGAATAGAGCAATCCGCTCAGTAAGCCGATAATCAGCGGATTGGTGGCGATACTCATCAACAGTTCACGCTTGCTGATGCCCTGACCGTGCGATTTATTATGCAGGCTGCGCGTCAGGGTGATCACCGACAGCGCGTTAAACATAATCACCGTGACAATCAAATACAGCGATCCGACGGCTACCCCCTCTTCGCCATAGGCGCTCATGGCAAACGCCAGCCCCATAATTCCGGTATTCGATCGAAATCCGCCCTGAACAAAAACCCCACGCTCGGTCGGTTCTTTAACCAAACGAATAGCCGCCACTTCAAGCAGCAGAAAGGTGGCCAGCGTACCGATAACGCCGTAAATGACCAGCGGCAGTTGCTCAATAATCGACTGGTGGTTGGTGGCCACGCTGAAAAACAGCAAGCACGGGAGAGATAAATTGAATACCAGTCGCATGGCTGAATCGCAAAAGGCATCGTTCAGCATGCCTATTTTCCGCAACGCCATTCCCATCAGCAGCATCAACAGATTCGGCATTGTAACGTTAAATGCAAAACTCCAGGTTTCCCAAGACATAAATGCCCTTAATGATTCAGCATGATCGCCATTCAATCATGGTCGCTACTCAACAATGCGGGGCGAATATTGCTATCCGCCCCGCTTATTCATTATTTGCTCTTTTTAAGATGCTGCATCAAACGTTTACGCTTGCGTAACTGGTTTGGCGTCAATGTGTTGCGCTTATCCGCAAAGGGGTTTTCCCCCTCTTTGAACTGGATGCGGATCGGCGTTCCCATCACATCCAGCGAGCGGCGGTAGTAATTCATCAGATAACGTTTGTAGGAATCGGGCAGATCTTTGACCTGATTACCGTGGATCACCACAATCGGCGGGTTGTAGCCGCCGGCATGCGCATATTTAAGCTTCACCCGGCGCCCACGTACCAGCGGCGGCTGATGGTCGTCCGCCGCCATCTGCATAATGCGGGTCAGCATGGAGGTGCCCACCCGGCGGGTGGCGCACGTGTAGGCTTCAATCACCGACTCGAACAGATTGCCCACGCCGCTGCCATGCAACGCCGAGATGAAATGAATACGGGCAAAATCGATAAAGCCGAGGCGCAAATCCAGCGTTTCCTTGACTTGATCGCGAACGTCCGGTGATAGGCCGTCCCACTTGTTGACCACGATCACCAGTGAGCGCCCGCTATTGAGGATAAAGCCCAATAATGAAAGATCCTGATCGGAAATACCTTCACGGGCGTCAATGACCAGCATCACAACGTTGGCGTCTTCAATCGCCTTCAACGTTTTAATCACCGAGAATTTTTCAACCGTATCGGTTACTTTGCCGCGTTTACGCACCCCGGCGGTATCGATCAGCACATATTCTCGTTCATCACGCACCATCGGAATGTAAATACTGTCACGCGTGGTGCCCGGCATATCGTAAACCACCACGCGCTCTTCACCCAGAATACGGTTGGTCAGCGTGGATTTCCCCACGTTGGGGCGGCCGACGATAGCCAGCTTGATCGGCAGATCTTCCGGGTTAAAATCGTCTTCCTCCGCCTCGGCTTTTTCAGCACCCTGCTCTTGTGCAAGCTGCTCCGCCCAGTAAGCGGCGTTCTCTTCTTCTTCCGTCAGTTCAACAGAGGCGGACTCATCGCTCTGCACAAACGGCAACAGCACTTTTTCCAGCAAGGAGGTGACGCCGCGTCCGTGGGAAGCCGCTATCGGATAAATCTCCCCCATTCCCAGCGAATAGAAATCGCCGATGACGGTATCGGGGTCAATACCGTCCGTTTTATTGGCGACCAGAAAAGTTGCTTTCTGGCGGCTGCGCAAATGTTGGGCGATGCCCTGGTCGGCGGGCATAAGTCCCGCACGGGCATCCACCATAAACAACACGATGTCGGCCTCTTCAATCGCCACCAGCGACTGCCCCGCCATTCGGGTTTCCACACCGTCTTCCGTGCCATCGATGCCGCCGGTATCGACGATGATAAACTCATGGCCTTCCACTTCTGCACGGCCATACTTGCGGTCACGCGTCAACCCCGGGAAATCCGCCACCAATGCATCACGCGTACGCGTTAAGCGGTTAAATAAAGTGGATTTCCCCACGTTCGGACGTCCGACCAGCGCGACGACAGGTATCATTGTTACAACCTCATTACTTATATTTCAATACGTTACAGCGAAATTACTCGCTGACGATAAAAGACGAAACGGCCCCTGATACTGTCAGGAGCCGTTGGGGGATCGTATCTGCAACCGGCAGCGATCCAAAGGTTCTGTCTTCTTAACTAGCGGGTGAAGGCGTAAACTTCGCCGTTCTTCGCCTGAATAAGCAGCTTGTCGCTGGCGATCACCGGCTTGCTCAGGAAACCTGAACTATCCACTTTTTGCTGAACCACAAAGCGACCGTCCGACGTATTCAGCCAGTGCAGATACCCTTCGGTATCCCCTACCACCAGATAGCCGTTATACAGCACAGGCGCCGTCAGGTTACGGTGCAACAACTCGCTCTGACGCCACAGATTCACTCCGCCGTTGGTGTTCAACGCCACAACGCGGTCATCCTGATCGACCAGATAAATGCGGTCGCCATCAACGATGAAATCGTGCACCGAACCCAGTTCCCGTTTCCACAAGATCTGACCGGAACGCAGATCCAGCGCCGTCATGTTGCCGTTATAACCCAGCGCGTACACGACCTCGCCCACAACAACCGGCGTGGTATCGACATCGTTCAGGCGATCGATTTCAGTCGCCCCGCTGGGTTGTGAAATACGCTGCTGCCAGATTAACTGGCCCTGTTCGATCAGCACCGCATTGACCCGGCCGTTATCGCCGCCGACGATGGCCGCGCCAAACGCCGTGGTCGGCGCCGATTCGCCGCGCAAAGAAAGCGTCGGCATATCCAGATTAACCGTCCACTTAATCGCGCCATCCGTTTCATCCAGCGCTTGCAGCATCCCATTGCTGGTATGAACCAGCACGACGCCATCGCTGCTTACCGGACGCGAAAGCACTTCGCCCGCGACGTTGGTTTGCCATACCGGGGAGCCGTCTTCGGCGTTCAGCGCAAATACCTGCGCTCTTTCACTGCCGACATAAACATGATTACCCGCGACCGCGACGCCGCCGGATAATAACGCCGGTGTATTGCGCGAAAGGAAGCCGGTTTTTTCCGACAGATCGGCATGCCAGATTTCAGTGCCGCTGTTGAGATCGAGCGCTTTTACCGTCCCGCGGCGATCGGCGGCAAACACCCGATCGCTCTGCCAGGCCGGGTGCAGATTGGAATAGAACTCGCCGATGCCGCTCCCTACGGAACGGCTCCACACCTTCGTCGGCGTGAACTGATTTTCCACCGTCGGCAATGGAGACATGGTCACGACATCTTCCTCGCTGTTAAACAGCGAACATCCGCTCAGCAGGGCGACGGAAACCAGTCCTACCAGAAGTGTTTTACGCAGTTGCATGGAATTCCTCTTAGCTGGACAGGTTGTTCAGTTTCATACGCAGCAATGCTTGCAATGCCTGCGGTGGATTAGCGGCCAAACCTTTATTATAAGCTTCGCGCGCGGCCTGATTATCCCCTTTGCTGGCCAGGGCGTCACCACGAACTTCCGCCGCCAGAGCCACCCAGCCGTCTAACTTGACGGCATCCAGCGTTTTCAACGCTTCATCGGCTTTTTGCTCTTGCAACTGGATCCGCGCCAAACGCAGATTCACCAGAGACAGCAAATCGGCATCTTTGGTTTGGGACTGCGCGTGCGCCAGCTGTTGTTCCGCTTTGGCAAAATCATTTTGATCGACATAATGACGCGCCAACTCCAGCGAGGCCAGCACGCCGTAGTTGTTTTTATTTTCAGCGGCAAATTTCTCCGCTGACGAGATATCTTCAACTTTACCGCTCGCCAGATGGTCGCTGATTTGCTGATAAGATGTTGATGACGCCAGTACGCTGTTGCTTTGGTGATTCAGCCAAAAGCGCCAGCCAATCAGCGCGCCGACACCCAGCACAACGCCCACAACCAACGCCTTGCCGTTTTCAGCGAGGAAACGACGCAACGCATCAACCTGCTCATTCTCTGTGGTATAGACTTCCACGGTGTCTCTCTCCTTAATCCAGTAACGTTGCCAGCCGCGCGGCGACGTCGGCCTGTGCCAATGTATCCTGCTCGCCATTGGTCAGATTTTTTATCACCACCTGACCAGCCGCCACTTCGTTTTCGCCTAATACCAGCGCAATGCGCGCGCCCCATTTATCGGCGCGGGTAAATTGCTTTTTAAAATTGCCGCCGCCGTAGTTGGTCATCAGTTTCAGTTGCGGCAGCGTATCACGTAATTTCTCCGCCAACTGTATGGCCGCCAGTTGCGTTCCCTCGCCGGACGAAATCAGATAAACATCGACTCCCGGGTGGGCCTTAAACTCAGGGTTGACGGACTGCACCAGCAGAACCAACCGCTCCAGTCCCATCGCAAAGCCCACGGCAGGCGTCGCATGTCCGCCCAGTTGCTCGACCAGGCCGTCATAACGCCCGCCGGCACAGACCGTGCCCTGAGCGCCCAGACTGGTGGTTACCCACTCAAACACGGTGCGGTTGTAATAATCCAGACCGCGAACCAAACGCGGATTAACGGTATATGGGATACCGGACTGCGTTAAAAGTTCACCCAATGCCTCAAAGTGCGCCCGGGATTCATCATCAAGATAGTCGGTCAGCGCCGGCGCATCGTCCAGCAACGCCTGAATCTGGGGATTTTTAGAATCCAGCACCCGCAGCGGATTGGTATACATACGGCGCAGGCAATCTTCGTCCAACTTTTCTTTATGCTGTTCGAGGAAAGCGATCAGCGCTTCACGGTATTTCGCCCGCGCGTCCAGCGAGCCAATCGAATTCAGTTCCAGCCTAACATGCTGTGAAATACCCAGCGCCCGCCACCAGCGGGCAGTAAGCAGAATCAACTCGGCGTCGATGTCCGGCCCTTGCAGACCAAAAACTTCACACCCCAGTTGATGAAACTGGCGATAGCGGCCTTTCTGCGGGCGCTCGTGACGAAACATCGGCCCGAGATACCACAGGCGCTGCTCCTGATTGTAGAGTATACCGTGTTCGATACCGGCGCGAACGCACGAAGCGGTGTTTTCAGGGCGCAACGTCAGACTGTCGCCGTTGCGATCCTCAAAGGTGTACATCTCTTTTTCAACCACATCGGTGACTTCACCGATGGCACGTTTAAACAGCGAGGTCTGCTCAACGATAGGGGTACGGATTTCACTGTAGCCGTAGCTGCCGAGCACCTGTTTCAAGCTGTTTTCAATACGCTGCCACAATGCCGTTTCGGCCGGGAGGTAATCGTTCATGCCGCGAATGGCTTGGATATTTTTTGCCACGTCTGTTCTCTATCCGTTTTTCAAAAAATAAACCCGATTATAGGGGGATTGGTGTCGCATCTTCAATGCACAGGTTCCCCATCGGGTTCAGGAATCATACTTATGCGGATGGCGGCCCCAAGCCGCACCGGCACGGTTATTTATCGACCAGATTTACCGTAATGCGCTGGCTTTCATCCATCATCGAAGCCTTGGCACGAATTTTCGCTTCAAGCTGGTCGATCATCTGTTCGTTGTCGAAACGTTCTCGCTGGCGCACGCCGTCTTCATAGAAGCCGCTCTTATTGTGCCCGCCGGTCACGCCGATGGTGGACACCAATGCCTCGCCCGGCCCGTTGACCACACAACCGATAATCGATACATCCATGGGCGTGATGATATCTTCCAGCCGTTGCTCCAGCGCGTTGACCGTACCAATCACGTCAAACTCCTGCCGCGAACAGGTCGGACAGGCGATAAAATTGATGCCGCGAGCACGGATACGCAACGATTTCAGAATATCGAAGCCCACTTTAACTTCTTCTACCGGATCGGCGGCCAGCGAAATACGTAAGGTATCACCGATCCCTTCAGATAACAGCAGACCCAGTCCTATTGCCGATTTAACCGCCCCGCTGCGCGCCCCGCCGGCTTCGGTAATCCCCAGATGCAACGGCTGATCGATACGGGCGGCCAGCAACCGATAGGACTCCACGGCCAGAAAAACATCGGACGCTTTCACGCTGACTTTAAACCGATCGAAATTGAGGCGATCGAGAATATCAACATGGCGCATGGCGGATTCCAGCAACGCTTCCGGCGTCGGCTCGCCGTACTTCTCCTGCAAATCCTTTTCCAGCGATCCGCCGTTGACCCCGATACGAATCGGGATATTGTAATCACGCGCACAGTCGACAACGGAACGAATACGTTCTTCATTACCGATGTTGCCGGGGTTGATCCGCAGGCAGTCGACGCCGTATTCCGCCACTTTCAGCGCGATACGATAGTCAAAATGGATGTCGGCGACGAGTGGGACATTGACTTGCTGTTTGATAAGTTTGAACGCTTCGGCCGCATCCATGGTGGGAACGGAGACGCGCACAATATCGACGCCGACGCGTTCCAGTGATTTGATTTGATTAACCGTCGCTTCAACATCAGTGGTTCGGGTGTTGGTCATGGACTGCACCGCAATCGGCGCGCCGTCACCAACAGGCACCTTACCGACGTAAATCCGCTTTGATTTCCGACGGGTTATGGGTGCTGCGTTATGCATTACTTCTTCTCCAAAATTGCAACATCGCGGGCACGGGTAAAACCGGTGTTATTCCGCCGCCAACGTCAGACGCGCAACCTGACTGCTTCTCACAAACCGGCTTAAATCGACCGGCTTACCTTGAAATTGAATCTGTACCGCAGCCGGCGCGCCGATTCTCAGTTGGTAGGGCGCTTGACCGCTCAGGCTTAGAGCGCCGCCATTACGTTGCATGCCGCTGAACAGTTTTTTTCCGCTGGCGTCCGTAACCTCCAACCAGCAATCAGCATTGAAATTCATCACCAGCGCCGGGGCGGCGACAGCAGCCTGGCTATTGTCAGCGGATGCGGTGTCGGTCGCCGGCGCCGTGGCGTTCCGGCTCAACAACGCATCATCCGCCGCCGACGGCTGCGGTGAAGACATGGAGGGTTCTGGCGTCGTCGCAGACTGTGCGGCGGAAGGGGGAACGGATTCGCTGTTCTCAGGCGCGGAATTGGCATTGGCGGCATCCGTCGGCACCTCCGCCGGAACGGAAGGCGCAACCTCGGAAACATCCGGCTCCTGCGGCTCGCTGTTACCCATCAACGGCACGGACTGACCTTCACTCTGCGCCTGCATCGAACTGGCGTGGTCGACCATGGTGTTGATTTCCTGCCGCTGCGCCTGATGGTTCTGCCACCACCACGCCCCGGTCAACCCCAGGACGACAAGCACCACCAGCCAGGTGAAGGTCATTAACCAGCCATCCCGCTTTTTGCGGCTTTTGCCTAAGGAAAAACTTTGCATCGGAGCGACGTTGGATACTCTGGGCGCCACATGCTTGTCCAGCATCGGCAACAGTTCATCCTCGGGCAAGTGGACTAACTTGGCATAAGAACGGATATAGCCACGTAAAAACGTCGGCGCCAAATCGGTTGGCGTATTACCTTCTTCAATTTCACGAACGGTGGAAAGCTTAAGGCATAAACGTTCAGCGACAGTCTGCTGGGTCAATCCCAGACGCTCGCGCGCCTGACGCAGACGTTCGCCAGGAATGGTTGATTCTTTATTATCTTGAGTGGCTTCAGTATTCATTAGCTAAGAACTGCTGGTACTGTTTAGATTGTGGAAAACTTCGCGCCAGCCATTTGCCATAACGGTCAATATCGCCATCACGGCCCGCCAACGCGGCGAAACGAATCTGTAACCATAAACTTTCGGCGCTGACCGGAAGAATATGCTGATAAACATCCAGAAGCAATTGAGCCTGCTCGTGTTTTCCCGCGGAAAACTGTTTATCCGCTTCTGCCAGAAGCATGTCGCCTTTCGCGGGATCATACTTCAGCGCCCGACTTAATACGCTACGCGCATTATCATTCTGCCCTGCTTTGAAAAAGCAATATCCGGCATTTTCCAACGCATCGGCAACCTGACGGTAATCAGGGAGTTGCGCCGCGGCGCTAAACTGTCGCTGCGCCGCTACATACTGCCCTAAACCACACAGAAACGCACCGTAATTATTCATTACGCCACCGTTTTCCGGCGCCAGCCTCAATGCCGATTGATAACGCTGTTCGGCCGCCTGATTTTCACCTATCCGCTGCTCATAAAGCGCCATGCCTAATTGCGTACGATAGTCTTGCGGCGCGGCTTGCAGCGCTTTTTCAAAATTCTGGCGAGCGGCATCAAGGTTGTTGCGAGCCAGATACTCCAGCCCCAACTGCAAGCGGGTTTGCGCCAGCGCCGGGTTTACCGCTTCGCGGGGCGAATGCGCGCACCCCGCCGACAGCACGGCCGCGACGGCCAACAACCACCCTTTTCCCTGTGTTAACTGTTGCGTCATTCCTGACTCCCTTCCTTGCCGTCCCGGCCTTCACACAAAGTGTATGTTACCTTAATCCATGCCCGGTCGCAGCCATCTCTGAATAGATAGGTATGATAAGCCCCGGGAAAGTATTGATGACGCCAATGGCTAACCGGGACAATCAGGTATCAGACCGTTTTAACCATGATAGGTTCACCGGCCATTTTTTTCTTCAGCGTGCGCTTGGTTCTGTCTACGACTTCACCCGCCAGTTGTCCGCAGGCGGCATCGATATCATCGCCGCGGGTTTTGCGCACAATCGTCGTAAAGCCATATTCCATGAGAACTTTGGAAAAACGATCGACACGGCTGTTTGAGCTGCGGCCATAGGGCGCGCCGGGGAACGGGTTCCACGGGATCAGGTTAATCTTGCACGGCGTGTCTTTCAAACATTCCGCCAACTGGTGAGCGTGCTCGGTGCCGTCATTAATGTGGTCAAGCATCACGTACTCCACCGTGACGCGTCCCTGATTGGCATTGGATTTCTCCAGATAGCGCCGCACCGCGCTCAGGAAGGTTTCGATATTGTATTTCTTATTAAGCGGCATGATTTCGTTACGAATTTCATCGTTCGGCGCATGCAGGGAGATCGCCAGCGCAACGTCGATCATATCGCCCAGCTTATCCAGCGCCGGCACCACGCCTGACGTTGACAACGTCACCCGGCGTTTGGAGAGGCCGAAACCAAAATCATCCAGCATGATCTCCATCGCCGGCACCACGTTAGTCAGATTGAGCAGGGGTTCGCCCATGCCCATCATCACCACGTTGGTAATCGGACGCTGGCCGGTGACTTTGAACGCGCCGATAATTTTCGCCGCCCGCCACACCTGGCCGATGATTTCAGAAACGCGCAGGTTGCGGTTAAAACCCTGCTGCGCCGTTGAACAGAATTTGCATTCCAACGCACAGCCAACCTGAGAAGAGACGCACAGCGTCGCCCGATCTTCTTCCGGGATATACACCGTTTCCACCCGCTGGCCGCCAACCAGGATCGCCCACTTGATGGTGCCGTCCGAGGAGCGCTGCTCCTCCACCACTTCCGGCGCGCGAATCTCGGCGACCTGCTGTAATTTGGCGCGAAAAACCTTATTGATGTCCGTCATCTGCGTGAAATCATCACAGCAGTAGTGATAGATCCACTTCATCACCTGATCGGCACGGAACGGCTTCTCGCCCAATGAGGCGAAAAACTCGCGCATTTGCTGACGGTTAAGATCCAGCAGATTTATTTTTTCCGCCCCGGATTTGGCGGATTGGGGAATATTGGCGGACGCCGGCGAAAATTCGGACACGGTTTGCTCAGCTACGATTTGTTCAGACATAGGAACTCTTGGCCTCGTTATTACACGTTATGGCTCGAAGGATAATAAAGAAATGCCCTGGATAAGCCTGTGCTCATCCAGGGCGCAGCATTGTACAAAGTTTAAAGCAGGTAAGCTACTTTAGTCGACCTTCAACGCGGGCAGATTTCATCGGCGCTGAAAAAATAAGCGATTTCGCGCTGCGCGGACTCGATGGAATCCGAACCGTGTACCGCGTTCTCAGTGAAGCTGTCGGCATAATCGGCACGCAGCGTACCGGCCAGCGCGTTCGCCGGGTTGGTGGCTCCCATGATATCGCGGTTACGCTGAACGGCATTCTCGCCTTCCAGCACCTGTACCATGATCGGCCCGGAGATCATGAACTCGACCAGTGCGTCAAAAAACGGTTTGCCCTGATGTTCGGCATAAAAGCCTTCAGCCTGTTCACGAGTCAGATGCAGCATCTTGGCCGCCACAATGTTAAAACCCGCGCTTTCAAAACGCGCATAAATGGCGCCGATGGCATTCTTTGCCACGGCATTGGGTTTTACGATGGAAAAGGTACGTTCTACCGTCATATTGACCTCATTCAAAACTATCAGATAGCAGCCGGATTGAGGGAATTATAATCCCGGCCAGTGAAAGTGGCGCAGATTATAGGGTGACCCGCAGCACTTGCCTATCAGAGACGTAACATTTTTTTAAAAAAATATTATCTTATCTCCTACCTTATTATCGGTTCTCCCCCTCTGCATTTCTTCCCTCTCGGCAGAACCGCAAGGTTGTAACAAATCATCGACGATCACAGTTCTGAGCGTTACTTGTAACCTTATGCGTTATTTGTTTTTAAAACAATAAGATAACTGGAAAAACCTATTCATTCACTGCTAGCCTTGCCCCGTACCTCCCCAACAATGGCCACCAAGAGAGCAAATAATGAAAAGAGCGGTCAATGCATTGCAGAATTTCGGTAAATCACTGTATGGGCCAGTGCTGATTTTACCGATTGTCGGGCTGTTTATCGCCTTTGGTAATGTGTTTGGTAACGGCAATCTGGCCGGCTACATCCCCCTACTCAATCATCCGCTGATCCAGGATTTTGGTCAGTTGGTATCTAAATCCGCCGTGGCGATCCTGGTCAATCTGGCGCTGGTGTTTGCCGTCGGCATTCCGATTGGCCTGGCAAAGCGCGACAAAGGCTACGCCGCGCTGATCGGTCTGGTGACGTTTATCATTTTCATCAATGCGATGAATATTACGCTTCAGCTACAGGGGAAGCTGGTGCCTGCCGCCGAAATGCGCGCCGCCGGCCAAGGCATGGTGCTGGGCGTTCAGGTGCTGGAAATGGGCGTTTTCGCCGGCATTCTGATCGGCGCCTTCGCCGGATATCTGTATAACCGTTATTCCAGCAAACAGTTTGACGGCGTGATGGCTATTTACTCCGGTCACTGTTTCGTGGCGATTCTAGCGATCCCGCTGGCGATCGCCCTCGGCTTTGTGATGAGCGCCATTTGGCCTTTTGCCCAGCAGGGGATCAGCTATCTGGCGTTCGCCATTAAAGGCGCCGGGCCGTTCGGCGTGGCTATTTATGGCTTCCTGGAGCGTATCCTGATCCCGACCGGGTTACACCACCTGGTTTACACCCCGTTCCTGTACACCGAATTAGGCGGTTCGGCGGAAGTGTGCGGCAATCTGTATCAGGGCGCCCGTAACATCTATTTTGCGGAGATGGCTTGTCATAGCGTCAAACAGCTGAGTCCGACGGTCGCCTGGGATGCGCGCGGCATCAGTAAAATGTTCGGTCTGACCGCCGCGGCGCTGGCCATGTACGTGACCGCCAAACCGGAAAAACGGCTGGCGGCCAAAGCGATTCTGATCCCCGCCGCGTTTACCTCTTTCCTGCTGGGCGTGACCGAACCGCTGGAGTTCTCTTTCTTATTCGTCGCCCCGCTGCTGTTTGTGGTGCACGCCGTACTGACCGGCCTCGGCATGATGCTGTTCTATGTGCTGGGCGTCCATGCCATCGGCGCCAACGGGGTGATCGACTTCCTGCTGTATAACCTGCCGCTGGGCATTGAGAAGTCCAACTGGCCGATGTATATCGTGGTCGGATTGATCATGTCGGTTATTTACTTCTTCGTCTTCCGCTCCCTGATTCTGTATTTCGATATGCCGACGCCAGGGCGTGAATCCGATGAGGAACAGACCAAGCTGTACTCGAAAACAGAGTATCAGGCCAAAGCGCAACAGCAGGTGAAAGACGACGCCCGTCTGCTCGGCGTCACCATCATCGCCGGACTCGGCGGCAAACCCAATATCGAGGTGGTGGATAACTGCTATACCCGTCTGCGGGTGACCGTCATCGATCCCGCCATTGTTGACGAAAACCAGTTGAAAACCACCGGCGCCAAAGCGGTTATCCGTCAGGGCAACAACGTACAGGTGGTCTACGGACTGCACGTCAAAACCATTCGCGAAGCAGTTGAAAATGCGCTTTAACAGGAGACCGATCATGACCAAACCCCCATTCATTCTGACTATTGCCGGTGGCGGCAGCACCTATACGCCAGGCATCGTAAAAAGTCTGATGGTGCGCCTCGCCGATTTCCCGCTGGCGGAAATACGCCTGTACGACATTGACGGCCCGCGTCAGGACACCATTGCCCCGGTGGTTGAAAAAGTGATCCGCGACCACAGCAACGACATTGTTTTTACCGTCACCACCGATGCCGAAACGGCGTTCAGCGGCGCAAACTTTGTCTTTGCCCAGATGCGCGTCGGCCAATATAAAATGCGCGAGCAGGATGAAAAAATCCCGTTGCGCCACGGCGTCGTCGGCCAGGAAACCTGCGGCCCCGGCGGGCTGGCCTATGGCTTACGCACGATTCTGCCGATGGTCGAACTGATCGATCTGGTCGAACGCTATGCCCACCAAGACGCCTGGATCGTCAACTATTCCAACCCGGCGGCGATTGTCGCCGAGGGCATCCGCCGCCTGCGCCCACAGGCGCGGGTGCTGAATATCTGCGATATGCCGGTTGCGGCGATGCGTAATATCGCCGCGGTGCTTGGGGTTAACCGCGAAGATATCACCGTGGATTATTTCGGCCTTAACCACTTTGGCTGGTTTACCCGGGTATTGGTGGATGGCGTCGATCGTTTGCCGGAGTTGCGTAAGCATATTGCCCGGTACGGGTTACTGACCGCCGATGCCGCCGATACCGATCCGCAACATTCCGATCCCTCCTGGGTCAAGACCTGGCGCAACATCAAGCCGATCATGGATCATTTCCCCGAGTTCGTGCCCAACCCTTACCTACAGTATTATCTGATGCCCAATCAGATCGTTGAACATCAGGATCCGAACTACACCCGTGCCAATGAGGTGATGGACGGACGCGAGAAGAAACTCTTTACCGCCGCCGCCGGCTATAAAGAAACCGGGATTTTATCGGATGCGTTCCACGTTGGCGTACATGGCGCGTTTATCGTTGATGTGGCCTGTTCGCTGGCCTTTGACCTGCGTCAGCGCCATCTGGTGATTGTGGAAAACAAAGGCGCGATTGCCAATCTGCCTTACGACGCCATGGTGGAAGTGCCTGCGTATATCACCGCGCAAGGGCCGGAGCCGGTTCGCATGGGTAACGCGCCGCAGTTCCATCGCGCCTTGCTGGAGCAACAGTTAGCCTCGGAGCAGTTGCTGGTCGAGGCCACTCTGGAAGGCAACTATGAAAAAGCGCTACAGGCTTTTACGCTCAATCGCACCGTTCCCACCATGCAACACGCCAAAGCCATTCTTGACGAGATGATCGCGGCCAATCGCGAATACTGGCCTCGGTTGAAACAGGCTTACAGCAACGGCGTCGCACAATAACGACGCGCTTGTCGGGACAGGATAAATCGCTGACAATGAATCTATAATTTCACAGCGGGGCTGAATCCCTCAGCCCCAGCGTGGGGGGTTCCATGTCAGCTTCTTCTTCTGAATTATTTGTTACTGCCGCCTGGCTTGCCGGGCATCTTGACGATAGCGATATCATCCTGCTTGACGCCCGCATGTTGCCGCCGGGAGAGACGACCCGCGATATCCACGCCGAATACCGTGCCGAACATTTACCCGGCGCGGTATTTTTTGATATTGAAACCTTGTCAGACCGGCACACGCCGCTGCCGCACATGATGCCCGACGGCGACGATTTTTCTCACGCGATGGGCACGCTCGGCGTCAGCGATCGGCGGCATCTTGTCATCTATGACGAAGGCAATCTGTTCTCCGCCCCGCGCGCCTGGTGGATGCTGCATACGTTCGGCGCGGCGCGGATTTCGATTCTGGCCGGCGGATTAGCGGGCTGGAAACAGCAAAACCTGCCGCTGGAGCAGGGAAATGTTCAACGCCCCGCCCAGTCTTTTCATGCCCGGCTTAACGCCTCGGTCATTCGCCAGCGTGACGAAGTGCTGGCGATCGGCCGGGATAAATCGGCACAAATTGTCGATGCCCGCCCCGCCGCCCGTTTTAAAGGGGAAGTGGATGAACCACGTCCGGGGCTGCACCGCGGTCATATTCCGGGCAGCCTGAACGTTCCCTGGACCGAGCTGGTCGCCAATGGCGTGCTGAAGCCCAACGCTGAACTGGCGACCATCTTGCACAAGTACGGCGTGGATTTCAGCCGGCCGGTGGTCGCCAGTTGCGGTTCAGGCGTAACCGCCGCGGTGGTGGTGCTGGCGCTGACGGTGCTTAATGTCCGGAATGTCGCCTTATACGATGGCTCATGGAGCGACTGGGGAAGCCGCGATGATGTCCCTATCGCGCTGGATTGATTTCCCGGCTGCCGTGAAGGTTTCAGGAGCAACACATGGATAATCGGCTGGCATCGTTGATGCAGCACGGTCAGGACTTAACCCGCGCCGAATATCGCGTGCTGGCCTTTATCGCCGAACACGCCTCGATGGTGGGTAAAATAACGGTGCGTGAACTGGCGCAGAAAACCTACGTTTCCACCGCGACGATCATGCGTCTGTGCCGGAAAATAGGCTTTAGCGGGTACAGTGAATTTATCTACCACTGCAAACAGCTACTGACGGACAATCCTCGCTTATCGCCGGCGGCCGCGCCTTTGCCGGCCGATGGTCATATTCCCGCTGCATTTCAGCATTTTATCGACAATTATCAGCGATCTTTTTCCTATATAACCACCGAGGATATGGCCGCGTTCAGCCGAATACTGCGTCAGGAAAGTCACTTTTTCCTCTACGGCGCCGGATTTTCTCATCTGTTCGCCGAGTATCTGGCAAAAAAGCTTCAGGTGCTGGGCAAAGATGCGTTCTCGTCCGGGCTGGGAGACAGCAGGGGGATTTTTCTCAACAATGCGCCAAAATATCAGGTATTTATTGCCATATCGCGTAGCGGTGAGACGGAGCAGGTACTGGATAAAGCGCGTATCGCCAGGACGATTGGGATGCAGGTGATCGCTTTTACCCGCGCATCCTTGAATTCGCTGGGGGAACTCGCCGATTTGCATTTTAAACTGTATGACGATGCGGTTCACTATGCGGCGGAAGCGGGCGAGATCAGCTCGTTCGAATCCAATCTGGTGATGCTGATCGATCTGCTGTTATTGCAGGCCACAACGGCGGATAATTAACCGCCGTTGCGCCGCCAGAAAGAGGCTTATTTCGGCGTCAGGCGCGCCCCGTGCTTTTGAAGTCGCGCAGGAAGCTGCCCCATTTACGCTCATAGAACGGCGTGGTGTGTTTTATCAGATAGTGACTGACGCCCGGCTCCCCCTCTTTCACCAGACATAAATCGACAGGCCGATCATCCGGCGCCGTATCGCTGGCGACGCTGCCCGCGGCATGAATGAGTTCGTCCACCTCATCCGTATCGACGTCCAGACCGATTATCAGATGCGGCTCCTGCTCGCCGGCCTCGTGGATCTGGGCCACAAACGCCCGACGGACATGGCGGTATTTGCTAAACAACTGCGTCAGCGAATCAATCATCTGCACCGGCTTGTCGGCAGGCTGACTGAGCAGTACCTCGGTATCTTCTTCCACCACCCGCCGCTGCACGAATCCGTGGCCTTCGCCGGAGAGCATATGCTCCACTTCCTGCGGCAGAAACTCTTTGCCGTAAGGCAGTTTGGGATTGAGAAACAGCGTGGCGCCGAGCGTAAGCTCAAACAGCGAACGCGCCGGTAAAGCCAGGAATGACTGCTCTTCAGTGATAGCTTGCTGAAGCGCGTCCAGTGAAGAGAAAAAAGGAATGACGGAAACGCCATCGGCCTTTTCCCAATGCTGGATCTGCACGTTGCTGCCGGCATGCAGGGTTTTCTCCCCCGGCGCGTCGCTTTCATCGCTGTTGCCTAGCACAAACACCGTCGCGTCCAGCAGTTGGCTGAAAAATTCAGGCCGATGCGCCGGCTCGGTCGCCGCCAGTATCAGCACCTCTTCCAGTTTGTTTTGTGGCGAAAAATCCATAACGTTCCTCAACCCGCACTGCGTTAAAAACCGGGCAATTGACCCGGTTTCATCTATCCTACGTTGACATGATAATAGCGCTGACCGGCCCTTGACTAGCCGGCCTTGCTAAGCAGTAAATTCGCCAGCGTTCGCACCCCCAACCCGGTGGCGCCCGTCGACCATTGCTCCACCGCCCCTTTACGGTAGGTGGCCGAGCAGTCAATGTGCAGCCAGCCCTGCTGATAGCGCTTCACAAAGTGAGACAGAAACGCGGCGGCCGTGCTGGCGCCCGCGCCGTATGCCGCACCGGCGATGTTATTCAGATCCGCAAAACCGGACGGCAACTGGCTGCGGTGGAATTCTTCCAGCGGCAAACGCCAGAACGGTTCGCCTTCCTGTTGGGCGCTTTGCTGTAAAGCCGCCGCCAGTTGATCATCAAAGCTGAACAAGGCGTGATAGTCGTTACCCAGCGCCGTTTTCGCCGCGCCGGTCAATGTCGCGCAATCGATAATCCATTGCGGATTCTGCTCTGAGGCATCAATCAAGCCATCGGCCAGCACCAGACGCCCTTCCGCATCGGTATTCATCACTTCAACGCTCTTGCCATTGCGATAACGGATAATATCACCCAGCTTGAACGCATTGCCGCTGACCATATTGTCGGCGCAGCACAGATACATTTTAACCCGCTGTTGCAGCCCGCGGGCCACCGCCAGCGCCAGCGCGCCGGTCACCGTGGCCGCACCGCCCATATCCGACTTCATGGAATCCATAAAGCCGCTGGGCTTCAGGCTGTAACCGCCGGTATCAAAGGTAATTCCTTTACCGACCAGACAGGCGAACACCGGCGCATCCGGGTTGCCCGTCGGATTGTAGTCCAACGCCAGCAGTACCGGCGCGCGCTCGGAGCCGCGGCCGACGGTATGAATACCGGCGTAGTTCTGCTTGCGCAGATCGTCGCCTTTGGTGATCCGATAGCTGATGGCATCGCCGGCGACGTCGCACAGCAGGTCGATGGCCCGGGTGGCCAGTTGTTCCGGCCCCAGATCGTCAGCCGGAAGGTTGATGGTATCGCGTACCCAGTCAACGATCTTCAGGCGGTCGTCCAGCTCTTTTCTGTCCGCCTCATTCAGTTCAGACCAGTCAACCGTGCGTTGCCCTTTTGGCCCGCGGAATCCCTGCCAGAATGCCCAGTTGCTTTCCAGATCCCAGCCGTCGCCGGCCAGCTTGACCTGTTTGATACCCTGCCCGTCGATTTTGCGGGCGGCGCGTTGGATGGTCGCCAACCGGGCGTTGCCATTCAGATGAATGGTCATCCCGCGATCGTTCACGCTTAACGGCGCCTTCTCTCCCCAGCGCGCATCAGCGGGTTGATCGGAGAGTGAAATCAGCATAGCTTCGCTTGTCATAATTCTGCTCCAGATTGTTCTTTATACCCGTCATCGCACGAAAATAAGCGGGCCGCCGTAAGGCAGCCCGTGACGTCAACTATTCCGCTTCATCCAACCAGACCAGCAGGATCGCTTCCAGAATTTTCTCGCTGGAAGCATCGGGAAGATCGTCAAACTCTTCCAGATCGCAGATCCATTGGTGCATATCCGTAAAACGAACGGTTTTTGGATCGATATCGGGAAATTGGTCATAAAGCGCCTCGCCAATGGCGCGGCTGTCGGTCCATTTTAATCCCATAGCCACTCCTGTCAGTGTTCACGAGCATGATTAATCGTGTAACGCGGGATTTCAACCACCAAATCCTCATCCGCAACGCACGCCTGGCATCCTAACCGGCTTTCCGGTTCCAGCCCCCAGGCTTTATCCAGCATGTCATCTTCGTCTTCCGTACTTTCGGCCAGAGAATCGAACCCTTCGCGGACGATGCAATGACAGGTCGTACAGGCACAGGATTTCTCGCAGGCATGCTCAATTTCAATCCCGTTGCGCAGCGCCACATTCAGAATGCTTTCTCCACGCTCTGCTTCCAAAACCGCCCCATCAGGACACAGATCCTGATGCGGCAGAAAGACAATCTTAGGCATATTTACACCTCGTCCACAGAATGGCCCGCCAACGCACGACGAATAGACGCATCCATTCGACGGGCCGCAAACCCCTGGGTTTGTTGATCTAATTTTTTTATCGCGGCGTCAATCGCCGGCGCATCCGTTCCCGACATCGCCTGCTGCAAATGTTCGACGGCCTCGGCAATGGCGGCTTGCTCATCGCTGGTCAGCAAATCGGCATCGGAAGCCAGCGCGCCGTGTAAGCTCTCCAGTACCCGGGCGGCATCGACTTGCTGTTCCGCCAGCATACGGGCGCCCACGTCGCCCTGCGCGTTAAGCATAGAATCTTTAATCATGGCGGCGATTTCAGTATCACTCAGTCCGTAAGACGGCTTGACCTGAATAGAGGCTTCGACCCCGGTCGATTTCTCCATCGCCGTTACGCTCAGCAGACCATCGGCATCAACCTGAAAGGTGACGCGAATGTGCGCGCCGCCGGCGGGCAACGGCGGCAAACCGCGTAACGTGAAGCGGCCCAGCGAACGGCAGTCCGGCACCAGTTCGCGCTCCCCCTGCAAAACATGGATCATCATGCCGCTCTGACCGTCTTTGAATGTGGTGAACTCCTGCGCTCTGGCTACCGGAATGGTGGTGTTGCGCGGGATGATTTTCTCCACCAGCCCGCCCATGGTTTCCAGCCCCAGGGAAAGCGGAATCACATCCAGCAGCAGCATTTCGCTGTCCGGCTTATTGCCGACCAGAATGTCCGCCTGGATCGCGGCGCCGATCGCCACCACTTTATCAGGATCGATGGAGGTCAGCGGCGTGCGGCCAAAGAACGCGCCCACCTGCTCGCGCACCAGCGGTACGCGGGTGGAACCGCCGACCATCACCACTTCCCGCACCTCATCCGGCGTCACGTCCGCATCTTTCAGCGTGCGTCGACATGCCAGCAGCGTACGCTTGACCAGTGAGGCGATTAGCGTATTGAACCGGGCGCGGGATAGCTCACCTCGCCAGCCGGCAACCTCGACATTAACCGATTCCGCCATGCTTAACGCTATCTTGGCCTGTATCGCCGCTTCCCGTAAGGCATGCTGCAAATGGTGATCGTCTCTGGCGGTAATACCCGCCTGCTCGCGCAGCCATTCCACCAGCAGATTATCGAAATCATCGCCGCCTAACGCAGAGTCGCCCCCTGTCGCCAGCACTTCAAATACGCCGCGGCTCAGGCGCAGGATAGAAATATCGAACGTGCCGCCGCCCAAGTCGTAAACGGCGATGACGCCTTCTTTAGCGGCATCCAGACCATAGGCGATCGCCGCGGCGGTCGGTTCATTCAGCAGCCGTAGTACGTGCAGACCGGCTAAACGGGCGGCGTCTTTGGTGCCCTGACGCTGCGCATCGTCGAAATAGGCCGGAACGGTGATCACCGCGCCATCCGGCATAGCGCCCAATGCTTCCTGCGCCCGCTGCGCCAGCGCCGACAAAATATCCGCCGACACCTGCACCGGATTGCG
The DNA here is from genome assembly GCF_013155275.1 of Brenneria sp. hezel4-2-4. Lineage (GTDB taxonomy): Bacteria > Pseudomonadota > Gammaproteobacteria > Enterobacterales > Enterobacteriaceae > Brenneria. The sequence continues at coordinate 47,809 of NZ_JABJXS010000015.1, forward strand.
GTTGCCGGCCGGCGTTTGAATTAACGGCAGGCCGTTATCGCTGACCTGATATTGATAGGGTAAATGCGGATAGCGCTGCCGGACGTCAGCCAGAGAACGCCCCATCATCCGTTTTACCGAACTGATGGTGTTGACAGGATCGCCGGCCGCTTTTTCACGGGCTTGCCATCCTACCTCATGCCCAGCGGCATGATAGTGGACAACGGACGGCAGCAGATCGCGGCCTTCGCCGTCCGTCAGAGTTTGCGCCTCGCCGCTGCGCACGGTGGCAACCAGAGAATGCGTGGTGCCTAAATCAATGCCGACAGCCAGACGCCGCTGATGCGGCGCCGCGCTGAGGCCCGGCTCGCTAATTTGTAATAAGGCCATATTGAGCTTCCATCAATTGGCTGGCGGGAAGCACGATACGTTGTAATTTGACGCATCATCCATCTCCGCCGGATTAAAAACTTATCTGTCCAGCAATTGTTCTTCGAGTTGTTCAACCTGCTGCCGGAGTTTGTCTAAAAAACGCAGTTTACGCACCGTGTCGGCGGCATCGGCCCAGCTTTCGCTCGCCAGCTCGCCGCGCATTTGCCCGCTGCGTATAACCAGCATGGCCTGCAACCGTTCAGCGAATTCAGCCAGCGCCGCTTCGGCGTCGGAACGGCGCTCAATGGCATCCAGTTCTTCACGCAGTTCAAGCTGTTCCATCAGAAAAGCGGTGTCGCGTAAGGTATGCTGCTCGTTGCTTAAATCAAAACCGTGCAAAGATAGCATATACTCCGCGCGTTTCAGCGGATGTTTCAACGTCTGATAGGCATTATTGATCGTCGCGGCCTGCTGCAATGCCAACAGGCGATCCCGTTCCGGGCTCGCCGCAAAACGATCGGGGTGAAACTGCCGTTGCAGTTCCTGAAAGCGGGAAACAAGCAGGCCGCCATCCACATCATAGCGAATCGGCAGCCCGAACAACGTAAAGTAATCCATAGCGTACTCTGGGGGTTGTGGGTAATCGCCGTCATTTGCCGCGGTTTCTGCCGATCAACGACCGGAAGAAACCGGGAAAGCGCGTTCAATACCCCGGGATGCGGTCAGACGTTAAAGCTCTCGCCGCAGCCGCACTCGCTTGAAACATTCGGGTTATTGAATTTGAAGCCTTCGTTCAGGCCTTCCTTGACGAAATCCAGTTCGGTGCCGTCCAGGTAGACCAGGCTTTTACCATCGATAATGACCTTAACGCCTTTGTCTTCGAACACCACGTCATCAGCATTCACGTCATCAACAAATTCCAGCACATACGCCATACCGGAACAACCCGATGTCCGCACGCCAAGGCGCAGGCCAAGACCTTTACCCCGGTTCGCCATAAAGGCATTAACACGTTGCGCAGCGCTGTCGCTCAGGGAAATCGACATATAACAACCTCGGAATTTTTCTTAACTACTTGGCTTCGCGTTTACTTTTGTAATCCGCGATAGCGGCCTTAATGGCATCTTCAGCCAGAATAGAGCAGTGAATTTTTACCGGCGGCAGCTCGAGTTCTTCGGCAATCTGGGTGTTTTTAATCGCCTCCGCTTCGTTCAGCGATTTGCCTTTCACCCACTCGGTTACCAGTGAGCTGGAGGCAATGGCCGAGCCACAGCCATAGGTCTTGAAACGAGCGTCTTCAATGATACCCTCATCATTGACTTTGATCTGCAACTTCATCACATCGCCGCAGGCCGGCGCTCCCACCATGCCGCTGCCGATGCTGGGATCGGCATTATCAAACGATCCCACGTTGCGTGGATTTTCGTAGTGATCAATTACTTTTTCGCTGTAAGCCATAATCGTCGTTCCCCGTGCTGCGAATTAATGATGAGCCCATTCGATGCTGCTGATATCCACGCCTTGTTTAAACATTTCCCACAGAGGGGAAAGATCGCGCAGACGGCCAATAGACTTGCGCACCAAATCAATGGTGTAGTCGATCTCTTCTTCCGTGGTGAAACGCCCCAGAGAGAAGCGGATCGAACTGTGCGCCAGCTCATCGTTCATCCCCAACGCGCGTAAAACGTAGGAGGGTTCCAGACTGGCGGAGGTACAGGCGGAACCGGACGATACGGCCAGATCCTTGAGCGCCATAATCAGCGACTCGCCTTCAACATAGTTGAAGCTGACGTTCAGGATGTTGGGCGCGCCCTGTTCAAGCTCACCATTCAGATAGACTTCTTCGATATCCTTGATACCGTTCCACAGACGGTCGCGCAGCGCTCGCAGACGCGCCGCTTCGGCGACCATTTCCTCTTTGGCGATACGATACGCTTCGCCCATACCCACGATCTGGTGCACAGGTAAAGTACCGGAACGCATTCCGCGTTCATGACCGCCGCCGTGCATCTGCGCTTCGATACGAATACGGGGTTTACGGCGTACATACAGCGCACCGATGCCTTTCGGGCCATAAATTTTATGACCGGAGAAAGACATCAAATCCACTTTAAGCTGGCTCAGGTCGATGGGCAATTTGCCCACGCTCTGGGTGGCATCGACGTGGAACACAATCCCGCGGCTACGGCACATTTCGCCGATGGCCGCGATATCCTGCACCACACCGATTTCATTATTCACGTGCATGATGGAAACCAGAATGGTGTCATCACGTAGGACGGCTTGCAGCGCGTTCAGATCGATAATACCGTTACGCTGCGGCGCCAGATAAGTGACCTCGAACCCTTCACGCTCTAACTGACGGCAGGTGTCCAGCACGGCTTTATGTTCTGTTTTGCTGGTAATGATGTGTTTGCCTTTCTTCTGATAGAAGTTTGCAGCGCCTTTAATCGCCAGGTTATCTGCTTCCGTCGCACCAGAGGTAAACACAATCTCACGGGGATCCGCACCCACTAATTCAGCAATTTGATTACGGGCGATATCGACAGCCTCTTCCGCCTGCCAGCCAAAGCGGTGGGAGCGGGAAGCCGGGTTGCCGAAAGTACCGTCCAGGGTCAAAAACTGCATCATTTTTTCAGCTACGCGCGGATCAACCGGCGTGGTGGCTGAATAATCCAGATAAATCGGTAACTTCATTGCTCATAAACTCCGTACATCACTTCAAAACGTGCAAATTGTTTTATTTATAATGGGCTATCCCTGCCCCTAGCCCTTCGGGCCAACGCGATGCGTTGTTAAAATATGATTTTTCAGGCGCGTAAATTAACGTTGATCGTGTCTTGTATACGTCCGTTGGCGGTACGGCGCGTATCGGCTTCCTGACGATCCGCAACGTCCAATACTTCCTGGTTATTGACCAGTTCATCCAACGTTATATTGTTCAAAAAGTCGGTGATCCGATCGCTCAGATCGCGCCACAGGGTGTGCGTCAGACAGCGTTCGCCGCCCTGACAGCTTTCTCGCCCCTGGCAACGCGTCGCGTCCACCGATTCGTCGACGGCGGATATCACCGCGCCCACGGCGATTTCATTGGCATGTTTACCCAGCAGATAACCGCCACCCGGGCCGCGGACACTGGCGACCAGTCCGTTTTTACGCAGGCGGGAAAACAGTTGCTCCAGATAGGAGAGCGAAATACCCTGACGCTCGGAGATATCGGCCAGCGGAACAGGGCCTTCTTTGGAATGCAGAGCCACATCGAGCATGGCGGTAACGGCATAGCGGCCTTTAGATGTCAGTCTCATGATAGTGGTACCTGTAAATAAAACATGTATTATTGAAACATGTATTGGCAAAACGTGGTTTGAGTCTGACATTCCCGAGTATTTTAGTCAACTATTTAACCCAGTAAACCACTCAAGTATTATTCAGGGTTATTTTTCTGAACCGAACTCAAGATTCCGCGCAGGATATTCAGCTCCTGACTCTCCGGCTGCGCCCGGGTAAACAGCCGACGCAGCTTATTCATCACCTGCCCTTGATGCGCCTGCCGAATAAAGCCGGTTTGCAGTAATGTCTGTTCAAGATGCTGATAGAAACGCTCCAGATCGTCCACCAGCGGGTAAGGCGTTTCGTCGTGCTCTTCCTTGCCGGCCTGCAAACGGTCCAGATGTGCGACGCGCACTTCATAAGCCAGGATCTGCACCGCCATCGCCAGGTTTAACGAGCTATATTCAGGATTGGCGGGAATGGCGACATGATAATGGCATTTCTGCAACTCATCATTGGTTAATCCGACGCGTTCGCGGCCAAACACCAGGGCGACCGGCGCGTGTTCCGCTTCCCGGGCGCTCCGCGCTCCGCACTCCCGCGGCTCCAGCATCGGCCAGGGCAACGTACGCGAACGCGCGCTGGTGCCCACCACCAGACCACACCCCTCGAGCGCCTGATCCAGCGTATCGACCAGGGTCGCGTTGCCAATGACATCACTGGCGCCGGCGGATAAGGCAATCGCCTGCGAATCGGGTTTTACCAGCGGATTAACCAGATAAAGCTTACTCAAACCCATGGTTTTCATCGCTCTGGCAACCGATCCCATATTGCCGGTGTGGGATGTTTCAACCAAAACAATGCGAATATTGTGTAACATGCGGACTCTGTAATGCGAGGAGGAAAGCGGAATATTCTAACACAAACTTAGATATTTTCCTTTTCCCCTGCTATAATGCGCACCGCTTTCCGTTCTTTAACATTCCAGTGGACAATACCATGCATCCGATGCTCAACATCGCTATACGCGCTGCGCGTAAAGGCGGTAATTTAATTGCTAAAAATTACGAAACCCCTGACGCCGTAGAAGCCAGTCAAAAAGGCAATAATGATTTTGTCACCAACGTTGACCGGGATGCCGAGCGTCTGATCATTGAAGTCATCCGTAAGTCTTATCCGCAGCACACCATCATTGGTGAAGAGTGCGGCGAGCTGGTCGGCGACGATCGGGATGTGCAATGGGTTATCGATCCACTGGATGGCACCACCAATTTTATCAAACGCCTGCCGCACTTCGCGGTTTCCATCGCCGTGCGCATGAAAGGCCGCACTGAAGTTGCCGTAGTTTACGATCCCATGCGTAATGAACTGTTCACCGCCACCCGCGGTCAGGGCGCGCAGTTGAACGGTTATCGTCTGCGCAGCAGTAATGCCCGCGATCTGGACGGCACAATATTGGCTACCGGTTTCCCGTTCAAAGCGAAACAACACGCGAAAAGCTATATCAACATTCTCGAAGCCCTGTTTACCCAATGCGCGGACTTCCGCCGTACGGGTTCCGCCGCGCTGGATCTGGCCTATGTTGCCGCCGGCCGCGTTGACGGATTCTTTGAAATCGGCCTGAAGCCCTGGGATTTTGCCGGCGGCGAACTGCTGGTGCGTGAAGCGGGCGGCGTGGTAACCGACTTCGTCGGCGGTCACAACTATCTTTCTTCCGGTAACCTGATCGCGGGTAATCCACGCGTCGTCAAATCCCTGCTGGCAACCATCCGCGACGAACTTAGCGACGCGTTGAAACGTTAATCGTCCCCCCTCGTTGGTCGCGTCAGCTGTCTGGCGTACGCGACCAACGTGACTATTTTTCTTTCCGCCTGAATCCGGTATACACATTGCCTGACTTTAATATGATGATAATAGTTATCAGAATCATTACAATTGATAGCATTGTTATTGAGGATTGATGTGCCCTCGCCTGCGCGATCGGGATCATCCGTTGCAACGCGCGGCGCCGGGAAAAAAGATGAGTAATTTTTCATGAGTGTGACGACTGAACCGAATATCCGCGATGCCGCCAACGATAACAGCGCCGTTATAGACGACTATCGCGCTATTATCCGGCGTCGCGTGGTTATCATGACGATACTACTGTTGATTATTTTCGGCTCTTTGCTGCTGGACTTCACCATGGGGCCTTCGGGACTCTCGCTGGAAGTGTTATGGCAGGCGCTGACCGATCCCGCCAGCGCCGATGCGGGCACCCGCGTTATCGTCTGGGATATCCGTCTGCCTTATGCGCTGATGGCGATTATCGTCGGGCTGTCACTGGGTCTGGCCGGCGCGGAAATGCAAACCATCCTGAATAACCCGCTGGCCAGCCCCTTTACGCTGGGCGTGTCGTCAGCGGCCGCATTTGGCGCGGCCCTCGCCATCGTGCTGGGCATCGGTATTCCCGGTATTCCGGCCCAGTGGTTTATTTCCGCCAATGCTTTTTTGTTTGCCCTGCTTGCCGCGCTGCTGCTGGACGGTATTACCCGCTGGACACAGGTCTCCACCTCCGGCGTGGTGTTGTTCGGCATCGCCCTGGTGTTTACCTTTAATGCGCTGGTGTCGATGCTGCAATTCATCGCCAATGAAGACACGCTGCAAGGATTGGTCTTCTGGACGATGGGCAGTCTGGCGCGCGCGTCCTGGGAAAAACTGGGGATTCTGCTGCTGGTGCTGATCGCCGTTATGCCGTTGTCGTTCATGAATTCCTGGAAACTCACCGCCTTGAGACTGGGTGAAGATCGCGCCGTCAGTTTTGGCATCAATGTGCGCCGGTTACGTTTGGCGACGCTGCTGCGCATCAGTATTCTGTCGGCATTGTCAGTGGCTTTCGTCGGCCCGATCGGCTTTATTGGCCTGGTCGCGCCGCACATTGCCCGGATGATATTTGGCGAAGATCACCGGTTTTATCTGCCGGCCAGCGCGCTAGTGGGGGCGCTGGTGCTTTCACTGGCCTCCGTGGCCTCGAAAAACCTGATCCCCGGGGTGATTATTCCGGTCGGCATCGTCACCTCGCTGGTCGGCGTGCCGTTCTTCCTCAGCATCATTCTGCGTCACAGAGGAAATGTATGAGTAATCAGACACCGTCGGGATTACGCGTATCTCATTTCTGCGCCGGTTATCCCAAGCGCCAGGTGATTCGCGATCTGTCCGTTCCCTTGCTGCCCCGGGGGAAAATTACCGTCTTGCTGGGGCCGAACGGCAGCGGTAAATCCACGCTGTTGCGCGCCATGGCCGGATTAAACCCGTCACAGGGCGAACTCTGGCTGGATGACGACAACCTGATGCAACTGCCGTTTGCCAAACGGGCGGAAAAAGTGGTTTATCTGCCGCAGTCTTTACCGCCCGGCGTACATCTGCACGTATTGGAATCCATTATTGTCGCCCAGCGCGCCTCTGGCGGCCTGCATAGCGCCAATAGTCAGGCTGAGGTGATGACGCTGCTCAAGCGGTTGGGCATCGAACATCTGGCGCTAAGCTACCTGGATCAGCTTTCCGGCGGACAAAAACAATTGGTCGGGCTGGCGCAGTCATTAATTCGTCAGCCGTCGCTATTATTATTGGATGAACCCCTCAGCGCATTGGATCTGAATTACCAGTTCCATGTCATGGATCTGGTTCGCCGGGAAACACGCCAGCGCGGCATCATTACGATTGTCGTGGTGCATGATATCAACATTGCGTTACGCCACGGCGACCACGTGCTGATGCTGCAAAATGGCAACCTGATTGCCGATGGGGCGCCGGCCGAGGTTATCAGTCCGGCGAGTCTGGCTGAGGTCTATGGCGTCAAAGGACGTATCGAACGTTGCTCACAGGGTGTGCCGCAGGTGATTATCGACGGATTGGTCACCGAACCCACCGTTTAATCAGCCTGATTGAATTAATAAAAAAAGCGCCGACCATTTTCTGTCAGCGCTTTTTTTTATCCGTCAGTCAGGATTTTGCCGGCAGCGTCACCCAGTAACCCGGCTGATAAGGCAACGGCAGGAACTTCTCATGAAAAGTACGGAACGTGGCATCGGGATCGATATCGCTGAATAATTCAGGATGCAGCCATTTTGCCATCACCTGAATCGCCACAAATTGATAAGGACTATCATAGAACTGGTGCCAGATGGCATGCGCATTGCCGTTGCTGGCGACCGGCAGCGTTTTAAACGCCGCCCGCTCCATCAGCTTTTGCAAACGCTGCAAAGCGACTTTCTGGTCTGCGCCGGGGCCGACGCCCACCCAACCGTTAGCCGTATTGTAGTTTTCCCAATTGGCGCCGGTCACAATGACGACGTCCGGCCGTGCGCTGATGATCTGTTCCGGGTTGAGCGTACCGAAAGTACCGGGGATCAGATCCTTGGCGATGTTCTCTCCCCCGGCGACGTCAACCATGCGCCCGAAATTTTCGTTGCCGAACGACATACAGCATTCATCTTCATAGCCGCCCGCGCGATCGATCATTACTTTCGGGCGAGGCCCCTGATAATTTTTCAAACGTTCAGTGACTATTTCAATCTGCTGGCGACGGAACTGAATAATCTCATCCGCGCGCTGAGGCTTACCCAGCAGTTGTCCCATGATGTGAATGCTTTTTTCCGCATTCTCAAACGGCTTTTCGCGAAAATCGATAAACACCACCGGAATACCCAATGAGCCGAGTTTCTCAATCAGCTTGCCTTCGTCGGTCGCCGCTTTGGATTCCAGATTCATCAGCACCAGATCGGGCTTTAACGTCAGCGCCTGCTCAACGTTGAAGGTGCCGTCTTTGGCCCCGCCAAAGGTCGGCAGCTTTTTGATTTCCGGATATTTGTTTTCATAGGCCAGATAGCCATCGTAATCGGCTTTCGGCAGATCGTCACGCCAGCCCACCACGCGCTGGAACGGCGCCTCGGTATCGAAAGCCGCCAGCAGATATATTTGCCGCCCCTCGCCTAAAATGATCCGTTTAACCTCCGATTTCATTTCAACCTTTCTGCCCGTGACATCCTCAATAACTATCGGGGCGGCGCTGACGGCAAAAACGCTGCTTAAGCTCAACATGGCGACAACCGAACACAGCCATTTTCTCATTATTCCCTTCTCCGGTTAAGGTTATAAATAATAACCATTATCATTTGCGCCGGATGATATAGCGTTGATGTTAAACACGGCAATCTATTTTTATAAATGCGTTAAGAAAACGTAAAGACTAGCCAGAGAAAGGACGGATGCCGACGCTGATTGCAGGTTGCGCACTCAAATACAACAGTACGCCGGTTCCAAGCAGAATAAGGCCGCCGACCAGTGACAGCAGCGGCCAGGCGACGCGCTGCCAGGCGGGCGGCGTACGGTGACGACTCAAACGTTCAATGAAACCACGGCAATAAAACACCAGCATCGCCAGCGCCGAGATAGTCAATGCCGTTCCCAACGCCATAGCCAGCGCCGAAGCCACGCCCCAGAGAAAAACCCCAATCACTTTGGAAAACAGCAGCACCAATATGGCTCCGGAACAAGGACGCATGCCCATCGCCAACACGATCGCCAAACGCGTACGCCAGCTACTGGCTCGGCTGAGTTCATCATGGTCGGGCAGGTGCCGATGCCCGCATCCACAATGTTCATCATGTTGATGAGGCCTGGCATGCTTGAACGGGATCGCCGGACGACTGCCAGACGGCGTGACCCGCAAAATAGCCGGCGATCGGGGTCGCCGGAAGATAGCGGCGTATAATCGTTTCGTCGCACGGAAACACAGCGCCGCGCCCAACAAGGCGATCAAGATGAAACTGCCCTTCTCCATCCAGAAACTGCTGTTATGCAGCGTCCGGCTGGAAAGCTGTAAAAAAACCAGCACCACGGTAACCAGCAGCACCGCCACTAATCCCTGAACCAGGGAAGCGGCAAACGTCAGCTTCAGGCTGCTTTTCAATTTCGACGGATGGGTGGCAAGATAGGTCATGATGATCACCTTGCCATGACCCGGCCCGACGGCATGTATCACGCCATAAAGCAGGCTGAAAACCATCAGACCGAGTCCGGCCTGCTGCGGCCGGGATGCGACCATTTGCAGCAAATGCGCCATCTGCTGGTGTAACGATTTCTGCCAGACCGCGCTTTGCAGCAGTATTTGCGGCCAATAGCCCAGCACCCAGTAAAACGTCAGCGCCAGCAACAGCAGAAACAGCCACAGCGGCCATAGACCAGACAAGCGGCTAAAAAACCCTCGCTGACGCGGGGCGTCCATATTCAATGACATTGCAACGTCACCCGCTGGGCAAACTGTTTACCCAGCTCCATATCCTCGCCCGGGGCATCCTCTTTATCCAGCGAGAGGGCGTATGCCTGTAAATCCGCATTCGGTTCAGGCGTCGTCAGCGTGGTTTTACAGCGCGCGGCGAGCGGGGCCGACAACCTGATGGCGCGATCATTTTCATAAAACATAGCGACAAAATAGGTGGGATCATAAGTGGAGATCAGCAACGGTTTACCCATTAACGGCTGGGGATGGGCCAGCGGTAATACAAATTCCAGTACCGCCTGATTTCCCTGGCGGGAAAGGCGATATTCCGTCGGTACTGACTTATAGGGCACAGGCTGCTCATCCCGGTAAATATCGGTGAAATAATGCTGCCCCAGGACATTGGCCATCACTTCGGCAGCCAGTTTCTTCCATATTTCAGAATCTTTTTCCGCCGCGCCGGCATCGTACAGCAGGTCGGCAGAGGTAATAGGATCCATCGTCCACTGCATGCGCAAACCGGTAATGCGTTCATTCTGACTTTCAACGGTGGTTTGCATATCGATAAAGCTATGGGGATGGGCAAAAACCGGCTGGCTGATTACCATACCGGCTATCAGTAACATTAGCCGCCTGCGCCCGCGCTTAAAAATGTTATAATGTAACATAATCTTCTCGTAGCAATATTCTTACCGGCGATCGGGTAATGAGCGCCGCGCGATCAGCGTGTCTGGCGACTGACGGAAGGACGAATAAACAACGCCGGTATCGCCAGCATCGCCATGACCCAAAACGTGCCGCTCCGTAAATATTCAAACAGGAAACCGGACACCATGGTCATGATCGCGATACTGCCGCCCATCGCCAAGGCCGAATAAACCGCCTGGAGGCGCAAAATATCTCCTCCGGTTCGAGCGGCGATAAAGCGCATTGCCGCCAGATGACACACCGTGAACGTGCCGCAATGCAATATCTGTATCACAACCAGCCACGGAAGCGCTACCGTGGCCCCCATCAGTCCCCAGCGAACGACGCCGCACACGGCGGAAAGCAACAATAATTGCCGGGCGCTCCAGCGCCGGAACAAACGCTGGCTAAAAGTAAACACCACTATTTCCGCCACCACGCCCAACGACCAGAGATAGCCGATAATCGACGCGGAATAGCCGGCGTCCTGCCAGTAAATCACGCTGAAACCGTAGTAAGCCGCATGCGCGCCCTGCAATAAAGAAACGCAGAGCAAAAAACGCCATACGGAAGGCTCGCACAGCAACGTTTTCCAGGGAGTAACCGCCGCAGACTGCGCTGAGGATGCGGCTGCCAGCGGCATCACGCTGGGACGGAATAGCATACATAAAAACATGGCTATCAAGCCGGCGCTCAGCACCGCCAGAATCGCCGGATGTCCCCATGCCGCGACCAGTTCACCGGTGACCGCGGAACCGATAACAAACGCGATAGAACCCCAGACGCGCACCTTGCCATAATCCATGACAATCTGCCGCTGCCAGGTCGCCGCCAACGCATCCGTTAGCGGCACCAGCGGGGCGAAAAACAGATTAAAACCAATCATCACCAACATCAGCCACAGCCAGGCATTGCCAAGCCAGAAACCGACCGATAACCCCAGCGTCAGCAACGCCAACGCCCGTAACACCGTAATCAGTTTCGACGGATCTTTCACGCTGGGGGTAATCACCAGACTACCGACAAAACGGGCAATCAAACCCGCTCCCAGCAGCATCCCGATCGATTCGGCGGAAAGGCCCTCGCCTTTTAGCCAGCCGCCCCAGAACGGCAGAAATATGCCATAGCAAAAAAAGTACGTGAAATAACTTAACGCCAGCCAACGCGTTGATTGCAGAACCATGACGCCTCCCTTTTCTCGCTGGCTACTCTGTCAGAGTGCGTCCCCTGGCGCAATGCGTATTCGTCATAAAAAACGCCAGCCCAAAGGCTGGCGCTTCTACGTACGCCCCGGCAGACGACAACCGGGGGAAAATCTTCGGATTAGGCGTAAACCGGGAAACGGGCGCAGATATCCAATACTTTTTGTTTGGTACGCTCGATAGTGGCTTCATCGTTGATGTTGTCCAGAACATCACAGATCCAGCCGGCCAGTTCGCGCACTTCCGCTTCTTTAAAGCCGCGACGGGTGGCGGCCGGCGTACCGATACGCACGCCAGAGGTCACGAACGGGCTTTTGGGATCGTTCGGCACGCTGTTTTTGTTAACCGTGATATTCGCACGGCCTAAAGCCGCATCGGCATCTTTACCGGTGATGTTTTTATTTACCAGATCCAGCAGGAACAGATGGTTGCTGGTGCCGCCGGAAACCACGTCATAGCCACGGGACAGGAATACGTCGACCATCGCCTTGGCATTTTTCGCAACCTGCTGCTGGTAAACCTTGAACTCAGGCTCCATCGCTTCTTTCAACGCCACCGCTTTACCGGCGATGACGTGCATCAGCGGGCCGCCTTGTCCACCGGGGAATACCGCGGAATTCAGTTTCTTATACAGATCTTCGTCGCCGCCCTTCGCCAGAATCAGACCGCCGCGCGGGCCGGCCAGCGTTTTGTGGGTGGTGGTGGTCACGATGTGCGCATGCGGAACCGGGTTCGGATACACGTCAGCGGCAATCAGACCGGCGACGTGCGCCATATCCACGAACAAATAGGCGCCGATGCTGTCGGCGATTTCGCGCATTTTGGCCCAGTCGACAATACCGGAATAGGCGGAGAAACCACCGACGATCATTTTGGGTTTATGGGTGCGAGCCAGTTCGGCCATCTCTTCGTAATCGATCTTGCCGCTTTCGTCGATGCCGTAAGGAATGACGTTGTAAAGTTTACCGGACAGGTTGACCGGCGAGCCATGAGTCAGGTGGCCGCCGTGCGCCAGATTCATCCCCAGAATGGTATCGCCCGGCTGCAATAGCGCGGTATAGACGGCAAAGTTAGCCTGAGAACCCGAGTGAGGCTGCACGTTGGCGTAATCCGCGCCGAACAGCGCCTTGGCGCGATCGATAGCCAGTTGTTCAACCACGTCCACATATTCGCAGCCGCCGTAATAACGTTTACCCGGATAACCTTCAGCATATTTGTTGGTTAGCTGAGAACCCTGCGCTTGCATAACCCGCGGGCTGGTGTAGTTTTCTGACGCAATCAGTTCAATGTGCTCTTCCTGACGCACCACTTCTTGCTGCATTGCTTGCCACAGGTCGGCATCATAATCGGCAATGTTCATTTCACGCTTTAACATCCGCATCTCCTGACTCAGCTAACTTGAATGTACTGGAAAATAATCACCCGTCCGGGTAGTGGCCTATAGTGTAAACCGTTTATCCCTAATGAAGATAGGTCTTGACAGAGGTTTTTACGCAAACGATTAGCTACAGGCGGCGCAAGGGCTGAGGAGATTTAACCGCTCGGGCGGGAAACGGAATTTTCTTCATTTCCAACCTGTTTTTTCTTCACGTTGCGGCCACGATACAACCTCTCCGCTGTCGATGTGGATCACACTTTAATCAGTTCGCTCCGCGCCATTTTGAGAATAAGGAGGTGAATCACAGCAGAATACCCATAATATGAAATATTATTTCATTTTTAATGAATAATGATTTCGCATGATTATGAGACCGCGCCCTTGCTTCAATTAGGTGCATAATAACCGCCCGGACTTTTCAACAAATTTGGCTCAAGGGATCACGGCCTTTATCCAACCCCCCGTGAAACCTGCAAAAAATGTTTTCGATTCTGCAACAAGGGATATGTCTAATCATGTTAAACCGTTTTTCCGGCTGTATGACTTTCGCAATCGTATTCTCCGCCCCATGGATGATGGCAAACGCCGCGCCATCCGCCGCCGCGCATAATGCAAAACCTAAAAGCGGTATCGAAGTCATGCCCGGCATCAAGCTGGGAGAAAACACCACGCTGACCGGTCGCGTAACGCACCGAGAAATCCATCTTCCCGCCACCCTTATTATCCGGGATCAGCAAGGCCAGCGCAGGCAGGGCCGCACCGACGAGCAGGGGCGGTATCAGCTTGATGTTTCGGGATTATCGGCGCCGTTGCGTCTTTTGGCTATTGAGTCCGGCGGCACCAACTGCCTGATCAATCATATCCCACGGGCAATTTGCCTGAACGCCCTGGCTCCCTCGCTGCAATCCGGTCATGAAAATATCGTCAACATTAACCCGCTAACCGACCGGATCATTTCCGACGTTGCCGTCGCGGCGGGCTATATCGGCCCGCAACAGTTGGGTGACGATCCGGCATCGCCGACGCTTGACGGCGCCGCGTTGAAAAAGGCGTACGCCGCCTTCCATGCGGGGTTTAATGCCGCGCTGAAACAAGCGGGGATAACCTCGCCCGCACGTTTTGATCCCCTGACCTACCCTGCCGCCCAGCAAGATGCCGTCAGCAAAATTATCAAGGTGATTAACCACAATCGCAATTATCACAATAACTCGGGTTACTCAGGACATACGGTGCTGACGGACGGCGTTTTTCGCCCGATCGTGGGTTTAAACCCACAGGGCGACTATGAGCCGCTGGATTACCACTTTGCCCGAGCGCATCTGGATGCGATCCAACACGCCCAGACGCGGATTTTCCTGGTAGGAGACTCCACCGCCGCGACCTACGAAAAAGCGCGCTTGCCGCGCATGGGCTGGGGACAGGTTTTTGAACAACAGTTCCGTAAAGATAGCGGAGTGAAAATCGTTAACGGCGCCCGCTCCGGGCGCAGCTCGCGCGATTATTTCCATGAAGGCTGGTTCCGCCAGATGCAGCCGCTGATGAAAGCGGGCGATTTTCTGTTTATTCAAATGGGGCACAACGACCAGAATTGCAACAGCGCCAAGCCAACGCGCGGCGCGGCCGATGTCGCCAATCTGTGTACCTATCCCAATAATGCGGCGGGAGAACGCCAGTCCCCTCCGGGCAAATCCGATATGTCGTTCCAGACCTCGCTGGAACGTTATATTAATTTTGCCCGCCAGTATCAATTAACGCCGGTATTGCTGACGCCCACCACCCGGGTTCGCACCGCCGACGGCAAAGACGGAACGCCGGCGGTACACGGCCACTTTACAACGCAAAATGCGGAAGGGGGCTACGCGTTTGTCGGTGACTACAGCCAGACCATCAAAGATACGGCGGCGGCCAATAAGGTCATTCTACTGGATATCGAACCCGCGACGATCGCGCTGGCGAACCAGGGAAACAGCAATCACTGGAAACAGTACTGGCTGGCGGCCGACCCCGCGCGTTATCCCTTTTATCGTCATCAGACCGGCAGCCTGACCAAACCGGATACCACGCATTTTCAGAAAAAAGGGGCCATCGCCGTGTCAGGCATTGTCGCGGAAGCGATTCGCCAGACGCCGGAATTAAAAACGCTGGCGGACAAACTCGTCCGCCAGCATAAGTCATAACGATAACACCGAGCGCCGGTTCATCCGCTCTTCTCCCTGATTGGCGGGGAGAAGAGCGTTACTCAACGAAACTTGTCAATGCAGGAGTCTGGATATGTTAAAACCCCCTTCGGGCGCATCTGTTTGCAAAACGATAGCGTTAGCCTTATCTATCGCCACTCCCTGGCAACCGGCACTGGCGCGGACGACTTACGATGCGCTGGTTTCCCCCTCGGCCAACACATCGGCATCCCAGACGTTCAAAACCCTTACCGACGCCATTGCCAGCGCTCCGGCGGACAATTCCCCGTTTGTCATTTATGTAAAAAACGGCGTGTATCATGAAAGACTGACCATTACGCGCCCGAATATTCATCTGATCGGAGAAAGCCGCGACGGCACGGTGATTACCGCCGCCATTGCCGCCGGCATGCTCAAACCCGACGGCAGTAAATGGGGAACCTACGGCAGCAATACGGTGAAAGTGGATGCGGCGGATTTTAGCGCCCGTTCGCTGACCATCAGCAACGATTTCGATTACCCGGGCAACAAGAGCAAGCCGGATAACGATCCGACCAGGCTGAAAGACTCGCAGGCCGTGGCCTTGCTGGTCGCCGAAAACAGCGATCGCGCCTACTTTCACAATGTCAGCCTGACGGGCTATCAGGACACGCTGTATGTAAAAGGTGGCCGTAGTTTCTTCTCGCAATCGCGTATCAGCGGAACCGTGGATTTTATCTTTGGCGACGGTACGGCCTTATTTGATGATTGCGATATCATCGCCCGCAACCGCACGGATATTAAAGACCAACCGCTGGGGTATCTCACCGCGCCCAGCACCAACATCAACCAGAAATATGGTCTGGTGTTTACCAACAGCCGGATCGTCAAAGAAAGCCAGGACGTCCCGGCGAAAAGCTATGGTTTAGGTCGGCCGTGGCACCCGACAACCTCCTTTGCGGACGGACGCTATGCCGATCCGCAGGCCATCGGGCAGGCTGTTTTTCTGAATACCAGCATGGACGATCATATTTACGGTTGGGACAAAATGTCCGGCAAAGACCGGCAAGGCGAAAAAATATGGTTTTATCCGCAGGACTCACGCTTTTTTGAATATCAATCCCGCGGCGCCGGCGCAGAGAAAAACGATCAACGACCTCAGCTCAGCGATGCGGAAGCCGCGGAGTTCACGGCGGAAAAAGTCCTTGGTGGCTGGGTGCCTTCCGTACCGCCGGTAAAATAATACAGTGAAGCCAGCCGGATAAGGGCTGGCTTCTGAAACGGCAGCAGACGCTTTTGGCAAGAGATGGAAGCGCAAACGGCCTGCCCTCCGCGTTGTATCCCGTTGGTCGGCGTTAAATCGCCTCTTCGTCCTCTTCGCCGGTACGGATACGCACCACACGGGCCACATCGAAAACAAAGATTTTACCGTCGCCGATTTTACCGGTCTGAGCCGTCTGCATGATGGTTTCCACACAGGTATCGACAATATCGTCCGCTACCACGATCTCAACTTTTACCTTGGGTAAAAAATCGACCATGTACTCGGCGCCGCGATAAAGTTCGGTATGGCCTTTCTGACGGCCAAACCCTTTCACTTCCGTGACCGTCATCCCTGTGATGCCGACTTCAGCTAACGCTTCACGTACATCGTCCAGTTTAAACGGCTTAATAATCGCATCAATTTTTTTCATGGGGAAACCTTAGATTACCTATGTTGCGGCCAAAGCCGGGCATCAGCAAACAAGAAGATTGGCGGAATCCAATCCTACAATCTATTAACATTATTCTTTAAAATCGTTGGCGTCCAATTCATGACGGCCCAACAGTTTATAAAACTCCGTCCGGTTACGCCCCGCCATACGCGCAGCCTGAGTCACATTGCCTTTGGCTATCTGCAACAGTTTGCGCAGATAGTTCAGCTCAAACTGATGGCGGGCCTCGACAAAGGTCGGCAACGCGGTATTTTCACCTTCCAACGCCTGCTCAACCAGCGCCTCGCTGATAACCGGCGCGCTGGTCAGCGCGACGCACTGTTCAATCACATTGACCAGCTGCCGCACGTTACCCGGCCAACTGGCCGTCATCAACCGTTTCATGGCATCCGTCGAAAACGTGCGCACAAAAGGCTTGTGTCGGGCGGCCGACTCACGCAGCAGATGATTCGCCAACAGCGGGATATCTTCCGCCCGTTCGTGCAGCGCCGGCAGCTTCATATTAACCACGTTCAACCGATAATAAAGATCTTCGCGGAACTCGCCTTTTTCCATCGCCTTGGGTAAATCACGATGGGTGGCGGAAATAATCCGCACGTCAATATCCAGATCGCGATTACTGCCCAGCGGGCGCACCTTGCGTTCCTGCAATACCCGCAGCAATTTGACCTGCAACGACAGCGGCATATCGCCGATTTCATCTAAAAACAGCGTACCGCCTTCCGCCGCCTGAAACAGCCCTTCACGGCTGCTGACGGCGCCGGTAAACGCCCCTTTGGCATGACCGAATAGCTCAGACTCCAGCAACGGTTCGGGCAACGCCCCGCAGTTGATGGCGATAAAGGCTTTTTTCGCCCGCGGGCTGGCGGCATGGATCGCCTGCGCCAACACCTCTTTCCCGGTGCCGCTCTGACCATTAATCAACACGCTGACGTCCGACTGCGCGACCATCTTGGCCTGTTCCAACAGACGCAGCATTAAGGGGCTACGGGTCACGATGGTTTCGCGCCAGCTTTCATCGCCAACCGGGGCGGACAACGCCATCGCTTCATCGATCGCCTGGTATAACGCATCACGATCGACCGGTTTGGTCAGGAAGCTGAACACCCCCTGCTGCGTTGCCGCTACCGCATCAGGAATAGAGCCGTGCGCGGTCAGAATAATGACGGGCATACCCGGCTGATAGCGCTGAATTTCAGAAAACAGCGCCATCCCGTCCATTTCATCCATCCGAAGATCGCTAATCACCAGATCGAACCGTTCTCGGGTCAACAGGCGCAACGCTTCCTGACCGCTTTCCGCCGTCGTCACGCTGAAACCTTCACTGGTCAGGCGCATTCCCAACAGCTTCAACAGGCTGGGATCGTCGTCTACCAGCAACAAATTCGCCGCTTTCCGGGCTGTCATGGGTTTTTCGGCTCCTTCTTCGTCGTCGAGTTATCCGTATCCGATTCGGTCGGCGGGATGTAGGTATCCTCCGCGTTTACCGGCTCCGAATCCAATTTCGGCGAGGTAGGCGAGCCGTCGCGCGCCTGGCCTGCTGCGCTGCGACGGTCGGCATCGTTATCGGGCAATTCACCCGACAGTTGCTTACGGGATGAAAGCCGACGTTCAATGTCCGTCAGGTTTTCCAGCTTTTGTCGCGTTATCTCCAACTGATATTGCAGATGGTTTTGTTCTATGCGTAGGGAATCCAGCTGTTTATCACTGGATTCCTGTAAACGCTGATAACGTAAACGTTCATCGGATAAGGCCAGAAACAGCGTTTGTCTATCGCGCCAGGTCTGCATCAGCGGACGCAATGCGGAAGGAAAATCAAGGCGGTACAAATTAATCTGCGCCAGCATCTGGCGTCTTTCCGCCTGCGTGATGCCCGCGTTATCCAGTAAAATTCCCCGTTTGAACGCATTCTCCCAGCTATCGACCGTCAGGAGCTGTGCTTCTTCACGCGCCTGAAACTGGGTCAAACGACCGGCGCAATCCATCGCCCGCAGCCAGTAAAGCGCATTGTTCATCACGTCCCGATCGTCCGCCTGCCAGAGCCGCCCGCATTGTGCAAGGCGGTAATCGGTGACCTGTTCTTTCGGCGTTGAATTTTCCCCGTCCTGTGACGCTATGTAACTGCTGACGTTAGCGTTGCAGGCCGTCAGCAGCAAGGCCGACGGTAACAGCAGGGATAACATCGCCACGGCCTTTGCCAGACGGCGAAAAGACACATCGAATAGGGCGGGCAGGATGTGTAACGAAAAAGGACGGACAGACCGTGCATTCATTATCTATTCATTCTCAGAAGTTAATGGCAATTCAATACGAAAACACACATCAGCATAGTCAACGGATATCAGGCTTAACTCCCCACGCATACGGCGAATACAATCCCGGGCGATACTCAATCCCAGCCCGCTGCCTTTTACCGCGCCTTTTCGCTGATGGCTACCCTGGTAAAAAGGCTCAAAAATCATGCTACGCTCCGCGTCGGGGATCGGCGTACCGCTATTCGCCACATCAATCTGAACCCGATTGCCAACCGAACGGCTATAGATCCAAATGTTACCGGATTCCTTGCCATAGTGCACCGCATTGGAATAGAGATTGTCTATTACGCGCATCAATAGCGTCGCCTCCGCCCAGCAGTGTTCAATTTTCAGCTCAATATCGGTATGAATCATTTTTGCCCGGGCCGGCAAGCTATGGGACGACACCACGATATCGACGATTTCCTCAATTTCGACCCGTTCCAACTCCGTCGGCGTATCCGCCAGTTTACGGTTATAGTCCAATAGCTGATCGATCAATTGCAGCAGATGGCGGCTGCTGCTGTCCAGAATGGATACCACTTCTTTCTGATCGGCGGTCAGCGGGCCGACCACTTGATCCGCCAGCAGCTCAGTGCCTTCACGCAGGCTTGCCAGCGGCGTTTTCAGCTCGTGTGAAATATGCCGGAGAAATTCATGGCGTTGCGATTCCAGCCAGGAAAGACGCTCGCTTAACCAAATAATACGTTGCGCCAGCGAGCGGATTTCACGCGGCCCTTTAAAGGTACTGGTATTTCCCAGCGACCGGCCTTCCCCCAGACGATTGATCATCCGCTCAACCCCGTTTACCGGGCCGATGATCATACGGGTAAACAGCACCACCAGTAACAAACTGACCAGAAACAGCAGCAACGCCTGCCAGCCGAAAAACTGCCCGCGCTCGGCAATCGCCTGTTGCAGTTGCTGTCCGCGGGAAAACACCACTTCACGGGTCGCCTGCACCATCTGCCCGTTTGCCTGGGAAAAACGCTCCAACAGTCCGGAGGCGTCCCGATCGGGACCGCTGTTATTGCAGCGCAACGCCGCAAGCTGGGTTAAATGCTGACGCAGGGTTTGATAGTAGCGCTGATCCGGCAGGACGGAGGCATGAGAATCCAGCATCTGCGAATATTGATTGCGCTGGTTTTGGTAGAGCGTGGCCAGCGTTTGATCGTCCAGCACGCAATACTGACGATAGCTGCGCTCCATCGCTAACGCCACGCTGGTCATCGCCTCGCTGCGACGGGCGTCCGTCAGGGCGGTCCGGTTAATGTCTGCGGCCTGCTCGCTAAGCGTGTTCAGGCTTTGGTATGCCTGATACGCCAATACCAGTAAAGGCAACAGCACCAGCAAAAAAGCCATGATTACTAACTGCCGCAAGGAGCGCGGAAATAAACGCCATCGTTTCAAGGAAATCATCTCGTTACCTATCGATCCGCTCTGATGCTAACTGAATTTGCTAAAAACGTCAGGAACGTTTTTAAACGTCGCATGGCGACGGCCTAAAAGGCGGCGGGCAGAGATGGCCCGCCAAGGTTTCCCGGCGACGTGCGTAACGCAGTCTAATCCAGCGGTAACGCCAAACAAAAAGCGACAGGGAAACAAAGGTGATCATCAACAGGAAAGGAAAGCGGAGTGGGCATTGGAGCATTACGCGGTCAGGAGAATCATGCCCCTGACCGCGTAACTAAATAGGCGGTGCCTCACTCAACGTGTCGCCCGATGCTTGATAAAGTCAGCTTGCGCATCCTGTTATCGGTCTAGTGGACGATAGGCACCCTTTCTTTTGGCGTCATTCCGGTTGTTATGAGCGAATATCTCTGCCAATCAGCAGCGCAATCATAACCAGTTGAATGAGCAACACTGATAATTATGCACCTATCGTGCCAATTTTCAAGAAAATAATTTAAGTTACTGATTTTAAATTTATTATTTTTAAAAATGTATTACCAAGAATCCCTCTTGGTTCGCGAAATAAACCCAATATCGATTTTATGTCGTCAAAAACAGACACCTTTGCTACTAAACACGCCAACTTATACAAATCAAAGAGTTAAATGTCTCCAATCAGAGACATTTAACCGAGCGTTTGTCGCAAAAAAACGACAAGGAGCCAAAGCTCCTTGCCGCGTCTTGCTTTTGCCGTTCTGAGAATGATTAACCCAGCTGTCTGCGCGCATTGCGGAACATACGCATCCACGGACCATCTTCGCCCCACGCTTCAGGATGCCAGGAGTTGCTGACGGTACGGAATACCCGTTCCGGGTGCGGCATCATTACCGTCGCCCGACCACTGGTGCTGGTGACGGCCGTAATACCGTTTGGCGAGCCATTCGGGTTGGCGGGATAATTTTCGGTAACCTGGCCGTAGTTATTCACATAACGCAGCGTAACCAGACCACGCTCTTCCAGCGCCGACAGATGCGTTTCATCACGTACCTCAACCTGACCTTCGCCATGTGAAACCGCAATAGGCATACGCGATCCCGCCATGTCGTTCATAAACAACGACGGACTCTTCTCTACTTCAACCAGACTAAAGCGGGCTTCAAAGCGGTCCGATTTATTGCGCACAAAACGCGGCCAGAGATCCGCACCGGGGATCAGATCTTTCAGATTCGACATCATCTGGCAACCGTTGCACACCCCGAGCGCCAGCGTCTGCGGACGCTGGAAGAATGCGGCGAATTCATCACGCACCCGCGGATTGAACAGAATGGACTTCGCCCACCCCTCACCCGCGCCCAGCACGTCGCCATAAGAGAAACCGCCGCAGGCGACCAGCGCCTGAAAATCTTGCAGATCGCGGCGTCCCGCCAACAAATCGCTCATATGGATATCTACGGCGTCAAAGCCGGCGCGGTGGAAAGCCGCCGCCATTTCGACATGGGAGTTAACCCCCTGCTCACGCAACACGGCGACTTTAGGGCGAACCTGTTTCGCAATATAGGGCGCGGCAATATCCTCCTGCGGTTCAAAGGTCAGCGCCACATTCAAACCGGGATCGTTATCATCCTGCTTGGCGGTATGCTCCTGATCGGCGCACTGCGGGTTATCACGCAAACGCTGCATCTGCCAGGTGGTTTCCGCCCACCAGCTACGCATTGTGGTACGGCTTTCGCGGTAAACCACGTCCTCACCGCGGGTAATAATAAAGCGTGTTCCCTCTTCGGCGCGACCGAGATAATGCACGCAATCCGCCAGACCATGCCGGGCAAACACGCTTTGCACGTCGGCCTGACGTGAAGCCGCAATCTGAATAACCGCCCCCAGCTCTTCGTTGAACAACGTAGCCAACGTGTCGTCGCCCTGCGAAGCAATATCGACATTCACGGCGCAGTGGCCGGCGAACGCCATCTCAGCCAGCGTCGCCAACAGCCCGCCGTCAGATCGATCGTGATAAGCCAGTAAGGCCTTGTCCGTCACCAACTGCTGCATGGCATTAAAGAAGCCGGCCAGTTGTTGCGCATTGCGCACGTCCGCGGTTTCACGGCCTAACTGGCGGTATACCTGAGCCAGCGCGGTGGCGCCCAGCGCCTGGTGTCCCGCGCCCAGGTCGATCAGTAATAATGCGTTATCTTCATCGGTACGCAACTGCGGGGTTACCGTTTTACGCACGTCCTCCACCCGGGCGAAAGCAGAAATCACCAGCGACATCGGCGAGGTGATGGCACGTTCTTCGTCGCCTTCCCGCCAGCGGGTTTTCATCGACATGGAGTCTTTGCCGACCGGGATAGTCAACCCCAGCGCCGGGCAAAGTTCCTCGCCGATGGCTTTAACCGCATCGTAAAGCCCGGCATCTTCCCCCGGATGACCGGCTGCGGCCATCCAGTTAGCCGATAGCTTAACGCGCGTCAGAGGGCCGATATCGGTCGCGGCAATGTTGGTTAATGCTTCCCCCACCGCCAGACGCGCGGAGGCCGCGAAATTGCGCAGCGCCACCGGGGCGCGCTCGCCAATCGACATGGCTTCACCGTAATAGCTGTCCAGACTCGCCGTGGTCACCGCGCAGTCAGCCACCGGCACCTGCCACGGCCCGACCATTTGATCGCGGGCCACCATACCGGTTACCGAACGGTCGCCGATGGTGATCAGGAAGGTTTTTTCCGCCACCACCGGCAAATGCAGCACGCGCTCTACCGCGTCGGCCAGATAAATGTCATCACGGTTTAGCGATGCGCCTTCCACCTGTTTGCGCTCGACATCACGCAGCATCTTCGGCGTTTTACCCAGCAAAACATCCAGCGGCAGATCGATCGGCTGGTTATTGAAATGACGGTCATTCAGCGTCAAATGCAATTCTTCCGTCGCTTCGCCGATCACCGCGTAAGGCGCACGCTCACGGCGGCAGATTTCATCAAACAACGCCAGTTGTTCCGGCGCGACGGCCAGCACATAACGCTCTTGCGACTCATTGCACCAGACTTCCAGCGGACTCATGCCCGGTTCGTCATTCAAAATATCACGCAGTTCGAAACGACCGCCGCGGCCGCCGTCGCTGACCAGCTCCGGCATCGCGTTGGACAGGCCGCCGGCGCCCACGTCATGAATAAACAGGATCGGGTTCTGTTCGCCCAACTGCCAGCAGCGGTCGATCACTTCCTGACAGCGGCGCTCCATTTCCGGGTTATCGCGCTGAACGGAAGCAAAATCCAGATCGGCGTCAGACTGACCGGAGGCCATTGACGACGCCGCCCCGCCCCCTAACCCGATATTCATTGAAGGGCCGCCGAGCACGATCAGTTTGGCGCCCACGCTGATTTCGCCTTTTTGAACATGGTCGGCGCGAATATTACCGAGGCCGCCGGCCAACATTATGGGCTTGTGATAACCCCGCAGTTCGGTGCCGTTATGGCTGTCCACCCGCTCTTCATAGGTACGGAAATAGCCGGTCAGCGCAGGGCGGCCGAATTCATTATTGAACGCCGCCCCGCCCAGCGGGCCTTCGATCATAATATCCAGGGCGCTGACGATACGATCGGGCTTGCCGAAATCTTCTTCCCACGGCTGTTCAAAGCCGGGAATACGCAGGTTCGATACGGAGAAACCGACCAGCCCCGCCTTGGGTTTGGAGCCCCGTCCGGTCGCGCCTTCATCGCGGATTTCACCGCCGGAACCCGTTGCCGCCCCCGGCCAGGGCGAAATCGCCGTCGGGTGGTTGTGGGTTTCCACTTTCATCAGGATATGCGCCTCTTCCTGATGGTAATCGTAGTTGCCGTGCGTATCGGCATAGAAACGCCCGACGGCGGAGCCTTCCATCACTGCCGCGTTGTCCTTATAGGCGGACAATACGTGATCCGGCGTGTGGACGAAGGTGTTCTTAATCATCTTGAACAGCGATTTCGGCTGTTCCACGCCATCGATCACCCAGTCGGCATTAAAAATTTTATGCCGGCAATGTTCGGAGTTAGCCTGGGCAAACATATACAGCTCAATATCGGTGGGATTGCGCCCCAGTTGGTTAAACGCATCCAGCAGATAATCGATCTCGTCTTCCGCCAGCGCCAGCCCCAGCCGGACATTGGCCTCTTCCAGCGCCTGCCGGCCCTGTAACAAGATCTCTACGCGTTTCAACGGCGCGGGCTGATGATGAGAGAACAGTTTTTCCGCCTGCTTCATCTCATTGAATACGCTTTCCATCATACGGTCATGCAACAACGCCCCCAGTTGCTGCCACTGTTCATCGCTCAGCGTCGGCGCATGGATATAAAAAGCCAGACCGCGTTCCAGACGCAAAACCTTATTCAAGCCGCAATTACGCGCAATATCCGTTGCCTTGGAAGACCACGGGGAAATCGTGCCGGGACGGGGAGTCACCAGCAGCAAACGGCCTTGCGGCTCGTGTTCAGCGAGAGAAGGACCATATTTCAGCAACCGTGTCAGTTTGTCCTGTTCATCGTTGTTCAGCGGCGCGCTGACATCGGCAAAATGCACATATTCGGCATAGATATCACTGATCGGCAAAAAGTGCTCTTTGCAGCGAACCAGCAATTTATTAATACGAAAAGCCGACAAAGCAGGTGAACCACGCAGTATTTCCATAATCTAAAGTTCTCTCGTCTTCGATGCACCGACTGCGGTGCAGTCGTTGGGCGCTACAGGGGGGAAACGCGCGTCATTATAGAGAATCCTTGACCCGGACGAAACCGTTTGCGTAGCGATTGTTGCACATCGCCTTACGGCGCCGAATGACCATTAACCAAATCAATAAAAGTTGCACACTGGCAGTTTGTTACGCAAAATGCCTCGACTCCGGGACTTTTCGTATAAAAAACGGCCACTATAGACAGGCTAGCCAAGCCGCCGAGAGACCACTATTTGAAGCGTTTAAAATTAAATTATTTTTTCATCGGGATTATCACGTTACTGCTGGCGCTGGCCCTATGGCCAAATATCCCCTGGCGCAGCAGCCAGGACGATCAGCTCAGACAGATCCTCTCACGCGGCGAGTTGCGTATCAGCACCATCGACTCGCCTTTGACTCACTATATCAGTAACGGTGAGCCGGCAGGTCTTGATTATGAACTGGCGAAACGTTTCGCCGACTATCTCGGCGTCAAGCTGACGGTCTCGTCACGTAAAAACCTTGACGACCTGTTTGACGATCTGGATGACGACGATACGGACTTACTGGCCGCCGGACTCATTTATAATCATGAACGTTTGGCGCGCTTTCGCGCCGGGCCGACCTACTATTCGGTGTCGCAACAGTTGGTGTATCGCCTGGGGAACACGCGCCCTAAAACGCTGGGAAAACTGCCCGGACGCCTGGCCGTGACATCAGGATCCGCGTATGTCGCCACGCTGCGCGAACTGAAAGCGGACAAACATCCGCAGTTGGAGTGGGAATCAACGTCAGAACTGACCACGCAGGAACTGCTGAAACAGGTTATCGACGGTAAACTCGACTATACCCTGGGAGATTCGGTCACCATTGGGTTAATCCAGCGTATTCATCCCCAGCTCGCCGTGGCGTTCGATCTCAGCGATGAAGAACCGGTCACCTGGTACATGCGGCGCTCAAATGATGATAGCCTGTCCGCGGCGTTACTGGATTTTTTCAGCCGCATCGTTGAAGACGGCACCCTCGCCCGACTGGAAGAAAAATATCTGGGCCATGTCGGCGAATTTGATTACGTCGATACCACCACCTTCCTCAGCGCCATTGATGAAACGCTGCCCGATCTCCAGCCGTTGTTTGAAAAATATGCCACGGAGATCGACTGGAAACTGCTGGCGGCCATCTCCTATCAGGAATCGCACTGGAACCCGCTGGCCACCTCGCCGACCGGCGTACGCGGGCTGATGATGCTTACCCGCAATACGGCGGAAAGTCTGGATGTTACCGATCGTCTCGATCCCGAACAGAGTATTCGCGGCGGCGCGCAATATATGTCGCATATGATGCAGAAGATGCCGGATACGATCCCTGAGGATGAAAAAATCTGGTTTGCGCTGGCGGCCTACAACATGGGATATGCCCATTTGCTGGACGCCCGCAAACTGACGGAAAGGCAGAAAGGCAACCCCGATAGCTGGGCCGATGTGAAACTGCGTCTGCCGATGCTGAGCCAGAAACGTTATTACACGCAAACCACTTACGGTTATGCGCGCGGACATGAAGCCTACAACTATGTGGAAAATATCCGCCGTTATATGGTGAGTCTGGTGGGATATCTGTCAGAAAAAGAGACTAAAGCGCAGCAACAGTTGCTCTCCGCTCAGGCTTATCCGGTTGTTGCGCCGGATAAAGTGCCGGAATAAGTCTTATAACGCCATAAGCCGAAGCCGCGATTAATTCGCGGTTCAGACCATTGACAAAGCCTGTTATTAGGGAGAGCGTGGCGAGGGGCCGTAGCGGCGTAAGCCGCCGACAAATTTGCCAGGAGCAAATTTGAACAGCATTTATGCTGGCCCGCAGGGTGGGGCACAAGGATGTGTCCCATAATGGCCCCTCGGTACGGTAGGCCCGGGTATCTCAGGCTTACAGACGACTTTGTCAGCAACCTCAGCCGCGATTAATTCGCGGCTTTTTTACCCGCCGCGCGCCGCGCTTTATGCTGCTCACGCCGCTGGCGGAAAAATGCGCTGAGCGTGGCGGAACACTCGGCGGCCAGGATGCCGGAATCGATGGTTATCTGATGATTCATGCCGGGATGGCGTAAAATATCCACCAGCGACCCCGCCGCCCCGGTTTTTTCATCCGCCGCGCCATAAACCAGCCGGCCAATGCGGCTGTGGATCATGGCGCCCGCGCACATGATGCAAGGCTCCAGCGTCACGTAGAGCGTAGAATGCAACAGGCGATAGTTCTGTAGCGCTTTTCCTCCCTGACGCAGCGCCATAATCTCGGCATGGGCGGTCGGATCGTGATGGCCTATCGGGCGATTCCAGCCTTCGCCGATTACCAGATTATCCAAGACCAGCACCGCCCCGACCGGCACCTCACCTTCATCCTGAGCGCGCCGGGCCAAGGTCAGCGCATGGCGCATCCAATATTCATCATCCAGTACCAATACGCGGCTCACGGCTTCCTCTTAGGCAATTTTTTCGCTGTCACTGTTGGGGGCGGCATTATATACGGACAACGCCCGAGAGGAATCACTCCAGTTGTTGCAAACTGCCGTTTGGCGTCACCCGCCAGCGATGCTCGCAAAAATAGAGCAGCGGGTTATCCTGCTTGCTGTCGCTGTAGCCGCTATAGAGCTTCAGCGGCGTACCCAGCCGCTGTTCCATCTGAATGACTTTTTCCTGCCCCAGACAGCGCAGCGTCAGCACCCAGCCGCCGGCGCGCCGTGTTATCTGGCTTCCCATCAGACGAACGCCGGGTAAAAAGGGGGAATCATGGTAGACCTGCTCAACCAGGCGCTGAGGCGATCCGGTGACCAGCCAGACCTGCGCCTGAGTATCCTGTAAATATTCTTTCAGCCGCTGTTGTACCTGCGGAAAAGGCGTCACTTTACGGCGAAAATCGCTGACGAACTGCTTTTCCAACTGAACGAGATTATCCTCACGGCGTCCAAAGGTAATCGCCCACAACAGCCAGCTCATCGGCCAGCGGGCGGCGCGGCCGCGCACCAGCAAACCGGCGCCGATAACCGGCAATAACGGGAGAACAAGAATAAGGTTAAGCGGCAACCGCTTGAGCAGAAAGCGTAAAAAACTACCGAACATATCCTGCTGATGCAGCGTGCCGTCCAAATCAAAAAACACAATGCGCAGGCTTCGCTTATCACTCAAAACGTTACTCCTCGGCGATCGATAAATAAAAGACGATGTCTCATCGTGTCAGTCAATCAGCGCCTCGCGCAGATAACCCTTATGTTGCAGGAGTTTCCGTCGCGCCTCTTGCGCGCTCACCCCGCTCAGAATCATCAGAATAGCAGGTTTCACCTCGTTCCCGGTCTGCGCCAGCGCCTGCCGGGCCACATCCGGATCCGCGCCCGTGGCTTCGATCACAATCCGGCACGCGCGATCCAACAATTTAACATTGGTGGCTTTCACATCCACCATTAGATTCTGATACACCTTGCCCAGCTTGACCATGACGCCGGTGGAAATCATATTCAACACCAGCTTTTGTGCGGTTCCCGATTTCAGGCGGGTCGATCCCGTCAGTGCCTCCGGGCCGACGACCGGGGAAATCGCCACCTGGGCTTCCTCTGCAATGGGCGCGTGCGGATTACAGGAGATCGCCGCCGTCCGGCAGCCGACGCTGCGGGCGTAACGCAAGGCGCCGATGACATAAGGCGTTCGGCCGGAAGCCGCCAGACCGATCACCATATCCTCCGCAGTGAGATGCAGGGCGACAAGATCGGCCTCGCCCAACGCCGGATCATCCTCCGCGCCTTCAACCGCCTGAAGCAATGCGCCCGGGCCGCCGGCGATCAAGCCAATCACCAGTCCATGCGGCACCCCAAACGTCGGGGGGCATTCCGAGGCGTCCAGCACGCCCAATCGGCCGCTGGTTCCCGCTCCCAGGTAAATCAGCCGTCCCCCCGCTTTTAAGGCGGCCGTCGCCAGATCGACCGCTCTGGCGATCGCCGGCAATACCTGACGGATAGCCTCCGGCACCTTTTGATCTTCCCGATTGAAAACACGCATCATGTCCAGTGTAGACAACTGATCCAAATCCATCGTGTCGGGATTGCGGGTTTCTGATACTAATGCGCCTAAATTCATCCTGTTGCCTCTTCGTTGCAGCACTTTTTTCTACCATTATCCTGGTGCCGCAGTAATGGCTTTTTGCCATTATAAAAGTAAGATAGTCTGCACTATAGTCTAATCTATTAAATCTTCACGCCGGGGGCGGCCGCCTTGTGAGCAAACAGAGAAATATCAGTGCAATACCACTTGCCTAAGACCGTTTTTTGCAAGCTTTTTCTCATTTGCTGTCTATTGCTGCTGGCAGGTTCGCTGCGCGCAGACTGGGATTTCATCCTCATTACTCAACGGACGGCCCAGCTTTATGGCCCGGCGACCCCGGCGGCCAGTCGACGGATTGATGAATGGCAGGCGTTGCTGATTTCCCAGCGCAACGCGGATGAACAACAACAGCTGGAAGCCGTGAATCTTTTTTTTAATGACCGTTTGCAGTTTCGTGATGATACGATCATCTGGGGTCAGGAAGATTACTGGGCCAGCCCGATTGAAGCGTTACGCAAAGGCGCGGCGGATTGTGAAGACTACGCCATCGCCAAGTATTTCACTTTGCGTCATTTAGGCGTGGCGGGGGAAAAACTGCGCATCACTTACGTCAAGGCATTACGTCTAAACAAGGCTCATATGGTGCTTACCTATTATCCGACGCCAACCGCCATCCCTCTGGTGCTGGATAACCTGATAAATAACATTCAACCTGCGACCCAGCGCACCGATTTACTGCCGGTCTATTCCTTTAATGGCGAAGGATTATGGCTGCCGGGCGCCGGCGGCAACAAACGCGTAGGTGACAGTAAACGACTTTCGCGCTGGCAGGAATTACTGACCAAAATGCGTGCCGAAGGATTTTCACTTGAGGAGTAAGATAAGGCTATGTCTCTATACAAACAATTACTGATAGCCATCTGCCTGTTCGTGCTGATTATTTTCAGCGGGAGTTTTTTCGTCAGTCTGGAAAACTCGCGCGAGCAATATAACAACCAGCTTCGTTCCCATGCCCAGGATGCGGCAACCGCACTGGGATTGTCCCTGACGCCGAATATCGACGATCCGGCGATGGTGGAACTGATGGTCAGCTCCATTTTTGACAGCGGCTACTTTTCCAGCATCCGCATTCGGGATTTAAAAACCGATAACATTACGCTGGCGCGCACGGCGTCGCCGGAAGTGCCCAATGTGCCCCGCTGGTTTGTGCGGCTGGTAAACCTGCAACCCGGCGCAGGCGAAGCGATCGTCATGCGCGGCTGGGAACAGGCGGCAAAAGTGGAAGTCGTCAGCCATCCCATGTTCGCCATCACCCGTTTGTGGAAAAGCAGTTCGGCCACGCTCATCTGGCTGCTCAGTTGCGGTACGCTTGGGGTTTTGCTCGGCGCCATAATGCTGCGCCGCCAACTGCGCCCGCTGGACTATATCGTCAATCAGTCATTGGCGATTACCCGCCGGGAATTCCTCAACCAGCCTGATTTACCCAACACGCCGGAGTTGCGCCGCGTGGCGCAGGCCATGAATCTGATGGTTAGCAAACTCAAGACCCTATTTGAGGAAGAAGCCTTACGAAGCGAGCGCTTACGTCAGGAGGCTTATCAAGATCCTCAGACCGGGTTGGCCAACCGCCGGGCTTTCGACATTCAGTTTCAGGACAAACTCGCCGATGATGAAACGCCGCCGGGCTTCCTGATTATGATCCGCATCCAGGATCTCTCAGGAATGAACCAGCGTCTGGGAGGACAACGCACCGATTCAGTGCTGGCGGCAATCGGGCAAATCATCCACAAAACCCAAAAGCGGGACGTCAAAGCAGAGAGCCTGTCAGCCCGTATCCGCGGCGGCGAATTCGCCTTGCTGTGCCCCGGTCTGGTCGATAAGGAAGCCCACGCGTTGATAGACGATCTGACGCGCAACATGGAAAGCTTATACCTGACGGGTGAAACAGACGTATCTCCGGTGGCCCGGTTTTGTATGGTGCCGTTCCGACCGGGAGACGCCGCACAATCCCTGCTGATCCAGGGCGATCAGGCTTTGACCTGCGCCGAAAGGCATTCAGACAAAATCACCATCGATGAAAGCCTGTCGACATCCCCCCGGACGGACACCGACCGGCACATGTGGTTTAACCGGCTCGATCCCATTCTGGAGCAGGAAAATCTGCAACTTTTCTTACAGCCGGTGGTGAATTGCCTCGATCCGAATCAGATACTGCATCATAAGGTGCTGGCAAGAATTGAGGATGAACAGGGAAACAGTATCGCCGCAGGCCGCTTCCTTCCCTGGGTTCAGCGTTTTGGCTGGAATACCCGGCTGGATCAGGTGATGCTGAAACAGGTGCTGGGTTATTTACGCCGGCATCAAGGCGATCTGGCGTTAAGTCTGTCCTACAACACCGTGATTAACCTGCCGTTAATGGCTCAGTTACTGGCGCCGCTGAAACAGCAGCCCCAGTTGGCGAAGCGGCTGATTCTGGAATTAGATGAGAACCAACTGCCGGACACCGCTCAGCTTGAAGCCTTAATCAAACTTCTGAACGAACATGGCTGCGCGCTGGGGCTTCAGCATTTTGGCGGCCGGTTTAATATGATCGGTAATTTGTCTCAATGGGGACTGGCTTACTTAAAAGTCGATGGCAGCTATATTCGGGATATCGATCGTGAAGAAGATAAAAAAATGTTTATTGAAGCCCTGTATCGCGCCACCAATAGCATTGCGCTACCGCTTATCGCCGAGCGTGTTGAAACCCCCGGCGAATTGAAAGTGCTTCAGGAAATGGGGTTGCAAGGCGCAATGGGACGTCTGTTGGGAGAACCGGCGCCGGCGACAAGATGACGCTCGGATGAAAAACGGCCGGTTAAGGCCTTTTTCATCATGCTGTTACGCCTGTCAGAACATGCCGTCTTCATCATCGCCGATTAATTTATCCAATCCGCTATTCAAGGCTTCGCGCGCCTGCGCCCGGCCTATCAGCTTGAGCTGCGCCGCGGAGGGAAAATCGGTAATACTGATGACGCCTTTATTGATTAATACCTGAATCAAATCTTCCAGTACCCGCACCATCTCCAGGTCGCTCTGACGCAGCTGTTGCAAACTGGCCGTGGCGCTATCATGGGTTTTAAACCATTCCAATGCCTCTGTGGAGCCGGCGGGCAATTCGCCATTCATCTCGGGAAAAGGACTCTCATCAACCTTAAGCAGATGCCCATCACCATCGCGCTGGATATAAAACATATTCCGAGACCTTTTTAAGTATGCTTAAAGATGAAAGGAGCCCCATACTCAGAGGCCCTTTCCACGCGATTACCGTCAGCTCTGAGTTTGCTCTGGCTTGCTGATTAAACTTTCAAGCGACGGTAACGCGCCGCTGTAGTGCTCAAGCGTAATGGATACCGCCACCGTGCCGCCGCCAGCGCCGGTGAAGTTCCCTTCGGGACTGACTTCGATCGTCGGCGAACCATCGCTATCGGTAATGCGAATATAGCGACTGATATCGGTTCCCTCTTCCAGTTCGCCGACCAGATCGCTTAAATCGATCCTGTCGCCTTCGCTGGCATTGAAGTCCTTGATAACATCATGCCCCACCTCACCGGCCTGCCACTTGAAGGTATCTGCCCCGGCGCCGCCGATCAATACATCATTGCCCGCCCCGCCGATCAACAGATCATCTCCGCTGCCGCCATACAGCAGATCGTTGCCGCTTCCGCCATTCAGGGTATCGTTGCCGCCTTGCCCGAAGAGGATGTCATTGCCCACGCCGCCGTTAAGAATATCATTACCGTCACTTGCGGAAGAAATATCAAACTCGCTGCTGTGCGCGGTAATGTAACCGTGCATCTCTTTCGCGGTCGGCAGCGTATCCTGTAGCCCCATCCGCCCGGCAATATAGTTTTGCAACGCAGAGAGGCCGTTGCCTTCAATGTTATCAAACGTCACCACATCGCCGAACAGGATATCGTTACCTAAGCCGCCGTTGAGTTCGTCATTGCCGGCATGCATCGGCTCATTACTGCCCAGGATCGCCTCATTCAACTGACTGGGATCGATATGATCCTGCACGTGACCGTCAGTGTCATAGTGTTGCAGGCTGCTGGCATTCAGATCGTCGCCAATACCGATAGCGTCAACGTTGGACAGTTTTTTCAACTGCGCAAACGCTTCTGTCGCTTGTGCATTGCTGGCGTCGAGATTACCTGAATTATCCACCCAATAGCGACCGTTCCAGTAGGAACTATTGTTGCCTGCGCCACCGAGGGTAGAGATTTCGTAGGTGCCGTCCCCCTGGGCATGAACTTGTCCAATGACGGAACCGCTACTGTTATGACCGCTATAACGATAGACGTTTCCTTGTTCATCAATGACTTCACGAGACCTACTGTATACAGTCATAGAATAAGCTTCGCCGGGCTGATAGTTGATATCGTCAATATTCAGATATTGATTTTTCGATCCAACCTGAACTTCATTGGTTTCGCCGGTCTGATAAAAGGTCGGCTCGCCGTCGGTAATAAAATAGGTCAGGTTATTGCCGACATTGCTTGTCACCTGATCGCTTAAAAACCAGTTAGCGGTGGTTTTGAACACATCCTCGTAGTTGGTGCCGCCGCCGTTAGCCAAACCGCCGACCATCGAATTCAGCACATCGGTCAGACTTTGCAACGCGTCAGGATCGCTCAGATTAACGGAAACCGTTTTACCGACCTGAGTGTCAAAATCGGCCAGGAAGACGTTGACCGTGCCTGAGTTGGCGCCGTTGGCGCTTTTTATCAGACTGTTAAACACATTAGTCAACGAGGCCTGCGTTTTTGCTATGTCGCTACTCGACATGCTGCCTGAAGAATCCACCATAAACGCAATGTTATAGTTCTGCCCTTCGACAAGCTGCAACCCAGAAACATCAGCGACCATCAAATCATGGCTGTGCGTGCCCGACATCGCATCATCACCGGTCGAGCCGATACTTAAACCATACTGTTCGACCTCTTCCACGGAAGAGCCGGTCGCGGAATCATAATTGCCCGATTCGGTTGAGGTCGCCTGAGCAATTACATCAAACTTGCCGGCCGCGACCGGAACCCAGATGTTAAGGTCAGCGGTGAACGACTGCGCATTATCCGTATTCGGGATCAGGTACGTCCCTTCACTCCCCACGGTATAAAGCACCGTATCGCCGGAGACAATCTGCGTGCCTTCCGGCAGCCCGGATAAAGTAATGCCGGATAGCGTTTCGCTGCCGTCGGTATCCATCAACGCGGCGGAGACATTGATTGTGTGCTGCTGATAACCGCTTTGGACGGAAATCACCTCGACCGTGGTGGTATCGCCGCTATCCGCCAAAACGGTGGAGCCATCACCGTAGATAACGCCTTCCAACTGGTTGCCGCTGTTGATTAGCTGACTGTTGCCGTAAACGCTCACGCCATTGAACGTATTCACATTGCTCGCGGCATTGTTGTTGGTCGACGTGCTGACGCTGTAGGTGCTGGTATCGCCGTCTTGAATAAAAATATAGTCCGGCGACGTACCGCTCGCTTCCGATCCGTCATTGCCGCTGACCTGATTCAGGCCGCGCTGGGTGCCGTCCTGGACATATCCGGAACCGTTATGCACCACGTAGATATCGGTGTAGCTACTGCTGCCGCTGATATTCCCCTGGTTGTAATAGGCAATGACGCCGTTACCCACCACCGTGGGAACCGGATCTCCCTGCGTCAGCCAAATGCGGACGCCATCGCCGATAGCGACGATCTTGCCGTCCTGGATATCGAACCCGCCGTTCTCGCTGCCGCCGTTGACGGCGATCGTCTGCGGCACCACCGTGGTTTCGCCGCTGGCGATATTCAGGGTAACCACCGGCGCGTCGGCAACCGGGGTAATATTAATGCTCAACGATGCATCGCTACCGATATTTCCCACCGTATCGACCGGCTGGTATGAGAACTCACTTAACGAAGAGCCCGCGGCATTTGCCGCCGCCTCAAACCGTAAATCAAGATCTTGAGCCGTAAACGCCTGACCGACCGTTACCGCCTTCCAGCTACCGCCATCGTTAAAATAGAGCGTCCCGGTACTGGCCGGCGGCAGCGCCGAGATCACGATACCGGAGGTATCGGCTGATACGCCGAGATCGCTCCAGCCGATATGCAGCGGCGTATCTTCCATGCCGGTTACCGCATCATCGAGAGCAACCGGCGGCGTAATATCCATTACCGCATCACTGCTGGCATGAGACTGATTGCCTGCCGGATCGGTTGCCGTGGCATCAACGGTGATCTTCCCCTCCGCCAGTGAACTGAGATCGCTTTGCGCCTGCCATGTGCCATCAACTACCGGCACATTGCTCAGCGTGACAGACCGGCCATTGACGTCGGTAAAGACCAAATCGACGGTCTTCTCGCTGCTGGTGCCGCTGACGACCGTATTGGCCAACTCATGCTGGCTGATATAACCGTCATTGCCCGCGAAATGCGTAATATCAATATCCGGCGCTACCGTATCAACCGAGTAAGGACGACTGGCGTCCGCCGTGGCGGTATTGCCTGCCGCATCAGAGGTTGTCACCGTGGCATTAATCGCCGTATTGGCAGCTAATACGCTACCAGGAATATTGACACTCCAGGTGCTGCCATCGGCATTGACCGTGGTCTGGTAGGTCTCACTACCTACGGTGACGGTCACCGCATCACCGGCCTGGACATTATCGCCAACCTGACCCGTCACATTGATAGACTGGTTAGACTCGGCGGCATTCACCACATTATCGGCGGTGATGGTATCGATGGTAATCGACGCATCCGGCGCCACGGTATCAACGGTGTAACCGCGGCTGGCATCCGCCGTGGTAGTATTGCCCGCCGCGTCAGAGGTGGTTACCGTGGCATTAACTGAGGTATTTCCCGCCAGTACGCTGCCGGGAATATTGACACTCCAGGTCACGCCATCGGCATTAACGGTGGTCTGATAGGTCTCGCTACCCACCGTGACGGTCACTGCATCGCCCGCTTGCACCTGATCGCCAACCTGACCGGTCACATTGATGGTCTGGTTGGACTCAACGGCATTGACCACATTATCGGCGGTGATGGTATCAATACTGATCGAGGCATCCGGCGCCACGGTATCAACCGTGTAACCGCGGCTGGCATCCGCCGTGGTGGTATTGCCCGCGGCATCAGATGTAGTGACACTCGCCGTAACCGCCGTATTCCCTGCCAGTACGCTACCGGGAACACTCACGCTCCAGGTCACGCCATCGGCATTCACCGTGGTTTGGTAAGTCTCACTGCCCACCGTGACGGTCACCGCATCACCTGCCCGCACCTGATCGCCAACCTGACCGGTCACGCTGATAGTCTGACCGGACTCGGCCGCATTCACCACATTATCGGCGGTGATGGTATCAACGGTAATCGACGCATCCGGTGCCACCGTATCAACGGTGTAACCGCGACTGGCATCCGCCGTAGCGATATTCCCCGCCGCATCCGCGGTGGTTACCGTGGCATTAACTGAGGTATTTCCCGCCAGCACACTACCGGGGATATCCACACTCCAGGTGCTGCCATCGGCATTGACCGTCGTCTGGTAAGTCTCACTCCCCACCGTGACGGTCACCACATCACCCGCCCGTACCTGATCGCCCACTTGGCCGGTCACGCTGATGGTCTGGCCGGACTCGACGGCATTGACTACGTTATCGGCGGTGATGGTATCAATACTGATCGACACATCCGGGGCAATTATGTCGACATCATAAGGACGGTTAGCCTCTGCCGTGGTGGTATTGCCCGCCGTATCTGCGGTGGTCACCGTGGCATTAACTGAGGTATTTCCCGCCAGCACGCTGCCGGGCACATTCACACTCCAGGTTACGCCATCGGCATTCACCGTAGTCTGATAAGTCTCGCTACCGACGGTGACGGTCACCGCATCACCGGCCTGGACATTATCGCCCACCTGACCGGTGACATTGATAGTCTGATTAGACTCGGCCGCATTCACCACATTATCGGCGGTGATGGTATCAATACTGATCGAGGCAT
>NZ_JABJXS010000016.1 GCF_013155275.1 Brenneria sp. hezel4-2-4
ATTTGCCTGGCGGCGATAGCGCGGTGGTCCCACCTGACCCCATGCCGAACTCAGCAGTGAAACGCCGTAGCGCCGATGGTAGTGTGGGGTCTCCCCATGTGAGAGTAGGGAACTGCCAGGCATCAAATTAAGAAGTTGCAGTGAAATCCTCGGGGCGGTTCTCTACTCGATAGAGAGTAGGAAAAAAGCCGCAGGCTTTTAAACGTTGCGGAGCAACGGCCCGAAGGGTGAACCATGAAATGGTTCATAAACTGCCAGGCATCAAATATTCAGGTGCGCTGATATGGCTCAGTTGGTAGAGCGCACCCTTGGTAAGGGTGAGGTCCCCAGTTCGACTCTGGGTATCAGCACCAGTAATTTAGGTTAACGTTTTCGGTTTAAAAAGAATTTACCTGGCGGCGATAGCGCGGTGGTCCCACCTGACCCCATGCCGAACTCAGCAGTGAAACGCCGTAGCGCCGATGGTAGTGTGGGGTCTCCCCATGTGAGAGTAGGGAACTGCCAGGTTTCAATTAAGACATAAGGCCAGCCTTTACAGGTTGGCCTTTTGTTTATCTTGTCTTTATAAAATTCGCCTGGAACAGCGGTAATATACCGTGCCGCATAGCAATTTTTCGGAATATAAACTGGAACAGCCTCGAGATGATTCGGAGCTGTTCAAGTTTATAATGGCGGGATTAAAGAATACGGCTGATCAGTCTGTCGATACGAATGCGGCGCAAACGTCGAATGAGCTTGCGGACTTTTACCGGATATTGCGCAATGCTTTCCAGTTCCATATAACTTGTGACGACCTGGGTATGGACTTTGATATTGTCCAACTCTTCCAATCGCTGTGCTAACAGAACCTGTTTGGGATCGTGAATTAATATGGCGTTTTCCAGATCCAGACGCCAGGCGCGAGGATTAAGGTTGTTTCCCGTCAGTAGCTGCCATTTATTATCAATCCACATACCTTTCAGGTGGAAACTGTTGTCGCCATCTTTCCACAAGCGAACGACGAGCTGCTGATTATCAATATAGCGCTGTAATCGGCTCAGGAACCGACGCAGGTTGATTTCATAGAGATAAGGCAGTGCGCCGATGATCTTGAATGGCTGATCTTCCGGAATATAAAAATCATTCGCGGTTTTATCACCGATGATGATTTCTACTTTCTTTCCTTCCCGTAATAACCGGATGATATTGCGAACCAGCAGAGCGGGCAGGTTAAAATAAGGTGTACACATCACCAGGTGCTCATCTGTGCAATACATCAGATGATGGATGGTTTTATTCAGTGGACTCTGTTTGCCTAACCCGACCAATGGCGTAACGGTCAGTTGATCGTTAACGTCGCCGCAGTCAGGCGTGTGATAGGTTGCCGTACGCAATGCCTGGCGGAATTGCCGGGTTTCGTTTTTGATTTCCAGGCTTTTAGGCCGATCGGTACGATCTAACCGGTTGATCGCCGGGGCCGACAGTATATTTTGAATATACTCGGCCATAGTATCAGCCAGTATTGGATTATGAATTATCTGATAACGATCATAGCGGTATTTATCGTGTTGATGCAGGTAGACATCGTTCAGGCTTGCTCCGCTGTAGATCACGGTGTCGTCAATGATAAAGCCTTTTAGATGCAGAACGCCCAGCGCCTCACGCGTGTTTACGGGGATACCGTAGATAGGGAAGCGCGTATCAGGATATTTCCGCGCCATATCGCAATACCAGTCGGCATTGGTATTTTCTGCCGCTGCGCCTATCCGCCCGCGTTGAGCGCGATGCCAGTCTACCAGGATACGGGTATCAAGTTCGGGATGCTGCCGTTTAGCCTCATATAACGCAGACAATATACCCATTCCGCCATCGTCATGCTCCAGATACAATGCCACAAGGTAAATACGTTTTCTGGCATTCAGAATGGCATTGACCAGCGCGGTGCGGAAGCGTTCAGGAGAATGAAGTGTCTGAACGTCATCAGCTGTCTGAGGGATTTTGGGTAATTGTGCAAGGTGTTGTTGGTATTTATTGCGTTTAAATTTTGACAACATCACAGTGCGTTTCTTCTCTCATCAGTTATGACCCGCAGGCCATCATCAAAAGTTAAGGAATTGCTGAATCGGCGATAATACCATTAGTTGCCTGCGGTTGTGAGCAAGTTTTGCCATTGACAGCCAGATCGTCTCTTGATGCGGGAGCTATATCACGTATGGTGATTAATTTTCCAGCGGTAGTTCCAGCGTGACGATCCCTTCTTCCAATTGGACGTCGACACTAAAGCCAAGTTTCTTCGCCAGCGTAATCATTCCCTGATTATGCGGCATGGTGATGCCATTCAGCCTCCCCAGCCCATGTAATCTGGCATACTGGATGAGCTTTTCCAACAGGCGCCGGCCCAGACCTAATCCCTTTAAATCGGAACGAACCAAAACGGCGAATTCAGCGCTGGTATTATCGGGATCGGAAATGGCTCGCGTAACGCCAATAATCTCCGCGCCTTCTTCCGACTGGCGTACGGCAACAAACGCCATTTCCCGATCGTAGTCAATCTGGGTCATATTGGCTAAGTCTTCGTGATTAAATTCATTAATTTCGCTGAAATAACGGTAATACAGGTCTTCCTTGGTGACTTTGGCGATAAATTTACTCAGCAAAGGTTCATCTTCGGGCAGGATAGGGCGGAATAGGCAGATAGCGTTGTTTTTAAGCGTGACGGTTTCTTCCAGCTCCTGCGGGTAAGGGCGGATAGCCAACCTTGACTGTGGATCTCCGCTAAACGGCGTCAGATGGAGAGTGACGTCCAGTAAGGTAAATTCATCCCCGGAGGCCAACAGAGGATGGATATCCAGCCGGGATATTTCCGGGCAATCGAGAATCAGGTTTGAAACCTGTACCAGTAAACGGCTGAGCGCCGGAATATCCAAAGGACGCAGCGCGCTGCGGCTACGAATTTTCCCCCCTTTTACCGCCTGCAACACCAGATAGCGGGCCAGCGTCATATTCAGCGGCGGCAGCGCCACGGCGGCCTGTTTCTCCCGCCATTCAACGCCGCCTTCCCCCAGCATGATTAACGGCCCAAATACCGGATCCTGTTCGACAGCGATCCGTAGCTCCTGAGCTCCGGCCCGGTTCGCCATGCTCTGTACCAACAGACCGTGAATGCGCGCTTGGGGATAGGTCTGTTTTACCCGATCGAGAATCGCATCGGCGGCCTGCTGAACTTCTCTGGCCGTTCGTAAGTAAAGCATGACGCCCTGAACTTCCGACTTATGGGGAATATCCGGCGAGCGTAGCTTAATGGCGACCGGATAGCCTATCTGCTCGGCGATGTATACCGCTTCAGTGCTGTCATTGGCGATCCAGGTTGGCAGGGTGTTTAAACCGTAAGCCTGTAGGATAGGCTGGACTTCATGAGTATCCAACTGAGTGACGCCATCGGCCAGCGCCTGGTGAATCAGCGTATGGGCCTGGCTGGCATTGACGGTTAAATCCTGCGGCAGCGCGGGGGTTTCCATCAGTTGCTTCTGGTTACGGCGATATTCAACGATGTGCATAAATGCCGTCACCGCGCCTTCCGGCGTGCGGTAGGTGGGGATGCCCGCCTCGTTGAATAAGCGGCGCGCTTCCTGTGACGAAAACTCGCCGCACCAGTTTGTCAGCAGCGTAATACGTTTGCCGCGCGGGTGTTGCCGGAAAAGCGTAATCAGTTGTTCGGCGCTTTCGGTGCCGGGTGCGGCGGCGCTGGGAGCATAAATGATAAGCAGCGCATCAATGTCATCGCTATCCAGTAAAACAGTAACCGCGGCCAGATAGGATGCGGTTGTTGCGTCCTCACGCAGATTAAGCGGGTTACCAATAGCGATGTGTCGCGGTAATTTTTCCCGCAGCATTTGCTGCGTGGTTTCACTGAGGATCGCCAGTTTTCCCTGTCTGCTCAGCAACCGATCGAGAGCCTGTGCCGCCGGCGCAGCGCCGTTGCTGACGAGCAGCAAACGTTCGCCACGCAACGGACGCAGATGGCTAAGGGTTTCTACTGCCGAAAACAGTTCATGCGTGTCACGTACCCGCAAGAGGCCCGCGCGTTGGATTGCGGCGTCGTAGGCGGCGTCTAATCCCTGATGCCGGCTGTTGAACAATTGTTGCGCCTGCTGGCTGCGTCCGCTTTTTATCACCAGAATCGGTTTGTTTCTTGAGGCGCTCCGGGCCGCCGAAAGGAAACGACGGGCATCGCTGATATGCTCGAGGTGTAACAGGATCGCGCTGGTTTTGCCATCGCGAGCCAGGAAATCCAGCAGGTCGTCAATATCAATATCCAGGCTGTCGCCCAATGCAATAAAATAGGAGAAGCCAATACCCCGCTGCTGCGCCCAGTCCAGAATCGTGTTGGATACGGCTGCGGATTGAGAAATAAACGCCAGTTTGCCTTTCATAATGGGAACGGGCGAAAAGCTGGCGTTAAGTCCCTGCCAGGGGGCGAGCAGCCCAAGACTGTTAGGGCCTAATAAACGCATGTGATAACGCACCGCACAGGCTTTTAATTCACTGAATTGAGCGGGCTGGGCCGATAAGATAATGACGGTTTTACAACCGCGCAGCCCGAGATCTTCCAGCAACGCCAGATTGCGCTCGGCGTTGGTACAGATAACCGCAAGATCGGGTGTCATGGGCAGGCTGGCGACATTCGGATAGGCCAGCACGCCGCAGACGGCGCGATATTTCGGGGTGATGGGGAGCACCGGCCCGTTGAAGTTCCCATCCAGCAAATTCCGCATCATCAGAAAACCCGCCCGTCCCGGTTTTTCTGACGCGCCCAGAACCGCTATCGACTTGGGACGTAATAGTGCTTCCAATCCGCGCTGGCTCATAAGTCACCTTTTTAGAAGAAGACGATTTGATACTAAACGTTTTCGGCGGTTTATGCTGTGATGATGGGTAGAATTTCCCGTAAGGTATGATGTGGCTTCCCGGCCAGATAGCGTTCGCGGAAGCGATCGAAATGAACGGAGAGCGACGCGGCGGCGGTATCGTCTCCGGCTTGTGCAAGCAGGGCTATCGCAATTTCAGCGGTGCAATGTTGTCCGGCGTGGCTGGCTTCCCGTAGTTGATAGCGGGAAAGCGCATCGACATTCAGTGACAGAATGGGTAATCCATCCAGATCGGGGCTTTTGCGGAACATTTTCCGCGCTTCCGGCCAGGTGCCGTCAAGCAAGACAAACAAAGGCGGTTTCCCCGAGGCGGGCAATTGGCGGAACACCTGACGCCCTGGTTCGGCGTCGTCGGCTAAAAAAACCAGATAAGGTTGATAGTCCGAATTTTTTAAGGCGGCGAGCAACTGCGGATCGGGCGATGTGCGGGACCAGAGAAATGCCTGCGTATCCGGCAGGATATCGGCGATCAATCGCCCGGTGTTGCTTGGTTTCAGCGGTTCGGTATCGAACATCACCAGACAGAAACGACTGTGGGAATCCTGCGGCCGGATGGTATGGCACAGACAGGCTGTAGCCGGCAGCAGGCAACGCTGACACCGTACCACACGGCAGCCGCGGGCGCGGAACGGTTTGGTTGATTGCTCAAGACGCTGCTGGCGCAGACGAAGAACGGCATTGTTGATCATGAAATATTGAGCATCTCAGTATTCTGCCAGGAGCCTGTTTACGACCTGCGGCTTTAGGGAATATCCGCAGAAACAGGCTCTGAAAGGCGTTATTCTAATCGAGATGCCGCCTGACCAAAAGGCGCGTTTACAGTGACTCGTCCAACCAGCTTTCAAAGGGGGCTTTAGGCAGCGCGCCGTTGAGCATGTCGACCAGTTGTCCTTGTTTAAACAGCATCAGTGTTGGAATCGTGCGGATGCGGAAACGCGCGTTGAGCGCAGGTTCCGATTCTGTATTAACTTTAATAAAGCGTATTTTTTCGCTGCGTTCCTGTGCGACACTTTCAAACACTGGCGCAAAGTTGACGCAGGGACCACACCATGGCGCCCAGAAGTCGACGACGACGGGCAGATCATCCAGTAGCAGTTTATCCAGTGTCGCTTCGGTGGCATTGATAACCTCGCCCGTGAACAGAGATTCTCCACAGCGGCCGCATTTTGCGTGGTCATTAATATGTTCTTCGGGCAGACGGTTTGTTGTGTGGCAAGATGCACATACCGTATTCATAACGAGGCCTCAGATAAAAAAGGGCTAAATAATGTGCTGTTGATGAAAACCGTTGCGGGTAGGCAATTAGATGTCGACAGCATGTTAAATAAATAGAGTATTACTTAAGCAATATGTTACTTATTGGTTGATTAAGTATGGCGGGCAGGTCAGTAGTCAACAACGTGGTTTACTCAATAGCTACGATAGTTTTTGGCTTTTATGACAAGCAGGTAGCTAAGCGGGTGTACATAAGGTAATCTTCGCGCCCAGCGCGTAGGTGGAGAGAACGATGAGCGATTCATTTAATAGTAAAAGCG
The DNA here is from genome assembly GCF_013155275.1 of Brenneria sp. hezel4-2-4. Lineage (GTDB taxonomy): Bacteria > Pseudomonadota > Gammaproteobacteria > Enterobacterales > Enterobacteriaceae > Brenneria. Next base: position 6,443 of record NZ_JABJXS010000016.1, read on the forward strand.
GCAAAGTCCGCGTGATGTACGTCCGTAGCGATGACGAGGGCGATAAAGAGAATAAAAACAAACGTCCGGCAGATAAAGATCGTCGCAGTGAAAGCGGACGCGGTCAGCGTGAAGGCGGCGGTTCGCGGGATAGCCGCGGCAAACCTCAGAATCCGCGCGATAAGAACCCGCGTCATGCCCGCGAGAACCCTTCCCGTGAAGGCGATGCCCGTGAAAAAAGTCCGTGGGGCAAAGAGCGCAACGATCGCGGCGCTGAGCGCCCGCGTCGTCCTCGCAGCGAAGAGGGCGGCTATGCGGATTCACCGTGGAAGACCGTGTCTCGTCCTCCGAGTGAAGAGGCTGAACCCGATCATGGCGGTATCAGCGGTAAAAGCCAGATAGATCCCGCGCAGATCCGTCGTCAGCGTCAGGAAGAAACGCGCGTTTATGGTGAAAATGCCTGTCATGCGTTGTTTAAAAGTCGTCCGGACGCGATTGTTCGCGCCTGGTTTTTGCAGGAGGTTACGCCGCGTTTTCGTGAAGCGTTGCGCTGGATGGCGGCTAACCGCAAGGCTTATCATGTTGTTGAAGATGATGAACTGATCAAAGCGTCCGGCACTGAGCACCACGGCGGCGTTTGCTTCCTGATTAAAAAACGTCAGGGGCTGGATGTGAGTGAATACCTGCAAACGGCCGGCGAAAGTGATTGCGTACTGGCATTGGAAGATGTGGGTAATCCGCATAACCTCGGCGGCATTATGCGAAGCTGTGCGCACTTTGGCGTGAACGGCGTGCTGGTTCAGGATGCGGCGTTGTTGGAGTCCGGGGCGGCGGTGCGTACCGCTGAAGGCGGCGCCGAGCATGTGAAAGCCATCAATGCTGATGATTTCCTCTCTGTGCTGGCCGAGTTCCGCAAGGCCGGGTACACCATCGTGACCACCTCCAGCCATAAAGGGACGGCGTTATCAAAAAACTCATTCCCGGCCAAAACCGTGATTGTTCTCGGGCAGGAAGGCGGCGGTCTGTCGGATAGCGCCTGGCAACAGGGCGACGTCAAGATCTCGATTGAAGGAACCGGTAAGGTTGAAAGCCTGAACATTTCTGTGGCGACGGGGATTTTGCTGTCCGAATGGTGGCGACAGAATCACGCCTGATAAAAGAAAAGTCGCTTACGCTAGGGTTGCGGGAGAAAGTCGATGCCGCGCCTTTAGCCGTAAATTTGCGATGATGAATATGGGATGTTCTTTGATGACACGGAAAAAATCAATTCACACAGCGACATCGTTGCTCCTGGGGGCGTTTTTTATCAGCGGCTGTACTCAGACGCCGCATGTTCCCGATACCGCTCGCTCGTCGTCCCAGGCCTGCCATATCGGAGATAGGCAGGTGCAAACCACGCTGTATTTCGGCCTCAACCGTCCTTCCGGCCCGCCGGTTTCCGATGTGGAATGGAAAGCCTTTGTGGATAACGACGTCACGCCGCGCTTTAAAGCCGGCTTGACCGTGTTCGACGCCAACGGACAGTGGTTAGGGCAGGATGGGAAGATTGTCCGGGAAAACAGTAAAGCGTTACTGCTTATCCATGGACCCGACCACGAAAACGACATAGAAACGCTGCGCACGCGCTACAAGGCGCGTTTTGCGCAGGAGTCCGTAATGCGGGTTGATGCGCCGGTTTGCGTCGCATTTTGATGTTTCCCGTCCCCCCCGTAGCGGGAGGGACGGGAAAAACTAGTGCGCGCCGCCGCCTTTACCACCCGAGGTGAACGGCGGACGCGCAAACCACACCAGCACCATCAGCACAAGAAATATGCCCGCCGCGGCCCAGAAGATTTCGTTGGCGGAAATAATCAATCCCTGTGCGGTAATTTCTTTAGCGATATACGCCGAGGCCTGCGACTGGCTCATTCCCAGCGCCTGTAGCTGCTGATAGGTTTCCTGAGCTAGCGGATTATAAGGCGTCACCGATTCCGCGAGGTGCTCATGGTGTAGTGATTCACGCTGCGCCCATAATGTGGTGGTGATGGAGGTGCCGATAGAGCCCGCCAGCGTCCGGGTAAAATTGGACAAACTGGACGCCGCCGCCATGCGTTCCGGCGGGAGACCGGATAACGTAATGGTGGTCAGCGGCATAAAGAAACAGGCTACGGCAATTCCCTGTACAAACTGCGGCCACGCGGAGGCGCCAAAGTCCATTCCCGGTTCAAAAGTGTAAGCGCGCCAGTAAAAACAGACGGCATACATAATGAAGCTGAATGTGACCAGTTGACGCATATCCAGACGCGGGGCGAAGCGACCGATAATCGGCGACAACAGCACGGGCATCAAGCCGACGGGCGCGGAAGCCAGTCCCGCCCAGGTTGCTGTGTAGCCAAAGACCGTCTGTAATAGCTGCGGCAACAGAACGATTGCGCCGAAATAAAACATATAGGCCAGGCTGAGGCACAAACAGCCAATGGTGAAGTTGCGGGATTTAAACAGGGACAAATCCACCACCGGGTGGTCGTCGGTCAACTCCCAGACGATCAAAAACGCCAGTGATATGACGGCAACCACCGTGAGGACAATAATCTCACGGGAGTTAAACCAGTCCAGTTCTTTCCCCCGATCCAGCATCATCTGGAGACTGCCGATACCGACAATCAACAATGCCAGACCGATGGTGTCAATGGGCTTGATTTCGGTTTTAGTTTCCCGCCCGCGCAAGGTTTGCAGGGTAATGATCACGACCGCCACACCCAGCGGAACGTTGATAAAGAATATCCAGCCCCAGTGGTAATTATCGCTAATCCAGCCCCCCAGAATCGGCCCGCAAATCGGGGCGACCACCACGGTCATGGACCACAGCGCCAGCGCGATGCTGCGCTTGGCTGGCGGGTAATTATTGAGCAACAGGCTTTGCGACAGCGGGATCAGCGGTCCGGCGACAATCCCCTGTAGCACGCGGGCGAAAATCAACATCTCCAGACTGGTGGAAACGCCGCACAGCCAGGAGGTGAAGGCAAATAAAATGGTAGACAACAGGAAAAGACGGACTTCCCCGAAGCGTTTGGCCAGCCAGCCGGTGATGGGAATAGAGATGGCGTTGGCAACCCCGAAAGAGGTGATTACCCAGGTTCCCTGCGAATTGGACGCCCCCAGGTTACCGGCAATCGTCGGGATGGCCACGTTGGCGATTGTGGAGTCCAGAACCTGCATAAATGTCGCCAATGATAAAGCAACAGTCATCCAGGCTAGGCTGGCGCCCTTAAGCGGTGTTCTCTGCACGCTGCTCTCCTGACAGATTAACCGGCATTAGCCTGAATGATGTCGCCAATCATCTGGTTGACCGGGGCGAGATCCAACGCCAGCGCGTCGCTTTGATAAGCCGGCGTGCTGCGCGAGGTTTCGGCCAGCGCTTTACCCTCGGTATTCGCGGTATCTACGTTAACCAAGGCGGACAGGCCGATACGCAAGGGATGTTCGGCAATCTGCTGTGGATCCAGCTCAATACGCACAGGCAAACGTTGCACGACCTTTATCCAGTTACCGGTGGCATTCTGGGCCGGGAGCAGTGAAAACGCGCTGCCGGTGCCCATATCCAGACCGACGACTTTGCCTTGATAAACCACATCATCACCATAGATATCGGAAATGACGGTTGCTGGCTGACCAATGCGCATATTGGCCAACTGGGTTTCTTTAAAGTTGGCGTCAACCCACAGATGATCGGCGGGCACAACGGCCATTAGTGCCGAGGTGGCGGAAATTCTGGCGCCGACCTGAACGCTGCGGCGTGAAATATAGCCATTTACCGGGCTGACGATTTTTGTCCGTTGCAACGCCAGCCAGGCGTCACGCATTTCCGCCGCCGCCTGTTGTACCGCGGGTTGCTGCTCTAACGGCGTGTTCAGGATCATGGCCTGATTGGCCTGATACTGTTGTTTGGCAACCTCCAGAGACGCTCTGGCGCCCGCTACGGCATCCCGTGCGTGCTGGACTTCTTCACGACCGATGGCATTCGCGTTGCCCAGTGTTTCACGACGGTTTAAGTCGCTCAGGGCTTTATTCAGCTCGGTCTGACGTAATTCAATATTGGCCTGATACTGTTTGCTGTTAATAATGAGCTGATGCGTTTGGCGCACGCTGCTGGCGAGTGCGGTCTTGGCGCGTTCAAAGGCTTGTTGCGCATCGGTCGGATCCAGTTCGACCAGCACATCGCCTTGTGTAACAAAATCAGTATTGTCAACATTCACGCGCGTGACGCTGCCTGTCACCTGCGCCATAACCTGAATTTGATTACCGGCGACATACGCATCATCCGTGTGCTGGTGATGTCTGAGGATCAGGAACCAGTAAATAAACCAGATGCAGCCGAGGACGATAAAGATAAAGGTCAGTAGCATCAGTATCCGTTTGCGCTGTCTTTTCTTGTTTTTCCGTACTGGCAGTGGGGCCTGATTTTCTACGTTTTCACTCATTGTGTTCTCTCTCTTCTTATTCTTTTCTTACCTGGCATCAAGATATGTTTGTTCCTGACAACAACGCCGTCATGGATGGCGATGTCGAATCGCTCCGCAGGTGACACATCGGTAGTTCTCAGGTGACCGACCGGTAGTGATATTCAACCGCGACGCATCGTTAAGCGACGGCATGACCGGCTACTGAAAAGTAAACGGCATTGTCCGTGGTAAACATGGACGCCCCAATGAAATGAACAAAGGGGAATGTCGGCTACAACGAGGGTGGTGATATTATTATTTTTTAAATTAATCGGTTATGAGTTTTCGAGCTCGTCCATTTCATCCAATCGGGTCAGCAGTTTTCGCATTAATGTTTCAAGCTGTTTTTGCTCATCGATATTGAGGGTGGACCAGAGAAAATGCAGGCTTTTATGCTGCGGGGGAATGAGCTGGTCAAGGAAAGCCTTACCTTCTTCTGTCATATGCAGGTGAAGGCAACGTCTATCGCTATGGCTTTCTCGCCTTTCTATCCAACCTCTTTTTTCCAGATCATCGGCAATGCGGGTGGCATTGGTTCGTGATGATCCCAGCGCGGCACTGAGTTCTGAAGGTTGAATACTGTAAGATTCCTGTGATTCCAGAGTAATTAACGCCATGAACAAGGTTTCATTAATACCTTGGTCTTTAAGGATTTTATTTCTGTGTTCCAGTATCTTGCTCTGCATATGCATACATAAACGCAACAGCAGAACCTCCTGGCGTGGAAAATCCGGCTTGCGTGAAGCGCGCAGGTTTAACATTTTTTCTATTGGTGCAAACGAACTATCCATTTGTATTAACCTCAGTAATCACGGTCTGCATAGTAACTAAAGTTACTACTTGGGTAAATGACCTTATGTTAGATAAGCTCGCCTATTCTGTGACAGAAAGTAAACAACGAACGGTTGGAAATCGGAACAATACCCGGTGGGGGGAAAGAGAATATCGTGATGGTAGAGAATGATGGCGCGCGGAGAAATCAGAAAAATTTGATTGCGAGTCCGTAGCAAAATGCACCAAGCAAGGTCGAAAATACGATACTGCGGGTTTTATAGAAGCAACCGGTCAGTACGATGAATCCGACCAGCGTAGGCAGCAGTTTCTCATGGTGTTTGAGGATGTCCGGTACGCTGGAAACGATCAGTAGCGCACAGATCGAGGCAATACCGATGCTGTCCAGCAGCAGCGCGGTTTTGCCGCGCTGCAAAGAGCCGGAGGCCCGGGAAGAACCCAGCTTCAGCGGCAAGTAACGGAAAAGGTAATTCACCAGACCGACGATCAGTCCGATAAGGATAATCTGTGTACTCATGAGTTTACCTGGGTAGATGAGGCGGGTTGGAAAAGCGCGGCCAGACAACCACCGCCGATGCCGATCAGAATCGCCGCCGGAATGGATGAGATCAACAGACCGAATAACGCACCCCCTAATGCACAAATGACCACCAGACTTTGTCTCCGCTTGAATGAAGCCAGCAGGAAACTTAGAAACAGGGCCGGCAGCATGAAAGAAAGGGCAGCTTCCACTGCGGGATAATCCTCCAGCGGGCCGTTGCCGGATAGCGCGCCAACGGCTGTTCCCAGGCTCCATGACAGCCAGGATGAAGCTGCGACGCCCAGCATCCAGTTTTCCGACCAGCATCGGTTATTGCGCGCCAGTCGCGCCGCCGCCGCCGCAAAGACTTCATCGGTCAGACCAAAAGCCCATAGCGCGGTTTTGCCGGTGGGAATGCGCTGTAGAATACGGTGGCGCAAGGCCGGGCCATATAGGACGTGACGCACATCCATCGCCATCACGGTTAATGCCGCAATCCATATCGACATGCCTGCGCTGAGCAGCGCCGTGATGACGAACTGACTGGCGCCGGCATAAATAATGCAGGATAGAAAAATCCCCTCCAGCGGTGTGAAACCTAATTTGACCGCATTCATGCCAAAGGCAAAGGCGACCGGCAGATAGCCGATAACAATGGGCAGGCTGTCAAACACGCCTTCGCCAAAGGAGGCGCTAGCGAGTGAGGATGACGTCGGCTGCGCCAGTTGGTCGGATGCGTTCACAGTGCTCACAGGGTTGATGGCTGATTTGCAAAACCTTATCAAAGCGTGATGGAAATTTCACGCTCCGTTTTCGTCGGCCGATACGCGCATCAGTACGCTTTAATGGCCTGATGCGGCGGCCGTTAGCTGACGTTCATAATGATGTCCTTTCCACCATACCAGCAGGTTTAACAGGCTGGTAATACTGCCTGCCGTACAGACGCCCAGCCAACCCCAGTGCTGATAGGCCGATGCCGAGATCAGCGAACCGAGCGCGCCGCCGATAAAGTGGAGGGTCATATAACCGGCCGTCAGGCGGTTACGCGCCTCAGGCATCATGCGATAAATCACGCTTTGGTTGGTTACATGTACGCTCTGAACGGCCAGATCCAGTACGATGATACCGATTAACAACAGCGCCACCGACTGAATGCCAAAAGCCACAAACAGCCATGACAGCAACAACAGTATCAGGCCGACGCTGGTTGTTTGTCTGGCTTTGCCCTCATCGACCAGACGGCCCGCGCGTGAAGCCGCCAGCGCGCCGGCGACCCCGGCTAGCCCGAACAGACCGATAACGCCTTCTGAATAATGGTAAGGGGGAGCGGCCAGCAAAAAAGCGATGGAGGTCCACAGGATGCTGAAGTTGGCAAAGGAGAAACAGCCCAGCAGCGCGCGGGTACGTAATAACGGCGAGGCGGCGAACAGGCTGAATATTGAGGATAAAAGCTGCGGATAATTAAGCGTATTTTGCTGTTGAATCCGCGGCAGGGTACGCCAAAGTATCAATGCCATGATGACCATCAACGTACTGGCGACCCAATAGACCGTACGCCAGTCGCCGAGTGAAGCCAACGCGCCGGCGACGGTTCGGGCCAGCAGAATGCCCAGCAGCAGGCCGCTCATAATGGTTCCGACCACTTTCCCTCGGGTTTCCGGAGTGGCCAGCGTGGCCGCTAACGGAACCAGGAGCTGTGCAACGACCGAGAATAGACCTGTCAGCGTGGTTCCGGCGATCATCGGCCACAACGTGGAGGAAGAGGCGGTAATCACCATACCGCCCGCAGCGAGTAATGTCATGCCGACAATCAGCCTCCGCCGTTCAAACATATCGCCGAGCGGCACCAGAAACAGCAGACCGACGGCATAGCCCAACTGTGCCGCCGTAACGATAAAACCGGCCTGATTGACCGAGAGCTCAAATGCTTTGGCGATGGTATCCAGCAAGGGTTGAGCGTAGTAGTTGCTGGCGACGGCAAGGCCGGTGGCCACTGACATAATGAGCGTCAGGGACAGGCTCAGGCCCGATTGTTCTTTGGGAGACGGCATATTCAACGCGGGTTATATATTAATAAAACGGCAGTATCGGACAGGTAGTGAAGAGATGCCAGAAAATATTCGATTGCGTTCGGCTGGCGTACTGACGGGATGTGGTCAGGGAACGGAAAGCTGATGACCGAAAAATAAAGGCGGCAAAGCCGCCTGAGGTTGCTGACAAAGCCTGGTGAGCGGCGATAATGGATGGATCGTAAAGACGCTGCAAGTACGTCCCTGTAAGCTCGAACCGCGCCATCCCTGGCGCGGACGCTTTACTCTTCCATTCCATTATCACCGTTCGATAAAGGGTGATAGGTTTGTCAACGGTCTGAGGCGGCAAAGCCGCCTTTGAGGTGTGTGGCAAATAACTTACTTGGCTGCTTCGGCCGCCGTTTTGACCCAACCGTCAAACAACTGCTGGTGGGCTTTGATCCAGCCGTCAACATGCCGTTCAATATTCTGTTGAGAACCTTCGCCTTCATGCATACGCAGATTCTGCGCATTAACATCGGCCAGCGGCAGTTTCATGATGGAAAACAGCTTCGCCGCCGCCGGATTTTTCTCGGCCCATTGTTTATTGGCGGCGATCTTCATGCTGTTGACCGGGAAACCGTAGTCGGCGCCATTGGGTAATTTGGTGCTTATACCCTGTTGAGCGCCCGGTAGGGATGAGAACGGCACCTGTAGCCACACCACGTCACGTCCCGGAACCAGCACATCGCTGACCCAGTAAGGCGTCCAGGTGTAGTAAAGAATCGGTTTGCCTTCTTTATAGCGGGTAATGGTGTCGGCGATCATCGCGGCATAGTTACCCTGATTGTGTTCCACGGTGGCCGAGAGGCCGTAAGCCGGCAGATGGTGATTAATCGCCGCCTCGCATCCCCAGCCCGGCGTGCAGCCAGTCAAATCCGCTTTACCATCGCCATTGGTATCAAACAGTTTGGCGATGTTCGGATCTTTTAACTGTGCAATGTTGGTGATTTTGTATTGATCGGCGGTTTTTTTATCGATCAGATAACCCTGGGCGGCGCCGGAAACATACTCGCCCTGACGGTAGAATTTCGCATCGCCGCCGGCGGCTCTGTATTGATCGGCATGCAGCGGATCCCAACTGACGGCAATGAAGGTGGCATCGCCGGAGGCGATCGAGGTATAGGCCACGTTATAATCCACTTCTCGGATCGGCTGAACGTCGTAGCCCAGTTTCTCCAACGCTTTGTTGACCAGCATCGTCTGGAAGGTTTCTTCGGAGATGGTGCTTTGCACCGGGATAACGGTGACGCCTTTACCGGGCAGGTCGCTTTGTGCGGCGTAAAGCGGCGCGCTTAGCAGCGCGGTGGTTAGGGCGGCGGCCCAGATTCTGGTTGTGCGCATAATTCTTCCCTCTTTTCTGTTTTAGTGAAGTAGGTATATTGCGTAAGTCTGATACCGCCAACGGTCTGACGGCTGCCAGACCGTTGGGGCAAATAAATTACTGCTTGATGAAAGGACGGGTCACCAGGCCGATCGGGCCGACGGTATACCAGCTTTTACTGCCTTTGCTGCGTCTGTCACGACCCAAAGATTGAGTCAGACGATCGAGGATAATGGCCAGAATAACGATACCGACGCCACCGACGGCCGCCAGTCCCATATCCAGTCGGCCAATGCCGCGTAGCACCATTTGGCCTAAACCGCCAACCGCGATCATGGAGGCAATAACCACCATCGACAGCGCCAGCATCAAGGTCTGGTTCACGCCGGCCATAATGGTTGGCATCGCCAGCGGCAACTGGACTTTGAACAGCATTTGACGAGGGCTGGCGCCAAAGGATTCGGCCGCTTCAATCAAGTCGGCCGGCACCTGACGGATACCCAGGATTGTCAGACGAATAATCGGCGGCAGGGCAAAGATGATGGTCACCACCACGCCCGGCACATTACCGATACCGAATAACATGACGATCGGCACCAGATAGACAAAGGCCGGCGTTGTCTGCATGGCGTCCAGCAGCGGTCGGATGATTTTTGCGGCCCGTTCGCTGCGCGCCAGCCAGATCCCCATCGGTAGCCCAATCAGCATGCAGAAGAACAGAGCGGTCAGCACCAATGCCAGCGTCACCATCGCCTGCGACCATGCGCCAATAGCGCCAATGGCCACCAGTGAAATCAACGTGGCGATCCCCATGCTGAAGCTGGACATCTGCCAGGCGATCAGTGAGAACACCAGGATCGCGATCGGGGCGGGCATGCCGAGCAGCAGTTGCTGAAAGCCGCTCAGAATAAAATCGACCGGCACACGGATCCCCTGAAATACGGGTCTGAAGTGCAGCACCACCCAGTCGATCCCGTTGGTTACCCAGTGATCCAATGGGATGAGGGTATCCTTGAATGGATCGAGCAGGTTGAAATGTTCCGGCTCGGCAGGCGGGGCGCTGTTGAGCCAGTCGCTGCCCGACTGCGCCGCGTCGGGCGCTCCCTGTGCCGGCGGCGCGGCATTCCAGGCATCCGCGCCGTTGGCGGGCGCATCCTGAGCGGCGCTACCGGTGGACCAGGGATCGCTCTGCGTGCCGGCATCAGGTACGGCGGTATTTTCCCCCTGAGGGGCGTTTGGCGTCGTTGCCGCCCAGGGATCGCTTTGCGCGGCAACGTCATGCTGGCCGACGGCTTGATCGGCGCCTTGCTCAGGCGCGGTGCTGTTTTCCCATGGATTTGCGGTTGATTTACTCATTGGTCACTCCTTCCTTATCCAGCGCCTGTAGCAGCATTCCTTTTGAAATGATGCCAATGTACTCGTTGTTTTCACCGATCACCGGGACAGCGCAGGGGGCTTGCGCGACCTGCGAGATCAGTTCATTGAGCGACATATCTGCGGGCACAGGAGCCGGATCGGATAACAACGCATGTTCCAGCGGCTGTTGTTCCTTCAAGGCCTGTTTCAGTGAGTCGATGGAGACGACGCCGATAAATTTTTGTCCTCGCTCCAGCACGTAGCCGTAATCGCGGTCTTCGTCTTGCAGTATTTTCAACGCGGAACGCGGCCCGACGCCCGGTGTTTTACGGATAAGCGTGACCGGACGACGGCGAGCGATATCCTTGGCGCTGAAAACATGGCTAATATCCACGCCGCGGAAAAAGGTGCGAACGTAGTCGTTGGCCGGGTTATTCAGAATCTCGTCCGGCGTGCCGACCTGAATCACTTCACCGCCATGCATAATGGCGATACGATCGCCGATGCGCATGGCTTCATCCAGATCGTGCGAAATAAACACGATGGTGCGTTGGTTACGTGACTGAAGCTTGATCAGTTCATCCTGCATTTCCGTACGAATAAGCGGATCGAGCGCGGAGAAAGCTTCATCCATCAGCAGGATATCCGGGTTATTGGCTAGCGCCCGCGCCAGCCCGACACGCTGACGCATCCCGCCGGAGAGTTCGTCCGGGTATGAATTGGCGTAATTCTCCAATCCCACCTGTTGTAGCGCATCCAGCGCTTTCTGTTCGCGTTCGGCTTTCGGTATTCCGGCCAACTCCATGCCAAACGCCGTATTGTTGAGAATATTCAGATGCGGCATTAACGCAAAAGACTGAAACACCATACTGATTTTTTTACGCCGCACGTCGCGCAGCGCTGCGTCGGATATCTGAGCGATATCTTCGCCATCAATCAGAACCTGACCGCGAGTGGGTTCTATCAGACGATTGAGAAGGCGTACCATGGTTGATTTGCCGGAACCGGATAATCCCATGATGACAAATATCTCGCCTTCTTCAATGGCCAGACTGGCATCTTTCACACCGAGTGTCAGACCCGTTTTTTCAAATATCTGATCTTTGGTTAAACCTTTATCAATCAGTTTAAATGCCCGGTTAGGATGCTCGCCAAATATCTTATAAAGATTCTTTACTTCAAGTTTAATTGCCATGAAATTGTTGTTTTCCTATGGTCATTTATAATTCTATAACGTTTGTCCTGGTAATGATTAAACGCCACATACCCTACCATAATGAGATTCTGAGACAACCCCCCGCACTCCGAATTGGTTGTAATCGCTACAGGGTGATTAGTGTGCTTTTAATACTATTATTTTCATATAACTGGATAAGATTTTTTGATTTGAATATTGCTGGTGTTTGTTTTTTTATGTTTTGAAAACAATGTATTACCATGCTGTTGTGTTGTGATTTCCACCGGTGTGAAATAAGCGCTTTTCATAAGCGGGAAATCGATGATTATTGTTTGTTTTATCAATAAAATACGGAGCGATATAAAATAATGATTCTGCCTGTCAGGCAGCGAAATAGGTCGATTTCCGTGCACAATAATTTATGCAAATCGCCGCCGCGACGATAATTATAGCAAAAATAGGCGAGATGATTTTGTGGCGTAAATGGATGTGTGGCGTACAGCTAATCCTGGCGAATATTGTGTGCGCCGATAGTGTGATTCAGCTAACACTATTATCCTTTCTCTGCGGATAATTTTTTGCCAATCGCGGTGACTGGGGCAGTACGTAATGAACGGCCGACAAGGCGGATAATCAGCATTATTTCCACGTCTTAAGTAAGACGATATCCCCAACGAATTTCAAGAGGCGGACAGCCAATATGCCCGCAAGCGCGTAAGTAGATGAATGGCGCCATGACACCGCTATCCGCCAGAGGCGTAGCAGGATGTCATCGCGGCCATGTATTTAAAATTACTCGGTCATCAGGCTGACATGCGCGGCAATGATGCGCCATCCTTCAGGCATTTTCATCCAGGTTTGCATCTGGCGGCCGGTTTTGGCGCTGCCCTCCCGCCGGAATTCAGTACTGGCTACCGCCATATCGTGACCATATGTGGTGATCACCGTATTTTGCAGTTGCCGATCCAGACCGGCGGACGGGCGGGCATTGCGGAACGCGCGAATTTCATCAATGCCGTACAGATTTTCACTCGCGCCATAGCGAACGGTCAGACTGCTATGCCAGAACAGTTCATCTAATACGTCGATATCGTTACCGGTCAAGGCCTTCTCATAACGATAAAAGGCCTCGGTCACTTCAGCCAACACGTCGGGCTGATTAATGTCATCAGGCAGCATCAGTAAGACTCCTTAGAACAACAAACATTATAAACAACAGCCCTGCTGCTCCAGCGCCCAGGCGGCACGCAGGCAGAGGTCTTCGCGCCAGGGCGCGGCGATGATTTGAATACCGATTGGCAGCCCGCCGGCGGTCTTTATCGGTACGGTGACAACCGGCAAGCCGACGAAAGAAATCGGCTGGGTAAGCATGCCCATGCTGGCGCGTACCGGCAGATCGACGCCGTTGATGCGCATCGTTTCCTGTCCGATAAGGGTTGCACAACAGGGCGTCGCCGGGGCAATCAGCAGGTCGGTGTGTTCGAACAGCGGCAAAACCTGTTGACGGAAATAGTCGCGAAAACGCTGCGCCTGTACATACCAGGCGGCGGGGATCATGGCGCCGGCCAGCAGGCGTTCACGAGAGTGGGGTTCAAACTGCTCCGGCGTATCGCGCAGGGCGGGGAGATATTGATTCCCGCCTTCGCTGGCGGAAAGGATAAATGCCGCGGTACGCGCCAGGGCCGCTTCCGGTAGGGTCACGCTGGCCTGGGCGTTCAGCGCCCGAGCAACCTGTTGCAGCGCGGTTTTGGCTTCGCTGCCGCTCCACTCGGAGAAATAGCCATCCAGCACGGCGCAGCGCAGGCCGGTATTTCCTTCGGCTAATTGTTCGGCACATGTCAGGGGCGGCCTTTCGGCCTGAAAGCGGTCTGATTCATCCTGACCTTGCAGCGCATCAAAAACCAGCGACAGATCTTCGGCGCAGCGGGCCATCGGGCCGATATGATCGAGGCTGGCGACGAACGGGTGGCTGCCGCTGCGCGACAAACGGCCGAAAGTGGGCTTCAGGCCGAAAATACCGCACAGCGAGGAGGGCACCCGAATCGATCCGTTGGTGTCGCTGCCCAGACTGAAATTGACCAGCCCGGCAGCCACCGCCGCGGCGGAGCCGCCGGACGATCCCCCGGCAATACGCTGTTTATCGAGCGGATTACGCGTTGCGCCGTAATAACTGTTTTCCGTGGTGAAGCCGTAGGCGTAGGCATCCATATTGAGCATACCGGACAGAAGCGCCCCCTGACGGGCTAACTGCCGTATGGCGAACGCGTCCTGCGATGCGGGCGGGCGCCGGCTGAATAACTGCGCCCCTGCCAGCGTGGTTTCACCCGCAACGTCAAACAGATTTTTCACGGCGTAAGGCACACCGGCCAGTGCGGGCAACGGCTCGCCGCGCCGGCGCTGACGATCGAGCGTCTCGGCCTCGTCCAGCATGCGCTGGCGGGTTATCTGCGTATAGGCATTGATTGTGGGGTTGGTCTGCTCAATGGCGTCCAGCGTGCGTTGCGCCAGCTCTCTGGCCGAGAGTTCGCCCGCCAGCAGCGCCTGTTGGATCTGTCTGATGGACAAGGGCTGAGGATCGTTCATAGCTGGTAGACTCCGGCGATTTCCTGACGTTCATTGAGCGGAAAATCCATCAACGGCTGCGCCATCGCATGAATTCGGCTGAACTGGATCAACAACTCCTGACGTCGATCATCGGTTAATGGCAAGGCCAGCAAGGTTTCCATTTGTTGCAGATACGCCGTCAGTACGGCGTTATCGGTTGATTTTGCACTCATTGGTTTTCTCTCCCGCGAGATGAATTAAAAGCCCGCCGCACTGCCGTTGCTGCGCGGATCAAATGCTCCTTCCAGCATACCGTTGGTATGGCGGACGATAGCCCCGGCGTGACCCACGGTTTCACTGAAGCTGCTCAATAATTCGACGTCATGGCCTAATGCGCGCAGCGCGTCGAGGGTGGCGGGTTTAAAACGGTCTTCAAGCTTTAAGGTGTCGGAAGACTGTCCCCAGGTTCTGCCTAATAACCAGCGTGGGGCCGTAATGGCCTGTTGCAGGGGCAAGCCCTGAAGGATATGGCGGATAAACAACGCCGCCTGTGTCTGAGGCTGTCCGTCGCCTCCCATTGATCCATACACCATGGTACGACCGTCGGCCAACCTCGCGGCCGCCGGATTCAAGGTATGGAACGGTTGCTTGCCGGGTTCCAGCGCCAGTAAATGCTGGGGATCCAGGCTAAAAGAGGCGCCCCGGTTCTGCCACAGTACGCCGGTTCCGGGCAGCACCATGCCGCTGCCGAATTCGTGGTAGATACTCTGAATAAAGGACACGCACAGCCCGCTGCTATCGCAAACGCCCATCCATACCGTGTCGCCGGGGCCTTTTCCCGCTCCCCACGGCGCGGCCTGCCGGGTATTAATCCGCTGGGCCAATACGCCAAGTTGGTCAGGCTCCAGCAGTTCCTGAACATCCTGCGTCATCATTTTCGGGTCGGTAATAAAACGATCGCGCAGTCCGAAAGCCAGCTTGGTGGATTCGACGATACGGTGAATGGTCTGGCTATCGTTTAAATCTTCCATGCCAAGATGATCGGTTAAGCCGAGGATCGCTAATGAAACCAATCCTTGCGTCGGAGGCGCGAGGTTATAAATATCGCCCTTGCTATGTTTCAGCCGCAACGGCGTGGTGCGTTTGGCGCGATAGTTCGCCAAATCATCATACGTCAGCGGCATGCCTAAGCGCGCCATCTGAGCGGCAAAACGCTCTGCCAGCGAACCGCGATAAAAACTGTCCAATCCTTCCTGCATCAACGTGGTTAGGGTTTCGGCCAGATCCGGCTGGGTGAAGCGCCCGCCCGCGCGGGGAATAGCGCCCTGCGGCATAAAGATCCGGCTAAACTCCGCAAAGCAGGACAATTCGTGATGGTGTTGCGTCAGGGCATCTTCCTGCGACTGGGTGACAGGAATGCCGCCGGCGGCATAGCGAATCGCATCGGCGAGCAAACGGGCGAGGGGCAGCGGGGTTCCGCCCAGTTCCTGCGAGAAGGCCAGCGCTTCCTGCCACCCGCCCACCGTACCGGCGACGGTCAATGCCGCTTTGGGGCCGCGGTGCGGGATCTGCTTTTCTCCCTGATAAAAGTCGCGGTTCGCCAATGAACCCGCCGCGCCGCTGGCATCAATGGCGATCGGTTCTCCGTCCGGGGGAAGAATTAGCCAAAAACCATCGCCGCCTAGCCCGTTCATGTGGGGATAGACCACGGCGATAGTCGACGCCGCGGCCACCATTGCTTCAATCGCATTGCCGCCTTCACGGAGAATAGCTTGCGCACTGGCGCTGGCTAAATGGTGTGGCGTTACTGCCATACCCAGTGGCGCGGTATTACTTTGCATCATGCCGAGGTTCCTTTTTTTTGTCCGGCGGTAGGGGAGTTGTCAGACGACGTTATTGCGTCATGCGCCGTTATTTTGTGTTGCCGAGTACCGCCTTGTTAAGCAACAGTCGTTTTAAGCAAACGCTGTTCCAGTTTTTCTATCTGTCTAATCATCACTGGCTTATGTTATGTTGCGATGAAACAAAAGACAAAACTGAAACGAAAGTTACAGCCGACAGGTGACAGCGTTATGAAACAGATTGATGAACGATTGCGAGGCCGTTATAGCGAGCTTTCTCCGCAGGAACAGCGGGTGGCTGATTTTATTTTCGATCACTTCGACGATCTGATCAGCTATAACAGCGCTGAACTGGCGCGGCTTAGCGGCGTATCCAAAGCGACGGTCAGTCGTTTGTTCAAACGTCTTGACTATCCCAGCTACCGTGCCGTGCGCGAAGAACTGCGCACGTTGCGTCAAAGCGGCATGCCGCTGGCGGATAACCGTGACGCGGTGCAGGGCAACACGCTGTTGGCGCGGCATTACAAGCAGGAAATGGCGAATCTTACCCAGTGGATTAACCAGATTGAACCGTTGCGATTCAGGGCGGTTATTGACGCCATGATGCAAGCAAAACGCTTGTGTATCATGGGGTTAAGAAACAGTTATCCGGTGGCGTTGCATCTGCGCCAGCAACTGTTGCAGATCCGCCGGCAGGTGACGCTGCTGGCGCAGCCGGGTCAAACGTTGTCGGAAGAACTGGTGGATCTGGGCGCGCAGGACGTGGTGATTGTTGTGGCGTTCCGCCGCCGTCCGCGGCTGATTCAGCCCTTGTTGACCGAATTGCATGCCCGGCAGGTTCCGGTGCTGCTGTTGTGCGAGCCGCAGGCGCACAGCTTGTTATCGCTGGCGAAGTGGTCGCTGTGCGCGCCGCTGGATAGCGTTTCCGCTTTTGACAGCTACGCTTCCGCCATGAGCCTGGTCAATCTGCTGAGCAATGCGTTGTTGCATGAAATGTTGCGTGACGGCCGTCAGCGTATTCACCATATTGCCGATCTTTACGCCGAGCTGGATGAGCTGGAACAGCGATAATGGGGCGCAAAAATGGTGCTTTGCACTATTTTGGTGCTTTTGAGGTTCTATTTATCCCACCTGTTGTTTCGTTTTTCTGTCGTACGCCTTTCTCCTCATGCCTGCGCTGGCGGGCATTTTATCCCCTGAACCGCGAGCGAATGCTGCTTTTTGATGACCCGCTCTTTCCACGGCGCGGCGCCGGCGCCACAAAATCCACGCGCTTTGAGACTGGCATGTTCCTTGCTTGGTTTATTGCAACAATAGTTTCACCGTTTGCTGTTAGAGAATTTTTCGTTTCAATAAAAAACCAACTGGGGGCAGAATATGAGCATCAAAAAATGTTTGCTGGCGATAGTAGGCGCAGCGCTGTTACTGACTCAGGCCGGTAGCGTGATGGCCGATCAATTAAAGGATATCGAGCAGCGCGGCGTATTGCGCGTTGCCGTACCACAAGATTTCCCGCCGTTCGGATCGGTAGGAACGGATTTACAACCGCAGGGTTATGACATCGATATTGCGCGTTATCTGGCGCAAGAGATGAAACTGAAGTTGCAGTTGGTGCCGGTAACCAGCGCCAACCGCGTGCCTTATTTGCAAACCAATAAGGTCGATCTGGTGATTTCCAGCCTGGGTAAAAACGCCGAGCGTGAAAAGGTGATCGACTTCAGCCGCGCCTATGCGCCGTTCTTCCTGGGGGTGTTTGGCCCGCAGGGCAGCGAATTAAGTTCGCCTGAAGCATTGCCGGGTAAAAGCGTCGGCGTAACGCGCGGGGCGGTGGAAGACATGGTATTGACGGAGATCGCGCCGAAAGACGCGCAGATTAAGCGTTACGAAGACAACAACACCACGCTGTCCGCCTATCTGTCCGGTCAGGTGGAATATATCGCCACCGGCAACCTGGTGGTGGCGGCGCTTGCCGAGCAGAACCCGACCAAGGCGCCGGTGGCGAAATTCATGCTGCAAGATTCTCCGTGCTACATCGGCTTCAAAAAAGGCGAGCCGGCCCTGAAAGCGAAAGTGGATGCATTGATTGAGCAGGCGTTGAAAGACAACACGCTCAATAGCCTGTCTGAAAAATGGCTGAAAGCGCCGCTGCCAGACAGCATCAAAGCATAAGGAGGGTTTGCCATGACCTATCAGCTTAATTTTACCGCGCTATGGCCGTTCTGGCCTGAGCTGTTGGCGGGTTTACGGGTGACCATTGAGCTGACGGCGATGGCGACTATCGGCGGTATTGCTATCGGTATCTGTGGTGCGGCTTTGCGTAGCGGCAAGCCCACCCTGCTGAGCAAACTGTGGGGTATGTATGTTGAGTTGATACGCAATACGCCGTTTGTGGTGCAGCTGTTTTTTATCGTGTTTGGTTTGCCGAGCCTGGGGTGGAAATTGACCGCCGGCGAGGCCGCGTTGCTGGCGATGCTGATCAACCTGGGCGCCTACAGCACGGAAATTATCCGCGCCGGTATTCAGGTGACGCCGAAAGGCCAATGGGAAGCCGCCCGGGTTCTCGGGTTGACGCGCAGCCAGACCTTCTTTCGGGTGATTCTGCCGCCGGCGTTGCAGCGGATTTACCCGGCGCTGGTGAGCCAGTGCATTATCGTGATGTTGGGATCGTCGGTGGTCTCGCAGGTTTCCTATGAGGAACTGACCTTTGCCGCCAACCTGATCCAATCGCGTACGTTTCTGAGTTTCGAGGTGTATCTGGTGACTACGTTGTGTTATCTGGCGTTGTCCGTCCTGATGCGCCAGTTATTACTGCTGGCGGGCCGGCGTTTTCTGGGGAGTCAGCAACCATGATGACATTTACTGACTGGGATATTGTCCGCAACCTGCTGCTCGCGGCGCGCTGGACGCTTCTGCTGTCGCTGACGGCGTTTATCGGCGGCGCGCTGGTGACATTGCCGTTGATGTTGCTGCGCTTGACCAAACGCAAATGGCCGACGCGTATTATCCGTCTGTATTCCGAACTGTTTCAGGGTACGCCGTTGCTGATGCAACTGTTCCTGGCGTTTTTCGGTTTGGCGCTGTTTGGTATTGATGTCAGCCCCTGGACGGCCGCCGCGGTGGCGCTGACGCTGTTTACCAGCGCGTTTTTGGTGGATATCTGGTGCGGCAGCGTCGATGCATTGCCGAAAGGGCAGTGGGAGGCTTCACGCTGTCTGGGGCTGAGCTTCAGACAAACGCTCTACCGGGTGATTGCGCCGCAGGCGATGCGTATCGCCATCGCGCCGACGGTCGGTTTTTCCGTACAGGTGATAAAGGGAACGGCGCTGGCGTCGATTATCGGTTTTATTGAGCTGACGAAAGCGGGAACCATGTTGAACAACGTGACGTATCAACCGTTTAAAGTTTTTGGACTGGTGGCGCTGGGTTATTTCCTGATGTGTTATCCGCTTTCTTATTACAGCCGCTATCTGGAGAGGAAATTCAATGCCGCTCATCACCATTAATCAGGTTCAGAAGTATTACGGTCAGAACCATGTCCTGAAAGGCGTGGATCTGGATATTGAAATGGGCGAGGTCATTTCCATCATCGGGCGCAGCGGCTCCGGTAAAAGCACCCTGCTGCGCTGCATGAACGGCCTGGAAGGGTATCAGGAAGGCAGCATCAAGCTGGGCGGCATGACGGTGACTAACCGCGACTCGCAGGCGCGTGAGATTAGCCGCTCGGTGGGGATGGTGTTCCAGAACTTTAACCTGTTTCCGCATATGACCGCGCTGGAGAATGTGATGCTGGCGCCGCGTCGGGTGCTGGGCAAAAGCGCCGCGGAATGCCGTGAACTGGGCGAGCAGGTGCTGAACAAAGTCGGGCTGGGCGAGCGCATGGATTATTATCCCGGCAATCTGTCCGGCGGTCAGCAGCAGCGCGTGGCGATTGCGCGGGCGCTGGCGATGAACCCGAAAGTGTTGCTGTGCGATGAAATTACCTCGGCGCTTGACCCCGAACTGGTGGGCGAAGTGCTGAAAGTGCTGGAACAGCTTGCCGCCGAGGGCATGACGCTGATTCTGGTGACGCATGAAATGAACTTTGCCCGTGAAGTCGGCGACCGGGTGGTGTTTATGCATCAGGGAAAAGTCTGGGAACAGGGCGACAGCAAAACCTTGTTCGCCAACCCGCAGACCGCTGAGTTGAAGCAATTTATCGCCTCGGTTCGCGGGCTTTCCGAAGCGTAAAGCCCGATTAAAAATAGTTATCTCAGTTGGTTGGATTATTTCTCGGTTTTGGTCGGGCGTGGCAAAAAAGCGCATAAAAAACCACGCTTTATCACGTCCGAAATTTTCTCGTAATCGACATGGTTTTTCTAAGTAATACGGGAGCTAAGGTTCTCTCGGTGAGGAGCAAGCCACAATGAACAATGAACTGTACGCGCAAATCAATCCCCCTTATCGGCTGTTGATGGGGCCGGGGCCAATCAACGCCGATCCGCGTGTATTGCGGGCGATGGCCAGTCAGTTGATCGGGCAATACGACCCGGCGATGACCAACTATATGAATCAGGTGATGGATCTGTATCGCCAACTGTTTCGTACCGAAAACCGCTGGACGATGCTGGTGGACGGAACATCGCGCGCCGGAATCGAAGCCATTCTGCTGTCGGCGATCCGCCCCGGCGACAAAGTGCTGGTGCCGGTGTTCGGGCGCTTTGGTCATCTGCTGTGTGAGATTGCCCGTCGTTGCCGCGCCGACGTCCATACCATTGAGGTGCCCTGGGGTGAAGTCTTCACGCCGGATCAAATAGAAGACGCCATCAAAACCGTGCGCCCCCGCCTGCTGCTGACGGTGCAGGGCGATACCTCGACCACCATGTTGCAGCCGCTGGCCGAACTGGGCGATATTTGCCGCCGCCACGGCGTGCTGTTTTATACCGATGCGACCGCTTCGTTCGGCGGCAATGCCCTGGAGACCGATGCCTGGGGGCTGGATGCGGTTTCCGCCGGTCTGCAAAAATGTCTGGGCGGGCCGTCCGGTAGCTCGCCGATTACGCTTAGCCCGCAGATGGAAGCGGTGATCCGCCGTCGCAAGTGTATCGAACAAGGTATTCGCACCGACGCTCATCAGGACGGCGATGACGAAATGATCTACTCCAACTATTTCGATCTCGGCATGGTGATGGATTACTGGGGGCCGGAACGCCTGAATCACCACACGGAGGCCACCAGCATGCTGTTTGCCGCCCGCGAATGCGCCCGGGTGATTGTTGAGGAAGGGTTGGATCGGAGTATTGCCCGCCATGCATTACACGGTAAGGCGCTGGTTGCCGGTATTCAGGGCATGGGACTGGACACTTTCGGCGATCTGGACAACAAGATGAATAACGTGCTGGGCGTGGCGATCCCGCCCGGGATCCACGGCGAGCAGGTTCGCAAGATGCTGCTGGATGATTTCGCCATTGAAATCGGCACCTCGTTCGGGCCGTTGCAGGGCAAGATCTGGCGTATCGGCACCATGGGCTACAACGCCCGTAAAGATTGCGTGATGCAAACGCTGAGCGCGCTGGAAGCGGTGTTGAACCGTCTGGGCTTCCGTTCGGTTCAGGGCGCGGCGCTACAGGCTGCCTGGGATTGCTACGCTACCGATGAGGGCCGTGCATGAGTCATGCCCTGATGTCGGAGTCCGCCGCGCTGGCCGCTGCTGAGCAAGTCATGAGGCGCTGCGATGCGCTGGCGGAAATCAGTGAAACCGTCGGACAGCTCACGCGGGTGTATCTGTCGCCGGAACAATTGCGCGCCAACGCGCTGGTCGGCGAATGGATGCGTGAGGCCGGTATGCGGGTCTGGCAGGATAGCGTCGGCAACATTTGCGGCCGTTATGAGGGGCTTGCCCCGAATGCGCCCGCGCTGCTGATGGGGTCGCATCTTGATACGGTGCGTAATGCCGGGCGCTATGACGGCATGCTCGGGGTGTTGACCGCCATTGAAACGGTGCGTTTTCTGCATCGGCAACAGATTCGCCTGCCGGTGGCGCTGGAAATCGTCGGATTTGGCGATGAAGAGGGGACCCGTTTCGGCATTACCCTGCTGGGCAGCCGGGGACTGACCGGCACCTGGCCCGACAGCTGGCTTGGCTGTCAGGACGCGCAGGGCATCACCGTTGAACAGGCGTTGAAAAATGTCGGACTGGATCCGCGGGCGATCGCGCAGGCGGCGCGTCCGGTCGGCGATATCGTCGCCTATCTGGAACTGCATATCGAGCAGGGGCCTTGTCTGGAACAACAGGATTTGGCGTTAGGCGTGGTGACGGCGATTAACGGCGCCCGACGCTTGAACTGTACCTTTCACGGGCTGGCCGGACATGCCGGTACGGTGCCGATGACGCAGCGTCACGACGCGTTGGCGGCCGCGGCCGAGTGGATGGTGCGGGCGGAAAGACTGACGAAAGAAAGCGATCCTTATCTGGTCGCCACATTCGGCACGCTGCAATGTTTGCCGGGGGCCGCCAACGTTATCCCCGGCGAAGTGCGGTTAACGCTGGATATTCGCGGGCCGGAAGATGTGGCGCTGGATGCGTTGCTGCAAAAGCTGCTGGCGCTGGGTAACGAGATTGCCGGCGAACGCGGGTGTCGGTTTGCGGCCGAAGAGTATTATCGGATTGCCGCCACCCGCTGCGACGCGGCGCTGCAACAGCGTTTGAGCGAGGCGGTGATGCAGGTTCAGGGACGAAATCTGTTGCTGCCCAGCGGCGCGGGGCACGACGCCATCGCCATCGCCGAACGCTGGCCGGTCGCGATGCTGTTTGTTCGCTGCCGGGGCGGGGTCAGCCATCACCCTGACGAATCGGTGACGGCGGCGGATGTGGCGCTGGCGCTGAGGGCGTGGTCAAGTACGGTTCTTGGCTATCAGGGCGAGCGCTTGTTTATAGCGTAAACCGGTCCGCATCACGCCATGCCGGGAAGGATTCCCGGTAGCTTTGCAATACTTCCAGCGACAGTTCGGCATCCAGACGCGCAGGTTGGTTGGCGGGCGCCGACGCCAGAATCTCTCCTTGCGCGTTAACGATCAGGCTGTCGCCCCGGTAGCTGTGGCCATTGCCGTCGCTTCCCACGCGGTTGCACCCCGCGACGTAGGCCTGATTCTCAATCGCCCGCGCCGCCAACAGCGTTTGCCAGTGCGGTGAACGCGGCGCGGGCCAGTTAGCCACGTACAGCAGCAGGTCGTAATCCTGGCGGTTACGCGACCACACCGGAAAGCGCAGGTCATAGCAAATCAGCGGGCAAATCCGCCAGCCGCGCCATTCAATAATCAAACGCTCCACGCCGGCCTGATAATATTGATGCTCGTTTGCCATGCGGAATAAATGGCGTTTATCGTACTGGTAAACCTCACCATGCGGATCGACCAGCAGGAAACGGTTCACCGCGCCTTTGGGCGTGCGCACGGCAATGCTGCCGCCGATTAAGGCATTATTTTTCTGCGCCCATTGATGCAGCCACTTCTCGACAACCGACTGTTCCAGACTGTTCTTTGCCGCCTCCATGGCGAAACCGGTGGTAAACATCTCGGGCAACACGATCAGATCGCGGCCCGTAAGGTCGGCCAATAGCGTATCAAAGTGGCTCAGGTTGGCTGCGCTATCCAGCCAGACCAGCGGTTGTTGCAGCAATGAAATTTTTAAAGTCGACATAAACGCTCCGCGGCCGCATCTAATGTAGGTTCCTGTTTGGCAAAGCATAGCCGAATTAATTTATGGGGAAAGGGATCGGCGCAGAATACGGAAAGCGGAATGGCGGCCACGCCCACATGCTCGGTCAACCAGCGGCAGAAGTTGACATCATCCAGATCGGAAATCGCACGGTAATCCGCCAGCAGGAAATAGGTGCCTTCGCAGGGCAGAATGTCAAAACGGCTGCTCGCCAGCGCATTGACGAAGCGATCGCGGCGGGCGCGGTAAAAATCCGGCAGTTCGCGCCAGTGCTGCGGCCGTTCACGCAACATGTCGGCAATCGCCAATTGGGCTGGCGTGTTGACTGAAAAGGTCAGGTATTGATGGATCTTGCGTACTTCCGCGCTCAGCGCGGCGGGTGCGACGCAATAGCCGACTTTCCAACCGGTCATATGAAAGGTTTTGCCGAATGAGGACACGGCGATGGCCCGCTGACGCAGCGACGGGTGCGCCAGCACGCTGGCGTGACCTTCTTCGGCAAAACAAATATGCTCATACACTTCATCGCTCAGCACGTAGATCTCATGCGCGGCAATGGCCTGCCAAAGCTGGTGGAAATCTTCTTTCTTCCATACGGTGGCGGAGGGATTATGCGGCGTATTCAGGATCACCAGCCGGGTACGCTCGCTGAGCAGTGCGGCGAACTCAGCCCAGTCAACGCGAAAAGCGGGCGGTTGCAGAGCAAGGCGCTTCAGCACCCCGCCTGCCAACGCCACCGCAGGGGCGTAGCTGTCATAGCTGGGATCGAAACAGATCACTTCATCGCCGGGACGCACCAGCGCCGTAATGGCGGCAAACAGGGCTTCCGTGGCGCCGGCGGTGACGGTCACTTCGCTATCGGCGTCAGGTTTCCAGCCATATAGCTCGGCGGTTTTCTCGGCAATCACGGTACGCAGCGGGGCCATCCCGGTCATCGGCGCATATTGATTCGCCCCCTGACTGACGTGATAGGCCAGTCGCTGCTGTAAATAGTCGGGGCCGTCAAAGTCGGGGAAGCCTTGTGATAGATTGATGGCCTGATGCTGCTGAGCCAGAGCGCTCATCTGCGTAAAAATAGTGGTGCCCAGAGACGGTAGTTTACTTTCGGGAATAAGCGCGGCGCTCATGGCGGATTGGACTCCTGCAAACCTGTATTGCTTGACAATATAACACGATGTAGTATTTGGCAATCAAGACGCTTGGACGTTTAAACGGCTAAATGCTTTTAAATGCTAAGACATAACAAAAAGTACTAAGCACTCACAAATAGGAAGTTTTATGCCAGAAAACCTGCAACTTACGGCACTGCTCGCCGCCTGCCGCTGGATAGGGCAAAAAGGCTGGTGTCCGGCGACCGGGGGGAATATGTCCGTGCGCCTTGATGAACAACAGTGCCTGATCACTCAATCAGGCAAGGATAAAGGCAGCTTGCAGGCTGATGATTTCCTGCTGGTGGATATCGCCACCAATCACGTCCCCAGCGGGCGTTCGCCTTCAGCGGAAACCGGGCTGCACACGCTGCTGTACCGGACGTATCCGCAGGTTGGCGCGGTGCTGCATACCCATTCGGTCAACGCGACCGTCCTCTCCAGAGTGGAAACCGGGCCGGAACTGGTGCTGCAAGGGTATGAAATGCAGAAGTCGCTGGCGGGGCAGAAAAGCCATCTGGATCGGGTGGCGATCCCGATTTTCGATAACGACCAGGATATTCCGGCGCTGGCCGAGCGGGTGGCGGCGCGTGCCAGGCATGAGCCGTTACGCTACGGTTTTCTGGTGCGTGGACACGGCCTCTATTGCTGGGGGGAGAGCGTACAAGAGGCGCGCCGTCATCTGGAAGGGCTGGAGTTCCTGTTTCAGTGCGAACTGCAACGTCGACTGCTGGAGGCCAAATGAGCCAGGCCCGCGCAATTAAAGCGATAGTGACGGATATTGAAGGCACCACCAGCGATATTCGTTTTGTCCATAATGTATTGTTCCCCTATGCCCGTGAACGTCTGGCGGATACCGTGCGTCAGGGAGAAGGCAATCAGGAGATCGCTCAGGCGCTGACGCTTTTGCGTCAGGAGTTGACCTGGCCAGACGCTGATGAAGAGACGTTAATCGCGGCGCTCCATCAGTTTATGGACGAAGATCGTAAATCGACCGCACTCAAGCTGTTGCAAGGCATTATCTGGCGTACCGGTTATCATAACGGCGATTTCCGCGGGCATCTTTACCCGGACGTCGCCGAACGACTGGCTGACTGGCGGCGGCAAGGCATTCGTCTGTATGTCTATTCGTCGGGGTCGGTTGAGGCGCAGCAACTGCTTTTTGGTTACAGTGAGGCGGGGGATTTACGCCCGTTGTTCAGCGACTATTTTGATACCCGCGTCGGCGCGAAGCGCGAAACGGCGTCTTACCAGACCATTGCGCAATCCATCGATTTGCCCCCCGGGCAGCTGCTTTTTCTGTCGGACATCCGTCAGGAATTGGACGCCGCGCAGCAAGCGGGGTGGCATACCTGTCAGCTCATCCGTACCGATGCTGATGATTTGAGCCGTCACCGTCAGGTGACACGTTTTGACCAGATTGACGTACAGGAGTATTCCCAATGAGCGCACTGACTATTTTTAGCGATAGCGATGCAAGCCAGCCGATTTGGCAAAGTCAGGATGCGGAGGCTATCCGTCAGCAACTGGCCGACATCGGCGTGCGGTTTGAGCGCTGGCAGGCGAATCAGCCGTTAAGCGCCAACCCAGATTCTGAAGAAGTGCTGGCGGCTTATCGGCACGATATCGACCGGCTAGTGGCGGAAAAAGGCTATCAGAGCTGTGATGTGATCAGTATCCGGGCGGATAATCCGCAGCGCGCGGAACTGCGCGCCAAGTTTCTGTCCGAACACACGCACGACGAGGATGAGGTGCGTTTCTTCGTGGAAGGCGCCGGGCTGTTCTGCCTGCACTTGCAAGGCAAGATCTTCCAGATCCTGTGCGAGAAAAACGATCTGCTGTCGGTTCCCGCGGGAACCGCGCATTGGTTTGATATGGGCCCGAAACCGCATTTCACCGCGATTCGGCTGTTCGATAACCCGGAAGGCTGGATCGCGCATTTTACCGGCGACAAGATCGCCGATGGGTATCCGAAACTGGCGGGTTGAATTTGAGGGATTTTTGTAAAAGAGCTGCGCCAGCTTGACTGGCGCATCTCAGACCATTGACAAAGCCTGTTATTAGGGAGAGCGTGGCGAGGGCCGTAGCGGCGTAAGCCGCCGGAGCGCCCCTCGGTACGGTAGGCCCGGGTATCTCAGGCTTACAGACGACTTTGTCAGCAACCTCAGATGCGCCAGTTTTTTATTTCAGCGCCGAGTTAAAAATCCCCTCTTGCACCGCCTGCGGCGTCACGATGCCGGTATCCAGCACCCAACCGCTGATAAGCCGAGCCGGGGTGACGTCAAACGCCGGGTTATAGACCGGGGCGTGTTGCGGCGCCCACTGGCAGCTACCGAAGCTGCCGCATACGCCCGTCACCTCGGCGGATGCCCGTTGCTCAATGGGAATGGCGCCGCCGTTCGGACATGCCGGATCGTGCGTGGTATGCGGCGCGGCGACGTAAAAGGGGATCTGATGGTAGTGCGCCAGCACCGCCAGACTGTAGGTGCCTATTTTGTTGGCGACATCGCCGTTGGCGGCAATGCGATCGGCCCCGACCCATACCGCGTCCACTTTCCCTTGCGCCATCAGGCCGGCGGCCATCGAATCGCAAATCAGTTGATAAGGAATACCTAATTCGCCCAGTTCCCAGGCGGTTAGCCGCCCGCCCTGAAGCAACGGCCGGGTTTCATCAACCCAGACCCGGGCGACTTTTCCCTGCTGGTGCGCACGCAGCAGTACGCCGATGGCGGTGCCGATACCGGCGGTAGCCAGTCCGCCGGTGTTGCAGTGGGTCAGCAACTGGCTGTCGGGGCGCACCAGCGTGGCGCCATGATCGGCAATACGTTCGCACAGCGCCCGATCTTCTTCAACCAGCCGCAGCGCTTCCTGTTCCATCGCAGGGATAAATTCCGGCTGCGCCAGCGCCTGTTTCATCCGATCCAGATTATTCATCAGATTCACCGCGGTGGGACGCGCCGCACGCAGCGTCTCCAGCGCCGACGTCAGTTCGGGCCGGCTTAGCCCTTGCTTCGCCAGTAACGCCAGCAACAAACTGGCGGATAAGCCAATCAGCGGCGCGCCACGCACGCGTAACGCCTGAATATGATCAACCAGTGTCGCCACCTCCGGGCAGGGACACCAGCGTTTTTCCTGTGGCAGCGCCTGCTGATCGAGGATCCAAAGTTGGCCGTCAACAATTTTCAGACTGGTTGTGTTAATTCTCTGCATTAGTGGTTAAATCCATGTTGCGTTATTGCGTCAATTTTCTTATTCTGCCAATATGTTGAATGGATGTATAGACGTCCAAACGCTTTTATGTCCAAAAATGATTTTTCACCATCGGGTGAGCGCAGAATAATAAGGGGTTGGCAATGTCACTTTACCGCACCTTTACGGCGGACGATGCCGTAGAATACGCCCGCCGGTATGGCGGGATAAGCGATCCGCACTCGCTGGTCGCTGCCGAGGAAATTGGCGACGGTAATCTGAATTTAGTGTTTAAAATTCGCGATACGCAGGGCGTTAGCCGGGTGATTGTCAAACAGGCTTTACCTTATGTGCGTTGCGTCGGCGAATCCTGGCCGTTGACGCTGGATCGCGCCCGTATAGAAGCTGAAACGCTGCGGACGCATGCGCAGTTTTGCCCTCAGCATACGGTGAGCGTTCTGCATCATGACGCCGAACTGGCGGTGATGGTGCAGGAAGATCTTTCCGATCACCGCATCTGGCGCAGCGAGTTGATTCAGGGACGCCACTACCCACAGGCGGCGGCGCAGTTAGGTGAATATCTGGCGCAGACCTTGTTTCATACGTCGGATTTTTATCAGTCTCCGCAGGTTAAAAAAGCGTCCGTCAGCCAGTTCACCAACCCTGAGCTGTGTCAGATCACCGAAGATTTGTTTTTCACCGATCCCTATATTGAGCACCAAAGAAATCGCTTTGACGCGGTGCTGGCCCCCGATGTGCAGGCGTTGCGTGACGATCGGGCGCTGAAGCTGGCGGTCGCGGGATTAAAGCACCGTTTTCTGAGCAAAGCCGAGGCATTGCTGCACGGCGATATTCACAGCGGTTCAATCTTTGTGGCGGAAGGGCGCTTAAAGGCGATTGATGCCGAGTTTGGTTTCTACGGGCCGATAGGGTTCGATGTGGGAACGGCATTGGGCAATCTGCTGCTGAACTACTGTGGGTTGCCGGGGCTGTTGGCGCCGCGTGAGGCGGCGGCGGGACGCGAGCAGCGTTTTGAAGATATCCGCACGTTGTGGAATACTTTCGCCGTGCGCTTTTTATCGCTGAGTCAGCGTCATAGCCGCGAGCCTTCTTTGGCTGAATCAGGCTATGCCGAAATCTTTTTACAGCAGGTATGGCGGGATACGGTTGGCTATTGCGGCACGGAACTGATTCGGCGCACCATCGGCCTGGCGCACGTCGCCGATCTTGACAATATTCAGGATGACGACGCCCGGGCGGAATGCCAACGTCAGGCGTTAAGCCTCGGCCGGAGGTTAATCCTTGCCGCGGATCACATCGCCAACGAGGATGAACTGCTGGCCCGCGTGCGTCAAAGCGGCGCGTAACATACCGATGCGGGGCATATTGTCGCCCCGTATGCTTATTTTTTCCCTTTTTCCAGCATCGCTTTCAGATCGGCGAAAGGGTTGTGGGTGGCAAGCCCCACGTCTTTCTGGGCGTCTTCGCCTGCAACCACGGTAGAGCCGTAAGTATCCGCCTCGGTGTATTTGGAATGTTCATGATCGTGGCAATACAGGCACAACATTTCCCAGTTGCTGCCATCTTCCGGGTTATTGCTATGATCGTGATCGATATGGTGCACGGTTAATTCGCGCAGGTTGGAATAAACGAATTCGCGCGAACAGCGACCGCAAACCCAGGGAAAAAGTTTGAGGGCTTTTTCACGATAGCCGCTTTCGAGTTTCGCGTAGTTTTTCGGGATATATGCCATGGGAGATTGCCAGTCTTAAAGGGGAACAGCGCCCAGTTTAGCGCAGGTCATGGGGCGCGCAAACGGGTTTTGCGCAAATAAAAGGCCGGAAAGTGAACGGTTCCCTAACGCTGGATAGTTCAAATACCGGCCCTGATAGGCTGCATCATGCCGCCTGCGTTTTCTTCTGCGGCGCTTCGGCGACGGTTTCCTGTGGCTGGCCCGCCAGCGAATCCGCGGCAAAATCGTCCACATTGATCGAACGTAAACGACTGGCTTCCGCTCTGGTCAATATCCTGGCTTCATCCGCGGTTATATTGCCTTCCGCCAGCGCCTGTTCCGCCAGCCGATCCAAGCGCATAAAGGGCAGGTGCTTACCGCTGGCTTTCGACAGGCGCAGGTAGATGGGTTCGGCCGCGATAATGTCCCGTAGCGCTTCTTCCAGCAGGCCAACAGGATTATGCTCGCTGGCGACCAGATATTGTCCCCGGCCCAGACGGCTGCGTGTGGCCGAGGGCGTTTGCAACAGCTTCGCTACCTGGTGATCGAGGCGGTCGGACGGCGCATCGCAACGGCGGCCCAACGGCAGCAGGATGAAAGTGAGTAAACCGGCGACGGCGCGGTTCGGAAAGTTGCGCAACAGATCGACCACCGCCTGCTCCGCCTGATGGAGGCAATCCTGAACCCCCCAGTGAACCAGCGGCAGGTCGGCTTGCTGGCGGCCTTCGTCGTCATAGCGTTTCAGGGTGGCGGACGCCAGATAAAGCTGGCTGAGAATATCCCCCAGGCGGGCGGAAATCCGCTCGCGCCGTTTCAGGCTACCGCCCAGCACCGCCATGGAGACGTCGGCCAGCAGCGCCATATTGGCGCTGAGGCGATTCAGACGCTGATAATAATGACGGGTGGCGTCATTGACCGGCGAGCGGCTCAGGCGTCCGTTCGTCAACCCGAGCCACAGGCTGCGTACCGCGCTGCCGCCAATATGACCGATATGACCGAACAGGGCGCGGTCAAAACGCGCAACGTCTTTGGCTTGTGCCGCCGCCATCTCTTCCAGCACATACGGATGGCAGCGAATCGCCCCCTGGCCGAAGATGATCATGCTGCGGGTCAGAATGTTGGCCCCCTCAACGGTGATGGCAATCGGGGAGCCTTGATAGCTGCGCGCCAGGAAATTGGATGGGCCAAGGCAGATGCCTTTCCCGCCGGTGATGTCCATGGCGTCCATCACCGCGCGCTGGCCGCGATGGGTACAGTGATATTTGACGATGGCGGACAACACCGCCGGTTTTTCGCCCTGCATAATCCCGCTGGCGATCAGCGTGGCGGCGGCATCCATCACATAGGTGTTCCCGGCGATCCGCGCCAGCGGCTCTTCAATCCCTTCCATCTTGCCGATGGAGACTTTGAACTGACGGCGAATATGCGCATAGGCGCCGACGCCCAGCGCGATGGATTTGAGGCCGCCGGTGGAGTTGGACGGCAGCGTGATGCCGCGCCCGACGGACAGGCACTCCATCAGCATCCGCCAGCCTTGTCCGGCCATTTTCGGGCCGCCGATGATGTAATCCAGCGGAACGAAAATATTTTCACCCTGTGTCGGGCCGTTCTGGAATGGAACGTTGAGCGGGAAATGGCGGCGACCGATTTGTACGCCATCGGTGTCGGTGGGGATAAGGGCGCAGGTAATGCCGATATCTTCCGTGTCACCCAGCAGGCGATCCGGGTCATACAGCTTAAACGCCAAACCGAGTACGGTGGCCACCGGGGCCAGAGTGATATAGCGCTTATTCCAGGTCAGACGCATGCCCAGCACCTGTTCACCCTGCCAGTCGCTGTAGCACACCACGCCGCTATCCGGGATAGAACCGGCATCTGAGCCGGCTTCCGGACTGGTCAACGCAAAGCAGGGGATTTCCTGCCCGCGCGCCAGACGGGGAAGGTAGTGATCTTTCTGTTGGTCAGTGCCGTAGTGTTGCAGCAGTTCACCCGGGCCGAGTGAGTTGGGCACGCCGACGGTAATCGCCAAAATACTGGAAACGCCGGCCAGTTTTTGCAGCACCTGCGCCTGAGCGTAGGCGGAAAACTCCAGACCGCCGTACTGTTTTTTGATAATCATGGCGAAGAACCGGTGCTGTTTCAGAAACGCCCACAGTTCCGGCGGCAGATCGGCACGTTCATGGGTGATTTCAAAGTCGTTGGCCATACGGCAGGCTTCTTCGACCGGCCCGTCGAGAAAGGCCTGTTCTTCGGCGGTCAGCCGCGGCTGCGGGTAGTCATGCAGCTTTTTCCAGTCCGGCGCGCCGCGGAACAGATCGCCTTCCCACCAGGTGGTGCCGGCGTCAATGGCTTCTTTTTCCGTATTCGACATCGGCGGCATGACTTTCTGGAACAGCGGCAGCGCGGAAGACGAAAAGAGCGTGCGGCGTAGCGGCAGGATGTTGAACGGTATCAATAAAATAGCCAGCGTGATCGGCAGCCAGACCGGCCACAGCAACATGGCCGCCATGGCCGCGAAGTAGGCCAGCAGGATTGCGCTGCTGAGTAGTAAATTGAGCCGGTGGTAAAATAGGGCACCGATAATAAGCAATAGCAGAAGAATGCTGACAGCAACCATAATGTATCTCCAGCGTTGTCGTCGACTTCAGAAGGCCGCCTGGCGTTCATACCCGATGGACAGCGTTAACTCATAAGAGGTCTGACCTGTTTGTCTATAGTTGTTGTAGTTTATCCGCTTATTTTTATCAATTTATTTACATCATAATTACAACTTAACTCACAAACCGGGCGGCCGTTCAGTGTTTTCTGATTGCCGTCGGCGATCCTGGCGATCGTGACATTGCGCGCTTCTCGCTGTTTCGGCAATCCGCTACACTGCATGACAGAGTATGATGTCACCGGACAAATTGAGAGGATGCTATGTATCAGGACTTAATCCGTAGTGAATTGAAAGAAGCGGCGGAAACGTTGAATATGTTTCTGAGTGATGATAAGAATATTCAGTCTATTCAAGATGCTGCGGTATTACTGGCTGATTCGTTCAAAGCCGGCGGAAAAGTGATTTCCTGCGGCAACGGCGGTTCGCACTGTGATGCAATGCATTTTGCCGAAGAGTTGACCGGGCGCTACCGGGAAAACCGTCCGGGCTACCCGGCGATTGCCATTTCTGACCCCAGCCATCTTTCCTGCGTCAGTAATGACTTTGGCTATGACTTCGTTTTCTCGCGTTATATTGAGTCGTTGGGCCGAGAAGGCGACGTGCTGCTGGGGATCTCAACCTCCGGTAATTCCGGCAATATTATCAAGGCTATCGCCGCCGCCAAGGCAAAGGGCATGAAAGTCATCACGCTGACGGGTAAAGACGGCGGCAAAATGGCCGGTTCGGCGGATGTGGAAATTCGCGTGCCGCATTTCGGCTATGCCGACCGTATTCAGGAAATCCATATCAAAGCGATTCATATCCTGATCCAACTGATTGAAAAAGAAATGGCCGCCAGCGCCAACTGATAACGCGTTGCGTGTGCACAAGAGAGGTTAAGAGATTTACGATGTGTGAACTGCTTGGGATGAGCGCAAATGTACCGACGGATATCTGCTTCAGTTTTACCGGGCTGATACAACGCGGCGGCCTGACCGGGCCGCATCGGGATGGTTGGGGAATTACCTTTTATGAAGGGCATGGCTGTCGGACGTTCAAGGATCCTCTGCCAAGCTATAACTCGCCGATAGCCCGGTTGGTGCAGGACAATCCCATTAAATCTTGTGCGGTGATTTCGCATATTCGCCAGGCGAACCGGGGAGCCGTGGCGCTGGAAAACACCCATCCTTTCACCCGCGAGCTGTGGGGCAGAAACTGGACGTTCGCGCATAATGGGCAGTTGAGGGGATATCGCTCGTTAAAAACCGGCACATTCCGCCCCGTCGGCCAGACGGACAGTGAGTTTGCTTTCTGTTGGCTGCTGTATCAGCTGTCACAGCGCTATCCGCGTACGCCGGGCAACTGGCCGGCGGTATTTCGCTATATTGCCGAGCAGGCCGATGTGCTGCGCAAAAAAGGCGTGTTCAACATGCTGCTGTCCGACGGGCGCTTTGTTATGGGGTATTGCTCCAGCAAACTGTATTGGATTACCCGGCGCGCGCCGTTTGGTAAGGCGACCTTATTGGATCAGGATGTGGAAATCGATTTCCAGCAACAGACGACGCCAAATGATGTGGTCACGGTGCTGGCGACGCAACCGCTGACCGGAAATGAAACCTGGCATCAAATCATGCCAGGTGAATTCGTGCTATTTTGTTTCGGTGAACGCATAATTTAGTTCAGGCTGACTGGTCATCAACGGTGGATTAACGACATATTGCCCGTTAAATACGGTGATGGCCGGCGGCTGATTATGTTGGTTGAAATGGGCGTAACCCGGCTGTAGCTGACGCCAGAAACTGTAATAGCGGGAATTGCGGTGGCGCTGCATATTCTGTTCCGTCATGCGGAACGGGTAAATGGCGAGATCGATTTTCACCTGCCCGTTGCGCAGCGCCTGTTCCGCATAACGATAAATCTCATCCATATAATTATTGGTCATGGCATAGCAGCCGACCGACACGCATTCGCCGTGGATCATCAGATAGCGACCCGAATAGCCTTGCGATTTATCATATTCATTAGGAAAACCGATATTAATCGCCCGGTAATATTGGCTGTCCGGTTTCAACTGGCGCAAATCGACCTGATAGAAACCTTCCGGACTTTTCAAATCACCTTCAATTCGTTTTGGCCCCAGACCGCCCGAATATTTACAAATAGGATACTGTTCCAATAAGCGATATTCATTTCCGAGTTTGGCGTAGAGTTCTAATACACTCTCTTCCTTAAATATCTGAATATAAATCGGCGAGCCCAATAATTGTTGTTTTAATTCTTTTTTTATCGGTGTTAGCGGCGCGGGTTCGCTGGCAGCGCTGGTAACAACAAGAGACGGCAAGAAAAACAACATCGCAAATGACAGCGCGATTTTTTGCATTGTGGATCCTGATGAATAGAAGCGGTACTACCTATACGGTATAACGATTATCGTCCCGTATTCCTCTGCCTTTAGGCGCATATAAACGTTGTCACATTATCATCGCCTTAATTTTAATCAAGAGTGAAAACCGATAAAAAAATTATTTTCATGGCGAAAGTATATCGGAGTACGGTTTTTCCGATCTTTTAGCGACAAAAAGCGGTGTTTAACGGGATAGCTTCGGGGACGGGCCGGCGATCTCGCTCGAAAATAACCAGCGCACTTCCCAAACTTGTATGCGTTGCGGCAAGGCTGTATATTTATACAGTCTTGCCGGGGGTGCGTATGCGCAAAATTATTCATGTCGATATGGATTGCTTCTACGCTGCAATTGAAATGCGTGATAATCCGCGACTGCGCGATATTCCAATCGCCATTGGCGGCAGCGCCGAACGCCGCGGGGTGATCAGTACGGCAAATTACCCGGCCCGCCGTTATGGGGTGCGCAGCGCGATGGCGACGGCAACCGCGCTGCGCCTGTGTCCGCAGTTGACATTGCTTTCGGGGCGGATGGATGTCTACAAAGCGGCTTCCCGGCAGATCCGTGAAATTTTCGCCCGTTATACTGCGCTTATTGAGCCGCTTTCTCTTGATGAAGCCTATCTGGATGTAACGGACAGCCCCTATTGCAATGGTTCCGCAACGCTGATGGCGGAGGAAATTCGTCAGGCTATTTTTGCTGAGCTGAGTCTGACGGCTTCCGCCGGGGTTGCGCCTATCAAATTTCTGGCCAAGGTCGCCTCTGAACTGAATAAACCTAACGGTCAGTTCGTTATCCCGCCGGATCAGGTCGATACATTTATATTGCAATTGCCGTTAGCCAAGATCCCCGGCGTCGGGAAAGTGACGGCGAAACGACTGGCGGAGAAAGGGCTGCTTACCTGTGCCGATGTGCGCAATTATGAACTGGCAGAACTATTGAAAAGCTTCGGTAAATTTGGTCGTATCCTGTGGGAGCGCTGTCATGGAATTGACGAACGCGCTGTTTCCCCAGACCGATTACGCAAATCTGTCGGGGTTGAAAAAACGCTGGCGCAGGATATTCATCACTGGCATGAATGCGAAGGTTTAATCGAACAGCTCTATCAGGAGCTGGAGCTGCGCTTAAAACGGGTAAAGCCCGACCTGCATATTGCCCGGCAAGGGGTAAAGCTGAAGTTTGATGATTTCCGCCAGACCACGCAG
This sequence comes from Brenneria sp. hezel4-2-4, assembly GCF_013155275.1. Lineage (GTDB taxonomy): Bacteria > Pseudomonadota > Gammaproteobacteria > Enterobacterales > Enterobacteriaceae > Brenneria. The sequence continues at coordinate 42,533 of NZ_JABJXS010000016.1, forward strand.
GAACACGTGTGGCCGGTATTGAATAAACAGGATTTGCTAACGCTGGCGCAACAGACCTGGAAGGAGAGACGCGAGGAGCGTGGCGTTCGGCTGGTGGGATTGCATGTCACGCTGCTCGATCCGCAAATTGAGCGGCAGTTGGTGTTGGACTGGGAATAAACCGGTTTAAAAAGGCGGCTCAGGCAAGCCGCCCGCTAATTAGGTTAAGCGCGTTCGGGAATGGCTTTCAGCAGCGCGGTCAGTAATTGCCAGTATTGACCGACGCTGGCGATATGAACCTGTTCATCCGGCGAGTGCGGCCCGGTGATGGTCGGCCCGATTGAAACCATATCCATATCGGGATACGGCTTCTTGAACAACCCGCATTCCAGACCGGCATGAATCACCATGATGCTGGGGGTTTTGTTAAACAGTTTCCGATAGGTTTCGCGCACCAGTTGCATAACCGGCGAGTGGGCATCAGGTTGCCAGCCGGGGTAACCGCCTTTCGGCGACGTGTCGGCGCCGGCCAGTTGACCCAGCGCGGTTAGCGTACCGACGACGGCGTCCTTACCGCTGTCAATCAGAGAGCGGATCAGGCAATTAATCTCCGCGTGTTTGTCGTCCAGCGCCACCACGCCGATATTGAGTGAGGTCTCCACCACGCCTTTCACTTCGTCACTCATGCGGATCACGCCATTCGGCATGGCGTTCAGCAGCGCCAGCAGGCGATCGCGGCAGTCTTTGGTCAGCGCTTGCGCCCGACGGTCGCTGTTTTCCACCAGCACGGTCAGATTTTTCTCCACCGCCGACAGTTCATTTTTCAGCACCGACAGATAGTCTTGACTTAGCGTCTTTAACTGCTCGACATTGGCCGCGGGCACCGCCAGCGTGGCAAACGCCTCGCGCGGGATGGCGTTGCGCAGCGTACCGCCATGCAGATCCAGAATACGAAGATCCAGCTTATCGGCCTGTTCAAACAGAAAACGCGCCAACAGTTTATTGGCATTACCCAAACCAAGATGGATATCGCAGCCGGAGTGCCCGCCTTTCAGCCCTTTGAGGGTTAGCGTCAGCGTTTGGTAACCGGTCGGCGGCGTTTCACGCTCCAGCGGCAGGCGGGTGATGAAGTCGATTCCGCCCGCGCAGCCCATGTAAATCTCGCCTTCTTGTTCTGAGTCGGTATTGATCAGAATTTCACCCTGCAACCAGTCAGGTTGCAGACCGAACGCGCCATCCATGCCGGATTCCTCAGTCATGGTCAGCAACACTTCCAACGGGCCGTGCTTTACGCTGTTATCCGACAGCACCGCCAGCGCCGATGCCATGCCGATACCGTTATCCGCGCCCAGCGTGGTGCCGCGGGCTTTAATCCATTCGCCATCAATATAGGGTTGAATGGGATCTTTGGTGAAATCGTGCACGGTGTCGTTATTCTTCTGCGGCACCATATCCAGATGCGCCTGCAAAACGACGGGCTTGCGGTTTTCCATGCCTGCGGTTGCCGCTTTACGCAGCAGAATATTGCCTACCCGATCGCGTTCGGCATAAAGGCCTTTCTCTTTCGCCCATTCAAGGATATGCGCGGCAAGCGCTTCTTCATGGTAGGAAGGATGCGGAATGGAACAGATCTTGGCAAAAATGTCCCACAGCGGTTGCGGGGCCAGTTGAGACAATTCAGACACTATTAAAGTCTCCTTTTCAGCAGGCCTGTCTTCGCGTCTGGCGCGTAGGCGCTACAGGTTGAAAGTTAATCACGGTCAGCCATCCAATATGGCGTGTCGAAACAGAATATCACTTTCCGCCGGAGGTGGGGGAGGTCGCTGTTAAAAACAAAAAACCGCCTTATCCATTGGGCCAGAGGCGGTATAAGCAGTGAAAAGGCCGGATGAACCGGCCTTATGGGACAAAATGTACGATAGGAAAATGCTATGGCGGGAAAATCAAGGCGCCGATGCGTTAAATCGTCTCGTCAGCATGGTGGTGAATGACCACGCTGTCGCCAATGGACAACGCACGGTATTCCGCTGCGGTGGTTTCAACCTGATAACGTTTGCCATTGGCCTCCACATCCAGAATAAAGCGTTCGCTTTCCATAACATGCACCGGGACGTAGCCATAAAAATTATCAATGAGCGTCAGCGTTTTTCGCGCGGGTAGATAGGCGCGATGCACAATTTTTCCCCGCAGCGCCTGCGGCTTTTTCCACAGCAAACGGAAGCTGGAATTTAATTCCACACCAAACCACGCCGTTAATCCAATGATTAGAATCGTGCTGATCGTCGTGAGCTGTTCCTGAATCAGAACATAAAATTCGGCCATGGGCGTCTCCTCCGGCTGATTTCTGTTGTCTTGTTTAATATATTTTTCCGCCGCAGGCGTCCAATCTCTTTTTATGCTTAGTTATCACCAAATTTTTGTTTAGACTGCACGGAGACGGAGGAAACTCAGTTATAACGCTGGTTTTTGTGTTGTCGGATATCTATAATCCCGCGCAACCTTTTTCCCCCTCAGACTCAACGTGAGCCATTTCTATTCGGCTGGGATATATTTTATGAGCGAAAAGTACGTCGTAACCTGGGATATGTTGCAAATTCAGGCCCGCAAACTGGCGCAGCGTTTACTGCCTGCCGAACAATGGAAAGGCATCATTGCCGTTAGCCGCGGCGGATTGGTGCCCGGCGCGCTGCTGGCGCGTGAACTGGGTATCCGTCATGTGGATACGGTTTGCATCTCCAGCTATGACCACGACAACCAGCGTGAAATGAAAGTGCTTAAGCGCGCAGAAGGTGATGGCGAAGGCTTCATCGTGGTGGACGATTTAGTCGATACCGGCGGCACCGCGAAAGCGATTCGCGACATGTATCCAAAAGCTCACTTTGTCACTATTTTCGCTAAACCTGCCGGTAAGCCGCTGGTTGACGACTACATCGTCGACATCCCGCAGGATACTTGGATCGAGCAGCCGTGGGATATGGGCGTGGTATTTGTCCCGCCGCTGTCCGACCGCTGATCGCCGCCGGTTTATTCCCTCCTGTGCCCGGTTATGCCGGGCATTGTCGTTTATGCCTGTCCTGTTTTATTTTTCTATTCGCGGCTGATTTGATCCGATCGCGCGTTTCTGTGCTCTGTGGTTTGTCTTCGCCGTGATGAGTTGGTTACACTCGGTATCAAGTTTAGTTGTCGCTGACGGCGGCTTACATTAACGGAGACTGCTGTGGTTCAAGCTAACCTGTCTGAAACCCTATTTAAACCGTCCTTTAAACATCCTGAAACGTCTATGTTAGTGAAGCGTGCGACGCATACCCAGAGCGTATTGGGGACGCAATCGGCTCTGGAAGGCGAAAACAGCCGTAGCTGGTATCGGATGATTAATCGTCTGTTGTGGATTTGGCGCGGCGTTCATCCGTGGGACATTGAAGAGGTGCTGGCGCGTATTGCCGTCAGTAAGGCGGAAAGAAGCACCGAGCATTTACTGGATACGGTTATCGGCTACCGCAGCGGAAACTGGATTTATGAGTGGGTCAGGCAGGGAGCGAACTGGCAGCAGCGGGCGATGGACGACGATAACCCCGAACAGAACGGTCAGTATTGGCTGAATGCCGCGAATCTGTACAGTATTGCGGCCTATCCCCATATTAAAGGCGATGAACTGGCGGAACAGGCGCAGACGCTGGCCAACCGGGCATACGAAGAGGCCGCGAAGTATCTTCCCTATGAGTTAAAGGAACTGACTTTCCAGATTGAGGGCGGCGGGGCGCTGACCGGATTTCTGCACCTGCCGCAAAAAGGGAAAGCGCCTTTCCCGACGATACTGATGTGTGGCGGCCTGGAAATGCTGCAAAGCGATTACTACCGTCTGTTCCGCGACTATCTGGCTCCGGCCGGGATGGCGATGCTGACCATCGATGTTCCGTCGGTCGGCTTTTCCTCGCGCTGGAAATTGCATCAGGATTCCAGTTTTCTGCATCAGCAGGTGTTGCGGGCATTGCCGGATATACCCTGGGTGGATCATTGCCGCGTGGGAGCGTTTGGTTTCCGTTTCGGCGCCAATATCGCCGTGCGGTTGGCTTATCTCGATGCGCAGCGTTTACGCGGCGTCGCCTGTCTGGGGCCGGTGGTGCACCATCTGTTGTGCGATGCGCAGCGTCAGCAGCAGGTGCCGGATATGTTTATGGACATGATGGCAAGCCGCCTGGGGATGCCGTTTTCTACCGACGCGGCGCTGAAAACAGAGTTGTGCCGTTATTCTCTCAAAACACAAGGTCTGCTGGGACGGCGTTGTCCGACGCCCATGCTGGCCGGATATTGGGATAACGACCTGATGAGTCCGAAGGAAGAAGCATGTCTGATCGTCAACTCATCACAGCAAGGGAAACTGCTGCCGGTGAGTTTTTCACCGGTCTATCAGAACTTCCACCAGGCGTTACAGCAAATCAGTCATTGGTTGAGTCATAAATTAGCCTAGTTCATTGATAAATTGTCATTCTCTGCTAAAAAGAATGTTCATACCGAGGAGATTGCCGAATGATGTTACCGAGTGGACACCCGAAAAGCAGACTCATGAAAAACTTTGCTTCCCTGGGGCCGTATTTGCGTGAAGCACAGTGTGAGCACGACCATTTTTTCTTTGACTGTCTGGCGGTATGCGTCAATATCAAACCTGTCCCGGAAAAACGTGAATTCTGGGGATGGTGGCTGAAGCTTGAAGCGCAAGACCAAACCTTTACTTATGAATATCACTTTGGTTTATATGATAAAAATGGTAATTGGTGTGAAGAAAAAATCAAAGATAAAGACGTGATGGATAAGCTGGAAAGTACTAAAAAAGCCTTCCATGTTCGTTTGGAAAAACTCCTGCAATCGTTGGAGCCAGCCTGTGCATTAACCGCACGACCGTGACGCTTCCTATCTGATTTCCGATTTATTCGCGGGTTTTCGCGTTGCGCCTGTTGGCATAGCGCGCCTGTCCTGTTACAACGTTTTCTTATTTGTCTTTTTTGATGACTTTCAACGGCAGAAAAATTATGAGCGGCAGCCAGACTTTGGTTGTGAAACTAGGCACCAGCGTGCTGACCGGCGGTTCGCGCCGGCTGAACCGTGCCCATATTGTTGAACTGGTGCGCCAGTGCGCGCAGCAGCATGCGGCAGGGCACCGGATTGTTATCGTAACCTCAGGGGCGATTGCCGCCGGGCGTGAACATTTGGGCTACCCGGAGCTTCCGCCGACGGTTGCCAGCAAACAACTGCTGGCGGCGGTGGGGCAAAGTCGCTTGATTCAACTGTGGGAACAGCTGTTTTCCATCTATGGCATTCATATCGGACAGATGTTGCTGACTCGCGCCGATCTGGAAGACCGCGAGCGTTTTCTCAATGCGCGCGACACACTGCACGCGCTATTGGATAACCATATCGTGCCGGTGATTAATGAAAATGACGCGGTAGCGACGCTGGAAATCAAAGTCGGCGACAATGATAACCTCTCTGCGCTGGCCGCCATTCTGGCCGACGCCGACAAACTGCTGCTGCTGACCGATCAGGCTGGCTTGTTTACCGCCGATCCGCGTAAAAACCCGGATGCGGAATTGATCCGCGAAGTGAATGGTATTAATGATGCGTTGCGCAGCATTGCGGGCGACAGCGTTTCCGGTTTAGGCACGGGGGGGATGTCGACAAAATTGCAGGCCGCCGATGTTGCCTGTCGCGCCGGTATCGACGTGGTGATTGCCGCAGGCGATAAGCCCGGCGTGATTGGCGATGTGATTGCGGATATCTCCGTGGGAACGCGCTTTCACGCGCTGGAAGCGCCGCTGGAAAACCGTAAACGCTGGATCTTCGGAGCGCCCCCGGCTGGTGAAATCACCGTGGATGACGGCGCGCTCTCGGCGATCCTGGAACGCGGCAGCTCTTTATTGCCCAAGGGGATCCGTGAAGTCATGGGGGATTTTTCCCGCGGTGAAGTCATCCGTATCCGCAGCCTGACGGGCCGCGATTTGGCGCATGCCGTCACCCGCTATAACAGCGATGCGCTGCGTATGATTGCCGGCCACCACTCTCAGCAGATCGCTGACATTCTTGGTTACGAATACGGTCCGGTGGCAGTCCACCGCGACGACATGATTATTAATTAAGGAGTACGCGATGCTTGAACAGATGGGCAAAGCGGCAAAGGCAGCCTCTTATCAGTTGGCGGTGCTGAGTACGGCCGAGAAAGATCGCGCATTGGCGGTGATTGCCGATTTGCTGGAATCAGAAAGCGCGGCGATCCTGGCGGCCAATGAGCAGGATGTGGCCCAGGCGCGGCAGAATGGCATGAGCGAAGCATTGCTCGATCGGCTGTTGCTGACGCCGGCGCGGTTGACGGCGATTGCCAACGATGTACGTCAGGTGTGTCGTTTGACTGACCCGGTTGGTCGGGTCATTGATGGCGGCATGCTGGATAACGGTCTCAAGCTGGAGCGCCGCCGTGTGCCGCTCGGTGTCGTCGGCGTGATTTATGAAGCGCGCCCTAACGTTACCATTGATGTTGCATCACTCTGCCTGAAAACCGGCAACGCAGTGATTCTGCGCGGCGGCAAGGAAACTTATCGCACCAACGCCGCGACGGTGAAGGTGATCCAGCAGGCGCTGGCGCAATGCGGCCTGCCTGAGTCGGCGGTTCAGGCCATTGAGAACCCGGACCGTGAGCTGGTGAACCAGTTATTGAAGCTGGATCGCTATATCGACATGCTGATCCCCCGCGGCGGCGCGGGTTTGCACAAACTGTGCCGCGAACACTCGACGATCCCGGTCATCACCGGCGGAATCGGGGTATGCCACATTTATGCCGACGAGAGTATCGATTTTGACAAAGCCCTGACGGTGATCGAAAGCGCCAAAGTTCAGCGCCCCAGCGCTTGTAACAGCCTGGAAACGCTGCTGGTTAACCAGAACATTGCGGCTCGCTTTCTGCCGGCGCTGAGTCAGAAAATGGCGGCAGCGGGCGTCACCCTGCATGCCAGTTCATCGGCAATGCGGTTTCTGACCGACGGTCCGGCGAAAGTCGTGGCTGTAGAAGCAGCCGACTATAATGACGAATGGCTGTCAAACGATCTCAACGTCAAGCTGGTGGACGGTCTGGATGACGCGGTGGCGCATATTCGTCAGCACGGTACACAGCATTCAGACGCCATCCTGACCCGCTCGCTGAGCAACGCGGAGCGCTTTGTGCGTGAAGTGGATTCTTCGGCGGTTTATGTCAATGCCAGCACGCGCTTTACCGATGGCGGACAGTTCGGCCTGGGGGCGGAAGTGGCGGTCAGTACGCAAAAGCTGCATGCACGAGGCCCGATGGGATTGGAAGCGCTGACCACCTATAAATGGATTGGTTACGGTGACGATCTGGTTCGCCCATAACGCCGTTTTTTAATCCAGAAGGTTATAGGGGACTCTGTTATTAGTTTGGAAAATTATCAGAGGCTCCCTATCACCGACGCGACGATTATAAAACCAGCAGACGGCAGCCAAACGCTTGACTTGCCGCTTCGTTTTCAATAGTTTGTCACCCCGTAGATCATCGTCATGCATTCGCCAAGACGATCTCAACGCCGATATAGCTCAGTTGGTAGAGCAGCGCATTCGTAATGCGAAGGTCGTAGGTTCGACTCCTATTATCGGCACCATCCTACCTATTTTAACGTCTCCCCAAGTCTACTCAAATACCCTTTAAACCCTTATAATACGCGGTTTCACGGCCCTTATTGTCTCTGCTCGTCTACTCACGTTCACAGAAATCTACGCTGAGTTGGGGGCATCGGTGGGGGCATATCGTGTTCGGTCTAAAGGAGATGCCCCCAGATGAAGCTCAATGCCAGACAGGTCGAGACTGCCAAGCCTAAAGATAAACCCTATAAGTTAGCGGATGGTGGGGGCATGTATCTGAAGGTATTCCCTAACGGAACCAAAAGCTGGCGCATGAAATAAGAAAACATATCTCCTCCGGTGTATCAGTATTAACACCCAATCAGGTGGTCGAGACGCTTTCCATACGTATCGAACCGCGCAGTCTCTGACGTTTAACTCAGGTCATGCAGATCTTTATCCATCGGCGGGGTCAGCGTGATATCACGAAAATCCACTGACAACCCGTGACGTTCAGGCGTACAGCACATCACCCCTATCTTTGCGACGCCGCGTGGAAAATAGCATAAGCGCAGCAGTGGCCAGTGTTGACTATTCGTCGAGTACTGTAATCTCAGGCTGTCGCCTTTGCGGGTCAGGCGAAGCCAGAACTCCCGTGGGTTGCCTGTAAAGATGCCGGTTGCCCAGTCTGAATTTTCCAGCGTCAGTACGCTGCCGATGGCGGGCGTGCCATCGTTAAACTCGATACCTGCTTTAAGCCAGTGCTGGTCATCCGACATAAGCATGATCCCTGCCTGGTCATATAGTTTGTGGAAGTCCGCGCAAACTTTCACCTGAAAAGTGAAATCGCCGGTTACGTCAGTGGCGAAGATATGACCTGAGAAACGTTTAAACCCGTACCAGGTTTTTTGCCAGAAATCGGTTTTATCATCAGTGACAACAGCTAGCGTGCTGTTCTCAAGCCGCCATTGTTGAGGTTCATTAATCCAGTAAAAGGAGTTGAGCATTGTCTCTCCCGGGGACGGAAACAGGCATTCGCTTACAGCCTGTCAGTTGGGCCAGATCATTAACGTAAATTTCAAACCGCACAGAAGTAGTATAGATGATCATGGAAAGCGGATAACGGTTGCGCACTGAAGACGGCAGGCATCCGACTGGTGTGGTGGCCCCTCCGACCATATTGGTAATTTCAGACATCCCTTCCGGTACTGGAATGTTGGAGTTTACCGCCGCCTGGGTATACTCCTGCAAAATGTCCGTCCCGATGTATAAGATGCAGGTCACGATCAGCGTACCGCTAATGAACATGCGGAACATATTTCGCTTACAGAACGGCGTTACCATGGCCAGCAGAAACATTAATGAGGCCAGATCGACAAATGGCAGAACGCGATTGCCCGGTAGAATAATGGACAGAACCACCGCCACCGGAATTAACGGCCCCTGCATCAGTATCTCGATCATTTTCGGCAGCAGCATGGCGGCGGAGACCTTAATCGCCAGCGAAACCGCCGCCGAAGCGTCGTATCCGGCAAGGAACGCCAGCCCCAGCCCCAGCCCCAGCCCCAGCCCCAGCCCCAGCCCCAGCCCCAGCCCCAGCCCCAGCCCCAGCACAAAACCCAGCATCAGCGGTTCATCAAATACGCCGAACTTTTTATTAATACTTTCCGGGGCAAAATTGATTTTATTGATCAGTGGGAGCTTATCAATAATATAATTACAGACAATACCAAACGGCACGTAGGCTATACAGGTAAGATGGGGGAATGAAATCCCTTTGAGATTATAATTTTTTTGTAAATAGGGTGCGGTTAAATCCGCCGCCAGTAAGGTTAAGACAAATATACCGAAAGTGATTACGACGGAGAGCCAGTAGTTTCCGGTTCCGGCGTATACCACCGAACCCATAATCAGGTAAAAAGATAGCATAGCGGTCGTGCGACAGTATGCCGGCTGGTTAGGAGATTTTCGTAGTGAGGTTATTGTAGGTTAATTTATCGACAAAGCAGAATCCCGTCCTGCGTTGACTCATAAACCTACAGTTTATCGTTCCCCAGTTACTATACCGTTATTGTGTGAAGTGACCCACGCTTTTGGGAAATTTTGCATGGGATTTCTATGGTGGTTTGGTTACCGGAGATGTTACCGATATTGAGCCTATTTTGTATAAAGGGTTGGATGATTTTTATCATTTGTTAAGCTGTAAATTCACTTTTGGTTTACAAGGCGCTGGATTCAGTTAATTATCATTATTTAAAATAAATTATTGATATAAAAATCTAATAATTTTACCAAGGGTGTGATAATTATTGTAATCTTCAATGTCAATATTTTCTATTGAGTTGATTTTTTCAGTTATTAACTCTGACAAAACTCAAAAAAATAGATAAAAAAATCACACAAAATAAAATTCAATTTGGGATATCCAATTTAAAATTTATTAGCATGTTAATTATTTATTTTTTAATGAAATTAAAACGCGCGAAATATAGCGTTTTTTGTTTAATTAAAATTGAAGGCGTCATAACGGTAACATAGACGCTTTACCTGTTTTTTTTACGAAAACTGGTTGTAATATTTTGTTTTTACTGTCTTTTTGTTGTGGGTGTTTACTTGGCTATATAGTCGTTGACCATTTATTAGCGTTGTGTGTATGATCCAACGACAAAACATAGCTGTATTAAATACTTTATCGAATGATGTTTTTTTGTTCGATTCAGGCTATGTTTCATCCGATTTAATAATAGCTTTAGTGAGTTCGCATAAAAATGCGGATGTTATTTCTTTATCTCTCGCTGGTCGAAAAACAAATAACCTATTTGTTCGTCGAATGGTCTGCCATTTATGGATTTTGGTAGGGTTTCGATAGGAATCGACTTTATTCATCCGGGCCAGAGCGCCCTTACGTTGGTATAGACATATGGCAAAAGGAACTGATGGTGCATCTGTCGCACCAAAAGAACGTATTAATATCAAATATGTCCCGGCTACCGGTGGTCAGCAGGCGGAAATAGAACTGCCGTTGACGCTGATGGTGGTGGGAAATATGAAGGGACGCACAGAGGAAACGCCTATCGAAGAGCGCCAGACGGTATCGATCGATAAGAACAATTTTACCTCAGTGATGAAAGAAGCCAATCTGGAACTGAATTTCAGCGTGCCTAATCGTCTTGAAGAAGACAGTCAGGACGATTTGCCCGTGAAACTGAATATTGATTCTCTGAATGATTTCTCCCCCGATCGTATTGCTCAACAAGTACCTGAATTACGTAAGTTATTGGAATTGCGCGAGGCGCTGGTGGCGCTAAAAGGTCCTCTTGGCAATATTCCTTCTTTCCGTAATCGTTTGCAGGATCTGTTGTCCAGCGAAGAGGCCAGAGAGCAGCTGCTCAAAGAGCTGGATCTGGTAAAACCCGCCGAATAATTGATGGTTACTGACGAGATAGGGAAACAAATATGTCAATAGTTGAAGAACAGGCGCAGAGCGGGGCGGCCAGTGCCTCTGGTTCATTGCTTGACGAAATTATGGCGCAGGCGCGCATTACCCCGGTGGACGAAGGATATAGCGTCGCCAAACAGGGGATCGCCGCACTGGTTGCCAACATTCTTGATAGCGGCAACGCGGCAGAGCCAGTGAATAAAGCGCTGGTAGACAGCATGATCGTCGAACTGGACAAGAAACTGAGTAAACAGATCGACGTTATTCTGCATGCGAAAGAACTTCAGGAACTGGAATCTTCCTGGCGTTCTCTGAAACTGATGGTGGATCGCACCGATTTTCGTGAAAACATCAAGCTGTTGGTGTTGCACGCCACCAAAGAAGAACTGCTGGAAGATTTCGAGTTTGCGCCTGAAATCACCCAGTCCGGTTTCTACAAACACGTTTACTCCAGCGGTTACGGACAGTTTGGCGGTCAGCCCATCGGCGGGGTGATCGGCGACTATGCGATGACCCAAAGTTCGCCGGACATCAAGCTGATGCAGTATGTCAGCGCGGTAGGCGCGATGGCCCATGCGCCGTTTATCTCTTCCGTCGCGCCGACATTCTTTGGCGTGGACAGCTTTACCGACCTGCCTTCCATTAAAGATCTGAAATCGGTGTTTGAAGGCCCGGCCTACACCAAATGGCGCTCGCTGCGCGAATCTGAAGATGCCCGTTATCTGGGGCTGACCGCGCCGCGCTTTTTAGCGCGCCTGCCTTATGATCCGATTGAAAACCCCATCAAGGGTTTTAATTACAAAGAGGACATCAGCTCCAACCACGATCACTATCTGTGGGGCAATACCGCTTACCTGATGGGAACCGCCTTGACGGACAGTTTTGCCAAATATCGCTGGTGCCCGAACATCATCGGCCCGCAGAGCGGCGGTGCGATCACCGACCTGCCGGTGCATGTTTATGAGGCAATGGGGCAGCTTCAGGCCAAAATCCCCACCGAAGTGCTGATTACCGATCGCCGCGAATACGAGATGGCCGAAGAGGGTTTCATTACGCTGACGATGCGTAAAGACAGCGATAATGCCGCATTTTTCTCCGCCAACTCGGTACAAAAACCCAAAGTGTTCCCGAATACCAAAGAGGGTAAAGAGGCGGAAACCAACTACAAGTTGGGTACTCAGCTGCCGTATATGTTCATTATCAACCGCTTGGCCCACTACATCAAAGTGTTGCAGCGCGAACAGATTGGTGCGTGGAAAGAGCGTCAGGATCTTGAGCGTGAGCTTAATGGCTGGATTAAACAGTACATCGCCGATCAGGAAAATCCGCCGGCGGACGTTCGTAGTCGTCGTCCACTGCGCGCAGCCCAGATCAACGTGCTTGATGTGGAAGGTGAGCCGGGCTGGTATCAGGTCACCATGTCGGTTCGCCCGCACTTTAAGTACATGGGGGCCAACTTTGAGCTGTCTCTAGTAGGGCGTTTAGATAAGGAATAAGACTGATGCCGTCGCTTTCTGCCTGGGAAAGGGGAACTGCGGCCAGCCTGTTTGATCGTATCCGGGGGGAAGAGCAACGAACTTCCCCTGAATCGGATGTTGAAGCGCTGATTGCGTCCGTTAAGCGTCAACTGGACAACGTGCTCAATACCCGGCCCGGGAATTGTCGCAGCGCACCTGAGCTTGGCGTAATTGATTTTAATGATGCGACTCAGGGCGGCGCGGATATCCGGGGCAAAATCCGGGAAGCGATCAAACAGTGTATCTGTCGCTTTGAACCTCGAATCGTTCATGTGGACGTCAGCGAGTCGGATTATCCGTCCAATCCGCTGGAGATGTCGTTTCAGGTTACCGCCCATGTCAGGTTGGAAGAGCTGGAGCAGATCGCCTCTTTCAATATTCACATGGATAGTCATCGCCATTACAGAATGATCTGATTATGTCACTGGAACATTTTTTCAGGGATGAACTGACCTATTTGCGCCTGCAAGGACGCGAATTTGCCAAAGCGCACCCTGAACTTACCCGATTTTTGTCAGAACAGACCACGGATCCGGACGTCGAGCGGCTGCTGGAAGGGTTCGCCTTTTTGACAGGGAGCCTGCGGGCGAAGATCGAGGATGAATTTCCGGAACTGACACATGGTCTGCTGGGCATGTTGTGGCCCAATTACCTGCGTCCGGTGCCGAGTATGACGATTATGCAGTTTTCGGTACTCCCCGGCGCGATCGCACAACCGGCATTTGTCGCACGAGGCTGCGAACTGGATAGCCTGCCGATTGATGATGTGGTCTGTCATTTTCAGACCTGTCACGATGCCTGGATCTATCCGGCGGATATCCGGCAAATCAATGTGCAAAGCGGCAACGATCTTTCGACCATTACGCTGGATATCGGGTTGCACGGCCCGCTGTCATTGGGCGATCTGCAACTCGACAAACTGCGTTTCTATCTTGGCGGCGATACCTATACCGCCTACGAACTTTACTTCTGGATTGCCAGCCAGCTGTCGCACATTGAGCTGGAGATTGAGGGTAAACGCTTCCGTCAGGAAGCCGGCATACTGAAAACGGTCGGGTTCGAACGTGAAGATGCCCTGCTGCCGTACCCCGGCAACGTTTACTCCGGCTACCGTATTCTGCAAGAGTATTTTTGTTTTCCGGAAAGTTTTCTGTTTTTCCAGCTTTTCGGCGCCGCGTGGCCTGATTTGCCGCTGACGGTGACTGAATTCCGTCTTCATTTCTGTTTTGATCGGCCGCTGCCCGCGGAACTGAAAATCCGGCCGGACTCGTTCATGCTCAACTGCGTCCCGGCAATCAATCTGTTTCAACACGACAGTGAGCCGATCAATCTTAGCGGACGTCAGACCGAGTATCCGTTAAAAGCCAGTTACCATCAGGCCGATGGATTCGAAATTTTTTCCGTCGATCACGTGGAAGGCTGGGTGGAGGGGCATGCGGGCCGCGCACGCGGTATTCCGCGTGTCTACCAGCCGTTTGAAAGCTTCCAGCATCAAATTGAGCGGGCCAAAGGGCGGCTGGCGCTTTATTACCGCATTCGGGTCAGGGAAGCCGTCAACGGCGACGGTTTTGAACACTTGCTCTCTTTCGTGCGCGGTGATGAACGCGAAGCGATCGATCTGGATGAATCCATTTCCGTCAGTCTGACCTGCACCAATCGTTCTCGCGCGGCGCAATTGCCGGTTGGGTCGATCTGCGTGCCGACCGGGAATTCTCCGTCATTCGCCACGTTCCGTAATCTGACCCGGCCGACGCGTCCGCTGAGGCCCGCAATGGACGGTAGCCTGCACTGGACGCTGATTTCCAACCTGTCATTGAACTATGTTTCGCTACTGCGCCGCGATGCGCTGGTACAGATCCTCCGTACCTATGATTTCCCGGCGTTGCATGACAAGCAGGCGGAGCAGGCCTCGCGCAAACGGCTGGCGGGGATCGAATCTATTGAAACCACGCCGATTGATCGACTGGTGCGGGGGATGCCGGTTCGCGGTCTGAAATCGATATTGTCGGTTCGGCAATCGGCCTTTTCCAGTGAAGGAGAACTGTATCTGTTCAGCACGGTACTGGCGCATTTCTTCTCGCTGTACGCCAGCGTCAACGCTTTCCACCTGCTGGAGGTGGTTAACATCGATAACAAGGAGCGCTACCGATGGCCGGTGCAGATAGGTCAGCACTCGATGATGTGACGTTCCGCCAGGACGTCTCGCATTTTAACTTCTTCCAACTGGTGGAGTTGCTTAACCAATTGGAAGGTGTGGATCTGGAGCAGGAACTGGATTTTCGGCCCGATCAGGAACGGTTGCGTTTTCGATCCTCCGCCTCGATCGGTTTCCATCCCAGCGATGTTTTGCGGGTGGGCAGCGATAAGGACGGTCGGCAGGAGCTGGAAGTCGCTTTTCTGGGGCTGCACGGCAGTCAGTCGCCGATGCCTGGTTATTACCTGGAAGAGCTGGCTTGGGAATATGCGCAAGGCGAGCAAAAGCTGGGGGTGTTTCTCGATTTCTTTCACCACCGATTACTGACGCTGCTTCATCGCGCCTGGCGCAAATATCGCTATCACGTTCGTTTCCAGAATGATGGCGAAGATGGTTTCTCCCGGCTGATGTTCGCTTTGGTGGGATTGGGGAATGACGCCGTACGCGACAGCTTGCCGGTCAACCGCGCCAAGATGCTTTCCTATGCCGGTTTACTTGCCAGTCCCAGTCGCTCTCCCGAAGTGGTGGCGGGCCTGGTGATCCATTGTTTTGATTTGGATGACGTGGAGGTCGTTGCCTGGCAGCGCCGCCGGGTGCCGATTCACGCCGGGCAACAGAACCGTCTGGGCGCCGCCAATATGGCGCTGGGCGGGGATTTTGTCATCGGCGACAGCGTGAATGACTGCGCAGGTAAGTTCCTGCTTAAGGTGGGAAACCTTGATTTCAGTCGTTTTCTCAGTTTTTTGCCCAACGGCGAGCACTTTCAGCCGCTGGTGCGTTTTGTCTCGTTCATCTTGCGCGACCAACTGGCCTGGGATTTACGCCTCGGTTTTGCCGAAGGCGAGGCTAAAGGTCTGAGCCTGGGCAACGAACAGAGCAGCCGCCTGGGATGGAGCAGTTTTCTCGGGCAGCCACCGGCCGACCCCTATGTGACGATTTGTGTGCAGGAGTAATTGTGAACGTAATCCATCCCCTTACGCTGGTTGTTCTCAACAGTGAACAACTGGATATCAACACGCAGGTGCAGCATCAGTTCGATCAGCACGGCGGCACGTTGGGCGCCTCTGAAAAGGATCAATGGCAACTGCGGGATCGGCTGGGCGCGGTGCTGCCGGAACATGCGCGCATTGAAATGCTGGATGGCCGTTTCTGCCTGTGTGATTTAAGCGGGCAGTCGTTTATCAACGGGGCGCTGTCGCCGATTGGGCGGGACCGTAAAGTCATGCTTTCGCACGGAGACGAACTGGTTATCGGGCCTTTTCGACTGGGGGTTTATTTCGGCGATCCCACGACGGAGCCGGACATCGATCAGGTATTGGGGCAACGCTCCGACGATGTGCTGGGAGGATGGCTGTCCGAAGAGGAACAACGCCAACCGGTCGAGAATACGGCCGCGAACGCTGTGGTCAATGACCCATTATGGGCGCTACAGCAGGAGCAGAGTCGCGCCCTGCTGACATCGGACAACGAACGAACGGATGATTCGCTGTCAACGTCTCTTACTTCTTTTTCTGCCGCTGAGGACACCATGGATCAAAAATTTGTGGAATTACCGACCATCGATAACCCGCGTACGACGCCGGGAGACGATGGATACATCGACAACACTACGCTGACGCCGTTGATGCGCGGCTTGGGGCTTTCGCTTCAGGTTGAGGACGAGCAGCGGCTGCGCGAGATGTTGGAAGAAATAGGTAAAAGTCTGCGCGCCATGGTGGAGGGGTTGCTGACGCTGCAAACCGAGCAGGTTGCGCTGGCGGATACCCATCTGCGTCCGATTGAGGATAACCCGCTGCGCCTGGGGCTGGATTATCCGGATACGCTGTCGCTGCTGTTCGCGGAAGGCAAAAGTCCGGTGCATCTCTCCGCACCGGCGGCGGTGGAGGAAGCGCTGAACAACGTGCGGATTCACCATCTGGCGAGTCAACAGGCCATCGCCGTGGCGCTGGAAAGTATTCTTCAGGCGTTTTCTCCGGCTGCGCTGCTTAATCGCTTTGAGCATTATCGTCGCAGCGGCGATCGGCAGGTCGCCGATGAGGGTTGGGCCTGGCAGATGTACCAGCACTATTACCGGGAGCTGACTTCTCCGCGCCAGCAAGGTTTCCAGAAGCTGTTCCATCAGGTGTACGCGCAGGCGTATGACCGCGCGGTGCGCCAGCAACAGGAGCAGCAATAATGCTTAGGGGCCTGTGGCTATGCGTTCTGATATCGCTGCTGCCGGGGTGCGCCACATTGGGCAAGATGGCTAAGGTGGCGGCGAACCCGGATATTCAGGTGGGCAGCAACGATGACCAGCCTTCCACAGCGGGCGTGAGCCTGCTGGCCGAACCTGACGTCAACCCCAATGAGAGCGGGGAAGCCGCGCCCATCGAATTTCAACTGGTGATGCTGGCGGAGGATTCCCGCCTGCTGGCCACCGACTACGACCAGGTGACGACGGATATCGAAAAGGCGTTGGCCAAAAACTACGTCAATCATCAGGACTACACGCTGTTGCCGGGTCAGTTCAAATATCTGCCGCCGGAAAAGCTGGATGAAAAAGTTCACTACCTTGGGGTGATCGCCCGTTATGCCGATCCGGAGAGCGCCGAGTGGCGCAAGGTGATCAAGCTGAAAAACACCGGCCGTACCTACCAGATTCTGGTGCATCTGCGCCGGGATGAAGTCGAAATCAAAAAAGACCAAGAAGAAGAATAATCATGTCGAGCCGAAATCGGGTTATCTGGCGGGAAGGACTGTTTATCAAGCCGCAACACTTCCAGCAGCAGCAAAGACACACGGACTATGCGCTTCATGCCCGCCTCAGCGCGCTTAGCGATTATTTCTATGGTTTGCAGTCGCTGGCGATCAATGAGGAGTACCTCAACTTTGGACGTGTTGCGTTGGTCAACGCCACCGGAGTGATGCCGGACGGTACGGTTTTCAATATTCCCGGCGACGATGCGTTGCCGCAGCCGCTGGAAATCACCGATGTGGCGCTGGCAAATCAGAAAGTCTATCTGGCCCTGCCGCTGGCGGTGAATGGCGTGAGCGAAGTCGGGCAAGCGGGACAAGGTATTGCCAGTCGTTTGCAGTCGCAGCGACATGATGTGCGCGATCTGCATAGCGAAGGCGGCGATGTGGTGTCGATGGAGGTTGGCAAGGTCAGCCTGCGGCTGATGCTCGACCGTGACGATCGCAGCGCCTATGCCTCGCTGGCGATCGCCAACATTCTGGATAAACGGCCGGACGGCGGGCTGGTGCTGGATCCCAACTTTATGCCGTGCAGCATCAGTGTAACGGCGATCCCGACGCTGAAACGTTTTCTGGGGGAATCCGCCGGGCTGGTCGCTGAAAGGGCGCGCAGTCTGGCCCAGCGCATTGCGACGCCGGGGCAACAGGGCGTGGCGGATGTGGCGGAGTTCATGATGCTGCAACTGCTTAACCGCGCTCAGCCCAGGCTCTCCCATCTGGCGCGTCTTGGCACCTTGCACCCCGAGAGGCTGCATGAAGCGTTGGTGGAACTGTGCGGCGAACTGATGACGTTTACCGATGAATCACGCCTGCCGCCGGAATTTCCGGCTTACCGCCATGAGCACCAGCAAGCCAGTTTTGAGCCGTTGATGATGGCGCTGCGTCAGGCGCTGAGCACGGTATTGTCGCCGCGCGCGGTCTCTATCCAACTGAAGAAGCAGCCTTATGGCGTAATGGTGGCCATGGTCGGCGATGCCGAACTGATGACCAGCGCCGAATTTGTGCTGGCGGTTCGGGCGCGCATGCCGCAGGAACACCTGCGTAAACAGTTGCTGCAACAAACCAAAATTGCCTCCAGCGACAAGATCCGCGAGCTGATCAGTCTGCAATTGCCGGGCGTGCCGTTGTTGCCGCTGCCGGTGGCGCCGCGTCAACTGCCTTATCACGCCGGCTACAGCTATTTCCAGCTCGATCGTCAAAGTCCTGCCTGGCGATCGTTGGTGTCCGGCAACACGCTGGCGTTCCATATTGCCGGCGAATTCCCGGAGCTGGATATGCAGCTCTGGGCCATCCGCAGCCAGTCGTAATGAGAGGAAGAGATGAGCATCGAGGTCATTAAAAACGATCAAGTGGGCGACCTGCTTTACGACCATGCCCGGCAGTTGGATATGGATTCCGACTACTGGTTTCGTCTGCGCGGACACAGCATCAACCCGATGATTGATGCGGTCACGCCGCTGTTGGGCATGGTGGACCGGGTGCGCCAACTGTCCGCCCATAACGGCGTGGCGGAGCTCTATCAGCGCGTGGTGTCCGAGATCCAGGCGATTGAACAGGAGTTGCATTCTCATGGTTACGAAAATGGCGTGATCCTGTCGTTCCGCTACATCCTGTGCACCGTCATTGATGAAGCCGTGATGGGGCGTGAATGGGGAGGCCAGAGCATGTGGTCGGCGCATTCGCTGTTAACCCGTTTCCACAACGAAACCTGGGGCGGGGAAAAGGTCTTTGTGTTGCTGGATAAGCTGCTGGACGACCCGGTACGTTACCGCGACATTCTGGAGTTTATCTATCTGTGCCTGTGTCTGGGTTTTGAAGGACGCTACCGGGTGATGACGCAGGGGCGTGAGGAGCTCGATCGCATCGTGGGGAATCTGCATGCCGCGCTGCGTCCTGAACCGGCCAATCCGCCAACGGTGTTCCACCTCAATCTGGGACAGCAGGCTTCCCGCTACCGACTGCGCAGACAGATCTCGCTGCGCAGCCTGTTTATCGGCATGTGCGTGGTATTGGCCGCGGCATTCGGCCTGTATCGCTACCAGCTCACTCATCAGACCCAGGACGTACTGCGTCAGCTGGGAGAATTATTACAATAACAGGAGCGATTCCGTGATTCGAATTGAATTGCCGACACTGGTTGAACGACTCAACCCCGTGTGCCGCCATATGCTGGAAGAAGCGGCGGCACTCTGTATTCAGCATCAGGGCGCGGAAATCCGCATTGAGCACCTGTTGATGAAAATGCTGGAGACGCCGCTGAGTGACGTGCGCCAGATCCTGAAACGTGCGGAGGTGGACGTTGAGGATCTTTCCTCTCTGCTGCTGCCGTCCTCGGTGGACAAAGGCTTTGACGCGGGTTATCCCTCGTTTTCCCCGCTGTTGGTGGAGTGGTTGCAGGACAGCTGGCTGCTGGCTTCCGCCGAGTTTCAACATGCGCGCCTGCGCAGCGGCGTGCTGTTGCTGGTACTGCTGATGACGCCGAACCGCTACCTGTCGGCCGCGGCATCACGGCCGTTGGCGCAAATCAACCGTGAGCTTCTGCGTCAGCAGTTTGATGAGTGGGTGAAAGAATCGGTCGAAACCGAGGTCGCGGTCGCCCGGTCAACGCCACAGGAACAGGCCGTCGCGGCCACCCAGCTTTCCCGCTATACCCAGAATGTGACCGACGCCGCCCGGCAGGGGCAACTCGATCCGGTGCTGTGCCGCGACCATGAGATCGATCTGATGATCGACATTCTCTCTCGTCGCCGTAAAAACAATCCGATCGTGGTCGGGGAGGCCGGCGTTGGGAAAAGTGCGCTGATTGAAGGGCTGGCGTTGCGGATTGTCGCCGGTCTGGTGCCGGAAAGATTGCGCGAGGTGGAACTGCTGACCCTGGATTTGGGAGCGATGCAGGCCGGCGCGTCGGTCAAAGGGGAGTTTGAAAAACGTTTTAAAGGCGTCATGCAGGAAGTGAAAACCGCGCCTCGTCCGGTGATCCTGTTTATTGACGAAGCGCATACCCTGATCGGCGCCGGTAATCAGGCCGGCGGTCTGGACGTTTCCAATTTGCTCAAGCCTGCGCTGGCGCGTGGCGAGTTGCGCACTATCGCGGCCACCACCTGGAGCGAATACAAAAAATACGTGGAGAAAGACGCGGCGTTGTCCCGTCGTTTTCAACTGGTCAAGGTCGGGGAGCCGAACGCGGAAGAGGCGACCGTCATTCTGCGCGGGTTGCGCGGCATTTATGAAAAAGCCCACGGCGTACTGATTGATGAAGAAGCGCTGCAAGCGGCCGCTCAGCTATCCGCACGCTATATTTCCGGCCGTCAATTACCCGACAAGGCGATCGACGTGCTGGATACCGCCTGCGCCCGGGTGGCGATTAATCTCACCACGCCGCCGCGCGTGGTCAGCCAGTTGCAAACCCGCCTGCATCAGCAGGACATGGAGATCGCGCAACTTGAGCGCCAGGGGCGCATTGGTCTGGGCGATACGGCGGATCGGCTGGCCGAACTGCGTCATCTCCGTGAGACGGAAACGGCCGCGCTGGCGCAGTTGGAGGCGGACTGGCAGCGGCAGACAACCCAGGTACGGCGCGTTATCGAACTGCGCACCGCCCTGCTGGATGAGGCGCGGCCTGATGATTTTGACGCAGACGCCGCCGCGGCGGAACTGGCCGCGTGCGAGAGCGAACTGGCGTCGCTACAGCAATCGTCGGTGCTGGTGTCGCCGCACGTGGATAAAAACCAGATTGCGGCGGTGATTGCCGAATGGACGGGGGTTCCGCTCAACCGGATTTCGCAAGGGGAACTGGAGGTGGTCACCTGTCTGCCGGACTACCTGGGCGACACGATAAAGGGCCAGCAGTTGGCGATTGCCCAACTGCATAAACATCTGCTGACCGCACGCGCCGATCTGCGCCGTCCCGGCCGTCCGCTGGGCGCATTTCTGTTAGTCGGGCCAAGCGGCGTCGGAAAAACCGAAACCGTGTTGCAGATTGCCGACCTGATGTTCGGCGGGCGCAACTATCTGACGACCATCAATATGTCCGAATATCAGGAAAAACATACCGTGTCCCGGTTGATTGGTTCGCCGCCGGGCTACGTCGGATTTGGCGAAGGCGGCGTACTGACCGAAGCGATCCGGCAGAAACCCTATTCGGTGGTGTTGCTCGATGAAGTGGAAAAAGCGCACCCGGACGTGCTCAACCTGTTTTATCAGGCGTTTGACAAAGGCGAACTGGCGGATGGCGAAGGGCGGGCGATCGACTGCCGCAATGTGGTGTTTTTCCTGACCTCCAACCTCGGATTTCAAACCATCGTTAATTATGCCGAGCAGCCGGATAGGCTACTGGACGCGCTTTATCCCGAACTGGCGGCGTTTTTCAAGCCCGCGCTGCTGGCCCGTATGGAAGTGATCCCTTATCTGCCGTTGGATCACGCTACGCTGGTGGCGATCGTTCAGGGCAAACTGTCGCGCCTGGTTGCTCTGCTGCAACAGCGCTTTGGCGCCGAGGTGGTCATTGACGATACGGTGCCGGAGGAAATTTTGCGGTTGGCCAATCGTAGTGAGAACGGCGCGCGAATGCTGGAGTCGGTGATCGACGGCGCGCTGCTGCCGCCGGTATCGCTACAGTTGCTGCAACGAATGTCGTCCGGCCAGCCGGTCAGCCGCATCCATTTCCGCGTAGAAGAAGGCCGGTTCCAGACAGAGGTGGAGGGCTGAGTATGCAACAAGCCCTCGAACTGGCGCTTTCGCTTACCCGCCAGCAGGATGAGGCCGGTCTGTGCGGCTGGCTGCTGGATGCGATACAGGCCGCCTGGCGGCCGCAAGGCGTGTTGCTGGGTATGGTGGACGTCAGCGGCAGGCAACTGGTCTGTGACGGACGGGTGCATAACGCGCCTGTCTCGCTGATGCTGGGGGTGGATGATTTTAGCCATCCGCTGGCTTATGCGCTGCATAAAAATCAGGTGCGCACCTGGGATTCGCTGTATGGCGGCGCCCGCATCGAGCATCGGGAGTTTCGCCAGATTCTGGTCGCGGCGGGCATCGCCTGCGGGTTGCATGCGTTGCCGCTGCTGTCGGACAGCGGCAAACCGCTGGCGGTTCTGGCGCTGCTGGACACGCCGGATCGCTTGCGGCAGGTGCATCAAAACGGCAATTGCGCACGTCTGGCCCAGATATTTTGCCGTCAGTTGATGTTGCTGCGGGAACTGGGGCGCATCCAGCGGGAGCAGACCGCGCTGCGCCATTCACTGCGTCAGATTAAAGATGAAGGGCAGCATCGGCGCGAGCGGGAAAAACGGGTTGAGGAAACGCTGATCGGCCGGTCTGCGGCGATCAAAGCGTTGCATCAGCAGATTTATCAGGCGGCGGGTCATCGGCTTTCGGTGCTGATTCAGGGCGAAACGGGATCGGGCAAGGACGTGGTGGCGCGTTTGCTGCATCAGTGCTCTGAACGTGCCGATAAGCCGTTCGTCGCCATTAATTGCGCCGCCATTCCGGATAACCTGATCGAAAGCGAACTCTTTGGTTATCAGAAAGGGGCGTTTTCCGGTGCGCAAAACAACAAGATTGGGCTGGTGGCGCAGGCTAACGGCGGCACGCTGTTTCTGGATGAAGTCGGCGATATGCCGCAAACCATGCAGGCCAAGCTGTTGCGGGTATTGGAAACCCACAATTTCCGGCCATTGGGGGCTGATAAGGAAAGCCATTCGGATTTCCGGGTCATTGCCGCGACTCATCACCCTTTGGAACAGCGGGTTTCTGAGGGCGTGTTCCGGCAGGATCTCTATCATCGGCTCTGCCAGTGCCTGCTACAGGTCGCGCCGTTGCGCGAACGCCCGGATGATATTCGTCTGTTATGTGAACATTTTATCGGTGAATTTGCCCGTCAGCAGCAGAAAAACGCCGGGCCATTGCATCGGACTTTCCTCAAACAACTGCTCGGGTATGACTTTCCCGGCAACGTGCGGGAACTCAAAAATCTGCTGGAAGTCGCCTGTGCGCAGACGCCGGACGGCGAGGCGTTGTGCCTGAGTTCATTACCGCCGGAGCTGCGTGAGCGGGTAGATGGCGGGGCTGCCGCGCTCAATAACGATTTTCAGCATATTTATGATTTGCGTATCGCCACACAACAATATGAAGCCGCGGTCATTGAAGCCCGCCTGCGCCAGTTTCAGGGTAACCGTCTGCTGGTGGCGGAAAGTCTCAATATTCCTAAACGTACGCTCGATCATAAATGCCAGAAGCTGGAGGTGAACTGATGTTCCTGACCATGGTTCCTCTGCTGCTGGCGGCGACAGCCTCGCCCGATCCCGCCTGGCGATCGCTATGGGAACAGTGCCGCAATGAAACCTCTCCGGAGGTTCGTCTGGCCTGTTATGACGCGCTGAGCCGGGAGGCCGGACGCGCCGGCGTCATTTCGCCGTCGGACAACGCTGCGTCTGCGACGGGGAGCGCTTTCCAACTCGGCCGTGAAGCCGACAGCGGAGATCTGACGCTGACGCGCGCGCTGGCGGACGGCAATGTGCTGGCGATCGGCTGCGCCAGCAGCATCACGCAGTTAAGGCTGACCCTCAGCCGGCCCTGGGCGGGGGAAACGGTGACGTCGCTGCTGGATGGCATGACGATATCGGACGGCTGGTTTGTGCGCAATCGCGGTTTGCTGCTGGAGTCCGGTCGCGGCCTGCCCGCCATTGAAACGTTAAAGCGCTGGATCGGACATCGCGAACTGGTTCTGAGCGGCGCGGACGGCGACGTACTGCGCATTGATCTCACCGGACTGGGCGAGGCGCTGACGCCGCTGCGCCAGCAGTGCCGCTGGTAGGGGGGCGATAAATATGCATTCCCACCCCTGGTGTAAACGTCTGCTGACGCCGCTGCCTGACGAGGTTCTGCGCGCTGCGGTGGCGGCGGACGATCCGCTGTGGGAGACGGTGGAAACCGAACTGGTGAAGCTCGGTTCGCTGGCTCACAGCCAGGTGGATCTCAATGCGGTGGCCGGCCACTGTCTGACGCTGCTGGAAAGCCGCACCAAAGATATGCGGGTACTGGTGCAACTGCTGCGGTGCTTGCAGCATCCGGCCAAAGCCACGCCCTGTGCTACGGCGTTGATGCTGCTCGATAGCTGGCTGGCGACCTACTGGGCGCTGGCCTGGCCTGCCAGCCCGGTGCAGAAGCAGAAGCTGATGATTCAGATTATCCGGCGCTTTGAGAGCGTCATGCCCCGCATTGCGGAAAGCGCGTCCGGGGCTGAGCTGGCGCAGTTGCAGCACCTGGCGGAACAGGTGGCGAATCGCTGGCGCGATCTGAGTGACAAAGCCGATCTGACGGATGAACTGGTGCAGGGACTCAAGCGCGCCCGGCAGCGTAATCAGGCGCAGGAGCAGGCCGATCAGGCCGCCGCGCCTCCTTCCGCCGGTCGCCGTGCGACGACGGAAACTCCGGATGTCAATGGCGACTCGGCCTCAGACTGCGCGATAGAGGTTAATACCGCCGATGAGCGCGGCTGGCGGCAGACCCAGTTGAAGGTGGCGGCGGAACTGGTGGAGCGCCAACCGGAGGCTCCGGTGGGCTATCGCTTGCGCCGTCATGCCATCTGGTCGGGGATCGCCACGCCTCCGCTTGCCTCACGCGGCAATAAAACGCAACTGGCGCCCGTCTCGCCCGATCGGGTGGATGAATATCACAGCGCGCTCGGACAGGCGGATTTGGGGCTGTGGGAGCGTATTGAGCAAAGTCTGACGTTGGCCCCTTATTGGTTTGACGGTCACATGCTGTCGGCCTCGGTGGCGACCCGTCTGGGTTATGCGCCGGTCGCCGGCGCCATCGCCGAAGAACTGTCGGCCTTTCTCAACCGCTTACCGGCGTTGCGCGAACTGACCTTCAGCGACGGTTCGCCGTTTCTGACCGCCAAATGCAGCCAGTGGCTGAACGCCGCCCCGGTGGGACGAGAGGGCGGCGAACGGCAGGACGACCTGGCGACGGAGGCGGCCGCCTGCCGGAGTGAGCAGGGCATGGCGGCGGCGTTGTCGTTGCTGGATGAACGCATGCGCCGTTTGAAAGAGCCTCGCGATCGTTTTTATGCCGAACTGGTGCTGGCGGATTTGCTGGCCGAGGACGGCATGAAAGCCCTGGCGACACAGCATTATCAACACCTGTGGCAGGAAAGCCAACAACTGAACCTGATGCAGTGGGAACCGGGAATGGTCGGCCGTTTGGAACGGTTGGCCGCTTCCCGCAAAAAATAAGACATTCGGAGTGAATGGTCACTTATGTTTAAAACAATCGTTACCTTTCTGCGGCAGCAACTGCCGAAACTGAAACCCTCCTGGCTATGGCTGGGCGCGATACTGTGGGTAGTGGCGCTGGTGCTGGCCTGGTGGCTGGGGCCGCGGTTGACGGTTGGCGACATGCGTCCGTTGCAGAGCGTTTGGGGGCGGGTGGTCTTCACCCTGATTTGGCTGTGGCTGGCTTTTGCCTATAGCGCCTGGCTGATATGGCGTCGCGTCCGGCAGTTACGCGCGGAGCGCCATGAACAGCAAACCCTCGAACAGGATCCGCTACAGATCCATGTCGACAGTCAGCAGACGTTTCTCGATCGCTGGCTGGCGGCTTTTCAAACCCAGTTCGGTAAAAGAGCGCTTTACGCCATGCCGTGGTATCTGACTATCGGGCTGACGGGCAGCGGTAAAACCAGTCTGATTCACCGCGCCAATCCGGCGAATAAACTCAATCCGAAGCTGGATGCGGAGCTGCGTGAATTCGCCGGCGATCAGCAGGTCGGTTGCTGGGTCGGAGAGTCGGCGGTGATCTGGGATCCGGACGGTCAACTGCTTGCTCAGCCTGAAGCGGAGCAAAAGCAAGAGCCGACGGGGCATCGCCATGCCCGGTTGTGGCAACATCTGTTGCAGTGGCTGAGCCAGAATCGCCGCCGTCAGCCGCTCAACGGCCTGGTGATGACGCTTGATATTTCGTGGCTGGCGCAGGCGAGCGTCTCGGAGCGTAAAGCCTATGCCCAGGTGATGCGCGCCCGCTTGCAGGACGTTGCGGTGACCATCAATACCCGCCTGCCGATATATATCACGCTGACCCATTTGGATATGTTGAACGGATTCGACAGGATGTATCGCCAACTGAATCGGGAGGCGCGTCAGGCGGTGCTGGGCGTGACGTTTACGCCGCAGGCCAGTCATGGCAAAGGTTGGCTGGAAGAGTTGGACGCCTTCTGGGATGAGTGGATCACGCACCTGAACGATAACCTGCCTGAAATGCTGCTGAACCAATCCGACCGCGGCGTGCGCAATACGCTGTTTGCCTTTGTACGCCAGTTGGCCGGGCTGAAAGATTACGTGATGGACGTGCTGACGGAAACGTTGGCGAGCGGAGAAGACCGTTCGTTCATCGTGCGCGGCGTTTATGCCAGTTCCGTGTATCAGCGGGGCGTGCCTTTCGATGTCTTCGCCCAGTCGGCATCGCGACGTTATCAATTACCGGAACCGGTCAATGCCGCCATGTCCGGCGAATCCAATACCTTTTTCGTACAGCGCCTGTTCCCGGAGGTCATTTTCCCGGAAGCCAGTCTGGCGGGTGAAAACCGTTTGCACAGCCTTTATCGTCGGCGTCGGCTTGGTATCGGGATCGCTTGTATGGCGGCGGCCGGTCTGGCGCTGATTGGCGGTTGGCATCATTTTTACCGCGTCAATGAGGAAGCGGGACGTAATGTGCTGACCAAGGCGCAGGCATTTATCGGCACCAATGAGTTGGTAGGGCAGCCGGGCTTTGGCTATCAGCAGTTGCCGCGCCTGAATCTGATTCGCGACGCCACCTTATCGTTCGGCAATTATCATGAGCGAACGCCGCTGCTGGCCGATCTCGGTCTGTATCAGGGCGATAAGATTGGGCCTTATGTGGAAGGGTCTTATCTGCAAATGCTCAACCAGCGTTTCCTGCCTGCGGTAATGCAAGGCCTGCTGGAGGATCTGAATCAGGCGCCGGCCAACAGTGAGCAAAAGCTGACCATCCTGCGGGTGATGCGGATGCTGGATGATGCGTCGGGCCGTAACAAGGCGCTGGTGGAGCAATTTATGGCACAGCGCTGGCAACGGGCGTTTCCCGGGCTGGGCAAAGTACAGGAACAACTGATGCAGCATTTGGATTATGCGCTTGAGCATACCGACTGGCATCAGGCCCGTGAGCGCAAGGACGCCGTGGCGATCGACGCTTTCGCGCCGTTTAGCGACCCGATCGTCCGCGCTCAGCGGGAGCTAAGCAAGCTGCCGATGTACCAGCGTGTCTACCAGAGTCTGGTGATGAAAGCGACACAGGTGCTGCCGCCGGATTTAGCGATCCGTGATGAAGTCGGGCCAACCTTTGATCCGGTGTTTTCCCTGCGTAGCGACAAAACGGGAAGCGTGCCGCGTCTGCTGACCTATCCCGGCTTCAGCGATTATTACCTCAAACAGGATAAGGCGCTGTTGGAACTGACGGCGCTGGATGCCTGGGTGTTGGGGCAGCGTGAGCGCGCGCAGTTCAGTGAAGCCGATCGGCGGGAGATTTTGCGTCAGGTGAATGACCGTTACATCACGGATTACATCAATCAGTGGCAGAAGGTCGTCGCTAACCTTGATGTACAGACCCTCGACAGCCCGGAGCAGGCGCTGGATGTATTGACCGATATTACCGGCAACGATCAGCCGTTCCAGCGCGTGCTGACGACGGTGAGCGACAACACCCGCATTCGTAAGCTGGCGGAAGATGATAACGATACGGCGCAGGGCATCAATACCCGTATCGGGCGCCCGTTTATGACGATCAACGCCGCGTTGAGCGGCCGCGGAGAGCAAGGGCCGCTGGTACAGGAGGTCAACCAGAAGCTGACCGATCTTTACCACTATCTTGATCAGATTGTAAATGCGACCGATCCGGGGCAGGCGGCGCTGAAAGCGGTACAGGTTCGGCAGGGTAATAAATTTGCCGATCCGGTATTCGCATTGCAGCAGTACGCCCGCGGCCTTCCGGCGCCGTTGGACCGTTGGGTCGGACAACTGGCGGAAGAGAGCGCCAGTCTGGTGACCGGTCTGGCGATGTCTTCGCTGAATCAGGAATGGCTGGACAACGTGGTGACGCCATTCAACGAGAAACTGGCGGATCGCTATCCGTTCAATCCAGCGTCCGACAAGGATGTCCCGCTGTCGGAAATGGAACGCTTCTTTATGAGCGGCGGTACGCTGGATAGCTTCTATCAGGCCAATCTCAAATCGATGCTGGAAAACGGCATGCTGGATGGCGATAACGCCTCGCCGTTGCAGGCGGAATTGGTGAAACAGTTGGAGCGGGCCAATCGGATCCGCCAAACCCTGTTCAATGCCCAGGGCAGTCTGGAAGTGCATTTCGTGGTGGAGCCGCTGGAATTGACGGCCAATAAACGTCGCAGCGTGTTGAATCTGGACGGACAGTTGCTGGAATACAGCCACGGCCGTCGCCAGAAGACGCCTTTAGTGTGGCCGAACAGCATGCGCGACGGCGCCGAAAGCAAGCTGACGCTGGTGCCGGACGATCGCGAACGTTCGCCGCGCAGCCTGAGTTTCAACGGGCCGTGGGCGATGTTCCGTCTGATCAATAACGATCAACTGACGCAGGTAAACGACAACACCTTTGATGTGCGTTTCTCGCTGGAGCAAGGGGCGATGACCTATCGCGTGTATACCGATGCCAGCCATAACCCGTTTGCTGGCGGCCTGTTCAGTCAGTTCAGGTTACCTGACTCTCTTTATTAACCCTGAGGGGGCGTAACCGCCCCCGTTGCCGGATAAGTGATATGCAAGATGCACAACAGGCCCTGAAGGTAGGACGGGATCCGCGGATGCTGCCTGAGTATGAAGCGTTACGGGCGGAGATTAATAAATTGAGCCACGCTTCCCGCCCTGAGGTGGACTGGCGGCAGGTGCATGATCTGGCCACCGCCATTTTTGAAAAACAGGGGGTGGATCTACAGACCGCGATCTATTTTACCCTGGCGCGCTCGCGTCTGGCGGGGCTGAATGGCTTTACCGAAAGCTGCGAGTTTCTGGCGAATCTAATCGTAACCCAGTGGGAAAACTTCTGGCCGCCCGTCCATCAGGAACGGGCGCGCATCGAAATGCTGGACTGGTTTATCGCCCGCATCAGCGACGTCATTCGTCAGTATGCCATCAGCCATGAGCATAAACGGCTGGTCTATCGCTGTGAACGGGCGTTGCAGTTGATGAGTGAAAAGCTGCACAACTCGGGGCTAAGCCGTATTCCCCGGGTGGAAAATCTGCTGCATTTTATCGAGGGTTATACCCACCTGTTCGATGAAACCGAGATCGTGGTGGTGTCCGACGATCAGACGTTGCAAAAGCAGGATATGCAAATCCCGCCGATGGTGTTTTTTCAGTCGGATATGGAGTCCGGCGCGGCGGCGCAAGGCGCGGGCGGCGGCGGTCAGCCCGCATTGCCGGCGGGAAGTATTCTGGTCGGGCGGGAGAAAGGGCAGATAAAACCCACGGTGCTGAAGATCGAAGCGCACCGCAAACAGAAACCGGCCTGGTTGTGGTTTGCGGCCGGCTTACTGAGTTGTGCGTTGCCGGTGGCGGCATTCACCGGCTGGCAGTATTGGCAGCAACAGAAAACGGCGGCGTTGGCGCTGCTGCAACAGCCGGCCTACGCGCTGCCGGCGGCTCCGGATCATAACGATATTCGCCGGGTGCGCATCGTATTGGGCGAACAGCGATTGCAAGGCATGGAAGGCGAGTTGATCAATCGCTATCAGACCCAACTGGATCAGGTGAAAAATGCATCGCCATTCTACCTGTATCAATACGGGGAGGGGCTGAAAGGCGTCATGCGGCAGTTGTACCCGGATTCGCTGGCGGTAAAAGAGATGGAGCGCCAGTGGCAGCTCGCTCTCGACCGCCAGCAAGGGGAAAAGCCAAGCGCCGGGGGCTATGAGCAGGCCCAGGCCAAAGTCAATGACACATTGCAACAACTGCTGGAACTTGAGCGTCAGCGCCGCACGGTCACCCTCTCGTATCTGAAGTCAAAACTCTACGATATGCAGAAAGATCTTATGTCGGATGTGCCGTTCAGTATTCGTCTGCGCGCCCTGGAGGCGCGCAAATCGACCAGTCACGCGCCGACATCGGCGGAACTGCGCGCGATGGAAGATGAACTGCGTTCGTTCACTGTTCGCCTTTATCGATTGCAGCAGGCAGACACCGTTGACTGAGGGCGAATTCAGACATCCGATATTTCCGCAACCACGGCGATAAATAATGGCTAACAGCAATAACATGATGAAATATAAAAAATTATTGATAGCTCTGTCGGCATGCTGGCTGGCGTCGTGCCAGACGCCGGTTTCTTCAATGTCCGAACCGGATCTGCTGATGGCGGCCAATCGGGGAAATGGCGAGGCGCAATACCAATTGGCTAGGCAACTGGCCGCTCGCTCACAGTATACCGATGCCATGCAATGGATGCGGAAAGCGGCGGAACGCTCAGAACGCTCCGCTAACCGGGAAACCCGTGCGGCAGCCGCGTTGCAGGTGGGAGATTGGTATCAGAGCGGGCTGGGTGAACCGAAGAACAGCCCGCAGGCTCGTCGCTGGTGGACGCTATCTTCACGGCTGGGTAATGGCGAGGCGGGCTATCGGCTGGGGATGGATTGCCAGGCGCAGAATCAGGGCAAACTGGTAACAGGATGTATTGATGCCTTTGAAACGGCGGCGTCGAATGATTATGCCCCGGCACAGTTGGTGGTCGCCCAGTGGCATGCCGCGCATTCGGGCGGTGAGGCCGCGTCGGTAAGCTGGTTGAGGAAAGCGGCGGAGTTGGGTAATCGGGATGCGCAATACCAACTGGCGCAACGCTATGAACAAGGGAAAGGCGTGGTCATACGCCGCGATCTGGCCGAGCGTTGGTATTTTCGCGCGGCGGCGTTGGGTCAGCCACAGGCCCAGTTGTGGATGGCTGAGCATGACGAAGGGCGGAACGCGCTGGAGTGGTATCGGAAAGCGGCTTTATCGGGCGAGGCCGAGGCGCAACTGTGGCTGGGTAAAGCATACCGGGAAGGCAAATTGTTGGCGCAGGATGAACAAAAGGCGGATGACTGGCTGGCGCGCGCCGCTGCCGGCGGATCGGGGGAGGCGAACTATTTGCTCAGTCTGGCGCAAACAGACAATGAACAGCGCGAACGCTATCTGCTACAGGCGTCCTCCGCGGGCTATATTCGCGCCCAGCGTGAACTGGGGGAATGGTTGTTCAGGCGTAATGAGTTAACCCGTGCGCGTGAGGAGTATGCGAAAGCGGCATCGGCGGGGGACAGTGCTGCGCGGCTGGCGTATGGCGAAATGCTGAGGTGGGGCCAGGGCGGCAAAGCCGACTTTGCGGAGGCCTTGAAACAGTACCGGCTGGCGGCCTACGGCGGTAACCGGATGGCGCAATATCGTATGGGGATCATGCGTCAAGACGGCCTGGGCGCTTCCCGTAATCGTATTCATGCCTATGCCTGGTATTCGATGGCGGCGACTGAGGGTATGCCGGAAGCGATCCATGCCCGTAACGATCTTGAAGACACGATGCGGCCTGACGAAATCAAAAACGCGCAAAAACTGGCGATGTATTGGGAGCAAAAAATAAGTGCGACGCAACTGCCTGAAGAGTAGGTGCGTAAGGTTTTTCAGCAGGTCTGGATAGCGATTTTTTATGTACGGTAATTGATTACCATTTCAACTAACTGAAGTTAAACACGTGTTCAACAACAAGGAGCAACACCATGCCAACCCCATGTTATATCAGCATCGAAGGGAAAACTCAGGGCAATATCACCGCCGGCGCCTTCACCTCTGACTCTGTCGGCAACATCTACGTGCAGGGCCACGAAGACGAAATGCTGGTGC
>NZ_JABJXS010000017.1 GCF_013155275.1 Brenneria sp. hezel4-2-4
GGGAAGAATATAACCATGACAGGACACATTCTTCATTAAATGATCTGACTCCGGCAGAATTTATCCGAAGTCACCAAAAAAGACAGATCCTCTAATTGATCCTGGGTCAGGATATGGGAGGAGGTCAGACTTTATACTGAGTTATTTAATATATTTTTTTATTATCACAAAATTAGTTATTATATTTTTAATGAGAATTAATTTATATGGAGGGGGATTAAATTCTCAATGAGAATAGTATGTTGTATAACTTATTTGTTAGTTTGGTTTGTAGGTGTATAATAAGGGAAGTAAATGCGTATGCGTAATATAACCCCATTTACGAGAGAGGTAATACTATCTGATTATTGGGGTATTCCATCCCGAGGGGGAAATTTTCCACATTGTTGAAAATAGAGGCCATGCCAAAGCACCGGGACTTATTTTCTCAAGTAAACCTATCTCATATGCTCCATGTTTAAGTGAAAATAATGATAGAGAAATGAAAGTGTTAATTACAAGAGGTGATCATCGTTTCAATTTTATAAAATATCAGTTGTTAGATGCTATGGTATTTCTACAATGCTATTTTGATATAGGATTGTGTATTGATGAGGTTGATATTGGTTTTGATGCTTAAGCGCTTGATGAATAAGAAATAATCCCTATTAAATTGAATTAACACAGCCCTCTTTGTTACTGACATTTTATTTTATCACACAGGTTTTTATGGTTTCGGAGATTAACTCTGGTCCAAAATTTGAAGCTACGCTGCTTTCTACAGCGAGAGCTATATAGAATCCTTTCGTTATTCTTTTCTTCTTGTTGAATATCAATTTGGAGAAGGGTAATTTAAGAGCATGGGACTTAAAAATAAGATAAAAAGTAATAACTATTTTAAGTAATTTGTTGATTTTTTTAATCAAAGACAGAATTCATCTTGATTTTTGACATAATCCCCCAGTGTCATCTATCCTGACATTGGGGGATTTTTCAGCGTTCTATAGCAAGATATCTAACAGGCGGCTCTGGGCGTTAGTATCACACTCACGGAAAAATTAAGAACTCAGAGAGTTATTTTCCCCGTGAGTGCCTCGCCTTGTTTGGCAGGGCAGGATTCAACATTGATTGAAAAATATACAATGGCCGTGTCTTGATCAATACGGTATATAAATAAGTTTTCATCAATCGAAAATCACACCTATACAGTATGTTTATTGAACTTATTGTGAG
The DNA here is from genome assembly GCF_013155275.1 of Brenneria sp. hezel4-2-4. Lineage (GTDB taxonomy): Bacteria > Pseudomonadota > Gammaproteobacteria > Enterobacterales > Enterobacteriaceae > Brenneria. The sequence goes on from NZ_JABJXS010000017.1 coordinate 1,213, forward strand.
CTTGTTTTAGCCAAAAATAATCACACAAAAAGACTTAGACCAAGTCCTGCCATGTTTGATGTCATTAATTATACATTGTTATTTCCGGACTATGGTGACTTTGAGTTTCATTTTTATAAGACCTTAAGGAATCTTTCTCAATAGTGCCTGTATTAACAACCCGTTCAAGAAATCTTTCGGTTGGAGTCCTATCCACCATGCACGCTGTCGCTGTGCCTTTTGGGACAACTATATAGGCATATTTTTTAAGATGCCTGATCCTATCTTTGAATAAGTCACTATCTACTCTTAGAACTTCACCATTAAACTCATAATAACCATTCTCAGTTTCCTTATAATCTATGTATCGCTCATTCCATAGGGTTGCATAATCTTGACTACATTCTTTATTTATTTCTCTCTTGATAGAGTTACCTTTATCATTAATAAGTTCAAAAGGCGAAGATGGCTCCAAAAGAAGAATGAAAAAGTTTTTATATGGGTAGCCAGAGTCTCTATAAACCAATAGCTTTGATATATTGACCTCAATCATACCACAAAATAAATAACTTGATTCTGATATATGTTCAACTCCCGTGAATGTATTGTCACCACCTTCCAAACTCATATACCAAAAATCTTCAGGATTACAGTCTTCTCGGAAGTTATTAAAAAATCGATTAATAACATTTATGTCTTTAATTTCTAATAAGTCTTTTATTTTTGGCATTGAACGTCTAATTGTTTCATCGAATGAATGCAGTACCGGCCAATAGTCATATCTTGCTGGTTTTTTCAAATCTTTCAAGTACTGACTTATTTCAGATATAGATTGAAAACGCTTAGAGGGATCATTTATCAAACACTTCTTTATAATTAATTCTAAATGCCTTAAATTATCAGGGGAATCAGAGTTAGATAACGGTGCCATCTCTAAACCTCTAATTGTACTTCCGGTAAGATACCAATAAAGCACTTGTCCCATAGAATAGATGTCGCAGGAAGCTTGCACTGTTCCTTTACTGTTAATTTGCTCTGGGGCGCTAAATCCGAAGTTAGCCATTCGTTCTGAAGGTTTAGTTTTTGACTCTCTATCAAACTTATCATCTGAAAAATGTGCTATCCCTAGATCTCCTATTACATACTCATTATCTATACTATCAAAAAATACATTTTGAGGTTTGATGTCACGATGAATTATCTTATTAGTGTGTAGGTGACATAATGCGTTGGCTAAACATAAAAATAACGCCCATGCCTCCTCGGTTTTTTCTTCACTATGAGCACTGCTTATCGTTCCTTTTGAGCCTAACGTGCTATCGTAATACTTCATTATGATAATAAAGTACTCATTACTTTCTAAAATTATCTTGTCAAAGTGATATGAGCGAGCTATGTTTTTATGTGAAGGAATTTGCGCGGCGCAAAAGTATTCATCTTTAAATCTATTTATCTTAGAGTCTTCTGTTGCCTTGAGAAATTTGATAGCAAAGTCTGCATTACCCTTCTTAAAATGAAAAACAAAACTATTTCCGCCTTCGCCCAAGATTTTTACATACTCAAAATCACCGATATCAGTTTGAATCATTTTTTTAGTTTTTAGAATTTTACTTAAATTCATTTTTGCCTTCTTCTCAATATTTATGTCAAGTTGGTTTCTAACTTTAGTGTATTAATATCATTGTAAAAAATAATATAAGATATTAATTAAATTTAGTGCCACAAATGTCTGTTATTGGCACTTAGCCGACTGTCAGATCTGATTGAATCCAGAGTAGCAAGGGTGTTGCGTAATTATGAGCCAAAATAGTTAAATGTAAATTTTTTAGATTCTTATAAATGGATTATAATAATGATACTGATTAAAAATCAAATAAAATATTTAGCTCAATGCCTAACCCATCAGCAATAACTCCAATCACTTCCAAAGTGGGATTTCTAACGCCTCGCTCAATTCCACTGATATAAGTGCGATCCAAACCGCACTTATCGGCGAAGGCTTCTTGGGAAAGTCCAGCCTGTAAGCGAAGTGTTTTTACGCGTTGTCCAAAATGGACGGTGATGTTTTTTGCATTTTCCATGCAGATAAGCATTATCTCTCGTTGCTTATCAGACCACGGACGATGAGTCACATATGAGAGATTTTGTCGATTTAATCAGTAAGGTTGGGATGTCAGGCTGGATCGTGAAATGCAAACAGCGTGGTTAGATCGGTATGTAACCCAATTGCGATGATGTTGAGCACTTCCAGCGTTGGGTTTCTGATCCCACGTTCAATGCCGCTGATATAGGTACGATCCAGCCCGCACTTTTCCGCAAAGGCTTCCTGAGATAGACCAGCCTGTAATCTGAGCGCTTTAACGCGTTGTCCTAACAGGACTTTGATCGAATCGGATGTTTTCATGTGACAAGCATTCGTTTTTGATGCTTATCAGTCCACGGACTATTAGTCACAATCGTTAGTTTTTGTGCTACTATGTGACTAATAGTCAACAATGCAGGAGGACATATGGAACAACAAGACTGGCATCCGGCGGATATCATTGCGAGTTTAAGAAAGCAGGGAACAACACTGGCGGCGATTTCCAGAGAGGCGGGGCTGGCGTCGTCCACGTTGGCAAACGCGCTGACGCGGCACTGGCCGAAAGGCGAGCGCCTGATCGCCGAGGCGTTAAATAAACTCCCCGAAGAGATCTGGCCGTCGCGCTATCAAAACATCAGACGAAGGCAAAGTGGGGCAGGGGAGTCGGATTGAAAATCAGCTCAGCAGAGGTTTACAAAAACTTACATTTTGCACGAATGGATTTCGGAGCTCCTTAACGGATTTTTATGGAATGGAAATCCGTTAAGGAGCCAACAAGCGCAGCGCGTTAGCCGCTTGATGCGGGAAAGCTGGCGCAGTAAGTTATTGGTGTTTTATCGCTGCGGCAAGCAGCATCCCACGTTGCCACGACCCTCAAGGCAACGCACAGGCCCGGCCTGTGAGGTCGACACCTAGCCCGCCATCACTGCCATTCAGCGGGCGTTCGCTTCGGCGACGGCAGTTACCTTATCTCAGCGCCTTAGGGCTGCATCCTGTTCGTGAAGCCACCGCTTCGCTGCTATCCGTTTATGCGCTGATGCGTGCTTACATTCTGATCGCCAGTGACTGGCGCAACCGTCAACAACCTTTTTCTGCCTCAGCGAATGCATCCATGAGGCAGCGGCGTCACTTCATACGGCGCAAAGCCGTTGCAAGTGACGCCGCTAACGAACTCTGCGCCAGCCCTTGCGCCACAGCGCTTTCCGGCACGACCTGTCATCTGACGCACATATTCTGCGCCAATTCTCATCAACCCACTTATCAGAGGAGAACTGAACCAATACCTGAGGCAGGCTTTCAGCCTGAGGGAATAAGCCGATAACCCTTCCTGAGTTTTCATGAACAGGTAAAAGTGAATATAACCATCTGTTTATAAATAGGGTTTTTCTTTATGTGCATTCATGTTTCCTCACTCCTGTTCACACTTTTTAGCGGTGTTTTTCACGGTATCGCCTTAGAGGTGTATTCTTTTCTCTGTCTGATACCGTTGTAAAAATGATGCCAAAATGGTGATTTTATGCTGACTGATATCAAACTGAAAAACCTCAAGCCAAAGGACAAACTTTATAAAGTTACTGACCGGGATGGTTTGTACGTTGCAGTGCTGACGTCAGGCACAGTCTTGTTTCGCTATGATTACAGCATCGACGGAAGACGAGAAACACTGACATTAGGGAAGTATGGTATTGACGGTATTTCTCTGGCTGAAGCAAGGGAAAAACTCCATACCGCGAAAAAACTGCTCAAGTCAGGCATATCGCCTGCTGTAGACAAACGCTACGGTAAAAATAAGTTCCGAGTATATACCGACAATTACATGAAGCACGTAACACTGGCGGACAGTACCAGAGCGATGAAAGAATCGGTTATTGAGCGAGGCATCCTGCCTGTGCTGGGCAACAAATTAATGACCGAAATTACTACGGCAATGGTGCGTGACCTTTGTGATCGGATAATAGATCGAGGAGGTAATGCAACCGCGGTGCAGGTTCGCGAGATAATCAGCAGTGTCTATCGTTATGCAAATGATCGAGGGCACAGCTTTTCTAATCCAGCTCAGGATATTAAAGCGAGTTCTATCGCAACGTTCACTCCCAGGCTCAGAAGCCTTTCCCCGATAGAAGTTGGCATTTTCTTCAATACACTGGATACTGTTGCAGGGATGCCAACGCTCAAACTGGCGTTGAAGATTATATTTCTGACAATGGTCCGTAAAAGTGAGTTCACTTTAGCGACCTGGGATGAGGTTGATTTCAAAACCAACGAGTGGACCATTCCTGCTGGCCGTATGAAAGGAGGCCGAACTCACGTCATCTATCTTTCGCGCCAGGTTAACGATTTGCTGGTAGGCCTGAAAATGTGTGCCGGGGGAAGTCCTTACTTACTTGCTGGGCGCTATAGCATCAACAAACCACTGTCTAATGCAGCCCTCAACGGTGTTATCACCACAACTGTAAAAGTCGCGCTGGCGCAAGGGAAGGTGCTGGAGCACTTTACCGTCCATGACATGCGGCGGACGGACGGCTAGCACGTTATTGCATGAGGCAGGGTATCCATCGGACTGGATAGAGAAATGTCTCGCACATGGGCAGAAAGGGGTGAGGGCAATTTACAACAAAGCAGAATACGCGCGGCAGCGTGCTTACATGTTGCAGCAGTGGGCGAATATGGTTGATGGTTAGATCGCCGGAACAACAGTGACGCTCACTCCGTCTTCGCCGAGGAAGTATGAGGAGTGGATGAACCTTGATATGTAATGGTTTATTGCACGATTAATATAAATTTTTTATAAAAATTAGTGGGTTTTATTATGTTTTTTAATATGCTTAACAATAATCACAAAAAATGTCTTTTTATTAATCAAGCAAATGTGTTTTACAATTACTCGTTAGGCTTTGAAATTCCTTCGGTAGATTTATTGAAGACTGCTAATAAACTGCTTAACTCAGGGTTTTCTAAATGTGTTTGTTTTTCAGATTTTAAATTTTTATATCTTAATGAAAATAATAAAATAAAATATAGTAATTTTAATCCAGAAGGAAGAAATTGGGATTCTTCATGGGAAATAAATTTTGACGATGATATACCAAAAGAAATAATGCCTGATTTAATGATTTTTTCCGAATTGTTTTTCCATGAAAATAGGCTCGTGAATGATAATCAGGCTTACATAAGAACATCATTGCCTCCCTTTGTTCTGGAGATAAATAATGAACAGTTCCCTATGCATCCGGGGGTAAAGATCTACCGTGATGGAATCGCTATCATTTATTTTCAATTTGATGGCAAATGGAATGGGATTGATGATGACAGTTTCTTATTATCAATTATAAATATGAATCAAAGATATTTTGATAAAATATGGATTGATGCGAAACTTCAAATGTTGGATGGTGAAGTTGTTTTAGAAAATAGTTTTGACGATGTTTTTTCAATTGGCGGAAATTATCTTGATGGGAGAAAAATAAGGAAATTAAAACAAAGTATGCGAGATAATAGCATGAGAGTATTAACTGAATCTTTTGAAAAAGAAGGTTGCACTTTTTCGTTTGATAATCATAGAGAATGGGTTTTGCACCAGATTGCTGGAACTGAGGGGAATGAATCATGGGAATCTACGATTGAAATGTGTCGTTCTATATATTCAAACGTTATTAGCAGCATGTTGGTTCCACAATATAAAACTAATAAAACTAAGTCATATAGTTATCTCTGGCACGGGCGGCCTTCTGTTTCTCTTTTGCGTTTCGATAAGCAACCTCAGGATAAGAGTGTTTTGTTGAAAAATTTTTCTGAATCGTTGGTTAAATTATTGAATAGGGCTGATATCAGCGAAGAGAAAAACTCCTTGCCGCCAGATTTACGGAAGTTTAATGATTATTGTTTACATGCAAATAGATCCATTTATTTATGGACTTGGTTAAGAGGAGAGAAGGAGTTAGATGATATTTGGGACGACAAAAATGCCTCGTCAAGAATACTTGAAAATCAGGCAAGAGTTGAGCAGATTGAATATCATAATATGAGTATTTCTAGAGCGTGCTCTTGGGTTAATAACCCTCCGTCTGAACAACATCTATTCATCTCATATACAACATTAGCAGAAACAGAAAATAATGTTCATCACAGTAGTATATCTGGAGAAGTTTCGGATACACTTTCATATCTCATTAAATCTTTTGGGACAGAGGGTTTAATTGCTTCTGCAAAAGAGATGGCTAGATTTCGCATGGACGAACTTAAATATAGATCAGATTCAGCAAGAAACTCTAGCAATTATTGGTTGACATTTGTCTTCGGTTTGGTTGGTGTCACAAGTTTTGCTGAGTTTGCAGTTAATCCACTAATTCTTAATAAATGGAGTGGAATAAATAAAGTTATAGCACCTTTTATTTCCTTTGGGATCTCTGCTGGTTTAGTTTTAGCAATATCTGCAATTATTTGGTATTTCACAAAGAGAAAGTACTAGGTGTTTAGTCCCGGTATTTGATGGATCGGATCCATTCTGAAATGCTCTGGCTCGGATGTCCACTGTTTGCAGATGAATTCGTAAGGTGTCAGGCACCGCGCAATTTGAATGTCTACCAGCATTGTACTTTGATTTTTTTGTCGTTTGAAAACAGTTTGTAATGGTGTGAATCGTGCGTGAGTGATCTGGAACGATCGTGAGGTACCTGTAAATCAAATCTCTGTGCTCTGAAGAATGCCTATTCCTCCCTGAAAAGCAGATAATCAGGGGCCTTGCTGGTGGTCTAAATATGGTCTATATTAAAGCCGAGACATGACCATTAGGCGGACGAATCATGAAAGTAGAGACAATCAGCTACGTTAAAAAAAACGCAGCAACGCTTGATCTGTCAGAACCCATCCTGGTCACACAAAATGGTGTGCCTGCTTATGTTATAGAGTCCTATGACCAGCAGCAGGAACGGGAAAACGCTATCGCTTTACTGAAGCTGCTTACCCTGTCAGAGAAAGATAAAGCTGAAGGGTGTGTCTTCTCAAAAGATCAGTTGCTGGATGGACTTGCGGATTAAACACAGCGCGCTCAATGTTAAGGGGCTTCCATGGAACAGCAGGTGACCTTTGAGTACACGCTTACGGTGAAGCACTGCATCGACACAATAGTAGGTTTCCTGCGCCGTGTTGATGTTGAACCGCGTCCGGTTATCGCAGATATTCTCACACAGTTTGAGATTACCGTTGGCCAGTTCCCGCTGGGATGCCAGATTTGCCCTGAACTGCTGAAAATTGGCTGCGCCAAGTACCGGGAGTTTAACCACGTTGAAGGCTACCGGGTTTTGTATTCCGTAGACGGAACCTTAGTGACCGCGCATGCGATCCTGGCACATCGGCAAGACGTCCAGCAGCTGCTGTTTAAGCGTCTGATAATGGCCTGATAACCCGATCAGTTTACAAATGCCCGCTGTCTGGCAATGATGAGAGTTCAAAAAAGTCTGGATGTAACTTATGTGTAATTAACAGTTTACAGACTCAGCTTTATCATTCTTACGGTATTAATTACGGTATCAGCAGAAAGTTTATTTTATAAAATTCATTAATAACAATTAGATAGGATTCATCTAAACCATTGAGTGGGCGATCCAAGGTTCTTCAGGAACTATCGCCAACTATCGAAAAATCGCCATAACAGTTTGATTTATAACTAAATGAGTTATGGCGACTATCGGTGACTATCGCCGGCCAGCGGAACAGGCTGGCGGTAGACGCGACGGTAAAACAAGAGACCCGGATTATGACCCTCCCGTTGATGATTGATTCTTTTTCGGTCATGACGGTAAAAATTCCTTCCAAAAGCGAGACATGACGCGGCTTTCGGGGCATCTTCAGACTTCCTGACCCCTGACGGTAAAAACCGTCATTGAACAGGAGGAAAAGCGCGATGCTGACCAAGGCTTCTTACATTGATCGGTATTCTCTGGGGCTGACGCCGGTTTCTCTTCGAAAAACGTGTGCAAAATGGCTGGGGCTGTCGTAGCCAACGGCCAGGGCGATGTTGATGATCGGCATATCCGTTTCGAGCAGCATTTTCTTTGCCCGTTCCGCGCGACGGCGGATAAACCAGCTTGACGGGCTTTGGCCTACCGTATTGTGGAAAGCGCGGCTGAAGTGAAATCGACTCATTGCGCAGATAGCGGCGAGCTGGTTCAAATCGAATGGCTCGGCCAGAAACTCATCCATATGATCAAGCACTTTGCGCAACTTCCACGCGGGGAGTTTCGCCGGCTTGCGCCTGGAGGCGGCCTGCACATCGGCGTAATTGCGCAGAAGATAGATGGTGAGACTCTCGACGAGCCCTTTCACGAATAAGACGCTTGCCGGCTGCTCGGTTTGCAATTCGTCCGCCAGCCCGGTAAGCAGACCGGATATCAGGGTGTCGCGCCCGTCCGAGACGTCGCGCATACGCAAGCGCGCCGGATTGAGTCCTAAAGACCGCGCGGTACGGCTAACCAGGTCAAAACCGAGATAGAGATGCATGACTTCGAAAGGGGTATCCAGACTGGCCTGCCAGCGCATAAGGTACGGCGCCTCCGTCTGGGTCAGGTAGAATGATCCCGACGTTACGTTTCCCCCGCGCCACTCGCCATTGAGTTCGCGTTCTTCTACTTTCGCTTCACCAGACATCACCCAGACGAGTAATGGCTCGGCGACAGCGGGAACCAGTACATTTTCTTCGCTGGGTGCACGGCGGAATATTTGCGCCTCCACATCCTTCCATGCATCACCCGCACTCTGAACGATTTTGCGGCCGCGAATGTACTGCTCCAGAGCATGTCCGGATGCGTGCAGAGAGGATTGAGCAAAGTCCGACATTGAACAGAAAACCTTTGGCGAGTGATAAAGAACCCTTGCTGAACCTTCTAACCGCAAGCAAGAGAGTGGGCTTCGATAGCCATATCGGCATTTTTCCGCAAAATCACGATAGTCGCAACAAAACCCCAAGCGAGATTATTTCCTGCAAAATCTACACTCCTCTTTGTCATCATAACCGCCCTGTTACGGGCATAAGACGGAGAACATTATGGATATTAAAAACAAAGTCGCCCTCATTACCGGTGCGTCCAGTGGTATCGGCGCGTCGACCGCCCGCAAACTTGCGGCAGAAGGAATTATCGTCGGGCTTGCGGCACGGCGCAAGGCGCGGCTGGACAGGCTGGTGATGGAAATTGTCTCTGCTGGTGGTCAGGCCCTGGCGTTGGAGACCGACGTCACCGATCCTGCGTCCTGCAAAACCGCAGCCGAAGAACTGGTTGCGCAGTTCGGGCGGATCGATGTGCTGATCAATAATGCCGGGCTGATGCCGCTTTCGGATGTGGACAATTTCAAAGTCGATGAATGGCAGCGTATGGTGAATGTCAATGTGTCAGGTGTACTCAACGCCACAGCCGCTGTTCTGCCGCAGATGATCGCGCAGCATTCGGGCCATATCTTCAACATGTCCTCAATCGCCGGGCGCAAGGTCTTCACTGGTCTGACCGTCTATTGCGCAACCAAAGCGGCGGTCGCGGCTTTCTCCGATGGGCTGAGAATGGAAATCGGGCCGAAGTACAATGTCCGCGTCACCTGCATCCAACCGGGCGCGGTTAAGTCGGAACTTTACGAGCAGATCACGGATGCGAACTACCGAAAACAGATGGACGATCTGGCGGCTTCAATGACTTTTCTTGAAGGTGAGGATATTGCCGATACCATCTTGTTCGCGTTGAAAGCGCCCGAACACATGAATGTGGCGGAGCTGTTCGTATTGCCTACCGAACAGGGTTGGTAAGTTCAGTTGAGACGTAATGTCTTTGGCGATGAGTAAAGATGAAATGGCCTGAGGCTGCGTTTTTCGTCGTTCAAGCGCAGCAACTGCCAGACTCGAATCGCCGAGATGCCCGCGGATTCTGAGGCCGCTTGCCGATCCCCATTGGGGGCCAAGATGCGGGAAGGGCGTTTCAACAAACGGTCGTTTTGTCAGTATCCCGGTAATCCGCGTCAATCCTTACTCGTTCGACGAGGAAGTCCAGAAAGGCGCGTACCCGCAGCGGCAGATAGCCGCCTTGTCCGACGAAGACGGCATGGATTTCTTCAACATCGCCCGGGTTGAAGTCTTCAAGCACCGGCAGCAGGCGGCCGGCGGTAATATCCTCGCGTACCTGGAAAGCCGCCAGCCGGGCCAGCCCCAACCCGGCGAGCGCCAGACGGTGCAGCGCGTCGCCGTCGCTGGCCTGTGCATTGCCGGTTACCGGAACCACAATGTCCGCGTCCGCGTATCGCAACGGCCAGCCGGGGCGAGCGCGCGCATAGTTGGCGCCCAGAAGATTATGCCGCGCCAGATCGTCCGGCGTGGACGGCGTACCGTGGCGCGCCAGATAGTCGGGCGCGGCGACGATGATCATGCGTGTCTGACCGAGCTTGCGCGCCACCAGATTAGAACTTTTGAGCGGGCCTGCGCGCACGGCCACATCGGTGCGTTGCTCCAGAATATCGATGACTTCATCGGTCAATACAATATCTAGCGTGATGCCGGGGTGGCGTTCCAGGAATTCCGTGGCGAGGGGCAGCAGAAAGTGATGACCGAACGGCACATTCGCATTGACCCTCAGCCGTCCGCGCGGCGCCGAATGCGCGCTGGCGCAGCGCTCCGCATCGTCCAGATCGGCCAGTATCCGTACCCCGCGCTCATAAAGGGCGCAGCCTTCAGGGGTGAGTTGCAGTTGGCGCGTGGAACGGTTCACCAGCCGCGTGCCCAGGCGGTGCTCAAGACGGGCGATCAGCTTGCTTACGGCGGAGGGCGTCATGCCGCAGGCGCGCGCGGCGGCGGAGAATCCACCCTGTTCGATGACCTGTATAAAAACTTCCAGTTCGCCGGAACGGTTGACTTCCAGACGAGCCATACCGGCCTCCTTGATGACCTGAGGTCATAAATGTTGTTCCCAAACACAGTCTAGTCTATTTGTGTCGTTGAATTCATTATTCGGATTCATGTTGCTATTGAATTCACTAATATGAACAACTTATTTAATATCTCAGCCACAGCCATATTAACGCTTGTTTTAACGTCCGTTGCTGCCTTTCAGGCGGTTGCCGCCGCGCCTTCCTGGGTGGCGACATGGAGCGCCAGTCCCCAACCGGTCTGGGGCGCCGATTTCCTGTTTCCGACCAACGCGCCGACGGTTCTGCATAAGCAGACGGTACGGCAGGTGGCGCGCGTCAGTCTGGGCGGGCCGCGTATGCGCATCGTTTTGTCCAACGCCTATGGCCGGCAGCCGATCGCCCTGGGTAAGGCGACGGTCGCGTTACCGACGACCAATGGCGCGGTCGTTGCCGACAGTCTGCGCATCGTGACCTTTAGCGGCCGGGAAACGGCGACTCTCCTGCCCGGCGCATCCTTGGTCAGCGATCCGGTTGCGTTGCCCATCCTGGCGCTGGGGCAGGTCGCCGTAAGTCTGTATTTGCCGGAAGCCACGCCGGTAAACACCTTTCACTGGGACGGCCGCCAGACCGGCTGGATCGTACCCGACGATCGCACCACCGCCCGGGAACTGAATCGCGGCCATGGATCGGCGCAGAGCATCACGGCACGCCTGCTATTGTCGGGAATACAGGTCGAAACGCCGCCACCGGCGCGCGTGGTCGCGGTCATAGGCGACTCCATTACCGACGGCGCTACCGCCAGCCTGGATAAGAACACGCGCTGGCCGGACTTTCTCGCCGCCCGTCTGGCTTCGCATAGCGTGGCCGTCGTCAATGCCGGTATTTCCGGCGGTCGCCTGCTGTCCAACGGCATGGGCGTTAATGCGCTGGCGCGGTTGGAGCGCGATGTGCTGGCGCAGCCGGGCGTGCAAAGCGTCATTGTGATGCTGGGCATTAACGATATTTCCTGGCCGGGAACGGCCTTTGCGCCGACAAGTCCCCGGCCTACGTTGGAGGCGCTGACGGCGGGATATCGCCAACTGATTGCGCAGGCGCATAGCCGCGGCATACGGGTAATTGGCGCTACGCTGACCCCGTTTGAAGGCGCTTTGCCCGATACGCCGCTGGATAACTACTACCACCCGGACAAGGATGCGTTACGCCGGCAGGTTAATGACTGGATACGGCGCAGCGGCGCGTTTGATGCGGTAATCGATTTTGACGCCATACTGCGCGATCCGGCGCATCCCGCCCGTCTCGGGACGCGGTTTGATTCCGGGGATCGTCTGCATCCTAGCGATGAGGGCAATCGTGCTATGGCTGAAGCCGTCGATCTTAACGCGTTACTGCCAAATCTCGATGTGGCGGCTGACGTTGCGCCGGAGCGGTAGATTATGCCGTTCACTCCTTATGATATGGACTCGTTGGGTTTGCTTATGCCGCCGAACGTCACCGCTGGTCATCAATATGCGCCGAGAATCCGATGCGGTCGGGCGCTATCTCCGGCTTTAATGTGCATTGCGGAATGGCATAGTCCCCTTTGTTCTGCGGGCGGAAGGGGATAGGCGGCGTGTTCCAAAGATTATCCAGACGTTGGGCGAGGGTGTCGCAAATTTGCGCAAACCGCGCGCTGTCCATGCGGCCGGCTCGATAGATCACCAACGGGGGTAGAACGTCAAAGCCGGGGTAGTACAGTATTCCATGATGAATCGGAAAGAGCAGGTCGTCTATCGGGCCATTGACGCCGCGCGGGCCGTAATGCGATTCCCACCCACCTGCCGTGACGATCAGCATGGCGCGTTTTCCCGCCATGCTGCCCTCGCCGTATCGATCTCCCCAATGGGTATCAGAGTGTTCGCCGACACCATAGGCAAACCCACAGGCATAAGTGCGCTCCACCCAGCCTTTGAGGATCGCCGGCATGGAGAACCACCAGAGCGGAAACTGAAAAATAACGGCATCAGCCCAGCGTAATTTTTCCTGTTCGCGGACGATATCGACGCTTTGCGTCCCGGTCTCATAGGCATGTTTTGAATCAATCGAAGGATTAAAGGGCGCATTTCCGCGCTCTTCCGTGCGGTCATCCGCATCGAGCGTCGCTTTCCACTGCATGGCGTACAGATCGGATAATTGAACCGCATGACCGGATTTCTCAAGATGTTGGATAGCTACATCTTTTAGCGAACCGTTCAGGGATGCGGGTTCAGGGTGTGCATAAACAATAAGAACGTTCATCGTGGGAATCTCCATTAAGTGAGAGATTCAGAGTAGGGTGCGGTAAGGTATAATTGAAATGAATTACTAAAATATCAGGTATTGCCATGAGTAATTTAAGGCAGTTGGATCTCAATCTGTTACTGACTCTTGATGTGCTGCTGACCGAACATAATGTGACTCGGGCGGCACAGCGTTTACATCTTTCTCAGCCTACCGTCAGCGTACAATTGGCAAAGCTGCGAGCGTTTTTTAATGATCCGCTATTGCTGCCGGGCGCGCGCGGGATGCAACCCACCGCCAGAGCGGACACGCTTCGCGAACCGTTGCGAAAAGCGCTGGCGTCCCTTGAGCTGGCCGTGTTGCCCGCCAGTCCGTTTAATCCGGCTTTGGCGACGAACACCTGGAATATTGCCGCCTCTGATTACAGCGCCGCGACCATTCTGTTGCCGCTCGTAAACCGCCTGCGCCGTGTCGCCCCGGGAACCCGACTGGCGAGCCTTGCCATGGTGCCCGCCGATATTGCCGGGCAGGCGGAACGGAGGGAGATCGATTTGGCATTTCACATCAGCGCCGATGCCCCGACAGGGTTGCGTCGGCGGATGCTTTTTAAGGAACGCTATGTACTGACAGGGCGAGTGGAACATCCGCGATTAAAAAAACCGCTGACGCTGGCGACATTCAATGCGTTGGAGTATGCGATCGTATCACCGGATGGCGGCGGGTTTCATGGCATCACGGATGATGTCCTGCTGAAAAGCGGCTTAACGCGTCGGGTGGCGCTTTCCGTTCCGCACTTCATGTTGGCGCTGTCCGCCCTGGAACGTACCGATCTTGTGGCGATGCTGCCCTGGCGTCTGGTAAGCAATAATCCGGCATTACAGATTGTCGAGCCGCCGATTGAGGTCCCCGGTTTTGAAATGTGTATGTTGTGGCATGAACGCTCTCACCGCGATCCCGCGCATCAGTGGCTGCGGGAGTTTATTGCGGATGCCATGCAATAACCGTTGATTAAGGCGCACGTCTGGGATTTTTAACTAACTATTATTCAATGGGTTGCCGGCTTCGTGCCTGAGAAAACATTTAAATACACTTTTTTATAAAAAATAATTCATTCTATAGGTGAAGCCTATTGTTCACATGCCGATAACCACAATGGAAGCAGTTTACCGCAGGGATATAGACCTGCCTGCCGACAATCGGCTACAGAGGCGGGCATTTGAAAGGACACGCTAATAGCGATCCTGTTTTTAGGATTAAGAGCCACACCATTTCTCACCAGGGTTTACATCATGAACGTTATTCGCAATATTAAAATCAGAACTATGATGATTCTGATTCTTATCCTATTTTCCTTGTTATGGGGCGGTGTATCGGCATTTGCGCTGTATTCACTCAGTCAACTTACTTCAGAACTGGCGTTGACCAATGTTCAGCAAAGCAATGGCGACATTATTAATGGGGCGAACGGCCAGTATTATCGGACCATGAGCGCCCTCGATCGGGCCGTGCGCGCAAAACAAAAGAATGAAACCGCGGAAGCGGATTCGGAACTTGGGATTGTGGCGAAAGAGTTAGAGAATCTTAAAGCCGGGCTGGCGCAGTTTAAGGAGATCGACCATGCGAATATCGATCCCTTAACGATTGATGATATTTACAACAGCTCCTATCGTTTGTTTAGCGAAGCCATGGTCCCGATGTATGAATCGGTAAAGGCCGATCGTCTTGATGATTTTACGCAGCAATCCACCTTTGTATATCGCCCGTTGCGCCAAAATTTCACCACGGCTATCGACAAGTACAACATCGTGATTTCGCAATTAAAAAATGAAGCGCAAGGCAGAATTGATATCTGGGTTAGCTGGTGTCAACGGATCCTGATGCTGGCGCTGGCTATCGGGCTGATTATTGTTCTTCTCACCGATCGCTATCTGGCGGTGTTCGTCGTCAGGCCGCTGGAGTTGATTAAACAACATCTTCAGGTACTGGCGCTGGGGCATTTGCATACCCAAATGCGGGATATAGGTAAAAACTGCGTGGGGCAGCTTATTCCCTTCGTGCAGAAAATGCAGGCCAACTGGGTAAAAACCGTGTCTGAAATTCGCGGTAGCGCAGAGGCGATTTATCGCGGTTCTGCCGAGATCTCTTCTGGTAATACGGATTTGTCTTCCCGTACCGAAGAACAGGCATCGGCTCTGGAACAAACGGCGGCCAGCATGGAGCAATTAAGCGCGGTGGTGAAGCAAAACGCAGACAATGCCAATCAGGCCAGCGTACTGGCTCAGAACGCCTCGAAAACCGCCAATAACGGCGGTGAAATCGTCGGCGACGTCATCAAGACCATGGGCAAAATAACCGGCAGTTCTCAGAAAATCGCCGATATCATCAACGTCATCAACAGCATTGCTTTCCAGACCAATATTCTGGCGCTGAATGCCGCCGTTGAAGCCGCGCGGGCCGGGGAACAAGGACGGGGATTTGCCGTTGTCGCCAGCGAGGTGCGCAGTTTGGCGCAACGCAGCGCGCAGGCGGCAAAAGAAATCGAAGGGTTAATTGCGGAATCCGTAGATAATGTGAAAACAGGCTCCGAGCAGGTATCGTTCGCCGGCGAGGCCATGGAGAATATTGTTAAAGCCGTGACAAACGTGACGGATATTATGGGCGAAATCGCCTCTGCTTCCAACGAACAAAGCAAAGGCATTACCCAGGTTGGACAGGCCGTGGTCGAGATGGATAGCGTAACCCAGCAGAATGCCGC
Organism: Brenneria sp. hezel4-2-4; assembly: GCF_013155275.1. GTDB lineage: Bacteria > Pseudomonadota > Gammaproteobacteria > Enterobacterales > Enterobacteriaceae > Brenneria. Next base: position 17,166 of record NZ_JABJXS010000017.1, read on the forward strand.
GCTGGTTGAACAATCAACCGCCGCGTCCGCCTCGCTTGAAGAACAGGCCCGTCGTCTGACGGAGATCGTCTCTATTTTCCAGCTTGCCGAGTCAGCCGATAAATCGCCGGCAAGAACGCCAGGAAAACCGCAGCAGGCGTTGTTACCGACAACGTCAAAGAAAATCAGCAACGATCAAGCCAATTGGGAAACGTTTTAACTGATTTTACGCCGCTTTCCGGCAATAAATAAACGCGCCCTTTGGGACGACGAATGCCAGTCAGGATTACCTGTCTGGCATTTTTTTATGCCGCTCCGCAGAGGACGGCGCAGTGGAAGAGGTTGCCGGATGGGAGGGATGAGGTTATTAATAGAGCAGGCGTAATCGCGATGTCGTCAACGTTGTTTTTTCATTGGGTTAACTGAATATATGCGCTATTTCAAAGTGTTGGCTATCGGTTTTATCGGCGTGTCGCTGTTGTCATTCGGGCAGAGTCTGGCGACGGCTACGCGCAGCGGAGAAATATTCAGCGGCCAGAACTGGTGGTCGGCCCAGCGCGGTTCCGCCGGGGTTGCGCCGGATCCGGTCGCTTCGAGCGGTACGGCGATCGTTCAGGTTTATGTCGCGCCTACCTATGGCTGGCGCGGTCTGGTGGCGGTTCATCCGTGGATCATTTTCAAGAAAGCGGGCGAAACCCGCTATAGCCGCTATGAGGTCGTCAGGTGGGGCAGCGATAATGTGGTGCGCCGTAACTATATGAGCGCCGATGGGTTCTGGTTCGGCGCCGTACCCAAACTCCTGGTGGAGCATCGCGGCGCCGATGCCGAGGCGATGATCCCGCAGATAGAAGCCGCAATCAAAAATTACCCCTGGCCGCGCACCTACCGCGCCTGGCCCGGCCCTAACAGCAATACCTTTATCGCCCATATCGGCAGGGAAGTGCCTGAACTGAGGCTGGATTTACCGGCCAACGCCATCGGCAAGGATTACCGCTCGCTGGCGCATCCGATTGGGCTACCCCCGTCGGGCAGGGGATTACAGGTCTCGCTGCTGGGCGTGTTGGGGGTGACCGTGGGGGTGGAAGAAGGCATTGAGGCCAATATTTTAGGCGTCAATCTGGGGGTGGATATTAACCCCCCGGCGCTGCGTTTGCCGTTTATCGGCCGCCTTGGCTATGACAATGCGGAAAAGAATGAAAGCTAGACTGGCGGCATTGACGGTAAAAGAGTTCACGGCTCCAGCACCCGGTGTCCCGGGGATACCTCGATAAATCTGCGGGGCGGATGAACATAGCCGAGCGGCCGGACGGGGCTTTTCAACTCTTCTATCGCCGCATTTCTCCGCAGCCCTCTGCGCGCCGGATCGGGCACCGGCACCGCTGCAATCAGCTTTTTGGTGTAGGGATGCTGCGGATTGGCGAATATCGCCTCGCGCGGGCCGATCTCGACGATTTCGCCCAGACACATCACCGCCACCCGGTGGCTGACGCGCTCCACTACCGCCATATCATGGGAAATGAACAGAAACGCGATTTTGAACTGTTCCTGTAGATCGAGCAGCAGATTGCACACTTGCGCCTTGATCGACACATCCAGCGCGGAAACGCTCTCGTCGGCGATGATCACTTTCGGGTTAAGCGCCAGTGCGCGGGCAATCGCCACGCGCTGGCGTTGACCGCCGGAAAACTCATGCGGATAGCGATCCATCATCGCCGGCGATAGCCCGACCCGTTCCAGCAGTTCGGCGACTTTCTGCCGCGCTTCGGAATGGGACGCCAGCCGATGTTTGATCATCGGTTCGGCGACGGCGGCGCCCACGGTCATACGGGGGTTGAGGCTGGAGAACGGATCCTGAAAGATCATCTGTACGCTGCGGCGCATCGTCCGCAGCCCGAGCAGGTCGAGCGCCATGACGTCGTAACCATCGAGCATGATGTCTCCGCTGCGCGGTTCGATCAGGCGGGTAATCGAACGACCGGTGGTCGATTTGCCGCAGCCGGACTCGCCCACCAGCGACAGAGTTTCTCCCTGAAACAGATCGAACGAAACATCCTCCACCGCATGTACCGCGCCGCTGGCGCGCCCCAGCAGACCGGAGCGAATATCAAACCTGGTCACCAGATTTTTCACCGACAGCACGGGAGTTTTGCCGCGTTCGACCGTGTCCGCCACCTCGTTGGCGGCGAAGATTTCTCCGCTTGCCATATCCACGCGCGGGAAGCGCAGCGGCCAGGCTCGCCCCTCCATCGAACCCAGTTTCGGCACCGCCGCCAGCAATGCCCGGGTGTAGGGATGTTTTCCGTGGTGGAAGACATCGGCGGTGTTGCCGGTTTCCACCTGATCGCCGCGAAACATGACGAGGGTACGGTCGGCAATTTCCGCCACCACGCCCATGTCATGGGTGATAAACAGCACGGCCATCCCGTCCTCTTCCTGCAATTGCTTGATGAGATCGAGTATCTGGCCCTGAATGGTGACGTCCAGGGCGGTGGTCGGCTCATCGGCGATCAGTAATTTGGGGCGTGACGCCAGCGCCATGGCGATCATCACCCGCTGGCGCATGCCGCCGGAAAACTGATGGGGATACTCGTTGAAACGGTTCGCGGCGTTTGGAATGCGCACCTTTTCCAGCAGACGGACGGTTTCTGCCCGCGCGTCTGTCTTGCTCATGCCCTTGTGACGCGTCAGCACCTCTGAAATCTGCCTGCCGATGGTAAAAACCGGGTTGAGCGAGGTCATCGGCTCCTGAAAGATCATTGCCGCGTCATTGCCGCGCACGCCGCGCATCTGCTGTTCCGAAAGGGAGAGAATATCCTTGCCGTTCAGTATGATTCGGCCTTCAATGCGGCTCGAACGGGGATCGAGCAGGCGCATCACGGAAAGCGAGGTGACGCTTTTGCCGGATCCGCTCTCGCCGACAACGGCAACGGTTTCCCCGGCCTTCACCTCGAAGGAAATATCGCGCACCACGGGGTGCCATTGTCCGTCCGTCAGGAAGGAGGTGGTAAGGTTTTGCACCGCAAGCAGGGTTTCAGGCGCCGGCTTTATCGCGTTTATAGTCATGATGGTCACCTTCCGATAGCGTATGCCTGCATCAGGCGGGGGGTGGCGGCGGCGCGCAACAGGCCGTCGGCATCGCGGCGGGCCGCGGTCAAGCGCCCCACCGTCCACGGATCGGCCACTGAAATATCGTGGCCCCGGGCTTTCAGCGCCGACAGGGTCGCTTCACCGATGCTGCTTTCGATCATCAGATGGCCCGGCTGGCGGGTACGTGGATAGAACGAACCCGGGAAATGCGTGGTATGGAACAGCGGCAGGTCAATCGCCTGTTGCAGGTTGATGCCAAAATGCGCGTAACGCAGGAAGAACGACAGTTGCCACTGATCCTGCTGGTCGCCGCCCGGGGTGCCGAAGGCCAGCGTCGGTTTGCCCAGATACAGGGCCAGCGACGGGGTGAGGGTGGTGCGCGGACGCTTGCCGGGGGCCAGCGAGGTGGGCAGACCGGGTTTCAGCCAGAACATCTGGGCGCGGGAATTGAGGCAGAAACCCAGCCCGGGGATGACGGGCGACGATTGCAGCCAGCCGCCCGACGGCGTGACCGACACCATGTTGCCCTGGCGATCGATCACATCGATATGCACGGTGTCGCCGCGTTTCTCGGTGAGGTGCGACATGGTTGGCTCGTAAACGGAGCCGCGGGCGCGCATCGCGGCGAGCATCTGCATAGTCAGATCGTACTGCGCCTCATAGCCGGATACCCGGCCCGGGCGCAGATCCATCGACGCCTGTGCGGTAATCAGCCTGCGGCGCGCCTGGTTATAATCATCAGCAAGCAAGGTTTGCATCGGCACCGGCGCGAATTGGGGATCGCCGTAATAGACCTCGCGATCCGCATAGGCGAGCTTCATGGCCTCCACCACGGTGTGGACGAATTCGACCCCAACCGGATCCATCGCGCCGATATCGATGCCCTTTAACAACGCCAGCGATTGCAGCAGAACCGGTCCTTGTCCCCAGGCGCCGGTTTTGGCGATAGTCCAGCCGTGATAGTCGTAGGTGGTGGGTTCTTCGATGGTCGCGCGCCAGTTGGCCATATCCCCGGCGGTCAATACCCCCTTGTGGCGCCGGCCGCTGGCATCCATGACCTCGGCCGTGCGTAAGTAGTCGTCGATCGCCTCGGCGACAAAGCCGCGGTAAAAGGCGTCTCGCGCCGCCTCAATGCCCGCCTCGCGGCCCGGCCGCGCTTCAGCTTCACTAATGATCCGCCGCCAGGTCGCGGCCAGAACCGGGTTCTTGAAGTTCGACTGCGCGGCCGGCGCCACGCCGCCCGGCAACCAGGTGTCATAGGAAGTCGGCCACTCCGTCCGGAAGAATTCGGCCAGTTCGTTAATGGTGGCGGCGACGCGCGGCAGCATCGGATGGCCGTTTTCCAGGTAGTGGATGGCCGGCTCCAGCACCTCGCGCACCGTCATGGTGCCGTAATCGCGCAGCATCAGCATCCAGCCGTCAAAAGCGCCGGGGATCACGGTGGCAAGCAGGCCATCGCCGGGGATCAGATCGAGACCTTCGGCGGTATAATGCTCGATGGTGGCGCCCGCCGGCGCCGTTCCCTGCGCGCAGATGACTTCTACCTTGTTTTTCTTGCTGGAATACAGGATGGCGGGCATATCGCCGCCGGGGCCGTTCAGATGCGGTTCGACGACCTGTAGCACAAAGCCCGTCGCCACAGCGGCATCAAAGGCATTGCCGCCTTTTTCCAGTATGCTCATGCCGACCGCCGAGGCAATCCAGTGGGTGGAGGTTACGACGCCGAATGTGCCCAGGATTTCGGGACGTGTGGTAAAAGCGTTCATTACGATATCCTTTTGTCTTGTTTAATTTTCGCGCGGATCGAGCGCATCGCGCAGACCATCGCCAAGCAGATTGAAGCCGATAACCACCAGAAAAATCGCCACGCCCGGCCACATCGCCATCCAGGGCGCCTGCGTCAGGAAATTCTTGGCGACATTGAGCATGGAACCCCAGCTGGCGGCGGGCGCCTGCTGACCGAGACCGAGGAAAGAAAGGCTGGCCTCGGCGATAATGGCGGTCGCCACCGTCAGCGTCGCCTGTACGATAATCGGCGGCAGGATATTAGGCAGAATGTAACGCAGCAGGATATCGCCGTGGCCCAGGCCGATGGATCGCGCCCCTTCGATATAGTCTTCGGTTTTCACCGCCAGCACCTGTGAACGCGTCAGGCGCACGAAGATCGGCATGGCGGAGAGGCCGATGGCGATCATGGCGTTGGTCAGGCTCGGCCCCAGAAAGGCGGCAAGCGCAATCGCCATGATAAGGAAAGGCATAGCGAGAAACGCTTCGGTGATACGCGAGATCGTCTGATCGAGCCAGCCGCCGAAATAACCGGAAAGCAGGCCCAACGGCACGCCGGTCAGCACGGCGATGGCGACCGAGATCACGCCAGCCATCAGCGAGGCCTGTGCGCCCCAGACCATGCGCGAGAGCATATCGCGGCCGATATCGTCGGTGCCGAACCAATGGGCGGCGGAGGGCGCCTGGCGGATCGCGCTCCAACTGGTGGCATAAGGATCGGCCAGCGGCAGAACGGGCGCCAGTAGCGCCAGCAGAGTGAAAAAAACGATGATGATCAGTCCGGCAATCGAGCTGCGATTGCGCTTCATCTTCTTCCAGGCGCGATTCTCCCGCGCGGCCTGCGGCGCGGCCAATTGCGGTTCGGAAACGCTCATAGCGCGCTCCTCATTCGCGGATTAAGCAGAACGGCAACCACGTCGGCCAGCAGATTCATGAAAATAAAGCCGACCGCGGTGCAGAGCACCACGCCCTGAACCACCGCATAGTCGCGGTTAAACACCGCATCGACGATCAGTTTGCCGAAACCGGGAATGGTGAAGATTTGCTCGGTCAGCACCGCCCCGGCCAGCAGTTCGCCAAACAGCAGCGCGGTCAGCGTAATGACCGGGGACAGCGCATTGCGGAAAGCGTGGCTGAGCACCACTTCCCGATTGGAGAGTCCTTTGGCGCGCGCCGTGCGGATATAATCCGATTTCAGCACCGACAGCATCGCCGAGCGGGTGTGGCGCATTAGCGTCGCCGCCAGCGCCGTGCCGAGTACGAAGGCGGGCATGATGGTGGTCTGTAGCGAACGCAGCGGATCGACGAACACCGATTCGTAGCCCGAGGCGGGCAACCACCCCAACTGCACGGAAACCAGCAGGATCAGCATGATGCCGAGCCAAAAATTGGGCACTGACAGGCCGGACAACGCCAGGATGTTAGCGAGGTAATCTATCGCCGTATTCTGCTTAATCGCCGCCAGAATACCGATCGGTACGCCGATAATCAGCGCGAAGAACATCGACATCACCGCCAGTTGAATCGTCACCGGCAGTTTTTCGCCAATCAGCTCCAGCACCGGCTGATTGGTGCGCAGCGAAACGCCGAAATCACCCTGGACGACGTCGCCGAGCCAGTAGAAATATTGATAAACCACGGGATCGTTCATGCGGTATTTTTCGCGCAGTAATTCAACGACCGCCGGATCGCGCTCTTCGCCCGCCATCGCCAGGATCGGATCCCCCGGCAGCAGCTTTTGCAGCGAAAAGACGAAAATGGAGATGATCAACAGCGTCGGTATGGCTACCAGCAGCCGTTTGCCGATATAGATGTGCATGAAAGCGAGTCCTCATTGCAATACGTCGACCGGATATCCGGGGGCATCAGGCGCGCCCCGGGATGTTGACAGGGCGGGCTTAGTTGCCTTTCCTGACGCCCGTCAGGCGGATCATGCCGTCAGCCGACGGCGTGAAGCCGGCGATGCTTTTGGCGTAGGCATAAAGATAGGACTGATGACCGAGATAGATGATCGGCAGATCGTCATTCAGTATGCGGGTCGCGGCATCGTATTTCGCCTTGCGCACGGCGTTGTCCGTCGAAGCGCGCGCTTCATTAAGCAGTTTGTCGACTTCCGGGTTGCAATATTTGGCGTCGTTGATGCCTCCCTGGCAGGTGACGAACTGGTGGATATTGCCGTCCGGATCGGGCCGGCCGGACCAGTCGGAACGCGACAGCACATAATTCCCCGCCGTCTGCTCGGCCAGCAGGGTGGCGAACTCGGTGGCCTTCAGCCTGACGTTAAAGCCCGCTTCGGCCGCCATCGACTGAACAACCTGCATCATCTGCGTTTGCGTGGTGTTGTTGGCATGCTGAAGTTCGATATCGTATTTTTCGAAACCGGCTTCTTTCATCAGTGCTTTAGCTTTCGGCACATCGCGGGCCGAGACCGGGATATCTTTGTTGTACCACGGGCTGGTTGACGGCCACGGCTGGTTGCCGGCTAAGGCGGTTCCCTCAAATACCACCTGATTGATGGCTTCACGATCGATGGAAAGCGAAAACGCCTGCCGCAGACGCTTATCCTTGCCGAAAGGGTTATCCGCCCGCGGGCCGTTGCCGATGTTGACATACATCGCCATGTAGCCCGGCCCCACGACTTTGCCATAAACCAGATTGGCGTTTCTCTGCACGGCGGCGGTGTCGGATGCGGAAATGCGTTCGGCAAGATCGAGATCGCCGGATTGCAGGTTGGCGAGGCGTACCGTGGTATCCGGAATAGGGAGGAAAGTCACCTTGTCGATAAAGATATTGTCGGCATTCCAGTAGTCGGCGAACTTCTCCAGTACGATGCGATCCTGCTGAATGCGCTGAACAAACTTGAAGGCGCCGGAGCAAACCGGGTTAGATCCGAAATTGGCGCCCAGTTCCTTGCCGGCTTTGGGCGAAATCATCATGCCGGCGCGATCCGATAGCTGGGCCAGCAGGCTGGCGTCCGGGTTGGTGAGGGTGAATGTGATCTGGTATTCGCCGGTCGCCTCAACCTTGGAGACGGATGCCAGTTCGCTCTTGCGGCGTGATTCCGGCATCGTCTGGTAACGTTCGATATTATAGACGGCCGCCTCGGCGTTGAAAGGCGTGCCGTCGTGGAACACCACCCCTTCGCGCAGATCCATGACCAGCGTGCCGCCGTCCGCGCCCCATTCCCATTTGGTCGCCAACTGAGGCACGATCGACAAGGTGTTGTCGACATCAACCAGCTTGTCGCACAGGCTGGTATAAACGATACGCCCGACGAAGGTGCGGGACTGGGCGGGGTCGAGTACGTCGGCGTCGTCCTGCAAGCCAATTCGCAATTCCGCTGAGAACGCCGTGGATGCCATCAAAGTACCGGCCAGCAAGAGCCCGGTTTGTCGCGTTAATCGGTTCATGTTGTCATTCCTCTGGTCGGTTGCTGCTGGCCGAGTTTCCGGCGTTGTTGTCATCATGGCAGGCAGGGCCTGCTGAATTTCTCAGTTTGCTGCGTCTCCCTGAGTCGCCGGAACGAAATAGCCTATCGACGTCTGGCGTATTAATCGTTCCTCAAGGATCAGCAGATGCTGGCGCATCGCCTCGCCGGCCCGTTGCGGGTCGCGTGCGGCGATAGCTTCAATGATCTCGGTATGGTGGCTGTGCGAGTCCATGGGAGACGTGCTCTGTTTGCGCGCCCGCTCGCGTATCGCCTGCCAGGCCGGATCTTGTCGAACACTGTTGACGACGTCGAACAGTGACAGAAAAAGCTGGTTGCCGGCGCTTTGCGCAATCAGGCGATGGAGTGAACCATCCCACAGTTCGCGCCAGTCGGCGTCGGTACGCTGGTAAATCTTGTCACGGAGTGCGCGCATGCGTTCAATGTCGCTCGGTTTGGCGCGCAGCGCCGCCAGTTGCGCCAGTTGCGGTTCGATACGCAGCCTTACCTCCATGATTTCCATGAAATTGGTTCCTTCGACCAGGTTTGCCGCATGCGCCCCCCAACTGTCCGGCCGCTGGCCGAGAAACGTGCCGGCCCCCTGCTTGCGCCAGATCAGTCCTTCCGCTTCGACAACCTCCAGCGCTCGCCGCACTTCTCGACGGCCAACGCCCCAGCGTTCCGAAAGCGCCCGCTCCGTCGGCAGTTTCCCATCGGGTTCAATGGCGCTCTCGCTCAGCAGTTCGCGCAGTCGCTCCAGCGCGTAATTTGAATTCTCTGTCGCTTTTTTTTCTAACGTTTTATTCATTGGTTCGTTCCAATCTGAAATTGGTTCAAAGAAATCATGTTGTGACAATCAAGTCAAGACGTTTTGATAACGGCGGGACGAGTGGGTGGTTTCAGCGCAGCGGAGACACGGAGAACGCGCGGTTAAGGATTGAAAGCAAAGATCGCGGAAACCCAGCGGTAGTCGGGGCGGCGGTTGCATTCCGGGATGAGGGAGCGAGTGGCGTGGTTTGTATCCGCCGGGGTTGCCCTGGCGGATATCGGACGAACAAAACGGTTATGTGGCGGAGCGATCTTTTTTGGCCGGCATCATTCTTAGCAACGTATTGTCACGTAAGAAATAATGGTGGAACAACGCTGCCGCCGCATGTAATCCGATCAGCCAATATCCCAGCGGGGCCAGCGTTTCGTGAAGATCGATCAAGCTTCGCGCCAGTTCGACGTTGGCGGGCGACGCGACCGGCATACCAATGCCAAAAATAGCCCAGTCGTTGCCGCGCAGATAGCGTGATAATAACCCCAGCACCGGCAAGACCAGAAAAAGCGCATAGATTAGAAAATGTGACAGGTTGGCAAGGTAACGCTGCCAGAGGGCCGGCGGCGGCACAATGGCTGGCGCCGGATGGGTAAATTTATAAATCAGCCTGGCGACCATCAACAACAAAATGGCAAAGCCGCAACTGAAATGCGCGCCTATAACAATCTGACGGGCCAGCGATCCCCTCGGGGCCAGACCACGCAACTCTATCGTGGCATAGGTGACGATAACCAGGAGAAATACTCCCCAGTGCAGCGCTATTTGAACATTCGAAAAACGATCCGATTTTTTCATGCTTCCAAATATCTCTAAAAGTCTGTGAACGCTATCACAATACCCTGTTGTTTCTGGGGGAAACCAAAACATTTACATTAATTTAATGATTAAGAAACTTATTGGGGGGTTGCCCGCTGGTGAGTACACCTGTTTTTTACCGGTATTTACCCGGTTATTTGTTAGTTTCTGGCGGGAAGCGGTGGATAGGTAGCTGCCTGTCTGGGCGGCTAAAACAGCCTGATGGCGAAAAAAGCCTCCGGGGATGGATTGTTGTTTCCCGCTTTGTTGGACATACTGTGTCTGACAGATGGCCGTGCCGTCTGTGCGCGTTAATATTTTGATATCAATGACTCGGGGTGCCCGTTGGGGCTGAGAAATTACCCGTATTACCTGAACTGGATAATGCCAGCGGAGGGAAGTCACGGTACGCCGACCGGTTGCCGTCTTCTTCGCCGGTTGGGGGGATCATGAACGTTCAACCTGTCGCTTTACCCGCTGCTCATGCGGCGGCGTCGCTGACGCAATTTTATGCGTCGTCTCCTTTAGTACACTGCCTGACCAACGATGTCGTACAGTCATTTACGGCGAATGTCTTACTGGCGTTAGGCGCCTCTCCGGCAATGGTCGTGGATCCCGCGGAAGCCGCACAGTTCAGCGCGTTGGCCGATGCGCTGCTGATTAACGTCGGCACGCTGGAGCGCGATCGCGCAAAGGCCATGTTGGCGGCCGTGAATAGCGCCAATCAGGCGGGGACGCCGTGGGTGCTCGATCCGGTTGCGGTTGGCGGACTGACGTTTCGTACTGATTTTGCCCGTGAACTGCTGCGGCTTAAACCGGCGGCCATCCGCGGCAATGCGTCTGAAATTATGGCGTTGTCCGGGCTGAATACGCAGGGGCGAGGCGTGGACAGCACCAATGATTCGTTCACGGCGCTGTCGGCGGCGCGTGAGCTGGCGCGCCGTATCGCTACGGTGGTTGCGGTCACCGGCGAGGTGGACTACGTCACGGATGGTGAACGTGACTGGGCGATTAGCGGCGGGGATAGCATCATGACCCGCGTGGTGGGAACCGGCTGTGCCTTATCCGCCGTGGTTGCCGCTTTCTGCGCGCTGAACGGCGACCGGCTACAGCATGTGGCGACGGCCTGCCGTGTGATGTCGCGAGCGGGCGAACAGGCATCAAGACAGTCTCAGGGGCCGGGCAGTTTTATCCCCGCGTTTCTTGACCAACTCTATCATCTGCGCGCGGAGGATCTGGCATGAAGCGAATCAATGCGTTAACGATTGCCGGCACCGATCCCAGCGGCGGGGCGGGAATTCAGGCCGACCTGAAAACGTTCTCGGCGCTGGAAGCCTACGGCACTACGGTGATTACCGCGCTGGTGGCGCAAAATACGCGGGGCGTTCAGTCGGTCTACCGGATTGAACCGGCGTTTGTGACGGCTCAACTGGATTCGGTATTGAGCGATGTGCGTATCGACAGCGCCAAGATTGGGATGTTGGCGCAGGCTGATATTGTCGAGGCGGTGGCCGAGCGTTTAGGTCATTACGCAGTGCCTTATGTGGTGCTGGATACGGTAATGCTGGCGAAAAGCGGCGATCCGCTGTTGTCGCCTGATGCGGTGGCGTCGATCCGCCGTTTACTGTTGCCGCGGGTCTCCATCATTACCCCCAATCTACCGGAAGCGGCGGCCCTGCTTGACTGCGCGCCGGCAGATAACGAACGGGAAATGCGCCAGCAGGGTGAGGCGCTGTTGGCGATGGGGTGTCAGGCGGTGTTGATGAAAGGCGGGCACTTGAGCGAGGAGGAAAGCCCGGACTGGCTGTTCAGCCAAAACGCCGCGCCGCGCCGTTTTACTTCTCCTCGCGTCAAAACCCGGCATACGCACGGCACCGGGTGCACGTTATCCGCCGCGCTGGCCGCTTTGCGGCCGCGACATGATTCGTGGGAGAGCACGGTGAAAGCAGCGAAAGATTATCTGCAACAGGCATTACAGCAGGCTGATTCGCTGGAAGTGGGGCAGGGTATCGGGCCGGTACATCATTTCCATCGCTGGTGGTGAGTCATGTTGTCGGCGTCTAAAGCCAGGGAGGAAAAGGACGCCGATATGCTGGCGTCGGCCCGGTAAATTTGCTTACTAATAAGCAGGTTGTCTCCCTCATCAGGGATAAGGGTGATAACCTGTCGGCAGCAAAACATGGCAACGGGCCTTAGGGTCGCCTATCGGGCGTAAGGGAGTGAGTATGGCGGGTTCAACACGTAGCATTAAGGTTTCAAACGGACTCCAGACGATACTCAATATTGGATTGCTGATATTGGCCACCATTCTGGTGATCTTTCTGGGGAAGGAAACCTATCATCTGGCGAAATTGCTGTTGATTACCAGCGAGAAAGAGTCGTCTTATCAGATGATTGAAAGTATCGTTATTTACTTTCTGTATTTTGAGTTTATTGCGTTGATCGTGAAGTATTTTCAGTCGGGTTATCATTTCCCGCTGCGTTATTTCGTTTATATCGGCATCACGGCGATTATCCGGCTGATTATCGTCGATCACAAAAATCCGCTGGATACGCTGATTTATGCCGCTTCGATTCTCTTGCTGGTGGTGACGTTGTATCTGGCGAACAGCAATCGCCTGAAGCGCGAATAGCTGACCCGCCAACTTTCCCCTTGCTAAAGGGGGCCGGCTGGGCCGACTCATCCCAGTAACGCGCACTGCGGCGGTAAACGGCACTGGATGGCCGCCGGGACAATTTCGATATGAAAACGTTTTGCCTTCAGCGGTTCGCCGTCCAGATTGAACGTCATATCGTCCGGGGCGGTAATTTCCAGCCAGGGCAGAGTGGCCGAAATCATATTCTGGTTTTTATTACCGGTAAACCACGCCTGTAACATATTGGGCAACAGTTCTTGCGCCGACAACACGCTCAGTTCCAACAGGCCGTCATTTACCAAGGCCTCCGGGCAAAGCAGTTGACCGCCGCCGGCCTGGCGGCCGTTACCCACCGCGATGACCAGCGTATCGCCCGACCAGCTAAAATCCGGGCCGCGGATTTCACAGCGTTCGGCTTGCAGCATATCCATACGCAGCAGCGCGTGCAGAATATAAGATGCGCCGCCCAGCGCGGCTTTCATTTTTGCCGGGGTTTCTGTGGTAATGCGGGTAGCGAATCCGCCGGTCGCCATGTTGATGAAATAGTGTTCGTTATTGACGACGGCTAAATCAATGGCGGTCGGCCTGCCTTTGATGGCCAGCGTCAGCGCACGGTGAATTTCAACCGGAATCTGACAGCTGGTGGCGAAATCATTGGCGGTGCCCAGCGGAATAATGCCCAGACACGGGCGCATCGCCTCAGGTTGAACCGCCAACGTGCCGGCCACTTCATTGATGGTGCCGTCGCCTCCGGCGGCGATGATATTGCCGACTTTTAACCGCACCGCTTCTTCTACATAGCGCCGCGCATCACCAAACTCCCAGGTCACTCTGACATGCAGTACGTATCCGTCTTGACGTAACTGCTCGACTGCCTGACGAAGCTCCTCATTACCTGCACTTTTTCCATTCAGAATTAGCAGAGTGGCAGGGGGTTGAACCATAGTGTTCTCCATATTCGGTATTTCAGGACGGCCGGATGCGCAATGTCCTCTAATAATAGTCAGTGAATATGCCGGCGGGTATCGGAAGATTCGGTGAATATATTTGTCATTCTGCAAGTCGCCGGTGCGTTGGCTGGTCAAATTCGTTCCCGACGAATGAGTCCTTTGTTTGCCGCCGTCCTGCAACTCGCATTATTTAAAGTATATACCCGTCATACTTCAAGTTGCAGGTGCGTTGGCTTTCCTGCAACTTGAAGTATTTAGTGTATAGATAGCTAAAGAAGGGGATTGACCAACCAGAAAAGAAAAAGCCAGCTCAAGGGAGATTGAGCTGGCCAAGGAGGTGGTTCCTAGTAGTATCACTACGCTTATTTTTCGTTCTATATTTTCTCAGCGTTGCAATAGTAACCAGAAGCCCCGTCCATTGATGTGATCTGATTCTAATATTTGTCAAAAGCCCCATCTTTTGTGGAGCATTCTGCTACTTTGCGTTTGGATTTCGTGTCGTGGTGCCCGGCAAATTGCGCAGCAGCAGCGCAAATTCCAGCGCGATCTCTTCCGGAACCGGCAAGTAGACGATGTGTCCGTTGCCCGGCGCGACGTCGGTAGCCTGCCCTTTGGCGTTTTGCATCGCCTCAATGGTGAACTGGATATTGCCGCCCGGCGTCATCATTTCCACGCTGTCGCCGCAGGAAAATTTGTTTTTCACCGCCACTTCCGCCAGCCCGTCGCGGCGCACGCCGGTGAATTCGCCGACGAACTGCTGCCGATCGGACACCGAATAACCATAGTCGTAATTCTGATAATCTTCATGCACATGGCGGCGCAGAAACCCTTCGGTATAGCCGCGGTGAGCCAGCCCTTCCAGCGTTTGCAGCAGAGTCGGATCAAACGGTTTTCCCGCCGCGGCGTCATCGATAGCCCGACGGTATACTTGGGCGGTACGCGCACAGTAATAGAATGACTTGGTGCGGCCTTCGATTTTCAGCGAGTGAACCTGCATCTGCGTCAGGCGTTCTACGTGCTGAATGGCGCGTAAGTCGCGTGAGTTCATGATGTAAGTCCCGTGTTCGTCTTCAAAGGCGCTCATGTATTCGCCGGGACGCTGGTTTTCTTCCAGCATGAACACTTTGTCGGTGGGCGCGCCAATGCCCAGGGTGGGTTCCACATTTTTTACCGCGATGGGCTCATGCTGGTGGACGATATTACCGACCTCATCTTCCTTGCCTTCCTGTACGTTGTACTCCCAGCGGCAGGCGTTGGTGCAGGTTCCCTGATTGGGGTCGCGCTTGTTGATATAGCCGGATAGCAGGCAGCGGCCCGAATACGCCATGCACAGCGCTCCATGCACAAAGATCTCCAGTTCCATTTCCGGCACCTGGCTGCGGATTTCGGCGATCTCCTCCAGCGACAGCTCGCGGGACAGAATAACGCGGCTCAGCCCCATCTGTTGCCAGAATTTCACCGTTGCCCAGTTCACGGCATTGGCCTGGACGGACAGATGAACCGGCATGTGCGGGAAGTTTTCTCTGACCAGCATAATCAGCCCGGGATCGGACATAATCAACGCATCCGGCCCCATTTCAATCACCGGTTGCAAGTCACGCAGGAAGGTTTTCAGCTTGGCGTTATGCGGCGCGATATTCACCACCACATAGAATTTCTTACCCAGTTCATGGGCTTCATTGATAGCCTGCGCCAGCGTCTGATGGTTGAATTCGTTATTACGCACCCGCAGGCTGTAACGAGGTTGACCGGCATAAATCGCATCCGCGCCATAGGCGAAAGCGTAACGCATATTTTTAAGCGTACCGGCCGGAGAAAGTAATTCCGGTTTAAACATGGTATCTCTCGATTCTGATCACAAGTCAGGCTGCCCCCGGCGGGAGCAGTAAAGGCGGGGATTCTAGCGCTTATGAACGGAAAAAGCAGCAGACGGCCCACAAAAAGTAGGTCTATTGCGTGCCGTTTGTGCGTGACGACGGGATGGCGGCGACGCTCAGAAGGCGGCCACGGCCACCACCGACTGGCCCAACGCTTCGCGGTTATGCGGGCGATGTAAATCAACAACCGGCCCCACGGGAACAATACCCGTCGGGTTCAGCCATAGAATGCCGTAGTAACCGGTTTTAATGTGGTCGATATTGACGGTCTCGGGTACGCCAGGCCATTGGTAAAGCTCGCGCAGGTAGTTCGACAGATGGGGATAATCGGCGATACGGCGGAGATTGCATTTGAACGCGCCATGATAGGCGACGTCGAAGCGCACCAGAGTGACAAACAGGCGCCAGTCGGCTTCGGTCAGCGTATTGCCGGCGATATAACGATGCGTCGCCAGGTGCTTTTCCAGTTCATCCAGCGTGGAAAACAACGCCGTGACGGACTGATTGTAGCTGTCCTGCGTTTTGGCAAACCCGGTTTTATATACGCCGTTGTTCACATGGTGATAAAGGGTTTCGTTCCAGCGGTCGATCTCGCCGCGCAGCGCCGGGGGATAAAAGTCGAGGCGATTGCCGGTCAAATCATTAAAACCGTTATTCAGAATACGGATGATATCCGCCGACTCGTTATTGATGATCCGGCCTTCCAGACGATCCCATAATACCGGAACCGAGACCTTCCCGGTGTAGTGTTTATCCGTCGCGGTATACAACTGATGGAGAAAACGGATCGGGCCGACATGCTCGCCGGCGTCCTGTGGGGTGGCGAATTCCCAGCCGTTATCCGCGATGCGCGGTTCGGCAACCGCGAGCGGAATGATCGCTTCCAACCCTTTTAGTTTGCGCAGGATTAAGGTGCGCGAGGCCCAGGGGCAGAGATAAGAGACAAACAGTTGGTAACGGCCTTTTTCCGCGACGATCCCGGTCTGGCGGAATGTGGTCGCCTGACGATGGAATGCACCGTTCTTTATTTCTTCCGCCGCCACATCGCCGTTAACCCATTTTCCGTCTACTAAACCTGACATTACGCCTCTCCCGATTTTATTGCGTTTCGGTAAGCCTAGCAGCCTGGGGTAAAGAAAAAATGATAAATTTTTAACTAAGTCAGACAGATTTTTTGACCGGATACGCTTTCACCGCCAACGCTACATCAGTTTGCAGGGCGCGGCTTCCCAGCGATATCCGATGCCGTACACGGTACGGATAAACGAGGTATCCCCGTCAAACTGTTCCAACTTGCGGCGCAGGTTTTTGATATGACTGTCGATGGTGCGATCGGTTACGACCCGGTAGTCGTCATACAGTTTGTCCAGTAGCTCTTCACGGGAAAACACTTTACCCGGCTCGGTCGACAGCGTCCTGAGCAAGCGGAGTTCCGCCGGCGTCAGATCGAGGTTTTGCCCCAGATAGCTGGCCTGAAAACTATCTTTGTCAATCAGCAGCGCGGCTTCATCCGCCGGTTTGTGCGCGTCCGTCTGCCAGCCGCAGCGGCGCAGCAAGGTTCTAACCCTCACCACCACCTCGCGCGGGCTGAAGGGTTTACAGATGTAATCGTCCGCGCCGATTTCCAGCCCCAGCAAACGATCGATTTCTTCGCTGCGGGCGGTGACCATAATGATCGGCACATTGGAAAACAGGCGAATAGCGCGGCACAGCGTCAGGCCGTCGGTGCCGGGCAGCATCAGATCCAGCAGGATCAGCGCCGGGGCTTGTTGCTGAACCCAGGGGATCACCCTGTTTCCGTTGGTTATCCAGTGTGTCTGATAATTCGCCGCCTGTAGATAGTCAACCAGTAATTGCCCCAGCTTGGGTTCATCTTCGACGATTAAAATAGACAGAGGATTGTCGAAAGCAGCTTCAGTTGTCATTATTCCGTGTTCTATTCTGGCGCATGTAAGGGAAGCTCGACGGTAATCAGCAGACCACCCGATGGGGAATGTTCAGCATACAGTCGTCCGCCATGCGCCTCAACGATATTATTACAGATAGCCAGTCCCAAACCTGAACCGCCGCTGGCGCGATTGCGCGAGCTTTCCGCCCGGTAAAAACGTTCAAAAATCAGCGTAAGCTGCTCGTCGGTGACGCCCGGCACGCTGTCCTGCCAGCTAATGACCAGTTGTTGGCGCTGAATTTCCGCCCGTATGTCCAGCGTTCCCTTTTCATCGGTGTAGCGCAAACTGTTTTCCAGTAGGTTTTTGAATAGCTGACTTAAACGATCGGGATCGCCGAACAGGCTGGCCTGCGGCGGGAAATCTGCCGTCAGGGTAATCTGTTTTTTCTGATAGCGTTCATGGAAAGCGGCAATGGCGATGCGCAACAGCCGTACGGCATCCACGCCTACTTTGCGATAGGTCAGCGTTCCCCGATCGGATAAAGACAACTGGTGAAGGTCGTCCACCAACTGGGTCATGATGGCTACTTCCGCTTGTAACGACTGCAACGAGCCGGCATCGGGCTGACGTACGCCGTCCTGTAGAGCTTCCAGTTCGCCGCGCAATATCGCCAGCGGCGTGCGTAATTCATGCGAGACATCAGCCATAAAGGCACGACGTGATTGATCGTTTTTTTCCAATGCGCAGGCCAACTGGTTAAAATCCTGTGCCAATCGGCCCAGTTCATCGTGTGTCGTCGCGGTGACGCGGGCGCTGAAATCGCCCGCCGCCAGACGATGTATGCCATTGACCAGCCGTTTAACCGGCGCCAGCAGGCCGCGCGAAGTCAGCCAGGTGGCAAGGATCGCCAGCAGGGTGGACAACGCCACGATAAGCCAACTGGTTCGCTGTTGTTGCCGGTCGAAATTGATATCGGCATTGCGGGTCAGGCGTTCGACAGGGGAGGCGACCACCCAGCCGACGGTGTGATTTTGCACAGTAATCGCCTGCCATATTCCTTCCGCCGGGGCCAACGCCGGGGGGCCGAACAACTGGTGTTTGTCGGCGTCCAGCACCCAGGTACGAACCCGCCAGCCATGCAGGGCGTTATTGGCGCCACGGTCGCTGTTTTGCTCCATCGAATGCAATATCTTGGCGACCAGACGTCCGTTGCTGCGCAAAAAAGTCCAGTCTCCGTTCTGCTGGTATTGCTCCGCCAGGGCATCGCTCAACTGCACCACTTGTTGTTCGTTACCCTGTTTGAGGTAGTCGATAAATCCGCGCTCAAAGCTGACGCGCATGCCCCAGTGCATGGTAATCAGCACCAGCATACAGGTGGCGAAAATCGCCAGAAACAATTTAGCGGTGATGCCGAATCTCATAGTAGCCTCATGACCGACGGGGAAGCGTCGATTGTTTAACGGTGTCCGGCGGCACGCGATTAAAGATTAACGCGGGCAACGCAATAATGACCGACATGGCGAGATAGCTATAAAGGAACATAGAGTGTGTTTCCTCGAATCCCATCGTCAGGTGCGGTTGTGAAAATATCCCCAGCAATATCCCCGAAATACTGACCCCCACGCTCATGGACAACTGCATCGTCATTGACAGCAGACTGTTGCCGCCGCTGGCGAGGTCATCGGGAAGATCTTTAAGCGTCAGCGTATTCATGGTGGAAAAACGGATTGAGTTTACGGTGCCGAGGAAAAACAGCACCACAGGCATCAGCCAGACCCAATTCATCATCGCCACCAGCGCAAACAACAGGGTCACCAGCGCCAGCAGCAGCGTTGAGGCGATCAGCACCCGGCGGTAGTCAAAGCGGTTGACAATCTGCACCACCACCCGCTTGATCCCCATACTGCCCAGCACCATGGGGATCATCATCATCCCGGCGTGAAACGGCGAAAATCCCATGCCTAACTGCAAAAATAACGGGGTCATAAAAGGCAACATGCCGCTGCCGATGCGCGCCAGGAAACTGCCGCTTAACCCGACGGAAAAGGTCGGGGTATTGAACAAACGCAGATTGAACAGGGCGCGGCGGTTATTACGGGCATGCAGGCAGTAACTCAGCAGGGAAATCAGCCCCGCGGCGATCAGGGTGAAAATCACTAGCGGCGGGATGCCAAGATTGTTGTGTCCGTCCAGCGCCAGCGTCAGGGTGGCCATCGCCACGGCGAGCCATAAAAAACCACGCATATCAAAGCGCTGGGTTTGCATGGTGTAATTGGGCATCAGCAGCCAGGTGGCGATTGCCCCGGCAATACCCACCGGCAGGTTGATGAGAAAAATCCAGTGCCAACTGGCGTACTCCACCAGAAAACCCCCGAGGGCCGGCCCCAGCAACGGCCCGATCTGGCCGGGCAAGGTCACGAAAGTCATGGCGGCCATATACTGATTGCGCGGCACGATTTTCATTACCGTCAGACGCCCGACCGGCACCATCATGGCGCCGCCAATCCCCTGAATGACGCGGGAAAGCAGCAGTTCATTCAGGGTTTCCGAACGCGCGCACAGCAGCGATCCCAGCGTGAACAGCAGGATGGCGGAGAAGAAGATATTTTTGACCCCGATACGATCCGCCAGCCAACCGCTGGCGGGCAGCATGATGGCGACGGTCAGCACATAGGAAACAATCACCGAGTGCATATGCAGCGGGTTTTCGTTCAGGCTGGCGGCCATCGACGGCAGCGCGGTATTCACAATAGTGGTATCCAGCGTCTGCATAAAAAAGCCAAAGGCGACAATCCACAACTGCCAGCGAACGGAGGCGGGCTGAGTCAGCATGTTTCAGGATGCTCCTGAGCGGATAAGGTAATTTGTAGATAGTGAGTAAATATATAGGTTGACACCCTGTGGCGTAAATTGTGCTGAGGGAAACGCAGACTCCCGGATAAGCGGCATGGATGCCGCGCAAGACAAAAACGTCTAGAACGTTTTTGAACGGCCCTTGCGCTGGCCCGTAAGGGCGAGCCCCATGGATGGGGCGAGTATCCCGCGTCAGCGGCGGTCCGAAAAGAGGATGCTTTTCCCGAAAGTGCCGCGCGGCGGCACAATTTCCCGCCAAAAGCCAGGGTTTCAAGGGCGACGGCGATTGAACCGCCCTTGGTCGGGTGCGTATGGGGGGCTAACAGAAAAATATTGCGTCTTTCGCGCACGAAACTTTCCCCTGAGATGACATGTTCCTCTTACGGAAACCAATATGTTTTGCAATTTACGCCAACTGGCATAACTGACCGGCAGGTTACCCGTTAGCTTTTCGTTTCTATTATTCGCCGCGCCGGCGCGGTGCGCCGCATGTTCCGCAGTTTGTCGAAAAACAAATACACCACCGGCGTGGTATACAGTGTAAGAAGTTGACTCATCACCAGCCCGCCGACGATGGTGATGCCGAGCGGCTGGCGCAGCTCCGCGCCGTCGCCGCTGGTGATCACCAACGGCAATGCGCCGAACAGCGCCGCCAGCGTGGTCATCATAATCGGGCGAAAACGCAACAGGCTGGCCTGAAATATGGCGTCTCTGGCGCTGAGCCCGCCGGTACGCTGCGCCACCAGCGCAAAGTCGACCATCATAATGGCATTTTTTTTCACAATGCCAATCAGCAACATGATGCCGATTAGCGCAATCAAGCTGAACGGCGCGCCAAACCATTCCAGCGCCAGTAAGGCGCCCACGCCGGCAGAGGGCAGGGTGGAAAGAATGGTCAACGGATGTACGTAGCTTTCGTACAACACGCCCAGCACGATATACACGGTAATAATCGCCGCCAGAATCAATAACAGCTGTGACGTTTGCGACTGCTGGAATGCCTGCGCCGTTCCAGAGAACTGGCCGCGCACCGTTGACGGCACGCCCAGCGAGGTCATGGCTCTTTCCACCGCCACAGTGGCGTCGGAAAGCGTTGACCCTGGCGGCAGGTTAAAGGAGATGGTTGATGCGGCGGACAGTCCCTGATGATTGACCGACAGCGGCGCGTTCACCGGCTGCCAGCGGGCAAAGTAGGCCAACGGAATGGGTTTGCCTTCGCCGTTGATGACAAACATTTTGTCCAGCGCGCTGACATCCTGCGTGTAAGCAGCGTCCACTTCCATCACCACTTTGTACTGGTTTAACGGCTGGTAAATCGTCGAAATCTGTCGTTGACCGAAAGCATTGTTCAGTAAGTCGTTGGCGCTGGCGACATCGATCCCCAGTCGGGCCATGGCATCGCGATCGTAGGTCAGCGCCATTTCCGACCCTTTATCCTGTTGATCGGAATTGACGTCGGCCAGTTGGGGCAATTTGCTCAGCGCTTCACGGATTTTCGGCTCCCAGACGCGCAGCTCATCAAGATCGTCGGACAACAGCGTGTACTGATAACTGGCATTGGCTTCACGCCCGCCGATGCGAATATCTTGTACCGGCATTAAGAACAGCGTCGCCCCCGGTTCTTTCGACAGTTTGGCGCGCAGGCGGGCGATCACCTGCTGGGCGCTGACGTCCCGTTCCGATAGCGGCTTGAGTGAAATAAACATCGAACCGCTGTTGGTTCGCGATCCGCCGGTAAAGCCGGTGACGTTGTCCACCGCCGGATCGCTGCGTACGATGGTCATGAAGTTCTGTAGTTTCAGCTTCATGGCCTGGAACGAAATACTTTGGTCGGCCTGAATAAACCCGGTCAGCCTGCCGGTATCCTGCTCCGGGAAAAACGTTTTCGGGATGCTGATATACAGCCAGACATTGAGGGCGATGGTCGCCAGCAACACCACCAGCACCCAACGGGCGTGGTTGAGCACCCACTTCAGCGAACGCCCGTAGCCTTGCTGCATTGCCAGCAGGACGCGGCTGAAACCACGCAACCGCGGCTGGCTGCGCTTCGGCACGGCGCGCAATAACCGGGCGCACATCATGGGCGTCAGGGTGAGCGAAACCAGCAGCGAGATAATGATGGCCACCGACAAGGTAACGGCGAATTCACGAAACAACCTCCCCGGCAGCCCTTCCATCAACAGCAGCGGGATGAACACCGCCACCAGCGAGAGACTCATCGACAGCACGGTGAAACCGACTTCGCGCACCCCCTGTAGCGAGGCCTGCAAGGGCTTCATGCCCGCCTCAATATGACGTGAAATATTTTCCAGCACCACGATGGCGTCATCCACCACGAAACCGGTGGCGATGGTTAGCGCCATCAGCGACAGATTATTCAGGCTGAAACCGCACAAATACATGGCGGCAAAGGTGCCGATGAGTGAAACCGGCACCGCTACCGCGGGGATTAAGGTCGCGCGTCCTGAGCGCAGGAACAGGAAAACCACCAGAATCACCAGCGCCACGGCTATCACCAGCGATTGTTCCACTTCAGCCAGCGAGGCGCGGATAGTCGGCGAACGATCCTGGGCGACGGCAAGCTGAATGGCTGCCGGCAGGCTGTCCCGCAGATCGGGCAAGGCGGCGCGGATACTGTCCACGGTGGTAATAATATTGGCGCCGGGGGCGCGGCTGATCACCACCAGAACGGCAGGTTTGGCGTTAGTCATCCCGGCGTTACGCGAGTTTTGCACCGAATCCCGCACCGTCGCCACGTCGCTCAGTCGCACGGCCGCCCCGTTGTTATAGCGAATAATCAGCGGTTCATAGGCGGCAGCGGTTTTCAACTCGTCATTGGTTTTTATCTGCCAGCGTTGCTGACGGCTTTCAACGTTGCCGAGCGGTTGACGCACGTTGGCCTGACTGATGGCCTGCCGCACCTCATCCAACGAAATGCCTTGATTAAACAACGCTTGCGGATTAAGCGCCACGCGTACCGCCGGCAGCGAACTGCCGCCGACGGAGACATCGCCCACGCCTTCCATCTGGGAAATTTTCTGCGCCAGCCGGGTGGAGGCATAGTCATACAACTGCCCCTGATCGTAGGTCTCCGATGTCAGCGTCAGGATCATGATCGGGGCATCGGAAGGATTCACCTTCCGATAGGTCGGGCGGCTGGGCATGCCCGACGGCAGCAGATGCTGTGCGGCATTGATGGCGGCCTGCACGTCACGTGCCGCGCCGTTGATATCCCGGTCGAGATTAAAGATCAGAATAATGCGCGTGCTGCCCAGCGAACTCATGGAGGTCATTTCACTGACGCCGGCGATCCTGCCTAACGCCCGTTCCAGCGGGGTGGCGACCGACGAAGCCATGGTTTCCGGCGACGCGCCGGACAGCGAGGCGCTGACCACGATCGCCGGGAAATCCACCTGCGGCAGGGGCGACACCGGCAGCAGGCGAAAGCCAATGGCGCCGCACAGGGTGATAGCCAGGGTCAGCAGAATGGTGGCGACCGGCCGATGGATAAACAGGGCGAAGAACTTCACTCGGTTTCTTCCTCCTGCCGCGGGAGGCGACGGAAGCGCTGCGCCAGCCGGTCAAACAGCAGATAAATGACCGGGGTGGTAAACAGCGTCAGTATCTGGCTCATAATCAGACCGCCGACCATACAGATCCCCAGCGGCTGCCGCAATTCCGCGCCGACCCCGGTGCTCAACATCAGCGGCAGTGCACTGAGCAGCGCCGCCATGGTGGTCATCAGAATCGGTCGGAAACGCAACAAACAGGCCTGATAGATAGCATCATACGGTTTCATGCCTTGCCCGCGTTCGGCGGCCAGCGCGAAGTCGATCATCATGATGGCGTTCTTCTTCACGATACCGATCAGCAAAATGATGCCGATAATGGCGATCACATCCAGCTCGTTGCCGGCCATCATCAGCGCCAGCAGCGCCCCGACCCCGGCGGTAGGCAACGTCGACAGGATGGTCACCGGATGAATAAAGCTCTCGTACAGCACGCCGAGGACGATGTACATGGCGACAACCGCGGCGACAATCAGCCACACCGTGTTGCCCAGAGAGGACTGGAATGCCAGCGTACTTCCCTGGAAACGGGTGGTGATATCCGCCGGCAGGTTCATTTGCCGCTCTGCCTGGGTGATGGCGTCCACCGCCTCGCCCAGCGAATAGCCGTCGGCGACGTTGAAGGAGATGGTGGTCGAGGGGAACTGATCGAGATGATTGATCGCCAGCGGCCCCTGACGCTCCTCGACGCTGGCGATGCTGCTCAGCGGAATGCTCCCGCCGTCGCTGCTGAGTAAGCGGATATCGTTCAGCGCATCCAGCCCGTTATTGTGGGCGGTGTCGTGTTCAAGCACCACGCGATACTGGCTGGCCTGAGTATAGATGGTGGAGATCAGGCGCTGACCGAAGGCGTTATATAGCGCGCTGTCCACCTCCGCCATGCTGATGCCCAGACGGCTGGCGCTGTCGCGGTTGACGTTCACATAAGCGATCGCGGCTTTGTCCTGCCAGTCGCTGCTGACATCCTCCAACTGCGGCAATTTCTGTAGCCCGGTCATCAATTCCGGCACCCACCGGCTCAGTTCATCCAGCGACATCGCCTGTAATGTGAACTGATATTGCGTCCGGCTGACCTGCGTATCAATAGTAAGATCCTGCACCGGTTGCAGATAAAGCTGAATGCCGGGGAGCTGCGCGGTTTGCTGTTGCAGTCGGGCGATGATTTCAGGAATGCGTTCGCTGCGTTCACTGAGCGGTTTCAGATTGATTTGCAGCCGGCCGCTGTTAAGCGCGGCGTTGGTGCCGTCGACCCCGACGAAAGAGGACACGCTCTGTACCGCCGGATCTTTCATGATGATGGAAGCAACCTGCTGCTGACGCTCGGCCATATTGCTGAATGATACCGACTGCGGGGCCTGCACCGTTCCCTGAATAATGCTGTTGTCCTGCACCGGGAAGAATCCTTTGGGGATCCACAGATACAGCAGCACGGTCAGCACTAGCGTGCCTAACGCCACGCTCAGCGTCAGCCACGGGTGGTTCAGCACCTTGCGCAACCAGACGCCGTAACCCTCTACCACACGGGTAAAAAAGCGTTCGCTGGCGCGAGTAAAACGGTTCTGTTTATTCAGCGACCGGTGGCTGAGCATCCGGGCGCACATCATTGGCGTCAGCGTGAGCGAGACGACCGCCGAAATCAGAATGGCGACGGCCAGGGTAATGGCGAACTCGCGGAACAGCCGCCCGATGATATCGCCCATAAACAGCAGCGGGATCAGCACGGCAATCAGTGAAAAAGTCAGTGAAATAATGGTAAAACCAATTTCCCCGGCGCCTTTCAGCGCGGCATTGAGCGGTTTTTCTCCCTTTTCGATATAACGGGAGATATTTTCAATCACCACGATCGCATCATCCACCACAAACCCGGTGGCGATGGTCAGCGCCATTAGCGTCAGGTTATTGATGGAGAAACCCAGGAAATACATGACCGCAAAGGTGCCGATTAGCGAAAGCGGCACGGCGATGCTGGGGATCAACGTCGCGACGGCATTACGCAGAAACAGGTAAATCACCATGACCACCAGCGCGATGGCCAGCAGCAATTCAAACTGCACGTCCTTTACCGATGCCCGGATGCTGACGGTGCGATCGGTCAGCGTGGAGACTTCAACCGATTTCGGCAGGCTGGCGGTTAAGCCGGGCAACATCTGGCGAATACTGTCGGTGGTGGTGATCACGTTGGCGCCCGGCTGGCGCTGAACGTTGATAATGATCGCCTGCTGACGATTCGCCCAGGCGGCCAGATAGGTATTTTCCGCCGCCTGTTCAATGGTGGCGACATCGCGCAGGCGTACCGGGGCGTCATTACGCCAGGCGACGATCAACTGACGATAATCCTCCGCGGATTTCATTTGATCGTTGGCGGACAGGATCACCGAGCGGGTCGGGCCGTCGAGGCTGCCTTTGGCCGAATTGACGTTGGCGGCGGTAATGGCGCTGCGGATCGTTTCGCCGGTCAGCCCGTAAGCCGCCAGCGCCGGCGCATTCAGTTTGACTCGCACGGCCGGGCGTTGGCCGCCGGCCAGCGAAACCAGACCGACGCCCGCCACCTGCGAAATTTTCTGCGCGATGCGGTTATCGGCCAGATCCTGAACCTGCGTCATCGGCATGGCGCTGGAGGTAACGGCCAGCGTCATAATCGGCGGGTCGGCGGGGTTGACCTTACTGTAGGTCGGCGGATAGGGCAGATCGCTCGGCAACAGATTGGCGGCGGCGTTGATGGCCGCCTGTACGTCCTGTTCGGCAATATCCAGCGAGAGTTCGAGCTGGAATTGCAAGGTAATCACCGATGCGCCGCCGGAGCTTTGGGCCGACATCTGTTTCAGCCCGGACATCTGTCCGAACTGGCGTTCCAATGGCGCGGTAATCGCCGACGTCACCACTTCCGGGCTGGCGCCGGGATAGAGCGTGATCACCTGAATGGTGGGATAGTCCACCTCCGGCAGCGCGGCAACCGGTAGCGCGCGGTAGCCGATAATACCCGCCAGCAGGATGGCGACCATTAACAGCGTGGTCGCCACCGGACGCAGTATGAAAAGCCGCGATGGCCCGCCGCCGTTGGCTGGAACGGTATCCTGCATCAGGGTTTCTCCCCGGTGGTGACCGGTGTTTTCTCCGTCGCGGCAGAGGGCAGCACCTCAACCTTGGCCCCTTCGGTCAGACGATCGATACCGTCGGTGACCACCATGACGTCGGGGCTAAGGCCCGCGGTAATCACCACTTGCTGACCGTACTGAATACCGGTGGTGATCTGGCGTTTACTGACCTCATGTTTATCATTCAGTATCCAGACAAAGTGGCCTTCATTGCCCATTTGCACGGCGGCGACGGGAGCGACGACCGCATTTTGCAGCGTATCGACCTTCATACGAATATTGACGAACTGATTGGGGAACAACGCGTCGTCGCTATTTTCGAAACGGGCCTTAAGCCTGATGGTGCCGGTGGTGACGTCGATCTGGTTATCCATACTGAGCAGGCTGCCCTGCGACAGCTTCTGCTGATTGGCGCGATCCCAGGCTTCAACCACCGGTGACTGATCTGATTTCTGCGCCTTAAGGATGGTGGCAATTTCGTCTTCAGGTACGGTAAAAACCACATCGATCGGGTGCGTTTGGGTGATAACCACGAGACCGTCGGTATCGCCGCTGGTGATGTAATTCCCAACATCAACCTGTTTTAAACCGACCCGGCCGCTGATCGGGGCGGTAATTTTGCTGTAGGCCAGCTGTAGTTCAGCGCTGGCCACCGCGCCTTGATCGGCTTTGATGCTGCCTTCCGCCTGCCGTACCAGCGCCGTCTGCGCATCCAGTTCCTGACGGGAGATCAGATTGGTTTTCACCAACTGCTGATAGCGGGCCAAATCCTGCCGGGCGTTGGCGAGTATCGCCTGATCTTTCGCCAGTTGCCCTTGAGCCTGAGTCAGTTCGACCTGATAAGGACGGGGATCGATTTCCGCCAGCAGATCGCCCGCGTTGACCTGTTGCCCTTCCTGAAAATGCAGCGCCATCAGTTCGCCGTTAACCCGGCTGCGGATAGTCACGGTGCCGGCTGCCGTGACGGTTCCCAGCCCGGACAGATAGTAGGGAACGGACACGGATTGCGTCTGCGCGGCCTGTACGGGAGACAAGGCGTTCATGGCCGCACGACGGCCGCTTTCGCCGCCCGCCCGCGACGGCTGGGAATGAGCGGTTCCACTCGGGCCGGAAGCGGTAGACGATGAAGAAAAAAAATGGCGCCAGAGCAACAAGGCGACGGCAATGACGGCGACGAAGATCAACAACCGTAAGACGAGTTTGGCATTCATGGTAATGGGGTAAATCTCCAGATCACGCGGACACAAGGCAGGTTACTGAAACAAGGTGTTTATCATACTAGTTTAAGCAGCGTATGCAGGGCAAAAATGAAGGAAATATGGAAGATATGTCAGGGATTGTCGGCCGGAGCGGAAGTTATTGACAAAAACGGGGGGCGAGTAACAAAAATGCCGCCTTGTTCCGGCAGGGTAGATAGCAAGGCGGCATGGGTAAAGCGTAGCGTTATCGCGCGCGATCGAACCGGTGTCCGGTCAGGCGCATTGCGGCGTCAGTTCCTGATGCAGTGCGCCGATGCAGCGGTTGACCACGCCGTCGAATGATGTGGAGATATCAATCGGGATCACGTCGGTTTCCTGCGTATCGGGGGACTCTAGCGCGGCAAACTGACTTTTCAGCAGGCTTTCCGGCATAAAATGACCCACGCGCTGTTGCATACGATTTAATACCAGTTGGTAGTCGCCGTTCAGCCACAGGAAGATCAGATTGCCGCTCCCGGTTCTCAGCCGGTCGCGGTAGCGCTTTTTCAATGCGGAGCAGACCAGAAAGCCGGTTTCGTTTTTTTGCTGTAGGCTATAGGCCACATCGCTCAGGCGTTCAAGCCAGGGCTGCCGATCGTCGTCGTTTAATGGACGGCCGGAGGCCATTTTCTGAATGTTGGCGCGCGGGTGCAGGTCATCTCCGTCGATGAATTTGGCGTTGAGGCGGCTGGCTAACGCTTCGCCGACACTGGATTTCCCGGTGCCGGATACGCCCATGATAATAATGCATTTACCGGACATAATATCCCCTTTCAGAGTCAGTTGGCGGTGTTCGTCACACCGCGACCAGCATGCCGCCGTCAACGAACAGCAGGTGCCCGTTGACAAAGTCTGATGCTTTGGATGAGAGGTAGACGGCCGCGCCGATTAACTCTTCCGGATCGCCCCAGCGGGCGGCGGGAGTGCGTTTGCATAACCAGTCGGTAAACGCCTGGTCATCCACCAAGGCTTTGGTCATGTCGGTTTTAAAATAGCCGGGGGCGATACCGTTGACCTGAATGTTATAACGCGCAAGTTCCACACACATGCCGCGGGTCAGCATTTTTACCGCGCCTTTGGAGGCGGCATACGGGGTGATGGTGTCCCGGCCTAGTTCGCTCTGCATGGAACAGATATTGATGATTTTTCCGCGCTGACGTTTGACCATATATCGCGACACGGCTTGGGAAACCAAAAACACCGATTTTTGATTAACATTAATCACGTCATCCCACTCTTTTTCCGGAAACTCGGTAAACGGATGGCGGCGCTGGATCCCGGCGTTATTAATTAATACATCAATGGCGCCGATATTTTCTTCAATATGGTGAATCGATTCCTGAACGGCATCATGGTCGGTAACATCAAATGCCGCCGCATAGGCTTGAAAACCCGCAGCGCGTAATTGCCTAACGGCTTTCTCCGCGCGTTCAGCGGTAATGTCATTAACGATAATCTCCGCGCCAAATTCAGATAAACCTTTAGCCAGCAGAAAACCGATGCCTTGTGCGGAACCTGTAATCAGCACTTTCTTGTGGGACAGTGAAAAAATATTTTTCATAAATAATTCCTGATGGCTGCCTTCTAATGTTTTTACAAAAGGTCGTTATATTTCCTGGCGTCATTGACGACGGAGATAATAAATAATCGATCGCCGCTCTCGGCCATACTGAAAAATAACAGAATGGTTTTTTTAATGTATTCCGCTCGGCGCAATAACGACATATCAGCGTAAATGACGTGGGGCTATGAAACCGTTTTATGCCGGGTAAAACTGTGATGAAGATCACTTTAAACTATGTTACTGCAAGCTGTTACAGATTACGTGACGTCCATCCGCCCAATATTGGAGGGTATCCGTCCGATGGCGGAAGGGAATCGTAGGGGAAATGCGGAAATTAAAGTTTAATTATATGATATTTATGGTGATTATTTTTTACTTTGGCGTCGCCGCCACTTTTTTAGTTACCGGTAACATCATGCCTGTTCGCCCGCCGGGTTTTGAGCAAAAGCGCGGTTTTACGCTGCGAGTAAGGTGCTGAATCTCATCATCACGGTGAAATGTCGAAGCGATCACGTTACCGGTAACATTTTTTGTTAACATCATTTAAAATGCGTTAAGATGGCGTCAGAAAATTTAATACCGCCGCAGCTTGTTATTAAATTTTTACCAACACACGCTTCTGTTTTTTTAATTAACAGGGGAGGGGGGTGTTTTATTCAGAAAGGGCGCATTCAGTGTGGAAAAAATAACATCCTCCATGCTCGCGGGTGACGTGTCGTCGTTCCCCTTATGCCGTTCTTGATGGCGCTTTTCATTACAGGTCAACGTTGACTCAGACCCAGGAGGCAGTATGAACCCGGTTGTATTACAGGTCACACAGCAGATTATTGCACGTTCAGCCGCCTCGCGCCGGGCCTATCTTAAGCGGATCGATGCCGCCAGGGACAGTAAGGTGCATCGTTCACGGCTGGCCTGCGGTAATCTGGCGCACGGTTTTGCCGCCTGTACGCCGGATGATAAAGCGGCGCTCAAAAATATGGTTCACAGCGACATTGCGATTATCACCGCCTATAACGACATGCTTTCCGCTCACCAGCCTTACGAAAACTACCCTGAGCGGCTAAAAGCGGCCTTGCGTACGGTAGGCGCGGTGGGGCAGGTCGCCGGGGGCGTTCCCGCCATGTGCGACGGCATCACCCAGGGGCAGGATGGCATGGAGCTGTCGCTGATGAGCCGCGATGTGATCGCCATGTCCGCGGCGGTAGGGCTGTCGCACAACATGTTTGACGGCGCGTTGTATCTCGGCATCTGTGACAAAATTGTGCCCGGTTTACTGATGGCGGCGCTGTCTTTCGGTCATCTTCCGGCGGTGTTCGTTCCCGCCGGGCCGATGAGCAGCGGTCTGTCCAATAAGGAAAAAGTGCGGATAAGGCAGCTTTATGCCGAGGGCAAGGTCGATCGTCAGGCGTTGCTGGAGTCTGAAGCCGCGTCCTATCATGGCATTGGAACCTGTACGTTTTATGGGACGGCTAATTCCAACCAGATGGTGATGGAAGTAATGGGGCTGCATTTGCCCGGCGCTTCGTTTGTGCATCCCGACACACCGTTGCGTCAGGCGCTGAATGACGCGGCGGCCCGCCAGATCGTCCGCATGACCGAGGGCGCCGGGCGCTATCTGCCGATTGGTCATCTGCTAAACGAGCAGGTGATTGTCAATGGCATCGTGGCGTTGCTGGCCAGCGGAGGATCGACGAACCTCACCATGCATATGGTCGCCATCGCCCGGGCGGCCGGTATTATCATCAACTGGGATGACTTTTCACGGTTGTCCGAGGTGGTGCCGCAGCTGTGTCGAATTTATCCGAACGGGCCGGCGGATATTAACCATTTCCAGGCCGCCGGCGGCGTATCGCTGTTGGTGCGCGAATTGTTACGCAGCGGTCTGTTGCATGAGGATGTGGAAACGGTCGTCGGACGGGGATTGCAGCGTTATATCCAGGAACCCCATCTTACGGATGAGGGGCTACAGTGGCGAGCCGGCCCTGAAACGTCGCTGGATCCTGCGGTGATTGCCGCGACCGGCCAGCCTTATGCGCCGCACGGCGGATTGAAAGTCTTGTCCGGCAATTTAGGCCGGGCGGTGATGAAAACCTCGGCGGTGCCGGATGACGCATTGATCGTTGAAGCGCCGGCGGTGGTGTTTGACAGCCAGCATGATGTCGGCGCGGCGTTTGAAGCCGGCGAGCTTGATAAAGACTGTGTCGTGGTGGTGCGCTATCAGGGACCGCAGGCGATAGGTATGCCGGAGTTGCATAAATTGATGCCCCCGCTTGGCGTGCTGATGGATAAGGGATTCCGCGTGGCGCTGGTGACCGATGGCCGCCTGTCGGGCGCATCGGGGAAAGTGCCTTCGGCGATACATGTTACGCCGGAAGCCTGCGACGGCGGTGTGCTGGCGAAAATCCGTACCGGCGACAGAGTGCGCGTTGACGGGCGTCGGGGAGAAATCGCGTTGCTGATTGATGATGCGGAGTTGGCGCGCCGCGACGCGCAACCTTACGATTTAACGCCCTATCATCAGGGATGCGGAAGAGAACTGTTTACCGCACTACGCGAGCGGCTTTCCGGCGCGGAGCAGGGCGCCTGCTGCATTCCGTTTTGAAGGTAAAACCGGGAACACGCCGTTCCCGGTTTATCAGCCTGTTACAGCACCAGTCCGGCAATGGACGCGGAAAGAATACTCACCAGCGTTGAGCCATACACCAGCTTCAGCCCGAAGCGGGAAACCACGTTACCCTGATGCTCATTCAGACCCTTGATGGCGCCGGCAATGATGCCGATAGAGGAGAAGTTGGCGAAAGACACCAGGAATACCGACAGGATCCCCACGCTGCGCGGTGAAAGCTCGGCGGCAACCTTTTGCAGTTCCAGCATGGCGACAAATTCGTTGGAAACCAGTTTGGTCGCCATAATGCTGCCCACCTGCAATGCCTCATGGGAGGGGATTCCCATAATCCAGGCGAAAGGATAGAACGCGTAGCCGAGGATCTCCTGAAAGCTGACGCCAAAAATCGCGCTGAAGATGGCGTTGATGGCGGCAATCAAGGCGATGAAACCAATCAGCATGGCGGCGACGATGACCGCCACCTTAAAGCCCGCCAGAATATATTCTCCCAGCATTTCAAAGAAGCTTTGGCCTTCATGCAGATTACCGAGCTGCAATTCAGGCTCGTCGCTCACTTTGTAAGGGTTGATAAGCGACAGCACGATAAAGGTGCTGAACATGTTCAATATCAGGGCGGCGACCACAAATTTGGCGTCCAGCATCGACATATAGGCGCCGACGATGGACATGGAAACGGTCGACATCGCGGTAGCCGCCATGGTGTACATGCGTTTCTCGGACATTTTGCCGAGGATATCTTTGTAGGCGATAAAGTTTTCAGACTGGCCGAGGATCAGTGAACTGACGGCGTTAAACGACTCCAGTTTACCCATACCGTTAACTTTGGAAAGCACCGTACCCACCAGACGGATGACGATCGGCAATACCTTGATGTACTGCAAAATCCCGATCAGCGCGGAAATAAACACGATGGGGCAGAGCACTTTAAAAAAGAAAGAAATCAGGTTTTTCTCGCTATTGACCATATCGCCAAAGACAAAGTCCGTCCCCTGACCGGCGAACCCGAGCAGTTTGTCAAACAGCGTCGCTACTCCTGTGACCGCACCCAACCCGATATTCGAGTAGAGGAAAAAATAGGCAAGCAGGATTTCAATCACCAACAGTTGAATAATAAAGCGGATGCGGATGCTTTTACGGTCGCGGCAGATAACTAGCGCCAGTGCGATAACAACGACTAGCGCCAATACGAATTGCGCGATGTGGGAAAGGGACATGTGTGCTCCAAATTTGAGGCAGGCCAAGTTTTCCACGTCATTCTATGTAACGCGTACACTAAAAATGAGAGGAAGAACGCAAAAACGTAATTATATCGTGAGAAAATGCCTAAACTAAACAGTGCGTCTTGTTATCTCTACACTTTTATCCATTCATTATTTTGATATCAGTGGCTAACGGCGATATTTTCATCGATTGGCAGCATATGGCTGTGTAACAAAAGGAGAGTGAGTTATGCCCGCGTCTGAATCTGTCCGTGAATTGGGTCGCTCAGGGATCAAGGTTCCTTTGTTGACCTTCGGTGGCAATGTGTTTGGCTGGACCATCGACCAGCCCGCTTCTTTTAGCATTCTTGATGCTTTGCTGGAGCATCGGCTGAATTTTATTGATACCGCGGACGTCTATTCCACCTGGGTTCCCGGCAATAAAGGCGGTGAATCTGAAACCATTATCGGCAACTGGCTGAAAAAAACCGGCCGGCGCGACAAGGTGATTATCGCCACCAAAGTCGGTAAGGACATGGGCGACAACAAAAAAGGGCTGTCGGCGCGCTATATCCGTCAGGCGGTGGAAGCGTCGTTGCAACGTTTGCAAACGGATTATATCGATCTTTATCAGTCGCATGATGATGATAAAGAGACGCCGCTGGAAGAAACGTTGGCGACATTTGACGCCCTGATTAAAGAGGGGAAAGTTCGCGCGATCGGCGCATCGAACTACGATGCGCCGCGGCTGGCGCAGGCGCTTAAAGTCAGCGCGGATAACCACCTGGCGCGTTATGAAACCCTGCAACCCGAATACAACCTGTATGACCGGCAGGGCTATGAAGCTGAACTGGAGCCGTTGGCGCGTGAGCAGGGCCTTGGCGTGATTAACTACTATTCGCTGGCGAGCGGGTTTTTATCCGGTAAATACCGCCAGCCTGCCGATGCCTCAAAAAGCGCGCGCGGTCAGGGGGTGGTCAAACAGTATCTGAATGAGCGGGGTAAAACGATACTTGAAGCGCTGGACAGTATCGCCAACATTCATCAGGCCACGCAATCGCAGGTCGCGCTGGCGTGGTTGATTGCCCGGCCGGGCATCACCGCCCCTATCGCCAGCGCCACGTCATTGGAGCAGGTAAATCAATTGGCTGACGCGACGCGACTGATACTGCCGCCGGAAGATATTGAATTGCTGAATAAAGCCAGCGCGTATTAGACGCCGGCGTTGAATGCCGAGCGTGATGCACGTTGATTGTAACCGTTTTCACAAAGCGGGGATCGTCACGTCTTGTGGGCAGGCGGACTGACGGAGTGGCGGCGAACCAGCGTCGGGCTGAACATATTGGTCGTTTCTTTTAACGGCTTACCGTGAGACAGCGCGATTGCCAGTTCGGCCGCCTGCATCGCCATCGCCGCCACCGGGTAACGCACCGTGGTCAGACGCGGCCGCAGATAGCGGGCGATCAACACATCATCAAACCCCACCACCGACATATCCTGCGGGACATTAATGCTGTTATCGCTGAGTACCGACAGCGCGCCCGCCGCCATCGGATCGTTGTAACAGACGACGGCGGTGAGGCCGCCGTTGCGCGTCAGCAATTCGGTCATGGCCGATTCGCCGCCGACTTCATCCGGGGAGCCTCGGGCAATCCGCCGCGCATCAACCGGCAGGCCGTGCTCAGTCAACGCATCCTTATAGCCCTGCAACCGATCGAAAGCGTCGGAAATCGGGTGATTCGAACAGAGAAAACCAATCTTCCGATGGCCTTCCTGAATCAAATGGCGGGTAGCCAGCCAGGCGCCGTAGCGGTCGTCCAGCGCCACGCAGCGGGTTTCATAGCCCGGCAGCATGCGGTTGATCAACACCATGTCTGGAATGTGGCTCATCAACACGGCCAACTCCTGATCTGAAATCACTTTGGCGTGCACCACCAACCCGGCGCAGCGGTGACGGATTAACTGCTCAATGGCTTTCTTTTCTTGCTCGGCATGGTGATAACCGTTGCCGATGAGCAGGAAGTTGCCCGTCGCCTGAGCGATTTGCTCCACCGATTTTACCATCGCGCCAAAGAAAGGATCGGAGACATCGGCAACCACCAGACCCAGCGTTTCGGCGCCCTGATGGGCAAGCGCTCTGGCGTTGGCGTTAGGATGATACTGCAATTCAGCCATGGCTTTATGCACAGCTTCCCGTGAGGCCTTGCCGGCTTTGGGCGAATCATTGATTACCCGTGAAACCGTTGCAACTGATACGCCCGACAGACGAGCGACATCCTTTATTGTAGCCATGTAGGGTTCCTGAAAACGGCTTATGTGATCGGTATCAACAGCAAGGATAACGTCGCACTTTCCAAAAGTCATCCTGCGGTTTAAATTGAGGGTAATCGGTTACACTTATCGGGCGAGCGGAACAAATGACCTTGATATCCTTTAACCCAACGGAGCACCCGCATCGCCGTTTCAACCCCCTGAAAGGCGAATGGGTGCTGGTTTCCCCGCATCGGGCCAGGCGTCCGTGGCAAGGTCAGCAGGAGGAACCGGCGCGCGGCACGCCGCCATCCTATGCTCCGGGCTGTTATCTGTGCGCCGGAAATACGCGCATTTCCGGTGATGTGAATCCGCCGTACCCGGGAACCTTTGTGTTCACCAATGACTTTTCGGCGCTGATGGAAGATACCCCGACTGTATCAACCGGTGACGACCCGCTGTTTCGCAGACAAAGCGCCAGAGGCGTCAGCCGCGTAATCTGCTTTTCGCCCGATCACGGCAAAACGCTGCCTGAACTCTCGCTGCCCGCGTTGAAATCGGTGATTGATGCCTGGAGCGAGCAGACAGCGGATTTGGGGGCGCGCTATCCCTGGGTACAGGTTTTTGAAAATAAAGGCGCCATGATGGGATGTTCTAATCCGCATCCGCACGGGCAGGTCTGGGCCAACGACTTTTTACCCAACGAAGCGCAGCGTGAAGATCGGGAACAGCGTCTTTATTTCGAACGCTACGCCGCGCCGTTGCTGCTGGATTATGTGCGGCGTGAGCAGGTGGACGGCAGCCGGTCGGTGGTGGAAACCGCACACTGGCTGGCGGTGGTGCCCTATTGGGCATCCTGGCCGTTTGAAACCCTGCTGTTGCCGAAGTTTGCCGTACGGCGGTTGCCGCAGTTGAGCGAGCCTCAGCGTAAGGATTTGGCGCTGGCGTTGAAAAAACTCACCAGCCGTTACGACAACCTGTTTCAGTGTTCATTTCCCTATTCCATGGGCTGGCACGGCGCGCCATTTAACGGAGAGGCGAATCCCCACTGGCAATTGCATGCCCATTTTTATCCGCCGCTATTGCGTTCCGCCAGCGTGCGTAAGTTTATGGTCGGTTACGAAATGTTGGCGGAAGCCCAGCGCGATCTGACGGCGGAACAGGCCGCGGAACGTCTGCGTGCCGTCAGCGATATCCATTTTCGAGAGCAAATGTGAGGCATGTGATGAGCCGTATTGATTCTCTGCGTCAGGCTGCCGAGTCGATCTTTAAGCATGAGTTTGGCTACGCGCCGGAGGCAATGATTCAGGCGCCTGGGCGGGTGAACCTGATCGGCGAACATACCGACTATAACGATGGTTTTGTCTTACCCTGCGCCATTGATTATCAGACGGTGATCGGCGCGGCTGTCCGGCAGGACAGCCTGGTACGGGTGGTGGCGGCCAACGTTGATAACCAGCAGGATACGTTTGATCTGACGACGGCGATTGCGCCGCACCCTGAATACCGCTGGGCAAACTATGTGCGGGGCACGATAAAATGTTTGCAGGCGCGCGGATTGCCGCTCAGCGGTATGGATATGGTGATTTTGGGCAATGTGCCGTCGGGCGCGGGGTTAAGCTCCTCAGCTTCCCTCGAGGTGGCTATCGGGCAAACGTTCAAGACGCTAAATCACCTGGATATCAGCCCGCTGACGCTGGCGCTTGTCGGCCAGCAGGCAGAGAATGAGTTTGTCGGTTGTAGCTGCGGCATCATGGATCAATTTATTGCGGCGCAGGGGCAGTCAGGACATGCGTTATTGATCGACTGCCGCTCGCTGGAAGGTCGGGCGGTTCGTATGCCGGACGGGTTCGATCTTCTGATTGTTAATTCCAATGTGCGCCGTGGGTTAGTGGACAGCGAGTATAATACCCGCCGTCGGCAGTGTGAGGCGGCGGCGCGTCATTTTGGCGTTAAGGCGCTGCGCGATGTTTCCTTATCGCAATTCGAAGCCGGCGCGACCGGGTTGGATCCGCTGGTCGCCCGCCGTGCCCGCCATGTGATCGCCGAAAACCGCCGTACGCTGGATGCCGCTGACGCTCTGGCGCGGCAGGATGTCAAACGGCTGTTTACCCTGATGGCCGAGTCACATGTATCAATGCGTGACGACTTTGCGATCACGGTTGCACCGATTGATACGCTGGTGGATCTGATCCAGACATATGTGGGTGAGCAGGGCGGCGCCAGAATGACCGGGGGCGGTTTCGGCGGTTGCGTGGTTTCGCTGGTGCCTGCGGCGATGACCGGCGAGATTTGCCGGATGCTGGAGCGTGAATACCCTGCGTGCACCGGCTTGCCGCCGTCCATCCACCTGTGCCGTCCGTCCGACGGGGCTGGCCGACTGACCTGATTCACCGCCTGTTTCTTCGTCAATTTGGCGGGGCGATAGCGATAATGTGGCGGAGCCGGCGATCAAGGCAGCAGAAATAGCGTCGCCAAGCCGAGAAAGATAAAAAATCCGCCGGTATCGGTGATGGCGGTAATCATCACGCTGGAGCCGATAGCGGGATCGCGACCGAACTTTACCATCACCAGCGGGATCAGCACCCCCATCAGCGCCGCCAGCAGCAGGTTCAGCAGAATAGCCAACATCATGACGCCGCCCATCTCGGCGCTGCCATAGAGCGCGAAAGTGATCAGCCCCATGACGCTGCCCCATATCAAACCGTTGAACAGCGCGACCCCCAGTTCTTTTAACAGCAGATAGGATTTCCTGCCGTGTTCCAACTGATGCAGCGCCAGGGCGCGCACAATCATGGTAATCGTCTGATTGCCGGTATTGCCGCCAATTCCCGCCACGATAGGCATCAAGGTAGCCAGCGCCACCAGGTGTGACAGCGTGTTTTCGAACAGGCCGATAACGCGTGACGCCACCAGCGCGGTGCACAGATTGATCGCCAACCAGGACCAGCGGTTACGCACGGCCTTGTAGACCGGCGCATACACATCTTCAGAGGGCGTTAGCCCGCCGGAACGACGCATGTGGCTGTCGCTCTCTTTATTAACGACATTCACGATATCTTCCACCGTCAGGCGACCCATTAGTTTCCCTTTGCTATCCACTACCGCGGCGGAGATCAAGTTATAACGTTCAAAAGCGCCTGCGGCGTCCGTGACCTGGCCCTCAGGCTGAAATGTGGCGGGCTGTTTATCCATAATGGCGGAGACCGGGGTTCCCGGCGCGTTAAGCAAGATATTCGCCAGCGACAGCTCCCCAATCAGCATATTTTTGCGATCGGTGACGAACAGTTTATCGGTGGAGTCTGGAATGACTTTTCGATAGCGCAGATAACGTTGGACGGCGGCAAGCGTGACGTCCTCCCGGATGGTGATAAGTTTGAAATCCATGATGTGGCCGACGCAATCTTCGTCATAATTGATCGCTCCGCGTAACTGCGCCCGCTGTTTCGGTTCCAGCGATGTCAGTATTCGGCCCAGCAGATGACGAGGCAGCAGGCGTGAAAGCTGGGCCTGCTCATCAACATCCAATACGCGGACGGCCTTCAGGATCTCTCTATTCGGCATATCGTCGATGAGATCGCCGGAGATGCTGTCGGAGGCTTCGATCAGCACGCGTCCGCGTTGGTCTATGGGGATCAGCCGCCAGAGCGCCAGACGTTCATCATGCGGCAGAGACTCCAGCAAATCGGCGAGGTCGGCAGCGTGCAGTTCGGTGATTAACTGGCTGATTTCAGCCGTCTGGTCGAGCAGCGCTTTTTTGTCTGTATCGCTGTCGCGCGGCTGCGCGTTCAGGATATCAGCAACCAGTTCCTTGTTTTCTAAAAGTAAAAAAGAAATACGACGTCTCAGAGCGGTGAGTTTGTTTGCATTCGACATGGGTTTCTTATGCTCGGTGTATTTTTTAATAGTGGCTTGATCTCGCGTATCTCATCACATACGGACAATCAGTCAATTAAACGAACTGAGAATATAGCCAATAGATTTCCAGGTAAGGGAAGCCAATCCCGGCAATCTGAGCGATGACAGGTATCAACGTAGCGCGAAATCAGTGAATTAAGAATAGGACGATTAGCCGATCGACGCCCTAAGCGACGCTGGATAATTCAAGCGCTGGCGATTATCTGGCGAAAGAAACGGAAGGAATAGAGCATAAACGAAAGCGTTTACCATGAATAAACGGTACGACGAAGCAAAGATTATCGCATTTGCGGCGATATCAGATATCAGAAAGAAAGTGAGTCAGGCTGCTGGCGCTATTCTTTTTTGTTGATTAGCACATCTGAGCTAGCAAGGGGTTGTTCGATACGCTGTTGCTGTTTGTCCTGATGATGGGCAAACGCGCTGATGGTGGAGTAGGCGAAACGACCTAAGAGGATAATAAAGCTGATTAATAAAACGGCACGGGCAATGCGTGAACTACTTCGTCGCGGGCGCATTGATATTCGTCGTTTATGGGTAAGCGTGGACATTACCGGAAAATCTCCTGTGAAAGCGAACATTCGCTGTTGTTTATTTAGGCACAAGCATTGATGGAGGTCAATCTGTCGGGGTGAAAAAAGATTAAATGCCGGACGGTTCTCGCATTCCCGCGATTAGTTTGATTTCATTTTCCAGTAAATTGCGCATTAGGTGCGGGCTACGGGGAAGCCGCGCAAGCTGACCGGCTTGATGTGAATGTTTTAGTGTAGATATTTTCATTATTCATCGTCAATACCTTTCAAAAAGACCACCCTCTCATATCTCTAACTCAAACTTTCAGAATAAATGCAAAATCTGCGCAACTTCTTGCTCACTTTCCAGCATAAATCACTTTTTGCGCAATGTTTGCAAACGATATGGGAAGTCTGCGCAACTTTTTGCTCAAATTTG
>NZ_JABJXS010000018.1 GCF_013155275.1 Brenneria sp. hezel4-2-4
CGCTGGCGGGAAGAATATAACCATGACAGGACACATTCTTCATTAAATGATCTGACTCCGGCAGAATTTATCCGAAGTCACCAAAAAAGACAGATCCTCTAATTGATCCTGGGTCAGGATATGGGAGAGGTCAATTGATGCTCCACCTCTAATCGTGCGAGGCCCGTACTGGCGGGATGTTATGTCCTGCAAGTGTAGCGCTATTATGCGAAGCTATTTAGAGTGATTTAATTGTATTGATCCGATCAAGTAACGGCGGTTGCGCGTCTTTATCGATCAACACATCAATCACAGCGGGAACACCTTTCATGATCGCCGCACGCAGCGCGGTTTCCAACTCGTCCGCCTGTGCAACCCTGACGCCATCTGCGCCCAATGCGGTGGCGAACAACGAAAAATCAACTTGAGGAATAACACAGTCCAGCGGCGGGTTGCCTAACAAGCTCAATCCTTGTCGACACATGTTGTATTCACCGTCGTTCATTATCAGCCAAATAGCCGGTAATTGATAACGGACAGCCGTACTGATTTCATTATTCATCAGCATGGAACCATCACCGATAATACCGAGGGTCGTCTTTCCTGACGCACTCAGGCCAACGATCCCGCAAGCATAGTGGCCCATGGCACCCAGCGCGGTACAAATTCGATAGCGGTTCGGTTTTTGAAAATGTAAATATCGGTTTGCCCATACAAACGTATTTCCTGCTTCCGCAGCGATCAAGCAGTCATATTCTTCAATCGCTACCTTTTGAATAATCGCCATTACCTGCTGTGGATGAACGACTCCAACCTTAACCGATATCGGAGCGCATTGCTCAGGTTCCTGTCCTCTGCAGAACATCTGGGGATGATAATAATCGGCATTTTTTTTTACTTTATCGTATACCCCATGCAGGAAATGAGAAATTTCCGCCTCAATAATCACGGCGCTGGCGGGAAGGTTCTTATTAACATCCTCATTTCTCAGTCCAATATAATATATATTAGCATGGGTCATCTGATTTTGAATATATGAGGAACTGAGCTCCCCTAGTTTCGAACCCAATATAATAACTGTCTTCAATGATGAGTCGCTTAGCTTTTCCCTAAGTTTTTCGCCATTGGATCCTAACCCGGTGGTGCCAATGTAAAGCGCGTGATTTTCGGGGAATATGCCCTTCCCTCTTGGGGTCGACATTACTGGCGTATTCGTTACAACAGCAAGACGGGTTAATATTTCTGCGGAATGAAGGCAACCGAATCCATTCCATATAATGGCTCCACCTGTTGTAAGCGCATCCGCTATTTTTTGCTGTTGATTCTCAGCGCCATTGTCCTTTTTGTAAGAAATTAAAGTGTGAAGGATTCGCTTGCTATTTATTTTATTATTTTCTTTTAAAATTTCTTTTTGAATATTCGTCGGAATGAAAATGCCCAGAACATGACCATAAGATGTCGCAACATTATTGATGGCGGCTATTGCTTCCACTAATTTTTCTTGTCTGTCGACAAAGACAATGCTGTCAAAGAAACCACTGATGCCATCGCCTGCAAGGTCGTTGATATCTTGGCGGGTTGTTTGCTGCAATCCCCATTGACCATTGTGCTCCTCAATGGTGGTTGCAGAAATGAATATCACTTTAGCGCCATCCAACTTCGCCGCGCGCAATCCTGTCAAAGCATTGGTAATACCTGGTCCGGCCGTGGAAAATACGACAGAGGGAATATTGTTATATAAACTGTACTCAGAGGCGGAAAAAGCGGCTCCGCTTTCATGCCTGCAATGGATAACCTTGATGGATGAGTCCGATAGTGCTTCCCACAAAGGGACGATAAATCCGCCTGAAACGCCAAAAGCGGCGTCAACGCCTGCTTTTTTTACATTATCGACCAGTGTTTGTATGACCGTCAGCGGTTGTCCTTCGTTCATAAATCCCACCTATAAAAATATAAAGGTTTACCATCCTTTTATATGGCAGAGTTAAATGATTGACAATCAGAATACACTATTTTGATAAAATCGCCGCATGGATATAGATACATTGCTGGCTTCCCCCCCCCCGATGAACTGCGCTCTCTGGCGTTAAAATTACTAGCAGGCCTTGAGCAAAAGACGCAGCGAAACCAGGAACAGGCAGACTACATTCAGCAGTTGGAAGAGGCACTAAAAAACGCCCGTCAGTGGCTCTTCGGTCGAAAAAGTGAAGCCTTTTAGGGAGAACAGCGCAGCCTGTTCGAAGAAATATCGAGGCTAATATCTCCGATAGGGACTTTTTATCTTAAAATATAACCCAACAATTACTTACAATTCAGTAAAATAATCCACCACACAAATCATTGATACGTTATATCTCTAAAAATCTCTCTCATTTCTATATTTAGTTGTTTACTGCCCCACAATCTGAATCCGATTAAATTTTCCTATCTAATTCATCAGACTGGGGAACAAAAATGCCATTCCGTTGTTTTTTAACGCTATTGATCACGCTTGCTACACAATCTACCGCCGCACAGGCCATCATTTACACTACGGGAAAGTGGCCGGTGATCAGCCCCCAACCCGACACAGTAGTGCAAATACTGGAAGATGTACAAAATCGGGAGCAGACGCTGTTCCCCAATCTGTACACCAGCCCGGAACAGGCTGAACGGCAGGCGCTGCTGCGGATGCAACAGCCAGACTGGCAGGAGAAGGAGGCACGGTTAACTCGCGCCTATCAGGCATTGATGGATGCATGGTCTCTGGGCATCTCCAAAGTTCCGGCAGTGGTGTTTGAAGATAAATACGTTGTCTACGGCACGACGGATATCGGGCTTGCGCGGCAAAAGCTGGAAGCCTGGCGGGAGCGGCAACCA
Source organism: Brenneria sp. hezel4-2-4 (assembly GCF_013155275.1). Taxonomy (GTDB): domain Bacteria; phylum Pseudomonadota; class Gammaproteobacteria; order Enterobacterales; family Enterobacteriaceae; genus Brenneria. Next base: position 2,839 of record NZ_JABJXS010000018.1, read on the forward strand.
TGAAATTGCGCCGTTCCCTCTCATACGCCCTGCTGGCCGTGACGCTGCCCGCCGCCGCCATCACCACGCCGCAGATTGTAGCTTCCTCACTGTCGCCGGACTGCCTGCGATATCGGGTAGTGGGACTTTGCTATTGGCTATTATGCACGCCCTGGGGCTGTAGCGTAAAAGTCTCTATCAAGGTTAAACACAATCTGCCTGAGCTGGTGGTGTCGACGTACACCACACCCGGCGATAACCCGTGGCGGGAGATGGCCTTTATGGGGACTGCGGTCACTGGTGCCGAAGGCGGCGGCGACACCAACCCGCGTCCGGAAAACATCAAAACCAAAATTCGTTTCAAAAACGCCGACGCCATCGGCCACCCCGGCGGCGAGGTATTCAATCGTTTTCTGGGCGCATTCGGTTACAGTTGCAGCAGCGATGTCGTTCCCTTCCAGCCCTACTTTCTCAGTACCCTCGATACGCTGGCCTGGCGCGGCGCCGTGCCGGAAATGCTTTATCCCGAAGCGTTAACTCCCGGTCTGCGTGAAGTGGGACAGACCGGCGATTTATGGGGCAACGTCTACCCCCGCGCCGGCGCGTTGGGACAAACCCACGATCACAAAGCCGCGGCGGTCATGGCGCAACGCGCAGCGGATATCGTCACCCGTACCGGCCAGTTGCACGTCTATCTGCCGCTGACCGCCTCATCCCGTCCCGGTTACTGGCCGCCGTCCCCGGTGCAGGAAAACCGCTCCAACAATCACGGCTGGCAGATGCTCGTTCCCCAAACAAGCAACCAGTGCATCACCTTTCCCGACCGCAGCATCAACGACACCTACGCCGACAGGCTTGCCATTGATGGCAACTACTCCTGGACGCTCTGGCGTCCTTATTCCTGCTGCAAACGTCGCGGTCAGATATTTCTCGGCAGTACCGGAGGAGAATCCAATGAAACTGAAGTTCGCTCTGATCCCCCTATTGTCCTGCTTCCTCGGTGACATCGTGCTGGCAGCTGACGACAGCTATAGTCTGGAACAACGTGGCGCTATTGCGGACAGCCTTTATTACCAGATCGGCGGCGGGTCAGTGATCACTCCCGCCCTGACGCGCCGCAACACGCAGCTACTGAATATGCAACTGGGCTGGAATGCCGATCTGATGTGCGGAAATTTTGATATCAGCACTACGGTCAAAAACCAGCTTAACGGCGTCACAAGCGGGTTTCAGGATCTGATGGGGCAGGTTATCCAGAATGCCACAGGGGCCGTGGCCAGTCTGCCTGCGATGATCATCCAGCGAGCGAACCCTCAGCTTTATGATTTGCTTACCAACGGCATCCTACAGGGGCGGCTCGACTTTGATAAATCCATGCTCAGTTGCCGCAGGATGGCGGAGAAAATGACCGATTTTGCTTCCGGCTCGATATGGACGCAAAGTGCAAAGGCCGAAAATTACCAGACCGTCGCCGCCAGTGAAACCGATGCGGTACGCGCGGAGCAGCAGGCCAGTCGGGAAGCGGCTAAAAAAGGAAAAACCTGGGTGGGCGGGCAAAAACGAGGCGGCGCTGGGCAACGCCCCATCAAACTTATCGGCGATACCGTCAAAGCGGGCTACAACCTCCTGAATCAGCGTGACGTAACGGATACCAGCAGTGTCTCAGGCTCCTGGTGCAAAGGCGAGCTTTGTCAGGTCTGGGAAAAACCGGAAGAGGTCGCCGCATGGACAACGCGCGTTGTCGGTGAACAGACGATTAATGTCGCTCCCGATAATGATGCCGCCGGCAACAGCGAGAATAAAACCGGCGCGCAGGCGGGCGTGGGGCTTTCGCCGCTGATAGAAGAAGAGCAGGAGAAAATCGCGCAGGTGCTGGCCGAACTGGTTAACGGTTCGCTTCGGCCCACGCACGAGAATCTGTCCAAAGCCAGCGGCGGCAAGCTGTTGCTCACACGCGGCGTGATAGAGGCATTGAAAGACGATCCCGACGCCGTGGTGCTGGTACAGCGATTATCGGGAGAAATGGCGCTCGCCAGGGTAATGGAACAGGCGCTGATGGCCCGCCGCACCCTGCTGGCCGGGATGCGCGAGCCCAATATCGCCAGTGAAAAAGAAGCGCAGTCACAACTGGGACAAACCGCCCTGCAACTCGAGCAGGAACTGAACCAGTTACGCCTCGAAATGGAGATGCGCCGTGCGCTGGCGGATAACGCCAGCAGCGTCATTCTGGAACGTCAGTCCTATCGCAATCTGACGCAGGGCCGGACTATTGATACGCATGATGACATGGATAATCGCATCAACAAACTGAATACCCCGGAACAGGAGAGCCACTGATGACATTCTCCCGAACCGGTAAAATACTGCTGTATGTTGTGGCGCTGATACTGGTTGCCGCGCTGACGACCTGGCTGGGAATACAGCTAACCGGCAGTGGATCTGACTGGCGCCATTGGCTGTATCAGGCACGCTTCGGCCTGCTTTGCTGGCGTCTGGCGTTGTACCTCTGTCTGGCCGCCTCCTGGCTGTCGCTGCGCAGAACACTTCTACAACGTTATCCCGCCTGCCAGCGCTTGTCGCTGCGTACCGCCTTCCTGTTTTTTCTGCTGGTCGCTGCCGCAGAATACAGCAATCTGGTATACCTCCGGGGAGATGACGCATGACGGCCAATACCTATCTGGAATACTTCCTCACGCTGCTGGGGTGGCTCGCCAATAACGGCATCTGGTCGGTCATCACCGCGACCGGCCTGTTCGCCTTCCCGCTGCTGGCGAAGCTCATTGAAATCTGGCTAAAAGCCCGCAGTCAGGGGGCTGACGAGGGAAATCAGGGAGGACTGGCGTTAGCCTGGATGGAGCACACGGTCTACACCGCGCTGGTGGTCATCATGTTTGCCTGCGTCCCTCTGCTGGATGTCCATCTGTCCACTCTCCGCTATGATGCCTCTCGTATCTCGCAGTGTGGCCGCACCGTCGTGCAACCCTCTGATTCGGGTTACGCCTCGCTGACCAACGAACTGGGCGGCCAAACCGCGGCGGTTCCGGTATGGTGGTATTTTATTCATGCCGTATCCAAGGGCGTCACTAACGCCGCGGTCTCCACACTCCCCTGCTCTCCCGACCTGCGGCAGATCCGCTTCGAGGTACAGCATAGCCGCATCAGCGACCCGACGCTGGCGCAGGAGCTCCAGGATTTTGTGGAGGAGTGTTATGCGCCTTCCCGAGCCCGCCTGAAAAGACAAGAAGCCGGTCTGGCGCTGGATATCAGCGATGACGTGGCCTGGCTCGGCTCTTCTCACTTCCTGACGACGTCCGGCTACTACGATACCGATCACGCACGTTCGCCGCGAAGCCAATGGCCGTATGACAGCACCCGGGACGCCGGATTATTTGATGCAGGCACCGGCGGCTATCCCACCTGCAAGCAGTGGTGGCAGGACGGTAGCATCGGCCTGAAAGATCGCCTGCTGGCGCTGATTCAGCCTACCGTCTGGCAGCAGCTCAACGCGCTGGGGCAACCGAAAAGCGTTTACGAAGCGTCAGTGCTGCGTTCTCTGGTCAGTCAGCGAAACATGCAGGCATCACAAAGCGGCTCCGTTTATGGCGGATATGGCGGCAATGCCGGAATGATCTCGACCACACAAGCACTAACGAGACTAAGCAGTCTGACGGGTACCGCCGTGTCCAGTCTGGCGATGTTTCCGGCATTCGACAGCATGCGCCAGGCGCTACCGATGGTACAGGCCATTCTACAGATGGCGCTGGTGATCTGCCTTCCCATGGTCATTCTGTTCTCCGCCTATGCGCTGAAAACAGTGATCACACTGACGGCGGTACAGTTCGCCCTGTTCTTCGTCACCTTCTGGTGGGAGCTCGCCCGCTGGCTCGATAGCTGGCTGCTGATTGCGATGTACGACAGCAGTACCCATAGCAGCGTTTCGCTGAATACGCTGAATTACGGATTCCAGAACAGCAGCGACGACATCATCGTCAATATCGTGATGGGTGCCATGTTTCTGGTACTGCCGGCTTTCTGGATGGGGGCGCTGGGATGGGCGGGCATTGCGCTTGGAGGAGCCATAGAGGGTGCAATACGCCAGGGAACACATAATAGCCAGCAAGCCGGTGGTTCCAGCATGAGCGTACTAAAAAACGCTATACGAAAGTAACTATTCCGGCAATTTTACACCATTACAATAATAACCAGGCCCTTCGGGGCCATCACCGTGGTAGCCATTCAGATTTTTTCCATCGTCAAATGTGTCAGGCACAAACGCCAGAAAGTCCAGAATCAATTCGCCGACAGGTACAGCCTGATCCTGCGACTCCGACGCGGGCGATTGATCATGGCTCTGCTGCATTTGCTGCATGGCTTCCCGGCATTTATCTTCATTGGTCCATTCGTTATCCGGTGCGCTTTGCAGCCAGTTTTTGAGGCTGTTTTTCATGATTTCATTCCCTTATCCGTGTCCGCCAGCATGATGAAAGTTTACCACTTCGCACAAAAAACGCACAATATTTGTTCATTTTTGCTGGTTCTTGCGTCGTATCGCATCCAGTTTTCTGTGGCAGGCATCCAGTACCCAGGCGGAGAAATTGGCGTTAGGATTATCCGTTTTTTCCTGCTCTACGCTGGTATTGATTTCGTCGATAAGTTCATGAGGGAAACGAACCCCCTTTGTTGTAGAACGATTGTTTTTAAAACCTGTAGGCATACCGTTTTTCCTTTGTCGGTGAAGGAACACTATACAGAGGAAAAGAGTTTTTAAAAATATTGACGTGTATATGCACCTAGCGCTATGGTGTATATACACCAAGATACTTTATGGTGAATAGCGAAGCCCGGCAGTGCGCCAACACTAACCGGGCCTCTGACCACAACGTTATAGGAGTAACGCTATGGCTGATGCCCAGTCTACCCAAGCTCGTCTTAAATATCAGTACCTTTTACAACTTCTTCCCATTCTGCGAAAGGCTACTGCTCGCCTGTTGGCTCAGGAGGCGGACTATGTACGATGATACGCCACTGGAACTGGACGAACTGATCGATCAGTGCCGGGCGCTGGTTTATGCCGCTGTGAGAATTGAACGAGAGGGTGTTCGTGAGATCCTGCTGTTCATTTTGCAGGAACGGATTGAATGTCTACACAACACTTGCCAGAAGCAAATCAAAGAAGAACTGGCTGAAGCGAATGCAACTAACGGGTAGTCAACGCCAGATTGCCGTTTCCGGTCATCATTCATTTCAATAAAATCATAGCCTGTTTTTCGTCACCTATAACGAAAAAACAGGCTTTTTGCTTACATAAAACCAGAGAAGAACCATCTGCCGGGAAGTATGAATAGCGGCGACCAGGCCATTTTGCAGATGGCGCGAGTGAGTCCTAATACCCGAGCCCCCTTCTCCATCACAGTAACCCGTTAAAAAACATCATTTCAGATATCCAGTTTTCCGTATATCCACGCCACTCCGTAATCCACCATTCCCCCGGCAAGTCGCTGCTGTCGCAGCACCCGGTGAACGCCGTTCACGCCCCCGAATGCTCATACACCTGAAAACGAGCGACGCCTTACGCGCTGGTGCATGCCCTTCACATTATTCTGATATCGGAGAACCAATATGTCTGAATTAATCCAATATGGCCTTTTTTCGCCTACGGACAAAATGCTGATTGCCCGAGCTATCCAGGCAATCGAAAAACAATTTATCGGTGCATCTGAGAATACGCCGGTTTTTACCGACAACCAGATGGCGGTTGATTATCTGCGTTTACAACTGTGCGACCATGACCGGGAACATTTTATGGTGCTGTTTCTTAACTCTCAGAACAGGTTAATTGCCGCAGAGAAAGTCTTCAGCGGCAGTCTGGCGTCTGTGGAAGTTCATCCGCGAATTATTGCCCGCAAGGCGCTCATTCATAATTCCAGAAGCCTGATTCTGGCGCATAATCACCCTTCGGGTAATGCACTTCCCAGCCAGGCGGACAGGGTGCTCACCCGTAATATGGTGCAGTGCCTTTCCCTCTTCGACATTAACATTCTGGACCATATTATTATCACGCCCGGCGATGCGTATTATGCCTTTTCCCAACATGGTGAAATATAATCTGAAAGCACCCTTCAATGGAGGGTGCTTTTTAATTATGCATTCATGAAAAATGGATTTTGTTATTATCTTTGACGAACTAAAAAGGGAAAGGGCCAACGGCAAGGGATAAAGGTTTTTAAGGGTAACAGGCTTTACCGAAAGGGCCAGAGGCAAAAGGCTATTTCCCTGAACAGGAAATCCTGTTTTCATGCATTCAGTCTTTAATAAAACATGCTGGATCTGTTTTTAATTAATTACCGACCAATTAGTGATTTTCCGTCAGAGTTTCTCTTGCATTCATTCTTTTGGCTTTTCAGTATTTCATGAATTCAGGAGATCTTATGATCATCAGCTTTATCAGCCAGAAAGGTGGCGTCAGCCGTTCAACGCTCGCCCGCGCCACTGCCGTTGAACTCATTCACTCAGGCAAAAAAGTACATCTCGCCGATCTGGACAGCCAGCAGCAAACGTCCGCCAAATGGGCGGAGCGCCGCGACAACGCCGGTATTTCTCCCGCAGTGGAAACCGGCGTTTATCGCCGTCACGACGTGGCGCTAAAAGTCGCAAACAGTTATCAGTGCCTTATCATCGATACCCGTCCATTTGTCGATATCTCCTCTCTCGATATCGCCCGTCAGTCAAACCTCGTCGTGATCGCCACCGGCACCTCGCTGGATGACCTGGAACCCTCACTGCTGTTGGGCCATGAACTGGTGCACAGAGGCATTCCCCACAACCGGTTGTTTTATGTGGTCAGCAAAGCGCCCAGCCAGGCCGAAGGCCGTTCCGCCTGTCAGACCATCACCGCCTGGCAGTTTGCCTGCGCGCACACGTTCCTCACGTTTAAACCGGGTTACAGCATTGCACTGGATGCTGGACTGTCCATCACAGAAACGCCGTGGAAAACGTTGAACCGACGCGCAAAAAACGTGATCCACGAAATTTGTGGTCGTGCAGCCCGTCCCCAGCCTTAATTTCTTCCTGCCTGAAAACAGGAAAGAAGAAAAATCGGCATTCATGATTTCAGGCTCTTTCGGCATTCAGGACTTCCGATATGGCAAAAAAATCCGTACTCAAGTTGACGCCCCTTGCACCCCGTCCACTGGAGGTAACGAGCACCGAGCACCAGACCGACAATACAAAACCCATTCAGATCCGCATCGATCCCCTGATGCACCGGGAAATCAAGGCGTTTGCCGCCGAGCAGGGAAAAACCATCACGGCATTTTTACTGGAGTGCTACCAGTTTTACCGCCAGATGAACAAATAACATCATGACAGGTCACCATCATGAAAACCGGCATTCATGCAAAACTGAAATGGCTCACCAGCAAAAAGTCAATACCCGAACCGGCAACAGCCCCTGTCTATCAGGAAATCACTACCGGCTGGCTATATCCGCAGAAAGCAGAAGCGCTGCTCGTCACCCCATTGCGCCGACAACTGATGAAAATCATCTGGCAGAGAACATCGTTACCCGTCGCATTATTCAAGGAACTGTATCAACGCCCGATTGCACGTTTTTCCGAACTGGTACAACAGTTCCCGGCCTCCGAATATCATCATCACTCGCATCCGGGAGGGTTGCTGGATCACACGCTGGAGGTCATGGCATTTGCGGCAAAGCTGCGCCAGCGCCATCTCCTTCCCGTTGGCGCGGCGCCGGAAGAGCAGGCCCGAGAAGCCGAAGCCTGGACAGCGGGGATACTTTATGCCGCTCTGCTGCATGATATCGGAAAAATAGTAACGGATATTGAAGTCATGACCGACGATAACCAGCGCTGGTTGCCGTGGATGGGGCCGCTGGCGCAACCCTATCGCCTGAAATACCAAAAAAACCGCGATCACCGGCTCCACCCGGCGATCGGAAGCCTGCTGGCCCTACAGATCCTGCCGGTTTCGGCGCTCAACTGGCTGGCGCAGTACCGGGAACTCAACGAATCCTTCCTGTATTGTATCAGCGGCCATTATGACAACGCGGGTGTACTGGGTGAACTGGTACAGGAAGCGGATCGCGCATCAGTGGCACAGTTTATGGGGGGCAATGCCAGCCAGACGCTGACCCGCCCGGCATCCTCGCTGCCGGAACAACTCCTCTCTGCCCTGCGGGAACTGGTGAGAGCGGAATTCAAGCTAAGTAACCCAAGTTCAGGCTCCGATGGCTGGCTAACGGACGACGCGCTTTGGCTGATCAGCAAAACCACCGCCGACAGAGCGCGGGCGTGGTTGTTGCAACAGGGCGTAACCAGCGTACCTGAAAGCAATGTCCGGCTATTTGATGAAATGCAGGCGCATGGGCTGATTGTTCCCACGCAGGACGGTAAGGCGGTCTGGTCATGCACCGTCACCGCTGACAGCGGCTGGACGCCGGGCCGCCCACTAACATTGTTGCGCCTAGCGCCATCACGGATCTGGCCGAACTCAGAAGATCGACCCACGCCGTTTTCCGGAAAAGTGATACCAGGTAGTACGGCGACGACCATAGCCACTGAAAGAGGAAAAGCTGACAGCCAAACCGCTCCCGACATTACTGCACCTGAAAACGAACTCAGTGAGTTGGCTTTTTCTCTGTTTGCACCACCGGAACAGGAAATCGATAAACACATCCTGCCCGCATCGACAGATATAGTTGATGAATTACCGAAAGTTCAGCCCGGACAGGTAGAAGCAGAGACAGGCGGCAGGGAAAACGTCAGTCGGCAACCAGAGACGCCACGTCCCGTTGCCGTACCCGAAACCGCTCAGGTTACGGATACCGGTTTTATCGACTGGCTCAGGGAAGGCATACGAACCTATAAAATTGCGGTAAACGACACGCTGGCAAGGATCCATATGGTCGAAGGCAAAGCGTTTCTGGTCTCACCGGAAATCTTTAAGCTGTACGTCAAAACCACTACCGGCGCAACCGGCGATGAATGGAAACAGGTGCAGAAAGCATTCCAGAAACTGAAACTCCACCAGCGCGGCAACGATGGCATCAACATTTTCGTTTGCGAAGTGAAAGGTCCGCGTAAAACGCGTCGGGTGAAGGGGTATCTGCTAAACAGGCCGGAAGATATATTTGATGAAGCTGTGCCAGAGGATAATCCTTATTTGTCGGTTGTTACGGACATTCAAAGCGGTAGATGACTTTAACCATATAGCGCTATTATCAGACAGTCGGGTATGGTTAAGGGACATAAAGGAATACATACGACCCGCCCAGAGCGTTCCCCACGATATACCTTACGCGGAGATTAAACTGCGAATTTATTTTACTTACCCATGTTAATCCAGAAGTATAATTTACCTTCATGCTAAAAATTAGAGTTATTGACTTATTTTTAAAGCACTGGTTATTTGTACATTGAAAAGGAAAAAAACAGACACATTTATAAGCTATCTTTCCGAGAGGGAGTTAGCGATGTCTGACGTAAGTGCAGTGAATAATTACAACGTTCGGATACTTAGTCTGAATGGTGGTGGGGCTAGGGGGATGTTTACTATCAGTGTCCTTGCAGAGATTGAGAGGATACTTGCCAGTAAACACCCTAGCCAAGACATCAAAATTGGTGACTATTTTGATCTCATTACTGGAACATCAATAGGCGGTATATTGGCTCTCGGGCTTGCTACAGGCAAGAGTGCTCGCGATCTGGAACGAGCCTTCTTCGTTAAAGCGAATGACATTTTTCCAACCAGATGGTGGCTGACCAACCTGGTTAAGTCACTTGTTGCTCCTATTTACAGTAGCTTGCCCCTCCGGGAAACCGTTGAAGAAATGATAGGAGCTGAAACCACCTTTAATGACCTGACCCGGCGAGTGATGGTTCCGGCAGTAAACCTTTCAACAGGAAAGCCGCAGTTTTTCAAGACACCACATAACCCTGATTTCACCCGCGACGGGCCGCTAAAATTGATTGATGCCGCGCTCGCAACCTCCGCCGCACCAACGTACTTTGCCCCGCACTATTGCAAAGATCTCCGCGCGTATTTTGCTGATGGGGGTTTGGTTGCTAACAACCCTAGTTACATAGGACTTCTGGAAGTGTTCAGGGATATGAAGTCTGACTTTAATGTAGCCCACAAAGACATACACATACTCAATATCGGTACTGTCGGTGAAGAATACTCACTTAGTCCAAGGCTTCTGAGCAAAAAATGGTGGAGTGGATACTGCCACCTGTGGGGAGTGGGTAAACGACTGGTGCTTACAACCATGACGGCTAACCAGCATCTTCATAAAAATATGCTCCTGCGTGAGCTTACTCTCCATGACGCGTTCGATAACTATATCTACTTGGATGAAGTTATCCCCAATGAAGCAGCCAGTGATATCACTCTGGATAATGCCACGAAGAGTTCCCTGGAAAATCTAAGCGCAAGGGGAACACAACTCGCTAATGTGCAGTTCGCTCAGAATCAGAAGCTTAAGAACTTTTTCACTACACCTGCAAAACCCTTTAGGCGCACAATCGCGCAGGAGATACTCTGATGCGTTGGGATTTTAACAATTACTACAGCCACAATGTGGATGGCTTAATCAGTAAACTCAAACTGGGAAAGACTGAATCCGATAAACTGAAAGCGCTTCGCCAGAAAGTCCGTGAGAGAACGAGAGATGTATTTAAGGAAGCCCGGGAAGTCGCTACTGACGTCAGAAGGCAAACATTGACACTTGAGAGCGTCAGGTTAAAACTGGAGCAAACGAATGTTCGCTACCTCTCGCCCTCAGACCGTGCTGATCTTGCACGGCTCATTTTTGAAATGGAAGATGAAGCACGAGATGATTTCATCAAATTTCAGCCTCGTTTCTGGACTCAGGGAAGCTTTCAGTACGATACGTTAAACAGGCCTTTTCATCCGGGGCAGGAAATGGATATAGATGATGGTACCTATATGCCCATGACCGTATTTGAATCCGAACCTAGCATTGGCCACACTCTGCTACTTCTACTCGTAGATACTTCACTGAAATCGTTAGAAGCTGAAAACGATGGATGGAGATTTGAAGAAAAGAATACATGTGGCCGCATTAAAATTCCTCATGAGAAAACACACATTGATGTGCCTATGTATGCGATCCCGAAAGAGCAATTTCAGACCAAACAAACCGCAGCAGATTCTGCACACGTCATAAAGGCAAATTCGATGTTTGAGTCTGTAGCTATGAATAGGGATTTGCGCGAGGCATATGTCGTTGAGTCCGACAAAGTCAATTTAGCACTACGTGATGGGGTAAAAAGGTGGTCGATAAGCGACCCCAAAATTGTTGAAGACTGGTTTAACGACAGTTGCAAGCGCATCGGAGGGCACCTTCGTTCAATTTGCCGCTTTATGAAAGCCTGGAGAGATGCTCAATGGGAAGTTGGAGGCCCTTCATCAATCAGTCTGATGACTGCCGTGGTAAACATCCTCGACAGAGAGGATCATAATGGTTCCGACCTCACCGAGACGATGAAACTCGTTGCCAGACTACTGCCTGATGAATTCTGTAGTGGTCTGGAAAGTCCCGACGATACTGATGACAAGTTACTGTTCCCGGCTGAATGCGATCATAATGTACACCAGAGAACCATCGTTGAAACTATGAGAAGCTTACAGGGTATTTTACTTGATGCTGAGAGCTCAGGCAGCAGAGAAGATGCGCTACATAAAATGAATGAAGCATTTGGGAAACGAGTAACTAATGCTTCGTTAATCACATCAATTGCTGCGGCTCCGGCATTTCACAATTTGCCATCTAAAGAGCCTGCACCCGTGAAAATCAACAAAACGATGGTAAGTGGCTGATGGAGGAAGGGCTACTTCATAAAGTGATGACAGGTTGCGGGTATCGCTATACACGTGCTCGCAATCTGCCTGAGAAGGCTATTCTGCACAGCCAGGATCGTCGGAAAGGCTTTTATACGAAAGAATACGAGACTATCGCAGGTAACTTTAATATTGCTCTTGTGATCCACTCTGACCCATTTACTGAACTACCGATAGCTTGCATTTTTGAACTCCCTGAGCAATTCAGAGACCGTCTTATGCCCCATGTCAGTCTTGAAGGGATCCTATGTTATGTAGAACAAATGGAGGCGGACTGGGATTCCAACGACCTAGAAGGAACATATAGAGAAGTTGATACACAGATACACAGAACTCTAGTTAACTCGGTATTAGCAGCTATAGAAGGGCAGAATGATAAGAGAGAACTGGAAGGCGAATTTACCACATACTGGCGACCCAGTGAGAGCCTGTTTATTCTGTCAAACGCAAGCCGGGAGACAAAACTTAAAACTCGTTTGTCGAAATCATTAACGCCTGATGGTACCCCCAGACTGGAGTATATAACGGTTGAGGAATCGTCACCGGAGGACTCGGAAAGTGTTATTACAAAATGGCTTAAGCAAAGGTATCTCCACCTGAGCTCGTTAAAAGAATACCTTATCAATACGCACTACATTTCTGTAAACCCCTGCCGCCTTGCCGGGATGAAATGGCCACCGGCTTCATTTCGGGACTTATTGGATTGGCTTGAAAAGGCGGATCGCAATGCCAGAGATAGAGTCATTGAACACATCAAAGCGGAAGGCAAGAAAAGGTACATTTTTCTCTTTGATATTTTCAACCAGGATATCTTTGCTATTTATGTTGAGTTCAACACAAAGTCTATTGATTTCAGGAGACATAAGAGATCAGCCAAAAACTCAACCGCCAAATTAGCTACAATGTTGGGTGGCAAAAGCGTTTGTACAGCGTATCAAAGACTGGAGGTTATTCGTGCGGATATTGCGACATTACTTAGCCGAAATTCCCGGCGAGAAGGGGCAGCAAATCTATCAGAAAAGTGTATAGCTCTGGTCGGCTGTGGAACAATTGGTGGGTATCTTGCGGAATTATTACTCCGGAACGGGGCTGGATGCGGTAAAGGTTTCCTGCACCTCTATGATGATGATTTATATAAACCAAGTAATTTTGGTCGCCATCCCTTATCGTCACATGATTTTGGGTGGCCCAAATCCCTTTCACTTGCAACAAGACTCCAGGACTCCGTGCATTTACAGACGAAGGTTGTCGGATTTATAAAACAATTCACTATCAGTACTGATGTAATGCAGAAATACGACATTATTATTGATGCAACAGGCCGTCCTCCGGTATCCAAGCGTATGGCTGCGATAGTAAGAGAGATTCCCCCAGAGCAAAGACCAATAGTTATTCACGCATTTAATGATGGTAACGGACGAGCATCAAAAGTTTTAATCGATGACGGTCGAAGCTGCTATGTGTGTATGGTTTCTAATCCCGCAAAATACCGCAACGAGATCGATTCACGATTTTACAATCTCGATATATCAAGTGAAAAAAGCAAAAGCTGTGGTAGCACTTACACACCTTATGATGCGGCGGTGAGTAGTATAACTGCATCTTTAGCTCAACTGGCGGTGTTGAGTATTCTCGAACCCGAGCTGAAGTGGACTTATAGTGAACATATGCTTGAGGGTGGACGTTCGCTCAAACCTCAATTTTTGCCACGCCAGCCTAACTGCCCTATATGTAATGAACATAAATGAATTGGTATTCATCGATGATTTTAACAATCATGTCGTTATCATGAGTGAGGTCGTGCAACGGCTCAATTCATATCGTCAAATGCATTATGCTAGTACCGAGGCTGGAGGGACCCTGATAGGAGAACGCCGGGGGCAACACATTGTCATCACTAACATTTCGGAGCCCGGTTCTGGTGATATCAGGTCACGTAATCAGGTAGATAGAAAAGGTGTTCACCATCAGCAAAAAATTGACGAATTATTTCAACAATCAGACGGCTTCCTTGTTTATTTGGGCGAATGGCATACACATCCCGAAGATTTTCCGCAACCATCGTATACAGACATAAAATCTTGGCTGACCGGGCTAAAAGTAACTGAACCAATGGTCATGCTTATTGTGGGCAGAAAAAGAGTATGGGGAGGTAAAAAATATTGTAATGACATAAAAATTTTAAAAGAGAAAATAAGTAATAGCCAGGATTAATGGCCCATATGTATTAGCTATATTAGCTCATAGCTGCTCTGAGATATTAGCCGCCATTAACTACTGGATATTTTGTGGATACTGTCCTGTCAGATATTTCAAGTTCGGAACGGCGGCGCTGACCTGTCAACGCTGTACGGTTATCCGTCTGATATCCGCAAGGCGATTTACACCACCAACGCTATTGAGTCGCTGAATAGCGTAATCCGGCATGCGATTAAAAAACGTAAGGTGTTCCCATCAGACGACTCGGTAAAGAAGGTGATATGGCTGGCGATAGAGACGGCGTCAAAGAAATGGACAATGCCGCTGAGGGACTGGCGGTTGGCCATGAGCCGCTTTATTATCGAGTTCGGTGATCGTGCGAGCGATCACCTTTAAATGAGATGGCGATTAAACAGAATCGTGGACAGGCTCCAAAAATGAAAAAGACGATCCGGAGCCTGTACATAAATTTGTGTAATTGCCTGATTTTGATATGTTCAATCCAGCATCAAATGAAGGTTAATTTATGGACGAAAAACAATTGCAGGCTCTGGCTAATGAACTGGCCAGAAATCTCAAAACCCCTGACGATCTCAGCCAGTTCGATCGCCTGCTGAAGAAAATCAGCGTTGAGGCAGCGCTCAACGCCGAAATGTCTCACCATCTGGGCTACGATAAAAACCAGGCCAAATCCGGCTCCAATACCCGCAACGGTTATTCCACAAAGACCGTTACCACCGTCGATGGCCCTCTGGAGCTGCGTACTCCCCGCGATCGTGATGGCTCTTTCGAACCGCAACTGGTGAAAAAAAACCAGACCCGGATCACCGGGATGGATAACCAGATTTTATCGTTGTACGCCAAAGGGATGACCACCCGCGAAATAGCGACTGCGTTCAAAGAGCTGTATGACGCAGACGTCTCACCTGCGCTGGTATCGAAGGTCACTGATGCGGTGATGGAACAGGTTATCGAATGGCAGAATCGTCCACTGGATGCAGTCTATCCCATTGTTTATCTTGACTGTATCGTCCTGAAGGTTCGGCAGGACAGTCGCGTCATCAATAAATCCGTGTTCCTGGCGCTGGGTATCAACATAGAAGGCCAGAAAGAACTGTTGGGTATGTGGCTGGCTGAAAACGAGGGCGCGAAGTTCTGGCTCAATGTGCTGACAGAACTCAAAAACCGCGGCCTGAACGATATCCTCATCGCCTGTGTCGACGGCCTGAAAGGCTTCCCGGATGCCATCAACACGGTGTATCCGGAAGCCCGCATCCAGCTATGCATCGTACATATGGTGCGCAACAGCCTGCGGTTCGTCTCCTGGAAGGACTACAAAGCCGTCACCCGCGACCTGAAAGCCATCTATCAGGCCCCCACGGAAGAAGCAGGCCAGCAGGCACTGGAAGCGTTCGCCAGCGCATGGGACAGCCGCTACCCGCAGATAAGTCGGAGCTGGCAGACTAACTGGGCCAACCTGGCGACGTTCTTCGCTTACCCGGCAGACATCCGCAAGGTAATCTACACAACGAATGCCATCGAGTCGCTGAACAGCGTGATCCGGCATGCCATCAAGAAACGGAAGGTGTTCCCGACGGACGACGCAGTGAAAAAGGTGGTGTGGCTGGCAATCCAGGCGGCGTCACAGAAATGGACGATGCCGCTGAGGGACTGGCGTATGGCAATGAGCCGTTTTATTATCGAGTTCGGTGACCGCCTGGACGGTCACTTCTGAGAAAAGGCATTTACACAGAATCGTGTACAGGGTCACGATCCGTTTTCCACAGCGGATCGCCCTCACTGGATAAATTCTGCTACAGCATTACTGCGCGTGCCGATTCATTAACTTTTCGCCCCCACCACTCCATAACCTCAACACGCTGCGAGAGATATGTGGAGCGGTTATAAGCGGCCCGCGTCTGATTGGTATCGACATGCGCCAACACAGCTTCAATCACATCCGGTGAAAATCCGGCTTCATTCATGGCCGTACTGCCCAAGGCCCGAAAACCGTGCGATACCAGTTCTCCCCCCAGTCCCATGCGATGTAAAGCCTTATTGACCGTTTCACTGTTCATCGGCTTGCTACGCTTCCCTCTGCCGGGAAAAACGAATGCCGAGTGCCCGCTAAACGGTTTAAGCCGCTCTAGTAGCACCATCGCTTGCGGTGACAGCGGTACTTGATGTTCACGGCGCTTCTTCATACGCTCTGGCGGAATGGTCCAGAGTTTTTTTTCCATGTCGATTTCACGCCACATAGCCCCGGCCGCCTCGCCGGGACGAACCAATGTCAAAAGTTGCCATTTCAGCAGATAGCGCGTCATCAGGCCCAGATTGGTCGTTTCAATGCGCTGCATTAGTTCCGGCAAACGTTCGGGACGAATGGTTGCCATATGCTGTTTCTTCGGCTTCTCAAACACCTTACCAATCGTGGATGCCGGGTTGGCATCAAGAAGCCCGGAATTGACCGCGAATACCATGATTTCATTGATACGCTGCGTCAGACGGCGCAGGGTTTCCAGCGCACCACGTACCCGTACCGGTTCAAGCGCGGCGATCAGTGTGTGCGCTTTCAAGTCAGCCACAGCTATCTGTCCAATTACCGGAAAAACGTCACGCTCCAGTGAACGCCAAATATCGCCGGCATGAACCTCGGAAATACCGCTGTTTTTTTTAATGGCAAACCACCTCGTTGCCACATTAACGAACAGGCTGTCTTTGGCTCTTTTTTCCTGCTCAGCCTCGTCCTGTTCCTGTTTTTTGGGGTCGATACCTTTGATCAAAAGCGAGATATATTCATCATGAAGGGTACGCGCGGCCGCCAGCGTCATGGAGGGATAATGGCCCAGCGTGATATTGGTACGCGTTGAGGAATTTGGTCGCTGGTAACGAAAACGCCAGATTTTCTTGCCCGTAGTCCTGATGGAAAGTGTCAGACCATGACCATCAGGCAGTTCATAATCTTTAGCGGCGGGTTTTGCTTTTTGTACTGTGACAGCAGAAAGCAGGCGGTGTGTTGCGGTCATCGTTCACTCCTTAGTTGTCGTTAAAAAACCAAACGACGGGAATGGTGTAATGTCCTGTATCCGCAACCCTTTCTCAGCCACAAAACCAAAATGGCCTACGAAATTTCTCTTTCCTATGCGTAGGCCATTTTGTGGGCCATTTCGCGCCGGATACCCCGATATGCAGAGGGTATCATAGAGACGAAAAAAAACCGTATGCCTTTGACAGCGATACGGTTTTCATTCATCCAGAGATGTATAGGAACATCCCGGAATAGATAAGTGGCGGAACGGACGGGACTCGAACCCGCGACCCCCTGCGTGACAGGCAGGTATTCTAACCAACTGAACTACCGCTCCACTCGCGCTCATTGAGCGCGGGTTGAATACTAAGATGGCAGTGCTATTACGTCAATGGTTTTATAACTAAGCGCTTCTGTTTGCTTATAATTTCAACTGAACGTCTATTTCCCCAGCAAGCGAAGACTACTCATTGCGCCATAGGCAACTGCCGCCTTTTTTCGCAATCAAATCCAGACGTTGTTCATGCAGTTGCAGTTCTTCATCGCTGGCGTACAACACCTTCAGAGCCGAGATTGGGCGGGTAATCCGCTGAATGCTTTCGCTTTCATTCTCCTGCCGCTGCGTTTCGCCTTCCATAGAGAACGTCAATGATGTCTGACCGCCCGTCATGGACAGATAAACTTCCGCCAGAATTTCGGCATCGAGCAATGCGCCGTGCAGCGTTCGTTTACTGTTATCTATCTGATAGCGATCGCATAACGCATCCAAATTATTCCGTTTGCCCGGAAATATTTTACGCGCCATCAACAGGCTATCGGTTATCTTACAGAAAGTTTCCGTCTTGGGAATGTCCCGGTTTAACATCCGGAATTCATAATCCATAAAGCCGATATCAAACATCGCGTTATGGATTACCAGTTCGGCGCCGCGAATAAACTCGAGAAAATCGTCAGCGATCTCCGCATAGGTCGGCTTATCAGCCAGAAACTCGTCGCTGATGCCGTGCACGTGATAGGCTTCCGGATCGACCAGACGATCGGGCTTGACGTACACATGGAAGTGGCGCCCGGTCAGACGACGGTTAACCACCTCAACAGCGCCAATTTCAATGATTTTATGTCCTTCATAGTGCACCCCCAGCTTATTCATACCGGTGGTTTCCGTATCCAGGACGATTTGTCGCGTAATTTCAGTGCTCATCGTTTTCGTTTATGTCAGACTTGCCATTTTCACCATAAGGAAGAGTCTACCAGAGATGCTTAAACAGGTAGAGATTTTCACCGACGGATCTTGCCTCGGTAATCCGGGCCCCGGTGGTTACGGCGCCTTGCTGCGCTATAAGCAGCATGAAAAAACATTAAGCGCGGGTTATCGGTTAACCACCAATAATCGAATGGAGCTGATGGCGGCCATCGCGGCGCTTGAAACATTAACCTCTCCCTGTGAAGTGGTATTAAGCACCGACAGTCAGTATGTCCGTCAGGGGATCACCCTTTGGATCCACAACTGGAAAAAGCGCGGCTGGAAAACAGCGGATAAAAAACCGGTGAAAAATGTCGATCTTTGGCAGCGCCTGGATCAGGCTATCCAACACCATACCCTGCGCTGGGAATGGGTAAAAGGGCATGCCGGCCATCCTGAAAATGAACGCTGTGATGAACTTGCCCGTAGCGCCGCCAGCGCGCCAACGCTTGATGACGTCGGCTACAAGCCCGAATGACCGGCGCTCATTTACGATAAACTTTGGTCGCGCCAACCGTGCGGCGCAAGGGGACTTTACACAACCGGGTACGCATTGGCGTAAAGCTCAGCGGGATGGTTCTCTTACGTGCGACGATCAATGACAGGCAGCCGAATACCGGAAAATGCTTATTCAGTTTTCCCCTGTTTTGGCGCCATGGCGTTACCTGAAGGCTGGCGTGATGCACCACCTCATAATTCAACAAACTGAGCCAGTCTATCATCCGCATTTGAGTAAACATCCGCCCGCAATAGGGCTGTCGCTGGTTTAAACCCGGGATGAGTTTTGCAATTCCCAGCAGGCTCACCGGGTTGAAACTGCTCAATATCAGCCAACCATCATCAATCAGCACCCGATCCACCTCCCGCAGGATACGGTGCGGATCGGCGGAGTAGCACAGCGTTTGCACCAGCAGGCAGGCATCAACCGATTTTTCAGAAAACGGCAGTTGATGCGGATCGGCAATAACCTGCACACTATCTCCAGCCGTCGCAACATTGACCTGATGCGCAATGGGGCAATCTTTTATCGTCGTTGCCGCACTCAATGGCCCGATTTTCAGCAGATGAAAACCGAATAGCTTCGGCCACCAGGGCAACAGCGCCTGCTCAAGCGATTCGCGGTAATATCGTCCCCAGGAGATGTCGTCCCATGAGCCGGGAACCGCAACAGTCTGAGATGTTTGTGCTGGCTTCATGTTCTATTCTTTCCTCAGGCTGATAGCAAAACGAGGTAATCCATGAATCTTATCAGTATTGCAGCGCTTCAGGACAACTACATTTGGTTATTGAGTAACAAAGAAAAACAGTGCGTCATCGTCGATCCCGGCGAAGCGCAGCCGGTATTAGACGCGCTCGCCAAGCATCAGCTTGCGCCGGAGGCGATTTTACTGACCCATCATCATCATGACCATGTCGGAGGCGTTGCTGCGCTTGTCGAACGTTATGCGAATCTGCCGGTCTTTGGTCCGCCGGAAACCCAAAAAAGCGGGGCTACGATCATTGTTGAAGAGGGTGAGACGCTGTCATTGTTAAATTCGGACTTTTCCGTACTGGCCGTTCCGGGCCATACGGCAGGACATATCGCCTATTATAGTCATCCTTATTTGTTCTGCGGCGACACGCTTTTTTCCGGCGGATGCGGTCGAATTTTCGAAGGAACGCCAAAACAAATGTATGATTCAATTGAAAAAATATCAAAACTACCTGATGACACGCTAATTTGCTGCGCACATGAATACACCCTTTCAAATCTGGAATTTGCTCATGCGATCTGGCCTGAAGAGCCAACTATTAGCAGCTATCTTCATAAAATCAGGCAGATACGTGAAAAGTCGCAATCTAGCCTGCCGACAACCCTGGGGATGGAGAGAAAAATCAATCTTTTTCTTAGATGTTATGATTTTGATTTAAAAAGAAAAATATCATCAGAACCTGAGAACATAGAGAATTGGCAAGCTTTTTCGAAGCTACGTAGCAAGAAAGACTGCTTCTAAAGGTTTATGTTGTGCTAATCCTCTAATCAAAGTATTATTGCTCGTCTTTTAAGCGACTATTGACACACATATGAAGGCTAAAGCGATGATAATCGCCTCGGTCTTGCTGGTCGGTTGTCAGGTACCGCCTTACGATACCTCTCAACCCAAGCAGCATGCACAGAGTCTGTCTTCGGCAAGTCAAAGTGAAGCAGTAAGGTACGCAGAGGGTCGAGAGACCTCGGCGCGATGGCTGGATGATGACAGCATCGCGCAACAAGATCTGTGGAACTTCATTGGCGACGAGCTGAAGATGGAGGTTCCGGATAACGCCCGGATCCGCGAGCAAAAAATGCGTTATTTAAAGAATAAGAGCTATCTCCACGATGTAACATTACGGGCAGAGCCGTACATGTACTGGATTGTCGAGCAGATTAAGCAACGTAAAATGCCGATGGAACTGGTACTGCTACCCATAGTGGAGAGCGCTTTTGACCCTCAGGCCACATCATCCGCCAACGCCGCAGGGCTATGGCAGATTATCCCTGGCACGGGGCGTAACTATGGTTTGAAACAAAACCAGTGGTATGACGGACGCCGCGACGTTGTCGCGTCGACGACCGCCGCGCTGGATATGATGCAACGCCTCAACAACATGTTTGACGGTGATTGGTTGTTAACCGTCGCCGCTTATAACAGCGGTGAAGGTCGCGTCATGAAAGCGGTTAAAGCGAATAAAGCAAAAGGCAAACCAACCAATTTCTGGGCGTTGGCGTTACCTCGTGAAACGTCAATCTATGTTCCAAAAATGTTGGCCTTGAGCGATATTCTTAAGAATAGCAAAAAATACGGCGTTAACCTGCCCAAACCAAACGAAAGCCGAGCATTGGCCAGAGTTGATCTTGGACAGCAGATGCAATTGACGCAAGCAGCAGAAATGGCTGGCCTGCCGTTGAACAAACTGAAGAGCTACAATTCGGGCTATAAGCGTAATGTGACCTCACCCAACGGCCCACATTACATCATGGTGCCGAAAGCTCACGTCGAGCGCTTGAAGGATTCACTGGCGGATAGCGATATCGCCGCGATCCAGCCAACGCGCCTGGCGCAGGAATCGCAGTATAAGGTTCGCTCTGGCGACACATTATCTACGATTGCCGCTCGACTGAATGTCAGCACAAAGGATTTGCAAAGCTGGAACAATTTACGCAGTGCAAATTCGCTGAAGGTTGGTCAAACCTTGCAAGTTGCTCAGGTGTCTGACGTTGACAACAGCAGTAAAGGCGGGTCAATCACCTATCAGGTTCGTAAAGGTGATTCGCTTTCCAGTATTGCCAAGCGTCATGGAGTAAACATCGCCGATGTTATGCGCTGGAATACGGTAATTAACAAAAATGCCAATATCCAGCCCGGCGATCGGCTGACGCTTTATGTCAGCAAAAACGCCCAACCGCAGTCTTAAGCGTTTTACATAAAAAAACTGCCTTCGCGGCAGTTTTTTTATGTCCTGACTTTGCTTTCCATCACCAACGTCGCGTAAATTTTTATGCTAGCTAAAGCTGGAACTCAACTAGCAAGGGATTATGGTCCGACGCCTGCGTAACCAGAATGGAAGACTGAACAACCCCTAACTGCCGATAGAACACAAAATCCAGCGGCCGGCCAAACACCTTGCGACGAAAATCGTCAGCAAAACCGACCTCCTGCAAATCCATCTTCATAGCAAACCGATAAAGCGCCCTAATTCGGGGCTGACTCCAGGCATTGAAATCCCCCGCCATAATTACAGGGCCGCGATGATGGAACAACTGCTCCCCAATGGTTTCCAGTTGCTTGCTATACACTTCAACGCCAAAACTGAAATTCACCGCATGAATGTTAATCACCATCAACTGTCGGCCATCGGGCAATGAATAAACCGTTACCAGTGCCGATTTGGATAAACGCAGCAAAGGTTCTTTTTCCCGTAAGGGACAACAGTACATTGGCTGAGCGGCAGACAAGGTCATTACACCAGAAGGGTGCTGTGGCAAAATAATTGCGGGCACCTGATCGGTAGAAAGGTAGTTCGAGGTTGCAAAGCGAATAAGTTCCGGCGAGCTTTGTGCCTCCTGGAGTAAAACCAACTGCGTATCTTTACCAAAGTTCTGCAAAACAGAAAGCCAGTTCATTCTCTGTTGCTTAAAGATATTCCACACCATGACGCGTAAAACATCTTTCTCCAGCAGCAGTGGACCTGACGGCAGCACTTGCTCCAGATGGCGCATGGTTCCAGGTGGAAAGATACGTTCTGCCGGCTGACCAGCTACATATCTCATCGCATATGTTTTTTTTCGCACGCCTCGCCTTGCTATAAATTCCGGTACGCCAATACACCTTCATAGATCAAAGGTACACTTCTGTTATAGAGATTGTATAGTAGACTTTCAATACATGGCAGCACTAATACGACCAACGCAATCGCAGAGTGTGAGAACCACGGCGAAGCCTCGTCGGGACTTTCGCAAAAAAGCCCTGAGCGTTAACTCAGGGCTTATGAATAAGTGACGGAACGGACGGGAATCTATCTTGTTGCTTATCTATTCTATGAAAGGAAAAAACTCGCCACATTCAGTCGTCGCTGTGAGCCAAGCCGAGTTGTATTGCAGACCATTTCGAAAGGAGTCTGCAAGCACGATTCTCGCGTTATTGCTCTAAGCGAGCGATTTTTTAGGCGCAGTATGATAACACCCGGATCGTTATGAATGGTTGTATTATTACCAATAATGCCCGAGTCCATCAGGAAAAAATGTACTGTGGACATACACCGATGGAAGCATTACATGATGAAAAACATATCTGGGCTGAAAAAAATTTAAGCCAGATGCTGTAATCTGACAGGCACCTGCATAAATAAGCGGTAACTGCCAGATTAACTCTGAGTTAATATAATTAAACTATGCCATCGCGGTTTCAATCATGACAAAGTGTTGCGTCAAACTACCCTTGATTAAGTTATCACCTATCACTTTGGCTGGTAGATAGCCGTTTCTCTCAAACAATTTATTGATATCACCAAGATAGAACCCATGAAATATCCCTTCATACATGTTTATTTCAGCTTTATTATCAATGAGCATGTTGCGATCAATTAGTCTTTTTTGTTGTTGATCCCACACTCTTCTGATCAATTTATAGTGGGGCAACTCGCTCAGAAGCCCTCCATTTTCAAGATATTCCCATGTCCCATCTTCATTCGCCAGCGCTTTCATGAAATCGACTTTCATCATCTCAATCACCAGCTTTCCATTGGGTGTAAGGTTTTTTCTGAGTTTATTCAACAATGCATCAATATTACTTAGATTGTTAATAATTCCAAATAACATAATGACAAGATCAAATTCCCCTTGGAAATTATATTCTTCAAGATCCATTTGTTGATATTTCTCTAAATCACCAGCACGCGCAGTAGCGTACTCAATGGCGGAAGGAGAAATATCCAAACCTGTCGCATATGCACCTTTAGCAGCAAAACGCGAAGTGTATAGACCGGGACCGCATGCCAGATCGAGTACCTTTTTTTGAGGCCGTAAGTAAGCATTGAACAAAAAATCCACTTGCCGATCTATTTCCTGAATCGTACGACTCGCGAATTCGCTCTCTTGACTTAAATGCTCTTTGAGCATTCTTTTACTGAACTCCGCATCGCCAAAGTTCATCAGATACTTTACCTGATGAATCGGAGAAATAAAATCCCTCAACATTTCAATATTCATTGAATATCCTTATGGTAAAATCAAGAAAATTACTTACTTAGCTTTCTAATTTTTTTAACTTTTTTGATGGCCATTTGATATTTTAGAGGTGATAAATAGTCAATAAATACTTTCCCATGAAGATGATCAATTTCGTGTTGCATAACTATAGCTAAATAACCATCATCTTCTACAAAAATCTCTTTCCCATCCCGGTCTAATGCTCTGACTCTCACTTTCTTATAACGATTCACTTGCGCATAAGTACCAGGAATTGACAGGCATCCCTCTTCACTCTTAATGTTTCCCTCTGTGATGATGATCTCAGGGTTCACCATGATAAGCGGCCGGTCTCTTTGCTCAGAAATGTCTATGATTATCACCGCATCTTTGTAGCCAATCTGCGGAGCGGCAAGGCCGATGCCATTATCTGTCGCATAGAGCGTATCTAACATGTCATCGATTAAACTTTGTACCGAGCTAATATTTTCAACATGAGAGTAGGTCACTCGCAAACGCTCATCAGGTACTTCTATAATATCTCTTACTGCCAAAATTACCTCCCTTCTATACCCGTTATACTTCAAGCTACAGGTGCATTGGCTTTTTTCGCTCCCCCGCTACCGGAAATTCGTTACGTTGCCGTCCTCCCGCAACTCAAATTATTTGGGGTATAAAACAATTATTGAGATCAAAAATGGATTGAATCTCAAGAGCCTAAAATCTGTCTAATCAAAATCAGACAACATAAATTGGTTTTCAGTTTGTTCAATCACTGATACAAATGTGTTAAACATTAATGGTAAGATCTCCGTTGAGTAAATATCGCGAGCACATTCCAGATCGGCAATAATGCCGCCCCCGGAATACGTCATATTGAAGACCGTATCAAATCGACAATATGGATTATCCAGGTCGACATCCAACCCATAAGCGCCGTTCTCTTCCGTTTGATGAAAAGAGAATACATTTTGTACCAGCGGGGCATAATATTCATGTCGCCGGATATCCGAGATAAAAGGGATGGTTTGCGTTGCAGGTCTTAGCTTAATGTAAAGGCGGTTATTTCGCACCAGCTCCTTAAGGAGCGATAGTGACCACTCAGCCCACCGCTCGAATTGAGTTCGCACAGGCAGCAGATCGACAAAATACCCAACCACATCAGTTATTCCCAGATCCACTCGTGGCGAATACGGAAATGCGACGACGATGTCATCTTGGCCGGAAATCAGTCCGACAGTGCGTTGATATAGCGCAAAAGTGACTTCAAAAACTGAGCATTGAAGAGTATACGCCAGTTTTTTGATTAACTCAACGTGCTGCTTTTGCAACCTGAATCGTTGACGATAACAGAGATGGTCAGGATAGTTTGTGCGTTCTTTAGTGGTGAATTTAAGTTTGCCCTGATAGTTTTTAAACGCTTCGCTCCAGTAAGTGTGAGACTTCTCCACCGAACCTCTCGCTGTAACGATATGCATATATTCACAATAGTCTAAATAATCGTAATGTGGTTTCGGAAGATATTGTTTATCATAATAATCAACGATAGAACTAAACAAATGATTAAGGCTCATCTCATCCGCGATGATATGATGGACGTTGATAAAAAGGAATGACTCAGCTGAGTTCTTTAGCGGTAAGTAGCAACATTCAATAAGCGGAAAATCATGAAGATCAAAAACCTTCTCAGCCAGTTCCCTCATTTTGCAATAAGCATCCTCTTTGTTTAATAAGGGGAAAACACTCAGTTTAAATTGGCTTTCTTCCTGCCTAACCATCAAGAGTTCTTCATTATTATCAAACCCAAACTTAAAATTCAATACACGTTCATTTTTAAATACCACCTCTACCGTTTTCTTCATCCTCTCAACTTCAAAATAGCGTGAAAAGCATCGAGAAACGGGAATGTTATATAAAGATTTGTTACTTGCCATTTCATTAGAAAAGTAAAGATTGAGTTGTTGCGACGTTGCCAAATAACTTTGTTTTTTAGTTTTAACAAGATTATTTCCATGATTACCTTGATGTTGTCCGGTATATTTTCCGAGATATTCCGATAGTTTGAAAACTGTCTGATACTCAATAACTTCAATAAAAGAAAGTTTAATACCTGTCAATTCAAAAATATGATGCACAATTTTAGGAACTAGCAGCGAGTGTCCGCCAATATCAAAAAAACGGTCATGTATGCAAAAATCATCTATCCCCAGCAACTGCAACCAGTAGGCATGCAACTGTTTTTCCAATTCACTTTTCGGAGCTATCACTGAATTTATGGGGGTTATGGCTTCGATAGGTAAACATTTTGTATCGACTTTTCCATTGACCGTCAGTGGTATTTCTTCAACAAATAGAATAACGGATGGAACCTGAAAAGGCTCAAGCTTGGATCGTAAATAAGATAAAATCTCAACGCGGAGTGAAGTATCATTTTCAACCGAATTCCTTTTGACAACATAAGCGAAAATCATTTTCACATCCCGCTCAACGACGCAAACATGCGAGTTTTTGATTTTCGGATGACCTGAAATGACTTTATTAATACCGCTAAGCTCCACGCGATTGCCGCGGATCTTCACCATTTTGTCACGCCGACCAATGTACTCGACATCCATTGTACCGTTGTAGCGGGCAATATCTCCCGATAAGTAAAGATAGCGGCAATCATCAAAATGATAATAGGGGTTAGATACAAACTTCTCGCTATTCAGCGCTTCCCTGCGGTTATAGTTCGGTCTCAACCAGGGAGCGCCAATAGCGATTTCTCCGACCTGGCCGGGATGACAGAGCATCATTTCACTATCGAGAACATAAACAAAAGTATCGTTTATCGGCTTACCGATGGGTACACAAGTATGACAGGAAGTGAGATTAAAAATATTAAACCACGTCGAAAATGTCGTACACTCTGTTGGTCCATAGCCATTCACAAATTGCTTGAGCCGACAATACGGGCTGGACATAAACGCTCTCACGATGGTGATATCCAGAGCATCGCCTCCGGTAAGTAAGTTATCGAGAGATTGAAGCGCCTGAGGGCGGGATGACGCAATGTCATTAAATAATGAAACCGTTAGCCACGCAGTATTAATTTCCTTGTTTTTTAATTGCGTCTCCAGCTTTTCATAATCCAATAGCGTCTCTTTTGCTACAGTGCCGCAGCTGGCGCCATTGAGTAAAGGTACAAAAATCTCCAATAAAGATGCATCAAAGGCTGGGGACGAAGTGACTAAAAAGCGATCATTCGAAGTCAGTTGCAAAAAATTGGGAGACTGAGCCAGCCGCATAATCGAATCAATACATATTTCCACCCCTTTGGGCGTTCCCGTCGATCCAGAGGTATAAAGCACGCATGCTTCCCCATGTCGCCCTTTTTTAAGAGATGACCTCGCATTACATGAAAAATCAAACGATGCATGATCAAAATCGCGCCTTTCTTCCGACGGTTTGTCGTCAATATTAATTAACAGGGTCCCGTAGATTTCAGCGTCATCGATAATAAATGAAAGCCTCTCGTTCGGGTAATGAGGGTCTAATGGTACAAATGAGCAACGATTTAATAAAATCGAAAAAATGGCGACAATATATTGATACGATGGTATGCCAGTCACGCCGATACGCATACCAGGCTGGACGCCCTGCTCATTTAGGAAATGACGTGTCCGCGAGATGTCTTTGGACATTTGAGAAAAAGAATATTCGCAGAGTTCATCGACAACCGCTATCGCACTAGCCCTCTGTTCAAATACGTTATTAAGACACGCTTCAAAAGCAATGGGCACTAAAGAAGGAGCGGTAACCAATTGAGCCAATCGAGAAGGGATATCAGGCTCACATGGATAGCCTGCCGACGCCATTAAGTGCTGTTTGAACAACGCCATAAGGCTTTTAACGTACGCTGAATAGATATAATCGCTATTGTACTCGAAAGTTAATAGCATCCCCTCATTAACCAATGTACAGTGGCAAAAGAGATCGAACATTGCTTGTTCTATAGGCATCTTCATAAATCGAGACTCGCACCCGGCAATCTCTAAGCAATTATCATGCCCACTGTTTTGCAAAACTATCCCGGTCTGTAGTGAATGTAAATTCACATCGCTATCATTATGCGTCATCTCATCCAGATACACTTGGGAATGCTGTAAACATTGCAGTATATTTTTATGCGCGTCACTAAGTGAGAGATTGTCTTTATAATTCAGCCGAACCGGGATAGTGTTTACAAACATCCCTATCGTCTGAGCAAACTCTTCACGATTTGCAACCGGTACGGCAACTACCACTTCATCCAATATGGCAAAATCAGCAAGCGCCTTACCAAAATAGAACAGCAAATAACTGAATAAACTGATATTTTCACGCTGTGTAGAGGCATAAATCGATCGCATGAGTTCTTTACTCAGAGATATTGAGTATTGATTTTTTTCGCGATGATTTTGTTGATTTACAGCGATCTTAGATTCTGCTCTTGGGATGATTGTTGGAATAACACACTGATTGAGATAGGACGCCCAATAAGAGAGGTCGTCTTTAAATCTTGGGCTGGCGCGATAGGCCAACATTTTCCGTGTGGCGCTCAGATAATCATTATCTGTTTTACCAGATAAAGGCAGCCCATTGCTTAAATTTTCATAATACGCGGATAATTGTTGAATCAATAACTTAACCGACCAGCCATCCAGTGCCAAATGAGTAGAAAAAATCAGTAAAGTATGCTGATCTGTACCGTTAGTGATAAAGCGAAAACGGATCAACGGCCCAACCGACAGGTTTATCGGCTGTTTCACTTCTTCGGCGTAAACCGCTTGCCAACACCTATCCGTGAGTATGATAAAATCCACATCAGCTACGGAAGATTCTTGAAATACCTCTCCTTCGGCTTCACAAAATACCGTCTGGAGCGCCTCATTATTTTCAACAACCGCACGACAGGCTACCTGAAGATTATTTGCATCTATTTCACCATCCAGCCTATAACCGAACACCAATAAATTTGGGGATATCTGTTCGTTTAATTGCTCAATATACCAAAGACGTTTTTGAGCTGGAGACATCGGAACGCGTGCTGATATAAATGTTTCAACGCTTTCGCAGTTGGTTTCGCCTTTGCTCATTTTTGTTCTGACTAATAATGCCAGCTCAACCGCACGGCTATGCTTGAGAAATTCATCCACCCGTAATCTGACACCAAAATTCGATGCAATATTATGAATTACCTCATAAATTTGTAGAGAACTCCCCCCCAACTCAAAAAAATCACATTCCGCGACGGCCTGTTTCGCTTGAGGTAGAAGACTCCGGTATAATCTCTCAATTTCGTTAGTAAGATTATCCGCTTGCTGCAAGCACTGCTCATCCTGAGTGGACTGTATATTTGATTCAATCGCGTTAATATCAACCTTACCGTTTCGGGTTAATGGGATCGCATTCAACAATACCATACGCTCAGGTATCATATAGCGAGGCAGGCGTTGAGCTAGGTGCGTATTAATTTCTGACGGAGTGAGCGGTATTTCTGCTGGAGAAACCTCAATATAGGCAACCAGCGTCTGGTTTGCCTGATCAGGATCTGGCCGGATATAGCACACATTGATGCCATTAATTTCCTGTAGGATTTGCTCAACCTGTGAGAGATTGACTCTCAATCCCCGTATTTTTACTTCATGGTCTTTCCGAGCGATAAACTCTAGGTTTCCACAGGGAAGCCGACGCACCAGATCGCCGGTTTTGTAATACCAACAGCCGTTAATCTCTACAAATTTCTTCTTCGTTTCCTGCTCGCACGTATATCCTTGGGCGAGCCCAAGGCCGCTCACCCATAGCTCCCCGACTTCGCCATCCACTATGGCATTGCCATGATCACTGACAATCATAACCTGCGTTCCATTGATGGGTTTACCAATAGGAACACTTGAATGATCCGGTGATAATTGGAAAATGTCATACGTTGTCGTAAACGTAGTATTCTCCGTTGGGCCATAACCATTAATAAAAGAAGTTAAATGACAATATGGGCTGGACATAAATTGGCGAACCAACTCAATATTGAGCGCGTCCCCGCCAATCAACAGATTTTTCAAATGAGAAAGCGCATTAGGATAGTGAGTAAAAATGGTATTAAATAACGCCACCGTCAGCCATAAAGTTTCGACGCCGCCAAAGATTAATTGTTGTTCTAGCCGCTCGAAATCAAGAACATCCTGCTTATCGATAACATATATTCGGCCACCGTTAAGTAATGGATACCAAATCTCAAACGTCGATGCATCAAATCCTATCGAGGAACAATGCGCCGTTGCTTCCAAACCATTACTATTTATATAATTGGCATTTACGACTAATCGTATAATGCCTGAGTGGTCCACTTTTACCCCTTTGGGCAGCCCTGTCGAGCCAGAGGTATACATAATATAAGCAGGGCTTTTCGGATCATATTCAGTATTCGGTTTTGCATCATTCTCATACTCTAAAAGAGATCGCGCAAGGCAAAACGTCAACTCTGTTTCAAGATGTTGATCGGATATCACGACAGAGGCATGGCTGTCTTGGGAAATATAATCTAACTGCGCCACGGAGTAGCTTTTATCAACAGGCAGATAAGCCCTGCCCGTCTTAACAATCCCCAATATTACAACCACAGCTTCTAAACTTCTGTCCATATATACTAAGACAGGCCGATTATCATGAGGAAAATGATCGACAAGATAATTGGCAACTCTATTTGATATACTATCAAGTTCATTATAATTGAGCTGGCGATGAGCATCAGACAGCGCCACGGAGTGCCCAGATTTTCCAACAATCTCAGCAAATAACTCGGCAGTCAAAGATAAACCTTGGTTTTTTCTGCTAAATGGTGAAAAACTGGTCATTATCCAAAAACTCCACTAACTTATAAATAAACTCTTCAGGTTTGGGAAATTTCATCCCTTGTCCGGTCATAATTTCTTCTGTATTAATAACATTCACATTTCTATAGTCATGGCTGATCACTGGCTTATCGTCATTCTGGTAGGTGTAATACGATAAAATGGGATATAAGGCATTCTCTTTGCCCACTTTGGCTAAATCCCGAATAAGCCAAGTTTTATGATCCGCTCCGTGAATAACATAGCCACGGCGATTCAATATATTAAATACGTCATTCATTTGTCCGATGTTTGGATTCGGAACATTGTATACCTTATTTTTATTGCTCAAACAGATAGCGATAATGAGTCGGGCCATAAAATCGACAGGGGTAATATTGATTTCATTATTAATGTCAGGGAAACTTCCTAACTGGAGACAACCTTTTATGAATAACCACAAATGATCGTGCTCAGCATTAAAAGTTCCAAGAGTCGAATGGCCGACAATGCTTGAAGGGCGCACAACATTAATGGAAAAACCTCTTTCCCGGGCTTGCCGCAGTAGAACTTCCGCCGCCCACTTGGAGCGAGCATAACCATTGGATTGAGGTTGTGGACGTGACGATAACGAGGGAAGTTGCTCTACGTACCGCGCACGTTCGTCCAATTCAAATACGCCGGCTAGCGTTGAAACAAAATGGATATTTTTCGGTCTGAATACCGAAGCAACCGCCAAGATTTCCAAGATGCTAAACGTATTGGTGCTCTTTAAACTACTATAGTCGAGAATATGGTTTACTCTGGCAGCATTATGCAAGATATCAGTGACATTCTCGCACACAGATTGATAATCCTCGTCTGAGAGACCCAGTCGTGGTTGTGACACATCACCACTTATCACAGAAAGCTTTGATAGCTCTTGCTCGGGTGCAAAACGGCTCAGTTGCGTTGTAACACGTTGATAAGCTGTCTGACCATCGTGTGCTCGAACCAACGCCACCACGCGAGTCACGCTTTCATTTCGCAGCAGCTCAAGCACCAGGTTACTTCCCAGCAACCCAGCTGCTCCCGTGACAAGAAACACCTTATTTAAATCGGAACGTGCGTCATTCATCAATGGTTCGACAGGGAATAAATCGTCAGGCAACAACAGATCATTATATTCACCGCCGGAATCGGATTCATCCATTGGACAAATTAGGTCAACGATACGACCTACCGTGGGGCGATCGATAAATCGGTGTAGAGCCAGCTCAAAGCCTAATTTGCGACGAAGACATTGTGACAATTGCGTAAAAATCAGAGAGTCGCCGCCGCAGTCAAAAAAATGACTATCCTCATCGACCGCGTCAATATGAAGCAAATCTACAAATATCTTCTTCACTACGGTTGAAACCCTATCTCTGTCGACAACCGTCTTGCCTAAAGTGTTAGTGATAACATCGATAATGTGCTCTGGCGTGGGAATATTCATGAATTCATGCAGCGGCAGCGCTACTCCCAGTGAATTCTTTATTTCTGCCATCAGCGACGTGAACATCACGGATTCCCCACCCAGCGAAAAGAAGTTGCTGTGATCATCAATCTCTTCTACTTCAAGCACTCGGCAAAAAACCTCACGTACGATTTGTGCTATCTGAGTCCGATCTAATGAATGGCGCGTATGTCCATTCGGTATTGGTCCACTCACCCATTGAGCTAAGCGTTGATGCAGGTTGTGAGTGGAAACAATAAAATGCCGTAGAGACAACAGATCGAACATTGATGAGAAAATCTCATCAGCATCCTGATTATTAATAGCTAATTGTTTGACTTCATTAGACAAGTTAGGATCGTCATGCAAATTCCATCCGTCCCACGATACGCTCAACCAGCGGGTTTTGGCACCACACCGGGTGAACACAAATTCATTCATAAACTGATTCACATATGCGTAGATGCCCAAGCCAATCCCGCCGAGTACCGTTGAGATAGAGGACATTAATACACAGAACTCTGGCTCATATTTAGCGCATATTTTTGTAAGCGAGGTCATGCCATCCACTTTTGCCTGATAATGGCGTTCAATATTCGATTCCGTTGCGGAAAACAGCGGCATTAATCCCTCTGGATTGGTGTAACCCGCGCAGTGTGCAATACCGACGATCGGCCCAAACCTGCAATTGAGCCGTTCAACGAGATCCTGAAAATCTTGTTGCTGTGTGACACAAAGCGAGGCATAAAACACCCGTTCAGAATGATGTATCGCTTCAAACGCAACATCATTTTCAATCGACGTAATGGCGCTTTCACTCAGTTGATAAAGCGGCCTGATTGGCGCATCGGCATATTTCCGCCCCGTGAGCACAACATTGAGTTCGGAGTGAGCAATAATATGCGCGGCCAAAATCAAGCCCACCTTTCCTAATCCCCCCGTAATGAGCACATATCCTTGCTCTGGCCAAACGAACGGATCTTTCAATGAAGGATCGACAGGAACATATTGTTTATACCAGAGGCGATCAGTATCAATATGAAGTACATTAGCTCGGTTCATCACCGTGGAAAGATCTGCATTCAGCACATGCTCCAAGGTGCCGGTATAACTAAGCAACTTCATGGAAAGCCCAGGATTTTCCTGTGGGATAACTTGACATAACGAGCTCAACGCTCGCCTATAACAATCCTGTTGCTGCAAAGCAAGTGGCTGGGGCGAATCTGAAATCACGACATAGGCGGTCATTTCGCATTCATGGCTGATGGCCTTAAATTCAGCCAAAAATATGTTCAGATGCTCCGGAGTGATGGCGTCAACGTCCTGGAAGCCGATATAAAAGAGTTCGTGTTCCCGGCGAAACCAATGGCGATATTCATTTAACGGTTCAGCCGTCGTGCAGCTTTTGAGAGAAGTTGGTTCAATTGCCCAACAGTCACGATATAACCATTGAGCGACAGGTAGTTTACCTTTGTGTCGCAAAGTGGCTGGCGTTGACTGATGGAAATATTCCTTTTGGTTAAAAACATAGCCTGGCAGGTTGCATTTTCGCCATCTTTCGGACAGCCTCCGTTGCCAATCTATAGCAATACCGTGAGTCCATAGCAATCCAAGTAGCGCAACCTCTCCTTCCTGAACCGGAACCGATCTCACCGCAACGAATCGTTCCCGGCTCGAGGGGTGACAGCCCAGCACAATTTGCTCCATTGCACCGCTCAGGCCAAGATCGACACAGACTGTTTTTTCGACTCGTATCGCCTCGACACAATTCAGCATTTGCACCGGTTGAAGTAATTGCTCCAACCAATATTCCTTATTGCACAGCGCCGTCAGCGAAACCTTTTTTCCACTCAAATTAGAATAAATACGGGCATGAACTTGTTGGAAAGTTATCGTGGCAAAAATACGTTTGAGCGGCTCAATAGCCTTTGCCAACAAAGGACTATGGAACGCCTTATTTGTAAGCAATCGTTTTGTTCGACGCCCTTCGTTCTTCAATTGTTGTTCAAGGGTATCAATGTCAGCATCACTTCCAGAGATGGCAACAAGATGCGATCCATTAATCGCCGCCACCGTTAGCGAGTTAAAAAGCCGGCTCCTCACATTTTTCTCTGTATCAAATACCGCCAACATAGCACCGTTGTCACAACGCTGTATCGCCACCGCCCGGCAGGCAATGAGACGAATGGCATCTTCAAAATCCCACAAACCGGCAATTGCGGCAGCTATCCATTCTCCCAGGCTATGACCAATATATGACGAAAAATGGACGCCTTCATCTTCCAGCATTTTTGCCAGCGAATATTGAATGGCAAACAATATCGGTTGTGCATAAAGTGTATGCTGCGTTGTGATATTTTTCTGGTAGTTCTTATCAAGCGCAACACATGCCAGGTCCTTAGGTATTCCAGGCTGAGACAAGAATTGCCGAATGCAACGCTCGAAATAATGTCTGAAAGCGGGGAAATATTCGTAATATTGGCCGGCGGCCCCTTTTATATTTCCTCCCTGCCCTTCAATAATTAGCAACGCTTCAGCGCCTGACGCCACAGTTTGTATCGGCGTTCTAGGTGCAGATAACGAGGCTTTAAGTTCCTTGATTGTTTTCACCAGATGAAAACGCCGCACATTTTCCTGAGGGCGGCAAAAAATCATCGTCCCTGCAATATCCGCTACAGAACAGCTATCATTTTTTTCTAGCCAGGCCAGCAAATCGCACTCAAGAGACGCTAATGAAGACGCATTCCGGCTGCTCAACGGTATAAGATACGAGTGACCCTCATTTTGCTTCTCTACCGGCTGCTTTTCTGGTTCCGGATGAGCTTCGAGGATCAAATGGCAATTAGTTCCTCCCATGCCAAAGGCGCTTATCGCCGCTTTAGGACAAGAATTTTGATAGACAATGTTCTCCCGAGGTACGTATAACGACGTACTCTCAATATCCAATCTCGGATTGTATTCCCTAAGATACGGCGAACCAACTATGGTATTATATTTCAAAGACATAGCAACTTTTATAACGCCAGCGACCCCTGAGGCAGAATCCGTATGGCCGATATTCCATTTGACACCGCCCAAAGCATAACCAGCCCCAAATTCTGGCTGGTTATATACCAGGTCGAGTGCGGCAATTTCGATCGGATCGCCTAAAGCGGTTCCTGTCGCGTGGCATTCAATATATTCAACGTCTTTTGCTGAAACATTACTTTGTCGTAAGGCCTGTTGAATAACCTCACGTTGTCCTTCAATGCTTGGCGCCGTATATCCGACTTTCCTCGCCCCGTCATTATTGACCGCCCCTCCTTTTATCACCGCATAGATCGGATCACCGTCTGTCAGAGCATCGGCCAAACGTTTAAGTACCAAGATTCCTACGCCGCTAGCAGGAACAGTGCCATCGCTTTCAGAGGAAAAAGGCCGGCATTGACCGTATTGTGAAAGGACGCTGCCTGTAACAAACTCATATCCCTGCCCTTGAGGAATATTGATGCTCGCGCCTCCCGCCAACGCAATGCCACTTTCGCCTATCGATAAGCTCCGACAAGCCTGATAAATGGCTACCAATGAGGAGGAGCACGCCGTTGAGAGCGTGTAAGCGGGACCTTGCAAGTTGAGATGATAGGCAACCTGGGTCGCAACACAATGATGGCTATTTCCTATTAATAAAGAGTACTGAAGATTTTCATCTTCGTAATAGGGCGAGTTAACAAGATTTTTTGTAAGGTATTGATTCGCGCCAACACTTAAAAATGTTCCAATCTTATTGTCGCTGAGATGCTCTGTGACATTGGCATC
The DNA here is from genome assembly GCF_013155275.1 of Brenneria sp. hezel4-2-4. GTDB lineage: Bacteria > Pseudomonadota > Gammaproteobacteria > Enterobacterales > Enterobacteriaceae > Brenneria. The sequence goes on from NZ_JABJXS010000018.1 coordinate 38,998, forward strand.
ATAAAGCGCCATGACACTGTGTTGCAGCAACTGCCTCAATTGGGGGTCCATCAATTTGGCATCGCGGGGCGAAAGGTGAAAATAAGAGGCATCAAACATATAGGCGTTTGACAAAACACCTTCAGCAGGCACATTTCCTTTTTTCGCCGTTGCCAGCGGTATTTCAGTCGCAGTTTGATGGTGTTTGATCAGTTCCCAAAATTGCTCTTTATTTTCTGCGCCAGGAAATGAACAAGAGATCCCAACAATTGCAACATCGATAAAGCTTTTTTCGCTAAGGTTCATATTCTATATCTTTATTAATTTGACAAATTTCCCTTGAAAAAAATTAGAGATTTAATTATGAATAATAAGGCGATGATATTTTTGAGTTAATAAGCTCCGCTTGCTGCGAGATTGTGGCACTCGTAAATAGTTCATTCATTTTTATTTTTACGTTGAATTTTTTTATCATCTCTCGATGAAGCTTCAACATTAACACTGAATTACCACCAACTTCAAAATACTTATCATCATAACCAATATTTTTAGTTCCGAGTAATTTACGCCATATATCCAGAATGACGTCACATATATCCTCATCACCGATAAGGACAGGTTCAGTAGTAATATATTTTTCCGTCAAAACACTTACATCTACTTTACCATTGGTAGTCAACGGAAATAAGTCTATCTTTATTAGTCTGTTCGGGATCATATATTCAGGCAAACGAGAAGATAATTTTTTTCTTAACACATCTTCTTTCATTTCACACTGACAATAAAATGTCACCAACAGATCTCCCAACTCACCTTTATGAATAATTGTTTTAGATTGTATGGCAGCATCTAAGGATGCCATTTCATTATCAATTTCACCTAGATTGATCCGAAACCCATGAAGCTTAATAGTATTATCTGCTCGGTGGGAGAAAATAAGCTGCCGATTTTCATCCCAATACGCAATATCTGATGTTTTGAAATACCGCTCACCAGACAAAAGAATAAAATTCCGATGGGTTAGCTCTTCGTCCAATAAATATCCCATCGCAACGCAATCCCCACCTAAGTAAATTTCACCGTTGGTGTTACTCTCTCTGATTTCTCTGCCTGACTGATCCATAAGCTTCAGTTTGGAATTGGCCAATGGTTTCCCTAAAGGTAAAGGATCCATCACTTCTTTTACTAACTGAGACACATTCCAGACTGACGCTTCTGACGGCCCATAGCAGTGCATCAACTCGTAATCCAACATGCTAAAATCTCGAGCAATAGCGTTTGGCTGAACTTGTTCGCCACCAAAATACAATCGTCTAAAACTTGGACACCCTATAAAATTGGTTAACACGCCAGCATTCACTAAGGCGCTGGTTACAAAAGCCAACGTAATACCCTGCTGCCGTACAGTTTTTTGAAGCTCTTCGCGCTTTAAAAGAAGTTTGGGTGAAGTAAAGCAAAGAGAACCGCCTTTTAGCAACAGGCTCCATAGTTCAAACTGAAAAGCATCGAAAGAAATAGATGAGAATTGAGCCATACAGTCATTTTCATTGATATCATCTTGAGTATTAATAAAACTCAAGATGTTATCATGACTCAACATAACGCCTTTTGGTTGTCCAGTTGATCCGGAGGTAAAAATAACGCACATCAACTCATTATTCTGAGTAACTTGATGCTCAAAAGACGAGGATTCAAACAAAGAATCATAGCTAATAACCGGACATTTCTGAGTATTTAATGGTCTATCGGATATGACCGCTTTTGCATATTTCAAGATCATCTCTTTACGAAGCTGGGGGTTGCGAGTATCGAGACAAGTATATGAACCAGAACTTTTTAACACCCCTAAAATACAAACAACAAGCTCAAAAGATGACTCTAAATGTAAGCAAATCAACTTTCCAGACATATTATTTTTTATTAAATAATTAGCTACCTGAGTTGATTTTAAATCTAACTCAGAATACGTCATTCTGTCTGTATCATTTACTAGCGCAATATGCTGAGGAAACTTTTTAACAATTTTACCAAAACAATCAATAATCTTATTCAAAATTAACCGTCCTAAAAATCATTTAAAGCCTATCAATAAAAAAGCAAGAATTATACTAATAACTTTTACATATCAAATTAAAAACCGATAGATAACAGAAGATAACAAAACCCTATAATAACCAATCAACATTTATTAAATGATATACAATTTTATCGCTCGGAATATTAATACATGTAGTTATTGGTGTCTAGGGATTATAAAAAACAGGATTTTATACAAGTTCAATTTTTTATTTATTAGTTTGCGTTTAAACAATGAATATTAATAAAATCAATAAAAAAGTTAATCGTGGAATAAAAATTGCTTTTACATTTAATTCTACAAAAAACAAGAAATTAAGAATATTAAATTACGTTAAATGTAATTAAATAAATTTAATCCTAAAAAGATATTTTTTATATTTATTTTATTTTTTATAAAATTTTAAATATAAATTAAATATTGTTTTTATAATATTATTATGTGATTAATAATAATGTGTTTGTTTAGACTTGATCTGACAGTTAACGATTATTTATACAGGTATCTGTCAGGTTATATCTGGCTTAAAATTTTTCAGTCCAAATAATTTTTTCTTCAAACAATGTTTCCACCGATGATCTTGTAAGTACACTCGCTTTAATTTCATATGCTTTTTGAAATTTTTAGGTTTTCAGCCATCAGTCGGTATTCTTCCAGCGTCAAGCTATTCAGGGATTCATGGAAATGCTTGCGGTTGTATTCGTTCAACAGCGTTATGTGATTTCCCTGACATCATTCAGCGTCCAGGAAAAATACCCGCACTGGTTCAAACGCGGCAATCAGGGTAAACGCAGCCTCATCAGGCTGGCAGACAATACCGGAAACTCTGGCAGCACTGAGTGTCTATGAGGAGTTGCCGTGATGCATGAGCTGGAAACGCGCTGCTGGGTCGCCGCCTGAAGATGGAGCTTCTGAATTATCACGTCGAGAGTCTGCTGGAACAGGCTGCAAAAGGTTAGAGTGGGGCACCATAAAAAATGGCCTGTGAAATTTTTCTTTCCGCCGCGTAGGACTTTTACTCTGGATACCCGCTATTCTGAGAGAATCATTAGAGACGAAAAAAAACCGTATCCCTTTGACAGCGATACGGTTTTCATGCATCCAGAAATGTATAAAAAATTCCGGAATAAATTAGTGGCGGAACGGACGGGACTCGAACCCGCGACCCCCTGCGTGACAGGCAGGTATTCTAACCAACTGAACTACCGCTCCACCGATTCTTTTACGCGTATCGTCCTGATACCTGCCCTTAGGGCCAGCATTCCGCTGCTTAGACTCATCTCTTTGAGTCTGCCGATTATCAGATGTCACTCCGATAATCCGTGTTTGATGCCTGGCAGTTTATGAACCATTTCATGGTTCACCCTTCGGGCCGTTGCTCCGCAACGTTTAAAAGCCTGCGGCTTTTTTCCTACTCTCTATCGAGTAGAGAACCGCCCCTAGGATTTCACTGCAACTTCTTAATTTGATGCCTGGCAGTTCCCTACTCTCACATGGGGAGACCCCACACTACCATCGGCGCTACGGCGTTTCACTGCTGAGTTCGGCATGGGGTCAGGTGGGACCACCGCGCTATCGCCGCCAGGCAAATCTGTTTTATTCCAACCGTTACAGCTTTCTCTGTAACCACCGGAACCAATCTCAAAACAAGCTGAATATCATTTATCTTCTGCGTCTCTCACCAAAACACCTTCGGTGTTGTAAGGTTAAGCCTCTCGGGTCATTAGTACTGGTCAGCTCAACGTATCGCT
>NZ_JABJXS010000019.1 GCF_013155275.1 Brenneria sp. hezel4-2-4
CATTAAAATGGTTGTTAACCTGATAGCGCCGATCGCGATGGACGACGGTTTGCGTTTTGCAATCCGTGAAGGCGGCCGTACTGTTGGTGCGGGCGTTGTTGCTAAAGTTATCGCTTAATCGCTGATAACGTTTGACGCGACACGCGATAAAAGGGCATCATTTGATGCCCTTTTTCTACGCTGTCATGTGGTAGAACCTATCTCATCAGCGATTGTGGAATATAATCATTGGTGAGATAGGCTCTGTAGATACGGCGTAAATACCGAATTATTCGTTTACAGAACATCTTTCGGTTTGGTTTGCCCTGCTTTGCGGGGCAAAGTTATTTGTCTGAATCATTGTGACAGGTTGGTTTATGAGTGCGAATACCGAAGCTCAGGGGAGCGGTGGCCTGGAAGCGATTAAATGGCTGGTAGTGGCTGTATTGCTGGTAGTTGCGATTGTCGGCAACTATTACTATCGTGAATTTAGTCTGCCGCTGCGCGCATTAGCTGTTGTTATCCTGATTGCTGCCGCCGGTGGCGTGGCATTGCTGACCGCAAAAGGTAAAGCAACAGTAACGTTTGCCCGTGAAGCCCGTACCGAAGTACGTAAAGTGATTTGGCCGACTCGTCAGGAAACGTTACACACCACGTTAATCGTTGCCGCGGTTACAGCCGTGATGTCACTGATTTTGTGGGGGCTGGATGGTATTCTGGTCCGATTGGTATCGTTTATCACTGGCCTGAGGTTCTAAGATGTCTGAAGCCCCAAAAAAACGTTGGTACGTCGTTCAGGCGTTTTCCGGTTTTGAAGGCCGCGTGGCTCAGTCGCTGCGTGAGCATATCAAATTACATAACATGGAAGATCTGTTTGGCGAAGTCATGGTGCCAACGGAAGAGGTGGTTGAAATTCGTGGCGGTCAGCGCCGCAAAAGCGAACGTAAATTCTTCCCAGGTTATGTATTGGTGCAGATGGTGATGGAAGATGCGAGCTGGCACCTGGTGCGCAGTGTTCCCCGCGTCATGGGATTTATCGGCGGTACTTCCGATCGCCCTGCGCCTATCAGCGATAAAGAAGTGGACGCGATTATGAATCGCCTCCAGCAGGCTGGTGATAAACCTCGTCCGAAAACCCTGTTTGAACCCGGTGAAATGGTTCGGGTTAATGACGGCCCGTTTGCGGATTTCAACGGCGTGGTCGAAGAAGTGGATTACGAAAAGAGCCGCCTGAAAGTGTCTGTTTCTATCTTCGGTCGGGCAACACCGGTCGAACTGGATTTCAGCCAGGTCGAGAAAGGATAATTTCTTTCCCTGCTCGCTGAAACTGTGGCTTGTCTCTGGCGCGAAATTAATCTACAATTTCGCGCCTTTTGTTTTCAGGGTGCTTAACGGCATCTGAAGCGCATTAAAAAAACCACGGGGAGCCTTTTACGAGGCGCTATTACCCATTCGAGGAAAGTTAAATGGCCAAGAAAGTACAAGCCTATGTCAAGCTGCAAGTCGCAGCTGGTATGGCTAACCCAAGTCCGCCGGTAGGTCCGGCTCTGGGTCAGCAAGGTGTTAACATCATGGAATTCTGTAAGGCGTTCAATGCTAAAACTGAAAGCATTGAAAAAGGTCTGCCGATCCCGGTTGTTATTACCGTTTATTCTGACCGTTCTTTTACCTTTGTTACCAAAACGCCTCCGGCAGCTGTTCTGCTGAAGAAAGCCGCGGGTATCAAGTCTGGTTCCGGCAAGCCGAACAAAGACAAAGTAGGTAAAGTAACGAGTGCTCAGGTTCGTGAAATCGCAGAAACCAAAGCTGCGGACATGACTGGTGCCGACGTGGAAGCCATGGCGCGTTCCATCGAAGGTACTGCTCGTTCCATGGGCCTGGTAGTGGAGGGTTAATAAATGGCTAAGCTGACCAAGCGCATGCGCGTGATCCGTGACAAAGTTGATGCAACTAAACAGTATGACATCAACGAAGCCGTTGCCCTGCTCAAAGAGCTGGCCACTGCTAAATTCGTAGAAAGCGTAGACGTTGCCGTTAACCTCGGCATCGACGCACGTAAATCTGACCAAAACGTTCGTGGTGCCACCGTTCTGCCGCATGGCACCGGTCGTTCCGTTCGCGTTGCCGTCTTCACCCAGGGTGCAAACGCTGAAGCGGCTAAAGCTGCCGGCGCTGAACTGGTGGGTATGGAAGATTTGGCCGATCAGATCAAGAAAGGCGAAATGAACTTTGACGTTGTTATCGCATCTCCGGATGCCATGCGCGTTGTTGGCCAATTAGGTCAGGTTCTGGGACCGCGCGGTCTGATGCCAAACCCGAAAGTGGGTACCGTAACGCCTAACGTTGCTGAAGCAGTTAAAAATGCCAAAGCCGGTCAGGTTCGTTATCGTAACGACAAAAACGGCATCATCCATACCACTATCGGTAAGGTTGATTTCGATGCTGACAAACTGAAAGAAAACCTGGAGTCTCTGCTGGTTGCGCTGAAAAAAGCCAAACCTTCTCAGGCGAAAGGCGTGTACATCAAGAAAGTCAGCCTGTCTACCACGATGGGTGCAGGCGTTGCGATCGACCAGAGCGGTCTGAACGCAGTCGCTGTCTGATAGCTTTAGTTTCGCTTTACTCGGGCGTAGGATTTACCTATACTCTTACGCCCGTTGTTCCGTTAGCGGAATTAAAGAAGAATTTTCGGTTGGAGCCTGGCCTATCCAGGCCTCCGTCCAAGACCGCAGGTGTTTCGCAAGAAACTTAATTTTCCTGCGTAGACGGTGACAGAGCCTGAAGAAATTTTTTCTTTCTTTATAATTTAAAGAATAGTTAAAGAATAGTCTTTGCTGGATTCTGCTCACCGTGTTTCAGCGCTTATTTCCGTTTTGGCAATAAGTGAAGTGAGTTCCGGAGGTTTCCTCCGGCTAAATCCAGGAGCAAAAGCTAATGGCATTAAATCTTCAAGACAAACAAGCAATTGTTGCTGAAGTCAGCGAAGTAGCCAAAGGTGCGCTGTCTGCGGTTGTTGCGGATTCCCGTGGCGTGACCGTAGATAAAATGACTGAACTGCGTAAAGCAGGTCGTGAAGCTGGCGTCTACATGCGTGTTGTTCGCAACACCTTGCTGCGCCGCGTTGTTGAAGGTACTCAATTCGAATGCCTGAAAGACACGTTTGTTGGTCCGACCCTGATTGCATACTCTTTAGAACACCCGGGCGCTGCCGCTCGTCTGTTCAAAGAATTCGCCAAAGCGAATGCAAAATTTGAGGTCAAAGCTGCAGCCTTTGAAGGTGAGCTGATCCCGGCGGCTCAAATTGACCGTCTGGCAACGCTGCCGACTTACGAAGAAGCACTGGCACGTCTGATGTCGACCATGAAAGAAGCTGCCGCAGGCAAACTGGTCCGCACTCTGGCTGCCGTACGCGATCAGAAAGAAGCGGCTTAATCGCGCTTTTTTCTCTAACGCACTTGCTAACGTATAAACTATTTCTGATTCTTAGGAACAATTGTTATGTCTATCACTAAAGATCAAATTCTGGAAGCAGTAGCAGCTATGTCTGTAATGGATGTTGTTGAACTGGTTTCCGCTATGGAAGAAAAATTCGGTGTTTCCGCTGCTGCCGCTGTAGCTGTTGCTGCTGGCCCGGCTGAAGCCGCTGAAGAAAAAACTGAGTTCGACGTTGTACTGAAAGCTATCGGCGCTAACAAAGTTGCCGTAATCAAAGCCGTTCGTGGCGCAACTGGTCTGGGCCTGAAAGAAGCCAAAGATCTGGTTGAATCCGCTCCGGCAGCTCTGAAAGAAGGCATCAGCAAAGATGACGCCGAAGCTCTGAAGAAAGCTCTGGAAGAAGCTGGCGCAGAAGTTGAAGTTAAATAAGCCATCTTTCCAGATTGCAGCCTGATTGATTAGGCTGATGGCTGGTGACTTTTTGGTCACCAGCCTTTTTGCGCTGTAGGGCATCAATGGGATTTCACACTGTTTGGCCATTGATTTACCCCCAATATCTTTTTCTATTGACGACTTAATATACTGCTTCCCTGTCCGGGTTCCCTGCCCGAACAAGAGCAATGAAATGGTTTAAGAGTAATAGAAAGAGGTATTACGGAAAGGTTTCCATTTTCCGACAGACAAAAATAGTGTTGCATGACCTGTCCTGGCTAGGACGGACAGAGTGGTTCGACTTTTCAGCGAGTTGAGGAACCCTATGGTTTACTCCTATACCGAGAAAAAACGCATTCGTAAGGATTTTGGTAAACGACCACAAGTGTTGGACGTGCCTTATCTCCTTTCTATCCAGCTTGACTCGTTCCAGAAGTTTATCGAGCAAGATCCGGAAGGTCAGTACGGTTTGGAAGCGGCATTCCGTTCTGTTTTCCCCATACAAAGCTATAGCGGCAATTCAGAGCTGCAATACGTTAGCTATCGCCTGGGTGAGCCGGTATTTGACGTTAAAGAATGTCAAATCCGAGGCGTGACATTTTCCGCGCCGCTGCGTGTTAAATTGCGCCTGGTGATATACGAACGTGAAGCGCCTGAAGGCACCGTTAAAGACATCAAAGAGCAAGAAGTCTACATGGGCGAGATTCCGCTCATGACCGACAACGGCACTTTTGTGATCAACGGTACTGAGCGTGTTATCGTTTCTCAGTTGCACCGTAGTCCGGGTGTATTCTTCGACAGCGACAAGGGTAAAACCCACTCTTCAGGTAAGGTGCTGTATAACGCGCGTATCATTCCTTACCGTGGTTCCTGGCTGGATTTCGAATTCGATCCGAAAGATAACCTGTTTGTCCGTATTGACCGTCGCCGCAAATTGCCCGCGACCATTATCCTGCGTGCGCTGGGTTACTCCACCGAGCAGATTCTGGATCTGTTCTTCGATAAAGTTGTCTATGAAATCAACGGCAACAAATTGCAGATGGATCTGGTGCCTGAGCGCCTGCGCGGTGAAACCGCTTCTTTCGATATTGAAGCAGAAGGCAAAGTCTACGTTGAAAAAGGCCGCCGCATCACCGCCCGCCATATCCGTCAGTTAGAGAAAGACGGCATTGAGCGTATTGAAGTACCGGTTGAATATATCGTCGGCAAAGTTCTTTCCAAAGATTACATTGATGAAAGCACCGGCGAACTGATCGGCGCGGCGAATATGGAATTGTCGCTGGATCTGCTGGCAAAACTCAGCCAATCCGGTCACAAGCGTATTGAAACGCTGTTCACCAACGATCTGGATCACGGTCCGTATATGTCGGAAACCGTGCGCGTGGATCCGTCGAGCGACCGTCTGAGCGCCTTGGTTGAAATCTACCGCATGATGCGTCCCGGCGAGCCGCCGACGCGCGAAGCGGCCGAAACGCTGTTTGAGAATCTGTTCTTCTCTGAAGATCGCTATGACTTGTCTGCGGTCGGTCGGATGAAGTTCAACCGTTCTCTGCTGCGTGAAGAGATTGAAGGTTCGGGCATCCTGAGCAAAGAAGACATCATTGATGTGATGAAGAAGCTCATTGATATCCGTAACGGTAAAGGCGAAGTGGATGATATCGACCACCTCGGCAACCGCCGTATCCGCTCCGTCGGCGAAATGGCTGAAAACCAATTCCGCGTGGGTTTGGTGCGTGTGGAACGTGCGGTGAAAGAGCGTCTTTCCCTGGGCGATCTCGACACGCTGATGCCGCAGGACATGATCAACGCCAAGCCGATTTCGGCCGCAGTGAAAGAGTTCTTTGGTTCCAGCCAGCTGTCGCAGTTTATGGATCAGAACAACCCGCTGTCCGAGATCACGCACAAACGCCGTATCTCGGCACTCGGCCCGGGCGGCTTGACCCGTGAGCGCGCCGGCTTTGAAGTTCGAGACGTGCATCCGACCCACTACGGTCGCGTATGTCCTATCGAAACGCCGGAAGGTCCGAACATCGGTCTGATCAACTCCCTGTCTGTTTATGCGCAGACCAACGAGTACGGTTTCCTTGAAACCCCGTATCGTCGTGTGCGTGATAACGTGGTGACGGATGAGATCCATTACCTGTCGGCGATTGAAGAAGGCAACTTCGTTATCGCTCAGGCGAACACCAATCTGGATGAAGAAGGTCACTTCATTGATGAACTGGTAACCTGCCGTAATAAAGGCGAGTCCAGCTTGTTCAGCCGCGATCAGGTTGAATATATGGACGTTTCCACGCAGCAGGTGGTATCCGTTGGTGCTTCACTGATTCCATTCCTGGAACACGATGACGCCAACCGTGCATTGATGGGTGCGAACATGCAACGTCAGGCCGTGCCGACTCTGCGTGCTGATAAGCCGCTGGTAGGTACCGGCATGGAACGTGCGGTTGCGGTTGACTCCGGTGTTACGGCTGTTGCGAAGCGCGGCGGTACGGTTCAGTACGTTGATGCCTCGCGTATCGTGATCCGCGTTAACGATGATGAAATGTATCCGGGCGAAGCCGGGATCGACATCTACAACCTGACTAAATATACCCGTTCCAACCAGAACACCTGCATCAGCCAGATGCCTTGCGTGTCTCTGGGTGAGCCGGTTGAGCGCGGCGACGTGCTGGCTGACGGTCCGTCCACCGATTTGGGTGAACTGGCGCTCGGTCAGAACATGCGCGTAGCGTTCATGCCGTGGAACGGTTACAACTTCGAAGACTCCATCCTCGTTTCTGAGCGCGTGGTGCAGGAAGATCGCTTCACCACCATTCATATTCAGGAACTGGCGTGTGTGTCCCGCGACACCAAGCTGGGGCCAGAGGAAATCACCGCGGATATCCCGAACGTGGGTGAAGCGGCGCTGTCTAAACTGGATGAGTCCGGCATCGTTTATATCGGCGCGGAAGTCACCGGCGGCGACATTCTGGTGGGCAAGGTGACGCCGAAGGGCGAAACCCAGTTAACGCCGGAAGAGAAACTGCTGCGGGCGATTTTCGGTGAGAAAGCGTCTGACGTTAAAGACTCTTCTCTGCGCGTACCAAACGGCGTTTCCGGTACGGTTATCGATGTACAGGTCTTTACCCGCGACGGCGTGGAAAAAGACAAGCGTGCGTTGGAAATCGAAGAGATGCAGCTCAAGCAGGCCAAAAAAGACCTGACTGAAGAGTTGCAGATCCTGGAAGCCGGTCTGTTTGCCCGTATCCACGCGGCGCTGGTTTCCGGCGGCGTGGAAGCTGAAAAACTGGCTGCACTGCCGCGCGAGCGCTGGTTGGAGCTGGGTCTGACTGATGAAGAGAAACAGAATCAGCTGGAACAGTTGGCCGAACAGTACGATGAGCTGAAGCACGAGTTTGAGAAAAAACTTGAAGCCAAGCGCCGTAAGATTACCCAAGGCGACGATCTGGCGCCTGGCGTGCTGAAAATCGTCAAGGTTTATCTGGCGGTTAAACGTCAGATTCAACCGGGTGACAAGATGGCCGGTCGTCACGGGAACAAAGGTGTTATCTCCAAGATCAACCCGATCGAAGATATGCCTTACGATGAAAACGGTACGCCGGTCGACATCGTGCTGAACCCGCTGGGCGTACCTTCACGTATGAACATCGGTCAGATTCTGGAAACCCACCTGGGTATGGCGGCGAAAGGCATCGGTGAGAAGATCAATCAGATGCTGAAGCAGCAGGAAGAAGTCGCCAAGCTGCGTGAGTTCATCCAGAAAGCCTACGATCTGGGCGACGATGTGCGCCAGAAAGTCGATCTGAACACCTTCTCCGACGAAGAAGTTATGCGTCTGGCTGAAAACCTGAAGAAAGGCATGCCGATTGCAACGCCGGTATTTGACGGTGCAAAAGAGAAGGAAATCAAGGAACTGTTGCAGATGGGCGGTATTCCGACCTCCGGACAGATTACCTTGTACGATGGACGTACCGGCGAGCAGTTTGAGCGTCAGGTTACCGTGGGCTATATGTATATGCTGAAGTTGAACCACTTGGTCGACGACAAGATGCATGCCCGTTCCACCGGTTCCTACAGCCTGGTTACTCAGCAACCGCTGGGTGGTAAAGCTCAGTTCGGCGGTCAGCGCTTCGGTGAGATGGAAGTGTGGGCGCTGGAAGCTTACGGTGCAGCCTATACCCTGCAAGAAATGCTGACGGTTAAATCCGATGACGTGAACGGCCGTACCAAGATGTATAAGAACATCGTGGATGGCAATCATCAGATGGAACCAGGCATGCCGGAATCCTTCAACGTACTGTTGAAAGAAATCCGCTCGCTGGGTATCAACATCGAGCTGGAAGAAGAGTAACCCCAGCCCGTTGTATTGCTGGCATTCGTCATAGGGGCACCTGAACTTTGTTTTTTAATGGCATGGTTCAGGTGCCTGGCAGGTCTAACTCCGACAGGAGCCAATCCGTGAAAGACTTATTAAAGTTTCTGAAAGCGCAAACTAAAACCGAAGAGTTTGATGCGATCAAAATTGCTCTGGCCTCGCCAGACATGATCCGTTCGTGGTCTTTTGGTGAAGTTAAAAAACCAGAAACCATTAATTACCGTACGTTCAAACCCGAACGTGACGGTCTGTTTTGCGCCCGTATCTTTGGGCCGGTAAAAGACTATGAGTGCTTGTGCGGTAAGTATAAGCGCCTGAAACATCGCGGTGTTATCTGTGAGAAATGCGGCGTTGAAGTGACCCAGACTAAAGTGCGCCGTGAGCGTATGGGCCACATCGAACTGGCTTCTCCCACTGCGCATATCTGGTTCCTGAAATCGCTGCCGTCCCGCATCGGCTTGCTGCTGGACATGCCGCTGCGTGATATCGAACGCGTACTGTACTTCGAATCCTACGTGGTGGTTGAAGGCGGCATGACCAATCTGGAGCGTCGTCAGATCCTGACTGAAGAGCAGTATCTGGACGCGCTGGAAGAGTTCGGTGATGAATTCGATGCCAAGATGGGCGCCGAAGCCATTCAGGCCCTGTTGAAAAACATGGATCTGGAGCAGGAATGCGAACAGCTGCGTGAAGAGTTGAATGAAACCAACTCTGAAACCAAGCGTAAAAAGCTGACCAAGCGTATCAAGCTGCTGGAAGCGTTTGTTCAATCCGGCAACAAACCGGAGTGGATGATCCTGACCGTGCTGCCGGTGCTGCCGCCGGATCTGCGTCCGCTGGTGCCGCTGGACGGCGGTCGTTTCGCGACCTCCGATCTGAACGATCTGTATCGTCGCGTGATCAACCGTAACAATCGTTTGAAACGTCTGCTGGATCTGGCCGCGCCGGACATCATCGTACGTAACGAAAAACGTATGTTGCAGGAAGCGGTCGATGCCCTGCTGGATAACGGCCGTCGCGGTCGTGCCATCACCGGCTCCAACAAGCGTCCGCTGAAATCGCTGGCCGATATGATCAAAGGTAAGCAGGGGCGTTTCCGTCAGAACCTGCTGGGTAAACGCGTCGACTATTCCGGTCGTTCGGTTATCACCGTTGGTCCGTATCTTAGATTGCATCAGTGCGGTCTGCCGAAGAAAATGGCGCTGGAACTGTTCAAGCCGTTCATCTATGGCAAGCTTGAATTGCGTGGTCTTGCCACCACCATTAAAGCCGCTAAGAAAATGGTTGAGCGTGAAGAAGCCGTCGTGTGGGATATCCTGGACGAAGTTATCCGCGAACACCCGGTGTTGCTGAACCGTGCGCCGACGCTGCACCGTTTGGGTATTCAGGCATTTGAGCCGGTACTGATCGAAGGTAAGGCTATCCAGCTGCACCCGCTGGTTTGTGCGGCATACAACGCCGACTTCGATGGTGACCAGATGGCCGTTCACGTGCCGCTGACGCTGGAAGCTCAGTTGGAAGCGCGTGCGCTGATGATGTCTACCAACAACATCCTGTCACCGGCGAACGGCGAACCCATCATCGTGCCTTCTCAGGACGTGGTATTGGGTCTGTATTACATGACGCGCGACTGTGTCAACGCCAAAGGCGAAGGCATGGTGCTGACGGGTCCGAAAGAAGCTGAACGCGTATATCGCGCCGGTCTGGCTTCTCTGCATGCGCGCGTTAAAGTGCGTATTACGGAAGAGATCAAAAACATCGAAGGCGAATCAACGCATCAGACCACCATTATTGACACGACCATCGGTCGCGCCATTCTGTGGATGATCGTACCGAAAGGCTTGCCGTTCTCGATCGTTAACCAGCCGCTGGGTAAAAAAGCGATCTCCAAAATGCTGAACACCTGTTACCGCATTCTGGGGCTGAAGCCGACCGTTATCTTCGCTGACCAAATCATGTACACCGGTTTTGCCTACGCGGCGCGCTCCGGCGCTTCCGTCGGTATCGATGACATGGTGATCCCTGAGAAGAAAGCCGGGATTATCGAAGAAGCGGAAACCGAAGTCGCCGAGATTCAGGAACAGTTCCAATCCGGTCTGGTGACTGCCGGCGAACGCTACAATAAGGTTATCGATATTTGGGCGGCCGCCAACGAACGCGTCGCCAAGGCGATGATGGAAAACCTGTCGGTTGAAGATGTGGTTAACCGTGACGGCGTGGTTGAGCAGCAGGTTTCCTTCAACAGCATCTTTATGATGGCCGACTCCGGCGCGCGTGGTTCTGCGGCACAGATTCGTCAGTTGGCGGGTATGCGTGGTCTGATGGCGAAGCCGGACGGCTCCATCATCGAAACGCCGATCACCGCGAACTTCCGTGAAGGTTTGAACGTACTCCAGTACTTCATCTCGACTCACGGTGCGCGTAAAGGTCTGGCGGATACCGCGTTGAAAACCGCGAACTCCGGTTATCTGACTCGTCGTCTGGTCGACGTGGCGCAGGATCTGGTGGTGACCGAAGACGATTGCGGTACTCATGAAGGTATCATGATGACCCCGGTTATCGAGGGTGGCGATGTTAAAGAACCGCTGCGTGAGCGGGTTCTGGGTCGTGTAACGGCTGAAGACGTCATTAAACCGGGTACGGCGGATATTCTGGTTCCACGTAACACCCTGCTGAATGAGCAGTGGTGCGACATGTTGGAAGAGAACTCTGTTGACGCGGTTAAAGTTCGCTCTGTGGTAAGTTGCGAAACCGACTTCGGCGTTTGCGCCAAGTGCTACGGTCGCGATCTGGCTCGTGGTCACATCATCAACAAGGGTGAGGCTATCGGGGTTATCGCCGCACAGTCAATCGGTGAGCCGGGTACACAGTTAACCATGCGTACCTTCCACATCGGTGGTGCGGCATCGCGTGCGGCGGCTGAGTCCAGCATTCAGGTGAAAAACAAAGGTAGCCTGAAACTGAACAATGCCAAGTTCGTAGTTAACAGCAACGATAAACTGGTTATTACTTCACGTAATACCGAACTGAAGCTGATCGACGAATTCGGCCGTACCAAAGAAAGCTACAAAGTGCCTTACGGCGCGGTAATGGCGAAAGGCGACGGTTCCGAGGTTAACGGCGGCGAAACCGTTGCTAACTGGGATCCGCATACCATGCCGGTAATCAGTGAAGTCAGCGGCAGCATCCGCTTTACGGATATGGTTGACGGTCAGACCATTACTCGTCAGACCGATGAACTGACCGGTTTGTCTTCGATTGTGGTTCTGGATAGCGCAGAGCGTACCGGCAGCGGTAAAGACCTGCGTCCGGCGCTGAAAATCGTTGATGATAAAGGCGACGATGTATTGATCCCGGGTACGGATATGCCTGCTCAATACTTCCTGCCGGGTAAAGCGATTGTCCAACTGGAAGATGGCGTGAAGATCAGCGCCGGTGATACGTTGGCGCGTATTCCGCAGGAATCCGGCGGTACCAAGGATATTACCGGTGGTCTGCCGCGCGTTGCAGACCTGTTTGAAGCGCGTCGTCCGAAAGAGCCGGCTATTCTGGCTGAGATCAGCGGTATCATTTCCTTTGGTAAAGAAACCAAAGGTAAACGCCGTCTGGTGATTTCTCCGCTGGATGGCAGCGATGCCTACGAAGAGATGATCCCGAAATGGCGTCAGCTCAACGTGTTCGAAGGTGAACGTGTAGAACGTGGCGATGTGGTGTCCGATGGCCCTGAGTCTCCGCACGACATCCTGCGTCTGCGTGGCGTACACGCGGTAACGCGTTACATCACCAACGAAGTTCAGGAAGTTTACCGTCTGCAAGGCGTTAAGATTAACGATAAACACATTGAAGTTATCGTTCGTCAGATGTTGCGTAAAGGCACTATCGTCAGCGCGGGCGGCACGGAATTCCTGGAAGGCGAGCAGGCGGAAGTGTCTCGCGTCAAGATTGCCAACCGTCAGTTGGAAGCGGATGGCAAGATCCCGGCTACCTACAGCCGCGATCTGCTGGGTATTACCAAAGCATCGTTGGCGACCGAGTCCTTCATTTCCGCGGCTTCGTTCCAGGAAACCACCCGTGTTCTTACTGAAGCGGCGGTTGCTGGTAAACGTGATGAACTGCGCGGTCTGAAAGAGAACGTTATCGTTGGTCGTCTGATCCCGGCCGGTACCGGTTATGCGTACCATCAGGATCGTATGCGTCGCCGTCAGGCGGGTGAGGCGCCGGTGGTGCCTCAGGTGAGTGCCGATGAAGCATCCGCCAACCTGGCTGAATTGCTTAATGCTGGCTTCGGTAACAGCGACGACGAATAATCGTTGTTAAGCACCGTATAAAACCGTTCCTGTGGGGCGGTTCCGTTGCTGAAAGCCCCGGCCGCCAAAGCCGGGGCTTTTTTTTTGAGGCGTGCCATCCGTGGCCGCCCCCTTGCGGGCCGTCGCCGTGGCGACGTCAAAAACTTACGTAGGGCGTCTTGCCCTCCGCCCTGACGGGCCGCCGTAAACGGCGTTTTTTTCTTCCGGAAGTTTTTGTTATACAGATAGACAGCGAGACAGACATGGATTCCTCGACAGTTTCAATACCTTCATCTACCGCCGGCGATGCCGTCCAGGCGCCCGGACGAGCCCGAAGAGCGGCATGGGGCAGTTTTATCGGCGCGGTGGTGGATTGGTATGATTTTTTGCTTTACGGCATTGTTGCCGCGTTGGTGTTTAATATTGAGTTTTTCCCGCAGGTCAGTCCTACCATGGGCACGTTAGCGGCGTTTGGTACTTTTGGCGTCGGTTTCTTGTTCCGGCCGCTGGGGGGGATTGTTTTCGGCCATTTTGGCGACAAGCTGGGCCGCAAACGTATGCTGATGATTACCGTCTGGACGATGGGGCTTTCCACTGCGTTAATTGGTTTATTGCCCACGTTCGACGCCATTGGCTGGTGGGCGCCGGTATTACTGGTGACATTACGCGCCGTTCAGGGGTTTGCGGTTGGCGGAGAATGGGGCGGCGCCGCCCTTTTAGCCGTGGAAAATGCGCCTAAAAAGAAAAAAGCCTTCTACAGCAGCGGCGTGCAGGTTGGATATGGCGTGGGGCTGTTGCTGGCGACCGGGTCGATTTCACTGGTAAGCCTTCATACCACGGATGCCGATTTTATTAGCTGGGGTTGGCGTCTGCCGTTTTTATTCAGCGTGGTGTTGGTGGCGATCGCCTGGTGGATCCGCTCCGGGATGGAAGAGTCTCAGGAATTTGAGGCTAATAAAAAATTACAGGAAAGAACGAAAAAAATCCGTTCGTTTCCGATCGTTGAGGCGCTGCGTAAGCACCCCAAAGCATTTTTGTTGATTATCGCCCTGCGGTTGGGGGAACTGCTGACGATGTATATCGTCACGGCCTTTGCGCTTAATTACTCCACGACCAATCTGGGGATGTCGCGGGAGTTCTTTCTGCATATCAGCCTGCTGGTGGGAGGGATAAGCTGCCTGTCCATCCCTTTGTTTGCCCGTTTGGCGGATAGCTTTGGCCGACGGCGGATTTACGTCACCGGCGCCCTGATCGGGGCCGCCAGCGCATTTCCTTTCTTTATGGCGCTGGAAGCGCAGGTTAGCCTGTGGATACTGTTTTTTGCCATCATGCTGGCTAACGTTGCCCACGATATGATCGTCAGCGTACAGCAGCCGATGTTTACCGAGCTGTTCGGCACCGCATACCGCTATAGCGGCGCTGGCGTCGGCTATCAGGTGGCCAGCGTCGTCGGCGGTGGGTTTACGCCTTTTATCGCCGTCTTGCTGGTGGAGTTCTTAGGCGGTTCCTGGCACGGTGTGGCTACCTATCTTACGGTAGGTTGCTTGCTGTCGGCTATTGTCGGGATGCGGATGAAACCGCAAAAGTTAGACTGATAAAACCAAGCCGATACAGATCATGAGACTTTCTGTATCGGCTTCATAAATCGAACGCCACCTCGGCCCCCCGGTACTAAAAACGGTCTATATCGTCTCGTGTCAGCCCGATATCCTTCAGCCTCTCATCATTCATGCGGAGCAATGCCCTACGGGTTTCCACTTTGAGCCGCCACGCTCGCCATTTTTGATAGAGTCGTATCAGTATTGACCACCGCGCGGATCGACCGGGTGCCGGTGGAGAGTGCTTTTCCTGATGTTCCATACTTTCCCCCTTGCTGATTGCCTTGCACTATGATGCGAGGGAAAGTTGATTCAATACAGACTCAGAAAATGACTTTTTTTTACATACAGATTATGGGATATTGCATCTGAATGGTATTTTTTACCTCAATCTGTACTGGTTATGCCTTTAGTTATGTATAAGGAATGATACATATGACGCGTTACCAACACCTTGCCTCTCTGCTGGCGCAGCGCATCGAACAGGGCTTGTATCAAAGCGGCGAACGCTTGCCGTCGGTCAGAGCATTGAGCCTGGAACACGGCGTAAGTATCAGTACCGTACAACAGGCTTACCATTTGCTTGAAGCCCGCCAGCTTATTTCGCCGCGACCACGCTCGGGGTATTTTGTGGCATCCCGCAAGGCTACGCCGCCGGTTCCCGGGTTGACGCGTCCGGCCCAGCGCCCGGTTGAGATCACCCAGTGGGAATCCGTGCGGGAGCTGTTTAACAATGGCCCTGAGAACAATGCGTTCAACTTTGGCAGTGGGACGCCGGATGTAGGGCAGCCAACGGTGAAACCGCTGTGGAAAGCGCTGGGCCGTTTGTGTCAGCATCAGGACGAACGGGTATTGGCTTATGACAATATGTATGGCATGCCTGAACTGCGCGAGCAGGTCGCTCGTCTGGCGCTGGACAGCGGTTGCCAACTGACGATGGACGATATTGTGATCACCACCGGCTGTCAGGAGGCGTTATTCACGGCGGTGCGTGCGGTATGCCAGCCCGGCGATATCGTGGCGGTGGAGTCGCCGACGTTTCCCGGCACCATGCAGATCCTGCGTGGATTAGGGATTAAAGCGATTGAGATCCCGACCTGCGCCGTCACCGGTATTAGTCTTGATGCGCTGGAGCTGGCGTTGGAGCAGTGGCCGGTCAAAGCGGTATTGCTGGTGCCGACCTGCAATAATCCGTTGGGCTTCACGATGCCCGATGAGTATAAGAAAGCGTTGGTTATACTGGCCCAGCGTTTCGATCTCGCCATTATCGAAGACGATGCCTATGGCGAGCTGACCTATGAATATCCTCGTCCGAGAACCATTAAATCTTTTGATGAAGATGGCCGGGTATTACTGTGCAGCTCTTTTTCCAAAAGTCTGGCGCCGGGCCTGCGTGTGGGTTGGATAGCGCCGGGCCGTTACCTTGAGCGCGTTGTTCATACTAAATATACCAGTACTGGCTATACGGTTTCACATACGCAGCTGGCGGTCGCCGAGTTTATCCGCCAGGGCCACTATCAGCCTCATCTACGACGTATGCGTATGCAGTATAAGTGTAATCTTGACGTGTTTACCTGCTGGCTGCGCCACTATTTCCCCTGCGGTATTTGCGTCAGTCGTCCGCAGGGGGGATTTCTGGTGTGGATTGAGCTGCCGGAGTCTTTTGACTCGTTGCGGCTCAACCGCGAGGTGCGTAAGTCAGGTATGCAGATTGCCGCCGGATCGTTATTCTCGGCCTCGGGGAAATACCGCAACTGTCTGAGGCTTAACTATGCCTTGCCGTTCACTGATGAAATGGGCAGAGGACTGCGTATCCTGGGGGAAACGGTTAGCCAAATGATGCGCGAGTCTTAATACCCTTTTGGTCGAGGAGGGGCCGATACGGTTAAGGATAAAACCCGTATCGGCCGGTTGGTAAGCAGAGCGGCAAACGCTCTGGTCAGCGACATGCCGACGCCGCTACTTTACCCATTGATATTCATCGCGGCGACAGGGCAGTTTGCGTTTTGCGAAGCCTCGTCGAGAGAGGTTTCCCTAATGTGTAACCGTCATTGCTTATTGCGATCGTCTTCCCAGATAGTCATCCCAGTCTTTCCATACCGGCTGTAACCCGGCCTGAACAATCGCCTGCGCCACCTCTTCCGGCCGACGTGCGTCATGAGGGATGAACTGTTCCAACTCAGGATGGTTATCCGCATAACCGCCCGGCTGGGTTTTGGAGAAGGCGCTGACATTGTTAATTGCGATTGGGATGGCGTGGTCGCGAAAGAAAGGCGATTCGCGGGTGGACAGCGATAGCTCAATGTCCGGCGATAGCAGTCTGAAAGCGCAAATCACCTGCATCAGTTGCGTTTCATCCATGATGGACGCGGGTTCTATGCCGCCGGCGCAGGGGCGCAGACGCGGGAATGAAACGGAATAGCGGCTTTGCCAGTAGGTTTGTTGCAGGTGCAGCAAATGTTCCGCCACCATATAACAGTCTGTGCGCCAACTGTCTGACAGGCCGATTAACGCGCCTAGCCCGATCTTGTCGATCCCGGCGCGGCCAAGACGATCCGGCGTGGTCAGCCGCCAGTGAAAATCCTGCTTTTGTCCGCGTAAATGATGGTGTTGATAGGTCGCCGGATGATAGGTCTCCTGATAGACCATTACGCCATCCAGGCCCAGCGTTTTCAGTTCGGCATACTCTTCCTGCGCCAGCGGCTGGACTTCCATCATCAGCGAACTGAAGTGTGGGCGGATCAGCGGGAAAACGCGGCGAAAATAGTCCATGCCCACTTTGCGCTGATGCTCGCCGGTCACCAGCAACAAATGATCGAAGCCCAGCGCCTTGATCGCCGCGCATTCGCGCAGGATCTCATTGTCATCCAGCGTTTTGCGCTTGATGTGGTTACTCATTGAGAAACCGCAGTAGGTACAGTCGTTTGAACACAGGTTGGAAAGATACAGCGGCACATAAAAGCTCACCGTGTTGCCGAAGCGCTGACGGGTAAGCTGTTGCGCCCGTTGCGCCAGCGGTTCCAGATAAGGGGCGGCGGCGGGGGAGATTAGCGCCATAAAATCTTCCCGATCGGGCCGCGCTGTGGAGAGTGCTTGCTCAACATCCCGAGCGGTTTTGCTGTTGATCCGCAGAGTGAGGTCGTCCCAGTCGAGCCGCTCCCAGACGGTTTGAAAGTCGGTTGTCATCCGCGTGCTCCTTCCGTTTGCGGGCGCAGGAAGCCGGTCAGCGGGCTGGTGGCGCTGGCGATGTACTGCTTGCTGCCCAGACCGGCTTGATTAGCCAGCACGCCCGCCTCGACTGCCTCTTTGAAAGCCTGCGCCATTTTTATCGGATCGCGGGCAACCGCGATAGCGGTGTTGACCAGCACGGCATCCGCGCCCATTTCCAGCGCTTCTGTCGCGTGGCTGGGGGCGCCGATGCCTGCATCGATCACCACCGGAACATGCGATTGTTCGATAATAATGCGTAAGAAATCCCGGGTTTGCAGCCCCTGGTTAGAACCTATCGGCGCGCCCAGCGGCATCACGGCGGCGCATCCCGCTTCCTCTAGTCGCTTACAAAGCACCGGATCCGCGCCGCAATAAGGCAGGACGACGAATCCGTCTTTGACCAGTCGTTCGGCGGCTTTCAGCGTTTCAATCGGATCGGGCAGCAGGTATTTCATATCCGGATGAATTTCCAGCTTCACCCAATGGGTGTCTAACGCCTCACGCGCCAGCCGGGCGGCGAAGATGGCTTCATCCGCCGTTTTTGCCCCCGAGGTATTCGGCAACAGTTTGATGCCGAGCTGACGTAAGGGCGACAGGAGCGCGTCGTTGCCTCCTTTCAAATCCACCCGTTTCATCGCCAGGGTGACCAGTTGGGAACCGGATGCCCGTATGGCCTGAAGCATAAGGTCAGGGGTGGCGAATTTTCCGGTGCCGGTGAGCAGCCGGGATGTAAACGTGGTATCGGCAATGTGTAGCATGTCATCCTCCCGCGATTGCCTGAAAAAGCAAAATATCATCACCGTCCTGAACCTGATGATGAATCCAGGTATCGCGCGGGATAATGGTTTGATTGATGGCCAGAGCAGTGCCGGGTTGTAGCCGATTTAACTGCGTCAGCAGCGTTTCTACCGTCACTGCATCAGCAAGCTCGACGGTCTGGTCGTTCAGCCTAATCTTCATGCGACTGCTCCACAGACCGGACAATGGGCGGCGCGCGTAAGTTGAAGGGTGGCCCAGCTCTGTTGTTTCCCGTCAAACAGCCGCAGTTTGCCGCTTAACGCCGAAGGCAACCCCGCCAGCAGTTTGAGCGTTTCCAGCGCCTGTAAAGTGCCAATGACCCCGACGACCGGGCCGAGTACGCCGGCGGTACGGCAATTGCGTTGCGGCTCCGTGGCCTCGGGATACAAACAGGCGTAACAGCCGTGGCGATAGGGCGGCGTCAGCACCAGCAACTGCCCGCTGAAACCCACGGCGCTGCCGCTGATTAACGGTTTGCCCGCGTTGATACAGGCGGCGTTAACCGCATGGCGCGTTTCCATATTGTCGCTGCAATCCAGCACCACATCGGCCTGGCTGACGGCATGGCGCAGCGCCGCGCCCGTCAGCCTTTCCGTCAGAGCGATATATTCCGTCTGAGGATTTAGCGCCTGTAACTGTTGCTGCGCCAGCACGGCTTTAGGCTTGCTGGTATCGCTGGTGCGATAGAGGATCTGTCTTTGCAGGTTGCTGATATGCAGCGTGTCATCGTCTGCCAGCAACAGCGTTCCCACGCCCGCCGCGGCCAGATACATTGACGCGGGGGAGCCCAGGCCGCCTAAACCCACCAGCAACACGCTGGCGGATTTAAGTTTTTCCTGGCCTTGCGGGCCAATATCCTCCAGCAGTAACTGGCGGCTGTAGCGCAGAAATTCCCGATCGCTCAGGCCGTCGTTTTTCGCTTTATGATTGTCGGGCATCTCATTCCTCCTGTCCTTCGATCATCGTGAGCAGCGTCGCCGTCGCCTGGCGCCAGTCCGGCGCTTGGGTTATCGCGCTGACCACGGCAATGCCGCCCACGCCTGTCGTCAACACCGCAGGCACGTTATCAATGCCGATCCCGCCGATGGCGACCGTGGGGAAACGATCCTGAAGGGCGGAAATATGCCTTGTCAGTTCGGCCAGTCCCTGCGGGGCGGACGGCATCGCTTTGGTTTGCGTGGGGAAAATGTGTCCTAAGGCGATATAGGAGGGGTTAACCGCTACCGCGCGCGCCAGTTCATGGTCATCGTGAGTGGAGACGCCGAGACGCAGACCGGCCCGTTTGATGGCCGCGAGGTCGGCCGTGTCCAGATCTTCCTGTCCCAGATGAACGCCATAGGCCTGATGTTTCACCGCCAGGCGCCAGTAGTCATTGATAAACAGCCGCGCCTGATAGTCGCGACCTAACGCGATGGCCTGAATGACATCATTTTCAACCTGTTCATCGGGCAGGTCTTTAATGCGTAGCTGGATAGTTTTTACCCCCACGCTTAGCAGACGTTCAATCCACGCCACGCTGTCCACCACCGGATAGAGACCAAGCCGATGCGCGGTAGGGGCAAAAGGCGTAGCGGTCTGAGGCTCGGTCATTTGTTGTCCTCCGTTTGCAGGCTGGCGGCGCTGTGGTACAACTCGCCGCCGCGTGAACGGAATGCTTCCGACATCTGCGCCATGCCGATTTCAATCGGCTGCGCTTCGGCCTCCTGTTTTGCCGCGTAATCACGTACTTCCTGCGAGATCTTCATTGAGCAGAACTTCGGCCCGCACATGGAGCAGAAATGCGCCACTTTGCCGGACTCCTGCGGCAGCGTTTCATCGTGATAGGCGCGCGCCGTTGCGGGATCGAGCGCCAGATTGAACTGATCTTCCCAGCGGAACTCAAAACGCGCTTTTGACATGGCGTTATCGCGGATCTGCGCCCCCGGATGGCCTTTGGCCAGATCGGCCGCGTGGGCGGCGATTTTGTAGGTAATCAACCCCTGCTTGACGTCTTCTTTGTTAGGCAGCCCGAGGTGCTCTTTCGGCGTGACGTAACACAGCATGGCGCAGCCAAACCAGCCGATCATCGCCGCGCCGATCCCGGAGGTGAAGTGATCGTAACCGGGCGCGATATCGGTGGTCAGCGGGCCAAGCGTATAGAACGGCGCTTCATGGCAGTGTTCCAGCTCTTCGGTCATATTGCGGCGGATCATCTGCATCGGCACGTGGCCGGGGCCTTCGATCATCACCTGAACATCGTATTCCCAGGCAATTTTGGTCAGTTCGCCCAGCGTATGCAGTTCGGCGAACTGCGCTTCATCGTTGGCGTCCTGAATGGAGCCGGGACGCAGGCCGTCGCCCAACGATAACGCCACGTCATAGGCGGCGCAGATTTCACAGATTTCGCGAAAGTGTTCATACAGGAAGCTTTCTTTATGATGCGACAGGCACCACTTCGCCATGATCGAACCGCCGCGCGACACAATACCGGTCAGCCGTTTGGCGGTCATGGGCACATAGCGCAGCAGCACGCCGGCATGGATGGTGAAGTAATCCACGCCTTGTTCGGCCTGCTCCAGCAGGGTATCGCGGAACATTTCCCAGTTCAGGTTTTCCGCCACGCCGTTGACTTTTTCCAGCGCCTGATAGATGGGAACCGTACCAATCGGCACCGGGCTGTTGCGCAGGATCCACTCGCGGGTTTCGTGAATATAACGCCCGGTGGACAGGTCCATCACGGTGTCGGCGCCCCAACGGGTGGACCACACCAGTTTTTCCACTTCTTCTTCGATGGAGGAGGTGACGGCGGAGTTGCCGATATTGGCGTTAACCTTCACCAGAAAATTACGGCCGATAATCATCGGTTCGGATTCAGGATGGTTAATGTTGGACGGAATAATGGCGCGCCCGGCCGCTACTTCCTGGCGTACAAACTCCGGGGTAATGTTTTGCGGCAGGTTGGCGCCAAAGCTTTGCCCCGGGTGTTGTTGACGCAACACTTCGTCACGGATGCGTTCGCGCCCCATATTCTCGCGGATGGCGATAAATTCCATTTCCGGCGTAATGATGCCTTGACGGGCGTAATGCAACTGGGTCACGCGTTTTCCGGCCTTGGCGCGCAGGGGACGAGGCAAATGCTCGAATCGGAGGTGGTCGAGGCCGGCATCGGCCAGACGTTGTTGCGTGAAGTCGGAACTGACGCTGGGCAGCGCTTCGGTATCGTTCCGTTCGGCAATCCAACTTGCCCTTAACTTCGCCAGGCCGACTCGGACATCGGGTTGCGACGCCGGATCGCCGTAGGGACCCGCCGTATCATAAACCGGAATGGGTTCGTTGGGTTCATATTGGGGGGTATCCTTGCTGCCGCCGATTAAGGTCGGGCTGAGCTGAATTTCACGCATGGGAACACGGATATCCCCACGTGATCCTTCGAGATAAATGCGTCGGGAGTTAGGGAAGGCCATTCCCTGTAAATTATCAATGAATTGCTGCGCGGCGGCACGCAGTTCACGACGGCCGGTTTTGGGTGATAATGGTTCTGTAGACATAGCAAGTTCCTGTGATGCGTAAAGGGAAAATTGCTTGTCTGGAGTTCGGAGGGAGTAATAACAAAATTGATGCCATGAAGGTTAACGCATAGACGATGTCCAGGTTTCATCAGGCACATTACTCTTGTTCCCTTCGCAGGTATTAACCCGATCAGGTTCCGCGGATCCCGAATTAACGGTCTCAGCCCGCGCATTGCCATTTCTGGTTTAAAACCCGGAAAACGGCAACGCGCTAGGCACTCCGACAAGATAGCCCTAGAATTAATGGGCTGATTACAACGATGACACTGTATGACGACAGCGCGGATATGTCAAAGTCAGGAAAGCCTATCTGTGAAAGTAAGCCGCCACCCGAACATTAAAACGATGACTTTACTGAGAATAAAAAACAGATTAATGATCAAAAATCAGCCGAATCACCTTGTCTTCCAGCGAGAAGCGTTCAGCCAGGGTTTCCCCAACGCTGGACAACGCCTGCTGGAATTTAATGCAGTTATCATGATCGATGGCGGCCGCCAGATGGCTGTCGTACGACGCCATAATCCGCTGGGTATTGTGGGTTAAGGCCTGCTCGAACTGGCTGAAAAAAGCCTGCTTCTGTTCGCTGAGCTCTCCCGCTTCGCGCAGCATCCGTTCGTAGACGTGGAAATGGCCGATCGACAGGTAATCGACCAGCTTTTGGCAAAAGTCATCCAGCGCGTCTTCATCCAGCAGAGAGTGCGTTTCTTTATTGGGCTTGATGCCAACCAGCCGGTAGTAAGCAATCAGCAGTTGCTTACGCGCTTGTAGCCATTGGTCGATTAACGCATTATTGCCACCGACGAGTTCAGTCAGGCTTTGTAACTGATTTAGCATTGTTAGCTCCGTGAATGGTAAAAAATAACCGGAATTTATGAAAGTTATCTCATCACCCAGAATGGTAAAATGCCAGTGAAGTGACAGTGGGGCAATAGAAAGATATGGAACAAACGCTAAAAGGTGACGAAACCGGATGGTGGGTTATCAGTCACGCAAATCAAATATGGCTCCCTGAGGGAGAGTTGCCGCAGGGAACGGCGGCAAATTGGTTATTGCAGGGGCAGGCCGCACAGCAAATCGGCGAGTGGCTGGGGCAGCCCGTGTGGTTAGTCTGCCAGAATCGGGAAGCCGGAATGGCGTCCGTCCGTCAGCTTATCGATCACGAAGTCGGGCTGTTTCAAATGGCGGGACGGGGCGTACAACTGGCGGAGTTTTACCGTGCTCACCGATATTGTGGCTATTGCGGTCATGAAATGGTGCGGAGTAAAACTGAGCTGGCCTGCCTGTGCCGTCATTGCAAGGAGCGTTATTATCCGCAGATCGCCCCCTGCATTATCGTGGCGATCCGGCGGGGTAATGAAATTCTGCTGGCGCAGCACAACCGCCACCGTGGAAATATGTATACGGTACTGGCCGGGTTTGTTGAAGTGGGCGAAACGCTGGAACAGACGGTATCCCGTGAAGTGATGGAAGAAAGCCGTATTCAGATCAAGAACCTGCGTTACATCAGTTCCCAACCCTGGCCTTTCCCGCACTCGTTGATGATGGCCTTTATGGCGGATTACGCCAGGGGCGATATTCAACACGATCCGAAAGAGTTGCGGGACGCCGCCTGGTTTCGCTACGACCGGTTGCCGTTGTTACCGCCGCCGGGGACGGTCGCTCGCCGTTTGATCGAGGATACGGTGGCGTTGTGCCGTGCTTATGATGAGAGCGGCGATGAACATGTTACCATCCACTGCGATAATGATAAGCATCCTAATGCCGAAAGGAAAATGACATGACCGATCTGAAAAACGATCGCTATTTGCGTGCTTTGCTACGTCAGCCTGTTGATGTGACGCCCGTATGGATGATGCGTCAGGCGGGGCGCTACCTGCCGGAATACAAGGCGACCCGCGCACAGGCCGGCGATTTCATGGCGCTGTGTAAAAACGCGGAACTGGCCTGCGAAGTCACGCTGCAACCTTTACGGCGCTACGATCTTGATGCGGCGATCCTGTTTTCAGACATCCTGACCATTCCCGATGCGATGGGGCTGGGGCTCTATTTTGAAGCCGGCGAAGGCCCGCGTTTCCAGTTTCCTATCACCAGCCACGCCGATGTCGTGAAGTTGGCGGTTCCCGATCCGGAACAAGAACTGGCTTACGTCATGAATGCCGTACGCACCATCCGCAAAAGCCTTGCCGGCGCGGTGCCGCTGATTGGCTTTTCGGGCAGCCCGTGGACGCTGGCGACCTATATGGTGGAAGGCGGCAGCAGCAAAGCGTTCACCATCATTAAAAAGATGATGTTCGCAGAGCCGAAAACACTGCATTTACTGCTGGATAAGCTGGCCGACAGCGTTATCCTTTATCTGAACGCGCAGATCCGCGCCGGCGCTCAGGCGGTCATGGTGTTTGATACCTGGGGCGGTGTGCTGAGCGGCCGGGATTATCGCGAATTCTCCCTGCATTACCTGCATAAAATCGTCGACGCTTTACAGCGTGAGAACGAAGGCCGCCGGGTTCCCGTCACGCTGTTTACCAAAGGCGGCGGACAGTGGCTGGAAGCGATGGCGGAAACCGGTTGCGACGCGCTGGGACTGGACTGGACCGCCGATATTGCCGATGCCCGCCGCCGCGTCGGCGACAAAGTCGCGCTACAGGGAAACATGGATCCGTCCATGCTTTATGCCTCTCCCGTGCGGATTGAACAGGAAGTAGCGTCCATTCTGGCGGGATTCGGCCAGGGCGACGGGCATGTGTTTAATCTGGGGCACGGCATTCATCAGGATGTGCCGCCAGAGCATGTCGGCGCCTTTGTAGAGGCCGTGCATGCGTTATCCCGTATGTACCACCAGTAGCCGACAGGAGGACGCGTGATTGATACTCTGCGGTTGCGTGAGGAGCAGTTGGCCCGCGCTTCGGAAATTATTCGCTATGACGATCTTCCTTTCGAACAGCCGGATTTCATTGCCGGCGCGGATGTGGGGTTTGAACAGGAAGGGACGATTACCCGCGCGGCTATCGCCGTTATGCGCTATCCCTCGCTGGAATTGGTGGAGTATAAAATTGCGCGGGTCGACACGACGATGCCATACATTCCCGGGTTTCTCTCCTTTCGGGAATGTCCGGGCCTGATTGCCGCCTGGCGGATGCTTGAGCACAAGCCGGATTTGTTATTTGTCGACGGACATGGTATCTCACATCCGCGTCGGCTTGGCGTCGCCAGTCATTTCGGTCTATTGGTGAATGTGCCGACGATTGGCGTGGCGAAAAGCCGTTTATGTGGGCGTTTCGAGCATCTGTCCGCCGAGGTGGGCAGTCAGCAGCCGCTGCTGGATAAAGGTGAACAGATTGGCTGGGTATGGCGCAGCAAGGCGCGCTGCAACCCGTTGTTCGTGGCGACAGGCCACCGGATCGGTATGGATAGCGCATTGCTGTGGGTAAAGCGCTGTATGCGCGGTTATCGTCTGCCCGAACCTACGCGCTGGGCCGATGCGGTAGCCTCTGGACGGCCTGCGTTTCAGCGCTGGCAGCAACAAATGTTGTGAGCGCTCCGGTTATAAAAACTTTAAGAATTCAGGCA
The DNA here is from genome assembly GCF_013155275.1 of Brenneria sp. hezel4-2-4. Lineage (GTDB taxonomy): Bacteria > Pseudomonadota > Gammaproteobacteria > Enterobacterales > Enterobacteriaceae > Brenneria. Next base: position 25,232 of record NZ_JABJXS010000019.1, read on the forward strand.
TAGGGCGCAGCGGCAATTTCAGGTACACTGCCGCCCATTGCCTCTAAATGAGCATAAAATAAAAGATGTTACGTAATCCAATTCATTTGCGTTTGGAAAAGCTCGGAAGCTGGCAGCATGTCACGTTTATGGCATGCCTCTGCGAACGTATGTATCCCAATTATCATGAATTCTGTCAGCAAACCGGGTTTGGCGATGCCATGGTTTATCGCCGCATTCTCGATCTGGTTTGGGAAACGCTGGTGGTCAAAGATGCAAAAGTCAATTTTGATAGCCAACTGGAAAAATTAGAAGAGGCAATTCCTGCTTCTGATGACTATGATATTTATGGTGTCTACCCGGCGATTGACGCCTGTATTGCTTTAGGCGAGCTGATCCACTCCCGCTTAAGCGGTGAAACGCTGGAGCATGCGATCGCCATCAGCGAAGCGTCGATTCGCACGGTCGCCATGTTGGAAATGACGCAGGCAGGTAGAGAAATGACCGATGATGAGTTGAAAGTACTGCCTGCAATTGAAGAGGAATGGGACATCCAATGGGAGATTTTTCGCCTGTTGGCTGCCTGTGAAGAGCGTGACATCGAATTGATTAAGGGACTCCGCGCCGATCTGCGTGAGGCCGGAAGTAGCAATATTGGGATAAATTTAAGTCAATAACACGATAAAACGTGATTTAAGGCCTTAAATGGCATGTCTTAAGGCTTCACATCCGCACCCTGTCTGGTCTACATTTGGGGGGCGTAATAAAAGTGGCTGTCGGTGCGTATATGCAGGAGAGTGCTATCATGGCATATCCGTCGCACTCGATGCTTAGCAAGCGATAAACACACTGTAAGGATAACTTATGAATAAGACTCAACTGATTGATGTAATTGCGGACAAAGCTGATCTTTCCAAAGTACAGGCAAAAGCAGCATTGGAATCAACTCTGGCGGCGATTACTGAGTCTCTGAAAGAAGGTGATGCAGTACAATTGGTTGGTTTTGGTACGTTTAAAGTAAACCATCGTAATGAGCGCACTGGCCGCAATCCACAAACTGGTAAAGAAATCAAAATTGCTGCTGCCAACGTGCCAGCGTTTGTTTCTGGCAAGGCGCTGAAAGACGCCGTTAAATAAGCCATGCCGGTTAAAAGTTTAAGCAGAGGGGCGTTTTCGCCCCTTTTGCTTTTATCGCGTTGGTTCGTCATTGGGGCCGCAATAGCGCTGATCGTGGCTTGCAGCAGCCATACCCCGCCCCCGCCGGTCTTAGCCAGCGGCTATATTTCCGATCACGGCGTTGTTCGTCTGTGGCGCAAAGATGATTCTCAGCATGATACCGTCAGGCTGTTGGTGGTTTATAACCCGATTCAGGGTAATCATTCGGTCGTCACCCAGTATCTGTATCAGCAGGGTAACGTACGTGAAATCGAGAGAAAGCTGGAAACGCAGAAAGATGAGACCCAAATCCGCTTTGCGGAAGACGGAACGGTCAGCTTTATGCAACGCCAACTGGCGGAGAGGCGAGAGTCAATCTCCGATGACGATCTCGCTCTTTATCAGTGGGATGCCAAACGCCTACTGGAACTCAGCGATGTGCTGAAGGCGGGTAAAGTCACCCTGCAACAGGGAATATGGCAGAACGGACAGGTGATAACCTGTGATGGCGCAAGGGTTCAACCCGATTTCGACAACGCTTCACGGGAATGGATAGCCCAGCGGAGGCAGCAACTCGCAGGATTGTCATCATTGAGCATTGCATGGCTGGAGGCGCCGGAAGGCACACAGCTGTTGCTGGTGGATCAAGGGGATTTTTGCCGCTGGCAATCAGACGCAGACCGGCTGTAATGCGTATGCGATGATAACCCGATAAACGGTGAAAACAGGTGCAACATAAAAAACCCGGATTTCTCCGGGCTTGTCGGTTTGTCAGGCTTGTTCCCGCTCGATGGCGCGATAGCCAATATCTTTCCGGCAGAAACATCCCTGCCACTGAATTTCAGCAGCCAGTTCGTAGGCCCGCTTCTGGGCATCCGCCACGGTATTACCTAATGCCGTCACGCACAGGACGCGTCCGCCATTCGTCACGACGTTCATGCCATTCAATGCAGTACCCGCGTGAAACACTTTACCATCCTTAGCATCCTGCCGGGGTAAACCAGAAATCACATCGCCATGATGATAATCGCCCGGATATCCGCCAGCGGCCAATACGACGCCTAACGATGGGCGCTCATCCCATAGCGAGTCTTTCTCATTCAGCTTACCTTCACAGGCGGCGAGACACAGTTCAATCAGGTCGGAACGTAGGCGCAGCATGATGGGCTGTGTTTCCGGATCGCCAAAACGACAGTTGAATTCAATCACTTTTGGCTGGCCGTCTGAGGAAATCATCAACCCGGCGTACAGGAAGCCGGTGTAGACATTGCCTTCCGCCGCCATTCCTTTAACCGTCGGCCAAATCACCTGATCCATGACGCGCTGATGAACCTCATCGGTAACGACAGGGGCAGGGGAGTAAGCGCCCATGCCGCCGGTATTCGGCCCGGTATCTTTATCTCCGACACGTTTATGATCCTGGCTGGTGGCCATCGGCAACACGTTTTCACCGTCAACCATCACGATGAAACTGGCTTCCTCGCCGTCCAGAAACTCTTCCACCACGATACGATGTCCGGCATCGCCAAACGCATTGCCGGCCAGCATATCCTGAATGGCGTTTTCGGCATCTTCCAGCGTCATGGCGACAATCACCCCTTTGCCTGCCGCCAGACCGTCCGCCTTGATCACGATGGGGGCGCCTTTGCGACGAACATAAGCCAGCGCAGGCTCGACTTCCGTAAAGTTTTGATACTCGCTCGTAGGGATTTTATGCCGGGCGAGGAAATCCTTGGTAAAGGCCTTTGAACCTTCTAGCTGAGCCGCCGCCTGAGTCGGGCCGAAAATTTTCAGCCCTGCTGCACGGAAAGCATCGACTACGCCGATCACCAAGGGCGCTTCCGGGCCGACAATGGTTAAATCGATCTGATTTTGCTGAGCAAAATCGACTAAAGCGGAAATGTCGGTTGCGGCAATATCGACGTTGCTCAGTGACGGTTCCAGCGCCGTTCCCGCATTACCCGGCGCGACATAGACGTTGTCTGCCAGCGGTGACTGTGCTGCTTTCCAGGCCAGCGCATGTTCACGCCCGCCATTACCGATAATTAAAATGTTCATGTTAGTCAGATCCTGAATTAATGGCGGAAATGGCGCATGTCGGTGAAGATCATCGCAATGCCATGTTCATTTGCAGCGGCGATGACTTCATCGTCACGAATAGAACCACCGGGTTGGATGACGCACGTGATACCCACCGCAGCAGCGGCATCAATACCATCGCGGAACGGAAAGAAAGCGTCAGAGGCCATGGATGAACCTCTCACTTCCAGCCCCTCATCGCCGGCTTTGATACCTGCAATTTTGGCGGAATATACCCGGCTCATCTGGCCTGCGCCGATACCGATGGTCATATTGTCACGGGCGTAGACAATGGCATTGGATTTAACGAACTTGGCCACTTTCCAGCAGAACAACGCATCACGTAATTCTTGCTCGCTGGGCTGGCGCTCCGTAACCACCCGCAACTGAGAGGCATCGACCATCCCCAGGTCGCGATCCTGTACCAGCAGGCCGCCGTTCACGCGTTTGAAGTCCAAACCCGGTACACGCTGTTGCCATTCGCCACAAACCAGTACGCGTACATTCTGTTTGGCTGCGGTAACTTTCAGCGCCGCTTCGCTGGCGGACGGCGCAATAATGACTTCAACAAATTGGCGGCTGATAATCGCCTGCGCCGTTTGTTCGTCCAACTCGCGGTTAAAGGCAATAATGCCGCCGAAAGCAGACGTTGGGTCGGTTTTGTAGGCTCGCTCATAGGCATCAAGAATCGAACTACCGATAGCCACGCCGCATGGATTGGCATGTTTGACGATAACGCAGGCGGCTTCAGTGAACTCTTTAACACATTCCAGAGCAGCGTCGGTATCGGCGATATTATTGTAGGACAGGGCTTTGCCCTGTAATTGTTGAGATGTTGCGACAGAAGCTTCCGTTACATTTTCTTCTATATAGAAGGCCGCCTGCTGGTGGCTGTTTTCGCCATAGCGCATATCCTGCTTTTTCACGAAGTTCAGGTTAAGCGTGCGTGGGAAAGGTCCTGATGGTTTATCCGTTTCGCCATAATAAGGCGGCACCAGGGCACCGAAGTAGTTAGCAATCATGCTGTCATAAGCTGCGGTGTGCTCAAAAGCTTTGATCGCCAGATCGAAACGCGTCTCGTAGGTCAGCGAGCCGTTGTTGGCATCCATCTCGTTAATGATGGTGTCGTAGTCGCCGCTCTTAACCACAATAGCCACATCTTTATGATTCTTGGCCGCAGAGCGAACCATCGTCGGTCCGCCAATATCGATATTCTCGACGGCGTCTTCCAGTTTGCAGTCTGGACGGGCGACGGTCTGGGCAAACGGATAAAGATTCACGACAACCATATCGATAGGTTGGATATCGTGTTTTGTCATGATGGCATCATCCTGCCCGCGACGTCCCAGAATGCCGCCATGAACTTTCGGATGCAGAGTTTTAACGCGTCCATCCATCATTTCCGGGAAACCGGTATAGTCTGATACCTCCGTTACCGGTAAGCCTGCATCGGCCAGCAGATGTGCTGTGCCTCCGGTGGAAAGCAGCTCTACCCCACGTTGAGACAAGGCTTGAGCAAAGTCGACAATACCTGCTTTGTCAGAAACGCTGAGCAGAGCACGGCGGATAGGACGAGGTTGTTGCATGATGATGGTATCCCTTGGATTTGGGTAGTCAGTAAAGAACAGTACGTGAATATCGTCTTTTTCTTTATTTACAGACCAGCGATGACAAGACAAAGAAAAATATTCAGTTAACGTCCACAACAAGAGGGCGCGTTTTTCGCGGAAGAATTGTAGCGAAAACGTTTGCGTGATGCTCGTCTAATTTTAATCAGAATCTTATCTGTGGATAAGTTTGTGTAAAAAAGGGTATAAGCCGGTGTTTTGCTGTGTATTGCAGCAAACGATGATTTTTATGCGAAATACCTATTGCGGCCTGCGCAGAAGTCCCTATAATGCGCCTCCACTGACACGGCAACGGCGATTACGCAGTTGGGGTGACGGTAAGGAGTCAGGCAATAATCACTTGACTTCACAGCGGAATTGCATAACATATGCGGCCCGCGCCACGGTTGCCGTGGCACTGCTCTTTAACAATTTAATCAGACAATCTGTGTGGGCACTCACAAGACAATAT
>NZ_JABJXS010000002.1 GCF_013155275.1 Brenneria sp. hezel4-2-4
TTCAGGGCAAAAGCAATTTGCTCTTCAGTACAGCGGATCTTTTTCATGGCCGGATTGCCTCTTTTTTAAGGAAAAGAAGGGCAGAAAACTCCAGTTTAGCCTGGTCCTGTTTAATGGGAAGAGATCAGCTTTTCAGCAGGTTTTGCATTTCTAACCTTTACCTCAGTGAGTGCCATAGAAAATCTCCCACAGTGATGGTATCTGCATTATCGAACTGACTATGCCAACATTTATACCAACAAAACAGCGTGAATGTCAGTAAAACTAAGTAGATTGCAGTAGGCGAGTCAGTTGTATTAACTTGTTGAATAGAATGGAAAAAATAGACTTCGATGGACGTTCGTGGGCGAAATTCTGGCGTCCCCAGCAGGAATCGAACCTACAACTAGCCCTTAGGAGGGGCTCGTTATATCCATTTAACTATGGGGACGCAAAGCGGGGCTATTATACTCATTTTAGCCCCGAGAATAAGCACTTAACGGCGCGTTTGCTTAAACTGTCGGCAATCAGGCGTCTTTTTTCTGCTTTTTCTGCTGTGCTTTCGTTTGGCGTCCTTCCGATTCCGCTCTGGTTTTGTTGCTCATATCGTTACGAATTTGCGCATGGCTCATCAACGCGAAAATAAACGTGCCGCCAATGATATTGCCCGCCAGCGTCGGCAGGGCGAAGGGCCAGATGAAATCCTGCCAGGCTATTTTACCGATAAACACCAGATAAAAAATTTCCGAGGCGCCGGCGACAATATGGGTGAGGTTACTGAAGGCGATCATCCAGGTCATGATGATGATGACCCATATTTTGGCTGAACCGGCGTGCGGCAACATCCACACCATGGTGGCGATAATCCAGCCGGAGAGCACGGCGTTGGCAAACATTTCTGACGGCGAATTTTTCATTACCTTCATGGAAAGCTCGATCAGCGCGTCGCGGGTGGCGCCGTCAAACACCGGCATATAGGTGAATGCCAGCGCGGCAAATGCCGTACCCACCAGATTGCCTGCCAATACCAGCCCCCATAACCGGGATAGCAGATAGAAATTATGACGTACCGGCTTTTGCATGATAGGTAGCACGGCCGTCACGGTATTTTCGGTAAACAGTTGTTGACGGGCCATAATGACGATCACAAAGCCAATGGTGTAGCCGAAGCTTTGCAGTAAAAAGCCGCCGGGTACGCCAACCAGATTGATATGCAGCATACCGATAGCCATAAATGAGGTTCCCATGGACAGGCCCGCGGCGATAGCCGACCAGAACAGCGCCATGGCGTCGCGTTCCAGCTCTTTCTGTCCTTCCTGACGAATCTCTTCGTGTATCGCGGCCGCAGGCGAGGGCAATGTCGCTTCATCAATGTCGATGTTCTTGCCCTGGCTATTTTCCTCGCTTTCTACTTCGATTTGCTGTTTATCATCGTGCGGCGTGATGTTTTTTCCGTCGTGATTCTTGGTTGATGTGGCGTTCATGGCTGTTCTCTTTATCTTCTTTTATTGTTTAAGCGTAGCTGTTTTCAAAACATGCGATAACATCTGTGGCGTCGCCGGTTTTGGAGGCTGTTATGCTATGATTTCGTCATACCGACAGGGGTGCGGGCGGTGAGGCGGGCCGCCATATTGCGGGTGCCGCCCGTATTCCTGTCAGTGGGGCATGCAGTGAGAATAGTCTGGTAAGCGTCTGAAAAAATAGGAATGCGCATGCCAAAGTAGAAGCGGGGCAATAAAATGTTACACTGTTGACCGCTATTCCTCCTTTGCTTCCCATCCTGATGGGCTGAGCAGGTTCTGGGAATGCCCCATTATCAACTGCGGGTATAACGCAACATAATCAGGGAGAACAGATATGAATTACCGCCTGAGTGGGGTGGTGTTTGCCAGTGTGTTACTTGTTGGCTGCGCCAGCTCCGCGGATCGGTCCCAAGAAGGGCGATCGGACCCGCTTGAAGGATTTAACCGTACCATGTTCAGTTTTAACTACGATGTATTGGATCCTTATCTGGTGCGGCCAGCGGCCGTCGCCTGGCGTGATTATGTGCCGACACCGGCGCGTAACGGCCTGAGTAACTTTTTCAGTAATCTGGAAGAACCTGCTTCTATGGTGAACTATTTTGTTGAAGGTAAGCCGTATAAAGCGATGATCCATTTTAACCGTTTCTTCCTGAATACCTTGTTGGGTATGGGCGGTTTGATTGACGTAGCCTCTATGGCCAATCCTAAACTGGCAAAAGAAGAGTCGCGTCGGTTTGGCAGCACGTTGGGCAATTACGGTATAGGCTATGGGCCTTATGTGGTGTTACCGGGCTATGGCAGCGCGACGGTACGTGAAGATGGCGGTGGCGTAGTGGATACGCTTTATCCGGTAATGAGCTATATGACATTCTGGATGTCGGCAGGCAAGTGGGTGCTGGAGGGGTTGGAAACCCGGGCTCAGTTACTCGATTCCGACGGTCTGTTGCGTAACTCTTCCGATCCTTATCTAATGATTCGGGAAGCCTATTTCCAGCGCCATGACTTCCTGGCCAGCGACGGGCAGATTACCCCGCAGCTCAACCCTAATGCGGCATCCATTGAAGACTCGCTTGGTGAGATTGACGCCGCCGAGTAGCAACGCATATTTTCGTTTTGAACAAAGGCACCCTCGGGTGCCTTTAGCTTTTATAAAATGCTGCTAAGCTTATTTTCTGTTGGGGTGTCATTCGGTTTGTTTCGTAAAGGTTATTACATTGTTGTTCATTTATTTACTTACAAAAATTTCTTTTCTCCCCTCAGCTAACAATAATGTCACGTCGCCAGCCAGAACTGATGCTCCTTTGGTGCTGAAAAGAGTCAGCAAACTGATTTTTTTGTTAAAGATATTCTTAACAAAAAGGTCATAAAATGACTGTTTTCGCCATTGAGGAGGATAGCCTTGTTGGCGGTAAGGGATGCCTGGAAAGTCTATTTGCCTGCAATTATAAAAATTCAATGAATAGAGATATAAGCATGAAAAAACTACTCACGATGATGTTATGCCTGAGCATGGTTGGGATGGCCCCACTGGCGACGGCGGAAGAAAACAGTGCGACGGATAAAACCACCGACGTGGTGCTGATTGGCGGCGGCATTATGAGCTCGACGCTGGGCGTCTATTTACAAGAGCTTCAGCCTAACTGGTCGATCGCGATGATTGAACGTCTGGATAATGTGGCCGAAGAGAGTTCCAACGGCTGGAACAACGCCGGAACCGGCCACTCCGCCTTTATGGAATTGAACTACACGCCTGAGAATGAAAACGGGCCTATCGATATCAGCAAAGCGGTGGAAATCAGCGAAGCATTCGAAGTTTCGCGCCAGTTCTGGTCGTATCAGGTGCAGAACGGTGTTCTTCACGATCCCAACTCCTTTATCAACAGCGTTCCGCATATCAGTTTTGTCTGGGGTGATGAGAACACCCGTTTCCTGAATAAACGTTATCAGGCGCTACAGCACAGTACGTTGTTCCGCGGGATGGAATTTTCTGAAGAGGCCGACACCATCAAAGGATGGGCGCCGTTGATTATTGAAGGCCGCGATCCGGCGCAGAAAATCGCCGCGACCCGTATGCCGATCGGTACGGACGTAAACTATGGCGAGATCACCCGCCAGATGGTTGATTCCCTGAAGACAAAGCAGAATTTTTCGTTGCACCTGAATGCTGAGGTCAGAGAGATCAAACGTAACGCGGACAACACCTGGAGCGTGACTTACGCCGATCTGAAAAACGGTGACAAAGAAAGCGTTATCAAGACGAAATTCGTCTTTATCGGCGCGGGCGGCGCCGCGTTGCCGTTGTTACAGAAATCCGGCATTCCTGAAGCTGATGCTTACGGCGGTTTCCCGGTCGGAGGCGAATTCCTGGTGACGGATAACCCGGAAGTGGTGAAACGTCATATGGCGAAAGTCTACGGTAAAGCCTCGGTGGGCGCGCCGCCGATGTCTGTTCCACACCTGGATACCCGTATTTTTGACGGTAAGCCGGTGGTGCTGTTTGGGCCATTTGCCACCTTTTCCAGTAAGTTCCTGAAAAATGGTTCACTGTGGGATCTGATTGGTTCCGTGACGCTGTCCAATGTGATGCCGATGACCCACGTTGGTCTGGATAATTTCGATCTGGTTAAATATCTGATTAGCCAGGTGATGATGAACGACGATGACCGCTTTGCCGCGTTGCAGGAGTATTTCCCGGACGCGAAGAAAGAGGACTGGAAGCTGATTATTGCGGGCCAGCGGGTGCAGGTTATCAAGAAAGACGCGGATAAAGGCGGCGTACTGAAGCTGGGCACCGAAATTGTCAGCGCGCAGGATGGTTCGATCGCCGCTCTGTTAGGGGCGTCCCCGGGGGCTTCTACAGCAGCGCCGATCATGCTGAGCCTGTTGGAAAAAGTGTTTAAAGATCGGGTCGCGACGCCGGAATGGCAGGCCAAGCTGAAAGAAATCATTCCTTCATACGGTCAGAAGCTGGACGGCAATATTGAAATGACCAATAAAATCCGTCGCTATACCAGCAGCACCTTGCAATTAAACTATATTGAAGTGAAACCGGAATAACGGTAGAGACGATAGGCCGCGCAAGCGGCCTGAGGTTGCTGACAAAGTCGTCTGTCAGCCTGAGATTACCCGGGCCTACCGTACCGAGGGGCCATTATGGGACACATCCTTGTGTCCCACCCTGCGGGCCAGCATAAATGCTGTTCAAATTTGCTCCTGACAAATTTGTCGGCGGCTTACGCCGCTACGGCCCCTCGCCACGCTCTCCCTAATAACAGGCTTTGTCAATGGTCTGAGGCCGCGTAAGCGGCCTTGAGTTTGCTGACAAAGTCTGGTGAGCGGCGATAATGGATGGATCGTAAAGACGCTGCAAGTACGTCCCTGTAAGCTCGAACCGCGCCATCCCTGGCGCGGACGCTTTACTCTTCCATTCCATTATCACCGTTCGATAAAGGGTGATAGGTTTGTCAACGGTCTGAGGCCGCGTAAGCGGCCTTTTTACTATCCCCGCAGAGCTAGCGTCCTGGTTCTTCTTTTCCCATCCACGCCGCGCCCCGCACACCGCTGCTGTCGCCGTGTATCGCCTGCACGATGGGGGTACAGAAGCGATCGGTAAACGTATAGGCCGCTACGCGGGATGCCATATCCCGGTACAGTGCGGGCGCATTGGATAGCCCGCCGCCGAGGACGATCACGTCGGGATCGATCAGGTTCACTATCGTTGCCAGCATTCTGGCTAACTGATCGAGGAACAGATCGCACTGGTATGCGGCGGCGGCCTCGCCGTTTTCTGCCTGCGTCATAATTTCCCGAGCCGTCGCCTTGCGGCCGGTAACCAACAGGTAGCGGTTAGCCAGCCCGGTGCCGGAGACAAAAGACTCCACGCAGTTGCGTTGCCCGCAATAACAGTTCGCCGCCGGGCCATCTTTGGCGGGATCATAGCCCGGGAGGGGATTATGTCCACACTCCGCCGCATTGCCGTGGCCGCCGGCAATCACCTGTTTATCGATCGCCAGTCCGCCGCCGCAGCCGGTGCCGAGCGTCACGCCAAACACCATGCGGTGGGTTTTACCGGCGCCGTCCATTGCTTCGGACAGGGCAAAGCAGTTGGCGTCGTTACCGATGGCTACACGCTGATTCAGTCGCTGTTGCAAATCCTGCTGTAGCGGCCGGCCGTTGAGCGGCAGAATATTGGAATTCTTTATCAGGCCGCTGAGCGGCGAAATGTTGCCCGGCAGGGCAATGCCGATCGACAAAGGGGCGCCAACCTGGTCTTGAATCGCGGTGACTATCCGGCAAACGTGTTGCAGGAAGTGTTCATAGCTGGCTTTGCGGGTCGCCGTCCGCTGTTGGTACAGTGTCGTTCCATCCCCGGTCAGCACGGCGGCGGCGATTTTGGTGCCGCCGATATCCAAGCCTAAATGGCGCATTTTCCCTCCCCGTGGGTTTTGAAGACTGGCAGGGCGGGCAGTTCCCGCCCTGGGGTAACTCAGTACAGGCCGGCTTTGCCGGTAGAGCCAAATAGCGCCATTTTGTGGCGGATCACGGCTTTGGCCGCCTGAATGGGTTCCGGATAGATGGCGTTAGGATCCCACCAGGTTTCCCGTGTCAGGATCTCGCGGGCTTTTTGGAAGTAGGCGTACTTCATATCGCTGGAAATATTGATTTTGCCTACTCCCAGCGTCACCGCCTCGGCAATCTCGGCGTCCGGGTTGGCGGAACCGCCGTGCAGCACCAGTGGGATCGACACCCGCTCGGATATTTCTCGCAGAATATGCATTTGCAGTTCCGGCTTCATATTCTTCGGATAAATGCCGTGCGCCGTGCCGATCGCCACCGCCAGCGTGTCCACGCCGGTGCGTTTGACGAAGTCTTCCGCCTGCGCCGGCTCGGTATAGATCACCTTGGTGACGCCGCCTTCTATCGTGGTGCCGGTATCGCCAATGGTGCCCAGTTCGCCCTCAACGGAAACGCCCACCGCATGCGCCAGTTCCACCACTTCACGGGTCAGCGCCACATTTTCCTCATACGGCAACAGCGAACCGTCGATCATCACCGAGGTGAAGCCGCACTGGATGGCGCGCAGTACATGGGCAATCGAGGCGCCGTGATCCAGATGGATAACAAACGGCGCCGGGCTGCGCAGCGTGCGTTCCCGCACGTAGGCAAAGAATTCGTCGGTCACAAACTCCAGCTCGCTGGGGTGGATCGAAATAATCGCCGGGGTCTGAGTGGATTCGGCTTCTTCCACCACCGCACGGATAAAGCAGCTATCCGCCACGTTGAAAGCCCCTATGGCGAAGCGGTGCTCGCGGGTGGGTTTTAGCATTTCATGCATTGAAATCAACATGTTACTCTCCTTCAGGGTAAGGTTAGGGGTAAAACTTTCCCACACCGGTGCAAAATCGCCGGTGGTCGTGCGCCAAGGTAGGGAGTGCCGTCTAGGCTTTTTGCGCGGAGCCGGACCAGCTCAGATACTCAAACACCACGTCGCGGCAGGCGGATTCCATTATCGCCATCAGATCTGGCAGCTCGCTGTCCGGGTGCTGCTTCAGAGCCTGTCGCAACGCGGTTTTACCGGCCTCAAATACCGCCGCGCCGACATTGATCTTTGCTACGCCGTACTGGCTGACGCGGCGGATATCATCGGCGTGGGTGCCGCTGCCGCCGTGCAGCGCCAGCGGCAGCGGCGATTCATGGTGCAGTGCGGCCAGGCGTTCAAAGTTAATCTGCGGCGTGACGTTCGGTGGATAAAGTCCGTGCGCGGTGCCGACCGATACTGCCAGCAGATCGATGCCGGTCTGGTTGATAAAAGGCCGCACGTCTTCCACCTGCGTCATCTTCACGGCGGCATCGTCCAGATCGTAAACGGGCGCATCGGCGATGTGTCCGAGTTCGCCCTCAACACACACTTCCGCCGTCGCCGCGATTTGCACCACCTGGCGGGTCTGGCGGATGTTTTCTGCCAGCGGATGGCTGGAGGCATCGATCATCAGGCCGCTGAAGCCGGCGCGGAAAGCCTGGCCGATCAGATCGAACGTGGTGCCGTGATCCAGACTGAGCGCCACCGGCACGGTGGCTCGGTGCGCCAGCGCGCTCACCAGCGCAACGGCGGCCTGGGGCGGAAAGTGCCCGCAGTGTCCCTGATAAACGTTCAGGATTAGCGGCGCCCGCTGTTGTTCGGCGGCGATGATGGCGGCCCGGGCGGTTTCCAGATTGAAACAGTTGATTGCCAGTACGGCATACTGTCGTTGATAGGCATCATCAATAATGGATTTCATTGGGGCATACATAACCACTCCTGTTTATTCGAGGGTGAATTTGATGTCTTCGTCGCGCACATTGCTGTCATCAATGTCATCGAATTCTTCATCTGCCGGCGTGACGCGTTTTTTCAGCAGCGACAGCATCACGCCGCAGATTGCCGTGCCGATGCCCAACGCCAGACAGAACATCAGCGGTTTGGTGAACAAAGGCACCACAAACATGCCGCCGTGGGGCACCGGCGCTTCCACCCCCCAGACCATGACCAGGCCGCCGGCCACCGCCGAGGCGACCACACAACTGGCAACCACGCGCAGCAGATCGCGGGCGGCGATAGGGATTACGCCTTCGGTGATCATGCAGATCCCCATCGGGAAGGCGGCCTTCAGCGCTTCTTTCTCCGCTTTGGTGTATTTATGACGCGTCAGCAGGAAAGAGAGCGTGATACCGAACGGGGGAATGATCGAACCGACAAACTTCACCGCTTCCGGGCCGTAGATACCGTCAACCAACATACCGTCGGCGAATAGCGACATGGTTTTGTTTACCGGGCCGCCAAAATCGAAGGTAGCCATGGCGCCCAGGATCGCGCCCATCAGGAACTTTGAACCGCCCTGCATGGATTCCAACAGGTGGATCAACGCTTTTTGCAGCCAGACGATCGGCTGACCGATAAACGTCATCATCAGCACGCCGGCGATAACGGTGCTGAGCACCGGCAGGATCATCACCGGCATCAGCCCCTGCATGGAGGCTGGTAGTTTGATGCTCCGCCGCAGCAACAATACGGTGTAGCCGACCAGAAAGCCGCCGAGAATGCCGCCGATAAAACCTGTCTGGATCTGCCCGCAGATAAAGCCGACGATAAGCCCCGGGGCAAAACCGGGGCGATCGGCAATGGAGTAGGCGATTGCCGCGCTGATTAGCGGGACAATCAGCACCATGCCCCAGCCGCCAATCTGGTTCAGCATCCAGGCGAAGCTGCCGGTTTTTTCCGCTACGTTGGTGCCGCCAATCACCTGCCCAAGCGCAATACAGATACCGGCGGCGACGATCAGCGGGATCATCCAGGAGATACCGGTAAGCAGGTGCCCCTTTATTTCCTGGCCAAGTTTATTTTTGCTGCCGTTCATAATGTTATTCCCGAAAAGTTAATCTTCAGGCTCGTTCCAGCGAGCCGGCCACTTTTTCCAGAAACTTCACCGGGGACTTAATCACCACGTCGGTTTTTACCCGGACAACCGGTTTGTCTTTGAACCTTTCTTCTCCTTTGATCTTGATATCGACGGCCAAGATCACCACGTCGGCCGCGGCGATATCCTCCGCGGATAATTCGTTTTCCGTTCCGATGGTGCCCTGGGTTTCCACCCTGATGTCGTGGTTCAGCGCCCTGGCGCCTTTAATGAGTTTTTCCCGCGCGATGTAGGTATGCGCGATGCCTGCCGTGCAGGCGGCTACACAAACTATTTTCATGTTATGCCTCGTCTTTTTCCGGGTTAGCAGAGGTCTGTTTCCGCGTACTGGCTGAACAGTTGGATAATTTTTTCCGGGTCGGGCTCGTCTAACAGTTGGGCAATGATCTCATCGTCGGCCAGCGCGCTGGCAACCTGAGACAACAGGCGGATATGCGTGGTGTTCTGGTCTTCCAGCCGCACGGCGAAAAGAATGATGCAGCGGACATGACTGCCGTCCAGCGTTTCCCAGGGGATGTCCTGCCGGGTGCGGCCGATGGCCAGCGAGGTTTGGGTCACCGCTGCGGATTTCCCATGCGGGATGGCGATATGATTTTCAAAGCCGGTGGAGCCTTCGGCCTCGCGCAGCCATACGTCGCGGATAAAGGCTTCTTTGCAGGTAATGGCGCCGTCCTGATACAGCAACTCGGTCAGTTCCTGAATAACTTCTTCTTTATTCCTCGCCGTCATGGCTAACTTGACGCGATTGGCATTGAGAATCTTATTAATGTTCATCCACTTCACCTCAAAAAATTAACAGCCTATCCCATTAGGACGACCTGACTTGCCGCTTTGAACCTGGGCCGTGTTCGCACAAGCGCAATTGCGTTTGAACGTTCTTCTGACCTGCTCCCGATTAATGCTCAGCCGTCGATAATAAATTCACCGCCTGATGCAATTGACTGGCGATCAACTTTTCCGTGACGCGCTTGATATCATCGTCATTAAAAAATGCCGAGACGTAGACGATCGGGATATGCTGTTCTTCCAGATGAATGGTGGAGATCACCAGATCCACCTCTTCCTGCCGGCAAAACGCCGCCATGTTGCTGGCGGAAACCACGCCAACAATGCTCCAGTCTGGAAAGGCCCGCAGAATGCGGCTCTTCAGCAGATGCGAGGTGCCAACGCCGCTGGAGCACACCACCAGAATGCGTCGGCGGGCGATTTGCCGCTCCAGCGCGGCCTGAAAATGCACCGTCAGGTAGCCCACCTCATCTTCTGCGATCGGCTGTAATTGAAAGCGCCGGCAGAGTTGTTGCGTTACGCGTTCGGTAATTTGATAAATATCCCGTAGCTCGTCTTTTATATCCTCAAGTAACGGGTTGCGGATACGGATACGGTATTTCAGGCGGTTGAGCAGGGGCTTAATATGAATCAGCAGGCCGTCATATAATAATGAGTCCGCGCGCAGGTCGATATTGATAAAGTCTGAGAAGATATCAATTAAATTCAGCGCTATCCGGCGTGATTCACCGTTGGATAATTGGTGTCGGGAATACAGGTTGTCTCCCCGTTCTTCAATAACAATGCCGGAGGAAATAATATATTGATAAATAAACCATACCTCATCGGCAGGCAGGCGATTATCAATGCGCTGTTCTATTTTATCGACCATATTTTCCGCGATGCCGAGTATATTACGGTCAATCTGTCGCCGATGCGTCTCTTCACCCAACGGCATTGAATTACCCAGCGCCATGCGGTGCATCATAATTAATATATGGGTAAAAATATTAATATAATAAGGTTCCCCCAACGGATAAGAGAGCTGCTGTTCCATGTCCTGCAATAGCTGCTGGACAAAGTTCACCTCCTGTTCGCCAAAATAATCGATTAATGCTTTGTAGCTGCCGGGATCGAGACGCGAGTGGTTGAGATTGCCCGGCTCTTTGTGGTTCATGACATCATTGATCAGGGAGACCATCGCCTGGCGGACATGGTTTTCGCTCCCTTCGATATGCGTGCCGCTCTGGCTGCGTATCAAGGTTAACCCCAACGGCTGGATCCAGTGTTCGATAATCTTTAAATCATTGACGATCGAGGCATTGCTGATGAAGTAGCGTTCGGAAAGTTTGCTGATTGAGGTTTCCAGCGGCGCATCGCTGAGCAATTGAGAGGCGATTTTTACCCGGCGCGCATTGTTGGTCAGCGCATCTGAATAGCCGTCGTCCGTGGCAATTTGCCGCTCTAGTTGAATAAGGTTTTTAACGTCGTCGGAAATTAACAAAATCCCCGCGCCAATTTTTTTATCCGGATAAATATTCCAGGCGGATAAAAAATCTTCAATAAATTGCAGGTCGCGTTGAATTGTCTTTTCAGAAACATCCAAATACTGTGCAATATTTTTAACCGGCACATGCGTTTGGCGCTGTAGCAAGTATTTCAATAATCTGTTTTGTCGCGAGGTAAGTGGTTGCATAAGATACCCCTTTTATTCTGCGCTAAACATAATGTTAATTATTATTGATAAAATCCGCTAATATAACCTATTCACTGTTGTTTGCCGGTAGGCTTTAATCACTTTTTGCTGATCTGAATATAGAAGTCAGCGTAAATAACGACAATACTAAAAACTGTCCCTTGAATAGGACAACATTAAAACGTCAGCGGCGGAGGGGGATTAATTTCGGCTGGATCACATTTTTCTGGTTATTAAGTGTGATAGCGATCGCATCTTAATAAATAAACGTCTTATTCCGTGGCGAATTATAGCGGTAATCAACGCTTGTTTTATTTGGCGCATGATTTCAAATAAGGGATATCGTCAGGTTGATCAATGGATAGTCGCGGGGAACGGCACGCTTACGCGCTATCAGGCCGCTTGCGCGGCCTTAGATTGCTGACAAAGTCGTCTGTAAGCCTGAGATACCCGGGCCTACCGTACCGAGGGGCCATTATGGGACACATCCTTGTGTCCCACCCTGCGGGCCAGCATAAATGCTGTTCAAATTTGCTCCTGACAAATTTGTCGGCGGCTTACGCCGCTACGGCCCCTCGCCACGCTCTCCCTAATAACGGACTTTGTCAATGGTCTGAGGCCGCTTGAGCGGCCTTTTTACATGGTGAAGCGGGAGATCAGAATGCGTAGTTAAAGTTTACGCCGTACAGCCAGGCTTTGCCTTTTGAACTGAACTCATAGCGCGGCGACCCGGCGCTATCAGAGATAGGTTCGCTGATATTGACTTTTTTACCGTGCATATAGGAAACGCCGACATCAACCGAAGCGTCTTTATTGAATGCATAGGTCGTTCCTGCGCTTAGCCAGAAACGATCCTGATCCGGAATGGAAATAGAACGTTTGTCGGCCGGAACCGGGCTGTCGTCAAAAGCGATGCCGGTACGGAAAGTCCAGTGATCATCATGATAATAGGTGGTGCCCAGCGCGATACGGTAGGCGTCGCGGAAGCCTTCGTCTTTACTGAACAGCGTCTGGCCGTTGCTGCCGGTCGCCCTTAACTCCTGAAATTGGCTCCAACTGGTGTAAGTCAGGCTGTAGTGCACCGCCCACTGGGGCGCTACGCGGTGATAGGCCGAGGCTTCCCACATTTCCGGCAGATTCAGCGTCAGTTCGCCGGGGATGGTTGCGCCCCCGGTGCCGCCCGCCGCAACAGGAATATCGTTGCGATAATCGCCTTTAAAATCGATATCGACTTTGGAACGATAGGTCAGGCCGAAGCGGTTGTTTTCATCCACTTCATACAGAATGCCGGCGTTCCAACCGTAACCCCACTCTTTACCTTCCAGGTGAGCCAACTCTGAGGAGGAATTTGCCACAACGCCTTGCAATCCGCCTGCTGCCACTGGAATGTTGGCTAACTCACCCGCCCGGCGCACGATCTTGGCATCGGCGTAAACGGCGTTGACGCCCAGACCAAAGCTGAAGTGCTGATTCAGACGATAGGCGGCGCTCAGGTTCAGGTTCGAGGTCACCAGATCCGTTTGCCCGCCGATGGAGCCGGCCGCGTAATTATCATTGAAATCGGTAGCCAGGCCGTAGTTGGTCACGGCGGACGCCCCGATGGCCCATTGATCGTTCAGCGGCATAATAAAGTGCAGGTTCGGCACCCAGGCATGCGGCGCGATATTCTTGGCGCTGGTATCCTGACCGGTGAAAGAGTTTTTCCCCTGCACATCAATATCGGGATTAATGTAGGTCACGCCGCCGGAAAAAGAGGGACGGTCAAATAGGGTCATGGTGGCGGGGTTACGGCTACCGGATGCGGCATTGTCCGCCACGGCGCCTTCACCGGAAAACGCACGCCCCAAACCAGAGGAAGAATACTCGTTGAGCTGGAAGCCGGCAGCGGATGCATTTGTTGAAACCAGTGCCACTGCAACAGCAATTGCGGATTGTTTTAACAGGTTTTTCTGGCTCATGACCAAAACCTCTTTATGTGGTCGTTATTCGACTTTGTTACACCAAGTAACAAGGGACGCGCATTGTAGGGGGCGCATTCGGTCTGACAAATCAGACCAGTTGGCAAAGTATAAGTTGGGAATATGTTAATGTTGCAAATGTGTATTAAAAATATGACCAAAATGATACAGAAGTTAGATCTACTTAACGTTTTGGTTAATTTGCGTGATAAGGAATTACGAGGGTTTTACTCTACGATAACAATTAAATGTGATAGATCTCACTAAATTCCCCCACGGACAGTAAGTTCTAGTGCTGTGCCGACCCGGTGAGTAGAATAGGCGGGAATATAAGGTTTTTTGAACTGGATCATATCTGTTGTACTGGTCTCTGCCGTAGAGGAAAGAATGATGACAAACGCAATAAACAAATGTTCTGCTGAAGAAACCGCCGCCTGCTGCTGCGTCGATGTTGGCACGGTGATGGATAATACGGATTGCACCGCGTCTTACAGTAAAATCTTTACCGATCGGGCTGAGGCTGAAGCTACGCTGAAAGCGCTGACGGAGAAAGCCCGGTCGGTGGAATCCGATCCTTGCCAGATCGACAGTAAGCTGGCCACGGTGGACGGCGGCGTGAAGCTGGATATTGACTTCACTTTCTGCTGTCAGGCGGAAACGCTGATTTTCCAGCTTGGGCTGCGTTAAGTTTCGCCTTGTTTCGGGGCCGTACGGCCCCTGCTTTTATCCTGTCAGGCCGTTACGGCAATAACATTTATCTCCCCGAATTACACCCGCTTCTCTCACGTCGGCGTTCACACTTTTGTTCTTTGCTCGTTTGCGTAATGTAACTATCTGGTTAACAATGAGATCAGGTCTGACCTGTTGTGCGCAGGCTAATGTTCTCGGTTAACAGGAGCGTTTATGAGCGAGGTGTTACCACTGATAACCCGTCGTGGCGATCGCGTGGCGATTGTTAGCGGGCTGCGTACTCCGTTTGCCCGTCAGGCAACCGCCTATCACGGCGTGCCGGCCATGGAATTGGGAAAAATTGTGGTGAGTGAACTACTTATTCGCAGCGGGATCGACCCCGAACTGATCGAACTGTTGGTATTCGGTCAGGTGGTGCAAATGCCGGAAGCGCCCAATATCGCCAGAGAAATTGTGCTGGGAACGGGCATGAGCGTGCATACGGACGCTTACAGCGTATCCCGCGCTTGCGCCACCAGTTTTCAGGCGGTTGCCAACGTGGCGGAAAGCATCATGGCGGGAACCATTGCGGTGGGCATTGCGGGCGGCGCGGATTCCTCTTCCGTGCTGCCGATTGGCGTGAGCAAGCCGCTCGCCAGAGCGCTGGTCGATATGAGCAAAGCCCGAACGCTGGGTCAGCGGCTCAAGCTGTTGGCCCGGTTACGTCCCAAGGATCTGCTGCCGGTCGCTCCCCCGGTCGCTGAGTATTCCACCGGCCTGCGCATGGGCGACACGGCTGAACAAATGGCGAAAACGTACGGCATTAGCCGTGAAGAACAGGACGCGCTGGCGTATCGATCGCACCGTTTCGCCGCCCGCGCCTGGGAGGCGGGGAGCCTGCGTGATGAGGTGATGACCGCGTATGTCCCTCCTTACCGGCAGGCGCTCAGCGAAGATAATAATGTGCGTCGGGATTCCGCTCCGGAGCATTATGCCCGGTTGCGGCCGGCTTTCGATCGTAAGCACGGCAGCGTGACGGCGGCCAATAGCACGCCGCTGACTGACGGAGCGGCGGCTATTCTGATGATGAGCGAGTCCAAAGCCAAAAGTTTGGGCATCACGCCGCTGGGCTATCTGCGCAGCTACGCGTTCAGCGCGATTGGCGTCCAGGAAGATATGTTGCTCGGCCCGGCTTACGCCTCGCCTGTGGCGTTGGAAAGGGCGGGCATCACCCTTGCCGATCTGACGTTGATTGATATGCATGAAGCGTTTGCCGCTCAGACGCTAGCCAACCTGAAAATGTTCGCCAGTGAAGATTTCGCCCGAAATAAACTCGGGAGACATTCAGCGCTGGGTGAGGTGGATATGGAAAAATTCAATGTGCTTGGCGGCTCCATCGCATACGGACACCCGTTTGCCGCCACCGGCGCCCGGATGATTACCCAGACATTGAATGAACTGCGCCGACGCGGCGGCGGGCTAGGGTTAACCACCGCCTGCGCCGCAGGGGGACTGGGCGCGGCAATGGTACTGGAGGTGACGCTATGATCGATCGGCAATCCTTATTCGCATCGCCTGCGCAGACGTCGGCTTTTTCTCTGACTATCCGCCCGGACAACATTGGCATCATCACCATTGATGTGCCCGGAGAAAAGGTGAATACGCTGAAAAGCGAGTTTGCCGAACAGATCATGAAAGTCTTGGCACAGGCCCAGCAGCATGCGGCGCTCAGGGGCATCGTACTGCTTTCCGCCAAGCCGGGATCCTTTATCGCCGGGGCGGATATCGCCATGCTCAACCAGTGCGTCAGCGCCGAGCAGGCGGAGGCGCTGGCCAGGCAAGGGCAGGAGACTTTCGCCTCTATCGCCGCCTTGCCTTTTCCGGTGGTCGCAGCGATTCACGGCGCCTGTCTGGGCGGCGGGCTGGAGCTGGCGTTGGCGTGCGACTATCGGATTTGCTCACTGGAGGATAAAACCGTCCTGGGGCTACCGGAAGTCCAACTGGGTTTATTGCCCGGTTCCGGCGGCACGCAGCGGTTACCCCGGCTGATTGGGGTGGACAATGCGCTGGATATCATTCTCTCCGGGCGACACCTCCGCCCCCGTCAGGCGCTGAAACTGGGGTTGGTCGACGATGCGGTGCCGCACAGTATTTTGCTGGAAACGGCGGCGGCGATGATCAAACAGGGCAAACGCAAAGCATCGCCGCTGGGCTGGCGTTCCCGCCTGCTGGCAAGCCCGGGGATCAGACGCGTGTTGTTCAAGATCGTGAAGCGTAAAACGCGGGCCAAAACGCACGGGAATTACCCGGCGACGGAACGGATCATCCAGGTGATCCGCCGCGGGCTGGAGCAGGGCATTGATGAGGGGTATCGGCAGGAGGCCCGGGCGTTCGGCAAACTGGTGATGACGCCGGAGTCCGCGGCGTTGCGCAGCCTGTTTTTTGCCTCTACCACATTGAAAAAAGAGGCTGGCGCCTGTGCCGAGGCCAAACCGATCCGCCGGGTCGGCATTTTGGGCGGCGGATTAATGGGGGGCGGTATTGCCGGCGTGACCGCCGTGCGCGCGGGCTTACCGGTGCGAATTAAAGACATTAATGAGCAGGGGATTAACCATGCACTGAAATATAGCTGGCAGTTGCTGACGAAACGGGTCGAACGCCGGCGGATGACGCCGGCGCAGCGGCAGCGCCTGATGACCTTGATTTCCGGCAGCACCGACTACCGGGGATTCGAACATACCGACATCGTGATTGAAGCGGTATTTGAAGATCTGGCGTTGAAGCGGCAAATGGTGGCCGAGGTGGAACACCATGCCGCGCTGCATACCATCTTTGCATCGAATACCTCGTCATTGCCGATTCATCAGATTGCGGACGGCGCCGGCCGCCCGCAACAGGTGATCGGTCTGCACTATTTTAGTCCGGTGGATAAAATGCCGTTGGTTGAGGTGATCCCTCATGCGCATACCAGCGACGAAACCATTGCCACCACGGTGGCGCTGGCGAGAAAGCAGGGTAAAACGGCGATTGTGGTGGCCGATCGCGCGGGTTTTTACGTTAACCGCATATTGGCGCCCTACATTAACGAAGCCGCTTACTGTTTGCTGGAAGGCGAGCCAGTCGAGTCGATTGATTATGCTCTGGTGCGCTTTGGCTTTCCTGTCGGCCCGTTAACCCTGCTTGATGAAGTGGGCATTGATGTCGCCACCAAAATTGTACCGGTGCTCATTCAGCAACTTGGAGAACGTTTCAAATCGCCGCCCACCTTTGACGCCATTCTGAAGGATGGTCGTAAAGGACGTAAAAACGGCAAAGGATTTTATTGCTATAACGATAAACACCGCTTCTGGCGGTCGGCCAGAGAAGTGGACGGCACCATTTATCCGCTGCTGGATGTCACGCCGAAAGCCCATCTTGATCCGGCGTTGATCGGCCAGCGCTGCGTTATGATGATGCTGAATGAAGCGGCGCGCTGTCTGGATGAAAAGGTCATCCGCTGCGCCCGCGACGGGGATATCGGCGCGGTGTTCGGCATCGGTTTTCCCCCTTTTCTGGGCGGGCCGTTCCACTATATGGATCGTCTGGGGGTGGAAACCGTGGTGAAAACCTTACAGGTATTGCAGCAGCAGTACGGCGACAGGTTTGCGCCCTGTGAACGTTTGCTGAGCATGAATGAAAATCAGCAAACGTTTTACCCGGCGCTAAGCGATCCTGAGCAGCGGTGATCTTTTTTGATAGTAATAGTAAAGTAAATAAGGCCGGATGTATTTCGGCCTTATTTTTTTTGGGAAAAACCTTATATCAACATATATAATAATGGCAACGGAAATAAGTATTAGATTTACACCATGTTCGGGTATAAAGAATAGATATAATCCCCATAAGACAAAAATAAAAGATATTATTATACAAATAGTAAGCAGGTCTTTTACTAAGTATTTAACGCGTTTCTTTAAGTTCATTTTTTAATTATTCCATTAATTATCTTGATATCCGCTGTTTCACTGTTTGAATTTATCGGCACATAACCAGATAAATCCAGCGCTATTGTTTATTTTTCCAACGGTCGTCCGGGTGGTTATCAGGCGTTGCTGTTTTGCATAGGCGGCCTGGGATACGATCTCGATTTTAGCGGTTAAACTTACAGCGAAAACCTGCGATAATCGCTTTTCTTCATCAGCTGAAAATCGGGCGGGTTTGAAACATTTCCAACATTCAAGCTGCGAGATCAGCCTGTTAATTACAGTATTAACGTCAACATAGCGGTGTCATATGCAAGTTTTGATTATGCGTCATGGTGATGCAGTACCTGCTGCCGCCAGCGATGCGCAGCGCCCTTTGAGCGAGCGTGGTTATGATGAGTCGCGGAAAATGGCGCGTTGGCTGGATAGCCGGGCGGTTGATATCGACCGTATTCTGGTAAGCCCTTACCTACGCGCCCGGCAAACGCTGGAAGCGATTCGGGGGCTGTTGCCCATGCCGGAGAGCGACGAATGTTTGCCTGAGCTTACCCCCGGCGGAGATGCCGGATTGGTCAGCGGCTATCTGCAAACGCTAGCGGGAGAAGGGGTGAAAGCGGTGCTGGTTATCTCTCATCTGCCCTTGGTCGGTTATCTGGTCGCGGAATTATGCCCTGATGAAACCGCTCCGATGTTTGCGACATCGGCCATTGCCTGCGTGAGCGTCGATGCGCAGTCGGGCAACGGCGTAGTTGACTGGCAGATGAGTCCGGCTCAGTTGGCGCTGAAAGCTTCATAGCCGCCGTGCTTTTTATCAGGCAGCCTGCGCCAATGCGGTTTTACTCAAGCGAGGGCGCTTCCAGCGCCATAAGCACCAGCAACGCGGCATCGCCGCCGAACTCCTTGGGCGCCTGATGGAAAGCCAGCACATCGGGGTGCTGCGCCAGCCAGAGCGGCGTTTTCTGTTTCAGAATATGTTTGCCGTGGCCGTGCATCACACAGGCGCAGTAAACATGCTCCCTGCGGCAGGCGGCCAGCAACGCCCCCAATTCCTGCTTCGCCTGCAACTGCGTCAAACCGTGCAGATCGAGAAACAATTCAGGGGCGTAATCACCGCGCCGCAATTTCTTTAATTCATAATGGCTGGCCCCGGAACGCACGTAGCGCATCGGTCCTTCGCTTTCCAACTGCGGCTGAAATTCGTCCGAAAAGTAAAAGCTGGCGTCGATCTGTTCCTGCAAGGCTCGTCTTGGCGGCAATTCACTCAGCTTGCGACGAGCGGGCTTGTGGGTATAGGTATCCTGGCGCAGCTTCTTGGCGCCGGAAACGGATGCGCGAAAAAGCTGCAATTCGTCGTCACTCAGCGAATATTTATTATTCATCGGTCGTTCACCCTACATCAACATCCGTTCAGTTTACCCTGTCTCTCGCCGGTCGCTAAATAAAAGTCGGCGTAACCTTACGCTCTACGGGTTATATCTGCTGCTTTGTCACCGGCTTCATGGCAAAATAAGCGCCAATTTGTCATTCAGATATGTCTGCGGAGGACAACCTTGGACAAAATTTTCGTCGATGAGGCGGTCAGCGATCTCCATACCATTCAGGATATGTTGCGCTGGAGCGTCAGTCGGTTTAACGCAGCCAATATCTATTATGGTCACGGTACGGATAATCCGTGGGATGAGGCCGTACAGCTGGTGCTGCCCAGCCTGTTTTTACCGCTCGATATTCCGGAGGATATGTACGCGTCCCGTTTAACCTCCAGCGAGCGGCACCGCATTGTCGAACGGGTTATCCGTCGGGTAAACGAACGCATCCCGGTGGCCTATCTGACCAACAAAGCCTGGTTTTGCGGGCTTGAATTTTATGTCGATGAACGGGTGCTGGTGCCGCGTTCGCCGATCGGCGAATTAATCAGCGACTGCTTCGGCGATCTGTTGCCGAAAGCGCCTCGCCATATTCTGGACATGTGTACCGGCAGCGGCTGCATTGCGATTGCCTGCGCGCAGGCTTTTCCCGAAGCCGAAGTGGACGCGGTGGACATTTCCAATGACGTACTGGCGGTGACCGAGCAGAACATTCAGCAGCACGGCATGGAATATTGCGTGACGCCGATCCGTTCCGATCTGTTCCGCGATTTGCCGGCAATCCGCTATGACCTGATTGTGACCAATCCGCCTTACGTGGATGAAGAGGACATGTCTGATTTGCCGCAGGAGTTCCGTTTTGAACCCGAGCTGGGGCTGGCCGCCGGCAGCGACGGCCTGAAGCTGGTGCGCCGTATTCTGGCCTGTGCGCCCGACTACCTCAGCGATGACGGCGTGTTGATTTGCGAGGTGGGCAACAGCATGGTGCACCTGATTGCGCAATATCCCGATATTCCGTTCACCTGGCTGGAGTTTGACAACGGCGGGGATGGCGTATTTATGCTGACCAAAGATCAACTGATCGATTGTAAAACCCATTTCAGCATCTATCGCGACTAACCCTGATTGATGAGTATCGCTATCCATCCTCTTGCAAGCGTTCATGGGCCACGCGTTGAAAGATCATGGGCATAGCCAAAACTATTACGTATACGCTAAGGAGTTGTGATGGCAGGAAACAGTATTGGGCAGTTTTTCCGCGTCACCACATTTGGTGAGTCCCACGGTATCGCTCTGGGATGTGTGGTTGACGGGGTTCCGCCGGGGATCCCATTGACCGAAGCGGATCTGCAACACGATTTGGATCGCCGTCGGCCGGGGACGTCCCGCTACACGACGCAGCGCCGTGAACCCGATCGGGTGCGCATTCTGTCGGGCGTTTTTGAAGGGGTTACCACGGGAACCAGCATTGGTTTACTGATTGAAAACACCGATCAGCGTTCGCAGGATTACAGCGCGATCAAAGACGTTTTCCGTCCCGGTCACGCCGATTACACCTATGAACAAAAATATGGCCTGCGTGATTATCGCGGCGGCGGCCGTTCTTCCGCCCGTGAAACCGCAATGCGCGTCGCGGCCGGCGCGATAGCGAAAAAATATCTGCAACAGCAACACGGCGTGAAGATCCGTGGCTATCTGGCGCAGATCGGCGATGTGAGCTGTGAATTAAAAGACTGGGATTTGGTCGAGCAGAATCCTTTTTTCTGCCCGGACGCCGATAAGCTGGAAGCGCTGGACGAACTGATGCGGGCGCTGAAAAAAGAGGGCGATTCGATCGGCGCCAAAGTCAGCGTGGTGGCGGAGTCGGTGCCCGCCGGCCTGGGCGAGCCGGTGTTTGACCGTCTGGACGCCGATCTGGCGCACGCCTTAATGAGCATCAATGCGGTGAAAGGGGTCGAAATCGGCGACGGCTTCGCCGTGGTGACGAAACGCGGCAGTGAAAACCGCGATGAAATCACGCCGCAGGGTTTCCAGAGCAATCACGCCGGCGGCATTTTAGGCGGCATCAGCAGCGGACAGCATATTGTCGCTCATCTGGCGCTCAAACCGACCTCCAGCATTATGGTGCCGGGGCAGACCATCAACCGGCAGGGGGAAGCGACGGAAATGGTGACGCGCGGCCGGCACGATCCCTGCGTGGGGATCCGAGCGGTGCCGATTGCCGAAGCAATGATGGCGATTGTGTTAATGGATCACCTGCTGCGCCAGCGTGCGCAGTGTGGGGATGTGGTCAGTCAGGTTCCCCGCTGGTAATAAACGATGAAAAAAGGGTTAATGGGTTTTATCGCACTGGCATTCAGTGCGCCGCTATGGGCGAAAACCCCCTGGCAGGAAATGACGCACCCGGTGGCGGGAGCGCCTCAGGCCATCGGCAGTTTTGCCAATGGATGTATCATCGGCGCGCAACCTCTGCCGCTACAGTCGCCGGATTATCAGGTGATGCGCGTCGATCAACGCCGCTATTACGGACATCCCGATCTGCTGGCGTTTATTACACGGCTAAGCGCAACGGTTAAGCGGCGCACGGCGGCCAATATGCTTATTGGGGATTTGGGCATGCCGGTCGGCGGGCGCTTCAACAGCGGTCATGCCAGCCATCAGTCGGGTCTGGATGTGGATATCTGGCTGCAATTGCCGAAACAGCGCTGGAGTCAGCAGCAATTGCTTAATCCGCAACCCCTCGATCTGGTGGCGGCCAACGGCCGCAGGGTTAACCCGCGCGTCTGGCAGCCCGAAGTAACGACGCTGGTGAAGCTGGCGGCGCAAGATAGCGGCGTGACCCGCATTTTCGTTAATCCAGCGATAAAAAAACAGCTGTGCGCCGATGCAGGTCAGGATCGTGACTGGTTGCATAAGGTTCGTCCCTGGTTTGGACATCGCGCGCACATGCATGTTCGCCTGCGGTGCCCCGCCGATAGTCTGGAGTGTCAGGATCAGCCAGCGCCGCCCGCCGGCGACGGCTGCGGCGCCGAGCTAACCAGTTGGTTCCAGCCAAAACAACCGGGCGGCGAGCCGCCGGTGAAAACATCGCCTCCTCCTTTACCTCCGTCTTGTCAGGCTTTGGTCGACAGACATTTTGCAGTGGAATAAATCATGGATTGGTTTGTCGTCGGGCCTGAAGTTCTGGGCATTTTATTCTTCGTCGCGATATTGGCGGGGTTTATCGACTCCATCGCCGGGGGCGGCGGTTTATTGTGCGTACCGGCGCTGATGGCCGTCGGGCTATCGCCCGCGCAGGCTTTGGCAACCAATAAGCTTCAGGCGGTCGGCGGTTCGTTTTCCGCCAGCCTGTACTTTATCCGCCGCCGCGCCGTCGATTTAAGCGAGCAGAAGCTGGCTATCGCCTTGACCTTTGTCGGATCGACGTTCGGCGCCTGGCTTATTCAGCAGATCCATGCTGACTTTCTGCGGCAGCTATTACCGTTGCTGATCATTGGCATCGGCCTCTATTTTCTACTGTCGCCCAAGATCGGCGACGACGACCGGCAGCGCCGTCTGTCCGCCGTGCCGTTCGCGATTGTCGCCGGTTGCGGCATTGGATTTTATGACGGTTTCTTCGGGCCGGGCGCCGGGTCGTTTTATGCGCTGGCATTTGTCACGCTGAGCGGTTTTAATCTGGCGAAGGCCACGGCGCATGCCAAAATCCTCAACTTCACCTCGAATTTCGGCGGGCTGCTGTTCTTTATGCTCGGCGGTAAAGTGGTGTGGGGCCTGGGAGCTGTAATGTTGCTGGGGCAGTTTATCGGCGCCCGTATCGGCGCCAGAATGGTGCTGAACAAAGGGCAGAAACTGATCCGCCCTATGCTGGTGATCGTTTCCGCGGTGATGAGCGGCAAACTGATTTATGACAGTCATGGCGCCGAGATCGCGCATTGGCTGGGGCGGTTTTTCTGATGATGGTAAATAACGAGATGGATTCCCATCACTATCAGCAACTGATTGATATTTTTGATGGCTGCTTTAGCGGCGAATACAACACGCGCTTAATTAAAGGCGACGACGAGCCAATCTATCTGCCCGCGGACGAGCAGGTGTCTTATCACCGGATTATCTTCGCTCACGGCTTTTATGCCAGCGCGCTGCATGAGATTTCTCACTGGTGCATCGCGGGCGCGCAGCGGCGTTTACAGGTTGACTTCGGCTACTGGTATTGCCCGGACGGGCGTGATGCTACGACGCAGTCTCAGTTTGAGTCCGTTGAGATCAAACCGCAGGCGCTCGACTGGCTGTTTTGCGTGGCGGCGGGTTTTCCCTTTAACGTGAGCTGCGACAACCTGAATGGCGACAGCGAGCCGGATCGCATCGATTTCCAACGCCGGGTTCATGCGCAGGTGAGGGTGTATTTGCAGCAGGGGATCCCGCCGCGGCCGGCGCGCTTTATTAATGCGTTACAATCGTTTTACAATACGCCGCCGCTGACGGCAGCGAGCTTTCCGTACCCGGCCGATCTCTGCTGACTATTAAGCGAGACAGATTAACTGAGGATAATAAATGATCGCAGAATTTGAGACGCGTATTCTGGCGCTGATTGATGACATGGTGGAACATGCCAGCGACGATGAACTTTTTGCCGGCGGCTATCTGCGCGGTCATTTGACGGTATCGGTGGCTGAAGCGGAGGAAAACGGCGAACATACGCCGGAAGCGCTGTATGCGCGCGTCAGCGACAGTATTGATAAGGCCATCAAAAACGGTGAGCTTTCCCCGCCGGATCAGATTCTGGTAAACCGCATGTGGGAGCGTTTATTCCAGCAGGCGCAGAACCCGCAAACCCATTAATTCTTTTCGATTAATCCATTTCAATATGGTGCCGGTGTTTCCGGCACCATGCTTTTTTAACGCCCGTTCTTATCCCTGAGACGATACCGGCCGGCCTTTCAGCAGTTTCCTGATCCAGAAACGATTCGGGTTCAGCGCCGCCAGCGTTTCGCTATCCAACGGCAATGGCTCGCCGTAAATTTGCGCGGCCAGAATCTCGGCCGCCAACGGCGCCGAACACAGCCCCCGGGAACCCAGCGCGCCGATAAGGAACAGATTCGGGTAGACCGGCGCGGAGGGAAGATGTTCCGCGTGATGGTGGTGTTGCAATAAATCCTGATAGCTCTCAAGCGTTTGTTGATAATCCGCTACCGCGCCGACCAGCGGCAAATGGTCGCGCAGCGCACAGCGCACGCCCTGACGCGCCTGGCGGTCGCGCACATCGATTTGCTGCGCCCATTCCGCCTGCGGCAGACAGTTCAGCAGACGCCGGCGATTTTCCTGTTGTTCTTCTTCCCGGTAGTCGGTGGCGGCATCGCCGCGCTGGTAGCTGGCGCCGATGCAGTGTTCCTGATGCCGCGGGCTGACCGGCGTCAGATAACCGTCGTAGCAAAGCACCTGTTTCAGCCGCTGCAACGCCGGTGTCGTCGGGATATGGCTTACCTGACCGCGCACCGTATAGCATGGAAGATGTTGAGTCTGAGTCCAGTCCGACAGTTGATGACCATTCGCCAGGATGAGCGCGGCATGTTCCGCCTGTCGATGGTTATTCAGCGTCAAGCGCCAGCCGGCGCGGGTTTGCTCAAGCGAGGAAACTGCCGTGTTCATATGGACGATCAATCCTTGCCGGCGGGCCAGTTCCAGCGCGGAGGCGGTTAGCTCCGCCGGGCAAAGCCAGCCGCCATCGGGGTAGGTAATGCCGCCGACACCCAGCATCAGACCGTTCACGTCTTCAAGCTGCTCCTCCGTCACGGCGAAAACCAGTTCCGGCGGCCATTCACCTTGTAAAATGTGTTCGATTTTACCGGCGCTTTTCTGGTCATAGGCCAATTGGCTAACGCCGCACCACTGATGTTCAAAACCGACGCCCTGCGCCGCCAGTTCGGCATAGTGGCGACGCGCAAAAGTGAACGCGGCGGCAAAGAAACGCGAAAGCGCATCATGCTTATTATTCAGTAAAGGATACAGCGCGCCTTGCCGGTTGCCCGACGCGCCCTGCGCCGGTTGTGGATCGGCACAGTACAGCGTGACTGACGCGCCGCGTCTTTGCAGCGCCAGCGCGGTTAAAACACCGGCAATGCCGCCGCCGATAATCGCTATATCGTGGGTTGCGGTGGCCGGAGGTCGGGCATACCAGGGCGCGACCGAGGGGGCGGAAAGGCATGCGGGCAGATAGCCGCTCAACATTTCGCGTTTCTGCCCAAATCCCTTGACCTTGCTGACGGTAAACCCCGCCTGCTGTAATCCCCGGCGCACGAACCCGGCGGCGGTAAAGGTGGCGAAAGTTCCGTCCTGCCGGCACAGTCTGGCCATGGATCGAAACAGATTCTCCGTCCACATATCCGGATTTTTCGCCGGCGCGAAGCCGTCGAGAAACCAGGCGTCGACCTGATGATTCAGCGACTCATCCAGGGTCGGCAGCAGCGTATTGACATCGCCGAACCACAGATCGAGCGTGACGCGGCCCTGAGCCAGAAGTAAACGATGGCAGCCGGCTAACGGCATCGGCCACTGCCGGCGTAATTCTTGCGCATATTTTTCCAGTTCAGGCCATTGGGCGTGAGCGGCGGCCAGATCGCGCCGGCGCAGCGGAAACCTCTCGAAGCTGATGAAGTGCAGGCGGCGCAACGGCGCTTGCGGCGACCGGGCGCGGAAATCATCAAAGGCCTGCCACAGCGTCAGAAAATTGAGCCCGGTGCCGAAACCGGTTTCCGCCACCACGCAGTTTTCACGCGTATGGGGGGTAAAGCGTGCGGGAAACTGATTGCCGGTTAAAAACACATAACGGGTTTCCAACAGCCCATCCTGATTGGAAAAATAGACGTCATCAAACTGTTGCGATACAGGTGTACCCTGTTCGTTCCAGCTCAACGACGCATGCTGGATGGGAAGGCTATTCACGGCAAATGACTCATTATTCAAGCGGTGGGGCGATTTTAACGAGCTGAATGCCCTGGCGCAAATTTAGCAAAAGTTCGGCTGATCGGACTTGTTCAGCTTACAAGTGTACGCTAAAGTGCGAGGCGAAATCCCAAACTTTATAAGTGGAAGAGGTATTGAATGAAACGTGCAGTGATTACTGGTCTGGGGATCGTATCAAGCATAGGTAATAACCAGCAGGAAGTTCTGGCGTCATTGCGGGAAGGCCGCTCGGGTATTACTTTCTCTCAAGAGCTGAAAGATTCCGGCATGCGTAGTCACGTCTGGGGTAACGTTAAACTGGACACCACCGGCCTCATCGATCGTAAAATTGTGCGCTTTATGAGTGATGCATCGATTTATGCCTATCTGTCCATGGAACAGGCGATTAAAGATTCCGGGCTGAGCGACGATCAGGTGTCCAACGATCGTACCGGCCTGATCGTGGGGTCTGGCGGCGGTTCTCCGCGCAACCAGGTTGCCGGCACCGACGGTATGCGGGCGAAAGGCCTGCGCGGCGTGGGTCCGTATATGGTCACCAAATCCATGGCTTCCGGTGTTTCCGCCTGTCTGGCGACGCCGTTCAAAATCCGCGGCGTTAACTACTCCATCAGTTCCGCCTGCGCCACCTCCGCTCACTGTATCGGTAACGCGGTAGAGATGATCCAACTGGGTAAACAGGACGTGGTATTTGCCGGCGGCGGCGAAGAGCTGTGCTGGGAAATGGCCTGCGAGTTCGATGCCATGGGCGCGCTGTCTACCAAATATAACGACACGCCGGAAAAAGCGTCCCGTACTTATGATGCCGACCGCGATGGTTTCGTTATCGCCGGCGGCGGCGGCATCGTGGTGGTGGAAGAGCTGGAGCATGCGCTGGCGCGTGGCGCGCATATCTACGGTGAAATCATCGGCTACGGCGCGACGTCCGACGGCGCGGATATGGTTGCCCCGTCAGGCGAAGGGGCGATGCGTTGCATGAAGATGGCGTTGCAGGGCGTAGATGCGCCTATCGACTACATCAATACGCACGGCACGTCCACGCCGGTCGGTGATGTGAAAGAGCTGGGAGCGATCCGTGAAGTGTTCGGCGATAACATTCCGGCCATTTCCGCCACCAAAGCCATGACCGGTCACTCACTGGGCGCGGCGGGCGTTCAGGAAGCGATTTATACGCTGCTGATGCTGGAACACGGCTTTATCGCGCCGAGCATCAACGTTGAAACGCTGGATGAACATGGCGTTGGCATGAACATCATCACCGAACCGACGGAGCGTAAGCTGACCACCGTGATGTCGAATGGTTTCGGCTTCGGCGGCACCAACGCCACGCTGGTGATGAGCAAATTCGAGAAGTAATCGCCCGCGTTGCTACACGATCATGGCGGGTATGATAACCCCGCTATGATCGCCTTTCTTTACCCCGCCTCTCTTGATGCGCAACAGCGCTGAATGCTGCTCAGAACAATACCCAAAGCAGGAATACCGCGACGCAGACGCTGGCAATGATCACAAACATCGGCTTATGGAACAGAGACTGCCAGCTAAGCGGTAACGAGGCAATCAGCGGGTTGAGCAACGGTTGCGGGAATACGCTCGCCGCCGCCCAGTCGGTTTCCTGTGCGCGTTGTATGCGTTGGGTAAACAAGAAAGCGAGCGCATCGCTAAGCTGCATCGGCGTGAGCGGCGTCTGGAATCCGGCGTTAAACCGGTTCTGGGCATAATCCAGCAGCATTTGCTGTTCCTGCGCATTCAGCGGCTGCTGTAATGCCGCCTGCAACGTTGCAAGATTCGGGGCGGCGGGCACGCTAGTCTGGGCGTTGGCAAATGACGTCAAGGGGGACGCCGCGTTGGCGTTATTGGCCGCCGATACCGTCTGACCGGGCGCGATATTGGCGTCTGGAGCGCTTTGCTGCTGCGCCGCCGGTTGAGATGAGGTCGGCAACGCTGTCTGCGCCTGTTGCAGCACCAGTTGTGTTTGCAGGAACTGAGTCAGTAACGGCAGCGATCTGACGGGAATGGCATCCCCGCCGTTGAGATTCTGCATCGTCATCAACGTGGTCCAGATTTTTGCCGGCTGCTCCCCGCTCTGGGCCGCCAGACGAGTGACCAGTTGATTCAGGCTACGTTGTTCGGCAGGCAGCAGTGGGCGATCGGGCGAACTGACGGCCGCCTGGGACGTGGATTGAGCGCTTTGCCCTTGCAGTAGCGTGACCACCTGTTGCAGTTGTGTGTTGCTCAGTGAGCTTAATGTGGCGTGACCGAATTGCTGGCGGATAAAGTCACTGACCGCCTGACGGTTGTTCCCCTGCGGCAGCAGGTCGCCGAGCTGTTGCATAAGCTGCTGGCGGGCGCCATTATCCTGACCTTGCGCCTGCGTTAAGCGCGTTTGCAGTATCTGCTCCGCCGGCTGGTAATGGCGCGACATCAGTTCGGCGTTTTCGCCGAGTCCCAGTCCCTGTTTGACGCCCGACCAGACTTCCGTCGCTTTTGCGGTGCTGAGCGCCACGATTTTCACGATCAGGTTTTCAAGCGTTGCGCGTTGCGCCGGCGTCAGCGGCAGATCGCCGTCGCCGCCAGCCGCGTTGGTCGTCGGCGACGTGGTCGCGGGAGCGACCGATCGCTCACCCGGCAGTGGGGCACCTGGGCCGCTTACAGGTTGCATACCGTTTTCCTCACCGCTGGCTGAAAGAGAAAAGAATCATAGCAAGCTCTTTCTGGGTTCGATAGCCCTATAACCGCCACGAACAGGGGCTAATCACGGCGATGCGGTTTGATTAAGGGGAATCGCCATCGTTGCGCCAACACCACGCCCAGCAAGGTAATTCCGCCGCCGATCAGGTGATAACCGTGCAGCGGCTCATGCAGGAACACAATCGCGATGACGGCGGTAAACACCGGCGTCAGGTTCATAAATATGGACGCGGTGCCGGCCCCCAGTCGCAACAGGCCCTGGATCCACAGGAAAGGGGCGATAATCGACGCCATGATGCCGGCAAAGGCCACTAAGGGGATATTCTGGCTGGTGAGCCGCACGTCGTCCGTCAACAAAAAATTAGGCAGCAGCAGTACCACGCCAAAGGTGATTTGCACGTACAGCGACAGCCAGTTGGGCAGTGGGATACTCCAGCGTTTGGTTAAGACGCCATACAGCGCATAGGCGCTGGCGGCGCAAAACATCATTATTTCGCCGGCGCCGATACCCTGCGACAGAATCTGTTCCGGGTGGCCCGCGCTGATAAGCCAGACAATGCCGCCGAAGGAAAGCAATCCGCCGGCCAGCATGCCGACCGTGGGCGCGATGCGCAGCAGCGGAATGCTGATTAACACGGTTAATAGCGGAACCAGCGATCCCATGATCCCCATCATGACTGCGCTGATGGTGTGCGCCGCGTAGTAAGCCAGACTCTGATACAGCACCATGCCCAGCAATCCGAGCGTCAGCAGTTTCCAGCTATATTGACGAATCACCGCCAGATGTTGTCGCATACCCGGCAACATAAACGGCGTCATCACCACCCAAGCCAGCAGCCAGCGATAAAAAGAAATGGCTGCCGGGTCGATCACGGCGGAGGAGAGTTTATTGACGATGACATTCACCGACCAAATCAGTACGGCGATAATGGGAAACAGAGAATTCAAAGCGGTGACTCTCATCCATAATGCAAGAAAGGCGCTAGTTTACCGCTGTCGCTGCCATTAGCCATAGCCAACGCCGGATATCTGGCGGACGGATTGCCGCCGATCATCGGCAGTACGTCGCTGCGACATCGCCGCCGCCGGTCATCAAGGCCGTATCGGCCGGCCGATAGCATTGGGCTTCCTGATCATTCAGTGGCAAAATAACCCCCCTCTTTTTTGCAGGGCAACAGGCTACCGGGGAAGACAATGAAGATTGTGGTTGATGAAAATATGCCGTACGCGCGCGAGTTGTTTAGCCGTCTGGGCGAGGTTCAGGCCGTGCCGGGGCGTCCGCTGCCGCTTGACGCGCTGAAGGATGCCGACGCATTGATGGTGCGTTCGGTGACCAAGGTGAATGCCGAACTGCTGGCCGGCGCCGCGGTGAAGTTTGTCGGCAGCGCCACGGCCGGCACCGACCATGTGGATCAGCGCTGGCTTGAGGCTAACGGCATTGGCTTTTCAGCCGCGCCGGGCTGCAATGCGATCGCGGTTGTCGAATACGTCTTTTCTTCCCTGTTGCTGCTCGCCGAACGCGATGGATTCCAACTGGGTAATAAAACCGTGGGCATCGTCGGCGTCGGTAATGTGGGCGGCCGCCTGAACGAACGCCTGAAGGCCTGGGGGGTAAAAACCTTGTTGTGCGACCCGCCCCGAAAAGATCGCGGGGACGAGGGCGATTTCCTGCCGCTGGACGCGCTGGTGCGCGAGGCGGATATCCTGACGCTGCATACGCCGTTATACCTTGACGGCCCGTACCGGACTCATCATCTGGTCGATGAGGCGGTGCTGAACGCCTTCGCCGACGGACGTATTCTGATTAACGCCTGTCGCGGCCCGGTGGTGGATAATACCGCGCTGCTCAACGCGCTGAAACAGGGGAAAAACCTCAGCGTCATTCTTGACGTATGGGAGCCTGAACCGGCGTTGTCCACCGAACTGTTGGCGTTGGTGGACGTGGGAACGGCGCATATCGCCGGCTATACGCTGGAAGGCAAAGCCCGCGGCACCACGCAGGTTTTTGAAGCCTTGAGCCGGTTTATCGGCGATCCGCAGCCGGTGGCGCTGTCTTCTTTGCTGCCGGAGCCGGAATTTGCTGAAGTGACCTTAACGTCGCCGCTCAATGAAGCGTTATTAAAGCGTCTGGTTCATCTGGTGTATGATGTGCGCCGGGATGATGCTCTATTGCGCCATTGCGCGCATCAGCAGGGCGGATTTGATCGCCTGCGCAAACATTATCAGGAACGACGCGAGTGGGCGTCGCTCCGTGTTATCTGTACCGACGGCGCCAGCGCGGAATGTCTGCGTAAGCTGGGCTTTAATGCCACGGCGATGGCCGATCGTTAATCACTCTGTAGCCTGATTTGTTGTTAAAAACCCGGCGGTATCTATCGCCCGGGAATGTTTCATTCATAAGTTTGGGGAGAAAACCACATGTCCGACGGCTGGAATATTGCTCTGCTGGGCGCTACGGGCGCAGTAGGCGCGGCGTTACTGGAATTATTGCAGGAGCGCGAATTTCCGGTGGGTGAATTGTATCCCCTGGCCAGCGAACGCAGCGTGGGGGAAATCATCCGCTTTAACGGTAAGTCCTGTCCGGTGGAAGATGCGGCGGATTTTGACTGGTCGCAGGCCCAACTGGCGTTTTTCGTCGCCGGTCAGGAAGCCAGCGAGCGTTATGCGGAAGAGGCGGGTAATGCCGGGTGTCTGGTCATCGACAGCAGCGGTTTGTTTGCGCTGGAACCGGACGTGCCGTTGGTGGTGCCGGGGGTGAACGCCCATGCGCTGGCCGATTATCGCAACCGTAATATCGTGGCGGTCGCGGATAGCCTGACCAGCCAACTGCTGACGGCGATCAAACCGCTGACGGAAGCCGCCGGTTTATCCCGTCTGCACGTCACCACTATGCTGTCGGTTTCCGCCCATGGCAAAGCGGCGGTGGATGATTTGGCCGGGCAAAGCGCCCGCTTGCTGAACGGCATTCCGCCTGAGGCGGGATTATTCCCCAAACAACTGGCGTTCAACCTGTTGCCGCTGTTGCCCGATGGCGAGGGCAGCGTGCGTGAAGAGCGTCGTCTGGTGGATCAGGTGCGTAAAGTCTTACAGGATGAGGGATTGCCGATTTCCGTTACCTGCATCCAGTCGCCGGTTTTCTACGGCCATGCCCAGGTGGTTCACCTTGAGGCGCTGCGTCCGCTCTCCGCCGAGGAAGCGCGGGATGAACTGTTGCAGGCCGGCGACATTCAGGTCAGCGAAGAGCAGGATTACCCAACGCAGGTTGGCGACGCCTCCGGCAATGTGCTGCTGAGCATTGGCTGTTTGCGTAATGATTACGGTATTCCCGAACTGTTGCAGTTCTGGTCGGTGGCGGATAACGTCCGTTTCGGCGGCGCGCTGATGGCGGTGGAAACCGCAGAGCGTCTGGTACGGGAGTATCTGGGGTAATGTCTGAGCCGATACTGGCGGCGGAACCGGCTCCGCTGAAAATTGCGCTGGGGATTGAGTATGACGGCAGCCGCTATTATGGCTGGCAGCGCCAGGCCGAAGTCGGCAGCGTACAGGGATGTCTCGAACAGGCGCTGAGCAAAGTCGCCAATGAGCCGATAAGCGTATTTTGCGCCGGGCGCACCGATGCCGGCGTGCACGCGACCGGGCAAGTGGTGCATTTTCTGACGCAGGCGGCGCGCAAGGACGCGGCCTGGACGATGGGGGTGAACGCCAATTTACCGCCGGACATCGCCGTGCGCTGGGTCAAAACGGTTGACGATGATTTTCACGCCCGTTTCAGCGCCACGGCGCGCCGTTATCGTTATGTCATCTATAATCATCGCTATCGTCCGGCGGTGCTGGCCAGAGGCGTCACCCATTGTTATCTGCCGCTCGATGCCGAACGGATGGCGCGCGCGGGACAATGTCTGCTGGGGGAGAACGATTTTACCTCGTTTCGCGCCGTGCAATGCCAGTCCCGCACCCCCTGGCGCTATGTAAATCATTTAAAGGTTACGCGTCATGGCGCCTATATCGTGGTAGATATTAAGGCCAATGCGTTTGTACATCATATGGTTCGCAATATCGTCGGCAGCCTGATGGAAGTGGGCTGCGGCAATCAGCCGGAAGGATGGATTGCCGAACTGCTGGCGGCGAAAGATCGTTCATTGGCCGCCGCCACTGCCCGGGCCGAGGGGTTGTATCTGGTCGCCGTGGACTATCCCGCGCGTTTTGCTCTGCCGCGGCCGGCGATGGGACCTTTGTTCTTGAACGATGAGAACTAAGTGGCGGTGTTTTGTCCGGCTAAACTGATGACGCTGGCGGCGGCGACATCGAGAAAGAGAAATTTTTATGGAATTTATACGGTTTATTATTGATTTTATTCTGCATATTGACGTGCATCTGGCGGAACTGGTGGCGCAATATGGTGTCTGGATTTATGCCATTTTATTTTTGATTTTGTTCTGTGAAACCGGGCTGGTGGTGACGCCGTTTTTGCCGGGCGATTCTTTGCTGTTTGTCGCCGGCGCGCTGGCGGCCCTGCCATCCAACGCGCTGGATGTTCATCTGATGGTTTTCTTGATGATTGCGGCGGCGATCCTCGGCGACGCGGTGAATTACACCATTGGCCGGCTGTTCGGGGAAAAGCTGTTCAGTAATCCGGACTCAAAAATTTTCCGGCGCAGCTATCTGGATAAAACGCATCAGTTTTATGCCCGTCACGGTGGTAAAACAATAATTCTGGCGCGCTTTGTCCCTATTGTGAGAACATTTGCGCCGTTTGTTGCGGGAATGGGACATATGAGTTACCGGCATTTTGCCGCTTACAATGTGATCGGCGCGTTGTTATGGGTGGTGTCTTTCACCTATGCGGGTTATCTGTTCGGCGATTTGCCGGTGGTGCAGGAAAACCTGAAATTACTGATTGTCGGGATTATCTTTGTCTCTATTCTGCCGGGCATCATTGAAATTGCCCGACACCGCAGAGCCGCCGCGCGCGGCGATGTAAAATAAGCGAAACGTATTTTAACATCCGGTTTGACCAGTTTTTTATCCACAGTACCGGATCGTTATGGTTTAATGGGCAGCATTTATGGTCTGTTCCTGGGAATAATCCCTGGCGCCAACGCTTTGGCGGCGCGATCGACGCGCGCCTCAGGTGTTTTTTAATCGGCGATGCCGTCGGGGAACACATGAACAGCGGACTGGCGTGTGCCAGGTTCAAGCAGAAAGGTTATCAATGAGCTGGATTGAACGAATTCTTAACAAAAGCAATATTACGCCAACCCGTAAAGCGAACATTCCTGAAGGGGTGTGGACGAAATGCGATAGCTGCGGTCAGGTGCTTTATCGCGCGGAGCTGGAACGTAATCTGGAAGTTTGCCCCAAGTGCGATCATCACATGCGTCTTTCCGCGCGAGCGCGCCTGCAAGCTTTCCTGGATAAAGAAGGGACAGTGGAGCTGGGTAGCGAACTGGAGCCGAAGGATATCCTAAAATTCCGCGACTCTAAAAAATATAAAGATCGTCTGGCCGCCGCGCAAAAGCAGTCTGACGAGAAAGACGCTCTGGTGGTGATGAAAGGAACGTTATACGGTATGCCCGTGGTGGCCGCGTCGTTTGAGTTCGCTTTCATGGGCGGTTCGATGGCCTCTGTGGTCGGCGCGCGTTTCGTTCGTGCCGTCGAGCAGGCGCTGGAAGAGGGTTGCCCGCTGGTGTGTTTCTCCGCCAGCGGCGGCGCCCGGATGCAGGAAGCGCTGATGTCGCTGATGCAGATGGCGAAAACCAGTGCGGCGTTGGCAAAAATGCGCGACCGCGGTTTGCCCTACATTTCCGTGCTGACCGACCCGACGATGGGCGGCGTGTCCGCCAGTCTGGCGATGCTGGGCGATCTGAATATCGCCGAACCCAAAGCGCTGATCGGCTTTGCCGGCCCGCGGGTAATTGAGCAAACGGTGCGTGAAAAACTGCCGCCGGGCTTCCAGCGCAGTGAATTCCTGATTGAGAAGGGCGCTATCGACATGATCGTGCGCCGCCCGGAGATGCGCTATAAACTGGCGACGATTCTTGCCAAGTTGACCAATCATCCGGAACCGAGCAACGATGTGGCGGAACTTCATCACGACGCCGCCGCTGAATCGCAGGATGAAGCGTAGTTGAACTAATGAACAGGAAGCATTAATACCGCGCCGAGCGGAATTTATGCTTCCTGTATAAAATGAACCGTAAGCCAGTGAACGGGACTCATGGATAATCTTCACATACCCCAAGCCACGTCGCCTTTGGTCACGTGGCTTCATTATCTTGAGCACCTGCACGGCCAGGCCATCGATTTGGGACTGGATCGCGTAAAGCAGGTTGCTGAGAATCTTCAATTATTGCAGCCCGCCAAGGTGATATTTACCGTCGCAGGAACCAATGGCAAGGGCACGACCTGCTGTACCCTGGAATCGATACTGCTGGCCGCCGGACTGCGGGTGGGCGTATACAGTTCTCCCCATTTGCAGCGTTATACCGAACGGGTAAGAATTCAGGGTAAAGAGTTGCCGGAATCGCTACATTGTCGGGCGTTTGCCGATATCGAAGCCGGAAGAGGCGCGGTGTCGCTTACCTATTTTGAGTTCGGAACCCTGGCCGCGTTGCAAATGTTCAAGCAGGCGACGCTGGATGTGGTGATTCTGGAAGTGGGGTTAGGCGGGCGCCTTGACGCCACGAATATCGTCGATGCCGACGTCGCGGTGGTAACCTGCATTGCGTTGGATCACACCGACTGGCTGGGTAACGATCGGGACAGCATCGGCAGAGAAAAAGCCGGCGTTTTCCGGCCGGGCAAGCCCGCGGTGGTCGGCGAGCCGGATATGCCGGGCGCGATTGCGGAGGTTGCCGCGGAAACAGGCGCGCGGCTATTACGGCGCGGCCGGGACTGGGATTTTTCCATTCAGCGCGATGGCTGGAGTTGGCAAAACAAGCAACGTGAACTGTCAGGATTGCCGATGCCGAATGTGCCTCTGGCCAATGCCGCGACGGCGTTGACGGCGCTAAACGCTTCCCCTTTAAACGTGAGCGAAGAGGCGATCCGCCAGGGGGTGCGACAGGCCGAGCTGCCCGGGCGCTTCCAGATCGTCGGCGCAAACCCGCTGCTGATTCTGGACGTGGCGCATAATCCTCACGCCGCCGCTTATCTGGCCGGCCGGCTGTCGGCATTGCCGAAAACCGGGAAAGTTCGCGCGGTGATCGGTATGCTGGCGGATAAGGACATTGGCGGCACCCTGAATCATTTGAAGCCGCTGGTGGACGATTGGTACTGTGCGCCGCTGGAAGGCCCGCGCGGCGCTTCTGCGGCGCAACTGGCCGAGCATCTGGAACGCTGTCAGTCATTTCCGGATGTCGTGACCGCCTGGCGACAGGCGATGTCTGACGCGGCCGCGCAGGATATCGTCATTGTGTGTGGATCTTTTCATACGGTAGCGCAGGTTATGGATGCGCGGGATGAGGGGAAAACGTATGGCGAGTAAATTTCAGAATCGTTTAGTCGGCACGATTATTCTGGTTGCGCTGGGCGTCATTGTGCTGCCTGGCCTGCTGGACGGTAAGAAAAAACATTATGAAGATGAGTTTGCGGCGATCCCGTTGGTGCCTAAAGCGGGCGAAAGCAACGAGATGGACGCGTTGCCCGCGCTGAATCAGCCTTTACCCAACCAGCCGACGGAAGGGGAGGAGGTCATCATTCAGGATAAGAGCGCGTTGCCTGCGGCCGAAAGTCCCGAACCG
This sequence comes from Brenneria sp. hezel4-2-4, assembly GCF_013155275.1. GTDB lineage: Bacteria > Pseudomonadota > Gammaproteobacteria > Enterobacterales > Enterobacteriaceae > Brenneria. The sequence goes on from NZ_JABJXS010000002.1 coordinate 36,761, forward strand.
CCGGAAAGCCCGCCTCCTGCGGCCAATGCGCCCGTCGTCGCTGCGCCGCCGGCCGTGGTTGAACGGCCGCCGGTTCAGACGCGGCCTGAACCGCAGCCGAAGCCGGAAGTAAGACCGGAGGTTAAGCCGAAGCCTGAACCGAAACCCAAACCGGAGCCGAAATCCGACGTCCGGCCGGATAAGCAGACCGCAGAACAGGCGCCCGCCGGGCAAGCTTACATCGTACAGCTCGGCGCGCTGAAGAATGCGGATAAGGTTAATGAGATCGTCGCCAAGCTGCGCCTTTCCGGCTATCGGGCGTATACCGTGCCGGCGACGCCGGTGGCGGGGCAGATTACCCGTATTTATATCGGGCCGGACGCGTCAAAAGAGAAATTGCAGTCTTCGCTGGCGGAATTGCAGCGGCTCAGCGGGCTGAGCGGTCAGGTCAGATCGCACAGCGTGCGTTAAGGGGATTCGGCTTTTTTCGTTTGATTGTCTATTGATGAAATCGACGGAAATACGCTACGCAAACGTTTTCTTTTTCTGTTAGAATGCGCCGCGAACAGGATGACGTGGCGGCTTAGCGGTTGGCATCGTTCATTATTAGGGTAGCTCATGGTTTGGGTTGATTACGTCATTATTGGCATCATCGGATTTTCGGCTCTGGTCAGCCTGATCCGGGGGTTTATACGCGAGGCATTGTCGCTGGTAACCTGGGGATGTGCGTTTTTTGTCGCCAGCCATTACTATGCTTATCTGGCCGTGTATTTCACCCGTTTTGACGATGAACTGGTACGTAATGGTATCGCTATTGCCATTCTGTTTATTGCGACGTTAATTGTGGGTGCTATTGTCAACTATGTGATTGGTTCATTGGTTGAACGCACCGGATTATCGGGCACCGATCGCGTATTGGGCATCTGTTTCGGCGCGCTGCGCGGTGTGTTGATCGTCTCCGCCCTGTTGTTCTTTCTGGATACCTTCACCGGTTTTTCACAGAGCGCCGACTGGAAGCAGTCCCAGTTAATTCCGCAGTTCAGTTATATTATCAGGTGGTTTTTTGACTACCTGCAAAGCACGTCAAGTTTCTTGCCGCAACATATATAGCTGCGGTAGCGCTGATGAGGAAAAGACACCATGTGCGGTATTGTCGGTATCGCCGGTTTTACGCCGGTCAACCAGTCGATTTATGACGCGTTAACGGTGTTGCAACACCGTGGGCAGGATGCCGCAGGCATCATCACCATTGACGCCTTGAACTGCTTTCGCCTGCGCAAGGCCAACGGCCTGGTGAAAGATGTGTTTGAAGCACGGCACATGCAACGTTTACAAGGCAATATGGGCATCGGGCATGTGCGTTATCCCACCGCGGGCAGTTCCAGCGCCTCGGAAGCGCAGCCTTTCTACGTTAATTCGCCGTTTGGCATCACCCTGGCGCATAACGGTAACCTGACCAACGCTCACGAACTGCGTAAAAAGCTGTTTGAGCAAGAGCGTCGTCATGTTAACACCACCTCTGATTCTGAAATTCTGTTGAACATTTTTGCCAGAGAGCTGGATCGTTTTCAGCACTATCCTCTGGAAGCCGACAATATTTTTGCCGCCGTTGCGGCGACGCACCAGCAAATTCGCGGCGCCTATGCCTGCGTGAGCATGATTATCGGTCATGGCATGGTGGCTTTCCGCGATCCCAACGGCATCCGTCCGCTGGTTATCGGTAAACGCGATCTGGAAGACGGCCGCAGCGAATATATGGTGGCGTCGGAAAGCGTGGCGCTGGATACGCTGGGTTTTGAATTCCTGCGTGATGTCGCGCCGGGCGAGGCGATTTACATCACCGAAAAAGGGCAGTTGTTTACCTGTCAGTGCGCCGAGAATCCGAAAAGCAATCCCTGCCTGTTCGAGTATGTTTACTTTGCGCGCCCGGATTCGTTCATCGATAAAATTTCCGTGTACAGCGCTCGTGTGCGTATGGGTCAGAAGCTGGGCGAGAAGATTGCACGCCAATGGGAAGATCTCGACATTGACGTGGTGATCCCCATTCCTGAAACCTCCTGTGATATCGCACTGGAAATCGCGCGCATCATCGATAAGCCGTATCGTCAGGGGTTTGTAAAAAACCGCTATGTCGGTCGTACTTTTATCATGCCGGGCCAGCAGGCGCGCCGTCAGTCGGTTCGACGTAAGCTGAATGCCAACCGTGCCGAGTTCCGCGATAAAAACGTTCTGCTGGTCGATGACTCCATCGTACGCGGAACCACCTCCGAGCAGATTGTGGAAATGGCGCGCGAGGCGGGCGCCAAGCGCGTGTATCTGGCTTCGGCGGCGCCGGAAATTCGTTTCCCTAACGTTTACGGTATCGATATGCCGAGCGTTAACGAGCTGATTGCCCACGGTCGCGAAGTGGAGGAGATCCGCCAGCTTATCGGCGCGGATGCGCTGATTTTCCAGGATTTGGACGATCTGATCGCCGCCGCCCGTGAAGATAACCCGGATATCACCCAGTTTGAGTGTTCGGTATTCAACGGGGTGTATGTGACGAAGGATGTCGATCAGGGCTATCTGGACTATCTGGAAATGCTGCGTAATGACGATGCCAAAGCGTTGCGCAGCCAGAATGAAGTGGAAGATCTGGAGTTACACAACGAAGGCTGAGTGTTGAAAACCTTGTCGCGGTGTAACGGAAAGGGAGTGCGCTTGGCGCGCTCCCTTTTCTTATTCTTGCTTATCGCCAACCGATCCGGCAAAGTCAGCGCAGATCCGTTTTACGCGTTGAGCACCGGCGCGGTCAGTCAGAGGCAGTCTTGATGAAGCGACTCATTATTGGTATTTCCGGCGCCAGCGGCGTGGTGTATGGCGTACGTCTGTTGCAGGTTTTGCAGGCGATAGAAGGCATAGAAACGCACCTGATCATGAGTCAGGCGGCGCGCCAGACGCTGTCGCTGGAGTCTGACTTCAACCTGCGCGATGTACAGATGCTGGCGGACGTGGTGCATGATACGCGCGACATTGCCGCCAGCATCTCCTCCGGCTCATTTAAAACCGCCGGGATGGTGATATTGCCCTGCTCGATAAAAACCCTGTCCGGGATTGTGCACAGCTATAGCGATAACCTGTTGACGCGCGCCGCGGATGTGGTGCTGAAAGAGCGCCGTCCGTTGGTGCTTTGCGTGCGTGAAACGCCGCTGCATCTGGGGCATTTACGCCTGATGACGGCGGCGGTGGAACTGGGCGCGATTATTATGCCGCCGGTGCCGGCTTTTTATCATCGCCCGCAAACTGTGCAGGATATTATCGATCAGACGGTGAACCGCGTGCTCGATCAGTTTGACATCACGCTGCCGGAAGATTTGTTTACTCGCTGGCAAGGGGCGTAAACGCTGGTTTTTTTGGCGCAGGTGCGAAAACCGCGCGTTGGGGCCGATAAGTCTCGCGCCCCATTTTGGGGCTTTTTTATCCTATCGCACTACGGTAATGCGATAACGCACTAAAATAGCGCATTGATACTGGCGTCATGCGCAGGCGGCTCCCCAATTCTGTCATATCGGCTCAGCCGCCGCCGCATAAAAGCGGCATGAATCAAGTGATTAGTATGCTCATTATACAAAGCTCGCATCATGTGGCTTTGTTGAGGTAAATTTCTTATTCTGGCATGAAAACTGCAATGTTCCGCAGTGGCGGACACAGCAATGACATTAGTCGTTTTTAAAGCCATAGATCGTTCCTGAAATCGACAATCCGTTCTGGCGTTGACAGATAACTTTTGACCTTCAATCACTCATTGGTAAAGGTAGCAATATGAAAAAAATGATAAAGGTTTTACCGCTGGCGTTAATTCTGGCCGCAGGAAGCGCCATGGCAGCTATTCCTGAAAATATTAAAATAGGCACCGATCCCACCTATGCGCCGTTCGAATCTAAAAACAGCAGTGGCGAACTGATTGGGTTTGATATCGATCTGGCGAAAGAATTGTGTAAACGTATTGAAGCCAATTGTACCTTTGTCGAAAGCGACTTTGACGCGCTTATCCCGTCGCTGAAGGCCAAAAAAATCGACGCCATTATCTCCTCGCTCTCCATTACCGAAAAACGTCAGCAGGAAATCGCTTTTACTGAAAAACTTTATGCGGCCAATTCTCGTCTGATTGCCAAGCACGGCGCGGGCATTGAACCGACGCTGGCCTCTTTGGGCGGCAAACGCGTCGGCGTATTGCAGGGCACCACTCAAGAATCTTACGCAAATGCCTACTGGCAGCCGAAAGGTATTGATGTCGTCGCCTATCAAAATCAGGATCTGGTCTATGCCGATTTGACGGCCGGCCGTATTGACGCCGCCTTTCAGGATGAAGTCGCCGGCAGCGAAGGCTTTCTGAAGCTGGACATGGGCAAAGGCTATGATTTTGCGGGGCCGGCGGTGAAAGACGATAAATATTTCGGCGTGGGCACCGGCATGGGGCTGCGTAAAGCGGATACCGAACTGAAAGCCGCGCTGGATAAAGCGTTTGCGGAAATGCGCGCAGACGGCACCTACGATACTCTGGCGAAAAAATACTTCGATTTTGACGTCTACGGCGGTTAAGTCTCCTGGCGTGTCGATAACCCTCTAAGATAGCGTCCTCCCCCGCACAAAACATCGGGCATGCTTTTGCGCGGGGGAGAGCGGATGGGGAAGAAAGTCTTGTCACTCATCGCTATTTTTACTCTGAACGGATATGCGCAATGCTTTATGGCTATTCCCCATTAATTCTGGACGGCGCGGCGATGACGCTGGAGCTGGCGGTGAGTTCGCTCTTGCTGGCGCTGGGTATTGGGTTGATCGGCGCCGGGGCCAAGCTATCGAAGAACGCCTTGTTGTCGGGGCTTTTCTCCTGCTATACCACGCTGATCCGCGGCGTGCCGGATTTGGTGCTGATGCTGCTGATTTTCTATGGCCTACAGATAACGCTGAATAGCGTAACCGAGACGCTGGGGGTCGGTCAGATCGATATCGATCCGCTTACCGCGGGGATCATCACCCTGGGATTTATCTACGGCGCCTATTTTACCGAAACATTCCGCGGCGCTTATCTGGCGGTCTCTCCCGGTCAGATTGAGGCGGCGGTGGCGTTCGGTTTTTCGCCGCTGAAGGTATTTCGCCGGATATTGTTCCCCTCTATGATGCGTTTTGCGCTACCGGGCATCGGCAATAACTGGCAGGTTATCTTGAAAGCGACGGCGCTGGTTTCGCTGCTGGGCCTGAATGATGTGATTAAAGCGACGCAGTTGGCGGGGAAAGGGGCGCACGAGCCGTTTTTCTTTGCGCTGGTTGCCGGCGCGATGTACCTGATTTTTACCACCATCTCCAACGGAGTGCTGTGGTGGTTGGAAAGACATTATTCGGCAGGAGTCAAAAAAATAAACTATGAGTGAGATCCTGCAACAATACTGGCAAGCCTTGCTGTGGAGTGACGGCTACCGTCTCACCGGGCTGGCGATGACGATGTGGCTGTTGATTTCTTCGGTCACCATCGGCGGCGCGCTGGCGCTGCCGTTGGCGGTTGCCCGGGTTTCCCCGCGACGACGATTCAGCCTGCCGGTTTGGCTATTTACCTATGTTTTTCGCGGTACGCCGCTTTATGTTCAGCTACTGGTTTTTTACTCTGGCGTTTACAGTCTGGAAATCGTGCGCGGCACCGATCTACTGAACGCTTTTTTCCGCAGCGGGCTGAATTGCGCCGTTCTGGCGCTGGCGTTGAATACCTGCGCTTATACCACGGAGATTTTCGCCGGTGCGATTCGTTCCGTTCCGCATGGCGAAATTGAAGCGGCCCGGGCCTATGGTTTTTCACGTTTTAAGCAGTATCGCTGCATTATTTTACCGGGCGCGTTGCGTATCGCGCTGCCGGCCTACAGCAATGAAGTGATCCTGATGCTGCATTCCACGGCGCTGGCGTTTACCGTCACCGTGCCGGATATTCTGAAAATCGCCCGCGATATCAACGCCGCAACCTACCAGCCGTTTTACGCGTTCGGCATTGCCGCGGCGATCTATCTGGTGATTTCTTTTGCGTTAATCGGCCTGTTCAGAAAAGCGGAACAGCGTTGGTTACGCCATCTTGATACCCGTTCATCCCATTAAAAGCAGGAATAGAGTATGTCGAATAATAAGCTGATGGTGACGGATCTGCATAAACGTTATGATCGGCACGAGGTACTGAAAGGCATTTCGCTTAAGGCTAACGCCGGGGACGTGATTTCGATTATCGGATCGTCCGGTTCCGGCAAAAGTACCTTGCTGCGCTGTATCAATTTTCTGGAAAAACCCTGTGAAGGGGCCATTTACGTCAACGGCCAGGAAATCCGCATGGTGCGTGACGGCGACGGTCAATTGAAGATTTTTGATAAAAAACAGCTTCAGATGTTGCGCACCCGGCTGACGATGGTGTTCCAGCATTTTAATCTGTGGAGCTTTATGACCGCGCTGGAAAATGTGATGGAAGCGCCGGTTCAGGTATTGGGCCTGAGTAAGGCCGAAGCGCGTGAGCGAGCGGTGTTCTATCTGAATAAAGTCGGCATCACCGGCGAGGCGCAGGATAAATACCCGGCCAATCTGTCCGGCGGGCAGCAGCAACGCGTATCCATCGCCCGTGCGCTGGCGATGGAACCGGAAGTGCTGCTGTTTGATGAACCGACATCCGCGCTGGATCCCGAACTGGTCGGCGAGGTGCTGCGCATTATGCAGCAACTGGCTGAAGAGGGGAAAACCATGGTGGTGGTGACGCACGAAATGGAGTTCGCGCGCCACGTTTCCAGCCATGTGATTTTTCTGCATCAGGGCGTGATTGAAGAAGAAGGGCCGCCGGCCAGCGTTTTCGGCAACCCCCAAAGTCCCCGGTTACAGCAGTTTCTGTCGGGAACATTGAAGTGAATTCAGTCTGGCTGGCGTGACGTCAGCCGGATTTTTTCATCACATCTTTCAGCGCCTCTTCCAGTTCAAAGAAACGAAACCCGAAACCCGCCGCCTCCAGCCTCTGCGGAATAGCGCGCTGCCCGCCCAGCACCAGCGTTGAGGCTTCGCCCAGCAGCAGTTTGATGGCGAAAGCCGGCGCGCGCATAAAACCCGGCCGATCCAGCTCGTCAGCCAGCATGGCGGAGAATTGTTCGTTACGCACCGGATAAGGGGAAACCATGTTAAACGGCCCGCTGAGTACCTGGTTATCCAACAGATAAATAATGCCGTTCACCATGTCGTCGATATGGATCCAGGGCATGTACTGTTTGCCTGATCCCATCGGGCCGCCCAGACCTAAACGGAACAGCGGCAGCATTTTTGCCAGCGCGCCGCCCTCGGCGGAAAGCACGATGCCGGTGCGCAACAGGCAGACGCGGGTCTTGTCGCTCTCGGCGGATTGCGCCAGCGCTTCCCAGCGGGCGCACAGATGGTGAGTAAATTCGTTGGCCGGGGTTTCATCTTCCGTCACCAGCGCGGCGCCCTGATCGCCGTAATACCCCACGGCGGAACCGGAAATAAAAACGGCGGGCGGTTCGCTGCTGGCGTTAATCAGTTTGGCGAGCTGCTCGGTAATGCTCCAGCGGCTTTGGCTCAGGCGCTGTTTCTGCTGTGGGGTCCAGCGTTTGCCGGCAATCGGCTCGCCCGCCAGATTAATGACGCCGTCGAATCCGTTCAAGGCGGTTTTGTTGTTGAGTGTCGACCAGTATTCAACCCGATCGCCCAATACCTTTCTGGCGCGCTGGGGATCGCGGGTCAATACGGTTACATGATGAGAAAGCAGCAGTAATCGTTGAATCAAATGACGTCCGATAAGACCGGTTCCGCCGGTAACAAGTAATTGCATGTCTGGCCTCGCTTAGAACCTATTCCATAAGGGGGTTTATTTACCCTTTGGCCCCTGGCCGTGCCGCTTCGTTTTCTGTCTGAGGAAAACGTTACTCGCCAAACCGCCGCTGTTCCGACCGCGCTCGGAACGGATTGACAGGCTATGCTTTGCGATAGCTCATGGTCATGGACACCGAGTCGGCATACCGCAGGGCAAACAATTTATCCACTTCTACTTCAGCATAGGTGATCCAGTCATGATCGCTGGCGATATTGAGTACATCCTGCGTTAATTTTTCCAGCAGCGCGAAACGGTTTTCTTCAACGTGACGAATAATATTTTTGGTGATGGTGCGGTAATTCAATGCATCATCGATATTCTCGCTGTTGCGCGCCCGCACCGCCGGGTAGTGGATCACAACGTTGATGACAATATCCTGTTTGTTGTTGATCTCTTCTTCTTTGATGCCAATGAACGTGCGTAACCGCAGATTCTTTATACGAATAACGGCATCGGTATTACGGTGTGACATCCATCAGCCCTCGGTGAGTATATGTTGTTGTAACCATACCAGAAGATAACCGAAGGCCGAATGGGATTGATTACTGCTCCGCTAATTTATATGCCCGCTCGGTCGCCGGACGGGCGCTAATCCGTTCATACCAGTTTTTCACCGCCGGATAGTCTGCAAGATCGATGCGTTGACGCGCATAGGAGACAACCCACGGATAGGTCGCAATATCGGCGATACTATAATGCTCACCCGCCAGCCAGGGGCTGTTCTGTAGCTGCTTGTTCAACACCCGGTATAGACGTTGCGTTTCCTGCTGATAGCGCTCAATGGCGTAGGGAACCGGCTGCGGAGCATAGTGATTGAAGTGATGGTTTTGTCCCAGCATGGGGCCGAATCCCGCTACCTGCCAGAACAGCCATTGCAGGGTTGCGGTGCGCTCACGCAGATCGTTGCTGAGCAGGACGCCGTGTTTTTCAGCCAGATACAGCAGGATTGCCCCGGATTCGAACAGGCTGATGGCGTCGCCGCCATCAGCGGGCTGCCGATCGACAATCGCCGGGATTTTGTTGTTAGGGGAGATAGCCAGAAACTCAGACTTAAACTGTTCGCCGGTGCTGATGTTCACACGATGAAGCTGATAAGGAAGCGTTGCCTCTTCAAGAAAAAGCGTAATTTTATGTCCGTTGGGGGTAGGGGCGTAATAGAGGTCGATCATGGATAGCATCTCCGTTTCACTTTAGAAAAGCCGGAACACTACCCTATCATTTACCTGCATAGAAAATAAGCTGCCGCCGTGATAATTGAGATTGCCCTTAAAGCAGGCAACCGCTGCCGCATTACGGAGCGAACTGTCTCAAAAAGGGGCATGGCGCTGTCATCCGCGTTTTGCAACAGAGAATCCGGCCGGTGTTTATCTCCTCTTTCTATCTGGTACAGTCCTTGCAATATCCCTTGATATTATATTGATATCAGGGGATGGAAGTATGAAAAATAGCCAGGCGGAACCAGGATTAAAACGGACGTTGAGCAGTTTCCACCTATGGGGAATTGCCGTTGGGTTGGTTATTTCCGGCGAATATTTCGGCTGGAGTTATGGCTGGGCGCAGGCCGGTACGTTGGGTTTCCTGATCACCGCGTTAGCGATCGCCGCCATGTATTGCGCTTTTATCTTCAGCTTTACCGAGCTGACAACATCGATACCCCATGCCGGCGGGCCGTTTGCCTATGCCTATCGCGCCTTTGGTCCGACCGGCGGTTTTATCGCCGGGTTCGCGACGCTGATCGAGTTTGTGTTCGCCCCGCCGGCGATTTCAATGGCTATCGGCGCTTATCTGAATGTGCAGTTTCCTGCGTTGGATCCCAAATGGGTGGCCGTCAGCGCCTACCTTATTTTTATGGGTCTCAACATTCTTGGCGTCGGCATCGCCGCAACGTTTGAGCTGCTGGTCACATTGCTGGCGATTTTTGAATTATTCGTGTTTATGGGCGTGGTGGCGCCGGGTTTTGAATGGAGCAATTTCACCAGTCTGGGGTGGGCGGGGTCGGATGAGTTCAGTCCGGTGGCGTTGTCCGGTATTTTTGCCGCCATCCCGTTTGCCATCTGGTTCTTTCTGGCGATCGAAGGCGCGGCAATGGCGGCCGAGGAGGCGAAAGATCCGCGCCGTACCATTCCACGCGCCTTTATCTGCGGTATTCTGACCTTAACCCTGTTGGCCGTCGGCGTGATGCTGTTTGCCGGCGGCGTGGGCGACTGGCGGCAACTGTCGAATATCAACGATCCGCTGCCCCAGGCCATGAAGCTGGTTGTCGGCAGCAACAGCGGTTGGCTGCATATGCTGGTGTGGCTGGGGTTATTCGGTCTGATTGCGTCGTTTCACGGCATCATCATGGGCTATTCACGCCAGATATTCGCCCTGGCGCGCGCGGGGTATCTACCTAAGCCGCTGGCGCGTATTCACACGCGTTTCCGTACGCCGCACCGGGCCATTCTGGCCGGCGGCGTTGTCGGTATCGCCGCCATTTTCTCTGATTCGCTGGTGACCATCGGCGGGCAGCCGTTGACGGCCAATATTGTCACCATGTCGGTATTCGGCGCTATCGTGATGTATATCACGTCAATGGCTTCCCTCTTCAAACTGCGCCGCAGCGAACCCGAGTTGAACCGTCCGTTTCGCGCTCCCTGGTATCCGTTCGCCCCGGCTTTTGCGCTGGTGATGGCGGTCGTCTGTCTGGCTGCTATGGTTTATTACAATACGTTATTGGCAACGATTTTTGCCGGTATGATGCTGCTGGGCTATGGCTGGTTCCGTTTGACCCGCGGCTCGCGCGATAGCGCGGCATTTGATCCGCAACTGACGGCTTCCAAATAACAGATTGGATTGATGACATAAAAACGGCCCGTTATACAGATTACGGGCCGCCGGCAAGATGAACGAGGCGAAAGGATGTATCAGACGACGCTGAGTCACCGCAGTTATCGTTTTAATGATTTGCGTGAGCTGATGGCAAAGGCATCGCCGGCGCGATCCGGCGATTTTTTGGCGGGCATCGCGGCGGAAAGCGCGGAAGAACGGATGGCCGCCCGCATGGCGCTGGCCGATTTGCCGCTGGAGACTTTTTTGCAGCAGGCACTGATCCCTTACGAGCAGGATGAAGTGACGCGGCTGATTATCGACAGTCATGATCGGGCGGCTTTTGCCTCCATCTCTCATCTGACGGTGGGGGATTTTCGCAACTGGCTGCTTAGCGAAAGTACGGATAGCGCTATGCTGTCTCAGGTCGCGCCGGGGATCACCCCGGAAATGGCGGCGGCGGTGAGTAAAATCATGCGTAATCAGGATTTGATCCTGGCGGCAAAAAAATGTCGGATCACCACCAAATTTCGCAACACCATCGGTTTGCCCGGCCACATCAGCGTGAGATTACAGCCCAACCATCCGACCGACGATCTGAGAGGCATCGCCGCCAGTATGCTGGATGGCTTGTTATATGGCAGCGGTGATGCGGTGGTCGGCATCAATCCCGCCAGCGACAGCTTGCCGCTGCTGGAAAAGCTGAATTATATGCTGGACGATGTGATCGGTCGTTTTGCGATCCCGACGCAGTCCTGCGTGTTGACCCACGTTACCAATACGCTGCAACTGATGGAGCGGGGAGCCCCGATCGATCTGGTATTCCAGTCGATCGCGGGTACGGAGGCCACTAATACCAGTTTCGGTTTTAATCTGGCGACGCTGGAAGAAGCGCACCAGGCTGCATTAAGTCTGAAGCGCGGTACGGTGGGGAACAATGTCATGTATTTTGAAACCGGTCAGGGAAGCTGCCTGTCGGCCAACGCCAATCATGGCGTCGATCAGCAAACCTGTGAGGCGCGGGCCTATGCGGTTGCCCGGCGCTTCTCTCCTTTGCTGGTGAATACGGTGGTGGGGTTTATCGGTCCTGAATATCTGTATGACGGCAAACAGATTATCCGCGCCGGTCTGGAGGATCATTTCTGCGGCAAGCTGCTGGGAGTGCCGCTCGGTTGCGATGTGTGTTACACCAACCATGCCGAAGCCGATCAGGACGACATGGACACGCTGCTAACCTTGCTGGCTAACGCCGGACTGACGTTTCTGATGGGGGTTCCTGGGGCGGACGATATTATGCTCAACTATCAGAGCACATCTTTCCATGATGCGCTCTATATCCGCGAACTGCTGGGGTTGAAACATGCGCCGGAATTCGGCGCCTGGCTGGAGCAGATGCGGATTATCGATCCACTCGGCCGCCTGTGCGATACCGGCAGTCAGCACCCGTTATTACAGCATCAACCCTATCTGGAGAAGCGCCCATGAGTAAGGTGATCCATGCTAATCCCTGGGAAGCGCTGCGTGAGTTTACCGCCGCCCGTATTGCGCTGGGCCGGGCAGGGGCCAGTCTGCCGACCCGCGAACTGTTGAAGTTCGGGATGGCGCATGCTCAGGCGCGGGATGCCGTTCATCAGGCGTTTGACAGTGAAACGCTGGCCCGGCGACTGGCGCGCGAAGGCCTGGAAACCCTCACTGTGCATAGCGCCGCGGAAAACCGGGAACAGTATCTCTGTCGACCGGATTTAGGCCGCCGGCTGGCTGATTCGAGCCGCGCGTTGCTGCGGAGCTTACCGGGTAAGCCAGCCGATCTGTTGCTGGTGGTCGGCGACGGCTTATCGTCTAAAGCGGTGCATCGGCAGGCTGTGCCGTTGATCGCCGCACTGCGGCCCTACCTTTCCCAGTTAGGGCTTTCGCTGGCGCCGGTGGTGCTGGCCCATCAGGCGCGGGTGGCGCTGGGCGATGATATCGGCGAGTGTATGCAGGCGAAAGCGGTTGCCATTCTGATCGGTGAGCGTCCCGGACTCTCTTCACCGGATAGCCTGAGCGTTTATATGACCTGGGGACCCACTACCCGGCGGCTGGAGTCGGAGCGCAACTGTATTTCCAATATCCGCCCTGAAGGGCTGGATTATCCCCAGGCGGCTTTTAAGCTGGCCTGGCTGCTGGAACAGTGCTTTCAGCGCCGCTTGTCGGGGATTCAGCTTAAAGATGAAAGCGACAATCCCGCACTGCATGGGCGGATCGCGCCGCCGTCTTGCGGGTTGTTATCCGGCTAGCGGCTTTTTCCTGCCGGCCGAACGTCATGCCCTGCCGGTGACGATGCGATTTATCCTAAGTCTGGCGCTGCAACTTTGTTAAACTATGTCTGAATTGCAACTTCAAGTAATAAGGGCATAAATGATGAAATTGATGTTTGCATCGGATATACACGGCTCATTGACCGCCACCAATCGGGTACTGGATATTTTTGAACAAAGCGGCGCCCAATGGCTGATTCTGCTGGGTGATTTCCTTAACCACGGCCCGCGTAATCCCTTACCTGAACGCTATCATCCGGCGGACGTCGCGGCCCGGTTGAATGCTTATGCGCAACGTATCGTCGCGGTGCGGGGAAACTGCGATAGTGAAGTGGATCAGATGCTGCTTAACTTTCCGGTGACGGCGCCTTGGCAACATGTGCTATTGCCGCAAAATCGCCTTTTCCTTACGCATGGTCATCTCTATCATCCTGACAATCATCCGCCATTGAATGCGGGGGATGTGCTGGTTTACGGCCATACGCATATTCCGCTAGCGGAAAAACGGGAAGATCTCTACTACTTCAATCCCGGTTCGGTCAGTCTGCCTAAAGGCGGCTATCCCGCCAGTTACGGCATGTTGGATCAAGGCATTTTGCAGGTTCTCCCCCTGGCCGGCGGGGAGCCTATTGCGCAGGTGAGCATTAGGCACTAATTTAGCCTATACCCGTCATCTTGAAATTGATTGGGCAGGCGGCACAACATCGGTTTTTGAAAATAGACGCGCGTTGCAACGCGCCAATACTAAAGGGCTTCAGAGGATGGTGGAACAAAGTCAGGCAGCAGGCACAGAGTGGGTAGATATCGTCGATGAAAACAATGAGGTAATCGCTCAATCCAGTCGTCAGCAGATGCGTGCTCAGTGTCTTCGCCACCGTGCTACTTATATTGTTGTGCATGACGGCATGGGGAAGATTCTGGTTCAGCGCAGGACTGAAAGCAAAGACTTCTACCCGGGATGGCTGGATGCGACCGCCGGCGGCGTGGTGCAAAGCGGCGAGAATATGCTTGAGTCCGCCCGCCGTGAAGCGGAGGAAGAGCTCGGCATTGCCGGTATCCCCTTGGCCGAGCATGGTTTGTTTTACTATGAAGGGGAAAACTGCCGGGTATGGGGCGCGTTGTTCAGCTGTGTCACGCACGGGCCGTTTGCGCTACAAGAATCAGAAATCGATGAAGTGAGCTGGCTGACGCCGGAAGAGATCACCGCCCGCTGTGACGAGTTTACCCCTGATTCGCTTAAGGCTTTATCGCTGTGGTTAACGCGCTACAACGACCAAAACCACGGCAAACCGCTGGCGCGGGAAGAGAGCGTCGGCAAGGATACGCAGAGCCGCGCCGAAGATGGCGGCTTTATTGAACTGGAGAAGTAAGGCCGTAAGGTGACCATCCCTGGCCGCCCCTTATAGTCGTCGCAAAAAACGCGCTGCCGTCGGCAGCGCGTATGCTTAACGTACAATGATACCCAGCAGGATCCCCAGCGCGCCGAAGTCCGCATCGCTGAACGTGGTGTTGGCGAAACCGATTTCTCCCAGTACCGGCAGCAGGAATACCGGCAGAAAGGTAATCAGCAGACCTTGAGCAAAGGCGCCGAGAATCGCCCCGCGGCGTCCGCCGGTGGCATTACCGAATACGCCCGCGGCGGCGCCGACAAAGAAGTGCGGAACGACGCCGGGAATAATAACCGTCATGTCGAGCAGGTACAGCGCGAACATGCCGAGAATGCCGGCGGCAAAGCTGCTGAGAAAACCGACCAGCACCGCGTTTGGCGCATAGGGAAACACCACCGGGCAATCAAGCGCCGGTTTGGCATTGGGCACCAGCCGGTCGGAAATGCCTTTAAATGCCGGTACGATTTCGGCAATCACCATGCGCACACCCTGCAAAATGATATAGACGCCCGCCGCAAAGGTAATCGACTGGATAAGCGAGAACATCAGCCAGTTTTTGCCGCCGCTGATGCTCCTGACGAATTCCGGCCCGGCGAACAGGCAGGTCACAATGAAGATAATGCTCATGGTGAAGGCGATGGCGACCGGCGTATCCCGCAGGAACAGCAGGCTTTTCGGTACGTTCATATCTTCAGTCGAATGCGCTTTGTTGCCGAACTTGCTGCCGATAAAGCCAGACAGAACGTAGGATAGCGTCGAAAAATGGCCGATCGCCACCTCGTCGGAACCGGTGACTTTTTTCATGTACGGGTGCGCAATCGCCGGAAAGAACACCATCGCTGCGCCAACCACCACCGATCCGATGGCAATAAGCGTCACGCCGGATATACCCGCGGTAGCCAGGATAACCGCCACCATCATCGACATGAACAGCGTATGGTGTCCGGTCAGGAAGATGAACTTCCACGGCGTGAAACGGGCGATCAGAATGTTAATCACCATGGCGAAGAACATGATCATGGCCATCTCTTTGCCAAAGCTTTTCTGCGCGACCGAGACGATCGCCTCGTTGTTCGGCACTACGCCCTGAATGCCAAACGCGTGCTGGAAGATAGCGGCAAAGTCGCCCAGCGAGGCCACGACCAGACCGGCGCCCGCCCCGAGGATAAGAAAGCCCATAACGGTTTTGACCGTACCTTTAATACATTCGGTAACGGGTTTTTTCTGGGCAATAAGACCAATCAGCGCGATCAGACCGACCAGAATCGACGGCTCGGACAGCACGTCGCTCATCAAAAAACGAAAGAAATCCATACTGACCTCCGGTTACAGGGCGCCCAATTCGCTAAGCGCCACGGACAAACGTGCTTTCATGGCGTTTTTGTCGATCATGTTGTCAAGCGAGACGATTTTTCCGCTGACGGATTGGGCAGCCAGCTGTTCCGCAATGTCTTTGGTGCCGACAAAGATGTCGCTTGGCGTGCCTTTGGCCGAGCCCAGATCCACATGGTCAACCTCGGCGCTGACCCCCAAATCCCGCAGGATGGTTTTAATGCTCATTTCCATCATCAGGCTGGTGCCTAAACCGTTACCGCAAACGACGGTGATTTTCATTTTATTTACTCCGGAGCAGGTAATTAATAGCGTGCGACGATCGCAAGAATTTCTTGCGGGCTGTTGGCTTGCATGATGGCGGCGGTATCGGCGCTGTTGTCGAATAACGCCGCCAGTTGTGAAATCGTGTCGATATGGCTGTGACTGTCGGCCGCGGCCAACACCACCAGCAGCCTGACGGGATCGTTCTCGCCCGCGGCAAAATCAACCCCATTGCGGATCACCGTCAGACTCAATGCCTGGCGGTTCACCCCTTCTTCCGGCCGCGCGTGCGGCATGGCGATGCCGGGGCCAATCACGTAATACGGGCCGATCGCCTGGTGCGAGCGGTAGATAGCCTCCAGGTAACGAGGTTCGATGGCATGATTATCGATGAGCGGTTGACAGGAAACGGCCACGGCGCTGCGCCAATCCTCCACGCGATCAATCAGTTGGATCACATCTGGCGTTAACAGATCTTTTAACATTTATGTTTCTCTCTCTTTACGTCATGCCGCAGAGCGTAGTGGCTTTATCGGCCGATTAATGTGAGCTACTTCTCACTTGGTAGCGCTAACTGATAGCGCTACCAAATTATGTGATAGCACTATCATTAACGGCGTGATGATCTTGGACGTTGGCGGTTACAATAGGAATAATATAGGTTATCCAACGATGAAGGCGCGGCGGAGTACGATGTCGGAAACAGGGAATACCAGAATGGAAAAATTGCGTAAACGCCGCACCACCGGGCGGGTTACTCTTCAGGATGTGGCAAATTACGCCGGCGTTGGCATGATGACCGTCTCCCGCGCGCTGAGAACACCGGAACAGGTGTCGGATAAGCTGCGTGAGAAAATAGAGCAGGCCGTGGAGTCTTTGGGCTACATTCCCAATCGCGCGGCGGGGGCGCTGGCTTCCGGCTACAGCAACACTGTCGCCGTGCTGCTCCCTTCGCTGGCCGACCAGGCCAGCTCGACGTTTATGCAATCATTGCAACTGGTGCTTAACCGTAACAATTACCAACTGTTGCTGGGCTGTCATGATTACAACCAGCAGCACGAAGCCAGCATTCTTGGCACCTTGCTACAGAATAATCCCGACGCGCTGGTGGTTTTTGGATCACAGCTTACCGACGGCACCTGGCAGTCCATTGAACGGGCATCGGTGCCGACCTTGAATATCGCCGGCGCCGGTAACCAGAACGCCAGCCTGACCCTCAGCGTTGATTTCTCTGCCGCCGCGGGAGAGTTAACCCGGCATTTGCTGGCGCGGGGATATAAGAATATCGGTTACGTCTGTGCGCATATGGATAACCGCCTGCAACGACAACAGTTGAACGGCTGGCATAAAGCCATGTTGCAAGGCTATCAGAATGCCGATCTGGTGGTGGCGACGCCTGACGCCTCCAGCATGCAGTTTGGCCGTCATGCCCTGACGGAACTGCTGCTCAGGCAGCCGGAGCTGGATGCGCTGGTTTGCAGCCATGAAGATATTGCGCTCGGGTTATTGTTCGAGTGTCAGCGCCGATTGATCAAAGTGCCCGGAAATCTGGCGATAGCCTGTCTGGACGGCAGCGAAAACTGCGATCAAACCTATCCGGTATTGACGTCGGTACGGGTGGATTATGAAAAAATGGGCCGGGAGACGGGGAAACTGCTGACAGCCGCGCTGAGTGAAGGCGTAAAAGAGCCGGTCAGTCGTCTGTTCGGTTATCGATTCGAACCTGGCGCCAGCAGTTAAGGCAGGGCGCCATTCTTCCAGCCTCCGCGGTCGAAACCAGGGAGGCTGGGGGCAACCATTAAAGCTGGGTAGCCTGAATCGCCGTCAGCGCGACGGTGTAAACGATATCGTCCACCAGCGCGCCGCGAGACAGATCGTTAACCGGCTTGCGCATACCTTGCAGCATTGGCCCGATGGAGATCAGGTTGGCTGAACGCTGCACCGCTTTGTAGGTGGTGTTGCCGGTGTTCAGATCAGGGAAGATGAACACCGTCGCTTTACCCGCAACCGGCGAATTCGGCGCTTTGGAGAGCGCCACGTCAGCCATGATCGCCGCGTCGTATTGCAGTGGGCCATCAATGACCAGATCGGGACGTTTTTCCTGTGCCAAACGGGTTGCTTCACGCACTTTTTCCACATCGCTGCCGGCGCCGGAGTTCCCCGTGGAGTAAGAGATCATCGCCACGCGCGGATCGATGCCGAAAGCGGTGGCCGAGTCGGCGGACTGGATGGCGATTTCCGCCAACTGCTCGGCGGTCGGATCCGGATTGATGGCGCAGTCGCCGTAAACCAGAACCTGTTCAGGCAGCAGCATAAAGAATACGGAAGAGACCAGCGAACTGCCCGGCGCGGTTTTAATCAACTGTAGCGGCGGACGGATGGTATTGGCGGTGGTGTGAACCGCGCCCGAAACCAGGCCGTCAACTTCGCCTTGTTCCAGCATCAGCGTGCCCAGCACAACGTTGTCTTCCAGTTGTTCGCGGGCAACCACTTCGGTCATGCCTTTGTTCTTACGCAGTTCAACCAGACGCGGAACATAACGTTCACGCACCGCTATCGGATCAACGATCTCAATGCCTTTACCCAGTTCTACGCCCTGAGCGGCGGCAACACGCTGGATTTCTTCCGGGTCGCCCAGCAGCACACAGTGGGCAATACCCCGCTCGGCGCAGATAGACGCGGCTTTCACCGTACGCGGCTCATCGCCTTCCGGCAGAACAATACGCTTGCCCGCCTTACGCGCCAGTTCCGTCAACTGATAACGGAATGCCGGTGGAGACAGACGGCGTGAGCGTTCGGATTCAGCGCTCAGTGATTCAATCCACTGGGGATCAATGTGGCGCGCCACGTATTCCTGCACTTTTTCCACCCGTTGGTGGTCATCCGCCGGCACTTCAAGATTGAAGCTTTGCAGGCTGAGAGAGGTCTGCCAGGTGTTGGTCTTGACCATAAACACCGGCAGACCGGTCTGGAATGCCCGTTCGCACAGCTTGCTGATACTGGGATCCATTTCATAGCCGCCGGTCAACAGCAGGGCGCCGATTTCCACGCCGTTCATGGCGGCCAGACAGGCGGCGACCAGCACGTCCGGACGGTCGGCGGAGGTGACCAGCAGAGAGCCGGGGCGGAAATGTTCCAGCATGTGAGGAATACTGCGCGCGCAGAAAGTAACCGATTTAACACGGCGCGTCTGGATGTCGCCCGCGTTGATAATGCGGGCATCCAGATGCTTCGCCATATCAATGGCGCGGGTGGCGATCAGATCGAAGCTCCATGGAATGCTGCCCAGCACCGGCAACGGGCTGTTGGCGAACAGTTGCTTAGGATCGATATTCGCCACGC
This sequence comes from Brenneria sp. hezel4-2-4, assembly GCF_013155275.1. Classification (GTDB taxonomy): domain Bacteria; phylum Pseudomonadota; class Gammaproteobacteria; order Enterobacterales; family Enterobacteriaceae; genus Brenneria. The sequence goes on from NZ_JABJXS010000002.1 coordinate 56,047, forward strand.
TGGCTTTGGAGGAGTCATCAAAGATTTCGGACAAGTCCGGGCGGGTGCGGCCTTGCTCATCGACAGGCGCATTCAGCTTGTTGATGATTACGCCGGTGATATTTTTATTTTTGCTGCCGCCGAAGCTGGAACGGGCCAGTTCGATACGCTCTTTCAACTGATCCGGGGAATCGTTGCCCAGCGAGATCACGAAGACGATTTCGGCATTCAGGGTTTTGGCGATTTCATAGTTCAGCGAATTGGCGAACTGATGTTTGCGGGTTGGAACCAAACCTTCAACCAGAACCACTTCCGCATCTTTGGTATTTTCATGGTAGCGGGCAATGATCTCTTCCATCAACACGTCTTGCTGATTGGAACTCAGCAAGGCTTCCACGTGGCTCATGGCCAGCGGTTCAGCCGCGGTGATGGATGAATTGGCACGGATAATGGTGGTGGTCTGGTCGGGCGTATTGTCGCCGGCGCGAGGCTGAGCGATGGGTTTGAACACGCTCAGGCGTACGCCTTTTTGTTCCATGGAACGAATGACACCCAGGCTGACGCTAGTCAAGCCGACGCTGGTGCCGGTTGGGATCAACATGATTGTACGGGACACGGCTGAACCTCTTCACGGTTGCTCGTTAGTCAAAAGCAACTCCGCCAGCCTGAGCTGACGGAGTTGGGAGTTGTTTACGCGGTCAGACGGAGGGCGTCTTGCGCGATCACCAATTCTTCATTGGTTGGAATTACCAGCGCCGGGCGGCTGCCGTCTTTAGCGATGTTGCCGCCTTTACCAAAGCGAGCGGCCAGATTGCGTTCATGATCGACGTCAAAGCCCAGCAGACCCAACTTGTTCAGCGTCAGTTCACGCACCATCGCGGCGTTTTCACCGATACCGCCGGTAAAGATTACCGCATCCAGACGACCTTCCATCAGCGCGCTGTATGCGCCGATGTACTTGGCCAGACGATGGCAATAAACGTCCATTGCCCGCTTGGCATCGGCTTTGGTCGCATAGTTGTCTTCAACATAGCGGCAGTCGCTGGTGACTTCGGTCAAACCCAGCAGGCCGGACTCTTTGGTCAGCAGGGTATTGATTTGCGCCACGCTCATGCCCAGCGAGTCATGCAGGTGGAAGACGATCGCCGGATCGATATCGCCGCTGCGGGTGCCCATCACCAGGCCTTCCAGCGGGGTCAGCCCCATGGACGTATCAACGCACTTACCGTTGCGTACCGCGGTAACGGAACCGCCGTTGCCCAGATGGCAGGTGATAATGTTCAGCTCATCTACCGGCTTGTTCAGCACTTCAGCAGCCTGTTGGGTCACAAAGTAGTGGCTGGTGCCGTGCGCGCCGTAACGGCGAACATGGTGGTCTTTATACAATTTGTACGGCAGGGCATAAAGATAAGACTCTTCCGGCATGGTCTGATGGAACGCGGTATCGAATACAGCCACGTTTTTATCGGCCAGGTTCGGGAATGATTTCAATGCTTCTGCAATGCCGATCAGGTGCGCCGGGTTATGCAGAGGTGCAAAAGGTACGGAATCTTTGATACCCTGGAGGACTTCGTCATTGATGACGGCTGATTGAGTGAATTTCTCACCGCCGTGGACAATACGATGGCCAATAGCAACCAACTGAGCGGACAGCTCGGGTTTTTGGGCAAGAATGGTATTAACGATGAAGTTCAGCGCCTCGCTGTGAGCTGCGCCAGCACCCAGAGCGGCTTCCTGTTTAGCACCATCCATTTTCCATTTGATACGCGCTTCAGGAAGGTGGAAACACTCGGCCAGACCAGACAGGTATTCTTCCCCGTTAACAGCATCGATGATGGCGAACTTCAGGGATGAACTACCACAGTTAAGAACCAGTACTAACTTACTCGACATGGAAGTACCTACTTGTTATACATTTGTTATGCATGGTTAAAAAAACGCCGAACAGAACGTAGCGTATCGCATATCGCCGTTGGCATTTATGATTAACATCATACCCTGGTGTGATACACCTGACATGACGGTGAAAAAGTGCCGATTTTATCAAGTATTGTTATACCGCATACGCAGTATAATGACACGACACTGGCCTTATGAAGCTCGCGATTTAATTAAAGCAATGCATCAACGTTAATGGCTTGTTGACAGCGCTTGTTTGGTCGTGGGAAATATATCCCTGGGTATAGTCATACTGCGTGAGTATGAGGCGGCTAAAAGGCCGAACTAGGATACCGATAGCGTTCGGCAAACACAAAATATATTTTAATCCTCTCAAATTGAGTTGTTGATTTGTGCAAAAGTTTTATTTTTTATCTGTAAAGTTGAGGTGTGACTATGGCAACGAAACCTAGCGGTCGAATCAGTTGGCTACAGTTACTCCAGCGTGGGCAGCACTATATGAAAACCTGGCCCACGGATAAGCGTCTGGCCCCGGTGTTCCCTGAAAACCGGGTGGCGCGCGCGACTCAGTTTGGGGTCAGGATTATGCCTCCGCTGGCGGTGTTTACCCTGACGTGGCAGATCGCGCTCGGCGGGCAGTTGGGGCCCGCCATCGCCACCGCGCTCTTTGCCTGTAGCCTGCCGATGCAGGGCTTATGGTGGCTGGGGCGTCGTTCCGTTACTCCTTTACCTCCCACGTTATTGCAGTGGTTTCATGATATTCGTCATAAGCTGCTTGAGTCCGGTCTGGCGCTTGCTCCGCTGGAGGAAACGCCGACTTATCAGACGTTGGCGGATGTGCTGAAGCGCGCTTTTAAACAGCTCGACAAAACATTTCTGGACGATCTGTGATCTTCATCAGACGAATGAAAGGTGAAATGCTATTTTGCCTTTCCTGCTGTTTTAAATCAAAAAATCGAGCGCTGCTGCTACCGTGATACGATTCAGTATGCGACTCTGCTTTCAATATAATAGCGATCGGCAGTATGCCGGAATAAGGTTCAGGAGAGCACCATGGAAATGACGAATGCCCAGAGATTGATCCTTTCGAATCAATATAAAATGATGACGATGCTGGATCCGGACAACGCTGAGCGTTATCGCCGGCTGCAAACCATTATTGAGCGCGGGTATGGTTTACAAATGCGTGAGTTGGATCGTGAATTCGGCGATCTGAGTGAAGAGGTTTGCCGCACGATTATCAATATCATGGAAATGCACCATGCCTTGCAGGTGTCCTGGGGAAATCTGAAAGACAAGCAGGATCTGGATGAACGCCGTCTGACCTTTCTGGGCTTCGATGCCGCGACGGAAGCGCGTTACCTCGGGTTCGTGCGCTTTATGGTGCATGTGGAAGGGCGTTACCCGCATTTCGATTCAGGCACGCACGGTTTTAATGCCCAGACTAAAATGTGGGATAAATATGGCAGGATGCTGACTATCTGGCAGTCTTGTCCGCGTCAGTATCATTTGAGCGCGGTCGAAATCGCACAAATTATCAACGCCTGATTCATCGCCGAGGAGCTGTTTGTGGAGTGCAAAGGTTTTCTGTTCGATTTGGATGGTACGCTGGTCGATTCATTGCCTGCCGTGGAGCGATCGTGGATTGACTGGGCGAAAGCGCACGGTATCGAACCGCAAGAGGTTCTCGATTTTATTCATGGCAAGCAGGCCATTACCTCTCTGCGCCACTTCCTCAAAGGGCAAACAGAGGAATTTATCCAGCGAGAATTCGATGCGCTGGAAAAAATAGAGGCGACGGATACCCAGGGCATTGTCGCCATGCCCGGAGCGAAAGCGCTGCTGGAACGGCTGGATGAACTGGGTATTCCCTGGGCGATCGTCACCTCCGGCACGGTGCCTATCGCCAGCGCCCGTCATCGGGCCGGCGGATTGCCCGCGCCGAAAGCCTTTATTACAGCGGAGCAGGTCGCCAAGGGTAAACCATGTCCTGACGCCTATTTATTAGGGGCGCAGCAGTTAGGCCTCAAACCCGGGGAGTGCGTCGTCGTCGAGGATGCGCCCGCCGGGGTGTTATCGGGACTGTCGGCTGGCTGTCAGGTTATCGCGGTAAAGGCGCCGGCTGATACGCCGAAGCTGGATCAGGTCGATCTGATTTTAGATTCGCTGACGCAATTGCGGATAGCCCCGTCGCCTGACGGCGCCCGGATTATCCTTACCCGATAGATCGCTATAACTGATTGATAAAAGTATGACTAAATATGATCAAACCTCGCATCTGCGAGGTTTTTTTATGGCAGACTGTCTTAGTCCATCACGACTTCAGGCCGCCGCTGCGCAGCGTTAAACATGTTCCGCATTTTTGCTGCGGCCTGTATTACACCTATCATGACTACTTTTCCATCAGGGGAACCGTTTTGAATAGCGAACTTCTCTGGGTTTTATCCCTGTTGCTGATCGCCATTGTGTTGTTTACCACCAATAAATTACGCATGGATGTTGTGGCACTCCTGGTCATTATCGCTTTTGTGCTGAGCGGGACATTGACGTTGCCTGAGGCGCTGGTCGGTTTCAGCGATCCTAATGTTATTCTGATCGCGGCCCTGTTTGTTATTGGCGAAGGTCTGGTGCGTACCGGCGTGGCTTACCAGGTCGGCGACTGGCTGGTGCGGGCCGCCGGCAGCAGCGAAATAAAAATGCTGGTGCTGCTGATGGTCACTGTCGCGCTGTTGGGTGCATTCATGAGTTCAACCGGCGTGGTGGCTATCTTTATTCCGGTGGTGCTCAGCGTGTCGGCCCGCATGAAGACCTCTCCGGCCCGACTGATGATGCCGCTGAGTTTCGCCGGGTTGATTAGCGGGATGATGACGTTGGTTGCCACGCCGCCCAACATGGTGGTGAGCAGCGAACTGGTGCGGGAAGGTATCGACGGGTTTGGTTTTTTCAGTATGACGCCGATTGGCGCCGTGGTGCTGTTGATCGGCGTGGCTTATATGATGGTGGCGCGCTATTGGCTTAGCGACGCCGGAACGGAGACAACCAAAGATACCTGGAAAAGAAGAACCTTCCGCGATCTTATCCGCGATTACAAACTGACGGGCAGGGCTCGTCGTTTGGCGATCCGCCCCGGTTCTCCTTTTATTGGTCACCGGCTTGATGACCTTCGGCTGCGTCAGCGCTATGGCGCGAATATCGTCGGGATTGAGCGCTGGCGCAAATTCCGGCGCGTGATGGTCAGCGTGGCGGGAAATACGGAGCTGCGGCTGAATGATGTCCTGCTGATTGATATGTCCACCTCAGACGTGGATTTACGCGAGTTCTGCGCCTCGCAGCGTCTGGAGCCGATGGTGCTGCGCGGCGAGTATTTTTCCGAGCAGGCGCGGGACGTGGGGATGGCCGAAGTTTCCCTGATCCCCGACTCCGAGCTTTTGGGGAAAACCCTTTACGATGTCGGCTTTCGCAGCCGCTATGGTCTTTCCGTGGTGGGCATCCGGCGTAACGGTGAGGCGATGGACGGGATCCTGGCTGACGAACAGCTTCAACTGGGGGATATTCTGCTGGTTATCGGCGACTGGCGAATGATTCGGCAGTTGCATACGCAAAAAAATGACTTTCTGCTGCTTAATTTGCCCGCTGAAGTGGACGACGTGGCGCCGGCCGTCAGTCAGGCCCCCCATGCGTTATTCTGCCTGACGTTGATGGTGGCGATGATGCTGACTGATGAAATTCCCAATGCCGTTGCGGCGCTGATTGCATGCTTATTAATGGGCAAATTCCGCTGCATCGATATGGAAGGGGCTTACCGCGCCATTCACTGGCCCAGCATCATCCTGATTGTGGGGATGATGCCGTTCGCGCTGGCATTGCAGCAAACCGGCGGCGTAGCGTTGATCGTCAATGGGCTTATGGATGTGGCGGGCGGCTCCGGGCCGCATGTCATGTTGGTGTGCCTGTTTATCCTGTGCGCCGTTATCGGCCTGTTTATCTCGAACACCGCGACAGCGGTGCTGATGGCGCCGATTGCGATTGCCGCGGCGAAACAGATGGGCGTTTCGCCTTATCCTTTCGCCATGATCATTGCGATTGCGGCTTCCGCGGCTTTTATGACGCCGGTGTCGTCACCGGTGAATACGCTGGTGTTGGGGCCGGGAGGATATAAGTTCGGCGACTTTGTGCGTATCGGCGTGCCATTTACGGTATTGGTGATGATCGTCAGCGTGGTGATGGTGCCGTGGATTTATCCATTCTGATCCGCACAGACCTGATCCGCACAAACAATGTCAGCTTTCGATAAGCGTTACAGCGGCGAGTCCTGGCTGATTTCGTCCAGCGATAAACTGAAACTGGGGATGAATACGGTCATAAAGTAATCCATCTCCGGGCTTTGGCGCTGCCGTAATGTTTTTTCCAGCCGGGCTTTGGCCAAGGTGAATTCCGTGTTGCCCGCCGACAGTTCTTCCAGACATTTCAGATAGGCGCACAGCGCGTCGGCCTGCTTGACGATCGCCCGCTCATCTTCGCTCATGTGTTGCTCGTCCAATAGAGATTGATAATCCGGGCGTAATTCGGGCGGCAGCATATCGATCAGTTTCTGGCGGGCTATCTTTTCGATTTTCTTATATTCATGGGCGATCTGCGCATTGTAATACTTGATGGGGGTCGGCATGTCTCCCGTCAGGACTTCGCTGGCGTCGTGGTACATCGCCAGCAGCGCGATTCGCTCGGCGTTCATGTTGCCGTTGAACTTACGGTTTTTAATCACCGCCAGCGCGTGAGCGACAAAAGCGACCTGAAGACTGTGCTCGGATACGTTTTCTGTGCGGACGTTACGCATCAGCGGCCAGCGGCTGATGAGTTTCAGGCGGGATAAATGGGCAAAAAAGTGACTCTGATTCATGACAATCTCTCAGACTACAGCACGATGGGGATCCATTGTGGTCACATGGCGGGGATTATGCAAACATCATGAAATGGCGTCGTCGGGCTGCTACGCCCGACGACCAGACGGCTTATTTATTGACGGTAGCCTTCAAGAAAACGGCCCAGTTTGTGCACTGCCATATCCAACTCATCAACGCGGGGCAGGGTGACGATGCGAACGTGATCCGGGTAAGGCCAGTTGAATGCCGTGCCCTGAACCAGCAATACTTTTTCCTGTAAAAGAAGATCCAGAACCAATTTCTGGTCGTCATGAATATTGAAGCGTTTGGCATCAATACGCGGGAACATATAGAGCGCGCCGCTGGGTTTGACGCAGGACACCCCCGGGATCTGGTTGAGCAATTCCCAGGCGCGATTACGCTGTTCATACAAACGTCCGCCGGGTTGAATGAACTCGCTGATGCTTTGATAACCGCCAATCGCGGTCTGAATGGCATGCTGCATCGGCACGTTGGCGCACAGGCGCATCGATGCCAGCATTTCCAATCCTTCGATATAGCCTTTGGCGTGTTTTTTCGGCCCGTTCAGCACCATCCACCCCTGACGGAAACCGGCGACACGATAGGTTTTCGATAATCCGTTAAACGTCACGGTAAGCAGATCCGGCGCCAGCGCGGCGATCGAGTGGTGTTGGGCATCGTCGTACAGGATTTTATCGTAGATTTCGTCGGCGAAAATGATCAGGCCGTGTTCACGGGCAATCGCCACGATTTCCAGCAGCAACTCCTTGCTGTACACCGCGCCTGTCGGGTTATTGGGATTGATAATGACAATCCCGCGGGTGCGCGGCGTGATTTTATTACGAATGTCATCCAGATCGGGAAACCAGCCTGCGGCTTCATCGCACAGGTAATGTACGGCATTGCCGTTGGATAGCGAGACGGCCGCCGTCCATAGCGGATAGTCCGGGGCGGGAACCAGCATCTCGTCGCCCGTATTCAGCAACGCCTGCATGGATTGCACGATCAATTCAGAAACACCGTTGCCGATATACACGTCTTCGACGGTCATATCGCGCATATCTCTGGCCTGATAGTGCTGTACGATGGCTTTACGCGCGGAATAGAGACCCTTTGAATCGCAATAGCCCTGCGCCGTCGGTAAGTTGCGGATCACATCGACCAGAATTTCATCAGGGGCATCGAAACCAAAAGGCGCTGGGTTGCCGATGTTCAGCTTAAGAACTTTATTACCTTCTTCTTCAAGACGTTTGGCTTCCTTGAGGACCGGACCACGGATGTCGTAACAGACGTTCTCCAGCTTTTGGGATTTTTCAATCGGAGACATAAATATCACAAACCTTTTGCGGGAAAAGCGTATTCCTGTGTGGAATAGCATAACCGGCTTAATGTACTCCTCCTGTGATACCTTTTGAAGAATGATTATCGCTTTCTCTGCAAATTATTACGCTGATACACTATGATGAAGAGGTGTTAATCGGGGAGAGATAGGGTAGATGGAAGTTCTGATTTTTGGTCACGCAGTAAACTTTTTACCTATGAAAATAGATTCCTTGTTATTTGAAATAAGCGAAAGTGGTTTATTTTGCAGAATAAAAAAAGATACGCTGATTTTCACCGGATTAAGAATTTAAAAATCAAGGGGGGTAATCGCTTAAAATAACGGTGGCTCATCAATTGAAAAGGCGATTGTGGTAACGAAACATAAGTATTTTTTTGCCCTTATCGTGCGTCTGCGATAGTGTCTTTAAAGTGTATGGGTTGTAACCGATACATGTAATAAAACACCAGGAATGTTTTTGTTAAAAATTAAAATAGATAAGTGATGAATCGTATGACCAACGCAAATCGACCAGTACTTAATCTCGATCTTGACCTATTAAGAACGTTTGTCGCCGTTGCAGATTTGAACACTTTTGCAGCCGCTGCTGTTGCTGTACGTCGGACACAATCGGCCGTCAGCCAACAAATGCAACGTTTAGAGCAACTCATCGGAAAGGAGCTGTTTGCCCGCCACGGGCGCAACAAGCTGCTGACTGAACATGGTATCCAGTTTTTGGGATACGCCAGGAAAATATTACAATTCAATGATGAAGCATGTACGTCATTAATATATAGCGATATTCAGGGGACGCTCACCATTGGCGCCTCCGATGATACCGCTGACACCATTCTTCCTTATATTTTGCACCGGGCAACATCGGTGTTTCCTAAATTATCGATAGCCGTTAGCGTGAAGCGTAGTGCGGAAATGTTGGAGATGCTACATCAAGGGAATATTGATCTGGTGATTACCACGATGAACAGTATGGAATTTCCTCATGTGCTATTAAGAACGTCGCCAACGCTATGGTATTGCGCCGCGGATTATCAATTCAGGCCGGAAGAACCCGTCTCGCTGGTGGTATTGGACGAGCCCAGTCCTTTCCGCTCGCTGGCGCTGGAGCATCTCACTGCGGCGGGGATCCCCTGGCGGATTTCTTACGTGGCTTCAACGCTGTCGGCCGTCCGTGCGGCCGTTAAGGCGGGCCTGGGCGTGACCGTTCGTTCGGTTGAGATGATGAGCCCGGAGCTAAGGGTTCTGGGCGAGGAGGATGGCTTGCCAAGACTGCCGGAAACTCGCTATTTTCTGTGCAAGAACCCAAATCATGAAAATGAACTGGTAACAGCGATTTTTAATGTGATTGGGTCAGGCAATAACGCATACGTGCCGACAAAGGGCGCCGCCTTGAGTCGCCATGGTGATGATGCCACGCCGCCGGATCCTTCTCTGAAGGATGCAGTGTAATTGAGCGATAAGTGAAACATTATTCGGGCTGAAGGATGCGGCCCGCATAATGATTTATTTTATTGCGTTTAAGCAAACGCACTTCCCTCTGGTTAGTTCCTCTTCCTCTGCAAGTTCAGTAAGCCGCCTGCAAATCGTCGTAGCTTTGCCAATTTTATGAAATGACAGTTCTTTTTTTTTAAACTCGCCGTGTAAAAACAACCGTCGGACATCGGGCCGGAAGCGCCAATTTTTTTACTAACTAAATGCTTAAAAATGTGTGCTGGATCAAAAAATAACCCTAATAACCTTATGGGGGGAACAGGCATCCGTTGTGAAAATGGTATAGTAGCCGCGTTAACCTGAGTTGCCGATGCTCACAGTTTGTTAATCCAGAGTGAACACTGACTCGATTTAGCCGGCGATAGGGCAGTGAATGTTAACAAAATCGTGTGCATGTAAACTGATATACTGTTATTTTTAGTAAGGTTGAAAAAAGGTTACAAAATTAGGGGCTCAACCATATGAACGCTGGTTACCTGACACGTTTCCGTGCTTTTTATGTGGTTATTAATCCTTCCTTTTAATCGATGTGGTGCATAGCTGCCGAAGAAGAGCAGATGTTACTAACCACTTTTGATGAGTAAGCAAAGAGTATGTCAACAACTACTGAAGTCCTCGCCCATCATTGGGCATTTGCGCTATTCCTTATCATCGCCGTGGGCCTGTGCGGCTTTATGCTGGCGGGGGGATTTTTGCTCGGTGGTAGAGCAAAGGCCAGAGCGAAAAACACCCCTTACGAATCCGGGATCGACGCCGTCGGTTCAGCGCGTTTGCGCCTGTCTGCCAAATTTTACCTGGTCGCCATGTTTTTCGTTATTTTCGATGTTGAAGCCTTATACCTCTATGCCTGGGCCGTTTCCATCAGAGAAAGCGGCTGGATTGGCTTCATCGAAGCAAGCATTTTCATTTTGGTGCTGTTGGCTGGTTTGATCTATCTAGTGCGAATCGGGGCGTTGGACTGGACTCCCGCGCGTTCCAAGAGACAGGTCGTTAAATCAGACATCGTAAACATCACCAACAATCATCAGCAGTAACAGCGAGGCATTTAAGATGGACTATACGCTCACCCGCATAGAGCCGGACGGTGAGAATGACCGTTATCCCCTGCAACGGCAGGAGATCGTTTCCGACCCTCTGGAGCAGCATGTTCACCGCAGTGTCTATATGGGCAAGCTGGAGCATGCGCTTCACGATACGGTGAACTGGGGGCGCAAAAACTCCCTTTGGCCCTATAACTTCGGTCTTTCCTGTTGCTATGTTGAAATGGTGACGTCGTTTACCGCGGTGCATGACGTTGCGCGTTTCGGTTCTGAAGTATTGCGCGCGTCTCCGCGCCAGGCCGACTTTATGGTGGTGGCGGGAACCTGCTTTACCAAAATGGCGCCGGTTATCCAACGTTTGTACGAGCAGATGCTGGAACCCAAATGGGTTATCTCCATGGGCGCCTGCGCCAACTCCGGCGGTATGTACGACATTTACTCCGTTGTTCAGGGCGTAGATAAATTCCTGCCCGTCGACGTCTATATCCCGGGTTGTCCGCCGCGTCCTGAAGCCTATATGCAAGCGCTGTTACTATTAAAAGAATCCATTGGTAAAGAGCGTCGCCCTCTGTCATGGGTGGTGGGAGAACAGGGCGTCTACCGCGCCAACATGCAATCCGAGCGGGAACGCAAACGCGCTGAGCGCATCGCAGTGACCAACCTGCGTTCGCCCGATGAGATTTGACCTGTAAATGATGAATACGCCGGTCGCGTAATATCACGATAAGAGTATGCGGCCGCCATCGAATACAGAAATAGCACATTTAATGTGGTGACATATTTATGACAGATTTAACGACGCACGATCTCGCTCTGCCTGCCTGGCAAACTCGCGATCATCTTGATGATCCGGTCATTGGCGAACTGTGTAACCGTTTTGGACCAGACGCATTTACCGTACAGGCCACTCGCACGGGCGTTCCCGTGGTGTGGGTTAAGCGTGAGCAATTGTTGGAAGTTGTTTCTTTCCTGAAAAAACAGCCGAAGCCGTATGTGATGCTGTTTGATTTACACGGTATGGACGAACGTTTGCGTACCCATCGCGAAGGTTTGCCGGCCGCGGATTTCTCCGTTTTCTATCATCTGATATCCATTGAGCGCAATCGCGACATCATGCTGAAAGTCGCGCTGGTCGAAAGCGACATGCACTTGCCGACGATGACTAAACTGTTCCCTAATGCCAACTGGTATGAGCGGGAAACCTGGGAAATGTTCGGCATGACCTTTGACGGGCATCCGCATTTGACGCGCATCATGATGCCGCATACCTGGGAAGGTCATCCGCTGCGTAAAGACTACCCGGCCCGCGCCACCGAATTCGATCCTTTCGTGCTGACCAAGCAGAAAGAGGATTTGGAAATGGAGTCGTTGACTTTTAAGCCGGAAGACTGGGGCATGAAGCGCGGCACCGAAAATGAGGACTTCATGTTCCTCAACATGGGACCGAACCACCCGTCGTCACACGGCGCATTCCGCATCATTCTGCAACTGGATGGCGAAGAGGTGCTCGACTGTGTGCCGGATGTGGGTTATCACCATCGCGGCGCGGAAAAAATGGGTGAACGTCAGTCCTGGCACAGCTACATTCCCTACACCGATCGTATTGAATACCTGGGCGGCTGCGTCAATGAGATGCCGTATGTCCTGGCCGTTGAAAAGCTGGCGGGCATTGAGGTGCCGGATCGCGTTAAAACCATTCGCGTCATGCTGTCGGAACTGTTCCGCATCAATAGCCATCTGCTCTACATCAGCACCTTTATTCAGGACGTCGGGGCGATGACGCCGGTGTTCTTTGCTTTCACCGATCGTCAGAAAATTTACGATCTGGTTGAAGCCATCACCGGATTCCGTATGCATCCGGCGTGGTTCCGCATCGGCGGGGTGGCGCACGATCTGCCGCGCGGCTGGGAGCGCCTGCTGCGTGAATTCCTTGATTGGATGCCATCCCGTCTGGATACCTATGTCAAAGCCGCCTTGCAGAATACCATTCTGAAAGGCCGTACTCAGGGCGTTGCCGCCTACAATGCCAAAGAGGCATTGGAATGGGGCGTCACCGGAGCGGGTCTGCGCGCCACCGGTATTGATTTTGACGTGCGCAAACGCCGTCCGTATTCCGGTTATGAAAACTTCGATTTTGAAGTGCCGGTTGGCGACGGCATCAGCGACTGCTATAGCCGTGTGATGCTGAAAGTCGAAGAGTTGCGCCAGAGCCTGCGCATTTTGGAACAGTGTTTGAATAATATGCCGGAAGGGCCGTTCAAAGCGGACCACCCGCTGACCACGCCGCCGCCGAAAGAGCGCACGTTACAGCATATTGAAACCATGATTAACCATTTCCTTCAGGTTTCCTGGGGGCCGGTGATGCCAGCCAATGAATCGTTCCAGATGATCGAGGCGACCAAAGGCATCAACAGTTATTACCTGACCAGCGATGGCGGCACCATGAGCTATCGCACCCGTATTCGCACGCCGAGCTATCCGCATCTGCAACAGATCCCATCGGTAATCCGAGGATGTCTGGTATCTGACCTGATCGTTTACCTCGGCAGTATTGATTTTGTCATGTCAGATGTGGACCGCTAATTATGCACGATCATAACAACACTCACGATCATATCGACGCGGGTCAACCCGGCGCCGATTCACTGACGAAAGACACTGTTTTTGTGCTGAGCGACGCGGAGCGTGACGCGATCGAACACGAAAAACACCATTATGAGGATGCCCGCGCGGCATCTATCGAAGCGCTGAAAATCGTACAGAAGCAGCGTGGCTGGGTGCCGGATGGCGCCATCAAGGCGATTGCCGACGTGCTGGGTATCCCGGCCAGCGACGTTGAAGGCGTGGCGACATTTTACAGCCAGATTTTCCGTCAGCCGGTGGGGCGCCACATTATTCGCTATTGCGACAGCGTGGTGTGCCACATCAACGGCTACCAGGGCGTGCAGGCCGCGTTGGAGCGTAAGCTCAGCATCAAGCCTGGCCAGACAACCTTTGACGGACGCTTCACGTTACTGCCGACCTGCTGTCTGGGGAACTGCGACAAGGGGCCGTCGATGATGATTGACGACGATACCCACAGCCACGTGAAGCCTGAAGATATTGAATCGTTATTGGAGCAGTATCAATGAGTAAAAACATTGTGTTGACTGCTGAACAGCATCCGCTGACCTGGCGTTTACGTGACGATAAACAGCCCGTCTGGCTGGATGAGTACCGCAGTAAAAATGGTTATGTCGCCGCTCAAAAAACGTTAAGCGGCATGGCGCAGGATGAGGTGGTTTCCCTGGTTAAGGACGCCGGCCTGAAAGGGCGCGGCGGCGCGGGCTTTTCGACCGGGCTTAAGTGGAGCCTGATGCCGAAAGACGAAAGCATGAATATCCGTTATCTGCTGTGCAACGCGGATGAAATGGAGCCGGGAACCTATAAAGACCGTCTGTTGATGGAACAGCTTCCGCACCTGCTGGTGGAAGGGATGCTGATCAGCGCTTTCGCTCTGAAAGCCTATCGCGGTTACATCTTCCTACGTGGCGAGTATATCGAGGCGGCGGTGAATTTACGCCGCGCCATTGAAGAAGCGAAAGCCGCCGGATTGCTGGGTAAAAATATTTTAGGCAGCGGATTTGATTTCGAGCTGTTTGTGCATACCGGCGCGGGCCGCTATATCTGCGGCGAAGAAACGGCGCTGATTAACTCGCTGGAAGGCCGTCGCGCCAACCCGCGTTCGAAGCCGCCTTTTCCCGCGTCCGCGGGCGCCTGGGGCAAGCCGACCTGCGTCAATAACGTGGAAACGCTGTGCAACGTACCGGCCATCATTGAACACGGCGCGGCCTGGTATCAGGGGCTGTCCGCCGGTAAAAGCAAGGATGCCGGCACCAAGCTGATGGGTTTTTCCGGCCGGGTTAAAAATCCCGGGCTGTGGGAACTGCCGTTCGGCACCACGGCGCGCGAGATCCTGGAAGATTATGCCGGCGGGATGCGCGACGGGCTGAAGCTGAAAGCCTGGCAGCCGGGCGGCGCGGGCACGGACTTCCTGACGAACGATCATCTCGACCTGCCGATGGATTTCGAACACATCGCCAAAGCGGGCAGCCGTTTGGGCACCGCGCTGGCGATGGCCGTCGATCACGAAATCAATATGGTGTCGCTCACCCGCAATTTGGAAGAGTTTTTTGCTCGCGAATCCTGCGGCTGGTGCACCCCTTGCCGCGACGGCCTGCCGTGGAGCGTAAAACTGCTGCGCGCGCTGGAGCAGGGAGAAGGTCAACCGGGAGATATTGAAACGCTGGAGCAGCTTTGCCGTTTTCTGGGGCCGGGCAACACCTTCTGCGCTCATGCGCCGGGGGCGGTGGAACCGTTGCAAAGCGCGATTAAATACTTCCGGGAAGAGTTTGAAGCAGGTATTTCGCAACAGTATTTGGGCAACGTCAAAGCGATTGGCGGCATTCAGCCGAACCTGTTGAAAGAGCGCTGGTAAATCATCACCGGATAAGCGTGAGATGCAGCCAATGTATCCGCCGGGCGGCGCGAATAAGCCGTCCCTATAATAGAATTTTTGATTAGCGCCTGTGGCGACACAGGCCATTATGGAAGCATGCTGACTATGGCTACTATTCATGTAGACGGCAAAGAGTATGAAGTAAACGGAGCGAACAATCTTCTCGAAGCTTGCCTGTCTCTGGGACTTGATATTCCTTATTTTTGCTGGCACCCGGCGCTGGGCAGCGTTGGATCCTGCCGCCTGTGCGCGGTAAAGCAATACCAAAACGCGGAGGATACCCGCGGTCGTCTGGTGATGTCCTGTATGACACCGGCCGCCGAGGGGACGTTTATCGCGATTGAGGACGACGAGGCGAAGCTATTCCGTAAAACGATAGTTGAGTTTCTGATGACCAATCACCCACACGACTGCCCGGTGTGTGAGGAAGGCGGAAACTGTCACTTGCAGGATATGACGGTAATGACGGGGCATAATTTCCGTCGCTATCGTTTTACCAAACGTACCCACCGCAATCAGGATCTCGGGCCGTTCATTTCCCACGAAATGAACCGCTGTATCGCCTGTTACCGCTGCGTTCGCTACTACAAAGATTACGCGGACGGCGCCGACCTCGGTGTTTACGGCGCGCACGACAATGTCTATTTCGGCCGCCCGGAAGATGGCACGTTGGAAAGCGAATTCTCCGGTAATCTGGTGGAAGTCTGTCCTACCGGCGTATTTACCGACAAAACGCATTCCGAGCGTTACAACCGTAAATGGGATATGCAGTTTGCGCCAAGCATCTGCCAGCAGTGCAGCGTCGGCTGCAACACCAGCCCCGGCGAGCGCTATGGCGAGTTGCGTCGTATTGAAAACCGCTTCAACGGCAGCGTAAACCACTACTTCCTGTGCGACCGCGGCCGTTTTGGTTACGGTTACGTCAATCTGAAAGATCGTCCCAAACAGCCGCTTCAGCGGCGTGGCGATGACTGGATCGCGCTGAATGCCGATCAGGCGTTGCAAGGGGCGGCCGATGTGCTGCGTCAGGCTAAGAAAACCATTGGTATTGGTTCGCCGCGCGCCAGCATCGAAAGTAACTTTGCGCTGCGTGAACTGGTCGGGGCGGAAAACTTTTATACCGGCATCGCCCATGACGAACAAAACCGTCTGCAACTGATGCTGAAGGTTTTGCGCGAGGGCGGCATACATACGCCCGCGCTGCGTGAGATAGAACGTTACGATGCCGTGCTGGTGCTGGGTGAAGACCTGACCCAAACCGGCGCCCGTATCGCGCTGGCCGTACGCCAGGCCGTGAAAGGCAAAGCGCGTGAAATGGCCGCCGCGCAGAAAGTGGCGGACTGGCAGATCGCCGCCATCATGAATATCGGTCAGCATGCCAAGCACCCGCTGTTCGTCACCAACGTCGATAACACCCGTCTGGATGATATCGCCGCCTGGAATTATCGTGCGCCGGTCGCCGATCAGGCCCGCCTTGGTTTTGCCATTGCCCATGCGTTGGATGAAAACGCGCCTGCCGTAGCGGATTTGGCACCCGGTCTGGATCAGAAAGTGGATATCATCGTTCAGGCGCTGGCCGGAGCGAAGAAACCGCTGATTATCTCCGGCACCAATGCCGGCAGCAGCGATATCATCGCGGCGGCCGCCAACGTAGCGAAAGCGCTTAAGACGCGCGGCTCCGATGTGGGGATCACCTTTGTCGCTTCCGCCGCCAACAGCATCGGGCTGTCGATGATCGGCGGCGGTTCGCTGGATGAGGCGCTGGCGCAGTTGGAAAACGGCGACGCCGACAGCGTGGTGGTGTTGGAAAACGATCTCTATCGTCATGCGCCCGCCGCGCGTATCGATGCCGCGCTGGAGAAAGCCAATAACCTGATTGTGCTGGATCATCAGCGCACCCGCATCATGGATAAGGCCAGCCTTATTTTGTCATCGGCAAGTTTCGCCGAAAGCGACGGTACGTTGATCAACCAGGAAGGCCGCGCTCAGCGTTTCTTCCAGGTGTACGATCCCACTTACTATGACAATAAGGTGGTGATGCTGGAAAGCTGGCGCTGGCTGCACTCCCTGTTTATTACCTACAACAGTCGCCAGGTTGACTGGACGTTGCTCGATCATGTGATTGATGCCTGCGTCGTTGCGTTGCCGCAACTGTCGGCGATCAAGCAGGCCGCGCCGGATGCTTCATTCCGCATCCGCGGGCAAAAGCTGGCCCGCTCGCCGAACCGCTCCAGCGGACGTACCGCGATGCGCGCCAATATCAGCGTGCATGAACCGCGTCAGCCGCAGGATAAAGACACCATGTTCGCCTTCTCAATGGAAGGGAACAACAGCCCGACGGCCGATCGTCAGCAGATCCCCTTTGCCTGGGCGCCAGGCTGGAACTCGCCGCAGGCGTGGAACAAGTTCCAGGATGAGGTCGGCGGCCATCTGCGCCACGGCGATCCGGGGATGCGCATGATTGAAGCCGGCGAAAACACGCTGGATTATTTCGTGGATATCCCGGCCGCGTTTACCGCCCAGTCAGGCAACTGGCGTGTCGCCCCTTACTATCACTTGTTCGGCAGCGATGAGATGTCGCAACGCTCGGCGGTGATTCAAAGCCGCATGCCGGAACCGTATGTGATGGTCAATCCGGCCGATGCGGCCGCGTTGGGGGTTAATCCGGGAGCGCTGATCGAACTGAGCTGTGGCGGTCAGACGCTGCGTCTGCCGCTGCGCTTGAGCGACGGGCTGAGTCAGGGACAGGTTGGTCTACCGTTAGGTTTGCCGGGCATCGCGCCGGTGCTGGCGGGCGCAACCGTTGAGAATCTGCGGGAGGCTGCACAATGAGTTGGTTAACACCGGATCTCCTGGAGATACTGAGTTCTGTCGGCAAGGCGGTCGTTATCCTGTTGGTCGTCGTGACCTGCGGGGCATTTATGAGTATGGGCGAGCGTAAGCTGTTGGGGTTGTTCCAGGGGCGTTACGGGCCGAACCGGGTAGGTTGGGGCGGTTCGTTGCAGCTTGTCGCCGACATGATCAAAATGTTCTTCAAAGAAGACTGGGTGCCGAAGTTTACTGACAAAGTGATTTTCACTCTGGCGCCGATGATCGCGTTCACCTCATTGTTGCTGGCCTTTGCCATTGTGCCCGTCACGCCGACCTGGGGTGTGTCGGACCTGAATATCGGTCTGCTGTTTTTCCTGATGATGGCGGGGCTGGCGGTTTATGCGGTGCTGTTTGCCGGCTGGGCGAGCAACAACAAATATTCACTGCTGGGGGCGGTGCGCGCCTCCGCCCAGACGCTGAGCTATGAAGTGTTTCTCGGGTTGTCGCTGATGGGGGTCGTCGCTCAGGCCGGCTCCTTTAATATGCGCGACATTGTGGATTCTCAGGAACATTTGTGGAACGTGATCCCGCAATTCTTCGGTTTCATCACCTTTGCCATTGCCGGCGTGGCCGTGTGTCACCGGCATCCGTTCGACCAGCCTGAAGCAGAGCAGGAACTGGCGGACGGTTACCACATTGAATATTCCGGTATGAAATTCGGGTTGTTCTTCGTGGGGGAATATATCGGCATCGTCACCGTTTCCGCGCTGATCGTCACCCTGTTCTTTGGGGGCTGGCATGGCCCGTTGCTGCCGCCATTCATCTGGTTTGCGCTGAAAACGGCCTTCTTCATGATGATGTTTATTCTGATCCGCGCCGCGCTGCCGCGTCCGCGTTATGACCAGGTGATGGCGTTCGGCTGGAAAGTGTGTCTGCCGATAACCTTACTGAACCTGCTGGCGACTGCCGCGGTCATTTTGTACAACGCTCAATAAGGGGTGAATAAACCATGACATTAAAAGATTTAGTGGTTGGTTTCGGCACCCAGGTACGCAGTATCTGTATGGTGGGGTCGAACGCTTTTAAAAAGCGCGAAACCAAAATGTATCCTGAAGAGCCGGTGAACCCGCCGCCGCGCTATCGCGGACGCATCGTGCTGACGCGCGATCCGGACGGCGCGGAGCGT
Organism: Brenneria sp. hezel4-2-4; assembly: GCF_013155275.1. Classification (GTDB taxonomy): domain Bacteria; phylum Pseudomonadota; class Gammaproteobacteria; order Enterobacterales; family Enterobacteriaceae; genus Brenneria. The sequence goes on from NZ_JABJXS010000002.1 coordinate 75,191, forward strand.
TGCGTGGCCTGCAATCTGTGTGCGGTGGCTTGTCCGGTCGGCTGCATCTCCTTGCAGAAAGCAGAGACCAAAGATGGTCGTTGGTATCCCGAATTTTTCCGTATCAACTTCTCGCGTTGCATTTTCTGTGGTTTCTGCGAAGAGGCTTGCCCGACCACGGCGATTCAGTTGACGCCCGATTTTGAAATGGGGGATTACAAACGTCAGGATCTGGTTTACGAAAAAGAAGATCTGCTGATCTCGGGGCCGGGTAAGTATCCGGAATACAACTTCTACCGGATGGCCGGCATGGCGATCGATGGGAAAGATAAAGGCGAAGCCGAAAACGAAGCCAAACCCATTAACGTCAAAGGTCTATTGCCCTAAGGAGCTAGCATGGAATTCGCTTTTTATCTTGCAGGTTTGGTGGCGGTGGTGGCGACGTTGCGCGTCATCACCCACACCAACCCTGTGCATGCGTTGTTATACCTGATTGTCTCCCTGTTGGCCGTCGCCTGCGTATTTTTCTCGCTGGGGGCTTACTTTGCCGGCGCGCTGGAGATCATCGTCTACGCCGGCGCCATTATGGTGCTGTTCGTGTTCGTGGTGATGATGCTCAACCTCGGCAATTCCGTGGTCGAGCAGGAACGGGCATGGCTTAAACCCGGCGTCTGGATTGGCCCGGGGCTGTTGTCGCTGGCTTTGCTGGCGGCGCTCGTCAAGGGGATCTTCAGCCTGGGCGAGCAGGGCATCACCGGGGACATGGTGGACGCCAAGTCGGTGGGGATCAGTCTGTTCGGCCCTTACGTTCTCGCCGTTGAGTTAGCTTCAATGCTGTTGTTGGCCGGTCTGGTCGTCGCTTTCCATGTCGGTCGTGAAGACAAGCGGGGAGAGGGGGTCAGCAAAGAAACCGCGAACCAGGATGTTGATAATAAAATAACAGGGGAACGCGCATGATTCCGTTACAACATGGCTTGCTGTTAGCCGCTATTTTGTTCGTTTTGGGGCTGACCGGGCTGCTTATTCGCCGCAACTTGCTGTTTATGTTGATAAGTCTTGAAATTATGATCAATGCCGCCGCGCTGGCGTTTGTGGTGGCGGGCAGCTACTGGCAGCAGCCGGACGGTCAGGTGATGTATATTCTGGCGATTACGCTGGCGGCGGCTGAAGCCAGCATTGGCCTGGCGCTGCTGTTGCAGTTGTATCGTCGTCGTCAGACCCTGAATATTGATACAGTCAGTGAGATGCGCGGATGAACTTACTCTATTTAACCATACTATTCCCGCTGCTTGGCTTCCTGCTGCTGGCATTTTCCCGCGGCCGCTGGTCGGAGAATACGTCGGCGACGGTCGGCGTAGGCGCCATCGGTCTGGCGGCGTTGGTGACCGCCTGGGTGGCGGTCGATTTTCTCGGTCAGCAGCATACTGGCGTGAGCGTGTTTAACCAGCATCTGTGGACATGGATGGCGGTCGGCAACTTTGATATCAGCGTAACGCTGACCCTTGACGGCCTGTCCGTCACCATGCTGTCCGTCGTCACCGGGGTTGGTTTCTTCATTCACCTGTTTGCCTCCTGGTATATGCGCGGTGAAGAGGGATATTCGCGTTTCTTTGCCTATACCAACCTGTTTATCGCCAGCATGGTGGTGCTCGTTCTGGCCGATAACCTGTTGTTGATGTATCTCGGCTGGGAAGGGGTGGGGCTGTGCAGCTACCTGCTGATTGGCTTCTACTATACCAATCCGAAAAACGGCGCGGCGGCCATGAAGGCTTTTGTGGTCACCCGCGTGGGGGATGTGTTTCTGGCCTTTGCGCTGTTCATCCTTTACAACGAATTAGGCACATTAAACTTCCGCGAACTGATGGTGCTGGCGCCGCAGCAATTGGCGGAAGGCTCGCCAGCGATTACCTGGGCGACCCTGATGCTGCTGGGCGGCGCGGTCGGTAAGTCCGCTCAGTTGCCGCTGCAAACCTGGCTGGCGGATGCGATGGCCGGCCCGACGCCGGTATCCGCGCTGATCCATGCGGCCACCATGGTGACCGCGGGGGTCTATCTGATCGCCCGAACCCACGGCCTGTTCCTGATGGCGCCGGAAATATTGCATCTGGTGGGGATTATCGGTGCGGTGACGCTGGTACTGGCGGGATTCGCCGCGCTGGTTCAGACGGATATCAAACGTGTTCTGGCCTACTCGACCATGAGTCAGATTGGCTATATGTTCCTGGCGCTGGGCGTTCAGGCATGGGATGCGGCGATTTTCCATCTGATGACCCATGCGTTTTTCAAAGCGCTGCTGTTCCTCTCTTCCGGTTCGGTCATTTTGGCCTGTCATCACGAGCAGAATATTTTCAAAATGGGCGGTCTGCGTAAGACGATCCCGCTGGTGTATGTCTGCTTCCTGGTCGGGGGCGCGGCGCTGGCCGCGCTGCCGCTGATTACCGCCGGCTTCTTCAGTAAAGACGAGATCCTGGCCGGCGCCTGGGCCAACGGCCACATCAATTTGATGCTGGCGGGCCTGGCCGGCGCCTTTATGACCTCGCTGTATACCTTCCGTATGATCTTCATCGTGTTCCATGGCGAAGCGAAGACCAAAGCACATGCGGGTAAGGGGATTGCCCATCATTTGCCGCTTATCGTGCTTATGGTGCTGTCCACCTTTATCGGCGCGATGATTGTTCCGCCTTTACACGGTGTGCTGCCGGAGACGACGGCGCTGGAGCACAGTCGGATGATCACGCTGGAGGTTGCTTCAGGCGTGGTCGCCATTGCCGGTATTTTACTGGCCGCCGTGCTGTGGTTGGGAAAACGGCAGTGGGTGAGCAGTATCGCGCAAAGCGCGCCGGGGCGTTTCTTCTCGACCTGGTGGTTCCATGCCTGGGGTTTCGACTGGCTGTACAACAAGGTTTTCGTCAGGCCCTATCTGGCCATCGCCAAGCTGTTGCAGCGTGACCCGCTGGATGCGCTGATGGGCATTCCGGCGGTGATTATCCGCTGGAGTAATCGCGGGCTGGCGGTCAGTGAAAATGGTCAGGTGCGCTGGTACGCCGCTTCCATGGGGTTGGGCGCGGTGATGGTGCTGGCGTTGTTATTGCTGGTTTAATACGCCCCGGAACATAGAAGGGCAGGGCATTCCTGGTGTGAATGCCCGCCACGGCAAGTTTTCAGATTTCTTTAATTTTAGGGACACAAAGCGCCATGCTATTACCTTGGCTAATTCTTATCCCCTTTATCGGCGGTCTGCTGTGCTGGCAGTTCGAGCGCTTTAGTACGAAAGTGCCGCGCTGGATCGCGTTGATTGCGATGGGGCTGACTCTGGTGCTATCTCTGCAACTGTGGTTGCAAGGTGGTTATTCTCTGGCAATACCCAATGGCCTGCCGAACTGGCAGTCCGAGTTCAATGTTCCGTGGATCCCGCGCTTTGGCATCGCCATCCATCTTGCTCTGGATGGCCTGTCGATTCTGATGGTGGTGTTGACGGGATTGCTCGGGGTGCTGGCGATCCTTTGCTCATGGAATGAAATTCACCGCTATCAGGGTTTTTTCCACCTGAATCTGTTGTGGATCCTGGGGGCGGTGATCGGGGTATTCGTCGCTATCGATATGTTCCTGTTCTTCTTCTTCTGGGAGATGATGCTGGTGCCGATGTACTTCCTAATCGCACTGTGGGGACATAAAGGCTCCGACGGCAAAACCCGTATTACGGCCGCAACCAAGTTTTTCATCTATACCCAGGCCAGCGGTCTGGTGATGTTGATTGCCATTCTGGCGCTGGTGTTTGTGCACTATAAGGCGACCGGGATTTGGACTTTCAACTATGAAGAGCTGCTGAATACGCCAATGTCCCGTGGCGTCGAATATCTGCTAATGCTTGGCTTCTTTATCGCCTTCGCGGTAAAAATGCCGGTGGTGCCGTTGCACGGTTGGCTGCCGGACGCCCATAGTCAGGCGCCGACGGCAGGTTCCGTCGACCTGGCGGGCATTCTGCTGAAAACCGCCGCTTACGGCCTGTTGCGCTTTAGTCTGCCGCTGTTTCCGAATGCTTCCCATGAATTTGCGCCTATCGCCATGTGGCTCGGGGTGATCGGTATCTTCTACGGCGCCTGGATGGCGTTTAATCAGACGGATATCAAGCGCTTAATCGCCTATACCTCGGTTTCGCATATGGGTTTTGTGATGATCGCCATTTACTCCGGCAGCCAATTGGCCTACCAGGGGGCGGTTATCCAGATGATTGCGCACGGTCTGTCCGCCGCGGGTCTGTTTATTCTGTGCGGCCAACTGTATGAGCGATTGCATACCCGCGATATGCGTCAAATGGGAGGGCTGTGGGCGCGGATGAAATATCTGCCGGCGCTTTCGCTGTTCTTTGCCGTCGCGACATTGGGGATGCCGGGAACCGGTAACTTTGTCGGTGAATTTATGATTCTGTTCGGCAGCTATCAGGTTGTGCCGATGATTACGGTGATCTCGACGTTCGGGCTGGTGTTTGCTTCGGTTTATTCGCTGATCATGATGCAGCGAGCCTATTATGGCGCCCCCCGATCGGAACAGCCGTTGCAGAGTATGTCGCTGCGTGAGTTGTCCATCGTTATGCTGCTGGTAGTGCTGTTGGTGTTATTAGGGGTGTTCCCGCAACCGATTCTGGATACCTCCAGCGCTGCGATGTCAAATATTCAGCAGTGGTTTATGTCGTCTGCTCCGGATTCAATACTTTCAACAACAAGGCCGTAATTCGCCATGACAATAACTCTTCAACAACTAATCGCGCTGTCGCCGCTGTTGATCGTCGGATTGACGGTAGTGGTTGTGATGCTGTGCATTGCGTGGCGACGCAACCATTTTGTCAACGCAACACTGACGGTTATCGGCCTGAACATTGCGCTGCTGTCGCTGTACTTTGTAGGCCAGGTAGGGCCGACGGACGTCACGCCGCTGCTGCGGGTTGATGGTTTTTCCATGTTTTATACCGCGCTGGTTTTATTGGCCAGTCTGGCGACCAGCACTTTCGCCTATCCGTGGCTGGAAGGTTTTCCGGATAACCGCGATGAGTTCTATTTGCTGGTGCTGATCGCCGCCCTGGGCGGCATCTTGCTGGCAAGCGCCAACCACCTTGCGGCGCTGTTCATCGGTATTGAATTGATTTCACTGCCGCTGTTCGGGCTGGTCAGCTATGCTTTCCGTCAGAAACGCTCGCTGGAAGCCGGTATCAAGTACATGCTGCTATCGGCCGCCGCCTCTTCCTTTCTGCTGTTCGGTATGGCGCTGGTCTATGCCGATTCGGGTAATCTGAGCTTCTCCAGCCTGGGACAAAGCCTGAGCGATCTTCGCATCCATGAACCGCTGTTGCTGGTGGGGTTGGGGATGATGGTCGTCGGCGTGGGCTTTAAGCTGTCGCTGGTGCCGTTCCAACTGTGGACGCCGGATGTGTATCAGGGCGCGCCGGCGCCGGTGTCGACGTTTCTGGCTACCGCCAGCAAGATCGCCATTTTTGGCGCGGTCATGCGGTTGTTCCTCTATGCGCCGATGGTGGATAGCGATGCGGTCAGAACGGTGCTTGGCTTTATTGCGGTGGCGTCCATCCTGTTTGGCAACGTGATGGCGGTATCGCAAAGTAATATCAAGCGCTTGCTGGGGTACTCGTCCATAGCCCACCTGGGTTATCTGCTGGTTGCGCTGATTGCGGTGCAAAGCCACCAACTGGCGTTGGAAACCGTCGGCGTTTATCTGGTGGGGTATCTGTTCAGCAGCCTCGGCGCCTTTGGCGTGGTCAGCCTGATGTCCAGTCCGTACAGCGGCCCGGATGCCGACTCGCTGTTCTCCTACCGTGGTTTGTTCTGGCATAAGCCGATTTTGTCGGCGGTCATGACGGTGATGATGCTGTCGCTGGCCGGTATCCCGATGACGCTGGGCTTCTTCGGTAAGTTCTATGTGCTGGCCGTCGGCGTCAATGCCGAACTTTGGTGGTTGACCGGCGCGGTGGTTTTAGGTAGCGCCATCGGTCTCTACTACTATCTGCGGGTGATGGTCAGCCTGTATCTGAGTGCGCCGCAGGTGCTGAATCGCGATACGCCGAGCAACTGGGCCTTAACGGCCGGCGGCGTGGTGGTGCTGATTTCAGCCATCGCGGTGCTGATCCTGGGTGTTTATCCACAGCCGCTGATTTCATTGGTTCAACTGGCGCAGCCAATGATGTAGTCAATAGGTTGGATTACGCTTGAAAAACGCCGCTGATGAGAGTCAGCGGCGTTTTTTTATCCGCCATGCGCGATAAACCGCGCTTTTAGGAATGATCCGGGCTGATGAGCCGTTGCTGCCGCGCAGAATTGTCTATAGTTAATCAGACAATCCATTTTTCATTAAGAAAGGGCGCATTTTATGGCAGTAGAAAAAAAACAACCTGACGAGATTCGTATCGACGATGATCTGAAGCTCTTATCTGAAACGCTGGATGAGGTTTTACGCTACTCTGGCGATCAGGCTGACAAGGCCTATGTTGATCTGAAGAAAAACGCGGAGAAAGCCTTGCTTGAGGTCAAAGCGAGAATTGGCGCAAACAACAGTTACTATGCCAAAGCCAAACACGTCGCCGATAAGGCGGATGTCTACGTACATGACAAACCCTGGCATGGTATCGGCATCGGTACGACGCTTGGGCTGGTGCTGGGTCTGTTGTTAGCCAAACGATAGACGTACGGGAATTGGCGGATAGCCTGATCCCTGCATTTTTATCCCCGGCGTCTGGTTTGCCGGACGCCGGGGGTTTATGCGTGTACTGAGCGGAAAACCTGAGTTTCTTGCAACGATAAGCAAGCGCGACGAAATCAGAGCTGATAATGATAAATATTCTGATCGATACAGCGATCGCCTAGTTTCTCTCCTCCTTTTGCCTGCTGATAAAAACGGAATCCCAGCCGTTGCGCCAGCGCATTGCTGCGCGCGTTTTCCACTGACGCTTTTATGACGCACCGGTTGACGATCCCGGCGCGCATATAGCCCTGTATCAGGGTACTGACGGATTGAGAAACGATACCTTTGCCTTCAAACCGTTCAGCAATCCAGTAACCGATTTCCCCCACTTCGTCCCTTATGCTATTAAATGAGACGACGCCGGCGATGACGCCTTGCCAGCGAATGATATAGACCGCGGCGGTGCCGGCCGCAAACGCCTCCCGGTTAGTTTTTATGGCGCCGAGAGTGTCGTCGGGATGTTTTACCGAATCCGGCCAGGGTAAGGTACGGCGCAGGCGCGGTTTTTCTTGCTGAACCAGCGCAAACAGCGCGGCCGTATCGTTTTCATCCTGTATGCGTAAATGCAGATGTGGATGATGATGTAATTCATAAAGCGTTTCCATATAGGCTCCTTATCTGGATTAACTCCGTTGCTTAGCGTCGCGTATAACCATAAGCAATCTTCTCCTGTGGCGGGGAATAACCCCGCCATGACCGTAATTGATTAAATATTGCTCAAAACTAACCGCGATTATGAGGCGCGCTTGTGGCATAATGCGCGCCAAATCACATTCTGACTTGAGTAAGTGCTGTGTTAAGTACCAACAATATCACCATGCAGTTCGGCAGCAAGCCGTTGTTTGAGAACATTTCGGTTAAATTCGGCGGCGGCAACCGTTACGGGTTGATTGGCGCAAATGGCTGCGGCAAATCAACGTTCATGAAAATACTTGGCAACGATCTGGCGCCGAGTTCCGGTAACGTTTTTCTCGATCCGAATGAGCGTCTGGGTAAATTGCGTCAGGATCAGTTCGCTTTTGAAAAATACAGCGTGCTGGATACCGTCATCATGGGTCATGCCGAACTGTGGGCGGTAAAAGAAGAACGCGACCGCATCTATGCGCTGGCTGAAATGAGTGAAGCGGATGGCTACAAAGTTGCCGATCTGGAAGTGCAATACGGTGAGATGGATGGTTACAGCGCCGAAGCGCGCGCGGGTGAGCTGTTGCTGGGCGTCGGCATTCCAGTGGAACAGCACTACGGCCCGATGAGCGAAGTGGCCCCCGGCTGGAAGCTGCGTGTGCTGCTGGCGCAGGCGCTGTTTGCCGATCCGGATATTCTGCTGCTCGATGAACCGACCAACAACCTGGATATCGACACCATTCGCTGGCTGGAGCAGGTGCTGAACGAGCGTAACAGCACCATGATCATTATTTCCCATGACCGTCACTTTCTGAATATGGTGTGTACACATATGGCGGATCTGGACTACGGCGAACTGCGAATTTATCCCGGCAACTATGATGACTATATGACGGCGGCCACGCAGGCGCGCGAGCGTCTGCTGGCGGATAACGCCAAGAAGAAAGCGCAAATTTCCGAATTGCAGTCTTTCGTCAGCCGCTTCAGCGCCAATGCGTCCAAATCTAAACAGGCGACATCTCGCGCCCGCCAGATTGATAAAATCCAGTTGGAAGAGGTAAAAGCCTCCAGCCGTCAGAATCCATTTATTCGCTTTGAACAGGATAAGAAGCTGTTCCGCAATGCGTTGGAAGTGGAGGCGCTGGCGAAAGGGTTTGATAATGGCCCGCTGTTCAGCAAGCTGAATCTGATGGTGGAAGTAGGTGAGAAGGTCGCCATTTTAGGAACCAACGGCATCGGTAAATCGACGCTGTTGAAAACCCTGGTGGGCGATATTCAGCCGGACGGCGGTACGGTTAAATGGTCCGAAAACGCCAAAATCGGATACTACGCGCAGGATCATGAATACGAGTTTGATGATTCTCTGACCGTGTTCGAGTGGATGAGCCAGTGGAAGCAGGAGCGAGACGACGAGCAGGCGGTGCGCAGCGTGCTGGGGCGTCTGCTGTTCAGTCAGGACGACATCAAGAAGAAAGTCAAAGTGTTGTCCGGTGGCGAGAAGGGCCGGATGCTGTTTGGCAAACTGATGATGCAGCGTCCCAACATCCTGATTATGGATGAGCCGACCAACCACCTGGATATGGAATCGATTGAATCGCTGAATATGGCGCTGGAAATGTATGAAGGAACGCTGCTATTCGTCTCTCATGACCGCGAGTTCGTCAGTTCTCTGGCAACCCGCGTTCTGGAAATGACGCCGAATAAAGTGATTGATTTTACCGGAAACTATGAGGATTACCTGCGCAGTCAGGGTATTCAGTAACCGGTTTTCAAAACATTATTTCCTGCTCAGGGCAGCTCGGCGAAGGCCGTTGCTGCCTTTTTTATTTTTTCCGCCGATAGCCGATCACTATCCTTGCTATAAATGAAATTCATCCCGAGAAACGCTTTGCTACAAAATAACATAGCCGATATTTATTCTTTGCTCTGAATATCGAGGGATAATATATTTCATTTTTCTTTTTTCGAAAAAAACTAACCGGATACATGGTTTTTAAACTAAAAAATCTAAAGTAATTATTTTGAGTGGTATGAGCAATAGAAGCAAATGATGATTTGCTACATTAATGAATCAACTTGCATAAATAATGATATGAGTATTTTTTATTTTTAATTTCAATATATTAACATATATAAATAATGTGGTTATGTCTGGTGATTAATCGTTTTAGCTCAGAGGTAAATTATCATTGCAATAATATGTAGCGGTTGTTGCGATTATTTCTCATCTAAACAATGCCATTGCGGTTTTAAATGGATTCATTGCGCATAAAGTCACAGTTATAACAGAAATAAGAAGTCTATTGTCCCGGCGATTGATGAAGATCAAGTCTGTTAAATTAAATTTCTCATTACCATAACCATACACATATTGTGTGTTCCTCCGTTTGAGTTACAGGAGAATAATAAAAAATGAGTGGGGAAAATTTAATGCTTTCCCATCACGGCGTTAATCGCCGTGATTTTATGAAGTTATGTGCGGCACTTGCGGCATCAATGGGATTGGCGGATTCCGCCGTGGCGGAGATTGCCCGGTCGATGGGTTCCACACAACGTCCGCCGGTTATCTGGATTGGCGCGCAGGAATGTACCGGATGTACGGAGTCCCTGCTGCGGGCAACGCATCCAACCATTGAGAACCTGCTGTTAAACACCATCTCGCTGGAATATCACGAAGTGCTCTCTGCGGCTTTTGGCGAACAGGCCGAAGAGAACAAGCATCGCGCCATTGAGCAATATAAAGGGAAATTCGTACTGGTTGTCGATGGGTCGATACCCATTAAAGACGGCGGCATCTACTGTATGGTGGCCGGCAAACCGATCGTGGAGCATATCCGCGAAACGGCCGAACATGCCGCCGCCATTATCGCCATCGGTTCGTGCTCGGCCTGGGGCGGCGTCCCGGCGGCGGGCAGCAACCCGACCGGCGCGGTGAGCTTGCAGGATGTATTACCGGGGAAAACGGTGATTAATATCCCTGGCTGTCCGCCGAATCCGCACAATTTTCTCGCCACCGTCGCTCACATCATCACCTATCAACGTCCGCCCGCGCTGGATAGTCAGGGCCGGCCGACGTTCGCCTATGGCCGACTGATCCACGAAAACTGCGAGCGTCGTCCGCATTTTGACGCCGGGCGTTTTGCGAAAGAGTTTGGCGATGAGGGGCATCGTCAGGGCTGGTGTCTCTACCATCTGGGCTGTAAAGGGCCTGAAACCTATGGCAACTGCCCGACGCTGGAGTTTTGCGACGTCGGCGGCGGCATCTGGCCGGTGGGCATCGGGCACCCCTGCTACGGCTGTAATGAGAAAGGCATCGGGTTTACCAAGGGCATCTTCCAACTGGCCAACGTGGAAAATCCGACGCCACGGGTGGAAAAACCGGCGATCCATAGCCCGGAAGGCGGACAGATATCCACGACGGCAGTGGGGTTGATTAGCGGGGTACTCGGCGTGGTTGGCGGCGTCAGCCTGATGACGGTACGCGAACTGGGGCGTCAGAAAAAACCGTCTCCACAAAAACCGAGTCAGCAGGACGCTGGAAACGCATCCCGGGAGGATTAAGCCGTGAACAGACGCAATTTTTTCAAGCTGGCCTCTGCCGGCGCGTTGCTGGCCGGCACCCCGTTGGCCGGACGTGCCGCGGCCGTCAACAAACCGCCGATCCCCGGCTCGCTGGGAATGCTTTACGATTCTACGCTGTGCGTCGGCTGTCAGGCGTGCGTCAGCGAATGCCAGCAGCTCAATAAGCTGGCCTATAAGCCGGACAGCAAGATTTACGCCGGCGGCGACGCCACCTGGTCCAACAACGACAAGCTAAGCCCCTACACCAACAATATCATTCAGGTGTGGAGCGCCGGCGACGGCAAAAACAAGGATCAGGTCGATAACGGCTATGCCTATATCAAGAAGCAGTGCATGCACTGCGTCGATCCCAACTGCGTATCGGTTTGTCCGGTTTCGGCGCTGAAGAAAGATCCCAAAACCGGCGTGGTCCACTATGACGCCGACATCTGCACCGGCTGTCGTTATTGCATGGTGGCCTGTCCGTTCAACATTCCCAAATACGATTACGAGAACCCGTTTGGCAAGCTGCATAAATGCGAGTTGTGCAATCAGCCGGGGCTGGAACGATTAGACAAAGGCGGCCTGCCGGGCTGCGTTGACGTCTGCCCTACCGGGGCGGTGATTTTCGGTACTCGCGAAGAGCTGTTGTCTGAAGCGAAACATCGTTTGTCGTTGCAGGCCGGCGATGAATATCGCTATCCGCGTCAGACGCTGGCGAAAAAGGATACCTATCTCCACACCGTGCCGAAATACGATCGCCACGTTTATGGCGAGAAGGAAGCGGGCGGTACGCAGGTTCTGGTGCTGGCGGGCGTACCTTATCAGAACCTGGATCTGCCGGAGTTGGCCGAACTGTCCACCGGCGCGCGCTCCGAGCATATTCAGCATACGTTGTATAAAGGCATGGTGCTGCCGCTGGCGGTGTTGGCGGGTTTGTCGGTGCTGGTGCATCGAAATACCCGGGCCGACCGGTTGGATCATGACGACACCCACGCGGATACGAACCGGAAACAGGAGGACGATCATGACGGCGCATAAAGCGAGTCCACTCGGCGGGCGGCTGGTCAGTTGGCCGATCATGTTGCTGGCGCCGTTCATCGTGCTATGCGCGGTGCTGATCGTAAAACGTCTGGTGTTCGGCATCGGTGACGTCGCCGCGCTCAACGGCGGTTATCCCTGGGGGATCTGGATCGCGTTCGACCTGCTGGTGGGCACCGGTTTCGCCTGCGGCGGCTGGGCGTTGGCCTGGGCGGTTTACGTCTTTAATCGCGGGGAATACCATCCGCTGGTTCGTCCGGCGCTGTTGGCCAGCCTGTTCGGCTATTCGCTCGGCGGGCTGTCGATCACCATTGACGTCGGGCGTTACTGGAATCTGCCGTACTTTTTTATTCCGGGCTTTTTTAATACCTCGTCGGTGCTGTTTGAGACCGCGGTGTGTATGACGATCTACATCGGCGTGATGGCGCTGGAGTTTGCGCCGGTGGTGTGCGAGCGCATGGGCTGGAAAGTGTCGCTCAAGCGATTAAATAAAGTGATGTTCTTTATTATCGCGCTGGGCGCGCTGCTGCCGACCATGCACCAGTCGTCGATGGGATCGCTGATGATTTCCGCCGGATATAAAGTGCATCCGCTGTGGCAGAGCTATGAGCTGTTGCCGTTATTCTCGCTGCTGACCGCTTTCATCATGGGTTTTTCGATCGTGATGTTTGAAGGTTCGCTGGTGCAGGCCGGGCTAAAAGGGCGCGGGCCGGATGAAAAGCGCCTGTTCGCCCGTCTGACGCAAATCATTCAGGTACTGCTGCTGCTGTTTATCGTGCTGCGCTTTGGCGAAATCATCTGGCACGACAAAACGGGCTATCTGCTGCGCGGCGATCGCTATGCCATTACCTTCTGGTGCGAGGCGGCGCTGATGATTTTCCCGCTGGCGATGTACCGCTTCAAACGCTGCCGCGATGACGCGCGTCTGCTGTTTGTCGGCGCGCTGAGCCTGTTGTTCGGCGCCGCGCTGTGGCGGCTGAGCTATTCCCTGCTGGCGTTCAATCCCGGCGGTGGCTATCACTATTTCCCGGCCGCATCGGAAGTGCTGATCTCCATCGGGTTTGTGGCGATTGAAGTCTGCGCATACATCTGGTTAATCCGGCTGCTGCCGGTACTTCCCGCGCTGGAAGGCGTTCATAAGAATTATCAGGCCGAGGTAAAACATGAGCCAACGCATCACCATTGATCCTATTACCCGCATTGAGGGACATCTGCGCATCGATTGCGAAATTGAACAGGGGAAAGTCACCAAAGCCTGGTCGTCCGGCACCATGTGGCGCGGGATGGAAGAGATTGTTAAAGGTCAGGATCCGCGCGACGCCTGGATGATTGTGCAACGTATCTGCGGCGTGTGCACCACGGTGCATGCCATCGCTTCCGTTCGGGCGGTTGAGAATGCCTTGCAACTGAATGTTCCGGTGAATGCGCAGTATATCCGTAACCTGATCCTGGCGGCGCACAGCATCCATGATCATATCGTTCACTTCTACCAGCTCTCCGCGCTGGACTGGGTTGACGTCACCTCCGCGCTGAAAGCCGATCCGCAACGGGCGGAAGCCTTGCTGAAAGGGCTGTCCGACTGGCCTTTGAACAATGCGGCGGAATTTACCCGGGTGCAACAGAAGCTGAAAGACCTGGTTGCCAGCGGCCAATTGGGCATTTTCGCCAACGGTTATTGGGGGCACCCGGCCATGGCCCTGCCGCCGGAAGTCAATCTGATTGCGGTTGCGCACTACCTACAAGCGCTGGAGTGTCAGCGCGATGCCAACCGTATCGTGGCGATTCTCGGCGGCAAGACGCCGCATATCCAGAATCTGGCGGTAGGGGGCGTCGCCAACCCGATTAATCTGGATGCGCCCAGCGTGCTGAATCTTGAACGCCTGATGTATGTGAAGTCGTTTATCGATCGTCTGAGCGACTTTATCGAGCAGGTTTACAAAGTGGATTGCGCGGTGATTGCCGCGCACTATCCCGACTGGCTGAGTCTGGGCAAAGGCGCCGATCACTATCTCAGCGTCCCTGAGCTGCCGACCGATAATCAGGGCGGTAGCTTCCTGCTGGCGGGCGGCTACCTGGAAAACGGCGATTTTGCCAACTATCGCCCGATTACCAGCCATAGCGACGCCTTCCTGATTGATGGCATTAAGGAAAGCGGCAAACACGCCTGGTATCAGGATGATGAACCGCTGGCGCCGTGGGAAGGGTTGACGCGTCCGAACTATACTGGTTGGCAGGATGAGGGCAAATATTCCTGGGTGAAGGCGCCGACCTTCTACGGCAAAACCGTTGAGGTAGGGCCGCTGGCGTGGCTGCTGTGTAGCCTGGCGGCGAAGCATAAAGATACCGAAGCGCACTACGCGCAGGTTGGGGCGGCCTACCACAAATTGACCGGTCAGACGCTGGAAGTCGCGCATCTGCACTCCACGCTGGGCCGGGTGATTGGCCGCACGGTGCACTGCTGCGTGCTGAAAGATACGCTGGCGCAGCAATGGCAGGCGCTGGTGACCAACATCGGCGCCGGCGACCATCAAACCTTTATCAAGCCCGATCTGTCGCCGGATACCGAGTTTCGCGGCGTCGGTTTTGGTGAAATGCCGCGCGGCATGCTGTCGCACTGGATCGTATTCAAAAACGGCAAAATCACCAACTATCAGGCGGTGGTGCCGTCAACCTGGACTTCCGGGCCGCGTAATTTCGACGGCGTCCCCGGCCCTTACGAGCAGTCGCTGGTCGGCACGCCGATAGCCGATCCGCATAAGCCGCTGGAAGTGGTGCGCACCATCCACTCGTTTGATCCATGCATGTCCTGCGCGGTGCATATTGTGGATACGGTGAGCGGTAGCGAAGTGACCCGGGTCAAGGTGCTGTGATGAACATACTGGTGCTGGGGATTGGTAATCTGCTGCTGAGCGATGAAGCCGTCGGCGTGCGCATGGTGGAAGCGTTAGCGCGGTGCTACACGTTTTCCCCGCAGATAGACATCCTCGACGGCGGCACATCCGGGATGGAGTTGATGGATGCGATGGCCGGGCGCGATCATCTGATCGTGGCCGACGCTGTGCTGACCGGGCAGGCGCCGGGTAGCGTAGTGGTGCTGCGCGATAGCGAAGTGCCCGCCTTGTTCACCCGTAAGATTTCCCCGCACCAGTTGGGTTTATCGGATGTGCTGATGGCGTTGCAACTGACGGGCGAATTCCCGCGCCGGCTAACGCTGGTGGGGGTTGAACCCGCGTCGCTGGCGGTGCGTATCGGCCTGTCGGAAACGATAACGCAGGCGCTGGAGCCGGCGTTGCAGCAGGTGATTATCGCCTTGCGGCAAAGCGGCGTCACCGTCAGCGAACGTAAGCGATGCGAGGTTTATGGTGAGTAATCAACCTGACGTCCGCGATTTAAACATGATACCGGGTGAGCGCAAGGAATCTTCATTGATTATCGGCGATGATTACCATCCGGCGACCTGGCTGGAGCCGATGTTTACGCGGATTGCGCGGGAAAAAATGCAGATGCTGCCTTTTTTTCGGCCGGGCATTCCGGTCAAGGCCTGCGGATTTACCCTGTTTGAACAGCAGTGGGTCGGCTGTCTGCTGACGCCGTGGATGATCAGTCTGCTGGTATTGCCGGGGCCGCGGCAGGTTTGGCCGCTCAGGACGCCGGCCGATCGTCTGGCGCTGGCATTGCCCTGCGGCAATGTGACCTTTGTGGTCGGCGAGATGGCCGGCAAGCAATATTTGTCCTGCTCGCTGATGTCGCCGCTTGAGCACGGCATCAGCGGGGAACAGGCCATTTTACTGGCGGAGCAGAGCGCCAAAATGGCGTTGTCGTTGCCGGTAAAAGACGCGGATGCGCCATTGAATATCAGCCGACGCGCGCTGTTTAGCCGAAATCGGAGTGAGAACCATGCATGAAATTTCCATGTGCTATAGCGCACTGGAACTGATCGAACAGCAGGCTCGTCAACATCATGCCCGGCGGGTGACCGCCGTCTGGCTGGAGATAGGCGCGCTTTCCTGTATCGAGGAAAGCGCCTTACGTTTTTGTTTTGAATCGGTTTGTCGGCAAACGCTGGCGGAGGGGTGTCAACTGCACGTTGCGGTTCGGCCGGCGCAGGCATGGTGCTGGGAATGCAGCGCCATGGTGGCGGTGGTTGAGCACGGCGGCGGATGCCCGCGGTGCGGCAGCTACAATTTACGCCTGGATGACGGCGATAGCCTGCAATTAAAGCAGTTAGCAGTGGAGTAACGGACAGTTAAGGCCTAAAGATAGCGGGAGGAAAGCCCTATGTGTACCACATGCGGTTGCGGTGAAGGGGAAAGCAAAATTGAGGGTGACGAACATTCTCATGAACATGACCACCACCACGACCACCATCATGACCACCATCACGATCGCGGCCACGATCATCACCACAGCCATGACCACCATCACGGCGGCAAAATAAAGAGTCGCTGCGTGATTATCCATCACCACCACTACCATGGCGATGTTCATAACTATTACTACGCGCTGCCGCCGAAAGGCGGAAAGGGGGCGAAGCCGGTAAACAAGCAGGCCGCCGCCGAACAGGGCGAAACGGCCTTCCAGCCTGAAGTCGATGAGCAGGATCTGCATTACGGCCTGGGCGCGGCCGGAACACACGCGCCGGGCGTCGGGCAACAGCGTTTATTGCAGATTGAAATGGACGTGCTGAGCAAGAATAACCAGTTGGCTAAGCATAACCGGGCGCATTTCAAGGCGCAGAACATTCTGGCGCTGAATCTGGTTTCCAGCCCGGGCTCAGGCAAAACCACGCTATTAACCGCCACGCTGAATCATATCAGCCAGCAGGTGCCGTGCGCGGTGATTGAAGGCGATCAGCAAACCGCCAATGATGCGGAGCGCATCCGTGCGACGGGAGTGAGCGCGATTCAGGTGAACACCGGAAAGGGCTGTCATCTGGATGCGCAGATGGTGCATGACGCCGCTCATCGCTTGCAACTGCCGGACAACAGCCTGTTGTTTATCGAGAATGTGGGCAATTTGGTGTGTCCCGCCGGGTTCGATCTGGGCGAACGCGCCAAGGTCGCGGTGCTGTCGGTGACGGAAGGCGAAGATAAGCCATTAAAATATCCGCATATGTTTGCCGCCGCGTCATTGATGGTGATTAATAAAATCGATCTGCTGCCTTATCTGGATTTCAATCTGGACGCCTGCGTCGCCAATGCCAGACGGATTAATCCGGCCATTCAGATTATCGCCTTGTCCGCCCAGAGCGGCGAAGGCATGGATGAGTGGCTTGGCTGGCTGGAGGCACAGCTATGTGCCTAGGCATTCCGGGCAGGGTGGTTTCAGTCGGCGAGGATATTCACCAACCCGCGTATGTCGACGTCTGCGGCGTACAGCGGTCGGTGAATATCGCGCTGGTCTGCGAAGGCTCGCCTGCCGAACTGGTGGGGCAATGGGTGCTGGTGCACGTCGGCTTCGCCATGAGCCTGCTGGATGAGCGGGAAGCGCAGGATACGCTGGCGGCGTTGCAGTCGATGCGAGCCATTGGACTGGAGTTGGATGACATGCGACAGACCGGGGCTGACTATGCAGTACGTTGATGAGTTCCGCGATCCTGAGCTGGCGAAAGCGTTGTTGCGGCGCATCCGGGCGCTGGTGGCGGAGATGCCCCAATTGCGCGAACGTCCGCTGCAACTGATGGAAGTGTGCGGCGGTCATACCCATGCGATTTTCAAGTTCGGGCTGGATCGGCTGCTGCCGCCGGAAATTGAGTTTGTGCACGGCCCGGGCTGCCCGGTGTGTGTCCTGCCGATGGGACGTATTGACGCCTGTCTGGAAATCGCCGCCCATCCTGAGGTGATCTTCTGTACCTTCGGCGACGCCATGCGCGTGCCGGGACGTCACGGTTCGTTGCAGGACGCGCGCCGTCATGGCGCGGATGTCCGCATCGTCTATTCGCCGCTGGATGCGCTGCTGCTGGCGGAAAAAAATCCGCAGCGGCAAGTGGTGTTTTTCGGTCTGGGATTTGAAACCACCATGCCCAGTACGGCGCTGACGCTGCAACAGGCCAAACGCCGCAATATCGCCAACTTCACCCTGTTCTGTCAGCACATCACCATTGTTCCGACGCTGCGCAGTTTGCTGATGCAGCCCGATCTGCGTATCGACGGTTTTCTGGCGCCGGGGCATGTCAGCATGGTTATCGGCGCTTATCCGTATCAGGCGTTATGCGATCGTTTCAATAAGCCGTTTGTGGTGACCGGATTCGAACCGTTGGATATTTTGCAGGCGTTGCTGATGCTGGTCAGTCAGATCCACGACGCGCGCTGTGAGGTGGAAAATCAGTATCGGCGCATTGTTCCCGACGGCGGCAACCACCTGGCGCAACAGGCGATGGACGAGGTGTTTGAAACCCGGTCCAGCAGTGAATGGCGCGGCTTGGGGGAGATCGCCGATTCCGGTATGCAACTGCGCGAAGCGTATGCCGATTTTGACGCCGAACGTCGCTTCAACCCGCGGCATCAACGTATTGCGGATGAACCCGACTCGCGCTGCGGCGAGGTGTTGACCGGGCGCTGCAAGCCGGCGGATTGCCCGCTGTTTGGTCAACGTTGCACCCCGGAGAAGGCGATTGGGGCGCTGATGGTGTCCTCGGAAGGGGCGTGTGCCGCTTATTATCAGTATCGGCGGGAGTGTGCCTGATGACGACTTCAATACAGCCGCAAAAGACGGCGCTAAAAGAAATTACCCTGGCGCATGGCAGCGGCGGCCGGGCGATGCAACAGTTGATCGAACAGCTTTTTTTACAGGCATTTGATAATCCGCTGCTGGGGCAGCGGGAAGATCAGGCCAGACTGCCGTTGGCCCCGCTGGCGCAGCAGGGCGATCGGCTGGCGTTCACCACCGACAGCTACGTGATCGATCCAATATTTTTCCCCGGCGGGGATATCGGCAAACTGGCGGTGTGCGGCACGGCCAATGATATCGCCGTCAGCGGGGCGACGCCGCTTTACCTCTCCTGCGGTTTTATTATCGAAGAGGGCTTTGCCGGCGCCGACCTGCTGCGGATAGTTGAATCCATGGCGCAAACCGCGCGTGACGCCGGGATACAGATTGTGACCGGCGATACCAAAGTGGTGCCGCGCGGCGCCGCCGATAAGATTTTTATCAATACGGCGGGGATCGGCGTGATACCGACGGACATTCACTGGGGAACCGGGGAAATTCGTCCCGGCGATAAAATTATCGTCAGCGGTACGCTGGGCGATCATGGCGCCACCATTCTTAACCTGCGTGAACAACTGGGGCTGGAAGCGCAACTCGCCAGCGACTGCGCGGTGCTGGCGCCGCTGATCGCGCCGCTGCGTGACATCGACGGCGTGCGCGCATTGCGCGACGCCACGCGCGGCGGGGTGACGGCGATCCTGCATGAGTACGCGCAGGCCAGCGGCTACGGGATGGAAATCAACGAAAGCGCATTGCCGCTGAAGCAGGCGGTACGCGGCATCTGCGAGATCCTCGGGTTGGAGGCATTGAATTTCGCCAATGAGGGCAAGCTGGTGCTGGTGGTGTCGGCGGCGGCGGAAGCCGCGGTGCTGTCGGCATTACGCGCCCACCCGCTGGGGCGGGATGCGGCAACCATCGGTTCGGTGACGGAGAAGCGGCAGGTACGCCTGTGCGGGGTGTTCGGCGCTTCGCGGCTGCTGGATCTGCCGCATAATGAGCCGATGCCGAGGATTTGCTGACGACATTTCCCCTTGCAGGGAGAAAGCTTCTGCCCCTGACAAGGGCTGCTTTTTATACTCAAATGTAGGGACTCATGAGGGGTTTTGCCCTTACCCGGCTTCAGAAATTATGCTGAGGAGATAGCAGGCTTAGGATGAGCCGCATGGACGCGGCGAAAGCTTGCGTCACGTCGGGAACGTGTCGCAAGCGGTCCGTTAAGCCTGATACCGACGAAGGCACCTGCGCAGCAGGCATAATTTCAGCCGGAAGCCAGGGTTCTCAGGGCTGCGGCGACTGAGCGCCCTGAGTCGGGCGCGTGCTTCGACGTAGCATAAAAATACCTTTCTTTTCGCGCACGAAATAGCACTGAACTTACATAGAAACCTGTATAAACAGAAAAGGAATATATCCCCACGTAAGCATGAACAACAACGGTATTCAAATCCGGGTAAAAGGCAAAGTGCAGGGGGTGGGATTCCGGCCTTATGTCTGGCAGTTGGCGCATCGGCTGAAGCTGTGCGGCAGCGTCAGCAATGACGGCGCCGGGGTACTGATTCATCTTTATCCGTCGGAAAATATTGAACGCTTTATTAGCGAACTCTCGGCCGGGTGCCCGCCGCTGGCGCATATCGACAGCATTGCCAGCCAGCCGTGGCAGTGGACGACAATACCTACGGCATTCGAGATTGAACACAGCGGCGCCGGGCAGATGGATACGCAGGTGGTGCCGGATGCGGCCACCTGTGAAGCCTGCCGGCGCGAAATGAACGACCCGGCTAATCGCCGTTATCGCTATCCGTTTATCAACTGCACCCACTGCGGCCCGCGTTTTACCATTATTCGTCGGATGCCCTACGACCGCCCATTTACCGCAATGGCGGATTTCCCGCTGTGTCCGCGCTGTCTGGCGGAATATCAGCACCCGGCGGATCGCCGTTTTCATGCTCAGCCGAACGCCTGTGCGCAGTGCGGCCCGCAGGTATGGTCGGCGGCAGGGGCGGCGCAGCGACAGGTTGAAGGGGATGAGGCCATTCTTCAGGCCGCCGCCGCCCTGCTAACGGGGAAAATTGTGGCAATCAAGGGCATTGGCGGCTTTCATCTGGCCTGCGACGCCACCAATACACCGGCTGTTCAACGCCTGCGCCAGCGTAAACATCGCCCCGGCAAGCCGCTGGCGGTGATGTCGCCGGATGCGGCATGGCTTGAGAGATGCGCCGACGTGGCCGATATGCCGGCGGCGTTGAGGTTGCTGGAAAGTACGGCGGCGCCGATTGTTCTGTTGCCGTTGCGCCGGGACGGCCCGCTGTCTGAGGCAATCGCCCCCGGTCTGTGTGAAGTCGGGCTGATGTTGCCCGCCAATCCGTTGCAGCATCTGTTGCTGGCGCAGGTTAATCGCCCGCTGGTGATGACCTCCGGTAATGCCGGCGGTAAGCCCCCGGCGTTGACCAATGCGCAGGCGTTGGAGCAACTGAGCGGCATTGCCGATCTGTGGTTAATGCACAATCGGGATATTGTGCAACGGGCCGATGACTCGCTGGTGAGGCTGCTCGACCACGATTTATTTAACAATAGGGCGGAAATGCTGCGTCGGGCGCGTGGCTATGTGCCGGATGCGTTACCGCTGCCGCCGGGTTTCGTCGGGCAGCCTGCGCTGCTGGCGATGGGCGCCGATTTAAAAAACACGTTTTGTTTACTGCGCGAGGAAAACGCGATTGTCAGCCAGCATCTTGGCGATCTGGCGGACGGCGATATCGAGCGGCAATATCGCCAGTCCATCACGCTGTTTGAGAATATTTACCGTTTTGCGCCCAATGCGGTGGTGGTTGATGCGCATCCCGGCTATATCAGTCATCGTCTGGGAAAAGATCTGGCCGAACAGCGGCAAATCCCCTGCATTGAGGTATTGCATCATCACGCCCATATCGTTTCTTGTCTGGCGGAACACCGCTGGCCGCGCGACGCCGGCCCGGTGATTGGGTTGGCGCTGGACGGCATTGGTTATGGCGCCGACGGCCAGTGGTGGGGCGGAGAATGTTTGCTGGCGGACTATGCCCGCTGCCGGCATAGCGGCGGATTACCGGCCGTCGCGTTACCCGGCGGCGATCTGGCCGCCCGTCAGCCGTGGCGCAATCTGCTGGCGCAGTGGCTGCGCTTTGTGCCTGACTGGGCATCGTTGCCGGAAGCGGCGGCGATCCCGGCCGATCCCTCCGCGCTGCTCAGTAAGGCGATTGAGCGGGGGATCAATGCGCCGTTGGCGTCGTCCACCGGGCGCTTGTTTGATGCGGTCGCCGCCGCGACGGGGTTCGCCGCCCTGAGCCAAAGCTGGGAAGGGGAAGCGGCCTGCTGGCTGGAGTCGCTGGCGCGGAGGAGCCGGCAATGGCAGCCTCCGGTCACGCTGCCGCTGCTGGCGGATAACCGCCTGGATTTGGCGACCTTCTGGCGGCAGTGGCTAGCCTATCGCGCGGCGCCGGCCGACAGAGCCTATGCGTTTCATCTGGCGCTGGCGCAGGGCTTTGCCGCGCTGGCCCGACGGGCGGCGGAACAGCATGGCGTCAATACGGTTGTGCTGTGCGGCGGCGTTATGCACAACCGATTGCTGTCCGAACTGCTGCATCAGCAGTTGCATGGATTCACGATACTGCAACCGCAACGGCTACCCGCCGGCGACGGCGGCCTGTCGCTGGGGCAGGCGCTGATCGCGGCGGAGAGATTATCTTAATGAAGAATAATTAATTATCCTCCCGTTGAGGGTAGCGCTCTTTATTTTTAATACATTGTTTATAAATAGTATTTTCTCATGCCGCCGCTTTCGGTTAATCCTCTTTATTTCCTGAAAATTAATAAATTTTAATAAAGCGCTCTTTGGTATCATTCTGATAACAACTAAAAGGCTTTTTTATTTTTAATGTATTGAAAAACAAAATAAATATTTATTTTATTTTCTTCATCTGGTTAATGATTTGGTTAATAAATCGCGTCATTACTGAAATAACCGAATAAGGGCGTTCGCTATTCAGCCAGCCTTATTGATAAATAAAAATAATTATCATTTAATCATTCCATTGCTTCTGACGGGATGGATATGAATGAACATAGATTTGACGCCCTATTATGCCCGGCCAGGCGAACAGCCGTTTGATTCGCGACGTATGGCTATGCCCTGGCGCAATCATGTGCCGCTTTCTCCTGAACAGATCCCCGCCAGTTGGCAGGCATTGAAACAGCAGGTTTTGCCAGCCCGCAAGCGCCTGCTGTATTTGCATATTCCTTTCTGCGCGACGCACTGTACCTTCTGCGGCTTTTATCAAAATAAACTGCGTGCGGACAGCACCGAAACCTACACCCGTTATCTGTTGCAGGAACTGGCGATGGAGGCAGACAGCGCGCTGCATCAGTCGGCTCCGATTCACGCGGTTTATTTTGGCGGGGGCACGCCGACGGCGCTGGCCGCTAATGAGCTTGAACAGATTATCCGCGCCATTCGCGCCTCGCTGCCGTTGGCCCCGGACTGCGAGATTACCATCGAAGGGCGGGCGATGGATTTTGACGATGAGCGGATTGATGCCTGTCTGGACGCGGGAGCCAACCGTTTTTCCATCGGTATTCAAACCTTTGATAGCCGTATTCGCCAGCGCATGGCGCGCACGTCCGATAAACAGCAGTCGATCCGCTTTCTGCAACGGCTGTGCCAGCGCGATCGCGCGGCGGTGGTGTGTGACCTGATTTTCGGCCTGCCGGGGCAGACGCCGGAAATCTGGCGTGAAGATTTGGCGATTGTCAGCGATCTGCCGCTGGATGGCGTTGATCTTTATGCGCTGAATCTGCTGCCCACCACGCCATTAGCCAGGGCGGCGGAAAACCAGCGGGTCGACCTGCCGGATGTCACCGCGCGGCGTGATTTTTACCGCACCGGCGCGGCATTTCTGGCGCAGGCGGGTTGGCATCAATTGAGCAACAGCCACTGGGCCAGAACGACCCGGGAGCGCAATCTGTATAACCTGTTGATCAAACAAGGCGCGGATTGTCTGGCGATGGGCAGCGGCGCGGGCGGTAATCTGAATGGTCAGTCCTATATGATGGAGCGCAGTCTGGAACGCTATTACCAGCTTGTGGATCAGGGGCAAAAACCGATCATGATGATGACCCCCGCCAGTCCGGCCGGTCTCTGGCAGCACCAGCTTCAGGCGGGCATTGAAGTGGGACGCATCGTACTGCCGCAGCTGACAGACCGGGCCAATGAGCTACAGCCGTTGCTCAGCCAGTGGCACCAGGCGGGACTCACCCGCGACGACTCGACCTGCCTGCGTTTAACCGATGACGGCCGCTTCTGGGCAAACAATCTGATGCAGGCATTGCAGCAAATTATTCCGCAGCTAAATGCCAAAGAACACGCTTATTAAGGGGAACTTGCTCATGACATTGCATGATTTACTTGCTACCAATCCCGACGGCACGCTGGAAGATATCGCCAGCCAGTACAACACCTCGCTGTTCAAGGTGGTCAAGGCGCTGCCGGCGGCGCAGTGCGTCATTGTGCCGGGCGATCGGTTCGACCGCGTGTGGGAGAGCATCGCCGGTTGGGGGGAAGTGACGTTAATCAGCCATACGGCAGACGCCATTCTGGAATTCAAAAGCGCATTGCCAACGGGAACGCACCGTCACGGTTATTTTAATCTGCGCGGCAACAATGGATTGAGCGGACATATTCGCGCGGTTAACTGCCGGCATATTGCCTTTATTGAACGGAAGTTTATGGGAATGGACACCGCGTCCGTGGTGTTTTTTAATGCCGACGGCGCTGCTATGTTTAAGATCTTTCTTGGACGGGATAGCCATCGTCAACTGTTAACCTCGCAGGTCGATGCGTTCCATACATTAGCGATTGAGTTACAACCGGAGCAGGTATGACGTGGCTACTATTTGGAGCAGGTCAGGGCGTGGGGGCCTGTTTATTACAGCGGGCCATTGAGTGTAAGCAATCGGTGGTGGTCGTGCTACGCGATCCTGAACAGGCCTCCCAGTGGCGCGCCCAGGGGATAACCGTGGTGCAGGGGGATGCCTGTGATGCCGAGGTGGTGGCGAAAGCCTGCCGAGCGGCGGGCGAGTCGGCGATCGTGGTGTCGACGATGGGCGGCGGCGCAGTGAACTATCACGGCCATCGCGTGGTGATCGACGGCGTGGAGCAGGCGGGCATCACGCGCATGTTGCTGGTGACGTCCCTGGGTTGCGGCGACGGTTGGCCGTTGTTGTCAACGCGGGCTAAAGCCGCGTTTGGACAGGCCGTACGGGAAAAATCGCTGGCGGAAAGCTGGTTACAGACCAGTTCGCTGGACTATTGTATCGTCCGTCCGGGCGGGCTGTTGGATGTTGTCGCCACGCATAACGCGCGGCTAACGCAGGGGAATGCCGTATTGGGGCTGGTGTCGCGTCAGGATGTGGCGCTGGCCGTCGATCGGCTTTTGCAACAGCCGCTCTTCGGTAATCAGATTTATAACCTCATCGATCCTGAACTTGAACTACCCGCCATGCCGTAATCCGATGGGCGTCTGACGCGTGCCGATACCGCTCCGCGAAAGCGGGGCATCGGCCGGCGTCGCCATCAATCCCCACTTCTCCCAAACGACATCCGTTATCTTATGTCTATACTCTAATCGACGGCAGACAATGTTGTTATTTTGTTAATGGCATAAATGTATCCATGAGCGTAACGGGTGGTGGTGATGGATGAGGTGAAACGCATTCTGACCGAGGAAATCGAGAAAATTAACCGCAAAGAAAAACGCGATAATAAAATAAGGTTTAGTCGAAAATTCATACAGACTCATCCTTATCTTGTTACCGGGATGCTGGTCAGCTATGTTCCGGTCGCTGCTATTCTGATCTACGTCTCTTATTTTGGCTGGCCTTATTTCGTCGGCTTTACGCTGTTCGTGCTGGTGATGACACTGTCTCTCTCATTGGACATTCGTCCTCGATATCGCTTCGAGGACATTGATGTGTTGGATCTGCGCGTCGGCTACAACGGCGAATGGTTCACCATTCGGCATGTGCCGCAAGACGCGTTGGATAAGCTCTTGGGTAATGAAAATGTCCCGGCTTCGGTGAAAACAGGAATAGAAAAAATCCTGTCGACCAAAGGTGAAGTGGATTTTTACGACGTCTTTTCGTTGGCCTATCGTCAACCGTCTCCAGAGTGATCGGCAGAGGCGGCGCGTTTTGCTTTTATGCTGCGTTGACGCGCCGGATGGCGTAAGATTTTCGTTGATTCCAGAGACGGCGGGTAGAACAGAACCATGAGCAAAAAGAGAGTGCTGGTTATTCAGATGGGGGAGCCGCCGCAGGGCATTTCCTCGCAGGTTGGGCAACAGGGAAAATGGTTTAGCGATGCGCTGCCGGACGGAACAGAAAATCTGCATGTGGTGCGCCCCGATCGGGGAGACGCCCTGCCTCCGTTTGATGGTGTGTCGGCGGTGATTATTTCCGGTTCGTGGGCGATGGTGACCGACCGGCTGGAATGGAGCGAGTATACGGCGGGTTGGCTGCGTGAGGCATTTTATGCCGATATGCCGATGCTGGGCGTTTGTTATGGACACCAGTTGCTGGCTGACGCGCTGGGCGGCACGGTGGGAAATAACCCGAATGGCAAAGAAATCGGCGTGCAGCTTGTGACCGTCAATGACGGAGCGGAAAACGACGTCTGGCTACAACATCATCCCCGGCAGTTTACCGCCTATCTCTCCCATCAGCAGTCGGTGCTGGTTCCACCTGCCGGGGCGCAGGTATTGGCGGGGTCGCAGGCCGATCGTTGTCAGATTATCCGCTATAGCGATCGGGTGCTGACGCTACAGTTTCACCCGGAATTTAACGTGGCGATCATGCAGGCATGTTTACGCTATAACGACGCCGCATTGCGGCAGGCGGGTTATGATGTCGGGCGACTAATGGACATTGCGCAGGAGCCGGTTTGGTCGCGCCGGATTCTACTGGATTTTGTTCAGCGCTATGGCGCGCGATAGTGCATTCCTTAGCCGATAAATTTGTTTCGGCTATTTACGACATACCCTTCAAACCTCTCACTAAATAAGAAAAATTAAGCCCCGGTCATATTATTAACCGGGGCTTATTTATTGGTGCAGGCAAATAAATCAGCCCCTCAAGCATTGGATAAAAAATAACATACGGGTGTTTTACCCGCCATACTTAAGGTTGTATGTGCGTGGGCCTCAGTCCGCAGGGGCCGCTTCCGGCGGGTTTGCCAGTCATCTGAATTAGTTGGATATATAAAATAATACAAATGATTATTATTTTTATTATCAATTCAATTATTGGCGATGCATCGACTAGGCTGCGCTGATTTTGTGACGTGAATGTTGTTATTTGGATAAATATTTGAGGTTTTATTATTTCGGAGCATAATACTTATTGTTAATAAGGTCTTTAGCGGTCTCATGACCGCTTTATTCTTTCCTATAAAAAGAAATAAACGTTTTATCCCGACTTTTACTGTGAGCGATGTGGTGTGAGGAGTTTTCCATGCAGGTCAGCAGACGACAGTTCTTTAAAATATGCGCGGGGGGCATGGCCGGAACAACGGTGACAGCATTGGGTTTTTCTCCCGCTGTCGCGTTGGCTGAAACCCGGCAATATAAGCTTTTACGCGCCAAAGAAACGCGCAATAACTGCACTTACTGTTCCGTCGGGTGCGGGATTTTAATGTATAGCCTTGGCGACGGAGCCAAAAACGCCAAACCGTCCATTTTTCATATCGAAGGCGACCCGGATCATCCGGTCAGTCGCGGTTCGTTATGTCCGAAAGGGGCGGGGTTGATTGACTATATTCATAGCGATCAGCGCCTTAAATATCCGGAATATCGCGCCCCCGGTTCGGACAAATGGCAGCGTATCAGCTGGAATGACGCCTTTGATCGTATTGCCCGCCTGATGAAAGCCGACCGGGATGCCAACTTTATTGAGAAAAACAGCGCCGGGGTGACAGTCAACCGTTGGCTGACCACCGGTATGCTGTGTTCGTCGGCGGCCAGTAATGAGACCGGCATGCTGGATTTTCGCTTTACCCGCGCGCTGGGCATGCTGGGGATTGATACCCAGGCGCGGCTGTGCCATGCCCCCAGCGTGTCGGCGCTCGCCCCGACGTTCGGGCGCGGCGCCATGACCAACAACTGGGTGGATATCAAGAACGCCAATGTGGTGCTGGTCATGGGCGGCAACCCGGCGGAAGCGCACCCGGTCGGGTTCAAGTGGGCGGTTGAGGCCAAAGTCAAAAACGGCGCCAAGCTGATTGTGGTCGATCCCCGTTTCAACCGCTCGGCATCGGTGGCCGATCTTTACGCGCCGATCCGCGCCGGTTCCGACATCACCTTCCTGCTGGGCGTGGTGCATTACCTGCTGAGCAATAATAAAGTTCAGATGGAGTATGTGAAGTCCTACACCAACGCCAGCCTGCTGGTGCGCGAGGATTATCATTTTGAGGACGGTATTTTCAGCGGTTACGATGCGCAAGCGCGCAAGTACGATCGCACCTCGTGGCACTACGAGCTGGATGAAAACGGTTTTGCCAAACGGGATCTCACCCTGACCGATCCGCGCTGCGTCTGGAATCTGCTTAAACAACACGTTAGCCGCTACACGCCGGAGGTGGTGACCCGCATCTGCGGGACGCCGCAAGACGAATTTCTGACCATCTGCGACATTCTGGCTTCCACCTGCGTGCCGGATAAAACGGCGACCATTCTGTATGCGCTGGGCTGGACGCAGCACACCACCGGTTCTCAGATGATCCGCACGGCGGGCATGATCCAACTGCTGCTGGGCAATATCGGTATGATCGGCGGCGGCATTAACGCGCTGCGCGGCCACTCCAATATCCAGGGCTACACCGATCTGGGGTTGCTGTCCCTGCGCCTGCCGGGTTATATGGATCTGCCCTCGGAAAATCAAACCACGTTGCAGACTTACCTGGAACAAATTACCCCGAAAGCGCTGCTGCCCGATCAGGTGAATTACTGGAAAAACACGCCGAAATTTTTCATTAGCCTGATGAAAAGCCTTTACGGCGAGCATGCGCAACCGGAAAACGATTGGGGTTTTGACTGGCTGCCCAAGTGGGATCAGAGCTACGACGCGCTGAACTACACCCAGAGAATGATTGAAGGCAAGGTCAACGGCTATATCGCGCAGGGGTTTAACCCGATAGCCGCCTTTGCCGACTCCAATAAAGCCCGCGACGCACTGAAGACGCTGAAATTTCTGGTGATTATCGATCCGCTGGCGACCGAAACCTCCAACTTCTGGCAAAACCACGGCGAGCTGAACGAGGTGGATCCGTCACAAATCCAGACGGAAGTGTTTCGTCTGCCGTCCAGCTGTTTTGCGGAAGAAAACGGCTCGATTGTGAACTCCGGCCGTTGGCTGCAATGGCACTTTAAAGGCGCCGAACCGCCGGCCGAAGCCCTGCATGACGGGGTGATTCTGGCGGAGATTTTCCTGCGCCTGCGGGAAATGTACGCCAAAGAGGGCGGCGCGAATCCTGAACCGGTGCTCAATATGGCGTGGAATTACCTGAATCCGCTGGATCCGTCGCCGGAAGAAGTGGCGAAAGAGGGCAATGGCTATGCGCTGGCGGATATTCATGACGAACAGGGCAACCTGGTGCTGAAGAAAGGCCAGTTGCTGTCTGACTTTTCGCAACTGCGCGACGATGGCACCACCGCCAGTTTCTGCTGGGTCTATACCGGCTGCTGGACTGAGCAGGGCAACCAGATGGCCCGGCGGGATAACGCCGATCCGTCCGGACTGGGCAGCACGTTGGGCTGGGCCTGGGCCTGGCCGCAAAACCGCCGCATTTTGTATAACCGCGCCTCTGCCGATGAGCAGGGCAATCCGTGGGATCCGCAGCGCGTACTGATCCGCTGGGACGGACAGCGCTGGCTGGGGATTGATACCCCGGACTACGGCAATGCGGCGCCGGGCAGCGGCGTCGGGCCGTTCATTTTGCAGGCCGAAGGCATGGGACGCCTGTTCGCCATCGACAAGCTGACCGACGGCCCGTTCCCCGAACACTACGAACCGGTCGAATCGCCGTTGGAAAAGAGTCCGCTGCATGAAAATACGCGCTTTAATCCGGTCGCCCGGCTATATGAGTTTGATAAACAGCGCATGGGCAACGCGACGGAATATCCGTATGTCGCCACGACCTATTCGATCACCGAGCTGTTCCGCCACTGGACGAAACATGCGCGGCTGAATGCCATCGTGCAGCCGGAACAGTTTGTGGAAATTGGCGAAGCGCTGGCCGAGCAAAAGGGGATCCGCGCCGGGGATATGGTCAAACTCAGCAGTAAACGCGGCTATATCAAGGCCAAAGCCGTGGTCACCAAGCGTATCCGCACGCTGATGATTGAAGGCAAGCCGGTGGAAACCATCGGCGTGCCCTGTCATTGGGGTTTTGAAGGCACCACGCAGAAAGGGTTTCTGGCGAACATCCTGACGCCACACGTCGGCGATGCCAATACCCAAACGCCGGAATATAAGGCGTTCCTGGTTAATTTGGAAAAGGCGTAGCGGAGAACGATTATGGCCATGCAATCACAAGATATTATCCGTCGCTCGGCGACCAACTCGCTCACGCCGCCGCCGCAGGTTCGCGATCATCAGGAACCCGTCGCCAAACTTATCGACGTTACCACCTGTATCGGCTGCAAAGCCTGCCAGGTGGCGTGTTCGGAATGGAACGATATTCGCGACGAGGTGGGGCACAACGTCGGGGTTTACGATAATCCGACCGACCTGACCGCCAAATCCTGGACGGTGATGCGCTTCTCGGAAGTGGAAGAGCAAGGCAGGCTGGAATGGCTGATCCGCAAAGACGGCTGTATGCACTGCGCCGATCCGGGCTGTCTGAAAGCCTGTCCGGCGGAAGGCGCGATTATCCAGTATGCCAACGGCATCGTCGATTTTCAGTCCGAACACTGCATCGGTTGCGGCTACTGCATCGCCGGTTGTCCGTTCGATGTGCCGCGGCTGAATAAAGAGGATAACCGGGTCTACAAATGTACGCTGTGCGTCGATCGGGTGGCGGTGGGTCAGGAACCGGCCTGCGTCAAAACCTGTCCGACGGGGGCTATCCATTTCGGCACCAAGCAAGCGATGAAGGATCTGGCGGCGGAACGGGTGATCGATCTCAATAGTCGCGGCTATGACAAGGCAGGACTGTACGATCCGGCGGGCGTCGGCGGCACCCACGTGATGTACGTGCTGCATCATGCGGATAAGCCGCAGCTTTATCACGGCCTGCCGGACAACCCGACGATCAGTCCGACGGTGACGTTCTGGAAAGGCATCTGGAAACCTCTGGCGGCGATTGGTTTCGCCGCCACCTTTGCCGCCAGCGTATTCCACTATGTCGGCGTCGGCCCGAATCGCGTAGAAGACGACGAAGAGGGCGCGGATGAGGCGCAACACGAGGATAAACAGCATGAAAAAGAGTAATCGTATCCAGCGTTATAGCGCGCCGGAGCGCATTAATCACTGGATTGTGGCATTCTGTTTCGTGTTTGCCGCCATCAGTGGTCTGGGTTTTTTATTTCCCTCGCTGAACTGGATGATGCACATTCTGGGCACGCCGCAACTGGCGAGAATTCTGCACCCCTTTGTGGGGGTGGTGATGTTTATCGCTTTTCTGTTAATGTTTTTCCGCTACTGGAAACACAACCTGATTAACCGCGATGATGTCGAATGGGCGAAAAACATTCATAAGATTGCCAGAAATCAGGAAGTCGGCGACACGGGCCGGTATAATTTCGGCCAGAAATGTGTGTTCTGGCTGGCGATTATCAGCCTGATACTGCTGTTGGCGAGCGGTATCGTCATGTGGCGGCCGTACTTTGCCGATGCGTTCCCCATTCCGATTATTCGTCTGGCCCTGCTGGTGCATTCGCTGGCGGCGGTGGGGCTGATCATCGTGATCATGGTGCATATCTATGCGGCCTTATGGGTGAAGGGAACCATTACCGCCATGGTGGAAGGCTGGGTGTCGACGTCATGGGCGAAGAAGCATCATCCGCGCTGGTATCGTGAGCTACAACGTAAACAACAGGAAAAGTAACCCTGATGAGTATCCGTATTGTTCCCCGGGAACAGTTAGAAAGTAATGAGAAATCAACATCGGTGGGAAATATCCCGCCGCTGCTTTTTGCTAATCTGAAAAGTTTGTACAGCAGCCGCGCGGAGCGGCTGCGTCAATTGGCGCAAGATCATCCGTTGGGCGATTATCTGACCTTTGCCGCGAGCGTGGTGGAGGCGCAGCGGAAAGTGCTGCACGACCATCCGTTGCAGCTTGATTTGACGGGCATATTAGCGCAGGCCGGCAATCGCCCGCCGCTGGATATCGAGGTGTTTCCCCGTGATGCGCACTGGCACACTTTGCTGCGCGCATTGATTGAAGAACTTAAGCCCGAGGCCGAGGGGCCGGTGCTGGCGACGCTGGAAAATCTGGAAAAATCGTCGGAGCAGGAACGGGAAACGCTGGCGAGCGCGCTGTTCAGGCACGAGTTCAGCGCGGAAAATAACGATAAAGCCCCGTTTGTCTGGGCGGCGCTGTCGCTGTATTGGGCGCAGATGGCCAGCCAGATCCCCGGCAAAGCGCGGGCGGAACCGGGCGAGCACCGCCAGTTTTGCCCGGTGTGCGGCAGTATGCCGGTATCCGGCGTCGTGCAACTGGGCGCCAGCAGCGGACTGCGTTACCTGCACTGCAACCTGTGCGAAAGCGAGTGGCATATGGTGCGGGTGAAATGCAGTAACTGTGAGGAATCCGGCGATCTGAACTATTGGTCGCTGGACAGCGAAAACGCGGCGATCAAAGCGGAGAGCTGCGGCCACTGCGGCACCTACCTGAAAATTCTGTATCAGGAAAAGGATCATCGCGTTGAAGCGGTCGCCGACGATCTGGCCTCGCTGGTGCTGGATGTGAAGATGGAAGAAGAGGGCTTTTCCCGCAGCAGCATCAACCCCTTTCTGTTCCCGGAAAGCGAAATCCGCTGATCGGATGGCCGCAGTAAACGCGGAGCCAACCGGCTTCTGTCTGTCGCGGAAAGAGACAGGCAGAAGCGTTCTCTGTGACGAATACCGCCCCTATGGCGGTGATAAGATCATCCGGCCGGCGATTTGCCGCTCCGGCGCACCAGCAGCGCAAACGAGGCGATTGCCAGTGCATAACACACCACGATCACCAGCGCCATGGAGAGTGCCGACGTGCCGTTTAATCCGGTAAAGGGTACGCTTAATGCGCCCAGCGCGAACATGCTGACGCCAATCAAGGCGGATGCGCTGCCCGCCTTATCCCCCTGACTCTGCATTGCCAATGCCGATGCGCTGGGGCCGACGATACCGATAATGATGATGGAAAAGAACAGGGGGATCAGCAACCATATCAATGTCGCTTGCAGAGCGGAGGCCAGCAGCAAAAGTAATGACGAGACGGCCGCGATCAGCAACCCCAGTTTAAGTATCCGCATTTCTCCCCAGTGGCGGCTGAATCGCGTGGAAATCTGCGCCGCGAAGATCAGTCCCACGCTATTGATGGCGAAACACAGGCTGAACATCTGCGGGCTGAGCTGGTAAATTTCCTGTAAGACAAAGGGGGACGCGCCGATATAAGCAAACATGCCCGCACCAGCGAACCCCTGAGCCAGACACAGCCCCATAAAATGACGTTGCGCCAGCAGGCTTCCCAACGAGGCAACCAATGAACCGACGCCGCCGGTAACCCGGCGCTGCGGCGGCAGGGTTTCGGGCAGGCGCAGCGCGGAAAGCGCCAGCAGCAGGGCGGCGATAATCGCCAGCGCAATAAAAATGCCTCGCCAGTCCATGATACTCAGCATGGCTCCCCCCATCACCGGCGCCAGAGCCGGCGCAAGGCCGTTGATCAGCATCAGCAGGGCAAAAAAGCGGGTTAACTCATGGCCGGAATAAAGATCGCGCGCCACCGCCCGTGATAATACGGCACCGCCGGCGCCGGCCATTCCCTGGATAAAACGCGCGGCGATCAGGTGGTTGATATCCTGCGCCTGCGCGCACCAGACCGAGGCCGCCAGAAAAATCAGCAGTGAAAACAGCAATGGACGCCGCCGTCCTACTTTGTCGCTCAGGGGGCCAAGAATCAGCTGGCCGGCTCCCAGGCCCAGCAACCCCGCCGTCAGGCTTAACTGAGCGGCGGCGGTGGTGGTGGACAGATCCGAGGTTAATTGCGGCAAGGCGGGAAGATAAAGGTCGGTACATAGCGGGCCAAGCGCCGCCAGCAGCCCCAGGATTAGTGCATAACCCAAACGAGATGATCGCATAACATTACTCATTGATGATTTCAGGAAACGTGTGTTGGAAAATATGTTGATAGAGTTGGTTCAGCATCGCCGGCGAGGCTTTCTGGTCGATGACCATGCGAAATGCCGTTCCTTCGGACAACGCGGCCATAAACTCGACGCGAGCGGCGATTTGCGGCGGCGTCAGATGCGGATAGCGTTGTTGCAGCATCACGGTTGCCTGCTGAAACAGTCTGGCGTCGGACTCTTGCAGGATCGCCGCTATGCGGGGATTGCGGGTCGCCTCCGCGGTGACTTCCAGCATCAACGCCTGGTCTTCTTCACGGGAGCTTTCATCACCAGACAACCTGCGTTCTGACAGCATTTTCGCCATCTGCGATGTGCGATTTTCCCCCAATGTTAAAAACAGCAGTTTGTTGCTGACAATCCGGCTGACGATTTCTTCAATAATGGCGTCCTTGTTGGCGAAGTAACGGTATATTTGCCCTACGCTAAGCTGCGCGTGCTTGGCGATTTCCGCCATGCCTGCGCCGTGGAACCCCGAGCGGCGAAAACAAAGGCGTGCCGCCGCGATGATTTGGTCACGTCGCATGTTTATTCGTTCCGATTTAGTGATGGTTTTTTGCACGTTCCCCTCCTAACGTTAAGACGCTCACCTTTACAAGATCCTTGCATAATCTTGTCAGAAGAATTTATCTATCTTCCTTAACATTGAGAATGAACGTTCATTCTCAATTATAGGGCATGATTTCATGCAAGGTAAACGCTTTATTTTCTTATTGGTGTTCTTACTTTCGGGTTGTGAACGCGCTTCAGAACCGACAACGGTCAACGCGGCCGTGGAGGTCACGGTACAGACATTGCAGCCGCAATCCGTGGTGCTGGACAGCGACCTTAACGGCAGAACCGCCGCCGCCATGGTGTCCGAGGTTCGCCCACAGGTGGACGGTATTATTCAGCAACGTCTGTTCACCGAAGGCAGTGACGTAAAGGCCGGTCAGGTACTGTATCAGATTGACCCGGCCGGCTATCAGGCGGCGTATGACGAAGCGGCGGCCGCGTTGAAAAATGCGCAGGCCGGCGTACGTGCGGCAAAGCTGAAAGCACAGCGCTACGCCCGTCTGGCAAAAGAAGAGGGGGTTTCACAGCAGGATGCGGATGACGCGCAAACCAGCTATGAAGAGAGTCTGGCGTCGGTGGCGGAAAAACAGGCCGCGCTGAAAACCGCACGCATCAATTTGGCCTACACGCAGATTAAGGCGCCGATTTCCGGTCGTATCGGCATTTCTTCCGTTACGCCGGGGGCGCTGGTGACCGCCAGCCAAACCACCGCCCTGGCAACCATTCGCCAGCTCGACCCGATATATGTTGATCTCACCCAGTCGAGCCGTGAGCGTCTGGCGCTACGCCGGTTGCAGCAAAGCGAGCAACCGGCGGTATCGCTGACGCTGGAAAATGGCGAACGCTATCCTTTCCGCGGTCAGCTACAGCTGGCCGAGGTGGCGGTGGATGCTTCAACCGGTTCGGTCACCCTGCGCGCCGCGTTTCCCAACGCCGAGCATATATTGCTGCCCGGCATGTATGTGCGCGCCAGCGTGGAGAACGGCACCGATCCGGCGGCGATTCTGGCGCCGCAGCAGGGCATTACCCGGGATGCCAAAGGGAACGCCACCGCGCTGGTGGTCAACGACCAGCAGCAGGTGGAACTGCGTCAGGTTGTTACCGAACGGGTGATTGGCAACCGCTGGCTGATTTCCTCAGGCTTAAAGGCGGGCGACCGGCTGATTATCGAAGGCACGGATAAGGTGAATGTCGGCGATAAGGTGCAAGCAACGGAAGCAACATCCTCCACCGCCGATGCGGATACCGACCAGACAGAGGTGAAAGCGTAATGTTTTCTCGTTTCTTTATTCACCGGCCGGTGTTCGCCTGGGTGATTTCGATTGTGATCATGCTGGCCGGCGCATTGGCGATTCAGTCGCTGCCCATCGCACAGTATCCGGACGTCGCGCCGCCCTCGGTGTCGATAACCGCAACCTATACCGGCGCCTCGGCGGAGACGCTGGAAAACAGCGTAACCCAGATCATCGAACAACAGCTCACCGGGCTGGATGGCCTGCTCTATTTTTCGTCGTCCAGTAGTTCCAGCGGCGAAGCCAGGATCATCGCCACCTTTAAGCAGGGAACCAATGCCGATACGGCGCAGGTTCAGGTGCAGAATAAGGTGCAGCAGGCGTTAAGCCGTTTGCCGACGGAAGTGCAACAGCAAGGGGTGACGGTCACCAAATCGCAAACCAGCTTTCTGCTGATTATGTCGCTGTACGACAGTACCGATAAGGCCAGCGCGGCGGACATTGCCGACTACATGGTCAGCAATTTGCAAGATCCGCTGGCGCGCGTCGACGGCGTGGGGGATGTTCAGGTTTTCGGTTCGCAGTATGCGATGCGCATCTGGCTGGATCCTACCCGGCTGGCCGCCTATGACCTGATGCCGTCGGATATTTCCTCGGCGATCGAAGCGCAGAATACGCAGGTGTCCGCGGGTAAAATCGGCGCGTTGCCTTCCCGCGCCGATCGGCAGCTTACGGCCACGGTGATGGCGCAGTCGCGGCTGAAAACGCCGGCCCAGTTCAATAACATTATTGTCAAAAGCGACGCCACCGGCGCGGTGGTGCGGCTGGGGGATGTGGCGCGGGTGGAGCTGGGCGATGAGAATTACAGTACGACAACCCGCCTGAACGGCCATCCGGCGGCAGGGATTGCGGTGATGCTGGCGCCGGGCGCCAACGCGCTGTCCACCGCCGAGCGGGTAAAAGCCAAAGTGGCGGAGTTTGAAAGCACCATGCCGCAGGGGTATCAGATTGCTTATCCGAAAGACAGCACGGACTTCATCAAGATCTCGGTGGAAGAGGTGGTCAAAACGCTGTTTGAGGCCATCCTGCTGGTGGTTATCGTCATGTTCCTGTTCCTGCAAAATCTGCGCGCCACGCTGATCCCGACCATCGCCGTACCGGTGGTATTGCTGGGCACCTTTGGCGTGCTGGCGCTGTTTGGTTATTCCATCAACACCCTTACGCTGTTTGGCATGGTGCTGGCGATAGGGCTGCTGGTGGATGACGCCATTGTGGTGGTGGAAAACG
Organism: Brenneria sp. hezel4-2-4; assembly: GCF_013155275.1. Taxonomy (GTDB): domain Bacteria; phylum Pseudomonadota; class Gammaproteobacteria; order Enterobacterales; family Enterobacteriaceae; genus Brenneria. The sequence goes on from NZ_JABJXS010000002.1 coordinate 112,326, forward strand.
TCGAGCGCGTGATGCGCGACGAGGGGTTGCCGCCGAAAGAAGCGACCGAAAAGTCGATGCGGGAGATATCCGCCGCGTTGGTGGGCGTCGCGCTGGTATTGAGCGCGGTGTTTTTGCCGATGGCGTTCTTCGGCGGATCGACCGGCGTTATTTACCGCCAGTTCTCTATCACCATTGTGTCTTCCATGCTGCTGTCGGTGCTGGTCGCCCTGACGCTGACGCCCGCGCTGTGCGCTTCGCTGCTGAAGCCGGCGGCGCACCGTGAGGCGAAAAGCGGTTTTTTCGCCGCCTTTAACCGCGGCTATCAGGGGATGCAGGATCGTTATTCCGGCAAGGTCGCCCATGTGCTGCGCAGTCCGATGCGTTACATCATCCTGTACGCGCTGCTGATTGCGGGTATGGCGTTAATGTTTGTCCGCCTGCCGTCCGGTTTCCTGCCGACGGAGGATCAGGGAACGGTGATGGTGCAGTTCACCTTGCCCGCCGGCGCCACCGAATCGCGCACCAGCAAGGTGGGCAAAGCCATCGAGCACTATTTCCTGACGGAAGAAAAAGACAATACCGAAGCCATTTTCATTATTTCCGGGTTTAACTTCAGCGGCAGCGGACAAAATGCCGGGATGGCGTTTGTCGCGCTGAAAAACTGGGCGCAGCGCAGCGGGGCGGAAAACAGCGCTGATGCGATTTCGGCGCGGGCGACGCAGGCGCTGTCCCGCCTGCGCGATGCGCAGGTGTTTACCCTGACGCCCCCGTCGGTGGATGGACTGGGACAGTCCAGCGGGTTTACTTTTGAACTACAAGCCACCGGCACCACCGATCGCGAAAAGTTGCTGCAACTGCGGGATGAGCTGCTGGCGTCAGCCAATAAAAGCAGCCGGCTGGCAGACGTTCGCCCAAACGATCTGACGCAGATGCCCCAGTTACAGGTGGACATTGATAATGACAAGGCCAGCGCGCTGGGACTGTCGATGAGCGATATCACCGAGACGCTGAGCAGCGCCTGGGGCGGTTCGTATGTGAATGATTTCATCGACCGCGGGCGGGTGAAAAAAGTCTATATCCAGGGTGATGAGGATTCACGCAGTAAGCCGGAGGATCTGAACAAATGGTTTGTGCGCGGCAGCAACAGCGACGGCGACAGCGTAATGACGCCATTCTCCTCGTTTGCCTCCACGCGCTGGATCTACGGGCCGGAAAGTCTGTCGCGCTACAACGGTCTGGCGTCCTATGAAATTCAGGGCACCGGCGCGTCGGGCGTCAGCTCCGGTGCGGCGATGGATGAGATGCAGGCGCTGGCCGGCGCATTGCCGCAAGGCACGACCTCCGCATGGAGCGGATTGTCCTATCAGGAACGGCTTGCCAGCGGACAGGCATTATCGCTGTATGCGATGTCGATTTTGGTGGTGTTCCTGTGCCTGGCGGCGTTGTATGAAAGCTGGAGCATTCCGTTTTCCGTGATGATGGTGATCCCGCTCGGCGTGGTCGGCGCGGTACTGGCCGCCACGCTGCGCGGGCTGGAAAATGACGTTTATTTTCAGGTGGCGTTGTTGACCACCATCGGGCTATCGGCGAAAAACGCCATCCTGATCGTCGAGTTTGCGGAAGCCGCCTATCAGCGCGGGGCGACGCTCTATGCCGCCGCGCTGGAAGGGGCGACGACCCGTTTACGACCGGTGCTGATGACCTCGCTGGCCTTTATCGTCGGGGTATTCCCGCTGGCGATATCCAGCGGCGCGGGGGCAAACAGCCGTATTTCCATCGGTTCCGGCATTGTCGGCGGTACGCTAACGGCGACCGTGCTGACCGTTTTTCTGGTGCCCATGTTCTTTGTTCTGGTGAGACGCGTATTTCCCAAGCGTGCCGACAAAGCGCTGCCTGTTGCTGACTCATCGAGGGAAGAATAATGCGTAGTCGTCAATTTATCATCGCGCTGTTACCGCTGCTGCTAGGGGGATGTATGTCTCTGGACCCGGCGTACCAGCGTCCGGATGCGCCGGTGCCGGCCGTCTGGCCGCAGAGCGACACGGCCCCGGCCGCGTCGGATGCGGCCGCCATTCCGTGGCGTTCGGCTATTGTCGATGCGAAATTACAGCGGGTCATCGATATCGCGCTCAGCGATAACCGGGATTTACGCAAAGCGTTGGCCGATATCGAGGCGGCGCGGGCGCAATACGGCATTCAGCGGGCCGGACAGTTTCCCACCGTCAACGCGGGCGTGGAAGGCACCCGCAGCCGGGCGCTGACCAGCGATGCGTCGTCGAGTAACAATTCCACGGCGATAAGCCAGAGCTACAGCGCCAATCTGGCGGTCAGCGCTTTCGAGCTGGATCTGTTCGGTAAAACGCGCAGCCTCAGCGAAGCCGCGTTGCAGAGTTATCTGTCCACGGAGGCGGCGGCGAAAAGCACCCGTCTGACGTTGATTGCCGATACCGCCACGGCCTATATCGCGCTGGCGACGGCGCGCAGCGATCTGCTGTTGTCGCAGCAAACCATGCAAAGCGCGCAGCACTCGCTGGAAGTCACCCGCAACCGGCAGCGCAACGGCGTGGCCTCCGGCGTGGACGTGGCGCAGGCGGAAACCGTGTATCAACAGGCGCGGGCCGATGTGGCCAGCAACACGACGGCGCTGGCGCAGAGCAAGAACGCGCTGGATCTGCTGGCGGGACAGCCGATAGCGGAGGCCCTGCTGCCAGGCGAACTGACTACGCTGGCGCAGGCGGTTGCCCCGGTGTCGGCCGGTATTTCCTCGGCGGTTCTGTTGCAGCGTCCGGATGTGCTGGCGGCGGAGCATACGCTGAAATCGGCGAATGCCGACATTGGCGCGGCGCGGGCGGCGTTTTTCCCCAGCCTGACGTTGACCGCCAGCGGCGGCGTCAGCAGCAGCGCGCTCTCCACCCTGTTCAGTCACGGCGCCGGGGTATGGTCGCTCGCTCCCAGTCTGACGTTGCCCATATTTGACGGCGGCGCCAACCGGGCGGCGTTGCAGTACGCTGAAGCGCAGAAAAAAGGCTATATCGCCAGCTATGAGAAGGCCATTCAGTCGGCGTTCAAAGAGGTGGCGGACGCGCTGGCCCGTAAGGCCACGATTGATGAGCAGATTGCGGCGCAGCGTGATTACGTCGCGGCGGCCGAGCGCAGCTACCAACTGGCGGACTCGCGCTATCGGGAAGGGGCCGATACCTATCTGAACGTGCTGGATGCGCAGCGCACGCTGTACAGCGCGCGGCAGACGCTGATTAGTATCGAGCAAACCCGGCTGAACAATCTGGTGACGTTATATAACGCGCTGGGCGGCGGGGTGGCGGCGCAGTAGTGCGCTATGACCCCCTCCCAACCTCCCCCCTGTCAGGGCTGTCTCTTATACACAAATGCAGGGAGTCATGACGGGTTTTGCCGTTACCCGGCGTAAGAAATTTTGCTGAGGTGAACTTGACCGCCGAGTGAGCAGCATGGATGCTGCGAAAACCAGTGCCGCGTCGGGAACGCGTCACTGGTGGCTCGAATAGCGGTCATGGGCGCCGAGGGAACCGCGTCAGCGGCATAATTTCAGCCGGAAGCCAGAGGTCAAGGAGCTGCGGCGACTGAGCGCTCCTTGTCGGGCGCGTGCTACGACGTAGCATAAAAATACCTTTCTTTTCGCGCACGAAATAACACTGAGTTTACATATACCGTTATCGGTAAATATGTGGCTAAGAGTCAGCTGTCAGGGGGAGGAGCCGACTTGCTCCCTCCCGGCGCGTTTTTTTGCCGCGGCCCGGCAATATGATGCCGGGGAATCCGTAATCCCCGGAATGCGTCGTGGGGAAGCGGCGTATCAGGACATAATCAGCCCGCCGTCAACGTTAATGGTTTGTCCGGTGATGTAGCGCGCATCGTCGGAGGCCAGGAAAGCCACCAGCCCGGCCACATCCCGAGGCTGGCCGGCGCGCTTGAGGGGAATACCCCGCACCCACTCCGCCATCAGTTCCCCTTTGCCGTAACGTTTCTTTTCGCTGCTGAGGATCTCGCCCCAGACGCGATCGTTATAGTCCCACATTTCACTTTCGATGATGCCGGGGCAGAACGCGTTCACCGTGATGTTCCACGGCGCCAGTTCGTGCGCCAGGCTTTGGGTGATGCCGATGACGCCCATTTTGCTGGCGGCGTAATGCGGCGTATAGATAAAGCCCTGGCGCCCCTGACCGGACGAGGTGTTGATCAGGCTGCCGCCGTTTTGCCGCACCATGATCTTTGCCGCCTCCCGGCAGCACAGCCAGACGCCGGTGGTATTGACGGCCAGCACCTTGTCAAAATCGGCTTTGGGCATGCTGTCGAAGGTGTCGATGGTGATCACCCCGGCATTCTGGATTGAGACATCAACCCGGCCAAAACGCGCGAGCGCCTGCTGATACAGCGACTGCACCTGCTCTTCATCGGTGACGTCGACCTGGAGCGCCAGAATGTCGCCGGCGTATTGGGCGGTGAGTTTTTCCGCGGTGTCAAAGACGCGCTCAGCGTTGGAAACCATGACCAGATTGGCGCCCTCGCTCGCGAAACGCTCGGCGATGCCGGCGCCGATGCCGCGACAGGCGCCGGTAATCACCACCGTTTTCCCCGTAAAGTTACGATTCATTATTGTGTACTCCTTGATTGGCATAGCCGATGGGCTGCGCCGCCGGTCATCATCGTGGCAACCCGACGACCGGGCAGGGCGCAACGCCTTCGGGATGTAAAATCAACTCATGCGTCGGGCTGCCACAGCGTACGCTGTACGGCCTCGCGCCACTCCGCCCAGCGGCGTTGGTACGCCGTATGGCGATGCTCATCCGGCAGCCAGCTGTCGTGTTCAGGCAACAGCGCCGTCAGCCGTTCGTCGGATAACTGCCCCAACGCCCGCCGCGCCAGCAAACCCGCGCCCAACGCCGACAGCTCCGGAGTGACGCTTCTCGCCACCGGACAGCCGAGCAGATCGGCCTGAAATTGCATCAGCCACGGGTTTTGCGTGGGGCCGCCGTCCACCATCAGCGTTGTCAATTTGAAATCCGGGTGCCGGCGCATCGCCTCAATCACATCGGCAATCTGATAGGCGATGGCCTCCAGCGCGGCGCGAATAAGATGGGCGGGGGTGACGCCGCGACTCAGACCGCATATCACGCCGCGCGCCCGATCGTTCCACCAGGGCGCGCCCGTACCGGTTAACGCGGGAACAAAATAGACGCCCAGCGTGGAGTCGATGCCGCCGGGCAACTCATGCAGCGCGCGGCTGAGCACGGCGCCTTTACCATCCGTCAGACCGGTGGCCTGCGCCATCCACGCCACGCCGTCGCCGGTGTGGGGGATATTGCCTTCCAGCCCGTAGACCCGTCGTTCGCCGTCATGCCAGGCGACGGTGGTCGCCAACTGCGTGATGGCGGTATCCGGCGTCGTCAGCGGCGCCATCACCGATGAACCGGTGCCGTAGGTGGCTTTTACGCCGCCCGGCGCGCCCAGCCCGTGGCCGTACAGCGCGGCATGCGAATCGCCGATCATCGCCAGGATCGGCAACCCGTCGGGGATGCCATCCAGCCCGGCGGTGACGCCGAACAACCCGCTGGACGGATAAATATCCGGCAACGCCGCGCGCGGCACGCCGAACAGGGCCAGCATGTCGTCATCCCAGTCGCCGGTGTGCAAATTGAGCAACTGCGTGCGCGCCGCGTTCGACAGGTCACAGCGAAACTGTTTGCCGCCGGTAAAATGCCACAGCAACCAGGCATCAATCGTGCCGAGACAAATATCGCCGGCGGCGGCGCGGGCCGCGCCATCCGGGATGTTGTCCAGCAGCCAGCGCATTTTTGAGCCGGAGAACAGCGGCGCCACGGGTAGACCGGTTATGGCGCGGATCGCGGCTTCCCGATGATCGCGTCTCAGTTGTTCGCAAAAAGCCGCCGAGCGCGAACACTGCCAGGTCAGCGCGGGGTGCAACGGCTGACCATTGGCGCGTTGCCAGCCGATGGCCGTTTCCCGCTGATTGCTGATGGCCAACGCGGCCACCTGGTTTTCGCCAACCTGGTTGATCACCTCGCGCATCACCGTCAGCGACGCGGCGATCAACGTCCTGCCGTCCTGTTCCACCCAGCCCGCCCGCGGCGTCGCCACCGACAAAGGCCGCGACGCTTTTGCCGCTACCCGACCACAGGCGTCAATGGCGACGGCCTTAACGTTGCTGGTGCCTTCGTCCAGCGCGATGATCAGATCCCTAGCCATGGCTTACCCCGGAGAACGGCGCGGCCGCCTGTTTTTTTTCATGACGCCGCATCAGCACGACTTTGCTCTGTAAGCGCTGTTGGAACTGGTCGATCACCACCGCGGTAATAATGACCAGCCCTTTAATGACCATTTGCCAGAAGTCGCTCACGCCCATCATCACCATGCCGTCGGCCAGAAAGACGATCACAAAGGCGCCGATAATTGATCCGGACACGCGGCCCCGGCCGCCCGCCAGCGCGGTGCCGCCAAGCACCGTGGCGCCGATGGCGTCCATCTCGAACATGTTGCCGGTCATGGGGTGCGCGGTTTGCAGTTGTGAAGCCACCACCAGCCCCACCAGCGCCGCGCACAGGCCGGAGAACGCGTAGACAAACACTTTCACTTTGATGATCGGCACGCCGGCCAGACGGGCGGCGGATTCATTGCCGCCGATGGCGTAGATGTAGCGCCCTAACGGGGTTTTCGTGGTGATATACAGGCCAAGCAGCAGGATGCCGAGCATCAGCCAGATAGGCAGGTAAACCCCCAGCACGGTGCCGGAGCCTAACAGTGAAAACCCGGTGTTGCCCAGTTCCGGCATCCCCACCAGATTGGCGTAGGTGCTACCGTCGTTGAACAGCAACGCCGCGCCGCGGGCGATGTACATCACGCCCAGCGTACAGATAAACGGCGCGACGCCCAGACGGGTAATGACCGCGCCATTAATCAGGCCGACGAGCACCCCGAACAGCGCGACGACCACAATCACTTCCGGTACGTTAAGGAACAGAATCCGCCCGCCCCACAACGGAATGCCGCTGGTCAGTAGCGCGCCGGCCACCATGCCGCAAATGCCGGCCACGGCCCCCACCGACAGGTCAATGCCGCCGGTGAGGATCACCAGCGTCATCCCGATCGCCAGCAGGCCGGTGATCGCCACGTGCTGCGTCATGATCAGCAGGTTGGAGGTGGTGAGAAAATTGGGCACCATCACGCTGAAAAAGCCGATGACAATCAGTAAGGCGATAAACGTTCGCGCCTTGAGCAGATACATATAGAAAAGATATTTTTGATTCATGTCGTTGTCCTCAAAGCAGGATCTACTCATGCGGCGTGGAGGCGCGGATCAGCGTTTCACGATCGACGCCGGCGCGCGGGATATCGGCGGTGATTTTGCCGTTGGCCATCACCAGTACCCGATCGGCCAGGGCGACCACTTCATCCAGTTCGGAGGAAGAGAACATCACGGCCAATCCTTCTTTCGCCATCGCGCCAATCAGGTGGTAGACGTCGGTTTTGGCGCCGACGTCGATGCCGCGCGTCGGCTCATCCAGCAGCACCACTTCAGGCTCGGTCATCAGCGCTTTGCCCAACACAACTTTCTGCTGATTGCCGCCGCTGAGCGAGGCGATCGGCAGTTCCGCGTCGCTCACTTTAATCGCCAGTCGTTGGATCATGTCGTTGACGCTATGCGTCTCCTGTCGCGGCTTCAGCCAGGCGATGGCGCTGCGAAAACCGCGCAGGCTGAGGCGCGACAACGTCATATTGGTTTTGACCGACATCAGTTGCACCACGCCTTCGCCTTGCCGATCCTCCGGCACCAGCGCAATGCCTTTTTTCAGCCGATACTGGAAGTGGCGTTTGTCGAGGCGCTCGCCGTTCAGCACGACGCTGCCGCGCTGGCAGGGCATTAGCCCGATCACCCCCTTAAATAATTCGGTGCGTCCGGCCCCCAGCAGACCGTAAACCCCCACCACTTCCCCTTTACGCAGCGAAAAACTCACGTCATTGAGCTTATAGCCGCCGTTTTGGTGCAGGGCGGTTAAGCCGGCGACCTCCAGTACGGTGTCTCCTTGCGCGGCAGGGGAATAATCGAAATGTTTTTTCTTGTCGCCCACCATCTGTTCAATGATCCAGGGCACAGTGGCCTCCTGGACTTCACGTTCGCTGATAAAACGCCCGTCGCGAAAAATGGTGATGTGATCGCCGATTTCCAGCAGCTCTTCGAGGCGGTGGGAAATATAGATAATGGTGACGCCGCGACGTTTGAGCTGGGCGATAACGTTGAACAGCACTTTGACTTCCGATTGGCTGAGCGCCGACGTAGGCTCATCCATGATCAGCACGCGGGTGTCTTTCGACAGCGCGCGCGCGATTTCCACCAGTTGCTGATGGCCGATACCCAGTTCAACCAGCGGCGTCAGCGGATCGACATCCAGCTCCAGACGCTCCAGCAACGCTTTCGCCAACTGATACTGATAGGCTTCATTAATTCGCCCGCGCTGAAAGAACTCGTTGCCGATAAAGATGTTGTCCATCACGTTCATATTGGGAAACAGGTTCAGTTCCTGAAAAATGATGCTGATGCCGTGTTTTTCCGCCTGCTGGGTGGAACCGAACGTCACCGGCTCTCCGTCGAGCAGGATCTGACCGGATGACGGCGCTTCCACCCCGGCCAGCAGTTTCATCATGGTGGATTTACCCGCGCCGTTTTCGCCAATCAACACATTGACCTTGTTGCGGTAAACCCGGTAGTTGACCTGTTCGAGCGCCGTCACGCCGGGGTAGATACGCGAAACCTCACGGGTTTCAATAATCACCGGGGAAAGGGGCGACGGGGTCGCCGCAACAGGGGATTGCCTCTGTGCCATCATTCGATCCTTACTGTCGCGTGACGCGCGCGGGGGTGATATCCGGCAGCGTTTTCGGCACGTCCCAGGCGCTGAATACGCCGTACACGTCCAGGCGGTCGCCCGCTTTGAGCTGCATTTCTTGTATCCCGGCGGAAGCCAGATCGTTAATCGCCCGACCGTAGTCGCCGAACAGCACCTGATCGTTAAAATCCTGATAGCTCAGCCCTTTGTAGGCATCGCGCAACGCCGTGCCGCGAATAATCGGCCCAATCTGCACCACCACGCGGGCGCCGCTGACGTCCTGCACCGTCATCTTTCCGCTTTTCGAGGTGGTATTGACTTCGGTGACGCTGCCGCTGACGTGAACCGGGAAAACGCAGGGGTTCTCTGCCTGGGCGCGATAGCCATACTGCCGACAGGTGGCGGCGAAATCCGTTGACGCGGCGAACTGCTGCATTAACTCTGCAACCGGTTTTGCCTCGGACACCACCTGGGGAACGATGTTCTGTTGCCAGGTTTGCGCCACCTGATTGACGTGGGGGGCGGCCGGGTTTTTCAGATCGGCCAGCTCCTGCTGCGACACGATCCGACAGCCGCCTAGGGTTAATGCGGCAACGGCCAGCCAAATTCGCCTGGACATGGTTCTCTCCTTTGTGCCCCTTGCGGGGCACTATCATTCGGGGATTAGGATTTGTAATTGAAATCCTGAACGTTGTTGGCGTTACTTTGGTCGATCAAAATGCCGCGAAACATCACGCGTTGCTGTGCCGGTTTGACGCCGTTCTGAAGGAAGTTATCCAGATCGCTGACGCCCTGTGCTGCGATGGCCTGCGCCTGTAGCATTACCGTGGCTTTCAGCGAGCCGGCATTCACCGCGTTGCGTTCGTCGTTGCTGCCGTCAATGCCCACCACCACCACATCATTACGCCCCGCGGCCTTTAGCGCGGCGATGGCGCCCAGCGCCACCGGGCCGTTACCGCAGATCACCCCCTTGACGTCGGGATGCGCCTGCAAAATGCTATCCATAATGCGTTTGCCGTCGAGCAGCGTGCCTTTGGCGTCCTGACGCGCGACGCTTTGCATGTCGGTGTACTGGTCGATCACCTGATGGAAGGATTTGGATCGGGTGACGCAGTTATTATCCGCCAGGTTGCAGGTCAGCTCCGCATATTTACCGGTTTCGCCCATCAGTTCGACAAAACGGTTCGCCACTTCCGAACCGGCCTGAAAGTTGTTGTGAGTAATTTGCACCAGCGCGACATCATCGACCGGTATTTCGCGGTTGATCAACACTACCGGGATCCCGGCGTCGCTGGCCTTTCTGATGGCCGCCACGCTGGCGGTGGAGTCGGCGTTGTCCAGCACGATGCCCTGTACTTTTTGACCGATGGCCGCATCAATCAGCTCACTTTGTTTCTTTACGTCCTCACTGTGCGACAGCACCGTGGTTTTATACCCCAGCGACTGCGCTTTTAAATTGGCGCCTTTGGCTTCGGCGGCGTAATAGGGATTATCCAACGAGTTAACCATAATCATGATGGTGCCTTTTTCCGCAGACCAGACGGCGTGCGAAAATGTGCAGGCGGCGGTAATAGCTAACAGCATTAAACGCATTTTCATGGTGATGTTCTCTCTATGTCATTGTTATGTGTAGGTAGGTACAGAATGACGGCGTTACTGGTGTTGACGTGGTACTAGCAAATCGTGAAACCGCCGTCGATCATCAGGTCGGCGCCGGTAATCATGTCGCTGCCGTTGCTGGCGAAAAACAGCACGGCGGCGGCAATTTCGTCGGTATAGGCGAAACGCCCCAACGGGATCAGTTTCTTCATCGCGTCTCCTTTTTCCCCGCGCCAGGCTTTTTCGCCCATTGGCGTGAGTACTACGGTGGGGGAGAGGGTATTGACGTTAATCTTGTACGGAGCGAACTCTTTCGCCATCACTTTGGTCATCCCCAACAGACCGGCTTTGGCGGAGGTGTAGGCCACATGGTTATCGATGGCGATGGAAGCGGCCTGTGAGGCGATATTGACGATTTTTCCCCCGTTGCCGGCGTTGATCATCCGTTTCGCCGCGGCCTGCGAGCAGAGGAACGGCCCGGTCAGATTGACGGCAATCTGCTTTTGCCATTCGGAAAACGAGGTGTCCAGCACCGGCTGCAACATTACGTAGCCCGCGCAATTCACCAGAATATCTATCCGGCCGAAACGTGCTTCCACGTCGCCGAACGCCTGCTCCACCGATGCCGGTTCGGTCACGTCGCACTGCACAAACTGTACGCGTGCAGCGTCGAACCGTCCGGCGATCTCCGCCGCCTTCACCTGTTCGAATGCCGGATAAAGCAGCGCCAGACGAGCGCCCTTTTTCAGCAGCATCTCGTTGCTCGCCATGGCGATGCCGCCGAGACCGCCGGTAACCACGGCGACTTTGCCCTCAAGGGTTAAATCGGTATCCACGCCGTAGCGCAGATTGACGTCATATTCGTTGCTCATGGCCGCGTTCTCCTTATGAAACGGCGTGTAAAGCGGTGTGGCGCAGCGTGGCGAGCAGGCCGTCGGCGTCAATACGGAATTGATGCCGTAAGGCGCCCCGGCTGCTGCTATGGGTAAATTCATACGGCGGAATGCCAAGCGGAATAAAGCGCTGGCGACAGGCGTGCCTGAGCATCAGTTCGCCAATAATGCTGCTCAGGCCGCCGCTGAGCACATGCTCTTCCATGGTAATGACCTGCTGGTGTTCCGCGATCAGTTTGACGATCGCCTGCTCATCCAACGGCCAGAGCGACGGCAGGGAGACGATGGTGATGCTGCGGTCTTTTGCCGCCAGCGCTTCATGCGCCAGCGTGCCCAGACAGAACACCACGGTGTCGGCGCCGTGCTGGAGCACCTCCGGTTTGCCGGGCTGGAACTGATAGCCGGCGTCATGCAGTACCGGCAGTTTGTCGCTGTCCATGCGGATATACACCGGCCCCGGATGGGCAATGGCGTAACGGGCGATGGCGCTGGCCTGCGCGGCGTCCGCCGGCGCGAAGATCTGCAAATTGCCCATGGAGCGGGCGATGGCGATGTCGTTGGTGCAATGGTGCGTCGCCCCCAGCGGGCCATAGGCGAAGCCCGCGTTGAGACCCAGCATTTTGACGTTGCTTTCGGAATAGCAGATATCGTTCTTTACCTGTTCATTCGAACGGGCAAACAGGAACGGGGCCGCATTGGCGGTGAATACCGTACGGCCGCTGAGCGCTACTCCCGCGGCGATGCCCACCATATTCTGTTCGGCGATGCCGACATTGATCACCCGCTCGGGAAAGGCTTTTTCAAAGGGGGCGATTTTGGAGGTGGAGGTCGAATCCGCCACCATCACGCTAAGGTTGGCGCCGTTTTGTTGTTCCTCTACCAGTGCGGCAATCACCGCGTCGCGTAAGTCTTGCATCATTGTTCCTCCAGCTCTGCCAGCCCAAGGGCTAACTGTTCATCGTTCGGTACGGCGTGGTGCCAGGCCGGAACGTTGGCCATAAATGAAATGCCGTGGCCTTTTTCCGTGTTCGCCAGGATCACCCGCGGTTTGCCGTGGCCCGGGTGGTTCACCGCCGTGATAATCGCCTGCGGATCGTGGCCGTCACACTCATGGACGTCGAAACCGAATGCGCGCCACTTATCGGCCAGCGGCTCCAGCGGCATGATGTCTTCCGTTTTGCCCGCCAGCTGTAGCCGGTTGCGATCGACAATCACGATCAGATTATCGAGCTGAAACTTGCTGGCGGACATGGCGGCCTCCCAGTTGGAGCCTTCGGCCAGTTCGCCGTCGCCGAGCAGCACGAACGCCCGACGATGGCCGCGTCCCGCCAGTTTGTTGCCCAGCGCCAGACCGACGGCGATGGATAAGCCGTGGCCCAGGGCGCCGGAGTTGATCTCCACCAGATCCGGCAATTTCTGACGGATGGGATGCCCCGCCAGCAGGGTATCGTCGCCCATAAACTGATCGAGTATGGCGGGATCAATCAGCCCCATGGCGGCCGCGCTACAATACAACCCGCCAGCGCCGTGTCCTTTCGATAAGATGAAGCGATCCTGATCCGGCCGAGGCTGCTTTCTGTCCATTACCGCCATAAACAGCGTACAGATAATGTCGACTTCGGAAAGATCCGCTCCGGTATGGCCTTTACCTGCCCGATGATTCATTTGCAGGACATAACGCCGGGCCTGACGCGCTGTCTGTTTAATTGTCTGAAAGTCCATCATTACCTCTTCATCAACGGAGCCGCTGTCGGATAACGCGCTTAATAACGTCACTGGCGGTCATTCATTTTCAAATAAAAATATAGACTATCGTTTTATACGGTATTGTGGCACAGGTCAAATTTCAAACAAAAATAAGTAATAATGAGTAATGCATTGATTTATCTTGATTGTTGTTTTTTTGATCCGACTTTATGGAGACATGGCGCAATGAAAAGCGTTAAAAATCAGCTATCGTTTTAGGATTATCATTTTCGAATGAAAATTACCGTGCGTCATCACTGCGCTCGCATTACCGATGCCGCGGCGGTAATATTTGACGTAACAACAGGGTTGGCGTTCGTGGTCTGTCAAAGGGAGTGTTTCGATTGAAAAGCAAAAGTGAGCAATTAGCGGATATGCAGCAGCGACGTGAGAAGATCCTTGAGATGATTCGTGAAGATGGCACCGTCACAGTGAAAATGCTCACGGAAGCCTTCGATCTGACGGAAGCCACCATCAGAACCGACCTGCGGATGTTGCAGAAAGAGGGGTTGGTGCAGCGCTATCACGGCGGTGCAACGCTGGTGACCGGCAGGCAAAATACCCATGCGTTACTGCTTGAGCGGCAGATCAACCTGCATGAGAAAGATGCGATTGGCCGGGTGGCGGCGCAGTATATCAACAATGGCGATACGGTGATTCTGGACTCCGGTACGACGACAACGGCTATCGCCAACCATCTTAGCCATATCCGCAAGCTGTCGGTGATCACCACGGCGGTGAATATCGCCCTGAAGCTCGGGGCCGAACCGGGAATAAACATTCTGCTGACCGGCGGCACCTTTAAATTTCCCACCCTGTCGATGTCGGGCGAGAAAGCCGCCAGCTTTTTTGAAAACGTCCTGGCGGAGAAATTGTTTTTGGCCACCGCCTGCATTTCGCCGCGCCTGGGATTGAGCTTTCCCAGTGAAACCGATATCAAGGTGAAAAGCGCGATGATGAAGTCGGCGCGCACGGTTTACGTGGTCGCCGACTCCAGCAAGATTGATAAGGTATCGATGTTTGCGCTGCCGTGCGACTGGCGTGATATTCACTATCTGATTACCGACAGCGGGATCTCTCAGGGATCTATCGACGAGTTTGAAGCGCTGGGGGTACAGGTGCTGGTGGCGGAAAGCTAGTCTTGTCGGGCTGTTGCCGGCATAACCAACGTAATTGCCCGTTCATCGCACCGGGTCAGGCACTCGCCGCAGCCGTTGCAGGTTTGTGAATCGACGGCCGGCACACCGGCGGCGTCGGCGGTAAGCGCCCGTGTCGGGCAACCGGCGATACACTGTCCGCAGCGTCGCCGTCGGTTAATGCAGCCGGCGGGATTGATGGCGGGCCGTAAGCCGGTATCGAAGCGCGTTTGCGGCAGCAACGCCCCGGCGGCGCAGTGCTGAATACACTGATTGCAGCCGTCGCAACTGGCATATTCAATCGATAACTGTGGATAGCCGTCATCGTCTTTGATGATGACGCCCATCGGGCAATGTTCAATACACTGCTGACACCGATCGCACTGCCGGCGGAACAACGCCGGGGGAAGTGCGCCGGGCGGTCGGGGGAGCAGCGGCAGGCCGTCTTCCTCCGTCCGCGCGCTCTTCCGCGATGCGGTCAGCAGGGCGCGGAACAGTCCCCGACGGCTGATATGCCGATGGGTAAGGTATGCGCGGTAAAAGCCGTCGGTTTTATTCATCAGCGGTATATCCGGTATTCACGGGGCGTTAACCGATAGCGGCGTTGGATATCCTGTAAAAACAGCGCGGCAATTCGCGCCAGCCGCGCGTAGAAAACGCTCTGCGTATTGCGCGCTAATAGCGCCAGATAACGATCGCTCCACGGCAGCAGATGTTCTTCCAACAACGCCAGCGCCGCCTTTTCATTTTCCTGTTCGAGCAAGCAGGCCAGCGCCAGCAGCATTAATCCAAACTGATCTTCCGGTTCATGATGCGGACGGGCGAATGCCAACTGATGCTGTCGCAGAAATTCACGGTAGCGCGCGGTGGAATCGCCCATCAGCAGATTATCCCGATCGAGGTAAACCGAACCCCAGGGCGGAGCCTGCATTTCACCTTGCCCTTCAAACAGCGCTGAAAACTGCCAGATGAACTCATCGGCAGCGGGAGGCCGACACTGTTGACAGGTTTCAAGCGCCGACGCGCGGTTGTGCCACGGGTAAAGGTCGGGGATCTGATCGAGACTGTCGATCAGACGGCTGATTTCCGGCGAGTCGGGCGGATAGTAGAACAGCGCCCCCAGCAGACGGGGTAATACGGCAACGGATGACATCAGTGATCTCCACAGTAAACAGCGACAGACCGGCGTTCGCCGGCCTGTCTACCGGGTAGGTTACATGGGTAGCGTCCACAGGTTGTAAAAGGCCACCCGACCGGCCAGTTCGCCGACAATCACCACCGCCGCGCAGACGGCCAGCAGGCTTTGCCCCGTCCGATAGCGCAGATGGAGGACACCGCCGATCAGGCCGACCGCCAACAGGATCAGTTGGGCGCTAAACCAGGAAAACTGCGCGCTGGTCAACGCGCCGTCCGCCGTCATCAGCGTTGACAGATAGCCGGGGCGCAGGCAAAAGCTGACCAGTATCGCCAGCAGGCTGACGGATAAACCGAGGCGACGCGCGCCGAACGCCGCCGCCAGCGCGCCGCCGCCAATCAGGGCGGTAAGGATCATCATCGCCGTGGTGTAGTGATTATCCCAGGTGACAACCGTTGGCAACTGATAAACACGCGGGATCGCCGCCAGAAAGAAGATACCGACAACCGCCGCCAGCCAGGCCAGCGCTAAAAACAGTCTGTCGGCGCCACGGTTCAGCAACAGGCCCAGCGCCGCCAGTCCGCCGATAGCGGAAAAAATGCCGGAAAGCGCTATTTCGTTACTCATCGGGGAACTGCCGGCCCTGAACAGCATATTGATGGCCCGCAGCGGCTGACCGACGTGGAACGTCCCCACGAGCAGCGCCGCGCCGAACAGGCACATGACGGCGAACAATCCGACAGCCAAACGCCGGCGGTCAATCTGCTGCAACTGTGCGGCAACCAGCAACAAAATAAAGGCGCCTACCGCGCTTTGGGTGAAGACGGTAAAGAATACCAGTGGCAACTCATGCATGGCGAACCTCCCGCAGGTTCTGGATCGATCCTTCTTTATCGCCGGTAGGGCGAGAGTCGGGATGCGGTTTAATGATCAGGTTGGGTTTGGTCAAGGCTGCCGAAGGCAACGGCGCAATTTCGCTTTCCGTGCCGTATTTGGCGCGCAGCTCGTCGATAGGGCCGAAATCCAGCGCGCGTTGCGGGCAGGACTCCACGCAAATCGGTTGCATATCATGTTGCAGGCGATCCAGACAGCCATCGCACTTGCGCATGATTTTGGCCTGATGATCGAACTGCGGCGCGCCATAGGGGCAGCGCATTTCACAGTAGCGACAGCCTACGCACAGTTGGTCATTCACCAACACCAGACCATCCTCTTCCCGTTTGTGCATGGCGCCGGTGGGACAGCCGGTCACACAAGTAGGATCGTCGCAGTGGTTGCAGGCGATGGAGAGATAATAGCTGAACGTTTGATTGCGCCAGGCATTGCCCTCCTTGATCCAGCTTCCGCCGCCGTATTCATAGACCCGGCGAAATTTCGGGCCGACATCAAGATCTTTATTATCCTTACAGCTTACCTGGCAGGTTTTACAACCGGAGCAGCGTGAGGAGTCAACAAAAAAGCCATATTGTGTCATCGTTAATCACCTCTTCAGACGCGTTGTATTTCAACCAGATTGGTGTGTTGCGGATTGCCTTTTGCCAGCGGCGAAACCTCATGCGTGGTCAGCGTGTTGATGCAGCCGCCGATATCCACGCCTTCACTGTTGATGCGAGTCCATGCGCCCTGCGGCATGGCGGCCACGCCGGGCAATATGCGATCGGTCACCTTGCAGGCGATTTCCACAATGCCGCGGTCGTTAAATATCCGTACCCGATCGCCTGACTTCAGATTACGCGGTGCGGCATCTAGCGGGTTAATCCACACTTCATCCGGCGCCGCCTCATGCAACTGAGAGACATTGCTATAGGTGGAGTGGGTATGGCCCTTGGTGTGAAAACCGCTGAGTTGCAACGGATACTTCGCCGTCAGGGTTTTATTCAGATGCGACTCGCGCGCCGGGCAGAATTCAGGAATGGGTGAAATTTTATCGCCGGCGGGCAGTATCCATTCGCCGGCCAGTTTCGCCAGCGCTTCTGAATAGATCTCCGCTTTGCCCGAGGGCGTTTTCAGCGGATTGGCCTGTGGATCAAGACGGAAATCGGCAAACGCGATACTTTGTTTATCCGTGGCGATCTGCTGATCGATAATCCCTTTATTTCTGGCGACCGCCCACTCGGGAAGGTAGGTGCGTTGCTCTTTTACCTGCTGATAGTGTTTTTCAACCCACTGCGCCTGCGTTCTGCCTTCGGTGAATTTTTCCCGCATGCCGAGGTGTTCGGCAATATCGGCGCAAATATCATAGGTGCTACGCACTTCCCACATTGGCGTAATCGTTTTTTGCATGGCGATCATGTAGTGGTTAGAGCCGGAGGCGTAAGAGTTATCCACCAGATCCTCGGCTTCCAGATAGCTGGTTTCCGGCAGCAGAATGTCGGCGAATTTCGCACTGGCCGTCATGTGGTTATCGATGACGATAATGGTTTCGCACAGGCTGTCGTCGGCCAGTATTTCCCGCGTGCGATTGATTTGACCATGCTGGTTGACCAGCGTATTTCCCGCCTGATTCACAATCAGCTTGATACCGACATTAAGCTTGTCGGCGCCTTTGACGCCCATGGTGGTGGCGGTCATTTTTTCAGGGTTAAGAATGGCGTCGGTCCACAGATAGCAGGGAATAGAGATTTTCAGCGGATTGGCGCCGGTCGGCAGCGTGGGAACGTCGTATTTCGTCGAGTACGGCCAGTTGCCGTTGTTGGTGCCGGGCAGTCCGAAATGTCCGGTCAGTAAAGGCAGGGTCTGGATCGCCCGCACCGACTGTTCGCCGTTGGCATGGCGCTGCGGCCCCCAGCCCTGGCCGATATAGCAGGCTTTGGCGCCGGCGATGTCTCGCGCCAGTTGACGAATGCGCGCCGCCGGGATCCCCGTTATATCGGCCGCCCATTCCGGCGTTTTTTCCACGCCGTCTTCGCCCAAGCCCAGAATATAATCCTTATAGCTGGCATTCGGCGCGGCGGAAGCGGGCAGGGTGGCGCGGTCATAGCCGACGCTGTAGCGATTGACCAACGCTTCGTCAATCAGCCGTTCGCTAATCAGCGTATGCGCCAGACCGGCAACCAGCGCGGCGTCGGTGGTCGGCCTGATGGCCAGCCACTCGGCATGTTCGGTAATCACCGAGTCGGTATAGCGCGGGTCGATAATCACCACGCGGGCATGTGAGGCTTCCAGCGCCCGACGCAGTTCTTCCACCTGACCACCGCCCGACATACGGGTTTCCGATAAATTCATTCCGAAAAACACCACCAGATCGGAATGGCGAATCTGGGTGAAATGACTGCCGACATAAGTCCCGTGGGTATAAGGTGTCGCCGTTGCGATCTGCGCGGTGGAATAGGTGTTGTGATAATTGAGGTAGCCGCCGTTCAGATTCAGCAGCCGTTTCCAGGCCGGCGTGCCCTGATTGTGGTAGTAAGCGCCTGACTGGTAGTTGTAATAAATGGCCTCGTTGCCATATTTCTCGGCAACCCGCTTTAATTCCGAGGCAACCAGCGCGGTGGCTTCTTCCCAGCTTATGCGTTTGAATTTGCCTTCACCGCGTTTTCCGACTCGTTTCATCGGGTATTTCAGCCGGTCGGGGCTGTATACGCGCCAGCGGTTGGAGCGTCCGCGCAGACATGGCCGAATTTGATGCTCGCCAAATACGTTGTCGTCTTTGCTGTCTTCGGGTTCGATACGCACGATACGGTCGTCTTTAACGATAACTTTTAACGGACAACGGCTGCCGCAGTTCACCAGGCAGGCGCTGTGACGCACGGTTTCGCCGTCGTTAACCACCTCGGGTTGATTGGCGGCGCCGGGTGTCAGGACTGACCGCGCACTGGCGGTAAAAGGCAACGTAATACTGCTGGATAAGGCGACCGCCGCACTGAACCTGGCGACATCTTTTACCGCTTCTCTTCGGGAAATATCCCTGTGTAACAGTTCATCGATTATTTTTTTCATAGAATTTTTTTTCCACATTGCTTGTTCCGGTAACAGTAAACCTGGTTATTTATTGGGAGTTGATAGCGATCAATCTATGCGGAGAGAAAGGCGGCAAAAAGAGAGTAATGTGATCTTGATTGGTTTTATCTTTCGATAAATGCTTTTTTTGAAAATTTTAATACTAATTTATTGGATATTTTTAGTTAATGATAATGATTTGTATCCGCGTTCGCAATATTGAGGGACGCAGCGGATAAAGACCTGATTTGCGTTTTCAGCTTATTTCAGAGACGTTGATGCGCTGGCCGCCGCCAGCGCGGGGGCGGGGATGAATTAAAAAGTTTCCCAGTTATTTTCACCTTTCTTTGACGGGGGAAGCGCTCCGCCGGCGGGTAATCTTTGCGGCAAAGGCATGGGGCTGGCCGGGGAGGGACGA
This sequence comes from Brenneria sp. hezel4-2-4, assembly GCF_013155275.1. GTDB lineage: Bacteria > Pseudomonadota > Gammaproteobacteria > Enterobacterales > Enterobacteriaceae > Brenneria. The sequence goes on from NZ_JABJXS010000002.1 coordinate 132,053, forward strand.
TGATCGCCGGTCGCACCGCTTTCCGTCAGTTGGAATACCGCCACGGCTTCGGTTAACTGACGCGCCTGATCTTCCAGCGATGCCGCGGCGGCGGCGGATTCCTGCACCAATGAGGCGTTTTGCTGGGTGACGCCATCCATCTCGGTAACGGCCTGCGCCACCTGACTGATGCCACGGCTTTGCTCCTCGGATGCCGAGGAAATTTCCCCCATCAGGTCGGTCACCCGGGTAACCGAGCGGACAATGTTATGCATGGTTTCGCCGGCCAACGCCACCTGCCCGGAACCGGTATTAATCCGGCTGACGGATTCGGTAATCAACTCTTCGATCTCTTTGGCCGCCTGCGCGCTGCGCTGGGCCAGGCTCCTGACTTCACCGGCCACGACGGCGAAACCGCGGCCTTGTTCGCCCGCCCGTGCGGCTTCAACGGCTGCATTCAGCGCCAGAATATTGGTCTGAAAGGCAATGCCGTTAATGACGCTGGTAATATCGGCGATTTTTTGGGAACTGGCGGTAATGTCTTGCATGGTGGTCACCACGTCATCAACAATATTTCCCCCCTTGTGGGCCATCCCCGAGGCTTCCTGCGCCAGCGTGTTGGCCTGCTTGACGTTATCGGTGTTGAGTTTTACCGTCGCGCCCAACTGCTCCATACTGGCGGCGGTTTCTTCCAACGCCGAGGCCTGTTGCTCGGTACGCGAGGACAGGTCGCTGTTGCCGCTGCTGATTTCACCGGCTCCCTGATAGATGGAGCTGGCGCTGTCGCGAATGGTACTGACGGTGCGGATCAGGCTTTCCTGCATTTCGCGCAGGTAGGGAATGAGTTGACCGATATTGTTACGGCCAAAATCGGCAATCGCATGATGCAGTTGCCCTGCGGAGAGCGTCTGAAACTGTTTCTTGATGTTTTCCAGCGGGATCAGCAGGCAGGACACCAGATAGCGGTCGGTCATCAGCAACATCATCAGACCAATAATTAATGCGGCGATCAGGACGCGCTGGCAGGTTTTTACCAGTTGGTGGATCTGTTGGCTATTGGTTTCATCATTGGCCGACAGCTGTTCGGTATATTTTTCCGTGGCTTTGCCAAATTCGATGCTGATTGGCGGCAGCGTACTTCTGACCGCATTGCGGTATTGATCAATATTCCCGGATTCAAGTAATGCCGTCATATTTCGCATTTCAGTAATAATATTTGTCCAGTGGCGAACAATATCATCGACCTGTTCCGGTAATACGCCGCTTTGCGGTTGGCTTTTAAACAGCTCAAGATCGTTTTGGCTGACGTTGATTGCCTCTGTCGCGCCTTTCAACATACCCTGGGTTTTTTCTATATCCCCGCTTTGATGTAAATCCGCCGCCATAAAGAGACGCACCGCGGTACGGAAATAGGATTCCACGCCATGACTCATGATATTGCTGTTTTTCTTCTGAATCTGGCTGGTTTCCAGCAATTGGCTGACCTGGCTGAGCGAAGAAATGGCCAGCCAGGAAACGCCTCCCCAAAGCAGTAAGAAAAGGGCCAAGGTTGTTAATAATACTTTACGAATACTTATATTTCTTAGCCAGTGCATAATGGTATCCTGATTAGTTATAGGTAGGTTATTTAGGGTATATTGTTATTGCTAATGGATTTATTTGCGTAAAGGCATTACATAACAAAGAACACGTTTTTTCCCCAATATCATTGAGAGTATCGGCATGTCCGGTCATTTTTTTATTAAAATCAATAAATATTCAAAAATAGCGATCGAGGTAACGTTAATTAAACAACCATGCCAATTAATGTTATTAATTGGCATGGTTGTTGATTAGGTTGAATAAATTGAATAATTAAACGCGAATTATTCGTGTTGTTAAACAATGATAACTATCAGCCTTATTTCTCCGCTATATCTCGGTGTGCTTTATTTAAAGACCGGAATAATTACCATGACGGCGCCCATCCCTGGCGCCGCGCCTAAGCCGAGGTCAGCCGTTGCAGAGTGGTCAGTTGATCGACCGCGTCATGCATGGCGTCCATGCCTTTGGCCGCTTCTTTCATGCGGGCCAGGTTAGTGGTCATATTACGGCGTTCCTGACTGGTTTCCGTGCTCATGGCGGCGATCCGATCGGCGGCTGAGATGCTTTGGTCGGCCATATTCTGCGTGGTGCTGACCGTTTGTGCGGCAACGCTGCGGATACGCTCAATGGTCTCGACGGCGGAGCGGATATTGCTGCGGGTGGCATCGGCCTGATCTTTTGACGAGCGGGCCAGACGGCGCACTTCATCCGCCACCACGGCAAAACCGCGTCCCGCCTCGCCGGCCCGCGCCGCTTCCACGGCGGCGTTGAGCGCCAGCAGGTTGGTCTGATCGGCAATTGCGCTGATACCGACGGTAATTTGAGTGATGCCGAGGGAAATCTGTTCCAGTTGGTTAAGCTCATGCTCCAGATTGTCTTGCGCCTCGCGGGTCTGCGTGGCGGCTTCGCTGATGGCGCGAATGCGGGATTCCGCCAGATCCAGCGTTTCAGTCTGGCGTGAAGTGGCGTGTTCAAGCTGTGGCAGAGCGGTCAGCAGCGGAGTGAGTTCTTCCTGATACCCCACCACCCGCTGAATAACGCCGGACTGAATGTTATGCATGGCTTCCCAACGGCGCAGCGCTCGCTGCGCGTAATGTCCCGCATAAGCGGCGTATTCGATGGGAAAGCGGGTCATGGCTTTAACATCGTGATCGAAAAAGGCCAGTGCGGATAAGGTTTGGTTGATGGGAACACCGAAAATCTCCCCAAAGCTGGAGAAACCGGCGGCCGGCACGTTATCAAAGAAATTGGCCTGCTCCAGGCTGTCGGCGTTATTCATCCTGCGCAGTACGCAGTCGTTCAGCAACAACCCGCAGGGTTTGCCCTTGTCGGTCAGAAACTGCCGCCAGTCATGGCGGGTGGCGGTAACGAAGTCCGTCGCCTGAAGCAGATACAGACGATCGCCGAATTCCAGATCGCAGAAAAAGGTGATGCTGTCCGACTGAATGGTGGCGATGGAGCGAATAAAGTATTCATTATCAACCTTTACGCCGAAGGTTTTTCCGTCGAGCTGTTTTCCGATGTGATCCGGTCGGCAGCGCAGATATTCCGCCAACGCCTGAATAATGGGCTGCGGCTTGCCGTTGGCGTCGAACACCGATTTTACCGTACGCGCCACGGGATCGGCCTCCGCCACCAGCCAGCTTTGTTTGGTTGGCTCAAAGTTCTGGCTTTTGAACGGCGCAAAGGATTTTCCGTCGGCCATCTGGCAAAAAATCAGCACCGCTTTGCCCTGCAATACGTCGTGATTCGCACCGATATAGGTGGCGCTGAAATCGAGTTTTCCACCGGCTGAACCGCCGATGGTCATGCAGGGGAAACGCCCGCTGGCGTACCAGGCCTGCATCAGAAACCCCTCGGAGGCCGATAGGCCGTCGCAGTAGATCATGGCGAACGTGCGATCGGCGGAAAGCGGCATCCTGACCTTAATCCGCTCCAGTTCCTGACGGATGGCGGCCACCCGCTGACCGGGGCCGGCATTTTCTCGCACATGCAAATCCACAAGATGCACCTCATGGCGGGATATCAGCGTCTGCGGCAACCATAACCAACTGCCCTGGTTACTCGCCATATCGCAATAGGTCGATGTTTGCCGGCGGCTGCACAACGCGCCGGTGGAGGAGAGGGTGAGCACCGTTAAATTGGCGTCGGTGAAACGCTGCCAGGCGCTACTGACCTGGGCGAAATCAACATCAGGAGGAATAAACACCAGCAGCAACCCTGTTTTGTCGGAAAGTCCGAGGGCGTTTAGCGAGGGGGGCGATGACTTGCAGTCAAACACGCCGCTGGCGGGGGATTTATGGCCGAAAATACTTGCTCCTGCACGGAAAGACGACAGAATTCCCATAGATAGTTCCCTCTTTCAACTGAATCATGCAATGAATCGAATCATTGAATGAAAACAGTCTAATCCCTGACTCCTAAACCGTATGAGTTACTGGTCACGTTTATTTGCGGCATGCCAGGGAGAGGATCGCGTTTTCCGTGCGGGCCGGACGTCAGCCACCCCGATTTGGCGCGCGCGCATCTCAGAACGGGCAACCGGCGGCGGGGTGATTTCAGCTTTGGCGCAGACGAACTGCCAATCCCTTGAGGAAATAGCGCAGCACCTGATCGCCGCACGGCCGGTAGTTTTTATGTTCGGGCGCACGCAGCATGGCGGTCAGTTCCGGTTGCGAGAGGCGGAAATCCTGCGACTGGAGTATCTCCTGAATGTCTGTGGTTTTCAGCGCAAACGCGACGCGCAGCTTTTTCAGGATAATATTGTTGGTGATTTTACGTTCCACTTTAGGCGCCGGACGGCTGTCGTCCTTTCCGCGTTTGTGGATAATCAGGCCATCAAGAAAGGCGCCCATCAGAATATCCGGGCACGGCTGGTAGCCTTCTTCCTCTTCTTTTTTAACAAAACCGGCGATTTTCTGGGGCGTTATGCTGACGTCCATCAACGCCAGGATCCCAATCAATTGCTCGTTATTCAAATTCAGCGTGTAGCGCACGCTACGTAATACATCGTTATTTATCATTACGGACTGTTCCCGCCATTTATAACCGTTATGGCCGGGTAGTATAAAGCGATCTGCCGCAAGGATCTCAGCCTTGACGATGAATTTTTATGTTTGGGCGAAGAGCGCCCGACTTGAGTGCCGGAAAACGCTATCGTTATTCGGCACGATAAAGACGCCGCTGCCAACGGGTTAAATCTGTTGCGACAAAATCGCATCCAGCAGCCCCGGGAAACGCGTTTGCAGTTCGTCGTGGCGTAATCTGTTCATATGGGTGGTGCCGATATTGGTGGTGTGGATAAGACCTGCATCGCGCAATACCCGGAAATGGTGAGAAACGCTGGACTTGGGGCGGCCGCCGTCCAGCTCGCTGCAATTGGCTTCGCCTAACCGCGCCAGCAGGCGGACGATGTCCAGGCGTACCGGATCGCTTAAGGCGTAAAGCACGCGCTCAAGGATAAATTCATCGGGTGTAGGGTGTTTAAATGCTCTCATGAGGGAATTATAGCGGCAGGGTTGTTTAAAATCCATTATTCGAATAATATCGAAATATAGAACTATCCCTTAAGCCACAAAAAGGAAATGTCCATGTCAGCACTATTTCAACCGTTTAAACTGAAAGATATCACGCTGCGCAACCGTATCGCGGTGCCGCCCATGTGTATGTATTCCGCCAATGATGGCCTGATCAACGACTGGCACCAGGTGAATTACGCCTCGATGGCGCGCGGCGGAGCCGGCTTGGTGATCGTCGAGGCAACCGCCGTGGCGCCGGAAGGCCGTATCACGCCTCACTGTGCCGGTCTGTGGAGCGATGGTTTGGCGCAGGCGTTCGTGCCGGTGGTTAAGGCGATTAAAGCCGCCGGATCGGTTCCGGGGATCCAGATCGGCCACGCCGGGCGTAAAGCCAGCGCCAATATTCCGTGGGAAGGCGACGACCATATCGCCGAGGGCGATCCGCGCGGCTGGCAGACTATCGCCCCGTCCGCCATTGCGTATGGCGCGAATCTGCCCAAACAGCCGCGGGAAATGACGCTGGATGATATCGCCAGAGTGCGTAATGATTTTGTGGCGGCGGCCCGCCGGGCAAGAGAAGCGGGGTTTGAATGGCTGGAACTGCATTTTGCCCATGGCTATCTGGGGCAGAGTTTCTTCTCCACGCATTCCAATCAGCGCAGCGATCAATATGGCGGCAGTTTCGATAATCGCAGCCGTTTTCTGCTGGAAACGCTGGCCGCGGTACGTGAGGTGTGGCCGGAACATTTACCGCTGACCGCGCGTTTCGGCGTGATTGAATTCGATGGTCGGGATGAAGAAACGCTACAGGAATCGATCGAACTGACACGGCGCTTCAAGCAGCAGGGGCTGGATATGCTCAGCGTCAGCATCGGCTTTTCCACCCCGGACGCCGATATTCCCTGGGCGCCGGCCTTTATGGGGCCGATTGCCGAACAGGTTCGCCGGCAGGCGGATATTCCGGTGTCGTCGGCCTGGGGCTTTGGTACGCCGGAACTGGCGGAGCAGGCGGTAAAATCGGGTCAGTTGGATCTGGTCATGGTGGGTAAAGCTCATTTGGCTAACCCGCACTGGAGTTATCAGGCCGCGCGCGAACTGGGTATCGATCGCGCGTCATGGACGCTGCCCGCGCCTTATGCCCACTGGCTGGAAAGGTACTAACGCTGTATACGGCAGGCGGCGTTCTGCGGGCCGCCTGCCGCCGGATTACCTTGTATGAGGCGTACGCCATGGGGAACGGCTGACCGCTCGGACTTTCCCGCCGCCCCGACTTTCCGCCGGCGAAAAGTCGGGTTCCTTCAATTCCCTCGCACGCGTAACGCTCATCTCCCTTTAGGCTGGACGGGCATTATGCCGCCAAACTTGTGAAACGTTCCGTCATCGCTTAATAATGTACCGCACTATCTGATGTGAAATAGCGGCTTAGCGGTGAGGAAAGAAATTACCAATGAAAATAACTGATGTACGAACCATTCTGGCCAATCGATATATGTTTGTCGAAATTACCACCGATGAAGGGCTTAAGGGCATCGGCGAATCCGGAGCCTGGGGATTTCTTGACGCATCAAAGGGGGCGGTTGACGCGCTTCGTACTTACCTTATCGGTCAGGATCCGTTGCGTATAGAGCACCATTGGCAATATATGTATCGCTGCTGGCATTTTCGCGGAGCAGCGATCATGGGGGCAATCAGCGCGATTGATATTGCGCTGTGGGATATCGCCGGTAAGTTCTATGGCGCGCCGGTGTATAATTTGCTGGGCGGTCGCTGTCGGGATAAGGCGCGCGTTTACGCCCACGCCGGCGGCAGAACCACCGAAGAAACGATTGAAAATCTCAAACAGGCGAAAGCCGAAGGGTTTACCGCCATCGGTCATCTGTCGCCGTTTCTTGACGAATCGCGCGATACCCCTTACTTCACCACCCACGCCAGGGAAATCGGGGAGGCGATTGAACGGATCGGCGCCTATCGCGAGGCGGTGGGAAATTCGGTGGATTTATGCATTGAAATACACCGGCGTTTGAAGCCTGCGGATGCGGTGGTATTAGCCAGAGGAATCGAGGCTTTTTATCCTTATTTCATTGAAGATCCGATTGGCGCCGACAATTTTGATTCCATGGCCGAAGTGGCGGATAAAATCAATATTCCCATTGCCACCGGCGAGCGGTTAAATAATCCGCAGGAATTCGCGATGCTGATTAAACGTAATGCGGTGTCCTATGTGCGTCCCGATGTTTGCATGTGCGGCGGCATTACCGGCGCGAAAAAAATCGCGGCGCTGGCGGAAGCGCACGATCTGATGGTGGTGCCTCATAACCCGCTCAGCCCGGTTTCCACCGCGGCCTGTTTGCAGATAGCCGTGAGTATTCCGAACTTTGCCCTGTTGGAATATCCGGGTGACGATCGGCCGGCGCTGTCGGAAAAATTCGGCGCCACCGGCGTGGAGAATGGCGTACTGAAAAAAGATATGGTGAAAAGCACATTCCGATGCGTCGACGGATTTATGGAAATTCCGACGGCGGCGGGTATCGGCATTGAGCTTGCCGATAATGTGGCGGAACACTTTCCCTATCGCCGTCGGGGATTGAAAACCCGGCTGCATATTGATGGCTCCGTGGTGGATCAATAATCGCTTTTGAAGAATGCGCATCGTGCCGATGCGCTTAGACCCGCTTATCAGGCAGGGATTGGATGTGCCGCGCCGCGCCTGAGACCATCAGACACACTTGGGCAGCGCGTCGATATAGGGCTGAATTTCCTCTCTGTTTTTCAAAATAATCTGCTGATTGACCGGCCGATCCGTCGCGCTGGTCGGCAGGCCGAGGCGCCTTAACGTGTGGCACAGTAACGCCTGCCGACAGCATAGCGAAACTTCCCCGTCTTTCATTCCGTAGTCCAGCTCCAGAATGCGCTTGTGCGTGGGGGGGAGATCCTGATGCGGCGCCAACACCAGCGTCAGAATGGTATGCCACGGCTTATCGGAAGCAGGATCGATCGTTGACGGTTGAACGCCGTCGATACGTAAAATCCGCGTCAGAACAAAGTCGCAGAATTGCTGCTTTGTGTTGCAGAAAGCGCGGACATGCCAGCGAAACCCATTATGTCCCAGGGCGTGGGGAGACAGTAGCCTTAACGATTCATCCAGCGATGATGTTGACTGATAGCTGACCCAAATCGCCATCTTTTTCCGGATGGCCTTGACCACGGTTTCCACCGTCTGCTCATCGACCGCACGCGTGGGATAGTGCGCCCAGTCAACCTCGGGCGCCGAGCCGATAAAGCTGGCGTCCGGCTCCAGTATGCCGGTCTCCGTCGCCAATAATTCTTCCAGATAACGCTGCGCGGAACTTTGCGGATAGATCGGCGCGAAATTAGGGGTTGCGGTGTATGTTTTGGCGCTGCGGTCGTAGATCAGATTATCGGGCGCGATTTCCATGTATTTGGAAATGTCGAGCGACGCCTGTGGAATCGACAGCCCAAAAAAAGTCGTCAGATCCGTGCGGTTGATATTTCCTTCCCAACGAAGACGAAAGTCGATGAACTGGAGGCGGCGCTCCAGTCCCCAGCTTCGCCCTTTGGGAGGGCGCTCTGAATTTGCGGTAGAATGTTCAGGCATATGCGTATAAATACTAGACGGATATAAAAAGTAGTCGTATCATAATTATACGCTAAAACCCCTTTTTCGTCTACGAGAGGCCGCTGTACGCCATAAAGATCATCATCTTTCGCGGTTAACGCGACGCTATTTTCGTTGAGTTCAGTGATTCGCTGAGCCATTGGTTTGGAAATTTTATTCATCCTATAAATATCGGGAGCTATTGTGACGCCCATTTTTAGTGCATGGCCGCATCATTTTTATCTTCAGTGGAAGAAATGGTTAATAACTTTTGCTTCGCTGGGATGCGTCGGATATGTGCAGGCAGCGGTATCGGATTATGATGCATTGATTATTCAAGCCCGGCAGGGAAATACCGCCGGGGCGGCGACATGGCTTTCCCGACAATCATCCCAACGGCTATTAACGGCGAATGAAGTGGCGGACTGGCTGCAAATTACCAGTTGGGCAGGTAATGACAATGAGGTCATTAAAATCTGGCAGCGTTATCGCCATGTGACGTTATTACCCGATCGCGCCCTGACGGCGGCGGCCAGAGCCTACCGCAATTTGCATCAATGGCCGCAGTCGCTTGAATTGTGGCGTACGGTTGCGGCGCGTTCGCCGAACAACAGCGATGCGCTAAGCGGGCTGATTATGACGCTCACGGATGCTGGACAGGTGAAAGAGGCATTGCTGCTGGCGACGCAGCGCGTACAGCGTGAGCCTACGGCGGCGCACTGGCAGGAGCTGGCATGGGTGCAGCGCGCGGCGGGACTCAATTGGGCGGCGCTGGCGTCCATCTCTCAGGCGGTGCGGCGCTCGCCGCAGGATAATCATCTGTTGCGTGACTATAGCGCCATTCTGGCGAGCAACCGCATCAGCGTACCGGCCTTAACGGTTGGGAAGCCGGGAACGTTGCCGCCCGCCGAATTGCGTCAGCGTGAGTCCGGGGCTGCCGCTGAGTTGGTGCGTATGGCCTTCCTCCCCAGCGTTACCGAGCGCGAGCGTTTTGTCGTGGCGGATCGCGCGCTGGCGAATTATGAGACATTGCTGACCCGCTGGCATGCCGATCCCGATGCGCAGGCGGACTACCGCCGCGCCCGCATCGATCGGTTGGGGGCGTTATTGGCGCGCTCCCGCATGGTCGAAGTAACGTCGGAATACGAGGACTTACGCCGCGAAAACGATGATATTCCCACTTATGCCCGGCTCTGGGCGGCTTCCGCCTATCTTTATTTGCAGCAGCCGGATAAAGCGGAACAGCTCTATCTTTCGGCGGCGCGCGACGCGCCACAGGAAATGCGCGAGCCTGAGGAACAAAGCTCTCTTTTTTATAGCCTGGCGGAAAATGAACACATAACCCAGGCGCATCAGCAGGTCAGTCAACTCAGTAGCCGTACCCCCTATTATCTTCATAGCTATGGATTATCTCTGCCGGTACCGAATGATGATTGGCTGGAGGTCCAGCAACTGCTTGTTCAGTCAATGTTGTTTCGCGGCGAACTGCCGCAGGCGCAGCAGAAAGCGGAGCATCTGGCTGATACCGCGCCGGGAAACCAGGGGCTGCGCATCGGTCTCGCCGACGTTTATCTGGTACGGGGCTGGCCGCGACGGGCGGAAACGGAGTTGAAGCGAACCGAAGGATTGGATCCTCGCAACATAGAACTGGAGACGCAACAAGGGTTGACCGCATTGGATCTGCAAGCCTGGCGTCAGGCCGATCAACTCGCCGACGATGTGATCTCCCGTTATCCGGAAAATAGCGGCGCGCAGCGGCTCGATCGCCTGCGGCGGGTTCATCACCTGTCTGAGCTGCGTATCAGCGGTTCCCAGGGCATAAAATCCGACAGTCCTGTCGCCGGCTCGCATGATACCGGCGTCGATGCCGCGCTCTACGGCTCGCCGATCGCCGACAACTGGCGATTGTTCTCCGGGTTTGCGTTCGACGAGGGAAACTTTGAGGAAGGGCGGGGGATTAACCGCAATGTTCGCGGCGGCGCGGAGTTCACTAACCGGGATAACTGGCTGGAAGCGGAAATCTCGGGGCAGAACTACGGTCACGGACAAAAAATAGGCGCCCGTCTTTCCGGCTGGCATGACGTTGACGATAGCTGGCGCATCGGCGCCGGCGCAGAGCGACTGATGCGCCGCACGCCGTTACGGGCGCTGACCAACCGCGTGACGGCCAATGGCGCGGATGCCTATGTTCGCTGGAGGAAGAGCGAGAGGCGGGAATGGCAACTGAGTGTCTCGCCGGCGCGGTTTTCCGACGGTAACCGGCACGTTGAATATACCCTTGATGTTAAAGAGCGGCTCTACAGCGCGCCTTTTCTGACGGTGGATTTCACTCCGTCGATAAGCGGCAGCCATAACAGCAAATCCGAGGTCGCTTACTACAGTCCGCGCAGCGACGTGGCGGTGCTGCCCGCCGTGACGCTCGATCATATGATTTATCGTCATTATCAGACGGAATGGCATCAGGAAGCGGTCGCCGGAGCGGGGGGGTATTGGCAGCGGAGTGAACCTCGCGGCGCCATTACCGCGCTGGGATACGGTCAACGCGTGCTTTGGAACGATGTTCTTGATGCCGGCATCATGGTGAATTGGGACAAACGTCCCTACGACGGTGTACGGGAAAAGAATTTATCGGTGTCTTTCGATGTTAATTACCGGTTTTGAAGGGCTGATGATGCTTTTGATACGTTTACGTTATTTATTGATTACTCTTGGTATGCTGATGATCGCCGCCTGCTCGCAGGCCGACCGTCCGGCATTTGTCGCGCCGTCTGAGCGCCCCCTTTCGGATAAAGAGCAGGTATGGCCCGCCAATCATTACATTGTGCTGGCTTACCATGATGTTGAGGACGATGCCGCGGATCAGCGCTTTATGTCGGTGCGAACCAGCGCGCTGAATGAACAGTTTGTCTGGCTGCGGGAAAATGGCTATCAGCCGATATCGGTTGACGATATTCTCCGCGCGCAGGCCGGCGGCCGGCCGCTGCCCGAGAAAGCGGTGTTGCTTACCTTTGATGACGGCTACAGCAGTTTTTATCACCGCGTGTATCCCTTGTTGCAGGCGTATCGCTGGCCGGCGGTGCTGGCCCCGGTGGGGGACTGGCTGGATACCCCGGCGGATCAACCGGTGGATTTCGGCGGACAAAAGGTGCCGCGCGAGCGTTTCCTCTTCTGGCGGCAGGTGCGTGAAATGTCGCAATCCGGCCTGGTGGAAGTCGGTGCGCACACCTATGCGCAACATAAGGGGGATGTGGCGAATCCGCAGGGCAATCTGGAGCCGCATGCGGTTAACCGCCTCTATTACCCGCATCAAAATCGGTATGAAACGCTGGCGGAATATCGTCGGCGCATCGGCGATGATATCGATCTGATCACCCGGCGAATTACCGAGGCAACCGGTAAAGCGCCCCGGGTTTGGGTCTGGCCTTATGGCGCCGCAGGGGGCGAGGCGCTGAAGATTGTCAAGCAGCGCGGCTATCAGATGGCTTTGACGCTTGAGCAAGGGATGTCGTCAGTACAAGCGACGGATAATGTGCCGCGTCTGCTTGTCGCCAATAACCCGGATATCAAACAGTTTGCGCAGATGGTGGTTGATGAACGGGCGCAGGAGATTATGCGGGTGGCGCATATCGATCTGGACTATGTTTACGATCCCGACCCGGCACAGCAAACGCAAAATCTGGACGAACTGGTGCAACGCGTCGCCGATCTCGGCATCAATACGGTTTTCTTGCAGGCATTTGCCGATCCCAACGGCGATGGGAATGTGCAGGAGCTCTATTTTCCCAATCGCTGGTTGCCGGTCAGAGCCGACTTGTTTAATCATGTCGCCTGGCAACTCTCCACGCGCGCCAATGTTTCTGTCTATGCCTGGATGCCGGTGCTGGCGTTTGACTTTAACGATAAGACGATGCCGCGGGTTGAAAAAATCGATCTCAAGAGCGGCGAACGCAGTATAGACGCGCAGCAGTATAAACGCCTGTCGCCCTGGAACAGCGAGAATAAACAGCGAATCATTGATATCTATGAAGATCTGGCATCGCACGCGTCGTTTAACGGCATTCTTTTCCACGACGATGCGGTACTCGCCGAAGATGAAGATGCCAGCGCCGATGCGCTAAAAGCCTATCAGGCCGCGGGATTTCCAGATTCCATCGCCGCCATTCAACACGATCCGCAGCTTTTATCCCGGTGGACACGCTTTAAAAGTACCGCATTGATTGAATTCACCCAGACGCTGGCGGCGCATGTGCGCGCCGTCCGTGGGCCGCAGATTAAAACGGCCCGCAATATCTATGCGATGCCGATCCTGGAGCCTGAAAGCGAAGAGTGGTTTGCGCAAAATCTGGATGATTTTCTGGCGGCTTATGACTGGACGGCGCCCATGGCCATGCCGCTGATGGAGAACGTGTCGTTAAAAAACAGTAACGCCTGGCTGGAAAAACTGGTGCATGCCGTCGCCCAGCGACCGGGCGCGTTGAATAAAACGGTATTCGAGCTTCAGGCCAAAGATTGGCGTACCCGGAAAGAACACTGGTTAAACGGCGCGCTGGTGGCCCAGTGGATGAAGTGCCTACAGCTTAACGGCGCGCAGAGTTATGGCTATTACCCCGATGATTTCTTAAACAATAAGCCGGAGCTGAAGATGATTCGCCCGGTATTTTCAGCAGGATGGTATCCGCAGCCATGATAGACCGTATTGTCGCTTTCTTTATCTTATGCCTGGTGCTGAGCATCCCGCTGGGGATCACCTTCACTTTCACCGGCGAAGTCTTGCTGTACTTCATTTTTCTCTGGCCGCTGTTTATGTCGGGGCTGTGGATGTCCGGCGGCCTGTATTTCTGGTTTCACTACGAGCGCCACTGGCGATGGGGCAAGGATGTCGCTCCGCCGGAGCTTAAAGGCGAACCGCTGGTGTCTATTTTGATCCCTTGCTACAACGAGGGGCCTAATGCACGAGAAACCCTTGAGGCGGCGTTGTTTCAGCGCTATCGGAATATTGAAGTGATCGCCATCAACGACGGTTCGAAAGACGATACGGCGGAGGTGTTGAATCAACTCGCGAATGAGTATGACAAATTGCGCGTCATACATCTGGCGAATAATCAGGGTAAAGCGGTGGCTTTGCAGACGGGGGCCGCCGCGGCCAGAAGCGATTTGCTGGTGTGCATTGACGGCGATGCGCTTCTGGATCGCGATGCGGTGGCTTATCTGGTCGCGCCGTTGATTGATAATCCGCGGGTGGGCGCCGTGACCGGCAACCCGCGCGTTCGTACCCGATCGACGCTGATCGGGCGCGTTCAGGTCGGTGAGTTTTCATCGATTATCGGCCTGATCAAGCGCACGCAGCGCATTTACGGCATGATTTTCACCGTTTCGGGGGTGGTGGCGGCATTCCGTCGCCGGGCTTTGGCTGACGTCGGCTACTGGAGTCCGGATATGATCACCGAAGATATCGACATCAGTTGGAAATTGCAGTTACGTCACTGGTCGATATTTTTTGAGCCGAGGGCGCTGTGCTGGATCCTGATGCCGGAAACGCTGGAGGGGCTGTGGAAACAGCGCTTACGCTGGGCGCAGGGCGGGGCGGAAGTGTTTTTGAAGAACCTGCGTAATTTATGGTCCTGGCGTTATCGCCGCATCTGGCCGCTGTTTTTTGAATACAGCATTTCGACGATTTGGGCTTTCACCTATGCAATCAGCATCGTGCTGTTTTTACTCGGGCTGATGATTGACCTGCCGGGCAGAATTCAGGTGCAAAATCTGTTTCCGCCGGCCTTTACCGGCATGGTGCTTGCCGCCGCCTGTTTATTGCAATTTACGGTTAGCCTGCTGATTGAGAGGCGTTACGAGAAAAACATGGGACGCTCGCTTTTTTGGATAATCTGGTATCCGATGGTTTATTGGATGCTGAGTTTATTTACCAGCCTGGTGAGTTTCCCGAAAGTGATGTTGAAAGCGCGACGCCAGCGTGCTCGCTGGGAAAGCCCCGATCGCGGTATTGAAAAGGAGGGATAATTGATGAATTCTTCGTTGATTTTTACCGAGCAACGTCTGTTTCCGAGGTTGATCGATTTCTTGATGTCGTTATGCGGCTGGTGCGGATTTATTGGGTTAATGACGGAGGGCGTGCTGGAAATAGTACAGCGCTCCCCGTGGGTGGAGTCACGCGTTTTGCCGATCGAGCTGAATACATTTTCCCTGTATTTTGCCATTGGTATTTTCAATGCGCTGCTGCTGATTGGCTGGGCAAAATACAATCAGTACCGATTTCGGATTGAACGCCGTACCCGAGACGACGGGTTAAACTCTGAAGAAGTCGCCCAGAGTTTTGCTATCCAGACTAATCATATTCATACGCTTAACCGTAACCATATACAGCGCGTCTGGCATGATGAATGGGGGAGCGTTGTCCGTATTGAGTCGATGAGTGTAAATCATGAGTCATAGTCCTATATATGATGCAATGACTTTATTCAGGGTAAAATAACCGCACGGGTTATTTCGGCGGTTATTTATATCAGCTATTGCTAATAATAAACAGAGGTTAATATTATGAGGCAGCTCAACAGCTGTTTAATATTAGCGATAGTTTTTTCCGGCGGCGTCAATAATTAAAATCATCGAGGTGCGGTGATAATAATCGCTACCCGCCGGTTCTCCGCACGTCCTTTAGCATGATTATTGCTGGCGACAGGATATTTATCGCCAAATCCCCGGGTGGTTAAATGACTGCGCGGTATATTGCCGCTTTTGGCATAGGCATCCGCAACGGTATTTGCCCGTCTGAGCGACAATGCCAGGTTATAACTGCTCTCGCCGGTGCTGTCCGCATGACCATCCATCCTGGCATGCAGTAACCCCACCGAACATAAAGCCGCGGCGATATGATGAATGGACGCTTTACTTTTCGCCGTTAGCGTTGACTTATTATTGGCAAATAATATTGCTTCGGGGAAGCCTAATGTCCAGCCGGTTGCGGTATTTTTGAAGCCCTGGGATTGTAGTGCGGAAATTTGCTCTGGGGTAAATTTTTTATTCGGTGGTGATTGACATCCTGTTATTCCAAAAGCCGTTATTATCGCCAGGGTTGATATAAAACCTGTTTTCATAAAACCTCCTGTTTTTATGTTCTATGTAATTAGAGCATTATGATGCTTTTGTTTTTCCAGATACATGTTTTTATCTGCTTGCTCCATCACTGATTTCAGCGTTGAGTCATTGTCTGCAATTGCCACACCGATGCTTAGCGTCATTGTAATATTAATTCCGCCGGGTAAACAGATTGGTTCACTGGTTTTTTTATATATATTCCGTATGACGCGATCAATATTGTCCCTGTTTTGTGATTCAGAAAGCAGGATCAGCGCGAATTCGTCGCCGCCCAGTCGCGCGGGCAGCGATTCTTTACCGACGCAAGACAACAGGCGATTGGCCAGGGTGATTAAAACTTCATCCCCGACGGCATGTCCATAGGTATCGTTAATATCTTTGAATCGATTGCCATCGATAAACAGTAATGCGAGTTGTGATTTTCTTTCTTTATCACTGAGCAATCCTTCCAGCGCGCTGCAAAAGGCCGCGCGGTTGGCTAATCCCGTCAGGGGATCGCTCAGCGAACGCTTCAGCAGAGAGTCGTTTTCTTTCAATAGTTTGTGTTGCCAATGTTCGATTTCACTAAGCAAGCTATTAATATCTTTACTTAACAGATCGATTTCCACGATTTTACCCGCCGGTATGCGGCGAGAAAAATTACGATTTTTCCTGATGTCATGCACCACGTCGGCAATATTGTGCAGGGCGAAAATCAGCCCGCGGTGCAAACGTCGGGATATAAAAATAGACAGAATAGAAGCTAATATAACGCACAGCGTGAGCGCGGTTAATGAGAAGTAAACAAACTGTTTAATTGTGGCGTCCGCGCCTGAAATCTCGATTTTCCCGACGAATTCGCCCCGGTGATAAATGGGTTGGATTACCGAATTCGGAAATAACCAATGAATAATCATTTTATCGACATGATCCATTGAAATGCTGTCATTGGCCCGCCATTCGGTTAATATTTTTCCTTGCTTATCCGTTACGATGGCAGTAGTAAATTGCTCCTTTTTACCCAGGCTGGTCAATATTTCTTTAGCTGCTACTCCATCCTGAAATACCACCGCGGCTTCGACGCTTTGACTGAGCGTATAGGCCATCAATTGCAGGTTTTTTCCAGAATATTGCTTAAAGGCAATCAGCGAAGCGGTAGTGATCAACATCCATGAAGCGGTCATCGTAATAATTAGACTTATTGTGCTGATACGGGTCAACGCCGACCTGAAAGTTATTTTTTTTGCTAAATCAGAAGAAAAAATCCCTTGTTTATTCATGATATCCATTCTGTGGACGTGCGAGGATTAAAACCTCAGGGTTAACCCTGATGCCGGTTCTGGATAGAGAGTCTAAATTGACGGAAAAACTCACTTTTTTATTGAAGAATATCAGGCAAAATGCACTACCATAAATACATTCCTGATTCTGTTCAGTAATCGTCAATAACGGATGCGCCGGAGCTGTATTGATTATTTTTATCTGTTCTGAAACGGATTCCTGTCCGAAGTAGACAGCATCACAGCGTGATGGAGAGAAATCATGAATTTTATTCAATATGACGGAATGAAAGGTCGGCTTCTTTTGCGAGAGTGGCGGCGCTGTCAGCGTGGACAGGAAATAGGCGGAAGAAAATATGCACAGAGTAGGAAGCTTATTCTGCGTCGGCCAGTGTGAATAACTAATAATACCCGCCACTGTCTGATAGAGTTGATCGGCTGATACCCGCGACATTTCATCTCTTAGTTTGGATGGATCCGCCTTGGCTGAAACGAGCGTGGTGAAGAGTAAAAACAGGGTGAACACAGACCATATTTTCCCCATACTCTAATCCAGCCTTACCATAGAAATATTAATTCGAATGTCATGCAATATATTTAATCTTTACCGTTCTAGCCAGTGGTTTTTCCGCTTTAATCGATGCGTAAAGATGCAGTGCGCGGGCCAATCCTGATCTGAAAGTGATCCTGCCGCGGCATAAATGTTCAGCGGTATGGCATTTATCGACTACACTTAATTCTCTTTGCCTTTCTTATGGCCCGCGACTGACATGAGCGGGTCACATTGCATATACATATATAAGTGCCGACATTCCTGCGCCAATACGGTCTGCCAGCTTTCTGGACGTTACCTTCAATACCGCCTGCGCGGATTTTGCGTTCAGGCTAAAAGGCGATTATGAACATATTCACCCGAGCGCTTATTTTTCTGCATAAACCCTCGCCGCCCTGGCATGATATCCGGCCGGTGAGAGGCGAGCTGTTTGGCATGGAGCGTCTGGAACAGCACGGACGCACGCTTGCCGCCGCTCAACCGGTAACCTCTTCGCCGCCCGCCGTTTTATCTTTACATCATCGCCTGAATGACAATGCCAACGTGTTATTGGCCGCCTACCGCGCCAGCGCCGCCGAACTGGAAAAAGGCGGCAGCGTAGTGCCGGCGGCGGAGTGGCTGTTGGATAATTACCATCTGGTGGCCGCGCAGATCCGTGAAATCCGCGAGGATCTTCCGCCGCGCTATTACCAACAGTTGCCTAAATTATCGCAGGGGCCGTTTGCGGGATATCCCCGAGTCTTTGGTCTGGTATGGGCGTTTATCGCCCATACCGACAGTCATGTCGATCCGGAGGCGTTACGCCGTTTCATCACCGCTTATCAAGGCGTGCAGCCGCTGACGATCGGCGAGTTGTGGGCTGTCGCCATTACCCTGCGCATCGTGTTGATAGAAAATCTGCGCCGTCTGGCCGACCAGATGACGGCAGGGCGTCTGGCGCGCGCCGAGGCCGAGCAGGCCGCGAATAATCTTTTGAGCGCCGAGGATGGACAAGCCGCGCTGGCGAAAGAGATTGCCCGTCATAACGATGAGCCGCTATCCGAGACGTTCGCGGCTCAACTGGTGAAGCGGTTACGCGATCAGGATCCGCGCACCACCCCGGCGCTGGGGTGGCTGGAACATCGTCTGCGGCAGCAGGGGCGCTCGATGGATGATGTAGTGCAAAACGCGCAGCAGCGTCTGGGCGTGTCTAACGTCACCGTGCGCAACATCATTACCAGCATGCGATTGATTTCCGATATCGACTGGGCGACGTTTTTTGAAAGCGTCAGTCTGGTGGATGCGCGTTTGCGGGCCGGCAGCGCGTTTGCGGAGATGGATTTTACCACCCGGAACCTGTACCGCAGCGCCATCGAACAACTGGCGCGGCAAGCCCCGTGCACGGAACTGGATATCGCCGAAAAAGCGCTGTTGCTGGCGCAGCAGGGGCCTGATGCGTCGTCCGCCGGCGATCTTGACGACCGCAAGCGCGAACCCGGGTATTACCTGATTGCGGAAGGACGCCCGCAGCTTGAAGCGGTCATCGGATTTCGACCGGAACTGTTACTGCGTTTCAACCGCTTTACGCTGCGCGTCGGCATGGCGGGCTACGCCGGGGCCATCGGATTTTTCACCGCGCTATTGCTCGCCGCGGCGTTATTCGTGCTGTCATCGCCTGCCGTGGCGAGCGCCTGGCTGATATTTATCGGCTTGATCTGCCTGATCCCGTTTTCCGAAGTGGCGACGGCCTGGGTTAACCGGCTGGTGGCCTGTCTGTTCGGCGCCGCGCCGCTGGCCGGGCTGGAACTGCTGAAAGGCGTGCCGACGCACTGCCGGACGATGGTGGTGATACCCACCTTGCTCACCAGCGAGCAGGATATTCTGCAACAGGTCGAACAGTTGGAAGTCCACTATTTGTCCGGCGGCCTGGGGGATATTACTTTCGCCTTGCTGACGGATGGCGTGGATGCCGAAACCGAACGCGTGGCGGGCGATCGGCATCTGTTGACGCAGGCCTCTCAGGCGATACAGCGACTGAATCGCCATTATGGCCCCGGGCCGGCCGGCGATCGCTTTTTATTGCTGCATCGCCGAAGACTGTTCAATACCAGTGAAAAGATCTGGATGGGCTGGGAGCGCAAACGGGGAAAACTGCATGAGCTTAACCGCCTGTTACGCGGCGCCGCCGATACCAGTTTTATCCCGGTTGACTCGCTCCCCATTAACGTGCCGGCCGATGTCCGCTATGTCATTACGCTGGACGCGGATACCCGTTTACCCAGAGACGCGGCCTTAAAACTGATTGGCAAAATGGCGCATCCGCTTAACCAGCCGCGCTGGGATGCCGGCGGGCGACGTATCGTCGCCGGCTATGCCATTCTGCAACCTCGCATTACGCCCTCTCTGCCTGCCGGACATGAGGGATCGCTGTATCAGCGTATTTTCTCCGCCCCGGGCGGCATCAACCCTTATGAGGCGTCGGTGTCGGATGTTTATCAGGATCTGTTCGGCGAAGGTTCCTACACCGGAAAAGGGATCTACGATGTCGATGCCTTTGAACGGGCATTGCAGGATCGCATTCCTGAAAACAGCCTGCTGAGCCATGACCTGTTTGAAGGCGTTTACGCCCGCTCGGGACTGGCGTCGGACGTCGAGTTGGTGGAGGCGTTTCCCACCCGTTACGACGTGATCGTGAAACGGCAACATCGCTGGACGCGCGGCGACTGGCAACTGCTGCCGTGGATCCTGGGACAGGCGCGGACGAACGCCGGCAGGGCGGAGCGGTTATCCGCGCTGGGGCGCTGGAAAATGGTCGACAATCTGCGCCGCTCGCTGTTGGCGCCCAGCCTGTTGTTGATGCTATTTTTCTGCGGCGTCCTGCCGCTGTCGCTGGCATGGAAGGGGTTTGTCATGGTGCTGCTGGTGCTGGCGTTTCCAGCCTGCCTGCCGGCGATATGGGATGTGGTTTCCCGCTGCTGGCGGGGGCTGACCGGACGGCAGTCGTTTACTCAAAGCCATCCTTTTCGGCATCTGTTCGGCGATCTGAAACTGGCGGCTATGCAGGTCTTGCTCTCGCTGGCGTTTCTTGCCGATCATAGCTGGCGGGCGCTGGATGCCTTGTTTCGCACCCTGATCCGACTGACCATCACCCGACGGCATCTGCTGGAGTGGACGACCGCCGCGCAGTCGGGGCGTCGCCCGCGGCTGACGCTGGCGGGTTTTTATTATCAGATGGTCGGCGGCCTGCTGCTGAGCATGGCGGTGGTCGGGGGATCGCTGGCGGTCGCGCCGTGGAATTGGCCGCTGTGGCTGCCGCTGGCGTTGTTGTGGTTCGCGGCGCCGGCATTGGCATTGTGGGTCAGCCGGGAGCGTTCCATTACGCGGCAGGAAAATATCGGCGAGTCCGACAAGCGATCGCTGCGCTTAATCGCGCGCCGAACCTGGCGTTTTTTTGAAACCTTTGTCACCGCGCGGGAACACCATCTGCCGCCGGATAATTTCCAGGAACAGCCTAAACCGGTGATCGCTCACCGAACGTCGCCGACCAATATCGGCCTGTATTTACTCTCCACGGTGGCGGCGCGAGATTTCGGCTGGATCGGCATTGCCCAGGCGATCGAACGCCTGGAAGCGACATTCACGACACTGGATCGTTTACAGCGCTTTAAAGGCCATTTTCTTAACTGGTACGACACCCGGGATTTGCAAACGCTGCTTCCGGCTTATGTCTCTTCCGTCGATAGCGGCAATCTGGCGGGCAACCTGATCGTACTGGCGAATACCTGCGAGTTATGGCAGGAAGCGCATTGGGCGCAGGATTGTCGTCAGCCCTTAGCCGACCACCTCCAGTTGATTCGGGACTCGCTGTTTCTGCACCGGGAAACGCAGGGGGAACTCTCGTTACTCCAGCGGTTGGGGAAAATTGACGCGCTGCTGAACAGTTCGTTGCCGCCTGAACGTCTGTTATCGGAAGCGATTCTGCAACTGGATCAGCTGTTACAGCGGGCCGACACGTTGTTGCCGCGCGGCGATGATGAAGAGGCTGATGAGCCTATCGCCGAGCCGCTTTTTTGGATAAACGCCGCCCGGTCGATGTTGGCGGCGCATGAAATGGAACATCGCTGTTCCGCCGTCGAGCGCGAAGCGCTGACCGCGCGCTTGCAGGATCTGGCCGTTCGCTCGCGCCGGATGGCGATGGAGATGGATTTTGCGTTTCTTATCGATCCGGAACGCAAGCTGTTGTCGATCGGCTATTTAATGACGGAAAATCAGCTTGATGTCAGCTGCTATGACCTGCTGGCCTCCGAAGCCCGGCTGGCGAGCCTGTTCGCCATCGCCAAAGGCGACGTCGGCACCCGCCACTGGTTCCGTCTGGGACGCGCGGCGGTGCTTACCGGTCGGGGGGCGGCGCTGATGTCGTGGTCTGGTTCGATGTTTGAATACCTGATGCCGTCGTTGGTGATGCGTGCGCCGATGGGGAGTTTACTGGAGCAGACGACGCGTCTGATCGTTGCCCATCAACAGGCCTACGGGCGCGCCTTATCGGTTCCCTGGGGCATTTCCGAGTCGGCCTATAATGCCCGTGATATAGATTTTACCTATCAGTATTCCAATTTTGGCGTGCCAGGCTTGGGATTGAAGCGCGGGCTGGCGGACAATCTGGTGGTGGCGCCTTATGCAACCGGATTGGCGACGATGGTCGATCCGCTGGCCGCCTGCCAAAACTACGCGCGTTTAGCCGAAATGGGGGCGTCGGGCCGTTATGGGTTTTATGAAGCGCTCGACTTTACCCCTTCGCGTCTGCCGGATAATAAAAAGGTCGCCATTGTTTACAGCTTTATGGCGCACCATCAGGGCATGACGCTGGTTGCCATCGCCAACACCCTGCATGACGGCAATATGCGCAGCCGGTTCCACCGCGAGCCGGTGATTCAGTCATGTGAATTACTGTTGCAGGAAAGCCTGCCGGCGCATGTGGCTATCGCTGAACCGCAGCCTGACGATGTCAAGGTCAGCGGAGGCGAAAGCCGCAATGAAACCGCCACCTTGCGGCGTTTTTCCGCCATGCCGACAGGGGCGCCGATCACCCATTTACTCTCCAACGGCCGCTATGCGGTGATGCTGACGACCAGCGGATCGGGCTATAGCCGCTGGCGCGAGCTGGCGGTGACGCGCTGGCAGGAAGACACCACCCGGGATAGCTGGGGCAGTTTTGTTCTGCTGCGCGATATGCGCAGCGGCCGGATCTGGTCGGCCGGCGAGCAACGTCAGTTAAGCGAATCGGCGGGAAATCTCCCCGTGCCGTCCGGTATCATCAGCAGCGCTATCGGCGCGCCGGCGCATCGCTACGATGTGATTTTCGGAGAAGATCACGCCTCGTTTATCCGCCATGAACGCACGCTGACGACCACACTGGATGTCCTGGTGTCGGGAGAAAGCGATGGCGAAGTGCGGCGGATCACCCTGACCAACAGCGGGCGGCGGCGGCGGGATATTGAACTGACCTCCTACGCGGAAATCGTGCTGGCGCCGCCGGCCGCCGATAGCGCGCATACCGCGTTTTCCCGTATGTTTGTGCAGACGGAATATCTGGACGAATTTTCCGCATTGATCGCCACCCGCCGACCGCGCACGCCGGATGAACCGCCGGTGTGGGCGGCGCATTTTGTGGTGCTGGAAGGGGCTATCGGCAGCAAAATGCAGTATGAGTCGGATCGGGCCCGTTTTATCGGTCATGGCAAGTCGGTGATGACGGCGGACGCGATTTTGGGTCATCAGGCGTTGTCCAATACCACCGGCACGGTGCTTGACCCGATCTTTTCACTGCGACAGCGGGTGCGTATCCCGGCGGGGAAAACCATTCGTCTGGCGTTTTGGACCGTGGTCGCCGCTTCCCGGGATGAACTGATTGATGTGATTGATAAACATCACGATCGCAGCGCCTTTGAACGCGATAAAACCTTTGCCTGGACTCAGGCTCAGGTGCAGTTGCGCCATCTTGGCGTCAAAGCCGAAGAGGCCGCGGATTTCCAGCGGCTGGCGGCGCCGGTGCTCTATGCCGATCCGCGTTTCCGGGCGCCGTCCGAATCGATAGTCAATGGCGCGGGCGAGCAATCCGGCCTGTGGTCGATGTCCATTTCGGGCGATCTGCCGATCGTGCTGCTGCGCATTGATGATATCGACGACATGGCGCAGGTTCATCAACTGTTGAGGGCGCATGAATACTGGCGCCTGAAACTGCTGAATGTGGATCTGGTCATCGTCAACGAACGCTCATCCTCCTATATTCAGGATTTGCAGATCGCCATCGAGACGGCGATCCGCAGCAGCCAGTCGGGGCCGCGTCTGGGCGTCGCGTCAACGCGCGGCGAGGTGTTTGCGCTACGGGCCGATTTAATGTCGACGGAATCACGCGCCCTGCTGTTATCGGTCGCCCGGGTATCGTTGATCGCCCGTCGGGGACCGCTCTCTCATCAACTGGCGCTTATCCCTTATGTGCCGCCCAGACCGCGTCCGCCGCACACGCCGAAAGTCAGCGTGCCGGACAAGACGCCGCAGCCTGAGGCGCTTGAGTTCTTCAACGGATTGGGCGGGTTTGCCCGTCAGGGACGCGAGTATGTCACGGTGCTGGACGCGGAACACGCCACGCCGGCGCCGTGGATTAACGTTATCGCCAACCCGACGTTCGGCTTTCAGGTGTCGGCGCAGGGCAGCGGTTACACCTGGGCGGAGAACAGCCGTGAAAATCAGCTGACCCCCTGGGGAAATGATGCGGTGATCGATCCCGGCGGCG
Source organism: Brenneria sp. hezel4-2-4 (assembly GCF_013155275.1). Taxonomy (GTDB): domain Bacteria; phylum Pseudomonadota; class Gammaproteobacteria; order Enterobacterales; family Enterobacteriaceae; genus Brenneria. The sequence goes on from NZ_JABJXS010000002.1 coordinate 156,444, forward strand.
AGGCGCTGTATGTGCATGATGATGTCAGCGGCGTGCTGTGGACGCCGACGGCATGGCCGATCAACGACGGCGGGCGCTACGTTGCCCGACACGGTTTTGGCTATAGCCGGTTTACTCACCATGCCAATGGCATCGAGCTGGCGTTATTACAGTTCGTCCCGCTGGCCGATCCGATAAAAATATCCCGGCTGAGCCTGCATAATACCTCAATGCAAACACGCCAACTGACCGTCACCGGCTATGCCGAATGGGTTTTGGGATCGTCTCGCAGCGGCAGCGCCCCCTATCTGTTAAGTCAGGTGGATCCGCAGACCGGCGCGATGCTGGTCAATAACCCGTGGTCCGGCGCTTTCCCCGGGCGCGTCGGGTTTGCCGATTTATCCGGCTGGCAGTCGTCGTTCACCGCCGACAGAACGGAGTTTCTGGGGCGTAACGGGCACATGCGCGCGCCGGCCGCGTTGATCGACGGAAGCAAGCTGTCGGGAAATACGGCGGCGGGGTACGATCCTTGCAGCGCCTTGCAGACGCACATCAGCATCGCCCCCGGCGAGCAGGTGGAGATCGTCTGGCTTCTCGGTCAGAGCGCGGCGGTGGAACCGGCCCGAAACCTGATTGAGAAATATCGGGAGATCGACCTGGAGCAGGTTTTAAGCGAAGTTGAAGCGCATTGGCAAGCGGTAACCGGCGCGGTGCAGGTGAAAACGCCGGATCGCGCGATGGATATTATGCTCAATGGATGGTTGCTCTATCAGACCCTGTCATGCCGTATTCAGGCGCGCTGCGGTTTTTATCAGGCCAGCGGAGCGTACGGCTTCCGCGATCAGTTACAGGATGGCATGGCATTAACCTTTTCCCGCCCTCAGGATACGCGCAGCCACCTGCTGCGGGCCGCCGGCCGCCAGTTTGCCGAGGGGGATGTCCAGCACTGGTGGCTGCCCCATTCCGGCGCCGGGGTGAGAACGCATATCTCCGACGATCGAGTCTGGCTGGCTTTTGCGACGGCGACCTATATTCAGGTCAGTCAGGATCACGGCGTGCTTGCCGAACAGGTCGGTTTTCTGGAAGGGCCGCCGGTGGCGCCGGGTGAACACGATGCCTTCTTCCAGCCGATGCCTTCGGCCGAGTCGGCGACGTTGTTTGAACACTGTGCCCGCGGTCTGGATCAGTGCCTGCTGCTGACGGGCGCCAACGGGCTGCCGCTTATCGGCGGGGGAGACTGGAACGACGGCATGAACCGCGTCGGGGAAGGCGGAAAAGGGGAGAGCGTCTGGCTTGGCTGGCTGCTTATTCGCACTATCGCCATCTTCGCGCCGCTGGCCGATACCCGCGATGCGGAACGCGCCCTGCGCTGGCGTCGTCACGCCGAGTCGGTGCGGCTGGCCATTGAAAATTCGGCATGGGACGGCGCCTGGTATCGTCGTGCGACCTTTGATGACGGCAGTTGGCTTGGCAGTCGCCACAACGATGAGTGCGCCATCGATTCGATTGCCCAGTCATGGGCGGTGTTGTCCGGCGTCGCCGATCCGCAACGCGCGGCGACGGCGATGGCTTCTCTGGAGGAGCATTTGATCCGCCGCCAGGACGCTCTGGCCCTGCTGTTTACCCCGCCGTTTGATCGCACCGCGCACGATCCCGGTTATATCAAGGGCTATCCGCCCGGACTACGGGAAAACGGCGGGCAATATACGCATGCCGCCATGTGGTCGGTGCTGGCGTTTGCCCAGTTGGGGGAGGGCAATAAGGCCGCGGAACTGTTTGCGCTGCTCAACCCGATTAATCATGGCTCGACGCCGGCGCAGGTTGCCCGCTACCGGGTCGAACCTTACGTTATCGCGGCGGACGTTTATTCGGTGGCTCCGCATGTCGGACGCGGCGGCTGGACCTGGTATACCGGCTCGGCAGGATGGATGTACCGATCGGGCGTCGAGGGTATTCTGGGGATTCGCCGGGAAGGCGATCGGTTGTTGCTCAACCCGTGTATCCCGGATGACTGGACTGATTTCGCCGCGGAAATCACGCTGGGGGAATGTCATTATCAGATTAGCGTGGTGAATGAACATCACCGATGCCGGGGTATTTCACTGGCGGTGCTGGATGAGGCGGCGATCTCTATCGAGGAAGGCAAGGTAAGCATTGCCTTAGTGGAGGGCGATCATCATATCAGGCTGTGGTTATGATCGGATTAGCGAGGGGGTAGGCGGCGCCGTGCCAGTCATGCCGTAGCACGCGCCCGACGTTCAAGCGCCGCCGCCCTGCCAACGGGACGGCGGCCTTCACCGCAAACAGGGGTTTACGCCAGATAAAACACGTTTTTCAGTTCCTGACTGACCGGGCTGTTGTCCGGATTGCTGGGCATAATGTCGCGCATATGCTTCCACCAACGCTGGCAGACATCGGTCTGCGCGACCGCATTCCAGCGCGCTTCGGACTCAATCTCCAGCGTGGCGAAAAGCAGATTACGCCCGGCATCGAGATAAATGGCGTAGTGATGGGCGCCGTGCTGTTTAAGCACGGTTTCCAGCTCAGGCTAAATCGGCGTATGACGGCGTTGATACTCCTCATGGGCATCGGCATTGACCTGCATCACAAAGGCTTTACGAATCATCACGCCTCCCGATATCCCCCGCGCGCGCAACACCGCTACGGCGCGGGCTAACGTTGGGTTGCGGCAACATAACAATCATGGTGTTAATCCTTAAGCGCTTGCGCCATCGGCGTCACGTCGAAACGTTCGCCGAGGGCAATCAGTTGTTCGCGGGTGATGGTCTGCTTCATGCCGCCCATCGACAGCACTTTCACCAGAATTTCAGATGATTTTTCAGCGGTGTCGATCAGGCCAAATGTTTCATCCAGCGTCGGGCCGCTGCCAAAAATACCGTGGTGCGGCCACAGCACCAGGCTGTGGCAACGCATCTGTTCGGCGGTGGCGGAGCCGATGCCGTCGGTGCCCGGCACCATCCACGGCACAATGCCGATCCCATCCGGGAATACCACCAGACATTCGGTGCTGCCTTCCCATAATTTCCGCGTAAAGCTGACGGCATCAAGTTCCAGCACATAGCTCAGGGCGATCAGATTGGTGGCGTGACAGTGCATGATCACGCGGTCTTTATCCCCGGAAACCTGTTTGCGCACCGCATGAGACTGGAAGTGCGCCGCCAGCTCGGAGGTCGGCAGCCCGCCGTGGGTCAGCCCCCAGTGAATGTGGTAGGCCATGCCGTCATCGGTGACGCGCAGCAGTACCAGATTATCCGCCGGGTCAAGCTGGACGTTGCGGAAAAACTTGCCGGAGCCGGTTACCAGAAACCAGCAACCCGCCAGCGCGGCGGCGGGCTGACTCAGTTCCACGCCGCGAGGCGAGGAGTAAAACTCGTCGCGATACGGTTCCACGTCGGCGGCATCCAGACGCAGACTGATATTGCCGCCGTTGCGTTCGTCCCAGCCTTTCAGCCACATATCGCCGGTGGCTTTCACCATGCCCTGAATAAACCATGAAGAAAGAATACGTTGCATGAGTGCTCCTTAACGCTGGGTTAAAATCTGTTGTTCATAATGACGGATGGTGGTGAGCCAGGAGGCATCCACCGGCGTGTCGTGACGTTGACAATACATTTCCCACACCGCTTGCCACGGCAGGGATTTCTGTTCTTCCAGCAGGGCCAGGCGGGCGGTGTAATCGCCTTCCTGCTCCAGTTGGCGCAGTTGCGCGGTCGGTTCCAGCAGGGCGCGCAGCAGGGCTTTTTTCATGTTGCGGGTGCCGATCACCCATGCGGCGATACGGTTGATGGAGGCGTCGAAGAAGTCCAGACCGATGTGCACCCGCTCAAACAGATCGTGACGCACAATTTCGCTGGCAATGGCCTGGGTTTCGTCATCCAGCAGCACCACGTGGTCGCTATCCCAGCGTACCGGCCGGCTGACGTGCAGCAGCAGACGCGGCACATAAAGCATGGCGCTGGAGATCTTGTCGGCGATGGTTTCCGTCGGGTGGAAGTGGCCGGCATCCAGACACAGGGCGGTCTGGCGGGTGGCGGCATAGCCGAAGTAGAACTCATTGGAGCCAACGGTATAGCTTTCCGTGCCGATGCCGAACAGTTTGCTTTCAACCGCATCAATATGATGAGCGGGGTCAAGTTTTTCGGCGATGATTTCATCCAGCGCGGCCAGCAGGCGTTGACGCGGAGCGAGGCGGTCAACGGTGATATCTTTCATGCCGTCCGGAACCCAGATATTCATCACCGACGGCGTGCCAAGCTGTTGGCCGAAGTAAGCGGATACGTGACGGCTGGCTTTACAGTGGTCGATCCAGAACTGACGGATTTCGTCGTTGCGGTGAGAAAGGGTGAAGCCGTCGGCGCTCAGCGGATGGGAAAAACAGGTCGGGTTAAAGTCCAGCCCGATGTGGTTGCTTTTCGCCCAGCTCACCCAGTTTTTGAAATGTTCGGGTTTGATTTCGTTGCGATCCACCGGCGGCTCGGCTTCCAGATAGATGGCGTGCAGATTCAGGCGTTTCGGGCCGGGGATCAGGCTCATGGCCCGATCGAGATCGGCCCGCAGTTCGGTCGCGTTGCGCGCTTTCCCCGGGTAGTTGCCGGTCGCCTGAATACCGCCGCTCAGGGCGCCTTCCGGGTTTTCAAATCCGGCGACGTCGTCTCCCTGCCAGCAATGCATGGAAACGGGCAGACGATCGAGCTGGCGCAGCGCCTCCTCGGCATTGACGCCGACGGCGGCAAAACGCTGTTTTGCCAGTTCCCAGGCTTGATGAATAGAAGTAGTCATGCGCAAAGCTCCTTACGTGTTTGACGATTTTGATGGCGGCGAGCGACAAAGCGCGCAATATCGCTCTCTGGATCGGGCTGGAAATGCGTGAGTTCGCTATTTTGAGCGACCAGCGTGCGGAACGCATCCACATCGGCGATGTCGTTCAGCGCCATGAGCTGGCAACCGATATTGCCGAGGGTGGACGCTTCGACCGGCCCGACGCTGACCGGAATGCCGCAGGCGTCGGCGCAAAGCTGGTTGAGGAAATGGTTCTGGCTGCCGCCGCCGACAATGTGCAACCCGGTGAACGGACGGCCGCGTAGCTCGGCCAGTTCGCTCAGCGCCTCGGCATAGAGCAGCGCCAGACTGTCGAAAATGCAGCGAGCGACGTCGCTGTCGGTTGTCGGAACCGGCTGCCGGCTTTCGCGGCAGGCGGCCTGAATTTCCCGGCTCATGCTGGGCGGATTGATAAAACGCGCATCGTTCGGATTGATGACAAAACGGCAGGCGGGAAGGTGCCGGGCGCGCCGGATCAGATCCGGCAGGTCGCTTACCGCCATTTCTTTGGCGATCCGCTGCAACAACCACAGGCCCATAATGTTTTTCAGCACGCGGTAACGGCCTTCCGCGCCGCCTTCGTTGGTGATATTGGCCGCCAGGGCTTTTTCGCTGGTATAAGGCGTTTTGCTCTCGAATCCCATCAGCGACCAGGTGCCGGAAACAAGATAGGCCGCGTCCTGGTCCGCCAGCGGCGCGGCAATGACGGCGCTGGCGGTATCATGGGTGGCGACCGATATTACCGCGATCGGCCTGCCTGCCTGGCATCGCCACTGACCCAATATCCGGCCCGGATGCGTCGGGCTCCCGAACCAGCCTGGCGGCACCCCCGCCCAGTCGAGCAACCGGTCGTCCCAGTCGTCGGTGTTGATGTTGACCAACTGCGTGGTGGTGGCGTTGGTGTATTCCCAGTTCAGCGCGCCGGTTAAGCGGTAATAGAGGTAGTCCGGCATTAACAGCGCGTGGGCGACCTTATCCAGCAACGCCGGCTGCTGCTCGACCAGCGCCCGCAACTGATACAGCGTGTTAAAGGGCAGAAACTGAATGCCGCTGCGGCGGTAGATCTCGTCGCAGCCCAGCTCCTGCTGGGCGCGGGCCATGATGCCATCGGTGCGGTTGTCGCGATAAGAGATCGGCAGGCCGACGCGGTTACCCTGTTTATCGATCAGCACGTAATCGACGCCCCAGGTATCGATGCCGATGCTGTCGAGGGCGACGCCTTCATCGCAGGCTTTTTGCAGCCCGAAACGGATTTCGCGCTCAAGCGCGTCCACATCCCAGATGTCATGGTCATCGACGCGTTTCAGGCTGTTTATGAAACGGTGAATTTCCCGCAATGTCAGTTTGTTATCGGCGCTGTCGTAACGCGCCAACATAACGCGGCCGTTGGACGCGCCCAGGTCGACGGCTACACAATGGCGGAGAGTCATGATGGAGATCCTTGTCTATGAATCATTGCCATCAGTCTAAAAAGATCCTTGCCTGCTCACCTTAGTATTACGGACATCCCGCAGATCGCGGTGGCAAAGAGGCAAAGATGAATGTGAGCGACATCACAAAATGTCATTTATCGGTCATCGTCACATCCTGTGACGTTGGCCGCATTTCCGAGTAATTTCCTGGCTTTCTTAAAAAACGTGCAGGATTTACGCGTTTTCGCGTTGAAAATTCATGGTGCGATTGAGAATAGTTCTCTACCATCAAGGCGACATTCAACCAGGGCGGAGACGACAAGCATGCTATTACAGAGCGTTGATTTTTTCCCTTCGGGAAAAGCGTCGATTACGATTGAGCCGCGTCTCCCCCAGTCGGCGTTCCCTGAGCATTACCATGATTTCTTCGAAATTGTGATTGTCGAGCAGGGTAATGGCACCCATATTTTTAACGATCAGCCTTATACGCTGAGCAGCGGTTCCATCTGCTTTGTCCGCGATCGCGATCGGCATCTGTATGAACATACGGAAAACCTGTGCCTGACCAATGTACTGTACCGCGCGCCGGACGCGTTCAGCTTTCTGAGCGGGCTGGAGCGGTTATTGCCGCAGGAACGAGAGGGGAATTACCTGTCGCACTGGCGCGTGAATCAGGGCGTGTTGAAGCAGATTGGCGAGTTGATTGATCAACTGGAATTGCTGGGTGATGAGGTTGACCCGCACGTGATTGCCAACCGCGAAATTTTGTTTATGCAGCTATTAGTGCTGTTACGCAAAAGCAGCCTGGCGGATAACATTAATGACGCCGACGGACGGCTCAACCATTTAATCGCCTGGCTGGAAGAGCACTACGCCGACGAGATCTGTTGGGAACGGCTGGCGGAGCGGTTCATGCTGTCATTACGCACATTGCACCGCCAGTTAAAACAGCAAACGGGGTTGACGCCGCAACGCTATCTCAATCGTTTCCGGTTGCTCAAGGCGCGGCATTTACTGCGTCAGACTGACGCGAGCGTCACGGATATCGCCTTTCGCTGCGGTTTTGTCGACAGCAACCATTTTTCCACCCTGTTTAAGCGCGAGTTTTCGTATTCGCCGAGCGCCATTCGCCACGGGCAGGACAGGGAACGGCAGTAACGCGAAATCAGTCACCGTTTTTTAGATCAAAAAGCGCAATACTTTCTGACTATCCTGGTTGAGGCGGAGGGCGCGGTGTCTGGTCGGTTAATCCTGAAAAAAAGCGACTTCTTCGCTTTCGATACGCAATCGGTGGCGGTGGCGGATCGTTATCCGCAAAATGTGTTTGCCGAACATACCCATGAGTTTTGCGAGCTGGTGCTGGTATGGCGCGGTAACGGTCTGCATGTGCTTAATGACCGTCCTTACCGCATTACCTGCGGCGATCTGTTTTATATTCGGGCTGAAGATCGCCATAGCTATGAAGCGGTGAACGATCTGGTATTGCATAACATCATCTATTGTCCGGAGCGGCTGCAACTGAATGTCGACTGGCAGGGGCTGTTGCAAAGCGGTCACGCGCCAGGCGACGATCGGCATTGGCGACTCAGCAGCCACGGCATGGCGCAGGCGCGGCAGGTTATCGGTCAACTTGAATATGAAAGCCACAAAGGGGATGCGCTGTCCCGTTGCTTATCGGAAAGCCTGTTTTTACAGCTCATTATTACGCTGCGCCGCCATCGCTATCAGTCGGTGAGCGCCGATGGCGTGTGCGAAGGAGAAAAGCTTGATTTATTAATCGCCGCCCTGGGAAACAGCCTGGCGTCGCCGTTCGATTTAGCGCATTTCTGTCGTCATCACCAGGTGGCGGAGCGTCCGCTGCGTCAGCTATTCCGTTCGCAAACCGGGATGACCATCAACCAGTATTTGCGCCAACTGCGTATCTGTCAGGCGCAGTACCTGCTGCGGCACAGTGAAATGCTGATCAGCGATATCGCCGCGCACTGCGGTTTTGAAGACAGCAACTATTTTTCGGTGGTGTTCGCCAAAGAGACCGGAATGACGCCACGTCTGTGGCGTCAACGGTATGTGGCGGCGGTATAAGCGCAATCAGCTGGCCATCCCCAAACCAACGATGTTGGCCGCCAGAATAATCACCACGCAACCCACGCTTAATACGCCGACCGGCCGGCGGCCGGCCGATGTCCACTCTTTCAGGATCAGACCGACCAAGCCGCCGCACAGCACATAGAAGCTCATATGCAGCATCCAGCTCATATAGTCATACTGCGGCGGAATTTTGGCGTGGCCCCAGGCATAGAAAAAGAACTGGAGATACCACATCAGCCCCCCGAGCGCGGAAAGCAGTAGGTTACTGATCAGCAGAGGTTTCGCCACAGAGAAGTCCGCTTTGACCGACAGATCTTTCACTGTCGCCAGGCGAATGAAACAGAAGCCCAGGTTAATCAGCGCGCCTCCGCCCATAATGACCACGTAACTTGGCAGCGCCACATATAACGGATCCACGCCGAGGGTCGCCGCGGTTTCGTGCATCGGTTTCGCCGCGTCCATCGCAAAGGACATCCCGGCAGAGAAGATGCCGCACATGACGGCCAGCATCAGTCCTTTTTTCAGGTTGAACTCTTCGGCCTGAATGCCCATCTGGCGTTCTTTTAACCGGCCGGCATAGGTGACGATCGCCACGCCAATCACCGCGACCAGTACGCCCAGCAGCGTCATCCGGCCGCCGGCTGTGCCAATCAGCACGCCGAATTTACCGTTCAGGATCGGCGTCATCAGGGTGCCGACTATCAGCGTGATGCCAATGGCGATGCCGATACCCATCGACATGCCAAGATAGCGCATGGTGAGGCCGTAATTGATGTTGCCTATGCCCCACATGGCGCCGAACAGGAACACCGGTAATAAGGTCGCGGCGCTGAACGAAGCGTAATATCCCCAGAAATCCGGCAACAATAACGCGCTCACCGCCCAGGGCAGGAGCAGCCATGACACCATGCCGCCCACCGACCACATGCTTTCCCACGACCAGTGTCGTACTTTCTTGAACGGCGCATAAAAGCAGGCGGCGCTGGCTGCGCCGATCAAGTGCCAGAAAATCCCCATAGTAATGTCGTTATTCATTCTCTATCCCTCATTTTTATTGAATGGACAGGGCGACGGCCTACGACCCCGGAGCCATCGACTCTAAAGAGCGGACGACAGGCCTGCCTTTAGGTGAGTGACGCCGGCGGGGTAAAGCTGGCAAAATCCAGCGGTTGGGATTGATAACGATCACAGTTTGATATTTTCTTTCCCCGGCGGGTTCAGCCAGCGCCGCCGACAAAATGCACCAGCGCGACGCAACCGGTGGCACCAGCGTGGGGCGTCGCGGGGCGATTTCGGCGCCGGAATGCGGCGCTCAGGGCCTTCCAAGGGCTGGCATGTATTTTGCTTCTGGTTTGTGTGGGGCAGCACTACGGCATTGTGCTGAATGACCTGAATAGCTGGCTAGGGTTCCGATCCGCGCGATGCGGATGACTGGTCCGAGAGCTGGCGACCTCCAGTTGAGGTTACACGGCGGGATAAAAGCCCGGGAGACAGCAACACCGCTGGTGTAGCGCTGCTCCCCTTTTTTCCCACCCCAACTGGAGGTCTGACATGAAATTATCTCGCTTACTGGGTGTTTGCGTCCTCAGTCTCTCGGCAGTATTAAGCTTTCCTTCTCACTCCGCGCCCAAAAAAGAGTTCAACGTCTGCTGGACCATCTACGCGGGATGGATGCCGTGGGGGTATATCGGCACCGAAGGCATCATCGACAAATGGGCCGATAAGTACGGCATCAAAATCAACGTCACTCAACTTAACGACTATGTTGAATCCATCAATCAATATACCGCCGGACAGTTTGACGGCTGCACCATGACCAACATGGATGCGTTGACCATCCCGGCGGCGGGCGGCGTGGATTCGACGGCGCTATTGTTGGGGAGTTTCTCCGACGGCAACGATGGCGTGGTGTTGAAAGGCACGGGCAAAACGCTCAACGATCTGCGCGGCATGAGAGTCAATTTGCCGGAGCTGTCGGTATCGCATTACCTGCTGGTGCGCGGGCTGGAAACCGCCGGGTTGCAGGAGCGCGATATAACGGTGGTCAACACCTCTGACGCCGATATCGTCGCCGCCTTTTCCACCCGCGGCGTACAGGCCGCCGTGGCCTGGAACCCGCAGCTTTCCGCCATCAAAGCCATCCCGGACACCACCGAGGTCTTCCACTCCGGACAGGTGCCGGGCGAGTTGATTGACATGATGGTGGTCAATACCCGCGTGCTGCAAGAGAATCCTGACTTTGGCAAAGCCCTCACCGGCGCCTGGTTCGAAATGATGGCGCTGATGCAGGCGGGCAACCCGGCGGCGCTTGAGTCGATGGCTAAAGCATCCGGCACCGATCTGGCCGGTTATCAGGCACAGTTGAAAACCACCCATCTGTTTTACACCGCGCAGGACAATCTACAGTTCATCACCAACCCGGAACTGCCCGCCACCATGCAACGGGTGGCGAAATTCTCTTTTGACAAAGGGCTGCTGGGGGATGGCGCGCAGAGCGCGGAGTTTATCGGCATGAATTTCCCCGGCGGCATCACCCAGGGCGATAGCGGGAATGTGAAGCTGCGCTTCAATGATGAGTTCGTTCGACTGGCGGCCGCAGGCCAGCTTTGATCCCGACTCACAGGAGAAAATGCCATGCGCCTGATTAATCGCCACCCGCAACGGAGTGGACGCATGCTGCTGGTACTGTTGCCTTTTGTCGTGCTGTTGGCGGCGTATCTGATGGGGTCCGCCGTGCGGCTGGAGGCCAATCCCAGCGACAAGCTGTTGCCCAGTTTCGCGCAGATGGCCGACGCCATCCAGCGTATGGCGTTTACGGCGGACAGGCGCAGCGGCGATTACCTGCTTTGGCTGGATACGGCCGTCAGCCTGGGCAGACTGGCGAGCGGATTGGCGATCGCCTCATTGCTCGGCCTGTGCTTCGGCATTGCGGCGGGGGTGTTTCCTTTGTTGCGGGCGTCTCTGTCGCCATTGATGGCGGTACTGTCGATGATCCCGCCGCTCGCCATCCTGCCGATCCTGTTTATTGTGTTCGGACTGGATGAACTATCAAAAGTCATGCTGATCGTCATTGGCATCACGCCGATGCTGGCGCGCGATCTGGAACAGCGCGCCCGGGAGATCCCGCCGGAGATCCTGATCAAAGCCCAGACGCTGGGCGCCAATAGCTGGATCGTGGTTTTGCGGGTGGTGCTGCCGCAGTTGCTATCGCGCCTGTTGACGTCGCTGCGCCTGCTGCTCGGCACGGCGTGGCTGTTTCTGATCTCCGCCGAGGCCATTTCGGCCACCGCCGGGCTGGGGTATCGCATCTTTCTGGTACGCCGCTATATGGCGATGGATGTGATTCTGCCTTACGTGGCGTGGATCACGCTGCTGGCGTGGCTGATGGATCTGTCGCTGCGTTATCTCAACCGCCGCTGTTTCCCCTGGTCAGAGGGAGGAAAAGCATGAGCTTTATCGAAATCGATAACATCTGGCAGGAGTATGGCGACCATGTGGTGCTGGAACGGCTGAACCTGCATATTGGCGAAGGGGAGTTTTGCACGATGGTCGGCGCGTCGGGCTGCGGCAAATCGACGTTTCTGCGCCTGCTGCTCGGTCAGGAACAGCCCAGCCGCGGCAGCATCCGGCTGGAGGGCGGCGCATTGCCCGCCGAACCCGACGTTAGCCGCGGTGTGGTCTTCCAGCGTTACTCGGTTTTTCCGCATCTGAGCGTGCTGGAAAACGTGACCATCGGGTTGGAGTTACCGCATGCCCCCTGGTGCGGGCGTCTGTTTGGCCGGCGTAAACGCGCGGCCAGAGAAAAAGCGGCGGCCATGCTGGCGCGCGTCGGTCTCGGACAGGCGCTGCATCACTATCCCAGCCAGCTTTCCGGCGGCATGCAACAGCGTCTGGCCATCGCTCAGGCATTTATCGTCCAGCCGCGCATTCTGCTGCTCGACGAACCGTTCGGCGCCCTCGATCCCGGTATCCGCAAAGATATGCATACCCTGCTGCTGGAACTGTGGAATGAAACCCGGCTGACGGTGTTTATGGTGACGCACGATCTGTCGGAAGGGTTCAACCTCGGCACGCGCCTGCTGGTATTCGACAAGGTGCGCATTGATCCGCAGGCCCCTAACGCTTACGGCGCGCGCATCACCTATGACATTCCGCTCAATCAGAATCGTCACGCCGCCCGTGAGGCGCTAACCGCCTTGCCGCCGCGTATCACCGGCGTCGACCCCGTTACTTTTTAAGGAGCTTTTTTATGACCACAGATACGCTGGCGTTACGCGCCAATCTGTATGAAGAAACCGTCCCCGGCGGCGGTCATACCTCGTTCATTCTCAAGCGCGGCCAGGTGCTGCGCATCACCGACATAGAAGGCGGAGCCAACGTTAGCCTATTGCTGCTCAACGCCCGCCAGCCCAGCGAACGGCTGAATCTGCCGGACACCCTGAAAGGACAGCATACCGCCAAACTGACGGCGGGCCATTGTCTGTATTCCGACATGGGACGGGTGCTGGCGGCGATTATTACGGATACCTGCGGCTGGCATGACAGCTTTGGCGGCGTGCTCAATGCGGACGAAGTTCAGCAGAAATACGGGCCAGGGCGCTATCAGGAACTGCGCAACGGTTTTTTCCGCAACGGCACGGACAACCTGCTGGTGGAAATGGGCAAGTGGAATCTTGACCTTCAGGACTTGCTGATGGTGGTCAATTTGTTCAGCAAAGTGACGGTCGATGAAAGCGGCCGGTTTTGCTTCCACCCGGACTCTTCCCGGCCGGGCGATTATATCGAGCTGTTCGCCCCGATGGACACGCTGGTGGTCTTGACCGCGTTGCAACATCCGATGGATCCGAATCCGCGTTATGCCCCGCAGCCGGTGCGGCTGGCGTGGAGCCAGGCCGCCGGCGACGGCATCACCGTGGGCTGTCGCACATCGCGCCCGGAAAACGCGCGGGCTTTTCATAACACCGAACGCTTCCAGCTTTAAGGAGAAATAACATGACTCTCACCGCCAGCAACCTTGCGGCGCACGATGCGGTTTTCCGCCATGTGATCCCCGCCGGCGAGCCTTATCTGTTCGAGGTCAAACAAGGCCAGATCTTGCGTCTGCTCGATCTGGAGGGAAATCAGGCCATCGACACGCTGTTCTACCGCGCCGCCAATCCCCGTGAACGTTACGATCCGCAACGTACGCTGCGTCGGCAAAACAACGTCTATCTGACGACGGGCAGCGTACTGTATTCCAATCTGGGCAACCCGCTGTTGACCATCGTTGCCGATACCTGCGGACGCCATGACACGCTGGGCGGCGCCTGCGCGCAGGAGAGCAACACGGTGCGCTATGCGCTTGACCGGCGCTATATGCACAGCTGTCGCGACAACTTTCTGTGCGCCTGCCTGCATGATGGACGGCTGAACAAAAGGGACATCGGCGCCAACATCAACTTCTTCATGAATGTTCCCGTCACCGCCGAGGGCGGGCTGACCTTTGAGGACGGTATTTCCGCGCCGGGCAAATACGTCGAGCTGCGGGCGGAATGCGATGTCATCGTGCTGATTTCCAACTGTCCCCAGCTCAACAACCCCTGCAACGGCTGGGATCCGACGCCGGCCGAGGTATTGGTATGGAACTGACCGCCCGGTAACGCGCCGCCGCCACCGTATTTACCGCCCTGGACGACCATGAGGCGGTCTTGATTCCGGCGGGACGGCCCGCCCTTGTGAGAGTCTAGCGAATGTTTGACAAACTTCTCATTGCCAATCGCGGCGCCATTGCGTGTCGTATTCTTCGTACGCTGCGCACGTTAGGGGTACAGGGCGTGGCGGTTTACGCCGACGCGGATGTCAGCAGTCTGCATATTCAGCAGGCGGATGAAGCGATAGGTCTGGGCGACGGCCCCGCCGCCCAGACCTACCTGGCGGTGGAAAAAATACTTGCCGCCGCCCGTCAGAGCGGCGCCCGCGCCATCCATCCGGGATATGGTTTTCTCTCGGAGAACGCCGCCTTTGCCGAGGCGTGCGCGGCGGCGGGGATCGCTTTCGTCGGCCCGACGCCTGAACAACTGCGGGTGTTCGGCCTGAAGCACACCGCCCGGGCTTTAGCCAAACAGCACGCGGTGCCGTTGCTCGAAGGCACAGCGCTGTTGGAAAACCTTGACGCCGCTCTGGAAGCCGGCGCACAAATCGGTTACCCGGTGATGCTCAAGAGCACGGCGGGCGGCGGCGGTATCGGTATGCGGGTCTGTTACAACGCGGAGGCGCTTTCCGAGGCGTTTGAAACGGTACAGCGCCTCGGCCAGAATAACTTCAGCGATGCCGGCGTGTTTATCGAAAAGTACATCGAGCGGGCCAGGCATCTGGAAGTACAGATTTTTGGCGATGGCCGTGGCGAGGTGTTGGCCCTCGGCGTGCGGGATTGTTCGGTGCAGCGCCGCAATCAAAAGGTTATCGAGGAAACCCCGGCGCCCAACCTGCCGGCGGGGATGGCGGAGGCGCTATGTGAGGCCGCGGTCAGGCTTGCCGGCGCGGTGAACTACCGCAGTGCGGGCACGGTGGAGTTCGTCTATGACAGCGCCGCACAGCAATTCTATTTTCTCGAAGTGAATACCCGTTTGCAGGTTGAGCACGGCGTCACCGAGCAGGTTTGGGGCATCGATCTGGTGCGCTGGATGATTGAACTGGCCGCCGGCGACCTGCCGCCGCTCGCCGAGTTGGCGACAAATCTGCATCCACGCGGGCACGCGATTCAGGCCCGCGTGTATGCGGAAGATCCGGGCCGCAATTTCCAGCCATCCCCCGGCCTGCTGACCGATGTCTCGTTCCCTGACGCGGACGGTCAGGCGCTACGGATCGATACCTGGGTAGAGGCGGGGTGCGAGATCCCGCCGTTTTTCGACCCGATGATCGCCAAGCTGATTAGCTGCGCGGCGACCCGCGAACAGGCCGCCGCGGCGCTGGATCGGGCGCTGGCGGACACCCGACTGTACGGCGTTGAAACCAATCGCAACTATCTGCGCCAGATCCTGGCGGACAGGCCATTTTCCAGCGGTTCCCCCTGGACGCGCTGCCTGGATAATCTGACTTATCAGGCGATGACCTGCGAGGTGCTCGCTGCCGGCACGCAGACCACGGTACAGGATTACCCCGGACGTCTCGGTTATTGGGCGGTCGGCGTACCGCCGTCCGGCCCGATGGACGATCGCGCGCTGCGGCTGGGCAATCAACTGCTGGGGAATGATGAAGGCGACGCGGCGCTGGAAATCACCATGAACGGCCCGACGCTGCGTTTCAACACCGACTCGGTGGTCGCCGTGACGGGGGCTGCCTTGCCGATCGATATCGATGGCGAAGCCCGGCCGATGGACACTGCCTTCTTTATTCCGGCGGGGGCCACGCTGCGGCTGGGCGCGATGCGTGCGCAAGGGGTTCGCAGCTACCTGTGTCTGCGCGGCGGTATCGCGGTGCCTGACTATCTTGGCAGCAAAAGCACCTTTACGCTGGGGCAGTTTGGCGGCCATGCGGGGCGCGCCTTGCGCGCGGGCGACGTACTGCATCTTGCCCCTCTCAACGACAGCCGTGCGGGAGACAGCCTGCCTGACGGTCTGCGCACCCAACTGCCCGCCGTACGGCAACTGAGAGTGATTTACGGGCCGCACGGCGCGCCGGAATATTTTACGCCGGCTTATATGGACACTTTTTTCGCCACCGACTGGGAGGTGCATTTCAACTCCAGCCGCACCGGCGTGCGTCTGATCGGGCCGAAGCCCGAGTGGGTGCGCGACAGCGGGGGCGAGGCGGGGTTGCATCCGTCGAATATCCATGATAATCCCTATGCCATCGGCGCGGTGGATTTCACCGGCGATATGCCGGTGATACTCGGCCCTGACGGCCCCAGTCTGGGCGGTTTTGTCTGTCCGGTGACGGTGATCGACGCCGATCTGTATCAGCTAGGCCAGCTCAAGGCCGGCGATCGCGTCCGTTTCGTGCCGGTCGATATCGCCACAGCCCGCGAGTTGGCGCAGGCGCGGCGCGCCGAAATCGCCGCGCTTGCGCCGGTAACGACCCACTGGCGGCCCGCTCCGCTGACATCGCCGGTGGTGCTCGACATCGGCGGCGGCGATCGGCGTCTGGTGGTTCGTCTGTCCGGGGACACGCATCTGTTGCTGGAAATTGGCGATCCCGAGCTGGATCTGGTGCTGCGTTTTCGCGGACATGCGTTGATGCAGGCGCTGGCGGCCAACGATCTTGATGGCGTCATCGACCTGACGCCCGGTATCCGCTCGCTACAGGTACATTATCAGCCTGAAACGCTGCCGCAGGCGCAACTGCTGGAAATCATCGGCGGCCTGTGGGATGACGTTTGCGCCCGCGGCGATCTCCGGGTGCCGTCGCGCATTGTGCACCTGCCGCTCTCCTGGGACGATCCCGCCTGCCAGCTGGCTATTCGGAAATATATGACCACCGTGCGCCGCGACGCCCCCTGGTGCCCGAGCAATCTGGAGTTTATTCGCCGCATCAACGATGTGGCGGATCTTGACGAGGTCTACAAAACCGTTTTCGACGCCAGCTATCTGGTCATGGGGCTGGGGGATGTGTATCTCGGCGCGCCGGTGGCGACGCCATTGGATCCGCGTCATCGGCTGGTCACCACCAAATACAACCCGGCGCGCACCTGGACGGCGGAAAACTCGGTGGGTATCGGCGGCGCCTACCTGTGCGTCTACGGTATGGAAGGGCCGGGAGGATATCAGTTCGTCGGCCGAACCTTGCAGATGTGGAATCGCTACCGCGATGTGGCGGCGTTTGGCGGTAAGCCCTGGCTGCTGCGCTTCTTCGATCAGATCCGTTTTTATCCGGTATCCGCCGACGAGCTGTTGCGCATCCGGCGCGATTTTCCACTGGGGCGCTATCCGCTGCGCATCACGCAAAGCGAATTGGCGCTGGCTGATTATCAGGCCTTTCTTGCCCGCGAGGCCGAGGGCATCGCCGCCTTTCGTACTCGCCAGCGCGCCGCTTTTCATGCCGAACGCGAGCGTTGGATCGCATCCGGTCAGGCGCACTTTGACAGTGAAGAGACAGTGATGGAAAGCGCCGAGGATACCCCGTTGCCGCCGGGGCGGCAGGGGGTGGAAAGCCCGATCGCCGGTAATCTCTGGCAGGTGAAAACCACGCTGGGGGCGACGGTCGCCAAAGGCGACGTGCTGGTGGTGCTGGAGTCGATGAAGATGGAGATACCGCTGGCGTCGCCGCTGGAGGGCATTGTGCGCGAGATCCGCGTGCAGCCCGGTTCAGCGGTGCGCGCCGGCCAGTGCGTGGTGGTGATCGAAGAACGCTGAAAGCGCGAGTGTTGCGGAGCGGGTAATGCCTGACAGGTTCAGGACGGTTTCCTTACCGTCCTGGATCCCGGTGGGTTATTTTTGTAAGCCGTGCTGAAGCAGCCACTCGCGCGCTACGTTCTCAAGGCTTTCAAAATCCGCCAGTTTTTCATTCATGGCTATCAGGTCTTCGGTGGTCAGTTTGGCGGAAACGTTATTAAGGGTGGTTTCCACCACGCTGTTGGACTTGTCGACGGCAATCAGCGGAACGATATTCTGGGCCAGGAACAGGTTCTTGGTGTCCTGTAGCGTTACCAGGTGGTTCTGTTTCAGCGCCGGCGTGGTGGAGTTGAAGTTGGCTACCTGTATTTGGTTATTTTTCAGCGCGGACAGAGTCAGCGGCCCGGAGACGTCCAACACTTTGAATGTCTTAAAGTCCAGGCCATAAATCTCTTTCAGACCGATGACCCCTTCGCGGCGGGTTTTCCACTCCGGCGGGCCGCCCAGCACTAATCCATTGGCGATCGGCGCCAGATCGTCAATGGTTTTCAGGTTGTAACGCTGGGCGGTTTTTTGGCTAACGGCCAGAATATCGCCGTCCTGCGCCTCGGAAATATTCAACATCTTAATTTGCGGCGGCAGTTTGGTTGCCAGGGCTTTGGCGACGTCTTCCGGGCTGTGCGCCTCGGTTTTGTCATCCAGATAGCTCAGCGCGGCGCCGCTGTATTCGGGGAGCAGATTGATGGAGCCGTCGAGCAGGGCCGGCATGTAAACCTCCCGGCTGCCGATATTCAGTTTTGTCTGCGTACGAATGTTGTTCGCCGCCAGCGCGCCGGCATAAATGGTGGCCAGCAACTGACTTTCAGGAAAATCAGCAGACCCGATAATTATGGTGCCCACATCGTTGGCGTTCGCATCCTGAGATGCCGCCTGACCGGTCTGACACAAAGCAAGGGATAACAGTGATGCAGCGAGTAATTGACTCAGTTTCATTTGGCTGGACTCCTGACAAGTGAAGAGGATGTTTTCGTGGTGGGGTTCAGACGCACTTCGTGCCGCAAAATGCCGGGCGAAACCATCATGCGTGTTAACAATGAGAACAAACAATCGATAATTAGCGCCAGCAGCGCCACCAGAATGGCGCCGGCAACCATCTGCTGATAGTCGTTCTGCGCTCGGCCATCGATAATCAAACGTCCCAGTCCTCCCATCGACACATAGGCGGCGATGGTGGCCGTGGAGATGATTTGCAGGGTGGCGCTGCGGATACCGGACAGGATCAGCGGCAGGGCGCAGGGCAGCTCCACGGAAAACAGCAGGCGCCACGGGGAATAGCCCATTCCGCAGGCGGAATCGATAACGGTTCTGTCGATGGCGGTGATGCCGGACCACACCCCCAGCATGATCGGGGGAAGCGCCAGGATGATGAGTACAATCAGACAAGGCACAATAAAAGCCAGATCGGATTCAAACACCGGGCCAAAAACAATCACCAGCAGAATGATCAGACCGAAAGACGGCAGGGCGCGCAATGCGTTGGCGCTGCCGATTAACAGGCGTTCCCCTTTGCCGGTATGGCCGGCATAGCACCCAATAGGGAAAGCCAGCAGGATGGCGATGCCCAGAGCGACGGCGCTGTATAACAGATGCTGGCAAAGCAGCGCCAACAGCCCTTCATCCCCCAGCCAGCGGCTGCTATCCATAAACCAATCGATCATGTTGAGCTCCTTTTGGGTTGCCAGGCTGCCAGTCTGCGGGTAAGAAGCAGCAACAGATTATCGAGCAATAATGCCAACAGGATGCACAGCACGATGCCGGCAATAATCGGGGTAAGAAAATGGAGCTGGAAACCTTGGGTAAACAGGCTGCCGAGCTGCGGCGCGCCCACCAATGCGGCGATTGAGACGATGCTGACATTGGAAACCACCACGACGCGCAGTCCGGCGGCAATCACCGGCACGGCGATGGGCAAGTCCACGGCGAGAAATTGCTGGAACGGTTTGTATCCCAATGCCAGCGCGGCTTGCCGCGTATCCGGCGAAACAGCGTCCAGGCCGTCACACACGGTGCGCACCAGCAACGCAAAGGCATAGATGGTCAGAGCCGCCACCACATTGATGGTATCGAGAATGCGGGTGCCGAGGATCCCGGGTAACAGCACAAACAACGCCAGGGAAGGAATGGTGTACAGCAGACCGAACAGGTTGAGGATCAGACTTTTCAGACGCGGCAGGCTCTGAATCATCTGACCAACGGGGATCGCCAGCACCAGACCCAGCAGCACCGGCACCACCGAGAGCCAGACATGCCAGAGAAAGAGCTGCAAAATCTGATCGCTTTGCCGCCATAGCCAGTCAAATCTCATGATACCCCCTGGTCATTGCCGTCGCGCAGCGCAGACAGAACGCTATCGAAATTCACCGATCCCAACAGACATTGCCGATCGTCCACCACGATCCCCCGCTGACAGGGAGAACTGAGTACCGCGTCGGTAAGTTGCCGCAGCGATCCTGACAACGGGGCGAATGTGCTGCCAAGGTTAATGGCTTCGTTGGTGACGGTGGCTTCCCGGGGCTGGCGCAGATCGAACCAGCCGAGCGGTTTTTGCTGATCGGTGACCAGGATCCAGCGTTCCTGAGTCTGCGCCCGGGCCTGTTCGACGCTGGCGCCGACATTGACGCAGGGTTCCGGTTGTAGCGTGAGCTGCGGATGCAGCGCGCTGAACGCCAAACGCCGATAGCCCCGATCCCGGCCGATAAAATCAGCGACAAAGGGGCTGTCAGGCGAGGTAAGCAGTTCCGCCGGTGAGGCGATTTGCGCCAGACGGCCACCCGGCATCAGCACCGCTACCTGATCGCCCAGCTTCATGGCCTCGTCAATATCGTGTGTCACCATAATGATGGTTTTGCCGATGTCGCGCTGTAGGCGTAGAAACTCATCCTGTAACTGCTCGCGCACCACCGGATCCACCGCACTGAACGGTTCATCCATCAGCATAAATTCAGGATCTGCCGCCAGCGCCCGAGCTACGCCGACACGCTGCTGCTGACCGCCGGATAATTGCCAGGGATAGCGCTGCGCCAGCGCCGGAGAAAGCCCGACGCGTTCCAGCAGTTCAAGCGCGGTTTTATGTGCCGCTTGTCGGGTGGCGCCGTTGAGCAAGGCGGTGACGGCCACATTGTCGACGATGGTTTTATGGGGAAAAAGCCCTGCGTTCTGAATAACATATCCAATTCTGCGCCGTAGCTTGACCACGTCCATTCCTGCCGTGGACTGACCGTTTAACAGAATTTTGCCTGTGGACGGCTCGATCAGACGGTTAATCATGCGCAATGAGGTGGTTTTCCCGCATCCTGACGGCCCCACCAGAATGGTGAGTTTGCCGGTTGGGGCGATGAAAGAAAGCCTGTCGACAACCAGGGTTCCATCCTCATAGTGTTTTGTGACGTTATCGAACGAAATCATTGTTATTCCACCACGACCTTATCTGCTGATAGGGCAACGCCAGAACTGCGGCAATGCCATATCCATGGATTAATAAAACCGTATTGGCAAACTGCTCAAACCGGCTTTCTTGTATAGTCTTGTATGTACAACATGCACGTTTTATGCCAAGCGATTTTATTTGCGCTAATAACCATTAATTGGTTAATTAATAAGAGAAAAAGATTAAGAGGGTGTTCGACAAAGAAAACAATTGCCCCATAATGAGACGCTGTGTGCTTTTTTGGGGCATAAAACCCGGGTTGTTTTTATGCAGGCAGGCGCCTGAACCGAGACAATCTTTACCATTGATACGGTATTTGAAATATCAGAGGCGTGAACCGCCCGGATTGACCAGCAGAACGTTCGCGCAGGACGGCTTATCTTCTTGAACCGGTCGATAGGGTATTGACGCGAAGATGTCTCCGAATGAAACGGGGGAAATGATATACTTCCTCTTTTTCGGCTGAGTCATTGTCAACACATGAAAGCGTCCGGTAATAAATCACCCACTATCACTGATATCGCCCGTCTCGCGGGCGTCAGCAGTATTACCGTTTCCCGAACCTTTACCGATCCGGGCAAAGTCAAAGCCAAAACGCGGGAGAAGATCCTGCGGATTGCCAGCGAAGTAGAGTACGTTCCCAACGTATTTGCACAGAATATCAAAACATCCCAAAGCCCCATTATTGGCATTGTGACGGACGATACCTTTAACCAGAGCTACTCGTACGTGATTCAGGAGTTATGCCTGCGCGCCGAGGAAAAAGGGTATTCGGTGATGATTTTTACCACCGGCGGCGGCCGCGAGTCTGAAGTGAAGGCGATCAATACGCTGGTGGGCTACAAAGCGGCGGGTGTGGTGTTGTCCGTCATCAGCGATACGCCCGACTATGACGTAAGCCACCTTAAAATTCTGCATAATTCGCCGACGAAGCTTATTCAGTTCGACCGTCAGTTTGACACCAACCTGCCTGCCGTTTTCGTTAACGATGAACGGGCAGGGGAGCTAATCGCCTCGGTCATTACCGAGAAAGCCTGGCGTCATATTCTGGTGATTGGTGGTCAGGAGCACTCGCGTATCACTCAGGCGCGTGTGCGCAGTATCTGTCAAAACATTCCCGCCACGACGCAGGTTACCTGCCTGTATGCGGACTATCGCTATGACAAAGCGAAAGAGAAAATTACCGCTCACTTCTCCTCCGGGGTGATGAATTACGACGCAATTGTTGGGATCAACGGCGCCATTTCTCTTGCTGCGCGCAGCGTCGCGACAAAATGGTCACTGAATAAAGTTGAATTTCTCTCCATAGACGACATGCCCAATGCCGAAGATTTTGGATTTTTTTACCCTTCCGTTGTTCATGATTACAAGCAATGGGCGACCATCGTCGCCGAAAATCTGGTGGCGGCTATTGAAGAGCGCCCCTGGCAGCAGCGCACGGTAATAAACGGCTTTCTTAAAAACTACCGCTAGTTGTGACTCCGTTTTACTCTCCTGGTTTTGACGCGTATTCAATGTTTATGTGAACATAATTTGGCAATATTATCATACATATAAAATTATGACACGTTGGGTGTATTCTATTGTGAAATAACGTTTCAATTATATGTGTATGATATTTATGATTTTTTAAAAATAAACTGTCAGCGCGATCACAAAAACATACTGTCTAGTTATAAATGTTCACGAAAACATTTTAATGTGCATTCACACTCGATATGTACAGGAAATGCAACTGTGAACATAAAACCCACTGTAATCAAACAACTGGTCAATTTTGGCCCGAAAGACTATCGCCTGATCTCTGCGCCGCTGCCGGAGCCAAAAGAGAATGAACTGCTGGTGAAAGTTGGCGCTTGCGGTATCTGCGCCTCTGATTTTCACTGCTACCACGGTGCGCCGATGTTTTGGGGCAACGAGACGTTTCCTCCGTATGTAAAAACCCCGGTAGTCAGCGGTCATGAGTTCTACGGCACCGTTCATGCGGCAGGCCCGAATGCGCTGGAGCACTTTGGTGTCGCGCTGGGCGACCGTGTTATTGCGGAACAGATCGTACCTTGCGATAAGTGCCGTTTTTGTCGCAACGGGCAGTACTGGATGTGTGAAAAACACGACATCTACGGTTTCCAGAAAGAAGATGCCGATGGCGGCATGACCGAATACATGCTGTTTAAGCCCACCAGTCGGGTACACAAAATCCCTGAGTCGCTGTCGCTGGAAGAGTGCGCGCTGATTGAGCCGTTCTCCTGTTCGGTGCACGCGGTCAATCGTGGCGATATTCAGTTTAACGACGTGGTGGTGCTGGCGGGGGCCGGAACTTTAGGACTCGGCATGGTGCAAGCCATCAAACTTAAAACGCCGAAAAAACTCATTGTTATCGACACGATGCCGCACCGCCTGGCGCTGGCGAAACAGCTTGGCGCGGATGAGGTCATGAATCCGCTTGAGGAAGACGTTATCGCGAAAGTGAAAACGATGACCGACGGCTATGGCTGCGATGTCTACATTGAAGCCTCTGGCAACCCGGCGGCAGTCAATCAGGGACTGCAAATGATCCGTAAGCTTGGGCGCTTCGTGGAATTCAGCGTATTCAGTCGCGAGACCTCCATCGACTGGTCAATCATCGGCGACAGAAAAGAGTTGGATATCCGCGGCGCGCATTTAAGCCCTGGCTGCTATGAGACGGTTATCGATCTCTTTAGCCGCAAGCTGCTGACGGCAGAAGGCATCGTGACGCACCAGTTCCCGCTCGACAGTTGGGAGATGGCATTCGCGACGTTTGGCAGCGCTAAAGCAATCAAAGTGCTGCTGGTGCCACACGCGTAATCACGCGCTTTAAATCCGCGATCGGGTGTTGGCAACCCTATGACATGCCAGCACCGTACCCCAATCCACAATGCTTCGGGGCACAAAAAAATGAAACAACGAAAGATAGGTTTACATCATTATCTGGCCTACGGTTCCGGTGATTTCCTTGGAGCCGGCACGGCAGTATTAACCTCAGCCTGGCTACTTTATTTCTATACCAGCTTTTGCGGACTGACGCCCATCGAGGCGACACTGATCTTCGCCTGCGCACGCGTGCTTGACGCCGTGGTAAGTCCGCTGATGGGCTATGTGAGCGATAACTTTGGCAGCACCAGGCTTGGACGGCGCTTTGGCCGCCGCAAGTTCTTTATTTTGCTGGGTATTCCTTGCATATTTAGTTACACCATTATGTGGGTTGGAGACATGGCGTTTTGGTATTACCTGCTCACCTACCTGCTGTTCGATATCGTCTACACCATGATTCTGGTGCCTTACGAAACACTGGTGCCGGAAATGACCGATGACTTTAAACACAAGTCGAAATTCTCCGGCGCGCGCATCGCCATGGGGCAGCTTTCCGCTATATTGGCGGCCTTTCTGCCGGGCGTTTTCCTGTCATATTTTGGTAAAGACAATCCGCTGTCGTTCTTTTACGCAAGCCTCGTTCTTGCGGTGATTTGCGCCATTGTACTGACGCTGGTCTATTGCTTTACCTGGGAACGGCCTGCGGAGCTGAAATCTGAAGCGGAGCGCCGGCACGAGCAGGGCGATGAGAACCTGACGCTGAGGGAACGTCTCAAACGCCTGAGCATTGAATTAACCTCCACTTTCCGCATCAAGATTTTTCGCCAGCATCTGGGGTTATACCTCGGCGGCTATATCGCGCAGGATGTCTTCAATGCCGTGTTCACCTATTACGTGGTATTTGTCCTGATGCAGACGGCGCAAACTGCATCAAACTTAATGGGCGTGATGGCAATCCTTCAGTTCGTTGCGGTTGTCGGCATGATCCCGCTTTGTATCCGCTTTGGGCCAGCGCCCGCCTATCGCGTCGTGGTTATACTGTTCGGCCTGGCCTCCGTCTCGTTTGCGCTGGTTTACTATGCGGGAATGAGCGATGTCTATTCGCTGCTTCTGTTTATTTCCGCAGTGGCGGGTCTGGGCCGCGGCGGGATCAACTATATTCCCTGGAATATCTACACTTACATTTCAGATGTGGATGAGACGATAACCGCTCAACGCCGTGAGGGCATTTTTGCCGGAGTGATGACGATGACGCGAAAAGCCTCGCAGGCAGGGGCGGTCATGCTGGTGGGGATCATCTTGCAGATGTCCGGTTTCGTGTCGGGCAAGAGTGTGCAGGATCCGCAGGTCAGCCACACCATCTTACAAATACTCAGCTTTGGTACTGTGGGTTTACTGGCTGTCGGATTTATTATCTCTCTGAAATTTAAACTTAATTTGCATACGCATCAGTTGTTGCAACAAGAGAATCAGCGTATGCGCAGCGCCAATCGCCCGCTGCCGGAAAGCGTTTCGCCTGATATTCGGGCGACGGTGGAAATGCTGACCGGCCTGAAATACGAATCACTATGGGGTAACAATAACATTGGCTACCTCAATCGCCAGAAAGCGCCCCCCGTAAAGGCTAACGCAGCCCACATGTCTTCACCCACTTCTGAACATGATAAATACGCAGGATGACACTATGACGATTTACTCCGTAAAACACAGCGCCTTATTGCGCCAGCCAGAACGTTTTATCTCCCGCGATGCGCTCAAAACGTTAATCCATAAAGTGACCAGTAATCTGGTCGCGATTGAAGACACAACGGGCGAATTTGCACTGCATCTGGACGATGGGCGCATCATCGACGCCAAGGGCTGGGCGGCCGGCTGGGAGTGGACCCACGGCGTTGGCCTGTACGGCATTTTCCAGTACTACCAACAGACGGGCGATGAATCTATGCGCACCGTTATCGACGACTGGTTCAGCGCCCGTCTGACGGAAGGCACGCCGACTAAAAATGTGAATACGGTCTGCCCGTTACTGACCCTCGCTTACCGCTATGAAGAGACCGGCAATCCCGCCTGGCTGCCGCTGCTTGAACGTTGGGCCGAGTGGGTGATGTACGAGATGCCGCGTACGGAAAAAGGCGGGATCCAGCATGTTGTTATCCACAAAGAAAATAACCAGCAGCTCTGGGATGACACCCTGATGATGACGGTGATGCCGCTGGCTAAGATCGGCAAACTGCTCGGGCGTCAGGAATACATTGAAGAAGCTAAGTTTCAGTTCCTTACCCATGTGCAGTATCTGATGGATCGGGAAACCGGCCTGTGGTTCCACGGCTGGACGTTTGAAGGCAATCACAACTTTTCCCGCGCGCGCTGGGCGAGAGGGAATAGCTGGTTAACTGTCGCTATCCCTGATTTTATCGAACTGCTGGAGCTTCCGGAACGCGATGCGACGCGCCGTTTTTTACTGGAAGTATTAAACAGCCAGGTCAGCGCACTGGCGCGGTTGCAGGATGAAAGCGGCCTTTGGCATACGCTGCTGGATGACAGAGACTCGTATCTGGAGAGTTCGGCAACCGCAGGGTTTGCCTATGGTATCTTGAAGGCGGTACGTAAACGCTACATCGATGCATCTTATGCAAACGTCGGGCAGAAGGCTATTCGCGGGGTGGTTAACTGTATCAGCGATGAAGGCGAACTGACGCAGTCTTCATTCGGTACGGAAATGGGGCCGGATCTGGAGTATTACCGCCAGATCCCGTTGACGCCGATGCCGTACGGGCAGGCCATGGCGATATTGTGTATGGCGGAGTATTTGCGCGTGTATCTCTAAGGGGAAAGTATGTGCCGGCGGCCCGAGGCGGCCGGCACATAGGCCCAAAATTGAGCATAACCTGACCCCAAATCTGACCACCATTTTTCCCCGATGCGGAGAGAAAACTAGAAACGCATCGGGAAGGTTTTTCGCGCTAACCTGTGGGGATTCCTCCGCTTGATGATGTGTGACCGATTAAGACGCCCGGCCGCCCACATACCACGCTAATGAACACTCTCGGAAGACTGACTGTCTGCGCAACGTGTTATTAGCGAGCCTGCCCGCAACATTACCGAAGTTGCGCTGGACCATGGTGTTATTGACATGTCTCATTTCAGCCATAGGTTCAGTAAAGTTTTCGGTTGTTCCCATCTTCGCTGCGGCGCAAAAACGGAAGATAATTTTCTTAACCGAAAGTAATGCCGTCCATTTTTTCAGTCCGGTGTTGCTTATAGGAAAATGCGCCACCAGCTCCGGCTGGGAATCCATCGCTCTGCTCAGCGCCTCAAAGACTAAGATGTCGAAGCGTTGCCATGGGTACGCCGGGGTGATCAAGAATCGGGGCGGTTAGATCGTCCTTTCTGACACACTATCTGGCTTGTTGAACATAGCGTCCAGGTTGCGACTCCTTTAGCGTGAATGCAGTCGATGCGCTGGCACTGATTGCCGGCGATGCTTATTCACTGACAACAGGAAGCTGAACCATGAGTGAGTTGCACTACCAAAGTCTGCTGGAGATAGGCAGAAGAATTCAGTCGCGCGAGATCTCGTCCGTCGAGGTGACTACCGCCATCCTGCACCGTATCGCAGCGCTGGATCCACAGTTGCACGGCTACATTTACGTGATGAAAGAGACCGCGCTGAAGGACGCCGCGCAGGCGGATAAGGAGATCTCCAACGGTGAATTTCGCGGTCCGCTGCACGGCGTACCCATTGCCCTGAAGGATTTGATCTGGACCAAGGACGCGCCGACCACGCACGGCATGAGTATTTATAGCGGGCACTACCCGGTGGAGGACTCTACGGTGGTGACGCGCTTTAAAGCGGCGGGGGCGGTGATCATCGGTAAGCTGGTGCAGACCGAAAGCGCCTTTGCCGACCATCACCCGGAAATCACTCCGCCGTCCAACCCCTGGGGCAACGCTTTGTGGACCGGCGTATCTTCCAGCGGTTCGGGCGTCGCCACCGCCGCGGGCCTCTGCTATGGCGCAATCGGCACCGACACCGGCGGCTCTATCCGTTTCCCTTCCAACGCCAACGGTCTGACCGGCATCAAGCCGACCTGGAGCCGCGTTACCCGCCACGGTGCCTTTGAGCTGGCGGCCTCCCTTGACCATATTGGCCCGATAGCCCGATCTGTAGCCGACGCCGCCGCCATGTTGCAGGTAATTGCCGGCCGCGATGAAAAAGATCCCACTTCCAGTTCGGAACCGGTGCCGGATTATCTCGCGCTAATGACCCGCGGCATCAGCGGTATGCGTATCGGCGTCGATGCGGACTGGGCGCTGGAGCCGGTAGATGAGGATACCCGCCACGCGCTGCGCTCGGTGATTGAACAACTGACGGCGCTGGGCGCGGAGATCGTCCCCATCACCATGCCCGATACCGAGCAGGCCGCCGAGGATTGGAGCGCCATGTGTGCGGTGGAAACCGCCGTCGCTCACGAGGAGACTTTTCCGTCGCAGCGCGATCGGTACGGCCCGGGCCTGGCCGGCCTGCTGGATTTGGGGCACAGTGTCACGGCGTTGGAGTACCAGAAGCTATGGCTGCGTCGCGCCGCACTGCGCGGTAACGTCAGCGCACTGTTCAAACAGGTGGATCTGATCCTTTCACCGGTCACCGCTTTCGCCGGTCTGACCTGGGACACCATGACGCGATTCGGGACCGATGCCGAACTGTTCCGGGGCGTACTGCGTTACACCAGCGCCTTTGATTGCACCGGTCATCCGACCGTCACGCTGCCCTGCGGCGTAACGTCGGCGGGGGCGCCCATCGGCTGCCAACTGATAGCGGCTCATTTCGACGAAGCGAGCGCGATTCGGGGCGCCTGGGCTTATCAGCAGAAGACCGACTGGCATCGTAAGCATCCGGCGCTATAAGTCGGTCGATCATTTTAGCCGCCACCCCGCAGAGGGTGGCATTCCTTCTGCCCCACCGTACAGCTTCTTTGCCCTGTTTTAGAACACTCCGCTTTCACCTCACGCACTGCTGGCAAAAAAACATTTAACATCAATTGGTTAATAAGATGCCCACGCTCTGATAACGCAAGAAAAATGGCCCTTATCTTGCATTGATCACCTATCCCATGACGACGTTGCGAGAAGCCGTATGAAAGAAATTTTCACTACCGATAATCTTGATAACCGCCATCGGTTCGATGCCTGGCGTGATGCCGTTTGTTCCCGCCTCATCAGGGCGCAGGCGCGTCAGACATTCGCCAGCGAATTCTCCGGCAGTTTTACCTACAGCATGCTGGCGGATGTGGGGATTGCCAGCCACACGTCGAGTTCTTCCCTGTTGTGGCAACGAACGACCGAATGCATTCGCCGTCATCCAAGCAACGATTACTATCTGGGGTATTTTCGATCGGGAAAGGGATCTCTTGAACAGAACGGAAACGCCGCCAAAGTGGGCCCGGACGAACTGGTGATTTACGACGCCGCCCATCCGTTCAATTTTTCCATGGATAAGGCCGCCATCCATATTGTGCGGCTGCCGCGAGCAGTGTTCGACAAAAACACGCCGAAAATTGCTGCATTGGCCGGCACCTGCCTCAATCCGGTGCGGCCGGGCATCACCACCCTGAAACAGATGATGCAGGAGGCGTTCGCGTACAATCAGGAGCAGGAAAACAGTTTTTATACCGAACAGTTTGCCGGTACGCTGTTGGATATCATCACCGTTTGCATCAACCTGCAACAAGGCGGCGAGATTCAAAAACCAGATCTGTATAACCGCATGGTTAAATATCTGAAGCAGAATCTGCATAAGCACGACCTGTCGATTACTACGATCGCCAATGCACACCACGTCTCACCACGTACCGTCACCCGCGTCTTTGCCGCTCACAATACCACGCCAATGAACACCCTCTGGCATGAAAGATTGATCGCCTGTCACAAGGCGCTAACAGCGGGCAACATCCGCAATATTACCGAAGTGGCGCTGGATCACGGTTTTATCGACATGTCTCATTTCAGCCTGGCGTTCCGTAAAGCTTTCGGCTGTTCCCCATCTTCGCTGCTGCCTAAGAACAGGGTAACTAGCTGCTAATGAATTGCAGGTTTACACCGCCGCCGATTACTTTGTCGGCGGTGTGCTCCAGACTGCAACGCTGATTCATCGAATCGCTGAGTATAAAGCGGTGCGCGGCACTTTCGCTAAGGCCGTACCGGTTCATCAGAATCAGCTTGGCCCGGTTCAGTTTGTTCTGTAGAAAGAAGCGCGCCTGGAGTTTGTTAAGCTCATGGCGCAATGCGGTCTCCCGGCGGTGCGCATGCAGAACCATCATCAGTTGCGCCACCAGCGCCACCGGCTGCGGGGGAAAAGATAGGATGGACGCTGGTTGCAGGCTCAGCAACAGTGGTAAAACAGTGGCGTCCTGCACTTTCGCCAGCGCCATCAGGATGATGCCCCGAGCATGGAGTTGTGCGGCAAGGGTTTCCAGCGTCGAGTGCCAGCGTGGTTCCGCCAGCGCCACAACCACTGCCGTTTCGGCTGGGATCTCCTCCGAGAGCGGCCAGACGCGGCTGACGCAGCAACCCATCTGCATCAGCGGCTCCGCCAACCGCTGATATTCCCGACACGCCGGATGCAACACGCACACCTTGACACCCTTAAACATCCCCAGCAATGACTGGCCCATGGTTCCTCCTGCGCGATGGCGATATGAACACAGGAATTGTAATCAGCCATCCGGCGTGGCGCTGTGTTAAGAAGGACGAATGTTATGTCGGGAGGGACAGGACGGTGCCACGGCGTCAAACGTGGAAGCCCATGTATTCCTCGGCGATCGCCTCCACACTGACTTGAGCGGGGTCGATCACGCTGGTGATGCAGCCTTTTTCAATCACGTGGATGCTGTCCGAGAGCGCATAGAGAAACTCAATGTCTTGCTCAACCAGGATAATGGAGATATCCATCTCGTGGCGCAGGTTTTTCAGCGTCTCGATGATCTCCTCGCAGATGTTGGGCTGGATCCCTTCCGTCGGTTCGTCGAGCAGCACCAGTTGCGGTTCTCCGCACAAACAGCGGGCCAGGGCCAGCAATTGCTGCTCCCCGCCCGACAGCGCGCCGCCCGGCTGCGCCAGCAGGCGCTTCAGGCGCGGGAACAGTTCCAGCATACGTTCAATCATCAGCGCCGATTGAGCAAAATGTTTCACGCAACCCATGCGCAGATTTTCCTCAACGCTCAGCGCCGGGAAGATTTGACGCCCCTGCGGCACAAAACCGATGCCGCTCACCGCGCGCTGATGGGCCTCATAGCGCGTGACATCGATACCATTCATCAATAGCCGCCCCTGCCAGGCCGGGAGTTCCCCCATAATGGTACGCAACAGGGTGGTTTTCCCCATACCGTTACGCCCGAGAACGCCGGTAAAGGCTTTCGCCCCAACGAACAGCTCCACCTGGTGCAACACCGGTACTTTGTCGTAGCCGGAAACCACGCTTTTCAGCTCAAGCATGTTTGATCTCCATATTGCCGAGGTAGGCGTCTTTCACCGCCCGATTTTGCGTCACTGCCGCGAAAGTGCCTTCTGCCAGCACTTCGCCCTGGTTAAACACCGTTACCTGCTGGGCAATCATGCGGATAAACTCCATATCATGCTCCACCACCACCACGGTGCTGCTCTGGTTGATGGTTTTGATCAACTCCGCCGTTTTACGCACCTCATGGTGGGTCATTCCTGCGGCCGGTTCATCCAGCAGAACCAGCTGCGGTCTGGATATCAGAATCATCCCCAACTCCACCCACTGCCTCTGCCCGTGGGACAGCTCGGAGAGAATATCGTCCGCCTGCGCCTCCAGCCCCGTCTCCTGCAATACCCGCGTGATTTCTATCTCGATCTGTGAGCGTTCAATGCGGTTCGCCGCCGCCTGCCACAGATTCCGCCGAACGCTTAGTCCTTCGAATACGCTTGGCACCTGGGTTTTGATGCCGATGCCAAGCTGTGCGATGCGCCATGGCTTCAGTCCGGAAATCGCCTGGCCGCGAAAGCGGCATTCACCGCGCGTTGGCGCCACCTGTCCGCTCAGCATCTTGAAGAAGGTGCTTTTCCCGGCGCCATTCGGTCCAATCAGGCAGCGCAACTCACCCTCATGCAGGGTAAAATCCACCTGTTTCACTGCGTGTACGCCGCCGAAGCTGACGCCTATTTTCCGCGTTTGCAAAATTACGTTCCCGTTCACTGGCGTACCTCCCGCACATCCGTTGTCACCTTCCTCGCTTCCGACGAACGACGGCGCTTAAACAGGCGCATCAGCGTCGGCAGTAGGCCGCCGGGGAGCAGCAGTACGAACAGCGTCAAGATGATGCCGAGCACCAGATTGGTATCGATGGTCTGCTGCGCGCCAAGCCGCGTCACCAGCCACTGTAAGGCGATACAGCTGATCACCGGCCCCATCAGGGTGCCGCGACCGCCGACGATCACCCAAATAATGATCTGCGCCGACTGGCTGATGCTGAACACCCCCGGACTGACGAAAGCCCCCCAGTTGACGTACAGACAGCCCGCGGCTCCGGCAATGGCGCCGCCGATGGCGAATGCCCAAAGTTTGTGCGCCGGAACATTGTAGCCCAGCAGTCCGGCGCGCTGCTCGTTCTCACGGATCGCCACCAGCGTTTTTCCGAAACGGCTGGCGAGAACGAGTTTCAGCAAGGCGTAGCAGAGGATCAGGCAGCCCGCCGTCACCATAAACAGCGCTTCCGGCGACAGAATCTCATCCGGGGTAAACGGCACATTCAGCGTCGGCACCGAAGGCATGCCGTTGAAACCGCCGAGCAGCGCCTCGCCGATGTGGTATTCGCTGCCGGAGGTGGAGTTCATCCAGTTAAACAACACCAGGCTTACCGCTAAAGTGATCGCCCCCAGATAAACGTCGCTGACGCCACCGTAAAAAATCACGTAGCCCAGTAGCATGGAGAACAGCGTAGGCAGTGCGATGGCCGCCGCCACCGCCCACGTGGAATCGCCCCAGTTGATCGCGCACACCGCGTAGGTATAGGCCCCCAGCCCAAAAAATGCCGCCTGACCGAAGCAGAGAATGCCGCCGTAGCCCCAGATAAAAGCGAGGCTCAACGAGAGGAGCGCCATCACCAGAAACACGGTTACGGACAGCAGCGCGTAGAGCTCCAGGACTTCGGCAAGCCAGAAGGTCGCCAGCAGAGCCGGGATCACCACCGCCAGCGTCAGTGCGAAGTCACCAAACTTTTTCATTACAGCGACCTCCTAAAGAAGCGGCCGGTAATGCCCTGCGGCAACAGGCGCAGCAGTACGATGGCGCATAGCAGCAGCGCCACCGCGCCGAATACCGGCGTTGAGAGAAAGGTGACCAACTGAGAGATCGCGCCGAACAGCGACGATGCGCTGAGAGTTCCGGCAATGATCGCATTACCGCCGCCAATCACGGTAATGAACGCTTTGGCGATAAAGCTGATGCCAATGGTGGGGATCACGCCGGTGATCGGAGCCAGCAGCGCGCCCCCCAATCCGGAAAGCGCCGCGCCGAGACCAAAGGTCAGGCTATAAATCTTTCCCGGATTGCTGCCAAGCGCCGCCGCCATGCGCGCGTTCTGCATGGTGGCGCGGGCGCACAGGCCAATGGCGGTGAATTTCAGCAGACACCAGAGCGCGGCGATCAGTACCAGCGAGAAAGCGATCGTGAATAGTGCATAGCCGCTGGTACTAAAACGCCCGATACTGACGCCGCCCAACGGCGAGCTGATGCCAAGGGTCGTATTGCCAAACACCATGGTGGCGGTGCCGATCATGGCCAGGCTTAACCCCCAGGTGGCAAGCATGGTATCGATCATGCGTCCGTACAGGTTGCGGATAATCAGGCGCTCCACCAGGATGCCGAAAACGCCAACCGCCAGCGGCGCCAGCACCAGCATAGAGATCCATATCGGAATACCGGCCTGGTTGGTCGCGAGGATCGCCACGTAGCCGCCCAGCATCATGAATTCGCCATGCGCCATATTGACGATCTTCATCATGCCGAACACCACCGCCAGACCCAGGCTCATGACAATCAGCGTGGCGATGGCATTGAGAATCTCAATGCCATAAATCACCATTAAGTCCATCGCGGTCTCCTTATAGCTGAATTTGATACTGTTTTGTATCACGAGGATTTTTCTTCAGGTCGCACACCATCGCGGTATCGAGCGGACGCTGCTGTGAGAAGGATTCGAGGATTTTCATCCGGTGATCCTGCACTTCGGCAATGTGTACATCGAGGGTGCAATGGTGGGTTGCCGGATCGATAGTGACCTTACCGCTCGGTGAGTTCACCGTAATACCGGTTTCCAACGCTTCGATCACCTTCATGCGATCGATATCCCCGGCTTTACGCACCCCTTCCGCCCACAGCAGCATGCCCTGATAGGCTCCCATCGCCAGATCGCTGATGTAGGGAGCATTGGCGCCGTATTTGGCCTTAAAGCGTTTTATGAACTCCTCGTTGGCGGGTTCTGCGCTCTCCTGCAAATAGTTGGAGCAGACTAGAATGCCGTTGCTCTCCGCTGGCGACAGAATGATGTGCTCGTTGCCGCTGCCGAAATTGGTGGAAGCAATCGGGATCTTGCCGGTCATCCCTGCCGCATGCCACTGACGGTAGAACGACAGATGGGCCCCGCCTACCAGCGCCGACCAAATAAAGTCCGGCTTCGCCGACTGTACCTTGGAAATCGCCGCGCCGAAGTCGGTAACGTCGAGCGGGAAGAAATCCACCGCTACGCTCTCGCCGCCATGATCCCGCACGTATTTCTTCACCCACTGGGAAATGATTTGCCCGAAGTTGTAATCCGCCGCAAGGATGTAGACCTTCTTGCCCCACTTGTTCATCGCATAGGGAACCATCTTTTCCACGGTTTGTGCGGGAGTAGAGCCGGAAGAGAAATAGTTGCGATCGCAAACGCCGCCCTCATACAGAGCCGGGTAGAAATAGAGCGTACGGAAACGGCTCAGCACCGGGCGGATGACTTCACGTGAGGCCGAGGTAATACCCGCATGCACCACCGCCACTTTATCCTTCAGCGCCGCCTGTTGCGCATATTGCGCGTAAAGCTGCATGCTGGATTGCGCATCGTAGTTAATCATCTGTAGAGGGCGGCCAAGCAGTCCTCCCGAGGCGTTGATCTCTTCTGCGGCAAGGTTCATCGCATTCGCCATCGGTTTACCGTAAATGTCCAGTCCGCCGGAAAGATCGAAAATGGTAGCGACTTTAATCGGCTCGCCACCTTCCGCGGCAAGTGGAAATTTGGGTATTCCCACGGTAGCCAGGCCGAGTGCAGATAACATGGAATGCGTGATAAATGAACGGCGACTAATAGCCATAGTAACTCCTGGAAAATAAGTGGCGGTTTTTCCCCACGACAAATCCGCCAATCGCTTGGTTGACGGAATAAATTAAGGGGAATTATTGAAGTCCAACTGACGCCATTGTCAGAAGAAAAGGATATTGGAGGGCCGCATCTTTGGGGCACGGATAAACCTAAGCAATAACCGAGCCAAACGGGGGAAAACAGGAGAAAAGGCGCTAAAGCGGGTTTTACGGGGTAGGGGAACGGGAAAGTTGCACCATGGTGGCACATGCCGCCTCTTGCCAGGGCACCCGGTCAGGGCTGCATTGATCTGGCCCAGCAACACCCATGATAGTAGTGGCGTACTGTTTCACCTTCATCAGCCAGAGAAACGGCAGGATAGACGCCGATGGAAAACACCTTCTGTTTGCCTTCAACGCGATAGCCCAACTGCCAGTATTTGAACCGTTAAGATTCGAGTGGTTTTTAACAGATGTATGTAGACGTTGGGAAGGGGGCAACCCATTGATAAAAAGCAAAAAACCAGACGCCCGTAGACATCTGGTTTCTCTAAAATGGCTCCTCTGACTGGATGCAATAGTTCATTTATCTTGTTGAATTTAAATAAATTTGATTTTTAAAGTTAAAGTGAGGCCCTCATTTAAGCCCCAAACATTAATCGCTGTTTTGAAATGTGATATTTGTCATGTTTTATGTTGTTTACTGGCTGTAATGAAGGTAGTCGGCTTGTGGCATGAAGCGGCCTAGTTGAAGGACTGTAAGGTCTGCTATGAGCGCAGGCTGTGTGGAAACTAATAGTTTCAAGTCGCTCAGCAACATTTCTGATCTGCGTTGTAAGAATGTCGTAGAAGCTGACCGAGTACCCATAAATTTTCATTCGGGCGGCTCAAGGGCTTTTAATGCCGGCCATAACTTAATATTTGTTGTCATTGAAGGCGAAAGCGGCGGCAACCGCTAGCCGTATTGTTCTCGCAACTTAATAGTCAATTCTTCAGTACCCCAGATTGACAGCATTCTTTTCAGGTTATAGCCCAGTATATGCAGACTAATTTCTGTGCTGACATTTTTAAATCGTCGCATCAGAAAGAGTGTCGCACCCCATCCACATTTTAATTGTCCCAAACGGATGCTCTACCGTTTGCTTTCGCAAGACAGCGGTTTGTGGCAATGCATCAAGCCTGGCCTGCTTTGATATCTGCCCCTGCTACGGTAGATAATCCTGCCCTATAGGCCTATGGAAAGTAATGCAGGCACGAAGACCAAATAGTGAATGGTTAGAAATACGCCGACTATGATAAGCCAATCGAACCATGTAATGCTCAACCTGAATCGAAGGCGGGTCGCAGCTGGAACGATTGCCCAGACAGCAGCGATGAGGCCAAGGATAGTCAGAAGACTGCTTATCGATAGAAGTTTCGTTCGGCATAATGGGTGTCCGTTTCTAGTGGAGGAGGGCGCTAGGCAAATTCGCTTCACTTCATGGAAAGCCGATAACTGAGTGACCATGGCGTATCTTAGCGGCTTTCCCGCGCAAAGAACGCCGCCGCTTTTTTCAGAATAAGTTTATCCTCTTCCAGTTCAGTGATTTTGGTTTTAAGACGGCGGATCTCCAGTTCCTGTTCGGAAAGCTGTGGCGTGTTGGAGAAAGCAGCCCCCGCCTTATCCTGATAGAGTTTTTTCCAGTTGTAGAGCGTGTTCTCTTTGATATCAAGCACCTGTGCCATACGGGCAACAGACTTGCCGCTTTCGAGCAGCAATGCAACGGCTCTGCGCTTGAACTCCGGAGTATATTGTTGTCTTGACATAGTGACCTCGCTTTCGTTGATTGATTTGAAAACAAGGTGGGCGCTAAATCAAGGACAGATCAGACTTTATATAGATAAGCTGAATAAACGTAGACTTTTTTATTTTATGGACAAAAAATTATTTTATACATAAATATTACATTGCTTATAAAATTGGTGTTAATGTGTAATATTATTTTAGTATTACCATCTGGTCAGTAAACATAGATGCATAAATCAGTTTTACTAGTTTCGTTTTGTGATGAATATATAGATAACTGACAAATATAGTCTCTGATTTTACTATTGTAGTAGTATGCTTATTAAATATTGAACATGTGTATATGTGTGATGAAATAATTGTTTGTATAAGTATGATATAAAATTATCCTATAAGCCGAAACCAGTCTTTTACTGCAATACGAAGACGAAGAACTTCATCCTCACTTATTGGACAGCAGTGAGCAATAGGACCTCGTAACATATTAAGATTATTCATGACACGTTCTACTGCTTTTGTACTTTTAAGAACAATAGAAAACAACTCCCAATTTGATGTAATTATAACCGATAGCTCACCAAAAGTAGTATAATCAATAGCCAGATCTGAACGACGTGTCATACCACTATCAAGCTCTCGACGCTGCCGATCGGTAACAGCAGAAGTTATAGCTTGGGGTATCTTCCCGCTATCCCACCACATTTCTCCTAAGCTCTCTTGGAAAGTTTCAGTTATTAGACTTCTTATAGACCGTTCTAAACAGTAAAAAACTTCAAAATGGCGTGCCATTTCTGCCGCCTCAGCACGGACCTCTTGTTCAAATTGCGGATAATAGTCTATAGGTGTCTGTGTCTCTATTGTAGGAACATGTCCAAGTTCGACGTGAAATTTTTTTTCAATATTACGAAGGTCATCGGTTGCTAGATAACCCGACATACCAAATGAACGGAAAAAATCGTCAATATTATTCATTATTTCCCTTAAGAAGGTTTTCTTTCAAACTTTTGAAAATTGCATTAAATACAGCTATATCTGATGTGGCAGGAAGATTAAGATTAATAGTATAAGACAAGTTTAACCCGATATTTTTTTCTTGAGAAATAGTATTTTCTGTAGGAGTGCTGCTTAGACTGTTTTTTGCATTGGCATTTGACTCGTCATTGTGTGAATTAGCTATATCTAAACTCTCACTTACTGCTGCTTGTTTTGGAGAAAAACTTGCATGTTTTTTTATTGCCTTAATGCAACTTAATATTAACCCAGGGACTCCAGAATCTCCCCCCAAACCGGTTTCTTCAATTATTAGTCCCTTAAGTTTATCATCAGATAGCTGATGCATATATTCATTACGTTTATACAAAGCAGCATAACCAATTTTTAATGCTTCTGCGGCAGCTTTACCGGAAGTATCTGGATCGGTACTACGAAAACGAGTGTAAATGGTTGTTGGAGCCCCGTCAGGGCCCACGAAACCTATTTTCCTCAAGAATGAAGTTATTTGATTTCCAGAACCACCTGGAATATTTAATATCGTTTTCACGAAGTCTTGGCTGACAGAAATGGGGGTTGCGGCTTGTTTAACGCCTGATAAAGCACGCTCGATATTTCCGGTTGCTGTGACATATGGTAATGTAGACACACATTTTCCTTTCTAATGTATGGAAATCTAAGGGTAAACAGTAATGGTGCAGTACTCTTTATAAAACTCTTGTTTTTTGAAATTGTCAACTTTCGAGTAAAATTGCTAGTGAACTAACTGTCGTCTTCACACGACAGTAATCTCTGATTAAGAACTGGTAGCAATGCCGACCTGTCTCCATTGATTAACATACCGCGATGTCAGTAATGCCTTTATGAACATCAGAATGGCATTCCCATGAAGAGGCATTTTTCTGACAAACGGTTTATCGGTATTCTCCTTGAGAGGATGCGTTTTTTCCGCACGTGAAATTTGCCGGTAGACCATATCTAATATCATCTTTACACGTGGCGTAAGACGTTCGGTGGCATAGAAATGCCAGAAGTGAAGCGGTTTCAGTCACTCAAAGAAGAGAATGCGCGCCTGAAGAAGCTGCTTGTCGAAACCATGCTGGACAATAAGGTGCTACAGGTGGTTTTGGGCCGAAAGTTCTGACGACAGGCCAGGAGCGAGGTACTTACATGACGACTAGTGGTTAAAATTTAAGAGACTGTAAAGATATCAGAGCCTACTTAAGTGTTATAATAAGTGCATTATATCGTGTAATTCACAATGTCATCGAACCGCAATATGATGTGTTTTTAGGGCGAGTCCTTTACCTCGTTGCATGTTTAGGAAAACAATGAAAATTTCTTATAACATGCAAAAATGGATTCAATCATGAGTGTTTTTTGAACAACTTTCATCGTGCCAAGTGGCTTTGGCGCCCCTGTAACGATAAGGAATTGTACAAAAAACAGTTACGGGATATAGCCTAGGAATTGGATCTGATTTCTGAAAGTGACATAATGTACAGTGGCATCATGTGAAAATGACAATAGTTTATATCGGTTTATGCCAGTATATACTTTAAGCGCGAGATAAGGACCTATTAATTGAAACTTCACAGTTATGATCTCCTACTCAATTCACTTAGCATGGATATCAGAAAAGGAAACGAAGTTTGCTTTTTATTTGGTTCTGCGATTAGCCTTCCCGACAGTGGAATTGGCATGCCTTCTGTAGATGAAATGGTTGATATCATCAGAAACTATCTTTCTGAGTTCGGTGATGATGGCTTGGAAGCACACCTTGAAAATTGTAGCGGTTCGTCCAGGTATCAGGCTGCTTTTGAATATCTCCTTGCTGTAGGTACGCAGGAAGATGTTAAGGAAATTATGAAGATAGCTGTTGATCGTGCCAAGGATACAGCAGGTAAATGGATCATTCCAAAAACCATACGGGACTTTACAAACCTGGTGGAGTCAGAAGCGCTGAGAGTACGAAATATCCTAACCACAAACTTCGATCCTTTAATTGAAGAGTCTTTGAGCGAAAGTAAATTTGATATCAACAGAATCGAACTTACTGACGATCTTACTTTTGACAGTAGTAAGAGCCATAATAATGAACGAATAAATGTCATCCATCTTCACGGTTATTACGAAGGCGATACATTACATACACCCGACCAGCTAACGGCTTATCGTGACGAAAGCATTGCCTGTCTGAAACGTATTTTTTCGAAAAACAAGCTATATATAATAGGCTACGGCGGATGGGATGACATCATCAATCAGGCCATTATGGAAATGGTAAACGAAAAAAAAGGGAAGTATGAATTTCGTTGGGCATTTTATTCTGATGATGAAAAGTCGATTTGTGAATCAAACAATGATTTTTTTAACAGCTTGTTACCCGCTCGGGTGCTTTCACGTTTCAATGCGTATAAAAATGTAGATTGCAGAAGAATTTTTGAAGATGTGAATAGAAAAGTTCACGGTGTTAATTTAATGGTGGGTGAACAGAATGTGAAAGACATCTCTGTTGAGGGAACACAGATAATTACTTTGGCGGACATATATAATCCGCCAAAAAAAATTAACATCATCAAGCTGAAAACGTTCCCCCTTACTTTTTCGCCTTCACATGAAATGATCCGTCTAAGTGAACAGGAAAGTGCACGCGAAAACCTAAAGGCTGATGGAAGTGTGATGATAATCAGTGGTCTTGGGTATGGTAAACTCGAGTTCACATCTTCATTTTTGAGAGATGATTATCCTGAATACGAAGCTTACAGACTGGACTGTTCGAGGATTAATAACAGGGAAGAGGCAAAGGATAGATTCTTAATTGATATCGGTGTTGACTTCACAGCACTAGTCGCCTCACATGAGGCTGATAAAATTGCAGTGATACTGTTTGATAACATTACTGAACTGAATGCAGAAATGCTGGGTTATTTTAATGAGATAATAAGCATTTTGAAAGACTATGGCAAGGGATTAAAGGGAATATTTTATACTAACCGTAAGCTCAATCTTTCAAATAACTCTATTGAACTTCACCCCCTTAACCTTGCCGATATTAACGAGTATCTACGTCGCGAAGTTAGTTACACGCTTACCACTGATGAACTAGAGCGGATTTCACGCAGAACGTCAGGGCTTCCCGGAAAACTTGACAGTCTCAAAGATTATTTTTCAGTTTCCACAGTATCTCATGTTTTAAACACACCAAGTCAGGGGATGGACAGTGAATCTGGGCTCCTTACCGACAGTATCCCCAGACATCTGGTTGATCTAATAACGGAACTTTCTAAAGCAGAAAGTGAAGAAAATAAACGTGTATATGCATTACTTCAGGTTCTCTGCGTCATTGAATGTGGAGAAACCCCGGAAAATATCATGAGGCAGTTCAGAAACTATAAATTCAGACTCGATGATTTCTTGAGACTCGTTAATAATGGACTTATTCATTCTGTTACAATTGCAGACCTCAGGGATTTTAAAATAAATCATGTCAACCCGATAATAAAGGATTTCGTCAGAAGTAAAATTGACAAAGATACGCTATCTTCCATCCGGAAGAATGCCATCAGAATGGTTTCCGGAGATATCTGGTCGAACAAGCATGTTATAGTTTCAAGAACTACAAGGGTTCTTCTTAACAATATAGATTTCCAGCCGGGTAATGCCCATCTGCTAATTTCAGAGTCACTAAAAACTGTCACTGACCCGCAGGAAATAAAGGTTTACTGTGACGCTGCTGTTTCATATGCATATTTCTTAGAACGTAAGTGCCGTTACAAGGAAGTAGTATCTTTCGTAAATGATGTACTTCCTTCGTTTACAGAAAATAATTTATCCTACTTTAGAATGATTAAATATCTATCAGAAAGCATGCGAATGCTTGACGGAGAAGAAGACGCCATTGAATTATTGGAAAAAACGCTTGAAAATTACAATGAAAATAATGAATTTTATAATAAGTCCGTGCATGAAAGTATGACTTCAACACTTTTACTGGCTTATTCAAACTACAATCAAGAAAAAGCTTTCATTATGGCAGAAAGAATTAAAAAAAATTCCGAAAAGAACAGCTATCGTAGATTTTTAGCAGAGAGTATTCTTGTGGAAAAAATCAGCGGAAGTGAGAAGGTTGAAAAATTGCGCAGGCTTGAGAAAAAAGCCAGAAACCATGATGAAATCACCATTGCCAATAATATATCCCTTGACCTTGCTGTTCTGGACACAGTATCAACCGATAGGTATATAAATACCGTCCTTAGTTCTGAAAAATCAGACTATACGCGTGTGCGTGCAATTCTGAAAAAGATGGAAGGCTTACTATCCGATCCTAAAAATACCCGTATCTCTCCTAAAGACATCATCAATCTTAGCGAGTGCTATAAATATCTTTTCATTCAGAGAATAGATGGGCTTTTTAATCGCTGTCATGCATTGCTATGGAAAGCATTGCTTATTGAAAGTCGATATGATGAGCTTTTTGAGGTCTTTCTTAGTAGTTCACTCGTCTGGAGGATTTCAGGTCATACAGATAAAGAACGAGATTATAATAAAAAAATTATTGACGTACTGGGCGTACATGCAGAAACCTACCCTGTTTATATTGCTTATTTATATCGTCGCGCAAGCGTGTTATCAGAAATGCTGAAACATAATCCAACATAGCTCAGATTGCAACGGGTTTACTGAACGTTAATGAGATATTACCGGTGTGCGTAGTCACCTTACTACTCAACTCAACTCAACTCAACACAGGGAAAACTTCACTCGCTTTGACAGTGCAACTTATTAAAGAGATTGATCCAGCCCCGTTGAGCAAGATCTGCTGCTGGTAATTACTTCATTGTTAATGTGATAACCTTTGCTAACGATATCAGGAACGTCTGTTTTTCGCTCCCTGAGTCGACTGCTAGATTTGACCGTACCTCAGTATAGAACACATTAAAGCATCACTTCAGCCCATAAACCTGCGCCACATACCGCCCGCGCCCGTCGCCATGCCCCAGATCCATCGCTACCATTGCCAGCGTCTCTTTCCTGCTAAACCCCTGCGCCAGATAATGGCGAATGGCATCCTGCGCCCATGCGTACCGCAAAGAATGCGGGGAATATGTGCCAGTCAAACCAATTCGTGACGCCTGACCGTGCCAGTAGTTCATTGCACTTTTCAGGTCCGGTTTGTCAATCAGCCTGTTGTTACGGCTTTCTACCACTGCTAATGCATTATCCAGCGCCTTTCTGACTGCGCCAGTATCCAGAATCACTGTGTCGCGGGGACGTCCGCCTTTGGTGCCGAAAACTACGGTTAAGCGTGTGTCGCCACGTTCAACGGCCTGTTTCCACGTTTTCAGCGACTGAACGCTTTGCACCGCTTCCTGTGAACGCAGGCCCATTACT
Source organism: Brenneria sp. hezel4-2-4 (assembly GCF_013155275.1). Taxonomy (GTDB): domain Bacteria; phylum Pseudomonadota; class Gammaproteobacteria; order Enterobacterales; family Enterobacteriaceae; genus Brenneria. The sequence continues at coordinate 199,912 of NZ_JABJXS010000002.1, forward strand.
CGCGCCAGTTCCAGAACCGCCGCCAGCCCAGAATCTTTCATTCGGGCAGTTTCCAGCACATGGAGGTAGTGTTCCGTGGTAATCGCCTCTCGCGTGCCGTTGCGTGATGCGCCGGACAGTCCCAATGTGTTGTTGGTTAGCCGCTCATGCTCTGCCAGTTGCCTGCGCCCGGCCTGTTGCAGCACGGCGCGTAGCGAGGCCATTTCATTCTGTAGCGTGCGTTTGCCGACCCCTTGCGCCAGCCTTTCATGAATATAGCTTTCAATGTGGCGAACCTTAATCTGCGCCACCCGCTGGATCTGGATATTTAGCGCCCGTAAATGGTAGCTGAAACGCTGCACGATATGAATGCGATCGTTCACCGTTTTGTGGCTGCCGCCGCCGTTTCTCGCCAATGCCTTCATCTCTCCGCCTAATTTGCTCATACATCCCCCATGATTAAAAAACAAACGGTCTCCGGCGTATGCTTTTTGGCTGCGCCAGAACGATACCTTCACGCCGGAGTGGCGGCTTGTTGAGGTATAGGGAGTTTCAGCCAGTACGCGGTACGGGCTGCCTGCCGAAGCAGGAATTCTCCGGGGCGTCATGCCCCCCTCGGTATCGATCTTTTTCTCCTTTTTTCTTGCCGACAGCGGCCCCAAAAAGGCATGTCGGATTGGGGAATAGGCGCAGAAGCCGCGAAAATAAGGGCATGGCGCGGTGTGGTGGTTGTGCGTCACTTTGTCGCTTTGCGCGACGAAAGTGACGCACCAGCGGGCTACAGTGCTCTGGAGCATCGGCGACGCTGGCGCAGTTTTACGGTCACGCGGCAGCAAAGCCTGGCGGCAATGCAGGCCGCAGCCCGTAAAAGTTAAAGGCGCTGATCGTCAACAGGAGTGAGTTAGTCGGATATTTTCGGCACTGTTGAGGTATCAGCCAGTAAAGGCCGGCGGCGTGAGGTGGTGGCTGTGAATTTGTCTCGTGTATATCTTTCAGCCTCAGACGCAGAGGATTTTGCGTCCCGGTATTGCAGAGGTACGTACCGGTAAAAGGGTTGGTCATCCTGTTAACAGGCGCTTCTTTCAGACCGTGAAGCTGGGCGTTGTCTACGACAACAAGTTGCAGGAGGGAGATTACGCCGTTATTTATGGCGCAGAAAGGGGAAACTCGTTTTTTTGGAAAAAGAGTTTCCCCTTGAATTCATCGTGAATTTGTGAATGAGAGACGGCCGCATTAGCCAGCTATTCTTCGCTTTGCATGTTATCCCGACGGTGGCGCAGTGGACGGATAGCAGGACGGGGCTGCTGCAAAGCCTGCCAGAGGGCATATTCAGACTGCATATCCGCCCACATTTCACACGGGTATTCACCAGCGCGCCCAGACGCAGCGCCATATCTGCCGTAATGGGGGCATGACCGTTGAGGATACGGGATAACCGGGAACGTGATATTTGCAGCGCGAAAGCTGCCTGTGTGATGCTCACGCCTTCAAGGTAATCGCGGAGTACTTCACCCGGATGGGGTGGATTAAATATGTGCATAAAACGTCTCAGAAAGTAACATCACGCTGCCGCGCTTCGCTTGTCGTCTCCCGATCTTCCGCCAGCAAAGCTGACGGAAGATCGGGAGAGCCGGTTTAGCTTTAGCGATGTTCCGGCTTACGGTAACGGGATGGCCAGATTTGCTCGGGCGTAACGCCCAACTCTTCGGCAATCAGCTTTTCCCCTTTGGGCCAGTGTCTTGTTAATGCATTTGCCAATGTAGATGACGCCAGCCCCGCCTGACGGGAAACAGCGGCAAGCGTTGTGCCTTTCTTTCTTAATCCGGCGATGATATCTGCCGGGTACCAGTCCAGACCCTTTTCTTTCAGTTGCATAATATCTCTCTCCATATTTAACCGCGAAAAATTCTGTAATTCCTTAATATTGATTATTTATAGAACTAAATTCAAGTATTACATTATTAATTAAGGTAAAGCATGAAGATAGCCTTCGCCCATAAGAGCGATAATTCGCATATCTAAGGAAAACGGCGGGTGTCCAATCATGATTGGGAAAAGGCTAAAAATTGCCAGAGTCAATGCCGGTCTGACTCAAACAGAATTGGGCGTTCGCGCAGGTCTTGATGAAGAATCGGCAAGCTCTCGAATCAGTTCCTATGAAAACGAGGTTCATGCACCAGATTTTGGGTTAGTGTGTAAATTTGCGGCAGTGCTCGATATACCAGAGGCTTACTTTTACGCTGTGGATGATGATTTGGCGACAATGATCCTTCAATATCACCAGTACAGAAAGAATCATTCCGGCTCAATTGTATTTGTGAAACCACAGTGATATGGGTCATGTAATTAACTTTGCCCCTATACAGGGGCAAAGGGCAGGTTTCCCATTTATTATCAGGAAAACAAAGGACCCTATTTTTATTACGATGCGTTTTTCAGGGGCGCGGCGTACTGATAGGGTGAAATATACCCGTCGAGATTCGCATCAAGATAATCCGCCCACCACTGCATCATTTTGATCCGCTCTTCCAGAAACTCAGCCCTATGAATATAGGCAGCGCGGACGCTGTTTCTTTCCTGATGGCTCATTTGCTTTTCAATCGCTTCTTTGGTCCACAAGCCCGACTCACTCAGCGCAGCACATGCCATCGCCCGGAAGCCGTGGCCGCAGACATCTTTTTGGGTGTTGTAGCCCATCACGCGCAGCGCCTTGTTAACGGTATTATCACTCATGCATTTATCCTGATCGTATTCGCCGGGAAAAATAAACGTCAGATGACCGGAGAGCGGTTCAATTTGCTTTAAGAGCTCGATGGCCTGTTCGGATAAAGGAACGATGTGCTGCGTTTTCATTTTTGTGCCACGATGAGAAAAACGCACGTTTTCGATCGGTTCCCGCATTTCCGGGATTATCCATAATTTCTGCTGCCAGTCGATTTCACGCCAGCGGGCAAAGCGCAGTTCGCTGGAGCGCACGAAAAACAGCAGCGACAGCTTAAGGGAATATTGGGTCAGCAACCTGCCGGAGTAACTATCCGTCCGGGATAACAATTCAGGCAGCTTCTCAAGCGGCAGGGCAGGGTAATGATTGGTTTCCGGCGGCGTAAACTCACCGTCCAAATCCAGCGCCGGGTTCGACTTGATTAGCTGCTTTTTCACCGCATAGCGCATGATCTCCGTTACGTAGTTTTTTAGCCGTGCAGTGATTTCCAGAAAGCCTTTGCTCTCGACCTTTCGTAACGTGAATAACAAATCCGCCGTCGTGATCTGATCGATAAGGCTGTCCCCGATATCCGGGAAAACATACATTTCCAGCCTGCGCTGGATGGTTTTTGCGTAATGCGCAGACCAGCGCCTGTGATCGGCGTGCCAGTTCATGGCGATCTGGCGAAATGTCTGCCCGTTTTTCTTTTTCTGCTGAGCGATCTTCTTATCAGCGGCAGGATCGGCCCCTTCACGCACTTTAGCGCGTGCGGCATCGCGTAGCTGACGCGCCTTAAACAGGGAAACATCCGGGTAGGGACCAAAGGCCAGCTTTTTCTCTTTGCCATAGATGCGGTACTTCATGTACCAGAGTTTTGAGCCGTTGGGTTTGATCAGCAGGTACAGTCCTGAACTGTCTGCCAGTTTGAAGGATTTATCGGCGGGTTTGATCTTGCGGATAGCGGTATCGGTTAATGCCATAGCGGGGGGCTCCATTTTCTCAACGAACCGTGAGGCCCCCGATTAAGCCCCCAAAAACTGTGGATGTCAAGAAACCCGGTAGTCCTTCTCAGGATAACCGGGTAAAGATAACTTCTTGTTTTTTAAACGCTTCAGGACTTATAGGGAAGTCATGAAACTAAAATCTGGCTCCTCTGACTGGACTCGAACCAGTGACATACGGATTAACAGTCCGCCGTTCTACCGACTGAACTACAGAGGAATCGTGTGAACGGGGCGCATGATATCCGGCACCTGCCGTACTGTCAACGGCAAAATCAGGGTTTATGGCTGACTGTTTAGGCTGTGTACAATTCTCTGTTTGTCACCGGTCAATAAATAGTAGGCGTATGATAGTTTGTGCTGTTTTGCCATGTTCTGAGGCGGGTCAGCGGATCCTGGCGATAGAAGGCGCTAAAACATTGGTATAACGCCGGGAATCGCTCAACCAATAGCTCTGGCGCGCTGAAGAAATATTCGGAAAGCACGGCAAAACATTCGGCGGGATCCTGGGCGGCATAGGGATCCATGCTGGCTGCGGCTTCACCCACCAGGTCGATTTCTTCCTGTAGCGATTCCATCGCGGCGTGTAAATGCTGTTCCCATAGGGCGATATCGCGCAGAGCAATAAGAGGAACGCCGGTCGCAATGCTGCCGCCGCGGATATCCAGCTTATGAGCGACTTCATGAATAACGAGATTAAATCCGGACAGGTCAAATGAATCCTGCACTTCTTGCCAGTTAAGAATAATCGGCCCCTGATCCCAGCTTTGCCCCGACTGGACAATCTTACCGGTATGCACCAGGCCGAAATCATCCTGCCATTCGTCATCCACAATAAAAGGACCGGGATATATCAGCACCTCGTGGAAGCCATCCAGGCATTCAATACCCAGTTCCAGCACCGGCAAGGAAAACAGTAGCGCGATACGCTGCTGCATGATTTCAGTCAACGTCAGACCCTGTAGGGGAATCAGGCGTTTTAGCTTCAGGAACTGACCCGCGATATTAATCAACTGCTGCTGTTCCACGTCGCATAAAGGCGCGAGTAGAGGGATAGACATTGCCGGCTGCCAGCGATCAAGCGCTTCTGCCCGACGTTCATTTGTTTTCCACGGCCACTTAATCATTGCTATTGCTCGCTAAGTCATCAATTGAATTTAAAGGCGAGAGCTAATGCTGTTAAAATGCCGCAAAAGCGGGCATCATAGCAACCGCTTAAATGGAGAGATGCCGGAGCGGCTGAACGGGACGGTCTCGAAAACCGTTGAGGGAGCAATCCCTCCGAGGGTTCAAATCCCTCTCTCTCCGCCACTATTCAACCATTTACACTCATTTCTTTCTGTGACGATCGCCACGCCGGGAAAAATTTCAAATTTGTTATCATCTGAACGTTGGCATAGCGCTATGCCGATGATTTATTTCGACGTAAATTTGTCAGATTGCACCCTATGTACTAATTTCATAGTTAATCATCACGTTACGGAGGCTGATATGGGATTTTGGCGAATTGTTTTTACTATTCTTCTGCCGCCGTTGGGCGTGTTATTGGGGAAAGGACTTGGCTGGGCGTTTATTCTGAATATTATTTTGACGCTGCTGGGATATTTCCCGGGATTGATCCATGCGTTCTGGGTTCAGACGAAAACTGACGGCATCTAAGTCGTCGTGCTCTGAACCAGATATCCATTTTAGCGATGCATATCCTCAACGGGCGACGCCACGGTGTTGCCCGTTTTACATTGTATTCCTGCCCAAACTATTTCCCAGCCAGAACAACCCGGTTACGTCCTTGCTGCTTGGCCTGATACAGGGCCATATCAGCCCGGTTAATCAGCATATCCAGCGTTTCATCCGCCTGATACTCTGCCACGCCGCAACTGATGGTGACATGGATAGGCTTCTCCTGATACATCACTTCCGCCATTTCAATATCGTGTCGCAGCGTTTCCGCTCGTTGGCGCGCATTATCAAGGTTGCAGTTATCCAGCAACACCACAAATTCTTCGCCGCCCCAGCGGCATACTTGATCGCTATGGCGTGTCGCCTGCTGTAGCAGCGTGGCTATTTTTTGCAACACCAAATCCCCCACGCCATGTCCGTAGCGATCGTTAACCAGCTTGAAGTTGTCGATATCAATAAGCAGTACGGATAGAGGGTTATGCTGCGCGGACTGCTTGGTGCGCCAGCGTATAAAGAAATAGTCGAAAGCCTGACGGTTCATTATGCCCGTCAGCTTATCGGTCGTCGCCATTTGCTCCAGACGACGCTGATAGCCGCCAATCGTCAGCCACAGCAGCAACAAAAACAGCGTGCTGACGACGATGCTGACGCCAAGATTTTTTATCAGCATGGTGAAAAGCTGTCTCTCATGCGGGTGATTGCTTTGTTCTATCATTAAATACCAGCCAAATTCGGGGATCAGGCGGGTATTAAGAAATATTCGCTTCCCCTGTGAGTCGTATTCATAAGCGCCGCCGGGCACCGTCAGAATTGAGGTGGCGAATGCCGACAGTCCGGGCTGTTGCTGAATCCTCAGCTGGCGATCGTATGTCTTGCCATGCAGCGTTACGTTGCCGGTTTTATCAACAAAATAAATCGTGCGGTTATAACGCTGCTCGTATTTTTCGATAAGGTGTTTTACCCGCTCGACGGGAATACCGATGCCGGTCACGCCAATGAAATTGCCTTCATAATCCATAACCTTGTGATTAATGAAAATATCCATATGGGTACGGTCTTCCGGATCGACGCGGATATCAACGAAATAGGGTGTTTCGTCCGACAGATCTTTGGCCTGAAAATACCACTGATCTTCAGCCGATTGCTCCGAGATAATCCGCTGAATACGTAGGGGATCGTAGAAACGTTTCGTTTTATCAGAGGCAAAAAAGGAGAATAAGGTATTGAAACGGCGGTCTATCTCTTTCAGATAACGAATCATGGCCTGTGAGTCATGTTCATTATTGAGTACCCAGTCACGCACAAAGGTATCGTGAGCCATCAACGATGAGATAAAGATAGGTTTCAGGAGGTCTTGCTGAATTTCAGAGTAGACATTATCGCTGGTCAGCGGCAGCGTGTTTTCTTTTATCTCTGCTTCCAGCGATCTTTTTGCCACCCCATAGCTGGTCCAGCTAATAACCAGAAATGCCGTGAGCAACATGATTGCAAATAACATAATTGCCCGCGGTTTATTTAGCCAACGTGAGTTTGTTATCAAGCCTATCAGCAAAGCCGCGTTCTCCGTGTGATCAACTAGCGGTGGCAGACAAAAAACGGCGTTGAACCTCATGGCTGCCGGTCAATTTTCTTATTGAAGTTAAGCAGGGATGGCATAAAACATCAACAAGAGTTCCATCGCCGGTTGGCGATTTCGCATCGTAACGGAGCTGTCAGTACGGCCGTTTTTCGGTGAAGTTATATAAATAATACCGTATTAATTAATAGAGATTTATTTTAAATAAACGATTTTATTACTTATAATAAATAAGAGTGAAAGATATTTTGCTATTTATATTTTTTATTATCAGCTTAATTGTGGAAATTGATTTTTTACAAATATAGGCGTTTGTTTTTGAATGGAATTTAAAAAATAATGGTGGTGTTTGATTTTTTTTATCATGACAGAATGACAAAAAAACATTTTATGCTTTAATTGGTAAGGTGGCATTTTTAGTGAAAATGGTACGCGATATTAACGGATAATGTTTTTTTAACTTTATGTGAAGAGGTAATTATGGCTTATGCACAATGGGTAGAAATAAAGGTATACGCTGAGAATATGAAACTGACGGTAAGGAATGTCAGTCTGAAGTGGGGTAAATTTTACCGGCAGGGTAATAAAGATGACGAGATCTCAAAGAGTTCAATTGACGGGATGATCATTTCCTCAAATAACCCGGGGATCATTTGTGCCTGTGGCCGTTCGGACGCTTCGTCAGGGACGGAAGGAAGCTTCGAATTGTATAACGGTAATGATTATGTTGGTAAATATTATTGGGATTGCCCATGGGGATCTAAAAATAATAAATCAGTCTGGTCGCCTACGACAAGCGTTAATTATAAAACCTCTATTGAAGGTGGTAGCCTGAATTCGGGTGCGATAGGGAATGTCTATATTACCTGCATCAAGGTCAAATAATAGAGAAGATCATAGTGGGTATGAAAACATCATATGGTGATGATTGATTAATGTGATTTTTATCAACTGAGGAAATTGAGTGTGGAAAGCAGACAGCCTTTTAACAACCCGTTGCTTGGTGTGAGGATAGGGTCAACCATCGTGGGTAATAATGGTGTTTTCAGCCCTTCCATTATTATTTCAAATATTACCCGCATGATCCCCGAGAAAGAGGTCGTCAAATTTATGACGGGGAAAAGTCAGTATGTTTATACCGATCAGCTTAATCAAGGGGCTGCGGGAGTGTCCGGATCATATGGTGTTTCCGGCATTTCAAAGCTTACGTCTTCGTTATCTACCTATGTTGGCAATTCCACGGCATCAAGCAGTAAATCCATTGACGTTAATTACAATGTCACCATGCTATCAGGGATGGAATACATTGATTTTGACGATCTTAAAGCTGAAGATGTGTTGAATTCTTTAAAACTCGGCCCCAAATCGCTTGCGCTAGACGTATTGAATAAATTTACCGCGGTGAGAAATAAACTGGGTGGCGCAAAAAGCCTCAGGGATTATCTACAAGGTGACTTGCCGGATGAAACCGATGAATTATTGCAGCAATGGGTGACAGCCTTGCAGGAGTTTGTGAAACAGTATGGCGATGGTGTGGTGGTCGGGGTGATTTGGGGCGGTTTGGGCACCGTGTCGATGAATATGACCAGCAAGGAATATGAAGACAATTGGAAATATGGCGGTAATGCCGAGTTCTCTTATTCCGGAATCGGTACTTCGGTTTCTGTGCAGGCCTCTTACGATGGCAGTAAATCGGATCGCGAGTCTAACGTTAACGTGAGCTGTACTTCCTGGTCCAGCGGCGGGTGCGTGGCCGAGCAGGTTGATAAATGGTTTGAGATTGTTGCCAATAAATCTTTTGATGAAATTGCTGATATCAAGATGCTGGAAAAAGCCCCGAACATCAGCTCAGTCTCAGCCCCGCCTCAAATTCCGGATTTTCAGAAACCGGCCAGTGAGCCAGAGATAACTGAAAAACTTAAAGACATTGATGAATTAGATGATGTGAAAATGTTTTCTGTCGCATCGGCTTATGACAAAGCGAAAGCGCTGGATAAGGATCTGACGCTGGAGGAATTTTTAAGAAAAGCGGATAACAAGGCCGACGATCAAAACGTGAAACAGCTACAAGACGAGGTTAAGAGCAATAACATTGATGTTCTCATCCCGAGCGATCAACGCCTGAAAGTATTAGCCACTGTCACATCAATCCTGGATGAGCAAATTCCAGAGACGGAAACGGCGGCTTTCAGAGAGCAAGTTTACCAGTCAATAGAAGATGATTACACGGTATTAGGGGCTTGGATTGCCAATTGGTCAAATATTTTCCCGTGGATGTCCACTGGTTATCTAAATGAAATTTCAAACACCCTCCTGGCTCAGGAATTATTGAAGAAACAGTGTATGGTGCAAGACTTGCTGGCGTTAAGTAACCTTTATTATGCGCTGGAGTCTTGTAATATGAATCTTGACTTTTGCAAAATAAAATCGGCTTTACAGATTGCAAACTCTTTTGGTCAATGTTTGAGCGTATTGAAGGAGAATCTTGATCGGGACAACGTGATACAAGAAACATTTGAACGTTTGAGCGATGAAGCCAAAGTTATATATAAAAAGTGGAATGAGATAAAATTCTTACGCAGTTCGGAATTGGGGTTAGGGTTACTTTTCAATGGTGACTATTCTGTTTCTGATGAGGTGATCCGCGTCGAGTCTCATCCATACAGCCAAGTCGTTTATAAAAACGGTTATTGCTCCTATGGCCATGGTAACTATAGCGCTTTCAGTTCATTTCTAAAGCTGCTTCCGATGATAGGCGCCGATGGCGAGATTTATGTATTCGGTCCATCATCCATGTTTTTGAAAACGGTTAAAAAAGATGAGTCTACTTTTACTAAAGGGGGTGAATTGGCAATGAAATTTCACGCCAATATTGAGAAGCGAATATTGGAAAATGATGATGTCATTCTTACTCCCATTCCCTTTTCGGCGGCAAATAATGTGCACTGGCTTGGACAAGGGGTTAGCACCAATTTATCCACTATTCGTAGCGTCAATGAAAGCCTGGAGGAAATTAGAAAAGAACTCAGCCAATTGAATGTATGTACTTTTAGTAGCGATGATTGGGATAAAAATTGGAATTACACCAAAGCCTATAGTTTACGTGCGTTGAAAACGCAGTATATAGGAATGGTTGATGAGGTCGGGAATATTTTCGGTCGATAAAGCGCAGTCAAAACTTCAGGCCAGTCATCGGGCCGGCCTGATTATCGCTGTCATTTAAAAATACGAAAACGCTCTTCATCGGGAATGTAGGTTTTCTCACCCGCGGGCTGTTCAATAGACCCAAACGGCATCTGGGCGCGTAATTTCCAGCTTGCCGGCAATGCCCACTGTTTTTTCACATCATCGTCAATCAGCGGATTGTAATGCTGTAGTGAAGCTCCGATTTTTTCCTGCGCCAGAGCAGACCACACGGCAAACTGGGCAATCCCGGTGGAGTGTTCCGACCAGACGGGGAAATTGTCCGCGTACAGGGCAAATTTTTGCTGTAATTCTTCAATTACCTTGGTGTCTTCAAAGAACAGCACCGTACCCGCGCCGGCAGCAAACGACTCGAGTTTTTTGACCGTTGCCGCAAAGGCATCTTCAGGAACGATCTTTTTCAACTGCTGCTCAACGATATCCCAGACTTTTTCGTGCTGTTCGCCAAACAGGATCACCACGCGGGAGCTTTGCGAGTTAAAGGCGGAGGGGCTTTGCTTAACGGCTTCGGTAACGATTGACACAACCTGATCGGTTGATATCGGCAATGTTTTACCGATGGCATAAATAGAACGACGATTATTGATGGATTGCAAAAAAGCATTACTCATGGCTTGTTCCTCTCTACATGATTGCTTATTTCAATACTGTGGCACTGATATATGCCGTATTCAATACAATAGTCTGTTGGTTTGTATATTTATATTTACTAATGATGAATGAATTTACTATAACGACACCAATGCCGTTCGCCGTGATTGCCGTCGGCATCAGCCGCCGCAGACGCTACAGGCGGGGTTCTTCGGCAGTTTGACGTCGCGGAATTGCAGCGTCATGGCATCGAACATCAACAGGCGTCCGGTGATGACCTTGCCGTATCCCGTCAGCAATTTGATCGCTTCCATGGCTTGCAGGCTGCCGATAGTGCCGACCAGCGGGGCCATTACCCCTGCTTCCACACAGGTCAGCGCGTTGTCGCCGAACAGCCGGCTGAGGCAGTGATAGCACGGCTCATCCGGCTGATAGGTAAACACGCCGATCTGGCCTTCCATGCGGATCGCAGCGCCGGAAATCAGCGGTTTCTTTAGCTGAAAACCCAGACGATTCAGACTGTTGCGGATAGTCACATTGTCGGTGCAATCCAGCACGATATCGTGGCTTGCCATCAACGCGCCGAGCGCCCGGTCATCCAGACTGGCGTCCACCGTCTCCAGCGACAGGTGCGGATTGATTTCCGCCAGCGCAATCCGCGCTGATTCGACTTTCGCCATGCCGATACGCGCGTCGCGGTGCAATATCTGGCGTTGCAGGTTGGACAGCGAAACCGTATCGAAATCCAGCAGCGTCAGGTGGCCGACGCCGGCCGCGGCCAGATATTGCGACGCCGCGCAGCCCAGTCCGCCCAGCCCGACAATCAGCAAGCGTGCGGCTTTCAGTTTTTCCTGTCCGTCAAAATCAAAACCGCGCAGCACAATCTGACGATTGTAACGCAGTGCTTCGGCATCACTGAGTTCCGGCAGCATGATCAATGTCCCAGGAGTGAATTGAATGGTTCTATTTCGACCCATTCGCCGGCGGCGACCCGGCCTCTTTCGGCCTCCAGCACGATAAAACAGTTAGCGAGGCTAAAGGAACTGAAGACATGCGAGCCTTGATGGCCGGTAGTCCTGACTTCCAGTTCGCCTGCGGCGTTACGGCTGAAGATGCCGCGCTGAAAATCCGTGCGGCCGGGGGTTTTTTTCAGCGCGCTGGTGGTTTTTACCCGCAAACGCGCAGGCAGATGCCACCGGCTGTGGCCGGATAAGCGGGCCAGCAGCGGTTGAACCAGCTGGTAAAAGGTCAGCACCGCGGAAACCGGGTTGCCCGGTAGGCCGCAGAACCAGGCATGTTGCAACTTGCCGAAAGCGAACGGCTTGCCGGGTTTGATCGCCAGTTTCCAGAAACGGATATCGCCCAGTTCATCCAGCATCTGTTTGGTGAAATCCGCTTCGCCCACGGAAACGCCGCCGCTGCTGATAACCAGATCGGCGCTACTGTCCGCCCGATAAAAGGCGTCGCGCAGGGCGGTCGGATCATCGCCGATAATGCCCAAATCGTTCACCTCACAGCCAAGCTGTTCCAGCATCAAACGCACGGCGAAACGGTTGGTGTCATATATCTGGCCGGCCTGAAGGGGAGTGCCTACCGGCTGAAGCTCATCGCCGGTTGAAAAGATCGCCACTTTCAAACGGCGATATACCTTAAGTCGGGCGATCCCTAACGAGGCCAGCAGCGGCAACTCCGCGACGCTCAATTTGCTCCCTGCGGGCAGCACCGTCGCGCCTTCAGCAATATCTTCACCTGGCAGGCGGATATTCTGGCCCGGTTTGACGTCATGAGGAAAACGAACGCCGGCGTCGCTGATTTCCGCCTGTTCCTGCATGATAACCGCCTCGGCGCCTTCAGGGATCGGCGCGCCGGTCATGATGCGGATACAGGTTCCGACAGGCCATTCACCGTCAAACGGCGCGCCGGCAAACGCTTTGCCCGCCACCGGCAGCGCTGCTGACGCGCGGAGATCCACGCAGCGAACGGCATAGCCATCCATCGCGGCATTGGCAAAAGGGGGAACGTTTATTGGGGAGGTTAGCGTATCGGCGGTGATCCGGCCGGCGGCCTCATACAGTGAAACGTTTTCGGCTTCCGCCATCGGCGCTACCTGGGAAAACATCTTTTCCAACGCCTGTTCGAGGGTCAATAAGCTTGAGGTAACGCTTTCCATCTGCACTCCATGATTGGTTTCGCCGGGCAAGTCAGCGGGCGAAAACAGGTATCGTATGCCAATATTATGTCAGAGATTGCATTGCGGGAGAATGTGGCCGCGCAAGGAACGCGGCGTGTATGACCCTAATCAATAAACGCGTTGATTGCGGAAAGGCCATATAGACTGTTTGTTTATGTATATTAACGTTATGTTATAAAAAGAATTTTTATCAAACTATCGATTAAGTTTCTGCTTTACATCATACCCTGCGCTAAATATAGTCAAAAAACGAGTGTGATGACGAAAGGGCGGTTTGCCGTTGCATGCCGTCATTCATTATTCCTGTGCAGAAAAAGTGTATTTAACATCCATGTGCTATTTTTCAGGTTATCGCCTCCGCCTGTAAGGCGCGAGAAAACGCGTCGCGTCCTGAAGGCGTTAACCCTGGGTTCCCGATCGAACCGCCGTCAGCGCGGCCCTTGTTATATGGAGATTCACTGTTAATGACTCAAACTCGGCATCCTCATGCGCCGCTTCTCACGCCTGAACCAGGGATTTTTCTACCTGATGACCGGGTGCTGGCGGTTCGCGATCTGAGCGTCTATTTTGACCAACAGGGCCAGCGGACGGATGCCGTGCGGGATTTGACGTTTTCGGTGGATCGCGGCGAGACGCTGGCGATAGTGGGAGAGTCCGGGTCGGGGAAATCGGTGACCTCGCTGGCGTTAATGCGGCTTATCGAACAGGATGGCGGCGTGATCCCGCAGGGCAATATGGTATTTCGTCGACGTAATGGTCAGGTGCTGGATTTAACCACGGCCCGCCAGTCGCTGATGCGCAAATTGCGCGGCGCCGATCTGGCGATGATTTTTCAGGAACCGATGACATCGCTCAATCCGGTGTTTTCGGTCGGCGAGCAGATTGCCGAATCCATCCGTTTGCACCAGGGGATGGACCACCGCGCGGCGCGGCGTGAAGCGCTGCGTATGCTTGATTTGGTCAGGATCCCTGAAGCCCGCAACGTACTGGATCGTTATCCCCATCAACTCTCCGGCGGGATGCGTCAGCGGGTGATGATTGCGATGGCGCTTTCTTGCAAGCCGTCGCTGCTGATCGCCGACGAGCCGACCACCGCATTGGATGTCACCATTCAGGCGCAGATCCTGCAACTTATCCGGGTATTGCAGCGAGAGATGGCGATGGCGGTGATCTTCATTACCCACGACATGGGGGTGGTGGCGGAGGTGGCCGACCGGGTGCTGGTCATGTATCGCGGTGAAAACGTTGAGACGGCCAGCGTAACCGACATCTTCCGGGCGCCGCGGCATCGCTATACGAAAGCGCTGCTGGCGGCCGTCCCGAAGCTGGGGTCGATGCGCGGGCAGCCGCTGCCGGCAAAATTTCCTTTGCTGAATCAGGATGCGCAACCCGCTGCCGACAGCGCGCCGCAGAATACGATACCGGCCCATACGGCGCCGATTTTGCAGGTTAGCGATCTGGTGACGCGCTTTCCTATCCGCAGCGGCATCCTGAACAGGATAACGCGGCAGGTGCACGCGGTGGAAAAAGTGAGTTTTGATCTCTACCCAGGGGAAACGTTGTCGCTGGTCGGCGAGTCCGGCTGCGGCAAGTCGACCACCGGACGCGCGTTGCTGAGACTGGTTGCAAGCCAGAGCGGAACCATTACTTTCAACGGACAGCGGATCGATCGGCTGTCCGGCCCGGCGCTACAACATTTGCGCCGGGAGATTCAGTTTATTTTTCAGGATCCCTATGCTTCGTTGGATCCTCGTCTGACGGTCGGTTTTTCCATTATGGAGCCTTTATTGGTGCACGGCGTGGGCAATCGTCGGCAGGCGGAAGAGCGGGTGGCGTGGCTGCTGGCCCGGGTTGGGCTGGAGCCGGAACACGCCCGGCGTTATCCGCATGAGTTTTCCGGCGGACAACGCCAGCGTATTTGCATCGCCAGGGCATTGGCGCTTAACCCCAAAGTGGTGATTGCGGATGAGGCGGTCTCCGCCCTGGATGTGTCCATTCAGGCGCAAATCGTCAACCTGATGCTTGAGCTGCAACGCGAATTCGGCATCGCGTTTTTATTTATCTCACATGATATGGCGGTGGTGGAGCGGATTAGCCATCGGGTGGCGGTGATGTATATGGGGCAGATCGTGGAAATCGGCCCGCGTAGCGCGGTGTTTGAACATCCCCGGCATCCCTATACCCGTAAGCTGATGGCGGCGGTGCCGGTTGCCGATCCATCACGCCGCCATCGTGAACAGGTTTTACTGGTTGATGAAATACCCAGCCCGATTCGGGCAATAGGCGATGAACCTACCATCGCGCCCTTGGTGCAGGTTGGCGAGCGTCATTTTGTCGCTCATCACCCGATCGCCGGCGCTTATTGACAGGGAATCATAAGGAGAACGTAACACGATGAATGTTATCACTTTAAAGCGTAACTGGTTACTTGCCGCCGGTGTCGCCGCCGCGATGGCGGCAGCGCCCGCCTGGGCCGCCAAGGATGCGGTTATCGCCGTGGCGTCCAACTTCACGACGCTGGATCCCTACGACGCCAACGACTCGTTATCACAGACCGTTGCCAAATCGTTCTATCAGGGACTGTTTGGTTTCGACAAGGATATGAGGCTGGTCAACGTACTGGCGGAAAGTTATGAAACCAGCGCGGATGGTCTGGTTTATACCGTTAAGCTGCACCCGGGCGTGAAGTTTCATGATGGCACGGACTTTAATGCCGAAGCGGTCAAGGCGAATCTGGATCGCGCCAGCGATCCGCAGAACCGGCTGAAACGGTATAACCTGTTCAAAATGATTGATAAAACGGAAGTGGTTGACGGACAAACGGTAAAAATCACCCTGAAAACACCGTTCTCCGCGTTTATCAATAACCTGGCGCACCCGGCGGCGGTGATCATCTCGCCGGCGGCGTTGAAACAGTATGGGAAAGAGATTGGTTTCCATCCGGTGGGCACCGGGCCGTACCGCTTTGTGACCTGGAATCAGACCGATTACGTCAAGGTGGAGAAGTTTGACGGCTACTGGAAATCGGGGCAGCCTAAGCTGGATAGCATTACCTGGCGTCCGGTGGTGGACAACAACACCCGCGCGGCGCTGCTGCAAACCGGGGAAGCGCACTTTGCGTATCCGATCCCCTTTGAACAGGCCAAAGTGCTGGAGAAAAACGACCAACTGGCGCTGGTCGCTTCACCGTCGATCCTGCATCGTTATATCAGTCTGAATGTGACGCAAAAGCCGTTTGACAACCTCAAGGTGCGGCAGGCGATTAATTACGCCATTAACAAAGACGCCTTGATCAAAGTCGCTTTTTCCGGCTATGCCACCCCGGCCGAGGGGCCGCTGCCGGCCAGCATCGATTATGCGGTGAAGTATCAGCCGTGGCCTTACGATCCGGCTAAAGCCCGCGAGCTATTGAAAGAAGCGGGCTATCCTGACGGATTCACCACCACGCTGTGGTCGTCGCATAACCACAGTACCGCGCAGAAAGTGTTGCAGTTTACCCAGCAGCAACTGGCGCAGGTCGGCATCAAGGTGCAGGTCACCGCCATGGACGCCGGCCAGCGCGCCGCTGAAGTGGAAGGGAAAGGGGTGAACGAAACCGGCGTGCGCATGTTCTACACCGGCTGGTCGGCTTCAACCGGGGAAGCGGACTGGGCGTTGTCGCCGTTATTCGCCACCGCCTCCTGGCCTCCGGCCCTGTTTAACACGGCTTTTTACAGCAATCCACAGGTTGACGCCGATCTGGCGGACGCGTTAAAGACCACCGATCGGGCCGAAAAGCAAAAGCTGTATAAAGACGCGCAGGACAAAATCTGGGCCGACGCGCCGTGGGTATTTCTGGCGACGGAGCGTTTGGTTTCGGCTAACAGCAAGAAACTGACCGGGTTTTATGTGATGCCGGATACGGCTTTCAGTTTTGATGACGCCGATCTGAAAGAATAAGCCGGACGGCCGCAAGCACGGGGCGGCGATCGCCGCCGTCCCGCATTTCAGCAAAATTCCACTCAACGGGGAGCAGAGCGCATGTCTGTGGAAACTTTTCCATGCTGAATTATTTTATTAAACGGTTACTGGGATTGATTCCCACCTTATTGATTGTGATGGTGCTGGTGTTCCTGTTCGTTCACCTGTTACCCGGCGATCCGGCGCGCTTGGCCGCCGGACGGGAAGCGGACGCCACGGTGATAGAGCTGGTTCGTCAGGATCTGGGATTGGACAAACCGCTGCCGCAGCAGTTCTGGCGTTTCTTCACCAATATATTGCAAGGCGATCTGGGGACCTCGATGGTGTCCAAACGGCCGGTAACCGAAGAAATCGCCAGCCGCTTTATGCCCACATTCTGGCTCACCGTCACTAGCATGGCGTGGGCGGTTATCTTCGGCATGGCGATAGGCGTCGTCTCCGCCGTATGGCGCAATGGCTGGCCGGACCGCATTGGCATGACGCTGGCGGTATCCGGTATTTCTTTTCCGGCGTTTGCCCTCGGCATGTTGTTGATGCAGGTGTTTTCCGTTGAGCTGGGGTGGTTGCCCACCGTCGGCGCAGACAGCTGGCAGCACTATATTTTACCCTCCATTACGCTGGGAGCGGCGGTGGCGGCGGTGATGGCCCGCTTTACCCGCGCCTCGTTTGTCGAGGTAATGCGCGAGGATTACATGCGTACGGCGCGGGCAAAAGGCGTGCGGGAATCGCTGGTGGTGTTGAAACACGGCTTACGCAATGCGCTGATCCCCGTCGTCACCATGATGGGATTGCAGTTTGGTTTTCTGCTGGGCGGTTCGATCGTGGTCGAGAAAGTGTTTAACTGGCCGGGACTGGGCCGGCTGCTGGTCGATTCTGTGGAGATGCGCGACTATCCGGTGATTCAGGCGGAAGTGTTGCTGTTTTCTCTGGAGTTTATTCTTATCAATCTGTTCGTCGATATGTTGTATGCCGCGATTAACCCGGCGATCCGTTATAAGTAAGGAAGAGGTATGAAAAACTGGCGACGTAACGCGATATTGTCGACTCTGCCGGCGATTGGCGAGCATCAAATTCGCACGCCGTGGCGTGAATTCTGGCGACGTTTCCGTCATCAGCGCATCGCCCTGCTGGCTGGCGTATTTGTGGCGCTGCTGGTTATCGTTGCCTTACTGGCGCCTTATTTGATTCCCTATGACGCGGAAAATTACTTTGACTATGAACGGCTGAATGAAGGGCCGTCCGCGATGCATTGGTTGGGCGTGGATTCGTTGGGGCGCGATATTTTCAGCCGTATTTTATTGGGCACGCGAATTTCGTTGGCGGCGGGTATTTTTTCCGTGCTGGTGGGGATGCTGATCGGCACGTCGCTGGGGCTGCTGGCCGGTTATTACGAGGGTTGGTGGGATCGCATTATCATGCGTATCTGCGATGTGCTGTTTGCCTTTCCCGGCATCCTATTGGCGATCGCGGTGGTGGCGATTATGGGGAGCGGGATGGCGAACGTGATTGTGGCGGTGGCTATTTTCAGTATTCCCGCGTTTGCCCGGCTGGTCAGAGGGAATACGCTGGTGCTGAAACAGCAGACCTTTATTGAATCGGCTCGCAGCATCGGCGCGTCTGACTGGACGATTGTCTTTCGGCATCTCCTGCCCGGTACGGTTTCCTCTATCGTGGTGTATTTCTCCATGCGGATCGGTATGTCGATCATTACGGCGGCCAGCCTGTCGTTTCTGGGGCTGGGCGCCCAGCCGCCCACGCCGGAGTGGGGCGCGATGCTCAACGAGGCGCGTTCCGATATGGTGATCGCGCCGCACGTGGCGATTTTCCCCAGCCTGGCGATCTTCCTGACGGTATTGGCGTTTAATCTGCTGGGAGATGGCTTGCGCGATGCGCTGGACCCAAAACTGAAAGGCTGAAGAGAAAAGTGCGAATGCCCCGGCTTTCTATTGAGAAAGCCGGGGGCTGTGCTTAGAACGAGGTGCGTTTGTAGTTACGGTACTGCGGCTGCCAAAAGTTTTGCGCGATGGCTTTTTCCAGCGCATCGGCGGAGGTCACCATCGCCACGCCCTGCAACTGCGCTACTTTAGCGACTTCCAGCGCAATGCGTTTCGACACGCTCTGAATATCCGCAATATCCGGCAGCAACGCGCCTTCGCCATTATTGGCCAGCGGCGAGCAGTCTGCCAGCGCCCGGCTGGCGGCCATCAGCATACCATCGGTAATGCGTTTCGCCCCGGCAGCCAGCACGCCTAACCCAATACCCGGGAAGATAAAGGAGTTGTTGCACTGGGCGATCGGGTACACCTTATCCTGATAGATTACCGGACTGAACGGGCTACCGGTCGCCACCAGCGCGGCGCCGTCGGTCCAGCGGATAATGTCTTCCGGACGGGCTTCCACGCGGGAGGTCGGGTTGGACAGGGGCATCACGATGGGACGGGCGCAGTGTTGGTGCATCTCGCGGATGATCTCTTCCGTAAACAGACCCGGCTGGCCGGAAACGCCGATCATGATGGTCGGTTTGGCGTTACGCACCACTTCCAGCAGGGAAATCGCATCGCTGGCCTTTTCCCAGTGGGTCAGCAGTTCGCTTTTCTGCACCAGCTTGCTTTGGAAATCGAGCAGGTTTGGCAATTTGTCGGTCAACAGGCCAAAGCGATCGACCATGAAGACGCGGGCGCGGGCCTCCTCTTCGCTCAAGCCTTCGGATTTCATCTGCGCGATGATCTGTTCGGCGATGCCGCATCCGGCGGAACCGGCGCCGAGGAACACCACGGTCTGGTCGCGTAGCTGACTGCCCGCGGCGCGGCTGGCGGCAATCAGACTGCCCAGCGTCACCGCGGCGGTTCCCTGTATATCGTCGTTGAAGCTACAGATCTCATCACGGTAGCGGTTCAGCAGCGGGGTGGCGTTTTTCTGCGCGAAGTCTTCGAACTGTAGCAGCACGTTCGGCCAGCGACGTTTAACCGCCTGAATAAATTCGTCGACGAATTCATAGTATTCGTCGTCCGTTATTCGCGGATGACGCCAGCCCATATACAACGGATCGTTCAACCGCTGCGGGTTGTTGGTGCCGACATCCAGAACCACCGGCAGGGTATACGCCGGGCTGATGCCGCCGCAGGCGGTATACAAAGACAGTTTACCGATCGGAATGCCCATCCCGCCGATCCCCTGATCGCCCAGCCCCAGAATCCGCTCGCCGTCGGTCACCACGATAACTTTTACATTCTGCTTGGTGGCGTTTTGCAGCATATCGTCGATATGGGCGCGGTTAGGGTAGGCGATAAACAGACCGCGCGCCCGTCGATAGATATCGGAAAAGTGCTCGCAGGCTTCGCCAACCGTCGGCGTATAGATAATGGGCATCATTTCGCTGAGGTGCGCGTCCAGCAAACGGTAGAACAGCGTTTCGTTCGTATCCTGGATGTTGCGCAGGTAAACGTGCTTATCAATATCGCTTTTAAACTCTTGGTATTGTCGCCAGGCGCGTTCGGCCTGTTCTTCAATGGTTTCAACCGCTTCCGGCAATAAACCGTGCAAATTAAAATCAGCGCGCTCTTCTTCGGTAAACGCGCTGCCTTTATTCAGTAAGGGAAATTCAAGAAGTATGGGGCCGGCATAAGGGATATAGAGAGAACGCTTACTTTCGTATTCTAATTCCATGATTTTTTTTACTCTTTGGAGGGAACAGGAGTCAATTCAAAGGATAACATCAGACTATTGTCGCCCCAGATCTTAAATTACCCATAAAATATGTACAGAAAATGTTAATTAAAATAGTTACAGATAACTTGCAATTGAGCGTAAAAAAAGCTGTATCGATTCAACCTTTCCTGTACGTATTGCTCTAGTCCACGAAATATACGGCAACATTTTTACAGCCGAGTTCGGTCAGCAGCGTTTCGCCCCTCTCCCAGTGACGAACGGCGGCGTGGCGGCGTTCGACGACGGCGGCCTTGCGTATCGCCGTATGCGCCTCGCCCGCCAGGTTCATCAGATTAAGCGCAACCTGCACCGGCGGAAGGCTGGGATTGAACGCCGCATTTTCAGCGTAACGGCCGGTATAGACATTTCCATTGACCGTTTCCAGCGCCACGCCGCTTATCGCCTGGCTGTACGGCGCGTAGCTGCGGTTGGCCGCTTGCAGCGCGGCAAGGGCAAGCGGGTCTTTATTCGCCAGCGTATGCGCATGGTCTACCTCGTCCATTAATCGGGCGCTGATATTCAGATCGACGGGGCCGAATGCGTCAGGCAGGTAATGGCCGAGTACGGCGGGCTGGCGCCCCGGCAACTGAATACGCAGAGAAGAGGCGGCGTTCAGTTCATTCATAAACTGCCGACAATGACCGCACGGCGTGTAGTTTACCGTGACGGCCGTCAGTTCCCGTTCATTGCGTAACCAGGCGTGGGCGATCGCGCTTTGTTCGGCATGTACCGTTTGCTGAAGGGGAACGCCGGTAAACTCCATATTGGCGCCGAAATAAAAATTGCCGCTGGAGCCCTGCGCGATGGCGCCTACCTGAAAACGAGAAATCGGCGCCAGCGCACAGGCGGCAGCCAGCGGTAACAAGGTAAAGGCGAGCGTATTCGTATCCTGCCGGGCGGCATCGCCCAACGTTTTCACTTCATCCGCGGTCAGCATGGCGGCGAAATCCGGCCTGCTGAGAATAGGCGCAAGCGCGAAGCGCAGACGGTCAGGGAGTTGTTGAAATGCTTCATCAAATCTCGGGTGCATATCGGCTTACTCTTTTACCAATCAATGAACGTTATGTTAAGCAGCAGATTAGCAATAAAACGTGATTTTGATCGCGTTACATTTGAAAGGATTGAAAGATGGCCGTCAAATATGTGAGGTATATCGATTTTTTTTGCATCGCTGCGATGCACAGAAAAGCGGGTTAAGCGCTTAGGCCCTTAACCCATGACCCGGTATCCGCGAATAAGCCGGATTTACCCTAAAAGGCCGACCAGTACGGGGAAAATAAACGGCGCCACCAGCGAAGTGATGATCCCGCAGATAACCAACGCCAGCGAACTGAAAGCGCCTTCCTGAAAATCGACTTCGGCGCAGCGCGCGGTGCCTAACGCGTGTGAGGCCGTTCCCATGGATAAACCGCGTGCGGCTTTGGTTTTAATGCCAATGCGGTCGAACAGGCTGTGCCCTAGCACGGCGCCCAGAATGCCGACAAAAATCACGCAGACGGCGCTGATGGCGGGAATACCGCCGATAGAGCTGGCAACGGCCATGGCAATCGGCGTGGTAACGGACTTCGGCAGCACGGAGGCCGCAATCTCGGATGAGGCGCCCATCCACAATGCCACCGCGGTGCCGGAGATAATGGCGGCAAGGCTGCCGATAAAACAGACGCTGATGATGGATTTCCAGCGCGCCCGGATCTGGTGAAGCTGTTCGTATAGCGGAAAGGCCAGCGCGACAACCGCGGGCTGAAGCAGATCGTTAAGCACCTCGCTTCCCTTAAAGTAGTGGTCGTAAGGGATATTCAGCAGCAGCAGCAAGGGAATAATAATTGCCATCGAAATCAGCAACGGGTTCAACAACGATATTTTTGTCACTATCGCCAGCTTACGGGCGGCAAAAAAGACTAACAGAGTGAGTGGCAATGACCACCACAAATAGGCGAGCATTATTCTTTATCCTTAGTGAGCGGGTTGTCCGCGCTAATGGCTTGTTCGCGTTGCATCAACTGCGTGCTGTAACCGACGACGATCATCACAATGAAAGTACTGACCAGGCAGGAAACGACAATCGGGCCAAACTGTTGGCTAAGCAGGTCGTAATAGTTCATGACCCCCACGCCTATCGGCACAAACAGCAGCGCCATATGGCGGATAAACAAGTGACAACCGGGTTTCACCCAATCCGGCGGTAGGATCTGCATAGCGAGAAGGAAGAAGAGG
The DNA here is from genome assembly GCF_013155275.1 of Brenneria sp. hezel4-2-4. Lineage (GTDB taxonomy): Bacteria > Pseudomonadota > Gammaproteobacteria > Enterobacterales > Enterobacteriaceae > Brenneria. The sequence goes on from NZ_JABJXS010000002.1 coordinate 222,720, forward strand.
ATCAGCATACCGATGATGCTGCCTGGAATAACCAGCGGGAGTAACGCGGATATCGCATTGCCTGCCAGCAGGCAGAGGTAAATCAATGCGAAAGCGCGTAAATATTTCCAGCAAAGAGTGAGGGTATTACGCATGAGACATTCCTGATTAACGGATGAAATCATCATAACGCTAATGGAATTGGTGTGCCATAGATCACAAGTTTTCCTTGTCGTCGGATGGCGTGGCAGGGTTAAATTCAGGCGGTTAGTGAAGAGGGCATGCTGCCGGCTTGATGGTTTGAACGTACATCACCGGTTCATTAAGGTAGGCCCGGGGATCTCGGGCCTACAGGCGACGTTGTCGGCAACTTCCCGCGTATTAACGCGTTATTTCACATTGACGCTCCAGTTTGAAATCGTCATAGAACCGGCGCCTTGGTAGATCTCGGTGCCGAACTCAACGCTGCTCACGTATTTGGCGTTGTTCATCCATTTTTTGTTGTTGACCAGATAGTCGGTAAAGTTTTTGATATTCAGCGAGGCTTTGCTGGTGTTGGCGGTGCGGACAAACGAAAATACGTTCCAGCCTTTTCCGTTTCCGGCATCCAACCAGCCTTTACTGACTTTCCAACGGGTGCCGCCGATATTGACCGTTTCAACATAGGTTCCCAGCGGGCCGGCCTGGGTGTTGTTCAGCCAGATCATCAATTCGTCCGTGGGCGTGGAACTCCAGGTGGCTTTGTCGGTGTTGTGAAACCAGATGTCATAGGCGGCGTTATAGGTTCCTTTGGCCTTGATTGAATAGGTGACTTTGGTATTGATGTTTTTATTGCTCGCCAGTTTGGTCGGAAAGCCGCTGCCGGCGGTATAGCCTGCCGTCCAGTGCCAGCCGCTGACTATTGAAGGGTATCCCTTGACCGAAGAGGTGGTGCTCGGCCAGTTCCATGTCCAACCCATGTTGGTAGCGCTGTTATAGGTGATGCTTTGTTTCCAACCCTTAACGCTGTCTTTGCCCCACGCATTATTGAACAAATAATATTTATTTTGCGAAAAATAGAGCTTATCCGCGTCTTTTGACGATGTAACGGCGGAAGCATGCAATGGGGCGAGTAAGATTGAAAATATCAGAATGGACAACAGCGGGCGTAATAATAAAAAGCTGCTTTTAATCAGCATAAACATAGATTATCTCCTTGATAAAAACGACTGCTCGGGTATTCCTGAAATATAATTTACCATAATTTTTTATGACGATAATATTTTATTTAAACAAAAAGATACTTAGATTTAATTATTATTAGGTGAAATCTGGTGTTTATTTGTAAATAATAAATAGGATAAGGAATCATATTGTTGTTATCAATGTAACAATATTGAATAATAATAAGTATTTACGGAACTTATATTGATATGTTGTGAATGGATACAGGGGTTAAACGCCAATATTAAATCATTATCATATGAATTTTATTGATTTTTATCGATGGTGCCTTGCGCGGAGAAACGGCTGAACAATCGCAAAATAGAATGCGAACTGGTTAATATTTATATTTTCTGCTTTTTTATTATTAGTTGGGTTGACGTTGCTTAACGGAGGGGCCGGATTTTGCTAAAAAATAACCATCCGCCAGCATATTTTGGATGCGATATTACTAATTTATGGGCTAAATAATTTACATGGAAATAATAATCTAGATAGTGATAAAGCAATCAAAAAATAAGATGAAAATAGTCAAGCAGGCAACGGATAAATACGGCGGCATTACTGCGCCGCCGTATTTATATAGCGAACAAATGATTCTCTGAAACGGCGCTGCCGACCGCATCGGTAAGCTGGCGTAACGCGTCGGGCTGAATGATAAACGGCGGCATAAGGTAGATCAGTTTACCAAACGGCCTGATCCAGACGCCGCGCTCAACGAAAAAGCGTTGCAGCCGCGCCATATTGACCGGACGGCGCGTCTCCACCACGCCGATGGCCCCCAGTACCCGCACATCCGCCACCTCCGGCGCGTCGGCAAGCGGCATCAGCGCCTGGCGCAACTGCTGTTCGATGGCGGCAACCTGCCGCTGCCAGCGGTTTTCCGCCAGCAGCGTCAGGCTGGCGTTGGCCGCCGCGCAGGCCAGCGGATTCCCCATAAAGGTCGGGCCGTGCATAAAACAGCCCGCCGCGCCGTTGCTGATGGTTTCCGCCACCGGGCGGGTGGCGAGCGTGGCCGAAAGCGTCAGATAACCGCCGGTCAGCGCTTTGCCTAAACACATAATGTCCGGCGCAATGTCGGCATGTTCACAGGCAAACAGTTTGCCGGTGCGGCCGAATCCGGTGGCGATTTCATCGGTAATCAGCAGAATACCGTAGCTATCGCACAGCGCCCGCACCCGTTGCAGATAACGCGGATGGTAAAAACGCATGCCGCCGGCGCCCTGCACGATGGGCTCCAGAATAATGGCGGCGATGTCTTTCGCGTGCTCGGCCAACAGGGTACGCAAAGGAAGAATATCCTCCTCCCGCCACGGGTCGTCAAATCGGCACTGCGGCGCGTCGACAAACAGATGAGCGGGCAGATATCCCTGATACAGACTGTGCATCGAGTTTTGCGGATCGCATACCGACATCGCCCCGAAAGTGTCGCCGTGGTAGCCGTGACGCAGCGTCAGAAAACGCTGCCGCGGTTCGCCGCGCGCCTGCCAGTATTGCAGCGCCATTTTTAGCGCCACCTCGACGGCGACCGAGCCGGAGTCCGCCAGAAAAACGCACTCCAGCCCGGCCGGGGTGATATCCACCAGCCGACGACATAGCGACACCGCAGCCGGATGCGTAATGCCGCCGAACATCACATGCGACATCTGGGAAATCTGCTGCTGTAGCGCCTGATTAATATACGGATGGTTATAGCCGTGGATCGCCGCCCACCAGGAAGACATTCCGTCGATCAGACGGCGGCCGTCATTGAGCTGAAGCTCGACGCCGGAAGCCGATACCACCGGATAAACCGGCAACGGCTGGGTCATTGAGGTGTAGGGATGCCAGATATGGCGTCGATCAAAGGCTAACTGTTCCGGGGTCATCATGCGTTAACGTAAACCAATTTAACTTCTATTTGGTTGACAGTATAGGCGGTTAATTTAAACTGACGAAGTGTTTTTATTTTGGAGATGCCGATATGGCCGACCGCCGTTACTGGACGCTTGAGCAAGCGCAAAACCTATTCGATAGACCCTTTCTGGAACTGATGTTCGAGGCGCAACAGGTTCATCGTCAGCATTTCGATCCCCGTCAGGTACAGGTCAGTACGCTGCTGTCGATCAAAACCGGCGCCTGCCCGGAAGATTGCAAATACTGTCCGCAAAGTTCCCGCTATCGTACCGGCATCGAAACCGAACGGCTGATGCAGGTGGAACAGGTGCTGGAATCCGCCCGTCAGGCCAAAGCGGCCGGTTCGACCCGCTTCTGCATGGGCGCCGCCTGGAAGAATCCCCATGAGCGCGACATGCCGTATCTGGAGCAGATGGTGCAGGGGGTCAAAGATCTGGGCATGGAAACCTGCATGACGCTGGGTACGCTGAACGGCGAGCAGGCCGCGCGTTTGGCCTCGGCCGGGCTGGATTTTTATAATCATAATCTGGATACCTCCCCGGAGTTTTACGGCAGCATTATCACCACCCGTAGTTATCAGGAGCGGCTTGATACGCTGGATAAGGTGCGTGACGCGGGTATCAAAGTCTGTTCCGGCGGCATTGTCGGTCTGGGTGAAACGGTGCGCGACCGCGCCGGGTTGCTGGTGCAACTGGCCAATCTGCCAACGCCGCCGGAAAGCGTGCCGATCAATATGCTGGTCAAGGTAAAGGGGACGCCGCTGGCCGATAACGAGGATGTCGATCCGTTTGATTTTATCCGCACCATCGCCGTCGCCCGTATCATGATGCCTTCCTCCTATGTGCGGTTATCCGCCGGGCGCGAGCAGATGAGCGAGCAGACGCAGGCGATGTGCTTTATGGCCGGCGCCAATTCCATATTCTATGGCTGCAAGCTGCTGACGACGCCGAACCCCAAAGAAGATAAAGATCTGGCGTTGTTCCGCAAGCTGGGGCTGAACCCGCAACAGGTCGGGATCGAATACGGCGACAACCAACAGCAGCAGCGGTTGACCCGGCAGTTAACCCATGCCGACACGGAACAGTTCTACAATGCGGCGGTATAGGACGTTGTCGTGGTGGGGTAAGAAAAGCCGGACGGGAACATGAGCTGGCAACGGCGCATGGCGCTGGCGTTGGAAAAACGTCGTCAGGAGGATGCCTACCGCACGCGCCAGGCCAATCAGGGAGGCAATAGCCGTTGGCTGACGCAGGACGGACAGCGTTACATCAACTTCTCCAGCAACGATTATCTGGGGTTGAGCCGTCATCCGGAGATTATCCATGCCTGGCAGCAGGGCGCGGCGCGGTATGGCGTCGGCAGCGGCGGCTCCGGCCATGTCACCGGTTATACCGATGCGCACGCGGCGCTGGAGCAACAGTTGGCCGACTGGCTGGGCTATCCGCGCGCGCTGCTGTTTATTTCCGGCTATGCGGCCAATCAGGCGGTGGTGGCGGCGCTGATGCAGGACGGGGATCGTATTCTGGCGGATAAGCTGAGCCATGCATCGCTGCTGGAAGCCGCCGTTCATTCGCCCGCGACATTGCGGCGTTTCACCCATAATGACCCTGCATCCTTACGGCATCTGCTGGAAAAACCCGGCGGGGGGCAAACGCTGGCGGTTACCGAAGGGGTATTCAGCATGGACGGCGATAGCGCGCCGCTGAAACCGTTGTATGGGCGCTGTCGCGAACGCGGCGCATGGCTGATGGTGGATGATGCCCACGGCATCGGCGTGCTGGGGGATGAAGGGCGGGGAAGCTGCTGGCGGCAGGGCATTCATCCTGAGCTGCTTATCGTCACCTTCGGCAAGGCCTTTGGCGTCAGCGGGGCGGCGGTACTCTGCGCCGAGCCGGTGGCCGAATATTTGCTCCAGTTTGCCCGTCATTTGATTTACAGCACGTCGATGCCCGCCGCCCAGGCCTGCGCGTTGAGCGCGGCGCTGAATTGCGTCCGGCAGGGGGATGCGCTGCGAGAGGCGTTGCAGCGCAACATCGCCCGGTTTCGATCCGGGTTGGCGACAGCCCCTTTTCAACTGATGAATTCCGGCAGCGCGATCCAGCCGCTGATCGTCGGCGAAAATGCGCCAACGCTGGCGCTGATGGCGCGCCTGCGTTCACAGGGGCTATGGGTCAGCGCCATGCGTCCGCCCACGGTGCCGCCCGGCAGCGCGCGTCTGCGCATTACGCTGACGGCGGCGCATCAGCCGGAAGATATCGATCGCTTACTCACGGTGCTGCTCCATGCTGACTAAAGCCCATAATAAGCAGGCCATCGCCCGGGCTTTCGGCCGCGCGGCCGACCACTACGATCGTTTTGCCGCGCTGCAACGCGCCAGCGGAACGCGGTTACTCAGTATGATTGCGTCTCATCACGGCTTACAGGTGCTGGATGCGGGCTGCGGCACCGGTTATTTCAGCCGGTGTTGGCAACAGCTGGGGAAAACCGTGACGGCGCTGGATTTGTCCGCCGACATGCTGGCCCATGCCCGCGAGCAACAGGTCGCGGACTGCTACTTACTGGGGGATATCGAAAATCTGCCGTTGGCGGATAACAGCGTGGATCTCTGCTATAGCAATCTGGCGGTGCAGTGGTGCGAGGATTTATCCCGCGCGTTGGCGGAGTGGCATCGTGTGACCCGGCCCGGCGGGGCGATAGCCTTTTCCACGCTGGCGGACGGGTCGCTGACGGAGCTGGCGCAGGCTTGGCGGCGTCTGGACGGCAGCCAGCGGGTCAACCGTTTCCTGCCGGTATCGGCGATTGAAGCGGCCTGCCGGCCGTATCGTTTTCAGCTTCATCAGGAGTGCGTCACCTGTTGCTTTCCCGACGTGCTGACGCTGATGAAATCGTTGAAAGGCATTGGGGCCACCCGGCTGCATCAGGAACGGCCGCCCGGATTGCTCAGCCGTGCGCGTCTGGCGGCATTGTCAGCGGCGTACCCGCGGCGGCAGGATGGCTATCCGCTCAGCTACCAACTGGTTTATGGAGTGATTTATCGTGATTAAACGCTGGTTTGTCACCGGCACGGACACCGAGGTCGGAAAAACGGTGGCCAGCTGCGCGCTGTTGCAAGCGGCGAATCAGGCCGGATACCGGACCGCAGGCTATAAGCCGGTGGCGTCCGGTTGTGAAATGACGCCTGAAGGGGCGCGCAACGGCGATGCATTACTGCTCCAGGCCAACAGCAGCGTACCGCTCGACTACCAGACCGTCAATCCGTTCGCGTTTGTTGAACCCACGTCGCCTCACATTATCAGTGCGGCGGAACAAAGACCGATCCCGCTGACGGCGCTTTCCGCCGGACTGCGAGCGCTGGAGGCGCAGGCTGACTGGCTGCTGGTGGAAGGGGCGGGAGGCTGGTTGACGCCGTTGTCGGAACGGGAAACGTTTGCCGATTGGGTGGCGCGAGAGCAACTGCCGGTTATTTTGGTGGTGGGCATTAAGCTGGGCTGCATCAACCATGCGCTGTTGACCGCCCATGCCGTCGCGCAGTCCGGGCTGAAGCTATGCGGCTGGATCGCCAACGACATTGCATTGCCGGGAAGGCGGCATCAAGCGTATCTGGATACGTTACGGCAACGTTTGCCCGCGCCGATGCTGGGTGAAATTCCGCATTTGCCTGAACCTCGGCGGCGGTGTTTGGGGCCGTATATTGATTTGACGCTGCTGGATTAAGGCTTCCACCCTGATAACCAATACTTATCTTTATCCTCGATATAAATAGTTAGCGTATTATTTATTGCTAATTAATAGAAAAAACCTGCTTGATATCCACGCTTAGCCCTCGTCAGCCTTGAATGCGCATCAGGCTATCCGTTTTTGTTTTTAGCATTTTTCAGTTTAATACTTATGAAATAAATCGCAGAAAAAGGGTGAATAAAATCCATATCGGCAGCGATGTTTTATGACAGGCGTATTTCAGCAACTCAGGGCGGGTGCGGGATGGTGGGAGTTATCCACTATTTCTGTGGATAACTATGTGCATGAGGGATAGAAAAGCCATGCCAGACGAGAGCTGACGCGGGTTTTCGCCAGGTTGGCGTTATTCTCTGCTTTTTTATTAATTACTTTTAAATCATTGTGTTATTTAAAATCAAGTGTCTTTACTACGCTTTGCGCGTCGTTGCATAAATTAACGGCACTGATCATACCAGTAAGTTACCAAAATCATAATTCTGGGGATAAATAACCGTGATTTTTGCTGGTGGATTGGCACCTGATGTGCTAGCTAACCCATTTGCCGATTAATCATCCTGACGGGCGATAATTTCCTTGATGCTGTTTTTATATCCAGTATCATGACGGTGGAAAAGTCCGTGATTGGTTCTCATAATAACCTGAGTGTCCACGATCGCCATCCGGTTCCATTTGCTTGCCATCCGGTAGCCCCATCCACGAGAAACGTATTCGACTATGAGTAAAGCATTCAAACTGAATTCCGAATTTAAACCGGCGGGCGATCAGCCGGAAGCCATTCGTCGTTTAAAGGAAGGATTAGAGGATGGATTGGCGCATCAGACATTGTTGGGCGTAACGGGATCGGGAAAAACGTTTACCATCGCCAATGTGATCGCCGATCTGAATCGTCCCACCATGGTGCTGGCGCCCAATAAAACGCTGGCCGCCCAGCTTTATGGCGAAATGAAAGCCTTTTTCCCGGACAACGCGGTGGAATATTTCGTCTCCTACTACGACTACTATCAGCCGGAAGCCTACGTGCCGAGTTCCGATACCTTTATCGAAAAGGATGCATCGGTAAACGAACATATCGAACAGATGCGGCTCTCGGCGACGAAAGCGATGCTGGAGCGGCGCGATGTGGTCGTGGTGGCGTCGGTTTCGGCGATTTACGGTCTGGGCGATCCCGATCTGTATCTGAAAATGATGCTGCATCTGACGCAGGGGATGATTATCGATCAGCGTGCGATTTTGCGGCGGCTGGCGGAGTTGCAGTATGCGCGTAACGATCAGGCGTTTCAGCGCGGGACGTTCCGCGTGCGCGGCGAAGTGATTGATATTTTCCCCGCTGAATCGGACGATATGGCGCTGCGCGTCGAACTGTTTGATGAGGAAGTTGAACGGTTGTCGCTATTCGACCCGCTGACCGGGCAAATTTTGCATACCGTGCCGCGGTATACCATCTACCCTAAAACGCACTACGTAACGCCGCGCGAGCGTATTTTGCAGGCGATGGAAGACATCAAGGTCGAACTGGCCGAGCGGCGCAGGGTGCTGCTGGAGAACAATAAGCTGCTGGAAGAGCAGCGGCTTAGCCAGCGCACCCAGTTTGATCTGGAAATGATGAACGAGCTTGGATACTGCTCGGGTATCGAAAACTACTCCCGCTTTCTGTCCGGGCGCGGCCCCGGCGAACCGCCGCCGACCCTGTTTGATTACCTGCCCGCCGACGGGCTGCTGGTGGTCGATGAATCTCACGTCACCATCCCGCAGATCGGCGGCATGTACCGCGGCGACCGGGCGCGTAAAGAAACGCTGGTGGAATATGGTTTTCGCCTGCCGTCGGCGCTGGACAACCGGCCGATGAAATTTGAGGAATTTGAAGCGCTGGCGCCGCAGACCATTTATGTGTCGGCGACGCCGGGCAAGTATGAGCTGGAAAAATCCGGCGGCGAAGTGATCGATCAGGTGGTTCGCCCGACAGGGTTGCTGGATCCGGTGCTGGAAGTCAGGCCGGTCGCCACCCAGGTGGACGATCTGTTGTCGGAAATCCGTCTGCGCGCCGCGGTGAATGAGCGGGTGCTGGTCACCACGCTGACCAAACGGATGGCGGAAGATTTAACCGAATATCTGGAGGAACACGGTGAGCGGGTACGCTACCTGCACTCGGATATTGATACCGTCGAGCGGGTGGAAATTATTCGTGACCTGCGGCTTGGCGAGTTCGATGTGCTGGTGGGCATCAACCTGCTGCGTGAGGGGCTGGATATGCCGGAGGTGTCGCTGGTGGCGATTCTGGATGCGGATAAAGAAGGTTTTCTGCGTTCCGAGCGCTCGCTGATCCAGACTATCGGGCGCGCGGCGCGTAACCTGAATGGCAAGGCCATTTTGTATGGCGACAGAATTACCCCCTCGATGGAGCGGGCGATTAGTGAAACGGAGCGCCGGCGTGAGAAGCAGCAGGCTTATAACCTTGAGCATGGCATTGTGCCGCAGGGATTGAACAAGAAAATCGCCGACATTCTGCAACTGGGCCAGCCGAGTAACCGCGGCAAAGGCCGCGGTAAGAAAGCCGCCGAGCCGGCGGCCGGTTATCAGCTACTGACGCCGAAAGCGCTGGAGCAAAAGATCCGCGAGCTGGAAAGTAAAATGATGACCCATGCGCAAAATCTGGAGTTTGAAGAGGCGGCCAGCCTGCGCGATCAGGTTCAGACGTTGCGCGCGCAGTTTATCGCTATTTCCTGATGGATGATGTTAACCAAAACGCTGAGAGGTCATGATGGATATCGCCATACCCGGTGTGAAGGTGCTGTTTATTGCAGGCTTTGGCCCTATTGTTAAATCGGTTTCGGCCGGTTATGCGCTCTACGTGGATACGCTGCGTCTGCCGTTGAAGCCGATGGAGGGCAACAGTGATTATCTGACCACGGAGGCGTTGGAGGGCGCGAAACATTTTTCGCTGTGGCCGCTGGAGCAGGCCAGCCAATCCTGTTTCGGGCAGGATCGGTGGCCGGCAGAGTTGCCGATACCGCAAAGCTGGCTGGAGTTTGACGTTGCCGATATGGACGCGGCAACGCAGGCGATTAAACAACAGGGGTATCCGCTGCTGGTGGAAAACCGGCTGGAACCCTGGGGACAGCGGGTAACCCGCTTCCTCAGCGCGGAAGGGATGCTGGTCGGCGTGACCTGTACGCCGTGGCTGCGCGAACCCGCCCGGTAAACGCCCCAACCTAACCCGTCAGCGCGGCAAACCGCCGCGTGTTCACGGTAGATCAAGGGCTATGCCGGGGCGTTCGCCGCCGCCCGTCAAACCGGCAGACGTTATCCGCCGGGCGGCTTCGTCTTTCAGCGCGTTGCGATCGATTTTATTGGTGCCGGCCAGCGGTAAACGATCGACCAGCCAGATATGACGCGGATGCAGGTAGGCGGCGCCCTGCTGCAACGTGAAAGCCTTGAGCGTCTCGCTATCCGTCTGCTGACCGGCGCGCAAAACCACCCAGGCCACCGGCTTCTCGCCTTTAATCTCATCGGCCACCGGCACCACGCAGGCCTGCTGTACGGCCGGATGGCGCTCAAGCAGCTGTTCGACTTCGCTCGGATAGATATTTTCCCCGCCGCAAACGAACATATCATCGTGACGGCCGATGAAGGTGAAAAATCCCGCGTCGTCCTGACGGAATACATCGCCGGTGATGTAATAACCGTCCGGAGTGAAGGGCGAGGGGATATCCGGCCGTTGATGGTAGCCGAGCATCAGCGCCGGGCTTTTCAGTTCCAGTACGCCGCACTGGGACAACTGACCGTCTTGCGCGCGCAACCGCAACTGAACCTGGGGATGAGGGTAGCCGGTAGCCAGCGGCGGCAGCGGGCGTCCTTGCGGATGCGGGCCGAAAACCACCGGGCCGCCTTCGGTAGTGCCGTAGGCATTGATAATGCGCGCTTGCGGCAGTAGCTGGTTAATCTGGCTTATCAGGCTATCGCCGACCGGCGCCGATCCCATGCGCACCACCCGCACGCAGGACAAATCACTTTGCGCCAGCAGCGCTTTTTCCCGCAGCATCATGGCGATCATCGGCGGTACTGCCGTCAGCCAGCTACAGCGGTAGCGGTGGATGGCGCGAATATAGGCCGGCGCGCTAAACTGCGGCAGTATAACGGCGGTGACGCGGCTTGCCAGCGAGAGGAGGATTAGCGCCAGCGCGTTCATATGATAAAACGGGGCGGCGATCAGCACCCGTTCATTGTGCAGCTCGCGCGCGGCCAGCCGGGTTTGTACTACCCACAGGTGGCTGTCGTGGCTCAGAACGACGCCTTTGGGGACGCCGCTGGAACCGGAAGTATACAACAGCAGCGCGACGTCGTCGGGCCGCGCCTGCCAGGGCGTTAGCGGCCCCCAATCATAAAACGCCTCCAGGCCGTCATCGCTGAAGCTGACGTGCGGCGGCGGGCTGGCGATGCGCGCCAACTGTTCGTCGTCGCCAAACAGAAACCGCGCGCCGCTGTCCCGCAAAATGTGCTCAATCGCGCCGACCGGCAGTTTGATGTTGATCGGCACCGCCACCAGCCCGGCGCGCAGGATCCCCAGCAGCGCGGCGACATATTCTCCCGAGTTGAGCGCCAGAATAGCGACCTTTGCGCCGGGAAGGAAACCGCGCGCCAGCAGGGCGCGCCCGATGGCGTCCGCCTGGCGGTTGAGCTGGGCATAACCGAGTACGCGAGCGGGCCGATCGGCGTCCGCCGCGATCAGCGCCGGCGGTTGGCTGTCGCCGACGTCGGTGAATAGTACGCCGAGATTACGGCCGTTCATGGTAGAAACTCACATAGGCAGTTGAACGCAGGCAGCGCCACCAGCAGCCGCTCGGGCTGTTCGCTGAGCGGCAGCCCGAGCGCCCGGGCCTGCCTGGCGATAAGCGCCCGATCGCCGCCATGAAAGCGCATCGCCGCAAACTGGCTGTCGCGGTCGGGATCCGGCGTCAGCAAATGCCGATAGCGCTGCACGAAGGCGTCGCGGTGCAGGAAAGCCAGCTCAAAGCCCGGCGCAGGCGTGCCCAGCGCCTGATAGTCCCGGGCCAGCGATGCCGGATTGTCGGTGACGGCGGTCAATTGGCTGATGCGCGTCACACCATTTTGATGGTGTTGCCATTCATCACGCCACACCAGCTCCGGAGTGTGGTGTCGGCAGAAATAGATCCGAGCGGCGCTGAAGCTGTCCGCCGGCAAATGGACGGTGCTAAAGCGTGCCTGCTGCCGTTGTCCGTCGATGTCGACCGGCCGGGAGAAGGTGCGAACCGGTTGCGGGGTAAAGCCCGCGCGTTGGATCGCCGCGGCGCTGGCGGCAATATCCTGACTGCGAAACACCAATCCGTCGAGTCCGGCGGGGCCGGCCAGCAGTTCCTCGCGGCGCACCGGTTCGCCGGGCGGCAGCCCGAGGATTTCCAGATAGTGGTGGGCGAACATGACCAGATGGTTGATCGATCCCATCGAGTGATATCCCCGCGGCGTCAGGGTGAAGCCCAACTGGCTGAGCAGCGCCGCCGCGCTATCCGTTTCAAATTGGGCGTTGAGCACCAGATGGTCGAGGGATAACGTCATTGTCAGCTCCTCAGGCGGTAGCGGTGGAATAGAGGCCGCGCCCGCTGGCAATCAGGCGTCCCTCTTGGTCGAACAGCTGTGCTTCGGCGCAGGATACCTGTTTACCCGTTTTGATCACCCGGCCGCGGGCCGTGAGATCGCCGCGCGCCGGCCGGTGATAATCGACGTGCAGATTGAGCGTCGGCACGCCCCGGCCGGTATAGGAAACCAGCGCCCAGTCGGCGGTCAGATCGATAAGCGCGGCGAGGATGCCGCCGTGGGTGTATCCCCCGGCGGAATTCACCACCCATTCCTCGCGCCAGCGCGCGGTCAACTCGATTTCCCCTGCGCCCAGCGCCGTTACTTCCAGCCCGAGCCACTGGTGATAGGGGCCTTGCAGCAAACGCGCCTGCACATCGGCGGCACTCAGCGGTGTGGATTCAGCCATTAGCGTTACCTTTATCTGTAAGAGTTAGTATCCAAAATCAGGGCGTGACGATGACCTTGCCAAGCACTTCCCGATCGCGAATTAGCCTTAGCCCTTCGCCGGCCTGTTCCAGAGGGAGTACCCGGTCAATCAGCGGCTCGATTTCACTCCGATCCACCATGTCCAGCAGGGCGATCAGATTATCGGCATAGAAGCTGTTGGAACCTTTGACCGTCAGTTCGAAGCTCCAGATATAACGGAGATCTTCCTGCGGGTCGTACCCGGCGGTGGCGCCGCACACCAGCAGGAGGCCGCCGCGTTTCAGGCAGCGTAGCGAAGGCCGCCAGGTATCGCCGCCGGTGAAGTTGATCACCACATCGACGCCGCCTTCATAGCTGCGACGCTGCGGTTTACCGTAGGCGGCGATGGCCCATTTTGAGAAATCGTTCTCCCGGTAGTTGACCACGTGGTCAGCGCCCAGCGCCTTGAGCGCCTCGGCTTTTTCATGACTGCCGGCACAGGCGATAACCTCGGCGCCCAGCCGTTTGGCCAGCACCACGCAGGCGCTGCCGACCCCGCCGCTGGCGCCGAGGATCAGCACCCGATTGCCCGCCTTGACGGTGTTGTGCGTAATCAGCATGCGGTGCGCGGTGCCGTAAGCGACCGGCAAGGCCGCCGCCTGAGCAAAGCTGACGTTGTCGGGCAGGGCGATGAGCTGGGCGGCATCCACCCGCGCGTATTCCGCCATGCCGCCATCGGTCATTTCCCCCATCAGCCCCACGCCGGGCTTCAGCGGGTTGATCAGCACCCGATCGCCAACCTGCCAGCCGGTGACGCCGTCGCCGATCGCGCTGATGGTGCCGGCCAAATCCAGACCGGGCACCACCGGCAGCGGTATGCTAATGCCCGGCATGCCGCGAACGGTAAACACATCGTGATAGTTAAATGACGATGCCCCCACGCGGATCACCACATGCCCTGACGTCGGCGCCGGCCGGGGATGGTTGTCGATCACCTGTAGCTGGTCGAGGTCGCCGTGCTGTGTCAGTACCAGTGCTTTCATGGTGTTGCTCACATGATTTCTCCTGTCGCTAAGGGTTAATGGTCCAGAGGCTGAATGGATTTCGCCTGCTGGTAGGGCGCGGTCACGAACAGGTTGTCGCTCAACCGGCCTTTAATCGCGCCGCTGTCCACAAACACCTTGTGCTGTAACTTCAGCGTATCGATATCCGCCTGCTCGAACGAAACCCGGTTCATGCTTTCCCAGCGGCTGACATAGACTTCGGCGTCTTTCTGCGGCAGGTTGGCTTTTTGCTGGAGGATCTTAACCACTTCGGCCGGATGAGCCTGTCCCCAGCTCAGGGTGTCGCGCAGCGCGGCAATCACGCGGGCCACGGTATCCGGCTGCTTTTCGATCAGATCGCTGCGTACGGCGCCGATGCCGATGTAGGGAACGGCATCGCTGTCGGTGATTTTGCGCCACTCATCGGCAAAACTGCCCAGCGGTTTGACATGCAGTTCATCCAACTGGGCGATGGTGACCGAGCGCAGGGCGGCGGCATCCACCTGCTTCTGCGACAGAAACTGCGCCAGCCGCGATTCGTTACCGCCGATCAGCGAGAAATCCGCAGCGTTGATCGCGTAATTACTGGATAGAATGGCGCTGGCGATCACCGCCACCGACGAGCCCGCCGGGGACATACCGATCTTTTTACCTTTCAATTGCGAAAGCTGGGTAATGGGCGAGTCAACCGGCACTACGAACTGCACGTCGGCCGGTTGGGTGGCGGCAAAGATTTTCACCGGCACGCCTTCGGCGGCGGTGCTGAGGATACCCGCCAGCGGGGCGCCGAACGCCAGATCAATCGATCCCGAGGCCAGCGCTTTTACCGGCGCGTTAACATCAGGAAAGTGAATAAACTCGGCGTCAATGCCGTGACGAGCCAGAAAATCGGTGCTTTCCAGCACCGCGCCATAGCCGAGGCTGACGCCGCTGGTCCAGTAGCCGATGCGGACTTTTTCCGCCGCCCAGAGCGGTGAGGCAAACAGCGCCCCGGCGACCATCAATGCCGCCGTAATCATTGTTTTCATCGTGTTATTCCTGTGTGAGTTTTTTCCAGCGGAACAAACGGCGTTCCAGCGGTTTCAGAATGCCGCCTTCCAGCAGCAACATGAGCGTGACCAGCAGCAGCGTCCAGGCGAACACCTGATCGGTTTGCACCAGATCGCCCGCCTGACGCAGGCGATAGCCGATACCGTTCGACGCGCCCAGGGTTTCGGCCACCAGCGATACGCGCCAGCCGAAGCCGAACGCCAGCCGGGCGCCGGAGAAGAAATAGGGCAGAATGGTCGGCAGATAGATCTTCAGCAGCGTTTGCCAGCGGTTCATACGGAAACTGCGCGCCAGCTCCACGTACTGCGCTTCCACCGTTTGCGCCCCTTGCCAGACATTGGTGAGGATCAGCGGCATGGCGGTCATAAACACCACAAATACCGTCGTCGCATTGGAGATACCGAACCAGATGATGGCGAAAATGGCCCAGATGGCCGACGATACGCTGTTAAACACCGCCAACAGCGGCTCGAAGAACTGCGCCAGACGCCGGCTGGCCCCCAGCGCCAGCCCCAGCGGGGTGCCAATCAGGGTGGCGAAGATAAAGCCCATCACCACGCGCGACAGCGTAACGCCGATGTCGTTCAGCAGCGTGCCGTTGTGCCAGAGCAGGTGTAGCGCCTGCCAGGTTTTTTCCGGGCCGGGCAGAATAAATGACGGCATCCGCAGCGCCGCCAGCCACCAGATAAGCAGGAACAGCGACAGCAGAAACAGGCGCTGCGCAAGCAGCGATGACAGCGAACGGGCGCGCGACATGTCAAACCTCCAGCCGCAGCAGGCGTATCTGCTCGCTGACCACCTGGCTGGTAGGCAGACGAGGGCGCGGCAGATCAATGGGTTGAATATGGTGGATATGCCCCGGATGGGGTTTGAATATCACCACGCGGTCGGCCAGCACCACCGCCTCTTCCACATCGTGGGTGACCATCACGATCGACATGCCCGTCAGGCGCTGGATGCGCAGGACTTCGTCATGCATGGCGCTGCGGGTCTGCGGATCGAGCTTGGAAAACGGTTCGTCCATCAGCAGGATCTCCGGTTCGGTGACCAGACTGCGCGCCAGCGCGACCCGGCTGCGCATTCCGCCCGACAGCTGATACGGCCAGTAGCGGGTGAAATCAGCCAGCCCGACCAGATGCAGCGCATCCATAACCCGCTGGCGTCGTTCGTTATGACTGAGGCGAAGATTCTCCAGGCCAAAATTCACGTTCTGCTGTACGGTGCGCCAGGGTAGCAGGCGATCTTCCTGGAACAGATAGCCAATGCGCCGCCAGTGTTGAAAGTGTGCGGCGTCGTCCCCCTGAATGGTCAGCGATCCGCTATCGGCGTTTAGCAGGCCGGATAAAATATTCAGCAGCGTGCTTTTGCCGCAGCCGGAAGGCCCGAGCAGCGTCAGGATCTCGCCCTGATGGAGGGTTAAATCAATGTCACGCAACACCTGCAATGCGCCAAACGCTTTGCTGATGCCGGTTGCCTGTATCAGCGGAGGGCCGGAGGTTTGCGTGAGCGGCGGCGTGGCCTGCAACAGCGCGTTCATGGTTGCAGCCTCCGTTCCAGAATCGGCAAGATGGCGCCGTCCCGGCTCAGGGTGGCGTAAACCTTTTCCAGCGTCATCGCCTGAAAGGTTTCGATATGCCGGCGGGCAATCAGCTCAACGCGCTTGCAGTCGCCCTGACTGAAGGCGTCGATCATGGCGTTATGGTCGTGCTTGATTTCCGGTTTGGTGCCCTGCACGTTAAAACCCAGCGCGACCAGACGCAGCATTTCATCCATCAGGCTGGATAGCGTGCGGATCAAATGGTTGTTGCCGGAAGCCTGCGCGATGGCCAGATGAAAGCGTTTATTGGCGTTCATAAACACATCGATCTGTTTCGATAGCGGGGCATGGATCTCTTCCCGGCAGGCGGCTTCCAGACGCCGCAGTAAATCAATGTCCACGCGGCCCACCGCCAGCCGGGCGGCCAGTGGTTCAAGCTGGGCGCGGATGGTGAAAATCTCTTCCACGTCCTGCACTGTGATTGGCGCGATTTGGTAGCCCTTGCGCGGGCGCGATTGGATCAGGTTCTCATGGCATAGACGCGCCAGCGCGACGCGACAGGTGCTTTTCCCGATTTCATAACGTTCCATCAGCAACTGTTCGGTGATCATCGAGCCAGGCAGCAGCCGGCAGCACAACACATCATGACGAATGCGCAGCCAGGCGCTGTCGCCCTGTGATAATGCGGCGTTCTTTTCTGGTGAAAGCGTAACCATCTGGAGATCCTTAATATCATCTGTGAGCAGCTCACAGAGAGAGGCTAAGATGCTTAACTGAGGCCAGTCTATGAAGTAGAAAAAGGATTATCCAATAAGAAATTTGGCTTTATATATGAGGAAAAACCATTAACTGAGCTGCTTACAGCAGGAAAATTCAAGTCGTAGTCGGGAGCGGCGATGTTGGCCTCAAGCCAGGGGCGCAGTGCTGCGGCGCTTGAGCGCCCGGCGTCCGGTGCTTGGGCGCAGCATGAAAATGGCGGGCGAAGTATTCTCCGCCGTTAAATATTCCGATTTTTGGGGGAGACGTTAGCCCGGAATGAATGTATTTATACGCCGTGACGGCGAGCCTGAGATCCCAGCTTCTGCAACGCATGTTCAATGGCCTGGCGCAGCAGTTGGCGATCGTGGTGATGCGGCACATCCGCCGCTTCCAGCGGTTGCTGAATAATCAGCCGATCGCTGACCTGGCCGACATCCACTTTCGGGCCAACGATAACCGCGTCAATCATCTTTTTTCCCACTTTCTGCTCTATCAGCGTTAACTTTTCCGCCAGCATCAGCCTGGCCGCCGCGTTGCTCTGCTCATGTCCCAGATTGCCGATATACACCATCGGCGCCGGCGTTCTGCGCAGCGCGCGGGTGAGATCGTTAAGCAACAACAACGGCATCAGGCTGGTAAGAAAACTGCCCGGGCCAATCAGTATCAAGTCCGCTTCCGCAATGGCGTCCAATGCTTCGTGCGTGGCCTCAACGGCGGGAAACAACGTCAAATCCCGCGGCAAAGCGGGCAGTTGATCGATATCGACCTCGCCGTAGACGGGATTGCCTTGTTCATCAATCGCCATCAGATCGACCGGCTGTTCGGACATCGGGATCAGAAAGGCATCGACTTTAAGCAGGTTGCGTAACAGATTAATGGCTTCCAGCGGCCGCACGCTCAGGTGATCGAGGGCTTTCAGCATCAGGTTGCCCAGATTGTGCCCGGCCAGTTCGCCACTGCCGTTGAAACGGTATTCAAACATGGCGGAGGCGACGCTGGGCGTGGTGATCAGCTGGTTCAGGCAGTTACGGGTATCGCCCCAGGCGATCCCCCCTTCGGAGCGGCGAATTCTTCCGGTGGAGCCGCCGTTGTCGGTGGTGGTCACAATACCGGTCAGCCGTGGGCCTAAGGACGAAAGCGAAGACATCACGCGGCCTAATCCATGTCCGCCTCCCAGAGCCACAACCCGATCAAGGTCGGCTAACGTGCGATTGCGCATAGTAACCCTTATTATTGAAATGTTTGTCCGTCACCTTTCACGTCACCGCGGTGCTGGTTTTTCGCCGCTAAAATAGCGGATTCCGATGCAAAAGGCGAAAAATCATGATGACGGTATGACCTGAGACAACGTTTGCCGACGGCTTTCACGTATGCTGTACGGCATAAGGTATTGAAAATACGTTATATATTAAACTATATACCGCTTTTTTAAGTGACTGCCTGCGGTATTTGGCGGTAGACTGGTTTATGAAAATCACGGTTCCGCGTCGGCATTATCCGGCCCTTTGGGTTAAATAATAGACGGGAATCAAACTCCTAGCCTTGGCGCCTAAGTGATGCGTTTTTGACGCATGATAAGGCGCCCTGGCCGTGGCCTGAATGGTCACCAGGGTGCAAGGTAGAAATGCCGGCATCTCCCGTATTTGGAAAGGTGTTTATGGTGAGTCAACTGACCGATGCGTTTGCGCGCAAGTTTTACTATTTGCGCCTGTCGATAACCGACGTCTGCAACTTTCGTTGCACCTATTGCCTGCCGGATGGCTATAAGTCGAACGGCGTCAATCCCCACCGTTTTCTGTCTCTCGATGAAATTCGTCGCGTCAGCCGCGCGTTTGCCGAATTGGGCACTGAAAAAGTGCGCCTGACGGGCGGCGAACCCTCGCTACGCCGCGATTTTGTCGACATCATCGCCGCGATCCGGGAAAACCCGGCGATCCGCACGCTGGCGGTGACCACCAATGGCTATCGTCTGGCGCGTGACGTGGCGCAATGGCGCGACGCCGGGCTGACCGCGCTGAATGTCAGCGTGGACAGTCTCGATCCCCGCCAGTTCCACGCCATTACCGGGCAGGATAAATTCCGTCAGGTGATGGACGGCATTGATGCGGCTTTCGCCTGCGGTTTCAGCAAAGTGAAGGTGAATACCGTACTGATGCGGGATGTCAACGACGCCAGCCTGCAAACTTTCCTGGCATGGATTAAAGATCGTCCGATTCAACTGCGGTTTATTGAACTGATGGAAACCGGCGAGGGGAGCGCGCTGTTTCGCCGGCACCATATTTCCGGCGAGGCTATCCGCCGGCGCTTGCTGCCGCAGGGCTGGCAACAGCAGGCGCGGGCGCGTAGCGACGGCCCGGCGCAGGTATTTCGTCATCCTGATTATCAGGGGGAAATCGGGCTGATTATGCCCTATGAGAAAGATTTTTGCCTGAGCTGCAATCGCCTGCGCGTTTCCGCCATCGGCAACCTGCATCTCTGCCTGTTTGGCGAGCAGGGGATCCCGTTGCGCGATGTGATGGCCGACGATAGTCAGCTTGAGGCGCTGAAAATGCGCATTTCCGGCGGTTTGTCGACCAAGAAACAAACCCATTTTCTGCATCAGGGCAACAGCGGCATAACGCAGAATCTGTCGTTTATCGGCGGGTAATGTCCGCAATGCAACCTATTCCTTAAGGAGCCTGCTTATGAGTAAGGTCAGTAGCGAATTTATTCCTCTTAATATCGCGGTACTCACCGTATCCGAGCGGCGTACCGAAGCCGATGATACCTCCGGTGACTACCTGCGGGAAGCGGCGCAGTCCGCCGGGCACCATATCGTCGCCAGCGGCATTGTGAAAGAAAACCGTTATCAGATCCGGGCGCAGGTATCAGCGTGGATTGCCAGCGACGATGTGCAGGCGATCCTGATCAATGGCGGGACGGGGTTTACCGCCGGCGATGTGGTGCCGGAGGCGGTGAGCGTGTTGTTTGACCGTGAAATTGAAGGCTTTGGCGAGCTGTTCCGCATGGTGTCCTATGAGGATATCGGCACGGCCACCCTACAGTCACGGGCGATCGCCGGTCTGGCGAATCAGACAGTGATTTTTGCCATGCCGGGGTCGACCCGCGCCTGTCATACCGCCTGGGAACGTATTATTCAGGAACAGCTGGATGCGCGGCAAAAGCCCTGTAATTTTCATCCTCATTTGAAAAAGTAACCTTGTCTATGTCACAACTGACCCATATTAATGCCGCCGGCGAAGCGACGATGGTGGATGTTTCCGCCAAGGCCGATACCGTGCGCGAAGCTCGGGCGGAAGCCTTTGTCACTATGGCCCCGCAGACGCTGGCGATGATTATCGAGGGCCGCCACCACAAAGGAGATGTGTTCGCCACCGCGCGCATCGCCGGTATTCAGGCGGCAAAACGTACCTGGGAACTGATCCCGCTCTGCCATCCTCTGCTACTGAGTAAAGTGGCGGTGGAACTGGAGGCGCAGCCTGAGCATAACCGGGTGCGTATTGAGTCGCTGTGCCGTCTTACCGGTAAGACCGGGGTGGAGATGGAAGCGCTGACGGCGGCATCGGTGGCGGCGCTGACGATTTACGATATGTGCAAGGCGGTGCAGAAAGATATGGCGATCGGCCCCGTGCGTCTGCTGGCGAAAAGCGGCGGCAAATCGGGGGATTTCACGGCGGAGGCATCATGATTAACGTCCTGTTTTTTGCCCAGGTGCGTGAACTGACCGACACGGATAGCCTGACGCTGCCGGCGGAATACGCCACGGTGGAGGAACTGCGTCAGTCGCTGTGTCGACGCGGCGCCCGCTGGGCGCTGGCGCTGGAGTCCGGCAAGCTGCTGGCGGCGGTTAACCAGTCGCTGGTGGAAATGCGCCATCCGTTGCAGGATGGTGATGAGGTGGCCTTTTTTCCACCGGTAACCGGAGGTTGACGATGGCGGAGACCCGTATTCGCGTCGGTGAAGCACATTTCAGCGTCGGCGATGAATATCAGTGGCTGGCGCAGTGCGATGAAGATGGCGCGGTGGTGACCTTTACCGGCAAGGTGCGTAACCATAATCTGGCCGAGAACGTCAGCGTATTGACGCTGGAACACTATCCCGGCATGACGGAAAAGGCGCTGGCGGAGATCGTCGAACAGGCGCGTGAGCGCTGGGATCTGCCGCGCATCAGCGTGATTCACCGGGTCGGCGCCCTCTACCCCGGGGATGAAATTGTCTTTGTCGGCGTCAGCGCCGCCCACCGTAGCGCCGCGTTTGACGCCGCGCAGTTCATTATGGACTATCTGAAAACCCGCGCGCCGTTCTGGAAACGTGAAGCCACGCCGGACGGCGAACGCTGGGTCGAATCCCGCGACAGCGACCGGCAGGCCGCCCGCCGCTGGTAGCGGCCGCGACGCCCGGATCGGCTGAACAGGCGGTTTTGTGTTAAGATAAAGGCAGGTGAGGCGCTATGCCTCTTAGAAACAACTGATTTAACGCAAAGGAAAAATCATGGATAGGTATCCACGCTCGGGTGATTCAATTGTAGAACGTGCACAGTCAGGCATTCAGGCTTATATGGCGCAGGTCTATGGCTGGATGACCTGCGGGCTATTACTCACGGCGTTTGTGTCGTGGTATGCCGCCAACACGCCTGCGGTGCTTAATTTTGTGTTCTCCAGCAAGATAACCTTTTTCGGCCTGATTATTGTGCAACTGGGGCTGGTATTTGTGATTTCCGGCATGGTGCAGCGGTTGAGCGGCGGGGTGGCGACCGGCTTGTTCATGCTCTACTCGGCGCTGACCGGGCTGACGATTTCCAGCATTTTCATCCTCTATTCCGGCGAATCCATCGCCAGCACCTTTGTGATTACCGCCGGGATGTTCGGCGCCATGAGTCTGTATGGCTATACCACCAAACGCGACTTAAGCGGTTTCGGCAGCTTGTTGTTTATGGCGCTGATCGGCATCGTGTTAGCCTCGCTGGTTAACCTGTGGCTGAAAAGCGAAGCGCTGATGTGGGCGGTGACCTATATCGGGGTGGTGGTGTTTGTCGGTCTGACGGCGTATGACACGCAGAAACTGAAACGTATGGGTGAACAACTGTCGGTTGACGACAAAGACAACTTCCGCAAATACTCGATTGTCGGCGCGTTGACGCTGTATCTGGACTTTATCAACCTGTTCCTGATGCTGCTGCGCATTTTCGGCAACCGTCGCTAAATACCACGCTCTGCTAAAAAAGCCCGAGGCGCAGTCACCGCGTCTCGGGCTTTTTTGTTGCTGTTTCTCATGCAATATTGCGCCGGAAAATGGCGTAGGCCACCGTACCGGTGGTGGCGGTGATAACCAACAGCGGCCACACGCTGCCCCAGATAATGGAGAAGTCGGCATCCTTAAGGTAGATCTGTTTGGTGATGTCGGTGAAGTGGCGGATGGGGTTAATCCAGGTCAGGGTTTGCAACCATTCCGGCATGTTTTCCACCGGAGAAATATAGCCGGACAGCAGGATAGCCGGCATCAGGAACACAAATACGCCGATAAATGCCTGCTGTTGGGTGGAGCAGATCGATGAAATCAATAGCCCGAACCCGACCAGCGACAGACCGTAAATCAGCAGGGTGGCGTAAAACAGCAGCAAAGAGCCGGCGAAAGGGATCTGATAGGCGAAGATCCCCGCCAGCAGCACGATAGTGGCCTGAAAGGTGGCGACGATCAAGGCCGGCACCGCCTTGCCGACAAAAATCTGCCAGGTTGATAACGGCGATACCAATAGTTGCTCCAGCGTGCCCTGTTCCCGTTCGCGGGCGACCGACAGCGAGGTGACAATCAGCACGCCAATGGTGGCGATCAAGGCAATCAACGACGGCACGATAAACCATTTGTAATCCAGATTCGGGTTGTACCAGTGGCGGATCACCAGCTCGCTGTTGTTGATTCTGGGCCGATCGCCCAGCAATTCCAACTGGTAATCACGGACGATTTTCTGCACATCGTTGGCCGCGATCTGGGCGCTGTTGGAACGGCGGCCGTCCAATATCACCTGTAGCGACGCGCTGTCGCCGCGGGCAATGTCGCGGGAGAACTGCGGCGGAAAACGAATAACCAACAGCGCCCGCTGCTCGTCCAACGTCGGAGCGATCGCCTGAGAACTGTGCAGCAATACGACGTGGGAGAAGGCTTTTGCCGTGGCGAAACGCTGGGTCAGCTCAACAGAGGACTGACCGTTATCCTCACTGTAAATGGCGATGGTCGCGTTGGTCACGTCCAGCGTGGCGGCAAAGGGAAACAGGCAAACCTGTAGGATCACCGGAAAAATCAAAATAGAGCGCGTTTGCGGTTCACGCAGCAGTGACTGTAGTTCTTTGATAATCAATGTCCACAGGCGATGAAACATGATAGCTCCCTAATCCAGTCTGCGCCGGGTTTGCCAGGCCGTCAGACCAATGAATAAAATGGCTGACGCGATAAGAAACAGCAGGTTAACCAGTAATACGCTGCCGATATTGCCTGCCAGAAACAGCGTTTGCAGCGTGCTGACAAAATAGCGGGCCGGGATAATGTAAGACACGGCGCGCACCAGCGCCGGCATACTGTCGATCTCGAAAACAAAGCCGGACAGCATCACCGCCGGGAGAAACGCGGCGTTCAACGCCACCATCGCCGCATTAAACTGATTTTTGGTCAGCGTGGAGATCAGCAGCCCCATGCCCAGCGTACTCACCAGAAACAGACTGCCGATGCCAAACAGCAGCAACAGCGATCCCCGGTACGGCACCCCCATGATAAAAGTGGAAACCACAATGCACAGCGCCATCACCATCATGCCAAGACCATAGTAGGGGAGCAGCTTGGACAGCAGTAATTCACTGCGGGTAACCTGGGTCGACAACAGGGCTTCCATGGTGCCGCGCTCCCATTCGCGGGCGATGACCAGCGAGGTCAGAATGGCGCCGATAACCGTCATAATAATGGTGATGGCGCCGGGAATAATAAAGTGTTGACTGATGGCCGCCTGATTGAACCAATAGCGCTGTTGCACCTCGATAAGCTGCTCGAATTCCTGGCCTTGATCGCTGGCGCGCTGTTGCTGCCAGATAAGCCAGATCCCTTCGGCATAGCCCTGAACGAAATTGGCGGTATTGGGTTCGCTGCCGTCGGTAATCACCTGAATAGGCGCCAGCGCTACCGGATGCGCCATCTGTTCGGCGAAATCATTCGGAATGACGATCAGCCCGCGGATAGCGCCGGACTGCATCATCTCGATCAGCTGCGGCCGGTTATTACTGATAACCGGGTCGATAAATGGCGACGCGGCGAAGGTGTGTGCCAGATCGCGGGCATCCTCGCTTTGCTGCTCCATCAGGATGCCGACATGCAGGCGGCTGGAGTCGAGATTGATGCCGTAGCCGAAGATAAACAGCAGCAGTAGCGGAATGACAAAAGCGATCAGCCCGCTGCTGGGGTCGCGGACAATCTGACGGGTTTCTTTCAGACAAAGCGCTCGCAGACGCCGCCAGGAAAAATGGATGCTGCCGATCTGATTAGCCATTATCCGTCTCCCGGTCGTAATCCTGTATCAGGGCGATAAACGCTTGTTCCATGGTGGGATCGGGCGTTTTTTCATCCACGGCCCGCTGTTTCAACTCATCCGGCGTACCGCTGGCGATCAGCTTGCCGTGGTAAACCAGCCCGATACGGTCGCAATATTCGGCCTCATCCATAAAGTGGGTGGTGACCATTACGGTCACGCCCCGGTTAACCATACCGTTGATATGTATCCAGAATTCCCGGCGGGTGAGGGGATCGACGCCGGATGTCGGCTCATCCAGAAACAGGATGTCCGGTTCATGCATCAGGGCGCAGGCCAGCGCCAGACGCTGCTTGAATCCCAGCGGCAGGGCGTCTGGCGTCTGGCGATAAATGGGCTGGAAATTAAAGGCCTGCGTCATTTCAGCGATTTTTTCGTCCTGGGCTTTCCCTTTCAGGCCGTATACGCCGGAAAAGAAACGCAGATTCTGTTCCACCGTCAGGTTGCCATACAGCGAGAACTTCTGCGCCATGTAGCCTAAATGTTGGCGCGCTTTGCCCGAACTGGTTTTCAGATCCATATCCAGCACCAGCGCTTTGCCTTCCGTCGGCACCAGCAGACCGCACATCATTTTGAAGGTGGTCGATTTTCCCGCGCCGTTAGGCCCCAGCAGGCCGAAAATCTCACCGCGCCGCACCTTGAAACTCACATGGTCGGTCGCGGCGAAGTCGCCGAATTTTTTGGTCAATTGCCGCGCTTCGATCACCGTTTCTTCACCGTCAACCTCAATCTGCGGCATGATTTTCGCCAGCGAGGACTCACTGGCCGGCCCGCCGCCCAGCAAATCGATAAAGGCATCTTCAAAACGCGGCGCGGTGTCTTTCAGGCTCGCTTCCGGTAGTTCCAGCGCCGCCAGCAGCGCCGACCGATCCGCTTCCGGTTTCAGAATCAGCCGCACATATTGCCCCTGGATCACGCCGTCGCTGACCTGCGGTTGGCGCAGGGCGCGTTGCAGCAATTTACGATGACTGCCGGACGGCGCGGCGATCAGCACGCTGCGACCTGCCATCTTTTCGGTCAGTTGGCGCGGCTCGCCGCGATAGAGTTGCTCTCCCTCATTGAGCAGCAGAACGTCCCGGCATTGTTCGGCTTCGTCCAGATAGGAGGTGCTCCATACGATCAGCATGCCTTCATCGGCCAGCTCATGCACCATTTGCCAAAGCTCACGGCGGGAAATCGGGTCGACGCCCACCCCCGGCTCATCCAGCAGCAGCACTTTGGGCTGGCCCAGCAGGGTGCAGGCCAGCCCCAGTTTTTGCTTCATGCCGCCCGACAGCTTGCCGGCCAGCCGCGTGGTAAAGTGAGTCAGATCGGTAAAAGAGAGCAGCCGGTCAAAGGTTGACTGACGCACTTCGCCGGTAATGCCGCGCAAATCCGCGTACAGCGTCAGGTTTTCCATCACGGTAAGATCTTCATACAGCCCGAACTTTTGCGGCATATAGCCTAGAATGGCGTGAAGCTGGCGATCTTCCTTAATCGGATCAAACCCGATCACCCGCATGGCGCCGCGGCTTGGGGTCAACAACCCCGCCAGCATACGCAGCAGGGTGGTTTTCCCCGCGCCGTCCGGGCCGACCAGACCGGTGACCGCGCCGCCGCGGATCTGAGTGGTGAGGCTGGCAAGTGCCGGTTTATCCTGCCCGGGAAAGCTTTTCTCCAGCGCCTTCAGCTCAATCAGCGCGGATTTATCATTCATGGCTCGGCTTGTCCTGGTTTGAATGCGTCGAGGCGAAACGCAGCGTTACCGGCATTCCCTGGCGCAACTGGTCGTCCGCATCGTTAACGATGATGCGCAGGCGATAAACCAGATCGGTGCGTAAGTCTTCCGTTTCGACGTTTTTCGGCGTGAATTCGGCGCTGGGCGAGACAAAACCGATTTTGCCGCGGTAAGGGGAGTCCGGGCGGCTGTCGGTATAGATAAGTATTTCGCTGCCCGGCACGGCGCGGCCTAAATCTTTACCGCTGACATAGGCGCGGATCCATACCGGATGCGTCAATGACAGGGTAAAGACCGTACTTCCGGCGCTGAGCATACTGCCCGCTTCCGCCGCCCGGGTAAGAATGACGCCGGCCGACGGGGAGTACAGTCCGGTATCCGCCACATCCAGTTCCGCCTGAGCCTGCGCCGCTTCGGCCTGCGCCAACGCCGCTTGCGCCGCGGCGATCTCCTGCGGCCGGTTGCCGCTTTCGTACTGGCTCAGTTTGTCTTTTGCCGCCTGTAAGGTGGCCAGCGCCTGATTGCGCGCGGTTTTGGCGTCTTCCAACGCATCGGCGGAAATGGAGCGTTTCGCCCACAGACCTTGCTGACGCTGGTAGAAGCTATTGGCGTAATCATACGCCGCCTGGCTTTGTACCCGTTGGGAGCGTACCTGGGCGATCTCCTCATGACGATAGCCTTCCTGCAATAAGCCTAACTGCGCCTGCGCGCTGGCGACGTTGGCCTGCGCCTGATGCAAGGCGTTCTGGTAGGGAGCGCTGTCCAGCGTCGCCAGCCGTTGGCCGGGTTTAATGCTGTCGCCCTCATCCACATCCAGTTCGGTCAGCCGTCCGCCGACGCGAAAGGCGAGATTGACGCTGCGGATATCGACATTGCCGTACAGCGTCAGCGGCCGCTCTTGCTGTTGCCGATAGTGAATGACGCCATACGCCGCCGCAATCAATGCGACGATAACCAGAGTAACAACCAGCTTTTTCTTGTTCATTACGCATTATCCCTTCGTCTGTCGGGCAGGGTTGTCCCGCAGGCCGTTAAGAAGAATTTCAAGGTGTTCTACCAGTATTTGCTGAATCAGCGTTGTTTGTTCGGTGCCGATTTCCTGCCAGCCTGCCCGCAACAGAATGGTTTCCCGCGCGACGCGAAAAGCGAGCACTTCCCCAATCAGAGCATGAGTATGAATGGTGGCCAGGCGATCCTCTTCGTCCATTCCGGTATAGCGGGCAACCAATTGGGTCATTAACCGATGCAGCGGCTCAATGACCTGCTGATGGATTAACGGATAAGCATCCGTTGGCGAGAGCTGTTCGCGGGACATAATCCGGCTGATATTCAACGTTTCTTGCCGGGTCATCAGGCGGCTGAAGTTGAACAGGCAGCGTTGCAGGTAATCCATGGTCTGTTCTGCGGATTGCCGCGTCGGCGGTAATTGCAGATAGGCTTCGATTTCCGCTTCCAGCGGGCGGTAAATCTGCCGGATATACTCCGCTATCCAACTGGCGACCGCCAGATAGAGTCCTTCTTTCGACTGAAAATGATAGGCGATGGATGCCATGTTTTGTCCCGCCCGGTTGGCGATGTCACGGGTGGTGGCGGCCTTCAAACCATATTCGCCAAAGACCTCAAGGGCCGCGTTGATAAGCTGTTGCCGCGTTTGATCGCCACGGCTGGGAAGGCCGGGTTTGTCAGCCATGGATCCGCCTGTCCAAAAGTCAATCAATCATATGATTAACTTTAGGCCATTTTTCATCTTTTTATGTGATCTACATCACTAAATGGCGGCACGGTTAAACAGACGCCGATGCGCTGATGTCAAGCAAAGAAAAACGCGGGAGACCTGATAAGGGCAGATGACAAATCACTACATTTGTTATGGAAATGAAAATATTTCGTAAGTATTGTAATTATTATGTTTGAATGATAATAATTAGCATTAGTAATCTCATGGCGACGCTACCGGACAGATTACCTACATCAGAATGGCATAGCTATCCGCCAGAATCCTTCGTTGGCAACGAAGGATTCTGACGGTTTTTTTATGGATAACGATTGCGTTTTCCGTCAATGGCCGGCAACGGATGGGTTGACGAATTGGATGAATCTAAGGGGAAGAGATTGAATCAGGTGCGCGCTTTAGTTGCGTTGATGCCATGCGTACTCATTTCGCAGGCTTATGCGCAAGATGAAACGGCTAACAATGCTGACAATAACGGTGATGAGATGGTGGTTTCCGCCTCCCGTTCCAATATCCAGCAGGAAAAATCACCGCAGGTCGTCACGGTAATTACCAAAGAAGAAATTGAGCAGCAGATGCTGATTTCTTCTGACTCATCTCAAGTACTAAGCAATTTATTGCCGTCGTTTTCACCCAGCCGCCAGAAAATGAGCGGCAGCGGCGAGACATTCCGCGGCCGTGCTGCACTGGTGATGATCGACGGTATTCCCCAGTCGAACCCGCTGCGCCCCACCGGCCGTGAAATGCACACCATCGATTTTTCCATGGTGGAACGTATTGAAGTGATCCACGGGGCCAACGCCACCAACGGGCTGGGCGCCACCGGCGGCGTAATCAACATTATTACCCGCCGCCCGGAAAATGGTTCGTTTAATCAGCATGTCAACGTGCAGACCACCATTCCGACGGAAAAGATCCGCGGCGAAACCGCCAGCTATAAAACCACCTATCGGGTCGACGGGCGGGAAGATTATTTTGATTACCTGTTTTCTGTCGGTTACGAGGATCAGGGACTGTATCTGGATGGTAAAAACCGCCCCGTCGGCGTGGACAACACGCAGGGCGATACTATGGATTCCCGCGCTTACGATCTGCTGGCGAAAGTGGGTTACTGGCTGGATGACTACCAGCGGGTTCAACTGAGCGTCAATCGTTATCACATCAAAGGCGAAAATAACTATCTCAGCGTGGACGGCGATCGGGATCAAGGTATTCCCACCACGTCGGTACGCGGCACGCCACCGGGTAAAGCGCCGAATAACAGTATCTGGACTACCGGCCTGACCTATGAACACCACGATCTGGCGGGGATGAAACTGTCGGCGTTGGTATTTAATCAGCGCTATGAGGCGCTGTTTGGCGCAACGCTGTCCGGTACTTTCCAGGATCCGGACATTGCGCCGGTGGGAACGCTTTACGAGCAGTCCCGATCCGTTGCCAACAAGTATGGCACCAAGCTGGCGCTGACCAAAGACGATCTGCTGGACGACACGCTGAAAGTCACGGTCGGTTTCGATACCTTGTACGATAAAGGGAAACAGGATCTCTACCTGACGAAGCGCACTTATGTGCCGGAAATGGAGTACACCAACTACTCACCGTTTATTCAGGGTGAGTATCAACTGCTGGATAACATTACGCTGCACGCGGGTGCGCGCCATGAAATTGCCAAGCTCGAAGTCGGTTCCTATCAAACGCTGGCGTCCAACAACAATGTGACGGTAGAAGGCGGCAGCCCGAAATTTAATAAAACGCTGTATAACGCCGGTATTGTTTATACGGCGACAAATTCACTGAGCCTGTTCGCCAACTACTCAGAAGGTTTCGGTATGCCGGATGTCGGTCGTGCGCTGCGCTCAATTAATGAGCCGGGTATTAGCCTGAAAAATTTTGACGGCTTTAAACCGATTGTGACGGATAACGTAGAGACAGGATTCCGTTTCAAACGGGATCGGTTTGACTTCGAAGCCAGCTACTATGAATCCAAGTCCAAACTAGGCGAACGTGTCAGGCAGCAAGGGGATGTCTTTGTGTCCGACCGCCAGCGTACCCGCATCCATGGGGTGGAAGTGAGCGCCGGTTATCAGATTAACGATCGGCATAAGGTCAACGCGTCGTATGCCCACAGTCAGGGAAAATATGACAGCGATAACAACGGCAGCCTGGATACCAAACTGGATGGATTAAACGTGGCGCCGGATCGCCTGATCGCCAGTTGGTCGGCCAACTGGAATGAGACATGGAGTTCGTTTGTGCAGGTGAATCACGCCTTCAACAAAAACTTCGACGGCACCGATAAGGACTTTGACGGCTATACGCTGGTGGATGCCGCAGTGGGCTATAAGCTGCCTTACGGCAAACTGAATGTGTCGGTGGCTAACCTATTGAATGAAAACTACATCACCTACTATTCCCAAAGCGCGCTGGTCAACGACACCCGCTATTTCTCCGGCCGCGGACGCACGCTAACGCTGGGTTATTCGATTGATTTCTGAGTCTAATCCGCTTTACTACGCGTTAAGATCGGCATCACGGCAATGGTTAAGCGTTGCCGTGATGCTGTCGTTTCTGCTGGCGGCCGTCGCGCAGGCGTCGGAAGCGCCGCGAGCGATCCATCATGCGTTGGGCGTCACTGAGATTTCCGGTACGCCGCAGCGGGTAGTCACCTTATTTCAGGGGGCGACGGACACGGCGGCGGCGCTCGGCGTGACGCCCGTCGGCGTGGTCGATTCCTGGACGGAGAAGCCAACCTATAAATATCTGCGTCCGGCCTTGCGGGGTGTGGCGCACGTCGGGCTGGAAACGCAGCCCAGCCTGGAGGATATCGCGCTGCTCAAGCCGGATTTAATCGTGGCCTCAAGATTTCGCCATGAGAAGATCTACGGCCTGCTGTCGCAGATTGCCCCGACGGTGGCGCTGGAGGAAGTTTTCGAGTTTAAAAAAACGCTACAGGTCATGGGGACGGCGCTCAATCGGCAAGCGCAGGCCGAACGGCTGTTGACGCAGTGGCGGCAGCGGGTAACGACATTACGCCAGCGGCTGGCGACCCGGTTCGGCGCGAACTGGCCGCTGAGCGTGGCGGTGCTGGAGTTTCGCGCGGATCATCTGCGTAGCTATCTGCCCGCCAGTTTCGCCGGATCGGTGCTGTCGGAGGTCGGGTTTGTCTGGCCGCGACCCGACGCCTATCAGCAGGGAGTGATGCAAAAGCTGACCACTAAAGAAAGCATGCCGGTGGTGGACGCCGGGTTGTTTTTCATTTTCATGCGATCGGATCAACCGGCAGTGGCGAAAAATTATCAGGACTGGCGCGCGCATCCTCTCTGGTTGCGGATGCAGGCCCCGCGGCAACAGCGTATCTATCAGGTGGACGGCGTGGCCTGGAGTTTGTCCGGCGGCATTCTGGGCGCCAATAACATTCTCGATGATATAGAACAACAGTTTGCCGGAGCCGCGCCATGAGCAAAGCGCTGGTGCTGTTGTTGGGTGTGCTGTTGCTGTTTATCGTCTGTATCGCCAGCTTGATGTACGGACAGACCACCATTGCCTTCCCGGTGGTGATCAGGGCGTTGTTGCATCCCAATGCGCAGCAAATCGATCATATTCTGGTGACCACCACCCGGCTGTCCCGCACGCTGATTGCCATTCTGGTCGGCGCCAGTCTCGCGGTGGCGGGAGCGCTGATGCAGGCGTTGACCCGCAACCCGCTGGCCTCGCCCGGTATCTTCGGGGTGAACGCCGGGGCGATGTTTTTTATTGTTTTCCTCTCCTCGTGGCTGCCGCTTTCCTCTTCACTGTCGCTGACCTGGACGGCGTATGCCGGCGCGGCGGTCGCCGGCGGACTGGTTTATGCGCTCGGCACGCTGGGGAACAGCCGTAGCAGCCAATTGCGGATCGTGCTGGCCGGCGCGGCGATTACCGCGCTGTTCACCGCGTTTACTCAGGCGATCCTGGTCATCAATCAGGATGGACTGGACAGCATTCTGTTCTGGCTGGCCGGGTCGGTATCCGGGCGGAGTCTGGCGCAGTTGCTGCCGATGATGCCGTGGTTTACGCTCGCCATGACGCTGAGCCTGCTGCTGGCGCGGCACATTAATATTCTGGCGGCCGGTGACGAGGTGGCAAAGGGATTGGGGCAGCGAACCGTATTGATCCGCAGCCTGATGGGACTGTGCGTCATTGCGCTGGCGGGCGGCGCGGTCGCCGTTGCCGGCAGTATTGGTTTTATCGGATTGATCGTCCCGCATATGGCGCGTCGCTTGCTCTCTACCGACCACCGCTGGCTGCTGCCGGGGTGCGCGGTTTTGGGGGCCACGCTGCTGGTGTCGTCGGATGTGGTCGCCCGCCTGCTGATCCAACCGCAGGAGATCCCGGTGGGGGCGATGACCGCCCTACTGGGCGCGCCGTGGTTTATTTATCTCGCCAGAAAAGGAATGCGGCATGGATAACCGTTACCCGCTGCGCATCGTCGCTTTTTCGCGTTTGCTGGATTGGCGGCTGGCCGGCGTGGTCGCCATGCTCCTGCCGCTATCGCTGCTGGTGATGCTGGCCTCGCTGTCGTCGGGGAAAGTCTTTATTCCTCCGCTTGAGGTGATGCAGGCGCTGGCCGGTGATGCGGATCGCGGCATCGAATTTATTGTCACCGAACTGCGTTTGCCGCGTATTTTGCTGGCCTGTTTGGTCGGCGGGGCGCTGGCGATAGCGGGGCTGCTTTTACAAAGCATTGTGCGCAACCCGCTGGCGTCGCCGGATATTCTGGGCATCACCAGCGGCGCCGCGGCGGCGGCGGTGTTTTTTTTGTCGTTTCTGGCCGCCGGCGTCAGCCTGCGCTGGCTGCCGCTGGCGGCGATCGGCGGCGCCTGGCTGACGGCCGGCGCCATCTATCTGTTGGCGTGGAAGCAGGGAAGCGCGCCGATCAGGCTGGTGCTGGTGGGCGTGGGATTGTCCGCCATTATGAACGCCGCGACCACCATGATGCTGGTATTCAGCCCGATCGGCACCACGCTGTCCGCCTATGTCTGGCTGACCGGCAGCGTGTATGGCGCGCAGTGGCGGGATGTGTATGCGCTGGCCGGCTGGCTGGCGGCTATCCTGCCGGTGCTGGCGCTGCGGGCCCGGCACGTTAATGTCCATGAGCTGGATGATGCGCTGGCCGTCGGCATCGGCATGCCGGTGGGCCGTATTCGTCTGGCGCTGCTGGCGGTGAGCGTCGCGTTGGCCGGGGCGGCGGTCGCTTATGCCGGGGCGGTGGCGTTTGTCGGGCTGATTGCGCCGCATATCGCCAAAAGCCTGGCGGGACGCGGGTTTCCCGGGCTGGCGATGGTGGCGGCATTGCTGGGCGCCAATCTGGTGATGCTGGCCGATCTGATCGGCCGGACGTTGTTTTTGCCGCTGGATTTACCCGCCGGGATCTTTATTGCGGTGTTGGGAACGCCTTTTTTTATCTATTTGCTGATTCGGCAACGTCAATAAGAAGACTGAGTTATGTGTCCGACAGAACCTTGTGCTGTACCGCGTCAGTCCATTGAAAGCCGGGCGTTGACGCTGAGCTATGACCGGCAGGTGATCATCGATGCGCTGGATATCGCGCTGCCGGCCAATCAGATTACCGTGCTGGTGGGCAGCAACGGCTGCGGCAAAAGCACGCTGCTGAAATCCTTCGCCCGCCTGCTGAAACCGCAGAGCGGCATGATTATCGTCAATGGCGAGGATATTCATAAAAAATCCACCGTCGCGGTGGCGAAAGAACTGGCGATCCTGCCGCAAACGCCGACCGCACCGGAAGGGCTGACGGTGTACCAACTGGTGAAGATGGGGCGCTATCCGCATCAGTCCTGGCTAAAACAGTGGTCGCCGGAAGATGAACGCCAGGTAGAGCAGGCGCTGCGTAGCACCGGGGTGGCGACGTTGAAAGATCGGGCGGTGGATTCGCTTTCCGGCGGTCAGCGCCAGCGGGTGTGGATCGCCATGACGCTGGCGCAGGATACCGACATTCTGTTGCTGGACGAACCGACAACCTATCTCGATCTGGCGCATCAGATGGAGGTGCTGGATTTGCTGCGTGAACTCAATGTGCGGCAGCGGAAAACCATTGTAATGGTGCTGCACGATCTGAATCTGGCCTGTCGCTACGCGCACCATATGGTCGCGGTGCATGACCGGACGGTGTATGCGCAGGGGAAACCCGGCGATATTCTTACCGAAGCCACGGTGAAAACGGTGTTTAACCTCAACTGCCGGATGATTACCGATCCGTTTTTCGGTACGCCGCTGTGTATTCCCTTTGGGCGAGACGCCATAAGCGCGGGTACGGATGCTTAACGCGCAGCAGTGGGCGATGTTATCCACTACGCTGCGGCTGACCGCGGCCGCGGAACGGGATAAACGCGACGCCTGCGACAGCACGGCGCTATTGGATACCGACTATTGCCGTCGGCTGCTGGATCAGCTTACGCCGGCGCTGTTGTCGCCGTCGCGCAAGATTACCGCGTCGCTGCTGAGCAAACGGATTGCGTTCCTGACAACCGCATCCAGCCTGTACGCCATGTCGGTGTACAACAAAGGGCTGAATATGGCGCTGGACAACTGCGTGCTGGAATACGGCCATCGCCAGCAGTGGATCTCCACCATGCCGCTATACGATCTCTCCGTTTCGCAACCGGCGGCGGGGCAGCGTGAGGCGTGGCGCCGGCGTCAGTTCGCCACGCTGTTCGGCAGCCATCTTTCGCCGCTGTTGCAGGCGCTGGCGGCGGCGTCGGACGCGCCGCTGCGGATACTGTGGGAAAACACTGCGGTACGGGTCTTTTCGCTCTACGAACAGCGGATTAAGTTGGACGATCCGGCGGCGGAATGCTCGCCCGGCATCACCTTGGCGCAGCAGGTACGGCAGGATTTTGATGCGCTGCTTGAGGCGCCCGGCGATCTTTTTAACTGCGACGACAATCCGCTGAAGCCTTTTTACCGCCCGAAAACGCGGGTGCCGGTGCTGAATCATCCTGTCCCCGGCGCGGAGGGTATCCGTTTTAAAGAGGTGCGATTTCGCCGCACCTGCTGTTTCTACTATAAGGCCTCGCGGCCGCAGGAGTATTGCTCCACCTGTCCGCTGTTGCGGCCCCGAAAAGGCCCTCGCGAAACGGGCAAGTAAATTCGCATAACATGATTCATTGCAGATAAAAATCCCTTAACGCCCGGAACTCTGTTACAATCGCCACAGTTACGCACCGTAGTTGTGCCCGTTCATCGTGGTTGTTGCTTACGTCGTTATTGTTGAGTTGATGGTGGCCCGGCAAACCCGTCTTATTGTCCCTCTGAAAACTACACCGGTTATTACCCGGTCAGAGCGGATCTGGAGTTGTTCTCTATTATGTCATTTGATTCTCTCGGCCTGAGCGCCGATATCCTGCGTGCTGTTGAAGAACAGGGCTATCGTGAACCGACGCCTGTACAACGTCAGGCTATTCCCGTGGTGCTGGCCGGCCGCGACCTGATGGCCAGCGCGCAAACCGGCACCGGTAAGACCGCTGGTTTTAC
The DNA here is from genome assembly GCF_013155275.1 of Brenneria sp. hezel4-2-4. Lineage (GTDB taxonomy): Bacteria > Pseudomonadota > Gammaproteobacteria > Enterobacterales > Enterobacteriaceae > Brenneria. The sequence goes on from NZ_JABJXS010000002.1 coordinate 258,468, forward strand.
CTTACCGCTGTTGCAACTGCTGAGCAGCAACGCGCCGCAGGTAAAAGGCCGTCGTCCGGTACGGGCGTTGATCTTGACGCCAACCCGCGAGCTGGCGGCGCAGATTGATGAAAACGTGCAGGCGTACAGCAAGTATCTGCGTTTGCGTTCGCTGGTGGTATTTGGCGGCGTCAGCATCAACCCGCAGATGATGAAGCTGCGCGGCGGCGTGGATATTCTGGTCGCCACTCCCGGGCGTTTGCTCGATCTGGAGCATCAGAATGCGGTCGATCTGTCACAGATTGAAATCCTGGTATTGGATGAAGCGGACCGTATGCTCGATATGGGCTTTATTCACGATATCCGCCGCGTCCTGGCGAAACTGCCGGCGAAGCGGCAGAATCTGCTGTTCTCCGCCACTTTCTCCGATGAAATCAGGACGCTGGCGAATAAGCTGTTAACCAACCCCGCATCGGTTGAAGTGGTGCGCCGCAATGCGCCGTCAGAGCTGGTTACCCAGCACGTGCATTTTGTCGACAAGCGCCGCAAGCGGGAATTGCTATCCCAGTTGATCGGTGAAAATAACTGGCAGCAGGTGCTGGTGTTTACCCGCACCAAACACGGGGCCAACCATCTGGCAGAGCTGCTGGAGAAAGACGGCATCACCGCCGCCGCCATCCACGGCAACAAAAGCCAGGGGGCGCGTACCCGGGCGTTGGCGAATTTTAAAGACGGCGGCATTCGCGTGCTGGTGGCGACCGATATCGCCGCCCGCGGGCTGGATATCGATCAGCTTCCGCACGTGGTGAACTATGAATTACCCAACGTGCCGGAAGATTACGTACACCGTATCGGCCGTACCGGCCGGGCGGAGTCGACGGGAGAGGCCTTGTCGCTGGTCTGCGTTGACGAACATAAGCTGTTGCGCGATATCGAGCGTTTATTGAATCGTGAGATCCCACGCATCGCCGTGCCGGGCTATGAACCCGACCCGTCGATCAAGGCCGAGCCGATCGTCAACGGGCGGCAGGGAAATCGCGGCGGCGGTCGCAGCGCCACGCCACGCGGCCAATCCGGCGCGCCTCGCGGTCAGGGTGGGGAGCACAAGCGCGCCGATGGCGCCCGTCAGCCACGCAGATCGGGCGGCGGCAATGCTTCCAGCCCGTGGGGTGGCGGCGAAGGGCAACGCCGCGCGCCGCGCCCGCAAAATCGCAGCAAATAAACTCTAATTAAAACGAGGGAGCCAGCCGGCTCCCTCAGATCGTTGAGAAATCTATCATCCATTATCGCCGCCCACCGGACTTTGTCAGCAAACTCAGGGAGCCGATATGCTCCTTCAGACTCTGAACGGCGTATGCCGCCCGTCCGACATCAAACCTTTCATGCCCGAAAATCTCCCGCCCGCATTTGACGCTTGTTTATCATGGGTCAACACTTAATGTGACCGTTTGGCCGGCAAAAAACGCCGCCAGCAATCATATTAACCAGCGTCAGGAGTGATAGCGATGAGTGGGAAGTTCGAGATTTATCAAGGTAAGGACAGCCAGTTTTATTTTCGTCTTAAGGCCGGCAATGGTGAACCGATCCTTGCCAGCGAAGGCTACACCGCCAAAGCCAACTGTAAAAACGGCATTGAGTCGGTAAAAAAGAATGCTCCCGATGACGGTCGCTATAACCGCTTAACGGCAAAGGATGGCTCGCCGTATTTTACGCTCACCTCGCCCAATCATCAGGTTATCGGCCGCAGCGAAACCTACAGCTCCGCCGATGCCCGCGACAAGGGGATTGCCTCCGTCAAGAACAACGCTCCGGATGCGCGTATTGACGATCTCACCGACTGACTTGCCAGTGGAAACCGGGGGAGCTTGATCGCCCCGGCCTGACTGTCGCCGTCCGCTATTTTCGGTTGCATCCTTGTCGCGGATAGGGATGTTGCCTTACCCGCTGGTTTTTTCCGTTGCGCATTCCTGACGATGGACAGTACCATTGCGTGCTTTTTGTTATCACCGAGTAACGTTATGCGTGTTGTGCTTGCTCCGATGGAAGGGGTTCTCGATTCATTGGTTCGGGAACTGTTGACTGAAATTAACGATTATGACCTGTGCATCACCGAGTTTTTGCGGGTGGTGGATCAGCGCCTGCCGGTCAAATCCTTCTATCGCTTATGCCCGGAGTTACATCATGCCAGCCGCACGCCGTCCGGCACGCGGGTGCGTGTCCAGCTTTTGGGGCAATACCCGCAATGGCTGGCGGAAAATGCCTATCGCGCGGTTGAACTGGGTTCGTATGGCGTCGATCTGAATTGCGGCTGTCCGTCTAAATTGGTCAACGGCAGCGGCGGCGGGGCGACCCTGCTAAAAGATCCCGAACTGATTTATCAAGGCGTCAAAGCGATGCGCGCGGCGGTGCCTGCCCATCTTCCGGTGACGGCGAAAGTGCGTCTGGGCTGGGATTCCGGCGCTCGCCAGTTTGAAATCGCTGATGCGGTGCAGCAGGCCGGCGCGACGGAGTTGGCGGTGCATGGCCGCACCAAAGAAGATGGCTATAAGGCTGAGCGCATTAACTGGCAGGCCATTGGCGAAATTCGCCGGCGGCTGACGATTCCGGTGATCGCCAATGGTGAAATCTGGGACTGGCGAAGCGCGCAGGCGTGTCTGGCCACCACCGGTTGCGATGCCATCATGATCGGCCGGGGAGCGCTTAACGTGCCGAACCTGAGCCGGGTGATAAAATATAACCAACCGCGAATGCCGTGGGCGGACGTCGTCACGCTACTGCAAAAATACGTCCGGTTGGAAAAGCAGGGCGATACCGGGTTGTACCATGTCGCCCGTATCAAACAGTGGCTGGGCTATCTGCGTAAAGAGTACACCGAGGCCGTTGAGTTGTTTGGTGAAATCCGGGCGTTGAACACCTCCGCCGATATCGCCCGGGCGATTTGTGCGAGGTAGCCCCGGACACGTTCTCAACCAAGGGGATATTATGATGGATATTGATGCCCAAACCGGCCGGCACTATGAACAGGCAAGGGCGCTCGTCGCGCCGGCCGCGCCTGTTGTTTTGCTGTATATCGGTGAACGGCAAACGACGGCTGTCTGTGGAACCGGGCCGCAGCCGGGAGCGGTTCTTGACTTGGCGGTGGGTTTTGAAAAAACGGCGGAGGCCTTTTTTAAGCATATTCCTCCTACGCCGGATGAAATGGAATTGGCGATTATGACCGTTGAGGATGAGGTGATCGGCATCCGTCACGAACTGCCTGAGAGTTCATCGCTGTTTTCTTTTGATCCGGCATTGGCCGAGATCGCGCGCACCTCTGGGGTAAAAGAACAGGCTGAAGGTTGGTTATTGCCATTGGAGGACATGGAACGCACCTTTAAACGTCTCGAACGGGTGATGCTCGGCACGCCGGCCTCATGGGAAGATATTCCGCTGGAAAAGGCATTTTCCGCCAGATTGCTTATTCTGCGTGAATTTATGCATCATCACGGCTTCGATTTCGTACGTATCCTTACGCCATCGTCTTCCGCGAGGTGAAGCACTGGCGGTTTTTTTAACCTCAGCTACTATTAACGGCCTGCGTTTGTAAAAAGACGCCGGCCGTTTTTTCTTTCGGGTATGGCGTTCCGAGACGGGAACTCGCCCGTATCAACATTCACACTCTGTGCGGCTGTCTTTATCACCTTCGTCTTGAAGGTATGACGGCAGTGTTGGTCAGATTGTGGTGGTATTGCCGGCAGGAGCGGGAGAAGGAGCGAATGTGCATTTTATGCGCATCCGGCTTAATGCGTCGAAAAAGCGCATTGATATGTCGGGACTGGCGTTCCATAGTGCTTATGGACAGTCCTGTAAGGAGAAAGAACATGATTGAGCATTTTGCAGGGAAATATGAAGTTGAGCTGAAATTTCGTATTCAGGATATCGCCGTTTTTCGCGATACGCTCTTTAGCCATCACCCTGAGGCCTTTGTCTTCGAGAATAAAGAGCATGATATTTATTACGACGATGCGCAAGGCGGTCTGCAACAACAAAACATAAGCATGTTATTACGACGGATGGCTCCATCAGGGATTAAACTTTGGATCGTCAAAGGCCCGGGGGCCGAGCGCTGCGAAGCGGTGAGCGTCGAATCGTTCGAAAAGACGGACAGTATGTTGCAGACGCTGGGATACCGTGCGATTCATGAGGTCTATAAGACGCGTAGCGTCTATTTTCTGGATATTTTTCATATTACGCTGGATTATATTGAATCACTTGGTCACTTTGTCGAAATATCCGTTATGACCGATGATGAAGCGCAACTGAATTCGTTAAGAGAACAATGTATTGAATGTGCATTTCGCCTCGGGCTGTCAATGGAAAATATTGAAACCCATTCTTATCGACAATTACTGGGATTTTAACCGGACATAGAGCGAACAGATTAAATATGTCCTTAATGTCTTCTTTATGTTATTTGGTTGTTAAATTAGCTAACGGATTGGCCGCTATTTTTATGGCGGTCAATCACTGACTTATCCTCCTGACCTGCTGAAAAAAGAGATACCCGAAATATCCCCTTTCCTTTGAGCGAATTGATAAATCCACTGTGACTATTTAATTCAAACAATTTATAAATATATGATCGGGTTAAAATTTTTGAATATTAATCGGAGTAGGATTTAAATCAGCGCTGTTTTATACACGATGATGAGTTTTCTGTATGTATCAAAGCAGTGTCGGATAAATATCGAGTCGGATATGAAAATATCCGTTTTGGAATCCCTTACTGGCAATAACCGCATACAGGTTCATACATCATGAAAAAACCAGTCCTATTATTGAGTGCGTTGGCATTGGCCTTTTCCTCGGCCGTTCACAGTGAAAGCACCGATTTGGTGATTATCGGCGCGGGCGGGGCCGGGATGTCGGCGGCCATTGAAGCGCATAATCAGGGGGCAAAAGTCATATTGCTGGAGAAAATGCCCTTTGCCGGCGGAAATACCGCGCGGGCGGAAGCAGGATTAAACGCTGCCGGTACGGATCTGCAAAAAGCCAGAGGCATCACGGACAGTCCTGAGATGTTTTATGAGGACACCATGAAAGGCGGGCGGAATATCAATAACCCGGAGGTGGTTAAAACGCTCACGGCGCATGCGAAAGACTCTGTTCTCTTTTTGAAAGAGAATGGCGCCGATCTGGCGGATCTGACCCGCACCGGCGGTTCCCGCGTCGACCGTACCCACCGTCCGGCCGGGGGTGAACCGGCGGGAAGCTTTATTGCCGTAGCCCTGATTAAAAAAGTCAAAGCGTTGGACATCGATCTTCGCACCAGCACTTCGGCAACGGATATCGTCCAAAATGACAAGGGAGAAGTGACCGGGGTTAAAGCGCAAGGGAAAGATGGCAAAGAATTCACCATTGATGCCAAGAAAGTGATGATCACCTCAGGGGGCTTTGGGGCCAACTTTGACATGATCAAACAATACGATCCTAAGCTGGTGGGGTTTAAAACCACCAATGCGCCGGGCACCCAGGGCGACGGCGTCAAAATGGCCAGCAAGCTGAATGCCAAGCTTGTGGATATGGAGTATATCCAGATTCACCCTTCCACCGTGCCGGGTAAAGGTATTTTGATTACCGAAGCGGTACGCGGCGATGGCGCGATTATGGTCAACGAGAGCGGCAAGCGCTTTGTTAATGAACTGCTTACCCGTGATGTGGTTTCCCAAAGCATCCTGAAACAACCGGGCGCGCATGCCTATTTGATTTTCAATGATGAACTGGTCAAGCAAAATCAGGCTACACAATCTTACTTCAAGCAAAAACTGGTTGCTGAAGGGAATACGGTTGAAGAGCTAGCCAACGCCATTCACATTGACGGCAAGCAACTGGCGCAGACGCTCAGCGCTTACAGCCGCTATGTCAAAAGCAATAAAGACGATGAGTTCGGCCGTGAAAGCATGAAGCTGGCCTTTGATAGCGGCAAGTATTACGCCATTGAAGTCACGCCCGGCATTCACCACACGATGGGCGGGATTGCGATTAACAACAGGGCACAGGTACTGGATGTGAATGGTAAGGTCATTCCTAACCTGTTTGCGGCGGGAGAGGCGGCCGGCGGCGTGCATGGCGCCAATCGTCTGGGCGGCAACTCGCTGGCGGATATCGTCACCTATGGTCGTATCGGCGCCGATCAGGCCGTGAAAGAGATAAAAGAAGGCAAATAATCAGGGAACCCGATCCCAAAATCCATCCATCCTGATTGTCCGGAATGGATGAGTGGTTAATATGCATATTCAGGGCGTTGCCCGCCGTTAGCGTTAGTCATCATCTTATTGTGTAATTAACTTATGGGAAAACTATGAAAAAATTCATTCCGGCCGTGCTGGCCACATTGGCTCTTTCGTTTTCTTTTGCCGCCTCCGCCCAGTATAAAGACGGCACATATACGGGCAAAGCACCGGGAAAAGAAGGGGACGTTGAAGTTTCCGTAAGCATTGAAGGTGGAAAAATCACCAATGCTGAAGTGACCCAACACGAAGATACCGAAGCGCTGATGATGGGGGTCATTGATAATGTGGTGCCTGAACTGATTGAAACGCAGGATCCTGACAAGGTGGACGCCGTAACCGGGGCGACGCTGTCGAGTCAGGGGGTAATTAACGCGGTAAAACAGGCATTGGAGCAAGCAAAGAACTGATAGTGATATAAGCCCCGCCCGTCTGCGATAATGTTTTATCACAGACGGGCGGGAACGAATCGCGATCCGCGTCCTGATTGCGGGCGGTTCTTCACGGGATTATGCTGCTGGGTATCCCGCGGCGGAACACATACCGATCATCATGGAAAATTTGCTTATTACCCTTCGCCATACGCCCCCGTGGGTATGGATTGTGCTGGCGTATCTGATCTATGTTGGAATAAAAGCCTGCCGGCCGCTGCGGCAATCCCCACGACATCTGCTGTTGCTTCCGCTTATTATTCTGTGCTGGGGTATCGCTGCTATTTTATCTACTTTGGTGCTGCGTAACGCGGCGGTCGTCGGCTTTTTGCTGGCCTTGACGGTCGGACTGTGTCTGGGGTGGCAACTGGGAAAAAACGCGGGAACGTACCGGGCCGACATACAGTGTTTTGAGCGTACCGGATCGTCCGTGCCGCTGGTATTAATGTTGTTGACCTTTGGCCTGCGGTTCTATTTTGCTGTGCAACTGGCCTGGTTTCCCGCGCTGGCGAACAGCGCTATATTTTGTACGCTGGCCGGCGCCGCCGGGGGGATAACCACCGGGATATTTAGCGGCATCAGCCTCCATTTGTTAAACCAGATGCGCGGCGTAGCGGGGCGTCATCGTTAACTGGCGGAGCCAGCGGGCTTGTCAAACTTTGTCACAAAGGTTTTTCTGATGCGCGAGTGCACAGGGATTGGCGGTAAATTATAATGCGTCTGCCTATCTCTTTTCATTTAACAGCGTGCTGTTTAAGTCGTCGAATAATGAGTGAAAAATTTAAACTTTCTTTGCTTGGACTGTTGCTGTGCACGTCTGCGTTGGCTGTCCCGCAGGCAATGGCGAAAACCGCTGTCAAATCAGCGGTTGCCGCACATCAGGAAATTGCTTCCGGCAGTGCGATGGTGGTGGATTTACGCGACGACCATGTCCTCTATTCCAGTAACCCGGATGTGGTTGTGCCTATCGCGTCCGTTACCAAACTGATGACGGCGTTGGTGGTGCTGGATGCCAATCTGCCATTGGATGAAATGCTTTCTATTGACATCAGTCAGACGAAGGAAATGGTCGGAGTTTATTCACGGGTGCGGCTGAATAGTGAAATCAGCCGTCAGGATATGTTGTTGCTGGCGCTGATGTCATCGGAGAACCGTGCCGCCGCCAGCCTTGCCCACCATTATCCCGGCGGCTATCAGGCATTTATTGCCGCCATGAACGCCAAAGCCCGCGCATTGGGCATGAGGCATACGCGTTATGTCGAGCCGACCGGGCTGTCTATCAACAACGTTTCGACCGCGCGCGATCTCACCAAGCTGCTTATCGCCAGTAAACAGTATCCGTTGCTCAGCCAGCTCAGCACCACGCATGAAAAAATGGTGACGTTTTCCCGTCCGGCGTACAGCCTGCCGTTCCGTAACACCAACCATCTGGTTTATAAGCCTGACTGGAATATTCAACTAACCAAAACCGGCTTCACTAATCAGGCCGGGCATTGTCTGGTGATGCGTACTGTTATTAATCAGCGCCCGGTGGCGTTGGTGGTGCTGGATGCGTTTGGCAAATACACTCATTTTGCCGATGCCAATCGCCTGCGTAAATGGATGGAAACCGGTAAAATCAGCGCGGTGCCCGCCGTCGCATTAAGCTACAAAAAACAAAAGGCGCTGGCTTCGCAGCAGCCTCAGAGCATGGCGAGCGCGGGGATAGAGTAACCGGCCTGGGCGGGCGTTTAAATTTTTTGCCGTCTGTCGGCGTAAAAAATTATGCTGAGGAATGGGAGGTCTCCCGAATGAGCCGCAGGACGCGGCGAAAGCCAGTGCCGCGCTGGGAGCGCGTCACTGGCGGTTCGACAGGAGACCTCCGGTTCCGAAGGCACCGCGCAGCGGCATAATTTAGCCGGAAGCCTGGGTTCGCAGGGCGGCGGCGCTTGAGCGCCCTGCGTCGGGCGCGTGCTACGACGCAGCATGAAAATACCTTTCTTTTCGCGCACGAAATAGCACTGAGCTGACATATACCGTTATCGGTAAATTTGTGAACAAGAGCCAGTATTAAGCAGAGTCAGCCGCCGGCTCGTAAATCCTCGATAATTTCCCCGGCGCCGGCGACATCATCTTCATGTTCCTGTTCGCGCCAGGTCTCAGCCAGCGCGTCTTTCAGCCATGCTTGCATGGCGGGTTGCGATAACAGATGCTCGCAATAAGCGCTCACCTGCGGCGCAACCGGCAACTGATAAGTGTTGATGCGGAACACCACTGGCGCAAAGAAAGCATCGGCCGCTGAAAAGTTTTTCCCCGCCAGAAAAGGGCCGCCAAATCGCGTTAACCCTTCCTGCCACAGTTCGTTGATGCGTTGCAGATCATGGCTTAACGCCGGGGGAATGGCGTTTATTCTGACCTTGACGCCGCAGCTCATGGCGCAATGATTGCGCAGCGCCGTGAAGCCGGAATGCATTTCCGCCGCGGCGCACCGCGCCCAGGCGCGAGCTTTGGCATCGGCGGGCCAGACGGCGTTATGCCGCTCGGCAAGGTATTCGGCAATCGCCAGCGAATCCCAGACGGTGGTATCGCCATCGATCAGACAGGGAACTTTTGCTGAAGGAGAAAAGGCTTTAAATGCCGGATTCGCGCCGGCGGAAACGAAAGCCACCTGTTTTTCTTCAAACGGAATGGACAGCGCTTTTAGCAGCACCCACGGACGCAACGACCAGGACGAATAATTTTTATTGGCGATATACAGCTGATACATGTCTTATGCTCCTTGTGCAAACAGAGCATTAGCATTAGCACGAAAAATGTCGGAAATCACCTAGGCGTTTAATTCAGTGAACGATATCAGACACGCCGGGTACAATGATGTGCCCGGCGCCGATGCGTAACGGCATCAGGCGATAATGGTCTGTCGGCATTGCGACTGAAGCGACGATAAATCCGCTTTATCGGCCGCCGCCGCATCGGTGATAATGACGTCGATCTCGGCCAGGGTGGCGTAGATAACCCGGCTGGTGATCCCGATCTTGCTGTGATCGGCCAGGATAATCCGGGTTTTGGCATGTTGCACCATCGCGCCGGCCACGGCCGCCTCGTGATGCGCGAAGCTGCTGGCGCCTGACTGGCTGGCGATCCCCACCGGTGACAATAGCGCGACATCGGCACGATAACGCTGAAGTTCGCTAATGGTTAAGTCTCCGCTGGTTGCCTGCACCGACGGCCCCATATGCCCCCCCAGCAAAATCACCTCATGATGCAGCGTGGTTTCCGTCGCCGTAAGCTTAAGCGCCACATTCAGGCTGTTGGTGATCACCGTCATTCCCGGCATCGACAACAGCTCGTCAGCCAGCAGCGAAGTGGTGCTGCCCGCATCGATAAACAGCGTCTGCCCGGCTTTTAGCTGCTGTACCGCCGCGCGGGCGATGGCCTGTTTCTCTTTTTCACGTACCGTATTGCGAACGGATAACGGCGCTTCCGGCTCCAGCGTCGTCGCCACAATTCCGCCGTGAACGCGGCGTAATGCGCCTATCGCTTCCAGCTTCAGAATATCCCGCCGCACGGTCTCTCTCGATACGCCGAGGTGCTGAATGATTTTCTCCGTGCTGACCCGGTTTAACGTGGACAAAAGGGCACGGATACGATGTAAGCGCGTTTCTTCTAGCATGAATATACGTTCTCAGGATTAACGGATCGGACGGCGGCTACTCTCGCTTTCCCGTCAGGGTATGGAGCAACAGCGCCATTATAGCCACAATCCCCATGATGCATGTAGAAAAGGCCGCGGCCTGCGAAGTGAAACCCGCCTCATCCAGCCGCATAACGGTAACCGCGCCCAGCGGCAGAGAGGGCGTGACCAGAAAGATAACCGCCGACAGCGTCACCATCGAACGCATGAATAAGAACATCGCGACGGAAATCAGCGTGATACGCATGGCGGGAAGATAAACGTCGCGTAAGATCCTGGCGATGCCGCCCCCCAGCACCGTGGTGGCATCCTCCATGGCGCTGGGTACGTTGCGCATTCCCATCATCATCGTGGTGTAGCCCTGCGTGTGATAATGGTAGTAATTGCATAACGCCAGCAGAATGGCCGAACCATATAGCATCCCCCACGGGAGGGTGGCGCTATTGAAGGTAAACACATAGGACAGACCGAGCACCAAACCGGGAACGCCCACCGGTAATGCGCTAAGCAAGGCCGCGATGGTTGCTCCTTTGCCCGGACTGCGGCGAATGCCGAAGGTTAGCAGGAACAGCAGCGTGGTGCCGATAATGGCCGCCAGCGCCGAGATCCAGATCGACGTCCATAAAGGGGCATAACCGCCGGCAAGATCGATGTCATAGTGTCTGAGCGTTAAGTCCAGCCGGTAAGGCCAAAGCCTGATCATGCTGGCGATAATCACGGTGACGATCACGGTGACAATACTGAGCGCGATGGTCATCGTCGCCAGATAAAAGGGAATATCCCGCGCGGGCAGCGCCTGCGGCACATGGCGCATGGCCGAATGCGTGCCGATCATACTCTGGCGGCGGGATGCGGCCCGTTCGATCCAAATCGACGCCGCGGCGGGCAGCAACAGTAAAATGCCTACCACCGCGCCCATACCAAACTTCATCTGTCCGCTGACCTGGCTATAAATTTCGGTCGCCAACACGGAAAAATTGCCGCCAATCACAATGGCGTTGCCGAAATCGGTAATGGTAATGGTGAACACCACAAACGCGGCGCTCAATAGCCCGTAACGTACGCCGGGCAAGGTAATATCAAGAAATTGCCGCCAGTCGGTGGCGCCCAGCACGTTAGCGGCTTCGTATTGACGGGCATCACTGTGCCGCAACGTTACGCGGATAATTAAAATCGCTTGCGGCAGGGCATAGAGCACGTTGGCGATTAATAATCCCCAAAAGCCGTAAATATCCAGGCGCACCCCCAGCATATTACCGACGATGCCGTTGCGGCCCAGCAGAAAAATCAATCCCAGGCCCAAGACCAGAGAGGGCGCCAGCACCGGCAATGATGTCGCAAAGGAGATAAAGCGCTTGGCCGGCATGGCGGTAAACTCCAGGCCATAGGCGACGATAAAACCCAGCAGGAGCGTCAATAGGGTGGTGACCACGCCTAATATCAGGCTGTTCAGCGTGGCGCGCCAAATACCGGGGGAGTCAAGGAGCGCCAGATAATTCGACAGACCGAACGCGCCGGTCCGATCGTCAAGCAGGCTGTGCCATACGATGCTCAGCATCGGCACGCCGAAAAAGGCGACCAGCGCCGCCAACGGCAGCCAGAGGCAGAGACGCGATAGCCAGCGATCGGCGGTAGTTTGCGGGGGGAGAAGGGATAGACTCATGCTTGTACCCAGGCACAATCTTGTGCGGCAATAGAAATATGAACGTTCTCGCCCGGTATCCAGTTTATCGCGCTGCCGGTTTCGACCAGCAACGGCTGCTGTTTCCACAGCACCTGCACCCGTTGAATGCTTCCCAGAAAACTGGCATTGATAATCCGGCCTTCCGCTCCCGCCTGTTTATGCAAGGTAATGCGTTCCGGGCGGATAAATAGTTCCGCATTGTCGGGCAGTGATGCGGCCTGCTCGGCGTGCAGAAGTTCCGGCATCCATTCACGCACCACCGGTTTCGGCAATAAGTTGCTGTGTCCCATAAATTCGGCGACAAAACGGGAGCGGGGGCTGGTGTAAAGCTCTCTTGGCGTGCCTTCCTGCATAATGCGGCCGCCGTGCATACAGACGATTTTGTCTGCCATGCTCATCGCTTCTTCCTGATCGTGAGTCACCATCAGCGTCGGGATCCCCAGCCGTTGCTGCACTTCACGTAACTCCTGCCGCAACCCGGCGCGAACCCGGGCATCCAGCGCCGAGAGCGGTTCATCCAGCAGCAACAGCGAGGGATTGACCGCCAGGGCGCGGGCGATAGCCACCCTCTGCTGCTGGCCGCCGGAAAGCTGGTTTGGATAGCGATCGCCGAATCCGCTCAGGTGAACGGTATCCAGCAGGCCGTTTACCCGCTCCTGCATGTCGGCGTCGGGCGTGTTGCGGATCTTCAGACCATAACCGATGTTTTGCGCGATAGTCATATGCGGAAACAGCGAATAGGATTGGAAAACAATCCCGAAGCCTCTGTCACGCGCCGGCACATTCACCAGATCCCGTCCGTCGAGGGTGATTTTCCCCCCGTCGCTGCTGAGCAAACCGGCGATAATGCGTAACAGCGTCGTTTTGCCGCAGCCGCTCGGGCCGAGCAGACAGACAAATTCGGCGTTATCGATCGCCAGGTTGATACGATCAAGCGCGACGTAGCCATCAAAGCTTTTATGAAGATTCTGAATAACCAGAGCCATGATATTTACCTCTTATTACCACGGGGTCAGACGTCGGCGTCTGATGGTTTTTTTGGGCCAATAGCGTTTATGCGTATCGTTGCATCGAAAATAATTTTTTACGATCGACCTGTTAGCGACCGATGGTTTTTTGCCATTGGCTCAGGATCGTATCGCGTTCCTCGGCGCTTTTACTAAAGTCGACGGGATACAATACGGTCGACAGATCGCCCGGCAATCCGGCCATTTTGGCCGCATTCGCCTGCTCAACGCCGGGAATGGTGACGATCTCTTTATATTTGGTATACAGCGCGGCCGCATTGTCGGAGAGGGTCCAATCCAGAAAACGCTGGGCGTCCGGCTTATTTTTTGCGGCGGCCATCAGACCGGAGGCTTCCAGCTCATAGCCGGCGCCATCGTTGGGGATCACCATTTTTACCGGGTATCCCTCTTCAATCGATTGCATGGCGGCGAAGGCCAGCGACACGCCAATCGCAAATTCGCCGGTGCGGGCAGCTTTACAAGGGCGGGAGCCGGATTTGGTATATTGGGCGATATTGCCATCCAGCGTTTTTAAGAACGCCCATCCCCGATCGTCGCCTTTTGACTGCAACAGCGCCGCAATTTGCAGATAGCCGGTACCGGAGGACACCGGGTTCGGCATGACAATCTCGCCTTTATATATCGGGTTGGTTAAATCCTGCCAGGAGGCGGGAACCGGCAGGTTCTTGGCTTTCAGCGCTTCCGTATTGACACAGAAGGCCGCCATATATCCGGTGGCGGCAAACCACTTATCGTCAGGCGCGCGGTAGGTATCCGCCAGCTTATCGGCGCCTTTGGCGGCATAAGGTTCTAAAAGCGCGGAGATCCGCTTGTCCATCACATTGGTCAGCGCCCATCCCCAGAGAACGTCATGCTGTGGATTTTTGGCTTCGGCCAGAATGCGCGGACCCAGATCGCCGGTCGATAAACGCAGGACATCCACCGTCAGATCCGGCATATCTTTTTTGGCCTGAGCGATATAGTCCTTGATTTCGTCTTCCTCCAGTGAGGTATATACGGTAATCGTGCCGGCCTGGGCGGCGGAGACAAGCGTGGATACGGCGAGTGCGGCTATCAGACTGGTGCGGCGAAATGAAAAAGTGTTCATGAACGATCCCCTTACGGTTGCAGAAAATATCGACACAATTACGGTGCAAATCTGAAGCAATCTGTTTGGTGTTTTTTGCGCACCACGCTTATTTGTGCATTTTTTTGCTATTGTGGGGTTTCTAGCACTAAACATGCCATTTCCAGGTGATATCGCTATTTTTTATTTTTATCCCTTTTAATACAGTTAATTAAAATATTTTCGCGATCGGGTGCCGGTTACTTACCTGTCGTCATTGAAGAATTTCGCGGTCTTTTTACTCATTCCTTGCTCTTTTTTGGTGTTTTTTGTGCTCTAAAAAAGTGCATTTTTTTGTGTTTGTGTATTTTATTGCTTTTGGTGTATGGTGACATTCAGCCTCAGACCGCCCCCGGTTTTCCGGCCTTGGTCTTAATTGATTATTTACACTGGAGTCATCATGGCGACACGCTCAACCATTATGGATACCAACAGTTTTCGTGCGGAACACGCCGACGCGTTGGATAAGGATGTTCGCAAACTCACTGATAAGCGCAGTAAAGTGCTTGGCGAATCCTATCGTTTGTTTTATCGCAACCCAGTGCATTTAGTCCGCGGCAAGGGGCAATATCTTTGGGATGCGGCGGGTGAAAAATATCTTGATGTGTATAACAATGTGGCCAGCATCGGCCATTGCCATCCGGCGGTGATTGAAGCGGTACACCAACAAATGAGTCTGCTGAACACCCACACCCGCTATTTGCATGAGCGCATTCTGGATTATTCCGTCGATTTGCTGACGACTGTGCCGGATGAAATCAATAAAGCGATGTATATGTGTACCGGCTCAGAGGCTAATGATCTGGCAATCCGCGTGGCAAGAGCCTACAGCGGCGGCACCGGCATTATTGTGAGTCAGGAGGCCTATCACGGCACCAGCGAACTGACCTCCGGGGCGTCGCCGGCGTTGGGCAGCGGACAACCGCTGGCTTCGACCACGCGTTTGGTGCCGTCTCCCGATCGCTACCGGGTCAAGGCGCCGGATCTGGGCGTCTGGTTTGCCAATGAGATCCAAAAACAAATTGACGATATGTCGGCAAACGGCATTAAGTTCGCCGGGTTTCTGGCGGACTCGATTTTCTCATCGGATGGCGTACTGCCGGGGCCGGCAGGCTATCTGCAACCTGCCATCGATGTCGTGCATGCGAATGGCGGGATTTTTATTGCCGATGAGGTTCAACCGGGGTTTGCCCGCACCGGTGAAAGTTTCTGGGGATTCGGTCGTCATAATATCGTGCCGGACGTTGTGACGCTGGGAAAACCGATGGGCAACGGCATTCCCATCTCCGCGCTGCTGGCAAAAGCGGAGGTATTGGCCGCTTTCAGTGATGAAATTCCCTATTTTAATACCTTTGGCGGCAACCCGGTTTCCATCGCTGCCGCCCAGGCGGTTTTAAGCGTGATTAGAGAGGAAAATTTACAGGAACATAGCCTGATCGTCGGAGAAAAGTTACGCCGCGAGCTGGGATATCTGGCGCAGCGACACGAGTGTGTCGGTGATGTGCGTGGGGCGGGACTGTTTATCGGGTTTGAACTGGTCGGCGATCGTGAAGCCAAAACGCCGGATAAGGCATTGGCGCTGGACGTCATTGAGCGGCTGCGCGCCGAGCGGGTGCTCACCTCGGTCGCCGGGCCATATGGCAACGTGCTGAAGCTGCGTCCTCCGCTGGCTTTTCAGGAACAGGATATTGATTGGCTGGTTGGGGCATTGGATAAAGCGTTAAGCCGCATTGCTTCCTGAAGACCTTTTGTCTTTTCCTTTATGACGACGCCGGCGATCATCCGGCGTTTCAATTCTGACCAACGGAAAGGCATGTATTCCGCATAATTCCGCCATGTCTGAATTCACCGCAGTGCCGGCCGACGTAGGTCAGCGGGAGGAATATTTTTATTCTGCGCAACGCCTCGCATTATTCTTACAGTTTTTATTCAATGAAATGTAAAGAAATACACTATGATTACGCGCGGTGTATCTAAGTGCGTTGGCGTTGTCGGTGAGTGCCGGATTCGGCGGTCTTCATCCTGCCAGAGGTTATGGCGCAACGGCTGATTTATCTACAAACCTATCTTGAGCATCAGTGACCTGTCCTGATGCCGGGATTGACGAGATCTGTATAAAGAATGAAATGGCTTACTTCACTGACTATTGCAATTGGACTTGCCTGTAGCCCGATATCGGCTGAGGAAATCCTGTCTCCGCCATCATCTGTTACACCGTCACATCAACAGCGTGATGCTTTTGTCTCTGATTTAATGAAAAAAATGACGCTGAACGAAAAAATCGGGCAGCTTAGATTAATCAGCGTCGGGGCGGATAATCCCAAAGAAGCCATTCGTGAAATGATCAGGAACGGTCAGGTCGGGGCGATTTTTAATACGGTCACGCGGCCTGATATCCGGGCGATGCAGGATCAGGTGATGCAGCTTAGCCGTCTGAAAATTCCCTTGTTTTTTGCCTACGATGTGCTGCACGGTCAGCGCACCATTTTTCCTATCGCGCTGGGGCTGGCGTCCAGTTGGGATATGGACGCTATCGCCTTGAGCGGACGTATTGCGGCCTATGAGGCCACGGAAGACGGCCTGAATATGACCTGGGCGCCGATGGTCGATATTACCCGCGATCCGCGTTGGGGCCGTGTTTCTGAAGGTTTCGGCGAAGACACCTGGTTAACCAGCAAGATAGCCGGAGTGGTGGTAAAAGCCTTTCAGGGCGACGACGTGACGGCGCGTCATTCTCTGATGACCAGCGTAAAGCACTATGCGCTTTACGGGGCGGTCGAAGGCGGGCGTGATTACAACACCGTGGATATGAGTCCTCAACGCATGTTTCAGGATTATATGCCGCCCTACAAAGCCGCGATTGACGCCGGCAGCGGCGGGGTGATGGTGGCGCTGAATTCGATTAACGGCACGCCCGCCACGGCCAATAGCTGGTTGCTGAAAGAGATTTTGCGCGACCAGTGGCGGTTTAAAGGGATAACCATTACCGACCACGGCGCGATTAAGGAACTGATTAAGCATGGCGTGGCCGACAACCCGCGCGATGCTTCCCGGCTGGCGTTAAAATCCGGCGTCGGCATGAGCATGAGCGATGAATACTTCATCCGGTATTTGCCGGAGCTGGTAAAAAGCGGCGCGGTGAGCGAGCAGGAAATCGATGACGCCTGCCGCCAGGTGCTTAACGTAAAGTATGACATGGGGCTGTTTCAGGATCCCTACCGTCATTTGGGGCCGGCGGGCTCCGATCCGGCGGATACCAATGCGGAAAGCCGTTTGCATCGTATAGAAGCGCGTGAAGTGGCGCGTAAAAGCCTGGTGTTGCTGAAAAATCGGTTGCAAACGTTGCCGCTGAAAAAACAGGGGACGATTGCCGTCGTCGGGCCGCTGGCCGACAGCAAACGCGATACCATGGGAAGCTGGTCTGCGGCCGGAGTGACAAAACAGACGATTACGGTTTATCAGGGCATCAAGAATGCGGTGGGCGACAACGCCGCCATTCTGTATGCCAAAGGCGCCAATATCAGCAATCATCAGGGGATTATTGATTTCCTGAATCTGTATGAAGAGGCGGTTCAGATCGATAAACGTTCGCCGCAGGCGATGATTGACGAAGCGGTGCGGGCGGCGAAGCAGGCTGATGTGGTGGTGGCCGTGGTGGGTGAAGCGGCCGGTATGGCGCATGAGGCCTCAAGCCGTTCCAATATCGATTTGCCGCAAAGCCAACGAGACCTGATTACGGCGCTGAAAGCCACGGGTAAACCGCTGGTTCTGGTGCTGATGAATGGCCGTCCGCTGGCGTTGGTGCGTGAGGATCAACAGGCGGACGCGCTGCTGGAAACCTGGTTCAGCGGAACGGAAGGGGGCAATGCCATCGCCGACGTTCTGTTCGGCGACTATAACCCGTCCGGCAAGTTGCCGATGTCCTTTCCGCGATCGGTCGGCCAAATCCCGATCTATTACAACCATCTGCCGTCCGGCCGGCCATACACGCCGGAAAATCCGGGCAAATACACCTCGCATTATTATGACGAAGCCAATGGCCCGCTCTATCCGTTTGGCTACGGCCTGAGCTATACCACCTTCAGCGTATCGGACGTCCGCTTATCCAGCCGGACGATGCCGCGCAACGGAACGGTGACGGCCAGCGTAACGGTCAAAAACACCGGCGCACGGGCCGGCGAAACCGTGGTGCAGATGTATTTGCATGACGTGGTGGCCTCTGTCAGCCGTCCGGTGAAAGAGTTGCGTGGTTTCCAAAAACTGATGCTGCAACCGGGAGAATCACGCACCGTCAGTTTCCTTATCGATCAGGACGCGCTGAAATTCTACAATGCCCGTATGCAGCAGGTGGTTGAGCCGGGTAAATATGAGGTATTTATCGGGCTGGATTCACAGCGTGTTAAAAATCAGAGTTTCATTATGCTATAACGCGTAGCGTACTGCCGCCGATGCGCTGTCGGCGGCAGGTTTGTCGCCGCTTAGGGTAATCTCAGAGGAGGACGTATGCCGTTGACGGAAGTCATTCTGGTTGATCAAAACGACAGGCCGACTGGCGTTATGGAAAAACAGAAAGCGCATGAAAAAGGCGAATTACATCGGGCAATCACCGTTTATATCTTCAATTCACAGCAGCAGCTATTGTTGCAGCAGCGCGCCGAGGCGAAGTATCACAGCGGAGGGCTTTGGAGCAATACCTGTTGCAGCCATCCGGCACCCGGCGAGGATACGCTCCAGGCCGCACACCGCCGGCTGTATCAGGAAATGGGGTTACGCTGTTCGCTTACGCCCATGTTTACTCTGACCTATCGGCTGCCGTTGCATAATGGCCTTATTGAGCATGAGTTGGGGCACGTCTATTTCGGCATAACCGATGATGTTCCGCAGATTAATCCGGACGAGGCGGCAGGGTATCAGTACCAGTCGCTGGAACAGATCGCACAGCGTATGGCGACGTCGCCGGAAGCGTTTACCTCCTGGTTTAGACTGACATTCTCCCGTATTCCGGCTTACTGGGCGCAATTTTATGCCGCGCGGCATGAGGGATAACCGGCCCGACGGCGGGAGATTAACCGCCGTGCACGATAATGATGTAACCGACCAGCATCACGCCGCCGATCCCGCCGATGGCGCACAGGGCAAACAGCCCGATAAGACCTACTTTGACTACATTCATCAGGTTATCCTTTTATTCATTGCCCCGGATTATAAAGTCTTCAGCGGTGAAACAGGAGTATTAAACCAAAGAATATTAAAATGACGCCGGCGGCGCGTCCGATCGGGTTCAGGTAGCGCTGAAGCCGCCGCTGTATTCGCGGCAGTGTGATCAGCATGGCAATCAGCAAATCCCAGACCAGCACGATAGAAAACATCCAGACACCGCTGACGATTTGCTGAATTGGCGTGACATGCTGACCGAGAATGCCGGTCATCAGGCTAATGTAAAACAGTATGTTCTTGGGATTCAGTAAGGCGGAACCCAATCCCAGGAGGATTTGCCGGAGAAAACCGGGGCAGCCTGCGGTCTGCCGTAACGGCGTTAGCGAGTGCGACGCGTGACTTTTCAGCAGTTGATAGCCAATCCACAACAGGTAACAGGCGCCGCTTAGTTCAATAACTATAAAGAGCCGCGGCGAATGCTGGATGCCCGCCCAACCTATTATCGCCAGAAAAATATAAATACCGTTTCCCAGGGCGATACCCAGGCAAATTCCGGCGCTGCCCCGTAAACGGTAGCGAATCGCATGCGCGGTGAGTAAGAAAAAATCCGGCCCGGGACTCAGTAAGGCGACAAAGTGAGCCAATGCCAGCGCAGGGAAATTATCGGGAAAGAGTGTACTGATGAGCATAATGCCGATGACCTCGAAGAATAATCGAGGTCAGTCTAGCCATCTGATATCGCTATTTATTGTCAAATATTGATCGAGCCTGCCGATATTGTCCGGGCGTCGCCGCCGTGTATTGCACGAAGATTTTATGGAAGTGGCTCTGATCGCAAAAACCGCTTTGATAGCCCGCATCGGCCAGCGGCACGCCTTTTTTTAGTAAGGTTTTGGCGTATTCCACCCGTGCATTATTGAGATACGCCATAGGGGTAATGCCGGTATGGTGACGAAAATGCCGCACGATGGTTTCCCGCCGCAGATTTAACTCCTTAGCCAGGGTTTCCAGCGACGGCGCTTCCTGCAAATGAGTAAGCAAACGTTGGCGGACATGATGCGTCGTTAATTGGGCCGGATCCGAAGACGCAGCCGGCCGTTCGACTTGCTGAACCGGAGCGCAGTATTGCAGGAGTATCGGCGTTATCAGTTCGTTCAGCGTTCGCCGGGCGGCGGCGATCTCTCCTTGCTGCAACTGGCTAATCAGATGCCGGTAATCGGCAAACAGGGCCGGATTGTGCAGCGTGACACAACGGCAGTGCAGCGAGGCAACGGGATAGCCATACAGCTCAGCGAGTTTTTCCAAACACCAGCCGGTATCCAAATACAGCATATGATAGCTACGTGTCTGTCCGGGAAAGGGGTTACAGCTGTGGGGCTGCTGCGGATCGATGAAAATCAGATCGCCTGTCTGTAACCGATGTTTTTCCCCACGGTAATGGCAGGTCGTGGCGCCTTGCTCGATAGCGCCGATGGATAATTGCGCATGGCTATGCGTTTTATAGCGCTGAGCGCTGTGCCAGGTAGAGCGGCTCTCAACATGGGGAAGCTGCGGAGAAAACCAGTAGGATTGTTTGACCGTATGAACGGATGACATATGCCCTTCATTTCGCAGGTTGCGGGTGTATCGGCGGCCCTAAACGATCGTCAGCGGCCAAACAGATGATTACCCTAACCGGCGGTCTGGATTTTGTCGAGTAGGGAATGTGCGCTGATATCGGCTGACGTTATTGCCGGTCTGTGGGACAATATCCGTCAGATTGACTGAAAATAGAGAAGGCATGGCGCTGTCCCCCGCAATAAAACAGCAGATAGGCCAATGGTATAAGGCCCTGCAACAGCAAATTCCGGATTTTATTTCCCGCATACCTCAACGACAGATGATTGCCGAAGTGGCAAAAACGCTGGCGGGCGATTATCCGCGCCATTTGGCTATCGAAGCGCCTACCGGCGTGGGCAAAACGCTTTCTTATCTGATCCCCGGCATTGCGGTTGGGCGTGCGGAAGAAAAAACGCTGGTCGTCAGCACCGCGAATGTGGCCTTGCAGGATCAGATTTTCAGCAAAGATTTACCGCTGTTGCAGAAGTTTATCCCCGAACTCAAATTCACCGCCGCATTTGGCCGTGGGCGTTATATTTGCCCGCGTAATCTGGCGATGCTGGCAACGGATGTGGATGCTCAGGGCGATCTTACCCTATTTTTAGGGGATGAACTGGCGCCTTCCAACCGGGAAGAGCAGGGAAAATGTTCCCGTATCCAAAAGGCGCTGCAAAGTTATGCCTGGGATGGGCTGCGCGATCACTATCAGGAATCCATTGATGACAGCCTGTGGCGAAAGCTCAGCACCGACAAAGCCAATTGCCTCGGCCATAATTGTCATTATTTCCGTGAATGCCCGTTCTTTGTCGCCCGTCGGGAGATTGAAAGTGCCGATGTGGTGGTGACTAATCACGCGTTGGTCATGGCCGCGATGGAAAGCGAGTCGGTGTTGCCGAATCCCAAAAACCTATTGCTGGTGTTGGACGAAGGGCACCACATTCCGGATGTCGCCCGCGATACGCTGGAAACGTCCGGCGATGTCACACCGGCTTATATCGCCCTGCAACTTGAACTGGTGGTGCAGCAGATCGGATTGTGCATGGCGCAGTTCGCGCCGAAATCGCCGCCGCGGCTGGCGCACAGTGAAAGGCTGACCAGCCATTGCGAGGAACTGCGCGAACTGGCGCAGTCGTTTTCGCAAATGTGCGGATTATTTTTACCGGCAGAGGGCGGTGAAACCGAATACCGTTTCACGATGGGGAAAATGCCCGACGAAATGCGCGAAAGCTGTATCCGGTTATTTAAGCTGACCGATGGTCTGCGCGCGCTAATGGAATTTATGCTCAACGATCTCAGCGAGAAAACCGGTAAACACGACGTGGTGCGTTTACATCAGGCATTGCTGAAAATGAGCCGTCTGCTTGGCTATCTGGAGGCGTTGAGCAAACTGTGGCGGCTGGCGGCGATGGAGAAGTCTTCCAATGCGCCGGTATCCAAATGGCTCACCCGCGAGGTTCGGGAAGGGCAGTCGCATCTGTTCCTGCACTGTGCGGGCATTCGCGTATCCGATCAGTTGGAAAAGTTATTATGGAACAATGTGCCGCATGTGGTCGTGACGTCGGCGACGCTGCGGTCGTTGAACAGTTTTTCGCGTTTGCAGGAGTTGTCCGGTCTGAATGAGAAGGTCGGCGACAGCTTTTTAGCGCTGGATTCACCGTTTAATCACCGCGAACAGGGGCGTCTGGTCATCCCCAACATGCGCTATGAGCCGCTGATGCAAAATGAGCCGCAGCATATTGCCGAAATGGCTCGGTTTTTCCGGGCTGAGCTGAAAAAAGATAAACATCGCGGGATGTTAATGCTGTTTGCCAGCCAACGCGCCATGCAGCTGTTTCTGACGCAGGTCGCCGATCTGCGGCTGATGCTGCTGGTTCAGGGGGATAAGCCCCGCTATCGTCTGGTGGAGTTACATCGCCAACGGGTAGAGCAAGGGCAAACCAGCGTCTTGATTGGATTGCAATCCTTTTCGGAAGGACTTGATTTGAAAGGGAACTTGCTGTCTCAAGTGCATATTCACAAGATCGCTTTCCCGCCGATTGACAGTCCGGTGATCCTCACCGAAGGCGAGTGGTTGAAAAGCCTGAAGCGTCATCCTTTTGTGGTGCAGAGTTTACCCAGCGCCTCATTCAGTCTTATTCAACAGGTTGGGCGTTTGATTCGCAGCCATGAATGCTTCGGTGAAATTATCATTTACGACCGACGTCTGCTGACCAAAGGCTATGGCGCCCAGTTGCTTGCCGCTTTGCCCGTTTTCCCGATTGAACAACGGGATATGCCGCCGGACGGTTAGCTATCGCCGCGGGGATATCACACGGGTTAGGTTATTCCATAGCCGGGAAAACATGCTATTTTCGCACAGAAGCTAACAACGCTATTCAATATATTTCAAGGCGCGGGCGGCAACATGCCTGCGTATGACAAGATAAACGGCTGTATCACGGTTAACGAGGGCCAGCATGGATTACACCAAAGTCATTAAAGAGGTCGGTCGCGGTAAAAATCATGCCCGTGATTTGGATGAAACGACAGCCTACGAGTTGTATCGTCGGATGCTGAATGGCGATGTTCCGGCGCTTGAGTTGGGCGGATTGCTGATTGCCTTTCGTATTAAGGGGGAGTCGGATGCGGAAATGCGCGGTTTTTATCAGGCGATGAATGAACAGGTTCTGCATTTGCAACCACCGGCGCAGCGCCCGATGCCGGTGGTGATCCCCAGTTACAACGGCGCAAGAAAACAGGCCAACCTGACGCCGCTGCTGGCGCTTCTGCTGGCAAAGCTGGGGTTTCCGGTGGTGATCCACGGCGTGAGTGAAGATCCCACCCGCGTCACCAGCGCCGAGATATTGCGCAATCTTGGGATATCGGCGGTCGAAAGCGCCGAACAGGCGCAACGGCAGCTCGATGAGGGGCAGCCGGTTTTTATTCCTGTTTCGGTACTCTGTCCCGCCATTGATCAACAGTTGCAGCTACGCTGGCGGATGGGGGTGCGCAACAGCAGCCATACGCTGGCCAAAGTCGCCACGCCTTTTGCCGAGCAAGCGGCATTGAGGCTTGCCTGCGTCTCTCACCCAGAGTATGTATCCCGCGTCGGGACGTTTTTCAAAGACATTGACGGGCGGGCGCTGCTGATGCACGGCACGGAAGGCGAAGCGTATGCCAGCCCTCAGCGTTGTCCGGAAATTCACTTGATTCACCAGCAGAAAACGCAGGTGCTGCAACTGCGTCAGGATATTGTGGTCGCCCCTGACGGTTTGCCGATCGCCAAAGATGCGGCAACCACGGCGCGCTGGACGGCGCAATGTCTGGCGGGGGAGATCGCGCCGCCGCAGGCGATTCGTCTGCAACTGGCCTGTTGTCTGGTGGCGACCGGCGCCGCGCCGACGATGGAACAGGCGGTTGCCGCCATTAGAAAACGGCTGGGTTAACAGAGGGAAAGACTATCATGCAACAGGCTGTAGATTATTTTAATGCGTTGAACCGTGACTATCTTGCCGTTCACCAAACCAAAGAAGATCTGTTCTGGCAGCTTTATATGGCAACCGGAAGCGAGGATGTGTCCGCCCGGTTTTCCGCCGCGGAAAGTGCTTATAAACGTTTTATTTCCCAGCCGCAGCGACTGGGTGAATTGCGGCGGCATATTGCGGCGTTGGAGAATAGCCCGGTAAATGACGACCAGCAGGCCTTGCTGCATGGTTTGCAGGGGTGGTATCGGTTTTTCGACTGCAATGTGATTGAAGATCCGAAAGCGCAGGCGCTGATGGATGAAATCATCGCGGCGGAAAGTACGCTGTATGCAAAGCGTAAAGCCTATGAAATGACGCATGTGGACGCCAAAGGCGAGCGGGTAGCGGCGTCATTGGGCGAGCTGCTGACCAATCAGGCAACCAATGACACGGAAGCCTATCGGCAGAGTTCGCAACAGGCGCTGCGCGATCTGGAGCAATGGCTGCTGCACAACGGTTTTCCTGAACTGATCGGCCTGCGTAACCGTTTTGCCCGCCAGATGGGCTACCGCAACTATTTTGATTATAAGGTGAATAAAACCGAGCGCATGACCCCGGAACAGCTATTCGCCATTCTCGATCCTTTTGAAGCGCAAACCCGCGAGGCGAACGCCCGCAGCCTGAGGAGTCTGGCCGCCGAAAAAGGGGAGACGGCATTGCAACCGTGGAATATACGTTACGCCAGCACCGGTGACGTGACCCGTCAGCTTGATCCTTATTTCCCGTTCGCCGCTTCGCTGGCGCGTTGGATCAACAGTTTTAAGCGCTTGCATATTGGCTTTAACGGCGCGGAAATGCAGCTCGATCTACTGGTGCGTAAGGGCAAGTACGAGAATGGCTTTATGCATGGCCCGGTGCCGCCTTTTGTTCAGCAGGGCGAATGGATCCCGGCGCGAATTAATTTCACCAGCCTGGCGAAACCGGATCAGGTCGGCAGCGGCGCCAGCGGCATCAATACCTTGTTTCATGAGGGCGGACATGCGGCGCATTTTTCCAACATCCGTCAGAACGCCCCCTGTTTTTCACAGGAGTTTCCGCCAACATCCATGGCCTATGCGGAAACCCAATCGATGTTCTGCGACAGCTTGTTGCATGATGCCGACTGGCTGAAACGCTATGCGAAAAATGCGCAGGGTGCGCCCATCCCGGATGAACTGATCCGGGCGGACATCAGTACCCGACAGCCGATGCGGGCGTTTAATGAACGTCATATTCTGCTGGTGCCTTACTTTGAGTGGGAGCTCTATTCCTGGTCTGACGAGCAGCGCACGCCTGAGGCTATGACCCGGCTGGCGCGAGAGATTGAACAGCGTATTCTGGGCATCAGCGGAAGCCCGCGTCCGACGCTGGCGATCCCCCACCTGCTGTCCATGGAGTCGGCCTGTTCTTATCAGGGATATCTGCTGGCGTTGATGGCGGTGGAGCAAACGCGGCATTACTTCCTGCAACGTGACGGTTATCTGACGGACAATCCGGCGATAGGCCCCGATCTGGCGCAACATTACTGGCGGCCGGGCAACAGCGTCAGCCATGATGATACGTTGAGAAGTTTGACGGGAGAGGGGTTCAATCCAGCTTATCTGGCGCGCGCCTGTAACCTCACGGTCGATGAAGCCTGGCAACAGGCGGAATCAACCATCTCTGAAGCAACATTACGCTCTCAGCCTGCGGCGGATTTCGATTTAGACGCGCGGATACGGATTGTCGATGGAAATCGCGTGCTGGCGGATAATGAAAAAGGCGATGATGTGATGTGTCAGGATTTTGCGACGTTTATTGAGCGAGAATACCCACGGTAAAGCCATATTGAAAAGGAGGCATTCGCCTCCTTTCAGACCGTTGACAAACCTATCACCCTTTATCGAACGGTGATAATGGAATGGAAGAGTAAAGCGTCCGCGCCAGGGATGGCGCGGTTCGAGCATACAGGGACGTACTTGCAGCGTCTTTACGATCCATCCATTATCACCGCTCACCGGACTTTGTCAGCAAACTCAAAGGAGGCATTCGCCTCCTTTCAGATGATCACTCAGGAGACGTGTTGCAGGAATTCACGTAAGCGATCGCTTGGTGGATTGGTGATCAGCGTTTCCGGATTGCCATCTTCAGCAATGCGGCCTTTATCGATAAAGATCAGACGTGAAGCCACTTTATGGGCAAAACCGACCTCGTGGGTAACGATGACCATGGTCATCCCTTCTTCCGCCAAATCTTTCATTACGGTCAACACTTCATGACGCAACTCGGGATCCAGCGCCGAAGTGGGTTCATCAAACAGCATCAGTTTAGGCTTGACCGCTAATGCCCGCGCAATCGCGACCCGCTGTTGTTGACCGCCGGAAAGTTCGGAAGGGTAATGATGCGCCCGTTCGGACAACCCGACCTTACCCAGCAGCTCTTTGGCCAGTTTCTCGGCTTCCGCCTTGTTGGCGCCGCGCACCCGGATTGGGCCGAACGCCACGTTTTCCAGCGCCGTCAGGTGGGGAAACAGATAAAACTGCTGAAACACCATGCCCGCTTCCTGACGGATCAGGCGTTCATCAACACGCGGATCGTTCACCTTCAGGCCATCGACAATCAGTTCGCCGCTGGTAATTTCCTCCAGCTTGTTGATGCAGCGCAGCAGCGTGGATTTACCGGAGCCGGAAGGGCCGATAATCACCACAACTTCGCCCTGATTGATTTTCAGATCGATGTCATGTAAAACTTTCGTCTGACCAAAGTGTTTGGAAACGTTTTTAAATTCAATCATATAATCTTAAGTCTTCTTTCCAGACGACGCAGGATGAAGCTGAGTACCAGCGTGATGAACAGATAAATCACGGCTACCGCACTCCAGATTTCCAGCGCACGGAAATTACCGGCTATGATTTCCTGACCTGAACGCGTCAGTTCCGCAACACCGATGACAATAAACAACGACGTGTCTTTGATGCTGATAATCCACTGATTGCCCAGCGGCGGCAGCATACGGCGCAGCGCAAGCGGCGCGATAACATGACGCAGCGTTGCGCGCCGGGATAATCCCAGCGCCAGCCCGGCCTCCCGGAAGCCATTATGAATCGACAGCACGGAACCGCGGGTGATTTCCGCGATATAAGCGCCCGAGTTGATCATTATCGTTACAACTGCGGCGGCAAACGGATCAATGCGCACCGAAGTGAAAATCATCGGCAGGGCGAAGTAAATGAACATCACCTGTACAACAATCGGCGTACCGCGGATGATTTCAATAAATACCAGTGCGATGCGGCTGGAAAACCAACCGCCGTAAGCGCGGGAAAAGCCCGCGATCACACCGATAACCAGGCCGCCAAGCAGACCCAGAACCGAGATCAGCAACGTCATTTTTGCCCCTTCCAACAAAAGGGGCAGAGAAGGCCAAATGGCGCTCCAGTCAAACTGCATGGAATATCTCCAGATTAAATCGGCAATTACTTAGGTTCTACGCCAAACCATTTCTTGTAGATCTCAGCATAAGTGCCGTTTTCGTGCAGAGTTTTCAGCGCGCCGTTAACTTTTTCACGCAGATCGCTGCCTTTCGGAAAAGCGATACCGTACTGCTGTGCCTTGATGGAATCGCCAACCGCTTTGAACTGACCGTTGCCGGCGGTTTTGATGAAGTAAAGAATGTTCGGCGTATCGTGCAGCACGGCGTCGGCACGATTGGTGCCCAGTTCCATATAGGCGTTGTCTATGTTCGGGAACTGACGCAGATCTTTGGTCTTGATATTCGCTTTGGCGTAATCAACGGAGCCGGTGCCGCTTTTCACTGCCACCACTTTCCCAGCCAGATCCTGTTCGCTGTTGATCGTATTGTTGTCGGCTTTCACCATAACCAGCAGACCGCTGTTGTAGTAACCGTCTGAGAAATCGATGGCTTTTTTGCGCTCTTCAGTAATGGTGATGCCGGCTAAGGCCAGATCCACATTGCGGGTTTGCAGCGCGGGGATAATTCCGCCGAAATCCATTGGTTTCAGGGTATAGGTCAGATTGAGTTGTTTAGCGATAGCATCCCAAAGATCGATATCAAAACCGACGTATTTGTCACCTTGTTTGAATTCAAAAGGGACGAAGGCGGTGTCGGTCGCGACAATGAGCTCTTTTTCGGCGGCGTAGCTGGAAATGCTCATGGCCAACGTCAGTGCGGCCAAAGAGGCTTTAAGTAGTGATTTCATTAAATCCTTCCTATTGTACCAGTTGTGAGAAGCCTTTGCTTTACAGGTACGATTAAGCATAGTACGAAAGTAAAAACCTGTTAAAACATTAGGTTAGCTATCAGGTATCTTACTTAACCTGTTGTTTTTATTTCATTGCCGTGCTGACAGTATGGTTAATCTTCCATGCCATTAATCAAGGCGTAGCTATGATTAACTAATTTGTGCGGGGGAAACAACTGTTGATTGGCGTTATGCTGAATTATTGCGGACAAACGCTAATTTTTTGAGCACTGATAGTGACAAAATAACAGGTTCGGGCGCGTTGCGGCGATAGCGTGAACGGCGAGCAGGGGCACAGGACGTAAAAAGGGCCGCGATTGCGGCCCTGAGAGTCATTACTCAATATTGGATTCGATGAACCACAGGAATTTATCCAAATCACGCGATGCAGCGGTCAGGATATCGGCGGTATCTTCATCTTCAGTCTGGCTGATGCCTTTACGCATCTCGTTAGCGACAACGGCGTAACGTTCCGCCAGCGCTTTAAGGTGGTCTTGTACGTTGTGAATATTGGTAGGGTAGCTTTTCAGCGCGGTTTTTTCGTTAACGATCTGAACCGTACCCAACGCCACGCCGCCTAACTGAACGACACGTTCTGCCAGAGTGTCCTGATGATCGGTAACGGCGGCGCGGAAGCCATCCAGCATTTCATGAACGGCAATAAAATTAGCGCCGCGCATATTCCAGTGCGCCTGCTTAGTGATCAGGGACAGATCGATCAGGTCCACTACCAGTTGACTTAACAGCTTGATAGTAGAGGTCTTGACTTCGTCGTTCAAATCATTACGCGTGTAGATAAGATCGGAAGATGCGGGGTTTACCAGTTTAGCGGTACGCATAATATTATCCTCTTTATTTAATTTTTCGTAATCTTACTGTTCAACGGGATTAATTATAGCAGTAATAAAACAAAATATTGAAAAGAATTACCTATTGCATAAATAGCCATAGCGAATATAAAACTGATTTTTATTAGCAAAGGTTTTCTTATGGCGCATTTACTAAGACTTTATTCAGCGAATCAGTGCGAACATCAGTATGATTTATAAGAAAATAACTGAATGTCGCAGGTGTCGGGTTATAAATATGCGTGTTTATTTATGGTAATGTCAATCTTAATGATAATTATTCTTTATTCGCATCTTGTCAATTATTTAGCGTATGCACGGTTGCAAAAATCCGCATTGGTTAGCGCGCGCGAAACTCTACTGACTGGCAGCAATTTTTCCCAAAATTTGTTGGGATTCCTCGGCCCTGTGGGAAGGCGACGCATTGTTGCGCCCTTTCCCGCAGAGTCTCATTTATAATGGCGCAGAGTGATTATTTTTAATATCAACGTATTCCGCCGATTTAATGGTCAGGCTTGCGCCCATGGAGGAGGTAATAATAAAAAGCAGCGCCATCCACTGGATGAGGGATAAATGCTCGCTGAGAAATAGCAGGCCGGAAAGCGCAGCAATCGCCGGCTCCATACTCATTAGCGTACTGAATGTTCTGGTCGGCAAGCGGGTTAATGCGATCATTTCCAGAGAATAGGGGAGCGCGGTAGAAAGAATGGCGACGGCAATACCGAGTGGTAAAACAGCGGATGAAAATAATGAGGCTTCAGAATAGATCAAACCGATAGGGCAAAATATCATTGCCGCAATAAGTGACCCCACAGCCGCCGTTCCAGCGCCGTGATTAGCCCCTGCCTTTTGTCCGAAAAGAATATACAGCGCCCAGCAGGCGCCGGCCCCAAGGGCGCATAGGGCGCCAGGTAAATCGACATGGCCGCTATGCTGCCCGAGCGGCAATAACAATCCTAGCCCTAGAACAGCCAGAATAATCCATAAAAAATCAATTGCTTTGCGTGATGATAACATCGCGACAGCCAGCGGGCCGGTAAATTCCAGGGCCACGGCAATACCCAGCGGGACAGTGCGCAGTGAGAGGTAAAATAAAAAATTCATTCCCCCTAACGTGATGCCATAAATTACCAGCGGCAAACGATTGCCGCGAAAGTGCATACGCCACGGTTTAAAAATGAGACAGAGAATTAGCGCGCCAATGCTCAGTCGTAGAGCGGTCACGCCAGACGCGCCGATCAGCGGAAACAGGCTTTTAGCCAGCGCGACGCCGCTTTGAATCGACACCATTGACACAATAATGAGCAGCACGGGAAGTAACGTTGATACGCGAGGAGAAGATAAGGTCATTCTTTCGGCCTTAATAAAATATGAAATAACGGCTGTTTTCAAAAATTTAGCGCTGTTGGAATGACCAATTGTAAAGGATCTGCCCGGTTGGCGCTTACTTTTATTGACTTTTATTTACGCTATATTTAATTGATTTATTTTATCATAAATTGGTGAGCGCAAAAACTGAACGATATATTAAGAATATTCTGTTTTAAGCGGATATTCTGAATTAATTTTTATTCTTACTGTCGGATAAAAAAAACCAATGTAATTAGCGTAATAGCGTCATATTGAAAATATTTGTTACATCTAAAGTGCAATTGAAAAATATTTATCAGGCAGCAAGTTCACCTTTTTCTTGTTATATTTATGTCGTTAGTCTTCTCTCATAAGATGAATTCGAGGCTGTATATATGAAAAAAATCGCGTGTCTTTCAGCACTGGCTTGTGTATTAGCCGTTAGCGCAGGTTCCGCTCTGGCTGGTCAAAGTACCGTATCGGCGGGTTATGCTCAGGGTGATGCTCAGGGCGTAGCTAACAAAGTTAAAGGTTTTAACCTCAAATACCGTTACGAGTGGGATAACAGCCCGCTTGGCGCTATCGGTTCTTTCACTTATCTGGAAAAAACCGGCAGCAACGACGGTTTTTACGATAAAGGACAATATATGGGCTTCACCGCCGGTCCTGCTTATCGTTTGAATGATTGGGCCAGCGTTTATGGCGTGGTCGGTTTTAGCCACGGTAAATTGACCAGTAACGCTTCTGACGGTTCAGATAACAGACATAACGATGATTATGGCTTCACTTATGGCGCCGGTCTACAGTTCAACCCGATCGAAGATGTCGCTCTGGATGTCGGTTACGAACAAAGCCGTATCCGTAGCGTTGATGTCGGTACCTGGGCTGTTGGTGTAGGTTACCGTTTCTAATCCATCGCTTCGGGCATTCGCACCCAGTTTTGGTTGTTAGATGTGTCGATAAAATCCGCCTCCAGAGGCGGATTTTTTTATGGACAAAATAGGATGGCAGCGTGTTTTTCAAATGATTCTCAAGTCTTATCAGCGCCATCCCCGACGGTTGCTGGTTATTGCGATCGGGAATAGATACACTCCGCGCGTCATTATCGCTATACGGCACGATCGGCTTTTTCGATTAACGTTCCCGATGTCGGTGCGACAGGGCATGGCGCGCCGAACGGCGGGATCGCACTTATTATTTTATTACAGCTCAAGTTCTGAGGTTTTTATATGGTTGCGGCATCAACGGCCAGAGTCCGCTTATTTATCTTTATTACGGTCATTTTGCTGGGACTGAATCTGCGACCGGTATTGGCGGGAATAGGGCCATTGCTGGCGCAGATCCAGAGCGCCACGGGGCTAAGCGACACTATGGCGGGGTTGCTCACTACATTA
The DNA here is from genome assembly GCF_013155275.1 of Brenneria sp. hezel4-2-4. Classification (GTDB taxonomy): domain Bacteria; phylum Pseudomonadota; class Gammaproteobacteria; order Enterobacterales; family Enterobacteriaceae; genus Brenneria. Next base: position 290,708 of record NZ_JABJXS010000002.1, read on the forward strand.
CCGGTTTTTGCTATGGGGTGGTGTGCGTTGTATGGCGGTCAGCTACAGTCTCGTCTTGGCGAATACCGTGGGATCACGCTGGGAATTGTGGTTATTGCCATTGCGTGCGGCGCGCGCTGGTGGATCAATAGCGGTGCCGGGTTATTGCTGACCGCGGCATTGGCCGGGGTAGGGATTGCCCTGATCCAGGCGCTGGTGCCGTCGTTTATTAAGCGCCATTTCAATCGGCGCAGCAGTTTGCTGATGGGGCTTTATACCACGGCGATTATGGGCGGAGCCGCCATCGCCGCCTCTTCCGTTTCCCCGTTGGCCAATGCATTCGGCTGGAAAAGCGCGTTGGCGTGCTGGGGGCTGTTGGCGGTCGTAGCCACGCTTGCCTGGATGAGCATCCCCAACGCCTATGCGGCGAAAAATGAGGGGAACCTGCCATCAATTTCGCACAGGACGTCAATGGATTGGTTATTGATGGCGTTTTTCGGTATCGGCACCGGGGCGTATACGTTAGTGCTGGCGTGGCTACCGCCTTACTACATCCAGTTAGGCTGGAATGCGACGCAAAGCGGTTTGATGCTGGGCGGCCTGACGTTGGCGGAAGTGACTTCGGGATTACTGGTATCGGCTTTCATCAACTATTTCCCTGACCGTCGCAAATTGCTCTTGCCGATATTGGTGATCTTACTCGCCGGCATGGTCGGTTTGATTATCGCGCCGCTGACAATGACTTATCCTATCATCATTATGTTGGGTATCGGGATCGGAGCTTTATTCCCCTTATCGCTGATTGTCGCACTTGATCAGGTGACCGATTCCCATAAAACCGGAGCGTTGATGGGCTTTGTTCAAGGAGGCGGATATATTCTTGCCAGCCTGATGCCGTTACTCGCCGGATTTATCCGTCAACATACGGCGGGCTTACAGCAAGCGTGGATGATAATGACGGTGGGCGTGGTGGTGTTAATTATCATGGCAACCCGGTTTGCACCGCAAAAACGGCAATCTGTTTGAGTAAAATTAATGCCGTGTTTATGGCGTGACGAGCGGGGATAACCCGCTCATCGTTGTGGCGTGTCCTGAGTTCGGTAACGCCACAGCCATCGCCCGCTTTCCATACGGCGGTAGTAAAAAAAGCCGCGCACAATCCAGTCGAAAAACATCCCCATCCAGACGCCGATTACCCCGAATCCGAGCATGACGCCAAGGATATAGCCGGCAATAACACGGCATCCCCACATACCGGCCATGGCGACCCACATGGTATAATTAGCATCTTTTGCACCCTTCAATCCCGCTGGAAGCACCCATGATGCGGCCCAGATGGGCATAAACAACGCATTGAGCCAAATGAGGTGCTTCACCACCTCAATAACTTCAGGCTCATCAGTGTAAAAGGAGGCCAGAAATCCTGCGCTGGGGATGGAAAGCACCGCCAGAAAGCACAATCCGATGTTTGAAAGCCAGAACATGTAATTCAGTTGCCGGATGGATTGCATGATTTGCCCTTTCCCCAACCGCGTACCGACAATAATGGTGGCGGCCGAACCAAGCGAGTTGCCCGGCAGATTAATCAACGCCACAATCGAAAAGGCAATGAAATTCCCGGCAATGACTTCGGTGCCCATGCCTGCCACAAAACGTTGGGTGATCAGTTTGCCGACGTTGAACATCACGGACTCGATGCTGGCGGGCACGCCAATACTGAGCACCTCATATAAAATAGCGACGGTAAAAGGCGCAAAGTAGGATTTAAACGGTATCCTGAGTGCGCCATTAAAGCCGTGCATCAGCGTCAGGATAACAAACAGCGCGCCAATATAACGGGAAATGGTTATCCCGATGCCGGCGCCGATAAAACCAAAGCCATCCCAGGAAAAAACGCCGTAAATCAATACGCTGCTGATAGCGATATTGAGGATATTCATTCCGATATTAATGACCATCGGCAGTTTGGTATTACCTGTGCCACGCAGCGCGCCGCACCCGACCAGGGTGACCGCCAGCGCCGGATAACCCCATACTGTCCATCGCAAGAAGGTCAACGCCAGACTTTTAACATAGTCATCTGCCTGTGCGGCAATCAGATCAATAATCGTAGGGCCGACAAACTCGACGAGCACCACCAGCAGCAATGACACCAAAACGAGTAGTGATATTGATTGGCGAGAGGCGGAACGGGCTTGTTTACGGTTTCGCTGGCCTAAACTGAAGGCGACAACAACGGCCGTACCCAGCGCAACCGCCGTAAAGAAAGCAATAATCAGCATGTTGAAGCTATCTGCCAGACCGACGGCGGCCATCGCTTCTTTGCCTAACCAACTTACCAGGAAGGTACTGAATACCCCCATCAGGACAACGCACAAGCCCTCAATAAAGATGGGAAATGCAAGGGGTGAGATTTCTCGCCAGAATAGGACTCGGTTTGAGTATCGTTTCTTATACCAGTCGGTATCTTTTAGTTTTTTCATGAAACGGTCGTGGTTGTATCCCAAATTTTCCCCGCTGAGATTTAATAACGGCAGCCTTATTCGCCAGCCGTTCAGCAAATGGTGTCATTTATGCAATGGGTTATCTATGCAACAAGCGGGCAACCAACGGGTAGCCCAAAATCTACAGCGGCGTAGTGCGATGCCCGACGGTCGAATCCATGAACAGTGCTCCGTAGGTGATAAAATACGGATGATTTTGTCGGTTACAACGCCATCGTTTTTTTGAAAAGTTCGATACTCGATCAACAGAGTAGCAGTAGCCGGATCGTTGCTCCAGTCGAGAATTGATGACGGTGATAAAATCGTGCATCTGACCAAAATTTTTGAACTGATGGTTCATCTTATCGGCTAAAGCAAAATCACCCGCATCTTGACCAGCGCCATACGGACGCCGCGTTAGCGGCGCACATCACGTTGATTAAAGAGGATGAACAACCTGAACTTCATGCTGAAAAACATAGGGATCGGACAACAGGCAAAACTTGTCATCATCGGGGTAGGTAACGGCGATATGATAATCTTCACCTGCGAAAGCCTTAACCGCTTCAATATCCGCCCAATATGTGGCAAGAAAGAAATGCTCCCAACTTCCTTGGGCGACCCTTTTTACAAAAGCGCCCTGATTGCCCTTGATGCCTTGAGAATGCTTGACACCCGTTAATTCAAGGTGGATGGCGAAACCCTCTGCGTACTCCTGCGGTACACAACCATGCCATGTTCTTACGATCATTGTTCGCTCCAGTTGAAGTTGAATTAATAACTTAACAGCACAGGCGATGATACGAGGGAAATTTAATTTTTGTTATTTATGTATATGTTAACTCTAACTTGTTGATGCCTATATGCATGCCACGGTATTGGCTGAACTAAAGGAAAGGGGGGACTGTGCATCAACTCGCCCGCGCGTTTCGCAAGCGGCAGATTTCTTACACGCAGTCATTCCAGCGGAGTGAGTTGCCCATTATCACTAGCCAAAGCAAAGAATGCCGGCGGCTGGCTTCCTTCATGTTTCACCGCATTAGTGTTACCAACGGGAGCGCCTGCACCGGCACGTTTCCCGCCCCAGCCGGACGATCTTGATTGTTGGTTATGTTTTTTATCGTCTGCCATGGCTGCGTGATGGTTAGTTGGTGGATGTACTTTCGCTAAAATTCAGGAAAGCGGCTGTTCACCATTTTGATGGTAAACGCCTGTGCGTATGAAAGACGCGTAGAATCTGGATCATATTATCTTTCACGCGGTAGGGGATGATGTAGGGATAGTGAGTTAACACCAGTTCACGCGTTCCTGACACTCGGCCAGGTCTTCCCATTGCTGGCTGTTGCGGAAGTAATTCCGTTAACCTTTGAACTTCATCCACAAACTCGCTGGCAGCTTGTGGATCGTCTTGCGCAATATAGAGATACTCGGCTTCCAAATTGGCCGCGGCTTTACGCAGCCATTTAATTTCCATGTCTTGCCGTACCTAACTTTTTAAACAGATTGCTTATCTCATCTGATGAGACAAAATCACCCGCATCGGCTTCTTTAATGGCTTGCTCGATCTCTGTAATCTGCCAGGCTTCCCGTGCAAGATAGTCTTCAATGGCTTGTCCGGCCAGAAAAGAGCGAGTACGTCCTGTGGCTTTAGCCAGCGCATCAAGCTGTGCGGTTGTTTCATCATTCAATCGAACGGACATGACACCCATACTATTTACCTCACTACAGTGTGTTTTTTGTATACATTGTAGTTATAAATAAAGATAGTGGCAAGTTTCTATTTAATAGAACCATCTTGCAAAATCCACTTTTTCTCTTTTGTTAAGTAGTTTTCAACTATTCCCATTATCTGTTTAGAATAGTCAATAATAGCTACGCTTTCTATCGGTTTTCTATGTATATATGTTAAAGAATAACCAGTTATTTTTACTATAATCTGACCGTCTGAGCTTTCAATAAATGCATTATCTAATTTTTCGCTATATTCACCAGAGCCATATTCTATATTTGGTATTTTCTTGATCAGTATTTTTTCTAATTCATGGATGCTGTATTTTTTCCCTGCGGAAACTTCATTTATAAAAACTTCATTGGTTAGGCGGTGTCCAAATATATTCTCTAAATTTTTTTTGGTGTAAGTGTTTTGATTTTTGAACCATTCAATATCAACTGTAGGGTTGAATCCAGTTATAGTCGGAGGTGTTATTGCTACTATTTTAAGGTGAACTTCTTTCAGAAAAGGTGTTCCATCATCACCAAACCAATCTGTATCGGCAATATCCCTTACAATTAAAAGGTCAATATTATACTGTTTCGCCTTTATTTTTGCTCCATTTTGGTAGCCTGTTTTTGTTGCATAAATTAACTTCAGACCGGGTATGTCATTTGTTTTCCCAATTAGTGCATCTATTTTATCTATAGATATAGGAGATGAGTAATCTTTACACTCTATGATGGTTTTATATTTTTGTCCACCCAGTTCAAATTCCCAATAAATATCAAACTCTCTATCTATTCCAGATCTATCTTTTATTTTTTTATTAGTTTCGATATTTATATTAATTAAATGAGATATTTTTTCCGCTTCAATTAACGATTTTTGAATTTTTTTTACGAACTCTTCGTATTTTTTCCCATCATTTTTCATCACATGTGTTCTCTTTTTTACTTAGAACCTAACATTTTAAATTCACAATGAAAATATGCAATATCTAACACTACTTCTATTCCCCACTGTGGCGACTGCGTAAAAAACCTTAACATTTCTATACATGCGTACCGCCCAAAAAATTGATTTTAAATTTAATAAAATCAGGCGCAGCACGGCTTACAGCGTGGTTCGCAGAGATTGCCATTGTGCACAGAAATGCGTACCAATTGCGAATTTTACCGTAGCCGTTCAGTTTCGTTTTGCGCACTTTCTCACTGCGCAGTGAGTTACCCGATCATGATTTTTGTGTGTGCAAAATTCTTATAGATAAGCAAAAGTGGGTCGGTTTGGTAGGTTCAGTCGGTTCACGTAGTCAACTGATTGATAGATAGAGTAATTATTTTCATAATTGAACCGACCTATGGGTCGGTTCATGACGTGTGAAAGTCGGTTCGTTAGCCTGCGTGCAGTTTCTTCTAAGGTTAACCACTCTTTTAACTTAAATAGCTTTTTCATGACTCTCCCTCATAAAGAACCCCATGCCTGCTAATAGGGAAAAGGTCACTCGAATATTATCTCAGGCGTAGGTTTCTTTCGGTTTGTACCGGATAACGACATTTTAGGAGGGCAGTTAACAGGAATCAATAATTAACTGTATATAAATACAGTGTTAATCATTAACAGCACGTAAGCCCCTGGCTCCTTCCGATGCCATGACTTTTCCTGTTGCGGCTGTTTCCACAAATTCACCCCACCAGCACATCAACACTTTGCGCTGTTCAAGATAGGTGGAACGGTTATAGGCGCGGCGCACTTCGTTGGTGTCAACGTGGGCTAGGGCGGCTTCGATCACGTCCGGCGGGAAACCTTCTTCGTTGGCGGCAGTGCTGAATATGGCACGTAGGCCGTGGGACACCAGCACGCCTTTGTAGCCCATACGACGTAATGCGGCGTTAGCGGTCTGGCTGTTCATCGGTTGCTTGGGATCTTTACTGGAAGGAAATAGGTATTCCCTGTGTCCGCTGATTGGCTTCATGGCGTCCAGAATGGCTAATGCCTGCGGGGGCAGGGGAATAACGTGTTCACGGCGCATCTTCATGCGGCCGGCGGGGATCGTCCAGGTTTTCTCTGCGAGATTTATTTCGCTCCAGCGGGTTTCTGCGGCTTCGGCGGGGCGGGTAACAGTCAGTAGCTGCCATTCAATCAATAAACGGGTCTGTAACTCAATGCTGCGACCGATAGCGTTTTCATCAAGCCAGGTAATGCCTCTGGCCGGATGGTCGGCATATGGGTTTTAACCGGCGTCTGAAACGCTTTGCGGATCTTGGCTGCGGGGTTAGCGGGAATCAGCCCGGAGTTAACCGCGTAATCCATTACCTCGTTAATTCGCTGGCTTACCCGTTTGACGGTTTCCAGTTTGCCGCTGGCCTGTATCGGCTCCAGCGCGGTGATGAATTGCCGGGCGGTAAGTTGGGTGATCGGTAAGGTTCCGATGAACGGGAACACGTATTTTTCCAACGAACGCCAGATATCTTTAATGGTGTTCTCGGCCAGCGGTTGGGATTTTTTCACTTCGTACCAGTCGGCGGAAACTTTGGCGAACGTGTTCAGATTGATGGCTTGCTCTTGTTCGCGCTGCTGTTGCTGGTGGAATTGCGGATCAATACATTTTTCTAAGAGCGCTTTGGCAGCTTCCCGCATTTGCCTGGCATCAGCCAAAGAGATTGCCGGATAGCTGCCAAATGTCAGCGTAGTGCGTTTTTTGGTTTGTGGATGGTAATAGCGAAAACGCCATGTCTTTGTGCCGGAAGGTTTGACGAACAATAGCAGCCCGCCACCATCATGCAGTGACAATTCTTTGTCTATTGCTTTAGCGGCTTTGACTTCCGTATTGGTGAGGGGCTTTGCCTGGATTGCCATGATCGTGACCTTTGGGACTATGTTTTTAAGGGACTATAGCGGCATAGTCCCAAATGTAGTCCCAAACTTTCCGGCTGTAAACGGGGTATCCCGATAGATAACAGGCAACAAAAAACCCGCAAACTCAGTGAGAATGCGGGTTTCTGTGGGGTTTCCGGTAGTAAACGATACTTACCGAATATGTATTTGGTCGGCACGAGAGGATTTGAACCTCCGACCCCCGACACCCCATGACGGTGCGCTACCAGGCTGCGCTACGTGCCGATGCTGCGGGTGCTTATACTACCGCTTATTACGTCGATTGCAAGAGCCAGGCAGAATGACTGCTTTAGTTTTAAGCAGTTAGTTCGCAATAAAGCGTCTTTCATTGGTTAGCACCTGTAAGAGCAGGGTAAGCTGGGGTTTTTCATCATTCAGCTTATGTCCTTCCCGATCGTAGGCGCGATAGCTGCCGTTGCTTTCCAACATAATGATCTGCTCCGGCGTAGTGATCATTAAATCGCCGCCATTGCCATTCGCCAGCCAGTTATTACGCCGTTGGGCTGAAAACAGATCCTCACCCTGAGAATAATCGTCGGCGGCGTTTTTGACATGCAGTAAACGCTGCATCAAGGTGGTCATGACATCTTTGTTATCCGTCATTTTTGTAATCGTCTGCGCTGGCGTACCCGGCCAGTGAACGATAAGCGGAATTTGCCATTGTGCGCGATGGAAAACCTGTGCCTTGTCACCATTGACGGGATTTTTTTGCATGGAAGTAATAATTATGACGGTATTATCCAGCACATTTTTTTCCTGTAATGTACTGAGAATGCGCTCGATTTGTTGATCGACATGTTGATTGTTGGCGCGGTCGCGACGGGATTGTTCCGCTCTTGTTTCCCCATTTTGCGTAGCGCTGTTCAACTCAATATAAGAGAACCAGGGCGCGGTATTGCTATCGTGGTTCAGCCATTGTTGCCATTGAGCGGTAATCGCTTCGTTACTCTGTTCCTGTGGCGACGGGAGAGAGAAATCGGACAGCAACGCCTGGCGGTAAAGGGAATTATCAAAGCCGTTGGTAGAGAACAGCCCAAGCTGATAACCCTGCTGACTTAATGCGGTCATCAGGGCAGAGGGTTTACGGGCGCTCAGGATACCGTCCATATACGTCGTCGAGATCCCGTAGAAAAGATTGAATAACCCGGCGTTTGGCTGGGTGCCTGAATCGTAATGATCGCTGAAGCGGATATTCTGTTCAGCAAAACGGGTCAGGTTCGGCATGTCATTCTGCACGCTGTCGGACGGCGTATCGGCGATGACAATCATTAGTAGGTTATATTTGCTGCCGCCGTCACGGAAGGTGATGTCGTTCAGCGGATATTCCACCGTCATCGCTTCAGGGTTTCCCTGCTGCGCCAGACGACGCTGATACTCTTGCGCATCAAGCAACCCATGTTTTTCCAGAAAACGGCGTGCCGTCATAGGGTAAGACAAGGGCAGGTTGGCGCGTTGCATCGTAATCGGACGATAGAAATTCGCATCCGCCCAGATATACATCAGATGCGAGGCTAAGAAAGCCGAAATAAAAACCGCGGCCAAAGGCTTGCCGAAACTGCGGCGGCCAAGGCTACGCAGCTTTTGCCAGCACCAGGTGCCAAACAGCATTTCCACCAGAAAAATAAGCGGAATGCCGATGAACATAAGTTGCCAGTCTCGCGCCAGCTCGCTTTGATCCGGGTTTATCACCAATTCCCAGACGGTGGTGTTGAGGTGCAGATGAAAGCGTGTGAAAACCTCAATATCCACCAGAAGCAGCGTAAGCCCTGCCGTCGCCAGCGCAGCGGAAAGAAAGCGCAGCAGGCGCTGAGACATCACAATGAATGTCAGCGGGAAAATGACCAACAGATAGGCGGCAAATCCAATGAAACTGAAATGCCCGAGCCAGCTCACCAACGCATAAAGGCGGCCAAACAGAGAAGATGGCCAGTCGACAACAAACAGATAGCGGCTACCCAGCCCCAGACTGAGCAAAATATTAAATAAGGCGAACCAGTGTCCCCAACTGATCATCTGGGAAACTTTTTCACGGTAGCGCTGACGGTTGGTTACCATAAGTTGGTCAAAAATTAGTGAGCTTTATCTGCTTTTTTAATTGAAGCCTGTAATGCTTCGGCGAAAGAGCGGGCCAAGACCTGACGCTGAGCCGGAGCGACACTGGTATTAATCAGGTTGGTCACCATATTACCCAGCACCATTAAAGCAAGATCGGTTGGAGCATGGTGCTTTTCCAGAACATTGACCAGCTCGGAGAGCAATTGTTCAACGTGTTCGTCACTGTAACGGGATGATTGTGGCATAAAATGGCGTTTCTCAAGCTGTTAAAGTCGCATATCTTACCGTATAGGCACATCCTTTTCCGCACTTTTATCATTTTACACCGCTTGCGTGTTTACGACAGATGAAGTACGGCTTTTTGGTTGCAGGCACACTGGTTCGGTGTTTGAATACGTTCCTTGCTAAAAGGAGAGTTTATCATGAGTCTGGATATCGGCCAGATTGCCCTGCATCAACTGATTAAACGTGACGAGCAAACGCTGGAACTGGTGTTGCGTGATTCACTGCTGTCGACCAATGCAACCGTAGAAGAAATGATGGCTGAGCTGCATCGCGTCTATAGCGCCAAAAATAAAGCGTATGGCTTGTTTAATGAGCAAAGCGAACTGGCGGATGCGCTCAGAGCCTGCCGTAAAGGCGACGAAGGCTTTCTGGAATTCACACGGGCAGCCACCGGGCGCTTGCGTGACGAACTGGCCAAATATCCGTTTGCCGAGGGCGGCATAGTCCTGTTTTGTCAGTATCGTTATCTGGCCGTTGAATATTTGTTGATTGCGGTTCTCAATAGCTGCAACAGCATGCGGGTCAATGAACAGCTTGATATCAGCAGTACGCATTATCTGGATATCAATCATGCGGACATCGTCGCACGGATTGATTTGACCGAGTGGGAAACCAATCCGGCGTCAACGCGTTATCTGACTTTTCTGAAAGGGCGGGTAGGACGTAAAGTCTCTGACTTTTTTATGGATTTCCTGGCGGCGGCTGAAGGGTTGGACGCCAAAGCGCAAAACCGCGGTCTGTTAAAAGCCGTGGATGAATACTGTGCTGATGCGCAACTGGATAAAAATGAGCGTCAGAACTACCGCCAGCAGGTTTACAGCTACTGTAATGAGCAGTTGCAATCGGGTGAGGAAATTGAGTTGGCGGCGCTGTCTCAGGATGTGCCCCCGTTGGGTGACAAAACCTTCCAGCAGTTTTCAACCGAGCAGGGGTATGAACTGGAAGAGAGCTTTCCAGCCGATCGCAGCACGTTGCGACAGTTGACAAAATTTGCCGGAAGCGGTGGCGGCATCAGTTTGAATTTCGATGCGTTATTGCTAGGGGAACGTATTTTCTGGGATCCGGCAACGGATACGTTAACCATAAAAGGGACGCCGCCAAATCTGCGCGATCAATTGCAGCGCCGGTTAACCGGAGGTAATCAGTAAATTAACGACAAAACGGCCTTCCTGCCGTTTTGTCGAACCCTGGCGTCCCATCAACATATAAAAGAAAACGCCCTTAACAAAAGCTAAGGGCGTTTTCTTTTATATGGCGGTGAGGGAGGGATTCGAACCCTCGATACGTTTTCACGTATACACACTTTCCAGGCGTGCTCCTTCAGCCTCTCGGACACCTCACCGGGGGTTGCCGCATAGGTGGCAACGGGGCGCTACTATAGGCAGTCGCTCTACGTCGGTCAAGCAGTATTTGATGGTTTCGGCGTATCTGGTCAAGCATTGAACGCCGATGGGTTAAGGCGGCTTGGCATAAGAGAGATTTATGCTTTCTGTTGCCTAAAACATAAACTCAAAAAGAAAGAGCCACAGGCCAAAACGGCCTGTGGTCTTTTTATGGGCGTTAGGCCAGCAGGCTTTTAATGTAGCTGCTTAGTGCTTCATCTTTGCTGTTGGCAAAGAAGTATTCCTGGAATTTAGGGCCGCTGATGGCGCCTTTCAGCAGTTCCTGATCGATATCCTTCAGAATCGCGATCAGATCTTTGTAGGCAACCGCTTTAACGGCATCCAGAATCTTCTTGTTGCGCTGTTCTGGAATGACGCGATCGCGCGGATACCCTTGACCGCCTTCACATTCGAACAGTTTTTCGAAGATATATTGCAGGTTCAGTTCCGCTCCCCAGCCAAAACCTTTAGCGAAAGGAAGAGAGATAGCGTTACCGTCGTTGATCTGAGCAAACATATAACCATCAGAAGGATCAACTACCAGACCGCAGATCACGCCGGGAAAAGAATTACACGCCAACATCGCGCCAGCGCCAGTACCACAGCCAGTGACCACGTAATCGGCCGCACCCGAGTTTAGCAGAATGGCAGCCAGAATACCGTTCTGTACATAAGTCAACTGGGCGGTATCTTCAGCAGAATATTGGCCGTAGTTGAAAACAGTGTGGCCCATAGGCTCAACAACTTTAGTCAGGGTTGCGGCAATCAATTCGTTCTTGGCCGCCTGGCTGTTCTCATTAATCAGAGCAATTTTCATGTTCGTTCCTTTTTTGTGACGGGTAGCTTAATTTTTTAAAACCGCATTTCAATTTAATGGGTGCAGTATACCGTTTCAAAAATAAAGCGCAAACCGTCGAATCGAAGAATGCGGCATAACGCGTTAGAATGTGATAAAGAGCGCCGAATACTTTTCATTGATATACATAACCTGACAAAAAAAAGCCTCCCGGGTCTTACTATGATCAGGCAGCGTGAATGCCTGTAACGCTATTTTCTCGAGGTGTAAAAATGAACAACTGGTTACAACAGATTCAGGGCCTATTAAACTCTGGCAGTCCTAAACAAGGCAATCATCAAGGCGGCAGTAATGGCAATTTAGGCGATATGCTGAAACCTGCCGCGTTAGGGGGGCTTGCAGGTGTGTTGTTATCGAATAAATCAGCCAGAAAAATGATGGGATCGTTAGGTAAGAATGCGTTGATTATTGGCGGCAGCGCTGCCGCTGGTGTTGTGCTATGGAATCAGTATAAGAAGCGTGTACGGGATACTCATCAGGACGACCCGCAATTCGGTGTGCAGTCATCATCCGACAATATACGTGCGCGGCGTTTGATCCAAGCGCTGGTATTCGCCGCGAAGAGCGATGGTCATATTGATGCTTCAGAGAAACAGCGGATTGATGAAAATATCCAGCAGTTGCAGTTGGGACATGAGGCTCAACGCTGGGTGCAGGATGCTATCGAACAGCCTCTGGATCCGGAATTGCTAGCCAGGGATGTTAAGAATGAGGAAGAGGCTCTGGAAGTCTATTTCCTGAGCTGTGCGGTGATTGATGTCGACCATTTTATGGAGAAAAGCTATCTGGATGCATTGGCGACGTCGCTTAAAATCCCTCAGGATGTACGCCAGTCGATCGCAAACGAGATGAATAATCAGAAATAAGACGGATAACGTTGGTCTGAGAACGGTTTTGGATTACCGCGGGCGAAAAACCAGACCGTTTTTCGCCCGCAGATTAAATCAGAAAGAACTTGTATCTTTAAATAAGCCCACTTTCAGCTCATGTGCGGTGTAGATTAAGTGTCCGTCTACCAAGACTTCGCCATCAGCAATCCCCATAACTAAACGACGATTAATGACGCGTTTGAAATGAATACGGTAGGTGACTTTTTTCGCCGTAGGTAAAACCTGTCCGGTGAATTTGACTTCACCTACGCCCAGCGCGCGTCCTTTTCCTTCGCCGCCCAGCCAGCCCAGATAGAAACCAACCAGTTGCCACATGGCATCCAGACCCAGGCAACCCGGCATCACGGGATCGCCGATAAAATGGCAACCAAAGAACCATAGGTCAGCGTTGATATCCAGCTCTGCTTCGACATAGCCTTTTCCATGATGGCCGCCGTCTTCCGTCATTTTTACGACTCGGTCCATCATCAGCATATTGGGCGCCGGTAACTGTGGTCCTTGCGGGCCAAACAGTTCACCACGGCTGGAGGCAAGAAGGTCTTCTTTTGTATAGGATTCGCGTTTATCTACCATGTTCTCTGTAAGCCTTGTTTTAGTGAAGCACGCAGGTTAGCGTACAGCTGTACGCTGAGCAAGTCCGTTACATCTGGTTAAACCAGTGCGATTAACGGAAAAACCAGGGAAAGCGTCGCCGTTCCTGCGGATTTAATTGTCCGATTCGTTCACGAATTGCCGCCAGCAAATTGGGCTGTTGCGCATCGTCGTAAGCCAGATTTGTCAGTAATGATATTGCTTCCGGCGCCGTTTCTACAGGGAAAAGATGGAATTGCCCGTCACGAACGGCGGCAATAACGTCTTCCTGAAGGCACAAGTGACGAAGATTGGCCGCTGGCAGTATCACCCCTTGTTGCCCGGTTAAGCCGCGGCGCTGACAAACTTCAAAGAAGCCTTCAATCTTCTCATTGACGCCACCGATAGGTTGCACATGACCGAATTGATCAACAGAACCCGTTACGGCAATCTGCTGGTTAATGGGTTGCAAGGCAAGGGCGCTGATCAAGGCGCTTAGTTCAGCCAGCGAGGCGCTGTCGCCGTCAACTTCGCCGTAAGATTGTTCGAACACAATAGAGGCCGAGAACGGCAGTTGTTGATCAAGCTCCAGCTCCGATATCAGGAACGCCTGCATAATCATCATGCCTTTGGCATGCAGATTGCCGCCAAGTTCGGCTTTGCGTTCGACATCGGTAAACTCGCCGTCGCCGGGGTGCACCACACAGCTGATTCGCGTTGGTTCGCCAAACATTATTGGGTAACCCGGATATTCCAATACGGACAGGCCGTTGACCTGCCCGATGACATAGCCGTCGGTTTCAATCAGTATTTGACCCAGTTCGATTTCATCCTGCATGCGTTCGCGAAGGTAGCCTTCGCGCCAGCGACGGGCCGTCACTGCGTCGATGAGCGTCTGAGCGCTGATTTCCTGATCTTGCGCGTAGAGCGCGGCATATTTTAGCTGGTGGGTCAGCCATAGCGGGCATAGCGGCAGGCAACCTTGATCTCCGCTGTAGCGCACTGACAAATTAAAGAATTCAGGCCATGCATCGGCGGTCAGCAAGGGCAGAGCGTGTTCTAGACACAGCGAATTGACATAGGCGCACCAACGCGCCATGTCGTCGGTTTCAATAAGCTGCAACTGTGCTTCAAATTCACCATATATTGACAGCTCACCCAGCTCCGGCTCCATATCATGAATATCACCTAAACTTTCCCGATCGCCCAGGATGATTAAATGAATATCCATCGGCATGGGGGGAATAGCGACAGGCAGCGGTCGGCGTTCATCAGGGGAAAGCCAGCGATAAACCCCTTCCGTAATAATTTGCTTTAGACGTAACCACATCAGCGGCTGTGCCAGTAAGGCTCTGGCGGAAAGAATCAGCGTGCCTCCATTTACCTGATGGATTAATCCAGGATGAAGAGTAATTTCATCCTGAAAATAACGAACACATCCAAACAGTTGCTCCGGCTCTATCCACTCCTGACTGCAACAGGCGCGCTGCGACGCAAAATTATCAGTGGCGTGTGTTGCCGGCTGTACCTGAATATCGCGGCCTTCGATGATATATTTGCTGCCGTATAAGGTTTCGACGCCAGGCCTGATGGTATTCACGGCGCGTTCAATCAACGCTATGTATTCGCTATTCTCCTGTGCTTTCAGCAGCATAAAGCGTGAAGGCGCACGAGGATGGCAAAAAAGCGTCAAACTGTCAGCCAAACGCGGTTGAATAGCAGAAAATTCAGCTGGGGTAAGCTGTGCGGCCTGAGCGAATAAAGTTTGATAAGGCGTATGGTTGGGCAGTAAATGCTGCCATGCGAGTCGGTTACTGGTCAAAGTATCAAATGTAATCGTCTGAAGGAAAAACGTGATTATACAAGAATAATGCAGGCTGCACATGAGGATAGTCATATGATAAAAAATGACCCCGTGCGATGAGCGTGTTTTGTGCAGAAAATGGTCTTAAAAATAACCTATGATCGGTGAAAGTCATAAAAAAACTGTTATGCTAATAACAACGTTACACGGTCACTGAAGAACCCAACATGAAATATCAACAATTAGAAAATCTTGAGTGCGGGTGGAAATGGAAATATCTGGTGAAGAAGCACCGTGAAGGTGAACCCATCACCCGTTTCTTAGAGCAAAGCGCGGCTGAAGAAGCGGTGGATGCACTGCTGAAAATCGAAAATCAGCCGGTGAAGGTATTGGAATGGATAGAGCGGTGTATGAGTCCGGCGCTGGAAAACCGCATGAAGCAAACTATTCGTGCGCGGCGTAAACGCCATTTCAATGCAGAGCATCAACATACGCGCAAGAAATCGATTGATTTGGAGTATTTGGTCTGGCAGCGATTGGCTGGATTGGCTCAACGTCGCGGCAGTACGTTATCGGACACCATTGTGCAACTGATTGAGGATGCAGAACATAAAGAGAAATATGCCAGTCAGATGTCATTGCTTAAACAGGATCTTAAAGCGATTCTGAATAAAGAAAGCAATTAGATAAATAATCCGCACATGCATGAATAAAAAAACCTCGCCGAAGCGAGGTTTTTTGCATTGATAACACTTAAGCCTGAGGCTGAGTTACCACATCTTTAATGCCTTTAACTTCGATCTCTACGCGACGATCGGGAGCCAGACATTCAATCAGTGCAGCACGACCTTTCACGCTGTCACAGGTAGAACCGGTAACAGGGTTAGATTCGCCTTGACCGCGAGCAGAGATTTTGTTCGCCGGGATGCCTTTAGCAACCAGGTAATCCACAACGCTCTGTGCGCGTTTTTCAGACAGGGCCTGATTGTACTGATCGGAACCCAGACGGTCTGTGAAGCCTAGAACTACAACGGAACCGTCTTTCGGATCCAGAGAGCTCAACTGAGTGTACAGTTGATCCAGTGATTGCTGGCCTTCTGCTTTCAGCGTGGACTTGTTGAAGTTGAACAGTACGTCAGACTTCAGAGTGAAACGTTTGGTTTCAACTACCGGAGCCGGTGCTGGAGCTGGAGCTGGTGCCGGCGCTACGTAGTCATCCTGACCGAAACGGTAAGAAACACCAACGCTCAGCATGCCATTATCAGGACGGCCGCCAACTGTCGCGGCGTCACCGATATTGTTAACCCATTGGTATTCCAGACGGGTAGCCCAGTTTTTGTCGATTGCGTACTCAAAACCAGCCGCGGCCAACGGGGAAACGCCGGTGTCATCGTTGCTGTGACCAACGTCATCACTACTATCAACACGCCATACCATTCCGCCCAGACGGGTATAAACGTCCAGATCGGTGGCTACCGGGTAGCTCAGTTTAGCTGCAAGCTGAACGCCTTGGGCTTTGAAGTCGCCA
Organism: Brenneria sp. hezel4-2-4; assembly: GCF_013155275.1. Classification (GTDB taxonomy): domain Bacteria; phylum Pseudomonadota; class Gammaproteobacteria; order Enterobacterales; family Enterobacteriaceae; genus Brenneria. The sequence goes on from NZ_JABJXS010000002.1 coordinate 307,149, forward strand.
TGGCTAGCGCCGGTATATTTCATACGGCCCAGCCAGTCATAACCCAGTTCAAAACCTAAGTATTGGTTAGCTTGATAACCCAGGAATGCACCTGCACCCAATTGGCTTTCATGCGGGTTGTTAGTCACTTGATACCCATTGCCATATAAAGCAGTATCATGGTACTGAGACCAGCCCAGTTTACCACCGGTGTACCAGGTATTATCTTTTGGTGCGGCTTGAGCTACGGTAGCGAAGCCTGCCAGTGCCACTGCAATTGCGATAGCTGTTTTTTTCATTTTACGCCTCATTATCATCCAAATCGGCCATTAACTCGGAAGGCTAATCAACCTTTGGTTAAAATCCTTTAACAGGAGACTTTGCTCTTATTTATTACTCACTACCAAGTAAATTGGCGTTATAAAAGAGCAACTCCAGCGTGTTAAAGTCTACAACGAGATGAGAAAGTTACAAGTATGATGTGATTCGTATCATAAAAAAATTAACGATTCATACATACTTACTAACAAATAGTAGATGATTTTGACAGATATCACTGGTTTTCTTTCGAACCAAACGCATCCCGGAGGCCGTGAAATGGCGCTCTGCCGGGATATGTTCTAATTTCCCATTGAAACGCATGAGAAAATTCTTAATTTTATTAATGATACAAAGTTGAGTGAATTTTCATGCTGGGAAACAGTCTATAGGGGCTAAAATTTGCGTTTTCCGGCCGCATAATGAAACCATACGTGTTTCCTGACTGGGCTGCCTGACGCAATCTTACCCTTTCTTCTTCGGTCAACTCGGTAGGAAGCCAGCACAGTACGGCACTGTAATTTCCCGTCAATAAGGCTTTTTCCATGGCATCAACCGTCAATACGGGGTTGATGTGATTCAACTGAATAATTTTATCTAGCGGCAGCCCCGATTGTTGTAACCAGGGACGGCTAATCTTTTGTTGGGGAGACAACCAAAGCAGCCAGCGTGATTGAGTGGCTAACTGCTGCAACAGGGGGAGCAGCAAATGCGTAACTATGGGTTGATCGGCACTGTAAACTATTTCGCTGATAATTCCTCCACAGGATGCAGAAGGGGTCACGGCAGGTTGGTGATCGGAAAACGGCGACTGTTGAATCTTGTAAGAACTGAATGATTGAGTACGCATAATGAGCTCCACCCATAGTGTTACTGTATGCATATACAGTATCCTGTGCGTGGGTGAAAATCAACCTGATTTTTTCAAAGCGCCTCGCATATTCAGCATGCAACGCTCAGCAAGCTCATTTTATGTTTGAAGCCGCCTTTACCCTGTGGTTAATTACTTGTTCCTGTTAGAGATATTGCAGTCTGACAGGGATTGGTTATTTCAATACTAAGGATCACAGTAATGAAACAGTTAAGTAAAAAAAGGATTTTGCAATCTAAGTGCTATTTTGCATCTTTAGGGGACATCACCTCGCGTTCCCAATTCGGTGGCTACAGTATCGCAGCAAATAATATTATTTTCGGATTAGTATTGGGCGGCGAGCTTTATCTGCGTGCCAGCAAAAGAGATGAAAAGCACTTCCACGATCGTAATATGCCTCATCTTATCTATACCAAACGGGGAATACCTATTCCGCTAAGTTATTATCTTGTTGATGAATCGCTATGGGAAAACCATATGCAACTGTTGAACTTCGCCAGATTGTCCCTGGCGGGCGCGCAGTATGACAAATCGGCTAAAAGCGGAGGTGGACGCCTAAAGGATTTACCTAATCTCAATCACGATCTTGAACGTTTACTATGGAAGGTAGGCATAAAGAACATTGACGAGTTGCAGCAATATGGCGCCAAAAACAGTTATCTGAAATTGCGGGCGGTCAAAGGCAATCTCAGCGTCAATATATTGTTGGCGCTTGCTGGCGCAATATGCGGCACGCATCAGGCGGCATTGCCAAATGGTATTCGTAAGGAGCTGTTGGAATGGTATGAGCACCATGCGCCTTCTTCTTTTAAAAGGTACAAGCATTGATGGAATACCGCCTTCGTTGTTTTACAACTTAACCATGTCATTTTTTAATTGAGTCAGTTCGGGCAGCAGTTCAATGAGCAAACCAATCTGTTGAAGCACCAATAGTGCTTTGCTTTCTGACTCGGGCGACAGGGATTGGATGCGGCTGGCTATGGCATCCAATTCCTGATTTATGCGCGGGTTGTCCGTTTCATGCAGATGCAACATATCATCAACATAACGCACGGTATCGTCCAGTAGTTGCAGAATTGCCGGAGATGAAATTTTTTCGCGGTGAGCGCCTAATGTGGAGATATAACTCAGCAAGGTATGATTAAGGCACAGTAAGCGAAAAGCGCCGTCCATTTTATTACTGGTAATATGCGGTTCCGATGACATATTAGAAATAACCGACGCTAATTCCGCATCACAGTTATGGGCATCCCGACGAGCAATACGGTAGGTCAGACTGTTATCTTTCCCCTGATGGTACTGCGTCATTACCGCGTCAAGATAGCGGCAATTGGCATCCAGTGTTTTATTGATAACCGCAGGTAGTCCGCGAAAGCGCCAGTCGGGCCAGATAAAGCTAACCGCCGCCCAGGCAATGGCGCACCCGAGTAATGTATCAATTACGCGTGGGGCAGCGACGTCAAACCCCTCGCCCAGCAGGTTGAAACACAGCAAAACCAATAGCGTAATAAACATGGTGGCATGGGCGTACTGCACATTCCGAAAAGCAAAAAAAAGCACGCCGCTAATCACGATGAGAACCAATTGTCCCTCAAGCGAAGGGACAAAATATAAAATGGGCAGCCCCAGTAAAATACCGGTCAGTGTTCCAATGATCCTCAGCGCCAGTCGCCGACGGGTCGCGTTATAGTTGGGCTGACAAACAAATAAGCTGGTCAGCAGTATCCAGTACCCATGCTGCATTCCCGTGATCTGAATAAAGGCATAGCCGCTGCACAGTAATACCGACATACGCACGGCATGACGAAACAGGGCGGATTGCGGGGTCAGATGGCGGCTGATCCTCAGCCGGATATCGCTCCAGCCGGTAAGCTTGTCATCGGCCAGGGTATTTTCCGGATTACTTTCCTGTTCGATAGTTTGTTCTGATTCAATGGTCGCCAACTGGGCGTCGATGGCGCGCAGATTATTTAATAAGTATTGTAATGCCTTGATTTGTGAAACATTGGCCTGCGCGCCGTCAGAAATCCGCGCGATCGCTGATTCAAGATGAACGAATGCGCGTTCTATACGACTGTCATGCTGATACTTTTGATGTAATAAGATGGATTGCGCCAGTTGTTGACAGGCTCTCGCCTGCATCGAGAGCAACCGCTGGAAGCGGAACAATATATCGCTATAACGGAATTTCTCACGTAGCTGCGGATAATACACATGGGATGAACTGGCCCGTTCGTGTATATCCTGAGCGACAAAGTAGTAATGCAATGTTTGGCGGGTGCCTCTCTGCCCACGATCGCCGCGCAACCTGGTGAGTAATGACGATTTGGTCTGATTCAGGGTAGCGACCAACTGACTGTTGACCATTGCGACTTCAATCAAGGGCTTATCTGTTTCATCTTCGATATCGGGATCGAATAAATTGGCTTTGGCGTCCAGATAGCGCGCAAGCTGCTGATAACACTGCGCCAGATTGTCCTGTAACGGGCGGATCGGGAAAATCAGGTGCCCAAGCAGCGTCAGCAGGTTGTACCAGGACGCCCCGACCAGCAGCATCATGGGTTGCTGATACCAACTATTGTAAAGTGTGATACCCAACATGGTATACACCGCAATCAGCAACGCGCCGAAAGCGATGGTGGCATAGCGTTGCCCCAATGCGCCGAGCAAAATAAAGCCGCAGGTTGACAAGGCCAGCCCGATGCCAAACAGCCAGGGATAGGGAAACAGCAATTCAATCGAGACGGAAGCGATAAAAAAACAAGTCAGGGTAATAAACAGATTACGCAGGCGGCCGGTCAAACGGTCGTCAAGATCGGCTAATGCGGCGGCAACGACGCCGAGCGTCACCGGGATCGTCGACGTCGGCTGACCAAGCCACCAGGGCACCGCTACCGCGCCGGTAAGCGCAATAAATATACGGATGTTATACAGCCAACTGCTGTTATAAATGTAGCGGCGGATCCCTGGTGTGAATACAAACAACGCTATATCCTCGGCTTGGTTAACGATAATGGCGGCGGGCGTTTTCTTCTCTGGCGGCCTGCGCCAGTTCAACCGGTACGACACGACGACCGACGGGCCAGAGTGCAATGGCGGCGATTTTAAAGTTGGCGATGCCGACAGGAATGCCGATGATGGTTATACATTGTGCGATACCGGTGACAATATGCGACAGGCACAGCCACCAGCCAAAGAAAATGAACCAGAAGATGTTCAGCAGCGAACCGCCGACGTTTAAAACGGCATTTTTCCCCTCCGGACGTAGTTCGTCAACGTGAATGGCTTCGTTGCCATAGGGCAGCAAGGACAACTTGGTGATCTCCCAGCATGAGCGCGTTAACGGTAGCGTAAAGATCAGCAGGATGCTCACCACCGTGGCCAAAAGCCAGGATAGGGTGGTGAAGAATCCGCCTAACACGAAATTAAGGATATTCAATACGGCGCGCATAATTTCTCCTGTATTTCCCAGGGCAACCAAACCCTATGATGATAAAAGAATTATCACATCAAACACCTGGATATCCTAACCTGTTTTTAAGGCTGGAGCGTAAATGCAGATAACAGGTAAACTACGGTGATGGACGATAAAAATCTCACAACTTCATGGCGCAAACATAATGGAACTTAAATCAACATCTTTAGGTAAACATTTGGCGCAACATCCGTATAACCGGGTGCGGCTGCTTAATGCGGGCGTCGAGGTGAGTGGCGATAAACACGAATACATTATCCCCTTTAATCAGCTGCTCGATATTCGTTGTAAAAGAGGGTTGGTATGGGGAGAACTGGAGTTTGAATTACCGGCTGACAAAGTCGTGCGTTTACATGGCACCGAATGGCAGGAAACTCAGGCATTTTACCGTTTATTACTCAAATCCTGGCAATCGTGGAGCGAGGAAATGAGTGTGGTGAGCGCTGACGTTTTACAAACACAAGCAGACGAAATCCGGGCGCTGGAACAACAGGATAACTGGTTCGGCCGTAAGGCGCTGGAGCAGTTACAGGAAGGTATTCGCAGCACGCTGGCGTCGCTTCCTTTGCCTGTCGCCCGGCTTGATGAATTTGATATTTGCCGGGATAACTATCAGTTGTGCCGGCAGTGGCTTGAGCGCGGAGACGGGCAACGTACCGAGTGTAATCAGCAATGGATGGAACGTATGCTGACGGCGCAACAGGAGTTTTTCCAGTCGGTGGAGTCGGCGGCGCTGAATGTAGCCCAGTGTAAGGCGGTGATGAACGGTGAAGATGCCGTATTGGTGCTGGCCGGAGCCGGCAGTGGTAAAACGTCGGTATTGGTGGCCAGAGCTGCTTGGTTAATTCACCGTGGCGAGGCTATTCCCGAACAAATTCTGCTGTTGGCATTTGGGCGAAAAGCGGCGGAAGAAATGAATGAGCGCATTCAGGCCCGACTGTATACGGATGATATTCAGGCGAAAACGTTTCATGCATTGGCATTGCACATCATTGAACAGTCCAGCCGTAAAGTTCCCATGATTAGCCGGTTGGAAAGCAATGGTAAAATGCGTCGTGAGTTACTGATACAGAATTGGCGGCAGCAATGCACGGAGAAAAAAACGCAGGCTAAAGGCTGGCGGCAATGGTTGACCGACGAACTGGCGTGGTCGATTCCCGAAGGGGATTTCTGGCATGATCAGGCGTTGGCTGAACGTTTGGCCGGCCGGTTGGAGCGCTGGGTCGGCCTGATGCGAATGCACGGCGGCAGCCAGAGTGAGATGATTGAACAGGCTTCGGAAGATTTGCGTCCGCTATTTCAGCAGCGCATCCGGCTGATGGCGCCTTTATTGAAAGCCTGGAAAAAGGCCCTGAAAGATGAAAATGCCGTGGACTTCTCCGGTTTGATCCATCAGGCGGTCAACCTGTTGGATAACGGGCGTTTTGTCAGTCCGTGGAAACATATTTTAGTGGATGAATTTCAGGATATTTCCCCCCAGCGAGCGCGCCTGTTGACGGCATTGCGCAGACAAAACAGTAGAACAAACCTGTTTGCCGTGGGCGATGACTGGCAGGCCATCTATCGCTTCAGCGGGGCGTCGTTGTCGCTGACAACCGCATTTGAACAAAACTTTGGCGTAAGTGAACAGTGTGCGCTGGATACGACTTATCGATTTAACCAGCGTATTGGCGAAGTCGCCAACCAGTTTATTCAGCAAAATCCCTATCAGCTAAAAAAACCGCTTAACAGCCTGAGTAAAGGGGATAAAAAAGCGGTGACGATTCTTCCTTATGAACAATTAGAACCCTTGCTGGATAAATTAAGTAGTTTCGTTAAGCCTGATGAACGGGTTCTGCTGCTGTCCCGTTATCATCATTTACGTCCGCCGGTGTTGCAGAAAGCGGCGACAAAATGGCCGAACCTGCCTATTGACTTTATGACGGTCCACGCCAGCAAAGGTCAGCAGGCGGAATATGTGATTATCGTCGGTATGCATGATGGCAACGATGGTTTTCCCGCACCGGCCCGCGAGTCCATTCTGGAACAGGTTCTTTTGCCTGAACCTGAGGATTTCCCTGATGCGGAAGAGCGCCGCTTGCTATATGTCGCCTTGACCAGGGCCAAGCACCGGGTTTGGTTATTACAGGACAGTAAAAAACCGTCAGTATTTATCGAACAACTTCGTAAACTGGGCGTACCGTTGCAGCGCAAGCCGTGACGAGCGAAACGATAGGGCCGGCGATGTTTCGTCGGCCTGCTGAAAGAGGTGACAGGTTACTTCAAACGTTCCTGCAAATAGCGCTGATAATCCGGAATGGTGATTTGAACCGGATGTTTAAATATTTCCGAATTGATCAAAAAATCAGCGGTTGAGCGGTTTGTCGCTACCGGAATATTCCAGACCGTGGCCAGTCGCAGTAGTGCTTTAACATCCGGATCGTGCGGTACGGCGTTAAGCGGATCCCAAAAGAAAATCATCAAATCTATTTTCCCTTCAGAGATCAAGGCGCCAACCTGTTGGTCGCCGCCCATCGGCCCGCTCAGCATACTCGTAACGGGAAGACCGGTATTTAGCTGAATTAAATTACCGGTTGTGCCTGTGGCATAAAGCTTATGCTCAGCTAGCACGGCTTTATTCGTACCGACCCAATCCAGCAGAGATTGCTTACAGTGATCGTGCGCCACTAAAGCGATATGTTTATGTGCGCCGATGGTGCGGGTGGTGAACTCCATGGTTAGTCCTTCAATCGGTATGGTAATGCTATCGATGGGGAAACAGCAGATTACGGAAACCGTGTTTCAGTGCAAAGTGATAAAAAGCAAAAATGCGAATAGCCGCCAAAAATCCGCTGCAACTGCGCGCAAAACCATCAGATTAAGGCTTCAATGGCTGTCTTTTTCTTTTACCCAATGCAGAAAACGCTGCTGAGTCTCTTTATCTGCCTGCTGGAACCAGTACTGCATAATTGAAAACAGCGTGCTGCTGATTATGGAGGACGAGGAGGGGGCGGCGGGGTCTTCTGTTATCGCCCAGTCGGTTGGTTGTGAAGATGAAATCAAACCGGCAACCGATGCGTCATGGTTTGCCGCGTTATATTCAGACATCTTCTTCTCTATATCATGCTCATGCGCCAATTCATCATCGGTAACGGTCAGTATATCGACACGGGCAGGGATGGGGTGAAGGCGTTCATCGACTAACTGATAATTTGTTTGTCGATCAAAGTTTTTACGCTCTTTTGTGGTTTCCAGAGACGGTAATTTAAAGGAAACTGACGCCAGGTTCTCGGTATTGAACGTTGCGATCAAGGCTGGGGAACGATAGCTGTTTTTAACACCGTTAGCGCTGTTGATGATTTTTACAACGTTAAACAGAATTTGATGTTGCCCGTTATCGAGCTCAAGACTATCGGCGCCTTTCAAAAGCGAACCGGATACCTTTTTTCCATCAACCACGATCAAATCAATGTTCTGGTCTAATTGCAACGTCGTGGCGATGGCTGGCATGCCTATACCTGTCATAAAAAAGCACGCAATAACAAGGCCGAATTTCATTGGTATCCCCAAATGATCATTAATCCGGATATTGTTGAGTAATTGTCATAATGTGTCAAAGATTTCAATTTGAAATGTAGTGTTATTTTTTATGATTAATATGACGGCGCGGTTTTCCCATTCGTTATTTATTCATCGTTGATAAAGGATGTTTTAAATCAGTATTGCAACGCACTTTTATGTTGATGAATGTGCGATACACTATAAAGAATGAGGCAAAAGAGGCTGAGCATGATGAAAGACAGCGACATTGAATCCGTACTTAAAACAGTAAAAACCATTGCGCTTGTCGGGGCCAGCGAGAAAACCACCCGGCCAAGTTATAGCGTCATGGCTTATCTGCTTGAGCAGGGGTATGAGGTTATACCGGTAAGCCCCAAACTGGCCGGTCAGACTTTACTCGGGCAGAAAGTCTACGCCAGTTTGGATGAAATTCCGCAGCATGTTGATATGGTTGATGTGTTTCGTCAGCCTGAAGCGGCTTATGACATTGCCAAAGAGGCGATAGCCATCGGGGTTAACGTATTATGGCTACAGATTGGCGTCATCAATGAGCAGGCCGCTGTTCTGGCAAAAGATGCGGGATTGGAGGTGATCATGGATCGTTGCCCTAAAATTGAAATCCCACGTCTTGGTTTAGAGAAGTAAGTTACCGGTTTATCGCCGCAACAGAGCAATGCTGATTGACCTCTCGTGCCGCATAAATCAGTGGCGAAGTTGTGGCGCACGGTGTCTGATCACCTTAGCCAATTCATCTAATGAGGGATGATCATCCTGATAGGGTTCTTCCTTGATCAGTTGAGCCTCTGCCAGATAGGTATGAATAGGCTGCCCTTTTTCATCTTCCATCACGACATGATACCAAGGCGCTGTCCGCAACGTATCGTTGGCATCTAACTCCTCCCATGCGGGAGCCGCCAATGAATACTCGGGGTCGATATCGATAATCACACCCGGATAGCCCAGAAGTTTGTGGCGGATCTGTTGCCCGATACCAAATTTGCAGATGATCATATAACCTCCTGAGAAATCTTATAACACTCTCTAAATGGGGGGCTTTTGCGTTTTTTCAAGTAGGCTAAACGGCGCGTGAGCTCGTTTTTTGTACAACATTCACCGGCTGAATACTATAATAGTATGGTGCCATTTTTCAGAAGACACCATTAGGCTGATGCATGAATCACGGCTTCAGATCGCCAGAATCCAATGATTAAAAGGGAGTGAGGAATGCCAACAGTATCTATAGCTGCCCAGGTTTACGGTGTGGTTCAGGGGGTTGGTTTTCGTTATAGCACACAGTATCAGGCGGTACAGCTAGGTCTTAGCGGCTATGTTCGTAACAGTGACGATGGCAGCGTGGAAGTTGTCGCCTGTGGCGAACATCAGGCGGTTGAGCAATTGGTCGCATGGCTGAAGCAAGGCGGCCCGCGTAGCGCCAGTGTGGCGAACGTCGTCACAGAACCGCATGGCAAAGCGGATTACGAAGGTTTCAATATTCGCTATTAAATTTATATGCATTTGACGGGCTTAGGCAGGCCCGCAATCTTGGTCGCTTGCTTGGCCGGCCCTTGGGGGAACAGACGGTACAGGTAGCGGCTATTGCCTTTTTCTTCACCATATTTTTGCGCCATCGCTTTTACCAACATGCGAATGGCCGGCGACGTATTAAACTCCAGATAGAATGCCCGAACAAATCGGACAACCTCCCAGTGCGCCTCAGTAAGCTCAATACTTTCTTGCTCGGCTAATACCGGGGCCAGCGCCTCACTCCAGTCAGCGCTGTCCATCAGGTATCCCTGCGCATCCGTTTCAATAATACGGTCTTCAAACTGCAACATATTTCCTCATGGGTAATGGAATTTCACGGCAGTTTAGCAAAAATTTCTTGTACTAAGAATGCACGCAACGCCTAAAAAAACGCCCCATCTAGGTAGATGGGGCGTTGATCATTCAGGATTGGTGCTGGTTAATCGTTGCGCATAATGCCCAGGATGCTCAACAGACTAACGAAAATGTTATATATCGCGACATAGAGGCTGACGGTCGCCCGAATGTAGTTGGTTTCGCCACCGTGGATGATATTGCTGGTTTCCCAGAGGATCGCACCGGCAGAAAACAGGATAAACATCGCACTGATAGCCAGATGCAGTGCCGGGATTTGCAGGAACAGGTTAGCAATGACGGCAACCACCAGTACGACAAACCCGGTCATCAGCATGCCGGACAGGAAAGACATGTCCTTACGGGTTGTCAATACATAGGCTGAACAGCAGAAGAAGACCAGCGCCGTACCACCCAGAGCAAGCGTAATAATGTCGCCCGCGCCGGAAGATATCAACGTACTTAATAATGGGCCTAGCGTGTATCCCATGAATCCGGTCAGCGCAAAGGCGGCCAGAATACCGGCCGGACTGTTCGCCAGCTTGTGGGTCAGGAACATCAAGCCATAAAAACCGACCAGCATTAACAGCAAGCCAGGCGCCGGCAGGTTAAATACCGTACTGGCCGTAGCGGTGACGGCGGAAAAGCCTAACGTCAGCGATAGCAGGAAATAGGTATTACGCAGCACCTTATGGGTGCTAAGTAACGAACTTTCACGGGTTGATGAAACAACAATACGATCCATATCAGCGACTCTCTCTTTCAGGGTGCCATTATCCAGTGTCAAAGGGTAAATAGTTACTGAAGGTTATTAAAGATGTTTTACCCTTCTTTACGCTGTAAATCGCTATATTTATGAGCATTATGGTGATTTTGCGCCCATTTGAATCATGGGAGATTATTTTTCAGGCAGTTGAACACGATGGTGCTTTACAAGACTCAGCTCTCTGTTTATAGTGCGCGTCATTGCGGAGGAGTGGCCGAGTGGTTGAAGGCACCGGTCTTGAAAACCGGCGACGCGAAAGCGTTCTAGAGTTCGAATCTCTACTCCTCCGCCAATCAATTCAACGGGTTAGCTTAAGGCTAGCCCGTTTTCATATCGGGGATTGTCATCCCGCTGGAATCGTTGCCTGGTATACAGGCATGATCTACATTGATCACGCACACGCCAATTCCATCTGAATGTATTGCCCTCAGATAAAAGCGGAGCATAAGCAAACTGAACGGATAAACGTTTTGGCGCGCTAATTCTGCTATCAAGGTCGCCTAATGCGTCAGGCATTAGTATTGATATGATTGACTTATAACAGTGCTTATTGAGTGGGTAGGATAGAACGTGTGTTTATGCTTTATCTGCTCGCGGCGCTTTGGGAAGAAAAAAGTGACCGCACTTCGGACAAATAAGGGTGGTATTCCTGCGTATTTTGCTGCGCTGTTGCAGAGTAACAAAAGCGCATTCAGGACAGGTCACGTTAATGGATGTGCTACTGAACATCTTTAAGGCATCAAAGATAGACATACTTTCCACTAATTCGATGTATGGGTAAACACTCTAACACTTGACGCATCAATATGATAAAGATTTGTCATAAAAGCGGTAATGCAGAGCATTAATTGTGTTTTAGCGCCTTTCCCTGGTTTTTTATAACAAAGAACGTCGGCATCGCATAGGTCGAGCTTCGTCAATACCTGATGGGAAGTGCCGATTCGATAAAGATAATCGGTCTCTATTGGTTCAATAGCGTGTTTCTGCTTTTTCAATTCTGATTCTAATTATGCAAGCGATTTATTGTCTTGGCTAAGATAATAACAAGAAAGGACTCGTGGAGAAAAGTTAATGATTATGAGTAATAACGTAACACTGATAAAATTCAGTGATGTCAGTATATAAATTGGGAGCTTGGTTTAGCCTATGCAATGCGTTTCGCGGTGAAGATAAAATAACGAAGTATAAAAATGTCCCTGCGTTTTGTTAACGGAAATATAAGGCATGCACAACAGCAGGTTACATGTTTGGTTAATTGCTGATGTTTATCCGGAGTCAGAGCATCCTTCCATGGCGCTCTGATTAAACCAGGAAATCATCCTGTGTTTTATGTACCACCAGATCCAGAAGGGCTCGATACCGGTCCAGAAAGGCTGTGTCAGTCTCAAGTTCAATTTTAGTTACTAACTTTGAGATGATGGATTTGTTAGTAACTGTATGGCCGGACTGGAGTATTTCATCGACAATGTTGCCAAGTATTTCCATTTCACTCATTGGCGTTGTCGCCTTAAAATAATCAGATATCTCTTTATCAGTTTGTGGGGTGTTTGCGTGCATTAGTTTTTCCTCTTCATATGTAGCTCATCACTCATTCACGTTAATGTGACAAATCACATAGGATCATTGAAAACGATCGTTAGAGAATTGCTCGCCTGTGACAACATGGCTTATTAACATTAGTTCATGTCTGGCATAAAACCAGAAAATCTAAAAATAAAATATCGTCAAAGAAATCAATATCCAGAATGATGAATATGAGATTGGCTATTTTTATCTCTATCAGCCTGAAGATAGTCTGTTTGTGATCCAAATGGCTTGTGATGCATACCTTTCGCTGAACCGCTCGCAGACTTTGGCGTCACGCGCCTGATGGTTGGTGGCTATGCTTGACTATTGCATCTGATGTTCATACGACGGCGAATCGTCGTACTTTCCAGGCTGGACGATTGATTGCCCACTATAATGACGTATAGACGTGATTTTATTATTCCTGAAAATCTAACCGTGTGAAAGCAAGGTCGAAAATTTTGACGCAGTGGCCTGTTTGCTAACGGAATACTCATTTTTTGCCATCCTTGCCCCGCAAAAGTGAACAAGATCATGTTACTCAAGAGTCGGGCAGGCTAATCTTTTGTACAACGGTTCATATAATAAGGAGCTGTCATGTATACGACCATTTTAGTGCCAGTTGATATTGAAGAAGATGAATTAACCGAGAAAGCCCTTATCCATGTGGTAAAGCTGGCAAAAACGTCAGAGGCGACAGTGCATCTTTTTCATGCGCTTCCAGATGCAGCGGCATTTTTATCGGCTTATTCTTTCGGGATCAAAGAGTTTGAAAATGAAGCGGTAGTAAAAGCCAACGATAAACTAAAAGCTCTGGTTAAAACTATCGATCTTCCATCATCGCGTTTGTCATTCAGCGTGAGCTTTGGTTCGCCAAGAGATGAAGCATTGCAGTTGGCGGAGGAGATCAACGCCGACCTGATCGTCGTTGGCTCTCGACGACCTGACGTCAAAACTTATCTTCTCGGATCGAATGCCGCTGCTATTGTGCGACATGCTAAAACATCAGTATTGGTTGTTCGCTAAGCAGTCTACCCAGCTTATTCCTGCCCCGGGGATAAGCTAGGCTATCTTAGCTGACTGTCTTTACTGCCACGGCGGTTATAACCGCTGTTCAATGTCTTTTTTTTGTCGAATTTTTCCTGGCAATGGATGCAATATTGCACGCCTGGCAAGGCTTTGCGTCGGGCTTCAGGGATCGGTGCGCCGCACTCTTCACAATATTGCGCGCTTTCGCCGTTATTTAACTGACTGCGCGCCCGTGCGACGGCATCATCAATCGTAGCATCGATTTGATCTTGAACGGCTCCGTCATTTGACCAGCCACTAGCCATGATTACCTCCAGAGAAATAGTGAGCTTGTGCTTAGTATTGGGGATATTTTGAGCGATTCAAGTCTGACTTTCATAACGATCCGCGTATTCAACACGCTCGATTAACCGAACAATTTCGTTATCTGAGAAAACTTCTATGCCATGTGTTCGCAGCAGTTCAGCGGTTACGCCATTTCCGGGGACTTGAGTCCCGTCAAATCTGCCGCTGTAAATGACGTTGCTACCGCACGAGGGACTGCCTTCCGTCAGTAACGCAAAGCGACATGCATGTTGTTTGGCCATTTGTAAGGTTAACCAGGCGCCTAAAATATAACGTTCAGTAACGTCGGCGCCGGTCGCCTCTATCACTCTGGCCCCTTGAGCGATTACCGCGTTCCCTTCCCGTGAAGGGTGAATTTCTGCGCAAGGACGAGGCGTGGCGAACCCCGCCGCCAATTCAGGACAAAACGTCACCAGTCTGGATTGCTGACGCCATTGTGCAAGGTACGCTTCGACCGATTTTTTAGCTGAACCGTTATAACGCACCGTGAAACCAGACAGGCAGGCGCTTATCAGAATGTTTTTCATAGACGGGAGACGGCGTAAAAATAACCATCATAATCGGGCCATTGGCTGGCGCAAGTCGTTTTCAGCGATGATTGCGCCATTAGAAAATGGAGAACAGCAAAACAACAGGAAAACTCAATGGCCATGTGAACCCTATCAGCAAAGATGCCAAAAGCCGAATAGCCAACGACTTGTCTTTACTTAGCAGGAAAGTAACGAGCGTTGAAATAGCAAAACCGATGAAGTAAATAAGCTTGATTAACTCCCACACAGGTTGGTTTGGCACGTTTATTTCCTTTTTTTCTTGATGCCCCTGCATTCTATGCCGTTAATATTTTATGATCAATTTTTTAACTCGGCGATTCAATATACCGCATCTCAAATCTGATTCTCCGGGTGCCAGAGCCATAGGCCGGCAATCTAGGATTCCCCGTCGGCTAAAATCAATTTTTTGCGATATAGATCATAAGGTTTATCCGCCTTTTGCCGATAAAAGATATTCATATCATTCGTGGAGGCAATTATGTTAATGGGAACTCTTAAAGAAACGCTGGTTTTTGTACAAGATGATAACGTCGGACTTCATCGGTACGAGATCTACAAGAGTGACCATAAAGCAGGGTATTTTGTTGTTATCTATGTTCAGAAAACTATTTTTTTTAATGATACGGCAGTGACAACCTGGGTAATCGACAATCCGCATTGGTGCTTGAAATCACACTATATTCCTAATGCCCGGATGGAGTGTGAGGTTCACTGGAAAGAAACATACCGAGCTTTAGTCGCCTGATATAAATACAATGAATGACCATAATGCTTTTATGGCATTCATTGTTTTTTCATAAAATCACATCATCAATTCTTTATTTCTATATCATTTTTATAGTAATTACGCCCGAGTTTTTTATTTTAAGTATTTAAACTCTAAAGGTTATTGACTTTATTTTTATCTTCATTTTTTTTCATCTTATAACCTCATTTATCTTATAAATAGATAAATTATGAAAAAACGATCGATTAAATAGATATGAAATTCATAGAATATAAATAAAGAAGATATAAAGATTATTGCCACAGCGCCGATACTCACCACTCGGTGATAGAGGGATTAAGCTGATTGGCAGATCGTCCTGCTTTTGTAGTTATTCAACATTTATCTCAGGTAGGGGGGTTGAGCGCTTTTCCGGGCACAGGCAAAACGTGGGAAACCGAGTTGTATCGGATGGTGGTTTTTGGCAATGAAGGGGTGTAAGGGATGATGCTTTTTTGTCACAGAGTGACTTTCCGGGGTCCACTGTTTTTGCGTCTCGTCGGTAGGCGTGCGTCTCGTTGTCGGGTTTGGCGATTGGTTGGCCTTTCTTCCTGCTTTCACTATGGCAAACGTTGTTTAGTGATATTGCATCTTGGCATGTTGTTTAGGTTTGTCACCGGGCTTAATAAACACGATGTCCAGGGTTCATATCTTTTGTTAAATATGAGAAGTAACATTGGAACTATAGGTATCAGGGGCAGTAATTATATTTTACTCGGTCTCATTTGAGACTGAGGGTTAGCTATTTCCTTGATGCAGATAGAAAGGATGAATAAAGGAGATTTCAATGAATTTATCCAACTGGCGTATCGGATATCGATTAGGAGCAGGATTCTCTTTCCTGGCGTTAATGCTTTTGGTTGTCGGTAGTGTTGCTATAACAAAGCTGACTGACTTTAATAATAAAATGGATGATATTGTCTCCCAGGATTATCCCTTAACGGTGGAAAGCAATCAGTTGATTGATGAGTTGAATGCTTTTCTCAATAATCAGCAATTGTTGTTATTGCTGAAATCGGAAGCAGAAGTTAAGCAGCAATTAGAGCTTATGAAAGCAAGCTCAGTAAACGTATCCAGATTAATGGATTATCTGCAAAAGCATGTCGAGGATGAAAAATCGCTGGCGATATTGAATGCCATCGGAGATATCCGCAGGGACTTCCTGGCCTCGGCAAATAAACTGACGGCGTTCGCTGTCGCAGGCGACATAGACGGCGCGACTAATGAGTATTTCAATGTCTCTCGCGTCGTCCAGCAGAAGTACAAGGACAAGGTTACTGAGCTTATTGATTCTCAAAATGAGAAAATGAAGGCGTCTGCACAGGATGTGGCTGAAAGTTATAAAGAAACGCTTATCCTCATGGTCATCGTCATCATTGCCGGCGTCATCAGCGGGCTGGTTATTGCCGCGCTGATCACGCGCAGCGTTACTCGTCCGATACAGGACGCGCTGGTCGTAGCCGAGAACGTTGCCAAAGGCGATTTAACCTCTGAAATCCGTATCAACCGCAAAGATGAAACCGGGATGTTGCTAGCGGCTTTGCATAATATGAATACCAGTTTGCGGCAAATTGTCAGCCAGGTGCGGGATGGCGCGGAAACGATTTCAAGCGCAGCCTCGCAGATTGCGGCAGGTAACCAGGATCTTTCGGCCAGAACGGAGGAGCAAGCCAGCTCTCTGGAGGAAACGGCAGCATCGATGGAACAATTGACGTCGACCATAAAGAATACGGCTGACAACACGGCACAGGCCACAGAACTTGCTGCCGATGCATCGGAAACCGTGAAGAAAAGTGGTGAAATGATGGAGATGGTGACACAGGAAATGCGTGGCATCAGAGATTCATCACAGCGAATGGCCGAAATTATTGGCGTGATTGATAGTATTGCTTTCCAGACCAATATCCTGGCGTTGAACGCGGCGGTAGAGGCGGCGCGGGCCGGGGAACAAGGCCGGGGCTTTGCCGTCGTCGCCAGCGAAGTTCGTGCTCTGGCGCAAAGAAGTGCAACCGCCGCTAAAGAGATTAAAGAGTTGATCGATGATTCTTTCAATAAAGTGCAGGGCGGTATGGGGTTGGTAGAGAAAACGGGCGTCACGATGAATTCACTGGTGACGAACGTTGAAGGGGTTAACGGGATCATCAGTGAAATTGCTCAAGCGAGTCGTGAGCAGAGTGACGGCATTAACCAAATTAACCTGGCTGTCGGGCAGATCGATACTACAACCCAGCAAAATGCGGCATTGGTTGAAGAGTCTGCCGCTGCGGCGCTCTCTTTGCAGGATCAGGCGCATAGCCTTACCCGAACGGTAAGCGTGTTCAATCTGGGATCGGCGTATGCGGGATCGCTATCCAACAGAAAAGCGCCAGCGCCGGCGTTGATTTCCCCGGAAAGCGCGGGAACCACAAAAGAGAAGAAGTCGGGAGAACTGGCGGATTGGGCCTCTTTTTAAGATAACCCGTTATTAATTCTTCGTATTTCAGGCCGCCATTGAAGGGTTCAATGGCGGCTTTTTTATGGCGGACATCCCTGTCCGTCGATTTACCAGGTCACTGCGACGGATCAGCCGTTCGATTCCGCTGCCAGCGAATGACATCAATCAGTATAAACAGCAGCAGGCTTATCCCCATAACCGGCAAGCACACCGCAAGCAGAGCGGATGTCGTTATCAATACTAGTCTGGGAAAAAGGCGAACCAGCAATAGTGCGCTGGTCAGCGTTTTAACGGGATTATTGCCGGGGTGTTTGGGACGACGGATCCACCACATTCGATATCCCCACACAATCATGGCGCAGAGTCCGATCCCGAAAGCCGCAAGCAGCAGTTGATTCGCCAATCCGAACAGAATCCCCATATGCGCATCAACGCCCCAGCGGGTCAGTTTGGCGGCCAGCGGAAAGGTGCTGAAATCTGTTTTGTCGATAATTTCAAGGGTAGAAGGATTCACCGAAACCGCATCAACCTGCGTAGGCCAGGCGCGGTCGATTTCCGTGACCGTCCAGGCCTGATTAGGTTTGCCGGCAGGTTTTATTTCGATTTTTTTTGCATCAATGCCTGCCGCCCTAGCTATGGCTAAAACCCGATCAAATCTATCCGGCGGGCTATATATTGCAGGCGTCATGGGCATCGAAGAATGATGTTCGGCATGTTCGCTGGCGGTCATATGGCCGTGGTCAGACATATGCGCATGAGTGGATACCGTCGTCGGCCCGGTGATGAGCTGCGTTTTCACCGACGGGGTTTGCCAGCCTAACAGGTTTCGCGCCACGGAAATATTACTGCCGGCCCACTTTGACCAGGTCAGACCGGTGGCGGAAAAGAATAACAGACCGACAATAAGGCTCAGCCCCAGGGTAGTGTGCCAACGGCGCAGGCGGCGATGCGTGGTCGCCGGCGTCTGGCGTTTTTGGGTTTTTCGCTGCCTGGTCGATGTCGTCGAATGTCGTGTCGCCCCCCAAATCAGTGCGCCGCCTAATGCGGCAACCCATAGCCAGGAGGCGGCCAGTTCGCTGTAATTGCGTCCAATCTCACCGAGTAGCAATTCTCGATGCAGGTAATCAAGCCAGGTACGAAAGGGCAGAATGCCGCTGGTGCCATAAACGGTTTCATCGCCTCGAATTTCCAGTGTGGCGGGATCGATAAATATGGCCCGGCTTTCCGATGGCCCCAGTTCAGGAGACGCAAACATCACTCTGGTGGTTTCACCTTGCGTGGGCGCCGGACGGACGGCGGCTAAGCGCGCTTCATGCTGATGTCCGAGCACCGCCTGAGCCGCCACGATTTGATCTGCCAGCGGACGAGGCGCCGCGTGGCTTTCGGTAAAGAGCTGATGCGCATATAGCCGGTTTTCTATCTGCGGCGTCAGGACATATAACGTCCCCGTGAGCGCCGCAATGAAAATGAAAGGCCCGACAAAAATACCAATATAAAAATGAAGACGAATAAATAAGGCAATCATCGCGGTACGCAACGATGCTGCCTCGGCGATCCTGGATTGCGCGGCCGTCGAGAGTGGCGAACCCGGGGGAACAGATGCCTGCGTTTTACGAAACGTCATAAAACCTTCTGAAGTCAGTTAGCAGAAAAACGACCAACGCGACGCAGTACCCGGAACAAGATAGCGTCGTCTGGCTTGGTAATAAATGCATACGGGCTTATCGGGATAGACTCAATGGGGCGGGGCGCGTGGAACGGGAGAGGCAAATCTGGCGATCGGAATGCTGAGGGATACGAACGTTACCGCCTGGATATTGGATATAGACGGTTTCAGCACAATGATGATGCTATCTACGGCAGCTAATACCGGCGTGTGGGCCAAAAGCACACAATAGCCACAGGCGGCATGATCCGTCATGGAGGCTGGCTGAGGGGAAGACGAATGCTGTGGATGACTAGCGTGAGATCCAGACGGCGTATGTCCGGCGTGATGATGCTCGGCTGAAATCGGCGATGTGTTTAGTGCTTGCTCTGTGCCATCATTGCCGTACGCCAGCGTTTGTGAAATCACTGGGGCAATGGAAAGGGTCAATATGGCAAAGATACCGAGCCAGGCCGGGAAACCTCGCCGCCGCAACAGAGACAAAAGCATGACGTGGATGATTAAGCTATATCGAATTCAGTGGTGATACTGTACCTTATTTACTCTCTTTTAGTTAAATAAATGTTTATGTGGCGTTTTTTGAATATGAAAGAACAGCGTATACACCGGTGGTATGCCCGTTATCGCTGACGGATAAATACCGTCGTTAACGCTGTTACGCCATTGATAATAAATAAATTTCGCCGTTCAGCAAACGGAATATGGCCGAAGCCGGGTAAAGGAGGTATTTGGTCTCGTTGGCGTCGAAATGGGCCGGTACATATTAAGACTTTTCTTAGTATGTGCTTTCGGAAGTGAATCTTCAGCTGTTTCAGGCAACAATGGGTTTGCCGACATCGTTTGAATTGGGGAGTAATCGGCGACGATCGGTGTCAATATCGCGCTGATTTTGAGAAAAAGACGGTTGATGCGTTTTTAACGCGGAAAGCGGTGAATTTTATCGGTTTTCCACTTATCAACCCGATTTATCATCTATTGGCGTTCGCGTTGTTTAAACGCTGACCTATTATGATGAACCATATCTTTATCAAGTTGTCGGAAAGCTAACTTATCCATTAATATGGATTTTAGTTGATTGAAGCACACGAACAGGGGGAGTTGTGCTGGTTAATAAATTTCGAGTTAAACAGCGGGTTGCTAGCCTTCGCTGGCTTTCGGCGGTAGTCATGTTGTCTTTAAGTTCGGTACCGGCTTGGGCATTTTCGATTGATGATGTTGCGCAACAAGCGGAAAAATTGGCGGCGAAAGGTTTTGAAGCGCCGAAAAGCAATCTTCCGGCGCAATTCCGTGATATGAAATTTGCTGATTACCAGCAAATTCTGTTCAATCACGAAAAATCATACTGGAATAACTTACAGACGCCGTTCAAGCTACAGTTCTATCACCAGGGGATGTATTTCGATACGCCGGTGAAAATTAATGAAGTGACTGCGACAACGGTAAAGGAAATTAAATACTCGGCGGATTACTTTAATTTTGGTTCAGTCAACCACGACCCTGACACCGTGAAGAACCTCGGTTTTGCCGGGTTTAAAGTGCTCTATCCGATTAATAAAGCGGGTAAGGACGATGAAATCGTCAGTATGTTGGGCGCCAGTTATTTCCGCGTCGTCGGCAAAGGCCAGATTTATGGGTTGTCCGCGCGCGGTTTGGCGATTGATACGGCGTTGCCTTCCGGTGAGGAGTTTCCGCGCTTCCGCGAGTTTTGGATCGAACGTCCGAAACAGAATGATAAACATCTGGTGATTTATGCCTTGCTTGATTCGCCGCGCGCGACAGGGGCATACCGCTTTGTGGTCTATCCGGGGCGCGACAGCATCATCGATGTTCAATCTAAGGTATTCCTGCGTGATAACGTGGGCAAGCTGGGCGTGGCGCCGCTGACCAGCATGTACCTGTTTGGGCCGAATCAGCCGTCTTCAACCTTGAACTACCGTCCCGCGTTACATGATTCCAATGGCTTGTCGATCCATGCCGGCAATGGCGAGTGGATTTGGCGGCCGCTGAATAATCCTCGGCACCTGTCCGTCAGTACCTATGCGGTGGAGAATCCGAAAGGATTTGGGTTGTTGCAGCGCGGGCGCGATTTCGCCGCTTATGAGGATCTTGATGATCGTTATGATTTGCGTCCGAGCGGCTGGATAGAACCAAAAGGCGAATGGGGCAAAGGTAAAGTCGAGCTGGTTGAGATCCCGACCGCCGATGAAACCAACGATAACATCGTCGCTTTCTGGACGCCGGATGTTTTACCGGAAACGGGTAAGCCTCTGGAACTGAGATATCGTTTGCATTTCACCCGCGATGAAGATCAGTTGCATTCGCCGGATATCGCCTATGTTCAGCAGACCCGCCGCTCGACCGGCGATGTTAAGCAGTCGAACCTGATTCGCCAGCCCGACGGTACGATCGCTTTCATCGTGGACTTTGTCGGCCCGACGCTAAAAGCGATGGATGAAGCGACGCCTGTCGCCGCTCAGGCCAGTATTGGCGACAACGGCGAGATTGTGGAAAACAGCGTGCGCTATAATCCGGTGACGAATGGCTGGCGTCTGACGCTGCGTCTGCGTGTGAAAGATAATAAACAGCCAACAGAAATGAGAGCAGCGTTGGTTAATGGTGAAACAACATTGACCGAAACCTGGAGCTATCAGCTACCTGCTAATGAATAAGTCAACTTCTTCTCTCGATTATATCGGGAAACTGCCCTTGTCTGCCGAGCAGGCAAGGGCTCTGCGCGAAAAACTACCGCCGTCGGATAATATCGATCAGTCCGCATTACATCAGGCATTGTCTGGCGACAGCCAGGCCAGGATTCAGCGAGAAGAAGATGCTGCGCTGAATTCGGTTCAGACTCGTCTGGAAATGGCCTGGCCGGATGGTTTGAATGACGGGAAGCAACTGGGCAAGGATACCGAAGGGCGGACGGCATTGAAGGCCATGCCGACAATCACCCGTTCTTCGATGTTTCCCGATGTCTGGCGCACCAACCCGCTGGTTCGCTGGTGGGAAAGTCTGTTGGGACGAACTGTTCCGCCTCGCCATCATTCCAGCCCGGAAGAAACGATCTCTGAAAACAGATGGCGTATGGTCGGTACGATCCGGCGCTATGTCTTGCTGATTCTGACGCTTTTTCAGACGGCGATTGCAACGTGGTATATGAAAACCATCCTGCCCTATCAAGGCTGGGCGTTGATCGACCCGTTTGAGATGGCCGATCAGCCCTTGATGCAATCATTCCTGCAATTGCTGCCGTATGTGTTGCAGAGCGGCATTCTTATCCTGTTTGCGGTTCTATTCTGCTGGGTTTCCGCGGGCTTCTGGACTGCGCTGATGGGATTCCTGCAACTGCTGATTGGCCGGGACAAGTACAGTATTTCCTCCACCACGGTTGGCGATGAACCGCTTAATCCGGAACATCGTACCGCGCTGATCATGCCTATCTGTAACGAAGATGTAGAGCGCGTATTTGCCGGCCTGCGCGCCACGTATGAATCCGTGGAAGCCACCGGGATGATCGAGCACTTCGATATTTATGTGTTAAGCGACAGTAACGATCCGGATACCTGCATCGCAGAGCAAAAGGCCTGGATGGAGCTTTGCCGCGACGTGGGCGGAGCAGGGCGTATTTTTTACCGTCGACGCCGCCGCCGCGTAAAACGCAAGAGCGGCAACATTGACGACTTTTGCCGCCGCTGGGGCAATCAATACAGTTATATGGTGATTCTGGATGCCGACAGCGTAATGAGCGGCGAGTGTCTGACTTCTCTCGTCAGGCTGATGGAAGCGAATCCCAATGCGGGGATTATCCAGTCCTCGCCGAAAGCATCGGGTATGGATACGTTGTATGCGCGCTGCCAGCAGTTTGCAACCCGCGTCTACGGCCCGCTGTTTACCGCCGGTCTACATTTCTGGCAGTTGGGCGAATCCCATTACTGGGGGCATAACGCCATCATCCGGGTGAAGCCGTTTATCGAACATTGCGCGTTGGCGCCGTTGCCAGGCGAGGGTTCATTCGCGGGGGCCATCCTTTCGCATGATTTTGTCGAAGCGGCGTTGATGCGCCGGGCCGGATGGGGAGTCTGGATCGCCTACGACCTGCCGGGCAGCTATGAGGAATTGCCGCCTAACCTGTTGGATGAGCTGAAACGCGATCGCCGCTGGTGTCATGGCAATCTGATGAACTTCCGGCTGTTCCTGGTTAAAGGCATGCATCCGGTGCACCGTGCGGTGTTCCTGACTGGCGTCATGTCCTACCTGTCGGCGCCGTTATGGTTCATGTTTCTGGCGCTGTCTACGGCGTTGCAGGTGGTGCATACCTTGATGGAGCCGCAGTATTTCCTGCAACCCAGACAGCTATTTCCCGTGTGGCCGCAGTGGCGCCCGGAGTTGGCCATCGCGCTATTCTCAACCACGCTGGTGTTGTTGTTCTTACCCAAACTGTTAAGCGTGATCCTGGTGTGCGCCAAAGGCGCGAAAGCCTATGGCGGTGTGTTGCGCCTGTTTGTTTCACTGCTGTTGGAAATGCTGTTCTCTGTTTTATTAGCGCCGGTCAGGATGCTGTTTCATACCGTCTTTGTGGTCAGCGCATTTCTGGGGTGGTCGGTACAGTGGAACTCGCCACAGCGTGATGATGACGCTACGCCATGGGGTGAGGCTTTTGTTCGCCATGGTTCGCAGTTAGCGTTGGGACTGGTTTGGGCGATAGGGATGGCGTGGTTGGACCTGCGTTTCCTGTGGTGGCTTTCCCCCATCGTGTTCTCACTGATTCTGTCGCCGTTCGTCTCCGTTTATTCCAGCCGGGCTTCATTGGGGCTGGCCTGTAAACGAGCCAAACTGTTACTGATCCCTGAAGAATATGCGCCGCCGCGCGAACTGGTTGCGACCGATGAATATTGTCGATTGAACCGTCAGCGCAAGCTGGATCATGGCTTTATTCAGGCGGTTTTTGACCCGTCGATTAATGCGCTGGCCAG
Source organism: Brenneria sp. hezel4-2-4 (assembly GCF_013155275.1). Taxonomy (GTDB): domain Bacteria; phylum Pseudomonadota; class Gammaproteobacteria; order Enterobacterales; family Enterobacteriaceae; genus Brenneria. The sequence goes on from NZ_JABJXS010000002.1 coordinate 331,306, forward strand.
CGCGATGGCGACGGCCCGCCATCGTTTCAGTCAGGCTATTGAGGATGTGCGTGAGCAGAATGTCAGTGATGCGCTCAGCCGAAAACCGCAAGAGGTCGGCGATAATCAGCGGCTAATGCTGCTGAGCGATCCGGTGACGATATCCCGCCTTCATTACCGTTTATGGCAGATGCCGGAACAGTATGCGGCGTGGTCCGATTATTACCGCAATCTACCCTCGCCGTTTATTAAGCAATAATGCACGGCTGGGCGTAACCGATAAAAAGCAACGGCATATATATCCGTTGCTTTTTTTTACGCCCGATAACGTATCGGTCGGTTAGTCGCCGGGAAGCTCAAGCCTTGACGCGCGACGTTGTAAACTTCGCCAGGAGTAGACGACGTTGATCATGACAATCAAGGCGGTAACGATAAAGACCGCCCGAAAGCCATAGGTGGCGGAAATGGATGCCCCCAATATGGGGCCTGCCACATTACCTACATCACGGAACGACTGGTTATAGCTGAATATTCGTCCTGCGACATGATTGGAGGAGTGATAAATCAGCAGCGTTTGCACCGCCGGCAGTAACGCCCCATCCGCCGCCCCCAGCAGGAAGCGCAGTACGCCCAACTGCCACGGCGTCTGTACGAAAGCCATGGGAATAAGCAGTAAAACGGACACTATCAGCATGGCGATCAGAATACGCTCAGGGCCGATTTTATCACCTAGCTTGCCTAATTTCGGGGCGCTGATCAGCGCGGATACGCCGGGAATAGCGGCGATCATGCCGCTGATAAAGGCCAGATTTTGAGTATGTCCCGCCAACTCTCGAACGAACAGCGTGAGTATCGGCGCGACGGACCCTGTGGCTACCTGGATAATTAACGTAGTAATAAACAGACTTAAAACCAGCCTGGGGTTTTTCAGCGATGTCATCACCTGCCGGCCGTTTAACATGTCTTTTTTGCGAATGGTGGTAAAACGTTCCTGAACGAAAATCAGCGTGATCAGAAAACAGACCAACAGCACGGCGGCCGTGATAAAGAATACCGGACGTAATCCATAGCTATCCGCTAAATAGCCGCCGATAAGGGGGCCGATAAGCGCGCCGCTGACGGCTCCGGTTGACAACGTTCCCAGCGCCCAGCCGCTTTTATTGCGCGGAACCTGGGTGGCGATCAAGGCATTGGCATTAGGAACAAATCCCCCCAGTATGCCGAGGGCGGCGCGCAGAAATAGAAATTGCCAGATATTTTGCGCCAGCCCCATGAGTAGCATCACGATGCACATGCCCAGCGCCGAACGTAACAGCATCAGCTTGCGGCCTTTGCGATCGGCAAGCCGTCCCCAAAAAGGAGAAGCGATGGCGGAGAAGAGAAACGTGATGCTGAAGACCACGCCAGACCATAAATTCAACGCTTCGTGGCCGGTGACGCCCAAAAGCTCCACATAAAGCGGAAGAAATGGCATAACCAGACTGAATGCGGCACCGGTGAAAAAGCAACCTAACCAGGTAACATAAAGATTACGCTTCCAATCAATAGGCTCCGCTTCTGGTGTCATAAGTTTCCGATAATGTTGTTGGTGTTTTTTGTGTGAGAGCGCAAACGAAAAGGCAACAAGTTAATTATTGCATAGCAGGCAATGCATTAAGTATGTGCCGCTTACCGGCTATCGGCAAGATAATCATCATGGATGGATAAAAATACGGCGGTTTTTCAGTCGGGTAGCGCCGCTGGGCGGCCTGCCCTCCACGCCAGCCTCCGTGGAGGGGGAATCGTTTTAATATAGCGACGGCTCACCTTCCGGCCGGGTTTTAAAGCGACGGTGTAACCACATATACTGGTCGGGCGCCAAGAGGATATTTTTTTCCACGATCTTATTCATCCACGCTGCGGCAGCCTCTTGGCTTTCCAGCGGGATGTCTGATTCCGCCGGCTGAATCAATAACTCATAGCCTTTACCATTCGGCAGGCGGCGCGGCACAAACGGAACAATCGCCGGTTTGGCCGCTTTGGCCAGCATGTAACTTCCCACCGTGGTGGCGGCTTTATCAACGGCAAACAGAGGCACGAATACGCTGCTGCGCGGGCCATAATCGTGATCGGGGGCGTACCAGATAATCTCACCCTGCTTAAGCGCTCGGATCATGCCTTTCAGATCCTTGCGGTCCAGCATGGATTTGTTTGAACGCATTCTTCCCCAGGTCTGTAACCAGTCAATCAGTTTGTTGTCGTTGGGGCGATAGACACCGATGCCCGCATTATAAATGCCAAAAATGCGTGCGCCGAGCTCCAACGTCAGGAAGTGCAGACCGATCAGCAATACGCCTCGATTTTCCTTGCGCGCCTGATGCATATGTTCCAGACCTTTTACCGTAAACCAACGGTCTATACGCCAGTCAGGCCAGAACCATGCCATGCCGGTTTCAATTACTCCCATCCCAACGGCTTCAAAATTTTTTCTGACTAATCCGTCTCGCTCCGCCAGCGGCATATCAGGGAAACATAGCTCAATATTCCGGGTGGTGATTTCAACACGGCGCGGCAGAAGTCGCATCGATAGATGACCAAGCCCGGTACCGATACGGTAGAGCAGGGGATAAGGTAACAATACCACCAGGTACAGCATGCCAACACCCAACCAGGTCAACCAGTAACGCGGGTGCAGTAGGGAACGATTAAAAACGGGGATTTGTGTCATGGCCTCAGTATCAAATTCTGGTGCTTGCAGGCACTCATACTGTTAAAGGATAAATAGAATTTCCTCTCAATAGGATAGATTATTGCGGGAGTTTGCTTAGAAAACAAATTTGCGGCGCGCTATAGCCTGATTTTTATACAAAAAATAAGTGAATCGAAAATGGCAATAGCGGCAACGAGGCGTTCGTCAGTTTTAATGGCGGCAAAATGGATGAATCGCGGCTATCTAATGAAACGGATCTTCACCGGCATTGCGCGGGGGGAGCGCCATTTGACCTCCTGACAGCGATGCCGCTATCGGGTATGATGCCGGGCGATTCAGTCTGTCAGGATAATCCTGGCGGTAAACAGTAACGATTAACCTCAGTGAAGACAGGAAAGTACACCATGCCAGTGTTACATAACCGGGTTTCCAATGAGGAGCTGAAAGCGCGAATGCTTGCTGAAACCGAGCCGCGTACCACAGTCTCTTTCTATAAATATTTCACCATTGATGAGCCGAAAGCATTTCGCGACCTTCTGTATAGCCAGTTTGCGCAGCTAAAGGTGTTTGGGCGGATCTACATTGCGGCGGAGGGCATCAATGCTCAGATCAGCGTACCGAATAATCAGTTTGATGCGTTTAAAACCGTGTTGTTTGGCGCCCACCCGGCGCTTGACCAGGTACGGCTGAACATTGCATTGGACGACGACGGAAAATCGTTCTGGGTTTTGCGCATGAAGGTGCGTGACCGCATCGTGGCCGATGGCATTGATGATCCCACATTTAACCCGGCGAATGTCGGTCAGTATCTGAAAGCCGAACAGGTCAATGCCATGGCGGACGATCCCGATACGCTATTCGTTGATATGCGCAATCACTATGAATACGAAGTCGGGCACTTTGAAAATGCGTTGGAGGTTCCCTCGGATACCTTCCGCGAGCAGCTTCCAATGGCGGTGGAAATGCTTAATACGGCGCGTGATAAGAATATCGTCATGTATTGCACCGGGGGGATCCGCTGTGAAAAGGCGAGTGCTTATATGCTCCATCACGGTTTTAAACATGTCTACCACGTCGAGGGCGGGATTATCGAATATGCCCGTCAGGCAAAAGCGCAGGGGTTGCCGCTGAAGTTTATCGGTAAAAACTTTGTGTTTGACGAGCGACTGGGAGAGCGAATTTCTGATCAAGTGATTGCGCATTGTCATCAGTGCGGCGCTTCTTGCGACAGCCATACCAACTGCCGTAATGAAGGCTGTCACTTGTTGTTTATCCAGTGCCCGGCATGTGCGGAAAAATATGAAGGCTGTTGTAGCGCAAGCTGCCAGGAAGAATGCAAGCTTCCACTGGAAGAGCAACGCGCGCGGCGCAGCGGGCGTGAAAACGGTATGAAGATTTTCAATAAATCGAGAGGATTATTGCAGTCGACATTAGCGATTCCATCGCCGCCTGCGGAGGGCGACGCAGCGAAGTAACCCGATAAAAAAAGCCCTTTCAGGCGTCGAAAGGGCTTTAATCAACATTTCGGCGGTGGATTATTACTGACGAATGCCTTCGACGGAAATGATCAATTCAACTTCCTGGGACGCCGGCCCCAGATCGGTCGTAATATTAAAGTCTTTCAGCTTGATCGCGCCTTCTGCTTCAAAGCCGGCGCGATGATTACCCCACGGATCGCTACCCTGACCAATCAATTTCGCATCCAGCTTAACCGGCTTGGTTACGCCGTTTAAGGTCAGGTTACCGGTGATATCGTATTCATCGCCGTCTTTTTTCACTTCCGTCGAGGTGAACGTCGCCTGCGGATATTTGGATACGTTCAGGAAGTCCGCACTGCGGATGTGTTTGTCGCGTTCAGCGTGGTTGGTATTGACGCTGTTGGTATTGATGGTGACATTGACTTTATCGGCGGCAGGGTTGTTTTCATCAAAAGTAAACGAACCGTCAAAATCGTTAAAACCGCCATAAATCCAGCTATAGCCCAGATGATTAATGCGGAATTGAATAAACGCGTGCTGGCCTTCCTTATCAAACTTGTAATCGGCAGCCAGCGCCGATCCGGCAGAGGCAAGCAAGGACGCGACAGTCAGGCCCAGTAGTGTTTTCTTCAGCATTGGTATTTCTCCATAAATCCAGAAAGTTATGGGATGTTGCGACCCAACATCCGCTTCAAGGTGATATCTCTATCGATAAAGTGATGCTTTAATGCGGCTAAACCGTGCAGTGCTGACAAAGCCACCACCACCCAGGCAAGATAAAGATGCACGGTGCCGGCAATATCGGCTTGATCCGTCAAACCGGTTACGCTGGCTGGAATGGAAAACCAGCCAAAAACTGAAATAGGTTGTCCCTCGGCCGTGGAAATCAGATAGCCGCTGATTAATATCGCAAACAGCACGACATAGAGGGTAATGTGCGCCAGCGTCGCGCTGATGCGGGTAAAGGTTGAATAGCTGCTTAGCGGCGGAGGCGGCGGGGAAATGAAGCGCCAGATAACCCGAAAGATCATAACGGCAAAAAGCAGCATACCGACGCTTTTATGAATTTCAGGCGCGCGGTGATACCAGACATCATAGTATCCCAGTGATACCATCCAAAGTCCGAGCGCAAACATACCATAGATGGTCAGTGCGGCAGTCCAGTGGAGAAGAATGCTGATATGACCGTAACGAGATGTAGTATTACGCCAAAGCATGGTGATGGCTCCTGATCGAGTAACATAGGCACCTGGAAAAGCTAAACAGATAAAAACGTAAAATCAATATAAAATCATCTATCATAACAATAGCGCAACATTGAACAGTTTTTTTGAATTTAAATTCATATCTTATTCAATTTTATTATTGTAATTATCGAGGTAAAAATCCTTTGATTACTTACCTTTTCAATCGCATCGGTATGAAAAATCGAGGCGGATAAAAAATATCGCTAAGCGCGATGTGTTTTATCCATTGAATAATTATGTCGCCTTGGCTGCCCGCCGTGAGTATCAAATTGGGTTGGATTATTGTTTTAACTGAATAACTGAGGCAAAGAAGAAAAAAAGAAATGTGGTTGAACGCTTGAAATAACGGCGCCGTCAGTAAGACGGCGCCGTTATTGGTGACAGTGAATCAAAAATCAATAAATCTGGTATAAAATAATAATATTAACAAACTATATCAATAACTAATGTTTTCGATAATCAAGGGACTGACTGTCGGTTGATTCGATTTTAGCAATGCCAGCTTCAAGTATGTATATAAGTTGTCTGGCGACATCTGTCGTTAACCATAGCGTTCGGTCAACTTGCGCTTCGTCCGGAGCCTGATCCGCCGTGGCTAAATAGTGTAAGCGGATCATCATGGCGTCATAACTGTCAACAGTGCTTATGTCCCAACCTACAAGAGGATGTGTCTGAATAACTTCATTTTTTCTATCCATAAATACCCCTTATTGACTAGTTACTAACATGAGTGACTAACGAGGTTTAAGGTGGCTCCTTATTTAGAAGAGCTCTATTAGTATATCGTCGCTTATTTAATTTATGGGAAATATTTGCAGAAAATGTGTAAAAATTTTTTTGTTTAATAATTAAGCAGCCGGGGCGAAAATACATTCGCCCCGGATCCTGTTAATGAATAGGAAAAATGAAAATGCTATTCGGTATTTAAACCGGCATTTTTCTCTAATGTCGCGGCAAAATGGGCCAGGTGTTTTTTCATCAACGGATCCCGGTTCTCATTTTGAGATTCCAGTTTCAGATTATGGATCAGAAGCTGGTTTGCTTTTTCATCAAGACAGAAGACCAGAGATGAAAATGCAAGCTCCAATGCGTCAATTTTGCGCTGCTGGGCACCAATCAACGCCAGCAGCTCACCGAATGTCATTGCTTCTTCTGGTTTTTCTACTGCCATAACAGATATCCTCAGTCGTACCAACAGGATGGTGAGAGCCTAATGGTGAGCGTTATTCGCGCTTATAACTTATCATTTAAGCCCAATCTTTCAACAGACTCAACAACATGCCAGAACACAGCGTATAAAGCGAGTCCCTGCCTAAAAACGATGGTGTAAAATATTCACGATCGATACTATTATTCAGAAACCAGTCTATTCAGGTATAAACCAGTCGTCCGCACTTTCCCAGGTTTCTTGCAGAATTTCAGATATGCGCTCTTTGTCATCTTTACCGGCGCCCATCACGGTAAGGCTATTGGCCGCCGCATAACGAACCTGAACCGGGATATCGGGGTAATGCCGATGAATTCGTTGCCCCAGTTCATTCGTCAGCGCCTCAATGGCGCCTGCCGGCAAGGGAGATGACTTTGCTAGGGTAATTTCTACACGCATGATGGCCTCCAAGTTTTAACTGTTTATTTATACAGTCATTCTTTGGGGAGAACAAGCATCAAAGAGAGATTTATACGCGTTTGACGCAAAAGAAAAAGGCCCATCGGGAAGACGCTGGGCCCGGTAAATTATTTAACCGACCAGTTAAGGCTTTGCCCGGCGAGGAATGGAATCAATGCTTCACTTCCCAGCGAAATCTCTTCCGGGAAGGTAACCGGCTTGCGTTGCAGCTCGATCCAGTCTTCATTAACGGGCAAGCCATAAAAGCGCGGGCCGTTCAACGAACAAAATGCTTCAAGTTTATCCAACGCATGCATTTCATCAAAAACGGTCGCATAGGCGCTTAATGCCGCCTGAGCGTTAAATACCCCGGCACAGCCGCAGTTGGACTCTTTGCGCTGTTTAGCATGAGGGGCGGAATCCGTACCGAGAAACAGCCGATTGCAACCGCTGGCGACGGCATCACGCAGCGCCTGCTGATGAATATTTCTTTTGAGGATCGGCAGGCAATACAGATGTGGGCGGATCCCGCCGACCAACATATGGTTACGGTTGAACATTAAATGCTGAGGGGTAATGGTGGCCGCGAGATACTCATTGCCTGATACAACGTACTGTGCGGCCTCTTTGGTGGTGATGTGCTCGAATACGACTTTCAGTTCGGGAAACTGCTGACGTAATGGTTCCATCACGGACTCAATAAACCGGGCTTCCCGATCAAAAATATCGACAGCGGGATCGGTCACTTCGCCGTGTATTAGCAACGGCATGCCTATTTTCTGCATCCTTTCCAGGATGGGAAAAATAGCGGCGATGTTTGTTACGCCATGACTGGAGTTGGTCGTCGCATTGGCGGGATATAACTTGGCGGCCGTGAAAACCCCTTGCTCATAACCGCTTGCAATCTCTTCGGCATCCAGTGAGTCAGTCAGGTAACAGGTCATCAACGGCTGAAAGTTATCCCCTGCGGGAATGGCGGCAAGAATACGCTTACGATAAGCGATTGCGCTTGCTACGCTGGTGATTGGCGGCGTCAGATTTGGCATGACGATAGCACGGCCGAAAAAACGACTGGTATACGGAAGAACAGTTTCAAGCATCCGATCGTCACGTAAATGAATGTGCCAATCGTCAGGGCGGCGGATTTTCAGAATATCAGGCTGTGCGGTCATGGAGTGTGCTCCGGCGGTCAGTAGAAAACATCATCGATCAGTAGTTTTGGGACGGATACGGCGGGGAATAAGCATAAGTGTAAAGCCGCCTGAATGCATCCGTTAGTTGATGAATGCTTGAAATTAACTACTATAGCTACCATCACCAATAGGCATCTCTATGCCTTCTTTTTAAACACGAAACATAAATTAAATAGGGACAACCATGGAAATCCGTATCGTCGCCAGTGTACAGGCGAAAGCTGAGTTTATTGCAGAGGTGACTGCCGCTTTGAGGCAGGTTGTGGCGCCCAGCCGTCAGGAGCCAGGTAACTTGCAATACGATCTGCATCAAGAGATCGACAAGCCGGAGGCTTTTGTCTTTTTTGAACGTTGGAAAAGCCAGACGGCGCTGACAGAGCATGAACAGACTGAGCACTTCCAGCGTCTGGTTTCCCAGCTTGAAGGGAAAACGGAACAAATGGATATCAAACTGCTGAAGTATTTGGACTAATAAGCCCGCTTGCTGACGGCCCGTCATAAAAAAACACCCGCCGATTGGCGGGTGTCGGTTTAACTAACCGGTAGTTGATTATTCACTAATTGGCGTCGGCTTGGTCGCGGGCGCCGCAGCCTGATTAACGGCGGCATGCCCCCCGGCAGAACCTTTACCTGAAAACTCATAATCAGGGCGCTTCCAGTCGCTTTGACGCGCTGGGGCTGGCTGGTAATCCGGCGCTGGCGCTTTGGTCATCGGCGCCGTCGCGTGAAGCTTATAGCGAGGTTGTGCCGAACTGACCGCTGGTTCCGGAACTTGCTGAGTTGAAACGGCCGGCTGTTCAACCACAGGGCTTGTATCGACCGCCTGCGGGGTTATCTCCGCCGTTACCTTTTCCTCTTCATGCGCAATGGCGTCCGCAGCGTCAGGCTTGTGCTCGGACGTTTCGACCACGGCGTCGGTAACGCTGACGGCAACCGGCGTGGCTTCAGAAGCCGACAGCTCAACAGCGGCGGTTTCAGCAACGTTGGTTTCAGCAACGATTGTTGTTTCATCCGCAGCGTGTTCTTCCGTAACCGTGGTTTCAACGGCGGCGATCTCTGCTGTTTCGGCGGCTGATTCCTCTTGCTCAGCTTGAGGGGCGGGTTCAGCCTGTACCTGTTGCTCGGGTTCGGCGAAAGAAACCGTCGCATCATCCTGTTCCGTTGTTTCAGGGGCGGCGTTAACGGTTTCTTCTGCAACCGCCGGGGCTGGTGCTTCCTGCGCTGCGGTTTCGATAACCGGAGCGACCTCCACAATGGCAGGCAGAAGCGCCGTTGCCGGGGCGATATTTTCTTCCGGCAACGGCTCGGGGGCCTGTTCCAACTGCTGAGGTTGGGCGACAGAATAGTTGACCCACACTTTACCCGATGCCATTTCCGGCGACGCGACGGCATATTCCACTTGCATCGGCGACTGTGACGGATAGCGTTCATCACGGTAACGACGACGACGCTGACCGCTGACGCGCAGATGGCGCGGCGAACGACGCGAACGGCGCGGCATTCCGCCGTTTTCCGTGCTGGCGCCGCGATTGGTATCGACGGTTTGCGTATTTTCCGCTTCGTTCGCCGGCTCATCAACCCGTGCGGACTGCGGCGGCGCAATCTCCGCTGTCACGGCAGGGGCCGCATTTTCGACCGCTTCACTCGGTGCGCTGTCAGACTGAACGCGCACCTTTTGCGTCAGTTGGCGACGCTGGCGGCGCGGCATGACCGGCGTAGGTTTATCCTGCTCGGCGCTGCTCTCTTCCACTTCATCGACCACGGCATTTTGGACTTTCGCTTCCTGCTGTGGTTGACGTTTGTCTTCTTGACGGCGGCGCTGGCGCGGTTCGCGACGCGGCTGCTCGTCAGTCGTGGTTTTTTCCGTGTCTTCCGCTACGCGGGTTTCCGGTGCAACTTCCGTATTCTGACGCTTATTGCGGCGCTGCTCTTCGCGCGGTTCGCGATTATCACGATTGTCGCGGTTATCTCGCGAACCACGGTCGCGGCGGTTATTGCCCTGGCGACGTGAATTACGGCGATCCTGACGTTGACCTTCGCTGGCCGTCGCTGGCGCCGTCTTCTCATCTGCTGTATTAGCAGATTCGGCGGCAGGTTCAGAGGCGAAGATACCTTTCAGCGCGCCCAGAAGACGGCCGACAAACCCGGATTGAGCGGCAGCGGCCGGGCTTGAAACCGGCGCGGTTGCCGCCGCTGCCGGCGCTTTCTCTTCCGCAGGCATGTCGGGCATGGTGAAGGTTGCTAACGCCGGCTGTTCGGGTTGTTTACGCTCGACCGTCTGTTCTTCCTGCAACTGCTGCGCTTCAGTTTCCAGCAACTGCGGCAATAGATAGCTAAGCGTCGGTTTTTCTTCGCCTTTACGGACTCGAACAACGGAATAGTGCGGTGTTTGCATGCCATCATGCGGGACGATGATGGCGCGAACGCCGCCCTGACGCGTCTCAATGGCATTGACTGCGTCACGCTTCTCGTTCAGCAGGTAAGAGGCGATCTGTACCGGAACGATGGCGTGAACCTCTTTGGTGTTCTCTTTCAGCGCTTCTTCTTCAATCAAACGCAGAATGGACAGCGAAAGCGATTCATTATCGCGAACGGTACCGGTTCCACCACAGCGCGGACAAACATGGTGACTGGATTCGCCCAGCGACGGGCTGAGGCGCTGACGGGACATTTCCAGCAGGCCAAAGCGCGAAATCCGGCCGATTTGAATACGGGCGCGATCCTGACGGACGGAATCCCGCAGGCGGTTTTCTACTTCGCGCTGGTGGCGTACCGGCGTCATATCGATAAAGTCGATGACGATCAGGCCGCCCAGGTCACGCAACCGCAACTGACGGGCGATTTCATCCGCCGCTTCCAGGTTGGTGTTAAATGCGGTCTCTTCAATATCGCCGCCGCGCGTCGCACGGGCGGAGTTGATATCGATCGCCGTCAGGGCTTCCGTGGTATCGATAACAATGGAGCCGCCGGAAGGCAGACGGACTTCACGCTGGAAGGCGGATTCAATCTGAGACTCAATCTGATAATGACTGAACAGCGGGATTTCGCCGCTGTAAAGTTTGATTTTACTGGTGAAGTCGGGGCGGCCCAGCGCGGAAATGTGCTCTTTGGCCAAATCGAGGATTTTCGGATTATCGATCAGGATCTCGCCGATATCCGGACGTAGATAATCGCGGAAAGCGCGAACAATCACGTTGCTTTCCTGGTGAATCAGGAACGGCGCAGGGCGGCCTTCCGCCGCTTTCTTAATCGCTTCCCAGTGCTTTAGGCGGAAAGCCAGATCCCACTGCAATGCTTCGGCGGACTTACCGACGCCGGCGGTACGAACAATCAGCCCCATGCCGTCGGGCAACTGCAAAGAACCCAGCGCTTCTTTCAACTCGGTACGGTCATCGCCCTCGATACGGCGTGAAATTCCGCCCGCGCGAGGGTTGTTCGGCATCAGTACCAGATAACTGCCGGCCAGACTGATAAACGTTGTCAGTGCTGCGCCTTTGTTGCCTCGCTCTTCTTTATCCACCTGAACAATGACTTCCTGGCCTTCGCGCAACACGTCTTTAATGTTAGGGCGGCCATGAGAGGAGTAGTTGCTGGGGAAATATTCGCGAGCGATTTCTTTAAGAGGGAGAAAACCGTGTCTTTCCGCGCCATAATCGACAAAAGCGGCCTCAAGACTGGGTTCAATACGGGTGATTTTACCTTTGTAGATATTTGCTTTCTTCTGCTCATGACCGGGACTTTCAATATCCAGATCATACAGCCGCTGACCATCAACCAAGGCAACACGCAACTCTTCCTGTTGAGTCGCGTTAATCAACATTCTCTTCATCTTTAACTTACTCGTTATTTTTACTTACATTATTGATAGAGCTGCGGACAAAAGAACCGCATGACCGGAATGAACCGATGGCCTCGTGGCTTATCGCAGGGACGTCAACCTCCCGGTTGTCGCCTGCATAGAGGCGCATGTTTCGGTAGCCTGTTTTTCCTGATGGAAAACAGCGCATTTACTGAGGGAACAGCTTCTGAAAATTTCGCCAGATCTGATTCCATTTGCCGGCCAAGCTGCAATCCGCAGCCCGCTAACTGCTTGATTTCACATTACGTCTTACGCCATTGCTGCGTTTGTGCGTCATCAGGCAAACTTAATAATTCCGCAATTTCCCCTGTTTTAATGCAAATCAGCACGGAAAATGCAAAAGCATTATTCCATTGCTGACACCGTTATAGCAAGGTGACTTTGCCTGTCGGTATGAAGATAGTGTGCAAACCCGTCATGGTTGAGACCAAATTCAGCCAAAACTGCTGCTATAACGCTATTTTCATTCGTCAGACTCACAGTTAAGCACAGAAAAAGAAGTGGCGCTATCCAACTGCTCTATTTAGAATCGCGCATCATGAAAACAGACAATCCTTCAGTACAATTTGTGACGATATCCGCCGATGAGGCCGGACAGCGCATCGATAACTTTTTGCATACTCGCTTAAAAGGCGTGCCGAAAAGTATGGTTTACCGCATCTTGCGTAAAGGCGAGGTGAGGGTAAATAAAAAACGGGTAAAACCGGAATACAAATTGCTTGGCGGCGACGAAATCCGCATCCCCCCGGTTCGACAGGCCGAGCGAGACGCCGCCCCGGTCTCCGCCAGCCTGGGAAAAGTTGCCGCATTAGCGGAATGCATCCTCTATGAGGATGATTATTTGCTGGTGCTGAACAAACCTTCCGGCACGGCGGTGCATGGCGGCAGCGGGCTGAGCTTCGGCGTGATTGAAGGATTGCGCGCGTTGCGTCCCGAGGCGCGTTTCCTTGAGTTGGTGCATCGACTGGATCGCGATACCTCCGGGGTGCTGCTGGTCGCCAAGAAACGTTCGGCTTTGCGTTCGCTGCATGAGCAATTGCGTCTCAAAGGGATGCAAAAGGATTATCTGGCGCTGGTGCGCGGGAACTGGCCGTCGCATTGCAAAGTCGTACAGGCGCCATTGCTGAAGAATATTCTGCAAAGCGGCGAACGTATCGTGCGGGTAAACAGCGAAGGGAAGCCGTCAGAGACGCGGTTCAAAGTCGAAGAGCGTTTTGAACGGGCGACGCTGGTGCGCGCCAGTCCGGTAACCGGCAGAACCCATCAGATCCGGGTGCATACGCTGCATGCCGGCCATCCGATTGCCTTTGACGATCGCTATGGCGATCGCGATTTTGATCGTCAACTGGCCGGAACCGGTCTGAAACGTCTGTTTTTGCACGCGCAGGCGTTACGCTTTGAACATCCCAATAGCGGAGAAACGCTGCGCGTTGAAGCGCCTCTCGACGATCAACTGCGCCATTGTCTGCTGGTGTTGCGTAAGACGAAAGCGTAATTCAGTTATCCTGCGGAATACCTGCATCGGCGGGTATTCCGTCGGACTATCTCAGCGTCAGCGGGTTAATCCCTTCTTTTTGCAGCATCTGCGTCAAGGCGATCAACGGCAGCCCAACCAATGTATTGGGATCGCGACCGGATAATCTGTCGAATAAGGCAATGCCCAACCCTTCGCTTTTAAAGCTGCCCGCGCAGTTCCAGGGCTGTTCTTTTTCCAGATAGCCGTTAATTTCAGCATCGGTCAGTTGCCTGAAATGGACGTCGAAAGGTTCAACCAGGCTTTGCATTCGCCGTTGCGCGCTGTTGAAAAGGGCTAAACCGGTAAAGAAAGAGACGCGCCGTCCGCTTGCCCGTTGCAGTTGCCAAACGGCGTTGGCTTTATTGTGCGGTTTTCCGGTAATGTCATTGCCCAATACGCAAACCTGATCGCCGCCAATGATCAGATGATGGGGATACCGTGCGCTTAATGCTCTGGCTTTGCTTTCCGCCAGCCGAGTGACTAATGTTATGACATCTTCATCACAGTGCGGCGTTTCATCAATGTCGGGCGATGCGCAAATAAAAGGAATATTCAGCTTTTCCAGCAAGGCTTTGCGATAGGGCGAGGTTGAAGCAAGAACGATCTGATACATAATTTTTTTATAAACCGTAGCGTAATGATGAAAGGCATTTTAAACTGTGCGCCGCTCTGGAAGCGAATATTGGTGAAAGGTCGTGCTTCACTGCCTTTTTCTTTGACTCTATGTCGTTACGACGTTAATATGCGCGCCCTATGCAAAAGGTAAAATTACCCCTAACCCTTGATGCGGTTCGCACTGCTCAAAAGCGTTTAGATTATGTTGGCATCTATTCGCCTGAGCAGGTGACGCGTGTTGCCGGATCAGTGGTGAGTGTGGATAGTGATGTTCAGGCTTCTTTGTCTTTCAATATCGATAATCAGCGCCTGGCGGTGATTGACGGTAGTGCGGATGTCAATGTCACATTAATGTGTCAGCGCTGCGGAAAGCTATTCGAACATCAGGTTCATGCGACGTTTTGTTTTAGCCCGGTCATCAATGATGAACAGGCCGAAGCTTTACCGGAAGCGTACGAGCCGATCGAAGTTGATGAGTTTGGCGAAGTCGATCTGCTGGCAATGATTGAAGATGAAATCATCCTTACGTTGCCTATCGCCCCGGTACATGATTCTGAACACTGTGAAGTGTCCGAAGCGGACATGGTGTTCGGTAAGTTGCCTGAAGAGGCAGAAAAACCGAATCCGTTTGCCGTATTAGCCAGTTTAAAGCATAAGTAATTAAGGAGTAAGGTCCATGGCCGTACAACAGAATAAACCTAGCCGTTCCAAACGTGGTATGCGTCGTGCTCACGATGCGCTGACCACTTCTTCTGTATCCGTAGATAAAGTTTCTGGCGAAACTCATCTGCGTCACCACATCACTGCGGATGGTTACTACCGCGGTCGCAAGGTTATTGCCAAGTAATTCTTGCGAATTATTAGCAAGGCAATACTTTGACACGCCTAACTCTGGCGTTAGATGCGATGGGCGGGGACTTTGGTCCCTGCGTAACAGTGCCTGCTGCATTGCAGGCACTGGCTTCTAATTCAAATCTCAACCTGATGCTCGTTGGCGACCCTGCTGCGATCGCTCCATTACTTGCCAAAGTCGATTCTGAACTATTGTCTCGGTTAGACATTGTTCCAGCCGAATCGGTTATTGCCAGTGATGCCCGACCGTCTCAGGCCATCCGCGCGAGCCGCGGAACGTCGATGCGCATCGCGCTTGAGCTGATTAAAGACGGAAAAGCCCAGGCTTGCGTCAGTGCGGGCAATACCGGCGCGCTGATGGGGCTGGCGAAGCTTCTGATTAAACCGCTCGATGGCATTGAACGCCCTGCATTGGTTTCTGTTTTACCGCATCAGCAACAGGGGAAAACCGTGGTGCTGGATTTAGGCGCGAACGTCGAATGCGACAGCACTATGCTGGTTCAATTCGCGGTAATGGGCTCGGTAATGGCAGAAGAGGTTTTGGGATTGAAAAACCCGCGGGTGGCGTTACTGAACATCGGCGAAGAAGAAAGCAAAGGCCTGGATAATATCCGCGATGCGGCGGCCAAATTAAGAAGTACGCCGGCAATCAACTATATTGGTTATCTTGAAGGTAACGAATTGCTGACAGGAAAGACGGATGTCATGGTCTGTGACGGCTTTGTCGGCAATGTCACGTTGAAGACGATGGAAGGCGTGGTCAGGATGTTTCTGTCGCTGTTGAAATCCTCATCCGCCGATACGGATCGCAGGCGGAAACAACCCTGGTGGATACGGTGGGTGGGACGTTTGTTACAAAAACGACTGGCGAAGCGTTTCGGTCATTTGAATCCAGACCAATATAATGGCGCGTGTCTGTTAGGATTACGCGGCATCGTAATTAAAAGTCACGGTGCAGCGAACCCGCGAGCATTCGCGGTTGCCATCGAACAGGCAATGCAGACGGTACAGCGGCAACTCCCTGAGCGAATCGCTGCCCGTCTAGAAGCTGTATTACCCAAGAGTGATTAAGCGTACATGTATACAAAAATAATCGGAACGGGCAGCTTTCTGCCTGAACAAATCAGGACGAACGCTGATTTAGAGAAGATGGTGGATACGTCTGACGAATGGATCGTCACGCGTACCGGGATCCGTGAGCGTCGCATTGCGGCGCCGGATGAAAATGTGGCTACGATGGGCTGCCATGCCGCGCAGAAAGCGTTGGAAATGGCGGGCATTGATAAATCGCAGGTCGGTTTACTGATCGTCGCGACCACCTCTTCAGGTTATGCATTCCCCAGCGCCGCCTGCCAGATTCAGCAACTGCTTGAAATCGAAGATACCATCGCCTTTGATTTGGCCGCAGCCTGCGCGGGTTTTACCTATGCGCTCAGCGTTGCCGATCAATATATCAAAAATGGCGCGGTGGATTATGCTTTGGTTATCGGTTCTGATATGTTGTCCCGCACGTTGGACCCTGACGATCGCGGTACGCTGATCCTGTTCGGCGATGGCGCGGGCGCCGTTTTGCTGACGGCGTCAGAGCAGCCGGGTATTTTGTCCACGCATCTGCATGCGGATGGACGCTATGGCGAACTGCTAACGCTGCCGCATCAGGATCGCAACAACCTGGAAAAGCCGGCGTATCTGACGATGGCGGGCAATGAAGTATTTAAAGTTGCGGTAACCGAATTGGCGCACATTGTTGAGGAAACGCTGCGGGCGTCTCAACTGGATAAAAGTGAACTAGACTGGCTGGTGCCGCATCAGGCTAATTTGCGCATTATCAGCGCCACAGCCAAAAAATTAGGCATGGGAATGGACAAAGTTGTTGTGACACTGGATCGTCACGGCAATACATCGGCGGCCTCCGTGCCTTCAGCGCTGGATGAAGCGGTGCGGGACGGGCGGATTAAACCCGGACAACTGGTATTGCTTGAAGCTTTCGGCGGCGGTTTTACCTGGGGTTCCGCGCTGATTCGTTTTTGATTAAACAGGATTCTGATATGACGCAATTTGCAATGGTATTCCCAGGTCAGGGATCGCAAGCCGTTGGTATGCTGGCTGAACTGGCGACGGAGTATCCGGTTGTTATCGACACGTTTGCTCAGGCTTCCGCCGTTTTAGGTTATGATTTGTGGCAACTGACGCAGCAGGGGCCGGTTGAAGAACTGAATAAAACCTGGCAAACCCAGCCTGCTCTGTTAACGGCCTCTGTCGCTATCTGGCGTGTCTGGCGGCAGCAGGGCGGTAAAACGCCGGCCTTGATGTCCGGGCATAGTCTGGGCGAGTATTCCGCTCTGGTTTGTGCCGGCGCGCTCGATTTCCAGCAGGCGGTACGCCTGGTTGAATTGCGCGGCAAACTTATGCAGGAAGCGGTGCCGGAAGGTACTGGCGCGATGTATGCGATTATCGGTCTTGATAATGACGCCATCGCCAAAGCGTGTGAAGAATCCGCGCAAGGCGAGGTTGTTTCGCCGGTAAACTTTAATTCTCCCGGGCAGGTAGTGATTGCCGGGAACAAAGACGCGGTGGAACGTGCCGGCGCAGCTTGTAAGGCCGCCGGCGCCAAACGTGCGTTGCCATTGCCGGTGAGCGTGCCTTCTCACTGTGCGCTGATGGAGCCGGCGGCGAAAAAGCTGGCTGTCGCGCTTGAGTCCGTGGATGTTAATGCGCCGGAAATTCCGGTGGTAAATAACGTTGATGCCCGCATCGAGACGGCGCCGGAGGCGATCCGCAGCGCACTGGTACGCCAGCTATACTGCCCGGTGCGTTGGACTGAATGTGTGGAATTCATCTCCTCTCAGGGCGTTGAATCGTTACTTGAAGTTGGGCCAGGTAAAGTTCTTACCGGTCTGACTAAACGCATCGTTGATACTCTGACAGCGTCTGCGGTGAATGATCCTGCTTCTCTGTCAGTGGCGCTTGAAAAATAGGAACGGAGAAGACAATGAGTCTTGAAGGAAAAATTGCGCTGGTTACCGGCGCCAGCCGCGGCATAGGGCGAGCGATTGCTGAGACGCTCGTTGCTCGCGGGGCGAAGGTTATCGGCACGGCAACCAGCGAAAAAGGCGCTGAGGCTATCAGCGCATGGCTGGGCGAGAACGGTAAAGGATATATGCTGAATGTCGCGGATGCGGCGTCAGTGGAAAAAACATTGGCGGAGATGTACGCCGAGTTTGGCGCAATTGATATTTTAGTCAATAACGCCGGGATTACTCGCGACAACCTGTTGATGCGTATGAAAGAAGATGAATGGCAGGATATTCTGGATACGAATTTGACATCCGTATTCCGTCTGTCTAAAGCTGTAATGCGCGCTATGATGAAAAAACGCTATGGTCGTATCATTACCATCGGGTCCGTGGTTGGAACGATGGGCAATGCCGGACAGGCAAACTACGCGGCGGCAAAGGCTGGGCTGATAGGTTTCAGCAAGTCTCTTGCGCGTGAAGTGGCTTCCCGGGGGATTACGGTCAACGTTGTTGCGCCTGGGTTTATTGAAACTGATATGACTCAGGCGTTGACAGAAGAGCAGCGAGCAGGCATTTTGAGCCAGGTTCCCGCTAACCGGCTTGGTGATGCTAAAGAAATCGCCAGTGCTGTTGCATTTTTAGCCTCTGACGAGGCAGGTTACATTACCGGTGAAACATTGCATGTCAATGGCGGCATGTATATGATCTAAAAAGCACGAAATTATTTGCGTTATTTGCGGTAATAACCGCAAAATAGCACAAAATCGTGGTTCGACCAGCCGGGATTTTGTTGCATCTTTTTCAACATTTTATAAACTACGAAAACCATCGCGAAAGCGAGTTTTGATAGGAAATTTAAGAGTATGAGCACTATCGAAGAACGCGTTAAGAAAATCATCGTTGAACAGCTTGGCGTTAAGCAGGAAGAAGTCGTAAACAATGCTTCTTTCGTTGACGACCTCGGCGCTGATTCTCTTGACACTGTTGAGCTGGTAATGGCTCTGGAAGAAGAGTTTGATACTGAGATTCCAGATGAAGAAGCTGAAAAAATCACGACTGTTCAGGCAGCCATTGATTTCATTCAGGCTAACCAGCAGTAAGCGAACATATCTAGGCGGTCACTCGACCGCCTAAGTTTTTTGTCCCGCAGTGTCATATTTTCCCTCCCTGGAGGACAAGCGTGTCTAAGCGTCGAGTAGTTGTGACTGGACTGGGCATGTTATCTCCTGTCGGCAATACAGTTGAGTCTACCTGGAGTGCTCTTCTTGCCGGTCAGAGTGGCATCAGCCTGATCGACCATTTTGATACTAGTGCCTATGCAACGCGTTTTGCTGGCTTAGTAAAGAATTTTAATTGTGAGGAATTCATTTCGCGTAAAGAAGCACGCAAAATGGATGCCTTTATTCAATACGGAATCGCCGCTGGCATTCAGGCTATGCAGGATTCCGGTCTTGAAGTAACGGAAGAAAACGCGTCACGCATCGGTGCGGCGATTGGTTCCGGCATTGGCGGCCTGGGTCTCATTGAAGAGAACCACAGTTCGCTGGTGAAGGGGGGACCGCGTAAAATCAGTCCGTTCTTCGTACCTTCAACCATTGTTAACATGGTTGCCGGGCATCTCTCCATTATGTACGGCTTACGCGGCCCGAGTATTTCCATCGCCACCGCCTGTACCTCCGGTGTGCATAACATCGGTCATGCGGCCCGCATCATTGCTTATAATGACGCCGACGTCATGGTTGCCGGCGGCGCGGAAAAAGCCAGTACGCCGCTCGGCGTGGGCGGCTTCGGCGCGGCCCGCGCGTTATCAACGCGTAATGACGATCCTCAGGCGGCAAGCCGCCCGTGGGATAAAGACCGCGATGGTTTTGTGCTGGGCGACGGCGCCGGTATGTTGGTGCTGGAAGAGTACGAGCATGCGAAAAAACGCGGCGCCAGGATTTATGCGGAAGTGGTCGGGTTTGGCATGAGCAGCGACGCCTATCATATGACGTCGCCGCCGGAAAACGGCGCTGGAGCCGCCTTGGCGATGGAAAACGCCTTACGCGACGCCGGGATTTGCACCTCGCAGGTCGGTTATATCAACGCGCATGGCACCTCGACATCTGCGGGTGATAAAGCCGAAACGCAGGCCGTCAAGTCTGTGTTTGGCGCAGATGCCAGCCGCGTACTGGTCAGTTCGACAAAATCGATGACCGGGCATTTATTGGGCGCGGCAGGGGCGATCGAATCTATCTTCAGCATTCTTGCGCTGCGCGATCGGTCCGTTCCCCCGACGATCAATCTGGACAACCCGGATGAAGGTTGCGATCTGGATTTTGTGCCTCATGAGGCACGTCAGGTCAGCAATATGGAGTATACGTTATGTAACTCCTTTGGATTCGGCGGGACTAACGGCTCTCTGTTATTCCGTAAGGTTTGATGATCAAACCCTGTGAAAAACGAGGTCGCTGATAAAGTCGTCTGTAGGCCAGTGATATCCGGGCCTACCGTACCGAGGGGCGTGGCGGCGTAAGCCGGCGGAGCGCCCCTCGGTACGCTCTCCCTAATAACCTGCTTGATCACACGTCTGAAAAACCCGGGTTGCGGTTTTTTGTGGCGTACCATTCTTGGCCGTCCCCTTACGGCCGTCGCTGGCGCGACGTCAAAAACCGCTCCCGGAAGTTTTTTGCCTGCATAAAATCAGATAGCATGACTTGTACGGCTATCCTGTTTGCTGGCAAGCTGACAACACACTGCCCAATGGAAGAAAAACATGATCTGGATAAATGGTCGGTTGCAGGAGCAGCTAGCGGTATCAGACCGGAGTACCCAGTTTGGCGACGGTTGTTTTACCACCGCCAGAGTCTGCAATGGACAAATCGTATGGCATGAGCGCCATTTGGCGCGATTACAGCAGGCGGCGCGCCGTTTGATGCTGCCCGCCATTGACTGGCCGTTGTTGGAGATTGAAATGAATCGGGCGGCGCAAGGCCGTGACGAGGGCATCGTTAAGGCAATACTGACACGGGGACGCGGTGGGCGAGGATATAGCGCCCGGGGATGTGATGATCCGACACGCATTGTTATGCAAGCGGATTACCCCGATCATTATGTTCGCTGGCGCGAGCAAGGCATCACCCTGAGTCTAAGCCCGGTGGCGTTAGCCAGAAGTACGCTTTTGGCGGGAATAAAGCATCTGAACCGGCTGGAACAGGTATTGATCCGCACTCATCTTGAGCAGACCTCCGCTGATGAGGCATTGGTGCTTGACACCTCCGGGGCGCTAGTGGAATGCTGTGCGGCTAATTTGTTCTGGCGTAAAGGAAATCAGGTTTATACGCCGGACTTATCCTACGCCGGCGTCGATGGGGTCGCCAGGCGGCATATTATCGCGCTGCTGGCTGACTCGGCTTTCGAATTGCGCGTCGTTACCGAGCCGGTGTCGGCGTTGGCGGATGCGGATGAGGTGGTGATTTGTAACGCCTTGATGCCGATTGTTCCCGTAAACCAGGCGCAATCCTGGTGTTATCGCTCCAGAGAACTGTATCGGTTCCTGAGCCCTAACTGTTAGTTGTTGGTTGATTTATGAACATAAAAAAGATCGGTATTGTGGTTGTGGCGCTATTGCTGCTGATTCTGCTGTTTCTGTGGCAGAAAATACAGCATTTCGCCGTTTCGCCGCTTGCCATCAAGCAGGAAACCATTTTTACCCTCCCGGCCGGTACCGGTCGTGATGGATTAGAAACCTTACTACTCGATCAGAAAATTATTAACGACGGAACCTTTTTCCCCTGGTTGCTGCGCGTCGAACCGGAACTGGCGAATTTTAAGGCCGGAACATACCGTTTCACGGCGGCGATGACGGTGCGCGAGATGCTGGCATTGCTATCCAGCGGAAAAGAGGCGCAATTTGCCATTCGTTTTGTTGAGGGTTCCCGGCTGAAGGAATGGCTCGAAACCTTGCGTCAGTCATCCTATATTAAGCAGACGCTGACGGATAAAAGCGTGCGGGAGATTGCCGAGCAGCTTGGCATGAAGGATAAACCCAATCCTGAAGGATGGTTCTATCCCGATACTTATCTGTATACGGCCAATACGACCGATAGCGCGTTGCTACAACGCGCTCATCAGCGCATGAAGAAAACGCTGGATGATGTCTGGCAGGGGCGTGAGGAAGGATTACCGTATAAAACGCCGGATGATCTGTTAACCATGGCATCGATCATTGAGAAAGAAACGGCGATTAGCCAGGAACGTACTCAGGTCGCTTCTGTTTTCATCAATCGATTGCGCGTGGGTATGCGTTTGCAAACCGATCCCACCGTCATTTATGGCATGGGCGATGAATATGCGGGGGTCATTACCCGTAAAGCACTGGATACGCCGACGCCTTATAATACCTACGTAATTTCCGGGTTACCGCCAACGCCGATCGCGATGCCGGGAAAAGCCTCATTGGATGCGGCCGCCCACCCGGCTAAAACGTCATACCTTTACTTCGTGGCGGACGGTAAAGGCGGACATAGTTTCACCACCAACCTTGCAGACCATAACCGTGCTGTGAGGCTATACCGCTCAGCGTTAAAGGAACGGGATGAACAACAGTAAATTTATCGTCTTGGAAGGTTTGGAAGGCGCGGGCAAGACCAGCGCCAGAAACAGCGTGGTTGAGACGCTACACGCCTATGGCATTCATAAGGTGATTTTTACCCGCGAACCCGGCGGTACGCCGCTGGCTGAAAAGCTACGTGAGTTGATCAAGCAGGGCATTGCCGATGAAAAGGTGACGGATAAAGCTGAAATTCTGATGTTGTATGCCGCCCGAGTACAACTGGTCGAAAATGTGATTAAACCGGCGCTGGCGCAAGGGAACTGGGTAATCGGCGATCGGCACGATCTCTCCTCTCAGGCGTATCAAGGGGGAGGGCGCGGGATCGATCAACACTTGTTGCTGTCGCTGCGCGATACGGTACTGGGCGATTTTCGCCCCGATCTGACGCTCTATCTTGATCTACCGCCGGCTGTTGGATTACAACGCGCCCGCCAGCGCGGAGAGCTGGATCGCATCGAGCAGGAGTCGTTTGCGTTCTTTGAGCGTACCCGGGCGCGCTATCAGGCCCTGGCGGCGGAAGACCGCAGTATTGTGACGATTGACGCCGCGCAGCCGATGGAAAACGTCAGCGCCGACATTCAGACGGCACTAGGGCAATGGCTGCAAAGCCAGGGATTTCAGCCGCAGGCGCTGACACAGGATCGCGCCTGATGGACTGGTATCCGTGGCTTAATGCGCCTTACCGTCAAATGATTGGCCAATATCAGGCGGGAAGAGGTCATCACGCTTTATTGCTACATGCATTGCCGGGCATGGGAGATGACTCGCTGGTTTACGCGCTGAGCCGCTGGTTAATGTGCCAGCATCCCGAAGGGATGAAGAGTTGCGGTAAGTGCCATTCCTGTCATCTGATGATGGCCGGGACGCACCCCGACTGGTATGTGCTGAGTCCGGAAAAAGGCAAACAGAGTTTGGGAATTGACCCGGTGCGAGAGGTGCTGGATAAGCTGTATCAGCATTCCCGCCAGGGCGGGGTTAAAGTTATCTGGCTGCCGTCGGCGGAGCAACTGACGGAAGCCGCGGCCAATGCCTTGCTGAAAACGCTGGAAGAGCCGCCGCGGAGTACCTATTTTTTGTTTGGCTGCCGTGAGCCGGCGCGGCTGTTGGCAACCTTGCGCAGCCGCTGTCTATACCATTATCTGGCCGTTCCGAGTGAAACGCAGAGCGTGCTATGGCTGAATTCACGCCATAAGCATGATATTCAGGCGTTGCGTACCGCATTGAGGCTACAGGCGGGCGCCCCGCTGGCGGCGGAGAAACTCTTGCAAGCGGAACGCTGGAAACAGCGCGCCGCTTTATGCCAGGCATTCTCTGCCGCGCTTACCTCGCACGATCTGCTTTTCTTAACGCCGCAGCTTAACCATGATGATGCCGATGAGCGGATCCACTGGTTGGCATCGTTGCTATTGGATGCCGTAAAATGGCAGCAAGGGGCGGGGGAGTATCTGGTGAATCAGGATCAGGTCGCGCTGGTTGAACGTTTGGCTGCGCAATCAGGAAATCCTCAGCTACAGTACGAGCTGCACCAGTGGCTGACCTGCCGACAAAAATTACTGACGGTAACCGGCGTGAACCGTGAGTTACTGTTAACGGAACGATTGCTTGATGGCGAACAAAGCCTGTCAACCGCTGTTCAGCGGCGTTTTCATCCCTTTTCTGCTTAATTAATTTCGAGTAATTATCATGTTGTTAGTTGATTCCCACTGTCATCTGGATGGGCTGGATTATCAGTCCTTACATAGAAATGTCTCTGACGTACTGGATAAAGCCAAAAGCCGTGACGTTGGCTTCGTCCTGGCCGTCGCGACTACGCTGCCCGGATTTCGCGCCATGACCGAACTGATCGGCGACCGGGACAATGTGGCGTTTTCCTGCGGCGTTCATCCATTAAATCAGGCCGAATCCTATGATTACGCCGAGTTGCGTCAACTTGCCGCGGCCAGTCAGGTGGTGGCGATGGGGGAAACGGGGCTGGATTATCATTACCAGGAAGAGACAAAAGCGCAGCAGCAGGCGTCTTTTCGCGAGCACATCCGTATTGGCAACGATCTGAATAAGCCGGTGATCGTCCACACCCGGGCGGCGCGGGAAGATACGCTGGCGATTCTGAAAGAAGAACGCGCGGAGAGGTGCGGCGGCGTGTTGCATTGCTTCACGGAAGATTTAGCCACCGCCAAGACGCTGTTGGATATGGGATTCTATATTTCCTTTTCCGGCATCGTCACTTTCCGCACTGCGGAAGAATTGCGCGACGTCGCCCGTTATGTACCGCTGGATCGCATGCTGATAGAAACAGACTCTCCCTGGCTGGCGCCGGTTCCTTTTCGTGGAAAGGAAAATCAACCCGCCTATGTGCGCGAGGTGGCGGAGTATCTCTCGGTACTGAAAGGCGTCACGCTGGAAAATCTGGCTGTGGCCACCACCGAGAATTTTTCCCGTCTGTTTCATATCGATCCGGCACGGTTGACCGCTGCGTCATAGTGGTTGAGAATAGCCGAGTTTTTTTCTGCTGTGTAATTAATAGCGAAGAATATGTGTCCTGGCTTGCTGATCCCTTGCCAGGAATGTGTATTTTTTAGCGATATATCGCAAATATGCTCAATTTATGTTCTGTTCCGACATGTCGGCTCATTGAAACGTGATAGCAGTCAAACATTAGTCGCGCTATTTATTTTACTCTTCGTAAAAATTAAAAGGGTGCTAAGACACCTCAAACTGTAAAGGCTATTTTCTCCACCTTTGCGTCTATGAAACATCAGAAGTAAAAGCACTATTACTCAGGAGCACACTCAATTATGTTCAAGAATGCATTCGCAAACCTGCAAAAAGTAGGTAAGTCGCTAATGCTGCCGGTATCCGTATTGCCTATCGCAGGTATTCTGCTGGGCGTCGGGGCGGCAAATTTTAGCTGGTTGCCTGCGGTGGTTTCCCATGTGATGGCGGAAGCCGGCGGATCGGTTTTCGCCAATATGCCGTTGATTTTCGCTATCGGTGTGGCATTGGGCTTCACCAATAACGATGGCGTATCGGCTTTGGCCGCGGTCGTGGCGTACGGCATCATGGTGAAAACGATAGCAGTGGTTGCGCCGCTGGTTCTGCATCTGTCGGCGACGGAGATTGAATCGCAGCATCTGGCCGATACCGGCGTATTAGGCGGTATTATCGCTGGTTCAGTCGCGGCTTATATGTTTAACCGTTTCTATCGCATTCAACTTCCGGAATATCTCGGATTCTTCGCCGGCAAACGCTTTGTGCCGATCATTTCCGGTCTGGCCGCGATTCTCCTGGGTGTGCTTCTGTCCTTTATCTGGCCGCCGATCGGACGCGCAATTCAGGCGTTCTCTCAATGGGGCGCCTATCAGAACCCGGTTGTGGCATTCGGTCTGTATGGTTTGGTGGAGCGTTCGCTGGTGCCTTTCGGCCTGCATCATATCTGGAATGTCCCTTTCCAGATGCAAATCGGCGAATTCACCAATGCGGCCGGTCAGGTGTTCCATGGCGATATTCCTCGCTACATGGCCGGCGACCCGACCGCGGGTAAATTATCCGGTGGTTTCCTGTTTAAAATGTATGGCCTGCCGGCGGCGGCTATCGCCATCTGGCACTCGGCTAAACCGGAAAATCGCGCCAAAGTGGGGGGCATTATGATCTCCGCCGCCTTGACGGCATTCCTGACCGGTATCACCGAGCCTATCGAGTTCTCTTTCCTGTTTGTTGCGCCGATCCTGTATGTGATCCATGCGATTCTGGCCGGTCTGGCGTTCCCGATCTGTATTCTGCTGGGCATGCGTGACGGAACAAGCTTCTCCCACGGTCTGATTGACTTCATCGTACTGAGCGGCAACGGCAGTAATCTATGGCTGTTCCCGATTGTTGGTCTGGGCTATGCGTTGGTTTATTACACTATTTTCCGCGTGTTGATTGCCAAGCTGAATCTGAAAACACCGGGTCGTGAAGATTCCACTTCCGAACAGTCCGCTCAGAGCGGCACGGAGATGGCCTCTGCGCTGGTTATCGCGTTCGGCGGCAAAGAAAACATCACTAACCTGGATGCCTGCATCACGCGTCTGCGCGTCAGCGTGGCGGACGTGTCCAAGGTGGATCAGACGGGGCTGAAACAACTGGGCGCCGCCGGCGTGGTTGTCGCGGGTTCGGGGGTTCAGGCAATTTTCGGCACCAAATCCGATAACCTGAAAACCGATATGGACGATTACATCCGTAATAACTAATCGGGTGTTGGAGAGTTTCCAAGGGGCGAAAGCCCCTTTTTTTATACGTGCGATAAGCGAGTATCACTCGGCGAAAGCAGACGATGCGCGCGTACTACCCGTCGTATTTTGACCACCTGCGCCAGAAATCGTCGAAGAAGGTTGAAAGAAACGGAATATGTCACTCATACTGCCTATACGACTTTGTTCTGCGCTTGTTTTAAAAAGGAAATCAATCATGGCTGAAGAAACCATTTTTAGTAAAATTATCCGCCGGGAAATTCCTGCCGATATCGTTTATCAGGATGAACTGGTGACAGCCTTTCGTGATATTGCGCCACGCACGCCGACACATGTTCTGATCGTACCGAACATACTGATCCCGACGGTCAATGAGACCACGGCTGAACATGAAGCCGCGCTGGGGCGGATGATTACGGTCGCCGGGAAAATCGCCGAGCAGGAAGGGATTGCTGAAGAGGGTTATCGATTGATTATCAACTGCAACCGACACGGCGGGCAGGAGGTTTATCATATTCATATGCACCTGCTCGGGGGCCAGCCATTAGGGCCGTTGCTGGCTGAGCGGATATAATCTCATGACTCAATATCTGCCCGTATTCCTGATGGCGTTGCTGCTGGCTGGATGCAGCGCGCCTAAGGTGCTGACGATCAACGAACGGCAAACGCTGATAATGGATGCGCCTTTGCTAACGGCGGGGATTACGGCAGGCAAGCCTGTGCTGGATACCGTAAACGATGCAAAACGCGCGTCCGCGGTTGTCGGCAACGAGATGGGGCAACCCGTCGCCGTGCATTATCGTTTCTATTGGTATGATGGCAGTGGATTGGATGTATTGCCTTACGAAGAAGTACAAACCATCGTGATCCCACCTCAGGCGGAAGTTCGCGTTTTTTCACTACGCAGCAGTCCGGATGTGCGTCAGGTCCGCCTTCATCTATTTTTATAATGGTGTGTTGAGAGAGGAAACATGAAAAAGTATCTATGGGTGGTACTGGCAACGCTGGTGCTGACGGGGTGTCCTAGTCGCCCGCCGGAACCGACTGAGCCGCCCGCAACGATCGAGCCGGCGGAACCTCAGGTTCCGACCACTCCGCCGCCGGGTGAGCCGGTTCCGCCACCGCCCAAAATTCAAACCTTGAATTGGGATGCCACCATTAATCCACTGGTCGCCCAGATGTTGCAAGCCGATGGCGTAACGCCGGGCAGCATCCTGCTGCTGGACAGCGTAAAAAATAATACCAATGGCGCATTGCAGACGGCGAAGGCCAACAACGCGCTGTACAATGCGCTGTCAAACGGCAAGGCTTTCACGCTGGTGCCGCGTGAACAGATGGCCGCGGCTAAACAAACCCTGGGCCTGTCGGTTGACGACAGTCTGGGGTCGCGCAGTAAAGCGATCGGCCTGGCTCGCTATGTCAGCGCGCAGTATGTGCTGTATAGCGATGTGAGCGGCGATGTGAAATCACCCGTGTTGGATATGCAGTTGATGTTGGTTCAGACCGGGGAAATCGTATGGTCGGGTAATGGCGCCGTCCAACATTAAGCAACAGCTTATCGACACGCTCGGTAAGCACTTTCCGGCGGTGGAACCCGCAGGTTTTCATTTTGCCCCGGTGAGCGGATTAAGCAGCGAAAGCTGGCGCATCAGCGCGCCGGGTTTCGCCGGGCTTGCTCGCCGGCAGTCGGCGGCCGGGCGCTTGTCTGGCACCGATCGTCAGCGGGAGTTTCGTCTATTGCGGCAGATGGCGGGCGCAGGACTGGCGCCGCGTCCGTTGCTGTGGGACGGCCGTTGGCTGATTGTCGAATGGGCGGCGGGACGCGCGGCGACGGCGGCGGAGTTTTTTGACCTGCTGTGCAATGGCGATCTGGCGCGCTATCTCGTCCGTATTCATCAACGGCCGCGCAGTGGCTGCCCTTTGGCGTTAAAGCCGCTATTTGCCCGCCATTGGCAACAGATGGACGGCCGCCGCCGTTCACCGTCGCTGCTGCGCCTTCATCAGCATTTCCAGCGGGAGGCGTTGCCCCGCATGCTGGCCGTTGCGCCGCTGCATCTGGATATTCATGCGGAAAATCTGTTGCTGGCGGACGGGAAGATGATGCTTATCGATTGGGAATATGCGGCGGATGGCGATATCGCGCTGGAACTGGCGTTTATTTTTCGCGCTAATCAACTGGATCCTGAGACGCAGCGGCGTTTTTTGCACACCTATCGCCAGCAGCGTCCGGGATTTTCCATTGCCTGCCTGCAACAGCATACGGCGCAGTGGTTGCCGTGGGTCGATTATCTGGCGCTGATGTGGTACGAAGTCCGCTGGCGTCAAACCGGACAGGATCGCTTTCTGCGCGCGCTGGCGCCGTTGCGTCGGCAGTTGGGGATTGGCGAATAATGGCGTTCGCATCCTGTCAGGATGATGAATTAATTGCATTAAGTATTGAATGAGGTTTCCGTGGGCCCGGTAATGTTAGATGTGGCCAGCTATGAGCTGGATGCAGAAGATCGAGACGTGTTGGCGCATCCGCTGGTTGGCGGAGTGATTTTATTTAGCCGAAATTTTCACGATGCCGAACAACTGCGTGAGCTGGTGCGGCAGATCCGCGCCGCATCGCGCGATCGTCTGATTGTCGCGGTCGATCAGGAAGGCGGGCGGGTTCAGCGTTTCCGTGAAGGATTTACCCGCCTGCCGGCCGCCCAGGCTTTTGCCGCGTTGAATGCCGAACCTGAAGCGCGTCGACTGGCCGAGGACGCCGGTTGGGTAATGGCGGCGGAGATGATCGCTATGGATATTGATATCAGCTTTGCGCCGGTATTGGATATCGGTCATCAAAGCGCCGCGATTGGCGAGCGGTCGTTCCATGATCGCCCGGAGACGGCGCTCATGATGGCCCAAAGCTTTATTCGCGGTATGCACCTTGCCGGAATGAAAGCGACGGGTAAACATTTTCCCGGTCATGGCGCGGTCAGCGCAGACTCGCATAAAGAGACGCCTCTGGATCCGCGGCCGCTGGATGAAATCCGCGCCCGTGATATGCTGATCTTCAGAGAACTGATTCAGCAACGGCAATTGGATGCGATTATGCCCGCCCACGTGATTTATACCGACGTCGATCCACGCCCGGCCAGCGGATCGCCGTTCTGGTTAAAGCAGGTGCTGCGGCAGGAACTGGACTTTGACGGGATCATCTTTTCCGATGATTTGTCAATGGAAGGCGCGGCGGTGATGGGAAGTTATCCGCAGCGTGCGCAGGCTTCGATAGAGGCCGGCTGTGACATGATTCTGGTATGTAACCAGCGGGGCGGCGCGGTAAGTATTTTGGATAATCTGTCCCCGGTCAAAGCGGATCGCTTGAGCCGCTTATATCATCAGGGAGCGTTCTCCCGTCGGCAGTTGTTGGATTCGCCGCGATGGAAACAGGCAAATCAGGCGCTTACGGAACTCAGCGCGCGCT
Source organism: Brenneria sp. hezel4-2-4 (assembly GCF_013155275.1). Classification (GTDB taxonomy): domain Bacteria; phylum Pseudomonadota; class Gammaproteobacteria; order Enterobacterales; family Enterobacteriaceae; genus Brenneria. The sequence goes on from NZ_JABJXS010000002.1 coordinate 361,631, forward strand.
GGCAAGCGTACAAAGACAACGGGAAATAGGGTACTTAGGTACGTCGTCTGCCACGCGGCGTACTCAAAACAGTAGTGAGGATACCGATGATTATCTACTTGCATGGTTTTGATTCAACCAGTCCCGGCAACCATGAGAAAGTGCTACAGCTTGAGTTCATCGATGATGACGTTCGGTTGCTGAGCTATAGCACGCTGCATCCGCGTCATGATATGCAACACCTGCTGAAACAGGTAGATAAAATGATCCAGCAGGTTGACGACGAACATCCGCTGATATGCGGCGTCGGATTGGGCGGTTTCTGGGCTGAACGGATAGGTTTTCTGTGTAATATACGGCAGGTGATCTTTAACCCCAACCTTTACCCGCAGGAAAATATGGCGGGTAAAATCGATCGTCCGGAAGAATATCTGGATATTGCGACTAAATGTGTCGCCAATTTTCGTGAGAAAAACCGCAAACGCTGCCTGGTGGTGTTATCGCGTGAGGACGAAATGCTCGACAGTCAGCGTAGCGAGCAGACGCTGAGCGACTACTATGAAATCATTTGGGATGATATCCAGACGCACAAATTCAAAAACATCTCTCCTCATCTGCAACGTATGAAAGCGTTTAAAGTGCTGGGCTGACCAGCGACCGGTTGAGGTCGCGCGTTGCGCCGTTTGTAGTGACGCTGTCACTTTATTATGCTTGTCAAAACGGCTAATTTGCTGAAATAAAAATGAAATTTCAGGCTGTCCGTTCCTCTAACTGAAAATAAATTGATATATATCAATTTTGGTATGACCAAATAACCTGGCATGCTATTCTTGCGGCAGATATCGAATTTAACCTACTCGAACCCTATGTAATATAAGGATATTATTATTTTACCCTTTATTAACCATTGGTTCACAATTTAGGGGGTCATTTTGACATTACCAAGTAAAAAAATCGTGATTGTCGGCGGGGGAGCCGGTGGACTTGAACTGGCGACCAGTCTGGGCCACACGTTAGGCCGTAAGAAGAAAGCGGAAGTGACGCTGGTGGATCGTAACCATAGCCATCTGTGGAAACCGCTGCTGCATGAAGTTGCGACCGGATCGCTGGATGATGATATGGATGCATTGAGCTATCTGGCCCATGCGCGTAATCACTATTTCCAGTTCCAGCTCGGAATGCTGACGGATATCGATCGCCAACAGAAGACGATTCAACTGGCGGAAATCTGTGATGAGCAGGGCGACGTGCTGGTGAGCGCCCGTAAAATTCCCTATGACATTCTGGTGATTGCGTTAGGCAGTACCTCGAACGACTTCGGCACGCCGGGCGTAAAAGATCACTGTATCTTCCTGGACAACCCGAAACAGGCGCGACGTTTCCATAATGAAATGCTGAATCTGTTCCTGAAATTCACGGCCAGAACGGATGAGAAAGACCGGGTTAATATCGCCATCGTCGGCGGCGGAGCGACCGGCGTTGAACTGTCGGCCGAGCTGCATAATGCGGTGAAACAACTGCATAGCTATGGTTTTAATGGTCTGGATAAAGAAACGCTGAATGTCACGCTGGTGGAAGCCGGCGAGCGTATTTTGCCCGCTTTGCCGCCGCGCATTTCCGCGGCCGCCCATCAGGAACTGACCAATATCGGCGTCCGGGTGTTAACCAAAACGATGGTGACCAGCGCCGAAGCGGGTGGGCTGAATACCAAAGACGGCGAGTTTATCGACGCCGATCTGATGGTCTGGGCCGCCGGGATTAAAGCGCCGGACGCCATGAAAGAGATCGCCGGTCTGGAAACCAACCGCATCAATCAACTGGTGGTGGAACCAACCTTACAGACTACCCGCGATCCCGATATTTTCGCCATTGGCGACTGTGCCTCCTGTCCGCAAGAGGGCGGCGGGTTTGTGCCGCCGCGGGCGCAGGCGGCTCACCAGATGGCGTCGCGCTGCCATGCCAATATCGTCGCGTTGCTGAACGGTCATACGCTGAAACCCTACGTCTATAAAGATCACGGTTCGCTGGTTTCGCTGTCTAAATTCAGTACGGTCGGCAGCCTGATGGGGAACCTGATGCGCGGCTCGGTGATGGTGGAAGGGCGCATCGCCCGTTTCGTCTATATCTCGCTGTATCGCATGCACCAGGTTGCGCTGCACGGCTATGTTAAAACCGGTCTGATGATGTTGGTGGGCGGTATTAACCGGGTTATTCGTCCCCGCCTTAAATTGCATTGATGCTGTCGTTCCCCGCCGCCTGCCTGCCGCAGGCGGTATTATTCCGCACTGCCAGACAGGCCTTCCGGTAGTATAAAATATTGCCGATTAGCCCTTCCTGTTAAGATAATTCTCAAATAAAGACTTTTTATCATCGAAATAACATATTTGGTTAATTAGTCTTATTGCGGCGCTCAGCAACATTGTGCAGACTTTTCACCGTTTACAGACGGCGTAGTACGCACGTCGCACATCCTGAATGCCGGGGTATTCAGGAAAAAATCACCGGATCCAAGGTATTTGATGTGAATCTTCATCAATGCGGTATTGCAGGTGGGAATGCGTGAGAATATATTCGGGAGGTATCCTGTGAACAAGTCAATGTTAGCGGGTGTGGGTATCGGTGTGGCCGCCGCGTTGGGTGTGGCGGCGGTAGCGAGTATGGATGTTTTTTCATCTAAGCCGCAGTTTGCGCAGGTGCTTACGGCAACACCAATCAAAGAAACGGTTAAGACGCCTCGCCAGGAGTGCCGTAACGTCACGGCTACGCATCGTCGTCCGGTTCAGGATGAACATAAAATCGCCGGTTCAGTGTTGGGCGCGGTGGCGGGCGGTGTGCTGGGCCACCAGATTGGCGGCGGTCGCGGCAAAGATGTGGCGACGGTGGCCGGCGCGTTAGCGGGGGGATATGCCGGCAACAAAGTTCAGGGCAGCATGCAGGATAATGATACTTACACGACGACGCAGCAGCGCTGTCAGACCGTGTATGACAAATCGCAAAAAGTATTGGGTTATGACGTTACCTATAAAATTGGCGATCAGCAGGGGAAAATTCGTATGGACCGCGATCCCGGCACACAGATCCCGGTAGACAAAAAGGGTCAGCTGATTCTTAACCAGCAGACCTGATACGCGTCAGTTCGAGCGAGCGCTCTTTTTTACGCTGCGCAGATAGCGCCATTCTCTGAGCAGCGTTTTTCTTCCGTCACTCCTCCGCTTGCCTTCTCTTTTCTCACTCGCCTGCCTCCCGGTGAAATAAAAGAATCTTTATATATTGCAGTAAATTACGCTGACGAAAAACGTAATTACCGAGTTTTTTAGGGTTCTTGTTAACAAAAGGAAAAACAATTAGCAACAAATAAATCAGACCCTGTATTATCCGCTTCGGATCTACCTGCATCTATATAGTGATAAAAAAATACAATAATGGGGAATGAGTAAACTTATATGTCACACAGCCTTTCAATCAAAAATCTTTCCGTGTCAAAAAAACTTTCTCTTGGTTTCGGCTTATTGCTGGTAGTGGCGCTGGGGCTATCGCTAGTTGGTCTTTGGGGGCTGCATAATAGCGGACAATCCACGCAGCGGCTGGATCGGCTGAGTTTGCTTTACGACGGAAGCGTCGCCGCCCGTGACGCCAACTTTATGTATGCGCTGGATAACAATCCGCAACACATCGAAAGGCATATGCAATCCCTTGATAATATTGTTAAAACCCTGCGATTGTTACAGGACGAAATTGCCTCCGGCGACTGGCCGGCGGAAGACCTTGAGTTGGTAAAACAGCTGAATACCCATGTGGATAACTACCTGGTCAGCTACCGGGATACGAGAGCCACGGCCGTCAGCAAAGACGATCTGTTAATGCTTAACGGACTTCTCGGCGCGATTCAGGAAGATATCAACAAGGTGTATTACAAGGAAGGGGAGCGTGTCGCCCAAAATATTTCTTCCGGGAATTACCGACTGCTGATCATTACGCTGGCCGCCATTGCGCTCGGCGTATTGGCGGCGGTTGTACTGTCCGGACAGATCGTCCGCCCGCTGGGGGAGGCGGTTCAGGCCGCCCGCGCCATTGCGGCCGGTAATCTGACCGTGGCGTTGCACAGTGAACGTCGTGATGAGCTGGGGCAACTGATCGGTGCGATGTCGGAGATGAGCGATAATCTGCACGGTATGATCGATAATATTCGCCGCAGTGCTGAGCAAGTATTCAACGCATCGGGGCAGATTCTGGCCGGCAATACGGATTTGGCGGCGCGAACCGAAGAGCAGGCGTCAGCCATTGAAGAAACCGCCGCCAGTATGGAACAGCTCACCGGCACGGTGAAGAAGAATGCCGACAATGCCCAGATCGCCAATAAACTGTCCGACCAGGCGGCGCAGACGGCCAAAAAAGGCGGCGAACAGGTCGGCGGTATCGTCGCAACGATGGGCGACATTGAACGGGGATCCCGGCGTATCGGTGAAATCACCTCGGTAATCAACAGCATCGCCTTTCAGACCAATATTCTGGCCCTTAATGCGGCGGTGGAAGCGGCGCGTGCCGGCGAGTCCGGGCGCGGGTTTGCCGTGGTGGCTGGCGAGGTTCGCAATCTTGCTCAGCGTAGCGCGCAGGCCGCCAAGGAGATCGAAGGGTTGATTGGCGAGTCCGTTATTCAGATCAGCAGCGGCGCCACACAGGCGGAAAATGGCGGGCAGACGGTGCAGGATATCGTGCAGTCGGTTACGCAGGTGAACGATCTTATGGGTGAGATTAGTATTGCTTCCGACGAGCAAAGTAAAGGCATCCATCAGGTCGCGCTGGCGATTGGCGAAATGGAGCAATCTACCCAGCAGAACGCCGCACTGGTTGAAGAATCGGCCGCAGCCGCGGCCTCGCTTGAAGAGCAGGCGCGGCAGTTAATGCAGTCCGTTGCCAGTTTCCAACTCAAACAGGGCCGTTCGGTCGCCTCATCCGACAGGGCATTGCCGGTTGCCGCGGTGCCCCGGCCGTCGGTGCCGCGGCTGGCGACGGCATCCGCCGCCCGGCCGTCGAACGATAACTGGGAAACCTTTTAAGACACGCCCATCTCGTCCTATCGACGGTCGTCCCGCCCGGTATTTATCGGGCGGGAGTGTCGCGTAAGCGCTGTAACCGGCTTTCCTCGTGTTACAGGATATGATCGTTGGGGGCTTTGAACAGCGTTTTCATATCATCCGACATGGCAAAATTCATATTGATATTTTTGGGTGGGATCGGCTGGGTAAACCAGCGCTGATACCATTTTTCCGCCTCACCCGTGGTTTGCGCCTGCTCGATAGTTTCATCCATCAGCTTTTTAAAGGCGGGATCGTTTTTACGCAACATGCAGCCATAGGCTTCATGAGACTGCGGGGTTCCCACGATTTCCCATTGGTCGGGTTTTTTCGCCTTGGCGCGTTCACCGGCCAGCAACGGATCGTCCATGTAGAAAGCAACGGCCCGTCCGCTTTCCAGCGTACGGAATGCATCGCTGTGATCTTTGGACGAAATGATGCGCATCTTCATGCTGTTTTTATCATTCAACTGGTTGAGTAGAATTTCGTTGGTGGTGCCGGCGGTCGTCGTGACCGGTTTTCCTGACAGATCCTGAAAATCGTTGATGCCGCTGTCTTTTTTAACCAATAATTTCCCCCCGACAATAAAGATGGAGTTGGAGAACGCCACCTGTTTCTGACGTTCCGCATTGTTGGTGGTGGAGCCGCATTCAAAATCAATGGTGCCGTTTTGCAGCAGCGGAATACGCGTCTGTGAGGTGATAGGCAGCATTTTCACCGTCAGATTGGGCTGATTAAGCTGTTTTTTCACCGCTTCGACAATCGCATTGGCATATTCCTGCGAGTATCCGACGACTTTCTGCTGGTTATCATAGTAGGAAAAGGGCACGGAGGATTCACGATGGCCGACGACGATGGTGCCGGTATCCTGAATCTTCTTAAGCGTGTCGGTTTGAACCGCTCCGGTTTCGGCGTTCGCAGCCTGGGCGGCGTTGCCGACGACTCCGAACAGAACCAGCGATACCAGCGTTTGTATTTTCATTACGTTCTCCGTTGTGATGTCTGAGCGCTTGCCTATACGTGTGGCGAGCGCGGTAAGGCTTGTTGGCAGGGGCGAGTGCCCGCGGTAAAACGACATCGAATAGGCAGGATCGCCTGCTTAGGGTGCCGGGTATAAAGCAATATTAGTGCCATATGTGGACTCTGGACAGGCGGCAAATCATCTCCCGGGCTATGGCGCGCGGGAAATGGGCACGGAGTCTTAATAACGCGCAGGCATAATCGCGGCAGGTTGATGGATAGAGCAGGGCTGAATGATGCGATGCACTATCGGGGGGCGGTGCGGTGCACCGCTTGCGAATACACTGGCTGCCGGGGGCCGCGGCAGGATAACCTCATCCGGCATTGGGGCGTTAATCGCGGAATAAAATCTCCGCCCAACGGGCCAGGCCGGCAGTGACGGAGCCAAAATCGTTTCCACTGGCGATAGGAATACCCGGCAACTGGCGTTCAATTGCCTGGCGCAGCAGCGGGGAGCGGGCGCTACCGCCGGTCAGATAGATGACATCCGGCCGGGTTTGGCTGGTCTTCAGCGCTTGTTCGATCTGCTGCTGAATGCGCAGCAACGGCTGGGCTATCGCCGCGTTCAATTCGCTATTGTCGATGATGGTCGTCAGGCCCGGTTCGACAAAGTGCAGGTCGGCGTTTGTCTGTTCTGCGTCGGATAAGGTGATTTTGCTCTCTTCCGCCAGCTGTACCAGGCGATAGCCCAGCCGCTGACGCCAGACGCTAAGCAGGCGTCTTACTGCATCGGGTCGTTGTGCATCGCGTATCATTTCATCGATCAGGGTACGACACGCCGCACTGTAAAAGTCTTTCTGCGCCGGAATATCGTTGATCGCCACCGCATTCCACCAGGGCAGGCTGGGCAGGGGGATGCCTTTTTCCGTCTCGCCGTTCATACCCAGCATGGGCATCAATTGCCTGAAGGCCAGCATGATATCCAGATCGTTACCGCCTACCCGGCAGCCGCTGTGCCCTAACAAACTTTGTTGACGCTCTCGTTGATGGCGCCAGTCAGGGCCCATCAACAGCATTGAGCAGTCGGTGGTTCCTCCGCCGATATCCACTACCAGCACGCGGGTTTCACTGCTGAGCGTAGCTTCAAAATCCAATCCGGCGGCGACCGGTTCAAACTGAAACATCACCTGTTGGAAACCTGCGCGCTGCGCGGCGCGATCCAGAATGCCCTGGGCTTGCTGGTTGGCTTCTTCGCCGCCAATACTCTGGAAGTTGATCGGCCGGCCGATCACCGCCTGTGTGATGGATTGCCCAAGCTGTTGCTCGGCCTGCCGGCGTATGTGCAGCATCATGGCGCAGACCAGATCCTCAAACAGCGCGATCTGCTGAGGCTTGAGGCCGACAGCGCCAAGAAACGATTTGGGGGACTTAACGAACCAGGTCTCTTCAGGATCGACGATATAGTGCGCTAACGCGGCGCGTCCGAATTTCACGCTGTCCGACTGCACACGAATATCTTCGTCGCGGTTAACGCTGATGGCGCGCCGCAGCAACTGGGCGTTTTCTCCCGTGGCCTCTACCTGATGGCAGCGCCATAGCCACTCGCTGACCGCTTCGCGCGCCGGGGCGCAGAGCAGTGAGGATAGATAAGGGGACTTGTTTTCCAGCGGCACCAGTTGCGGTGTACCGGCATTCATTACCGCCACGGAACAGTTGGCCGTGCCATAGTCAAAACCTATAAACATCCTGAATTACCCATGTCATAAAAAACGTCTGGAACGTTTTTCAACGTTGCGCAGCAACGGCCCGTCATAAAAAAGGGTGGGGACTTTACTGCGTTAATCCCGTGGTTGTAAAGGGGGAAGAACGACATACGCCGGTTGCCGGCGTTATGCCCTTCCGGTGTAAGGAAGGGCGAGGCGGTTTCTATAGCTCAGGCGGCCAGCGTATGCTGGGACATATTGGTTAACAGTGAATGGATAAACTCAATGCGCTGCGGTCGGGCGCTTAAATCGGTAATGAATTTCAGGCGCGTCGGGCCGTCTAATCGGTAAATGCCCGGGTTATTCTGAAGCAGCCCGATAAGATGGGTCGGATCGACGCGGTTTTGCTCGCTGAATTCGATAAACCCGCCTTTTTCATGGCCTTCAATGCGTTTTATCCCCAGCGACTGGGCCTGTTGACGCAGCGCGGCAATCTGTAACAGATGTCGGGTGGCGTCCGGCAGCAGGCCGAAACGATCGATAAGCTCGACTTTGAGTTCATCCAGCTCATGCGGTTGTTTGGCGCTGGCGATGCGTTTGTAAAAGGACAGCCGGGTATTAACGTCAGGGATAAAGTCTTCCGGCAGCAGGGCGGGTAACCGCAGTTCAACGTCCGTCTGACTGCTGATCAGGTCTTCCAGCGACGGTTCACGACCGGCCTTCAGCGCTTCAACGGCGCTTTCCAGCAACTCCATATACAGCGAGAAGCCCACGCTGGTCATCTGACCGCTTTGGTCTTCACCCAACAGCTCGCCCGCCCCGCGAATTTCCAGATCGTGGGTGGCGAGCGCAAAGCCCGCGCCCAAATCTTCCAGCGAGGCGATTGCTTCCAGACGCTTGTGCGCATCGGTGCTCATCGCCTTGGGATTCGGCGTCAGCAGATAGGCATAGGCCTGATGATGCGAGCGCCCGACGCGGCCGCGTAGCTGGTGCAACTGCGCCAGCCCGAAGTGGTCGGCCCGTTCAATGATAATGGTATTGGCGCTGGGAATATCGATGCCGGTCTCAATGATGGTGGTGCAAACCAGTACGTTGAACCGCTGGTGATGAAAATCATTCATCACCCGTTCCAGATCGCGTTCACGCATCTGGCCGTGGCCGATGGTGATGCGCGCTTCCGGCACCAGTTCAGCCAGTCGCTGGGTGGCCTTTTCGATGTTTTCCACATCATTGTAGAGATAATAAACCTGACCGCCGCGCAGAATTTCACGCAGAATGGCCTCGCGCACCACCAGATTGTCGTATTCCCGCACAAAGGTTTTCACCGCCAGCCGACGCGCCGGGGGGGTGGCGATAATCGACAGATCGCGCATTCCGCTCATCGCCATATTCAACGTGCGGGGGATCGGCGTGGCGGTCAGCGTAAGAATATCCACGTTGGCGCGCATCGCTTTAATCCGCTCTTTATGGCGCACGCCGAAGCGGTGCTCTTCATCCACAATCAGCAATCCCAGATCGTGCCAGTGGACATCGTTCTGCAACAGCTTATGGGTGCCGATCAGAATGTCGACTTTGCCTTGCCGCGTTTCTTCCAGGATCTGCGTTTGTTCGCGTGCGCTGCGAAACCGGGAGATCATTTCGATTTTAACCGGCCAGTTGGCAAAGCGATCGCGGAAGTTATCGTAGTGTTGCTGCGCCAGCAGGGTGGTCGGCACCAACACCGCCACTTGTTTATGGTTTTCCACGGCCAGGAACGCGGCGCGCATCGCGACTTCGGTTTTACCAAAGCCCACATCGCCGCATACCAGACGATCCATCGCCAGCGGCTGGCACATGTCGCTCAGCACGGCATTAATGGCCTGCGCCTGGTCGGGCGTGGTTTCAAAGGGAAAACTTTCGCAGAACAGCTGATACTGCCCTTTGTCATGCTTAAAGGCAAAACCGCTTTTGGCGGCGCGTTGCGCGTAGACATCCAATAATTCGGCGGCGACGTCGCGTACTTTTTCGGCCGCTCTCTGTCGCGCGCGCGACCAGGCCTCGCCGCCGAGTTTGTGCAGCGGCGCGCTTTCGTCTGCGCCGCCGGCATAACGGCTGATCAAATGCAACGAGGATACCGGTACATAAAGTTTATCTTCGCCGGCATAGGTCAGAATCAGATATTCGGCTTTAATGCCGCCCGCTTCCAGCGTGGTTAATCCGGCATAGCGCCCCACGCCGTGTTCAAGATGCACTACCGGCTGCCCAGGCCGAAGCTCCGCCAGGTTACGAATCAACGTCTCGGTATTGATGGCCCGCCGGTTATCCTGCCGCCGGCGACTGACCCGCTCACCCAGCAGATCGCTTTCACAAATCAGCGCCCGCTGGCGGAGGGTATCGATAAAACCGTGCTCGCTGGCGCCGATGATCAGATTGGCGCCGCGTTTTTTGGCCTGATCCAGATGGTTAATCGGCGTGGGGTTGAGCTTGATTCGCGCCAGCAACTCTTGCAGGGTTTCGCGCCGGCCTTCGCTTTCGACGGAAAAGATGATCTGCCCGTCAAATTGTTCGATAAAGCGGCGCAGCGTGTCCAGCGGCGCTTTTTGCTGGTGCTGAATCGCCAGATCCGGCAACGGCAGATAGCCAAGATTCACATTGGCGGCTTTTTCCGGCAGGGTGTCGGTGCGCAATTGCACCCGCGGCCAGGCTTTTAGCTCGGAAAACAGGCCGTCAACCCGCAGCCATAACGATTCCGGCGGCAGAAGCGGGCGCATGGGATCGACGCGACGGCTTTCAAAGCGCTGCTGAACATCCTGCCAGAAACGTTCGGCGCTCTGTTCGATATCGCCGGTATTCACCACCAGCGTATTGTCGGGGAAGTAGCTGAACAGCGAAGGCAGCGGCTGATTAAAAAACAGCGGTTGCCAGTATTCAATACCGGCGGGCCAGGCGCTTTTGCTCACCTGCTGATAGATGTGCTCCGCATCGCGGCGCACGTCAAATTGTTCCCGCCACTGGCTGCGAAACAATTCGATGGCGGTTTTATCGGTTGGAAATTCATGCGCGGGCAGCAGATTGATGTGCGGCACTTCATTTAATGTCCGCTGCGTATCGACATCAAACAGCCGCAGGCTATCGATTTCATCATCAAAGAAATCAATTCGGTACGGCTCCTCGCTGCCCATCGGGAACAGATCCAGCAGCGCGCCGCGGGTGGCGAACTCCCCGTGCTCCATCACCTGATCGACGCTGCGGTAGCCCGCCTGTTCCAGCTGCGAACGCAGTTTGTCGCGCGATAGGCGCTGGCCTTTTTTCAGCATCAGCGCATGACCGTGCAGGAAATTATGCGGGCATACCCGCTGCATCAGGGTGTTGACCGGCAGGATCAAGACGCCCCGATCCAGCGACGGCAACTGATACAGGGTGGAAAGCCGACTGGAAATAATTTCCTGATGGGGAGAAAAGCTGTCGTAAGGCAGCGTTTCCCAATCAGGCAAGCTGGTGACGGGTTGTTCGGTAAATTGTTGAATTTCATCGCGCAGACGCAAGGCGTTCTGCATATCAGGGGCGATAAGCACGACCAGTCCACTATGGCGGTCAATGATCTCTGCACATTCTACGGCGCAGGCGGCGCCGGTTAATTGCCCCAGCAGGCGTTGCTCACCCGATTTGAGCGGCAACGGATAACGATATTTTTCAGGCATAATCTGATTATCAGGTCTCGACCCCGGTGTCCGCTAAGAAAAAGCCGGAGAGTGAGGGTGTTAGGGTTCCATAAAGCGGTGCTACCCTTTATTATCCTTGATCACTTTGCTTTGGCAACCTCATCCAGACGGATTTCATGTATCAACCTGTCGCATTATTCATTGGCCTGCGTTATATGCGCGGCCGAGCATCGGACCGCTTCGGGCGGTTTGTCTCCTGGTTATCGGCCATTGGCATCACCCTGGGGGTGATGGCGCTGGTAACCGTACTGTCGGTTATGAATGGTTTCGAGCGTGAACTGGAGAACAATATCCTGGGGCTGATGCCGCAGGCGTTGATCACCACGCCACAAGGCTCGCTTGATCCGCAGGCCCAGCCAGCCTCGAACCTGGATGCGTTGCGGGGGATTAACCGCGCGGCGCCCTTAACCACCGGGGAGGTGGTGCTGCAAAGCGCCCGCAGCGTCGCCGTGGGCGTAATGCTGGGCGTCAACCCGGATGAAGCGGAACCTTTATCGCGCTATCTGGTGAACGTAAGGCAACAGCAGCTACAGCCGGGAGGCTATCAGGTCATTCTCGGCGATCAACTGGCGTCTCAACTGGGCGTAAAACGCGGCGAACAACTGCGTCTGATGGTGCCCAGCGCCAGCCAGCTCACCCCAATGGGGCGTATCCCCAGCCAGCGGTTATTCACCGTCGCCGGAACCTTTGCCGCCAACAGCGAGGTTGATGGCTACCAACTGCTGGTCAATCAGCAGGATGCCTCACGGCTGATGCGCTATCCGGCCGGCAATATTACCGGCTGGCGCCTGTGGCTCGATCAACCGCTGGCGGTCGATACGCTGAGCCGCCAGACATTGCCGGACGGGCTGGTGTGGAAAGACTGGCGTGAGCGCAAGGGGGAGTTATTCCAGGCGGTGAGGATGGAGAAAAACATGATGGGGCTGCTGCTGAGTCTGATTATCGCCGTCGCCGCGTTCAATATTATTACCTCGCTGGGTTTGCTGGTGATGGAAAAACAGGGCGAGGTGGCTATTCTGCAAACGCAAGGATTGACCCAGCGTCAGATTATGACGGTGTTTATGGTGCAGGGAGGCAGCGCCGGGATCGTCGGGGCGTTACTCGGCGCGCTGCTGGGGGCGCTGTTGGCCAGCCAGCTAAATACGCTGATGCCGATGTTGGGATTATTGCTTGACGGCGCGGCGTTGCCGGTGGCGATAGAACCGCTACAGGTCGTCACCATCGCGCTGACCGCGATGGTCATTGCTCTTCTCTCCACGCTGTATCCGTCATGGCGCGCCGCCGCCGTTCAACCCGCTGAGGCTTTACGTTATGAATGATTTACTGTTGTTGCAGTGCAATAACCTGTGCAAACGCTATCAGGAAGGTAAGCTGTCGACGGATGTCCTGCGCGATGTGACCTTTGAAATGCGCAACGGGGAGATGATGGCGATTGTCGGCAGTTCCGGCTCGGGGAAAAGCACCTTATTGCATCTGTTAGGCGGGCTGGATTCGCCCACCTCCGGTGAGGTGATTTTTAAAGGGCAGCAGATGAGTAAGCTGTCGGCGGCGGACAAATCGGCGCTGCGTAACCGCGAGCTGGGTTTTATTTACCAGTTTCACCACCTGTTGCCGGATTTCACCGCGCTGGAAAATGTAGCTATGCCTTTGTTGATCGGTCATGTGCCGGCGTCGCAGGCGCAAGACAAAGCCCGTGAGATGCTGGCGGCGGTTGGGTTGGAAAATCGCAGCCATCACCGTTCGGCGGAGCTGTCCGGCGGCGAACGTCAGCGCGTCGCCATTGCCAGAGCGCTGGTGAACAGTCCGTCGCTGGTATTGGCGGACGAGCCGACCGGCAACCTCGACCAGCGTACCGCGGATACGATTTTTGAACTGCTGGGCGAATTGAATGTGCGGCAGGGGACGGCGTTTCTGGTGGTGACCCATGATTTACAACTGGCCGGCCGCCTGAGTCGTCAGTTGGAAATGCGTGACGGTCAGTTGCAGCAGGAACTGACGCTAACGGGAGTCGGGCAATGACGTTTCCTCCGCTTTCCCTGTTGATTGGCCTGCGTTTCAGCCGGGGCCGGCGGCGCGGCGGCATGGTTTCGCTGATTTCGGTTATTTCGACGATCGGGATTGCATTGGGCGTGGCGGTGCTGATCGTGGGCTTAAGCGCGATGAACGGTTTCGAGCGTGAGCTGAACAACCGTATTCTGGCCGTGGTTCCCCACGGTGAAATCGAACCGGTCAATCAACCCTTTGCCGGCTGGCAGGCGCTGTTGCCCAAAATAGAACGGGTGCCGGGCGTGGCGGCGGCAGCGCCCTATATCAATTTTACCGGTCTGCTGGAATACGGCGCCAACCTGCGCGCCATTCAGATGAAAGGCGTTGACCCGCAACAGGAGAGCCGGCTCAGCGCATTACCCCGTTTTGTGATCAACGATGCCTGGCAGCGCTTTCGCGCCGGCGAACAGCAGGTGATTATCGGTCAGGGCGTGGCAAACGCGCTGAACGTCAGCGAAGGCGATTGGGTGACGGTGATGATCCCCAATAATGACCCGGAAATGAAGCTGATGCAGCCAAAGCGTATCCGGCTGCACGTCAGCGGGATTCTGCAACTCAGCGGTCAGCTCGATCACAGTCTGGCGCTGGTGCCGCTGGCCGACGCGCAGCACTATCTGGATATGGGGGAGAGCGTCACGGGGATCGCCATTAAAGCCACGGATGTTTTCAGCGCCAATAAACTGGTGCGCGATGCGGGCGAGGTCACCAACGCCCATGTCTATATCCGCAGTTGGATCGGCACCTATGGCTATATGTACCGTGATATCCAGATGGTGAGAACCATTATGTATCTGGCGATGGTGCTGGTGATTGGGGTGGCGTGTTTTAATATTGTTTCCACGCTGGTGATGGCGGTTAAAGATAAGAGCGGCGATATTGCCGTGTTGCGTACCCTGGGAGCAACGGACGGGTTGATCCGCGCTATATTTGTCTGGTATGGCTTGCTGGCCGGACTGTTGGGCAGCGTGATCGGCGTGATTGCGGGGGTGATCGCCACGCTACAGTTGACCAATATTATTCGCGGTATCGAATCAATAACCGGTCATCGTTTCTTATCCGGCGATATCTATTTTATTGATTTCCTGCCGTCAGAGTTACATGCGGTCGATGTTATCAGCGTTTTGGCGACGGCACTGGCGCTGAGCCTGATCGCCAGTTGGTATCCGGCGCGGCGCGCCAGCCGGATTGATCCCGCGCGGGTATTGAGCGGGCAGTAACCTTGTACATCCACACTCACAGCCGTGCGGCGTGGAAATGTGTCATCAACCATTTAAGGGGCGGTCATGTATTACGGTTTTGACATGGGCGGCACGAAAATCGAGCTGGGCGTATTTGATGCCGGGCTAAATATGGTTTGGCAAAAGCGCCTTCCCACGCCTCGCAACAGCTATGAAACGCTGCTGAATACGCTGGTTGAAATGACCAAAGAAGCCGATGCGCAGGTAGGCATGGAAGGCAAGGTCGGCATTGGCGTGCCGGGTATGCAAACCGGCGACAACGGCGCCCTGTTTACCGCCAATTTGCCGGCGACCATGGGGCGGCCGCTGGGCGCGGATCTGGGGCAGTTATTACAGCGCGAGATCCGTATTAATAACGACGCCAACTGTTTTGCCCTGTCTGAAGCCTGGAATGAGGAATTTCGCGCTTACCCGGTCGTATTGGGCGTAATCCTCGGTACGGGCGTCGGCGGCGGATTGGTGGTGAACGGACGTCCGGTGGACGGGCGAAACGGCATTGCCGGGGAGCTGGGGCATTTCCGTTTGCCGTCCGACGCGTTGGCGATCCTCGGCGAGGATATTCCGCGGGTTAAATGCGGCTGCGGGCAGTCCGGGTGTATTGAAAACTATATTTCAGGCCGCGGATTTGAATGGCTGTATGCGCATTTTTATCAACAGACGTTGCCGGCGGTGACCATCATCCGGCACTATCGCGCGGGCGATAACAATGCGCTGGCGTTCGTCGATCGGTTTATGGATTTACTGGCGGCCTGTTTAGGCAATCTGTTGACGCTTCTCGATCCCCATCTGCTGGTGCTGGGAGGCGGGTTATCGAATTTCGACGAAATTTATCAGATATTACCGACGCGTTTGCCGGCGCGATTATTACCGATTGCCAAACTTCCACGCATAGAAAAAGCGCGTTATGGCGATGCGGGCGGCATTCGCGGCGCGGCATTGCTACACTTAATGGATCAATAGCAGGAGCAGATATGCAAACGCATCAACGGTTAGGACGTTTTCATAAAGGGAAACGAATGCGTCAGCAGCGTCTGCGTGCACGTATTTTCCACCGAGATTATCTGGCGGCGACCGAAGTGAAAAAGCCAAGAGTAGTGGTGTTGACCGGCGCGGGGGTTTCCGCGGAATCAGGCATCCGTACCTTTCGGGCGGCCGACGGTCTGTGGGAAGAGCATCGGGTTGAGGATGTCGCCACCCCCGAGGGATTTCATCGCAACCCCGAGCTGGTGCAGGCATTTTATAACGCCCGCCGCCGCCAGTTACAGCAGCCCGACATCGTGCCCAATGCGGCTCATCTGGCGCTGGCTAATCTGGAAGCATTGCTGGGGGATAACTTTTTACTCATCACGCAGAATATCGATAATTTGCATGAGCGGGCCGGCAGCGAGCGGATTATCCATATGCACGGCGAGTTACTGAAGGTGCGCTGCTGTCAGAGCGGGCAGATTTTCGACTGGACGGGGGATCTTTCCGCCGAGGAGCGATGCCACTGCTGTCAGTTCCCGGCGCCTTTACGTCCGCATATCGTGTGGTTCGGTGAAATGCCGCTTCAGATGGATAAAATTTCTCAGGCATTGGCGCAGGCGGATTATTTCATCGCCATCGGTACGTCCGGGCACGTATATCCTGCCGCCGGGTTTGTGCATGAAGCGCATGCGCATGGTGCCTATACGCTGGAACTGAATCTTGAACCCAGCCTGGTGGAGAGTCAGTTTGACGAAAAAATTTACGGCCCGGCCAGTACCGTGGTGCCCGAGTTTGTCAGCGCCTGGTTGACGCGTCGGAAAACGATCGTGTTCTGATGATTCGTCTATCCTGCCGCTTATTCGATTAGCGAATAAGCTTTATTGTCTTCGCTTAAACGATCTGGTTCGGTAGCTTCCTGGCGAACCAGATCGTTGACTTTCGTCATCAATCCCGCACGCTCGGCGAGGTGGTTTTTTCCTCCCGCGGCAAGGCGTAATTCTCGCATTCGTTGACCTGGTCAAACGCAAAGGTTGCCGAGTGGTTGAAGAAACAGAACTCGCACTCGCGGCAGCGTGCGTGCGTGTCCGTCTCCGCGGGGGGGATATCTCGGGGAGAGCCCACCCGCTGGACAAAATTCCGCAAACTCGTCAACATCGCCATACCCTCACTGAAGCCTGCCGTGGATCACCACCAACCGAAATGAATGAGAGCTATTCTCATAGGATTAAGCGTAGTCGATATCCGGATAATCAGGGAATGACAATCCAATGCGAAAGCGACGGATAAAATCGGTTACCATAGCGCAGGCGTCTGTCGGGACAGGCGCTTTTCCTTTGTCGCGGATGGACTATGCAGCCATTGAATCCGGGGTATACCCAGTTAAAACGACAGCAGCGCACTGATGATCGTCGGCGATTAATCCTGCTGTTTCTTCTGACATTATTTACGCTGACGATCGGCCTGTGCGCCGGCGACCGCTGGATTTGGCCGTTATACTGGCTGGATGACGCACAGCGCATCTTTATCTGGCAGTTGCGCTTGCCCAGAACGTTGGCCGTGATGCTGGTGGGCGCGAGTCTGGCGATGTCCGGCGCGGTGATGCAGGCGATATTCGATAACCCGCTGGCGGAGCCGGGATTACTGGGCGTCGCCAACGGCGCGGGGGTGGCGCTGGTGCTTACCGTCCTGCTGGGACAAGGTATGCTGCCGATATGGGTATTAAGCCTCAGCGCTATCGCCGGTGCGCTGCTGATCACCTTTCTGCTGCTGCGTTTTGCCCGTAGACAAGTATCCAATGCCCGTCTGCTGCTGATTGGCGTTTCGCTGGGAATTATCTGTAGCGCGATGATGACCTGGGCGGTCTACTTCAGCACCAGTCTGGATTTGCGGCAGCTAATGTACTGGATGATGGGCGGGTTCAGCGGGATCGACTGGCGGCAGGGCTGGCTGATGCTGACGCTGCTGCCCTTGATCCTATGGCTGAGCCGTCGGGGGACTGTGCTGAACGGGCTGGCGCTGGATGAGATACAGGCGCGCCAACTGGGGGTGTCGGTTTACTATTGGCGCAACGTGCTGGTGCTGGTTATCGGCGCGCTGGTCGGCGTGAGCGTGGCGCTGGCGGGGGTGATTGGGTTCGTCGGATTAATTATTCCGCATATGTTGCGGCTGTGCGGGTTAACCGATCAGCGTTATTTATTAACCGGCTGCGCGCTGGCCGGCGGTTCGATTCTTATGCTGGCCGACACCGTGGCGCGGGTGGCGCTGGTTTCCGCCGAGTTGCCGATTGGCGTCGTTACCGCTACGCTGGGAGCGCCATGGTTTATCTGGTTGTTGTTACGTAACAGGATTTAGCTCACCGCACAGCCAGCAATGGCCGACGGCCCCTATCTGACAGAATAAAAAGGATTAAGACGATGAGTAATGAAATCTACGCCATTCCACTGAAAACCATTGACGGACAACAGACGACGCTTGAATCCTATCAGGGCAAGGTGGCGTTAATTGTCAATGTGGCTTCAAAGTGCGGCTTGACCAAGCAATACGACGCATTGGAGAAAATCTACGAAACCTATCGTGACCAGGGATTTGTCGTGCTGGGGTTTCCATCGAATGAATTTGCCGGACAGGAGCCGGGTAGCGATGAAGAAATTCAGGCGTTTTGCCGGACGACATTTGGCGTTCAGTTCCCGATGTTCAGCAAAATCGACGTTAACGGCGCCGAACGACATCCGCTGTACCAGCTATTGATCCGCGAACAGCCTAAAGCGACCAACTCGTTGCTGAGCGGGTTTTACGCTCGCTTAGTCAATAAAGGCCGCAAGCCGGCGAATCCGGAAGATATCCTCTGGAACTTTGAAAAATTCCTGATCGCCCGCGATGGCAGCGTAATTCAGCGTTTTGCCCCGGATCTGGCCCCCGACGACGCGACGATTACCGATGCCATTGAAGCGGCGCTGGCAAAGTAATTGGCTGCGCAATCCACGCCCTTGCTGCAACTGAGGCAGGCCGGCGTTTCCTCCCGCCTGTCTCCGGTTGATGTCGAGTGCCGCGCGGGTCAACTGCTGCATATTATTGGCCCGAACGGCGCGGGGAAAAGCACCTTGCTTGCCCGAGTCGCGGGCATGCTGGCCGGCGAGGGGAGCGTTTATCTGTGCGGTAAGCCGCTGTCGGACTGGTCCGCGCCGGATCTGGCGCTGCGGCGGGCCTATCTCGCCCAGCAACAGCCTCCGTCATCGATGATGCCGGTGTTTCAATATTTGCGTTTGCACCAGCCTCCCACGGCCGATGAGGCGGTTGTCGATGAGGCGGTGGGTTTTCTGGCCGCCCGCCTGATGCTGACGGATAAACTGACGCGTTCGTTAACCCGGCTTTCCGGCGGCGAGTGGCAGCGCGTCAGGCTGGTCGCCGCGCTATTGCAGATTTGGCCGGCGGCGAATCCTAACGGACGGCTGCTGCTGCTGGATGAACCCGCCAACAGTCTGGATGTCGCGCAGCAGGCCGCGTTGGACGAACTGCTGCATATGCTGCGTCAGGCGGGGCTAAGCGTGATTGTCTGCGCCCACGATCTAAACCACAGTTTGCACCATGCCGACAGCATCTGGCTGATGTCCGCCGGACGACTGGTCGCGCAGGGCGACGCCACTGAGGTAATGACGCCGGAAACGCTGTCGCCGGTGTTTGGCGTCGATTTCCAGCGCCTTATGGTGGATGGCCGCTTCTGGGTGATTGCGGGTCGCGCCTGAGCGAAAATCAGCAGAAACCGGCTTTACTTGCCAGTTATGCCCTTTCAACGCTAAATTAAACAGAAATATCATTCTGATAGATAACCTCTGCCGAGCGCAGGCGCGATCCGGCAGATTTCTCAGGTAACAAGCATGATACGTTTACGACTCTGGCTGGTATTGGCAAGCCTGATCATGGCGGGATGCAGCAGCCACAACAACCCGCCGCCCAATGCGCGCCTGAGTGATTCGATCATGGTGGTGGCGGAGCTTCACGATCAGCTTAGTCAATGGTATCGCACCCCTTATCGCTACGGCGGATTAGATCGAAACGGTATTGACTGTTCCGGTTTTGTTTATTTGACGTTCCGCGATCGGTTCGGCTTGCAGTTGCCGCGTACCACCGAGGATCAAACCGAATTGGGTGAACGGGTGGATCGCGACAACCTGTTGCCCGGCGATCTGGTGTTTTTCAAAACCGGCAGCGGCGGCAACGGGCTGCATGTCGGCATCTATGATAAAGACGATCAGTTTATCCATGCCTCCACCAGCCAGGGCGTTATTCGATCGTCACTGGAAAATGTCTATTGGAAGCGGGCATACTGGCAAGCGCGGCGTATCTGATGGTTTTTATTATTTAGCTCGTTGGCATGGTGGCGCAGTGATACAGGAATATATTGCTATTCTATTTTTTATCAGGGCAATCACAGTATTTTCCAATTATAAACATCACGACAACGGCTATTGATAAGTGGATTATTTTTTCACTTCAGGGCGCATATCCAACGAAAAGTAGATACAAAATAATAAAAAAATAGGCTTAATGAAAAAATGCAAGTTGATAAAATATAAGTCCAACTATCTTCTTGATAACGTCAAGTATGACTTTTTCGCCGTTCATCTATTTTATTAATCAGAGCGTCGATTTCAGGGCAGGCGTGATGCCTATCAGCGGTGGTGAAGGGCGGCAAATGGAAGCGTGGCCGGCGAACCGGCGCCGTTAACAAACAGAAACTTTAGTTTGAAATCTTCCCTCGGTGTGAAAGATGCATTTTTTAGTCTATAAATTAGAGAGTATTTTTATAGGCTATAACGGCTTTATGCGTATTCGTCTGGAAGTGGATTATGTAAATGATTATGTTTTCTGGCCTATGTATAGCCTGGAAGGCAGGCTATTGGCGGTAGAAATGATCAGCCGATTTAATAGCCTGTCGGGGAACCTGAGTATACCGCCAGATATTCTGATTAATATGCTGAAAAAATCGCAAAAACATGATTTTGTTAAAGAACAACTCGGTTTTATAAAAAACAGCGCCGACTGGTTTACGCAGAACAACACGTTGCTGGTGCTAAAGGTTGACCATGAAATAGCCGATTTCCTGGTAGGTTCGAAAAGCGTGTGCGACGAGATTAAAACCATGCCGTTCATTCAGTTAGAAATTAATGAGCTATTCCCGAATTTATCTCGGGGTAAAAGAGATGCCCGCCTTTTAAAACTGAGTGAATGGTTTGATCTGTGGCTGGATAATTTTGGTTCGGGGAAAATTAATCTGCAACCGCTGCATGATGGGCTGCTTAATACGGTGAAAATGGATCCGAACTTTGTCGGGCATTTATTATCCCGATCGGCGAATACCTTGATCATGGAACCGTTATTGCGAGTCATTAAAAACCATTATCAAGGGGTAAGAATTATCGCCAAAGGTATCGACACGCCTGAGTATCTCAACAAGGCCAGACTGCTGGATATCGACGCGGTGCAGGGAAATCTTTGGCCGGCGGTTCACTTTGATGAACTAAAAACGCAGGCTGATTTTTTCTCATAAGCCCTTTTTTTCGTTCGCGAATTTCTTTTCAATTCGGCTTAGTTTGCCAGCCGGCGCGCTGGATAAATAATAACCACAGACTTACTCCGTGTTAATTCCCGGCTTACCGCTCTACACTTTCCGGTAAAGGGAGAGAACATGCCGCAGACACTATCGTTCGTTAATCACTATTTTCAACAGCTGCCGGGGTTTTATACCGCACTGCATCCTACGCCGCTTCAGGGCGCGCGTCTGCTGTATCACAGTACGGGACTGGCGGATGAGCTCGGGCTATCGCCTGAGTGGTTTACCCGCGAGCATGAAGCGGTCTGGCGCGGCGAACGATTATTGCCCGGCATGGCGCCGCTGGCGCAGGTTTACAGCGGTCATCAGTTTGGCATGTGGGCCGGGCAACTGGGCGACGGACGCGGCATTCTGCTGGGTGAACAGCAACTGGCGGACGGCCGCAGCATGGACTGGCACCTGAAAGGCGCCGGCCTGACCCCGTATTCCCGGATGGGAGACGGCCGTGCGGTATTGCGCTCGGTTATCCGTGAGTTTCTGGCTTCTGAAGCGATGCATCATCTGGGCATTCCGACGACACGCGCCCTAACCATTGTCACCAGCGATCAAACCATACAGCGCGAGCGGGAAGAACCGGGGGCGATGCTGCTGCGGGTGGCGGAGAGCCATATACGCTTCGGCCACTTTGAACATTTCTATTATCGTCGCGAAGGCGAAAAAGTCCGTCAACTAGCGGATTTCGTTATCGCCCGCCACTGGCCGCAGTGGCAGGATGACGGCCAGCGGTATGCCTTATGGTTCGGTGACGTGGTGGAGCGCACCGCACGACTGATGGCGCAGTGGCAGGCGGTCGGTTTTGCCCATGGCGTGATGAATACCGATAATATGTCGATTCTCGGTTTGACCATCGATTATGGCCCTTACGGGTTTTTGGATGACTATCAGCCGGATTATATCTGCAACCACTCCGACCATCAGGGACGCTATGCTTTCGATAATCAACCCGCGGTTGGTTTATGGAATCTGCATCGCCTGGCGCAGTCGCTGTCGGGGCTGATGAGCGCCGACGAGCTGGAAACGGCGTTGGCCCGTTATGAGCCGGCGCTGATGCAGAAATATGGCGAACTGATGCGCGCGAAACTCGGGCTGTTCAGCGCACAGGAGACGGATAACGCTATTCTTCAGGGGTTACTGCGCCTGATGCAGCAGGAACGAAGCGACTATACCCGTACTTTTCGCCTGTTGGCGCAGAGCGAGCAGCACAGCGCGCAGTCGCCGTTGCGCGATGAGTTTATCGATCGTCCCGCTTTCGACCACTGGTTTAGCGGTTATCGCCAGCGGCTGATGCAGGAAGAGCGGGGCGACGCCGAACGCCAGCGGCGAATGAAAGCGGCCAACCCGAGGTTTATTCTGCGCAACTATCTGGCGCAGAACGCGATTGCGCAGGCGGAAAAAGATGATATCAGCGTGCTGACCCGATTACACCAGGCGCTGTGTCAACCCTATGAGGATCGTCCTGAGATGGACGACCTGGCGGCATTACCGCCAGAGTGGGGCAAACATCTTGAGATATCCTGTTCCAGTTGAATCCGGCTACTGGCGCAGGTAAACCTGTGGGATCGGGTATTCGGGGTGCGGGCTGACGTTCAGGTCGGCCTGATACCAGCGGGTCAGGATCTCTGCTTGCAGTACCTGAGCCGGCGTGCCTTGCGCCACCAGTTTGCCGTCGTGCAGCAGTAAAATCCGATCGGCATAGAGGGCGGCGAGATTGAGATCGTGCAGTACGCAGCATACCGCCAGCGGCTGCTGTTGGGTCAACTGCTTCAACAGCCGCAGCAGGTGTTGCTGATGATAGAGATCCAACGCCGACGTCGGTTCATCCAGAAACAGCCAGCCCGGCGTCGGCTGCGGGTGCCAGAGCTGAGCCAGTACCCGCGCCAGCTGCACGCGCTGCTGTTCGCCGCCGGAGAGCTGGCGGTAATCGCGATTGGCTAACGTTAAGCAGCCGGTTTGCTCCATTACCCGGCGGATGACCTCATCATTCCGCCGATCGCGGCTATAGGGTGAACGCCCCATAGCGACCACCTCCTGTACGCTGAATGCGAAGGCCATGCCGCTGTGCTGGCGCATCACCGCACGGGTTTTCGCCAGCGCGGTAGGGTTCCACTGTGCAAATGGCTTACCGGCTAACCGGCATTCGCCCCGATCGGGCGTCAGATAGCCGGTCAATAAGCGCAGCAGCGTGGATTTACCTGCGCCATTCGGCCCGATAATGGCCACGATCTCACCGCAGTTGATTTCCAGCGAAATATCGTCAGTCAGGCATCGTCCGGCGGTGTGGAAATGGAGATTACGCGCCACCAGCGCGTTATCCGGAACGAGGTTATTCATTGCCGCGTCCTTTATGCTGCACGATCAGCCATAAGAAGTAAGGCCCGCCAATCAGGCTGGTTAACAGCCCGACGGGCATTTCCGCCGGCGATAACACCGTGCGGGCCAGCGTATCCGCCGCCACCAGCAGGCAGGCGCCGCCGAGTATCGAACCGGGAATAAGCCAGCGGTGATCGGCGCCCAGATGCAAGCGTATCAGATGCGGAATAACCAGCCCGATAAAGCCGATAACGCCGCTGACTGCGACGGCGACGCCCACCAGCAGCGAGCTTAATAGCAACAGCGTGTACTTGGTTCGTTTAACGTTAACCCCAAGATAATGCGCTTCTTCATCGCCCAGCTGTAGCAGGTTTAAGCGGCGGGTATGAAACAGGGTTATCACGATGGCGGGAAGCGCCAGCGTGGCCGCTACCAACAGCATCGGCCACTGCGCCTGTCCCAAACTTCCCATGCCCCACAGCGAAAGTTGGCGCAGTTGCTGGTCGTTACTGATATAAGTCAGCACGCCGACCGCCGCGCCGCACAGAGCGTTAAGCGCAATCCCCGCCAGCAACAGCCGGGTCAATCCGCCTTGTTCGCTGCGGCTAAGGATGAAAATGATGGCGGTAATCGTCAGGCTGCCGGCAAAAGCCGCGAACATCGGGCTGTAAAGCGCCAACAGCGGCGGAAGGCTGAGCGGCAGAATAATGCTCAACGCCACGGCAAGCGCCGCGCCGCCGCTGATCCCCAGCAGACCGGGATCGGCCAGCGGATTGCGGAATAATCCCTGCATGATGGCGCCTGAACAGGCTAACGCGCCGCCGACCAACACGGCCAGCAACACCCGGGGAAGACGAATATTCAGCCAGATATGCCATAGCGGGTCGTCAAGCGGCGTCTGCCACAGTGTCTTGAAAGACAGGGCGAGCGCGCCCATATTCGCCGCGCACACCACCAGTATCAGCATCAGCGCCAGCAAACCCGCCAGTAAATAGCGGGGATTGAACCGTTGCGTCATTGTATTTTTTCTGCGACCTGGCGCAGCGTCGCCATCAGCGCCGGCGTCTCCAGCGTAAAGCCGAGCATGGCCATGTCGTCAACGACCAGCAGCCGACGCGCTTTACCTGCCGGCGTCAGCGCCAGGCCTGGTAATTTCCATATCTGTTCTTCGCCGCCCAAGCTTTTTAACCCCTGGCTGGAGATCAGCACCAAATCCGGCGCGCTGGCTACCACGCCTTCCTGCGACAAGGGCTGATAACGTTCGATGCCCTGCATGGCGTTGGTTAACCCAACGCGCCGGATGATGGTATCGGCAGGGGTATTCTGTCCGGCGGCCATGGCGGTCATGCCGCCGTGGCTGAGAACAAAGAGCGCCTTAACCGGCAGAGGCGTTTGGGCGACGTTGGCGATTTGTTGTTGATAAGCCTCGGTCAGCTTCTTGCCTTCGGCCTCTTTATGCAGGGCCTGGGAAATCACGCTGATTTTTTGCGGCACCGTTTCCACCGCTGGTTTGGCCGGAACGTGAATCACTTTGGTTCCGCTGTCCGCCACCTGCTTTAATACCAGAGACGGTTGGGCCAGTTCGCTGGCAATGACCAGTGAGGGTTTCATGGCCAGGATGCCTTCGGCGTTGAGCTGACGCATGTAGCCAACGTCGGGTAACGCCGTGGCGGCGTCAGGATGCAGGCTGGTGCTGTCTCTGGCGACCAGATCTTTTTCGGCGCCGAGCGCATAGATGATTTCCGTCACATCGCCGCCAATGGACACAATGCGTTCCTCGGCTGAAACGCTGAACGGCAGCGCCATCAATAACGGTATTAACCAGTTTTTCATGCGGCAAGATCCTTAAGCGGTTTCAGCGCGCCGATCTGCTCGCGCCACTGCTGTTGTTCAGGCGTGCCTTCGGTACGCTGCCCAAATAACTGCGCAATCTGCGTACCGTCCGCGGCGTATAATTCCAGACTGGTCACGATGCCGTCGGCGGTCGGTTTGCGGGTAATCCAGCTCTCGGCAATCGAATTTTCAATCAAATGCAGCGTGAAATCCTGATTGAAAATGTTGATCCATTCGGCATGCTGCTCCATGCGTTCCACGCGTTCGATTTTACCGGTAAAAATCTGCACGCAGCCACGGTTGCCAACAAATACCATGATTTCATTCTGCTCTTCTCTGGCGGCGAACAGGATCTGTGATAATGCGCCGTTATCAACCTGATAAGCCAGGTCGTCGCTGACGGCGCGAAAAGCCTGTTGGCGGGTCAGATTATAGCGTTTTAGCAGAATGAAGAATTGGTGTACATCGGTCATCGCCCGCCATTCCGCTTCAAATTGCGGGTTAGGCTCCGCCGATGGCGTGGCGGCGGGATTGGCGGGAAGAACGTCAATTGCCAGCGCCGGATTTTCAGCGCTGACAAATTTCTCGATGAACTGCTGCCAGGCCGGCATATCGGTTGTGTCGGTCGTATAGACTTTAAGGATGGCGTCGCCCTGGCGATCAAAAAACTGAATGCTGTGACGCTCTCCGCGCGGCGTGACTTCCCGCAGCGCGAAAGCCGACGCCCATTGGTGCAGAAACAGGCGCAGATCCAGCTCGCGCGGATTAAGGATCAGGCCGGCGTGACCGTCAAGATGCTGATTTCGATAGTAGCCGACATGCTCATGTACGGCGTAGTGGTTACGCGTAATCGATTTGGTATTCCCCACCTGCTCCAGCGCGCCGAGCCAGGCTTTGGCATCGCCCTGTAGACGCTGAGCATCGTGCCCGACGCGGGCGTGAGTTAATTCCGCCTCGCTGATGCCGAGCTGGGCCGCCAGATCGCGGGCATATTTACGTGGGTGCGCAATCTTGGCTTGCAGGTATTGTTGGTAAATCGACGTCTGCATTCTTACTTCCTTATCTTTGGTATTAATCACAGCATAGCCGGAAATGAATGAGAATCATTTTCATGTAACAAAAAAGTTACATCAAGTGAAGTTTTCTTAATCCGCCGGGAATGAATGATAACCACTGGATCGGAGGGGAAGGCCGGCCAGTTAGGGAGAGATGCGCACGCGCCGGTAGTGAAAAGCAAGCCCCTCTCTGATCAATCGACCGTGACCAGAGAGGGGCGGGGTGATTAGTTCAGTTCCGGCCAGTAGTCGCGGTTGGCCTCAATCAAGTCATCCAGAATCGCCTTGGCTACGCTGGCGCTCGGTACGGTTTTCGACAGGCTGATGGCCTGCCACAGTTTTTGATAAGAGTGTTCCTCCCAGGCCTCTACCACCAGTTTTTCCACCGCCACCTGCTGGCTCATCAAGCCTTTCTGGAAGGTGGGGATAGCGCCCACCTGCAACGGTTCCGGCCCGTTACTGCCGACCAGGCAGGGAATTTCCACCATCGCATCGTCATCAAAATTATTGATCGCCCCGTTGTTCTCCACGATCAGCAGCATCCTTTCCTGGGTATTAAAGGCGATGGCCCGGGCCAAATCGACGATATAGGAGGCGTGTTCGTCAATTTCAAGATCGCCCGCCGCGCCGGAACGGGCGTTGATAATCGCATTACAGGCGCCGAAAACATGTTTTTCACGACCGGCCATCACCTCATTGGCGCGGGTATATTCGGGGTTGGAATGCGCCACCACATAGTCGGGGAAAAAATAGTATTTCAGGTAGGTGTTTGGCAGCGTTTGCGGATCGAGGGCGCAAACATCTTTCGCCTTGGCAAAGGTATCATTCCAGCTCGGCTCAATGTTGGTGTCGCTGGTTTGCGGAATATAGCCATATTTCGCCACGTGTTCGCGTATTTTCGGCAGCAGTTCGTTGCCGTCTTTATCCTGAATGGAAGTCCACCAGCCAAAGTGGTTCAGCCCGTAGTAACGGACTTTCATCTCCTTACGCGATTTCAGACCGATGATTTCCGCCATCCGTCCCTCGATGCCGATCGGCATATCGCAGATATTGAGGATCTTGGCCTGCGGGCGCAGTTTTCGCGTCGCTTCCGCCACAATCGCCGCCGGGTTTGAATAGTTGAGCATCCAGGCCTGCGGCGAATATTTTTCCATATAATCCACCAGTTCCAGCACGCCGCCGATGGAGCGCATACCGTAGGCAATCCCGCCCGGGCCGCAGGTTTCCTGACCGACCACGCCGTGACGCAACGGGATTTTTTCATCCAGCTCGCGCATGGGGTATTTCCCGACGCGAATATGCGCCATTACGAAATCCACATCGCTAAAAGCTTCTTGCGGATCGGTGGTGTAGCTGAACGCGATATCCGGCGCTTGCTCCTTGAGCAGGATCTTGCAGGCTTCGGCGATGGTTTCCTGTCTTGCGCCGTCATTGTCATAAAATTTCAAGCTGCCGATAGGAAAGCGATCCTGATTCTGTAGCAGCATAAGGACGATACCCGGGGTAAAGGTGCTGCCGCCGCCGGCGATAACGATTGAGAATTTTTTCATGAGTGAACCTCCGTAAGACGTGAATGTTGCATCAGATTTTCCAGACGATCGCGAACCTGCGGAACCGACAGGCCGACGATAATTTGAATAGCGTTACTGTTACGCACGACGCCGTGCGCGCCGAGCTGGCGGAATACCTCATCAGGCTGCATCAGCGCGGGATCGGCAAGGGTGATGCGTAAGCGTGTGGCGCAATTGGCCAGGGTGACGATATTGGCCGTTCCGCCCAGCGCATCCAGGTAAGCCTGCGCTTGTTGAAGTTGAACAACCGCTTGATTGGCCTGCTTATTACGTAGATCCGCTTTGTAGTAAAGTTTGACTTCGCTGTCTTCGCGGCCCGGCGTTTTGATGTTGAAACGCAAAATCACGCTGCGGAAGATGAGAAAATAGAGGAATGAAAACGCGACGCCGATGCCGATCTGGAGCACCATGTTCATCGCATGGTGATGAAACATCGGCAGCCAGTTTTGGGTGACGATTTCAATCAGTCCGCCCCCCATATTGCCGACGATGCCCATCATGTACATTATCGTAGCCATGGTCGCGGCCAGAATGGCGTGAATGGCAAACAGGAATGGGGCGATAAATAGAAAGGTAAACTCCAGCGGTTCGGAGATCCCCACCAACGCCGAGGTTAACGCGGCTGGAATAAGCAGGCCGGCGATCTTGGACTTATTCTCCGCGCTGGCGGTCGAATAGATGGCAGCGGCGATACCGATAGCGCCGAATATTTTTGAATTTCCGTGCAGGGCGAATCCTCCCACGGGAAACAGCTCTTTCAACGGAAGCGTGGATTGGCTGAAGGCCTGGATATGCTCAATCCAGCTGATCTGAATCCCGTTCTCCACCGCCGCCGGGCCGAAGATAAACGGTCCGTAGATAAAATGGTGCAGGCCGGTCGGGATCAGAATGCGTTCTAAAAAGGTATATACCCAGACCCCTAACGCGCCAGACGCCAGCATTAAGTCTTGCAATGACGAAATTCCCATTTGAATTTTCGGCCAAATAAGCAGGGTTAACCAAGCGGCTGGGATCATAATAAGGAAGCTAATCATCGTTACATAAGCCGTTCCCTGAAATATACCGAGATAAACCGGTAATATTTTCTCGTAAAAACGATTATGAATCGCCGTTATCAGACCGGAAATAGCAATAGCGCCAATAATACTGGTGTCCAGCGTTTTTATTCCGGCAATCGTGGTTAATCCGCTGACGCCGCCGACCTCAACGCTGAAATCAACATTAAAATAGCCTCCCCATTGCGTCGCCATCGCCTGAATCAGATAATTAAATGTGAGGTAAGATACTAGCGAGGCCAGGCAGGCTCTGGCCGGCGCCCGATCGGCAAGGCCGATGGGCAGGCTGACGGCGAATATCAGCGGCATATTACGAAATATCGTCCATCCGCCTTCTTCAATAACATTAACGATCTGAAAAAATAGACTGTCCGGGTTGGCTAATTCGCCGACAAACATCGGATTGCTCAACACAATGGCAATGCCGACGATAATACCGGCGAAGGGGAATAATAAAACAGGAGTAAACATCGCTCCACCAAATCGTTGGATTTGACTTAGCATGGTATTGTCCTTCATTGTAATTTACATAGGGTGATATTATTTTTTTCTGTAAATAGGAATTCGTTTCCTGTGCGTTGAGAATATGAATATTCGCATCGGCGAGTCGCAAATTAACCAGAGATTTGTGAGCCGGGTCATGAATTGGTGATAGCCTGAGTGGTCTGCTTTTTTGCTTTGTTGCAGATCTCTGGCGGCGGGAAAGGGTGCAGAAGAAAAGGTTTCAATCTAACGCTATGATAAAAATAGTGATTTAGAAATGGATACGGGCAGCATAAAGGCCAAACAGGCGGAATAGAGGTCTAAAAGTGATCTACAAATCTATCGCGGAACAGCTCCGTTCGCGGATAAATTCAGTTGAGTTTAGCGCGGGAGACGCCATTCCGGCGGAAAAGACGCTGGCGGCGCAGTTCAGTGTTTCACGGATGACGATCCGTAAGGCCATTGAGATCCTGGTAAAGGACGGTTTATTGCAGCGCCGTCATGGCAGCGGTACGTATATCCAGCAAAAAGACTTCCAGCATGAGAGCCGGGCGTTGAACAGTTTTGCCGAGCATATGCGACGCATCGGGCGTACCGCCCAGAATGAAGTGGTGGATTTTCGCATTATCCCGGCGCCGCCTTCCATCGCCAGTCAACTGCGTTTGCGGGTCGATGAGAAAATCTATTTTTCCCGGCGGGTGCGTTTTATTGATGAAAAACCGCTGATGGTTGAAGACAGCTACCTGCCGGTGAAGCCCTTCCCAGAGTTATCGATTAAACATTTACAAGGCTCTAAATTCGCTTACATCGAAGATGAAAAGCACATCGTGATTGCCGGCTGTTATGAAACCTTTTCCCCGGTGCTGGCGGATGCGTCCGCTGCCAGGCTGTTGCGCGTAAAGGATGGTTCGCCGCTATTGCAAATGACCTCATTAACGCAATCCGTCGAAGGGGCTTACCTTGATTTTTCCATCATGCTTTGTAACGTGAATAACTATCAGGTGAACTTTTATATGCAGCGCAACAAACTTGCCCTGTGAGGCGAGGGAAACGACGGCTTGGCCGCAAACGCAAGCCGGCTAACCCATCAGGGGCTAGCCGGTTCGGGATTTAAGCTTAATACCGTCAGGATGGCGGATTAATTAAGCTGGTAAATGCCCGCCTGCCACGGTTGCAGTTCAAGTTTGGTTGCATTTGGCTGCACGGCGGCTTTCATGCCGCTCTCCACTACGGCTTTTTTGATCGACAACTCCGCGGGCAGCGCATAGTCGATCGGCTGCTCCTTGAAATTCACCACGATCAGATATTTGTCGCCGTTAAGAATGCGGGTGTAGGCATAGACATCATTATTGGCGGGATCGAGATCCTGAAAAGCGCCATAGGTCAGTGCCGGGGTCGCATGTCTGATGGCAATCAACTGACGATAGAAGTTATACACGGAATCCGGATCTTTGGCTTGATCGGCGGCGTTAATCTCTTTGTAGTTGGGGTTAATGCGGAACCACGGCGTGCCATCGGTGAAGCCGGCATTCTTGCTATTGCTCCACTGGAACGGCGTACGGCTATTATCGCGGCTGGTCTGTTTCACATTCTCCAGAAACTCATCCGGCTTCGCTTTCCCGGTTTCAACAAAGTCCTGCCAGAAGCCTTTCACTTCAATATCATCAAACTCGTCGATATTTTGGAAAGGATAGTTGGTCATCGCCAATTCCTCCCCCTGAAAGATAAACGGAGTAGCGCGCTGGGTTAATACCAACGTCGCCAGCGCTTTGGCTGAAAGGGCGCGCCACTGCGGACGATCGTCGCCAAAGTGTGAGACGGCGCGCGGGTTGTCATGGTTGCCGAGAAAGAAAGTATTCCAGCCGTATTCCCCGGCCATGTCCACCAGCCGATTGTTTATCTGCCGGAACTGAGACAATGTCCAGTCATGGTGCCGCCATCTTTCCTCAACCGAGCGGTCGAGACGGATCAGATCGAAGGAAAAAGCCATATCGAGTTCCTTACGACGCTGGTCAATAAACGGCGCGGCTTCTTCAATCGGCACGCCGAAAATTTCGCCGGCGGAAACCAGATCATTTTTTGCCAGCACCTTCTGATGCATTTCCTGAATATAACGGTGAAGATTAGGCCCCTGAGTGTAGGTGTAGGCGAAGTTTGCCCGTTGCTCGGGAGTGAGGTCGGGAAACGCCGGATTTTTCGAGAACGTGGCGACGGTATCCATCCGCAGACCGGACACCCCTTTATTAACCCAGAAGCGCAGCATGTCGTAGATATCTTCACGCACTTTGGGATTATCCCAGTTCAGATCGGGTTGTTGAATACCGAAGTAATGCAGATAGTATTGATTCGTCGCGTTATCTTTCTGCCAGGCGGAACCGCCAAAAAAGGAGGGATAATTATTGGGCGGATTGCCGTCCTTACCGTCGCGCCAGATATAATAGTCACGATAAGGATTATCTTTCGATTTTCTGCTTTCCTGGAACCAATGGTGCTCAGCGCTGGAGTGATTGACCACAACATCAATCATCAGGCGCATATCGCGTTTTTTCATTTCAGAAATAAGGCGATCGAAATCCTCCATATTTCCGTATTCTTTCATTATCTTGCGATAGTCACGAATATCGTAACCATTATCCACATTGGGAGAGTCGTAATGGGGATTAATCCAGATAGCGTTGATACCAAGATCTTTTAAATAATCCAGCTTTTCGGTAATCCCTTTAAGATCGCCGATACCATCGCCATTGCTGTCTTTAAACGAGCGTGGATAAACCTGATAAAATACGGCCTCTTTCCACCAGGCCGGGCGAGCGGATACGCCATCATTAATCGCGATGACTGACGAGTCATCATCTGCATTATTCTGCGGCTGCGCACTGCATAATCCAGAAAAAGTTAACCCCGCCAGTAATGCGATACTAATATTTAAACGTCTTTTAACCATAGTCATATATTACTCATAATTAGTTATGATATAGAATTATTTTCTATCGAAATTAGCCGAATATTGGCTGCGGGGAAGTTTTACAGTGCAATCAGTTACGGTCAACTTATAATTGCAAATGTAATTTTTATTCTCAATAACTATTGTAATTCCGTGATGGCAAAGTAGTCATAAGATTAATAATTAAAACTGATGTTAAAAAATAAAAATCATTATTAGCAGGTTTATTATTTAACGGCCTCCTTGCCGTAATAAATTTAAAGTCATATCGACTGTATTTTCCGTATTAATACATACGGCGACTCATACCAAGAATATCGATGATTTTGGCGGAAATTTCCTCTACAGAATAATTGGTGGTATTGATGTATTTAATCTGATGTTTGCGAAACAGGGCTTCGACTTCGCTGATTTCCATACGGCACTGGCGCAGAGACGCGTAACGGCTGTTGCCCCTGCGCTCTTCACGGATCGCCGCCAGCCGCTCAGCATCAATAGTCAGGCCGAACAGCTTGTGCTGGAAAGGTTTCAGCGCGTCGGGCAGGCGTAGATTATCCATATCATCGGCGATAAAAGGATAATTGGCGGCCCGAATACCGAATTGCATCGCCAGATAAAGGCTGGTCGGCGTTTTACCGCAGCGTGATACACCGAGCAAAATGACCTGGGCCTGATCGAGATTACGCAATGAAATACCGTCGTCATGCGCCAACGTATAGTCGATGGCGGCGATGCGCGCCTCATATTTACCCAGATTATTGGCGGTCAGACCATGAGTTCGGTTTGCCACATGGGTGGGGGCGATATTCAGTTCTTTTTGTAACGGCGCGACCAGCGCTTGCACGATGTCCTGACAAAATCCCTCGCTGCTGATAATAATGTCACGCACGGTAGGAGTAACAATCGAATAAAATACCAGCGGGCGTAAACCACTCTGCCGGTATGACTGATTAATTTGTTCACGAACGGCTTTGGCCCGAGTTTCACTTTCAACGAAAGGTAAAGTATAACTCACGGTATTCACCGGAAATTGTGACAGCACCGCATGGCCGAGCACTTCTGCCGTAATCGCCGTACCGTCTGAGACATAAAATACGCTTCTTTCCACCTGAACCCCTTATGGTGTTTTCTACAATAAAGCACTACTTCGCCAAAGTTACATTTTTAAATACTTTTATTGAAACGATATTTCATCATTTCAATGATAAAAATAACATTCTTTTACACTATTGCATTTTTATCGTGTTAATCAATTATTGGCGATTAAATTAGTTTTTTTTATAGGTTGATCGATTCACCTGTCCCTGATTTATAAAACGCTATGCTACCCTGATTAAGTTGAGACAAATTCTCAATCAAACGCTTTCAAACCCTAATTGTATGCAGAAAGGATTATTTCCGATGTCCAATAACGGCCCTGATTTGCGTAATGTCCTCTGGTATAACCAACTCGGAATGCACGACGTTGAGCGGGTGGGCGGCAAAAATGCCTCTCTGGGTGAGATGATTACCAACCTTTCAGAACTCGGCGTCGCCGTTCCCAATGGTTTTGCGACAACGGCACAGGCGTTTAATGATTTTCTTAATCAAAGCGGAATCAATCAGCGCATCTATACGTTGCTGGATAACACCGATATTGATGATGTGAGTCAATTGGCGAAAGCTGGTACGCAGATCCGTCAGTGGATTATTGATACGCCATTCCAGCCTGAACTTGAGAATGCGCTTCGTGATGCGTACCGGCAATTGGCCGACGGTGAAAAAGAAGCCTCGTTTGCCGTGCGTTCTTCCGCAACGGCGGAAGATATGCCGGACGCCTCGTTCGCCGGGCAGCAGGAGACTTTCCTGAATGTACAGGGCATCGAAGCGGTGATGATCGCCGTGAAGCACGTCTTTGCCTCCCTGTTTAACGATCGCGCCATTTCCTACCGCGTGCATCAGGGATACGACCATCGCGGCGTCGCGCTGTCGGCCGGCGTGCAGCGGATGGTGCGTTCCGATCTGGCCGCCGCGGGGGTAATGTTTACCATTGATACGGAGTCCGGATTTGATCAGGTGGTATTTATCACCTCCGCCTACGGTTTAGGGGAGATGGTGGTGCAAGGGGCGGTTAACCCGGATGAGTTTTATGTGCATAAGCCCACATTGCTCAACAACAAGCCGGCCATTGTTCGCCGCAATATGGGGTCGAAGAAAATCCGCATGGTTTATGCCGACAGCCGGGAGCATGGCAAGCAGGTGAGGATTGAAGATGTTCCCGAGCAGCAGCGTAGCCGTTTCAGCCTGACGGATGACGAAGTGCAGGCGCTGGCGCGTCAGGCGTTGCTGATCGAGCGGCACTACGGCCGGCCGATGGATATCGAATGGGCGAAGGATGGTCACAACGGCGAGCTGTATATCGTTCAGGCGCGCCCGGAAACGGTTCGATCCAATGGCCAGGTGATGGAGCGCTATCATTTGCCCTCCGGCGGCAACGTGCTGGTTGAGGGGCGCGCCATCGGCCATCGTATTGGCGCCGGCGAGGTCAAGGTGATTCATGACATCGGCGAAATGCATCTCATCAATGCGGGCGATGTGCTGGTTACGGACATGACCGACCCCGACTGGGAGCCGATCATGAAAAAAGCGGCGGCCATCGTAACCAACCGCGGCGGGCGTACCTGTCATGCGGCCATCATTGCCCGTGAGCTGGGGATCCCGGCGGTCGTCGGCTGCGGAGACGCCACCGAACATCTGCATAACGGGCAGAAAGTGACCGTGTCCTGTGCCGAAGGGGACACCGGCTATGTCTATCAGGATCTGCTCGATTTCACCGTCAAAAGCTCACAAATCGATGAAATGCCGGATTTACCGCTGAAAATCATGATGAACGTCGGCAACCCCGATCGGGCCTTTGATTTCGCCTGTTTACCGAACGAAGGCGTCGGGCTGGCGCGTCTGGAGTTCATCATCAACCGGATGATTGGCGTGCATCCACGCGCATTACTGGAATTTGATCAACAGCCGCCCGAACTGCAACGCGAAATCAAAGCGCTGATGAACGGTTATGACGATCCGGTGGAGTTCTATGTCGGCCGGCTGACGGAAGGCATTGCCACGCTGGCGGCGGCGTTCTCGCCGAAACGGGTGATCGTGCGTTTATCCGACTTTAAATCCAACGAGTATGCGAATCTGGTGGGCGGCGAACGCTATGAGCCGGAAGAAGAGAACCCGATGCTGGGCTTCCGCGGCGCGGGCCGTTACGTCTCCCCGGATTTTAAAGACTGCTTTGCGCTGGAGTGCGATGCGGTTAAACGGGTACGAAACGATATGGGGCTGAAGAACCTGGAGATCATGATCCCGTTTGTGCGCACGGTTGAGCAGGCGGAAGCCGTGATTGAAGAGCTGGCTCGCCAAGGGTTACGCCGCGGCGAGGACGGGCTGAAAATCATTATGATGTGCGAAATTCCGTCCAATGCGCTGCTGGCGGACGCGTTTCTGCAACATTTTGACGGCTTCTCCATCGGTTCAAACGACATGACGCAATTGGCGTTGGGACTGGATCGCGATTCAGGCGTGGTGTCCGCGCTGTTTGACGAACGTAATGATGCGGTGAAGGCATTGCTGTCAATGGCGATTAACGCCGCTAAAAAACAGGGTAAATACGTCGGCATCTGCGGTCAGGGGCCTTCGGATCATGAAGACTTCGCCATCTGGTTGATGGAACAGGGCATTGATAGCCTGTCCCTGAACCCGGATACCGTGGTGCAGACCTGGTTGAATTTGGCTGAACACCAGAAGTAATTGAGTGATGCCCCTCCCAGCCTCTGTGCCAGGGGCATCACGCTCAAACCCGCTTTCAGAGAAGGCGGGTTTTTTACTGTGCAATCAGGAAAGAGCTGAACTGCGGCGTCATCACGGCATTAAAACCGTTGTCGGTTTTGGTGATCAGGTAAACGGCCAATCCTTTTTGCTCCGCCAGTTTCAACGCTTTTTCACTGCCCAGCACCATTAATCCGGTATCCCAACCGTCGGCTTCCAACGCCGTTTGCGCGATAACGGTCACCGAAACCAATTGGTGGGCGATCGGCTGCCCCGTGGCCGGGTCAATGACATGGGAATAGCGTTTGCCGTCCTGCTCAAAGTAATTGCGGTAGCTGCCGGCTGTGCTGATGGCGTATCCCTGTAAATCGACGGCCGCCTGCATGGCATTTTCCCGGTCGGTCGGTTTCTGGATCGCCACGCGCCAGGGGATGCCTTCGCCATTGACGCCTCGGCTGGATATCGCTCCGCCGACGGAAACCAGATAGTTGGTAATGCCTTTGCGCGCCATCAACTGCGCCAGCACATCGGCGCCATAGCCTTCGCCCAGCGTCGATAAATCGACATACAGATCGGGCAGATCTTTCTGTATCCATTCGCCATGCTCATCGCTGATTAGCTTCAGATGATTCAGCCCGACGTTTTGCCTTGCCAAATCAATCTGCTGCCGGCTGGGGATCTGCACCGGCCGTTTATCCGGCCCGAATCCCCACAGATTGACCAGCGGGCCAACGGTAATGTCCATCGCGCCGCCGGTTGCTCTGCCGATACGCTGGGCGGCCAGAATGATATCCGCCATGCCGTTGCTGATGGGCTGGGGGGTGGAACCGCGATATTGGTTAAATTGCGATAGCGTTGAATCTTTACGGTAGGTCGAGATCTCGTTGTTTGCCTGTTCCAACAAACCGTCGATCTCCTGCTGAAGCTGCTCCTTGCTTTCCGTCAGTTCGCCACTGATTTTTACGCTGTAAAACGTCCCCATCGTTTTTCCTTCAATGGTCAGCAACGGACGTGATGTGGTCTGCGGCGCGTTATCGCAGGCCGTAAGCAGGCTGAGCAAGCCGCCCAGTATTAATCCCTTAATAGTAAGATTAGTCATGAAAAAACTCCCAGGAACAAAGCAACCTGCTAACAAATAAAGCAAAGTACGTGAAATGCAAATAGCAGATTGACAAAAACCTGGCTGGCCGCAATTTATTCGCCATAAAAAAACGCCGGGAGCGTTTTTCAACGTCACCTAGTGGCGGCGCGGAGGGGGCGGGCAGGGATAGCCCGCCATAAAAAAAAAGCCCATCTCATGGGATGGGCAAAGACTACACACAGCAATTCGTTACTAACTCTGACGAGGAGGAAACCTCATTGACAAACAGTAGGTTAAAACTAGCTCCGATATACATGCTAGGGATTATGCCCGTCGGAGTCATTAAGAATCATCCTAATGGTTAATCGTTTTTTAATATTTGAATGGGAAAAAGAAGGCGGATTTCAGCGAAATTGAACTAATAATATAAAATAAGTAAAATTTTTAGGAATAATCCCGCAAAAACGCAGGCTAAACATTAAATTTATTTATCAATTAAGGTGCCACGAGAGAAATTCCCGTGGCAATGGATGGCGTTTGACGTCGGTCACTCTTTGTTGCTGTTCGGATTAAGAGGATCGCGGATGATTCCGCCGGGTTCCGGGATCTCCCGCATCCAGGCGAAAAGCAGGCGATAGGACACGGCAAGCACCACCGGCCCGATAAACAGCCCTATCATGCCAAAAGCCAGTAATCCGCCGATCACGCCGCACAGAATCAGCAGCAGCGGCAGGTCGGCGCCGAGGCGAATCAATACCGGGCGGATGAAGTTATCAATGGTGCCGACCACGCAACTCAAGACCAGCAACACCGTTCCCCAGGTGGTATCCCCACTCCAGTAAAGCCAGATAATGGCCGGGATCAGTACCGGAAGCGGCCCCAACTGCACCAGACAGAACAGAAACATCAGTACGGTCAGCAGAGTGGTATAGGGGATTCCGGAAATGAACAGCCCGAGGCCGCCCAACAGAGACTGAACAATGGCGGTCACCACTACGCCCAGCGCCACCGCGCGAATGGATTGGGCGGCCAGAATGACCGCGGTATCGCCCCGTTCATGCCCGAGACGAATCGCGAAGTGGCGTACCGATTTGGCGACGGCTTCCCCTTTGTAGTAGAGCAGTGCGCTGAATACCAGCATCAGGGCGCAGTGCATCAGGAAGCGGCCGACATGCGCGGCCTGAGCCACCAGCCAGGTCGCCGTTTTGCCGACGTAAGGCTGCGCTTTGGCAAACAGGCCGCTGCCGCCGCTTTGCAGCAGGGTTTGCCAACTGTTGTACACCCGGTCTCCAACCAGTGGAATCGACGTCAGCCATTCCAGCTTCGGCGGTGAGAAATTTTCCTGGCTGGCCGCCCAGTTCATTAATGCCGAGCTGTTATCGATAGCGCTGCCGACCAGTATGGCGATCGGCATCACGAACAGCAGGATCAGCAGTAGCGTCATGGCGATAACGGCCAGAGAGCGACGCCCCCACAGCAGATTTTGAAGTTTGATTAACAACGGCCAGGTTGCAATCACCACCATGCTGGCCCAGGCAAAGCCTAAAATGAAAGGCTGAACGACCCAAAAACAGGCAATGATCATGATGGTAATAAACAGCAGGCTAAACAATATCCTGGCCAGGTCGAAACGCTGTTGTTGAGATTTTCTTATCAATGAATAGTACCTCTGTAAGTAGACATAATGTCTGAAAGCAACGCCGCTATAGCAAGGCGATGGAAACGGCGATGATTTATCATGAGATATTTCCGTGATTTTTGACAGTCTGTTGAACATTTTGTCGGTCAAACAGTATAAACCCAATACTCAATGTGTTTTTTATCGATCCAGCGGCGCGACCAGGGGAAATATGATAAAACGTATTAAGTCTGCTGGTTGGATAAACGGAAAGCGGGATTTCAGGGATAGCTAGCGTAAATCATTCATTCACCGGCACCTAACGTCATATTGGCAAACACTTCTCTATTGTACGGACAGGGTCAAAAGATAATGATCCCACAGATCTCTCAGTCACCCGGGCTGGTTCAGCCGGTACTTAATTTTTTGGAAGCATTGAAACAAAATGGATTCACCGGCGATACTGCGACAAACTACGCCGATCGCCTGACGATGGCGACAGATAACAGTATTTATCAGCTATTGCCGGATGCCGTTGTTTTTCCCCGCTCCACCGCCGATGTTGCAATTTTGACGCGTCTGGCCGGTGAGGAACGCTTTCTCAGTCTGACATTCACGCCCCGTGGCGGCGGCACCGGAACCAACGGCCAGGCCCTGAACCGGGGCATTGTGGTGGATATGTCACGCTACATGAACCGCATTCTGGAGATTAACCCGGAGCAGGGGTGGGTAAGGGTCGAGGCGGGGGTGATTAAAGACCAGCTAAACCAGTATCTCAAACCTTTCGGTTATTTCTTTGCCCCTGAATTGTCCACCAGCAACCGGGCGACGCTGGGCGGCATGATTAATACCGATGCCTCGGGACAAGGCTCGCTGGTCTACGGCAAGACGTCCGATCATGTGCTGGGTCTGCGCGCTCTGCTGCTGGGTGGCGAAATGCTGGATACCCAGGCGATGCCGGTTGAACTGGCGGAGCAACTGGCGCGGGAAGACTCCCCGATGGGGCGGATATACCGTACCGTGCTCCACCGCTGCCGTGAACAGCGTCAGTTGATCCTCGATAAATTCCCCAAACTGAACCGTTTTCTGACCGGCTACGATTTGCGCCACGTTTTCAGCGACGACCTGCAAACCTTTGACCTGACGCGTATCCTTACCGGCTCCGAAGGGACGCTGGCGTTTATTACCGAAGCCAAACTCGATATTACGCCGTTGCCGAAAGTGCGGCGGCTGGTCAATATCAAATATGACTCTTTCAATTCAGCCCTGCGCAATGCGCCGTTCATGGTGGAGGCGAAAGCGCTGTCGGTCGAAACCGTCGATTCCCGGGTGTTAAATCTGGCGCGCGAGGATATTGTCTGGCACTCCGTCAGCGAATTGATCACCGATGTTCCCAATCAGGACATGCTGGGGCTGAACATCGTCGAGTTTGCCGGTGATGACGAGACCCTGATTAACCAGCGGGTGACCACGCTGTGTGAACGGCTGGATGCGCTGCTGGCGGCCGGTGAGGCGGGCGTCATCGGTTATCAAACCTGTAACGATCTGGCGGGCATTGAACGCATTTACGGCATGCGCAAGAAAGCGGTCGGTTTGCTGGGCAACAGCAAAGGGCTGGCTAAGCCGATCCCGTTTGCCGAAGATACCTGCGTGCCGCCGCAGCATCTGGCGGACTATATCGTTGAATTCCGCGAGTTGCTCGATAGCCATAATCTGACCTACGGCATGTTCGGTCACGTGGATGCGGGCGTTTTGCATGTGCGTCCGGCACTGGATATGTGCGATCCGCGACAGGAAATGCTGATGAAGCAGCTTTCCGATCAAATCGTCGCCCTGACGGCGAAATACGGCGGCTTGCTCTGGGGCGAGCACGGCAAAGGGTTTCGCGCCGAGTACAGTCCGGCGTTTTTTGGCGCCGAACTGTATGCCGAATTGCGCCGCATCAAAGCGGCGTTCGATCCTGACAACCGCCTGAATCCGGGTAAAATCTGCGCGCCGCTGGATGTCGATGCGCCGATGATGAAAGTCGATGCCGCCAAGCGCGGAACCTATGATCGCGTCATTCCGTTGGCGGTTCGCACGTCGTTTCGCGGCGCGCTGGAGTGTAACGGCAACGGGCTATGCTTTAATTTTGATGCCCGCAGCCCGATGTGCCCGTCGATGAAAATCACCGGCAACCGGATTCATTCGCCGAAAGGGCGGGCGACGCTGGTGCGCGAGTGGCTGCGTTTGCTGGCGGAGCAGGGGGTCGACCCGGTAGCGCTGGAGAAAACGCTGCCGCAGCAGAAACTCAGCCTGCGCGCGCTAATCCAGAAAACCCGCAATACCTGGCATGCCCGACAGGGAGAGTATGATTTTTCTCATGAGGTAAAAGAGTCGATGTCGGGGTGTCTGGCGTGTAAAGCCTGTTCGACGCAGTGCCCGATTAAGATCGACGTACCCGGCTTCCGCTCCCGCTTCCTACAGTTGTATCACACCCGCTATTTACGCCCGGTGAGGGATTATCTGGTGGCCGGGGTGGAAAGCTATGCGCCGCTGATGGCGCGCAGTCCGAAAACGTTTAACTTCTTTTTGAAAATGCCGTGGGTGAATGCGCTGAGCCGCAGACAGATCGGCATGGTCGATCTGCCGCTGTTGTCTTCTCCGTCGTTGCGCCAGCAGTTTGCCGGCCACCGCGCCAGTACCACCACGCTGGAACAGTTGGAAAAACTGTCCGCGCAGCAACGCCGGCAATATGTGTTAATCGTGCAGGATCCGTTTACCAGCTATTATGATGCGCAGGTGGTGGCCGATTTTGTTCATCTGGTGGAAAAACTGAAGCTGAAACCCGTGTTGCTGCCTTTCTCGCCGAACGGCAAGGCGCAGCATATTAAAGGTTTTTTGCACAGCTTTGCGAAAACCGCCGCCAAAACGGCCGACTTTCTCAATCGCGTGGCGCAATTGGGCATGCCGATGGTCGGTGTCGATCCGGCGCTGGTGCTGTGTTACCGCGACGAATACCGTGAAATTCTGGGGGATAAACGGGGTGACTTTAACGTGCAACTGGTGCATGAGTGGCTGATGACCTCGCTGGCGGAAAAAACACCGCAGGCCGCCACCGGCGAATCCTGGTATCTGTTCGGGCATTGCACGGAAACCACTGCGTTGCCGGCCAGTACCCAGCAGTGGGCGGATATTTTCTCCCGCTTCGGCGCCCGGCTGGAAAACGTCAGCGTCGGCTGTTGCGGCATGGCGGGAACCTATGGGCATGAAAGCAAGAATCTGGTGAATTCGCAGGGGATCTATGCGCTGTCCTGGCAACAGGCGTTGCAGAAGTTGCCGCAAAAGCGTTGCCTGACCACCGGGTATTCCTGCCGTAGTCAGGTGAAGCGCATGGAAGGTAGCGGCTTGCGTCATCCGTTACAGGCCTTGCTGGAGATTATCTGATGCTTTGGAAACGGCCGATGACCCTCGAACAACTCAATCAGCAAAGTCAGGGATGTATGATTGGTCATCTTGGCATCCGCTACACGCGGATAGCCGACGATCATCTGGAGGCGGTGATGCCGGTGGATCATCGCACCCGCCAGCCGTTTGGCTTGCTGCACGGCGGGGCTTCGGTGGTGCTGGCCGAGTCGCTTGGCTCGGTGGCCGGCTATCTGTGCACCGAGGGGGAACAGCAGGTGGTGGGGATGGAAGTCAATGCCAATCATCTGCGCGCGGTGGTTGACGGTGAAGTGCGCGGCGTGTGTCGCGCCTTGTACACCGGGCGGCGCAATCAGGTCTGGCAGATTGATATTTTCGACGGTCAGAATCGCCTGTGCTGCACGTCGCGTCTGACAACCGCGGTGATCACCCCGTAGCACGGCGTCAATCAACCGGTCGACAGACGAGCGGCGTGTCGGGCACGGCCGGTTAACTCCGATTCAGATCGCCCGGGCATAAAGTTGTTTGCGCCAGCGAGTTGAGTCGTCACGCGCTATCGATGATCAGGGTAAAAAAGCTACCCGTTTAACGAAATCGGTCTGAAAGGCGGTGGCTTTATCCCACGATCCCTGCATGCTCAACTGGTGGCAGATCGACTTCAGCGTATTGCGCGCAAAGTAGTAACTCTGAACCCGGAAGAGGTGGCAGCGCTTTTCATTATTTATCTCTTTAATCAGCCGGTTGTGCAATTTTACCAAGGCGTGTAAATAGCTGTCGTCATCGCCATTTCTCAGACATAAATCGACCATCTCCATACAGGCGTTATGATAGCGTCTCAGATGATCGAGATGGCTGCCCGGTCGGTTCAGGCGCGCCTCCGCCATATAGAAATCCACGGTGGCGTCCCGGATTTGAAATTTATATTCGTCAATCTGATATTGCAGCCAGGCATTCACGGAAAGCATGGTTCTCAATCCTGAATAGTAAATGATAATCATTATCATATTTATAAAAATAGTCTGGATCAATGGGGAAAACGCGCTTACCGACAAAAAACTTCCGGGAGAAGTTTTTGACGTCGCATCAGCGACGGCCGCAAGGGGGCGGCCAGGGACGGCATGCCCCAAAAAACTTCCGGGAGAAGTTTTTGACGTCGCGTCAGCGACGGTTCGGCGCAAAAATTGGCCGACGATGAAATT
The DNA here is from genome assembly GCF_013155275.1 of Brenneria sp. hezel4-2-4. GTDB lineage: Bacteria > Pseudomonadota > Gammaproteobacteria > Enterobacterales > Enterobacteriaceae > Brenneria. Next base: position 405,265 of record NZ_JABJXS010000002.1, read on the forward strand.
AAATCATCATTAACTTCTCCTGTTTTATAAATAGGTATCTTCGATGAATGTTATACTAATGATAATGAATTGATAATTTCCGCGCATGAGATAGCATGGTCGGAGTGTCTATTAGTCCTTATTTATCAGCTTGTTGGCTTTGATTTTTTTCGCGATTTCGGCCGGATTAGCCGAATGCGTCAGGGCGGTTATCGCCGCTGAAAATGAAATGTTACGAATAGCCCTGCGAAACAAGAGGTTGAAGCTATATCTATTATCACTAACATTAGGGGAAACCAGCCTGAAACTGGTACCAAACGTAATGAGGTATGCCGTATGCAAACGGAAAATGTAGGAACTTTTTCTCTGGATGAGAATGTCTGGCAAGGACTGACGCTGACGGATAGCGCAGTAGGACAGATAAAAAATTTAATGCAGCAGGATGCCGCCGTAAAGGGCTTGCGGCTTGGCGTTAAGCAATCCGGTTGCGCCGGGTTCGGCTATGTGCTGGATCTGGTGCGTGAACCCGAGACGGATGACTTACTGTTCGAACGCGACGGCGCAAGGCTTTATGTACCGTTAAAGGCGATGCCTTTTATTGATGGCACCGAGCTTGATTTTGTCCGTGAAGGGCTGAATCAGGTGTTCAAGTTTAATAATCCCAACGCTCAGCATGCCTGCGGATGTGGCGAGAGCTTCGGCATTTAAGTGATGAAAATTATGGCACGTAGCACAGTAGATGTACCTGATGATGTTCAGATCTGGATGGGTGACGGGCGTTATAAAGAAGGCTTCTTCACCGAACTGGCGACGGATGAACTGGCGCACGGCATCAACGAAGACGTTGTCCGGGCGATTTCAGCGAAACGCAATGAGCCGGAGTGGATGCTGGAGTTTCGGCTTAACGCCTATCGGGCGTGGCTGGAAATGGAAGAACCTCACTGGCTGAAAGCCCATTACAAGGAACTGGACTATCAGGATTATAGCTATTATTCCGCGCCGTCCTGCGGCAGTTGTGATGATACCTGCGGCTCTCAGCCGGGCGCGACGCAGCAATCGGGCATTACCGACGTCAATAATTACCTGACCAGCGAAGTGGAAAACGCCTTTAATCAACTGGGGGTGCCGGTGCGGGAAGGCCAGTCGGTGGCGGTTGACGCCATTTTTGACTCCGTTTCCGTGGCGACGACCTACCGGCATGAACTGGCGGAGCAGGGGATTATTTTCTGTTCCTTCAGCGAGGCGATTCAAGAGCATCCGGAGTTGGTTCGTCAGTATCTCGGCAGCGTGGTGCCGTCGAACGACAACTTCTTTGCCGCGCTGAATGCGGCGGTGGCCTCCGACGGCACCTTTGTCTATGTGCCGAAAGGCGTGCGCTGTCCGATGGAGTTGTCCACCTATTTCCGCATTAACGCGGCGAAGACCGGGCAGTTCGAACGCACGATCCTGATTGCCGATGACGACAGCTACGTCAGCTATATTGAGGGCTGTTCGGCCCCGGTGCGCGACAGCTATCAGCTGCATGCCGCCGTGGTTGAAGTGATCATCAATAAAAACGCCGAAGTGAAATATTCCACCGTGCAGAACTGGTTTGCCGGTACGGAGGCCGAAGGCGGGATCCTGAACTTCGTGACCAAACGGGCGCTGTGCGCCGGCGAACATGCCAAGATGTCGTGGACGCAATCGGAAACCGGCTCGGCCATCACCTGGAAATATCCCAGCGTGATTTTGCGCGGCGACAATTCGGTCGGCGAGTTTTTCTCTGTGGCGCTCACCAATGGCCGTCAGCAGGCGGATACCGGAACCAAAATGATTCATATCGGTAAAAATACCCGTTCGACCATTATCGCCAAAGGGATTTCCGCCGGCCACAGTGAAAACACCTATCGCGGGCTGGTGAAGATTATGCCGAGCGCCACCAACGCGCGTAATTTCACCCAGTGCGATTCCATGCTGATTGGCAGCGATTGCGGGGCGCACACTTTCCCCTATGTGGAAGTGCGAAACAACACGGCGCAACTGGAGCATGAAGCGACGACCTCGAAGATTGGCGACGATCAGCTGTTTTACTGCCTGCAACGCGGCATCAGCGAAGATGACGCCATCTCGATGATCGTCAATGGTTTCTGTAAGGACGTTTTCTCTGAGCTGCCGCTGGAATTTGCCGTAGAGGCGCAAAAATTACTGGCGATTAGCCTGGAACATAGTGTGGGTTAATTCGTCGGCTACCGATGCTTTTCATCGGTCACGAAAATGATGAGCGTCACAAGGTGTAAGACGCCTGAAGGATAGAGCATGTTAAGTATTGAAAATTTGAAAGTCAGTGTCGAAGGCAAAGAGATCATCCAGGGTCTTAACCTCCAGGTTAAGCCGGGCGAAGTCCATGCCATTATGGGGCCGAACGGCTCAGGGAAAAGCACGCTCTCCGCTACGCTGGCGGGCCGTGAAGAGTATGAAGTGACCGACGGCTCGGTAAGTTTTAAAGGCAAGGATTTGCTGGAATTGGATCCTGAGGATCGGGCCGGTGAAGGCATTTTTATGGCGTTTCAATATCCGGTGGAAATCCCCGGCGTCAGCAACCAGTTTTTCCTGCAAACCGCGGTCAACGCCGTGCGTAAGTACCGGCAGTTGGAGCCGCTGGATCGTTTTGATTTCGCCGACTTTATTGAAGAGAAAATCCAGTTGCTGAATATGCCGGCGGACTTGCTGACCCGTTCCGTCAATGTCGGGTTCTCCGGCGGCGAAAAGAAGCGTAACGACATTTTGCAAATGGCGGCGCTGGAGCCGGATTTATGCATTCTGGATGAAACCGATTCCGGGTTGGATATCGATGCGCTGAAAATTGTCGCCAACGGGGTGAATTCGCTGCGCAACCAGCAGCGCGCCTTTATTATCGTTACGCACTATCAGCGCATTCTGGATTATATCAAGCCGGATTACGTTCACGTGCTGTATCAAGGGCGTATCGTGAAATCCGGCGATTTCTCGCTGGTGAAACAGTTGGAGGAGCAAGGCTATGGCTGGCTTACCGACCAACAATAAAACCGCTGCCAAAGCAGGCATCGAACAGAAACAGGAAAAAGCCTTACGGCAGTGGCATAACCTGTTTGAAACCTACAGTACCCGGCGATCGGCAGAGGCCCACCGGCACTGGCAGGAAGTGCTGCGCCTGGGATTGCCGCATCGCAAACATGAGCACTGGAAATATACGCCGCTGGACGGTCTGCTGGCGCACGAATTTGTTGCCGCCGGCACGCCGCAGGTTGACGACGCAACGCTGAATGCGCTGGCGCTGCCGGTCGACTGCTGGCGTCTGGTGTTTATTGACGGGGTGTTCAATGCCGAGCTTAGCGATACGCAGTGGGGGCCTTATCAGGTCGAAACCAATGGGGATCGCGGTCAGTACAAACTGCCGGCGGCAATCCAGCCGGACGTGTTTCTGCACCTGACCGAAAGCCTGGCGGTGGAAACCCTGTTGATTCGCTTGAGCGCCGGTCAACAGGCGGAAAAACCGCTGTATTTGCTGCATATCGGCAGCGGTCGGACGCCGGCGTCCGAGTTGAATACCGTGCACCACCGTCATCATCTGGACGTCGAGCGCGGCGCCGGCGCGCAGATTATCGAACATTATGTCAGTCTGGACGAACAGGCGCATTTTACCGGCGCGCGCTTGACCATCAATGCCGCGGAAAACAGCCGGGTCAGCCATATCAAACTGGCGTTTGAAGCGGCGGCCGGCTATCACTTTGCGCATAATGATTTGGTGCTGGCGCGTGATGCGCAGGTTCGCAGCCACAGCTTTTTGTTGGGCGCGGGCCTGACGCGCCACAACACCAGCGCCCAGCTTAACGGTGAAGGCACCAATCTGGTGATGAATAGCCTTATCCTGCCTGTCGGCAGCGAGGTTTGCGATACCCGCACCTATCTGGAACATAATCAGGGTTATGGTGAAAGTCGCCAGTTGCATAAAACCATTGTCAACGATCGCGCCAAAGCGGTGTTTAACGGTATGATCAAAGTCGCCCCCCACGCGCTGAAAACCGACGGTCAGATGACCAACAATAACTTGCTGCTGGGGCGGCTGGCCGAAGTGGATACCAAACCGCAGTTGGAAATCTATGCCGACGATGTGAAATGCAGTCATGGCGCCACCATCGGCCGTATGGATGATGAGCAACTGTTTTATCTGCGTTCGCGCGGCATTACCCAGCAGGATGCGCAACAGATGATTATCTTTGCTTTTGCCGCGGAACTGACGGAAGCCATTGCCGATGAATCATTAAGAGAGGTGATCTTGAAGCGTATCGCGCTGCGCCTGCCGAACGCGCAGGACGATTTATTAAAGGCAGAGCTATGAGTTATCCAATCGAACAGATTCGGGCCGATTTTCCGCTGTTGGCGACAGAAGTGAACGGGCAACCGTTGGCTTATCTGGACAGCGCCGCCAGCGCGCAAAAACCGCAGGCGGTGATCGATCGGGAACTGGCGTTTTACCAGCATGAGTATGCCGCGGTTCACCGTGGCATTCACACCCTTAGCGCACAGGCCACCAGCGCGATGGAAGCGGTGCGCGAACAGATTGCTTCGTTCATTAACGCCGCGTCGGCAGAAGAGATCGTCTTTGTGCGCGGCACGACGGAAGCCATTAACCTGGTGGCGAACAGCTATGGACGCACGTTCCTCCAGCCCGGCGACAACCTGGTTATCACCGAGATGGAGCATCACGCCAATATCGTTCCCTGGCAGATGCTGGCGCAAGCGCGCGGCATTGAAGTCCGCGTATTGCCGCTGACGGCAGAGGGGACGCTGGATGTGGCTAAGCTTCCGGCATTGCTGGACGAGCGCACCCGCCTGCTGGCCGTCACCCACATTTCCAACGTACTGGGCACCCTGAACCCGGTTAAACAGATTATCGCCCAGGCAAGAGCCGTCGGGGCGGTGGTTCTGGTGGATGGCGCCCAGTCGATTATGCATCAGCCGATTGATGTGCAGGATCTGGATTGTGACTTTTTTGCCTTTTCGGGACATAAAATCTACGGCCCATCAGGGATTGGCGTGCTGTATGGCAAAAGCGCGCTGTTACAGGCGATGCCGCCGTGGGAAGGCGGCGGAGCGATGATCCGTCAGGTTAGCCTGCGCACCGGCACCACCTACGCGGACGCCCCCTGGCGTTTTGAAGCCGGTTCGCCGAATACCGCCGGCATCATGGGGTTGGGCGCGGCGCTGAGTTACGTCACGGCGCTGGGGCGCGAGTCGATCCAGCGCTATGAATCTTCTCTGATGCGTTATGCGCTTGAAGCCTTGACCCAGGTGCCGGATCTGACGCTGTACGGGCCGGCTGAGCGGCAGGGCGTGATTGCGTTTAATCTGGGGCAGCACCATGCCTATGATGTCGGAAGTTTCCTCGATCAGTATGGAATTGCGATTCGCACCGGTCACCACTGCGCGATGCCGCTGATGGAACACTATGGTGTTTCCAGTATGTGCCGCGCGGCGCTGGCCGTTTATACTACACGCGAAGAAATTGACCGGCTGGTCGCCGGGTTGCAACGTATCCATCGATTACTGGGTAACTAACAGACGTTTTGTTGCCCGGGGAGGAAAAAATGGCAAGTCTGCCGGATCCGCAGAAATTAATCCGTAATTTTTCGCGCTGTCATAATTGGGAAGAGAAGTATCTTTATATCATTGAGCTGGGCGCCCGTCTGGAAACGCTGCCGGATGCGTGGCGGCAGGCTGAAAACTTGATTTCAGGCTGTCAAAGTCAGGTGTGGATCGTCATGGAGCGTGACGATCGCGGCCTGGTCACGCTGCATGGCGACAGCGACGCCGCCATCGTGAAGGGGCTGATTGCCGTGGTATTCAGTCTTTATCAGGGGCTGACCGCACCGGAGATCGTGGATCTGGACGTGCGTCCTTTCTTTCAGGAATTGGCATTAAGTCAGCATCTGACGCCGTCCCGCTCGCAGGGATTGGAAGCCATGCTACGGGCGATCCGGGCGCACGCGGCGCGATTATTCTAGCGTTGGCTACTCATCGGTGATCTCGACAGAAAAAGCGCCGGGTCGGCAAGCCTGGCGCTTTTTTGTTTTTATATAAGCTTAACATTCTGATATTTCAGAATTAGTCCCGTAGATTTATTTTCGGCGCAATTTTATTCTGGCGTTGATTTTGTAAAGAATTGAATATCAATACATTGATTTTTAAATCAAATATTATTTTGTTACAACAATGCTAATATAGCAGGAGCGGATACTGGTCTCTGACAAGAGAACCAGGCATCGTCTGTTAAACCGACACCAGAGCCATGATGTAGGAAACTTCGTATGAAACGCGCGTTAACTTTACTTGGTATGGTATTTGCCACGTATCTGGCAGGCAGCGCAGCCGCCAGTGCGACGGAATATCCATTGCCACCGCCAAACAGTCGTCTTATCGGTGAGAATATCGCTTATACGGTTCCCAATGACGGGCGCCCGCTGGAAGCGATTGCCGCCGATTTCAAAATTGGCTTATTGAACATGATGGAAGCCAATCCCGGAGTCGACCCTTACCTGCCGACCGCCGGTTCGATATTAACCATCCCGACGCAGATGCTGCTGCCGGATACGCCGCGCGAAGGGATCGTGGTTAACCTTGCGGAACTGCGGCTCTATTATTATCCGAAAGGCAAGAATACCGTTATCGTGTATCCCATCGGGATTGGGCAACTGGGGCGTAACACGCCATTGATGACTACCACCATCAGTGAGAAGCGGGCTAACCCGACCTGGACGCCGACGGCAAATATTCGCAAGCACTATCTTGAAGAGCAGGGTATTACGCTGCCGGCGGTTGTACCGGCGGGGCCAGATAATCCGATGGGGCTGCATGCCCTGCGTCTCGCGGCGCACGGCGGCGTTTACCTGTTGCACGGCACCAATGCCAATTTTGGTATCGGTATGCGCGTCAGTTCGGGCTGTATTCGTTTGCGGCCTGATGATATCAAGGCGCTGTTTGACAATGTGCCCACCGGTACGCGCGTACAAATCATCAATGATGCGATTAAGACCTCTGTGGAACCGGACGGTAAACGTTACATAGAAGTGCATCAGCCGTTGTCCAAGTCGGATAAAGACGATCCGCAGACAATGCCGATCGCGATTACGGCCAAAACCAAAAAATTCACCGATGCAGAAGATACCGACGCTAAAACCGTAGCCGAAGCCATCTTCCGCCGTTCCGGAATGCCGATACTGGTTAATGTCGGTCAGGACATTAATACCTATCAGGAACCCATACAGTCGGCCTCTGAGGGCGCTGAGACGCTACAGGGCGCGCCAATTACGGCTCTCTCATCGCCGGAGCCGGTTACTCACCCAGCGGCGGGGGTTCAGTAACGACAGGATTCGAAGCCATGCGGGGCGCACGCTATTCGCGCCCTGATAAACGCAAGCAATGTGAAGTGAAAATTTGCAAAAAAAATGGCGCACACTGTGCGCCATTTTCACTACTTAACCAGTTCGATTACTTTTTGTAAGTGCGAACTTGGTTGTCCAGACGCTGGTTAGCACGAGCTGCGTCGTCTTTAGCAGCCTGTACGTCAGAGCGGATTGCGTTCACGTCGTTGCTCAGCTGATCAACTTTAGCGTTCAGAGTCTGAACGTCAGAAGACAGTTGGTCAATTTTAGCGTTGCTGGAACAACCGGCCAGCAGAGTAGAACCCAGGATTACCGCGCCCAGTACCAGTTTAGTACGATTCATTATTAATACCCTCTAGATTGAGTTAATCTCCATGTAGCGTTACAAGTATTACACAAACTTTTTTCTAATGAGAATAAATTTTTGATGAGAACATGCTTAATTTTGCTTGTTCGCTCAAAGAAGCAGCGGGTTTTACAGAACAATGAAAAAAGTAAGGAAAACAGCCGCATTTCCATCGGAAAACTCTGAGCTTTTGGGCGTTGAAATGCGGTGTTAAACAAAAGCATTTATTGGGTTGCCAGAATAAGTTTGGTCACCACTGAATATAAAAAAAGCGCCGGTGACGGCGCTTTTTTAACGTTGTACGCGACGCGCTGATTTACAGGCGGTGTACCGATGCGGTATTGGTGGTGCCGCTTGGCACTAATGCGCCTGAAACCATGACCACAACGTCGCCTTCCTGAGCATAACCGCTGTTCAGAGCCGCTTCTTTACCGATACGATAGAAATCATCGGTAGAGGCGATTTCTTTTACCAGCAGCGTGTCGACGCCTTTACTCAGCAGCAACTGGCGGGCAGTCACTTCATTGGTCGTCAGCGCCAGGATCCGCGCGTTCGGGAAGTATTTACGAATGGACTTGGCGGATTTACCGCCGCTGGTGGCGACAACGATTAAAGGCGCATCCAGCTTCTCGGCGGTATCGACGGCGCCGCGGCAAACCGCTTCGGTAATGCGCAGCTTGCCGACGGTTTTGATGCTTTCCAGACGGGGTTTCATGACGGTGTCGGTGCGTTCGCAGATGGTGGCCATGATGGTCACTGATTCCAGCGGATATTTCCCTTTGGCGCTTTCGCCAGACAGCATGACGGCATCTGTGCCATCAATGATGGCGTTCGCGACGTCGCCGGCTTCCGCGCGGGTAGGGCGCGGGTTTTTGATCATCGAATCCAGCATTTGCGTCGCGGTGATAACCACTTTGCGCGCCAGATTACATTTCTCGATCATCATTTTCTGCGCGAAAATAACTTCTTCAACCGGGATCTCAACCCCCAGATCGCCACGCGCGACCATGATGCCGTCGGAAGCTTCCAGAATTTCGTCGAAATTATTCAGACCTTCCTGGTTTTCAATTTTAGAAATGATCTGAATGTGTTCGCCGCCGTGTTCTTTCAGATGCGCGCGAATTTCTTCAACGTCGGAACGTTTACGGATAAAGGAGGCGGCAACAAAGTCAACGCCTTGTTCGCAACCAAAAATCAGATCGCGTTTGTCTTTTTCCGCCAGGGCCGGCAACTGGATAGAGACGCCCGGCAGGTTAACCCCTTTGTTTTCGCCCAGATCGCCATTGTTTAACACTTTACAGACGACTTGATTGCCGTTAATGGCCGTGACTTCCATGCCGATCAAACCATCATCAACCAGTACGGTATTCCCGACGCTCAAATCTTCAGTGAAGCCCGCATAGGTAACGGCAACGCATTCCTTATTGCCAATGACGCTTTGGTCGGTGGTAAAGGTAAACGTTTGACCGGCGCTCAGAGAAACATCCGCTCCGTTTTCCAGCTTCATGGTACGGATTTCCGGCCCTTTGGTATCCAACAGAATGGCTGCCTGCTGACCGGTTTTTGCCAGCACTGCGCGCAGATTCTTGATGCGTTGACCGTGTTCAGCGTAATCCCCGTGCGAAAAGTTCAGGCGCATAACATTCATGCCGGCGTTCAGCATGTTGCTCAGCATCTCTTCTGATTCTGTTTTAGGCCCGATGGTGCAAACAATTTTTGTCTTTTTCATACGATAGCTTCTACAAGTTGTGGTGGATAAAAAAACGATTGAACCGGTGGTTGCGATAGGTTTACCGCCGGAAAGAATGTACTTGAAAACAGTCTGAAAGAGATAAGTATAATAGACGATGAAGCACATGACCGATTATCGCGCATAATCAACGGGATAAGGGCAAGCGATGCCTTTGATAATAATTTTAATGATAGTGGCACGTTACTTAGCTGAAACCATTCAATTAAAACAACGTTCCGTATTATAGTTATTAGTCAATGAGAAACAAGCTGGTTGTAGGCATCAAATTGCATATTTTGGCCGGTTTACGCAAAAAAACTGACGATTTGTGTCTTTTACCGAGCTTTGTTGCGCAACCGCCCAAAAAATCACCGCTGCGCAAGGGCGGTATCGGTAAGCTCAATACGTCATAGAGTGACATGGATCACCTTTTTCTTTAGTAATGAAAAGAAGATGTAAATAAAATGTTTCCTGTCGATCCGTATCACGTTTCTGCTTGGACAAGGTTGAGAAGAACCCGATAAGTGGCATTTACGCTACTTCAGGATAGTGACATCAGCGCGGATAAACGTATTTTTCTGGCGAAAAGTATGCGGCATTTGCCCGCAATTTCAGGACGGCTTTTACGGTTGTACGCGGGTCAGAAGGGTAAGTGAATCGGGAGGTTGCTGTTTATGATGTTAGGCGATGGAGTGTGGAAATATTTCATCGCATATTTTCAACTGATAAAAATAAAACCGCCCTTATTCGGTTGGATGAATAAAGGGCGGTTTGTATAGTCAATATTTATAATTCGGTGTTAATTAGCCCTTGCCAGGTTTTGAGCCCATAAAGCATTGAACATAACCGCCATGAGCCCCCTTGACAGTATTCCATCTAACTCCGATCCCACCAGAAACGACTTTCATTTCTTTAAGGTTCAGTTCACGCAGATTATTTTTCTTTTTCATTTTCATTTCCTCTCGATTAATAAAGATTAAGGTAAATTATATCGTTAGACCATTGCTAATGGGCTAACGATACTATTTCCAATCACTTATGCTAAATATAACTTTACGACTGAACAGCCTATAACCTCATAATCCTGATGGCGTGTAGGTTTATGGAGAGTGCTGAGCATTAAAAAATTATTTATCAGCCTTTCACAACATGTTTAGTAGGGTAAAGTTGAATGTTTACACCGTGCTTGTTTTTAATGAATTTGATTCCCACACCACCAGAAACGGCTTTCATTTCTTTAAGGTTCAGCTCACGTATACTACTTTTCTTTTTCATCCCCTATTTCCTCTCGGTTAATAAAGTATAATATAAGATGTATTTAAAAACAAAGCAAGAGGTTAAATGCGTTATTCGGTTTTTTATAAAATTATCTCATTATGAGCGTGTATCTATTTTGCGATAATTCCATATACTATATTTTCTTGGCAAAAAATAAAAAAACTAATACTTAATTCCCTAATGAATCAATCAATCATCGTCACGTGATTTATCTTAAAAAATAAAGTCCATTTATATTATTTATAGCTGAGCGGCCTGGAGATTGATTACTCTGTCTGCGGATTTTATCGTCGACTCTCGGTGCGCAATAATAATTCGTGTAATATTTAGTTGTTTAATTGCCTGGTTTACATCGTTCTCGCTTTCATTGTCCAGCGCGCTGGTCGCCTCATCCATAAACAGAATCCCTGGCTTGCGATACAGCGCACGGGCAATAAAAATACGTTGTTTCTGCCCCCCGGATAGCCCTTCGCCCAATTCGCCTATTAGCGTTTCATAGCCCATCGGCATTTCCATGATGGCGTCGTGGATGTTGCTGGCTTTGGCGCATTCCACCATCCACTCTTCATTAATCTCTTCCACAAATCCGCCGATATTTTCCATAATCGAGCCGGAAAATAACCGGTCGTCCTGCATCACGCAGCCGATCATTTTGCGATAGTTGTTTACGCCGAGTTGCCGTATATCCACGCCGTCGGTCATAACGCAGCCGGCCTCCGGTGCAAACAGTCCGCACAGCACCTTCATCAGCGTCGTTTTCCCCGTCCCGGACGGGCCGGTTATCGCCACGCTTTCACCGGGCGCTATGCTGATATTCAAACCGCTGAATACCGCTTTGGATTGACTGTCGTAGCGATAACTCAGATTACGGATTTCCAGCGATATCGGCCGCATTTCGGCTTTATAGCGGGTATCCATCTTTTGCGGTTCGCGCTGATGTAAGGCGATATCGGCGATACGCTCGTTATGCAAACTCATCATACGTAATTCGAGCAGAAAGTTGGTCAACGACGCCAGTCGTTCGGAGAACTGCTCCCTGAATACGCCGAACGCCACAAACATGCCGATGGTCATCTGATTATCAATGACCAGGCTGGTCCCCAGCCATAGAATCATCACCTGATCGCAGGAGGAAATAAAGGTATTGAGGCCGCCGAAAAGCAGGTTCATTTTAGTCACCTTAATTCCGGTGTTGATGGTGTCGATTTCCAGATTAAGCCAGTGGCTGCTTCGTCGGCCGCTCATCCCCTGCATTTTGACGGTGGCTATTCCATACAAGGTTTCCATAAAAAACGAACCGGCGCGCGCGATTCTGATCAGCGACTCTTCCGACAGTTGACGGTAGCGATCGTATGTGAATAACCGGATAAGGACGTACACTGCGCTAAATCCCAGCACTACCAGGGTCAGGCGGCCGCCGTACAGCGCCATCATTACCAGCACGCACGCCACCATAATGCCATCCATGATCGCGCCCACCAGGCTGGTGGTAAAGGTCTTGCGTAGTTTGTCCAACGAATCGAAACGGGATTGAATATCCCCTAGCTTGCGTCGTTCGAAATAGCCTAGCGGCAGGTGCAGCAAATGGTTAAATAGCCCCGCCTGCCACTGCACATTGATCAGTGTCTCCATGACCATCGACGACCAGGCGCGCATCGTGCTTACCGCGGTGCGCAGCAGAATAAAAAACAACAGACCGGCGCATATCAGCGTCAGTAAGCCGCTATCTCCCGCCGGGATGGCGTGGTCCATTACCAGTTGTGTGCCTATCGGCACCACCAAATTGATGGTTTCAATCACCACGGAAAGACAAAAAATCTTTGTCAGCGCCCCTTTGATGCCATATACGCTGCGGATCAGCGTTCCCAGGCGCACCCGGTTTTTCACCGTTTCCGCGGTAAATTGACTGCTTGGCCAGATCTCAAGCGCCACGCCGGTAAAATATTGCGACATCTCAGCCAGACCGACCGTGCGCCGGCCGCGCGCCGGATCATGGAGTACAAAACGGCGATGCGTGGCGCTCACCAGCACCACGAAGTGATTAAAATCCCAGTGCAGAATGCACGGCGTTTTCAACGCGTTGATATCATCAAGATCCAGCGACAGCGCCCGGGTGGACATGCCCAGTTGTTCGGCAATATCATTTATCCCAGTCAGAGTGGCGCCGCGCGCGGAGAGGTTGAAGCGTTGCCTTAGCGCTATCAGGTCGATGTTCTTACCATAATATCCGCATATCATCGCCAGACAGGCCAGTCCGCATTCCGATGATTCAGTCTGATGCACCAGCGGAATTCGGCGGCGCAGCTTTAAATCCAGTTTGCCGAGGAGAGTTTTGAATAAAGTCTTATCCATTTGCCGGCCCCGCAGCGCTCTGTTTCATGTCGTAGAATGGCGAAAGCATCCACTGATAAATTTTCCTTTTTTCCAAGAAGAGCGTGATCTCCGCTTTCATCCCATTCTCAAGGGGCATGTACTTGCCGTCATAACGGATAGCCTGTTTTTCCGGTTTCACAACGACTTTATAATAGGGAATGGATGCCGTTTGAGTACTTTTGGGCGCCCCCTGGTAGGTTTGCATTTCCTGTGGAGACGCCGGCGTTTTCGACACCATGGTGACCGTTGCTGCGAACTGGCCGAATTTCTCGGCGGGAAACGCTTCATAACGCACATTGACGCTGTCGCCAACGGCGATATAGGGCACCGCGTCATTGGGTGTCCAAACGACTAAATAGTAGCTTTTTATATTGTTCGGGATAATCTGCAATAAACTGTCGCCGGGATTGACCATCTGTCCGGCCGTTACGCTTAATGAATCTACTTTTCCTTCCGATGAGGCGCGAATAATGATTTCTCCGCCCATGTTGGTATTCACCAGTTCTTTTTGCAGGTCGTAGCGCTGAAGCTCCATTTGGTATATACGGTTATCGAATTCCGCCGCGTCGGTCTGAATCTGACTTTCCAGAGTGGTGATCTGTAAAGCGTTCTGTTCATTTTGGCCGCTAAGGGTTAATAAGTCATTTTGTTGTTGATAGTACAATGCTATCTGACTGCTTAATTGGTCTTTATTAATTAACCCTTTTTCCTGATACTGCTGATAGCTGTCCATGTACTGTTTGAGTTTCCTTATTCCTTCCTCTGATTGGCGGACGATCTCAGATGAGTGTTTAAATGCATTGCTATATTGTATTTTTTGTTTTTCCAATGTCTCCAGGGTGGTTCTTTTGCTTTGTTCCAGTCGTGAAATGATATTGTCGATGCGCACCAACTGGTTTTCGATATCCTGTCGTTGATTGTCACTCACTACGCCGTCGACGGTACTTTTACTAACATCAATCTGATAAACCGCATCGCCTTTTTTTATTCTCTGTCCTTCGGATACAAACTGTTTTACTACAAACCCCTGCACGCCTGAACCTATGCTGACCGTGCGCGGCCAGGTTGTTATTTCGCCGCTGACGTTAACCCGGCGCGTATAGGTGCCCTGGGTAATGAATATGATGAATATTGCGAGGAAAAGGGCGCAAAATACCATAATTATCCAGGCGGGAATAACAGAGAGCAAAATAGCTCTTCCTTGCCATTTCAATTTTTTGTTTTCTAATGCTTCCTGCCTGAACAAAAGATAATCTCCCACTGGCGAATACTAAGAAAGGCGGCGATCCTTCTTGAGATATTATCATGATTTCATTATTTCAGGAGTTGCGCAAGCATGGGGTGAAAATGAAGTTTAGTTCACTGCGGTTATTATTTATTGCCAATTAATTAATAACCATTATTCATAAGGAGCTTATAAATTTTATCATGGTACAAATATTTTTTAGTGACTCCAGAGTGTGTGATTATTAAAAACCGACATCAGCATTGCCTATGCTATGCATAAAAGACGACTAGAGCATTCGCGCGTTTACGCAAAAAATGCGCTGATTTGTCGTTTTTACGCGTTTTGTTGCGCAACAGCGTTGAGAATGACTTTCAGTCAATGACCGCCTCATACATTCAAAGGCGATATAATGTGACGCGGGTCACTATTTTAGTGAGCAATGAAAAAGAGATGTAAATAAAATGTATTATGTCGATCCGTATCACGTTTCTGTTCAGGAGCTGTTGATAAGACGATGGCAAGTGGTACCTTGACAGGCATTAAGGATTGTTACTGCGCAAGCAGGCAAGACCAGATATCCGCTCTCTCTGCGGGTGTCTGGTTTTTTTGTTTCCAGGGTATGAATGATGAAAATTGCCAAGATACTCAACAATAATGTCGTAACGGTTATCGACGAAAATAATAATGAGTCGGTTGTGATGGGCCGGGGGCTTGGTTTTAAAAAACAGACTGGCGATCGGTTGGACGAATCGCTGATTGAGCGCGTGTTTGTCATGAAAAGCGGGGAGTTGACATCGCGCCTGCGGGAACTGCTGTCGGAAATCCCGCTGGACGTGATCACCACGGCGGATAAAATCATCTTGCTGGCGAAAGAGCGTCTGCCGGGAAAATTGCAAAACAGCATCTACATTTCGTTGACGGATCACTGCCATTTCGCGATAGAGCGCCATAAGCAAGGCGTCAATATCCGCAATGTATTGCTGTGGGAAATTAAGCGGCTTTACCCGAAAGAATTTGCGGTTGGTTTAGAAGCGCTGGATATTATCGAGCAGCGTCTGGCCGTTCGTTTACCCGAGGATGAAGCCGGTTTTATTGCGTTACATTTAGTCAATGCCCAGCTTGACAGCGAAATGCCGGAAGTGATCCATATTACGAAAATCATGCAGGAGATACTGAATATTGTGAAGTATCAGTTGAACCTGGATTATGATGAACAGGCATTAAGTTATCATCGTTTCGTTACCCATTTGAAGTTTTTTGCGCAACGGCTGATCGGCAAGAATACGGTATTCAGTGATGATGAATCATTACATGATGTCATTAAAGAAAAATACCAACTTGCCTATCATTGTGCGGAGAAAATACAAAGTCATGTCGAGCAGCAATACCGCTATATATTGACCAAAGAGGAGTTGATGTTTCTGACGATCCATATTGAAAGAGTGAGAACCGAGTTGCTGGAAAAACAGTAAAACATTATGTGAGAAATTTGCTTTTCATCACATAATCACAATGATGTTGATATAATCGACTTGCATTAGCGTTACGACGGCGAATAAACTCTATTGCAGGATCGGATTTACTAAAATCAGGATTGTTACTGTAACACTGAATATGAGTGATACAGGCAAAACCTAAACCGTTTTTTTCTTAATGACCACCGTGGTGGCGAGAAAAATGGTTTGGGTTTTTTTTCGTCTCAAAAATAGCATTGGACGTCTGTAACGTCCTGATTTATCGGTGTAGTTACTGAGTGTTAAGGATAGGCAATGAAATACAAGACATTAGCCAGTGAGATACTTGAAGGTGTTGGCGGGCGCGGAAATATCAATAGCGTAATACATTGCGCGACACGGCTGCGTTTTAAATTAAAAGACGACAAAAAAGCGGATGTGGTTGCTCTTAAAAACAACCCCGGCGTTATTATGGTGGTCGAAAGCGGCGGTCAGTTTCAGGTGGTGGTAGGCAACCATGTCAGCGAGGTTTATCAGGATCTGCTTGATGTATCGGGTATAAGCGAAAACGCTAATGCGGACAATCAGGAAAGCAGTAATAAGGAAAATATCCTTTCACGCTTTATTGATATTATCGCCGGTATTTTTACTCCGTTAATGGGGGTTATGGCCGCATCCGGTTTATTAAAAGGGTTTTTAGCATTATGTCTGGCCTGTGGCTGGTTGGTGGAAAGCAGCGGAACCTATAAGCTTTTATTTTCCGCCAGCGATGCATTATTTTATTTCTTCCCTATTATTCTTGGTTATACCGCCGGTAAAAAATTTGGCGGCAATGTTTTTGTGGCGATGGCAATTGGCGGCGCGCTGGTGCATCCGACCATGATCGCTGAATTTAATGCCATGTCGGCCGCAGATTACCAGCCGCTACATTTCTTCGGTATTATTCCCATTACCTTTATTAATTACTCTTCGTCGGTTATTCCGATTATTTTCGCCGCATGGGTTTCCTGTCGGCTGGAAAAACCGCTTAACGCGATACTGCACGCCAATATCCGCAACTTCTTTACGCCAGCGTTGTGCTTGCTCATCACCGTGCCGCTGACGTTTTTAGCTATCGGCCCGGTGACCACCTGGCTGAGCCATCAGTTGGCTCATGGCTATCAGATGATCTACAGCACCAATCAAACGATTGCCGGCGGCTTTATGGGCGGCCTGTGGCAGATCTTTGTGATGTTCGGCCTGCACTGGGGATTCGTACCGTTGATGATCAACAACTTGAGCGCGCTGGGGCATGACACCCTGATTGCGGTGCTGACGCCGGCGGTGTTGGCGCAGGCGGGCGCGGCGCTGGGGGTGTCCTTACGCACTCGGGACGCGAAGCTGAAAGGCATTGCCGGTTCGGCGTTTCCGGCGGGGATATTCGGCATCACCGAACCGGCCATCTATGGCGTAAACCTGCCCCTGCGCCGTCCGTTTATCTTCGGTTGCGTCGGCGGATCGCTCGGCGGCGCCATCGCCGGCTATTTCGGCACCACACAGTACTCTTTCGGGCTGCCCAGTATCTTCGCCTTTACGCAAATGATCCCATCAACCGGGATGGATATCACCGTATGGGCGGCGATCATCGGCACGGCAGTCGCTTTTGTGTTCGCGGCGCTGGCCAGCTATCTGTTTGGCATCAAAAAAGAATCCGCACCGGAAGCCCCGGTGATTGAAGCCGCGCCGCAACCTACGGCGTTAGTCCGCCAGCAGCCGATCGGCAGCCCTATCCGTGGCGAGACGCTGCCGTTGGAACAGGTTAACGATCAGACGTTCGCCAGCGGGCTGATGGGGAAAGGCATCGCCATTAAACCGCAGGTTGGGCGCGTGGTTTCACCGATCGATGGCGTTATCGCATCGCTGTTTAAAACCAACCATGCGATCGGCCTGGCGTCTGACGATGGCGCTGAAGTGTTGATTCACGTCGGGATCGATACCGTAAAACTGAACGGTCAGTACTTCACCGCCCACGTTAAAACCGGCGATACGGTAAAGCAGGGCGATTTGCTGGTGGAGTTTGATTATCAGGCTATTGAGGCGGCGGGCTATGACACCACGACCCCCGTCATTATCACCAACAGCGACGACTACATTGATGTGGTGCCTGTAGCGGAAAACACCGTGCAGGAACAGGCGCCTTTATTAACGTTAGTGCGTTGAGAAACGAACATTTAATACCCGAATTGGGGAGGAGAGTAGAGATGAGTCATCGTTTTCCTGACGGTTTTTTATGGGGCGGCGCGATTGCGGCTAACCAGGTAGAGGGCGCTTATTTAACGGACGGTAAAGGATTATCCACCTCAGATTTGCAACCGCAGGGCGTTTTCGGCGAGGTTGTGGAGAGAACCGAGGGCGACAGCGGAATAAAGGACGTGGCGATCGATTTTTATCACCGCTATCCGGAAGATATCGCCCTGTTTGCCGAAATGGGCTTTAAGTGTCTGCGCACGTCGATCGCCTGGACGCGAATTTTCCCACAAGGCGATGAGGAAACGCCAAACGAAGCCGGGCTGGCATTTTATGACCGTCTGTTTGATGAGATGGCGAAATACGGCATTCAACCATTAGTTACCCTGTCACATTATGAAATGCCATACGGCCTGGTGAAAAACTATGGCGGCTGGGGCGATCGTCAGGTAATCGCCTTCTTTGAACGCTATGCGCGTACGGTATTCCAGCGTTTTCAGCACAAGGTTAAATATTGGCTGACGTTTAACGAAATCAATGTGTCGCTGCACGCGCCGTTTACCGGCGTCGGTTTGCCGGAAGAAGAGAGTGATAAGGCAACCATTTATCAGGCGATCCACCACCAACTGGTGGCCAGCGCGAAAGCGGTCAAAGCCTGTCATGAAATTATTCCCGACGCCAAAATCGGCAACATGTTATTGGGCGGGTTGCTGTATCCGTTGAGCTGTAAACCCGCCGATGTGCTGGAAACGTTGCAACAGAATAGAGAGTGGATGTTCTTTGGCGATGTCCAGGCGCGCGGCGGCTATCCGGCTTATATGAAGCGTTTCTTTAAACAGCACGCCATTGAGTTGCAGATAACCGATGACGATCGTGCGGCGCTTAAAGAAACCGTGGATTTCATCTCCTTCAGCTATTACATGACCGGCTGCGTGACGGCGGATGATGAGATTAACCAAAAGGCGCGCGGCAATATCCTGAATATGGTGCCGAATCCGCATCTGGAAAGTTCGGAATGGGGCTGGCAGATCGATCCTGAAGGGCTGCGCATCCTACTGAATGTGCTGTATGACCGTTATCAGAAACCGTTGTTCATCGTCGAGAACGGGTTAGGCGCCAAAGACCGGCTTGAAAGCGATGGCAGCATCAACGATGACTATCGTATTCAGTACCTTAACGACCATCTGGTTCAGGTCGGCGAAGCGCTGGAAGACGGCGTTGAGGTGCTGGGATATACCTGCTGGGGACCGATCGATTTGGTGAGCGCATCGAAAGCGGAAATGTCGAAGCGTTATGGTTTTATCTATGTCGATCGCGACGATCGGGGTAATGGCACGTTAGAGCGGAAGAAAAAGAAAAGTTTTTACTGGTATCGCGATGTGATTAACAGCAACGGTAACACCCTTAAACAGGGGTGATTTTACCCTCTTGCCGGCAGGCGTTCTGGCTTGCCGGCTATACGATTTCACGTTCTTATCATTGCTGAACGGATATTGACATGAATAGACGAGAGCTATTGATTAAAGCCGCTGTGGTGGCTTCCTGCATCAAAGCATGGCCGCTACCAAGCGCGCAGGCGAAAGCCAGTTCACCGGTACGGGCGCTCGCCTCGACGCCGGCGCAGCGTTACCTGCAATTGGCTGAAGCCCTGACCCCGGCCTTGCCGGAGGTTCCCTATCCGGCGCTGGCCGTTGTGGAGCCGAAAGCGGACAACAACGCCATGCTGGGCTATGTCATGCAGAAAACCATCGACATAGAGGCGTTGGCGCAGCGCAGGTTTAAAACCGGGGACAGCGTGATTGTCGATTTCGGCGATCATTACACCGGCTTCCTGACGTTTTTATTGGATTGGAAAGGCATTTCCTGTGATTCTCCGGCCCGCTTGCGCTTGACCTTCGGTGAAGTGGTCACCGATGTCGCGGAATCGCTTTATCCCTACAACGGCTGGATTAGCGCCGCCTGGCTGCCGGAAGAGATTATCAACGTCGATTTTCTTCCCACGCCGGTCAGGATCGCCCGTCGGCAGGCTTTTCGCTATGTGAAAATTGATGTGATTGCCACCTCGTCCAATTTCGACGTCACATTCCGTGATTTTCAGGTTCAGGCCGTGTCATCGGCGGGCGAAGACAAGCAAGTCCCGGCTAAGTACGACAGTCCATTGTGGCGGGATATCGATAGAGTCAGCGTCAGGACGCTGCATGAATGTATGCAGACGGTCTTCGAAGATGGCCCCAAGCGAGATCGGCGATTGTGGCTGGGCGATCTGCGCCTACAGGCATTAGCTAACTATGTCAGCTTCAACAACACGGATCTGGTGCGCCGTTGTCTTTATCTGTTTGCCGGCCTGCAACGCGACGATGGCTATGTGACGGCATGCGTTTATGAAAAACCCGAGCCGAGAATAGGCGAGGTGGTATTGCTGGATTATGCGGCGCTGTTTGGCAGCGTTCTGTTGGATTACCTCCGCGCCAGTCAGGATAAATCCACGGTGGTTGAACTGTGGCCTATTGCGAAAAAACAAATTGAATTGCTGTTGCAGCATGTCAATCCGCAAGGCCTCTTTGTGGCGCCGGAAAAAGACTTCGTGTTTATTGACTGGAATGCCGGGGAAGATCAGGAATCCGCATCACAAGGGATGGATAAGCAGGCGGCGATGCAGGGCGTGCTGATTTATAGCTGTCAGCGTTTAGTGGAATTAGGAAAGGAGATTCATCCGACGGAGAATATGGACGACATGGTCGGGAAAATAACCCAATTGACCGATGCGGCCAGAAAAGTATTTTACGACTCGACATTGCAATTATTCGTCAGTGGTAAAAACCGACAGATATCCTGGGCCTCGCAAATATGGATGGCATTAGCCAATGTATTACCGCAAAAAGACGCCGCCGTTTGTTTACGCAAAGTGATGGCGACTTCTGAAGCCATACGGCCGCTGACGCCTTATTTATATCATCATATGGTGGATGCGCTGGTGCAGAGTGGATTAACCACCGAAGCTAAAAAACTGGTCGAAAATTACTGGGGAGGAATGATAAAAGCGGGTGCGGATACTTTCTGGGAGGCATTTGATCCTGAGAACCCTCAGGCTTCTCCTTATGGCAGTAAACAAATCAACAGTTATTGTCACGCCTGGAGCTGTACGCCAAGCTATTTTATTCGCAACCAATTCAGGAAATAGAATCGACGCAGCGATTAACTAAATAAGACTACCGTAAAAACGGTTTTATTAAAATTTAGGACAGGTACTAATAATAGTATCGAATATTCCTTTTACTTTTTAACCTTGTATTCTACTTGGAAAATATTATGCGTAAAAAACACTCTCTAAAACCTATTGTATTATTAATGGCATCAGCACTGTTGTCTAATAGTGCTATCGCCGCATCATTAACGGTTGAAGAACGTCTGGCGTTATTGGAGCAGGAATTACAGTCTACGAAAAAAGAATTACAGGAATATAAAACCATAGCGAATAAGCAGCAAACGGTAGCCGTAACGAATGGCGCGAAACTAACGGGCAAAGAGCGTATCGCCATTCCTGCAAGCGAAAAATCAGCGGAAAATGCTAATAACAATAATAAGTGGGATAAGCTAACTTCAGCCGCAGCTTCTCATCCGACTACGCCTCCAGAATTGACGTTGGATGATTTGAGTAAATATATCAAAGATGATATTGGGTTTAGCTATAATGGTTATTTCCGGTCTGGCTGGGCGACATCCAATCGCGGTGCGCCGAAGTCTTACGCCATCGGCTCTCTGGGGCGTTTCGGCAACGAACACAGCGGCTGGTTTGATCTGAAATTGTCGCAGAAAGTTTATGACAATAAGAATGGTAAAAAAGTAACGGCGGTTGTGCTGCTGGACGGTAACGTCGGCATGCAGTACGGCAGTGCATGGTTTGATTCGGAGTCGGAAAATGTGCTGGCGTTTTCCGATATGTACGTTACTACGCAAGGGTTCCTGCCCTTCGCGCCGGAAGCGGATTTCTGGGTAGGTAAACACGCTTTACCTGTGTATGAAATTCAACTGCTGGACTGGAAAAACTATCGTGCGGAAAGCGCGGCCGCTGGCGTGGGGATTGAAAATTGGCAGTTGGGACCAGGTAAACTGAATATGGCTGTGGTCAGAGCGGATACGGATGCATACGCCCGCAATTATAGTACCAGCAGCAATAAGCAACAGGTGAATGTAAATTCCATCGATGTCCGCTATAAGGACATGCCATTATGGGATGGCGCGACTTTGGAAGTATTGGGTAAATACTCATTTGCCAACAAGAATGACACGAATAAGAGCAATGAAAATTCCGGCGAATATTACAAACTGAAAGACTCCTGGATTGCCGGCGCCATTTTACGCCAGAATTTCTCTGGCGGCGGATTCAATGAATTCACGGTACAGGGGGCGAATAATTCTATTGCCAGTGGCCTCTCCTTTGTTTCGGATGCCAACCCTGTCTATAGCTATAACGGTAATTATTATGGCGACCACTCCGGCAGCGCTTGGCGTGTTCTCTCGCAAGGAGAGAACTATTTGCTGCCTGATGTCATCATGGCTCATGCGTTGGTGTATACCAAAGGGAACGATATCTACAGCTATGACACCGGGGCGCATACCGATTTCGAAAGTATTCGCGCGGTGGCTCGTCCGGCCTATATATGGGACGAATACAACCAGACCGGTGTTGAACTGGGCTACTTTACCCAAACCAATAAAACCGGTGGGGTAAGTTACCAGGAGTCCGGTTATAAAACCACGCTTTATCACGCCATTAAAGTGGATACCAGTATTCTGACATCCCGGCCGGAAATTCGTTTCTACGGCACTTATCTGAAGATAAAGGATAACGAGATAAGTAGTGCGACATTCAACGATGAGAAAAGCGATCAGTTCACCGTTGGCGTACAGGCGGAAGTCTGGTGGTAATCTTTTATTCACATCGTGTGATGAATAAGAAACACAAGAATAGAGGATAAAATTGTGCTGATGAAAATGAAAAAACCCTCGCTCTCGCTGCTGGCCTTTTGCGTGCTCGCGGGGGGAGCCATAAATGCATCTGCGTTGCCGGCGGATTTTCCGGCTTATCCGCAAATGGCTATCCCGGTCAGTCAATACGTGACCGGGGTTAACCCGGATAACAGTATTACGTTCCGGTTATTTGCGCCTACGGCGAAAAAAGTCAGCGTATTCACCGGGGCGACGCCAGAAAGTCTTGCCTCGCATGCCATGACCAAAGATCAGAACGGAGTCTGGTCTTTCCAGACCCCGCCGCAACAACCCAATTTATATGAATACTTTTTCAATGTTGACGGGTTCCGCAGCATTGATACGGGAAGCGCTTTCACCAAACCACAGCGTCAGGTGAACACCAGTCTGATCCTGGTGCCGGGCAGCATTCTGGATGTGCGTCAGGTGCCGCATGGCGAGCTAAGAACCGTAACCTACCATGCCAAGACGCTGAAATCCGAGCGGCAGATGTTTGTCTGGACGCCGCCCGGCTATAGCGAAGCGTCCGAACCGCTTCCGGTGCTCTATTTCTATCATGGGTTTGGCGACACCGGCGCGTCCGCCGTCGTTCAGGGACGGATCCCGCAAATCATGGATAACCTGTTGGCGGAGAAAAAGATAGTCCCGATGCTGGTGGTCATTCCCGATACCGAAACGGATATCCCGGAGGCGATACCTGAAGATTTCCCGCCACAGGAGCGGCGTAAAGTTTTCTATCCGCGTAATGCATTGGCAGCGGATAAAGAACTTATCCATGACATTATTCCTGAAATAAGTCAGCGGTTTAATGTTCGCAAGGACGCCGACGGCCGGGCGCTGGCCGGGTTGTCGCAGGGCGGCTATCAGGCGCTGGTCTCGGGGATGAGCCATCTGGCGCATTTCGGCTGGCTGGCGACCTTCAGCGGCGTCACCACGGAAACCGTACCGAATGCCAACGTTTCCGCACAGCTCGAACGGCCGGAGGAAATTAACCGCCAACTGAAGAATTTCACCGTTGTCATCGGGGAAACGGATGGTGTGACAGGCAAGGATATCGCCGGATTAAAGACCATGCTTGAAAAGCAAGGGGTGCGGTTTGACTCTATTTCCTACCCGCAGTTGGGACATGAAATGGATGTTTGGCGTCCTGCCTATAGCGAGTTTGTGCAGAAACTTTTCAAATGATTTTCGGATATTGGCTCATTGCGTCAGGCATCGCTTCCCACGTTCGGCGGGGAAGCGGCCTGAACGTATGACGACTCAAACAGGCGGCCAAGAACAGATGACTTGCCGATAACTATCTACTTACTATCAAGGAAATGAACCTGACTATGGTTATTAACAATCGCTTTTCTCTTTGGATCGCCAATACGGGCCGCAGCCTGGCGGCGGGGGTATTGGCGTGCAGCGCCTTTTCCGTTTCCGCCGCGCCGCAAACGCTGCCTTTTGATGTCGCGCCGCACAAGCAGGTTCGCGTGATTATCAGCACTGATGCCAAGAATGAGGCAGACGACGATTTTGCCGTGGCGCATGCGGTGCTGACGCCGACCATGAACGTCAAAGGGCTGATTGCCGCTCACTATTCGCAAACGGCGCCGATGATGCAGCGCGATGCTGAAAACAGCATGATGGAAAGCTATAAAGAGTTGCAGCATTTGATGAAGGTGATGGGGAAAACCGCCATTCCGGTCTATCGCGGCGCAACGCAGGCGCTGCAAAAGGGAGAAACCACGCCGGAATTGAGCGAAGGCGCAAAAATGCTGATCGAGGAAGCGCTGAAAACAGACAGCCATCCGCTGTTTGTGCTGGTCATGGGGCCCATCACCGATGTCGCCGCCGCGTTGCGCGCGGAACCCCGCATTGCTTCCAGGATGACGGTGGTATGGATCGGCGGCATGCCTTATCCGAAGGGCGGCTGGGAATACAATATGTTCAACGATCCGATTGCCGCAAACGACGTATTTAAATCGCAGGTTCCGCTGTGGCAAGTGCCGCACAACGTCTATATGTCGGTTCGGGTCTCACTGGCGGAGCTGGCCGCCCGGGTCAAACCGCAAGGTGAAGTCGGGGAATACCTGTGGCAGCAAATGATCGATTTTAATACGATGATTTCCAAGATCATCAAAGATGTGCCCTGGCCGAAAAGCGAAGTGTGGGTATTGGGAGACAATCCCTCGGTGTCTCTGCTGCTGGACGATCACGAATACAACTATACGTTGCGCGACGCGCCGCAGTTAAATGACGATCTCACCTATGCTCCACAACCGAATGCACGCCAGATCCGGGTGTATAACGCGGTGGATACGCGTTTCACGCTGGAAGACTTTTACGCCAAGCTGGCATTGGCCTATGGCGCGAAGCACTAGCATTTTCGTTAACGTCGTTACGCCCCCATGCGCCGGATAGCGCGGGGGTGTTGGACGTTTTGCAAAAAGTGGTTCATTGTCATCAGGCATACCTTCCCGCGAATATAGGGGAGATATGCCTGACTTACTTATCTCAAATTTCACCTTGTTCTATGGTTTGCCGGTGAGTTCTACCCGCTTGATTTCACCGACGACGAATAAATAACAGAGCATGGCGGCTATTGCCGAGGCCCCCACAAATATTAATGCGCCATTAAAAGAGTGTAATTCTTTTACCAGATATCCAATGATCAAAGGCGTGGCGATGGAAGCGACGTTCCCGAATGCGTTGAATAATCCGCCGCACATGCCGGCGGCTTCTTTAGGCGCCGTATCTGAAATTACCGGCCAGCCCAGAGCGCCGAATCCTTTGCCAAAAAAGGATAAAGCCATCAACGTAACAACCAATACTTCACTATCGGTGTAATTGCATAAAATAATCGAGGTCGCCAGCAGCATCCCGAGAACAATAGGGATTTTCCGGGCGGCCGTAAGGCTAAAACCACGTTTAAGCAACCAGTCGGAGCTTAATCCGCCCAGTATCCCCCCGGCAAAGCCACATATTGCCGGAATAGATGCGACAAATCCGACCTTTAGAATTGACATCCCACGTTCTTGAACCAGATAGATAGGAAACCAGGTGAGAAAAAACCAGGTAATGGTATTGATGAAATATTGCCCGAGGAATACGCCTAAAAGCATCCTGTTAGTCAGCATTTGTTTAACGTAATGCCACTTTGGACCCTGCGATTTATTCTTGTTGGTATTGGAATCCATATCAACAAGGGCGCCGCCCTGGATTATATAGTCAAGTTCCTTTTGTGAGATACTGGGATGTTCGGAGGGATTGTGGATGTATTTAACCCAAACTATCGTTAATGCAAACCCTATGATGCCCATCACAATAAAAACATATTGCCATCCCCAGGCAAAAGTCAGCCAGCCAAGCAGCGGTGAAAACAATGCCAAAGAAAAGTATTGTCCCGCATTAAAACATGATGAGGCCGTGGCTCGTTCCCTCGTCGGGAACCAGGCCGCGGCGATACGGGCATTCGCAGGGAATGACGGCGCTTCGGAAAAGCCCAGCATAAAGCGTAGAAAAAACAGCGAAAAGACCGCATAGCCCAATGGGACGAATTCTACGAACCCTTGCAGAAAAGTGAACAATGACCACAAGAAAAGGCTGTAGGTATAAACTTTTTTAGAACCGTATTTATCCAAAAGCCAGCCGCCGGGAATTTGCATCACCAGATAAGCCCAGCCAAAAGCGGAGAATATCAGTCCCATATGACCTGGATCCAGCCCCAGGTCTTTGGACAGGGCGCTGCCGGCAATAGACAACGTGGCGCGATCGGCGTAATTAACACTGGTAATTAAAAATATAATCAATAATACAATGTAACGTATATGACTGTTTTCCTTGCGAAGCAGTGTAGGGTCGGTGTTCATAAAAATGCCTCTTGAAATTAAATCACCTCATACATACTATAAACATCGCTGAATTTGATTTTTTTGTTTTTCCATAAACAACAGTAAATTGTAGGATGTAATATATAGATAAAGCGTGGTTGAGGTTTGGAAACTTTTAAGGGACTATCTGGTTTTAACACGCTTATATAATTAATCAGCGCAATAATAAATTTACGCGCTGAGTTAAATAAACGTGTATCAAGATAGTGAGATAAGGAATTAACGAATATATTTTATCAATATATTTTTATCCCCTTTGGTCTATTTCAATTTGAGCATCAATCCAGCCGGAAATTTGTTCATGCAAGGTTAGACCTAATCCGGGGCGGGTGGGAACAATCATATGACCGTCGCGAATCTCCAGCCGCTCGTTGAATACCGGCTCCAGCCACTCGAAATGCTCTACCCAGGTTTCATGCGCGTAAGCCGCGGCAAGATGAATATGAATTTCCATGACGAAGTGCGGCGCCATCATCAGACCACGATCTTCCGCCATCTGGGCGATTTTTAGAAATGGCGTGATACCGCCGACCCTCGGCGCATCATGCATTACGAGATCGATCGCCCCTTTTTGGATATAGTCAGCCACTTCTCTGACGCTGGTTAGCATTTCGCCGGTTCCGACCGGCGTGTCCAGCTTGTCGGCAAGTAAACGGTGTCCTTCGACATCGTATGCATCCAGAGGCTCTTCAAGCCACTGAAGATTATACTGATCCAGCACGTGTCCCATACGAAGCGCGGTAACGCGGTCCCACTGCTGATTGACGTCAACCATAAGCGGAACATCATCCCCCAGATGTTTTCGCACGGCGTCAACCCGTTGAAGATCAAGGCGACGGTCTGGATGACCCACTTTCATTTTTATCCCGCCGATGCCGTGTTCCAACGATTTGGCGGATTTCTCAATGATTTCCTCCACCGAAGCCTGCAAATAACCGCCGGATGTGTTGTAGCAGCGCACTTCATCACGTTGCGCGCCAAGCAATTTAGCCAAAGATAAGCCGGCGCGTTTGGATTTCATATCCCAAAGGGCCGTATCGAATGCCGCCACCACCTGGGTTGCTAGCCCGCTGCGGCCAACCGAGGCGCCCGCCCAGACCATTTTATTCCACAAGCGGGCGATATCGTTGGGATCTTCGCCAATCAGCACCGGGGCGATTTCTTTGGCATAGATATACTGTGCCGGACCGCCTTTGCGCAGCGTGTAAGTGAAACCCAATCCGCTGAAGCCTTGCTCGGTTTTTATTTCAGCAAACAACAGCGATACATCCTTAAGGGCATTTTGGCGTCCGGTCAGCACTTTTGCATCGCTGACCGCGCTCTTAAGAGGAACCGTGACGGATGAAAGTTTAATGCAACGAATACGGTCGATGTTTTCCATAAACAAACCTTTTAATCAGTAGGGAGTAGGGAAAGTTATCTTCTATTCCCTTGGACTGATTGTCTAATCCAATCTAGGCATGGATTTATGCGCGTTTTAAATAAATGTTTCTCGTAGGAATAAAAAATAATAAAAATATCTGATGTCCGGATATTTAAAAAATAGAAAATGATTGGGGACGAAACGAGAATTATCGCGTCAGGAAGACGAGTGATTTTTGGGGATACGAATTATAGCAGCAAAATAGCCAATCAATCAGAAGCAAAAACCGAATTTCATTCACCAAGGAATAATCATTAATTACGTTTAAACTTAATGATTACAGTTGACGCCGACACTTTCTCGCAAAATGCCCGCTAACATAAAAAGCGCCGGATTATCGCTGTCTTTACGCCACACAAGGCGCAACTCACTGCGTAATTCTTGTTGCATATCCAGTTTACGAAACACGACGTTGGGCAGGCGGAATTGCTCACTACCGCTGGGCACCAACGCCAGACCCAGTCCGCCATTTACCATGGACAGTATCGCAGAGGTGGAACCGGCGCTGTGTTCATAATTGGGCTGAATGCCGCAACGGTGAAACGTACCGGCAATCAACTCATAAAAAGGTTGCCAACCTGAAGGTGAATAGATAATAAACGGTTGCTGATGCAGTAAGGCGGCGGGAATGATGTTGTCGATCTCGGCTAAAGGATGATCGGCCGGAATGGCCAGTAAAAATGGCTCATTGATTAAGATATCACTATTAAAATCCGCATCTAAAGGATAAGCGCGGATAACGCCAATATCGATCTGACGCGTTCGCAACCCATTAAGCTGCTCTGAAGACGACATCTCCTTAAGCTGGATATTGAGTTGCGGATATTTCAGTCTTACCTGGTTAATCACCGTCGGCAGGTAGGCGTAAATGGCGCAGGAAACAAAGCTGAGCGTGACGTTTCCAATTTCGCCCAGTGAGACGCGCTTCGCTATTTGAGCGGCGTGATGGGCTTGCTCAAGCAACGGATTGGCCTGGGTGAGAAACGCCCGGCCTGCCGCAGTGAGCTTAACCGAGCGGGTTGAGCGTTCAAATAGCTGAACGCCCAATTGATGCTCCAGCATCTGAATTTGCCGGCTCAATGGCGGCTGCGTCATGTTGAGCCGCTGCGCTGCGCGCCGGAAGCTGAGTTCGGTGGCGACGGCGGTGAAACAGCGTAATTGAGATAATTCAAACATTGAGTCAATTCCTGCATTAATCGATGCTATTTATGAAATTAAAAGTATCAATCTTTGCGCCTACCATACCATTGGCGTCACCCCAAAACTGTGGCGCGCCGGACACTTTTACAGCATCGTTATGCACTCCGGCATGAATCGTACCGGTGGTTGGACCGACGCGATGATGAATAATGCTAGAACGCCGGTCCGGTTAAAGAGCCGGACGGTTACCACCTTGAATTTGCCGATAAAATCGGGCGGCGCCGATGAAGATAAAACGGGTGAGCCAGCGTGCGATCAGGAAATCGCTGTCCGGCCTGTTTTTTCCTGTCAGGTGGATTAATGCCGGCATTTGCGTCGCAGGGCGCGGATCTGCCGTAGGCACTCACGCAGGGAAATCGTGCGGAAAATATCACGCATCATGGCGGCATCGGCGCGCAGACCGCGCAGCCAGCCCATTTTGGCGGCTTTGTAAGGGCTAATGACAGACCGCCACTTTACGACCCGGATGCGTACATTTTTATCGATCCAGAGACGATTGAGCCATACCTCAAGCCCGAAATGTGGCAACGAACGTAATTCATCCAGGTATGGCGCAACCAGGGCGCGGGCAAATACACGCTCCCCGGAAATATAGTCAAGACCAATTATCCGCCAGATTAAAGGGCTGTTGCGTCGCAGGCTGATCGTGACATCGGACTGTTGTCGCCGTACCGGCTGTATTAATGCGGTGATGTCATCAGCCGTCAGCCCGATCAGGTCGGCATCAAGCAGCAGAAGATGAGTGCCGGCGGCGGCGGCAATACCTTCGGCCACGGCCCGGCTTTTGCCCCGGTTTTCCGGGAGCCTGATGACCGTTATTCCCTGCCGCTGCGCCAGCTTGGCGGTGCCGTCGGTGGAGCCGTCATCCACCACGATGATTTCGGACAATAGCGGGTGGCCCGTCACCGCGTCGAGTACGCTTCCGATCCTCCGGGCTTCGTTCCGCGCCGGGATGATACAGCTTACGGAGATCATTTTTTCTGCCTCAGCCACAGCACGCCGCATGCAACCAGCAGAATCAGCAGCGCCAGAGAGACATACACCAGCCAGTGATCGACCTGTTCGATGGCATGGCCGAAGAGCCAGCCGACCGCGACAAAAAACAGACTTTTGGGAATGGTGGCCACGGTGTTATAGAGCATAAAGCTGCCAAAATGCATGCGCGCCATGCCGGCTGCCGCCAGAACAACCGCGCCGGCTGAGTGGGTAAGCTTACCGAACACCAGTAACCTGCCGCCCCGGTGGTCAAAACTGTCGACCATCTGTTCTAGCCTGGCGTGGCTCAGTCCCAGGCGGGTCAGCCATTTCGGCGGATGGCCGTCGGAATTTATCGCCCAGCGACCCAGGGCGTAAAATCCCGTGTCGCCGGCCAGATCGGCAAGGATGACCACCATACACACCGCGCTCAGACTGAAGTAGTCGAGGCGGGCCATGTAAGCGGCAATAACGGTGACAATGGGGCCTTCGATGACTGCCAGCGGTGTAAGCAATATCAGCCCATGCGCTTTGATGAGTGCCTCAATAGTTTGTAGATCGAGCATGCCGGTAATTTCTCTTCTCACTCTTTGGGTTGCTGGTTGCCTGAGGGCAGCGGCTTGGCATCCAGTACGTTACCACGCCAGACGAAGCTGCGCCCGGTCCAGCACCATAACCACAGCGCGGGCAGTAAAAGATCGCGGATCGCCATGGCCAGAACGTCTTGCAGCCGGTGCGGCCACCCGACCGCTCTTGCCAGTCCCCATTCTCCAGCATACCACAACGCCATGAGCGCCGGCGGTACTGCCCAGGGAAGCACGCCTGTCGCCGACAGGTAGCTTGCCGCCGCCAGCGCCGGCAGCGATCCCAGCAATATCTCCGGCACGAACAGCCACAGAAAACCAAAGCGGCGGATACGTGCCCAGCGTAACTGCCGGCTCCAGACCGCACTCAGACTACGGCGTCCAATCGGCAGTGGAAAAGGGCGCGGAGGCAGCCGTACCTTGAGTCCGGCGCGGCGTACCAGTTTGGTTGACGCGACATCCTCCGCCAGTTCAGCGCCAAGCGCCGCCAGACCTCCGCCATTTTCCAGTACATCGCGGCGCCAGAAGAGCGTCTTCCCCTGTGCAAAGCCGGTTCCGGTCAAATCGGCCAGGAGCTGCCAGCGGGCCTGATGGGTATTGAACATCGCCGCCTCCACCGAACCCCACAGATTCTGCGGCCGGACGCCGACGGCGGGAGAACTGACCAGCCCGGTGTGGTCGTCAAAGACATCTATCAGGGAGCGCAGATAATCGGTCGGCAGCAGCAGATTACTGTCGGCCATCGCCACCCAGTCCGCACGGGTGGCCAGCCAGGCCTTGTTAAGATTGTTTATCTTGGGGTTGCCGGAGATATTGTCTTCGCCTATCAGCAAACGCGCCGGCTGCCCGGGGTAGGAAGCGATAACCTTTTTCACCAGTGGGATGACCGGATCGTTTTCGGAAGCGACACAGAACAGGATTTCGTAAGCGGGATAGTCTTGCAGGAAGGTTGAACGCAGCGTCTCTTCTTCGAAATTGTCCTGTCCGCACAGAGGGCGTGTTAGCGCAATAAAGGGATACTCGCCGTGCGGGTGTTTGTTTTTCAGCGGACGACGCAGACGCCACAGGGCAAGGCCGAGGGAGCCAAACTGAATGACGGTGAGCGTCGCGCAGATGACGGCGGCAAAATTGGCGGTTAGCGTCATGCGGTAGCGGTCTCGCTGTCGGGTTCTGAAACGGAAACGGGCAATAATGGCAGGGATGACGGGCAACTGCTCCAGTCAATCAGGCTGAACCTGCCCTGAGTGTCTTCCGCAATGGCGCTCAGGCTGTTAATCCAGTCTCCGCAGTTGGCATACAGAATACCGTTGCGCATTTGCAGCGCAGGTTTGTGCAGGTGACCGCAGATGATGCCGTCAGCGTCGTTTTGCCTGGCCAGATCTATCAGACGCCGTTCGATGTGATTGCCGACTCTCAGCAGCGAGCCGACCCTGCTTATCAGGCGATGGAGCGGGGCGGATGTCTCCGCGCGCTGGGAGTCCGGCAACCCCTGCCGGCGGCGCAGATACCAGTCGATGCCGCTGCCCAGACGTGAGACGGCATGAGAACGGCCGGGCCAGAAATCGCAGCAATCGCCATGCAATACAAGATAGCGGCGTTTGTCGGCGGCCTTGTGGATGACCGGGTTGGCGGTCGGCGCGATGGCGGTCAACAGCGGGTGAACGCATCGTCCCGTCAGGCTAAGCGGATCGTGATTGCCGGGTAGGCGCACTATCTTGACGCCCTGCCGCTCGCGGCGGCAAAGCAAATCGATGATAAGGTCATGGTGTCGTGTCCAGTGGACTGCGCGGCGATGCCAGATGTCAAAGATATCTCCCACCAAATAGATATGATCGGCTTCATGCAGCCGGAGAAACGCCAGCAGTTTATCTGCGCGGCATCCCCGCGATCCCAGATGCAGGTCTGAGAGAAAAAGACTGCGATAGCGTATCGGGGAAAGGAGAAGACTATCGTGTGACATAATGCCTCCAAGTATAGGCTCCGATTTACAGACAGCCAAAAATGCTCAGATAATACGTTGTTATGTACCACTATAGATGCTAAATGAGGGCGTACCCAAAGTAATGGAGCCGGCAGTTAGGCATGCGGGTCTGAGTAAGACCTTGGTGTTTCGAGCTGGAAGAACGCAACCTAGAGTGAGCATGAATGGGTATCTTGCCGATGATTCCTTAAGGAAATCTTAACGACAATTTCGCCTGGGCCGCACACGGCGCCGGTTTATTTTAGCTCAGGGAAGCATGACGTGACGGGAATGGATAATTGGCGATAATCGCGAAAATAAAATGATCGGATTTCTGCCCGGCGAGCGGATAAGACTGAAAGCGCCGCGATCGTGATTCCCGATACGCAGGTTAGGGTTGGCTATCAATGGATACAAAAGGAGAGGTTTTCACCTCTTTTCAACGACCTACAGACCTTAGTGGAAGTCTGTGGAATTTGAATTGGTACGACCGAGTGGACTCGAACCACCGACCCCCACCATGTCAAGGTGGTGCTCTAACCAACTGAGCTACGGTCGTACAGGAAATACTGCATTTCAACGGATGCTGTCTTGAACACTAACCGTTTGATTAAAATGCTTTTCTTTGTCCCAATGGCTGGAACGGACGCTATTATGGACTCGTCCGGGATAGATGGCAAGTCCTTTGTTCAGTCGCTGTTTTCAGATGCCGAATGTTTAACCTGTTACGTGCCTTGTTCACCAATCTGACCGATTTATTCCGCCGGTGGCGAGGTGTGCTTGTTGGAATAATAGATAACAAAAAATCTCAACGTTGTTAAAGAATTGAGTGATAGTTTCCGATAAAGGTAACATCAGTTACGAAATATCACCGAGTTCCAAGAATGCGAAAAAATTTGCCTGTCACCCAGAATGGTTATGTTTTCCCTGGGGATCAAACACTTATCTCTATTACCGATCTAAAAGGAAGTATTACTTACTGCAACGCCAATTTCATTAACGTCAGCGGTTTCACCAGTGAGGAACTGCTGGGCCAGCCGCACAACATCGTACGTCATCCCGATATGCCACAGGAAACTTTCCGTGATATGTGGGCCACGATCAAGTCGGGTTTGCCCTGGACGGCGTTGGTGAAAAACCGGCGCAAGAATGGCGACTATTACTGGGTGCGGGCCAACGTAACGCCGGTGCGCGACGGTGAACGTACCGTCGGCTTTTTGTCGGTGCGATCGCGGGCGCCGGATGAGGAGATTGCCGCTGCCGAGCGGCTATACGCCATCATGCGTCAGGAGGCGGATCAGGGACGCCGCCGCCACGCTCTGCATCGGGGCCAACTGGTGCGTCGCACGCTGACAGGCTGGCTGGCGCGCGGGTTCAACCCCGGATTGTGCGGGCATATCGTCTTTTTGAGCATGCTGGCCGCGGGCGGGCCGCTGCTGGCGCAGGCCGCCGGCGCGCCGTTGTGGGGAACGGCGTTGGCGGCGACCGTCAGTGCGGCGTTGGTCGCCTGGCTGTTGATGCGCCAGACGGTGACGCCGCTGCGTCAGGTGGTGGCGGTCGCCAACCTGATGGCCGGCGGCGACCTGACTCGTTTTGTGCCGGTCACCGGCCGTGGTGAAATCGCCCAGATTCAGTTGGCGCTGGCGCAGCTCAATGTTTCGGTGCGCACTGTGGTGCGCGATGTGCGCCACGAAGTCGCCAACCTGTTGGGCGGTACTCAGGAGATCGCCAACGGCAATAAGGACATGGCTACGCGCACCGACTCTCAGGCCGGCAGTCTGGAGCAGACCGCCGCGACGATGGAGCAAATCTATCGCACCATTCAGCAGACCACCCAACTGGCCAACGACGGCGCTCAACACGCGCGGCTCACTGCCGAGGCGGTGCTGCGCGGCGATGACGCGGTGCAGGGCGTGGTGCGTACCATGCAGGCGATCGAAGAGTCGTCGCAGCGCATTCAGGATATCATTCAGGTGATCGAAGGGGTCGCTTTCCAGACCAACATTCTGGCGCTGAACGCGGCGGTGGAAGCCGCGCGTGCGGGCGAGCAGGGCAAAGGGTTCGCGGTGGTGGCGACGGAAATTCAGTCGCTGGCGCAGCGTACCGCCGGCGCGGCCAAAGAAGTACGCAGCCTGGTTGAAGAGTCCGGCGCCAGGGTCGGAGAGGGCGGTAAGCGTGCCGCCGATGCGTTGACCCGTATGCGGGAGGTGACCGACGCGGTAGGCCTGGTGAGCAGTATGCTGGATCAGATCAATACCGCCGCCCGGGAGCAGTCCGCCGGCGTCGGGCAGGTGAATGACGAAGTCTCCAGCCTGGATACCATCACCCAACAGAACGCCACGATGGTGGATGATCTGGCCTCGGCGGCCAACGCCCTTAACCGTCAGGTGGAGTTGGTGCATAACACTATCCGGGTGTTCCGTCTCACCGAACGCGATACCACGCTGGCTGAGGTGGATGCCGGCGAGTTGCGACGTAGCTGGAATAGCGGCATGAGCGGTGAGGGGAGCCATATCGATTTCGAGCATGCCGTCACCAGCCACCAGCAGTGGCGCGTTACGCTGCGTAACGCCATCAATCGTAAGCTGGCGCTGGATCCGAAAGCGGGGCGCGACGACAGCTGCGCGCTGGGAGCCTGGTTGAATGGGCCGGGTAAAGCGCGGCTGGGAGGAACGCCGGAGTACGAGGCGCTGGTTAACGCGCACCGGGCGTTTCACGCCGAGGTGGGTACGGTGGCGGAACTGATTAACCGCAAGAAGATGAGTGAGGCGGAACAGAAGCTGGCCAGCAACCAGCCGCTGTATGACGCCGGACAGCAACTGGTACAGGCGATCCGCATGCTGTCGGGCCGCGCGTAATGGGGTTGCGGGTACTGGTGGTGGATGATGATGTTCTGAACCTGCGCATCGCCGCTCGGCTGTTGCGTGAGTTGGGGCACTCCGGCGCGCTGGCGGGCGAGGGTGAAAAGGCGTTGCAACTGGTGCGACAACAGCCGTTTGACCTGATGCTGCTGGATATCAATATGCCGAAGCTGAATGGCGAAGAGACGTTGCGCGCCCTGCGGGCGCAGGAGCGGCGCAGCGGCGGGCCGCATCTGCGGGTAGTGATGGTTTCCGGGCACAACGGCGAGGAGACACGGCGTCATTACCTTGCCCTTGGCGCCAATGGCTTTCTGGAAAAACCGCTTTCTCAGACAGCGTTGCAGGCGGCGCTGGCGCAACTGGACAAAGGCTGAATGCGATGACGGCGGTTTTCTGCTGGGGGATGGCGGCGACGGTAGCGGCGCTGGTGCTGTACTGGCGCCACGTGCGCCGTCGTGACTGGGATTATATGAGCCAGATGGTCGGTATGATGCGGTTGCGCAGCGACGCCGCCTGCCTGCTGCGGCCGGATGGCCGGGTGGCGTGGGTCAACGAGGCTTATGGCGAAATCACCGGCTTTGGCGGCGCGGCGTTGACGGATCGCGACTGGTTCGGCTTCCTGAGCGAACGGGTGGCGGACAGCGCGCCGGTGGCGGCGATCGACAGCGCCATGAGCGGACGGCGCGAGCTGCGTATCGACCTGATGTTCCGTCTGGCCCGCGGCGAAGAGCGCTGTATGATTGTGGAACTGCACCCGCTGCGCAAGCTGGGGCGCGGCGCGCTGTCGGGTCGCTCATTCACCGGTTATCTGGTGGTGCAGGTGGACATCGACCAACAGCGTCGCGAGCGAAAAATGACGCAGCTCGCGCTGCGTGACCGCCAGGCGGTGCTGGATATCCTCGATCGTTACGCCATCGTCACCGAAACCGATCTGCAAGGCCGAATCACCAAGGTCAACGACCGTTTTCTAACGGTTAGCGGCTACCGCGCCGAGGAGGTCATCGGCCAGCGCCACAGCATGTTCACTTCCGGCACGCATGACGCACCGTTCTGGCGCGAAATGTGGCGCACCGTTTCTCGCGGCGGCATCTGGCACGGCGAGATCTGCAACCGCGCCAAGGATGGTTCGCTCTACTGGCTGGACAGCGTGATTGCGCCGATGCTGGGGGAAAAGGGCCGCCCGGTGAAATACATGTCGATCCGTTCCGATATCACCAACCTGAAACTGAGCCTCGATATGCTGGAACGTACCGGCAAGATCGCCAGCGTGGGCGGTTGGTATTATCTCCCGGAAAACCGGAAGCTGCACCTCACCCGGGGAACGTGCAATCTGCTGGGGCTGTCCGAGCGGGTGATGAATCTGGACAGAGTGCAGGCGCTGATACAGCGCATGATGCCGCAGCAGTGGTCGGCCTATCGCGCGCAGGTGCGCCACACGATGGAGAGCGGCGAGCCTTTTTCATTTGAGGTGCGGCTTGTGCTGATGGGCGGGCGCGCCATTTGGGTCAACATCAGCGGCGAGGTGCAGTATCAGCAAGGCAAACTGTACCGGCTGGTGGGAGCGATGCAGGATGTCAGCGCTCAGGTGGAGGCGCGGCTGCGCGTCGAAACCAGCGAGCGGGTGCTGAGGTCGGCGCTGGATGCGCTGGATGAAGCTTTTGTGCTGTATGACGCCGATGAACGGCTGGTGCTGTGCAACGACCGCTACCGGGAGATATTTGGCGATAGAGGGCATCGGATACAGCCCGGTATCTCCGCCGAGGCGGTGCTGGAACTGGCGGTGGAGGCCGCTATCACGCCGGAACTGCACGACGACGCCGAGGGTTGGCGGCGCCAGCAGCGCGAACTGTGGTTTCAGCCCACCTTTCACCAGCAGATAAAATTGAGCGACGGGCGCTGCATCAAACGTGTCGGCGTCACCACCTCGGACGGTATGCGGGTGCTGTTCTGGATCGATGTCACCGACCTGCATCAGGCGCTGGAAGAGGCCGATGCCGCCTCGCGCAGCAAGAGCCGCTTTTTGGCTAACATGAGTCACGAAATTCGTACGCCGATGAACGCCATCATGGGCATGATGCAGCTGATAGAACACACCGGCGCCAGCGCTGAACAGCGCGAATTGTTGCGCAAGATGGAAGGCGCGGCACATTCGCTGCTGGACATTCTCAACGATATTCTCGACTTCTCCAAAGTGGAAGCCGGCATGATGCTGCTGGATACCGAGCCGTTCAAACTGGCGGATTTGCTGGCGGATGTCTCCACCATTATGTCCGGCACGCTGGGCGGCAAACGGCTGGAACTGGTGTATGAGTTGGATCCCGCCGTTCCGCCGCTGTTGTTGGGGGACGCGCTGCGGCTCAAACAGATCCTGATCAATCTGGGCGGCAATGCGGTGAAGTTTACCGCCAGAGGCGAGGTGCGGTTGCAGTTAAGCTGCCTGCGGCACAGTGAACAGGGCGTGTTGCTGGAGTTCGCGGTGCAGGATACCGGCATCGGCATCAGCGAGGATGCCATCAAACACATTTTCACCGGATTTAATCAGGCGGAAGCCTCTATTTCACGCCGCTACGGCGGCACCGGGCTGGGGCTGACCATCAGCCACCGGTTGGTGGAACTGATGGGCGGACAACTGCGGGTACGGAGCGAAATAGGGCGCGGCAGCCGCTTCTGGTTCCAGATTTGGTTGCAGCCGGTGAAAAAATTCCCGGCAGACATTGCTGATGTTGCGTTAGCGCGGCCCCGTCAGAGCGATGAACAGCGATGGGATGAGGCGGAAGATGGCGTGTTGCCGCCAGCGTTGGCGGGGAAACGGGCGCTGCTGCTGGAGCCGCATCCGCTATCCCGCTCGGCGATCGGCAAGCTGCTTGAGCGCTGCGGCGGCTGGCAGGTCGCGGCCTGTGTCGATGCTGCATCCGCGCTGGCGGCGCTGGATGACGAAGCGCCGCCGCAACTGGCGCTGCTGAGCGTGGATGCGCCGGGCTATCAGCCGTTGCTGGCGCGGTTACGCGCCGAACCGGGCCTGCCGGGGCCGGTGATCCTGCTATTGTCATCCAGCCCCAGACCGCCGCACGACGGCATGCCGATGTTGTACAAGCCGATCAGCTTTTCCATGATCCAACATGCGATTCAGCGGCGCAGTCGATTAGCGCAGTCCGATTCGCCGACGCAGCCATGCCGGTTGGCCGGGATACGCCTGTTGCTGGTGGAGGATAACGAAATCAATCAGGATGTGGCGATCCGACTCTTGGCGCGCGAAGGGGCGCGGATTAGCGTGGTGAGCGACGGGTTGCAGAGTATTCAGGCGCTGGATGCGGCGCCGGACGCCTACGATCTGGTGTTGATGGATATGCAGATGCCGGTGATGGATGGCTTGCAGGCCACGCAGGCTATCCGCAGCGAATCGAGTTTCGATCGGCTGCCAATCATCGCCATGACCGCCAACGCCATGCCGTCGGATCGGGACGCCTGTCTTGAGGCGGGCATGAATGGTCATATCGGCAAACCGTTCCATCTGGAAGAACTGGTCGACATTATTCTGCGCCATACCGGAAGAACGGTTCGCGCCGACGTCGCGCCGGCGCCTGAAGCGGATGCGACGCCGTCGTCGCCAGGCGATGCGGCGCTGCTGGATGTCGCCGACGCCCTGCAACGGTTGGGTCAGGATCGGGCGTTCTATTCGCAACTGCTGCATGACTTTGCCCCGGCGTCCCGGCGTCTGGTCGCGCGCATCACCCGGAGTCTGGCGGAAGGCGAATGGGCCGACGCGCGCGATGCCGCCCATCAACTCAAGAGCACTGCCGCCGCGACCGGCGCGCGCCGATTGACGGCGGCCTGCGCCGCCATCGAACAGGGCGTCGGGAACGGCGCTGAACGTCAGGCGCTGACGCGGCAGGCCGCCGGTCTGCCTGTGGCGCTGGATGAAGCGCTGGCGGCGCAACAGGCGTGGTTACTGCGGCATGACGGCGTTGTTGAAACGCGCGCGGACGATCTGATTACCGCGGATAACCGCGTGCTGGAATCGGATCTGGCGGAGCTGGCCGCGGCTTTGCAGACCAACGACATGGCCGCGCTGGATCTGTTTGATGCGCTGCTGGCGCGTCATGGCGCCGATTTAGGCCCGCAGACGCAGGCATTATGCGACGCGATGGACGCCTTCGATACGGATACCGCGATTGCCATCGTTCAGGCATGGTTGGAAGAGAGGCATGGGGCGTGACGCCGTATCCCTCTCGCGGCGTAAACGGCTATCGCGCGCTTACTGTTCTTCGCTCAATACCCGCTGAAGAATGGCAAACAGCTCATCAATCTGCCCGCGTGTTGAAAGCAGGATCGGGGCGATAATCAATGAATCTCCGGTCGATTTGAGGTGTAGCCCTTGCTCAAACAGCTTCTTTTGTAGCCGATAACCGCGTAGGCCGGGTTTCTCCGCCGGGCGCACATCAATGCCGCCCAGCAGCCCGAACCCGCGGATATCGGTAATAACCGGTATGCCCTGTAATTCAAACAGCCTATCCAGAAAGTAGGGGCTAAGCGCGTCACTTTTCGCGAAAGCGTCATCGGTCTGATATAGCCGTAGGGTAGACAGCGCCGCGGCGCAGGCGGCTGGGTGGGCGCTCCAGGTGTAGCCATGAAAGAATTCAATGCTCAGCTCATCGGCGGCGTTAATAATTTCATCATAAATGCGGCGGTCTACGGCGACGGCGGCCATCGGTTGTGTGCCGTTGGTCAGCGCTTTGGCAAGGGTGATAATGTCCGGGCGAATATTAAACGTCTGGCTGGCAAACGCCTTGCCTGTGCGGCCGAATCCGCAGATCACTTCATCCAGAATCAATAAAATATCATAGCGATCGCACAGTTGCCGAATACGCTCCAGATAGCCTTTGGGCGGCACCAGCACGCCGGTGGAGCCGGCGATAGGTTCGATGACACAGGCTGCTACATTTTCTGCCCCGTGTAACTCAATCAGGCGTTGAAGGTCGTCGGCCAGATAGGCGCCGTGTTCCGGTTGACCCCGGCTATAGCGATTCTCTTCCAGCCAGGTGTGGCGCAGGTGAACAACCTGCGGCCAGCTACCGGCGAACTGTCGACGATTGTTGGTCAGCCCGCTTAAGGCAACGCCGCCAAAGTTGACGCCATGATAGGCGCGCTCGCGGGAGATAAACAGCGTGCGTGAACCTTGTTTACGCGCGCGCTGGTAGGCAAGCGCCACTTTCAGCGCGCTATCGATCGCTTCTGAACCCGAGTTCGCAAAAAAAATGCGATCAAGCCGGGGCGGTAATATTTTCGCCAGTTCATGGGCGGTTTTAAACGCCAGAGGGTGACTGCGATAAAAGCTGGACGTGTAGTCCAGCGTCAGCAACTGCTGATAAACCGCCTCGGCAATTTCAGGGCGACCGTGCCCCAACGCGGAGGTAAACAGACCGGAGGCGCCGTCCAGTACGCGGTTGCCAGCGGCATCCTGATAGTAAACGCCTTTCGCTCCGGTGAATAATTTCGGATCCTGGTGAAAGTCACCATTGGGGGTAAAGGGGATCCAGAAATTATCGTTAATCAGCTTACTCGCATCTTCTTGCTGTTTGGACATGGCGCGTACCTAGCTCTATTCGGGGGTTAAACACCTTGGTCGGATTACCGGCTAAATCATCTGACAACCAGCCTGGCTTATCATACCGTTTTTCAAAGAAGTCATGCGGCGAACGATGCAGGCATGGCTACATAATAGACAACGTCGAGCCGCTGCGCCGCAAGCGCGGGTTGAGCGCGGTATGCAATGCGTCGCTCAGCAGGTTAAGCGCCATGACCGTCAGCATAATGGCCACGCCGGGGAGGGCGGTCATATACCATCCGGTGCGCAGCGCATCCCGCCCGGTGCCAATCATCGACCCCCAGCTCACCACGTTGGGATCGCCCAGCCCGAGGAAAGATAAACCGGCTTCGGACAGGATAGCGTTGGCAATCAGCAGCGCGGTGGAAACCACCACCGGCGTCCAGGCATTGGGGAGGATTTCACGAAAGATAAGATGCATATCGCCGGCGCCCAGAGAAATACTGGCGCGGACGAATTCCCGTTCGCGCAACGCCAGAAATTCAGTTCGCACGAGTCTGGCGATGCTGGTCCAGGAGGTGATGCCGAGGGCGAAAATGATGGTGGCGATGGACGGCTGCAATACCGCCACCAGAATGATAGCCAGCAGAAATGCCGGAATGGTTTGAAACAGCATGGTGATCCCGGTCAGCACGCTGTCTACCCGTCCGCGGTAAAAACCGGACGCCACACCGACGGCGATGCCGATCAGTAGGGCCATCACCGTTGAGGCGATGCCCACCAGCAGCGATACGCGGGCGCCGTGAAACAGTCCGGCCAGAATATCCCGTCCCATCAGGTCGGTGCCGAGCGGGAACTGAACGTCCTGCCCCGGCCACAGATAGGGAACGCCCACCATATTCATAGGGTCCTCGGGGAAAAGCCTGCTCGCCGCACCGGCAGCCGTCAGTACAGCCAGCAGGATGGTAAGGCCGATCGTGGCCGAGGGTTGTAGTAACCAACGCATTCTCTTTCCTGTTTATCTTGCCGGCGTTCAACGCCCGCGATTAACGATTCGTACCCGCGGATCGAGCCAGGCATGCACCATGTCCACCGCCAGATTCGATAACACCACCAGCACGCTGCTGAACAGCAATACGCCCAGCAATACCGGGATATCCCGGCTACGGATGGCGTCAAACGACAGTTGCCCCAGTCCCGGCCAGGCGAAAACGGTTTCCACCACGATCGAGCCTCCCAGCAGGGCGCTGCTCTGTAATCCCAACATGGTGATCACCGGTAGCAACGCATGACGCAGCGCGTGGCGGAAAAGCACCCGCTGTTCACGCGCGCCTTTGGCCCACGCGGTACGGATAAAGTCCTCGGACAGCGTTTCAATCATCGATGCGCGGGACAGCCGGGCATAGACCGCCATGTAATAAATCGCCAACGTCAGCACCGGCAGCACCAGGTGCGCCGCTATATCCCACAGTTGACGCAAACCGGTGTATCCGGCATTGATATCTTGCCAGCCGCTGGCGGGCAACCATGACAGCTTAACGGCAAACAGTACGATCAGCATGAGCGCGACCCAGAACATCGGGGCCGAATAGCCGATGGTGGCAAGCGCGGAAATGACCGTGTCAGCCGCGCCGTGCGGCCGCCGTGCCGAGGCGATGCCCAGCAGAACGCCGACAGTCACCGACAGGATCAGCGCGGCGCCCACCAGCAGCAGGGTCGCGGGCATTCGGTCCAGAATCAGATCCAGCACCGGTTCGCCGAAACGGAACGAGAACCCCAGATTGCCCCGCGCCAGTTCTCCCAGATAGGCCATGAGCTGTGCGAACAGGTTGCGATCCAGCCCGTACAGTTCGCGCAGATGCTGGATGAGTTCAGGCGCGGCGCTACCGCTTTCGCTGGCGATGACATCCACCAGATCGCCCGGAAGCGCCTTCAGCAAGAAGAAGTTAAGCACCGCCACGGCGATGACGACGCCAACTAACTGAAGCAACCTGAAAAGAAGCCGTTTGCTCATCGTGTCATTTTCCTGCTATCGCGCCTCATTTTTTGTCCAGCCAGACATGAGCAAAATTATTCTGGCTATGGTTGAACGTGTCCGTCACGTTACGCAGATTCCTGGCCCAGACGCCAAACCACTGGAATTCAAAAATATTAATCTGCGACAGATCGCGCTGCACAATTTGCTGCAATGCATGATAGAGCGCCACACGCTTTTGCGGATCCACCTCGATTTGCGCCGCTTCGATAATTTGGTCGGCCTCGGGGCTGGCATAGCCGGAGGCATTGGTCCAGGGGGTGCCTTTGCTCTCCGCTTTCGACCAGTACAACTGTTCGACGCCCAACTGCGGATCGGTCCAGTTTACCCCCCAGGAGCTGGCTAACTGGTAGTCATAATCCTTAAAGACATTTTTACTCCAGGTAGCCAGATCCAGCGCGCGCAGCGTCACGTCGATGCCAATGGCGCGCAGCGCCTGACGCACGAATTCGCCGGTTCGGCGGTAGTCGTCGCCAAAAGGAATAAAGTCATGATTCAGTTTAAAGCGCCAGCCATCCGCTTTTTTCGGGTAGCCCGCTTCATCCAGCAGCGCCTGCGCCTTTTTAGGGTCGAAAGGATATTGCTGGGTATCGGCGGTGTAAAAGGTGCTTAGCTGGGAGGATACCGGGCCGGTAGCCGGTTTGGCATAGCCGCCCCATACCGTTTTAACCAGCAGATCTTTATTGACGGCATGGGCGATGGCCTGGCGAACCTTCAGGTTGCCCAGAATCGGATCGCGCAGATTGGGGAGCAGCCAGAATGAGGTGGCGAAACCATTGTACCCCGCGGTATCCAGCGTCAGGTTAGGCAGTTTCGCCAACCGATCCGCATCGGCGAAGGTCACGGGGTTACGCTCGCCGTATTGGATCGCGCCGGTTTCAAACGCGGTGGCGCGGCCGGAAACATCGGGAATGATTTTGAATAACAGTTTGTCGAGGAAAGGTCTGTCGGGCTGCCAATATTTATCAAATCGCTCCAGTGAGATATGGCTGCCGCGCTGCCATGCCTTAAACACGAAAGGCCCGGTGCCGACCGGTTTGTTGTTATACGGATTATTGGGAATATCGGTGCATTCATACAGATGTTTGGGCAGAATCGGCGTCGCGACCACATCAAGGGCGTTAAGCACCACCGGCGTGGGCTTGGAGAGCGTCAGCACCACGGTATGGTCGTCAGGCGTTTCCGTGGCGGTCAGATACTGGAACACCCGGCGGGCGAAGGGGGAATAT
Source organism: Brenneria sp. hezel4-2-4 (assembly GCF_013155275.1). GTDB lineage: Bacteria > Pseudomonadota > Gammaproteobacteria > Enterobacterales > Enterobacteriaceae > Brenneria. The sequence goes on from NZ_JABJXS010000002.1 coordinate 449,957, forward strand.
TGCCGCCAGATATGTTCCGCCGAGAACTTCACGTCTGCCGAGGTGAACGGCTGGCCGTCGTGCCAGAAGACGTTTTGGCGTAAATGGATCGTCACCTTCAAGCCGTCATCTGAAAGCGCGACCTTTTCCGCCAACTGCGGGCGGGGGGAAAGGTCCGGCGCGTAATCAAACAACCCATCGAAAATCTTGCTGACCACCGTACGCCCGGGCGTCGAGGTATTGATAAAGAAAGCCAGCGTGGGCGGTTCCGGATGCACCACCGCCTCCAGCGTACCGCCGCGCACCGCGCCGGCCACGGTATTCGGCAGGCTGCCGACCTCGGCCATACTGTCTCGCGGCCATAGCCCGCCAAACACGCCAGAAGCCAGGATCGCGCCGGAGATACCAAGAAATTTTCGACGGTTGATTTCGTATTCGATAAGCGCCTCCGGGGTGTTGTCGGAAGGACGCCGAGGATCGGTTGGGTGATTAGGCATAGTGCATTTTCTCCGGGTGAGGTGGATGATTTTTTTTGCCGGGCACGGCATCTAGCAGCGTGCGGGTATAAGGATGTTGAGGTTGATGCCAGATGCGCTGGTGATCGCCTTCTTCAACGATGCGTCCGCCGTTCATGACCAGAACACGATCGGCGATATAGCGCACCACCGCCAGATCGTGAGAAATAAACAGATAGGTCAGACCCAGCTCCGCCTTTAAATCCACCAGCAAATTAAGCACCTGAGCCTGAACGGAGACATCAAGCGCGGAAACCGGCTCATCGCAGATCAATAATTGCGGGCGTAACACCAGCGCCCGGGCGATGCCGATACGCTGGCGTTGGCCGCCGGAAAATTCGTGGGCATAGCGATTTCGTGCCGTGCCGGGCAGGCCGACGTCATCAAGAATGCGCACAATGCGCCGTTCCCGCTCGCGTTTATCTTTGATGCCGTGGATCGCCAGCGCGTAGCCAAGAATATCGTCAATGCGGTGACGTGGGTTGAGCGAACTGTACGGGTCCTGGAAAATCATTTGTATCTGTTTTCGCCAGGGCAGCAACGCCTTACGGGATAGCGGCGACAAATCCTGCCCGTTAAACCGCACCTGGCCGCTCTGCACGGGTTCCAACTGCATAATGGCGCGCGACAGCGTCGACTTGCCACAGCCGGATTCCCCCACCAGACCCAGGGTTTCGCCGGCCTGAATATGCAGTGAAACATCGTTAACCGCCGCGGCGCCGCCTCGGTCGCTGTTATAGTTTACGGTGAGGTTGTCAACCGACAGCAGCGGAACGGTATCCGGCTGCGGCTCAGGAAAATGGAGCGGGCGCAGCGGAGGCGGCGCGAGCGTAAACCCTTCCTTATCACTGAAATGAATTTCCGCCAGACGCGAGCGGCGGTAATGCCGCTCCTGATCCATATGCAGCGAAGCCCGTAGCAGTCCTTGCGTATAGGTGTGCTGCGGATTACCCAGCACCTCATCGACCGGGCCTTCTTCCAGTTTGCGCCCGTTATGCATGACGGCCACCCGATCGGCCCATTGGGCGACGACGCCTAAATCATGGGTGATCAGCAATACCGCCATCTTTAATTCCCGACGCAACTCATCAAGCAGCGCGAGGATTTGTGCCTGAATGGTGACATCCAGAGCGGTCGTCGGCTCATCGGCAATCAACAGCCGAGGCTGACAGGCGATGGCTATGGCGATCATCACACGCTGGCGCTGGCCGCCTGACAGGCTATGGGGATAATCGTTAAATCGGTCTCTGGGATTGGGCAGCCTGACCAACGCCAGCATCTCAATCGCGCGTTCTTTCGCCTGCGCCCGACTTAATGGCTGATGCAGGGTCAATGCCTCGGCGACCTGTTGCCCGATGGTCAATACCGGGTTTAACGAGGTCATCGGTTCCTGAAAAATCATCGAAATAACATTGCCGCGCATTGCGGCCAGCTGCTTTTCACTCTGACGTAGAACAGCGGTTCCATCCAGCAGGATCGCGCCGCTAAGCGTGGCCTGTTTGGGCAACAGCCGCATAATGCTCAACGCCGTGGTGGACTTCCCGCAGCCCGATTCCCCCACCAGCGCCAGCGTTTCTCCCGCGGTTATTTGCAGGTCAAGATTATCTACCGCCATCTGCTCGCGGAAATGAACGCTCAGTCCCTTTATATCCAGTAATACCGTCATCCAAATACCTTAAATAAATTGCCGCATCGTTTTGCCCGTTTCCCTGAAATAATCGTGGGCGGGGGAAAGAGGGTCGCAGCCGTCGGCCCGCGAAAGCAGACCGGCGACGCGTAATCACTTTAATCGCATTGGCGGCATGTTCTTTAGGATAGTTTTGCATTAGTTATGCTGCGTGATTATATGATGGTTGCCACAATATGGATGCCGGCTACTTTTACTACGCCAATAAAAAGATAAACTTAGCCGTGAAGATGCCGATATGGGGTTCAGGGAACAGATTGTTTACACCGGCAGGGAGTTCGCAGCGATGAAATCGATTAGCAGAACAGCAAAAGTCGCCATGATTTTTAATATCGCGCTCGGCGCGCTGTGCATGCTACTCCTCGGCCAGTTGGTGATAGCCGAAATCGATCAGCAAAAATTACGTGATTACTCCGCGTCGCTGGTTCTTCGGGCGGACGGCGTGGCGATGCAATCCGCACGGGCGATTGATGAGGCCAGCCGTTTGGCATTCGATCCCTGTACGGATGACGATCTGTTTCATCTGCGTTTTCTGGTCTACAAATACCGTTACCTGCTGGATATCGGCCGTCTTCACGATGGCAAACTGATCTGCACCGCCGGACGCGGGATCCTGCCGTCTCCGCTCGAACTGCCGGCTTCCGATCTGGTGGGGAAAAGCGGAGCCCGGCTTTGGCGGGCGATAAAAGGATTGATTGACCCCAGAATGGAAATGGATGCCGCCAGCCAAAACGACGTCGTCGTATTCACGTCCCCTGATGCTTTCGAGCGTTTCTCCCTTCCCATTCCCGGCTATAGCGCGCTAATAACCACGGCGGACGATGGTCATATTTTCCAGACGTTTGGCGCAAAAGAGACCTATTCGCGGCAGGGCAGCGCCTGGTATCAGCAATACCGACTGGGGTATCAGTGCAGTCAAGTTTATAACATCTGCATCTACGTTCGCCTCAACGGGTCAGGGATCTTTTCTCTGCCGGTTTATATCAGCATGATCGTTTCGCTGCTGGGCGGATTATTGAGCGGGGCGTTATCGCTGGTGGCGATACTGCTTATCGAGCGGAACAAATCGTTCAGCAAACAACTTTATCGAGCCGTATGCGATAAACAGTTTCACGTCAGATTTCAACCCATCGTCTGTCTGCGCGATAACAAAATGATCGGTGCCGAAGCGCTGATCCGCTGGACCAATCGCCAAGGGGAGGCGATTCCGCCGGATGTTTTCATCCCGGTAGCGGAAAAAATGGGCATTATCGGGCAAATTACCCGTCAGGTAACCCGCATGGCGTTGATGGATCTACAGGATATCCTGACCGCCAGTAAAACCTTTTACATCAGCATTAACCTTGATATTAGCGATGTATTGGATACTGATTTTCAGTCTTATCTTGATGAACTCACGCAGTTATCCGGCATTGCCAGACAACAGATTATGTTGGAAGTCACGGAGCGTTCGACGGCAAATCATACCTTGATGTCCAAAAGGCTCACCGAGTTGCATGATGCGGGATACCGGATTGCGCTGGATGATTTCGGCACCGGTTATTCTAACTTGTCCTATCTGGCCGTAATGCCGTTTGATGTGATTAAAATCGACAGGATCTTTACTGAGGCAATCGGCACGGATTCCGTGAATGCGCAGATGGTTGAGTATCTCTTTAACCTGATGGCCATGTTCGATGCAACTGTGGTGGTTGAGGGTATAGAAACCGCTGAACAGGCCGGCTATGTCGGCCAGCATTGCCCACATGCGGTTGGGCAAGGCTGGTATTTCGGCAAACCGGTGAGTAGCGCGGATCTCAAGGCGCGTTATCTTTCCGACGCGGCCGATAAAATCTAATCGTCTATTTACGCAAACGTTTTCTTACTACGCTGTTTGTTTATAAAAAGCGGTTCAAACCGGCGAAATTCTTTAGCAAAATATTCCGAGGCTAAAAATTTCCCATGTAGGGCGCAGGTAAATAAATGTTACCCGGATTGTCGGAAAAGGTAAGAAAATGATAGCGCTGAAGTATTTTTTTAACCGTATAAATCAGAGTGAAAGATTAACGAATATACAATGTCCGGTTGATGATTTTTTCGCCTAAAAGACAGCATCTAAATGAATTTATTTAAAAAATGGATTCAGATTTTGCCTTAAGGCAACTAATTTTCTTGTGGTTTTATTTTAACCACCTAAATTTTTTTAAAATATGAGTGATTGAAAATAGAATATGGAGTATGTACCGTAATAGGGATTTTATGAAAATCAGGGAATGCCGGGAATAACACCTTGTAATATTGTTATAGTTTGAATTGCAGTAAATTTTGCTTGCTATTTAACCGTTTAGGTTTATAGAGATTTAATGTCAATAGGCTTATAGTCCTTCCCTACTACCAAAACTGATTAAACATCCAACAATAAAAGCAGCGTTTATAATCACTATCCGGTTGCTTTTTTTCGCTGTGGTTTTATTAATCGTTTGCAATGACAGTCGTTGGATTTAATTTTCAGACGATAGCTTTTATCAAAAAGTTTTTTGATTGTTTTTTATATGGATAAGTAAACGAAAATGAATGATGAAACGGATAAATTAGATGAATAGATTATGTACTCATATAAATATTTAGAATGGTTTGGAACTTTATATTATAAATAATAAGCTAATTAATTAAATATTGTCATATCAATAAAATATGTAATAAATAGGGATTGAATCCTGTGTCTGAGCAAGAAATATTTTTTCGTAATACGCAAAACAATTCGTATAAACACGCTTTTCCACTGTCTGCGGCGCAGCGAGGGATCTGGTTTGCCCAGCACCTTAACCCCAGTGCAAAAGCGAAGGTTTTCAAGATTGCCGAATATTTTGAGATTTCGGGTTCGCTTGACCCGAAAATATTTGAAACCGCCGTTCGCAGAACGGTTGCCGAAACCGAGTCCCTGCGGATAACGCTGAAAAACGAAGCACAAGGTCCCCGGCAGTATGTTGGTGTGACCCCCGATTGGGCTTTTCCGATAGTCGATCTGCGTGGGAACGCCGATCCCGATGGCGCGGCGGCCAAGTGGATGCAGGCCGATCTGGATAAACCTTACGAGCCGCAATGCGGCAGACTCTTTTCCTTCGCTCTGATTCAGACAGCGGCGGAGCGATTCTTTTTCTATCACTGCGACCATCATCTGATTACGGATGGTTACGGCTCGGCGTTGTTTGTTCGCCGCCTGGCCGAGGTTTATTCCGCCCTTGTCGCAAACCATGAACCGCCGGCCTGCACATTTGTCGGGCTGGCGGATGCGCTTGACGCCGACAGCGACTATGAAACGTCGTCTCTGGCTCAGCGCGATCGCCGATACTGGATGGACCTTCTTGCGGATCGGCCTGCGCCGGTCAGTCTGGCTGGAAGGCAGGCGGTTTGCTCCGATATTGTGCGCCAGCAACAGTATTTACCGGCGCGAACCGATGATCTGCTGCGCCGTGTCGCGCGTCAGCATGATGCAACCTTGCCGCAACTGCTGATTACGTTAATCGCCATCTACCTGTATCGAATGACCGGACAGGATGATTTGCTGCTCGGCTTGCCGGTAACGGCCCGGTCCAATCGTAAGCTGCGGCGTTTCCCGGGCATGGTCAGCAACGTTCTGCCGTTGCGGCTGAAGCTGGCATCCGCTGCCACGCTGGTTGATTGCCTCCGGCAGACCGAGAGCCATGTGTATGGCGCGACCCGGCATCAGCGTTACCGGGGCGAGGCGCTGAACGCGGAACTGGATCTGATGGCGGGGCGCGGCATGTTGTTCGCCACGGCGATCAATATTATCCCGCTCCAATATGATCAGCTTTCCTTTGGCGGTTATGGCGCGACGGTGCATAACCTGGCCCTCGGCCCCACGGACGACCTCTCCATCACCGTACTCGACCGCGGCCCGGGCGGCGGTCTGGAACTGTGTCTGAGTGGGAATGCCGCGCTGTACGGCAGCGACGATATGGACTGGCATTTCCGTCGTTTAGCGCATTTTTTTGCCGCCACGGCGGATAATCAGGACAAGCAGATTGGGGATTACGCGCTGCTGCTGCCCGATGAGCTTGCGCTGCTCAGGCAGTGGAATGCAATGCAGACCGTCTATGCGTCGCCGGACTGTATCCACCAACGGTTTGAACGACAGGCGCGGGTACGTCCCGATGCGGTGGCCGTGGTCTATGAAGATTGTCAGTTGAGCTATGGCGAATTGAACGGAAAAGCCAACCAGCTGGCGCATTGGCTGGTTGAGCAGGGTGTGCGTCCGGACAGCCGGGTGGCGATTGCGCTGGCGCGCGGCTGTGACCTGCTGGTCGCCATTCTGGCAACGCTAAAGGCGGGCGGCGCCTATGTGCCGCTCGATCCGGGCTATCCGCAAGAGCGCTTGCGGTATGTGTTACAGGACAGTGCCCCCGACGCGCTGATCACCACCCAGACGATCCGGCCTCTGCTGGGCGATTTGCCTGATCATCTGAGTCTGGTTGCGCTGGACGACGACAGCCAACCCTGGGCGCGCTGCTCCGCCGCGGATATCGCGGCGGCTGCGTTGGGGCTGACGGCGCGCCATCTGGCCTACATCATTTATACTTCCGGCTCTACCGGCCAGCCCAAAGGGGTGATGGTCGAGCACCGCAACGTGACGCGTCTGCTGGCGTCGACGCAGTACTGGTTCCACTTCGATCCTCAGGACACCTGGACGCTGTTCCACTCTTACGCCTTTGATTTCTCGGTCTGGGAAATTTGGGGCGCGCTGCTGCATGGCGCTCGTCTGGTGGTGGTGCCGCAGTCTGCCACGCGCTCGCCACAGGACTTCTATCGGTTGCTGTGCCGGCAAAAGGTGACGGTGCTCAACCAGACGCCGAGCGTATTCCGCCAGCTGATTGCGGCGCAGGCGGAAAGTCGCGACGCGCATTGCCTGCGCTATGTCATTTTCGGTGGTGAAGCGTTGGAGGTCGCCACGCTTGCGCCCTGGTATCGGCAGAATGCCGACAGTGTCACGCAGTTAATCAATATGTACGGCATTACCGAGACGACGGTGCATGCCACTTATCGTTCTCTGGACGCCGCCGATGTGACACTAGCGGGAGAAAGCCCGATAGGCCGGCCATTGCCCGATTTGCGGGTATATATTCTGGATGCGCAGGGTAATCCGTTGCCGCTGGGCGTAGTGGGGGAACTGTATGTCGCCGGCGCCGGGGTGACGCGCGGTTATCTCAATCGGCCGCAGCTGACCGCTGAACGCTTCCTGCCGGATCCGTTCGCCGATGAAGCAGATGCCCGCATGTACAAGAGCGGGGATTTGGGGCGCTGGCTGGCCGACGGCACCATCGAATACCTGGGCCGTAACGATTTTCAGGTCAAGATCCGCGGCTATCGCATTGAACTAGGCGAGATCGAGTCGGCGCTGCTGGCCTGCGACGGCGTGCGGGAGGCGGTGGTCGCCGCCGTCAGCGCGCCCTCGCAGACGCAGGATAAACGTCTGGTGGCCTACTATGTTGCTGACGGCGAGCATAATCTCTCCGTCGAAACGCTGAAGACACAGCTTGGCGCTCGCTTGCCGGAATATATGGTGCCCGCGGCTTATGTCGCCCTGGATAACATACCGCTGACCGCCAACGGCAAGGTGGATCGCAAGGCGCTGCCGGCGCCGGATGAAGCGGCCTTTGTCCGTCAGGTTTATGAAGCGCCGCAAAGCGCGGATGAACAGGCGCTGGCGGCGCTGTGGCGATCGTTGCTGGGCGTGGACAAGGTCGGTCGTCACGACAGTTTTTTTGCGCTGGGCGGCCATTCGCTGCTGGCGGTGCAGTTGATTTCGCGGGTGCGCACTGAACTGGATCGCGAACTGACGCTGGCGACGCTGTTTGCCCGGCCGGCGCTCAGCGATCTGGCGGCGGCGCTGGAGGAGGCGCGGCAGGGGAGTCTGCCGGCCATTGTACCGCAGCCGGACGGCGAGACGCCGCCGCTGTCGCTGGCCCAGCAGCGGCTGTGGTTTCTGGCGCAGATGGATGAGGCGGCCAGCGCCGCGTATGTTATCGCCGGCGATGTACGGATGCTGGGTAAGCTGGATGTGGCGGCGCTGCAACAGGCGCTGGATCGCATCGTGGCCCGTCACGCCGCGCTGCGTACCCATATTGAGAACCGAAACGGGGTGCCGGTGCAGGTGATTGAAGCGGAAGAGCGCGGCTTCCCGCTAAGCAGGATTGATATGGACGGAGAGAACGGCGATCTTGCGCCCTTTGCGCCGACGTTCGATCTGACCACCGGGCCGCTGGCGCAGGGACAACTGGTGCGGGTAAACGCGCAAGAGCATCGGCTACGGCTGGCGATGCACCACATCATCGCCGATGGCTGGTCGTTAGGCGTGTTTATGCGGGAATTCAGCGCGTTATATGGTGCTCTTAGCCAAGACCAGAACGACCCTTTACCCACTTTGTCGATCCAATACGGCGATTATGCCGCCTGGCAGCATCAGCACCTGCGCGGGGAGGTATTGCACAGCCAGCGGCAGTATTGGGTGGAACAGCTGCGCGGCGCGCCGGACTGTCTGACCCTGCCGACCGATCGGCCGCGGCCGCAGACCCAAAGCTATGCGGGCGCCGGCGTATCGGTCACGCTGGACAAGACGCTGACAAAGGATCTGAACGCGCTAAGCCAGCGTCACGGCTGTACGCTGTTTATGACCCTGCTGGCCGGCTGGGGCGCGCTGATGGGGCGGCTGTCCGGGCAGGACGATATCGTGATGGGTTCGCCGATCGCCGGGCGTAACCGTCGTGAGATCGAACCGCTGATCGGGATGTTCGTCAACACGCTGGCGCTGAGGATTGATCTCTCCGAGCAGCCGGACACCGACGCCCTGCTGGCGCAGGTTAAAGCCACGGCGCTGGCGGCGCAGAGTCATGCCGATATCCCGTTTGAGCAGGTGGTCGAAGCGCTGTCGCCTACCCGCAGCCTGTCGCACAGCCCGCTGTTTCAGGTGATGCTGGCGTTGCAGAATACCGCTGGTAACGCGCTTGAACTGCCGGGGCTGACGCTGTCTATACATGCCGGTGAGATAACGACCTCCCAGTTTGATCTCAGTTTGGATCTGCAAGAGGTGGCCGGGCAACTTGAGGGAACGCTGTACTACGCCACCGCGCTATTTGATGAAAATACGGTGCGGAGCTATCTGGATTACTGGCAGAGACTGTTGCGCGGCATGGCGGCCGCGCCGCATCAGCCGGTGCGGGCGCTGCCGATATTGTCGGCCGCCGAACGCCAACGGGTGCTGGTCGACGTCAACAATACTGCGATGGCGTACCTGCCCGAATGCTGCCTGCATACGCTGTTCGAAGCGCAGGCCGCGCAACAGCCGGAGGCGCTGGCGCTGATCTGTGACGACCGGCGGCTGAGCTATAGCGAACTGAACGCCCGGGCGAATCAACTGGCGCACTGGCTGATTGAACAGGGCGTGCGCCCGGACAGCCGGGTGGCGATTGTGTTGGAACGCAGCAGTGAACTGATCGTGGCGATGCTGGCGACGCTTAAGGCCGGCGGCGCCTATGTGCCGCTGGATCCGGGCGTGCCGCCGGAGCGGCTGGCCTATATGGTGGCGGACAGCGCGCCGCAGGTGATGATCGCCAGCCGCGCGACGCGAACTCGATTGGGCGCGCTGCCGCCGGAAACGCAACTGATCGCTATCGACGCCGGGGCGTGTCCGTGGGCCGACTGCGCGCGGGACAATATCGCGCCGCCGCGGCTGGGGCTGACGCCGCGTCATCTGGCCTACATTATCTATACCTCCGGCTCGACCGGCCAACCCAAAGGGGTGATGGTCGAGCATCGGGGCGTCGTCAACCTGGTGCGCTGGCACTGTCAGGCCTTTGGCCTGCGGGCGCAGGACGCCGCATCCTGCGTGGCGGGGCTGGGCTTTGATGCCGCGGTGTGGGAAATCTGGCCGCCGCTGTCGGTCGGGGCGCGTCTGCTGCTGCCGTCACCGGCGGTGTCCCGTGATCCCGGGCAACTGCTGGATTGGTGGGCGGCGCAACCGATCAATGTGGGCTTTTTGCCGACGCCCGTCGCCGAGCTGGCCTTTGCCCGCGGACTTAACCACCCGACGTTGCGCACCTTGCTGGTGGGCGGGGATCGGTTGAACCGCCGACCGGCTGAGGGTGCGAACTTCACGCTGGTCAACAACTATGGCCCGACCGAAAATACGGTGGTGGCGACCTCCGGGCGCATCTGCGCCGCCGACCGGGTGCTGCATATCGGCCGTCCGATCGCCAATACCCGCACATATATCCTGGATGCCGAGGGGCAGCCGGCGCCAATGGGGGTTAGCGGCGAGTTGTATATCGGCGGGGCGCAGGTGGCGCGGGGATATCTCAACCGGGCGGATCTGACCGCCGAACGCTTCCTGCCGGATCCGTTCGCCGATGAAGCGGACGCGCGAATGTACAAAACCGGCGATCTGGGACGCTGGCTGGCCGACGGCGCCATCGAATACCTGGGGCGTAACGATTTTCAGGTGAAAATTCGCGGTTTCCGCATCGAGCTGGGAGAGATCGAATCGGCGCTGCTGGCCTGTGAGGGCGTGAGTGGAGCGGTGGTAACTGTTTCGGGTGAAGAAAAACGTCTGGTGGCCTACTACACCGCCGACGATGCCACGCAGGCGACGTCCATTGAGGGGCTAAAAGCCCAACTTGGCGTTCGCCTGCCGGAATATATGGTGCCGGCGGCCTATGTAAGACTGGAGCGTATTCCGCTGACGCCAAACGGCAAGGTGGATCGCAAGGCGCTGCCGGCGCCGGATGAAGCAGCCTTTATTCGTCAGGCATATGAAGCGCCGCAGGGCGCGGATGAGCAGGCGCTGGCGGCGCTGTGGCAATCGCTGCTGGGGCTGGACAAGGTGGGGCGTCACGATAATTTCTTTGCGCTGGGCGGCCATTCGCTGCTGGCGGTGCAGTTGATTTCGCGGGTGCGTACTGAACTGGATCGCGAACTGACGCTGGCGACGCTGTTTGCCCGGCCGGCGCTCAGCGAGTTGGCGGCGGCGCTGGGCGAGGCGCGGCAGGGTAGTTTGCCGGCCATTGTACCGCAGCCGGACGGCGAGACGCCGCCGCTGTCGCTGGCCCAGCAGCGGCTGTGGTTTCTGGCGCAGATGGATGAGGCGGCCAGCGCCGCGTATGTTATCGCCGGCGGCGTAAGGATGCTGGGCAAGCTGGATGCGGCGGCGCTGCAACGGGCGCTGGATCGCATCGTGGCTCGTCACGCCGCGCTGCGTACCCATATTGAGAACCGACACGGGGTGCCGGTGCAGGCGATTGAGGCGGAAGATCGCGGCTTCCCGCTAAGCAGGATTGATATAAACGGAGAGAGCAGCGATCTTGCGCCCTTTGCACCGCGATTCGATCTGACCACCGGGCCGCTGGCGCAGGGACAACTGGTGCGGGTAAACGCGCAAGAGCACTGGCTGCGGCTGGCGATGCACCATATTATCGCCGATGGCTGGTCGATAGGCGTGTTTATGCGGGAATTAAGCGCGTTATATGACGCTTTCAGCCAAAACCAGAGCGACCCATTACCCGCTTTGTCGATCCAATACGGCGATTATGCCGCCTGGCAGCATCAGCACCTGCGCGGTAAGGCGTTGCAGGCTCAGCAGCAATACTGGACAGAGCAATTGCGCGGCGCGCCGGACTGTCTGACCTTGCCGACCGATCGGCCACGACCGGCGGTACAAAACTACGCCGGCGCGCATATGGCGATCACGCTGGATAAGGCGCTGACGAAGGATCTGAACGCGTTAAGCCAGCGCCACGGCTGCACGCTGTTTATGACCTTGTTGGCCGGCTGGGCCGCGCTGATGGGGCGGCTGTCCGGTCAGGACGATATTGTGATGGGTTCGCCGATCGCCGGGCGTAACCGCCGTGAGATCGAACCGCTGATCGGGATGTTCGTCAATACCCAGGCGCTGAGGGTCGACCTGTCCGGTCAGCCGGACACCGACGCCCTGCTGGCGCAGGTTAAAGCCACGGCGCTGGCGGCGCAAAGTCATGCCGATATCCCGTTTGAGCAGGTGGTCGAGGCGCTGTCGCCAACCCGCAGCCTGTCGTATAGCCCGCTGTTTCAGGTGATGCTGGCGCTGCATAACATGCCCGACAACGCCTTTGAACTGCCGGGTCTGAGGTTGTCTCCTCTGCCTAACGAGACGGCGACGTGCCAGTTCGATCTCAATCTGGAACTGAGAGAGACGAATGGTCAGTTGGCAGGCACGTTGTATTACGCTACCGCGCTATTCGACGCCGGCACGGTGCGGCGTTATCTGGATTACTGGCAAAGCCTGTTGCGCGGCATGGCGGCCGCGCCGCGTCAGCCGGTGCGGGCGCTGCCGATACTGTCGGCCGCCGAACGCCAACAGGTGCTGGTCGACTTCAATAATACCGCGGCGGCGTATCCATCCGAATGTTGCCTGCCTGCGCTGTTCGAAGCCCGGGTTGTCCAACAGCCGGATGCGGTGGCCGTTGTCTGCGAAGAGCGGCGGCTGAGCTATGGCGAACTGAACGCCCGGGCGAATCAACTGGCGCACTGGCTGATCGCACAGGGGATTCGTCCTGATGATCGGGTGGCGATCTGTATGGCGCGCAGCCTCAACATGGTGGTGGCGCTGTTGGGGATCCTCAAGGCGGGCGGTGCCTATGTGCCGCTGGACCCTATCTACCCTCGCGAACGTCTGGCTTACATGCTCAAGGACAGCGCGCCGATGGCGGTACTGATCGACGGCATGGGGCGGTCGGTGCTGGCGGGATGTTGCGCCATGCCGCCCGCCTTTGATCTGGAGGCGGACGCCGCCCGATGGGCCGACCAGCCCGCCGGCGATCCGGACCCACGGGCCATCGGGTTGACTCCACAGCATCTGGCCTATGTGATTTACACTTCCGGTTCGACAGGGCGTCCCAAAGGGATCGCCATGCCGCATGCGCCATTGGTGAATCTGATCCACTGGCAGAATCGCAGACCGACGGTATCCACGCTGCAATTCGCCTCCTTCGGCTTTGACGTCGCATTTCAGGAGATGCTCAGCTCGCTGGCGGGAGGCGGTGTGCTGGAGATGGTGGCGAGCGAAACCCGACTCGATATGACGCGTCTTGCGCGCTTTCTGAACGATCGCTCCATCGCACGCGCTTTCATTCCCCCGGCGCTCTTGCAAGCGCTGGCCCGGGAGAAGCAGGAACAACAACCGGCGCTGCCGATTGCCGAGGTCATCACCAGCGGTGAAACGCTGCGCGCCAGCGCAGAGATCCGTGCGTTGTTCGCCGGTTCTCCCCAGTCCCGGCTTCACAATCAGTATGGGCCGGCGGAGACCCATGTGACGACCGAGTATATCTGTCCAGAGGCGGTGTCTGACTGGTCGGCGTTGCCGTCGATTGGCCGTCCGATCGCCAACGCCCGGATTTACATTCTCGATGCGCAGGGTGAACCGGTGCCGATAGGGGTGGCAGGCGAGATCCATATCGGCGGCGTCGGCCTGGCGCGTGGCTACCTGAATCTTCCGGAACTGACCGCCGAACGTTTTCTGCCCGATCCATTCGCCGATCGGCCGCAGGCCCGAATGTACAAAACGGGCGATCTGGGACGCTGGCTGGCTGATGGCGCCATCGACTATCTCGGTCGCAATGACTTTCAGGTGAAAATTCGCGGTTTCCGTATTGAGCCGGGGGAGATCGAAACCTGCATGCGCGCTCATCAGGGGGTTGAAGAGGCGCTGGTTGTGGCGCGTGAGGCGACGGCGGGCGAGACGCGTCTGGTGGCGTACTATCAGGGGCCGGCCGGCGTCGATGCATTACGCGCCCATGTGGCGGATCGGCTGCCTGATTATATGGTGCCGTCCGCCTGGGTATCGCTGGCGGCTTTCCCGCTGACCCCGAACGGCAAAGTGAATCGTCAGGCGCTGCCTGAGCCGGATGACTCGGCTTTTGCGCGCATGGCATACCAAGCGCCGGAAGGGGAAATGGAACAGGCGATCGCGGTTATCTGGCAGTCGCTGCTGAATGTGGATCGCCTCGGCCGCCACGATAATTTTTTCGCGCTGGGCGGCCACTCCTTGCTGGCGGTGCAATTGATTTCTCGCATTCGCCTCGAACTGGAAGTTGAAGTCCCATTGGCCGAATTATTCGCTTATCCGAGTCTGAGCGCGTTTAGCGAACGGGTGGTGGATATCAGCATCGAGCAATTTGATATCACCGATCTGCTGGAGATCGCAGGATCGTTGGAAGGAGAAAACCATGCATAACAGGGATGAAAATCAAATAACCATTAACGCATTGTCCAGAGAGGAAAAAGCCAGACTACTTGAGTTGGCAAAATCGAAAGGGCTGAAGCGTAAAACCGATCGACATAGTCAAATCATTCAACCCGCCGCCCGCTCCCCCGAGGGGGAGCCGCTGGCCTTCGCGCAGCGTCGGCTGTGGTTTCTGGCGCAAATGGAAGACAGCAGCACGGATGCCTATATTCTGGGCGGCGCGTTTCAGCTCAAGGGGCGGCTGGACGTCGCCGCGCTGCGCGCCGCGCTCGATCGCATGATCGACCGTCACGAAATATTGCGCACGCGTTTTATCAACGCGCGCGGAACGCCGCTGCAACGGATTGACCGCGCCGACAGCGGATTTATCCTGGATTATCGGGAATTACAGGAGCCCACCGACGTCGAGCCGCGTTTTTCTCCCCGCTTCGATCTGGAACACGGCCCGTTGATTGGCGGGCAACTGGTTCGCGTGGCCGAAGAAGTCCATTTGCTGCGCATCGCCATGCATCACATTATTGCCGACGGCTGGTCGATAGGCGTGTTTATGCAGGAACTGGGCGCCCTGTATGCGGCGTTCAGTCAGGGGCTGCCCGACCCCTTGCCGGCGCTGAATATCCAGTATGCCGATTATGCCGCCTGGCAGCATCAACACCTGCGGGGCGCGGCGCTACAGGAGCAGCAGGCCTATTGGGCGCAGCAACTGCGCGGCATACCGGCGTGTCTGACCCTGCCGGGCGATCGGCCGCGGCCGCAAACGCAGGATTACCGCGGCGCCGGCGTACCGGTCACGCTGGACAAGACGCTGACGGCCGGGCTGAAAGCGCTGGGGCAGCGCCACGGCTGTACGCTGTTTATGACGTTGCTGGCCGGCTGGGCGGCGCTGATGAGCCGGCTGTCCGGTCAGGACGACGTGGTCATCGGCACCCCGATCGCCGGACGTAACCGCCGTGAAATCGAATCGCTGATCGGCATGTTCGTCAACACCCAGGCGCTGAGGGTCGATATGTCCGGCCGGCCGAATACCGATGCGCTGCTGGCGCAGGTCAGAGCCACGGCGCTGGCGGCGCAACGTCATGCCGATATGCCGTTTGAACAGGTGGTTGAAGCGCTGGCTCCCAGCCGCAGTCTGTCCCATAGCCCTATTTTTCAGGTGATGCTGGCGCTACAGAACACCCCTGACGATACGTTTGAACTGCCCGGATTGACGATATCGCCAGTGACCGGCAAGGCGGCGACCTCCCAGTTTGATCTGAGTCTGTCGTTGGCGGAAACAGGGGAACAGCTTGCGGGGACATTATTCTATGCCACCTCACTGTTCGATGAAGCCACCGTACAGCGTTATCTGAATTACTGGCTGCGATTGTTGCGCGGCATGGCGGCCGATCCTCTCCAGCCGGTGCAGAGCTTGCCGATGTTTTCGGACGCTGAACGGCGGCAGGTGCTTTATGATTTCAACCATACGCAGGCGGCATACCCGGTCGAATGCTGTATACATACGCTGTTCGAACGGCAGGCGAAAGCCTGTCCGGACGCGGTGGCGGTGGTGTATGACGACCAGCCGCTAAGCTATGGCGACCTTAACGCGCGCGCCAACCAACTGGCGCACTGGCTGGTCGAACTGGGCGTACGTCCGGACAGCCGGGTGGCGATTGCGCTGGCGCGCGGCAGTGAAATGGTCGTGGCGATGCTGGCGACGCTCAAGGCGGGCGGCGCCTATGTGCCGTTCGATCCGGATATCCCGCAGGAGCGGCTGATCTACATGCTGCGGGACAGCGCGCCCAACGTGCTGATCGCTACGCGGGCGATGCGGGACAGGCTGGGCGCGATGCCGGACTCTCTCTCCACGGTCGAACTGGATAGCGACGTCCGCCCCTGGATACAGTGCCCCGCCACGGATATCGCGGCGGCCACGCTGGGGCTGACGGCGCGCCATCTGGCCTACGTGATCTACACTTCCGGATCAACCGGTCAGCCCAAAGGCGTGATGGTTCATCATCAGGCGGCGGTGAACTTCCTGCTGTGCCAGCAGCGTCAGCATAAGGTGACGCCGGAGGCGCGTCTGCTGGCGGTAACCACCATTTCGTTCGACATCCACGTGCTGGAAATCTACCTGCCGTTGATTAGCGGCGCGCAACTGCATCTGGCGAGCGACGCGCTACGCCGGGACGGCGAGCGTTTGGGAAACTATCTGTGCCAGCAGGCGATTTCCCTGTTTCAGGCTACCCCGGCGACGTGGAAACTGCTGATCGAATCCGGCTGGCGCGGGGTGCCGGGGTTGAAAGCCCTGATCGGCGGAGAGTCCTTCCCGCAGGGGCTGGCGGCGGCGCTGCTGGCGCGGGTGGGCGAACTGTGGAATATGTATGGCCCGACGGAAACCACCGTATGGTCCACCACCTGGCGCATCGACGACGCGGACGAACCGATATTGATTGGCCGGCCGATCGCCAATACGCAGGTGTACCTGCTGGATGCGCAGCACTCGCCGGTGCCGGTGGGCGTTGCGGGTGAAATTTATATTGCCGGCGCCGGGGTGACGCGCGGTTATCTTAATCGGCCGCAGCTGACCGCCGAACGCTTCCTGCCGGATCCGTTCGCCGATGAAGCGGATGCGCGGATGTACAAAACCGGCGATCTGGGACGCAGGCTGGCCGACGGCGCCATCGAATACCTGGGCCGCAACGATTTTCAGGTGAAAATTCGCGGCTTTCGCATTGAACTGGGTGAGATCGAGTCGGCGCTATTGGCCTGCGACGGTGTGCGGGAGGCGGTGGTCGCCGCCGTCGGCGCGCCCTCGCAGACGCAGGATAAACGTCTGGTGGCCTACTATGTTGCTGACGGCGAGCATAATCTCTCCGTCGAAACGCTGAAGACACAGCTTGGCGCTCGATTGCCGGAATATATGGTGCCGGCGGCTTATGTGAGGCTGGAGCGTATTCCGCTGACGCCAAACGGCAAGGTGAACCGCAAGGCATTGCCGGCGCCGGATGAAGCGGCCTTTGCCCGTCAGATTTACCAAGCGCCGCAAGGCGCGGATGAGCAGGCGCTGGCGGCGCTGTGGCAATCGTTGTTGGGCGTGGACAAGGTCGGTCGTCACGACAATTTCTTTGCCCTGGGCGGCCATTCGCTGCTGGCGGTACAACTGATTTCCCGGGTGCGCAGCGAACTGAATCGCGAGCTGGCGCTGACGACGCTGTTTGCCCGGCCGGCGCTCAGCGATCTGGCGGCGGCGCTGGGGAAGGCGCGGCAGGAGAGTCTGCCGGCCATTGTATCGCAGCCGACGGGTGAGGCACCGCCATTGTCGCTGGCCCAGCAGCGGCTGTGGTTTCTGGCGCAGATGGATGAGGCGGCCAGCGCCGCGTATGTTATCGCCGGCGGCGTACGGATGCTGGGTGAGCTGGATATAACCGCGTTGCAACAGGCGCTGGATCGTATTGTGGCCCGTCACGCCGCGCTGCGTACCCATATCGAGAACCGACACGGGGTGCCGGTGCAGGTGATTGAGGCGGAAGATCGCGGCTTCCCGCTGAGCTGGCTGGATGCCGGGGGGCAAATGGATAATCTGCCGCCCTTTGCGCCGAGGTTTGAGTTGACCACCGGGCCGCTGGCGCAGGGACAATTGGTGCGGGTAAACGCGCAAGAGCACTGGCTGCGGCTGGCGATGCACCACATCATCGCCGATGGCTGGTCGATAGGCGTGTTTATGCAGGAACTGCGCGCGCTGTATGCGGCGTTTAGTCAGGGCCGCCTCGATCCGCTGCCGCGGTTGCCGATTCAGTACGGCGATTATGCCGTCTGGCAGCATCAGCACCTGCGCGGGGAGGTATTGCACACCCAGCGGCAGTATTGGGTGGAACAGCTGCGCGGCGCGCCGGACTGTCTGACCCTGCCGACCGATCGGCCGCGGCCGCAGACCCAAAGCTATGCGGGCGGCAGCGTATCGGTCACGTTGGATACGAAACTGACGGCCGAACTGAAGGCGCTAAGCCAGCGCCACGGCTGCACGCTGTTTATGACCCTGCTGGCCGGCTGGGGCGCGCTGATGGGGCGGCTGTCCGGGCAGGACGATATCGTGATGGGTTCGCCGATCGCCGGGCGTAACCGCCGTGAGATCGAACCGCTGATCGGGATGTTCGTCAACACGCTGGCGCTGAGGATTGATCTCTCCGAGCAGCCGGACACCGACGCCCTGCTGGCGCAGGTTAAAGCCACGGCGCTGGCGGCGCAAAGTCATGCCGATATCCCGTTTGAGCAGGTGGTCGAAGCGCTGGCACCTACCCGCAGCCTGTCCCATAGCCCTATTTTTCAGGTGATGCTGGCGTTGCAGAATACCCCCGACCGCGTTTTTAATCTGCCGGGACTGACCTTGTCTGCGTTGTCCGAAGAGGTGACAGTGTCACACTTTGATCTTAGTCTGGAACTGAGTGAAACGGATGGTCAGCTCAAGGGGAGCGTATTTTACGCCAGCGCGCTGTTTGATGCCGGAACGGTGCGGCGCTATCTGGATTACTGGCAGAGACTGTTGCGCGGCATGGCGGCCGCGCCGCATCAGCCGGTGCGGGCGCTGCCGATATTGTCGGCCGCCGAACGCCAACAGGTGCTGGTCGACGTCAACAATACTGCGATGGCGTACCCGCCCGAATGCTGCCTGCATACGCTGTTCGAAGCGCAGGCCGCGCAACAGCCGGAGGCGCTGGCGCTGATCTGTGACGACCGGCGGCTGAGCTATGGCGAACTGAACGCCCGGGCGAATCAACTGGCGCACTGGCTGATTGAACAGGGCGTGCGCCCGGACAGCCGGGTGGCGATTGTGTTGGAACGCAGCAGTGAACTGATCGTGGCGATGCTGGCGACGCTTAAGGCCGGCGGCGCCTATGTGCCGCTGGATCCGGGCGTGCCGCCGGAGCGGCTGGCCTATATGGTGGCGGACAGCGCGCCGCAGGTGATGATCGCCAGCCGCGCGACGCGAACTCGATTGGGCGCGCTGCCGCCGGAAACGCAACTGATCGCTATCGACGCCGGGGCGTGTCCGTGGGCCGACTGCGCGCGGGACAATATCGCGCCGCCGCGGCTGGGGCTGACGCCGCGTCATCTGGCCTACATTATCTATACCTCCGGCTCGACCGGCCAACCCAAAGGGGTGATGGTCGAGCATCGGGGCGTCGTCAACCTGGTGCGCTGGCACTGTCAGGCCTTTGGCCTGCGGGCGCAGGACGCCGCATCCTGCGTGGCGGGGCTGGGCTTTGATGCCGCGGTGTGGGAAATCTGGCCGCCGCTGTCGGTCGGGGCGCGTCTGCTGCTGCCGTCACCGGCGGTGTCCCGTGATCCCGGGCAACTGCTGGATTGGTGGGCGGCGCAACCGATCAATGTGGGCTTTTTGCCGACGCCCGTCGCCGAGCTGGCCTTTGCCCGCGGACTTAACCACCCGACGTTGCGCACCTTGCTGGTGGGCGGGGATCGGTTGAACCGCCGACCGGCTGAGGGTGCGAACTTCACGCTGGTCAACAACTATGGCCCGACCGAAAATACGGTGGTGGCGACCTCCGGGCGCATCTGCGCCGCCGACCGGGTGCTGCATATCGGCCGTCCGATCGCCAATACCCGCACATATATCCTGGATGCCGAGGGGCAGCCGGCGCCAATGGGGGTTAGCGGCGAGTTGTATATCGGCGGGGCGCAGGTGGCGCGGGGATATCTCAACCGGGCGGATCTGACCGCCGAACGCTTCCTGCCGGATCCGTTCGCCGATGAAGCGGACGCGCGAATGTACAAAACCGGCGATCTGGGACGCTGGCTGGCCGACGGCGCCATCGAATACCTGGGGCGTAACGATTTTCAGGTGAAAATTCGCGGTTTCCGCATCGAGCTGGGAGAGATCGAATCGGCGCTGCTGGCCTGTGAGGGCGTGAGTGGAGCGGTGGTAACTGTTTCGGGTGAAGAAAAACGTCTGGTGGCCTACTACACCGCCGACGATGCCACGCAGGCGACGTCCATTGAGGGGCTAAAAGCCCAACTTGGCGTTCGCCTGCCGGAATATATGGTGCCGGCGGCCTATGTAAGACTGGAGCGTATTCCGCTGACGCCAAACGGCAAGGTGGATCGCAAGGCGCTGCCGGCGCCGGATGAAGCAGCCTTTATTCGTCAGGCATATGAAGCGCCGCAGGGCGCGGATGAGCAGGCGCTGGCGGCGCTGTGGCAATCGCTGCTGGGGCTGGACAAGGTGGGGCGTCACGATAATTTCTTTGCGCTGGGCGGCCATTCGCTGCTGGCGGTGCAGTTGATTTCGCGGGTGCGTACTGAACTGGATCGCGAACTGACGCTGGCGACGCTGTTTGCCCGGCCGGTAATCAGCGAGTTGGCGGCGGCGCTGGGCGAGGCGCGGCAGGGGAGTTTGCCGGCCATTGTACCGCAGCCGGACGGCGAGACGCCGCCGCTGTCGCTGGCCCAGCAGCGGTTGTGGTTTCTGGCGCAGATGGATGAGGCGGCCAGCGCCGCGTATGTTATCGCCGGCGGCGTAAGGATGCTGGGCAAGCTGGATGCGGCGGCGCTGCAACGGGCGCTGGATCGCATCGTGGCCCGTCACGCGGCGCTGCGTACCCGTTTCGAAAGCCGGGGGCAGCAGCCGATGCAGGTGATTGAGGCGGAAGATCGCGGCTTTCCGTTGAGCAAGATTGATATAAACGGAGAGAGCGGCGATCTTGCGCCCTTTGCGCCGCAATTCGATCTGACCACCGGGCCGCTGGCGCAGGGACAACTGGTGCGGGTAAACGAGCAAGAGCACTGGCTGCGGCTGGCGATGCATCACATCATCGCCGATGGCTGGTCGATGGGGGTATTTATGCGGGAACTGCGCGCGCTGTATAAGGCGTTCAGTCAGGGCCGCCCCGATCCGCTGCCGCGGTTGTCGATCCAGTACGGCGATTATGCCGCCTGGCAGCATCAACATCTGCGCGGTGAGGTGTTGCAAGCCCAGCAGCGGTATTGGGTCGAACAGCTGCGCGGCGCGCCGGACTGTCTGATCCTGCCGACCGATCGGCCACGGCCGCAGACCCAAAGCTATGCGGGCGCCAGCGTATCGGTCACGCTGGACAAGGCGCTGACGAAGGATCTGAACGCGCTGAGCCAGCGCCACGGCTGCACGCTGTTTATGACCCTGTTGGCGGGCTGGGCCGCGCTGATGGGGCGGCTGTCCGGTCAGGACGATATCGTGATGGGTTCGCCGATCGCCGGGCGTAACCGCCGTGAGATCGAACCGCTGATCGGGATGTTCGTCAATACCCAGGCGCTGAGGGTCGATCTGTCCGGTCAGCCGGATACCGACGCCCTGCTGGCGCAGGTTAAAGCCACGGCGCTGGCGGCGCAAAGTCATGCCGATGTGCCGTTTGAGCAGGTGGTCGAGGCGCTGGCTCCGGCGCGTAGTTTGTCGCACAGCCCTGTTTTTCAGGTGATGCTGGCGCTACAGAATACCCCTGACGAAGCGCTCGACCTATACGGACTGACGCTGTCGCCGCTGGTTAACGAAACGACCACCGCCCAGTTTGATCTCAGTCTGGAACTGAGAGAGACGAACGGTCAGTTGACCGGCGCGTTGCGCTATGCCAGCGCGTTATTCGATGCCGGCACGGTGCGGCGCTATCTGGATTATTGGCAGAGATTGTTGCGCGGCATGGCGGCCGCGCCGCGTCAGCCGGTGCGGGCGCTGCCGATATTGTCGGCCGCCGAACGCCAACGGGTGCTGGTCGACTTCAATAATACCGCGGCGGCGTATCCGTCCGAATGCTGCCTGCATACGCTGTTCGAAGCGCAGGCGGCCCGTCAGCCGGAAGCGCTGGCGATAATGTATGCCGGTCAACAGGTTAGCTATGGCGAACTGAACGCTCGGGCCAATCAACTGGCGTACTGGCTGGTCGAACAGGGCGTGCGTCCCGATAGCCGGGTGGCGATTGCGCTGGAGCGCGGCAGTGAACTGATCGTGGCGATGCTGGCGACGCTCAAGGCCGGCGGCGCTTATGTACCGCTGGACCCAAGCTATCCGCCGGAACGTTTGCAGTTCATTCTGGCAGATAGCGCGCCCGAGGTGCTGATTACCGATTCGCAAACCCGTGGGGTGTTTGACACGCTGCCGCAGGCAATGATTGTGTTGAATCTGGATCGGACGCCGCGGCGCGATGACGGTCGCATTGAAAATAGCAACCCGGCACGGAAGGGGATCGCCGCCGCGAATCTGGCTTACATTATGTATACCTCAGGTTCTACCGGCCAACCCAAAGGCGTGATGGTGGAACATCGCAACGTGGTCAAACTGGCGCTTAATAACGGCTATGCGGATTTTCAGGCCAATGACCGCGTGGCATGTCTCGCCAACCCGGCATTTGACGCCAGCACCATGGAAATATGGGGAACATTGCTCAACGGCGGCGGCATGGTGATCTTCAGCCGCGACCTGGTGCTGGATGCCGAACGCTTTGCGGCGGAGCTGCGTCGTCAGCAGGTCAGCGTCATGTTTATGACGATTGCCTTGTTTAATCAGTATGCGGAAACCTTGCAGGAGGCGCTGCCCGCTCTGCGTTATTTGATGGTGGGGGGAGAATCGCTGGATTTGGCCTTTATTCGTCGTGTGTTACGCCACGGGCCGCCGCAGCACTTCCTGCATGTTTATGGCCCGACCGAAACCACCACCTTTGCCACGGCTTACCGCATGAATGATGCCGATCCGCAGGCGGCGAGTATGCCGATTGGCCGGCCGATTGCCAACACGACGACTTACCTACTGGATAGTTATCATCAGCCGGTGCCGGTCGGCGTCGCCGGCGAGATCCATATTGGCGGCGCCGGAGTGGCGCGGGGGTATCTGAATCTGGCGTCACAGACGGCGGAACGCTTCCTGGCGGATCCGTTCGCCACCGAACCAAAGGCCCGCATGTATAAAACCGGCGATCTGGGGCGCTGGCGCGCGGATGGCACGATCGAATTCCTGGGACGTAATGATTTTCAGGTCAAAATTCGCGGTTTCCGTATCGAACTGGGAGAGATCGAATCGGCGCTGCAGGCCATTGACGGTGTTCAACAAGCGGTGGTGCTGGCGCGAGGGGATTCCGCTCAGGAAAAACGTCTGGTGGCGTACTTTACCTCGTCGCAAACGAATGTCTCCATTGCTTGCCTGAAAGCTCAGCTTCAGGCTCATCTGCCGGAATATATGCTGCCGTCGGCCTATGTAAGGCTAGAGAGCATTCCGCTGACGCCGAACGGCAAAGTGGATCGTAAGGCGCTGCCCGAGCCGGATGACGGGGCGTTGATACATCAGGTCTATGAAGCGCCGCAAGGCGAGGTGGAACAGATCCTGGCGGAGGTTTGGCAGTCCCTGCTGGGCGTCGAGCGGGTGAGCCGCCACGATGACTTCTTTGCGCTGGGCGGCCATTCATTGATGGCGGTGCGGTTGATCAATGAAGTGCGTAAACAGGGCATTGAGCTGGCGCTGGCGACGTTATTCGCCGCGCCGCAGTTGCAGGCGTTGGCCGCGCGCCTTCAGACCGGCTTTATTCATGGCAGGCACGATCAGGCGATAGCGTTTCGCTCTTCAGGTTCGCAACCTCCGCTGTTTATTGTGCCGGAAGCCAGCGGCGAGCTGTTTTATGGGCCGCTGCTGACGAGCTGTATCAATAGCGATATTCCGGTCTACGGTTTGGCGGCACCAGACCGCAATCAGCCTACTTTCAAGACATTACAAGGCGCCGCCGCCCGTTATGCGCGCATGATCCGCGCCACGCAGCCGGAAGGGCCTTATCGGCTGCTGGGTTGGTCGTTTGGCGGTACGCTGGCCTATGAAATTGCCGCGCAGCTTCTGGGGCAGGATCAGCAGGTTGAATTTCTGGGCATGTTGGATACCCGGCTGCCGGACTCGCCGGACGGGCATATCGTTCCCCTGAATGAATTGTTTGCCATGACGGATGAGGAAGATATGTTGTCTTTCCTCGTCCGGGGCGACCTTGAGGCGATGGTCGGCGACGATGAGGCGGCAGAGGTGGCGCGGAAAGGGAACTGGCGGGATCATTATGCCCTTGGTCAGAAAATCGGGATGTTGCCGGCAGGCTGGTCGCCGTCATATTACCGGAATTGGCTGTGCCACCGGCTGGATCTGCTGCGAGTGGAATACGCGGTTCCAACTCTGCCGCTGGCGCTGGATATCGTTGTCGCGCAGGATGAGGCGGTTGACGGCGGTCGTTGCCTCGGCTGGGATCGGGTGTTGCCGGAGAACCGTATTCAGCTTATACCGGTGTCCGGCGATCATAAGAGCCTGGTGTCCGAACCTTATGTGCGCGAGGTAGGACTGGCGATTTCCGATGCGATTCAGGCGCGGAGCCAGCGGCGGGTATCCAATACCGAGGCATCCTCTAACGGCGATGATCCGGTGATGACATTACAGACGGGCCAACGCCACAGCCCGACCCTGTTGTGCATCCCCGGTGCGGGAGATAATGTCTTTGCCTTTATGGATCTGGTTCAGTCGCTGAACGCGGACTGGACGGTGCTGGGACTGCAACCCCGCGGCCTGTTGGGGGATGCGGTGCCCCATGCCGGCGTGGAAGCGGCCGCTATGCATTATCTGCGGGCGCTTCGCCGCCATACGCTGGAAGGCCCGGTGCATCTGTTGGGACACTCGTTTGGCGGCTGGGTGGCGCTTGAACTGGCGGTGCGACTGGAGGCTGAGGGCATTTCACCGGCGTCTCTCACGCTGGCGGACTCCGATGTACCGGAGCCGGTGGCTCGGGAGTACACGGATCTACAGGCGTTGATGGCGCTGATGGAACTCTTCGAAATGCAGGGAGAGGCGCTGGGGATAATGGAAAGCGATTTGGCCGCCCTGACTCAGCCGCAGCGGCTGGCGGTGCTGCACCAGCGTCTGATTGCGCGGGGGCTGCTGCCGGTGAAAGCGCAGGTTGGGGATCTGGCAAACATTTTCCGGGTATTCGCAACCAATATTCGCACCGGTTTTCAACCCGCCGCCTTACCGACGATCGCCTCTCATCTGGTGCTGGCCAATGATAGCGACGCGCGACGACTGGCGGGATGGCAAGCCCTGCTGCCGCAGTTACAACACGTGTACAGCGCAGGCAACCATATCAGGCTGCTGAAAGCGCCCTATGTTCGGTTGTTGGCTGATACGCTGAAACGGCGATAAATAAAGGCGGTTTGATCTTGCGGCGGCACTGTTCAGTGCGCCGCGCATAGGGCCGGGGGATGACTCCGGCCCTATGATTATCCCTGATCCTTTGGTCATTCTAAGCGGTATATGCGGTCAGACTGTGATAATTATCTTTAGCGATTTGCCATAAGTCATCTTCCCAGTGGGTTGGGCTTAACTGCTCCGGGCACCAGACGCCATCATAGCCCGTGGCGCGCACCGCGTTTATCCACGCCGGAATATCCACATCCCCTTCGCCAGGTTGGTAATCGCGCTGCACCCATTCGTCCCATACTTCGCCCGGTCGCGCCGCACGCCCGTCGCAGAAGTGGACGCCGTATATCAGATTCACATCCATGCGCGCCACTTCATCCGGCGTCGTCGCGCCGCCCGCATGCAGGTGCCAGAAATCGATAACCAAACCGACATTATCGCGTCCGACACGTTTAATAATCTCAAGCGCCTGGCTCAGGCTGTTAAAGCGGGTAAAGGCGACCACTTCTATCTGGAGCTTGATGCCATAGCTTTTTGCTATATCAGCGATCTCCGAGATATTCTTCACCAGGATCTCATTGCGGGTTTCTTCACTGAGGTCGTCCAGTTCGTTGAGCGCCATAATTTGCACTACCGGGCAGCGTAACATCTGCGCGGCATGACAAATTTTGCGCGCTTCCTGGATCAACGCTTCGTGTTCGGCAGGCTGGTATCGCCCAATGCGCTTAAGCGCGTTAATGCAACTGATTTCAATACCATAGCTCTCCATCAGTTGGGTGAAGTTTTCGAAACTTCCGCCATTGTCCAGATAACGAAACAAATGCTCCGGCAAAATTTCCAGCGCATCAAACCCACTGTCTTTTGCAATCCGTAGCTGAGTGACCGCGTTGCTATACCAGACAGAAACGCCATGTAATGCTTTTTTCATTTTAACTCCATCCAAATCAAAAAGTTGGGAATACCGATTAAGCTAGCTATCCCCTCTGGCAAAGCATTAATCAGGTTAAGGTTGTTGGAGAGGATTATAGGAAATGAATATTTCATTTTTTGGGTGAAATAGAAATTGATTTTTTGTTTTTTCATGTGACCTATATCACGAAATATGAGTGATGGTTTTACTCGTGTTTTTTTGTCTTTATTTTTTATGATGTTATGTTTCGTTTTTCATCCATCAAGGCGCCGGTGGTTGATAAACAGATAGCGGCATTATTGTTTGTTTTTTTGATCTCCTTCCCAAAATGAAAAATAAATTTTATTATCTGTTGATATGGAGGTTTTTTATTTCATACTAGCAAAAAAGAAATTCGTTATGTCATCCGTTGCCGTTCAGGGGGAGCGGGCGTCAGGGAAAGAGAACGTTTTCCGGTGGATTTCGCCAAAATTGCTGATGGAGATGGTGGTATGAACTCTCGTGTCATTCTGTATGAAACGTTTCAGAACGCGTTAAAAGATGTCCGATGCCGGACGGTATTCACGTTTACCGGCGGTCATACTCTGTCAAAGACACTAGCGCATATATCCCTGAGCAACGCCGTGTTGCCGGGGTAGATGTTGCGGGTCGGATAAAGGTGATGAAACGGTTTTTCTTTTATAAGAAAGATCACCTTATAGCACGCAATAATTAATACGAAGTTATTATGGTTTATCTATTTTGCCGATATGGCAGGTGCTATTTTTACCCGGACTTTGTTTTGAGGAAAAATAAAACCGCATTATAAATGGTTGATTTTTTTCCTGAAATCATCTGTTTTGCATTTATTTAGAATAATACAAGTTAATGTTTGTTTTTTTAATCAATTTCATTCAAATCCTAACATACATCGGTGATGGAATATTTTTCATAAGCCTGTATGCGGCGTACATAAGGGTACTATTATGAATAGTGGGGAAAAGAAACATAATCTTGCATATGTCCTGCTGATATGTAGCGTTGCTGCATTGGGGGGGCTGTTGCAAGGTTATGATACATCGGTTATTTCAGGCGTTATTGAACCATTAAACAAGCATTTTAGTTTAACGTCCTCTGAAACGGGATGGGCCGTTTCCAGTATTGTTATCGGTTGTGTTGTCGGCGCTTATCTGGCCGGTAAATTGGCCGATCGCTATGGCCGGAAAGCGGCGTTGATTATTACCGTTTTTTTAATGATGGTGTCGGTTTTAGGCATGGCGCTGGCGACGACATTTACTCTCTTTATTATCTTCCGGATCCTGGGAGGGTTCGGTATAGGTCTGGCGTCGGTCGTATCGCCCATTTATATGACGGAAGTCGCACCCAGGGATTATCGCGGGCGCGTCGTAACCATGAATATGATCTGTTTTGTCGGTGGTCAGGTTCTGGTTTTAATCGTCAACTACTTAATTGTCAGAAACGCTGAAGAGTCATGGATAATAGATCTCGGCTGGCGTTACATGCTGGCCATCGGCATTATTCCCTGCATTTTATTTCTGTTGTTTGTCGGTTTTATTCCCGAGTCTCCTCGTTGGAATGTCATGAAGGGACGAGACAGCGCGGCGCTTCACACGTTGACGCGAATCTCGAACCAAGAACATGCCCGTCATGTTTTGCAGGAGATTAAAGAGTCATTCATTACCAAAGCGCCATCCGCCGAAAATGCCGGTCTGTCAGGGCGTGGGATTCATCGCAAAGGCACTTCATTTATTATCATCGCTGTCATGATTGCCATGTTTAATCAACTTACCGGAATTAATGTTATTCAGTATTTTGGGCCGACGCTGTTAATGAATGTGACGGGAAATATGCAGGAAGCTATGTATATGGTGACCTGGCTGGCGGGTTTGCAATTTATTGGCGTATTAGTCGGGATGACGTTGGTTGACCGCTATGGCCGCCGAATTTTATTACTTATCGGCTCCTGCGGTACGTTTTTCTGCCTTGCTTTGACTTTCGTGACGTTCTATTTCGGCGTAAGAGGTTATGCCTCGATCATCGGTTTATTGGGATTCATGTTTATTTTCGGTATGACCTGGGCGCAAATAGCGTGGACCGTAATAGGCGAAATCCTGCCTAACCGTTTACGCGCCGTCGGGATGGGAATCGCCTATGCGGCAATGTGGGGATCAAACTTTGTCATCAGCCAGATATTCCCCGTCATTAATGATCATCCCTGGTTACGTGAGAAATTTCATGGCGGATTCCCGCTGCTGTTGTTCTCCATCTGTTGCCTGATCTCCTGGTGGTTCGTACACCGCTATGTTCCTGAAACAAAAGGTGTGGCCCTGGAGAAAATTGAGGAATTGATTTCTGTACGGCGGGAACAAAAGCCAAACGTCACTGTGACCACAGATGTAATAAATTAAGCCCTTAATTAACGATATTTTGTCAATGGAGAGATTACGATGACCATACATATTGCAAATGCGCCTTGTAGTTGGGGTGTGGACGATCCGAAGAATCCAAATTTGCCTCCATGGGAAAAAGTACTTAAGGAAGCCAGCCAGGCCGGTTATAAAAGCATTGAATTGGGGCCGTGGACGTATTTGCCGACTGATGCGGTAAAACTGACGGAAGCGTTGAATCAATATCAACTGTCTATTGTTGCCGGTACGATTTTTGATGATCTGGTCAGTGAAGCGAATTTCGATAACATGATCGAACTTACGCATAATCTCTGTCGGAATCTTGCCAAAATTCCGACGGCGCAAAAAACGCATGGTAATAACTACCCGGCGCCGTACCTGGTGATTATCGATTTCGGCGACGCCGAGCGTGCGCGTTATGCCGGACACTCCGATAAGGCGCCCAGGCTCAGCGCCCAGGACTGGCGACGAATGATGGATCATATTAAACAAATCAGCCAGATTGCCTGGAACGAGTACGGCGTTCGGCCGGTAATTCATCCCCATGCCGGCGGTTGTATTGAGTTCGCCGACGAGATTGATCGGCTGGCGAAGGATATTCCCCATGATATCGCCGGCCTCTGCCTCGACACCGGGCATCTTTATTATTCGGGAATGGATCCTGTGACCTGGTTAACGCGACATTTCGCCCGTTTAGATTACATTCACTTCAAAGATGTCAACGAGCCGGTGCATAAAGATGTGCTCCGCCGGGGACTGGATTTCTTTGCGGCCGCGGCGGAAGGGGTTATGTGTCCGATAGGGAAAGGCGCCATTGATTATCCTGCGGTAAAAGCCTTGCTGGTCGAACGAGAATACCAAGGTTGGATCACGATCGAGCAGGAACGCGATCCGCGCCAGGCTGAAGGCAGCCTGCGCGACGTGACCGAAAGCCTGCATTACCTGAAAGCCGTCGGCTTCTGAGATGAGGGGAACATTATGATTAATGGCACCAAACCGGTTGGAAGATCGTTGCGCTGGGGAATGGTCGGCGGCGGCGGGACGAGCCAGATCGGTTACATTCACCGTTCCGCGGCGCTACGCGATTCGACATTTACCCTGCTTGCCGGCGCGCTGGATATTGATGCGGAACGCGGCCGGGAGTTTGGTCGGCAACTGGGCATCGACCCTGAACGTTGTTACCCGGATTATCAGACTCTGTTCGCGGAGGAGGCTAAACGCGAGGACGGGATCGAGGCGGTCTCCATCGCGACGCCCAACAATACCCACTTTGCCATTTGCAAAGCCGCACTGGAGTCAGGTCTGCACGTCGTCTGTGAAAAACCGCTATGTTTTACCGGCGAAGAGGCCGGCATTCTGGTGAAGCTTAGCGAAGCGAAAAACAAGATCGTGGGTGTGACCTATGGCTATGCCGGCCATCAGTTGATTCTGCAAGCCAGGGATATGATAGCCCAGGGCCTGTTGGGCGAAATCCGGATTATCAATATGCAGTTTGCTCACGGTTTCCATGCCGAAGCGGTGGAATTGCAGAATCCGAGCACCCGCTGGCGAGTGGATCCGAAGTTTGTGGGGCCGAGCTACGTGCTGGGCGATTTGGCCACGCATCCGCTGTTTTTGGCCGAAACCATGGTGCCGCAGTTGCATATCAAGCGCTTGCTGTGTTCACGCCAGAGCTTTGTGAAAACCCGTGCGCCGCTGGAAGATAATGCCTACGTGCTTATGGAGTATGACAACGGCGCGGTGGGCACGATGTGGAGTTCCGCGGTGAACAGCGGTTCGATGCATGGTCAGAAAGTACGCGTTGTTGGCTCGAAGGCCAGCCTGGAATGGTGGGATGAACAGCCAAACCAGTTGCGCTACGAAATTCAGGGTGAACCGGTACGCATTCTGGAGCGCGGTATGTCGTACCTCAGCCCGGTGGCGCTGGCTGACGATCGCATCGGCGGCGGTCACCCGGAAGGGTTGTTTGAGGCATGGTCTAACCTGTATCGCCGCTTCGCCATTGCCATGGATGCGGCGAACCGCGGAGACAAGGCGTTCCTTGACGGGTTCTGGTATCCGGATGTCCGCGCCGGGCAATTGGGCGTCAACTGGGTCGAGCATTGCGTAAAATCCGCCGATGCCGGCGCTCAGTGGGTGGATTTTAATATCGAATAAGGCATTACCGACAGGCCCTGCCATCAAAGTAGGGCTTCTTTTTAACGGAGTGATTATGTCTGCAATCCCATCAGTGAACGAGATTATCGAGCAGGAACAGCGGATTCGGGTGAGCGATTTTGATTTTAACGCCGCCTGGTTTATTGGCGGCCGGATCCGCGAAAGGGCGATTAGCGAAAACCTGCCAATCGCGATTGAAGTCTATGCGTTTGGGCAAATACTTTTTCTTACCGCACTGAAAGGATCAAGCGGCGAACATCTTGAATGGATGGCGCGCAAGAGAAATACGGTGTTAAGAAATTCCCGTTCTTCATTATTGACCGGTGAGCAATACAAGGCTGAAGGTCGGTCAATGGAAGATCTGCCCTATATTGATGCCCGTCAGTATACGGACAGCGGCGGCAGTTTCCCTATTTTAATGAAAAGCGGCGCGGTGATTGGCGCCGTGACGGTAAGCGGTCTGGCTTCTCATGAGGATCATGATTTAGCCGCGTGGGGGATCGAGAAATATCTGCAATACCGGGATGAAAATAGCGATCGCCAGTGACTGATGATAAGCCGATGCAGAGTGATGTTTCTGTATGAAATTAAATGAGGTGTTTCTATGTTTAATATAGCGTTGCTGGGTGCGGGAAAGATCGGCAGTATTCATGCGAATAATATTTTTAGACATAATGAAGCCACGCTGTGGTCTGTTGTGGATCCTAATGCTGATAATGCCAAACGGTTAGCCGAGAAATATGGCGCTCAGTGGTATATCACGGCGGAAGACGCGCTGGCTGATAGCAACGTTGATGGCGTTTGGATTGCATCGGCAAGTCATACTCATGCGGATTTAATCGAACTGGCCGCCCTCCATGGAAAGGCCATATTTTGCGAGAAGCCCATCCATCTTGATTCCGCACGAGTGAGCGAATGCCTGGCAACGGTTAAAAAGCATAATGTTCCGTTGATTATAGGCTTTAATCGTCGATTTGATCCGCAATTCAGCCGTATTAAAGCGCTTGCGGATCAAGGGAAAATTGGCAAAAAAGAATCGCTGTTGATTATTTCCAGGGATCCGCTTCCGCCGCCTATCGACTATGTCAAAATTTCGGGAGGACTCTTCAAGGATATGATGATTCATGATTTTGATATGGCCCGATTTATCATGGGGGAAGATCCCGACTCAATTTTTGCCCAGGGGAGCAATTTAGTCGATCCGGAAATTGGCGCGGCCGGAGATATTGATACGGCATTCGTGACGTTAAAGTTTCCATCGGGAGCGATAGCGACGATTGTGAATAGCCGTCGCTCCGGCTATGGCTACGACCAGCGTATTGAATTGCACGGTTCTGGCGGATTGCTTAGCGCGGGGAATATCTATGAGGATCAGGTCTGCGTCTGGGATACGTCCGGCAGGAAATCGGCGCCGCCGGAACACTTTTACCTGCAACGGTACAAGGATGCTTATGCCGCGGAGTTAGATCATCTTGTCGCCGTCATGGGCGGGAAAACGTCGCCCGGATGCAGCGGCGAGGATGGCGAGAAAGCGTTGTTGCTGGCGCTAAAAGCCGCGGAGTCTTTAAAGGAAGGTAAGGAAATTCCAATCAGCTACTAGTTATCGTTGAATATCCGCCCGGCGCGTCTGGTTGTGAGGCGTGTCGGCGGCGATTGGGATTGTTGTGATCGGAAGCTTCTCGTTATATTGCAATGGTCGGCAATCGGGTTGATTTTATCTGGGGCACCGACAATGACGTTGCAACGTAAAGCTGATTTATTACTGGTTTTGACCACCCTCATCGCCGCCTGCGGCTGGATATTTTCCCGTGAAGCGATCGCCGGTATGCCGGTGTTTGCTTTTCTTTGTTTACGTTTTCTCGGCGCGGCCGCGTGCCTGTTGCCTTTCTGTCGCGGCCGGCGCATTCCTCGTCGTCAGTGGCGTCCGGCGCTGGTTAGCGGCCTGTGGATGGCGCTGAGCATGTGCTTATGGATTTATTCCGTCGCCACCTCGCTTTCCCTTGGCGAAGGGGCGTTCATTATGAGCCTCTCGATGCTGTTTGTGCCGCTGGTCTCCTGGGGATTAATGAAAGCCCGCCCGTTACGCGCTTTCTGGGAATGCCTGCCGGTGGCGATGGTGGGTCTGGGCCTGCTGAGTCTGCGCCAGCCGGTGGAATTTCATGCCAGCCAGGGCTGGTTTCTTCTGGCGGCTATCGCTCAGGCGATAGCGTTCTGCCACACCAGTCGTTGCGCCCGTGAGGTGCCGCTGATCCCCCTTACCACGATACAATTGGCGTGTACCGGTTTCAGCGGCCTGGTTCTGACTCTGATATTCGAGGAGTGGTCGCAGCCTTTCACGCTGACCACCGGGTTGTGGCTGCTGGTCAGTATTTTTATTGCCACCTGTTTACGTTTCGGTCTGCAACTTCAGGGACAAAAACACACCACGGCCGCCAATGCCGCCATTATCATGATTCTTGAACCATTGCTGACGGTGATCGCCGTTGCTCTCTGGTACGGCGAACAGTTGCCTGCTCAGCAGATTATCGGTGGGATCCTGATTCTGCTGGCGCAATTCTGGTATCGCTGCCGCACCTTCTTTCTGATGTCGGTCAACGTCAGGAAATCCCTGTGATCTCGACGATTGCCTTTGGTCTGAGTCTGCCTTGGCGATCAACGGTTTCGACAGGGAATCGCGTATTCAGTCGATGCTGAATTTAATCATTGGCGGTGCTCATAACGTAAGGGAAAAAGTAATGCTGGCGGTATATCAGTGAATAATTTTTTTCACTATCGGTAATTTTTTTTAAAAAATGCGTTTCGAATAAACAAGAAAATATCTGTTTTTTAACCTTTAACATTATTTTTTGTTACATCCGCCGAAAGAAAAATAGAAAGCTAAAAAAAGCTATAAAGAACAATGCGCTTATGATTGGTTTTATAAAAAATGCCTAAATTAATAACGTGTTATTCAACATTTTGTTGAAAGGCTAAATAACATTTTTCATCCAGTAGCCGACGCTATCCATCCAAATTTCACTGAAAAAGAAACGATATTCTTTATATTTGATCTATCTCCCAAAAATGGAATTTTCATTCCAGTTAGAATAAAAAAAGAAAAAATAATCGTTATTGTAGGTGGGGGATCTCTTCTTCCGGGATGCAAGGGCGCATCTTGATTAAATCGGCGATGAGGAATCAATTTTTTTAACTAAAAGCCAGACATGCTCAAGGGCAAGGGCGGCAAGGATGATACCGGCAAGACATTCCCTTGGTGAAAGGGAGGGTTTTTACTTAAAAATTTAATCCCTTTAGGAGAACACTTATGTCAGTTGTCAAAAACAGTGCCGAGCTGGACAAACTTGTCACCCGAGTGCTCAACGCACAGCGTGAATACGCCAGTTTCACGCAACAGCAGGTGGACAAAATTTTCCGCGCCGCTGCCCTTGCCGCGTCGGATGCCCGTATTCCGCTTGCCAAAATGGCGGTGGACGAATCCGGCATGGGGGTAGTGGAAGACAAGGTGATCAAAAATCACTTTGCATCCGAATATATCTACAACGCCTATAAAGACGAGAAAACCTGCGGCATTCTTGAAGAGGATGTCGCCTTTGGAACGATAACCATCGCCGAGCCCATTGGGATCATCTGCGGTATCGTGCCCACGACCAATCCGACTTCCACGGCGATTTTCAAGGCGTTGATCAGCCTGAAAACCCGCAACGGCATTATTTTCTCCCCCCATCCCAGAGCGAAAAACGCCACCAATAAAGCGGCGGAAATCGTTTTGCGCGCGGCGGTTGAAGCCGGCGCCCCGGAAGACATCATCGGCTGGATTGACGAGCCTTCCGTCGATCTCTCCAACCAACTGATGAACCATCCCGGCGTAAACCTGATCCTGGCGACCGGCGGCCCGGGTATGGTCAAGGCCGCCTACAGCTCCGGTAAGCCGGCTATCGGCGTCGGCGCCGGTAATACGCCGGTGGTGATTGACGAGACCGCGGACATTAAACGCGCCGTGGCGTCGATTCTGATGTCCAAAACCTTTGATAACGGCGTTATCTGCGCTTCCGAGCAGTCGGTGGTGGTGGTTGATGCGGTGTATGACCGGGTGCGGGAACGTTTTTCCTCGCACGGCGGCTATCTTTTGCAGGGGAAGGAGCTGAAAAAGGTTCAGGATATTATCCTGAAAAACGGCGGGCTGAATGCGGCGATAGTAGGTCAGTCGGCGACCAGGATTGCTGAAATGGCGGGAATCGCCGTACCGCCGGATACCAAAATCCTCATCGGCGAAGTGACGCTGGTGGAGGATAGCGAACCCTTTGCTCACGAAAAGCTCTCTCCGACGCTGGCGATGTATCGTGCGAAAGATTTTGAAGACGCCGTATACAAAGCGGAAAAACTGGTGGAAATGGGCGGCATCGGCCACACCTCCTGCCTGTATACCGACCAGGATAACCAAACGGCGCGTGTGGCCTACTTCGGCGACAAAATGAAAACCGCCCGGATCCTGATTAATACCCCGACTTCGCAGGGGGGGATCGGCGATCTGTACAACTTCAAGCTCGCCCCGTCGTTGACGCTGGGATGCGGCTCATGGGGAGGAAACTCCATCTCTGAGAACGTGGGGCCTAAGCACCTGATCAACAAAAAAACCGTTGCTAAGCGAGCTGAAAACATGCTGTGGCATAAACTCCCCAAATCCATCTATTTCCGTCGCGGTTCGCTGCCTGTCGCATTGGATGAAGTCATCGGCGACGGCTACAAACGTGCGTTTATCGTTACCGACCGTTTCCTGTTCAACAATGGCTACGCCGATCAGGTCACGTCCGTATTGAAAGCCGCCGGTATTGAAACCGAAGTCTTCTTTGACGTGGAGGCCGATCCCACCCTGGCTATCGTGCGTAAGGGCGCGGAACTGATGAACTCCTTCCTGCCGGATGTCATCATCGCGCTGGGTGGCGGTTCGCCGATGGATGCGGCGAAAATCATGTGGGTGATGTACGAGCATCCGGATACCCACTTTGCCGATTTGGCGCTGCGCTTTATGGATATTCGTAAGCGTATCTACCGGTTCCCGAAAATGGGCGTGAAGGCGAGAATGATCGCCATCCCCACGACGTCCGGCACCGGTTCTGAAGTCACGCCTTTCGCGGTCGTCACCGACGATGCCACCGGGCAGAAATATCCGCTGGCCGACTACGCTCTGACGCCGGATATGGCGATCGTCGACGCCAATCTGGTGATGAACATGCCGAAATCCCTGTGCGCCTTCGGCGGTCTGGATGCGGTTACTCATGCGCTGGAAGCCTATGTCTCCGTTCTGGCCACCGAATTCTCCGACGGTCAGGCGTTGCAGGCGCTAAAACTGCTTAAAGAAAATCTGCCGGCCTCTTACCGCGAAGGCGCTAAAAATCCGGCGGCCCGCGAGCGCGTACACAGCGGAGCCACCATAGCCGGCATCGCCTTTGCCAATGCGTTCCTCGGCGTGTGTCACTCCATGGCGCATAAACTGGGTTCGCAATTCCACATTCCGCACGGTCTGGCGAACGCATTACTGATCGCTAACGTTATTCGTTACAACGCGAATGACAATCCGACCAAACAGACCGCATTTAGCCAGTATGACCATCCGCAGGCCCGTCGCCGCTATGCGGAAATCGCTAATCACCTGGGGTTGACGACGGCGAGCGATCTGACTTCGCAGAAGATTGAGAAATTGCTGAACTGGTTGGAGGAAATCAAGGAAGAACTGGGTATTCCGAAGTCGATTCGCGAAGCCGGGGTGTCGGAAGCCGATTTTCTGGCGCATCTGGACAAACTGTCGGAAGACGCATTTGACGATCAATGCACCGGGGCAAACCCGCGCTATCCGCTGATTGCCGAACTGAAGCAGATTCTGCTGGACAGCTACTACGGGCGCGAATATGTCGAGGAGTACAACGCTGTTCCGGCAGCCGGCGAGCGTGTTGATTCCCGCGCCGCGCCACAAAAGGAAAAAGCGAAAACCGATAAGGAAATCAGCCAGTCGCTAAGTTAATCGCGGGACTGGAGGCAGGGAGGCCGATTCGGATAAATAACGCGGCGTCGTCTATTCGTGTTGGAAACGCTGGGGTCGGATTGCATGTATGCAAAACCATGCCCTGAGGATGAACAAAGATTGGACATCATACTGATTGGAGAAATCTTATGTCTAAAGTAGAAACGTTAAAATATTTTGTTAATGGCCAATGGTTGGATTCAAAAACCGATCGGTTTATGGATGTGCATAATCCCAGTACGGGCGAAGTGATAGCCAAAGCGCCTTGCTGCACGGAGCAGGAAGTGCAGGCGGCGATTACCGCCGCCAGGAACGCCTTTCCTGCCTGGTCGGATACGCCGGCTATCAAGCGTGCGCAAATTATGTTCCGTATCCGTGAGCTACTCATCAAGCACGAAGAGCGTCTGACCGCCCTGGTCGCCAGGGAAAACGGCAAAGCCTGGGGCGATGCGCTTGGCGATGTGCTGAAGGCCAAAGAGGGCACGGAGCTGGCCTGTTCCGTACCCACCTTGCTGGCAGGTGAAAATTTGCTGGATGCATCGGCAGGGATTGATACTAACCTTTACAGAGAACCCATCGGCGTCTTTGCCGGTATCGTCCCGTTCAATTTCCCCGCGATGATCCCGATGGGGTGGATGGCGCCGTTATGTATCGCTTCCGGCAATACCATGGTGATCAAAGCGGCAAGTATGACGCCGTTGACCTGCATGGAAATCGCCAAACTTTATCAGGAGGCCGGCGTGCCGGAGGGGGTTATCAATATCGTCACCTGCTCGCGTCATGAAGCGGATCTGCTCCTGACCAACCCTGATGTAAACGGCGTTTCCTTTGTCGGTTCCACCTCCGTCGGTCTGCACGTTTATTCAAAAGCCGCGGCGCATGGCAAACGCGTTCAGGCATTGTGCGAAGCGAAAAACCACGCGCTGGTCTTAGCGGATGCGCCGGTGAACCGTACCGCCGCGGGGATTATCAATGCGGCCTTTGGCTGTGCCGGCGAACGCTGTATGGCTTTGCCTGTGGTGGTGGTTCAGGAAGAGATCGCCGACCAGCTTATTGCCGCCGTGGTTGAAAAGGCGAAGGCGCTGAAAGTCGGTCCCGGCTATTTGCACGAAACCGATATGGGGCCGGTCGTCTCCGCCGAACATAAAAAATCGGTGGAAGGCTGGATAACCAAAGGCGTGGAAGAAGGGGCCAAACTGGTGCTCGACGGCCGGGGTTATAACGTTGCCGGCTATGAAGAGGGCTACTATGTCGGTCCGACGGTGTTCGACCATGTAACGGAAGAGATGAGCATCGGCACGGAAGAAATTTTTGGTCCGGTTTTGTGCTTTAAACGGGTGAAAACTTTCGACGAAGGGTTGACGCTCATGAACCAGAATCCCTTTGCCAATGGCTCGGTTATCTTTACCCAAAATGGTTACTACGCGCGGGAATTCCAGAAGCGAACCCACGGCGGTATGGTCGGCATCAACGTCGGCATTCCCGTGCCGGTAGGCGTATTCCCGTTCTCCGGGCATAAGCATTCTTTCTTTGGCGACCTGCATTGCCTGGGCAAAGATGGCGTTCGTTTCTATACCGAATCCAAATGCGTAACCAGTCGTTGGTTTGACGAGGAAGAGATCAAGCGCGAGAAAGTCGACTCCTGGGACGGCACCATCTGATCGTTTGGTACGATGCCGTCCTCTGATGAGGCCGGCCATCGGGTCAAACCCCGAACATTGGGTAACCAATCAGTAGGGGTTCGTTCGCCTCACGCCGCTATTCGAAAAACATCAATCATAATTTTCCCCGTAAAGGCCGATCAACCGGCGCACCACGCCGTTCGTCCAGCCAAAACCATCCTGAAGCGGGTATTCGCCCCCGCCGCCTTCACGCGGCGTACCGTCGGCAATGTGATATTTTTCAATCAGCTTATGGTTCTGCCGGTAAAAAAGATTCACCGTTTTTAGCCAGTTACGGGCGATTTCATCGCCAAGCGCATCATTGCCATACAGCTTAAAGCCCTGAATGGCCATCCATTGCAGCGGCGCCCAACCGTTGGGTTTATCCCATTGCTCACCGGTTTCATACTCGGTCGCCATCAGCCCCCCGGGGGTGAGCAGACGGGCGCGCACCGCTTCCGCCAGCCTGTCGGCCTGTTCGTGCGTGGCAAGCCCCACATACAGCGGTACGATACTGGCGGCGGAAAACAGCGCCATCTGCTGACGATGCCAGTCATAGTCGCGAAAATACCCGTTCACTTCATCCCACAGATAGCGGGTGATCGCCGTGCGGCGGTCTTCCGCTTTTTGACGGAATAGCGCTTCCGTCGCTTTATCCCCTTTCAAAACAGAGATATTGGCGATAGCGCTCTCCAGCTTGTAAAGAAACGCATTGAGATCCACCGGGATAAACTGTGTGGTGCGAATACTGGCGAGGCGATGCGGATCGCGCAGCCAGCGCGACGAGTAGTCCCACCCCGACGCCGCTCCCGCCCGTAGATCCCGGTAAACTTGATTCGCCGGACGGCTGGAGTGTTTCGCGGTTTCCACATCTTCCAGCCAGGATTCGTCGCGCGGGGTATCCCTGTCGTCCCAGTAGCGGTTAAGCAGCTCGCCGTCGGGCATCCGTACCACGTGGCGATAGGCTTGATTCAGCGCCAGCGATTCGGCGCCGTCCATCCAGAAAGCATACTCTTGCTGTAGATGATCCAGATAACGCCGGGCGCCGCGCACGCCGTCTTCTTCAAACAGCTCCACCATCAGGGCGAACACCGGCGGCTGCGAACGGCTGAGATAATAGGTGCGATTGCCGTTGGGAATGTGGCCGTAGTTTTCAATCATCCAGGCGAAATTATCCGCCATACAGCGCAGCAGATCGTCGCGTCCGCTTTCCGCCAGCCCCAGCATGGTGAAGTAGGAGTCCCAGTAGTAGGTTTCGCTGAAACGGCCGCCCGGCACAATATAGGCCTGCGGCAGCGCCAGCAGCGACGACCACGGAATATGATCCTGAGGCTCGCGCGTCAGCACGACCCACAGATTATCGATATGTTCCTTAAGGGAATTTTCCGGGTCGGAGACATAATCGCTGCTATGGTCTTCCTCCAGCCAGAAATGCTCGTCGACAAACTGTCTCAGGTCAAACCCCGGCTTATTTTTCACCCGCCGGTAGCGAATAAGAATCTCCAGCGGGTCGCGTTTGGGCGCGCAGTCGGGGAAAGTCTTGCTGTCATCAAAAATACGCGCGGACTGCACGTGTTCGAACAATTCCAGATAGCGATCGGCAGGGGTCAGCGCGTCGGAGGGCGGAAGCCCTTCGATCATCTCCGGCTCCGGCTCCGCTTCGGGCATGTTATCCAGTGTCAACTCGCAGGGTTCAAGTTCGTATTGGCGATTTTTGTCGATGTCGGACTCCACTGATTCAGCAACGTGTAATTTTGAATTGAACATGTGCTACAAACCTCAGCATTGCGTCGAAAAAAATACGGGATATTGCCTGAGCGTCTCTCTATTTAAGTGTAGACATTCGCTTTATCACCTCCAGTAAAAATGTGCTATTCATCACACTTATGGCTATCGCCAATGCAGGGGGTGATTATATAAGGGATTATTTATAAAGGTAAAAATAACGATCCTCCGTGAACGCGCCACGCAAAAATCCGGCGTGTTTCATTTGCAACGATTTATGAACGGCCCCGGCTGGCGGGGCAATATTGAGGAAGGGAGGGGCGCACGCCGGCATCGAAAGCCGGACGGCGTTAGGGCGTCATAATGTCGGCGCGTCGGCGACCGCGCTGTGTCCGGCGTCGCGCGGCTGGATAGCCCGCAGGTCTTTTAGATAACTTTCACGCCAGTGCGCGATATCGTTTTCACGCAACACCGCCATCATGTCGTTGTAGCGGGAGAGACGTTCGGCCAGCGGCATAGTCAGCGCTTTATCCAGCGCTGCCGCCACCTCATCCCGATCGTAAGGATTGACGATCAGCGCGGCGGTCAGTTCATTGGCCGCGCCGGCAAAGCGTGACAGCACCAAAACGCCCGGGTCGTCAGGATCCTGCGCGGCCAC
The DNA here is from genome assembly GCF_013155275.1 of Brenneria sp. hezel4-2-4. Classification (GTDB taxonomy): domain Bacteria; phylum Pseudomonadota; class Gammaproteobacteria; order Enterobacterales; family Enterobacteriaceae; genus Brenneria. The sequence continues at coordinate 491,120 of NZ_JABJXS010000002.1, forward strand.
GTACTCTTTCGCCACCAGATTCATGCCATCGCGCAGCGGCGTGACCAGCCCGACATCCGTCAGACGAAATATTTTCATCAGCAGACGGCGGTCGAAATGCTGGTTGAGATAGTAGAGCGGGGTGCGGTTTAGCGTGCCGTATTTGCCGTTAATCCGGCCGACCTCCATCTCCAACTGGTGGCGGATATCCTGATAAGCCTGTACATCTCCGCGCGAGGTTGGGGCGATTTGCGAATAGCGAACCTTGCCGCGATGCTGCGGGTAGTGCTCCAGCAAGGCTTCATACGCCAGGAAACGTTCCGGCAGCCCTTTAGAATAATCCAGCCGCTCGCAGGAAATAATATTCTGCGCATCGCCCAACTCGCGTTTCATCGCGACCATTTTGGGCGGCAGCGGCCCTTCCGCCATCTCTTTAATGCTGTCCGGCTCTATGCCTATCGGATAAACCGCGGTCATAAACGTATTGCCGAAAGCGCTATGGGTTTTCGTCCCGATCTGCTGCAACTCGGTCAGTTGGTTGAGGTTGTCAAGAAACGCCGTCCGGTCGGCTTCCGTTTGGAATCCGAGCAAATCAAATTCGCACATCATTTCCAGCAATGTTTCATGCGTGGGCAGCGCAGTAAAGATTTCCGGCGTCGGGAACGGGATATGCAGGAAGAACCCGATACGGTTATTCACTCCTATTTTGCGCAACGCGGCGGCAAACGGCAGTAAATGATAGTCATGGATCCACAGAATATCGTCCGGCTTAATCAATGGCTGTAGCCGTTTCGCCAGCATTTCATTAACCCGGCAGTAGTTTTCCCAGGCTTCGCGCTGAAACTGCACCAGATCGATGCGGTAATGGAATGCCGGCCAGATGACGGTATTGGAAAACTGGCAGTAATAAAGATCGTAATCGTTTTGATTAAGCGGCAGCGAGGCATATGTGATGCCATCCTGCTCCACCAGACTCAAATCATCATCTTCTTCACCAGAGATTTCACATATTTCTCCATTCCAGCCAAACCACAACCCCCCGGTGGTTTTCAGTGCATCCAGAATACCTACGGCCAGTCCGCCGGCGCTGGACTTCGACCCATCAGGAATAGCGATACGGTTAGATACGACTACCAGACGACTCATAACTTTAACTCCTTAGCGACGTTATCTTGCTTTAATCGCAATAGTAGTTGTTCAAGCCAACCGTAAACATCCGCCACGTGTTTGAGGCGGTAGCGGGCATGGCCTGAACCGTCTCCGACCTTGACTGAAATGCCTTGCATGGCGTTCACTACCGCAAATCCTTTCTCATCCGTCAGGTCGTCTCCAACAAAAACCGGAATGCGCCCGGCGAAAGGGGCTTCTTGCATAAAAGCGGTAATCGCCGCGCCTTTATCCGTTCCTTGCGGCTTTATCTCCACCACGCACTTGCCCGGCTGTAGCGTAAGCTGAGGAAAGCGCGCCACGGCGGACTCCGCCAGCGCCAATACCCGCTGTTGATACGGCATCGCCTGGCGGTAGTGCAGCGCGAAAGCCATGCCTTTGGTTTCCAGCAAGGTGCCCGGCATGGCGGCCATCCCCTGTTCCAGCATGTGCCGCAGGGGAACCGCCACGTCAGCCGGCAGCATGACGCGATGCAGATTGCCCTCGCCGTCACGCCGCTCGGCGCCGTGCACGCCGGCCAGAGGCAGCCTGAGCGGCGCAGCCAGTTTATCCAGTTGTTCGATAGGACGGCCCGATACCAGCGCCAGCGCGCCGCGACACGCGGCCGACAGCGCCTGCAAATTGGCGCGGACGGCGCGAGGTATGACAACGTCGTCCGGCTGCGGTCGAATCTCCGCCAGCGTGCCGTCCACATCGAAAAAGAAAGCGTATAGCCCGCCGCCCAGCGCGGGGAAAGGGGGAGTGTCTGTGGTGTTTTCTGTTGTTATGGTGGTCAAACTGATTCTCCTGTCTGAATGAGGTTCGCACTGCACTGTGTGACGGTAAAGTGTTACGCGACTTATCGTCGCGGTGTCATTGCACGCGCCAGGTGAAGTTCCTGAATCGCAATCGCGCGAGGAGTGTCTGATGCCACGGTGAAGCAAGGAAACGCCGCAAACGAAATAACGTGAACATGCGGCGAATGGGTAGGATAAAAACAGCTTATTTCGATAACTTCGTTGATAGTACGCTCTACAATTGAATAGATATAACCCAATAACCATAACCTGACTGTGAACATCATTGTGTTCTAGTGTAGACGCGGCTGGATATTTTTCCAGGCCGCGCGGAAGCGATCCGCCGCCTCATCAGGATAAGGATACAGGGTCGGGGCTGCTGCAAGCAGCCTGAACCTCTCTACTGAAGTTGCTTATCTTCGGCGGGAAGGGCGTCATATTTATCAGCACGATGCTCGATACTCACGCGGTATTGGCGTTGCATATCCGTTCTCCCTTGGCCGATGAGTTAGCCCCTGGTTTTTCCCGCCGCCGGGGCCGCGCCCAGCGTCCCAAACTCAGCGGCGACCTTGACGTAAAAAAGGTGTATTTGCGCTGTATCCAGATGCTGTAGAAAACGTTGGGCCTCTTCTTCAGTTACCACCAGCGTTACCTGAACCGGCTGATCCGACAAATCGAAGAGATTGACCGCATGCAGTGCGCCATCATGCCCCAGCCCCTCAAGGGCGCCATTCAGCGTAGCGCCGCGCAGGCCCTGACGTTTGGCTTCCTCAATCAGCCATTGAGCAAGCGGCAGACGACCATACATGCGATCCTGCTGGGTAAAGAAAGTAATTTGATAGCCGTGCATATTTCCCCCTGAAAGAAGTAAGTTGACCCGGTAGTTTTCGTCAGCGTCCGATCTACCTTTACGTTGACGTTGAGTCGGCGCTTTTGACACGAACGGTCGGCGTGACCGACATACCCACGCGCAGCTTTTGCGCATCTTTCTGCCCGTTCTGCAATTGAATACGGACGGGAAGACGCTGAACGATTTTAGTGAAATTACCCGTGGCGTTATGAGCCGGCACCAGCGAAAAACTTGCGCCGCTGGCCGGCCCTACGCTTTCAACATGACCTTTGAGTCGTACCCCGGGCAGCGCATCCACCGTGATGTCAACCGATTGGCCGATCTGCACGCGGGCCAGTTGAGTCTCACGGAAGTTGGCCTCAATATAGACTTTGTCCAGCGGAACCAGGGTGAGCAGGGATTCGCCCGTCTGCGCATAGCCGCCGACCCGCACATGACTCTGGGCAACGATGCCGGCAACCGGCGCGGTCACGCTGGCATAGGACAGCTTCAGATCCGCATTGGCTTTTTGCGCCCGCGCCTTTTCAAGCTCGGCGCGCAGGATCGTCACTTGCTGTTCGGCCGAACGCAATCCGGCCTGATCGCGTTCATAAGCGGCGCGCTGCACGGCCCGTTCCGCTTCGGCCTGCTGCTGCGCCTGCACCGTGCCCGATCCATTACGCGCCAGGTCGGCGAAGCGCTGATGGTTTCTTTCGGCCAACTTGAGACTGGCGCTCGATGCGGCTACGACTGAACGCGCCTGTGCAATCACGCTTTGCTGGCGATCCAACTGCGCCTGGAGGCTATCGACGGCGGCTTGCGCATTGTTTACCTCGACGATCAATTCGCGATCGTCAATGTGAAACAGCGGCGCGCCTTTCTCTACGTGTTGATTGTCATCGACTAATACTGTGGTGATAACGCCCGAAACCTGGGGAGCTATCACCGTTAAATCCGCCCGCACGTAGGCATCGTCCGTAGTTTGCGAGGAGGCGCTGGCTTCCGGCCTGTTGAGTATAAAAAATGCGGCTGTCAGAACGACGGCGGCAACAAGCGCGATGATGATTTGCAGATGATTTTTTTTAGTCATTTTCACTTTTCTTTAGCTTATTTTGGCGGCCGCGTCAGTTTGAGCGGCCGATGGAACGGATGGAACAATGCGAGGCACCACGGGCGCCGGAATGTGTTGAAACTTCAGTACGAGCGGGATCAGCAACAGCACCATGAGGCCGATCGCACGATAGACGTCCGCCACGGCCAGAACGCTGCTTTGCCTTGCAATCTGCTCGGCCAGTTCGGCGGGCGTGGTATCAAAGCCGGCCCAGTGAGGCATGAGGTTGCCGGCCCGATCGCGCAGCGTCTCGTAGTGGAATCGGGAGCGCTCCACGTTCAACTGGCCGGTGAATGCTCCGGCCAGGATGGTGCTGATGACCCGCACGATATTGACCAAGCCGGCGAGAAAGGGGCCTTCCATCGGCTGCACGACGCTGACGATAAGAAACAGCATGGCGACCATCGCCAGCGGTTGCCCAATGGCGTGCAGCAGTGTGGCGGTCAGAAACTGCCGCACCATCCATTCATCCGTGATGCCGGAGGCTAACCAGCACGCAGCGGCCATGCATGCCAGCCCGGCCGCAAAGACATGGCGCGCGTCGACCCAGCGCCGATACAGCAGCATCGCCACGCAGGAGCCCAGCACCAGTTGCGGAAGCCCGACCATCAGACCCAGTGGCGCACTTTGTTGCAGACGAAAACCATGCAGAGTGGCAAGCGCATTTGCCGGCAGGCCAACACCGGCAAACATCGCCACCAGAAGGCCGGTCAGAGAAATGAAGCCCAGCCAGATGTTGCGGCGCTTTAGCAAGTCCAGCCGGACGAACGGCGCAGCGTGAAACCACTCACTCACCAGGAACAGCGCCGTGAAGCTGACGCCGACACCGAGCGCGGCAACGATAACGGGCGAGTGGAGCCAGTCCAGACGCACGCCTTGGTCGATACCCACCACCAGCAGCATCAGGCCGGGTATGGCGAACATCATGCCGAACCAGTTAGCCTGTTTCAGCCGCGGCAGCGCCGTCGGCATTTTGGGAATACCCCAACCGACCATAGCCATGGCGAGCAGCCCGAGCGGGATCACATGCCAGTAAGCCCATCGCCAGTTCTCAAGATGATCCACGCTCAAGGCGGCCAGCCAGAGCGCGACATTGGGCGACAGCGTGGCCGTCATTGCAAACAGCGCCAGGCCGTGCAGCCGAATCGGCGCCGGCAGGAAACGCAGGGCGGCCATCATCAGAATCGGCACCAGCGATCCGGCGCACAGGCCGTGCAGAACGCGCAGCGCCAGCAGTACGTGCAGATCACGAATAAAGGGCAGCACGGCGGCCAGCGCAAGCGCCGCCGCCAGCATCGTCAAATGGAAGCGGCGCATCGAGAACGTGATGGCGAACCAGGCGGCAAACGGCATAGCAGCCAGCTCGCCGGCCGAATAGGCCGTGGAGAGCCAGGAAATATCATCTTTAGCGAAACCCAGCCCTCCTTGTATATCAACCAACACCAGTGCGGGAACGCGACTGCTTAGGCCCGCCATCATAGCGGCCAAAAGAACCCCCAGCAGACCGACGGTCAGACGGATACCAAAAACCGGCTGCGCCGGCGAGACGGCGGGAGCCGGCGCGGATATTGCGGCGCTCATGATAACGCCTTGGCCGAAGCCGCATCGCAACGGTTGGCGACGCCGTTGCGCTCCCGGCTTGCGTCGAAACGCAGAGCCGCTGATGTCGGGCCGATGGACAGGATCTGCCCCGAGGGGGCAACGGCGCATTCTGCCCGTAATCGAACAACCAACGCAGGGGGGCCTTGATACAACGGTGTGTATCGAGCAGGACGATTCATTTAATTCCTCAAACCGAGACGGTACTGACTGGTCTCTTCATTTAAACGTCAAAAAGAAAGGGGATATTACGAAATACTTGATGTGTGGAAACCGGTCGGTATCCTACAGTTCAAGACAAGCGCCGTCAATTGGCTAATATTGATATCATCAATGGGTTTTATGAATGGATACCGGCAGGTATACTTGCCAAAACCTGAAGTTTACTGTGCCCCTGGAGCTCTCTGTGTGCGAATCTGCTTATCCCCATCGCGACAAGACGCCCGTCATCTTGCGCGCCGCGGCATCGGTGTTCCTGACCCATGGCTTCAGCGCTGCGACCACGGATATGATCCAGCGCGAAGCCGGCGTCTCCAAAAAAACGCTGTACGCCTGCTTTCCCAGTAAAGAAGCCATGTTCATGGCGATGATCGAGTGCCAGTGTGCGTCGATGGCGGCGACCGTCAGGGCGATACAACCGGCCCCAAACGATCTTAATAAAACACTGACGGATATCGGCAGAGCCTATCTGGATATCGTGCTGTCTGATACTGGCGTGGCGTTGTTCCGGGTGGTTGTCGCGGAGGCCCCGCGTTTTCCCCAGGCCGGGAGGCATTTCTACCTGGCTGGCCCCAAAGTGGTCACATCGATGGTGGCGGAGTGCTTAAGCGAAGCCTCGCGGGCCGGCGATATCGACATCCACGCCATCGGCGCCGAGACCGCAGCGTCGTTATTCATCGGCATGGTGCGTACGGAAGGGCAGTTGGAGGGGTTGCTGCATCCGGGGTCGCGGCCCTCCGTCGAGCAACTGGACCGGTGGGTACGGCTGGCAGTAGATACTTTTCTCGGCCGATTCGCCGTCGCGCGCGCATGATTGCGCCGTTGCCGGAAAGGGGTATGGCAAGTAGGGGCGTAATTTATTTAACGATCTATGGTCATTAGGGGATGTCTGCGGAACAAAAAATGGTGCGTTCTAATGGACTCGAACCATCGACCCCCACCATGTCAAGGTGGTGCTCTAACCAACTGAGCTAAGAACGCATTTGAGGATAAATTCTTTGAAAATCAGGCTGTCAGCCTGATAGCGGGACGAATATTAGCGGGCTATACTGCGGCTGGCAAGGGGAAAAATGCAATTTTGTTCCCTCGGACGGCGCGGCTGCTGCACTTGTATTCATTCCGCTGGTTTTTCCATCATTTATGGCGCAAAGAGCCGCGTTCGTCGCGGCTGAAACCGGGGTTAACGGGCCGCCCGCGCTAAAATCAGCGCCGCTGGCTGGCGCTGAAGCCAGCGGATCCGGGTCATCATCATGATCGCGGCGGCGGTTAAGCCAATAATAAATCCGCACCAGAAACCCGCGGGGCCCATGCGGGGAACGATATGGTCCGTTAGCGCCAGCAGATAGCCGCTGGGCAGCCCCAGTACCCAATAGGCCGTGAAGGTGATATAAAAGATCGAGCGGGTGTCTTTGTAACCGCGCAACACCCCGCTGCCGATAACCTGTACTGCGTCGGAGATTTGATAGACGGCGGCCAGTAACATTAAGTGGGATGCCATCGCCACCACGGCCGGATCCTGATTGTAAAGCAGAGCGATAGGCTCACGTAACAAGGTGGTGAAAATCGCCGTGCAGAGCGCAAACAGCACGCCGGTCATCAGACCGGTATAGGCGGCGATGCGGGCGAGTTCGACGGCGCCTTCCCCCAGCCGGTGACCGACGCGAATGGTGGTGGCGACGCCGATGGAAAGGGGAAGCACGAACATCAGTGAACTGAAGTTCAGCGCGATCTGGTGGCCCGCGACATCCACCACCCCCAACGGAAGCACCAACAGCGCCACCACGGCAAAGAGGGTGACTTCAAACAGCAGCGCCAGCGCAATAGGCAGGCCGAGAGTAAACAGGCGCTTCAGCGTGTGCCAGTCGGGCCTGAATCGACGCGGCAATATAATATCGCGCAACCAGGCTACACGTTTGGTGTAGCCTAACAGCAGCAACAGCATGATCCAGTAAACGGTTGCGGTTGCCACGCCGCAGCCAACCCCGCCCAGTTCCGGCAGACCGAATTTACCGTGGATAAATACATAGTTAATGGGAATATTGATTAAAAGTCCGATAAAACCAATGACCATCCCCGGTTTGGTTTTCGACAATCCCTCGCACTGGCAGCGCAAAACCTGATAGAACAGATAGCCCGGCACCCCCCACAGCAGCGCATGTAGATAGCCAATCGCTTTTTTCGCCAGTTCCGGCGATCCGTCATTCATCAGGTTGATGACGTATTCGCCCTGATACAGCGCCAGCATGATGAGAAGCGAGACGAGCAGCGCCAGAAAGAAAGATTGTTGAACCTGATGCGCGATGCGCTCCCGACGGCCGGCCCCATTCAACTGCGCGACGACCGGCGTCAGCGCCAGCAATAATCCATGCCCGAAAAGAATGGCGGGCAGCCAGATGGACGTTCCGACGGCGACGGCGGCCATATCCGTGGCGCTGTAGGCGCCGGCCATAATGGTATCGACCACCCCCATGGATGTCTGAGATACTTGCGCAATAATGACAGGAACCGCGAGCGCCAATAAATTACGCGCTTCTGACCGATACTTCTGCACAAACACCTTCCTTGAATTGACGAACCGGATAGCGGAATAATTAATCGTGGATAAATACAATTCTGTCTCAGTCCGAGACGAGGCTGGTATTGTAACGACTTGTCGGCCGGAAACCAGCTTGCCGGAGAATAAATTAACCGAAGGCGACTGGCCGATTAACATACACGCCGATTTCGGTAATGGGTTTGGTTTTCAACTTAATCTGGGGCACACTGCATAACAGTCATTTATAGCAATCGGCAATGAGCGTGCTATCGGTATCGTTTAGCACCCATTTCATTTACATCGTTTTTAAGAGGCAAGCCGTATGTTTACCGGTATTGTTCAAGGCACCGCGCCGGTGGTGTCCATTGATGAAAAATCAAATTTTCGTACCCATGTTATTCAACTGCCGCCCGAATTATTGTCGGGACTGGTTCCCGGCGCTTCCGTCGCTAATAATGGCTGCTGCCTGACGGTGACCTCAGTGAAAGGCGATCGCGTCAGTTTTGATTTAATGAAAGAAACGCTCCGGCTGACCAATCTGGGAGAGATCGCCGAAGGCGATCGGGTAAACGTTGAGCGGGCGGCAAAATATGGTGATGAGATCGGTGGACACGTGATGTCCGGTCATATCATCTGTACCGCAGAGGTGGTGAAAATTCTGGTGTCGGAAAATAATCACCAGATTTGGTTCCGGCTGGCTGACGAATCACTGATGAAGTATGTGCTGCACAAAGGTTTTATCGGGATTGACGGCATCAGTCTAACGATTGGGGAAGTCACCCGCAGCCGTTTCTGCGTGCATTTGATTCCTGAGACGCTGAACCGCACCACGCTGGGACAAAAGCGCCTGGGGCATCGGGTGAATATTGAAATCGACCCGCAAACACAAGCGGTCGTCGATACGGTTGAACGGGTATTAGCCAACCGGCAGGCGGCTCCGGTTACGTCGGAAGAGTAGGCTGACGAAAAAATCGCTGGCGCGGCGTTAAGCGTTTGGCTAGCAAAAGCAAGCCGTTCGGAAAAGGCTCCCGTACGGCCTTGTCAAAATCCGTTCAGCGTGGAACGCGCACGCCGCCTTCGATACCGTCAATGCTGAACAGCACTTGCCAAAGCTGAATGTTACGGGCGCGAAATGCGCCGGCACAGGCATTGAGATAGTAGCCGAACATGCGACGGAACCGTGCGGAGTAGCGCTCGGAAAGCTCAGGCCAGGATTGTTGGAAACGCTCGTGCCATGCCATCAGGGTGCGATCATAATCGGCGCCAAAGTTATGCCAGTCTTCCATCACCATATAAGGTTCGCTGGCGTGCGCGATATGTTGTACTGAAGGTACGCAGCCGTTAGGGAAAATGTATTTATTAATCCAGGGATCGACTTCGGCGTTGGTTTTTTTGGCGCCTATGGTGTGCAGTAAAAATAATCCGTCTGCTTTAAGATTTTTTCTGACGACACGGAAATAGGTGTCGTAGTTTCTCGGCCCGACATGTTCAAACATCCCGACAGAGACGACCCGATCAAATTGCAGATTCAGATCGCGATAATCCTGTAGCAAAATGGTGACATCCAGATCTTTGCAGCGCTCCTGCGCCAGCTTCTGCTGTTCTTTGGAAATGGTGACGCCGCAGACCGAGACGCCATACCGGCGAGCGGCAAATTCCGCCAATCCGCCCCAGCCACAGCCGATATCCAACAGTTTCATTCCTGGTTTGAGTTGCAGCTTTTCGCAGATCATCGCCAGCTTGTCTTGCTGAGCCTGCTCCAGCGTGGACGCCTGTTTCCAGTAGCCGCATGAGTACTGCATCGCGGGATCCAGCATCAGCGAAAATAAGTCGTTGCCTAAATCATAGTGCTCTTTGCCGACTATCCAGGCGCGCTTTTTGGATTGTAAATTTATCAGCCGTGCGGCAGCGATGCGCAAGATATCTTTGAGATGGTGGGGGATTTTTTCATCCAATCCGGCGCGTAATACGCGATGAAAAAATATGTCTAGTCTCTCGCACTCCCACCAGCCATCCATATAGCTTTCACCCAATCCCAATGATCCTTCACGCAATACGCGCTTAAAAAAATCAGGATTTTTAACTTTGATATCGAAAGGGCGGGAACCGTTGATTTTGATATCAGCGATAGCCAGCATTTCCCGCACAATTTGGAACCAGGATGTGTTATGGCGGTCAAGCTCCGCCACATCTTCTATACATGATGAACTCATAACTTCTCCCTACCTTGCTTTCATGATGAAACCGCAAGGAAAACATAGACAATTTTTACCTATTCTCGGTATCGGTGGGGATCGCCCATCGTCTACTCTCTGAATCGTCAGAGGAAATTGAAGAGAAAAGCCGGTACGCAAATACGTAGGGGCACTTATCCTTAAGATAAAAACGCACATTCCCTATGCGCTTAACACTAAAAGATAGTGATAAATAGAATTGTTGTCACAAAAAATCATAAATAGTTTATGACTGCTTCAGTCGGGGTACAAGTATAAATTGACTGAAGCAGTTGTTGGTATCAAGCATCTTGCCGCGTGATATAAGAAATTCGTCTGTTATCAGGAGTAACGTCGATAGTCGCGAAAGGGACCGTCGGCAACGGAACGGCGCTCAATCAGGGTAGGGTGTACTTCGATAACCTGGGCATCTTCACGCTTGCTGGTGATACGGTCCAGCAACATGGAAAAAGCGGATTGCCCCAGCCGTTCTTTGGGCTGATGAATGGTGGTCAGCGCCGGGGTAAAAAAGCGGGCATGGCGGATATTGTCGTAGCCAATCACCGAAATATCCTGAGGAACGCGCAGCCCCAGTTCATCGGCGGCGCAGATCGCTCCCATCGCCATAATATCCCCGCCGCAGAACACCGCCGTCGGGCGGTGTTTCTGCGCCAGAATCTGGTGCATCGCCTTATAGCCGGATTCCGGCTCGAAATCGCCCTGAACGATCCATTCATCATGAATCTGAATATCGGCGTCGTTCAACGCTTTTAAAAAACCAAGATAGCGCCCGCTGCCGGTATTTCGCTCTTGAATGCCGGGGATGGCGCCGATGTCCCGATGACCGCGCTCGATAAGGTAACGGCCCGCCATATAACCGCCCTCAAAGGCGTTATCGATAATGGTATCGGTAAAATCGCTGTGCGCCTGACCCCAATCCATAACCACCATCGGAATGCTGCGATAGTTTTCCAGCATGGCGAGCAATTCGGGTGGATATTCCGCACACATGACCAGCAAGCCATCGACGCGTTTTTGCGCCAGCATGGAAAGATAGGCGCGTTGTTTATCAAGCTCGTTATGCGAATTACATAAAATCAGCGTATAGCCTTTGGCATAGCAACTGTTTTCAACGGCTTCTATGATTTCCGCAAAATAGGGAGCTTCACTTGACGTCGCCAGCAAACCAATGGATTTAGTGTGATTAACTTTAAGACTGCGGGCGACGGCGCTGGGCGAATAGTGTAATTCTTTAATGGCTGCGCGTACGGCAGCCTTGGTCTCTTCGGCGACGAAACGTGTTTTATTAATCACGTGTGATACGGTTGTGGTAGAAACGCCGGCGCGTTTCGCCACATCTTTGATCGTTGCCATGTAAAAATAACTCCTGAACGCACTTATTACAGTCGTAAGTATATTGTTAATCGTTTGCCTGCGTTTATCGTTCTCTTTCTTAGTGAAAAAACAGGATTTCAGAAGGAGAATGCCGAATGTTATACCTGAAGGGGCAAGGTTGACGTTTTTCGACCACTATTTTTCGAATACTACGCGGCGCGTCGTTAAACAGCGGATTTTGTCCGATTTGCCACCAAAGTGGAAGCGGTAATTTATACTATTATTGATACATAGGTATAAGATTTTTCTTTCAAACTATGGAAGAATCGCTATCGTCATTAAGAGGGTTTTTACCCGAGGTTGGGGCTGAGCTTCCAAAGATGGTCAATACTTTCTTCCGATTACTTGTGTGCGCAAAGGAGACACCTATGGATACTGACCTGAAGATGTCGTTGCTGACCACCGTTGGTGCGCTGGCGATGATCATTGTCTTTAGTTTTGTCGCGGTACTGAATTAATTGGCGTTGGGGCGTTCCGCCGTTTAACGCTATCACTATTTACTCAGGCATGTTTTACGGTGTGAAAACATGCCTGAATTCTTTCTGCCTCGCAGTTTAGCTTGTTGTGCCCTCTCTGAGCCAGCGTCAGCGCATGGTCTGAGGAGTGACGACGCGCCGTGCGCCGACATAATGATCCTGCCAGTAATCCTCACTCAGTTTACTAATGCGAATATCCGAGCCGGTACGCGGCGACTGAATGAATTTCCCGTTGCCCAGATAAACCCCGACATGATCGGCGACGCCGCGATTGTTGATGCGGAAGAAAACCAAATCGCCGCTTTCCAATTCGCTTTTCTGAATCGGCGCCGCATCGCGTAAATGATACATTTCATTCGCCGTGCGGGGGATGGGGATTTTAACCACGTCTTTGTAGGCGTAATAAACCAAACCACTACAGTCAAAACCGGTAAAAGGCGATGATCCGCCCCAGCGATAAGGTTTTCCCACCTGGCTCATCAGCTTGTTCATCGCCGTTAATTTGGCTTGTTGATAGCGTTTTTTATGCGCGGCGCTTAACGCCAATCCTTTCTCTTCGCTTTTCCGGTTTTTTAGATCGGCCTTTTTAAGGCCGTGTTTTACTCTGGCGTTCGACGAGGAAAGTCTTACCCCGTTTTTCGTCTGCGACTTTTTGAGGCCGGTCTTAATTAACGCCGGGGTGTTGTTCTTTGTTCTTGATGCGATTTGCTGCGGTTTATGCTGCGTCGTGCGGACGGTTTTAACTTTATTGATCTCAGGATGCGGCGTATTCGCTTTGCGGCTGTTTCCGGGGTGTTTGTTTTTTTTATGATTGTCATCAGGTACGGCGCCTACGCTGGTTTTTGGTGACGATGATTTTGGCGTATGCGGCGTCGCCTGAGCTATGCTCGGGAGTAAATTACTGAAAAATAATATAAAAATAGCAATAAACACGCGCATCATGAAAATGGCCGAATTTAATCCTTAAATCGTTCAAGCGGAACAGTATTCCCGAAAACGGCCGTATAAAAAAGTGGGAATGACCACTTTGTGTATACAGAATAGTGAAAAAAAGTTAATGATGGTTTTTCGGTGGATTTATCATCGTTTTCTGCCGTGAATTTATCAACAGCGGTGTACGCTAGGGGAAAATATATCCCTACAAAAAATAGCGTTTTTTTGTGGTGGCCGCTCTCGGTACAATATCATTGAGTGGATGGCGCTGTAATGGCACATCTGATAGCGCTTATGGTTAATGAACATGACGTTAGCCATCCTATAGGTTAAGGAAGCAAGAGAATGACGACAACGACAATTGAAAAAATTCAGCGCCAGATCGCTGAAAACCCGATTCTGCTGTATATGAAAGGTTCACCTAAATTGCCAAGTTGCGGGTTTTCCGCACAGGCGGTACAGGCGTTGTCGGCTTGTGGCGAACGTTTCGCCTATGTCGATATCCTACAGAACCCGGATATCCGTGCCGAATTGCCTAAGTACGCAAATTGGCCGACGTTTCCCCAGCTGTGGGTCGACGGTGAATTGGTCGGTGGCTGTGACATCATTATTGAAATGTATCAGCGCGGCGAGTTACAGCCGCTGATTAAAGAAACGGCGGAAAAATATAAATCTCAGCAGGAAGGGCAGGAATAAATCCAGCGGGAGTCGCATACGCTTGCATATGCAATGCGGATAAAATTGCGGCGGGATGAAAAAAAGACAGCGTGGCGAAAGCTACCCTGTCTTTTTTAATGCGGTTTAACTGGCAACGGAGGTGGTTGCTGATTGGTTTTCGTCAAAAGCGATAGGCCATCCGCCCATCCGTTTCCAGCGGTTAACCAGTTCGCAAAACAACAGCGCAGTCTGATTGGTATCGTAAAGTGCGGAATGCGCCTGGCTGGAGTCAAAAGCGATCCCGGCGGCAAGACAGGCTTTGGCGAGAACGGTTTGCCCCAAGACCAGGCCGCTCAGCGCCGCCGTGTCAAACGTGGCGAAAGGATGGAAAGGATTGCGCTTCAAACTGCATCGTTCAGCCGCAGCCATCATGAAGCCATGATCAAAGGTTGCGTTATGCGCCACGATAATTGCTCGGTTGCATCCCTGATCTTTTATGCCTTTGCGCACGACTTTGAAAATTTCATGCAGGGCGTCATACTCGCTGACCGCGCCGCGTAATGGGTTAGTGGGGTCAATGCCGTTAAACGCCAGCGCGGCGGGTTCCAATATTGCGCCCTCGAACGGCTCAACGTGGAAATGCATGGTGTCATCCGGCTGTAGCCATCCATCAGCGTCCATTTTTAATGTTACCGCTGCAACTTCCAGTAATGCATCGGTTTTGGCATTAAACCCGGCAGTCTCAACATCGATCACTACCGGGTAAAACCCGCGGAAACGACCGCTCAGGGCGTTCAGGTCATTTTTATCAGCCATTAGTCTCTTAATCTTTAGCAAAACGCAGCGCGCATTATGGCAAATTTCGGCGAGAGATGCAGTATTCCCCGTTTACCCGGGCCTGGCGCATATAAAGGACTGGTGCCTGTCAGGCACCAGTAAAGCGTCACTGGTTGCCAATTCCCTGACCTGATTGCGCTCTTTCAATCAGCTCGATTTTGTAACCGTCCGGATCTTCAACGAACGCAATGACGGTGGTGCCGCCTTTTACCGGACCGGCTTCGCGGGTCACATTTCCCCCCGCCTGGCGAATGCGATCGCAGGTGGCGGCGACATCATCGACGCCCAGAGCGATATGACCGTACGCATTGCCTAGATCGTAACTCTCTACGCCCCAGTTGTACGTCAATTCAATGACCGCCCCTTCGCTTTCCTCGGTATAGCCGACGAACGCCAGGGTATATTTATACTCTGCATTTTCATTAGTACGCAGCAATCGCATACCCAGCACTTTGGTATAAAAGTCGATAGAGCGTTGTAAATCACCAACACGCAGCATAGTGTGAAGTAGGCGCATAATTTCAATTTCCTCGATTGGCTACTGTAATTAACGGCAACATGACGGAAAAAAGCTGACCGGAGGCAAGTATAGCGTTGTCGATATGCTGAGTCCAAGCCATTGCCGGGAAAAGCAGCAAGCCTGGCGACCCGCCGTTGCCGGGGCATAATTATGTTAGCACATCGCTTCTGGCGGCCTTTTATCGGCTGTAAGGCGGGAAGATCGCGCCGGGAGGCCGCATAACGGCGCGGAAAAATCGTTTGAAATTACAAGGGCTACCTAATTATTTTGCTCGTTATCGTTAGCAAGGGCTTGCCAGAGAGTGAGAACAGAGCTTCAATAACCCTGTAGTAAAAGAAAGGAGGTACGGTGCCAGAGCAACTTGAACTCTTTGCTGTTCCCAATCCGTGCCGTGGCGTTTGTCAGGCTGATGCGCGCGGCTTTTGTCGCGGTTGCTTTCGCAGTCGTAATGAGCGTTTTGCCTGGGGGCAGATGAGTGATGCCCAGAAACAGGATGTCCTGCGCTTGTGCAGGCAGAGATGGAAACGTTCGCAGCGAATGGAGAACGTCAAGCAGGCCGAAGAGCCGCAGCAGCCGTCTTTATTTTAACGTTAGCTAAACAGTCACTGAATAAAATAAGCTCAAGATCATTTTTAAGAGACTTTTATTTGCTAGAATCCTTTTTTCTAAAATAATAAAAGCTATTTTTCTATTTTTTATAAATCAGAATTGATTGCAATCCAGGGATATAACTTAGCATGCTAATTATAAGGAGAGGTTATGGAATTGCCATTAGGATCTGATTTAGCCCGTTTAGTGCGCGTCTGGCGCGCATTAATTGATCATCGGTTAAAACCACTTGAGCTGACCCAAACGCATTGGGTAACCCTGCACAATATATATCATCTGCCGCCGGGGCAGTCACAGATTCAACTGGCCAAAGCTATCGGGATCGAGCAGCCTTCATTAGTCCGCACATTGGACCAACTGGAAGAAAAGGGATTGATTACCAGACACGTATGCTCACATGACCGACGTGCTAAACGTATACTGCTTACTGAAGCCGCCGATCCGATAATACAAGCGGTTAATGATGTGATTAGCCATACCCGCAACGAGATTTTATTTGGCATCACTCCCGAACAGCTCGATGAATTAGTCTCGTTGGTTGCGCGGTTGGAACAAAATATACTGGCATTGCATGAGAGTCATTCTTAGTTAATTACCCAAAATAGTCTTTGAGGAAAAGAAATAAATTTCGGCAATGTTAGCTACGTTTATTATTGATCGTCTTTTGGCAGAGACTTAATTATTGACAGCCATCACCACCCGTGCAGGTGGTGATGGCTGTTATAGATTAGCGGGGAGAGACGGTAATGCTGCGGCCGTTGCTCGCCATTGCTACACGCTGCCCGGCGCTGAAAGTTGTGTTGCCTTGTTTTTGAACAACCATGATGGTGCTGCCGTCGTCTTTACGGATTTCCAGCTCAACACCTTGAGTGCGGTTCATCGCGCCCGTCGCGCTTTGACCGGCTACGCCGCCTGCAACCGCGCCAGCGGCCGTTGCCAGACTACGACCGGTTCCCCCGCCGACGGTGTTCCCCAGAAAGCCCCCCAAAACCGCACCGCCAAGGGCGCCGATGACGTTGGAATCTTCACCCGCCTGAATTTGTACCGGACGTGTCGATACAATTGTACCGTAGGTGACGGATTGCACCTGTTTGGCTTCGGAGGCGCTGTAAACATCTCCTGAAAGCGTACTGGTATTGGCACAACCAGCCAGTGTGATACCCGCCAGGGTAACCACAAACAAACGCTTCATCATATTCAATACTCCTGTAATGGCGATATGTCGGGTTGGCTGAGCCTTGGCCGACGAATATTATACAATCAAATTATGGTCTGGCTTAATGCTCCATTCCACTATTTTTACGCTTTTTTGCAGAATATAATCGTGTTGTTAAATTGAGAGTAAACGGAGAGCAAAATCCGCCAAATTCGTTTCTTGTTAAAAAAGATCGTCAATCGACTCTTTTTTAACAAAAATTCACCCGAGATAACAAAACACAAAAAATATAATAATCCCGTGTTTTAAAATGCTATTTTTGTCGTAATCCAATTTTCAATGGTGAGTTTTCTTATATCCCGCGGGGAAAAGGTCAGGAAATGAGATCAGGCAGATACATTGGTGTGATGTCAGGCACCAGCCTCGACGGTATTGATGTCGTGATGGCCGCTATTGATGAATACACTGTGGCACAGCAAGCCAGCTATTGCCATCCGCTACCGCAGGATATCAAAAAGGCGATTCTGGGGATGTGTCAGGGGCAGAGGGTCACGCTGTCTGCGCTTGGGCAACTGGATACTCGTCTGGGCATAGTGTTCGCAGAGGCCGTGCTGGCGCTGCTCAAACAAACCAGAATGAGCGCGCGCGATATTACGGCTATCGGTTGCCACGGGCAGACCGTCTGGCACGAGCCGACGGGCGAAGCGCCCTGTACGCTACAGATTGGCGATAATAACCGTATTGCCGCCATGACCGGTATTACCACCGTGGGCGATTTTCGCCGCCGCGATCTGGCGTATGGCGGGCAGGGCGCGCCGCTGGTGCCGGCATTTCATCATGCGCTGTTGCAGCACCCGGTCGAGCGGCGCATTGTGCTCAATATCGGCGGTATCGCCAATGTGTCGCTATTGGCGCCGGGCGCCGCCGTACGCGGTTATGATACCGGTCCGGGAAACATGCTATTGGACGCCTGGATCTGGCGTCATTGCGCGCAGCCCTACGATAAAGACGCCAAATGGGCGATGACGGGGCAGGTTCACCCGCTGTTGTTACGCCGCATGATGGCCGATCCCTATTTTTCGCTCAGGGCGCCGAAAAGCACTGGGCGCGAATATTTTAATCTGGGCTGGCTGGAGAAAAGGCTGGCGGGTCTGCCGCCGATATCGCCTCCGGACGTTCAGGCTACGCTGGTTGAACTGACGGCGATGAGTATTGCCGAGCAGGTGCTGCTGAGCGGCGGGTGCGAGCGATTACTGGTGTGCGGCGGCGGCGCCCGCAATCCCCTTATTATGGCCAGGCTTTCGGCGCTGTTGCCCGGTATAGAAGTCAGTACGACGGATGAGTTCGGCGTCAGCGGCGATGATATGGAAGCGCTGGCTTTTGCCTGGCTGGCGTCGCGAACCCTATCGGGCTTACCGGGAAATCTGCCATCCGTTACCGGCGCTAGTCAGGAAACGGTGTTAGGGGCCATTTATCCCGCCATGACGGACTAATCGGATTTTGCTGAGGTTTCATTAACTAACCTATTGTTAAACTGCTGACAGTGGAGATGTTGCCGTTGCGGCGCGCATTTCACTGACATCAGAAAACAGGAGAAAATAATGAAACCACTGCTGACAGGGGCGGTGCTGATCCTATTAAGCGGATGCAGCTATTTTGATCATCAACAATCGGTTAGAACCTTGTCTTACCAGTGCGGCACGATGCCGCTGACGGTAACGATACAACAGGAGGGTAAATCGGCCTCGCAGGTCAGCTTTCTGCTTGACGGGGAGCGCCACACCTTACCGCAATCGGTCTCCGCCTCCGGAGCCAGATACAGTGACGGAACCTATACTTTCTGGAGCAAGGGAAACCATGCCTTTATTCAGCGCGGTGAACGGGTCATCGTTGATGACTGCATGTTGAAATGATGATGCCATAGGGCAAACAGCGCATATTGCGGCCGAACGGATTGATTCTGACCGGCGGCCGGCGGACTGCGTTGTTGCTGATTGAGATTTTCCGGGCGCGGGCGCAGAATAATAAAATTCATATCCTCTTTCGAGTCGTTATTGCCACAGCAGGACATCATCACACTATGACACAGGAAAGTACGCCCTCCAGCACCACGCCTTCCTTTCAGGAACTCGATATTGCCGATCTGCGCCGTGAATATACCCGCGGGGGACTGCGCCGCAGAGACCTCACCGATAACCCGCTGGATCTGTTTGAGCGCTGGTTAAAACAGGCGTGTGAAGCGAAGCTGGCCGATCCCACGGCGATGTCGGTCGCCACGGTGGATGAACGGGGACAACCCTATCAGCGTATCGTGTTGTTAAAACATTATGATGAAAAGGGCATGGTGTTTTACACCAATATGGGCAGCCGCAAAGCGCAGCATCTGATGCACAACCCACAAATCAGTCTGCTGTTTCCCTGGCATATGCTGGAGCGGCAGGTCATGGTGTTGGGCCGTGCCGAGAAACTGCCCGCGCTGGACGTGCTGAAGTATTTCCACAGCCGCCCCAAAGACAGTCAGATTGGCGCGTGGGTGTCTAAACAGTCCAGCCGGATCTCTGCCCGCGGCATTCTGGAAAGCAAATTTCTGGAGTTAAAACAGAAATTTCAGCAGGGCGAAGTGCCGCTGCCGAGTTTCTGGGGCGGCTTCCGCGTGACTATCGACGCCATGGAGTTCTGGCAAGGCGGCGAGCACCGTCTGCATGACCGGTTCTTCTATCAACGGCAAAATGATGGCTGGCAGGTTGATCGTTTAGCGCCTTAATCTTGAAATATCCTGGTTAAACTCTGGCGCTCCCGCCGTGAGCGCTTTATCCTATGGCGTTTCGCGCCTGCGGCGTGTTTGCCCGGATTGCGCGATTAGCTTGGCGTTTCAGCCTTGATTTAAACGGGATGCGTATACCTATTAATATGTACCGGCAAGCTGGTTGCCTTGGCGGGACAATGACACATTTTGCATAAAAACGGAGTTATCGATGGCGAGTAGTGACCTGATTAAACAATTGCAAGAGCGGGGCCTGATTGCTCAGGTGACGGATGAGGAAGCGTTGTCAGAGCGGCTGGCGCAAGGGCCGATTGCACTGTATTGCGGCTTCGATCCTACTGCTGACAGCTTGCATTTGGGGCATCTGGTGCCGCTGCTTTGCCTGAAACGTTTCCAGTTGGCAGGGCATAAACCGGTGGCGCTGGTAGGCGGCGGGACCGGCCTGATTGGCGACCCCAGCTTTAAAGCAACGGAACGTAAACTGAACACCGAGGAAACCGTCCGTGAATGGGTGGAGAAAATCCGCCGTCAGGTTTCTCCGTTCCTGGACTTTGACTGCGGTGAAAACAGCGCGATTGCGGCCAACAACTACGATTGGTTCGGCAATATGAATGTGCTGGATTTCCTACGCGATATCGGCAAACATTTCTCAGTTAATCAGATGATTAATAAAGAAGCGGTTAAGCAGCGTCTGAACCGTGACGATGTGGGGATCTCCTTTACCGAGTTTTCTTACAATCTGCTACAGGGATATGACTTCACCTCTTTGAATAAGCAGTACGGCGTCGAACTGCAAATCGGCGGCTCCGATCAGTGGGGCAACATTACGTCCGGTATTGATTTGACCCGCCGAATGAATCAGAAACAGGTTTACGGCATGACCGTGCCGCTGATTACCAAAACTGACGGCACCAAGTTCGGTAAAACCGAAGGCGGCGCAATCTGGCTGGACGCCAGCAAAACCAGTCCTTATAAATTCTACCAGTTCTGGATCAACACGGCCGACGCCGATGTTTATCGCTTCCTGAAGTTCTTTACCTTCATGAGCCTGGAAGAGATTGATACGCTGGAAGAAGAAGATAAAAACAGCGGTAAGGCGCCGCGCGCTCAGCACGTACTGGCGGAAGAAGTGACCCGTATGGTGCATGGCGAAGCGGGATTGGCCGCGGCACGCCGCATCACACAGAGCCTGTTTTCCGGTTCCTTGCAGGATATGACGCAGGAAGATTTTGCCCAGTTGGCTCAGGACGGTATGCCGTTCGTCGAGCTGGAGCGGAATGCCGATTTGCAACAGGCGCTGGTCAGCGCCGAGCTGGTGCCGTCGCGCGGTCAGGCCCGCACGATGATCGCCTCCAATGCGGTGACGATCAACGGTGAAAAACAAGCCAATCCCGAGTATGCGTTCAGTGACGGCGATCGTCTGTTTGACCGTTATACTTTGCTGCGTCGCGGTAAAAAGCATTACTGCCTGATCTGCTGGAAAGCATAAAAAAGGACAGGCCGACAGGGAGCGAAAGCTCCCTGTATTTTGTCAGCCGTTATTGATGCGCAGTTGCGCAGGCAAGGATTTGAGTCATACGTAATGAAAAATATACTTTCTATTCAGTCACATGTTGTTTTTGGACACGCGGGGAATAGCGCCGCCGAATTTCCGATGCGGCGCATGGGCGCAAACGTTTGGCCGCTGAATACAGTGCAGTTTTCCAATCATACGCAATACGGCCATTGGACCGGTTGCGTTATGTCCGCCAGTCATTTAACCGAGATCGTTCAAGGCATCGCGGATATTGATCGTCTGAAAGATTGCGATGCGGTGCTGAGCGGTTACATTGGTTCGGCTGAACAGGGCGAGCATATTTTAGAGATTGTCCGGAGAGTCAAAGCGGCGAATCCCGAGGCGCTCTATTTCTGTGATCCGGTAATGGGAACGCCGGAAAAAGGGTGTATCGTGGCGCCGGGCGTGTCGGAGTTCCATTGCCGCCGGTCGTTACAGGCTGCCGATATGATTGCGCCCAACCTGCCTGAACTGGAGCTGCTCAGCGGTCATACCGTACATAATGTGGAAGAAGCGGTGGCGGCGGCTCGGGCGCTATGCGCGCAAGGCCCGGAAATTGTGCTGGTCAAGCATCTCAGCCGGGCGGCTTATCGTCATGACAGCTTTGAAATGCTGCTGGTGACGCCGACGGATGCCTGGCACATCAGCCGTCCGCTGGTTGAATTTGAACGTCAGCCCGTCGGCGTCGGCGATTTGACCAGCGGAGTGTTGCTGGTGAATTTACTCAAGGGCGTTGCGCTGGATAAAGCGTTGGAGCACACCACGTCGGCGGTTTACGAGGTTATGCTGATGACCAAAGAAATGAACGCCTATGAACTGCAACTGGTCGCCGCTCAGGAAGGCATCGCGAATCCGCGTCATCATTTTCAGGCGGTACGTTTGTAGCGTCACGGATAATAAAATAAAGCGCATGGCGACTCGCCGCGCGCTTTACTCTTTAACCTTTCAACCTTTCAACCTTTCAACCTTTCAACCTTTCAACTTTGAGCGCCGTTGCAACCGACGGCCTGGCGGCGATGTGTTCAAGATAAGCGGCCAGCGCCGGATGACGGAACATATCCAGCTTCAATGACTGCGCCCAGCGCATAACCGTAAACAGGTAGGCGTCCGCGATGCTAAAACGGTTGGCGACCAGGTAGTTCTGTTCACTCAGCACCAGGTTGATATAACGAAACCTCACCTGTAGATATTCAAATAACAGTTCTTTATAGGTTTCCGGCGTACCGGGACGAAATATGGGGGCAAAGGATTTATGCAACTCCGTGGCGATGTAGTTAAGCCACTCAATGGTGTGGTAACGCGCCATGCTGCCAATGGGGGCGATAAGGTTGCAGTGCGGAACCCGGTCTGCGACGTACTGGGCAATGGCGACGCCTTCGGTCAACACGGTGCCGTCGTCCAGTAACAAGGCCGGCACCAGCCCTTTAGGATTAATCGACAGATAATCGATACCGCGTTCAGTTTTCCTAGTTTTGAGATCCACCTTTTCAAGTTTGAAGTCCAACTTGGACTCCAGCAAAACGATATGAGTAAAAAGGGAACTGCTTTCAGGCTTGTAAAACAGTTTCATATATAACCCCTTGATATTATTATTTTATCCATCAAAAGATGGGCTACCGTTTATTTAATAAACGTATTTTGTATTTTTACTATAAATCTTGATATCAGGTTGTGAAGCGTCTTGCAAAACATTAGTCATACAAAAAAGCAATGAAAAAATTACCTGTTGGCTTTATTTATATCGGTCAAAAAGACCGTTAACTTTACTTAATTTAGTCGCAGTCTAAACCTTCCTTCAGACTTTTATTAATCGTCATAGGCTATCGCTGCATTCATATTGCATGTTGCGAAAATGTTATTATTTGTTTGTGTTATATTTAAACAAGACCGTATGTTCAGGCTGGATATTGAATGGTCGGTTGACACAAAATAATGACTAATCAGGTCACTTTGGGAGGAAGCATGTCATCTCATTTTCTTCGCGACACCTGCCTGGATACGCTTAGGGTGCGGCAACAAACCTATCACTATTACAGTTTGCCCCTGGCGGCCCGGCAGCTTGGAACGATTGATAACTTACCCAAGTCGTTAAAAGTATTATTGGAAAACCTGTTACGCCATCTGGATGGCGATACGGTTCAGCACGACGATCTTCTGGCCGTGGTTTCATGGCTGAAAACCGGGCATGTCGAGCGGGAAATCGCCTATCGTCCGGCGCGCGTGCTGATGCAGGATTTTACCGGCGTACCTGCGGTGGTCGATCTTGCCGCGATGCGCGCGGCGGTGGAGCGCCTGGGCGGTGACGTTAATAAAGTGAACCCGTTGTCGCCGGTTGATCTGGTTATCGACCATTCGGTGACGGTAGACCACTTTGGCGATGAGCAAGCGCTGCTGGACAACACCCAGTTGGAAATGGAGCGCAACTATGAGCGATACCAGTTTCTGCGTTGGGGACAAAATGCGTTCAGCCACTTCAGCGTGGTGCCGCCGGGAACCGGCATTTGCCACCAGGTTAATCTCGAATATCTGGCGAAAGCGGTGTGGTATGAAAAACGGCAGGATAAGCTGATGGCTTATCCCGACACGCTGGTCGGGACGGATTCACATACCACCATGATTAACGGCCTTGGCGTGCTGGGGTGGGGCGTCGGGGGGATTGAAGCGGAAGCCGCGATGCTGGGGCAGCCGATTTCGATGCTTATCCCGGACGTGGTGGGCGTTAAATTGACCGGAAAAATGCGCGAGGGGATCACGGCGACCGATCTGGTGCTCACCGTGACCCAAATGTTGCGCAAACATGGCGTGGTCGGGAAATTTGTTGAGTTCTACGGCGACGGTCTGGATTATTTGCCGTTGGCCGACCGGGCCACCATCGCCAATATGGCCCCGGAATACGGCGCCACCTGCGGCTTTTTCCCGGTTGACCACATTACGCTGGAATATATGCGGCTGACTAACCGCAGCGAAGAGCAAATCGAACTGGTGGAAGCCTATAGCAAGCAACAGGGATTGTGGCGAAATGCCGGCGACGAACCGGTATTCACCAGTCAGCTGACGCTGGATCTGGGTAGCGTTGAAACCAGCCTCGCCGGCCCTAAACGGCCGCAGGACAGAGTGGCGCTGAGCGCCGTGCCGCAGGCGTTTAACGCCAGCAGGGAGCTGGACGTCAATACGGTGAAAAACCGGCCGGACTATGAAGAATTCACGCTGGCCGGTGAGACGCACCGCTTGTATCAGGGCGCCGTGGTGATTGCGGCGATCACCTCCTGTACCAATACGTCAAATCCCAGCGTGTTGATGGCGGCCGGATTACTGGCCAAGAATGCGGTAAAACGCGGGCTGAAGAAAAAACCCTGGGTTAAAACATCGTTGGCTCCCGGCTCCCGGGTGGTAACCGATTACTACGCCAAAGCGGGACTGACGGCCTATCTTGATGAACTGGGTTTTAATTTGGTGGGTTACGGCTGCACGACCTGTATCGGTAATTCAGGGCCGCTACCCGAATCCATTGAGGCGGCGATTAAAGCCGGAGATTTAACCGTAGGCGCGGTGCTATCGGGAAATCGTAACTTTGAAGGCCGTATCCATCCGCTGGTGAAAACCAACTGGCTGGCCTCGCCGCCGCTGGTTGTGGCGTATGCGCTGGCAGGAAATATGAATATTGATCTTACCCGTGAGCCGCTGGGTGAAGATCGGGAAGGTCGGCCGGTTTATCTGAAGGATATCTGGCCTTCGGCGAAAGAGGTGGCCAATGCGGTATTGAATGTCAGCGCGGATATGTTTCATAAACAATATGCCGCGGTATTTGAAGGTACGCAGGAGTGGAAAGACATCGAGGTCGATGACAATCCCACCTACCAGTGGCCCCAGGAGTCGACCTATATTCGTCAGACGCCATTCTTCCTTACCATGGGGAAAGAGCCGGAACCGGTGCAGGATATCCATAACGCCCGCATTCTGGCGATGCTGGGCGACTCCGTCACCACCGACCATATCTCCCCGGCGGGTAATATCAAACGGGACAGCCCGGCCGGCCGCTACTTACTGGATCGCGGCGTCGAGACCAAAGAGTTTAACTCTTATGGTTCGCGGCGCGGAAATCATGAAGTGATGATGCGCGGCACCTTCGCCAATATCCGTATCCGCAACGAAATGGTGCCGGAAAAGGAAGGGGGATATACCCGGCATATTCCTTCGCAAAATGTGATGACAATCTATGACGCGGCGATGCGCTATCAGGAAGAAAATGTCCCGCTGGCGCTGTTTGCCGGAAAGGAGTATGGCTCAGGATCCAGCCGGGACTGGGCGGCGAAAGGCCCGCGTTTGCTGGGAGTGCGTGTGGTGATCGCCGAATCATTCGAGCGTATTCACCGTTCCAATCTGATCGGTATGGGGATCCTGCCGTTGGAGTTCCCGCTTGGGGTGACGCGTAAAACGTTGATGCTGAGCGGCGATGAGCAAATTTCCATTACGGGATTAAACCGCTTGACGCCCGGCGCGTCGGTAGATGTGGTTATTACCGATGGCGAAGGGAGAAATGAAGTGATTAAAACCCGTTGCCGTATTGATACCCGCAACGAACTCACCTATTACCAGAATGATGGCATCCTGCATTATGTGATCCGCAATATGCTCTGAGCCATGCCCGATACCGGCGGCTCCCGGTATCGGGATAACGGTGGGCAGACTACGCGCTGGATCAAATTCTAATCATTGAGGTGATTGTATTTCGTACGGTTAATGACAACGTTCACAGTTCCACCCGGTGCGCTGCGCTAAGGTTCTCGACGGAGTTGCCGTTTTCCGGCGAGAGTTTATCGCCCTGCAAGCTGGGGAAGACAACCTGTCCTCACGGATATGCAGGGTCGGAACTCTCTCGGCGCTCTGGTTTTCAGACGTCATCAGGATAGTCTTAGGGCGATAGCGAACGCGTTTGTCATAACCGGGTTGTCTTCGTATTCAATCGTCCGTTTCCTTTTGTGGATGCCAGTCAGGCATAACTCTCTTTTTAAATCAAATACCGTTAATAACCGCGGATATAAATTTCCAGCTGTCGCTGTATGACATCGAAAAAATATCCATGTGATTTGAATGGTTAAAAAATAAGCCAACGCCGTCGCCATTTGAAAAAGGAATGCTGAACAAGGCGTTAAAGCGTCGGCGATAAGAAACTCAATAATAAGAATAGAGATAAAGAGAGGTTGACTTATGAAACGTTTATTTCCTATCAGAATCCTGCTCGCCGCGTTCGGGGCGGCGCTGTTTTCTCTCCCTGTCCATGCGGATCAGGTATACAACACCGATATCGTCGTCGTCGGTGGGGGCGCTACGGGTCTCGCTGCGGGCGTACAGGCAAAAATGCTCGGGGCTGAGGTAATCATATTGGAAAAACAGGCCATTATGGGAGGTTCGGCCAACTTCGCCGAAGGTATTTTCGCCGCGGAAAGCGCGATGCAAAAAAGACAGGGTATTGATGTCTCCAAAAAATTCGCCTTCCAGGCGATCATGAATTACAGCCACTGGCGCGCCAATGCGCCTCTTGTCAGCGCCATCGTCCTCAAATCCGCCGAAACCCTCGAATGGTTGCGACAATTCGGCGTGAATTATGAGTTCATCGGCGTAGGAGGGTTCGGCGGGCCTCTGACCTGGCATGTGGTAGGCGAACTGGAGCTTAACGGCAAACGCTATCACCACGGTAATGCCGTGATGGTGGCGCTTGACAAGAAGTTCCGCGACCTGGGCGGCACGGTGCTGCTCCAGACCCCCGGCAAGAAACTGATCAAAAAAGATGACCGGGTGGTTGGCGTTGAAGGCGTAAACAAAGACGGCGAGAAAGTGATCGTCAACGCCAAAGCGGTCGTCATCGGAACCGGCGGTTACGGCAACAATAAGGAAATGCTGCAAAAATACTCCAGATTTCCCGACGTGATCATGGTGGGTCAGGCGGGTAAAGACGGCGAAGGCATTCAGATGGCCTGGGAAGCGGGCGCCGCCGAGGAGGGCGCGGAGATTATGATCTCCTATCGCCCCGGCCTGGCTGATTTTTCCACCAAGTCGCACCTTATCGCCGCCGCCGTTCAGCCCTACCTTTACGTTGACCCCAACGGCAGAAGATACACCGATGAGTACAACATCGCCGAGTGGCCATTCTCCGGCAATGCGCTGGAGCGAATCGGCGGCGTGGCTTACTCCATCTACGACGAGCAGACAAGACAACTGTTTCTGAACGAAGGTATCCAGATGCCGATAGGCGAATGGGTAACCTATGGCACCCGGCTGGATAAACTCGACGAGGAATTCAATAAAGAGCTCGCCAAGAACAACGGCAACGTTTTCAAATGCGGCACCATCGAGGAGGTTGCGCAAAAAATCGGTGCTGATCCTGACGTGCTTAAAGAAACCATTGCGCAAAACAACAACGCGGCGGCAAGGCATAAGGACGAACAGTTCTTTAAAAACGCCGATTTCCTGCGTCCGGTGGAAATAGGCCCGTTCTATGTGACGAAACTTCAGCCCAGAGCGCTGGGGACGTTCGGCGGTATCCGGATCAATGAGAAAACAGAGGTCGTCACTGCTCAGGGAAAAGCGATTCCCGGGCTTTACGCCGGCGGGCTTGATGCGGGCGGCATGTACGGCGACAGTTATGACCTTGAAATGGGCGGAGCCAGTTTCGCCTTTGCGCTGAACTCAGGTCGGATCGCCGCTGAAAACGCGGTCAAATACATAAAATAATTATCCGCTATTAACCCGCTGCCTATTGGCGCGGGTATTTTTCATTTTTTCGAGAGGGACGCAAAATGAAAGCTCTGGCTTTATTATCAATCGTAATCGCCTTGGTGTCAGGCTCCCCGGTATTTGCAGCAGACAATCTGAAACAGGCCTTTGAACAGGGAACGCTCAAGGGGGAACTGAGAACCTATTATTTCGAACGAGAGTTCGAAGAAAGTGATAAACGCGCCGATTTAGCCACCGGCACGTTATTCTACTATCACACCGCCGCGGTTAATGGATTGAGCGCGGGCGCCGCTTTCGCCAGCGCCAATGATCTCGGCAGCAATGATGACCACAGTGTTTATGGTCTGGTTAAGGGATACGGCACCAACAAGCATCAAAGTCTCTCCCGCCTTCAGGAATATTATATTCAGGGCGAATGGTTCGATACCAAAATGAAATTCGGCGCCCAGGAAGCCAATACGCCCTTTATGAATGCGCATGACGTAAGGCTGATGCCCAAGACCTACAGAGGCTTTTCCGCGGTGAACAACGCCATAGAAAATCTGGAACTGTCGGCGTACTACATGACCGACTTCGCCGGCTGGTGGGACGATAGGTTCACTTCTCTGATCACCGTGAATGGCGAAGAAGTTAACCGGGATCTTATGGTCGGCGGCGTGAAATACACGCTGCCTTTCGATTCCGCGCAAGTTCAGCTCCAGGGCTGGATGTACCATATGGACGATGTATTCGACTCCGGTTTCTTTAAAGTTCACGCGGCGAAGAAGGTCGGCGACTACGAGCTGTTTTTCGTTCCGTCGGTGTTGTTCCAAAAGTCAATCGGCGATGAGTTGGGCGGCCGGGCGTTCGACACTTACCAGTATGGCTTCAATACCGGTTTCAAAGCCCACGGTTTCAATGTGGCGGCTTTTTACGCCAAGACCGGCGACGACGAGCTGTATACGCCCTGGGGAGATGAAAGAGTCATCATACAGCAGGTCAACGCCGCAGGCCGGGCCGATGAAACGGCTTACGCGCTGAGAGTGGCCTATGATTTCTCTCAAATAGGCATCAAAGGGCTTAGCGCCTATGTATTCCACGCCTATTACGATACCAACAGCGTTCAGTATTTCTCGCAGCAGGCGCAGGATGTCAACGAGACCGATTTTAGCGTTCAGTATGACTTTTCCGGCGCGCTTGAAGGACTCAGCGCGCGGGTGCGTTATGCGATCATCGATGCGGAGAAAGGGGAGAACCTCAATGATTTACGGTTTTATCTCCGTTACAGCTTTGTTCTCGGCGGAAAATAAAACCTAACCGAATGTTTTTTTGTTGCGCGCCGTCAGGTCAGGCGACTCGCCTGACCTGGCTTTATCCGGCTATTTCATATCCAGCAGATGGCCCATCTTGGCGGCTTTCGTCGCCAGATAGCGTTCATTCTTCGGGTTGCGGCCGACCAGTAGCGGCACCCGCTCGACGATATTAATGCCGGCTTCATTGAGGATTTTTACTTTTTGCGGATTATTGGTCAGCAGTCGGACTTCATCAATACCCAGCAGCTTGAACATGTCCGCACATAATGTGAAGTCGCGCTCGTCGGCGGCAAAGCCCAACTGGTGATTCGCTTCAACGGTATCCGCGCCCAAATCCTGCAACGCATAGGCGCGAATTTTATTCAGCAAACCAATATTGCGGCCTTCCTGCCGGTGATACAGCAGGACGCCGCGGCTTTCTTCGGCGATATGGCTCAGGGCGGCTTCAAGCTGAAAACCACAGTCACAACGCAGGCTAAACAATGCATCACCTGTCAGGCATTCAGAGTGCACCCGCGCCAGAACCGGGATCGGGCCGGAAATATCACCATAAACCAATGCGAGGTGATCGTGTCCTGTGGCTAATTCTTCAAATCCCACCATCAGGAAATCGCCCCAGGGGGTGGGTAATTTGGCATCTGCCACCCGTTTTAGCTGCATGTTATTCTCCAAAAAACAAAAATGCTGACGCGCATCCTACTGCCGGATTGGGGTCTTGACCAGCAAAAAGCCATAGCTGAAAAGTTAGGGCATTGCACTCGCCGATCGTGTTCAGGCGGCTCAAGAATTTTACGGCGATGTTCGCTCATTGACGAAACCGGGAGCTATTTTACGCCATACTGACCGTTGATGTCGGTTTTTCTGATAGAATTGTGAAAATATTGTTTCAGTCATCACACTGAATTATAGGAAGAAATGATGTACGAAATCGCCAGACGGACCACTATCGGTGCGGCATTTCTGCTGCTAATGCCATTGATTATTTGGGCTAGCGGATGGCAGTGGCAACCGAAAGATAGCGGGCTATGGTTGCGGATGTTGTTCTGGACGACAGAGACGGTGACGTCGCCGTGGGGCATTTTAACCAGCACGATATTAAGCGTCTGGTTTCTGTGGTGCTTGCGATTTCGACTGAAACCGGCGCTCGGCCTGCTGGCGATCATGATTATCACGGTTCTGATCGGCCAGGGGATGAAGTCGGCGATCAAAGAGTGGGTGCAGGAGTCGCGTCCGTTCGTCGTCTGGCTGGAAAAAAATCACCAGATCGACGAAGGCTACTTCTATTCTCTGCCGCGCAAGGAGCGCTCGGCGCTGGTAAAAAACCAACTGCAAGACGAAGCGCAGATCCCCCAATGGCTGCGTCATCACTGGCAGTTTGAAACCGGGTTCGCTTTTCCGTCCGGGCATACGATGTTCGCCGCCACCTGGGCGTTGCTGGGCGTCGGATTGTTGTGGGCGCGCCGGCATTACAAAACGGTGGTGGTTTTAATGTTGTGGGCGAGCGCGGTGATGGGAAGTCGTCTGGTATTGGGGATGCATTGGCCGCAGGATCTGGTGGTTGCCACGCTGATAAGCTGGTTGCTGGTGATCGTTGCCTGCTGGCTGGCCCAGCGCTGGTGCGGCCCGCTTTCGCTGCGACGTGAAGAAATCGCCGAGCAGCAACAGGATGACGCTTCTCAGAGGAAAGCGTAAATCGCCCAAACGGCGCATTATGCGCCTTAATACTCTTCTGAATCTCCGCGGATGACCGGCCGTCATCCGCCTGCGTACCGCTCAATTCCCGCCTTACTCTGCGTTGAATCACAAATGTAAACAATTTGTGAGCTGCTTCGCTATTCCTGTTTTTACCATTGGACAATTTCCATTTTGCTTGCAAAACTCCATTTGAATGTTAATTCAATATTGAATATATATTCAATGAGAGGAATAATAATGAAACCTTACCTACTGAAACCCTGCCTGACGGCGATCATGCTTTCCCTTTCCGCCGCTGCCTATGCGGCCGACAACGGGCTGATTGCCATTATTACGCCATCCCACGATAACCCTTTTTTTAAAGCCGAGGCGGAAGGCGCCAAGGCCAAGGCCACTGAATTGGGTTACACCACCCTGGTCGCTTCCCACGATGATGACGTGAGCAAGCAAAACCAGCTGATTGAAACGGCGATTGCCCGCAAGGCCAAAGCCATCGTGCTGGATAACGCCGGCGCCGATGCCACCATCGGGCCGTTGAAAAAAGCCAAAGCGGCGGGAATACCGGCCTTTCTCATCGATCGCGAGATTAATGAAACCGGCGTCGCGGTGGCGCAGATTGTTTCCAATAACTATCAGGGCGCGCAGCTTGGCGCCGAGAAGTTTGTTGAATTGATGGGGCAAAAAGGCAAATACGTGGAATTGATCGGCCGTGAGTCAGACACCAACGCGCACGTTCGTTCCCAGGGCTATCACGACGTGATCGATGAATACCAGGATCTGAAGATGGTTGCCCGGCAGACCGCCAACTGGAGCCAGACCGAAGCTTTCAACCGAATGGAAGCCATCCTACAGGCTAATCCGGATATCACCGGGGTCATTTCCGGCAACGACACCATGGCGCTGGGCGCCGAAGCGGCGCTAAAGGCGGCGGGGCGGCATGATGTCATTGTGGTGGGGTTTGACGGCAGCGACTACGTGCGCGATTCCATTATCAATAAAGGCAACATCAAGGCGACGGTGCTGCAACCCGGCTGGGAGCAGGCCCAGATGGCGGTGGAACAGGCCGACTATTACCTGAAGAACGGTAAAGCCCAGCATGACGAAAAGCAGTTGATGGACTGCATTCTGATTGATGAATCCAACGCCGGCAAGCTCAATACCTTTGCGTTGAAACCCTAAGCGCGCGGCAACCGTAAAAAGGACTGACCGGGGGGCGTAAGCGCCCCGCGTCAGGCAAGCTGCGACATCGCATAACATTAGGAGCCATTATGCAGCGTTATCAACGATGCCGTACCGGGTGGATCGGCCTGTGCGCGCTGTTGCTGTCGGCCTGTACGGTGGTGGATCTGGATGAAAACGGCAAACCGATTATCCCCGCAGATCCGTCCGCGACCCCGAGCTACAGCAACATGACGCCGGATACTATTGCGACCGAACTCTGGCAGCCGAAGCTGCTGCCGCTGGCGCAGGAACAGGCGCTGAGTTGGGATGAACTGAAAAAGTTGCAGGCATCGCTAACGGGCAGCGCCGGCAAAGCGGTGTATGCGCGGTTTCAGGGGCAGGTGGTGAAAATCGATCGTCAAGGCCGTGAAGGACGGCTGGAGATCGGCGTGCAGGGCGAGACGGTTGTGTTGCAACTGGGGCCTATCGTCAAGGGCAATGCGCTTCGCGATGCCGCCGGATTCATTCGCTTTGAGGATTTTAAAAATCAGGTGCAGTTCGCCCAGTTGGCGCGTTCGCTGAATAAAAAGGCCATCGAGAATTTGCCGGTTATTGATGACGGCTGGCAGGGAAAAGATATCCGGGTGCTTGCCGCGTTAAGGCTGACCGTGCAGGGCATCAGCGACGCGGTGGCGCTCGAATTGCTCCCGCCCGAATCTTCTGGGGAGGCGCAGTAAATGACTCAGAAACCGGATATTGTTATGGCTACCCGCGGGGTCACGATGCTGTTTCCCGGCACCAAAGCGCTGGATAACGTGGATTACAACGTCTATCGCGGCAAGGTGAATGTGATCATCGGGGAGAACGGCGCGGGCAAATCGACGCTGATGAAAATACTGGCCGGCGTTCAGCAGCCGACCGCCGGCCAGATCCTGCTGAACGGCGAGGTGGTTCGTATCGCCAATACCCGCGATGCGGCGGCCAAAGGCATCGGCATGGTGCATCAGGAGCTGAACCTGTCTGAAAACCTCACCGTGGCGGAGAACATTTTTCTTGGGCGGGAGATTCAGAAAGGGCTGGGGCCCATCGATTACCGGCAACAGGAGAAAATCGCCGCACAGCTGATGGCGCGCCTCGATCAGGATATATCGCCCCGCACCGAGGTGGCCGGCCTGAAAGTGGGGCAGCAGCAGTTGGTGGAAATCGCCAAGGCGCTGGCCGAACAGGCCGATATTCTGATTCTGGATGAGCCTACCTCGGCATTGAGTAAAACCGAAGTGGACATTCTGTTTCGGGTGATCCGCGAACTTACCCGGCAAAACGTCTCCATTATCTATATTTCCCACCGTCTGGAAGAACTGATGGCCATTGGCGATTACATCACCATTTTGCGCGATGGCCGTTTTCAGGCGGAAGCGGCGGTCAGTGAAATCGACGTGCCGTGGATCATTCGGGAGATGCTGGGAGGCGATCCGGTATCCAGTTTCCTCCAGCCGGGGAGGACTTTTGGCGCGCCGGTACTGGAAGCGGAACACATCACCTGCCTCAACGATGCGGGCAACAAAGTGGTCAACGATGTCTCCTTTGTGGTGAGAGAGGGTGAAATCGTTGGCGTTTACGGTCTGATGGGGGCCGGACGCACCGAACTGTTCGAGTGTCTGCTGGGAACGCAGCATGACTATCTGGGCAAGATTTACCTCGATAGCAAACCGGTGCATACGCGTCTATCCACCGCCCAGCGCATCCGCATGGGCATGAGCCTGGTGCCGGAAGACCGCAAAAAAACCGGCATTTTCCCCTTATCGTCGGTGGCCTCCAACCTGACCATCGCCAGCTTATGGCGGCGGCTGAAATACGGTATGGCGATATTTCACCAGGAGGAAGAGAAAGTGGTCGCCAGCACTATCGGCAGACTGGGTATCAAGGTTTCCTCGCCGCAGGTGGAGATTCAGGCGCTGAGCGGCGGCAATCAGCAGAAAGTGGTTATCGGCCGCTCGCTGCTGACCAGCCCCAAGATCCTGTTGCTGGATGAGCCGACCCGCGGAATCGACGTGGGCGCAAAGGCCGACGTGTTTGAGATGATGGTCAAACTGTCGGAGCAGGGGATCGGCGTACTGTTTTCCACCTCGGACCTGAAGGAAATCATGGCGGTATCAGATCGTATTCTGGTGATGTCGAACGGCAAACTGACGGCGAATATTGTTCGTCAGTCCGCCAGCGAGTCGGCATTGGTTTCGGCAAGTGCACAAGGGTTCTGACAATGAAAACGACTAACCTTCCGGCGGCGTCCGGCGCGCTATTACCCGGCAAGTTCGTACGCTCGCGGGAGAACATGCTTTTATTGATCCTCAGGTTGCGCACTTTTATCGCGCTGTTCCTGATTCTCGGCTTTTTCGCCTTGACCGTTCCGGGTTTTCTGGCGACCGGCAGCCTGATCATTATGGTCAAACACATCGCCATCAATGCGTTTCTGGCGCTGGGGATCACCTTCGTCATCATCACCGCCGGCATCGACCTATCGATAGGCGCAACGCTGGGGCTATGCGGCATGATCGCCGGCTATATGATTACCCAGGGGATCGTACTGCCGATGTTCGGCGTCGCCATTTTCCCCAGCGTATGGGTGATTGTGCCGGTGGTATTGCTGATCGGCGCCTTTATCGGGGCGATTAACGGCTGGATCATCACCCGTTACAACGTGGCGCCGTTCATTTGTACCCTGGGTACGATGTACATCGTACGCGGCGCCGCCATGCTGATTTCCGGCGGTGAAACTTTTCCGGGATTAGCGGGAAATCCCCAACTGGGCAATACCGGTTTTGAGCTGATCGGCGCGGGCACGATCCTCGGCCTCCCGTTTGCCATCTGGCTGATGTTCGTGCTGGCGCTGATTATCGCCTATGTGGCTCGCCGTCTGCCGTTCGGCCGCCATGTTTACGCCATTGGCGATAACGAACGCGCCGCCGAGCTATCCGGGGTGAAAGTGCGCCAGGTAAAAGTCTGGGTATACACCATTTCAGGTTTCTGCGCCGCCATTGCCGGGATTGTGGTTTCTTCCCAACTGGTCGCCAGCCATCCGGCCACCGGGACGGCGTTTGAAATGAACGCCATCGCCGCGGTGGTGCTTGGCGGAACCTCGCTGGCCGGAGGAAGGGGAACGATACTGGGAACGCTGATCGGCGCTTTTGTCATCGGCATTCTGGCGGATGGCCTGGTGATGATGGGGGTAAGTGAATTCTGGCAGATGGTGATTAAAGGCATTGTGATTATTGTGGCGGTCATCATTGACCAGATGCAAAACCGCATGCAGCACAAAGCGGCGATTGTATCGCAAAAGGTAGCAGCGGAAGGGGCGTAGCGGTCTGGCATCGCTATGCCGCCAGTGGCTGCTCAGCAAGTGGGAGGAGGCAGTTGGTGAGCGCGCCAGATCGGGAATGCTGTTTTTTTTGTTTGTTGTGGAATAAATATTCGAATTTGAGTAAAAATTCAAGGCGAGGTGAGGTATGAATCCGTATGCATTGTCGGTGGAGGCGCTGACGCGAAAAGCCCGCGCCATTCGTCGCCGAATCATTAATCTGAATGCCAACAGCCCGGCGGGCGGCCATACCGGAGCCGACCTTTCACAGGTTGAAATCCTGACGGCGCTTTACTTCCGTATTCTGAACTGCGCGCCGGACCGTCTTCAGGACCCGCAGCGGGACATCTATATCCAGTCCAAGGGACACGCGGTGGGAGGGTATTACTGTTGCCTGGCGGAAGCGGGTTTTTTCCCTGAATCCTGGCTGGCGACTTATCAGCACCCGGACTCGCATTTGCCGGGACATCCGGTGAAGTACAAGACGCCGGGGATCGAGCTGAACACCGGTGCGCTGGGTCACGGCCTGCCGGTTTCCGTGGGGATCGCGCTGGCGGCGAAACGGGACAACAGCCCGCGGCGGGTATTTGTGGTGACCGGCGACGGTGAGCTGGCCGAAGGCAGCAACTGGGAGGCGGCCCTGGCGGCGGCGCATTACCAACTGGATAACCTGGTCATCATCAACGACAAGAACAAGTTGCAACTGGCCGGCGCCACCTGTTCCATCATGAACACCGACCCGCTGGCGGATAAATGGCGCGCTTTCGGCCTGAACGTCACCGAATGCGCCGGCAATGATATGCGGTCGGTAGTGGAGACGCTGGAGAACCTGCCCGCTAACGGTAAACCCAACGTGGTGATCGCCAATACGGAAAAAGGCGCGGGCGTCTCCTTTATTCAGGGGCGCGCGGAATGGCATCACCGGGTGCCGAAAGGCGAAGAAATCGCGCTGGCGTTGGAGGAGTTAAAAGATGAATAACGCGGAACATCTGGCCAGTGTGATGGTCGAGCAATTTATTAAAGCGGTTGAGCGGGGCATCGATCTGGTGCCGGTGGTGGCCGACTCTACCTCCACCGCGAAAATCGCCCCTTTTATTAAGCGATTCCCCGAACGTATCGTCAACGTGGGGATTGCGGAGCAAACCATGGTGGGAGCGGCGGTGGGGCTTTCCATCGGCGGTAAGGTGGCGGTGACCTGTAACGCCGCGCCGTTTTTGATTTCGCGCGCCAATGAACAGGTCAAGGTCGATGTCTGTTACAACAACAGCAACGTCAAGCTGTTCGGGTTGAACGCCGGATGCAGCTATGGCCCGCTCGCCAGTACCCATCACAGTATCGATGATATCGCGATACTGCGGGGTTTTGGCAACATTGAAATCTATGCGCCGTCCAGCCCCGAAGAGTGCCGCCAGATTATCGACTATGCCCTGGAGCATCAGGGGCCGGTGTATATCCGCCTTGACGGCAAACCGTTACCGGCACTGCACGATCGGCATTACCGCTTTGCGCCGGGGCAGATCGATGTGCTGCGTACGGGCCGCGATATCACGCTGCTCGGGCTGGGGTCTACCGTGCACGAAGTGGTTGCCGCCGCTGAGTTACTGGCGGAAAAAGGCATCGCTGCTACGGTGGTCAACCTTTCTTCGGTACGGCCGTGCGACACTCGCCGACTGCTTGAAATTCTGCGCACGGCGCCGCGCGTCATCACCGTTGAAGAGCATAACGTCAACGGCGGGGCGGGCAGTCTGGTGGCCGAGGTCTTGGCGGAAGCGGGCAGCGGCATTTCCCTGTTGCGCCTGGGTATTCCTGACGGCCAGTATGCGATAGCGGCGGATCGGGCGGCGATGCGCGCGCACCACGGCCTGGATGCGTCAGGCATTGTGCAGGCGGCGCAACGTCTCTGTCCGGGAGCCTAATCATGTTTACACCGGTTATTTTGGCAATAGACGAAGGCACGACTAATGCTAAAGCGGTCGCGGTAGATGCCCAGGGAAATATTCTGTCCAAGGCGGCGGTCGCCTTGCAGATCGCCCACCCAGAGCCGGGACGGGCGGAGCAGGACGCCATGGCTATCTGGCACGCTGTTTGCCAGGCGGTGGAGGGCTGTCTGTCATCGCTGAACCGGGTGCAGGTGGCGGGTATCGCCATCAGCAATCAGCGTGAGTCGGTGCTGATTTGGGAAAGGCGTTCCGGACGGCCGCTGACGCCATTGGTCAGTTGGCAGGATCGCCGTTCAGAACGTTTTTGCCAGGCCTTGCAGGGCGGCGCCGAAGAAAAGCTGATCGAAGCCCGCACCGGTCTGCCGCTGGATCCGCTGTTCCCGGCGGCCAAAATCCACAGCATGCTGGCCGAGTTGCCGGACGGCGTGTCCCGCGCCGCCCATGGCGAATTATGCATCGGAACCGTTGACTGCTGGCTTAACTGGCAGCTCAGCGGCGGCCAGGCCTACTCGACGGATTACTCCAATGCCGCCCGCACCCAGCTTTTCGATATTCACCGCCAATGCTGGGATGAAGATCTGCTGGCGCTTTTCGCCATTCCCAGCGTATGTCTTCCCGCGGTGACGCTTTCGGCGGCGCTGCATGGGCATACCGCGCTGACGGAAATAAAAGGGTTGGCGGCCGGCATACCGATCGTCGCGCTGATTGGCGATTCCCACGCCGCATTATACGGACAGGGGATCAATCAAAGCGGCGCCATCAAGGCCACCTATGGCACCGGCTCGTCGTTGATGACCACCATCGCCGGCCCGCACGCTCACTCCAGCGGATTAAGCACCACTATCGCCTGGCACGACGGCGAGCTGCGCTATGCGCTGGAAGGAAACATTACCCATACCGGCTCCGGCTTTGCCTGGATAGGCAAGATGCTGGGCATTCCTTCCGTCGCGCAGTTGACGGAACTGGCTTTGAGCGCGACGTCGGCGCAAGGGGTGTTTTTCGTCCCGGCGTTATCGGGACTCGGGGCGCCGCACTGGGATACCCATGCCCGCGGTCTGCTCTGCGGCCTGACCGACGCAACCACGCCGGCAACCATCGCCAGAGCGGGGTTGGAGGCGATTGCCTACCAGATCGCCGATGTTTTTTTTGCCATGGAGCAGGCGGCGCAATGCACGTTGCCGGCACTGCGCGTAGACGGCGGCGCCACGCAAAACCGCTGGCTGATGCAATTTCAGGCCGATCTGCTGCAACGTCCCCTTATCCGCAATCATAACGCCGAGGTCTCGGCGCTGGGGGCGGCCTATCTGGGGGGCAAAACGCTGGGATGGTGGCGTGACGGCGAGCAAATCGCCGCCTTGCCGCGAGAAGTGGAGTTTATCGAACCGCGGGCGCCGCATGGGGCGCTCCAGGAGAGTTATGCGCAGTGGCAGACGGCGGTGGCCCGCGCTCGTTTCACCCGGTCTCTTTGATATGCCAGGCGACAATACCTGTGCCTGGCTGATTACTAATAAATGAGGACGACTTAATTATGGCAACCTACACCTATCCTGAATTCGGCGCCGGTTTATGGCATTTCGCCAACTACATCGATCGTTACGCCGTCGATGGCTATGGTCCGGCGCTGAGTACGCTGGATCAGATTAAAGCGGCGAAAGAAGTCGGCGAACTCTCTTACGTCGATTTACCTTATCCGTTCACGCCCGGCGTCACGCTGGCGGAAGTAAAAGATGCTCTGAAAGACGCCGGGTTAAAAGCGATTGGCATCACGCCGGAAATCTATCTGCGGAAATGGTCGCGCGGCGCGTTTACCAACCCCGATCCTGCGGCACGGGCGGCGGCCTTTGAACTGATGCACGAGTCGGCCGGCATTGTGCGTGAATTGGGGGCGAACTACGTCAAAGTCTGGCCGGGACAGGATGGCTGGGACTATCCGTTTCAGGTAAGCCATAAAAATCTGTGGAAACTGGCGGTCGACGGCATGCGCGATCTGGCCGGCGCCAACCCGGACGTAAAATTCGC
Organism: Brenneria sp. hezel4-2-4; assembly: GCF_013155275.1. Taxonomy (GTDB): domain Bacteria; phylum Pseudomonadota; class Gammaproteobacteria; order Enterobacterales; family Enterobacteriaceae; genus Brenneria. Next base: position 530,648 of record NZ_JABJXS010000002.1, read on the forward strand.
CATCGAATATAAACCGCGTGAACCGCGCGTCAAAATGACCTGGGACTCCGCCGCCCGTACATTACTGGGTATCGAAGATATCGGTCTGGATAACGTCGGCGTGCTGCTGGATTTCGGACACGCGCTGTACGGCGGCGAATCTCCCGCCGACTCCGCTCAGTTAATCATCGATCGCGGCCGCTTATTCGGCATGGACGTCAATGATAATCTGCGCGGCTGGGACGATGACCTGGTGGTCGGCACCGTGCATATGACCGAAATTTTCGAATTCTTCTACGTATTAAAAATCAATAACTGGCAGGGCGTCTGGCAATTGGATCAGTTCCCATTCCGCGAAAACCATGTCGAAGCCGCCCGACTATCGATCCGTTTTCTGAAACACATCTATCGGGCGCTGGATAAACTCGATATTTCCGCGTTGCAGGCGGCGCAGGAAGCGCAGGATGCCTTGCGGGCGCAGCGTATCGTACAGGATGCGCTGCTCTCGTCGATCAATGTCGACGAGTAGGGGATAAACCGCCCGCCGGGCTCCTCCGGCGGGCAATCAGTTCTGAATTACACCAGCGTTTCGGCCGTAAGCCTGTCGGTGATCAGCACGTCAATATAGTTGCCCGTTAACGCGCCCTGAATGGCGGCGCTCTTGTCCACGCCGCCGGCCAGGGCGACCACCCGCGGACAACTGCGCAACTGCGGCAGCGCCATGCCGATAACCGGATCTTCCCCATCCTGCAATACCGGTTCCCCCCGCGCGTTATAGTAGTGCAGACACAGGTCGCCCACCGCGCCGCGCTGCGCCAATAAATGCAGCATTTCCTCGTGGTAATAGTTGCCGGAATTTTTTAACAACTGCGACGGCTCCAGTACGCCAATGCCAACCAGGGCCAGACTGACATCGCTGAATTTGTCGACCACGCTGGACACTTCATCGCTGGTAATCAGCCGGGTGCGGTCTTCCACCGAGCGTTCTATACTTTGCGCCGGCAGCAGATAGGCCGGGCAGTTTAGCAGGTTGGCCAGGGTTTGCGTCAGGATGGTGGCCTGCACATTGCCGTTGGGGCCGACGCCGCCGAGTAATTGAATCACGCCACGCGCCTTGGTGCCGAGCGGGTGGAGATTATCCACCATCGCGCGCAGCGTGCTGCTCCATGATGAGATACCCACCAGATCGTCGGGGCGGATACTGGTCTGTAGATAATGGGCCGCCGCCGAACCAATGGCCTGTTTCACCTGAGAAAGGTTGGCAGTATCGGCTACATCGACCACAATTGCCTGGTCGATGGCATAGCGTTTCTGAATGGCCGATTCCAGTGCCATAAACATATTGGGGGGCTGAACCACGCTGATTTTGACCACCCCCTCTTTAACCGAGCGGGTAAGGGCGCGTGATACAAAAGATTGTGACAAATGGAGGGAGTCGGCAATTTCTGATTGTTTCATCCCTTCGCTATAATAGAGCGTGGCGATCTTGACCAACAGTCGCTGTTCGTCCTGTTTTGACATGTTTATCCCTCCGGTTGACGCGCGCCTATCATTTTTATTCAGCTTGGAATAAATAACAAGCACAGGCGCTAGTCGCGGCATACGGCAGGGACGCGATTTCCCAGCCGGCGGGGGAAATGGTAATTTAATGGGGTTTATCGCCAAAATTTGGCATAATTCATTTAGTTAATAGGAAATCACAGGAAAGAAAACGTGAAATATTTGCTGATTTTTTTACTCGTGCTGGCGATATTCATCATTTCTGTCACACTGGGTGCGCACAACGATCAGGTGATTACGTTTAATTATCTGCTGGCGCAAGGGGAGTATCGTATATCGACGCTGCTTGCCACATTGTTCGCGCTGGGATTTATTCTTGGCTGGGTGATTTGTGGCCTGTTTTATTTGCGTCAGCGCATTGCGTTAGGCCGTGCTCAACGTAAAATCAAGCGCCTGGAGCAACAACTTTCAGTCTCGAATGAGGAAAGCGTGACGCCAGTACAGCCAGCCACCCACTAAGGAATCATTTTCTATGTTAGAACTGCTGTTTCTGTTGCTGCCAGTAGCCGCCGCATACGGCTGGTACATGGGCCGCAGAAGTGCGCAGCAGGATAAGGATCAAGAGTCTAACCGCCTGTCACGCGAGTACGTAACAGGGGTAAACTTTCTGCTATCCGACCAACAGGATAAAGCCGTCGAGCTGTTTCTCGACATGCTCAAGGATGACAGTAATACCTTTGAGGCACATCTCACGCTCGGCAATCTGTTTCGCTCACGCGGCGAAGTCGATCGCGCTATTCGTATTCATCAGGCATTGACGGAAAGCACCTCTCTCTCCTTTGAGCAGCGCTTGCTGGCGGTGCAGCAGCTTGGCCGGGACTATATGGCCGCGGGGCTGTACGATCGGGCCGAAGAGATTTTCAACCAACTGGTGGACGAAGAAGATTTCCGCCGCGGCGCGCTACAGCAGCTTTTGCTGATTCATCAGGCGACCAGCGACTGGTTAAACGCCATCGAGGTGGCGGAAAAACTGGTCAAAATGGGTGAGCATCAACTCCGGGTGGAAATCGCCCATTTTTACTGTGAGCAGGCGTTACTCGCCATGGGGAGCGACGATCTGGACAAAGCGCTGGCGCTGTTGAAGAAAGGGGCGGTGGCGGATAAGCAGTGCGCCCGCGTATCAATAATGATGGGGCGAATTTACATGGCGCAAGCGCAATACGCCCGCGCCGTCGATTCGTTGCAACAGGTGCTCGATCAGGACAACGAACTGGTCAGCGAGACACTATCGATGTTGCAAGAGTGCTATCAGCATCTACAGCAGCCTCAGGCCTGGGCCGAGTTTCTGAAACGTTGTGTGGAGGAAAACTCCGGCGCGACGGCGGAACTGATGCTGGCCGATATCCTTGAGCAACAGCAGGGGGCGGAAGCGGCGCAGATCTATATTACTCGTCAGCTTGAGCGGCACCCGACGATGCGGGTCTTTCATCGGCTGATGGATGTTCACCTTAATGAAGCAGAGGACGGCCGGGCAAAAGAGAGCCTGCTGGTTCTGCGCGACATGGTGGGTGAGCAAATCCGCACCAAACCTCGCTACAGTTGCCGCAAATGCGGTTTCTCCTCTCAATCGTTATATTGGCATTGTCCTTCCTGCCGCAGTTGGGCAAGCATTAAACCTATCCGTGGACTAGACGGTCAATGACCGCGCCGTCGCATCACGCTGTGTACGGCGCAGTGCATTCATTCGTTACTCTCAATTTAGTTACAACATACTATATTAATAACACAACTTGCCGTTCCAATCGCTATCATTGATGGTATCCGCTGAACAGGCGGCTGGGATTTCGGCGGCAGGGCATGTAAAATGCGGCGGGAATTTTGAACGCGAATAATGACTTGGCAACAGCAACGGGTGACACGTGAAAAACGAAAACAGAAAAGAGAACCGTCGGGCCGCATCATCTCCGATTATTGTGGCGCTGGACTATGCCGATCGACAGTCTGCGTTGTCGTTTGTTGACCGAATTGATGCTCAGGATTGCCGGTTAAAGGTGGGCAAAGAAATGTTCACGCTATTTGGCCCGGATTTTGTTCGTGAGTTGCAGCAGCGCGGTTTTGATGTCTTTCTCGATCTCAAGTTTCATGATATCCCGAATACCGTCGCGCATGCCGTTGCCGCCGCGGCCGATTTGGGAGTATGGATGGTGAATGTCCATGCCAGCGGAGGGTCAAGAATGATGATGGCGGCGCAAGACGCGTTATTGCCATTCGGTGATGACGCGCCATTATTGACCGCCGTTACGGTGCTGACCAGTATGGAAGAGGACGATCTGCGGGCTTTGGGCATCACGGCCAGCCCGGCGGAGCAGGCGGAAAGGTTGGCGCTGCTGGCGTATAACTGCGGTCTTGATGGCGTGGTCTGTTCCGCGCATGAAGCCGAACGTCTGAAACAGGTCTGCGGGGAGTCCTTCAAATTGGTCACCCCGGGGATCCGTCCCGCCGGCAGCGATGTCGGCGATCAGCGCCGCATTATGACGCCGGTTCAGGCGCAGAGCGCCGGTGTGGATTATATAGTGATCGGCCGTCCGATCACCCAGTCCGCCGATCCGGCGCAAACGTTGCGTGATATCCGCGCTTCGCTGGTCAGCGGAGCGTAAGTGATGAACCGTAACGACAATAGCCATTTAGTATATTCCACCGAAACCGGACGTATTAAGCCGGCGGAAGAGAAGGTTGCCCGCTCCCCGGGCGACGGTATCGTCCGTATTCAGCGCCAGACCAGCGGGCGCAAAGGTAAAGGCGTTTGCGTAATAAGCGGTATCGATCTGGATAACGGAGCACTGGATAAGCTGGCGGCTGAACTAAAGAAAAAGTGTGGCTGTGGCGGCTCGGTGAAAGACGGCGTGATTGAAATTCAGGGGGATAAACGCGACTTATTGAAACAACTGCTGGAAGCCAAAGGAATGAAAGTCAAGCTGGCTGGCGGGTAAGCTGGACGGCGAATAACAGCAGGCCCAGAAAAAACGCTCTGACGCCTGCTGTCAGCGAATTCGTTAGTCGACCTGACGGCCGATAATGCCCCCGATGGCCGCGCCACCCAATGTACCCAGCGTGCCGCCGTCGGTCAGGATAGCGCCACCCACCGCACCGGCGCCCGCGCCAATGGCAGTGTTACGGTCTCGCTTAGACATATTTGAACAGCCAGCTAACGCCACTGTCAGCGCAATAGCTAAAACTGAAGTAGCAAACCGCTTATTTACTTTCATATTGTTCCCCTTTCTACTCTTGGCCTCACTTTTTCAAGTGAATAAAATATCGTACTGCCACTTTTTCACGGTATTAAATAAACAGACCGCGCCTTCCTTTCTCTGCTGGTCAGTATAATCATCGGTAAAAACCGTAACAGGTAAAAAATCTTAATTCCCTAACGTTACGATAACGATAGCAATATTTGGTAAAATAGTTTGTTTTTTAGACACACAAATAAAAATAAATAGCGTCTTACAGCAGAACGCTGCCGGATCTTTAGCGATTTAGCCCATAGCGACGGCAGCAGGCGGTCGGGAGAATGGCGTGATATCCATTCATAGGGGCAGACGATGTTAGATGAACTTAAGCAACAGGTATTGGAAGCCAATCTGGCATTGCCGCGGCATCATCTGGTGACGTTTACCTGGGGTAATGTCAGCGCCGTAGACAAACGGAGCGGTCTGCTGGTGATTAAACCGTCAGGCGTGGAATATACCGCCATGAAGGCCGATGACATGGTGGTGGTGGAACTGGAAAGCGGCAAAATTATTGAAGGGACGAAAAAGCCGTCTTCCGATACCGATACTCATCGCGTGCTGTACCTGGCGTTTCCTGAGATCGGCGGCATTGTCCACACCCATTCCCGCCATGCCACCATCTGGGCTCAGTCGGGTAAAGATATCCCGGCCTGGGGAACCACCCATGCGGATTATTTTTATGGCGCCATCCCCTGCACGCGTTTAATGACCGATGAGGAAATTAACGGCCGCTATGAATGGGAAACCGGCAAGGTGATTGTCGAAACCTTTCATTCCCGCCAACTTTCCCCGATGGCTATTCCCGCAGTGCTAGTGAACGCGCATGGGCCGTTTACCTGGGGAAACGATGCCGATAACGCAGTGCATAACGCCGTCGTGCTGGAGGAAGTGGCCTATATGGGGATGTTTTCACGTCAGTTAACGCCTGAGCTGAATGTGATGCAGCAAACGCTGCTGGATAAACACTATCTGCGCAAGCATGGTAAAAACGCCTACTACGGGCAATAACCCGGTTGAAAAAATCCCTCCGTTGCGGAGGGATTTTGATGCTGAACGGTCGGATTTCGAACCGGCTGATTAACTGCGATGCGCATCCTCACGAAACATCACCGGCGTTTCCTGCGCGGTCGGTGTTTCGCTGTTCAGGGCGCGACGGATAACGAACAGCGCCGATATCAGCATCGTAATGGCGACCAGCATAAAGAAACCGCACAGCGCGGCGTTAATCTGGTTACTGAATACGATGGTTTCCATATCCTTAATGGTTTTAGCCGGGGCAATCAACGTGCCTTGCTCAATGCCGGCAGAGAAACGTCTGGCCTGCGCCAAAAAGCCGATGTTGGCCTGCTCATGGAAAATCTTCTGCCAGCCGGCGGTCATGGAGGTAATGAACAACCAGATCGTCGGAAGGATAGTGACCCAGGCATAGCGCTGCTTTTTCATCTTGAACAGTACGACGGTGCCAAGGATCAACGCCATGGACGCCAGCATCTGGTTACCGATACCGAACAGCGGCCACAGCGTATTGATCCCGCCCAGCGGATCGATAACGCCCTGGTAAACGAAGAATCCCCAGCCTGATACCGCGACAGTCGTCCCGGCCAGATTGCCTAACCACGAATGGCTGTTTGCCAGTCTGGGGATCACCACGCCCACCAGATCCTGCACCATAAAACGACAGGCCCGGGTGCCGGCATCCACGGCGGTCAGGATAAACAGCGCTTCAAACAGAATGGCGAAGTGATACCAGAAAGCCATCATTGCCCGACTGTTAAATATTTCGGTAATGATATACGCCATTCCCACGGCGAAGGTCGGGGCGCCGCCGGCACGGGACAGCACCGAGGCTTCGCCCACGTCGGCGGCAATGGCGGAAAGCGCTTCCGGCGTAATGACAAAGCCCCAGCTATTAATCACCTGCGAGGCGCTTTCCACCGTGGTGCCAATCAAGGCCGCAGGGGAGTTCATCGCGAAATAGACGCCGGGTTCGATGACCGAGGCGCAGATTAACGCCATGATGGCGACAAAGGATTCCATCAGCATGGCGCCGTAGCCGATAAACCGGATATGGCTTTCACGCTCCACCAGTTTTGGCGTCGTACCGCTGGACACCAGCGCATGGAAGCCGGAAATCGCGCCGCAGGCAATGGTAATAAACAGGAAAGGGAACAGACTGCCGGAGAACACCGGGCCGCTGCCGTCGATAAAGCGGGAAACGGCGGGCATTTTCATTTCCGGCATGGCGAAGACGATACCGACAGCCAGCCCGACAATCACCCCGATTTTCAGGAAGGTTGAGAGATAATCACGCGGCGCCAGCAGCAGCCAGACCGGCAGCACGGAGGCGATAAAACCGTAGATCACCAACGCCCAGGTCAGCGATGTCCCTTTTAAGGTGAAGAACGGCCCCCAGTAGGGATGAGCCGCGATGTTGCCGCCATAAACAATCGCCAGCATCATCAGTACAAAACCAATAATCGATACTTCAGCGATTTTCCCCGGGCGCAGGAAACGCATATAAACGCCCATAAACAACGCAATCGGAATGGTGGCGGCAATGGTGAATAATCCCCAGGGACTATCCGCCAGCGCTTTTACCACCACCAAGGCCAGCGCCGACAGGATGATGATCATCACGCCCAATGCCCCAAGCATGGTAATCACGCCGGCAAAGGCGCCCAGCTCTTGCTTGGCCATTTCCCCCAGAGAGCGGCCGTCACGGCGGGTAGAAATAAACAGCACCAGAAAATCCTGCACCGCCCCGGCCAGCATGACGCCAACTAAAATCCAGATCGTACCGGGCAGAAACCCCATTTGAGCGGCCAGGATCGGGCCAACCAACGGCCCGGCGCCGGCAATGGCGGCAAAGTGGTGGCCGAACAGCACCCATTTATTGGTAGGAACGTAGTCCAGACCGTCATTATGGCGTTCTGCCGGCGTCAGGCGTCGGTCGTCAAGCTCAAAGACTTTTTTAGCGATAAACAGACTGTAGAAACGATAGGCAATGCTGTAACAGGCTACCGATGCAACAACCAACCACACGGCATTGACGTGCTCACCGCGGCTAAGGGCCAGCATGGCGAAAGCGGTTGCTCCCGCCAGACCGACCAGCAGCCAGATCACGATGCTCTTGACGTTATTCATAACCACAGCTCCTTCATTATTCAGGAAGATGTTAGCGCGAGTGTTAATGCAATTTAACAATAGTGGGTTTAATGGCGAAGAGAAGCGGCTGGATAAGAAAATGTGAGCAACAATAAGTTTTTGTAAAGAAATTTAAAGACTAAACCGCTGTTGACCGGGCAAAGGGGGCTATAAAGGCCTTTATGCCGCCGATCCGTTGCGGATCGGCGGCACAGAGGCGATTAGGCGGCCGGTTTGGCGATAATACTGCGGGTTTCGAGGCGCACCTCGGCAATAACCACATCCAGGGTATCGCCCTGACGATAAACCGCTTCACCTTTGATCAACACGGTTCCGGTGTCCTGGCTGCACACCAGCTCATCGCGCACGGCGTGAATAAAGGAGGAGGGGATAAACGCCACCGCGCCGTTGTCCAGCAGGCGAACGCGCAGGCCGCCGCGGGTAACATCCATGATTTCCGCCGGGAAGCGAGTAGAGGTTCCCGCCTTATCCTTAAGAAAACGGGCGTACAGCCAGTCGCCGACGTCTCGTTCCGCCATGCGGTTAAGACGGCGACGCTCCGATAGCTGCACGGTTATTTCATCCTGCGGTTTTTCCGCCGTCTGTCCGGCGATCACCGCCTTCAGCAACCGATGGTTGACCATATCGCCGTATTTACGAATCGGGGACGTCCAGGTGGCGTAGGCTTCCAGGCCCAAACCAAAATGCGGCCCCGGCGTAGTGCTGACTTCGGCGAAAGACTGGAAACGACGAATACGGCTATCCAGAAACTGGGTGGGTTGCGCATCCAGTTCGCGGCGCAGGGCGCAAAAACCGTCAAGCGTCAGTAACGCCTGCGCATCGGCCTGAATACCGTGCGTATCTAAAACGGCGACGGCTTGTTCGACGGACGCCGGATCGAAACCGTTATGGACGTTATAGATACCAAAACCCAGTTTGTCGCGCAGCACAATGGCGGCGCAGACGTTAGCGGCGATCATCGCCTCTTCGACGATGCGATTGGCGATACGTCGCGGCTCAACGACGATATCCAGCACTTCGCCTTTTTCGCCCAGCAGGAAGCGATAATCCGGGCGATCCTTGAACACCAGCGCGTTGGCGGTGCGCCATGCGTTACGGGACAGACAAACGCGATGCAACAAGCGGATCTGCTCGGCAATCGCCGCGGAAGACGGCTGCCATTCACCCGCTTGTTCCAGCCAGTCGGAGACCTCGTCATAGACCAGCTTGGCTTTGGATTCGATCCAGGCGGCAAAGAAGTGGATATCATTACCCAGCGAACCGTCGGCGGCGATGGTGACGCGGCAGGCGAGAACCGGGCGGCGCTCATCGGCGCGCAGCGAACAGATATCATCTGACAATTGGCGCGGCAGCATCGGAATATTGAAGCCGGGCAGGTAATTGGTGAACGCGCGCTGGCGGGCGATGTTATCCAGTTCGCTGCCTGCTTCAACGTACGCCGTGGGATCGGCAATGGCGATAGTCAGCAGCAGCGAGCCGTCGCCCTTGTCCTGCACATACAACGCATCATCCATATCTTCGGTGCTGGCGCTGTCGATGGTAACGAAACTCAACGCGGTAAGATCTTCGCGTACCAGCGCGCCATCGTTGAGTTCGGCGGCATCGGCATCGGGGGCGGCGCGCTCCAGATTGTGTCGTGACAGTGTCACCCACCACGGCGCCAGCGGATCGTCGCCGGTGGTGATGTATTGGGTCAATTCAGCATGAAAACCGCGATCGCCCTTCAGCGGGTGGCGACGCATTTCAGCCACCGCCCAGTCACCATCCTGAAACGTATGACCGAGGTCGCGGGCGGGACGGCAACCGATGGCCTCTTTCAGTAACGGATGGTCGGGAATAATGGATAAACGATCGTCTTTTTTCTGCACGCGGCCGACAAAGCGGCTCAGGAAAGGTTCAATCAGCGTTTCCGGTTCAGCAATTTCACGCTCTTTTTCGGTGTGCAGCGTGGCGGTGATGCGGTCGCCGTGCATCACTTTTTTCATGTGCGGCGGGGGAATGAAATAGCTTTTTTGCGCATCAGCTTCAAGAAAGCCAAATCCTTTGTCGGTGCCTTTGACGACACCTTCGACTCGTGGCGTCTGAGAGTGAAGTTGCTGTTTTAGCTGTGCAAGCAGCGGATTATCTTGAAACATAGCGTCCAGAAATACGGTTATAAGTAGCTCGATTAGCGGCAGACAGTTTTACGCGAATCAGCGGCCGGCGGCAAGCCCGATGTGCGGATGATCCGGCGCGCTGCGCCGCCGGATATGACGGCGATTTTACGCGGTTGTGATGTTTTTCAGCGCCTTCGACTGCAGGTCGGCCAGCGGCAGGTTTGCGCGAACGCGCCCAACATCAGATAAGACGGCGTTTCTTCTTAAAATGTGACCAAACGCAGATTCTTGATCTTTTGTCTAGTTGTATAGACAAATCTTGCCGTTTTCCGGCTATTACTTAATCAATGCCGAAAAACAGGAAGGGTAGATGATGAAAGATCTTGGCAATAAAGTTCATGCTTTTGGTAAAGCGCTGATGATGCCGATTTCGGTGATCGCCGCCGCCGGGATTTTTTTAGGGCTGGCGGCAGCGATGCAAAACCCGGCCGTCACCGGCGATGCCTTTGCGGATATGCAAATTCCGCAATTGATCATTGGGTTTATCCGCCAGATTGCCGGGGCGCTGTTTGCCAACCTGCCGCTGTTTTTTGCCGTTGCCAGCGCGATTGGTCTGGCGAATGCGGAAAAGCCCACGGCGGCCTTTGCCGCGGTGATCGGCTTTATTTCCATGCACGTCGGGGTAAAGGCGACGCTTACCGCACAAAACCTGACGCCCGTCACCACGTCCATTGATGCGCTGACTGCGGCAGGCATGGATCACACCGCCGCGCTGATGTATGCCGCCGAATTTACCCAAACGCTGGGCATCTTCACCTATAACATGAGCGTGCTGGGCGGAGTGATTGCCGGGGTGATCACGGTGCTGTTGCACAACCGCTTCTACACCATTGAATTACCGACGGCCATCAGCTTTTTTGGCGGGCGACGCTTTGTGCCGATCATTACCGTGGTGTGCCTGCCGTTAGTCGGCATCGGGCTGGCGACCATCGATAACCAAACGGTGGTGGGCGCGCTGAATATCTTTAATGCGTCGTTGACGCATCCGGGGATGGTCAGTGACGAGACCATTCGCGGGGCGACCACCTTTCTGGCGCAGGGCAAAATCCCGATCATGATGTTTGGTCTGCCCGGCGCCGCGCTGGCGATGTATCACTGTGCGCGTCCGCAGCATAAAAAACGGGTGAAAGCGCTGGTGCTGGCCGGGGCGCTGGCCTCATTCACCACCGGCATCACCGAACCGCTGGAGTTCTGCTTTATCTTCGTCTCTCCGCTGTTATATCTAATCCATGCCGCGCTGAGCGGGCTGTCTTTTATGCTGATGTCGATGTTGCATCTGATGATCGGCAACATTCAGGGCGGAGCGATTGATCTGGTGGTATTCGGCATACTGGGCGGGTTGGAAACGCGCTGGTGGTATGCCGTGTTGCTGGGGTTAATTTACTTTCTGGCCTACTACTTCGCTTTCAGGTTCATTATCCGGCGCATGAACGTCGAGACGCCCGGGCGGGAATCCGAGGAGCACGCGCCGGAAACTCAGCCGATCAGCGCCGACCAGCGCACGAAAGATATCATTACCGGACTGGGCGGAGAGAACAATATCACCGACGTGGATTGCTGCTTTACCCGCCTTCGCGTACAGGTGAAAGACATGACGCTGGTGGTGGACAAGACGTTGATGTCCACCGGCGCGAACGGTATCAACCGGGTTAACGAGCATAATATTCAGGTTATTTACGGCCCGAAAGTGGAAAAAATCGCCAGTGACGTCAAAATTGCGCTTGGCGTGACAGGGTAACGTTATTTGAACCGGACAAAACAGGAAATGGCTATGACGAAGACGTACAGCATGGTGATTGTCGGTGGCGGATCAACCTGGACGCCGGGTTTGTTGAAAGCATTATGTAAACGGCAGGCGACCTTTCCGCTCAAGCGCGTGGTGATGTTTGACGTCAACGCCGGGCGGCAGGCGGTGATTGGCGATTTTGCCCGACTGCTGTTCAGTGAGGAATATCCGCAACTCGATTTCTCCTATACCACCGATGTGGACGAAGCGTTTCGGGAGGTGGATTTCGTTTTCTGCCAGATGCGCACCGGCGGTTATGACATGCGGGAAAAGGATGAAAAAATTCCGTTGTCGCTGGGGGTGATTGGACAGGAAACCTGCGGCCCGGGCGGTTTTGCCTATGGGATGCGCTCTATCGGCGACATGATTGAACTGGTGCAGAACGTGCGTAGTCGTTCACCCGATGCGTGGATCCTGAACTACACCAATCCGGCGGCGATCGTCGCCGATGCGCTGCGGGTAAAATTTCCCCACGATCGGCGCATCCTCAATATCTGCGATCAGCCGGTCAATTTGCTGCGTTCTTACGCTCGTTTGTTGGGACGCGAGGCTAATGAGTTCGAACCGGTCTATTTTGGTCTGAACCATTTCGGCTGGTTTACCCATCTGTATGACCGGGAAGGGACGGATCTGCTGCCGCGGTTAAAAGAGATTATCCTCAACCAGGGATTTAAACCGGCGGACGCGGAACAGCGGGATCGCTCCTGGCTGGATACCTATGCGGTGGTTGCCGACATGATGCGGGATTTCCCGGATTTTCTGCCGAACACCTATCTGCAATATTATCTCTATCCCGACTATAAGCTCAGCAAGCTGGATCCGAACTTTACCCGCGCCAACGAGGTGATGGCCGGAAGAGAGAAGCGGGTGTTTGAAACCTGCCGCGCCGCGGTGAAAGCCGGCACCACAAAAGACGCCAGCGTGGTGCATAACGATGCGCACGGCGACATGATTGTCGAAGTCGCCGAGTCTATCGCCTACAACCAGCATCGTATATTTGTGGTGATCGTGGAAAACAATGGCCTGATAAACAATCTGGATGACAGTGCGATGGTGGAAGTGGCCGCCACGTTAGGCAGCAACGGGCCGCGGGCTTATGGCGTCGGCAATATTCCCACCTTTTACAAGGGGATGATCGAACAACAGTTCGCCTATGAACGGCTGACGGTTGAAGCCTGGTTTGAGGGTTCTTACCACAAGGCGCTACAGGCGCTGACCCTCAATCGGTTGGTGGTGGATGCCAAAAAGGCCCGTAAGGTGCTGGATGCCTTGATAGAAGCGAACAAAGGCTATTGGCCGGCGCTGAAGTAGTCGCGAAACAGGTTATAGCGCCAGCAACGGGCGCGGCGGCGCATCAAGCGTAAAGGTATAGTGCCGCTGGTTGTAGTAGACATTCGACAGTTCGAATGGCACGCCGTTGGCGAAAAATGCGATCACGCTGGCGCGCAGCACCGGTTCATCACGCGCCAGCCCCAGCGCTTCCCGTATTTCCGACGCGGGAAGTTCGGCAAAGATCTGCTTGCGGCTGCCGACGGCGTCATAGCCTTTTGATTTGAGGTAAGCATACTTGGACTGGCTGAGATCCTGCTCTTGCAGATCGGGGAACAGCGCCTGATTCATCCACGATTGTTCATAGACAAACGGCGTGCCGTCAATCAGGCGCAGGCGAACCATATACAGAACCGGCGCGGATTCAGGCAGTTGCAGCGCGCTGGCCACCTCAGGACTGGCCGTCTGCCGGGAAAAGTGCAGCAGATGATTGACGATCTTACGCTGGGCGCTGCTGGCGACCTCGCTGGACGTCAGGTGTTGATCGAGCGGCAACTGCACCTTGACGCGGGTATCCGGCTGGGCGACAAAGGTGCCGCGGCCGCGAAAACGCTCGACCAACCCCTGCCTGACCAGATAATCCACCGCTTTGCGCGCCGTCATCCGTGAAACCTGATATTGCTGACACATTTCCGCCTCGGTGGGCAGCGGATCGCCGGGCTTCAGCACATTCTCACGGATCTGGCGGCCCAGAATCTGCTCGATTTGCAGATAAAAAGGGACAAAGGAATGCTTATCAATCATCTCATCTTTCTCCCGTTGGTTCGCCTGTCCGGTCTATAGTATAGACGGGCAGTTATCTATACAAGCAGGCGGCGGCGACCCTGCGCGCATAAAAAAACACGCCGTGATGGCGTGTCAGACCGTTGACAAAGCTCGTTATTAGGGAGAGCGTGGCGAGGGGCCGTAGCGGCGTAAGCCGCCGGAGCGCCCCTCGGTACGGTAGGCCCGGGTATCTCGGGCTTACAAACGACTTTGTCAGCAACCTCACACGCCGTGATGGCGTGTTTTTTAACCCGACGGACAAATTTAGGCGCCGTTTCCGGCAAAACCCTTAATTATCCAGATCGCCCATGGCGGCGATGTTGAAACCGCCGTCGACGTGCAGAACTTCACCGGAGATGCCGGCTGCTAAATCAGAGCACAGGAAGGCCGCAGAGTTACCGACGTCTTCGATGGTGACGACGCGGCGGATTGGCGTTACGGCTTCACAGTGAGCCAGCATTTTCTTGAAGTTTTTAATGCCTGACGCGGCCAGCGTACGGATCGGGCCGGCGGATATGGCGTTAACACGCACGCCTTGCGCACCCATGGCATTCGCCATATAACGCACGTTCGCTTCCAGAGAGGCTTTGGCCAGGCCCATCACGTTATAGTTCGGGATAGCGCGCTCTGCGCCCAGATAGGACAGGGTAACCAGCGCGGAATTCGGGTTCAGCATTTTACGGCAGGCTTTCGCCATCGCCACGAAGCTATAAGAGCTGATGTCATGGGAGACGCTGAAACCTTCACGGGTGACGGCGTCGACATAGTCGCCGTCAAGCTGGTCGGCCGGCGCGTAAGCGATGGAGTGAACGAAACCATCAAAGTTAGGCCAGACGTTGGCCAGTTCGACAAACAGCGCTTCAATACTTGCATCTTCAGCGACATCACACGGCAGAACAATGCTGGAACCCAATTCGCTGGCAAAGCCTTCAACGCGAGATTTCAGTTTATCGTTCTGATAGGTGAACGCCAGTTCGGCGCCTTCGCGGTGCATCGCCTGTGCGATACCGAATGCAATGGAACGGTTACTGGCAACACCAGTTACCAGAATGCGCTTGCCGGTAAGAAAACCCATAGCAGTAATCCTTGTGATCATTGTTGCTGCGCTCATCAATGTTGAAATAAGTCGTTAATGATGAGCGGGATGAATAAACCGGCCGATTCTAGCATGCCTGAAGCCGATAGCGATACTCTGTGTTTATGTCCGATAATGCGGCGCGGTTACCATTGCGCCCCCCCGTCGCGTCGCCAGGCATCGGCGCTCAGCGCCTCGCCGAAATGGCTGGCAATCAGGCGCTTGGTCAGATCGTGAAGCGGGGAAGAGAGCACGTCGGCCGTGCTGCCGCGTTCTACCACCTCGCCCGCCTGCATGACCAGGATCTGATCGCTGACGTGTTTCATCATGCCCAGATGCTGGGTGACATAAATATAAGAGATACCGTGCTTTTCCTGGAGTTCCAGCATCAGATTAATAATCTGTGATCGCATAGACATATCCAGCGACGCCAGCACTTCATCCGCGACGATGACTTTAGGTTGCAGGATCAGCGCCCGCGCCAGCCCGACGCGCTGTTTCTGGCCGGGAGCCAGCGCGTGGGGGTAATAGTAAGCGTGATCCGGCCGCAGCCCCACCTGTTGCAGCGTCAGATTTATCGCCTTTTCGCGCGCTTCGGCGCTGAGATCGGTATTCAACCGCAGCGGGACATCCAGCAACTGGCCGATGCGCTGCCGCGGATTCAGCGCATTGCCGGCATCCTGAAAAATCATACGGATACGCTGGCTGCGATAGCGATAATCACCGTAGTGCAACGGATGATCGTCGATGAGCAGTTCGCCGGAGGTCGGGGCTATCATGCCGGCCAGCATTTTCGCCAGCGTGGATTTCCCCGAACCATTTTCGCCGATGATGGCCAACGTCTGACGTTCACGTAAGGTAAAGCTGACGGACTTCACGGCCTCAACATGCTGACGGTGAAACAGACCGGTGCGATAGCGGAACGTTTTGGTCAGGTTACGGGCTTCAAGTAATGTTTCAACCATCAGGACCCCTCCATGTTGAGTGGAAAGTGACAGGCATACCAATGGTTCTTGACCGAGAGCAACTGCGGGGTTTGCATACACTGTTTCTGTGAGTAAGGACAACGCGGCCCCAGACGGCAGCCGACGGGTAAATGCTCCAGCGAGGGGATCGCCCCCGGCAGGGTATTCAAGCGGCTTTTGTGCGGCAGCGAGCGGCCAAAGTCCGGCATCGCCCGGATCAGCGCCTGGGTATAAGGGTGATGCGGCGCGGTAATCAGATCTTCACTGGTGGCGCTTTCCACCGTCTGGCCGCAGTACAGCACGTTAATGCGATCGGCCCATTTGCTCATGGTTTGCAGATCGTGACTGATAAGCAGGATGGTGGTGTTGTTGTTCTGGTTGAGTCGCGCCAATAAGCGAAAAATCTGCGCCTGCGTGGTGGATTCCATTGCGTTGGTGGGTTCATCGGCGATCAACAGGCGCGGCTGGTTTGCTAGCGCGATGGCGATCATCACTTTCTGGCATTCTCCATCCGTCAGTTCATAGGGGTGGCTGCCCATAATATTTTTATGATCTTTGATGCCGACGCGGTGCAGCAGTTCGACGGCCCGACGTTTTCGCCAGTTGAACCGTTGCCACCAGCGACCTTTATACGTCCAGCCGGGGATAGTTTGTATCAATTGCCGGCCGATTTTTTCGGCGGGATCCAGGCAGGACTGCGGCTCCTGAAAAATCATGGAGACGTTATGTCCCACCAGTTTGCGCCGTTCACGCGGCGTCAGTTGCAACAGGTCAATGTCATCAAAACGAAAACGATCGGCGGTCACCCGCCAGTTATCTTTGGTGATACCGCAGATGGCTTTGGCAATCAGACTCTTGCCCGATCCCGATTCGCCCACCAGGCCGCGGATTTCCCCTTCGTTCAGCGTCATGCTCACCCGGTCGACCGCTTTTACCGCGCCGTCCGCGGTGAGAAATTCAATGGTCAGATTACGAATATCAAGCAAGGGCATACGTCGTCTCCGCCATTATTCCGTTTCTGCCAGCAGGGCGCGGCGAATGCCGTCCCCGAGCAGGTTAACAATCAGAATGCTCAGGGCAATCGCCGCGCCGGGCAACATCACCGTCCAGGGGGCGGCATAGACCAGCTCTAAGGAATTACCCAGCATGGCTCCCCATTCGGTGGTCGGCAACTGCGCCCCAAGGTCAAGAAAACCGAGTGCGGCAATGTCGAGAATCGCGATGGACAAGGCGCGGGTGAATTCCGACACCAGCGTCGCCGCGATATTCGGCAACACCACATACCAGACAATATACAGCATGGACGCGCCATCGAGACGGGTGGCGACGACATACTCTTTGTCCATTTCATCATGCACCGTACTATAGAGGGTACGCACCATGCGGGGTAACAGCGCCAGCCAGACTGCCAGCATGGCGTGCTCCAGTTTCGGGCCGATAAAGGCAATCACCACAATGGCCAGCAGCAGCGATGGAATGGACAACAGGGTGTCGAGAATATGGTTAAGCAGGGCGGAGCGCAGCCCGTGGGTGACGCCGGCAAACACGCCCAGAATGACGCCGCACAGCGCCGCCGCATGGGTGACGAGCAATGCCGCTCCCACGGTAGGGGCGGCGCCGCTCAGTAGCCGGCTCAACAGATCGCGCCCCAGATCGTCGGTGCCGAGGAAGAACGAGACTTCACCGTAGTGCGACCAGGACGGCGGCAGCATCTGGTAGCCGAGGAATTGCTGGCTAACGTCGTAAGGCGCCAACAGTTTGCCGAACAGGCACAGGCCGAGCAACAACAGAAAACCGTAGAAGCCGATCATCGCCAGCGTATCCTGATGGAATACCCGCCAGGTATCGCCCAGACGGCTGGGGATCCGTTTTTCGCTGTAAACGTTATCGAAGGGCATAAGATTCCTTATGTTTCAACGGATTTGTCATTGCGCCCCATACATCGGACAGCACATTAACCGTGATGACCATTGCGCCGACGACGATGACGCCTGCGGAGATCGCCGCATAATCCTGCTGGCGAATCGCGTTGACCAGCCAGCGCCCCAGCCCCGGCCAGTTGAACACCACTTCGGTAATCATCGTGAGCGTCAGCATAGTGGAAAACTGCAATCCCAGCTTCGGCATGATTGGCGGCAGCGCATTATGCAGCACGTGGCGGCGAATAATCGTTAGGCGCGATAAACCGCGCGTCGCCGCCGCTTTAATATAACTTTTGCCGATAACCTCGGTGGTGCTGATCCGCATCAGCCGTATCACCTCTGTCGTCGGCCCCACAGCCAGTACGGTAACAGGAAGGATCAGGTGCCGAATGGCGCTGACGATCATCTCATTACGATAAGGCGAATCGGACAGCCAGGCGTCAATCAGCGCAAAGCCGGTTACGGTTTTTACCTGATAGAGCAGGTCGAAGCGCCCGGATACCGGCAGCCAGCCGAGGTGCAGGGAGAAAAACAGCGTGAGCAGCAGCGCCAGCCAGAATACGGGCAGCGAAAAACCGATGAGCGCCAGCGTACTGATAACAATGTCCGGCCCTTTGTTTTGCATCACGCCGGCGGTAATCCCCAGCGGGATCCCCACCAGCAAAGAGAGAATAAAAGCCAGCAGACACAGTTCGATGGTGGCGGGAAAAACTTCTTTTAGCTGCACAAGGATGGCCTGACCGTTGATGCTGGAGCGGCCGAAGTCACCCTGCAACAGGCCGATAAGGTAAAAGCGATAGGCGTCAAACAGGGCGGCGCCGCTGAGCGGAGCGTGCGGCGTGTAATAGCTCAGACTGAAACCAACCAGCGTCAGCAGGAACAGCGTCACCAGCAACAATAACAGGCGGCGCAGGGTAAAGATAATCACGGTTTTTCTCCTCCCGCGGCGCTTTGCTGATGAGCGCGGCCATTCTCCCGAAAAACGCCGGCGAACGAGGCGTTGCCGAACGGGCTGAGCACGATCCCTTTCATATCGTAACGGTAAGCGAGCAGACGCAAGGATGAGGCCAGCGGCAAAACCGGTAGCTGTTCGGCCAGAATCTTCTGCGCCTGTTGGTAATATTCAATCCGTTTCGCCAACTGCTGGGAAGACAGCGCGTTTTGCAATACCTCATCAAAAGTAGGATCACACCAATGAGCATAGTTAGTTTGGGAGCGAATGGCGGCGCAACTCAATAACGGGCGAAAAAAACTGTCAGGGTCGTTACTGTCGGTCGTCCAGCCGGCCAACGTCAAATCGTGGCTGAGTTCCATCAGCCGCGCTTCCTGAAAACGTCCTTCAACCGGCACAATGGTGACCTGTACGCCCACCTGAGCCAGATCGGCCTGTATCAGCTCCGCGGTTTTCAGCGGGCTGGGGTTGTAGGATTGCGACGCGCTGGGCACCCACAGACGCAGGCTGAGATTAGTTATGCCCAGCTCCTGCAACAGTTGGCGGGATTTCTGCGGATTGTATTCGGTTATCTGCGCGTCATTGTCATACGCCCAGGAGGCGCGCGGTAAGATCGATGCGGCGGTTTCAGCCGTGCCGTAATAAATTGACTGCATCAAGCGGTCATTGTTGATCGCCAACGCGATGGCTTCACGAATGCGGCGATCGTCCAGCGGCGGTTTACGCACGTTAAATGCCAGATAGGCGACGTTCATCCCGGGGCGTAATGACAGGCGTAAGCGCGGATCGTTACGTAAAATAGCGAGCTGGCTGACGGCGGGGTAGGCAAGCACGTCGCATTCGCCGGTCAGTAATTTGGACAACCGGCCGGTGCCGCCGGAGCCAAGATCGACCACCACCTGCGGCATGCGCGGCAAACCGCGCCAATAGAGGTCGTTGCGCGTCAGGCGAATATATTGCCCGTTGCGGTATTCATTCAGCATATAGGGGCCGGTGCCGACCGGTTCGCGATCCAGTAATTCTTGCTTGTCATGTTCAGACAGCGCCTGCGCATATTCGGCAGACAAGATCGGCGCATAGTGTGTCGCCAGATGCCACAGGAAAGAGGCATCCGGGCTGTTTAGCCGGATTTCAACGCTGTACTCGCCCAATTTGCGAATGCTTTGTACCGAATCGGCAAATTGCAGACTGTCGAAATAGGGATATTCACCGCCGTTGACATCATGATACGGGTGTTTTTGATCCAACATGCGTTGAAAGCTGAACAGCACATCGTCCGCGTTCATTTTACGGGTAGGGGCGAACCAGGCGGTGGTTTGAAAAGGAACGTCGCGTCGCAGATAAAAGCGATAGGTCGATCCGTTATCCAGCACTTCCCATCGCTGGGCCAGCTCCGGCATCAGGCGATATGTATAGGGGTCCACATCCAGCAGGCGATCGTAAAGCTGGGCGGCCAGCGTATCAATCGTAACGCCGCTGCGCGCCATTTGCGGATTAAACGTATTCAGCACATCGTTAACGCAATAGACAAAGCCGCTTTGGCGGATATCCTCCGACGGCGCGGGGGTTGAGGCCGCCGGCGCGGGCGCAGCCAGCCACAGCAATGCCAGTGCGAAATAAGTTTTTCCAGACATACGGGAGTTTTCTGTCAAGACGTAATACACAGAGTGTACCGCACTCTGGCAATCCTCCCCACTCCGTTGTGTGCGGATGGCGACTTTCCAACCGATGGTATTATTTATAGCGAATGTTTGTCTTGGATCACGTTGGGGTCATTCCATGACGAGAATTACGGATGATCGGCTAAGTTATGCAGCGATGATGCCGTTATACCTAAAAACTTTGTCTGAACAATGGAGCCATTCAGGATGGACGCTATCAAGCCTCCTTGCCCCCTTAGCCTCGAATTTTCACATGAGACGGAAACGGAAGATGTCGCCAATAACCCGGCTGATTTAAGCGCGGACGCCGCCGTTGCGACATTCGAGTCCATTCCGTTTTCCGATGACAGCGTGGCGTGCACCGAAAGCGACACCGCCAGGCAGCCGCCAAACCTGCTGCCGGCGCTAAGCGAAGAAGAAAAAGAGAAGTTAAGGCAGTTGGCGGAGGCCTCGCCCGCGACGCCGTTGGATCGT
Organism: Brenneria sp. hezel4-2-4; assembly: GCF_013155275.1. Taxonomy (GTDB): domain Bacteria; phylum Pseudomonadota; class Gammaproteobacteria; order Enterobacterales; family Enterobacteriaceae; genus Brenneria. Next base: position 551,664 of record NZ_JABJXS010000002.1, read on the forward strand.
GTTGACGATCTCGCCGCCGCTTTTTTTATTATCGCCATTGAAAGAACCCGGGGTTCGGCCACCAAACTTGCCAATGCCTTATATGATGCCTTTTCCGGCCCGCTAAATGACGACAAGACGGCGATGATGGAGGCGTTTGATATCGCGATGAAAAAAGAGATGCTCTCTTTTATCAAGATGACGTTTATCCCCGAAGCGTATCAGCCTCAGGCCGCATCAATAATCGACAACTATATCGGCGAACTGGTGTCGCGGCGGGATGGCATCCGTCTGGGGGCGGCCAATGCGGAGTTTTTGCTGGCTTCCAGTCTGGGCGATGAAGACCATGCTGCAAGGGTGCGGGGCGATATTGACGCGATGAAACAGGGCAGATATCACTCACAGCGCGAAATGTCCCAGGCGTTATCCATTGCCGACAGCGCGTGCAGCGCGGTGGATATGCTCGACCAATTTGAAATGATGCTGAGAAACAGCGATTGTTGCGCGCACACGCTGGACAGCGAATTGCAGCACTTAAGTCTGCTGGCCGACCACTGGGAGGATTTTGTGCAAAAGTATGCCCGGCTGACGTTGAAAAAGCACTGAAAGCGCGATAAAAGCGTCGAGCCGATTGGTGAGGAACCCTATAATCAGTATGGAAATGAGAAAAATTCTCAACAAAGTGCTTTACAAATGATAGTGATAACTATTACCATCAATTCCGCGCTTCAGTAGTTGCCGCTTCGCAGGCACTAAAGAAGAGCACGACATTGCTCACATTGCTTCCAGTATTATTTTAGCCAGCCTCCGTGCTGGCTTTTTTTTTCAGTCGATCCGACCGCTATGGCGTCGCGGGCCAGGTCTTCATCCGCAGGGGAAGGGCGTCACCCAATGGCCCCGTTGCTGACGCGCTTGAAACGCGCGCCCCCGTTTTGCGCAAACAGTTGTAGCATGCGTTGCCGTTCCAGCGGGTAGATGCGGCTACTCAGACAGCTTTCACCGTCATTAACGAAGATTTCAACCGAAGAGCGATCGAAAAAGACGCGCAGTTGCAGGGTATCGAGCGACGTCACCGGTACGCTGCGATAGCCGCTGATGCCATACTGTGGATAACGGCGTTCCAGCACCACACGCTGCGACTGATTATCGACATAGATAAACAGCCCTTGTTCGATATTTTCCTGGCCGCCGAGCGACAAACCATACTTCTCGGCATCGCTGGCCCGCAGATCGATGTCCAACGTCACGTAATGCGCCTCGCAATCCTGCATCAGCGGCATGCTGGCGTTTTTCAGCTCGATATCCTGCTGGCGATGCGGCTCGCGGCAACTGGCGTCCACTTCTGCCGCCGGGACGACGCGCAGCGTATTGTCCGGTTTCAGCGTCAGTTCGCGCGGCATTGACAGCATACCGGCCCACAGATGGTCTTTTTCCGGCATCGGCGACTCCCACATGTCCAGCCACCCCAGCATAAGGCGTCGCCCGTCCGGCCCCGATAGCGTTTGCGGCGCATAGAAATCGTGACCGGCATCGATCTCGATAAACGGCGTTTCAATAACAAACTCGCCGCCGGGTTGCCATGTCCCGACCAGATAGCCGCTCTGGAACAGATTACGGTTGTGGTATCCATCGGCTTTCATTCCCTGCGGCGAGAACATCAGCACCCATTTATCCCCCAGCGGGAAGAAGTCAGGACATTCCCACATGTAGCTTTCGCCGGGCGCAGAGCGCGCCAGCACGCCTTGCGGCTGCCAGTTGTGAAGGTCGTCGGAGCGCCACAGCCGGACTTCGCCGCGGTCTGCAACGCGCAGCCCGACCACCATGTACCAGTAATCGTCCATTTTCCAGACTTTCGGATCGCGAAAATGCTGAATGCCATCCGGCGCATCGAGGATTTTTCCCTGTGCGGTGAAGTTCACCCCGTCGCGGCTGGTGGCCAGACATTGAACCTGACGCAGCCCTTTATCGCTGGCGCGGTCGCCGTCGTGAACATGGCCGGTATAGATCAGCGATAGTTCACCATCGTTATCCACCGCCGAACCGGAAAAACAGCCGTCTTTATCCGCGTCGCCAACGGGCGCCAGCGCTACCGGCAGATGTTCCCAGTGAATAAGGTCGGAACTGCGCGCATGGCCCCAGTGCATCGGCCCCCAGGTGGCGTCATAGGGATGATGTTGGTAAAACGCGTGCCACATCCCCCCGAACCAGATCAGTCCGTTTGGATCGTTCATCCAGCCAACGGCGGGCGCCAGATGCCAGGTTGGATACCATTGCATATTCATCAACGGCCGGGTGGCGGCAATGTGACTATTCGCTTTATCGAGTAATTCATTCATAACAACTCACTTTATTGTGCGCAGAGTAAAGGAAAGGGGAGGACGAACGGATTTATCCGGCTCCAGTAGAACGCAGGAAATCAGCGTGGTGACCAGAACGATGCTCCCCATGAACAGGTAGGTCTGGGCGAAGCCCAACAGTTCATAACCGTAACCCGCGAGTGGAGACAACAGGCTGCTGACGACGGAACTGATGCAGGTAAAGCCCACCAGATAAATGGTTGACGACAACCGCTTATCAAAATTCAGGCTGTTATATTTAAACAGAGAAATTAAAAGAATCGGTAACTCAATGGCATGCAGTAATTTCATCATCGAGATCAGATACACGCCGCTGACCAGACCGGAACCAATGACGCGCAGCGCCATGACTGCGCTCGCCAGCAACAGGCCATTTTTGGCGCCGATGCGGTTAACCAGAAACGGCGCGAGGAACATGCCGCCGGCCTCAAGGAAAACCTGTAGCGAATTCAGGTAGCCATACATGGTATTGCCTGAATGAAGATCGGGAAACTGTGAGGAGAAATAGATCGGGAACTGCTGATCATACACGCCATAAACGCAGGTGCCGATGACAAAGATGACCAGCGCCCAGAAGCGTTGCAGACGCAGCAAACCCAGCGCGTCGGCCAGCGTGATATTGGCCGGGTTGCCGAACTGAAGTTGGCTCATGGCATTATCTTTGGCGATGCGCAGCAGGCTCAGACTAAGCAGAAACAGCCCGCCGGACACGGACGCCAGCGCAAAGTTGTACCAGGGATTGATATTGAAATTGATGCCGGCGAAGAACGTAGCCACCGCCCAGCCCAGCGAGCCCCACATTCTGGCCCGGCCGTACTCAATGCTTTTCATCCGGCAGAATCGCTCGATATAGGCTTCCAGCAGACCGATGCCGCCGTTGAACGTGGCGCCGATGTATAGCCCGCCGACGATACCGCCGAGATAGATGTTGAAGCGCAGAATGTCCGCGAACCCCATAAAAAACGGGCCGCTGCTCACCAGCAGAGCGGCAATCACCCATAGCTGATGTTTGCCCAGCCCCAGCTTGTCCTGAATGTATCCGTACAGCGGCTGCGAACAGAATGACACCAATGAGATGGCGGCAAAGATAATGCCGGTATCGGTCGCTTTCAGATTGACATACTGATTAAGCCAAATGGACAGCAGGGAGCAAGTGGATGACCAGGTAAAGAAAAAGAAGAAAAATAAGCTACTTAACAACAAATACGTTTTTCTGGTTTCAGCGTTCATGGTGAGAACTCCTGACAGGTCGATAACGCAATTGTTAACGTTAACTTAGAATAAACCAAAATGGTTAATAACGGATATGTGATGTTAATCATGAAAGTTAACGTTAACATTTTATTTTTATCCGCAACCCGATACATTCCGTTCAGACGCTTTCCAGCCCGATTGAAACGGGCTACCGCCGGATCCTGCGTGAGGGCACGCAACGAAACGGTGTTCTATCTTTTTGATAATCAAGATGTTGCTGAGGTAACTATGGCGAATAAAGTCTGGGTGTTGGGCGATGCGGTCATCGATTTGTTTACTGATGAGATGCAGCGCCTGCTGCCTTGTCCAGGCGGCGCGCCCGCCAACGTGGCGGTGGGGATCGCCCGACTGAACGGGAACAGCGCGTTTATCGGCCGGGTGGGGGATGAACCGTTCGGCCACCGTTTGCAACAGGTTCTGCAACAGGAACGGGTCGATACCGCGTTCCTGCATTACGACACGCGGCATCGAACCTCCGTTGTGCTGGTGAGCCTCAATGATGACGGTGAGCGACAGTTCACTTTCATGGTTCGGCCCAGCGCGGATTTGTTCCTCGAAACCGGCGACCTGCCGCCGTTTTCCGCCGGAGAATGGCTGCACTGCTGTTCTATTGCGCTGGCGGCGGAGCCGTCGCGTTCCACCACGCTACAGGCGATCAGGGAAGTCCGGCGAGCCGGCGGCTGGTTAAGTTTCGATGCCAATCTGCGCGACGATCTGTGGCCTGACCGCACGATGATGCTGAGCTGTGTGCAACAGGCGCTGGCGCAGGCTGACGTGGTGAAGCTGTCCGACGACGAACTGAAGCAACTGACGGGGATGGACGACATCACCCGCGCCATCGACGCGCTGAGCGCCGATATCAATCCGGCGCTATTGGTGGTTACGCAAGGCAAGGCAGGCGCTTGGGCCGGTAAACCCGGGAGTATGTCTTTCTATGCGGCGCAGGCGATTCGGGCGGTGGATACCACGGGGGCCGGTGATGCATTTATGGCCGGTCTGCTGGCTGGGTTGAGCGGGTTGGGCGACAACTGGCGCGACAGCGATGCGCTGCCGGCCATGATGGCGCAGGCGCAGGCCTGTGGCGCACTGGCAACCACCTCGAAAGGCGCAATGACGGCGCTGCCGCACCGTGAGGCGTTGGCCGACTATCTCTCGGTGATGGAGATGTCGCCGCACTGTTGAGCAGGAGGGGGCGATGAATATTTTCATTCATATGGCGATGGCGCTCTGTCTGGCGGCGCCGGTGTCCGGTATCGCCGCGCAGATAACGGCCTGGGTGATTGACGGCGCGCCGGAGCGCCCCTATTTCGCCCAGCTCGAACAGGGCTTTAACCAACGTTATGCCGCGCAGGGGATCTCGATAAAGATCAAACCGATACCCGGTTACAACGATGCGTTGCAGGCGGCATGGATGTCCAACGATCTGCCGGATCTGGTGATGATAGATGGCCCGAATATGGCGAGCTATATCTGGTCCGGCATGCTACAGCCGCTGGATCCGTTTATTGCGCCTGAGGTGTTGCATGATTTTCTCGATGGGGTAATCGCGCAGGGCACCTATAGCCCGGATAAACACGTTTACATGCTGAGCCAGGGAGACTCGTCGGTGGTGCTGTGGGGGAATAAACGTTACCTTGAGGCGGCGGGCATCCCCATCCCGACCCGGCTTGAAGACGCCTGGGACTATGCGCAATTCAGCGCGGTGCTGGCGAAGCTGGCGGCCCTGCCCGAAGTGAAATGGCCGCTGGATTTCAAGCTCAACTACAGCGGCGAATGGTTGACCTACGGCTATTACCCGTTTATCCGTTCTGCCGGTGGCGATCTGATCGACCAACGGCGCTGGCGGGCGAGCGGCACTCTGGATGGCCCGGCGACCGTCGCCGCCGTCGAGAAGCTGAAACATTGGCAGCATCAGCGTTGGCTGGTGCCCGCCACGGCGGGCGACAACCGTTTCTTTGGCGACCGAAGCGCCGCGCTGTCCTGGGTCGGCAACTGGATGTGGGAAACCTACCATCAGGCGCTGGGGGACGATCTGGTGCTGATCCCGGCGCCGCGCTTCGGGCGTCAGGCTTATGCGCCGAACGGCAGTTGGGGTTGGGCGGTGCCCGTTTCGACCACCAAACGGCAGGAGGTGAGCCAGTTTCTGAATTACCTGTTTTCCGCCCGGCAGATAAAGACCTACTGCGACTTTACCGGCTATGTTCCGGCGCGGCGGGCGGCAATTGCGCTGATGCCGGCCTATGCCCCCGGCGGCGCGCTCAGCCTATTGACGCAGCAGGCCAGCCATATTGCGCTGGTACGGCCGGTTCATCCGGCATACCCGGTGATCTCCGGCGAATTTGGCAAAGCGTTGAAAAACAGCTTGCAGGGCGCGGATAGCGCGACGGCGCTCAAGCGGGCGGCCGCCGCCATCGATCGGGATATTGACGACAACATGGGGTATCCACCGTTTAACGGGGTTCCCCTGCCTTCCTCCGCTGAATGAGATCACACTATGCGCAAACTACGATATCGCGTTCCGGAATATGCCATGCTGCTTCCCGCCGTGGTTTTGCTGACGGCGTTTGTGGTGATCCCGTTTATGTGTTCGATTGCCTTTTCATTTACCAATGAACGGCTGATGCCTCGGCCGATACCTACCGCATGGGTTGGCCTGACCAACTACCGGCGCATTTTTACCGACCCCGAGTTTTGGCAGGCGGTCGGCAATACTCTGCGCTTCGCGGCGATAGTGATACCGCTGCAACTGGCGCTATCGCTGGGGGCGGCCATGCTGCTTAACAGCAAATTGCGCGCTATGGCGCTGTTTCGCAGCATTATAATCATGCCGCTGCTGATCCCGATGACGGTGATTGCCGCGATCTGGTCGGTGATGCTGCAAACCCCGGATGGGCTGTTCAACGGCCTGTGGGCCGCTCTCACCGGCGCGCAACAGGTGAAAGACTGGCTTGGCGATCCGCGCTATGCGCTGTATGCCATTATCGCGCTGTCTATTTGGGCGTCGTTCCCGTTCCAGATGCTGATTTATCTGGCCGGATTGCAGGAAATCCCGAAAACGCTGTACGAGGTGGCGGTCATTGACGGCTTCGGCCGTTGGCAACAGTTCCGCTATATCACTTTTCCCGGCCTGCGCAATACGCATATTTTTGCGGTGATCATCACCACAATCGGCGCATTCAGCCTGTTTACACAGGTGAACATTCTGACCGGCGGCGGGCCGAACGGCGCGACCACCACCATTATTCAGTACATGTTCAGCAACGGATTCTCGGCACAGCGCATTGGCTTCGCTTCCGCCGTGTCGGTAGTGTTCTTCTGTGCGGTGCTGCTGCTCGGCCTAGCGCAGAAAAAACTGATGAGCGAAAAATAACGGTGACCGTATGCAACTAATCAAATACCTGTTAATCAGCGTGCTGGCGCTGACGATCGCGGTGCCGCTGATGATGATGGTGACCCTTAGTCTGAACCCGGATAATACGGATATCCTGCGCAGTATGGGGGGGGGGCGAGCCTTTATCCCGCGGCATTTTTCTCTGGACAACTATGCGGCCATTCTGGCCGATACCAACCATCCGTTCGGCCGCTATATTTTCAACACGGCGCTGATCACCGCCGTAACGCTGACGCTGTCCCTATTGATTAACTCCGCCGCCGCCTTTTCACTGGCCTGGGGGCAGGGGAAACATCGGGCGGCGCTGCTGGCGCTGATCGTTGCCTTGCTGGCTATTCCAGGCGAGACGCTGGTATTGTCGCAACTGTTCATCGTCAGTCGGGTGGGGATACTGGATACCTATCTGGTGCAGATTATTCCCTGCGTGGCGAACGCCTTCTTTATCTTTCTGTTTTATCAGTTCTTCAGCCGCATTCCGCGCGATCTCATCGACGCCGCGCGCGTGGACGGTTTCAGCCTGTTTCGCACCTGGCTCAATGTTGGTCTGCCGTTGTCAAAGCCGGTGTTTGTCACGGTGGCCACGTTACAGTTTCTCGGCAGTTGGAACAGTTATCTATGGCCGATCATGGTAACGCGCGGCCCGGAAGTCCGTCCGCTGTCGGTGGCGATGTCCGCTTATTTCGGCAGCAACCAGCTTTACTGGGGCAATATCATGGCCTTCGCGGTGATGATGGCGCTGCCGGTGATGCTATTTTTCCTGCTGGTACAGCGGCACTTTATTGCCAGCATTACCGGTTCGGCGGTGAAAGGGTGACCCTGCGGGGACACGTATTAAGGATGCGCCATGTCTAGTCTGATCCTGAAAAATGTACATAAATCATTTGATAACACGCCTGTTTTGCACGACATCAGTATGGAGATCCATGATGGCGAGTTTATGGTCTTCGTCGGCCCTTCCGGCTGTGGTAAATCCACGCTACTGCGGCTGATTGCCGGGCTGGAGAGCATCGGCGGCGGTGATATCTGCATTGATGGGCGGCGGGTAAACCGGCTGTCGCCGTCCGAACGCGGTATCGCGATGGTGTTTCAATCCTACGCGCTTTATCCGCACATGACGGTGCGCGAAAATATGAGCGTCGCCCTTAAGGTGGCCGGCGTCAGCAAAGCGGACATCGTGCGCAAGGTGGATAATGCCGCGCAGATATTGCAGTTGGAAACGCTGCTCGATCGTAAACCGAAACAGCTGTCCGGCGGTCAACGCCAGCGGGTGGCTATCGGTCGGGCGATTGTCCGTAGCCCGCAGGTGTTCCTGTTTGATGAGCCGCTGTCTAATCTGGATGCGGAACTGCGCGTACAGATGCGTCTGGAGATCGCCAGCCTGCATGAACAGCTGAAAAGCACCATGATATACGTGACGCACGATCAGGTTGAGGCGATGACCATGGCCGATCGCATTGCGGTATTGCGCGCCGGGCGGGTAGAACAGATCGGTACGCCGTTGGATCTGTACCATCATCCGCTCAATCAGTTTGTCGCCGGCTTTATTGGTTCGCCGAAGATGAATTTTATCCCCTTGAAGCTGCTGCGGCGCGATGGAGTTCGGGTCTGGCTGCAAACCCTTGACGGACAAACGTTGACGCTGCAAACCCAAACACCGCTGCCGCACGACCTGCCGTTTGCCACGCTGGGGATCCGGCCTGAGCATATTGCCGTTGACGGCAGCCGGGAGTGTGTCCTGCCGGTCACCGTAACCGCCATTGAGATGCTGGGGGGAACCAGCTATGTGCATGCGCGCACGACCGACCAGCAAGAAATTGTCTGTGAAGTGAAATCCTCGCAGTTGCCTGAAAAGTACCGCCAGGCTGATTTCTGTTTCTCCTCCGCCGACTGCTATCTGTTTGATCATCTGGGCAACAGCCTGCCGCTGCACCGTTGATTCTTCTGCCTATCGCGTCCTGACCAGGGCTTGATAGGCGGTTGACGCTCCTTCACGTTCTCCCGCCGATCCGAAAGTTGGTTTTTATTTATGATTTTCCAAGGCTATTATTGTCATGGGATGAGGTGATGGATGATAAAATGGAAAAGAAGAGTAATCGTATAGTTTCATATGTATTGATGATATTAGGCGCCGTTTTCTTACTGATTTTTATAGTTGTTGGCTATAAGACCATGCTTTCTAATGGACATTCTGTTTTTGACAGTAGAACATTTTGTGGCGAAGTAAAAAATGCGAATACGCTATATTCGTCTGACTCATTATTTCTGAGGTTGGATAATAATATTAAGGGAATAATGCAGTTAAGCGGCAGTGTCAATATTAGCGAGGAAACATTTAAAAAATACAATCTGGATAAAAACAAATTGCATTTAAGAATGGAAGGGTTACAGGTTATTCCCGCATTTCCATCGTTTGTTTTCAACGATATTGTCGTCGGCGAGTTAAAAAAAAACTTCAATTCAGTAAATAAAAACGCATTTGCAGAAATTGAAAAAAAACCTGTTGATTTGCACAGCAATGACGAGGATTTTCCATTTGAGACGTATCGCTATGGCTACAGGTTTATTCCCTATATAACGCTTGACGGCCAGAGAGTGGATATCGCGATGAGTAATATAATAACCATCGCTCAGCTATCGCCATCCTTTTCCCCCAGAGTGGCGAGTTCACCGGCACAATATATGGACAATAGAACCGGTGAAGATAGCCTGGATCAATTTAACGACGGCTACAAAAATAATGAGTGCGCTATTCTTATAGAAAGAAGCGCTATGTTTAAAACCATGGTGATTTTATTGATTGTTTTTTTGTTCTTTCCCTGTTTGTTTGCCTTTTTAAGGCAGGATATTCAGTCAGGAATTGATATCATTGCCGCATTGATCAGCGTGGCGGTCATTCGTTCATTTTTGATCGGTTCAATCGATGATTTTGATTTTTATAAAATAGACTTCTTCTTCGGCCTGGCAATCGTATTGCCTGCGGTGATCCCGCTGTTACGGTCTCCGTGGTTTAATCGTGAAAAAAATCGTCTTCTTCCGGCGGCTAGACGGCGGCGTTAGTCGCGTCGCAACGGCATGAGGATATCCCCATGACGATCCGGCAACGGAAATCGGTGCGCCGCGGGGCGCACCGTCGTCGCGCGGGGGCGTCGGATCAGAAATTGAAATCCGCGGACAGCATGTAAAACATATTGATGGCCTTGCCGTTGGTCACCCAACTGCCGCCCTGTTTGTCATCCGAGGCTTTTACTTCACCGGCGACGGTAAACCGCTTGCTGACAGGGTAGGTTGCGCCCAGCGCCGCGTATTTGTAGCGGGTGTTTTGGAAGACTTCGCCATCCGTTTTATTGGCGTTGTATTTGCGATAGTGACCGATGCCGCTGTGCAGCGTAGTGGTTAGGCCGCTGTCCCAGTTATGCCAGACGCCGACGCGGGTGGTCCAGTCCTGGTCATTGATATCTCCCCACTGTTTGCGCTGCATCGTGGCTTCGCTGTAGCGGCTGCGCAGCCAGACGCCGGTGCTGTCGGTAATGATGTACTGTATGCCGGGTTCGATTTCACTGGTCGAAATATCCGTGTCGTTAATGAATTCGCCGCCGGCGGATCGTTTGTGCTGTAGATCCTGATACAGGTAGCCAAACATCACTAGGCGATCGGTAAGGCGATATGTGCCATAAAGCTTGTAGCGCACCTGCCAGCGTTCGTTGAGCGATTCGCTGCCGGCCAGCAGTTCCGCGCCAACGCTGCCGCGCGCGAACGGGTGTTCGTAGCCGAAGATCAACTGGGTACGCTGCGTCTGCCGTTCATAGCGCTGGCTGGTAAAACCGCCCTGATATTCCGTTTCCCGCGCATTGTAAAAGGCCAGATACCATGGCGGCAGGCTGTCATGGCGCAATACCGCCTGCGACAGCACAAAGTTATCCGCGCCGTTGTGGGTAGCGCTGTTTTTCCAGTTGGAATCGGTGATTTCCAGTTTACTTTTAATATTGCCGTGGACTTTTCCGCCGTGCGGATAGGACGAACGCGTGGTCGTCCACATCACATCCTCATTCAGATAAGACCAGGGATTGACCCCGACTACGGTGCCATTATCGTTGCGCATGATATCCATGGCTGCCTGACTGGCTGCCGGCAGCAGCGCGATGGTGAGCAGAACCCATGTTGTGGAGATAACGGTTTTCATAAATAATCCCTTGCGACGGTTTTCGCAATGCAGTGAGAAATAGGGCGATACGCGAATCAAAACTGCCGAATACGCAGATTGCGGGTATCGATATCATTACGTGTGGCGCTGATCGCCCATTTCTTGCCGGCAATATGGTACATGCGCGTGCTGAAGGCGATCGTGTCATTGATGTAGAACACGGCAATGGAGTCCTCAATAATCACTTTCAGCGCAAGCGTGTCGGATAATGGCGTAGTTATCCCGCTTTCCGGCTGACTGGTTGGCAGCGCATCGATGCCGGCGGTATAGAAAAGGACCTTATTGGTCTTTTTATTAAACACGACGTTGACCGGCGCGTTTTGCGGGATATCGTCGCTCATGCCGAAGCTGAAAATAGCGCCGTTGCCGGTGAGGCGCAGATCGCCGCTAATTTCGGTAGTGCCGGTCAACGGCGCAAATACCCGGCTGCTGATTTCGCCGAACGAGGCGGCGCTGTGGGTCGTCGCGACGGGGTGTAATACGCTGGCCTGAGGGACTTTTTGTGCGAAAGCCGCCTCCATTTCCTGCGGCAGCCTGGTGTGCAGTTGGCCGTCGGTCGCGGCCGTCAGTTCATGAGCGATAAGGTTGCCCGCCCAGTCGGTGGTGCCTTTATTGTTTTCATCGGCTTTGGTCGGCACCCAGCCGAAAACAAACAGACGTTTGTTCTGTTCCACCAGCTTGCCGGCGTAGAGTCCGGCGCCGTCAAAATAAAATTTTTCCGGTTTAACAAAGGGGCCGTTGGGGGATTCCGCCATACGGTACTGGGTCTGGCGATGCGGCCATTGGTCGCTGAAGCTGAGATACCAGCGGCCGTTGAAGTTAACCAACGTCGGACATTCCAGATTGGCGTCATAGCTGGGGGTGTCATTGCGAAACAGAACGCCTTCGTCGCGCCAGGCGGTCAGGTTATCGGAGGTGTATTTGACAATTACGCCCGCGCCATTTTGACGGGTGGTAATCAGCATCCAGTAGCGGTTTTCCTCAGGAATATAGACCACATGCGGATCGCGGAAATCGCTTGCCCGATAGTTTTTGCCGGGGAGGAAGGTATCCTTAGGGTGCTTGGTCCAGTTGCGCATATCGTTACTGGTCGCATGCATAATCGACTCTGCCGGATAGACGTTCTGGTTATGCGCGGTGTACCAGGCGTGATAAACACCGCCGACTTTAATCACCGAACCGGTGCCCAGCAACAGTTCCGGGCTATCGAGATCGTTGATATAGGGAATCACTTCGCCCAGATTTTTATAATGATACAAATTCTGGCTTTCCAGCAGATGCCAGGCGTGTACGCCCAGATCCTTGCCGCCGCGAACGTCATTAAGGTGAAAAACGTAAAACCGGTTATTTTCGGAAAAGGGCATGGGGTCGCCGATATAGGAGCCGGGGATGCGTGGAAAAAACGCGCTTACCTCACTGGGTGTCCCGGTTTCGCTGGCCGCCGGGTTGCTCTGAGCCGGCGGCATTGAGTAGGCGGTATTCAGCGATGTTATCAGCAGCATCAGTATCGCCGTGGAAATGTTGTTGGGTCTGAACATGATGTTCTCTCTTGTATGGAATAGTTATTTTCACAGGGGCATAGGAATCAGAAACTGTATTCAACGCCGACCACGGTAAACGGATTCCAGGAATGGCCGTCATTGGCCCATTGGCCGTGCGACTTGGTAAACTGGGCTTTGAATTCGCCATAAAGACGCAGGTTGTCGACAATGGGGTAGCTGGCGGTGGCGCCGATGAAGTGATATTTGCCGCTGTAGAATATTTCGGATCTGTTGGCGTCATTATAAATTTTGTCATTGCCAAATCCGACATACACCGACGTCAGCAGGGGATACCAGTTGCGCCATAATCCGGCGCTTATTTTCCACTCTTCTTCGATAATATTTCCCCAGAATTTGCGCGCCTGTTTATCCCAGGAATAATAAGGACGCAGATAAATGCCTAAATCCGGATTCACCCGATATTGCAGCGAGGGTTCCATTTCCATGGAATGGTGTTCCAGATCGTTATTATTCGAATCGTTACTTTGTGGTTGATATTCGCGGAACACGTAGCCGGAGACCGACCACTTATCGGTCAGACGGGATTCGCCCCACAATTTCAGCCGGCCTTTCCAGCGTTTTGTCGCGCTTTCAGTGCCGCCCAATACTTCGATGCCCCAGTTGCCGCGGTAAAATTCGTTGATTTTGCCGATATACATCTCGTTGATGGTGTTGGTACCGCTATAGTCCTGATTAGAAAACTGACCTTTATAATTATCTTCGCGGGCGTTCCAGTAACCAAAATACCAACCCGGTAATTCATCATGCCGTAACCAGGCCTGAATCAGCGCCAGCTTGAATTTGCCGCCGTTTTTGCTGTTGTCTTTCCAGCGCGTGTCGTCAATTTCAATTTTACTGCCGATATTTCCGTGCAGGCCGCCCGCGTCCAGCGAACTGTCCACGGTGTTCCAGTGCACCGACTGTTGCTCCTGAGAGATGCGGGCGATATCCACATTCTCCGCTTGATAATCATTCGCCGCGGTCGCCTGCCCGGTCGTCCCCAGAGAGGCTACCCCGGCGCTGTCGGTTGTGCCGCCGGATGACACGCGCTGTTCCGCGGCAGGCGGTTCCTCGGTTGTTGCCGCGGCGGCCTGACCGGCAAGCAGCGCCATCGAAATGCAAAAATAGGTATTTTTCATCGCGTATCATTCTCGTTGTCATTATTGATAGGGAGATAACATCTTTGCTCCAGCTACACGGCAAACCGTGTTAGTTAACGTTAACATCACGCCATAAAACAGGAGAAGATCAGGGATGATGGATTTATGATGTTAATCACAATGGTTAACGTTAACATTGGTTTTATGCGAGCGACATCATGTTTATTATTTAAACTTATTATTTTTGCAGCCGGCGGCCTGAATATACGTAGAATCAGCCGCGTGGGCGGCACGACGCCGTTAGCGGTTGCCGCCGGTCGGTTGGTCTCCTCGCACGAGGGAAACACAAATGATTCAGTCAGCGATGTTCACCCACGGGACATCGTCGTTGTCGGATATAAAGTAGGGAAAGGACGGTATGGCTTCTTTAAAAGATGTGGCAAAACTGGCGAATGTTTCTCTGATGACGGTATCCCGGGCGCTTAACAGCCCGCAATCGCTGAAGGCGGAAACCTATCAGCGCGTCAAACAGGCGATTGAAACACTTAACTACGTTCCCGACCTGTCGGCAAAAAAAATTCGCGGCGCCAGAGCAACGCCGAAAACCATCGGCGTACTGGCGCTGGACACCGTCACTACGCCGTTTTCGGTTGAAATGACGCTGTCGATTGAAGAGACCGCCCGGGCGTACGGCTGGAACAGCTTCGTCGTCAATATGTTCGAGTCAGACTGCGTGGATGACATCGTTGACCTGCTGCTGTCGCACCGTCCTGCCGGGATCATCTACACCACGATGGGGCTGCGTAGAGTACCAGTGCCGAAAAAGCTGCTCAGCCTGCCGTGTGTGCTGGCGAACTGTGAAAGTGAGCAAGACAAGGTCGCCAGTTACATACCGGATGATGAGCAGGGGCAGTATGACGGCTTTCACGCGCTGCTCAGCGCGGGCTACCGTAAGCCGCTGTGTATCCATCTGCCGCAGGAGCGGCTGGCCAGCGGTCGTCGGCGTCAGGGCCTGGAGCGCGCCTGCCTTGATTTTTCCCTCGATCCGCAACAGATCTGGCAGCATCATCTGCGGCTGGGTGACGAGCACTATATGGATGCGGTGACTATCGTCGAGCAATATCTGCATCGCGGCAAACCGCTGTTCGATTCGGTGGTGTGCGGCAACGACAGGGTGGCGTTTCTGGTCTACCAGACGCTGCTGTCAAAGGGCATTCGCATTCCTGATGACGTCGCGGTGCTGGGCTATGACAATCTGGTGGGGATCGGCGATCTGTTCCTGCCGCCGCTGACTACGGTACAACTGCCGCATTACGAAATTGGCCGACAGTCCACTCTGCATATCATCAATCGTCTGGAAAACCACGATATCACTAAAATCGCCAGTCCATTGCTGCGCCGGCGCTCCCTGTAACCTGACGGCCAGGGCAGGCCGTTCGCCAGCGCGCCCGACCGGCGCGATGGGTTGCCGCTGGCGCAGGGTTAGTCATTGACCATAATAGCGTGCTTTTTCAGCAGCCCCCGCAGTTGATGATAGGTCAGGCCCAGCAACTCGGCGGCTTTGCGTTGATTAAACCGCGCCTGCTTCAGCGCCTGATCGATAAAGTCCTTTTCCTGTGTGAGCTGCCACTGCTTCAGATCCAGCGGTAAATCCGGCCGCGGGCGCTGTACGGCCGTTGTGCCGGGTTGGGTTTCCGGCGCGGAAGAAGGCTTCTGGAAAGGATTGAGGATAATGCTGTCCAGCGCCCGATCGCTGCTGCCGTGCCGGTACACTGAACGTTCAACCACATTCTTCAATTCACGGATGTTCCCCGGCCAGCCATAGTTCAGCAGCGTGTCGCGAGCGTGCGGCGTGAAGCCGGGAAACAGCGGCAGGCGTAATTCGCGGCACATCTGAATGGCAAAATGCTCCGCCAGCAGCATGATGTCCTGCTGGCGTTGGCGCAACGGCGGCAGTTGCACCACGTCAAACGCCAGCCTGTCCAGCAGGTCGGCGCGGAATTTCCCGCTGGCCGCCAGCGCGGGAAGATCGTCATTGGTGGCGCACACTAGCCGGACATCCACCTGAAGTGACTGACCGCCGCCGACGCGCTCCAGCACGCCATATTCAATCACCCGCAGCAGTTTTTCCTGTACCAGCATGGGCGCGGTCGCCAGTTCATCCAGAAAAAGCGTCCCGCCGTCGGCGCGCTCAAAGCGGCCCAGATGGCGTTTCTGCGCGCCGGTAAACGCGCCCGCCTCATGACCGAACAGCTCGGAATCCAGCAGATTTTCATTCAGCGCGGCGCAGTTCAGGGAAATAAACGGCCCTTGCCAGCGGGGAGAGAGGTAGTGCAGGCGGCTGGCAATCAGCTCTTTGCCGGTGCCGCGTTCGCCAATCACCAGCACCGGCTTGTTGAGCTGCGCCAGTTGCGAAACCTGTTCCAGCACTTCAAGAAAGCTGTTGGCTTCGCCGAGTAAATTTTCTTTTTCCTGCGCCATCGGTTTCACCCTGTTATTTTTACTAATAATTAGCCTATTTGACTAATCTAGCGGGTATTGAAGAATAGTCAAAATTATTCAGGTCATATCTTTCAATGAGTTAGAGGAAAATTGAAATTGGCACGGTTATTGATATAGGTATAACCATATCGCTGCTCGCGGGTGGTGATAATCAATCAGGCGTAATCAGACGCTGGAAATCATTAAGAGGATTGGATTATGGGTATTTTTTCTCGTTTCGCCGACATCGTGAACGCCAACATTAATTCATTGCTGGATAAGGCTGAAGATCCGCAAAAGCTGGTGCGGCTGATGATTCAGGAAATGGAAGATACGCTGGTTGAAGTACGTTCGACCTCTGCACGCGCGCTGGCGGAAAAGAAACAGATTGCCCGCCGTATTGAGCAGGCTCACACGCAGCAGGCGCAGTGGCAGGAAAAAGCGGAACTGGCATTACGGAAAGATAAAGACGATCTGGCCCGCGCCGCTTTGATTGAAAAACAGAAACTGACGGACCTGATTACGCTATTGCAGCACGAAGCGGAAAATGTGGAAGAGACGCTGGATCGCATGAAGCGCGAAATTGGCGAGCTGGAAAATAAACTGAGCGAAACCCGCGCCCGCCAGCAGGCGTTAACGCTGCGTCATCAGGCTGCGTCCTCATCGCGCGATGTGCGTCGTCAACTGGACAGCGGGAAACTGGATGAAGCCATGGCGCGTTTTGAACAGTTCGAACGCCGCATTGATACGATGGAAGCGGAAGCTGAAAGCGTGGGTCTGGGAAAACAAAAACCGTTGGATCAGCAATTTGCCGAGCTGAAAGCCGATGATGAAATCAGCGCGCAACTGGCGGCACTTAAAGCTAAAGTTAAATCAGCAGAATAAACCGGGCCGGCTGTCGCCAAGGGTGGCGGCAGCCATAACGGCGAACATAATAATTTTAAGGAGACACGATGAGTGCTTTGTTTCTTGCCATACCGCTGACCATTTTTATGCTGTTTGTGGCACCGATATGGCTTTGGCTACATTACAGTCAGCGCAAGCAAAACAATGCTCAACTGGGACAAAGCGACATGCAGCGTCTGACGCGACTGACCGAAGATGCCCGCCGTATGCGCGAACGCATTCAGGCGCTGGAAGAAATTCTGGACGCGGAACATCCGGACTGGAGAAAATCGTAATGAAAAATACATGGTCGGGTAAAACCTTATATCGCATACCGGAAGAGGGGATGCTGAAAGGCGTCTGCGCCGGGTTGGCGCGTTATTTTGATGTACCGGTCAAATTGCTGCGGGTGATTGTGGTGCTGTCGATGTTCTTCGGCCTGTTCTTCTTCACCATACTGGCTTATATCATTCTCAGCTTTATTCTTGAGCCGGCGCCGGCGAATAGCTACCGCGATGCGTCGCCGCAGACGCCGAATCAGTTGCTGAATGATGCCGATGCCACCCTGAACGCCAGCGAGCAGCGCCTGCGCAATATTGAACGCTATGTCACTTCCGATACCTTTGGCGTCGAGAGCCGCTTTCGCCAGCTTTAAACGTTTTACCTCTCTGCAACGGTAATGCTAAATATCCGCTAAGCGTGCGACGCCGATGTTATTAAAAAATAATATCGCGTCGCGCCTTACTTTTTCGCCCCAGACGGCCGTCGGCGTCAGGTTTGTGAGTCTCCCTGATTTCGTGTACAAACGCATCATTGGTTTCAACTAAATAAGGTGCTTCATGGATGATTCAATGTGGGTGATCGGCTTATGGCTGTTGCTGATTTACATCATTTTGATGCCGTTCGTGGTGTTGGTGGCGTATAAGCGCAGCTTGCGTAATCAACAGCGGACCGAGCAACTGGCGCAAACGGTGGCGCAGTTGCGCTCGGATCTGACCCGTATATCGGCGCAGATTACTCAGCCGCCGCATCAGGCTTACTCACCCTCATCGCCGGGCGCGACAACGTTATCACCCATGACGTCGGCGCTGGCCGAGGCCGACGCCGCAACACAGCCGGTTATCCCGTCAGCCGACGTCGACGCGGCGCCGGTAAAAGAAGACGCCTCGTCATCTGCGGATAACGTCTGGCGATCCGCCTCATCCGAGTCGCATTCAGGTCTGTTTTCCTCTCTGGCGGGCTGGCTGCTGCAAGGCAATCCGCTGGCGAAGATAGGGATCCTGTTGCTGTTTTTCGGCCTGGCTTACCTGATGAAGTTCAGCATTGAGCACGACATACTGTCCATTGAGTGGCGTCTGGGGATCGCGGCGTTAATCAGCGGCGGGCTACTGGCGTTCGGCTGGTGCCTGCGGCGCCGGCAACGGCTGTATGCGCTGATATTACAAGGCGGGGCGGTCGGCGCTTTGTATATCACGATATTTGGCGCCTTTAGGCTGTACCTGCTGTTGCCCTATACCCTGGCTTTTGCCCTGCTGCTGGCGGTTTGCGCCGCCAGCGTCGGACTGGCGGTGTTGCAGCGTTCCTTAAGCCTGGCGATGTTAGCCAGCATCGGCGGTTATTTGGCGCCGATCCTGCTGTCGCAGGGAAGCGGCGACCATGTGGTGCTGTTTTCCTATTATCTGCTGTTGTCGCTGGGTATTCTGACCATCAGCGCGCGCCAGTCCTGGCGGGAGCTTAACCTGTTAGGGATGATTTTTACCTTTGGCGTGGCGACGGTTTGGGGGGCGGAGCATTATCAGCCGGCGCACTACCTCAGCAGCCAGCTATTCCTGATTGTCAATATTCTGATCTTCGGCGTCGGCGCGCTGCATTTCTCGCTGCGCCATCAGCCTGTGGGCAAACAGATCGTCGATGGCCTGCTGCTGTTTGCTCCGCCGTTAATCGGCTTTGGCATGCAGTATCTGATAACGCAGCCGTGGACCTATGGTCCAGCGTTATCGGCACTGGGCTACGGCCTGTTTTATCTGTCGTCGGGAATATATTTCCGTCGCAAAACGCCGCGTTTAGGGCTGTTTTCATTGGCGTTGAGCGCCTGTTTTCTGACGCTGTCCGTGCCGCTGGCCTTTTCCGCGCAATGGACGTCAATGACCTGGCTGTTGGAAGGGTTGTGCGTCTTGTGGGCGGGACTGTACCAAAACCAGCGGCGCATGGGATGGAGCGGGGCGGCGATTATGCTGCTGGGCGTGCTGTCGGCCGGCTATGCGCTGTTTTTCACGTCGCTCACGGTTCTATCCTTCCTGTTTATCTTCGGTATTCTGGCGATGACCGCCCTGTGCACCAGCCTGTGCTGGCGGCGCTATCGTCAGGTGGAAACGCATTGGCGCGCATTCAGTCGCATCTTCTTTATGCTGGGCATCGCGACATGGCTTGGCTGGTTGCTTTATGCCGTCGATCGGGCGCTGAACGCCTACGTCGCCGCATTCTGGCATGGCAGCGAGTTTATGCCGCCCTGGCGCACGCATGCGTTGCTGTTCCCCCCATTGCTTCTGCTAACCATCGCCTTGTCCGCGTTGATATGGCATACCGCGGGGAGACGTCTTAACTGGGCCGCGCTGCGCTACAGCGGTGGGTTGCTGTGGGGCGCTATACTGCTGGCGGTGTTGCAGCAATTTCTCGGGGCGGAATATCGGCAGTTGCCGCTACTGAATATCGGTGAACAACTTACGGCGCTGGGAAGCTGGCTGGCATGTTTCGCCATCGCCTACCGGTTGCTTTATCGCGATGAAATCTCGCTGCCAATCCGACTGACGCAGGGTTTTCATCTGTCGCTGTTCTGGATGTGGGTGAGTTTTCTGTTTCTGATGGCGTCACAGTATCTGTATCCGCTGATCCCGCCGCAGGTGGAAGAAGGCGCGCCGCTGCTGACGATCGTGCTGCTATCGGCCATCGTCATCGCGCTGGCGTCGCCAACACGGCATCGGCTGTGGCCGCTGACGCGGTGGGCGCCGTTGTATAACCGCACGGGGCTGGTGCCGTTGGTCGCCATTCTGTTTACCCTGCTGGGGAACGTCAACCTAATGGACGGGCAGTGGAACAGTGACCAGGCGTTTTATATACCGCTGTTTAATCCGCTGGAAGCCGGCATGGCGCTGGCGCTGGCTGCGTTGGTCATAGGATATCGCCGGATGATAACGGCGTCGGCGCAGAATGCAGGATTAAGACGTCGTTGCCGTTTCGCGCTATGGTTATTAGGTTTCTGGCTGCTCAACGGGATGCTGTTGCGTGCGCTGGCCAGCTATACCCCGATCCCCTGGTCAGCCGACGCCCTGTGGGATTCGCGACTGGTACAAACCACCTTCGCGCTGCTATGGACGCTTTCCGCGCTGATCGGCATGGTGTGGTCAACCCGACGCCAGCAGCGCGGCGGCTGGTTGGCCGGGGCGGCGTTGCTGGGCGTGACGATAGTCAAACTATTTTTAGTGGATAGCGCGGTCGGCGGCGGACTGGCGCGGGCGGTGGCCTTTATCGGCGTCGCGATCCTGATATTGATTGTCGGCTATTTTGCCCCCTTGCCGCCGAAACAGCGCTCGAGCGCCTCTGCAATATAAAGACAAGGCATACAGGAGTCAGAGTTTATCCAATGAAGCGATTACAAAATGAGATTAATTCGCTGGTTAACCGCGGCGTGGATCGCCATCTGCGGCTGGCGGTTACCGGATTGAGCCGCAGCGGGAAAACGGCCTTCATTACGGCATTTGTCAATCAATTGCTGAATATACACAGCGGCGCCCATCTTCCGCTATTTTCCGCCGTACGTGAAGGGCGGTTGCTGGGCGCCAAACGCGTTCCGCAGCGCGACCTCGGCGTTCCGCGATTTGCCTATGATGAAGGGATGGCGGCGCTTTATGGATCGCCGCCCGACTGGCCGACGCCGACGCGCGGGGTCAGTGAAATCCGTCTGGCGCTTCGCTACCGCTCCAATGACTCGCTGCTGCGGCATTTTAAGGATACTTCCACGTTGTATCTGGAAATTGTGGATTACCCCGGCGAATGGCTACTGGATTTACCGCTGCTGGAACAAACCTACCTGAGCTGGTCGCGCCAGATGGCGGGGCTGTTGCAGGGCGACCGCGCCGAGTGGGCCAAACCCTGGCTGGCGCTGTGCGAAAAACTCGACCCGCTGGCGCCGGCTGATGAAAACCAACTGGCGGCCATTGCGCAGGCTTATACCGATTATTTAGTCCGCTGCAAACAGCAAGGATTACATTTCATCCAGCCGGGACGCTTTGTGCTGCCGGGGGATCTGGCCGGCGCGCCGGTGCTGCAATTTTTCCCGTGGCCGCAGATAGATAAGCTGGGTGAGGCTAAGCTGGCGCAGGCGGATGTCAAAACCAATATCGGTATGCTGCGCCAGCGTTTCGACTATTACTGTCAGTCGGTGGTGAAAGGGTTTTATAAACATTACTTTGTGCGTTTCGACCGCCAGATTGTGCTGGTGGATTGCCTGCAACCGCTGAACAGCGGCATACATGCCTTCAACGATATGCGGCTGGCGCTCACCCAACTGATGCAAAGCTTTCATTACGGCAAACGCACGCTGTTCCGGCGTCTGTTCTCTCCCTGTATCGATAAACTGATGTTCGCCGCCAGCAAATCCGATCATATTACCGCCGATCAACATGCCAACCTGGTGTCGTTGCTTCAGCAACTGGTGCAGGAAGCCTGGCAGAACGCCGCGTTTGAAGGGATTAGCATGGATTGCGCCGGTATCGCCTCGATCCAATCGACGCAAAGCGGCGTGGTCGAGCATCAGGGGCAGAAAATACCGGCGCTGAAAGGCAACCGCCTGAGCGACGGCCAGCCTTTGACGGTTTACCCCGGCGAAGTGCCGGCCCGTTTGCCTGGCGCGGCGTTCTGGCAGGCGCAGGGATTCCATTTTGATGAATTTCGCCCGCGTGAAATGACCGTGGACACGCCATTGCCGCATATCCGTCTGGATACGGTGATGGAGTTTTTGTTGGGAGATAAATTGCGATGAACGAACCACTGAAACCGCGCATGACCTTTGATAAAGCATCGCCTGCGGAACCTCAACCTCAGCTACGCGCCAACGTCGCCTTCGATGAGCAGGATGCGGAACACTTTTCACCGGTCAGCCGCGAACAGGAAGTCCCTGAAGAAGGCGCCGCGGAAGCGGTCGTCAATGCGGCTTTACGCCCTAAACGCAGCCTGTGGCGGCGCATGGTGATGGCCGGGCTGACGCTGTTTGGCGTCAGCGCCATCGCCCAGGGCGTGCAGTCGCTGCATAATTCCTGGATACAGCAGGACTGGATCGCGTTGGGCGGGATTACGGCAGGCGGTTTGATTGTGGTGGCGGGCGTGGGATCGGTCGCCGTCGAATGGCGGCGTCTTTATCGTTTGCGGCAGCGGGCGGAGGAGCGGGATATTGCCCGCGATTTGCTGCACAGTCACGGTATTGGCCGCGGGCGTGAATTTTGCGAAAAACTGGCCCGTCAGGCGGGGCTGGATAATGGACACCCCGCGTTACAGCGTTGGCAAGCATCGCTACATGAAACGCATAACGACCGTGAAGTGATTGAACTCTATGCCCGGTTGGTTCAACCGGTGCTGGATAGTCAGGCAAGGCGTGAAATCAGCCGTTCGGCGGCGGAATCGACATTGATGATCGCCGTCAGCCCGCTGGCATTGGTCGATATGGCGTTTATCGCCTGGCGAAATTTACGGCTGATCAATCGCATTGCCGCGCTGTATGGCATCGAGCTGGGTTACTTCAGCCGTATCCGTCTTTTTCGCTTGGTGCTGCTGAATATTGCTTTTGCCGGCGCCTCCGAACTGGTGCGGGAAATCGGCATGGACTGGATGTCGCAGGATCTGGCCGCCCGGCTGTCGGCCCGGGCGGCGCAGGGCATCGGCGCGGGTTTGCTTACCGCCCGGCTGGGCATCAAGGCGATGGAGCTGTGCCGCCCGCTGCCCTGGCTGGATGACAAACCCCGCCTGGGCGATTTTCGCCGCGAGCTGATAGGGCAGGTGAAAGAGACGCTGCAAAAAAACCGCTAGCAGATGTGACGCGTTGCCCGCCGCCGGCTGGAAAATAGATCGTTAAGTGTCAACTTTTGCTGACACTTTGCTTCATCCTACGCGGACGAAAGAGTATTATCAGATCTTATTAGCCTGTCGCACCTGTTAAAGAAGGTTGTCATTGATGCGTCTGGAAGTTTTTTGTGAAGACCGTATCGGTCTGGCCCGCGAATTATTGGATCTTCTGGCGTCGCGTAATATTGATTTACGCGGCATCGAAATCGATCCTGCCGGTCGTATTTACCTGAATTCATCCACTCTGGATTTTGATGATTTTCGCCTGTTAATGGCGGAAATCCGCCGTATCGAAGGCGTCAGCGATGTGCGCACCGTGGCCTTTATGCCCTCTGAACGGGAACACCGGGCGTTGAATGCGTTATTGGAATCCATGCCTGAGCCGGTGTTTTCACTGGATATAAAAGGCAAGATTGAGCTGTCCAACCCCGCGGCCGTCAGCTTGTTCGACATTCCCGCCGAGAAAATCTGCAATCTGACCGTTTCGCATCTGATCGCCGGATTTAACTTCGCCGCCTGGCAGGAGCGGGGAAGCAAGCCGGTAACGGAGCGGGTGGTGATCCGCGGTCAGGATTTCCTACTGGAAATCACCCCTATCCATCTGGACGATGAGCAGGGTGAAAACTCAGCGGCAGGCGCGCTGGTGATGCTCAAATCCGCGGTGCGAATGGGGCGGCAGTTGCAGGATTTATCGGTTAATGACGATAACGCGTTTGAGCACATTGTCGCGGTCAGTCCAAAAATGCGTCAGGTGGTCGAGCAGGCCCGTAAGCTGGCCATGCTGGATGCGCCGCTGCTGATTATCGGGGATACCGGCACCGGCAAAGATATGCTGGCCCGCGCCTGCCATTTGCGCGGCCCGCGCGGCAAGCAACCGTTTCTGGCGCTGAACTGCGCGGCGCTGCCGGATGACGTGATGGAAAGCGAGCTATACGGCCATGCGCCGGGAGCCTACCCCAATGCGTTGGAAGGCAAGAAAGGCTTTTTTGAGCAGGCCGACGGCGGTTCCGTGTTGCTGGATGAAGTCGGCGAGATGTCGGCGCAGATGCAGACCAAACTGCTGCGTTTTCTGAATGACGGCACGTTTCGTCGGGTAGGCGAAGATCATGAAATGCACGTTAACGTCAGGGTCATTTGCGCGACGCAGAAAAATCTGCTGGAGATGGTGCAGCGCGGTGAGTTTCGCGAAGATCTCTATTACCGCCTTAACGTGTTGACGCTGACCTTGCCGCCGCTGCGCGAACGCCCGGCGGATATTATGCCGCTAACGGAACTGTTCGTTGCGCGTTTTGCCGATGAGCAGGGCATTCCGCGTCCCAAACTGGCCGCCGATCTGCATCAGTTCCTGCCGCAGTATGGCTGGCCGGGTAATATACGCCAGTTGAAGAATACGATTTACCGGGCGCTGACGCAGTTGGCAGGCTATGAACTACGGATGCAGGATATTGAACTGCCGGTCTTTTCGGTTGAGCTGCCGCAGAGCGAGGAACTGTTGGATGGATCGCTGGATGATATCAGCAAGCGTTTCGAGCGTTCGGTGTTGACCCGGTTATATCAGACCTATCCCAGCACGCGTAAACTGGCGAAGCGCTTGGGGGTATCGCACACCGCGATTGCCAATAAACTGCGGGAATACGGCCTCAGTCACCGCAAGGCGTCGGGAGAGGACGAGGAGTAAAAACGGCTGCGTAATGCAGCCGTTTGTTTCATGGGGTTATTTCAATACGGCCAGCGCGGCATCGTAATCCGGCTCGGTGGTGATCTCGTTCACCAGCTCGCTATACAATACCGTGTCATTCTCATCCAGCACCACAACGGCGCGGGCCGTCAGGCCTTTCAGCGCGCCATCCGCGATAGCGACGCCATAGTTTTCTTTGAACTCTGCGCCGCGCAGGGTGGACAATACCACGACGTTATTCAAACCTTCCGCACCGCAAAAACGCGACTGTGCAAACGGCAGGTCGGAAGAAATACACAGAACAACGGTGTTATCCAGTTCAGCGCCCAACTGGTTGAATTTACGCACGGATGTGGCGCAAACGCCGGTATCAATGCTGGGGAAAATATTCAGAATTTTGCGTTTGCCAGCATAATTGCTGAGAGCGACGTCCGACAGATCTTTGGCAACCAGCGTAAAGGCTTTAGCTTTGTCGCCCTTTACGGGAAAGCTGCCTGCCAACGGCACTGGATTACCTTGAAAATGTACGTTCTGTGACATGTATGCGTCCTTAATTACAGATGGTTAACATGCTGCTCAGTTTAGGGCAACATCGGCAACATTGATATTAAAAATTACGACATGACAAGCAATGCCGTCATGGCATTCAGATAACACTCACTGGCGGCGTCCGCCGAAACAGGCGGGAGCTCCGCCGTAATGCATGGCAACATTCGATCGGCGCACCAGCTGCCAAAGGAGCCTGGCGTGTCGTAACCCACGTTGGTCACTAACGGTAAGTCAAATTGCTGCGCCAACCACTGTCCGAAAACCGAGCGTTGAGGATCCTCAATGCAGGCCAGTGGTTCATGAAAAGAGACAACCCAGGCGGGATTAAGTTTCTCAATCAGCCCGCAAAGCGCCTTTGTTTCTGGTTCCGAAGCTGGCGTTTCACCGGTGGACAGCTCCACATCCCGCTGTTCGGCGCGGCTATTCCAGCGGTATACCGTATTACCCGGCTGCCAGTTGGTGGCGGGAAAATTGCGGTTAAGATCGACGCCGTTGGCGTTTGCCCGCAGCCCTAACTGACAGCCGTCAGGGTTGACGGCAAGCACCACGTGGTGATGGCGTTGTCCGGGAAACAGAGTTCGCAACGCACAAGACAGCGTCACGACGGCGGCCGTCTCATCGCCGTGCGTGCCGGCGATAATCAGTCCGCTGCGCTGCTGAGCCAATTCAGCCGGAAAATAGAGTAATGGCGCGCCCAGCAGCGATTTCCCATAGGGTTCGCCCAGAGAAGGGAGATTGCCTCGCAGATGGCGAGCTTGCAGGGGGATGGTATTCTTTTCCATTGGTTTGCCCGTTAGAGTCTTTAACCTGAACCTGTTTCATCATAACGGCTGGGGGTAAAAATAGCATCTGTGATGCGGGTAGGGCTAAATACGGCAATATAAAAGGTTTACGCTGGCTGCATCGTATGATTTCTGACTATTATATTATTCAATAACTTCATCATTGTCTGAGTCAAATCATCATGCGATATGGTCATTTTGCATTCTATGCCGCGCTGACCGCGGTTGCGGCCGGAAACGCCACGGCGGCGCAGGTTCCGGCGGGCGCCGTGTTGGCTGAAAAACAGGAAATTGTACGTCACATTAAAGACGAACCGGCTTCGTTGGATCCGATAAAAGCCGTCGGGTTGCCGGAAGCGCAGGTCGCGCGGGATCTGTTTGAAGGTTTGGTTAATCAGGACGCCAACGGCAACATTGTGCCGGGCGTGGCGCAACGCTGGCAGACTAATGATAACCGCACCTTTATGTTCACCTTGCGCAATGACGCCCGCTGGTCGAATGGCGACTCGGTCACGGCAAAGGATTTTGTCTACAGCTGGCGTCGGCTGGTCACGCCGGAAAATAGCTCGCCGTTTGCCTGGTTTGCCCGGCTGGCGGGGATAATGAATGCCGAACAGATTATCAATGGCGCAATGCCGGCCGATAAGCTCGGCGTTACCGCCGTTGATGACCATACGCTGAAGGTTCAGCTCAGCAAACCCGTGCCGTATTTTGTCAGCCTGCTGGCGAATTTCAGCCTGTTTCCGGTGCATCAGGCCACGGTGGAAAAATACGGCAACGGCTGGACCAAACCCGGCAATCTGGTGGGCAACGGCGCGTTTAAACTGCAACAGCGGGTGGTAAACGAAAAGCTGGTGCTGACGCCCAATGAACATTATTGGGATCACGCCAATACCCGGCTGACGCAGGTGACGTTCGTGCCGATTAATCAGGAATCGAACGCGACAAAACGTTATTTATCCGGCGACATCGACATTACCGAGTCATTTCCCAAAAACATGTACCAGAAGCTGTTGAAAGAGTTGCCTGGTCAAGTCTATACGCCAGAACAGTTGGGAACCTATTACTATGCTTTTAACACCCAGCGGGCGCCAACTGACGATGCGCGGGTGCGTAAAGCGCTCTCTTACGCGATCGATCGTAAAGTTATTGCGGAAAAAGTGTTGGGAACCGGTGAAAAACCGGCGTATCACTTTACACCGGATGTGACCGCCGGGTTTACGCCTACCGAGAGTCTGTTGCAGCAATATTCACAGGCCGAGCTGGATGCGCAGGCAAAAGCGTTGCTGTCCGCCGCGGGCTATGGCCCCGGCAAGCCGATGAAGCTGTCGTTGTTGTATAACACCTCGGAAAACCATCAGAAAATCGCCATCGCCATCGCCTCAATGTGGAAGACGAAATTAGGCATTGACGTACGCTTGTCCAATCAAGAGTGGCAGACCTATATCGACAGCCGCAACAGCGGCAATTTTGACGTGGTGCGGGCTTCCTGGGTTGGAGATTATAACGAAGCGTCCACTTTTCTGTCGTTATTAACCTCGCATCACAGCGGCAATATTGCGCGATTCAACCATGCCGATTATGACCGTTTAATGGATGAAGCCGGTAATCAAACCAACGCTCAGGCGTTGAATGCCGATTACAACCGGGCGGAGCAAATTTTGATGGAAGAAGCGCCAATCGCGCCGATCTATCAATACACCAACGGGCGTTTGATTAAGCCCTGGGTAAAAGGCTATCCGATCGCCAACCCCGAGGACGTGGCCTACAGCCATATGCTCTATATCGTCAAACACTAGGTCAGATTGCCGGAGGCAAGCGTGGGATCCTTTGAGGGAAAAGAACTGCAACATACCGGCGCTGTTTATGCGTATCAGTTGGACGGTAAGGGCGGGATCGCGCCGATAGGCGATCGTGACGTGGCAAATAGCATCAGGCCCTGCTGGTTACACCTTGACTCCACGCAGCCAGCCAGCGCGCACTGGCTGAGCGAAACCGATCTGGTGCCGGACAGCGTACGCGATGCGTTATTGGGCGAAAGCGTGCGCCCCCGAGTCACCCGGCTGGGTGAGGGCACCATGATTACGATGCGCAGTATTAACTGGAATGAGAATGCGCGTCCGGACCAACTGGTTGCCATACGGATTTTTATTACCGACAAGCTGATTATCTCTACCCGGCGACGTAAGGTTTTGGCTATCGACGAAGTGATGACCGATCTTAAAGAAGGCCACGGCCCTACGGATAGCGGAAGCTGGCTGGTTTCCATCGCCGAGTCGCTGACCGATCATACCAGTGACTTTATCGATGATTTACATGAAAAAATTGTCGATCTGGAAGAAGATCTGCTGGAGCAAAAAATTCCGCAGCAGGGCGAACTGGCGCTGATCCGCAAACAGCTGATCGTCTTGCGGCGTTACATGACGCCGCAGCGTGATGTGTTTTCCCGTCTTTCGGGAGAGAAGTTTCCCTGGATGCAGGATGACGACCGCCGGCGCATGCAGGAAATTGCCGACCGACTGGGGCGCGGACTGGAAGATCTGGATGCCAGCATTGCGCGCACCACCGTCTTATCGGATGAAATAACCACCTTAATGACCGATGCCATGAACCGGCGAACCTATACCATGTCGCTTCTGGCGATGGTTTTTTTGCCCACCACATTTTTAACCGGATTATTCGGCGTTAATCTGGGCGGGATCCCCGGCGGCGGTTCCCCGTTGGGGTTCGCCACTTTTTGCCTGATGTTGGTAGGATTGGTAGGTGGCGTTGCCTGGTGGTTAAAACGCAGTAAATGGTTGTGAACGCCGGTTTATGATTATTGCATAATGCATCACAGGCTCCGGCCGATATGCAGAAAAACGTGACTAAGTTGAGCAATATCAACATTTGTTGCAGGCTGCTGCGGCACTATTACCCTCGCAGGTGAATGCAACGTCAAGCGATGGGCGTTGCGCTCCATATTGTCTTACTTCCTTTTTTTGAATTACTGCATAGCACAATTGATTCACACCATGCCGACGATTTCGTCGGCATTTTTTTTATGGCAATCTGCCCGTCGGCCCGTGTAGAAAGGGCGCCGGGCGCGCCGGTGCTATTTAATTTCCAGTACGTCCAGCCTGGTCTGCGGCTGAGCCTCTTCGTCGTCTTCCGGCTGCCAGCCGACGGGCCGCAGCGGCAGCTCTTCCCGGTCAAAGGCTAAATCGCCGCCGTCGATTACGTCACTGCCGTGGTGAATACTTTTAAAATCAAACAGCGCATGATCGGCAAGGTGGGAGGGAACCACATTCTGCATCGCGCTGAACATGGTTTCGATCCGGCCGGGATAGCGCTTATCCCAGTCACGCAGCATATCCTTGATTACCTGACGTTGCAGATTCGGCTGCGAGCCGCAAAGATTACATGGAATAATCGGATACTGACGGGCCTCGGCAAAGCGCTCAATATCTTTTTCACGGCAATAGGCGAGCGGGCGGATAACTACGTGTTTGCCATCGTCGCTCATCAGTTTGGGCGGCATCCCTTTCAGTTTTCCGCCATAGAACATATTCAGAAACAGCGTTTGCAGAATGTCATCACGGTGATGACCGAGCGCAATTTTGGTCGCGCCCAATTCCGTTGCGGTGCGATACAGAATGCCGCGCCGCAGACGCGAGCACAGTGAACAGGTGGTTTTGCCCGCCGGAATTTTTTCTTTAACAATGCCGTAGGTGTTTTCTTCGACGATTTTGTATTCAACGCCAATAGCATCAAGGTATTGCGGTAATACATGTTCGGGGAAACCGGGCTGCTTCTGATCCAGATTGACGGCAACCAGCGAAAAGTCAACCGGCGCGCTTTGTTGCAGATTTCGCAGAATTTCCAGCATGGTGAAGCTGTCTTTACCGCCGGACAGGCAAACCATAATGCGATCGCCTTCTTCAATCATATTGAAGTCAGCGATAGCCTCGCCAACGTTACGACGCAGGCGCTTTTGAAGTTTGTTGAGATTGTATTGTTGTTTTTGACTGACCACGGCTGTCTCTACAGTAAGCACATTAACGGTTAAATAAAGCAACACCGATGTAAAACCGATCGGCGCAGGTATCGCCAGTATGGTACGGATTACGGCGACGAATGCCAGATCGTTTTACCGCAGTGTTTTAAATAAGAAATATTTTCATGTGTGGCAAGCGGCAGATTCGTCGTAGCGAAGCACCATCACTCTGGAAACGAAATCCTCATCTTTTTTCGCATGCGGCACATTTATCGGTGTAATGGTGAAATAAGGTGTGGTAAATAACGTTGTGTAGATTAATTAACCATTTCGTTCTAAAAAATGTACTGGAGTCAGGAATGAGATTGCATCACTGGCTATTCACTGCCGCTGCCCTTGTGCTGGCAGGGTGCGGGAGTAGCGAAAAAACCACGACGGTAGACCAGGCGTTTAATAACAGCGAAAGCGCGATGGCGCTGCTGAAGAGCAGTACGCCCGCGGACGTTAACTGTACGCTGGCGGGGGGGACTATGGCGATGTCCAGGCAATTGGACGGCGCCAGTGTGGGAACCTGCCAACTGGCTAACGGTAAGCGCTGTGATGAACGGTCGTTGATGAATGGCACCTGTCCCGCCGGCTGATCCCTGCGGAGGCGCGAGAACCGCCGCAGGGCAAGCGATATAGGTTAGGGGTTCAATAGATTAGGGCATTCATCATCCCTGATTATCTGGTGCAGGTTTTGCAGCGTTGTTTGTGAAATACTGGTCAGGGCTTCTTCGGTCAGGAATGCCTGATGTCCGGTAAACAGCACGTTATGACATGCCGACAGACGCCGGAAAACATCGTCCTGGATAACGTCGTTGGATTTGTCCGCAAAGAACAGATCGCGTTCGTTCTCATAGACATCCATGCCTAACGCGCCGATTTTCTGTTGTTTCAGCGCGTCAATGGCCGACTGTGAATCAATTAATCCCCCGCGGCTGGTATTGACGATCATCACCCCGTTTTTCATCTGCGAGAACGCGCTCTGGTTAAGCAGATGGTGGTTTTCCGGCGTCAGCGGGCAGTGCAGCGAAATGACATCCGAGCGGGCGTACAGTGCTTTCAGATCCACATATTCCGCGCCCAGCTCAAGCGCCTGAGGGTTGGGATAGGGATCAAACGCCAGCAGGCGCATACCGAATCCTTTCAAAATACGCATGGTCGCGACGCCGATTTTTCCGGTGCCGATAATACCGGCGGTACGATTGTGCATATTGAAGCCAATCAACCCTTCCAGGGAAAAATTCGCATCGCGGGTGCGTTGATAAGCGCGATGAATGCGGCGGTTGAGACACAACATTAATCCGACGGCATGCTCGGCAACGGCCTCCGGCGAATAAGCCGGAACCCGAACCACTTTTATTCCCAACTCGTTGGCGGCGTCAAGATCGACGTTATTGAAGCCCGCACAGCGGAGCGCCACGATTTTCACACCGAGTTCGGCCAGTTCGGTCAACACTTCGCGACTGCCGTCATCGTTGACAAAAATGCACACCGCCTGACAACCGTCGGCGGTTTTCGCTGTGCGTGACGTCAGCATAAATTCAAAAAACTCCAGCTCATAGCCAAACTGCTGGTTGACCTGCTCTAAATATTTACGGTCATATTGTTTGGTGCTGTAGACTGCCAATTTCATAGCGTAGTTTCTCCGCATAATTCCCAGATCGCGCTATCAGAAAATGCTTAATAGCCAAAATTGTTGCTTAACTAACAATAACAGTTTGGGAATGAAATAAGTGCAAATAATTCATTCATAATGATAGAACGCGAAAGGTGTTTTCGGGTTTAAATAAAACAGGATATTTTTCATCCGCTAATGATTAAAAAATACTCGCTGGCAGGGTTGGTGCTGATAGTTCTGTTGTTGGTCGGATCGTGGCGGGCGCTGCCTCAGTGGCTGCCACGTCTATTGAGTCTCTGGTTGCCGTCAGAGATGTCGCTGACGTTAAATTCATCGATAGGCTGGCATAACCGCGGACTGCAAAACGATGGTTTTAGTCTCAAGGCGGGCGACTGCCTGCTGCTTGAGGTGCGTGATATCTCTTTGCATCGGCAGTCAGGCCGCTGGCGAGTCGGTATCGAGACCGCTACGCTGGATAGCGACTGCCTGTCGCACTTATCTACGGAGGATAATGCCGCGCCGGCGCAACTTTCCCAGTGGCAGCAGCGTTTGCCCGCCGCAGATATCGTGATTGAAAAATTCACTCTGCAACCCTGGCAGGAGTACGCCGGAAAAGCCCGGTTAAGCTTTGATGGTCATCAGCGGCAGATAGTACATTATCAGGGCGATCGGTTAGCTTTTCAGGCTGAACTGAACGATCGGCATCTAACATTGCATGACGGCATGTTGGCGACCCCGGCGGGCGATACCCGGTTACGGGTCAGCGGGGAGATGGAGCTGGCCGCCACGCTGGCGCAGTCGCCCGCGCAGGGCAGACTAAACGGCCATCTTGAGAGCGGGCAAACGCCGGAATCCGTATCCGTGCGGGTACGTTGGGAAAATCAACAGGGCGAGCTTTCGCTGAATGCGGCTGGCGATAACCAACCGCTGGTGTCATTACCGTGGCGGCTTACTGAAGAAACGATTCAGGTGAATGAGGGGCTTTGGCGCTGGCCTTATGCCGCGCAACCCCTCTCCGGCAAGGTCGCCATCACGCTGCGGGACTGGCGTCAGGGACTGGATAAAACCCGTATCGATGCGCGTATGAACCTGTTGACCCAGGGGCATAACGGCAAAGCCAATGCGGTGCTGGTGTTGGGGCCGGGCCATCTGGGGCTGATCAATAGCGAGCTGCGCTTTCAGTTGACTGGTCAGGCCAATCTGTCGGCGGTGTCGTTGACCGCATCGTTGCCGGGCATTATACAAGGTTCGGTATTAAATCCGGAATTGACGATTTTACCGGGCGCGTTGTTACGGGCATGGGGAACGCTGGCGCCTCAGGTAAGGCTTGAGGAAGCCCGCTGGCCGCTGGCGGGATTGCGGGTCGGCGCCACGGGAATTAACGGTCGCTTACAGGCCATTGTTAAGGCGCGGGACGAATATTGGGGCCGATTTAACCTGCATCTTGACGGTCAGGCGCGGGACTTCTGGCCGGATAAAGGCCAGTGGCAATGGCGCTACTGGGGCAGCGGGCAACTGCCGCCGCTGAAGGGAAAATGGGATGTCGCCGGCCGCGGGAGCTGGCAGGATACGCTTATTGAGATTGAGCGGCTTTCCAGCGGGCTGGATCAGTTGAGCTATGGGTTAGTGAGGGTGCGTCAGCCCCGGCTGACGATCGCCGAACCGTTGCGCTGGCAGCGCGCCCGCTCGGGAGAGCATTTTCAGGGCGCATTGCAGCTTGCGGCGCAGCAGGTGGATTTCAGCAACGGCGGTTATCTTCCTCCGTCGCGGTTAACGCTTGAGCTGAATGGCCGCGACCCCGCCGATTTCCTGTGGACAGGACAACTGCAAGCGCAGGATATCGGACCGGTCACGCTGCGCGGCCGCTGGGACGGCGAACGTCTGCGCGGCGGCGCGTGGTGGCCGCAACAACCGCTGAGAGTCTTTCAGCCGCTGCTGTCCCCCGGATTGAAAATGACTATTCGTACCGGACAGTTTTACGCCCAGTCGGCGTTTTCCGCGGCTCGCGGCGAAGGGTTCAGCGCGGGCGGGCACTGGGTGGTGAAAAACGGCGGGCTGTGGTTGCAGGACGGCGAGGTGAGCGGGGTCAATTTTACGCTGCCTTATCGTCTTAAGGATCAACACTGGCAATTGGGCGTGAAACAGCCGGCCACGCTACGCATTGATACGCTGGACAACCTGTTCAGAGCGACCAATATCCGCGTCGATCTGCAAGGGTTTTACCCTTACAGCGAAAAACAGCCGCTGACTTTGTCACAGGCCAGTATGGATGTATTACGCGGACACATCGATCTTTCGGCATTACGCTGGCCGCAGCGCGAGGCGGCATTGCTCAAAGTGG
Source organism: Brenneria sp. hezel4-2-4 (assembly GCF_013155275.1). GTDB lineage: Bacteria > Pseudomonadota > Gammaproteobacteria > Enterobacterales > Enterobacteriaceae > Brenneria. The sequence continues at coordinate 585,956 of NZ_JABJXS010000002.1, forward strand.
AAAGCGTGGAGCTTAGCGAGCTGTTGACGGTATTGAAGTTGAAACAGCTGGCGATGTCCGGGCGGGTGAGCGGGGTCTTGCCGCTGAACTTTAATCATCCGAACAAGCTGATCCAGGGGGGACGTTTTAGCAACGATCGCTTCCTGACGCTGCGGCTGGATAAGCAGATGGCCGACGAGCTGGCAAGCAAAAATAGTGTCAGCGGCGCGGCCATCGACTGGTTGCGCTATCTGGAAATCGGCCGTTCCTACGCGACGGTCGAGTTGGATAATCAAGGGGCGATGTCGCTTAGCGCGCAGATTGAAGGGAAAAATCCTACACTCAGCGCCGACAGACAGGTGATACTCAACTATCGCCACCAGGAGAATATCTTCCAGCTATGGCGCAGTTTACGGTTTGGCGATAACGTGCAGGATACGCTGGAGCAGCAGGCTAATGAATAAGTTCAGGATAGGATGATGAAAAATCTGTATATATTGTCGGGAACGCTCTGCGCCCTGAGTTTACTGGCCGGGTGCGTGCCGCGTATAGAAGTCGGGGCAAAAGAGCCGATAACCATCAACATGAACGTCAAAATCGATCATCAGATTCATATCAAGGCGGATCAAGAGGCCGTTCAACTACTAGGCCAGTCAGACAATGCGGCGGGGGAAGAGATAAAGAAAAGCGCGCCGCAGGGCGCGCAATAAAGAGCCAAGCACAAAAAATGAAACACAGGGTAGTAATGATGAGGATTGACGTTAAGACGCGGCCAACTGAGATAGCTGCGCTTTGGCGTCTTCAGCGGCTTTTTTAGCCACGTCCGGGCCGTAAGCGATGCCTTCGGCAAAAACGAACTCAACGTCGGTAATACCGATGAAACCCAGGAACAGGCGCAGGTACGGTTCCAGCAGGTCGCTGGGCGAATCTTTATGGATGCCGCCGCGGCTGGTCAGCACGATGGCGCGCTTGCCTTTTACCAGACCTTCAGGGCCTTGCTCGGTATAGCGGAAGGTCACGCCGGCGCGGGCAATCAGGTCAAAATAGTTTTTCAACTGCGTCGGAATATTGAAGTTATACATCGGAGCGGTAACCACGATGACATCATGGGCCTGCAACTCGGCAATCAATTCATCGGACAGCGTCAGCGCTTCCTGCTGGCGCGGAGTCAGCGGCGCATCAGACGGGCGCAGGGCGCCGACTAATTCACCGTCAAGCACCGGAATCGGCTGGGCGGCCAAATCGCGAACCGTGATACTGTCGCCCGGGTGGGCGGCCTGCCATTGTGCACTGAAGTAGTCAGCCAGTTGGTTTGACTGGGAGAAATCCGCCAGGATGCTTGATTTCAGAATTAATATTTTACTCATGCCAATTCCTTATTTTATTGAGGTTGGGACACCATTGACCAAACGCCCCTTGTTGAGTCACATCTTATGCGGCCTGTTAGCCGGTTGAAAGTGCAATATTTCGAGCACATTGTTCGATTTTATTGAATAAGGATTCGGTGCCGCCGGTTAGAGCCGCGGCCGGCGATGTGCTACCATGCCCGCCGAAAAATGAAAGGCGGACAAACATCCCGCCTGGTCAAAGAGTATTAAGGAATAGCCACGTGAAATCACCTCTCAACGCATTATCTTCGCAGCTCAGTGAGTTAATGCTGCGCGATGGGCAACGTCTGCGCCGTCGTTTACAGGGCGCGGCGAAAGTCGGCAGTCCGCAGGCGCAGACCGCCATCGCCCAGGAAATTGAAGGTGAGATCGCCGCGGCCCGCCAGAAGGTGGAAAACCGCCGGGCAAGCCGCCCGTCCATCACGTACCCTGAACAACTGCCCGTCAGCCAGAAAAAAGACGCTATCCTGAATGCGCTGCGCGATCATCAGGTAATTATCGTCGCCGGGGAAACGGGGTCGGGCAAGACCACGCAGCTACCGAAGATCTGTCTGGAGTTAGGGCGCGGCGTGCGCGGGCTGATCGGCCATACCCAGCCGCGGCGTCTGGCGGCCAGAACGGTGGCCGATCGTATTGCGGCGGAACTGGAGACGCCGCTGGGCGGTTGCGTGGGCTACAAGGTTCGCTTTAATGATCGGGTGGGGGATAACACGCTGGTGAAGCTGATGACCGACGGTATTTTGCTGGCGGAAATTCAGCAGGATCGTCTGTTGATGCAGTACGACACCCTGATTATCGATGAAGCGCACGAGCGCAGCCTGAATATCGACTTCATTCTGGGGTATTTACGCCAGCTGTTGCCGAAACGCCCTGATTTAAAAGTTATTATTACCTCCGCCACCATCGATCCCCAGCGTTTTTCGCGTCATTTTAACCACGCGCCGATCATTGAAGTGTCCGGGCGAACCTATCCGGTCGATGTGCGTTATCGCCCGGTGGTGGAAGAGGCGGAAGACAGCGATCGCGATCAGCTACAGGCGATTTTTGATGCCGTGGACGAACTGGGACGCGAAGGGCCGGGGGATATCCTGATTTTCATGAGCGGCGAGCGCGAGATCCGCGATACGGCGGATGCCCTGACTAAATTGGATTTGCCGCATACCGAGATCCTGCCGTTGTATGCCCGCTTATCCAATCAGGAACAGAACCGGGTATTTCAGTCGCATCATGGCCGTCGCATCGTGCTGGCGACCAACGTGGCGGAAACCTCGTTGACGGTGCCGGGTATTCGTTACGTGATCGACCCCGGCACCGCCCGCATCAGCCGTTATAGCTTCCGTACCAAAGTACAGCGTTTACCGATTGAAGCCGTCTCGCAGGCGTCGGCCAATCAGCGAAAAGGGCGTTGCGGCCGCGTCGCCGCCGGGATTTGTATCCGGCTTTATTCCGAGCAGGATTTTCTGTCCCGCCCGGAATTCACCGATCCTGAAATTTTGCGCACCAATCTGGCTTCCGTCATTCTGCAAATGACGGCGCTGGGGTTAGGCGATATCGCGGCGTTCCCCTTTGTGGAAGCGCCGGACAAGCGCAACATTCAGGATGGCGTACGATTGCTGGAAGAACTGGGGGCGATTCAACTGGCGGAAAACGGCCATTATCAACTGACGCCGCAGGGGCGCCAACTGGCGCAGTTGCCTATCGATCCCCGTCTGGCGCGTATGATATTGGAAGCGAGCAAGTCAGGCTGCGTGCGGGAAGTGATGGTGATTACGGCGGCGCTGTCGATTCAGGATCCGCGTGAACGGCCGATGGACAAGAAGCAGGCGTCGGATGAAAAGCACCGCCGTTTCGCCGATAAAGAATCCGATTTTCTGGCCTTCGTCAACCTGTGGGACTATCTGCGCGAACAGCAAAGGGCCTTGTCGTCCAGCCAGTTCCGGCGGTTATGCCGCAGCGAGTACCTAAATTATCTGCGGGTGCGCGAATGGCAGGATATCTACACCCAACTGCGTCAGGTGGTGAAAGAACTGGGGCTGCCGGTGAACAGCGAGCCGTCCGATTATCGCAGCATTCACTGCGCGTTGCTGACGGGGCTGTTGTCGCACATCGGCCAGAAAGATATTGAAAAACAGGAGTTCAGCGGCGCGCGTAATGCCCGCTTTGCGATTTTCCCCGGTTCCGGTTTGTTTAAAAAGCCGCCCAAATGGACCATGGTGGCCGAACTGGTGGAAACCAGCCGTTTATGGGGACGTATCGCCGCACGCATCGAACCTGAATGGATTGAGCCGCTGGCGCAGCACCTGATAAAGCGCAGCTACAGCGATCCGCACTGGGAAAAAGCCCAGGGCGCGGTGATGGCGCAGGAGAAAGTCACCCTGTTTGGTCTGCCGATTGTGATGGCGCGTAAGGTGAACTATAGCCAGATCGATCCGCTGCTGGCGCGTGAATTATTTATCCGTCATGCGCTGGTGGAGGGCGACTGGCAAACGCATCACGCTTTTTTCCGCGCCAATCTAAAGCTGCTGGCGGAAGTCGAGGAATTGGAAAATAAATCCCGCCGCCGCGACATTCTGGTGGACGATGAAACGCTGTTCGCATTTTACGACCAGCGCTTGCCGCACGATATTATTTCCGCCCGCCATTTTGATAAATGGTGGAAAAGCGCCAGCCGTCAGGATGCCGATCTGCTGAACTTTGAAAAAAGCATGCTGATTAAGGAGGGGGCGGATAAGGTCAGCGCGCTGGACTATCCGAACTTCTGGCATCAGGGCGACCTGAAGCTGCGCCTGTCGTATCAGTTTGAGCCGGGAACCGACGCCGATGGCGTGACGGTGCATATCCCGCTGCCCATTCTCAATCAGGTGCGCGAAGAGGGTTTTGAATGGCAAATCCCCGGCGTGCGGCGCGAACTGGTTATCGCGCTGATCAAATCCTTGCCCAAACCGATGCGGCGCAACTTTGTGCCGGCGCCGAATTACGCCGAAGCGTTTCTGGCGCGCGCGACGCCGCTGGAACGAGGGTTATTGGATGCGCTGGAGCGCGAGTTGCGGCTAATGACCGGGGTGACGGTGCCGCGCGACGAGTGGCAGTGGGAACAGGTGCCCGATCATCTTAAAATCACGTTCCGTGTGCTGGATGAGAAAAACCGTACTCTGCGGGAAAGCAAAGATCTGAATGCGCTGAAAGAGCAGCTCAAGGATAAAGTCCAGCAGACGTTATCGGCGGTGGCTGACGAGGGACTGGAGCAGCGCGGTATCCACGTCTGGAGCTTTGGCTCCCTGCCGGACTGCTATGAGCAGAAACGCGGCGGCTATTCCGTGAAGGCCTATCCGGCGTTGGTGGATGAGAAAGACAGCGTGGCGATCCGTCTGTTTGATACGCCGCATCAGCAACAGCAGGTTATGCGTCAGGGGTTACGGCGTTTGCTGTTGCTGAATATTCCGTCGCCGATTAAGTATCTGCATGAGAAACTGCCCAACAAAGCGAAGCTGGGCCTGTATTTTAATCCTTACGGCAAAGTGCTCGATCTGATTGACGACTGCATCGCCTGCGCGGTGGATAAGCTGATTAGCGAGTTTGGCGGCCCGGTATGGCAGGAAGAGGCGTTCCAACGCCTGCATGAAAAAGTGCGGGCGGAACTCAACGATACGGTGGTCGATATCGCCAAACAGGTTGAGCAGATCCTGACGGCGGTGTTCGCCATTAACAAACGGCTGAAAGGCCGGGTGGATATGGCGCTGGCGCTGGCGTTAAGCGACATAAAAAGCCAGCTCAACGGCCTGGTGTTCCGCGGCTTTGTCACCGCCAACGGTTGGCGGCGGTTGCCGGATGTGCTGCGCTATTTACAGGCCATTGAACGTCGGCTGGAAAAATTGGCGCAGGATGTGCACCGCGACCGGGCGCAAATGCTGAAGGTTGAGCAGGTGCAACAGGCCTGGCAGCAGTGGTGGAATAAACTGCCTCCTGAGCGCCGCGACGACGATGATGTGAAAGCGGTTCGCTGGATGATTGAAGAACTGCGGGTGAGCTATTTCGCCCAGCAGTTGGGAACCCCGTTCCCGATATCAGACAAGCGGGTGCTCCAGGCGATGGAGCAAATCGAAGCATAAACGCGCCGCGCGCGGCGTTAAGCATGGCGCTCGGCATCAGGCGGGCGGGCGTCAACTTTTAGCCGCACATAAACCGACTTGATTTCCTCTTCGCCGTATTTTTGTTCCAGACGTTTGATGATGAAATGGCCTTTCGCCATATTTTGATAATGATTAATGAACAAGGTATTAATGGCCGCTCCGCTGGCCGCGCCGACAATCGGAACGATCTGGGCGGCCATTTTTTCGGTGATGGTAATACCCAGTCGTGTGGCGACGGCGTCAATCAACCTGGCCAGCGTCCTTCCCGCCTGGGACGAGGTGATCCTGGCCGAGGTTTTTTCCGCCCCTTTTTTACTGGCGATATCGATTAATTCACGCGTGGTATGTTTGGTAATGTCGGCCAGCACCGCCCGGGAAGCATAGTAGGCGGAATCGGCGGCATCATCGTTTTTGGAACGGCCGCCGAGGGCGAAAACCTCGACGCAGGCGGCTTTGACGGAAAAATCCGTCAGCGAAAAGCCTTCGCTGCGGGCGATATCGGCGACGGAACGCATCATAATCGTGGTGCTGACGGGAAGTTCGACGATTAAGCCGGCTGCGCCGAAAAAACCGCTGACGGCGCCGGACGTGGCGGCCGCCAGCTTATGGGTTTTAGGCGATGAAGCCCTTTTCGGATCGTCATCCAGGGTATACAGCGCGGCATCGACGGACTTATGCAACGCGGCATGCACCACATCCTGTATTTTGCTTTTTACCCACTTAGGCAGTTTGGACAGGCTCCACTCAATCGGCCCGCCGACCAGATTCGCCAGTTGTATGGTGATGGAGGGCGCCTCCAGCAGGGCAATCGCCTGTCTGATGTCATGAATATCTTGTTGGTCATCAAAAATGGTCATAGCAATGGTCTTGGCCCTTATCTTGTTGCCTTCCTACCACCGTCTGTGTCGCGCACGTTCCTACGCCCGCGCCTGACGGTTAATCAATACTTAAGTAGTAGTGAATGACGGAGGGATATGCAATGTCATGGCGAAGAATTAAAATAGCCGCACGGTGCGCCGCCCAACCCTGTCGGCACGGATAACATTATCCGTGCTGATGGTGACTCAGCCACGCCATGAAATCTTTTGGCGGCAGCGGCCGGGAGAAATAATAGCCCTGAACTTCATCGCAATCGAATTGCGTCAGGTATTCGAGCGTTTCTTTATTTTCAACGCCCTCCGCCAGAACATCGTAATCAAGCTTATGCAGCATACTGATGATCGATTCAACGATGGTTCGACTATCGTGATTGGTTTTAATATCCTGGATCAACGACTTATCCAGCTTGATGATGGTCGCCGGGATATTTTTCAGGTAACTCAAATTGCTGTAGCCCGCGCCAAAATCATCCAGCGAAATCGTGAAGCCGCGCTGTTTTAGTTCGAGGATGGTGGCAAGCGTCTCGGAGCTTTCCACGATTTTTTGCGTTTCCACGCATTCAATTTCAATATCAGCGCTCGTCAGCCCGTGGTTGCTAAGGATATTGACTAGCCGCGAAATAAAATTATCTTCAGCGAAATTACTGGCGGCGACGTTAATGGATATCGGAAATACAATGCCCGCCTGACGCCAGAGTTTTGCCTGCTGAGCGGCTTGCTGAATAACCCACTCGGTTAGCGGGCGCATCAGGGTCGTGCCTTCCGCCAAAGGAATGAAACGGTCGGGGTAAATCTCCCCCAAATTGGGATGATGCCAACGGATAAGGGCTTCCGCGCCGATCACGTTGCCGGTCTTGATATTCAGTTTGGGCTGATAAACCAGATACAGGCCGGGCTTGTTATGCTGCAAAACATCGGAAAGCTCGTTGAGCAGGGTAAAGGCGATTTGCTGCGCCTTATCGCTGCTTTCGTTGTAAGCGCATTGGCGGACATTATTTTTCATCGCATCCTGCACCGCGCTCATTGACTCGCGCAGAATGCGCTGCGGATCGTTTACCGGAACCTGAAATTCCGTATAGCCGACAAATAATTCCAATTTTAATGGGACATGGCTGGTGATGCTTTCCGGGATATGATCGGCACAGCGCATCAGTTCAGCTAAAATCCGTTCTTTTCTATCCGCCTTGATCAGCAGGGCAAAGCGGCCGACGGCGACGCAATAGACATTTTCACGTGAATCAAACGCCAGGCGCAGAAACAGGCCGATATCTTTCAGCACGCTTTCGACCGTCGGCATACCCAGCGCCCGCCCCATTTCATAGGCATAAGAGATATCAATGCTGTCAATGAGTATCAGCAGATAGTTTTCATAGATATCCGTCATGTGATTAATATCCTCTATTAATCGCTGACGGTTCGGCAACATGGTGACCGCATCGATGAGGCCGATAGCATTACGGTATTTGATCAATGATATGGCGATGGCCGCCAGATTCTTTAGCGTGTGCAACTGGAGCATGCTGAACGTGCGGGGCGTATAGTCGATGACGCACAGGGTGCCGATGGCGTAGCCTTCTTCGGTGAACAGCGGGATCCCGGCATAAAAGCGGATATGCGGCGGGCCGGCGACATAGGGACTGTCTTTAAATCGTTCATCCTGCAAAGCATCCTGACAGATAAGAAAACAGCCGGTTTGCACGGTAAATTGATCGAACGAGCCGATTTTTTCCATTTCGTTCAAGGCGAAATTGGTTTTCGCTTTGACGTGCTGTTTCTGTGATCCGCTCAGGGTGATTAATGCGGTCGGCATTTTCAGCAACTGGCATGCCAGCACGGTGATCTTGTTAAGCGTATTATCCTGAAAGGTATCCAGATCCTGCACGATATCCAGAGTCTGCATGCGTTTTTTTTCATCATGATTTAAATGGCGTAACATGCTGATTCCTCTTTACTCGTAACAACATATCTTATGCTTACACAGTAGCATGGCGGCACCGGGCAAGCTAAGGCGTTAGTGATGACGATCTTGATTTGTTGGCCAATGTTTCCAGCGCTTGACGGATTGCCGTCACCGCAATGGCGCGATTATCCGCTTTATCACGATCGCCGGCGGCAGGCGCGGAACTTTGAATGCCCATCAGCACCCATCCCGAGGCGGTGCGCAGCAGTAACGGCGAACCGCTGTCGCCCGGCAAGGTATCGCATCGATGTGATAGCACCGCAGACTGGAGCCAGCCGGTAATCACGCAGTCCTGATGACGGTAAAGCGTATTCGGATGATCTTCAGGATAGCCCGCCTGCGTAACACGTTGCCCATGTTGCGCCAAGGCTTGCATCAATGCCAGGCGGCTATCTTGCCATATGGGCAGGGGGGTAATTCCCGGCGGCGTCCGCTTTAAGCGAATAAGGGCGTAATCCCACGGCGCAGCGGCAGGGGGAACAATCCAGCCGTCGCCATCGGCCTCCAGTCTTTCACTGAGTTTCTTATTGACCAAAACCTCAATGTCTTTTGCTTCATATTGCCAGCCGTTGTCTGTCGACAAAAAACGCAGCGCGACCGGCAGGTCCGGCTCGCTGTTGGCGGGGCTCAACACACAATGCCCGGCGGTGAGCGCCAGATGCGGCGAGATAAGCGTTGCGGTGCACAGATTGCCACTGGCGCTTTCAAGCTGGCCGATAGCCTGCCACGGCCATTGTGCGGCATCAGGAACCCGATCCCGATCGTCATGGTTGAAAAATAACCTCTGCTGCTGTTTTTCAGCTTCGGATGCGGTATCTCCCGCCCAACTAAACAGGGTGAAAAAAGATAATGAACATAACAACCAGGCTGATATGCGCATGTACATGTAATAGTGTGCCTTAATCTGGACGTCAGCGATTTGTTAAATAGCTTTGATTAAATAACTATAGCGTCAATTTGCCGGGAAAGAGGATTGCTTGGCGGTGTTTTTAGCCAGTAATGGGAACTTAACCTGATGATCTATAGAAAAAAGAGCAAGGCGATAAGTCCGCAGATAAGCACCAGGGATAGCATGATTTCAAATGAATAACGATGCGGCATCATTCGATATCCCATAAAAGAAACACCCGTCTTACCGGGTGTCTGAGGTGGATAAAAATCGGTCACGGCATAACGCCGCGCTTATCAAGCCGCCGGCGTGGTGGTCGCCGGTTTGACGGTTTTGGCTTTTTTCGCTTGTTTTTTAGCGGCCTGTGCTTTTTGCTCGACCGTATTGGCTTTTTTCAGGTGTTTTTTATTGTGGGTTACTTTAGCCGGCGCGGTAGGGGCGGCCGCTTGAGCCGGGGCGCTGGGGGCGATGTCGGCGGCAAATGCTACGGAAGACAGACCCAGCGCCGCACCGGCGATCATTACTACGACTTTATTCATCATCATTATTTCCTCGTTATCTCATTCAGGTTTCGTGACCCGGGTTTGGGTCGGTGAAGAGAGCATAAAGAAAAGAGCAATCGCGTTCCGTAAGTGATTGGTATCGGCGTGTAACAGTTTGTACAGCGCCCGTTTTCAGCCAAAAGATCGCCGAGTTACCGATCGGCTCTCGGTGTGTCGGCGGTTTTCACCGGCCAGCAGAATCGGAAACGGGCGCCGCCCAGCGGGCTGCCGTCCACGGTGATGCTCCCTTCATAAGCGCGAACGATGGCATAAACGATGGCCAGTCCCAGGCCGCAGCCGCCGCTGCTGTTTTCGATCCCGGCCTCCAGGCGAATAAAAGGCTCAAAGATAGATTTTCGATTTTCGGGTTCGATGCCGGGGCCGTCATCCTCAACCTGCAAACAGGCTCTGTCGCCGCCGTCCGGTTGCAGACTGATATGCAAGCGCGAGCGGCAGAAGCGCAGGCCATTGTTGACCAGATTATCCAGCACGCGCTCCATCAGGCGCAGATCGAGCGCGCCGAAATTTGCCCGGCGGGAAATATCAAGCGTGATGGTTTTGTCGGGATGGATCAGCCGAATATCATCGATTTTGGTTTGCAGCCAGACGGGAAGATCAATCTCGGCGAGGTGCAGCGTGACCTGTGGTCGATCCAGCCGGGCATAGGTAAGCAACTCATCGATCAAAGCTTCAAGCTGACCAATATCCCGGTTTAATGCCAGCTGTTCCTCGTCGGTCAGATGTTCACTGATAGCGAGTCGATAACGGAGTCTTACCAGCGGCGTGCGTAGCTCATGGGCAATATTATCGATCAGTCGTTTTTTGCTGGTGATCAGCTGATTCAGGTTGTCCGCCATCAGGTTAAACGCGACGCCAAGCCGAAACAGGCTGGAGGTGTTATCGAAGTGCGTACGCGCTTCAAGGTGTCCATCCCCCAGGCGTTGAGCGGCGCTTTCCAGTTTCAGCATCGCCCGCCAGTGCGGGCGCATCCACAGGAAGACCGGCAACGCCAGCGACAGGCCGATCAACATGACCAGCAACAAGTCCAGCAAGCGCATTTCATGCAGAAAAAACAGATAGGGAATCGGCCCGACCGCCAACACATAATGGCTGCGCGGAATACGCTGAATAAACGTGTATTCATCATCCAGGGCGACAATCGCGCCCTGATTCAACCGCTGCTGGGTTCTGGCGGGCAGCGTGTAGTTGCTCAGTGGTTCAATGTGCAGTTTAAACGACAGGTTCAAATCAAGCTGGTTGATGGTCTTATGCCAGTCGCGGGGCGGAATAGCGCGCAGCTCGTTACGGATCAGATAGAGCGAGCTTTTCATCAGGTCGTCCATGGATTGCCGTCCGGCGCGTTCGGCGGTGACTTTATACACCAGCCCGACCAGCAGGGTCATCACCACAAAGCAGGCAAACAGCAGCAGAAAAAACTGGATGAACAGCTTTTTCATGGTGCGACAGGCTCCCAGCTATTAGGGGCGAACAGATAGCCTTTGTTACGCACCGTCTTGATGCGAAAGGGGTCCAGCGGATTGTCGTACAGCTTTTTACGCAAGCGGGAGACGGCGACGTCAATGCTGCGATCCATGCCATCGTAACTGACGCCGCGCAGACTTTTCAGCAATGCATCGCGATCCATAATGTGACCGGCATGGGTCGCCAGTTGCCAGAGCAGGTCAAAATCAGCGGTTGATAGCGCAATATTTTCGTCACCCAATGTAACTTCACGGTTAACCGGATCGATACGTAATAGGCCGAAATTCAGGGATTTATGGATCTGCAACGGCGTAGCGGACGTAGCCGCCGCGGCTGACGTTGAGGCGGCATACTGCCGGAAATGCAGCCGCAGGCGGGCGAGCAGCACTGCGGGCGGGGTGGTTTTCAAAATATAGTCGTCGGCGCCCATTTCCAGCGCCAGAATATGATTCATATCGCTGTCCAGCGAGGTCAGCAGAACAATCGGGCCGCCATACTGCGGACGCAACTCCCGGCAGAGGGTCATACCGTCTTTACCGGGCAGCATAATATCCAACAGCACCAGGTCGGGCTGTTGCTGTTCGACGAACGCCAGCGCCCGATCGCCACGCGGCTCCACCCGAACCTCAATATCATATTTACCCAGATAGGCGGCAATCAGCTTACCGACTTCAACATCGTCTTCTACAAAAACAATTTTATGCATGGCATCCGTATCATCATGAACAATGCTGCCGATAGCATAGATCGATGGCTATTGCGGCACTAGTCATGAAGCGTAAACGGGTGTTAAACCGCCGGCCGATTGTTATCTCAACGCAGCGGCCGGCCGCCATCCAGCGCGATGGTTTCTCCGGTGATATAGCGGCTGGCGAGCAGGTAGTCGACGAGCCGCACAATTTCCTCTTCGCCTGGCGCGATTTTCATCAGGGATTTATCCAGCGCCTGCCGGCGATATTGCGCATCATCATGGGGATGAAACATGATCAGCGCGGGGGCGATGGCATTAACTTTGACTTCGGGCGCCAGTTTACGGGCAAAGGAACGGGTCATATTATCCAGCGCGGCTTTACTGGCGGCATAGGCGATATGTTTATCACTGCCTTTTTCCACTACAAAGTCGGTCAGATGAATAATATCAGCGCCGGCGACGCCTTGACCGCACAGGCAGGGCTCCAGCAACTGATTGAGCAGATAGGGGGTATAAACATGGATCTGGAGCATATCCGCCAGCGTCTTTTCCGGTGGAATATCGGCACTTTCCGCCTGCCAGCTACTGGCGTTATGGATAATCGCCCGCAGATGCGGCGTCAAGGTTTTGATCTGCTCGGCGAACGCATAAATCTGCTCGGTGGTGGAGAAATCAGCCGGCAGACAGACCGCGCCCTGTTGCGCTAATGCCTCAAGCTCGGGATAAGGCGTGCGTCTGCTGATGATGACCGGGATGTCCCGCGCCAGAAATGAGCGAGCCAAGGCCAGCCCGATGCGTCGGGCGCCGCCGGTAATCAATACGGGGGCGGAAGGAAAAGTTGCCACAGTCAATACTCCTGAATTGGCTGGTAACACGACAATAAACCGTGACAATATACCTGAATAAACTATCTTGCATGATAGGGTTTTGTGGTGAAAATGTGCGATAAATCCGCTGGTAGAGAGGTGTAAAGGGGAATGGAAACGCGTCGCCCTGAATCTGTATATTCCAGTGAAAAAATCTGTATCGATTACACAGATTATCTGGCCGCGCTATGCAATAAGCGCTGGCGTTTCATGGATGCCATGTATGGCGTGTTGCCGATTTTCGGCATGGTGACGAAAGCGCCGTTAGCCAGACAGACGGCGCCCAAAGATCGGCTGAAAGTGCTCGCCTTGCAGGTCTTGTCCACGCAGGTGAGTGATGAAACCAATATTGTCAGGCTGATTGCGCTGGCCCGGCGTCAGGGGCTGGACGCTTTTGACATCCAGTTGCCTTACCCGCTGACGCACGAGCAATTGAGCGTAATTGGCGAGGAGTTCCATGACTCGCTGTCATTAACCCAACGCGACGATCGTCTGTCCGTTCGTCTCGATTTACCCGCCGTGCCTCACTAAAAAAACATGTCGTCCGGCCGAGGTTTTCGTGTCATCCCGCGACCGCTGTTTTTCTTTCTTCCGCCGTTACTTCAAGCGCCTGCGCCAAAGAGCCGTAAAAGCTAAGACGGCCTTCGACGGGGTGCACATTCGCACGGGCCAGCGTTTTCAACGGCTGGAACGGAATATCGGTAATGATGAGGTGTTTACCTGCCGGTAAGGCGTCGCTAAAGCGCAGAAGGGCGTTCAAGCCTCCGGCGTCCAGTACCGAAACGGCATCCCATTGCAGAATGATGGTTTGGTAATTTTCACTGCGCATCATCAAATCATTAAAGATACGCTCGGCGGCGGCAAAGAACAGCGGGCCGTTGACGCGCAGCACCAATTGCTCCGGTTCCCGGGTTTCCGGCAATTCACTCAATTTGGTCATCTGGGCGATGCGCCGCATAAACAGCAGCGAAGCCAGCACAATTCCGACGGTGATGGCGATCACCATATCGAACAAAACGGTCAGCGACATGCACAGCAGCATCACGATGATGTCGTCTTTCGGCCCATGACGCAGCAGGTCGATTACCTTATGCGCTTCACTCATATTCCAGGCGACGATCAGCAGCAGCGAGGCCATCGCCGCCAGCGGCAGGTAAGACAGCCAGGGCGCCAGCACCAGCAAGGCCAGCAACACCAGCAGCGAGTGGACAATGGCGGACACCGGCGACGTGGCGCCGGCGCGAACATTCGCCGCCGAACGGGCGATGGCGGCGGTGGCGGTAATGCCGCCGAAGAACGGGGCGATGATATTGCCAAAGCCTTGTCCCATCAGTTCGGCGTTCGAGTTGTGTTTTCTGCCGGTCATGCCATCCAACACCACGGCGCACAGCAAAGATTCAATGGCCCCCAGCATGGCCATTGAAAACGCCGCGGGCAGTAGGGCTGAGATACTCTGCCAGTCGAGTTTCATGGACTGACCGCCGGGCGTCACGACATCCCAGGGCAGAACAAGCTGCGGCAGGATAGGCGGAATGCCCTGGCCTTGTGTGCCATCGGCAAGCAGATAGCTGAAACGAGACCCGATGGTCGCCACCTCGCCGCCAAACAGCGACACCACGCCCATTACCGCAACGCCCGCCAGCAATGCCGGCAGATGGCCCGGCAAGCGGATCCCCAGTTTGGGCCAGCCGATCAGCACCAGCAGCGTGGCGACGCCAATCAGCGTATCGCCAATTTGTAAGGTGGGCAGAGACTGGGCCATCGCTGAAACTTTTTCAACATAGTGTTCGGGCACCACGGCCATCTGCAAACCGAAGAAGTCCTTGATTTGCATCGTACCGATGGTAATCGCGATCCCCGAGGTAAAACCGAGGGTGACCGACAGCGGAATATATTCGATTAAGCGCCCGAGACGGCATATTCCCATCAGCAGCAGAAACACGCCGGAAAGCAAGGTGGCGACCAGCAAGCCAGACAGGCCGAACTGTTGCGATACGGGATAGAGGATGACGACAAAAGCCGCCGTCGGGCCGGAAACGCTATAGCGGGAGCCGCCGCTGACCGCGACGACGATCCCGGCAATCGCCGCGGTATATAAACCATATTGAGGAGGAACGCCGCTGGCGATAGCCAGCGCCATTGCCAGCGGGATGGCAATAATCCCAACCGTGATCCCTGCAATAATGTCCTGGGTAAAACGTTGAAGTGTATATTTTTCGCGCCAGCACGCCTCGATCAGGGCGCTGAACGGTTTGATACCGTTAATTCCATGCGTTTTCATCTAAGAGAGAACCAATAAAAGAAGAAACAAAAATGGCGGGCCGGCTGGGTCCGTCGTAGAAATGCGCTATATACGATACGCCGGATGTGCTTGGAAGATCCAGATATACATCAAAGGTAAGCGGATTGAGGCAGGCCGACACTGCGGGAATACAGTGTCGGCAGGCGGGGCGATTAAAGCATGATGGTCATCAGATAGGCGGCGAACAGCGCCAGATGTGCGCTGCCGCTCAGGACATTGGTTCTGCCGGTTGAAAACGTAATGTGACATAGCACCAGCACGGCCAGCATCACCACGATATGCGGCATATCCAGACCGAAGTTCAGCGTCTGGCCGGTGATCATGGCGATGATGGTCACGGCGGGGACGGTCAATGAAATGGTAGCCAGAACCGAGCCGAAAAACAGATTCATCGCCCGCTGTACCTGATTTTTCAGTACCGCACGGATTGCGCCCAACCCTTCAGGCGACAGAATCAGCAAGGCGACCAGGAAGCCGGTAAACTGTGCCGGCGCATTCATTTCCGTCAACAGGGCTTCCAGCGGCTGCGAGTCCATCTTGGTGACGCTGATAACGGCAATCAGGTGGATCAGCAACCATGCCGTGTGCCACAGCGAACTGTGCGCCGACGGCTTGCCATGATGAGCGTCGTCGTCGCCTTCATCTTCATGCTCATAGACAAACAGGCTTTGGTGAGTACGGGTTTGGATCAGCAGAAATACGCCATACATCGCGGCGGAAATCAGCGCAACCAGCAGGGATTGCGCCACGCTGAAATTTCCTTCAGGCAAGGCGCTGGGGAAAACCAGCACAATCACCGACAGCGGGAAAATCGCCATTAAATACTGTTTAATACCGCTCAGGTTGACGTATTGCGTCGCAAACTTGCGGCCGCCCAGCAGCAGCGCAAAGCCGACCAGACCACCGGTGACGATCACGATAATTGAATAGAGCGTGTCGCGCATCAGATCCGGGCCTGCGTCGCCGGTCGCCATCAAGGCTGAAATCAGGCTGACTTCAAGAATGACCACCGACAGGCTTAGGATCAGTGAACCGTAGGGTTCGCCCAAGCGATGAGCCAGCACGTCGGCATGGCGGACAACGCTAAAGGCGCTGAAAAGGATCCCGGCTAAAGCCAGTAAGTTAATACCCAGAATGGCGAGGAAATCTTGTGTGCCCCCCCACAGGAACAGAACGATCAGCGCGGCTATCGGCAGAATAAGTGAATATTCCTGATGGCGGGTTTTGACAACCTCAGTGTAAGACTTCATTGCGGGGTTCTCCTTATCCAACGGAATTATGCGCTATGGCATAAAAAACGGAATGTCATCAGTTTTTCTTTTCTTTTCGGCAAAGACGTTACTAAAAAGTAGTTATAGCGTAAAAAAAGAACCTGTAGATTAACAGATTCTCTAATGGCTCGCGGACTTTTTACCGATTTTTACGCTTTGAGCGGTAATTAAAATGAAAAGGGAGAATATCGTTAATCTTCTCCCTATCTATATAATATTAATTATTTTTTTTATAGCCAATCAGCATAATTGTCCATGATATCGTAGGGTTTATGCTGATAAGCCTCTTTATTTAGTCCTTCTCGCCAGTAAGGAGCCGCATAAAGCTGATTCCTCTTATATCCGCCATCGCGCCGGACTTGGATAAACCGAGCGTTTGTGACCTGCATTGCACCCGCGATCCGTGTGGATTAACCTTAGCAGGTTTGTATTTTACGCGCCGGATAAGAATGGGTTTCCTGATACAAAAATCTGTTAACCGGCGAAACGATTGGCCGATCTATGTTACCTAGAGAGCGGGGAGAGCGAATTATCCGCATAAATGACGCAATCGTGCGCTTTTGTGTTTTTGTGAACGACATCAAACTTGATTGCGATGCCGGAAATGAATAATCTCAGTGTCGTTGCTGTCGTAAAATTAACCAAGCGACAGTGTTGGGTTTTAAGGATGGAACGACAACAGGCCAAATGGGTAGAAGTAGAAAAGGATAGGGTTCGGGGGTTATATAGCCGTGTTGACACGCGATTTTTTGCAGAAAGCAGATTGTAGAACGTCTTTTGGATCGATTGAGGAAACCTTATTACTTACGCCGCAACAACGTGCTGATTCGCTGGAGAAAACGCTGGCCCGTCGCCCCGATTGCAGTCCTGTCTGGGTATTCGGCTACGGCTCACTGATGTGGAACCCGATTTTTGATGCGGAAGAAGCCTGTCTGGCCACCTTGCACAACTGGCATCGGGCTTTTTGCCTGCGTTTGACCCTTGGCAGGGGCACGGTTAGCTGTCCTGGTCGTATGCTGGCGCTGAAACCGGGCGGGAAAACCACCGGTTTGGCTTTTCGTCTGTCTGAATCGTCGCTGCGTGAGGATCTGGAACTGCTGTGGAAGCGTGAAATGCTGACCGGATGTTACCGCCCGCTGTGGTGTGAACTGCATCAGCAAAACGGTGACACCGTCACGGCTCTGGTGTTCGTTTCGGAACCGGCGCATCCGCTGGTTGAAGAGGACACCTGCATTCAACGGGTTGCGCCGTTGATTGCTCAGGCCAGCGGCCCGCTGGGAACCAATGCACAGTATCTGTTTGCGCTGGAACATGCGTTGAAGAACTTCGGAATGGCCGATGAAGAGCTAAGCGAACTGGCTCAGCGGGTTCGTTTGCTACAGCAACAGATCGCGGCTAATAACACCGGCAATGCCTGAAAAGACAATCGACGAACGACCTGTCCCTGACGTTCGCCGATCGAATCCCAAGCAGAACGCGGAGGATCACCAGCCGACGCCGACACCCATCGTGTACAGCGTATCGTTAACATTCCCCTGATCGCTTTCGATGCGGGTGCGCGACACTTTCATACTCAGGGAAGACCAGTCAGTCAGCTTGAAGCGCAGACCGGCATCGGCTTTCAGATAAAACGGCGCGGTAGCGTCGAAAGAACGGCCCAGTTCACCGCCGGTGAAAGCCTGCACCGATTTACTGAACAGATAGCGGTTGTAATCCCACTTAATGCCGCCTGAGTAGAAATTATCTTGCTCGTTGGTCTGATAGACATAGGTTTGAGAACTGATCAGCGATGTCAACGAGAACGCCCCAAGATCGTTATCCCAGAACTGATAACCCGGGCCGAGACCGATTGAGCGGTTGATTTTAATGCTTTCTATCCAATCGCGTTTGTACTGGTAGCGCCCCTGCCAGAACCAATGTTCATCCAGGAATTTATCCAGCGCATATTCGCCGCCCGCATTCTTGGTGCTTTCCACATTGTTTTCTTTAGCCAGATGGTAACTACCGTCAAGGTTATGACGCCAGGTGCCATGTCGGGCCTGTGTGTTGAGGGTCACATCATAGTTATCGGTTTCGGTCGAACTTTTCTTATGCGCCATGCCGGCGTCAATGTTGCCTTTCATGGTGAAGTCCTGTACCAGCGGCTTCTGTGCAACAATGGAGGTGATTTCCGACAGCTGTAGCGTTTGCGGCCCGGTTGCCTCGCTGGAAATCGACGGCGTGGCGATAATGGCGCGATTGTCTCCGGCTTTAATCACCGGATACAGCTCGCCTTCCTTATACCGTTCCCCTTGAATCACCAAACCGTGATCGGTCTCGAAGGTTTTCACTTTGTCCCATGCCACGGAGATTGAACCGGCATAGTCGGAGGTGATGAATAATTTACCGCCGTCAAGCAGTGTGATTTTACCACTGAGTTTGTCGCCATTGGTCAACCAAATGGTATCGGCATGGCTTTGGGAAATGCCGGTGGACGCCAGGGCGATAACCAGACTCAGGGAAGATATTGCATGTTTGGATAGTGTCATTTTGCCAGATAAACAGTGGTGACAGGTTTTGAAAGACGTCATTTAAGACGTGCAGCCGATGAATAATGAACCGGTTCAGTCCGGAAGCGCAAACAGTAACAGGAATCGAAAGGATGCTCTAGCCCAAAAACGCGATTGATTAGAATGTAAATAGTTATAAAAGATATGATTGATGATTAACAGCTATAACGCGATGTTCATCACATTTGCGTTATAGCTGTCGACAGGGTTAAGCCGCGTTTCGCGAGCGGGATGGCGGGCGAGGAGTCAGGAAGCGTGCCGTCAGGAACTGCCGGACACGAAAAACAATCCGCTCCTGGAACAATACGCACAGCGCCACGGTGGATAGCAGGAAAATGAGATATCCCATCATGGATAACTGAACCTGCCCGGCGGCGGCGATACACTGATCCCAATCGCTGAAACAGGCCAGCGGATTACCCCTAACCAATTGTTCCATCGTGCGGAAGAGATTAAACAGCGGTACGTGAAGCGCAAAAATGGACAGCGATGCGGCGCCCAATCGTGGCGACCAGTGTCGCAGCCATTCGCTATTGGGATCGCGGGCCAGCGCGCTGAGGCAAACCAACCCAACCTGAGCGGGCAATAATAACCCGTTGTGCAGCAGGAAATACCAATACGCCTCACCGTGGGTGAAAAGCCAGGTGGCAACGATAAAATTGGCGACAATGAAAAGCGCCGCGGCATAACGCTGGCCTTTAGTGAGCGGTTCGACGCCTTGCTGACGATATTTTCGGAACAGGGCATAGCCCAGAATACCGGCCAGAAACTCGGGCAAGCGGAAAATAGGGCCGCGCTGTAACAAGCCGGTGTAGGGCATGCCGTATTGCTGCTGCCAGATGACCCAGATCGGCGGCAGCAGATACAATAGGCAAATAATCCCCATCCATAACCACGGATGGCGGCTGTTGAGCAGCCGGGGCGCCAGCAACGGGAACGTCATATAAAAGAAGAACAGGGTGGAAAGCGACCACAGCGGCGCATTGAAGGTTAGAAAATAGGGGTTCCATGCCTGTAGCATTAACAACTGCAAGAAGCTGTTAAAAGCCAATTGGGTATTCGTCATATAATGACGCAACGCCTGCGGATCGGCTGCCGGATCGTTGGTGTCGTAAATTACAAAGCGAGCGCTGGCGACCTGTCCTTCCGGCGGAATGGCGAGCCATTGCATGAGAGTGACAACGGCGATAGAGGCCAGCAACGCGATAATATGAATCGGATAGAGATTAAAAAGACGTTTTGCCCAGAACTGACGGGCCGGTTCGCGCAAGCGTCCGTCTTTGATGTAAACATGCGCCAATAAAAAGCCCGACAGCACAAAAAACGTGCTGGTGGCAAAAAATCCCATGCTGGTGAGTTCACTTAAAAACGGCACGCGCTCACGTTGGGGATAAATATGCACGGTGTGATAAATCATCACATAACAGCCGAGCAGAAATCGCAGCCATTCCAGCCCGATAAAGCGCTCTTTACTCACTTTCTTCATGTCGTTCCTCATTCAACCGCTGTTATAACAGCGGGCAAGTGCGGTAATTGCTCAGTTTAAACGAGAGCAACGCTGCGTTAATTAGGATAATAGCTATAATTGCCGCCCTCGTTTAGGAATTGTTTAGTTTTGCGCGAGCAGAAAAATTCGCTGGAAAATCCGACTCATAAAGGAATAATCTACTCCCTACGGGTCATCTTCGTGGCTGTGCGTTATCAGTCTTTACAGTTAAGGAAACAGAATAGTGTCCGAATATATTGCATCAATAACCTGGGAGCGCGACGGGCAGCCTTTTCTCAATAACCGCTATAGCCGGCTGCATCACTGGCAGTTCGATGGCGGCATCAGATTACGCGCATCGTCCTCACCGCATGTTGTACCGTTGCCCATGTCGGTCAGTGATGCGGTCGATCCTGAAGAGGCGCTGGTGGCTTCGCTGTCGAGCTGCCATATGCTGTGGTTCCTCTCCATTGCCGCACAACATAAATTTTGCGTCGATGATTATCAGGACAACGCTGTCGGCACGATGGGGGTGAATCAAGCCGGCAAAACGGCGATGCTGAAGGTGGCATTATGCCCGCAGGTGCGCTTCAGCGGCGAAAAACAGCCTACCGCTGATGAGTACGAGCAACTGCACAAACTGGCGCATGACGCCTGCTATATCGCCCATTCGGTGAATTTCCCGGTGGAGTGTCAACCGCGGATTGGGTGATTGCGTTACAGGCGCACACCATTTACACTGTATAAAAACACAGTTAAAGGGGCGCTATGCAACGGTTTATCCCTGATCCGCATCCCGAGGCGCTGGAGATCAATCTCTATGCCGATGCGGTGCCGGCCGGGTTTCCCAGCCCGGCCAATGATTATGTCGAGCAGCGAATCGACCTAAATAAGGTTTGCGTCCACCATCCGGCGGCGACCTATTTTGTCCGGGTCGCCGGCCAGTCGATGGTGGAGGGCGGCATCCATGATGGCGATCTGGTGGTGGTCGACAGTTCATTGCAGGCGCGGCACGACGATATTGTCATTGCCGCCCTTGACGGCGAATTTACCATCAAGCGCTTGCAGGTACGACCAACGCTGGCGCTGATGCCGATGAATGCCGCCTACGCGCCGATCCCCATTAACGACAGCGCCAACCTGGATATCTTCGGGGTGGTTACCTACGTCATACACGCGACGCGCTAATGTACGCGCTGGTGGATGTGAACGCGTTTTACGCCAGCTGTGAGACCGTCTTTCGGCCGGATCTGGTCGGAAAACCGGTGGTTGTGCTCAGCAATAACGATGGCTGCGTAATTGCGCGCTCCCACGAGGTAAAAAACCTCGGGGTGAAGATGGGCGCGCCGTTTTTTCAAATAGGCGATCTGATCAAAAAATACAATATCGCCGTTTTCTCCTCCAATTATGCGCTGTACGCAGATATGTCCGCCCGCGTGATGAGCATTCTGGAGGAGATGGCGCCGGCGGTGGAGATTTACAGTATCGATGAGGCTTTCCTTAATTTGTCCGGCGTCGGCCACTGTATGTCGCTGGAACAGTTCGGCCGGCAGGTGAAAGAGAGGATCAAGCGCGAGGCGCATCTGACCGTCGGCGTGGGCATCGCCCCGACCAAAACTCTGGCTAAACTGGCCAACCATGCGGCGAAAACCTGGGCGAAAACCGGCGGCATTGTGGATTTATCCAGCCCGGTGCGACAGGAAAAGCTGCTGGCGATCACCCCTGTCGGCGACGTCTGGGGGATCGGACGGCGGCTGGCGCGTAAGCTGGAATCGGCCGGCATTGATACGGCGTTAAAACTGGCGCGCAGCGACCTCGCCTATATCAGAAGAACGTTCAGCGTAGTGATGGAGAGAACGGTCAGGGAACTGCGCGGTCAGTCTTGTCTGGAGGTGGAGGAACTGGCGCCGGCGAAACAGCAGATACTCTGTTCCCGGTCGTTCAGTTCACGCATTACCGACTACGCGCATATGCGTCAGGCGGTTTGCCGCTATGCGGAACGCGCGGCGGAGAAGCTGAGGCACGAGCGGCAATACTGCTGTCAGGTGTCCGTTTTTATCCGTACCAGCCCGCATGTGGGGTATGAGGCGTATTACGGCGATCAGGCTACCCGCATGACGCGCGTGCCGACCGACGATACCCGGGATATTATTTCTCTGGCCGTTGAATCATTGGATCATATCTGGGCGCAGGGATATCGGTATATCAAGGCGGGCGTTGTGCTGTCCGATTTCTATCGTCACGGCGTGGCGCAGTTGGACATGTTTGATGCGAGGAAACCGCATGTGAACAGTGAGTCGCTGATGTCGACGATTGATCGCATCAATCATTCGGGCAAAGGAAAAATCTGGTTCGCCGGACAGGGGATTAATCCCGGCTGGTCGATGAAAAGGGAGCGGTTGTCTCCGGCCTATACGACGCGAATTGATGAGTTAAGGGTGGTGAAGTCATGATCGTGCCTGAAAAAATGCCCGATATATACCAATATCCGGAACATCTGCGCGATGCCCTGGTCGGGCTGCCGGCGGCGCCGGGTGTGTATGTGTTCCACGGCAGCAGCGATATCCTGCCGCTGTACATTGGCAAAAGCGTCAATATTCGGGCGAGGGTGATGTCGCATATGCGTACACGCAACGAGGCCAAACTGTTAAGGCAGACCCGGCGTATCACGTTTATCGAAACGGCAGGGGAAATCGGCGCGCTATTGCTGGAAGCGCAGATGATTAAACAGCATGGGCCGTTATTCAATAAACGCCTGCGCAGGTCGCGTCAGCTCTGTTCTATTCGCTTCGACGGCGCCAGCGTGGAGGTTGTCTATGCGAAAACGGTGAATTTTTCCGCCACTCCGAATCTGCACGGGATATTCAGCAACAGAATGTCTGCCCTCAATACGCTGAAAGCGATCGCCGATGAAGAAAAGCTTTGTCTGGGGGTATTGGGGATCGAAAAGATACCGGCCGGCAGACCCTGTTTTCGCCACGCGCTGAAAAAGTGTGCGGGCGCCTGCTGCGGTAAAGAGTCGCTGACGGCGCATCAGGGTCGACTGGGCGGTCGGCTTGACGCCTTACGGCTGATTTGCTGGGCGTTTCCCGGCCCGGTCGCCATCAAAGAGAGTCGTCCGGGCATGACGCACTACCATATCATTCATAACTGGCTTTACCTGGGGACGGTACGGCAATTGCAGGATGCGGCGTCGCTGAAGCAGGTGGCGACGAATTTTGATAGCGATGGCTATAAGATTCTGTGCAAACCCATTATCAGCAATAGCGTGGAGATTATCCCTCTTGCTGACGAGTAGTCCCCGCGTCAGCCGACGACGCGGATTTTTTCCTGCGCCTGGCTGACGGTTTTTTCAATCCTTGTCTATACTTGGATTCGCGTCTTATCGATTGGAAAGGTAAGGGCGTTATGGAACTAAAAAAGCGAGGGTATTATGGGAATTTTGTCTTGGGTAATTTTTGGCTTGATTGCGGGTATTTTGGCGAAATGGATTATGCCCGGTAAAGACGGCGGTGGTTTTTTCCTGACGATAGTGCTCGGTATTGTGGGTGCGGTGGTGGGGGGATACATCAGCACTTTCTTTGGTTTCGGCCGGGTAGACGGTTTTAACTTTGGCAGTTTCGTTGTCGCGGTGATCGGCGCCATTGTGGTGCTGTGGATCTATCGCAAAATCCGCAGTTAATTCATCGGCAAGATCAAACCGCCCCGTTTATTCGGGGCGGTTTCGTTGTATACAGAACGCCCCCTGCTAGGCAGGGGGCGTTTCTAAGGCATATCCCATCAATGCGTGGTGATCACATCCAGCGCGCGCAGGTGCTCCGGGTGCCAGGATAAGGTGACTTCCGAGCCGGGTTTCCAGTGCGGCTGGATTTCACTGGCGGGCAGTTTGACCATAAACTGCGGCTGGCCGGCGACTTCCGTCATCATCCGTACGTGGTCGCCCAGATAAATAAACTGTTGGATCCGCGCTTTCACCTGCTGAGCGCCGTCGGCGATGTGTTCGGCGTTAATCCGGATCCGTTCCGGGCGGATACACAACGTAATCTTTTTGCCCGGTGAACTGGGGCGCACTTTCAGCGCCCGTAACTGAGTGCCGTCATCCAGCGTGGCGCGATAGAAGTCGCCCTCCGCACCCGCCTGGGTCGCGAGCAGCGTATTGTTTTCCCCGATAAACTGCGCCACAAATGCGTTTTCCGGCTTTTCGTAAATGTCGCTGGGGCTGGCCATCTGCTGAATAATCCCGTCGTTGAACACCGCCACCCGGTTGGACATCGTCATCGCTTCGCTCTGATCGTGCGTGACATACACTACCGTTAGTTCCAGCGCCTGATGCAATTCTTTGATTTCCAACTGCATATGTTCGCGCAGCTGTTTATCCAGCGCGCCCAGCGGTTCGTCCATCAACACCAGCTTCGGTTCAAACACCAGCGCACGGGCCAGCGCCACACGCTGTTGCTGGCCGCCGGACATTTGTGCCGGATAGCGGTCGGCCAGATTGGTCAGCTTGACGCGATCGAGCACCCGATCGACTTTCTCTTTTATATCTACGCGGCTCAAACGACGTATCGACAGTGGAAACGCCAGGTTCTCCGCCACGGTCATGTGCGGGAACAGGGCATAATTCTGGAATACCATACCGATACCGCGCTGGTGGGGGGGAAGGTGATGCAGCGGCGTATCACGCAGCAGAATTTCGCCCTGAGTCGGGTTTTCAAATCCGGCCAGCATCATCAGACTGGTGGTTTTTCCTGAACCAGAAGGGCCAAGCAGGGTCAGAAATTCGCCTTCATGGATATCCAGATTCAGGTTTTTCACCACTAAACGATCGCCATCGTAGGTTTTCTGGATGTTCTTGAAGCTGACATAATTTCTCATTCTTCCATTCTCTCGCGGTGACTGTATCTTAAATAAGTTGAATGCATAAATCATGCCGACTTTAGTAAAACTGAGCATTACGAGGGAGTTAAAACCGATAGGGCGGAAAATGGAGATGTGGCGTTGCCCCATTATGGTGAATGCTACTTATAGAGTGGCTCCATAATGGTGCATAAAAAGCAGACTGATCAGGGGGCCAAAGCGGCGTGTTTCAGCGCCTGAATGCACTCGACGATAACGGTAAACGCATCGCTCATTTTAGACTCTTCAACGCAGGCATAACCCAGTAATAACCCCCGCTGATTGGTCGGCCGCAGGTAATAACTGGACAGCGGTTTTACCATCACCCCTTGTCGAAGAATACGCGAGCTGAGCAGGACATCATCGATATTCGCCGGCAGCTTCAGCAGCATATGCAGCCCGGCATTACTGTTGTCGCCGACATAGTCCGCCCCCAGATATTGTTCGATCAGTTCGGTCAGCAGGGCGCGGCGCCTGGCGTACAGCAGCCGCATTCGGCGAATATGCGCGGCGTAGTGACCTTCCTGAATGAACTGGCTGAGGGTGGCCTGCGTCAGCCAGTGGCCGCCGCGATAGAGTTCGGCGTGGGCGATTTTCAGTTCCTGCGCCAGCTGCGGCGGCAGCACCATATAACTGACGCGCAGGCCGGGATACAGGGTTTTGCTGAAGGTGCCGATATAGATCACCGGCGACTGGGTCTGCAACCCTTGCAGCGCGGGGATCGGGTTGCCGGAGAAGCGAAATTCGCTGTCGTAATCATCTTCCACCACCCAGCAGCCGTGCTCCTGCGCCAGGGTCAACAGCCATTGACGGCGCGCCAGGCTCATCACGGCGCCTAACGGATACTGGTGCGACGGCGTCACGCAGATTAACCGGGGCGTTGACTGCGGCGATACCGTATCCGGCGGCACCATGCCCTGATCGTCCACATCAATCGGCGCCACCCGCAGTCCGTTAATCGTCAGCACATTACGCATCCCCCAATAACAGGGATCTTCAATCCAGGCTAAATCGCCGGGGTTACACAGCATTTTCGCCAGTAAATCCATGGCCTGATGGGTGCCTTCGGTGATTAAAATCTGTTCGGCCGTACATTCCACCGAGCGCGCCACGCGCAGATAATCCACCAGCGCCAACTGAAGCTCCGGGTTGCCGCCGATAGGGGAATAAGAAAGCTGTTCGGGGATGACGCGCCGGGTCAGGCGGGTTTGTATGCGGCGCCACAGGTCGTGGGGAAAGCTGGCGATGTCGGGAATTCCGGGCATAAAAGCGCCCCATTGCCGGGCGGAGGCGCCGGCATAGCCCAGCAGATGCAGCCCCCTGCGCGACAGCTCCTGCACCGGCAGGCGGGAGGAGGATTCCCGCTCATCCCGCACCGGCGTCATATTGCCGTCGGGCAGCTGTTCCGTGACGAAAGTGCCGCTGCCGGTACGGGTCTCGATATAACCTTCGGCCAGCAGCTGTTCATAGGCCGCCAGCACCGTATTGCGCGACAGCGACAGCTCCTGCGCCAAATCGCGTGAAGAGGGCAGCCTGCTGCCCGCGGTGATGGCGCCGTCGAGGATCGACAGACGGATACTGTCATACAGACGCTTATTCAGCGTACCTTCCTGTTGGCCGCCTAGCCGCTGAAGCAGCAGGTCGGTTAATAACGAGCGCAAAGTGGATCCCTCAAATATTCAGAACTGGCTCTGGATTATAGAACCAACTGGCGCATAAATAGCAACAGAAACATGTGACGCCACGCATCACATAGCCTCTACGGATATAATGAGTTTGGGTGTGTTCTTAGAATCGGAGCAGGAAATGAAGAATAGCGAATTGAATCAACGCCGTTTGGCCGCCACACCGCGCGGTGTCGGAGTGATGTGTGATTTCTACGCCGCTCGGGCGGAAAACGCCACGCTGTGGGACGTTGAGGGCCGTGAGTTTATCGATTTTGCTGCGGGTATCGCCGTACTGAACACCGGCCACCGTCATCCCAAGATTTTGGCGGCGGTGCGCGAACAACTGGAATGCTTCACTCACACGGCTTATCAGATTGTGCCTTACGGCAGCTACGTCAATCTGGCCGAGCGCATCAATGCGCTGGCGCCGATTAACGGCCCGGCAAAAACCACATTCTTCACCACCGGGGCTGAAGCGGTGGAAAACGCCGTGAAAATCGCCCGCGCCTATACCAAACGTCCCGGGGTGATTGCGTTTAATGCCGCCTTCCACGGCCGCACGCTGCTGACCATGACGTTAACCGGCAAAGTGGCACCTTATTCCACCGGTTTCGGGCCATTTCCTGGATCCATCTTCCATGCGCTGTATCCGAGCGAGCAGCAGGGCATCACCGTCGCGCAGTCGCTGGAAAGCATTGACCGTCTGCTGCATACCGACATCGCGGCGGATCAGGTTGCGGCGATCCTGCTGGAGCCGGTTCAGGGCGAAGGCGGTTTCAACGTCGCGCCGCCCGATTTTATCAGCGCATTACGCAAACTGTGTGATGAGCACGGTATCTTGCTGATTGCCGATGAAGTACAAACGGGATTTGCCCGTACCGGCAAGCTGTTTGCGATGGAATACTATACTGAACAGGCTGACCTGATCACCATGGCGAAAAGCCTGGGCGGCGGTTTCCCCATCTCCGGCGTAGTAGGGCGCGCCGACGTTATGGACGCGCCCGGCCCTGGCGGTTTGGGCGGCACTTATGCCGGTAACCCGCTGGCGGTGGCCTCGGCGCTGGCGGTGCTGGACGTGATTGAAGAGGAAAAGCTGTGTCAGCGCTCGCAACGTCTGGGAGCAGCGCTGGTGGAAACGCTGGAAAAAATCAAACAGCAGTGTCCGGCGCTGGCGGCGATTCGTGCTCAGGGTTCAATGGTGGCGGCTGAATTTAACGATCCGCAGACCGGCAAACCCTCGGCTGAGCTTACCCGCCAGTTCCAAAAAGAAGCGTTGAATCAGGGGCTGCTGTTACTGACCTGCGGCATCCATGGCAACGTGATTCGTTTCCTGCACCCGTTGACGATTCCGGACGATCAGTTCAGCAAGGCGATGACTATTCTGACTCGTGTATTTACGAAGTAAAAGGAACGCTATGCAACTGAAACAAAAAGAGTTATTACGCCAAAGCTGCTTAATTGACGGTGAATGGCATGACAGCCAAAGCGGTGAGAAGCTGGACGTGACCAACCCGGCGACGGGCGACGTTCTGGGAACCGTTCCTTTGGTGACGCCGCGGCAGACGGAGCAAGCCATTGCAGCGGCTGAACAGGCGCTGACCGGCTGGCGTCAGCGTACCGGAAAAGAGCGTGCCGCGGCGATGCAAGCCTGGTCGCGGCTGATTATGGACAATCAGGAAGATCTGGCGCTTCTGCTTACGGCGGAGCAGGGCAAACCGCTGGCGGAAGCGCGCGGGGAAATCGCCTATGCCGCCTCGTTCATCGACTGGTTCGCCGAAGAAGCCAAGCGCATTGAAGGCAGCGTGCTGCAATCACCGCAAGGGCAGCAGCGCTTGCTGGTGATCAAACAGCCTATCGGGGTGTGCGCGGCGATCACGCCGTGGAATTTCCCGGCGGCGATGATCACCCGCAAGGTGGCGCCGGCGCTGGCGGCGGGCTGTACCATGATTGTCAAACCGGCCGAGCAGACGCCGTTCACCGCACTGGCGCTGGGTGAGCTGGCCCAACAGGCGGGCATTCCTCGCGGCGTCTTGCAGGTGATTACCGGTGATTCCAAATCGGTCGGCAAAGTGCTGTGCGATAGCCCGGTGGTGCGTAAGCTGAGCTTTACCGGCTCCACCGAAGTGGGCCGGATTTTAATGGCGCAAAGCGCGCCGACGGTGAAAAAACTGTCGCTGGAGCTGGGCGGCAACGCGCCGTTCATCGTGTTTGACGATGCCGATGTGGATTTGGCGGTGAAAGGCATTCTGGCGTCTAAATTCCGCAACAGCGGGCAAACCTGCGTATGCGCCAACCGAATTTATGTGCAAACAGGGATTTATTCGGCGCTGGTGGAAAAGCTGGTTGAAGAAGTCAAAAAGCTGAAAGTCGGCGATGGCACTCAACCCGGCGTGACCCAGGGGCCGCTGATCGATGCGGACGCCATCGATAAAGTTCAGCAGCACATCGCAGATGCGCTGAAGCAGGGAGCGACATTACTGTTGGGCGGCAAGCCGCATGAACTGGGGGGGACGTTCTTTACCCCGACGATTGTCGGCGATGTGACCCGTGATATGCGTTTCGCCCGTGAAGAAACGTTCGGCCCGGTGGCTCCGCTGTTTCAGTTCAGCGATGAAGCGGAAGTAGTCGCTATGGCGAATGATACCGAGTTCGGTCTGGCGGCGTATGTCTATACGCGGGACGCCATTCGTCAATGGACCGTACCGGAAGCGTTGGAGTACGGCATGGTGGGGATTAACACCGGCCTGATATCCAATGAAGTGGCGCCGTTCGGCGGGGTGAAACAGTCCGGTTTGGGACGTGAGGGATCGCGTTTCGGTATCGAAGATTATCTGGAAATGAAATACCTCTGCGTCGATCTTTCCCGATAGCTTTTATCGGGGAGGTCATGTGGGGAAAACCGGTGGCAGCCGGGTATGGCTGACACCGGTTCACTAGAACCCGCACGCAACCCTATGGTGCAAGGAAATCGCAATATGCACCATCAAAAGGCAACGCAGGTAAAAGAAAAACAGTGCGATCGTTCAGGTATTAATCACGACGTTTTGCATGGCCTTTCCCACCCGTCATGATGACCAAACATTAATAAAATTGCTGAAATGGCACGGTTTATGCTTGAAATATGATACATGATGCATCAAAAAACAGCTGATGCGTAATTGCCGATTTTTACGTTGACTAACACTCCAGGAGCCAAACTATGTTTAAGACCAAAACAAGGTTAAAGAAAGTTGCCGTATCCGCATTTCTTATCGCCATGGCCTGTCAGGCTCAAGCGGAATCCTTAACGGTTGTGTCTTTTGGCGGCCTGAATAAGGACGCGCAGGATAAAGCATTCTATAAACCGTTTGCCGCCGCCGGTAAAGGCACGGTGGAAGCCGGCGAGTACAACGGTGAAATGGCCCGTATCCGCGCAATGGTGGAAACCGGTCAGATTGGCTGGGACGTGGTTGAGGTCGAAGGCCCGGAACTGCTGCGCGGCTGTAATGAAGGCTTATTTGAACCGCTGGACTGGTCAAAGCTGGGCGATGAGTCTCAGTTTGTAAAAGGTTCAGTGTCAGAGTGCGGCGCGGGGATCTTCCTGTGGTCGACCGCGCTGACCTATAACGCGCAGAAACTGCAACAGGCGCCAAAAAACTGGGCGGATTTTTGGGATGTGCAAACCTACCCCGGAAAACGCGCCCTGCGTAAAAGCGCCAAATTCACGCTGGAAATCGCGTTGCTGGCCGACGGCGTGAAACGGGAAGATCTCTATAAAGTGCTGGCGACGCCTGCCGGCGTCGACCGCGCCTTCAAGAAACTGGATCAGATTAAATCCAATATTCAGTGGTGGGAATCCGGCGCGCAACCCGTACAGTGGCTGGTTTCCGGCGATGTGGTGATGACGTCGGCCTACAACGGTCGAGTTGCATCCGCGCAGCAAGAAGGGCATGACTTCAAGATCGTCTGGACGGACAGCCTCTACGATCTGGACAGCTGGGCTATCGTTAAAGGTTCCAAGCGCAAGGATTTGGCGGAACAGTTTATTGCGTTTGCCAACCAGCCTGAAAATCAGAAAGTGTTTGCTGAAAACATCCCTTACGGTCCGACCCATGTGAAAGCCACCAGCATGCTTGAACCCGCGGTCGCCGCCACCCTGCCGACGGCGCCAGAGAACCTGGCACAGGCCTTGCAGGTTGATACAGAGTTCTGGATCGACCACGGCGAAGAGTTGGAACAGCGCTTTAATTCATGGGCTGCGCAACGATAATCCGGTGGGTTAAGCCGAATTTTCGTGGCGCCGGGACAAGGCGGCGATGCCTTGTCCCGCAGCGCAGGCCGGCGATGGATAGTTAAGCGCGGGATGCCGACCGATAAATCAGCAGTTGTTTTACCGTAAGTATGATGGAGATAAAACCTATGTCCCAGAGCGAAATGTTGGCGACGACGCCGCCATCCGGCGAGAAAGAAGGGAATGCCGCTCTGAAACAGCAATTGCGTGTCGCGCAGTCGATGTATAAAAAACGCTCTCTGTTGCTGATTGCGCCGCTGTTTCTGTTTATCGTGGTGAGTTTTCTCTTCCCCATTGTGTCGATTCTGGGCAAAAGCGTAGCGAATCCGGAACTGAGAGAAAACATGCCGAGCACGGTATCCGCAATGCGCCAGTGGTCTGGGAATGCCGTCCCGGATGAAAGCGTATTTAAAGCGGTGGTCAGCGATCTGCGCGAAGCACGCAGCAGCGGGAAACTGACCGCAATTACCAAACGACTGGGATACGAAGGCTCTGAATACCGCTCGTTGATCACCCGCACGCTGCGCAAACTGCCGGCGGATGATAGCGCCGATATCCGCGGTCAGCTAATCAGCGAGCAGCCGTTATGGGGTGAGCTTACCACCTGGCAAACGCTGGATCGCGCCTCCCGGCCTTTTACCAGCTATTACCTGTTGGCGGTTTTTGACCATAAGGTCGATGCGCAGACTCAGAAAATAGTGGCGCAACCGGCCGAACAGTCGCTGTATGTCGATGTGTTGCTGCGTACTCTGCTGATGGCGGGCGTGGTGACGTTGCTGTGTGTCGGGCTGGGCTATCCGTTGGCGTACTGGCTGGCGAAACAGCCGTCTAACCGCGCGAATTTGCTGTTGATTATGGTACTGCTGCCTTTTTGGACCTCATTGATTGTACGTACCGCTAGCTGGATCGTGCTGTTGCAGTCCGGCGGCTTGATTAACCGGACGCTGCTGAGCGTCGGCATTATCGATGAACCGCTGGTGCTGGTATTTAACCGCATCGGCGTCTACATCTCGATGACGCATATTCTGCTGCCGTTTTTTATCCTGCCGTTATATGCGGTGATGAAAGGCATTTCACCCAACTATGTTCGGGCGGCGATATCCCTGGGCGCGCATCCCTTTATTGCCTTCTGGCGGGTCTATGTACCGCAGACTTATGCCGGCGTCACCGCCGGCGCAATACTCGTCTTTATGATGGCGATCGGCTATTACATTACGCCGGCCTTGTTGGGCGGGCCAAGCGATCAGATGCTGAGTTACTTCGTTGCTTTCTTCACCAATACCACCATGAACTGGGGTATGGCCGCCGCGTTGGGTACGCAGTTGCTGGTCATCGTTACGCTGTTGTACGTGGTATACATCCGCGTCACCCGTACCAACGCCGAAATCGCGGCGCGCTAACGATGCTCTGTTTATTGATGAAAACAAGGGGAAACGAAAATGAAACAGCAGGGTGAGTTAGTTATCCGCTTGTGGAATACTTTCTTTAACTTTTATGGCGCGGCAATGTTGTTATTTTTGATCGTGCCGGTATTGGTGATTGTGCCGCTGTCTTTTAACGCCGGCTCCTTTCTGAGCTATCCGCTGACGGGCTTTTCCCTGCGCTGGTATCACGAGTTTTTCAACTCCAGCGCCTGGCTGGGCGCGTTGGGCAACAGCTTGCTGATTGCGCCGTTGGCGACGCTGTTGGCCACCGGACTTGGCGTGCTGGCTTCGGTTGGGCTGGTGCGCGGCGAGTTTCGCGGTAAATCGCTGGTGATGGCGGTGCTGATATCGCCGATGATCGCCCCGGTGGTGATTGTGGCCGTCGGGATGTTTTTCTTTTTCGCCAAGCTATCATTATTGAATAGCTACCTCGGTCTGGTGCTGGCGCATGCCATGCTGGGCGTGCCGTTTGTGGTGATCACGGTGACGGCGGTGCTGAAAAACTACGATCAAAATCTGACCCGCGCCGCCGCCAGTCTCGGAGCGCCGCCGCTGCTGGCGTTTCGCAAGGTGACGTTTCCGCTGATCGCGCCCGGCGTGTTCTCCGGGGCGTTGTTCGCGTTCGCGACATCATTTGACGAAGTGATCGTCACGCTGTTTCTGGCCAGTCCGCGTCAGCGCACCTTGCCGCTACAGATGTTCGCCGGTATCCGTGAAAACCTTGATCCGACCATTGCGGCGGCGGCGTCGATGATGGTGGGCGCCGCGCTGATCTTGCTGATTGTGATGGAAGTTTTACGCCGTCGATCGGAGCGTTTGCGCAGCGGGCGGTAAGATTCCCCACGCCGGCCTCCCTCTGACGGGAGGCCGGCAGGTGGTATCAACTCTCTGAGCTGAATAAATTTCAGCTTTTTTTACGCAGTATTTTATGATGCATCAAACATCTCATTGAACAGCTATCGAGAGGTAATGGTATGACAGACCAAAAGACATTACTGCTGACCGGCGCCAGCCGGGGGATTGGGCATGCCACCGTGAAACACTTCCATGCCGCTGGCTGGCGAATATTCACCGCTTCCCGTCAAAGCTGGGTTGAGGAATGTCCGTGGGCGGAAGGGCTGCTGAACCATATTCACCTCGATCTGGAAGATATCGATAGCCTGCAACAGACATTGCCGTTGATTAAGGCGAAGCTGGGAGGACGGCTCGACGCGTTGGTGGATAACGCGGGAATTTCGCCCAAAGGCGAGGGCGGTAGCCGTCTTGGCGTGCGTGATACCGACTATGCGACCTGGATGCGGGTGTTTAACGTGAACCTATTTTCCTGCGCGCTGTTGGCGAACGGCTTATTTGATGAACTGAAAGCTTCGCAAGGCAGCGTCATAAACATCACCTCGATCGCCGGTTCCCGCGTCCATCCGTTTGCCGGTGCAGCCTATGCGACATCAAAAGCGGCGCTCTCCGCCCTGACGCGCGAAATGGCCTTTGATTTCGGACAGTATGGCGTGCGAGTCAATGCGATTGCGCCGGGAGAAATTGAAACCGCGATTTTATCCCCCGGCACGGACGATATCATTGAGCGGCAGGTGCCGATGCAGCGTTTGGGCAAACCGGAAGAGGTGGCGAGTCTGATCTACTTCCTGTGCACCTCGGGGGCCTCGTATGTCAATGGCGCGGAGATCCACGTCAATGGAGGTCAGCATGTCTGAATGGCCGGGGGGTAATCAGCCATTGCCGTCGCCGAATGCCGAGGTATTTATCGATGCCGATCTGATGACGCAGTCGGTGCCGCAGGTATCCTGCCGGCAGGCGGCGGAGGTCGTGCAGCAACATTATGGTCTGCGTGGCGACGTTAAACTGTTGCAGGGCGAACGCGATCTGAATTTTTGTCTGACCGTTTCGCCTGAGCGGCGCTATATGCTGAAAGTGATTAATGCGGCGGAGTCCGCCGAAGTCAGCGATTTTCAGACCTCGCTGTTACTGCATATTGCCCGGCAGGCGCCCGAGTTGCCCATTCCCCGCGCGATCGTGACGCTTGACGGGCAGGCGGAACCGATTGTGGATATCGGCGGCGTAGCGTTACGGGTGCGTCTGGTCAGCTATCTGGCGGGAACACCGCAGCATCTGGCATTTCCCGCGGTCGCGTTGATGCATGATTTGGGCGACACGCTGGCGCGGTTGGATCGGGCGTTGCACAGTTTCACTCATCCGGCGGCCAAGCGTTCGCTATTGTGGGATATTAGCCGGGCGGAGCAGGTGCGCCCTTATCTGACCTATGTCCGCGACCGGGAACAACAGCAACATATCAGCCGGGTATTTGACCGCTATGATGAATATGTCGCGCCGGTATTAGCCTCGCTGCGCCATCAGACTATTCATAACGATCTCAACCCGCACAATGTACTGGTTAACCCGCAACAACCGACCCAGGTGGCGGGCATTATTGATTTTGGCGATGCGTTGCATGCTCCGCTGGTTTGCGAACTGGCGACGGCGCTGGCGTATCAGATCGGCAACGGCGCCGATCCGTTTGAATATGTTGTGCCGTTTGTCTTTGCGTATCACCAACAGTTGCCGCTGACCGCCCGGGAGATCGCGCTGTTGCCCGATCTGATCGCCGCCCGGATGGCGCTGACCATGACCATTGCCCAATGGCGCGCGTCGCTGTATCCCGCCAACCGGGATTATCTGCTGCGTAATCTGCCGTACTGTTGGCGCAGTCTGCGCCAGATGAAAAATTATACTCACGATCAATGCGCCGCCAGACTGTATCAGGCCTGCTATGGAGAGGAATTATGAGTAAAGTGACAATGTCACACGAAGCGACGCGCAGTGACGATCTGTTGTCCCGTCGTCAGCGGGTATTGGGCAGTGGATACCGACTATTTTATGAGCAGCCGCTGCACGTGGCGCGGGGCGAAGGCGTCTGGCTGTTTGACCATCAGGGCAACCGCTATCTGGATGTTTATAATAATGTCGCCTCGGTGGGACATTGCCATCCGGCGGTGGTTGAGGCTATAGCCCGGCAGAGCGCGACGCTGAATACCCATACCCGCTATCTGCATGAGGCGATTGTTGATTTCGCCGAAGATTTGCTGAGCGAGTTTCCGGCTGAGTTAAATAATGTGGTGTTCACCTGTACGGGCAGCGAAGCCAACGATCTGGCCCTGCGGGTCGCCCGCCACGTCACCGGCGGAACCGGCGTTCTGGTCACCCGCTGGGCGTATCACGGCGTCACCAGCGCGTTGGCGGAGCTGTCGCCGTCGCTGGGGGCCGGCGTGCCGCGCGGCAATCACGTTAAGCTGATTGATGCGCCCGACCGCTATCGCCGGCCCGGCGAGTTTATCGCCAGCATCCGCTCAGCGCTGGCCGCGATGCAACGCGAGGGTATCCGGCCTGCGGCGCTATTGATTGATACCATTTTTTCCAGCGATGGCGTGTTTTGCGCCCCCGAGGGCGAAATGGCGCAGGCGGCGGCGCTGATCCGTCAGGCCGGCGGACTGTTTATTGCCGATGAAGTTCAGCCGGGATTCGGCCGCACCGGCGAAACCCTGTGGGGCTTTGCCCGGCATGGCGTGGTGCCGGATCTGGTCAGCCTGGGCAAACCGATGGGCAACGGCCACCCGATAGCCGGACTGGTCGGGCGGTCGGCCCTGCTGGAGGCTTTTGGGCGTGAGGTGCGTTACTTTAATACGTTCGGCGGTAATCCGGTGTCCTGCCAGGCGGCGCATGCGGTACTGCGCATTATTCGGCAACAACGGCTACGGCAGAACGCGCAACGGGTGGGAAATTATCTGCATCAGGGATTACAACAGTTGGCGCGGGATTTTCCGCTGATAGGCGATATCCGCGCCTACGGGCTGTTTATCGGCGTCGAACTGATCGCCGAAAGTCACGGTAAACGGCCGGCCACCGAGTTGACGGCAAAGGTAGTGAATGAAATGCGCAGGCGGGGTGTGTTGATTAGCGCCACCGGTCCGGCGGCGAATATTCTGAAGATCCGTCCGCCGCTGATATTTAAGGAACCACACGCCGACCTGTTTCTCAATACGTTGAGTGATGTGCTGAAGTTATTGCGATAGTCACGGAGGTTACTCCATCTCGATAATCTCTTTTTTCTGCGCGTCCTCCAACTGGCGCAGGACGCGATAAACCTGCGCCACCGCCTGTAATGTTTCCCGCGGAATATAGTGGCCTTCCGGGGTGCGGCGGTACAGTGTGCGGGTCAACCAGATAAAGCGGATCACCGGGATGTCCGCTTCTTTGGCGCGGGCAATCAGCTGTTGCGCCTGTTGGTCTTCGCCTTTGCACAGTATGCGCGGTAGCGGCGTTTTACCCGGCCGGTAGTAAAGCGCCACCGCATAGTGCGTCGGGTTGACCAGCAGCATATCCGCATCTTCCACACGTCCTTTGGGACGCGGCGCGGCGGGCTGGTTTAATAGCTCATTCGCCATCGATTTGCGGTGTCCTTTCATGTGCGGGTCGCCTTCCGAATCTTTGTGTTCGTTGCGTAAATCCTGGTGGCTCATGCGCTGTTGCTTGAGGAAAAAATATTTTTGCAAACCGAAATCCATCACCGACAGCCCCAGCAGCGCGGTCAGCGTGGTGCGGGCGATACGGGTCAGCAGCGCCTTGACGCCTTGCCAGAATCCGTTCAGATCGCCGTAAGCCAGCTCGACCAGCGCCTCCAGCTCCGGCACCACCACTTTATAAAATACCGTGCCGATGACCGCCGCTTTCAGAATATTGGTCAGCATTTCCGTCAGCTTGCGCATGGAAAACATTTGTTTGAATTGATTGACGGGGTTCAGCCGGTTCAGGTCGAACTTGAGCGCTTCGGGGGCAAACAGCGGGCCGTACTGTATCCAGCCGCCGACGATGCGCAGCAACACCGCTATCGCCGCGCCCAGCAGGCAGAGCGTGCCCGCCAGTATCGCCGCATCGTGAAAGATCTCTTTTGCCGCCTGGGCAAACGGCGCATCCAGCCGGCGCAACGGCAGTTGTATCAGCGACTGTAGTTTCCCCAGCGTCGTGTCGGCCAGCGCCATAACGCACTCAATCAGCCCCACGCAGATCAGCAACTTAGGCACATCCTGACTTTGTCCGACTTCGCCTTTACGCCGGGCGTCTTTAAGTTTTTTGTCGGTAGGCTTTTCGGTTTTTTCGCTCATCGGCGCATACTCTGTTGGTTTTCTCCGGCTGACGCTCGCGCGTTTCGCCTCCTGGCACGCTAATGGGAAAAAAGCAGGGGAAACACATGCTTCAAATCCGGCAGTACCCGCAGTTTCTGATCGCCCAGGTAGTGCAGCACCGGCAGATAGACGATAAAAAACGCCATGCCCAGCAGACACTTGGCCGGAATCGACAGCACGAAAACCTGTAGCTGCGGGCTATAAAGACTCAGCAGGGAGATACTGAACTCCAACAGCAGCAGCAACGCGACCAGCGGCCCGGCATAGATCACCAGATGGGTGAAGGTTTCCGCCAGCAGCGTCAGGTATACCTCAAACCCCTGTTCGCCGGGCGCGGGCAGCCAGGCGAGGGCGGGCCACACGCGATAACTGTCCCATAACAGCTGGGTGAGGCTGCTCAGGCCGCCCCCGATAATCAGCAGCAGAATAATCAACTGCTTGAGCAGATGGCCGAGCGGGGTGCTGTCGGCGCCCAACGCCGGGTTGAGCTGACCGCCCATCAGGGCGCCGCGCTGGTTGTCAAACAGTGCGCCCACCGACTCGAACAGCCAGAACGGCATCGCCAGGATCAGCGCAATCAACAACCCGACAATCACCTCCTTGAGCAGCAGGCCGGGCAGCATTGGCCACGAGAGCGGCGTTTGCAGCAACTGCTGCTGGATAACCGGGGCCGGCAGCAGCGTCAACGCGATCACCACCGCGTTGCGCATCATGCCTTTCAGCACGTTAAGCGAAAAAACCGGCACCAGAATAAAGCAGGGATATATCCGGGCCAGCCCCAGCGTGATGGCGATGATAAAATCATAAACCTGCTGAATAGTGGCAATCATCGCGCGTCCTCAGACTCCGGTATGTTCAATCATATTGAAGGCGGTGATGGCGAGCTGCATCAGCTCCACGCCGATCCACCGTCCGCACAGGGCCAGCACCAGGCCGACGGCGAGCAGTTTGACGGCGAACGGCAGCGTTTGATCCTGCAACTGCATCACCGCCTGTAACAGCGAGATCAATACGCCGACGGTAACCGCCACCAGCAGCGGCGGCGCGGAAAGCAGCACCACCATCACCATGGCCTGCCGGAAAAGGGTAATAATCTCCATCGTGGCCTCACAGGTAACTGTAAAACAGCCCGTCCAGCAGGCGCGTCCAGCCGTTAACCAGCACGAACAGCAGCAGCTTCAACGGCAGGGAAAGCGTCATCGGCGCGACCATCTGCATCCCCAGCGCCAGCAGGACATTCGACACAATCAGGTCGATGACGATAAACGGGATATAAATCAGGAAGCCGATTTTAAAACCGGCCTGTAACTCAGACAGTACAAACGCCGGGATCACCAGCAACAGGTTTTGCGTGTTCACCTTTTCCGATAGCGATACGGGCCACATGCGCAGACTGTTTTCATGCAAATGGGTGAGAATATCCGGGTCGGTATTGCGCGCCATAAAGGTTTGCAACGGGCCGAGTCCATAGCTCACGCTGTCCTGCAAGCGCGTGATATCGGTCATATCCAGCGGCTTTTCCTGCACCCGCTTGGTGATGTCCTGAAATACCGGCGCCATGACAAACAGCGTCGCCGCCAGAGCGATACCGTACAGCGCCATATTGGGCGGCACCTGCTGTACGCCGATGGCGTTGCGGGTAATCAACAGTACGATGGCAATCTTCAGAAAGCAGGTACAGACAATCATCAGCAGCGGGATCAACGACAGCGCGCCGAGAAACAGCGCAAACATCAACGGATCGAACGCACCCGACGTCATAGGGCCGACTCCCGTTCTGATGTGTTTTCCGCGTCGCCGGACGCCGCGAGAGACAACAGCCGGGTGATCTGCAATCCCAGTTTGCCCTCCACATCCACCAGATCCCCCTGGGCCAGCGGGATCTCGCCGTAGTAGAGCCAGGCTTCCCCCGGCGTCACGTCACTGAGCGTCAACACCGAACCCTCGGCTAAACGCTGTAAATCGGGCAGCGTAGACATCAGGTTTCCACACCGGACGGTCAGAGTAACCGGCAGCGGCGGCAATGGGGCCGTAAAATCGGTGACGTTGTCACTCTCTTGATGGGAAACGGCCGGATTTTCCGACGGTAAGGGCGCGATTGATGAACTCACAGGCAGGTTCTCCATGTCAGTAACGGTAAAACGATAAGGGGCAAGTCCGGTCAATTGCAGGTTGCCGTACAGACGCCATGGCGGCAAAACCACGCTCCCCTGACCGGAAGGTGAAAAATAGGGATAATTCGGCAGCAGCACCGCGCCCGGCTGGATGTGGCGCAGAGCTTCAGGCGTCACCATCGCTTCGGCCAGCACCAGCGGCGATGACAGGGTAAAAATATCCGGCAAGGGGGCGCAGGGCCGCCGCCAGCCGGCGTGGGACAACAGCGCCAGCCAGGTGCTCGCCGCGGTCTGTATCCGGCTGCGGCTACGGATGCCGTTCCAGCTTACGGTCAGCCAGCCGTCAATCGGCTCATGATGAGTCTCGGACTCCGCGTACGGATAAATTTCACCCAGCAAAGCATGCAGCGCCGGACAGAGCGACTGGTTATATAGCGTCCAGTACCATTCATAGGCCGGATCGGCGGCGTCGGTGACCGGCAACAGCGGGCAGTCGGCGAGCAGGCTCAGCATCGGCGCGGGTTCGGAAAGGGAGAACCGTCCGCCGTCGCAACGCCAGTGGCTATTCAGATCCTGACTTTCCCCGTCGGCCAGGCGCAGATGCAAAGCGCCGGCCTGGCTGTCACGGTGGAACGGCAACGTCAGTCCGGCGGCCAGCGCCTGCCTTACCTGCGCCTGTTCGGCGCTTATCGACGCCAGCGTCAGCGGACGAACGTTCATCGGTATGACTCCCTGGCCTCAAAGCTCAGGTTCACCGGACAATTCAACGCGTCAGATAAGGCGCGGCGGCACGACTCCCGGCGATCTTTCAAACACTGGTAGCTTTCCCGGCTGAAGCGTAATGAGATATCCCAGCCGCGCGGCGTCAGATTTGCCAGCC
The DNA here is from genome assembly GCF_013155275.1 of Brenneria sp. hezel4-2-4. Lineage (GTDB taxonomy): Bacteria > Pseudomonadota > Gammaproteobacteria > Enterobacterales > Enterobacteriaceae > Brenneria. The sequence goes on from NZ_JABJXS010000002.1 coordinate 626,812, forward strand.
GGGCGTCGATATCGCCTAACTGCGGGAGCTGCAAGCTGAACGAAAAGGGCGGATAGCCGATGTTGTCCAATGCTTCAATCAGTTCGCACTGTAACGGCGACCAGAGAGACGGCAACGATTGTGACGGCGTCACGTCTTCTGCGCCGTGTGGGACGAAAGACGGCGGCGAAAGAGAAAGGTAAGCCGGATCGGTCGGCGGCAGGTCGCGGGCGTCATCCTGCTCCAACGCGAATTCAAAGCCGGTCGAGAAGTTGAAAGCCTCCCAAAAATCCACACCGGCTTTTTCCTCCGACGAGGTCGCCCGGCCTCCTTGCGTGTGGAAAGCGGCGGTTTCCGGTGATGAAATCAGTCGATTGTTCATAGATTCTCCTGAGGTAGCGTGAGCAGAAATTCCAGTTTTTCTACCGCTTTCTGACACTGACGGGTGGTCTGCCGGGCGTGCTTAACCTGTTGTTGTTGGTTCTGCTGCGCGACACGGTTGCTTTCGCCCCGTTGCGTTTCGGCATGGATGTCGTGAAGAAGTCGCTGCTCGTCATGCAATCGCTTTTTAAGGTTTTCCTGCGTCTGTTGCCGGCCTTGCATCTGGCTTACAAAGGCGTCCCGCTGTTGCCGGCCGCTCAGTTGCAGGGCGTCCAGACGTTGCCGATGCGCCGCTTGTTCGGCGTCAAGGCGGTTAAGCGTTTGTTCTTCCTGGCGTAGCTGCCGCTCGCTGCGGCTCAGCCGCTGGCGGCGTATCGGCATCAGCAGGTTTAGCGTAGCCTGCAACGCGTCGGCTTCGGGGAGGTTATGAGGCATAGCGGCTGACTCCGGCCAATTGTTGCTGAATGACGTCATACGGCATGGGATCGCGCATGGCCTGACGCAGGAACTGGGTAATTTCCTCATGGGCGCTGACCGCCGAATCGGTCAGCGCATCGTGACCGGGCTGATATTCCCCCAGCCGGATCAGCATTTCGACCTGCTTGTAGGCCGCCATCAGGCGACGGATGGCGCCGGCATGGCGGTTATGCTCGAGCTCAACCACATTACTCATGGTGCGACTCAGGCTGGCCAGCACATCAATGGCCGGATAATGCCCCTGTTCGGCCAATCGCCGGGTGAGCACAATGTGTCCGTCAATCAACGAGCGCACTTCATCCGCCACCGGATCGTTCATCGAATCCTGTTCGATCAGCACCGAATAGAGCGCGGTGATGGCACCTTGCTGCGTCTGCCCGGCGCGTTCCACCAGCCGGGGCAGTAAGGTATAAACCGAGGGGGGCAAGCCGCCGCGTCCCTGCGGTTCGCCCAGCGCCAGCCCGATCTCCCGCTGGGCGCGGGCAAAACGTGTCAGCGAATCGATAATCAGCAGCACCTGTTTACCGGCGGCGCGATAGGCTTCGGCAATGGCCGTGGCGGTAAAGGCGGCGCGCGCGCGCTCCATACTACTGCGATCGGAGGTGGAGCAGACCAGCACGGTACGGCTGCGCAATTCGTCATCCAGTTCATGATCGAGGAATTCGCGCAGTTCGCGGCCGCGTTCGCCAATCAGCCCGAAAACGATGGCGTCGCACGGGGTGTTGCGCGCCAGTTCCGCCAACAGCGTGGTTTTGCCGCAGCCGGCGCCGGCAAAAATGCCGACGCGCTGTCCCTGACCGAGGGTGAGCAAGCCGTCAACCGCGCGCAGGCCGGTGGGCAATGGGGCGCTAATGCGCGGACGGGCGGTCGGCGGCGGCGCATCGCCCAGCACCGGCATGGCGTGGCCGTGCGCGTGGCCGGGTTCGACAAACGCGCTTTGGCCGCCGGCCTCCAGCGCCCGCCCGAAGCCGTCCAGCACGCTGCCGAACAGGGCGTCGGAAACCTGAATGCAATGGGGCTGATACAGCGGCGTGACCACGGCGCCCTGGGCGATGCCGTCCAGCGCCCCCAGCGCGGACAAAAAGGTGTTATGCGGGCTAAAGCCCACCACCTCCGCCATCATCTGGCTTCCGTCCTTGCGCGACACCAGACACAAATCGCCGATGCGCGCCTGCGGCAAGCCGCACTCCAGCAAAATGCCGCTAATCGCCAGGATACGCCCCTTTAAATCAATGGGCGCGAAAGCGGATAGATGTTGTCGCTGCTGCTGAACCCAGTGAGCGAGCAGCGGGAAGGGAGCGATTGCTTGCGTGTGCATTTACCAGTTCACCTTTATCTGCTGTTTGCCGCCAAATTCAATCTGATGATCGTCAATGCTCACCAGACGAAGGCTGTCGATTTCATCGCCGACAAAAAAACGTCTGCCGTCGGCGGTGACCACGTTGGCGTGCGGTCCGCCGGTCACCTGAACTATCTGAAAGGGCAGTTTTTCCACTTTCAGCCGGGTGCGGTTTTCGACGATCAGCGCGGTTCTATAACGTTGGTGGAGTTGGATGAGCATCCGTTCCAGTTTTTTTTGTTCTTCAGGCGTTAATTGCCCGGTCAACGTAATGCGGTCGTGATTGGCCGCGGTTTTCACCGCGCCGCCGAGTTCCCGTTCCTGCAACAGGGTGTGCAACGTCGCGCTCAGTTGCGGCAGCGTCCCGATCGCCCGGCGCGAGTCCTGCGGCGATGGCGCGGCGGGCATCGCTACGCTCTCCTGTAGCTGCCAACTGCCGATCATGCTAATCAGCAACAGGCTGAGCAGCAGATAGCAGCCCTTGGCCCATAGGGGTAAGCGGGAAGGTTTGGCCGGCGAGACGTCAGGAACCGGCTGGGGGGAGGATCTTTCCGCCACAGCCGCCGATTCCGCGCTGGCCTCTGCTTCCGGGGCCGCGCTATCCGGCGGCGCGCGCTCTTCTTCTTCATCGTGCCAGGGGGTATCGGCAGCCACGACGCACAGCCAGATCTGGCCGGCGGCAAACGGCGTACCGGGCGACAGATCGGCGACCTGCGCGATCGCGTGTCCTTCGGCGTCACACAGCGCGCCGGCCAGCGCGGAAAGCCGCCAGCCGGTTTCCGTTTTTTCCAGCAAACAATGATGGGACTGAATTCCCGGATCGTAGAGCACCAGGTCGGCATCGTCGTCGGCGCCCACCCGCCAGGAAGTACCGCTTAACGGCAGCGCCGCGCCACGATGTAAACCAGTCAGCACGCGTAACTCAAACATATCTTCTTCCTATGCGCTAAAAGGGGCTGAGGCGTCATACAGGTCAATGCGCCCGATGACGTTGATCGACAAATTGGATTCCAGTTCGGTAAAAGAGAGCACCGGAACGCGGTGGAATTCGTCCTGCAATAGCGTCCGCAGCGGGCTGCGTAAGTCTTGCGCCACCAGCAGCAGACCGGAGAGCGGCGCAAAGGGCGGAAAGGCGCGCCGCAGTTGTTCGAGCAGGGCGCCTGCATCGTCCTGCGCCAGCGCAAAGAAGGTTTCATTTTGCGTTTGGCGCAGCGCGTCGCGCAGTTGTTCTTCGCTTTCCGGCGTCAACAGCCAGACGGCCAGGCTGTTCTCCTGACTATACTGATGGCAAATTTGCGACTTCAGCGCCAGACGTACGTAGTCGGTCAATGCATGGGTATCCCGTTCATGCTGGCCGACCTCAATCAGCGCTTCGGCAATCGGGCGCACCGAACGTAACGGAACCCGTTCGGAAGCCAGCCGCTGCAATACGCCGGCAAAACGCGACAGCGGCATAATGCGTTGCAACTCCTGCGCCAGTTCCGGTTGTTCGCTCTCCAGCCAGGCCAGAATGGATTTGGTTTCCTGCAAACCGATGAACTGCGCGCCGGTGCGGTGGATAGCCTGCTCCATCCGTTCAAGAATCAACTGTTCCGCAGACCAATACACCATCTCATCCTGCTGTAGCGCGGCATGCGTCTGCGGCAGCCACAGCCAGTGGTTTTCTTCCCTTAACGGCGATCCCGGCTCATGCCCGTCGGGCATTTGGCGATCGACGGACGATAGCCTCACGGCAACAAGGTCGGCGGTGAAAGTCGCTTTGACGTAAGGGATCTCATACACGCAAAACTGAAATTCATCCTCGGCGAGACGAGCGCTGAACTCGATATCAAACGACGGCAGAGTAAAGCCGAACTGGTAAACCAGCCGGTTGCGCAAGCGGCGAATATTTTGTATCAGCGAAAGGGTCGCCGGTTGCCCCTGCCAGACCGGATGAAAAAGCAGTAAATAGGCGCGGGTCGGGTTGAAGCGACGCAAGTCCTGATAGCCGTTTTGCTCCGCGGGCAGGTTATCCGCCTGCAACTGGCTTTCACTCAGCAACCCTTGCTGTTTGATGCGCCAAAGTTGAAACAGGCCGCTACCCAGCGAGCTCAGGCTGATCATGACAAACACCAGGGTCGGCATACCGGGCAGCAAGGCAAAACCGAACATGCCAATGGCGGAAATAATCCAGGCTTTCGGCTGACTGGTCAGCTGCTCGGCGATTTCCCGGCCGATATTGGCGTCAACTTTTTGTCCGTCTGCCGAGACGCGGGTGATAATCATCCCGGCGGTCAGGGAGATCAGCAGCGCCGGGATCTGGGCGATCAGTCCATCGCCGATGGTTAACACCGAATAGATATGCATGGCGTCGGCGGCGGCCATCTCATGCTGCAATACGCCGATAGCGAAGCCGCCGATCATATTGATAAACACAATCACCAGCGAGGCGATGGCGTCGCCCTTAACGAATTTCATCGCTCCGTCCATCGCCCCGAACAACTGGCTTTCTTTGGCCAGATTCTCACGCCGCTGGCGAGCCTGATGGGCTTCAATCAATCCGGCCCGCAGATCGCTGTCGATAGACATTTGCTTACCGGGCATGGCGTCCAGCGTAAAACGCGCCGCGACCTCGGCCACCCGCTCGGAACCTTTGGTGATCACCAGAAAGTTCACCACGGTCAAAATCAGGAAGATCACCAGACCGACCGCCAGATTACCGCCCACCACATAGTTGCCGAACGCTTCCACGATATGACCGCCGTCCTGTTGCAACAGGATCTGGCGAGTCGTGGAGATGGACAGCGCCAACCGGAACATGGTGGTCAGCAGCAATACCGCCGGGAAGGTGGAGAAAGCCAGCGGCTTGGGTAAATACATCGCCAGGACGATCAATAGCGACGAAATACAGATGTTAAAAGCAATCAGCACGTCAATCAGGCTGGTTGGCAGCGGAATAATCATCATGAACACGATCGACATGACGATAACGGCCCCCACCACCTCGGAGCGCTGCATGGCGCTCAGGGCGATGCGGTTAAGAAAGACGATCAGTAGATTCATGCCGACCCCTTACCCGGCGAATGGGCGGCCTGCTGTTTTTCATACTGCGCGAATTCGCCGATCAGACCGCGAATAATCTGTAGCGCCGTTTGCCGGTTTTTGACATCGCGCCACAGCGGCTGCGGCAGTTGACTCACCAGCGGCAGCAGGCCATTGAAAAACAGCGTTTGATGGTGCGGTTGCGTACCCGCCACTTCCCGCCCCAGGTTATGCAGATCGCGGGCATAGGCGCCGTTGGCGCTCAGGCCGATCAAGCGGCGCGTCAAATCCACCGCGCCGAGCGTAAACGCCGGGAGTTTGGTTTCCAGCCGGGCGAGCAGGGCCTGACTGGACGACAGCGTATGGCTTAAATGTTGCGCGTCGTTGAGGTTGCTCAGCATCTTGCTTAAGACGGTTTTGGAAATGGACGGCGCCAGTGATGCGATGTCCGCCGCCAACGCACGTTGCAACGTTCTCAATCCGATAGAAAAGGTTTTGCTGTCAAAACGCTCCAGCAACGAATCCAGCAGGGCGCTGGCCGATTGCTGATGCACGATTTTCTGGTAATAGAGATCGCGCATGGCCTGTTTTTGTTCCGGCTGGGTGCTGAACAGGGAAATGGCCGCTGCCGTATTCAACCCCGCCCGAACCTCCGGCCCTTTTGCCTGATGCAGCGTTTGCAGCGCCTGTTCAGCCACCGCCGCCAGCGCCGGTTGCTCCTGCGCCTGACTGAGAACGTGGCGTAACAGAATATCGCCGCGCGCCGGGTCATTGCCGGCAGCCTGTAGAATATCGTCCAGCGTTGGCGGCGTTTCCCGCATCAACAGGTTGCGCATGCGGCCTAGCTGTTCATCCAGCGTACTCTGTGACGGATTTTCCAGCATTCGGAACAATTCAGTGAGTTTTTCAATCCGCTCGACGCTGGCCGTGGTGTGCCCCTCCGGCTGGCTAATATGACGCCGGTTCAGGGACTTGCTTCTGCGCTCGGCATGCTCGCCGAACGCCATGGCGATTTCTTCCATTGAGGTCGATAACGGCGCGTGCAGCGGCGCATGTTGCGCCGTGGCTTTCGGTGTTGCCGCGGCCGCCGGCTCATCGTCGCTGGTTATCTGCCGAGTCAACGGCGTAGTTGGCGGTAAGACACCGGGGATCTTGATCATTTTGCGGTCCTGCGTGAATCGACAAGTGCTGTTGTGTGGCGGAAAAGCGCGGCAGGTTCCCGAAAATAGCGTGAAAGCAATTTGCGGCGTCCGGGAGAGTGGTAATGTGACTGAAATGTTATTTTGCATATTGCAAAAACTGGCGAAATCAATTGGTTTTTCTTGGCAAAAAATGGCACAAAGATAGGCTGTGTTAAAATTAAATATTTAAATATCAGTTAGATAAAATTAAAGTCGGGCTGGCACAGGGCTTGCTCTACCGTTTTCGCCAATAGGGGCAAATTAACGGAGAGTAAACCAATGGAAATGTTCACCCTGACACATGCCGAGCAAGTCAACGCGGTATACCCGACGCCTTCTGTTAACTGGGAGGCGGTGTTTCGTCAGCACGGGAAGAAGCTGTATCACTTCATCTACAAACGTGTCGGTAACCATGACGACGTCGAGGATTTACAGCAAATGACCTATCTGGAAGTGCTGAAACATCAGGATAAGTTTGCCGGCGCCTCTCGCCCGGAGACCTGGGTATTTGGTATTGCGCTTAATCTGGTGCGCAATTATTTCAGACAGGCCAGGCTGCGTTCACAGGAAATAGGGGATGAAGCGCTGGAACACCTGGCGGGTGATGCCGATCCGGGCATTATCACCGAGAGCCAGAATGCGCTGAAGAGAGCGCTTGAGGCGATGGCGTATTTACCGGAGGACACTTGCCAAATGCTGATTCAGCTGGTTGATTCCGACGCCAGCTATCAGGATCTTGCTGTACGGCTGAATATTCCTATTGGTACGGTGCGCTCGCGTTTGTCGCGCGCACGTTACGCTATTCGTCGCGCTGTGGATGCCTGAACCGTGTTCGGCAGCGCGGATAATTGTCGCTGTCAGGTGATGCGATCTTCATCATCGCCGGTTTTTCCCTGTCAATAATCCTGTGGCGTTGACGAAACACCTGCATGGCGGGGCCATGCAGGTAATCTTAATTCACCAAGGAGATGACAATGATGTTTACCCAACCCTTTCGTGCGGATCACGATACGCAACTCCCCAAACTGGAATTGGTGGATTTTGCATTCAGCCGCATCAAAGATGCGATTTATATCGTAAATGCCGAGGAGCGCTTTTGTTACGCCAATGAAGCCGCCTGTCAGACGCTGGGCTACAGCATAACCGAGTTTATGCGCCTGAGCGTGGTGGATATCGATCCTCGCTGGCCTTCTCAGAATCGCATACCGACCTGGTGGCAGGAATATAACTCGGATAGAGGAATAACCTTTGAAACGCAGCACATGACCCGATATGGCATGATTATTCCGGTAGAAGTCAATTTAACCCACTTCAAACATAAAGGATGTAGCTACAGCATGTGTGTAGTAAGAGATATCAGGGAACGTAAACATATTGAGCAGTTGGCCTATGCACGAGAACAGGAGTTTCGCGCGCTGGTCGAAAATACGCCCGATTTGATTATTCGTTTTGATCCGCAATTAAACTGCCTGTACGCCAACCCGGCGACGCTGACCCACCTTAATTTCACCATCGAGCAATTACGCGGGCGTATGATGACCGAATTGATGCCGGGGGCAGGATGCGCGGCGCGGATGGAACAACTGGTGAAACAGGTGGTGGATACACGCAGCAGCGCCGAAGGCGAACTCATGGAAGAACGGGGAAAAGGCGTTCAGCGCCACCAGGCTATTCAACATATTCGCTGTGTGCCTGAATTTGATCAGCATGGCGCGCTGGTTTCTATCCTGACGGTGGGCAGGGATATCACGGCGATCCGCTACGCGGAGAAAAAGCTGGCGGATTCACATATGCAACTGCGTCTGCTGGCGCGCCAGCGCGAAATTTCACGCGAGGAAGAGCGTAAACACATCGCCCAGGAGATCCATGACGAACTGGGGCAACATCTGACGACCATCCGTATGAGCCTGTCGCTGCTGCGGATGTGTTTTGCCAAAAATAACCCGGATATGCTGGAGCCGTTGCAGAAACTGATGCTGTTATCGGATCAGACCATCCAGGTGGTGCGCAATGTCGCCACCCAACTGCGGCCCAATGTGCTGAATATGGGGCTGACGCCGTCGCTGGAGTGGTTGTGCGACGAATTCAACCGTAATCATCGTACCGTCTGTCTGTTCAAGTGCAGCGGCCCGCGGGTGGTGCTTAATGATGAAAGCGCCACGGCGGCGTTCCGCGTCGCGCAGGAATCCCTGACCAATGTGGCCCGCTATGCCGATGCAACACAGGTGGTGATAACGCTGAAGAACCAACCTAACAGGGTCGTGTTGCGTATTCAGGATAACGGTAAGGGCTTCGATGTACGGATCAATAACCCAAACGCCTTTGGTCTGATAAGCATGAAAGAGCGCGGACGTATGCTGGGCGGCGATGTGTCTATCAAGAGTACGCAAGGAAAAGGGACGGTGGTACAACTGAGTTTTCCCAAGGAAGCGGCGAGCTGAAGCCGGAACAACTTACAAAAAGGAATGATGCTATGTCTAAACAGATACGTTTAATGATCGCCGACGACCACGTGATCATGCGTGAAGGGCTGAAGCAGATTTTTGCGCTGGATGCGGCGTTGAGCGTGGTGGCGGAGGCGGGCAGCGGGGCGCAGGTGTTGACCCAGTTGCGCTGTCACCAAATTGATATGCTGCTGCTGGATATGTGTATGCCCGGTATCAGCGGCGAAGCGCTGATACTGCGCATCGTGGCGCAGTATCCCCGGTTGCCGATTCTGGTGCTCAGCATGTTCAGCGAGGCGCAAATCGCCCAGCACGCGCTCAAGAGCGGCGCCAGAGGCTACATCACCAAAGATAAGGATCCGGAGGCGCTGCTGTCCGCCATTCGACGGGTGGCCGGCGGGGCGCGCTATATCGACCATACGATTGCCGAGCAACTGGTGTTCTCCAACTGCGGGGAAAGCGGCCGGGCGGCGCACGACATCTTAACGTCGCGTGAGCTGCAAATCATGATCATGTTCGCGCAGGGCATGGGGATTAACACCATCGCCGATGAGCTGGCGATCAGCAACAAAACCGTCAGTACCCATAAGGCGCGTCTGATGGAAAAAATGCAGTTCAGCACCAATGCTGAAATTATTAAATATGTGTTTACCAAAAAGCTGATCGCCTGAGCGGCCTTTACAGTTTCTTGAATATAACCTTACGATTTCTTTAATATTGGATTTTTCATTAACCTATTGTATTTATATGGATTAATTTCAAAATTGTAGGAATTTCCTGACAATATTTTCGGCAATTCCTACGTGATGTTCAGCGATAATCCGATAGTTTCAATTTTCAATGCCGGTAATGCTTGTTACGGTTTCAACAACGTGTAACCGGGTTCGCTAATCCTCCCCGGTGTTGTATGGATCGAATGGCCAATTTAACCATGAGCGGTATACGGAAGGTATAAAGTTAGCCCGGATGGGCGCAGGAGCAGGCATGATTAATGATTTCTATCAAGATGGACATTCTCATTTGATTCCAGAGACTGCCGCGCATTACAGCGATGATTTTCACGCGGCGTTGTCTCCTCTGATCAACACCATTGCACCACTCAATGTCGATATTGTACTGGAAGGAGAAACCGGAACAGGGAAAGATACGCTGGCTCACCGTATTCATCAGGCATCAAAATGCAGCGGCCCGCTGGTTGCGGTGAACTGCGCGGCTATTCCCGAGAGTCTGGCGGAAAGCGAATTGTTCGGCGTGGTGTCCGGCGCCTATACCGGCGCCAGCCGCTCCCGCGCCGGTTATCTGGAAAGCGCCGACAAAGGCATCCTTTTTCTGGATGAGATCGACAGTATGCCGATGACGCTACAGGCTAAAATGCTGCGGGTGCTGGAAAGCCGGGGCGTAAAGCGGTTGGGCAGCACGCAATTTACGCCTGTCGATATGCGGGTGATAGTGGCGACCCAAACGCCGTTGCTGCAACTGGTGGAGAAAGGCTTATTCAGACGGGATCTCTATTTTCGGCTGGATACGGTAAAAATACAGTTGCCCACTTTGCGTTCGTGCAGTGATTTAATTATCCCGCTCTTTCAGCGTTTCAGTCTGGAAGCCGCGCAACGTCTGAAAAGGTCCGTACCGCTGTTGACGGCGGATATTCACGAATTGCTGCTGACCCACGCCTGGCCCGGTAATATCCGCGAGTTAAAGGCGGCGGCCGAACGCTGGGTGCTGGGGATTTCTCCGTTGGCCATGGTGCCGCTGGCGCGTCATTCCCCTCTGCAACTGCGAGACCGGTTAAAGCGTATCGAGAGATTCCTTATTCAGGACTCCCTGCGTCGGCACGATCACTGCATCGATGAGGTGGTGATGGAACTGGGGATCCCCAAACGCACGTTATATCACCGTCTTAAGGTGCTGAACGTCAGCGCGCGGTAGGTCACCCCCGGCCTGCATACGTCAACTGCTTCTTCGTTATAAATTCACGGGGAGGTTTCGCGGTAATGATTTTTTGGCAACGTTGCATTGTTCGGGCTCATTCCCATCTTTTGCCGTTGGCCGGCGTAAAAAATTATGCTGAGGAATCGGAGGTCTCCCGAATGAGCCGCAGGACGCGGCGAAAGCCAGTGCCGCGTCGGGAACGCGTCACTGGCGGTTCGACAGGAGACCTTCGGTTCCGAAGGCACCGCGCAGCGGCATAATTTCAGCCGAAAGCCAGGGTTCGCAGGGCTGCGGCGCTTGAGCGCCCTGCGTCGGGCGCGTGCTACGGCGTGGCATGAAAATACCTCTCTTTTCGCGCACGAAATAGCGCTGAACTCACATATACCCTTAATCGGTAAATATGTACTAAAAGACAGAGGTCAAAGGGAGTACAGGGGTAACCCGCAGCGGTCTAATAATTGTTCTGGTTTGATAAAAACTTTCTCCCGGGCGGGAACTCCCTGAAGCGCGCTTCCACTTAATGGATGAACAAGATAACTGTATGCACAGTATGACGGTTCACTACCGTAAACATTCATTATATTGGAGATATATCATGGCGATGGGACTTTCTCAGATTGCTTCACAGGGCGCAGCGCAAACGTTGGATTCCGCAATGGCGGGTTCGCTGACTCGTGCCGCCGGCGCTCAGGCACAGAAAATTGCGTTGGATACCGAAAACTCCATTCTGGATGGTCAGATGGATTCTGCATCCAAATCACTGAACTCAGGACAGAAAGCGGCTAAGGCGATCCAGTTCTGATAATAGGTTACACCGCCGGGGAATCATTCCCCGGCTTCACGTTTATCCTGCCCGCGACGGAATACCACACCATGAAAATTACCCGTGTTAACGAGCAGCCTTCGATAGGCGGCAACCTTGAAGCGGAACCGAACTCGGTCAGCAGCCACGATGTGTCCTGGTTCAGCGCAGCGCTTGAAGACGCGCCGGTGACGCCGGTCAGCGGCAATAGCAGTTGGCTGGGCGCGCTGGCCGAAAAATCACAGGGGTTGGGATCGGTATTTAAGGAGGCGGAACGCGAGGTGGGGCAATCCATGCGTTCCAATAACCCGAAAGATGTGCTGGATGCGACGCGCACCCTGTCGTCTTTTTACCTGGAAAGTCTGCTTAGCGCCAAGCTGGTGGCGAAAAGCGTGCAGAGTCTGGAAAAACTCACCAACTTACAGTAATGGCCTATGAAAACGCAGACACGAGCGATAATTGTTTTGTTAGCGCTGTTGCTGACCGGCTGCGGGAAGCTTATCGAGCTTAACCGAGGCCTGTCGGAAAACGATGCCAATGAAGCGATCGCCATGCTGGGTCGTTACCAGATTGTCGCTGAGAAACGGGCTGACAAAACGGGCGTCACGCTGGTGATCGAAGCGCAAGATATGGAAAGGGCGGTCAATATTCTTAACGCCGCGGGTTTGCCGCGTCAGTCGCGCACCAATCTGGGGGAAGTGTTTCAGAAAAGCGGCGTGATCTCGACGCCCCTGGAAGAGCGGGCGCGCTATATCTATGCGCTGTCACAGGAGGTGGAAGCCACCTTGACCCAAATCGACGGCGTATTGGTCGCCAGAGTCCATGTGGTGCTGCCGGAGCGTATTGCGCCCGGCGAACCGGTGCAGCCGGCCTCCGCGGCGGTGTTTATAAAATACCGCGCCGAACTGGATCCGGACGGCATGGAGCCGCGTATTCGACGAATGGTTTCCAGCAGTATTCCGGGGCTGGCAGGGAAAAGCGATAAAGATCTGGCGATTGTTTTCGTACCTGCGGAACCTTATCAGGACACCATCCCGGTGGTTACGCTGGGGCCGTTCACGTTGACGCCGGATGAAATGGTGCGTTGGCAGTGGTGTGCGGCGCTGCTGGGCGCGCTGCTTATCGGTCTGCTGGGGTGGCGGGTTGGAAAACCCCATCTACGGCAGTGGCGGCGGAAACGCGCCGATGCACAGCAGCACCGAGCGGGGGCGGCATGAAGGAGAAAGCAATCCCGCTCAACGCGTTGACATGGTGGGTCGGGGGCTGCGTATTGCAGTCCGATGCCAGTTGGAACAGTCGGGCGTTTTTCCCCCCGGACATGGGCGACGCGTCGGCATGGATTCACGTCAATGCGCAACAGGTCTGCCGCCATTTTCATCTGCCGCTCTCGTTGCCGCAGGCGCCTGTATTTTCTCTGATGCATATCGGCCGGCTTAGCGCCTCGCAACGTAAGCAGATTTTGCGTCTGATGGCGCTGGTTTGTCAGCCTCCGCGACCGGCGCAGGCGGTAACGGAAGAGCAGGGAAAATGGTGCCGGCGGCTGGCAAAAGCGCTGCGTCCGGGGCTGTGGCTACCTGACGATCTCACCTTTATTGACGACGACTATGCCGATACGCTGACGCTGCTGCGCGCCTGCTATGGCGAACGTTGCTGGCCCCGCTTACGGTTGCTGTTCCCTCGCCCGTGGACGACAGGCTGCCGATTACTGGCAAATCCCTTACCGGCCGCAAGGCTGAATACCTTATGTGATGCGCTGATCTGGAAAGCGGCCGCTGTCGAGCACGATGAACCTCTATTTCGGGAGAAGGAAGATGTTAACCAGAAAGACGTTTAGCGCATTACCCGGCGCGACCGGCAATGAAGCGATAATTATTTCCGCGGCGCGGGTGGCCGAACATCAACGAAGCCGAACGCTGTGGGACGAGGCCAATGCGCGCGCGGCGATTTTACTGCAACAGGCGCGCAAGCGGGCGCAACAGGAGACGCGTCAAACGCTTGAGCAAGCCGAAGCCGGCTTTTGGCTGCAGGCGAATCAGTTGTTGCAGGGGATGGCGCAAGAGCGGGACAACCTGGAGCAGATTTTGGTAAAGCAGGCTGGACAATTACTGCGTGAGGCGCTGAGCCGTTTACTGGATGAGGTTCCCGAGTCGGCGCAGCATACGGCGTTGCTAAAGCAACTATTAAAGCAGCAACAGGGGGAAGGGAAAGGCACGCTTTATTGCCATCCGGGGCAATTAGCGGAAGTGGATCGCTGGCTGAAAGCGCATCCCCATCTGGAATGGCGTCTGGCCAGTGATGAGACGCAGGACGACGATGCGCTGAAGCTGATTACCGCCCACGGCGTAATGTCGCTGAGTTGGCGGCGGGCGATCGCTCAATTGCTGCCGCCGGACGTGCCGATGTCAGCGGATAGCGGCGAGTCTGGCGCGCCGTCCGAGCAAATCGCGTAATAACGCGCTCTCGTAGGGAACCGCCGTAATGGATTGATCACTCAACTATCAGGTCAATCACAGGAGAGTTCATTATGGCTATTAATCCTACACAGCGTCGTCTGGACACGCATTTGGTTAACGCACAGCAGAAACTGGACGACATCGCCTTGAATGTCGCGGACGGGGGGGCCAGTCAGGCCGATAGTTTCGCCTTTTTTGAAGCCAGTATGGATTACTCGAATGCCAGTTGGGCGGTCGGGCAACTGTTGAGCGTCAAACATGGTTTGGCGAAGGCCATTATCAATGACTTCAACTGATTTGGCGGCCGTACTGGAGGACTGGCTGAACAGCGCCTCAGCCATGTTGCGGCTGGAAATCGACCGGGGCGCGGTGGCCGTTATGCGGCATCCGGGCGGTATCGCCTGCTGCGCCGCCATTCCGCTTGCCGCCGCGCCGAACGACATGCTGCTCGAACGCGCTCTGTGCCTGGCTGAAGCCGCGCGTCGCCAGTTTCATGATGATGCCGCCATGTTGTCGCTTTCGCCTCAGGACCAACAGCTATGGTTATGGATGCGGCGCGAACCTGACGACATCATGCAGCTGTGCCGCACTCTGGAGACGCTTCTTAATCAACGGGATGCGTGGATGAACCTATTGTTGCCCCCGCCCAGAACGGCCCTGTCTGCATCACTCAATTTGAATACGCAGGTTTTTTTGCAAGGAGAACAGCATGCATAAGGCGTTATACGGATTTTTATTGGCGTTGTATCGCGTGTTTTGCTGGTCGCTGGTGCTGATCGGCATGGTCCCCACGCTTCATGCCGCCACGCCGCCGGAATGGAACAAAGGCGCCTATGCCTATTCGGCGGAACAGACGCCGCTGTCGATTATTCTGACCGATTTTGCCAACAGCTACGGCGTGGATCTGGTGCTGGGGAATATTTCCGACAACGAGGTGAGCGCCAAAATTCGGGCCGATAGTCCGGTTGCTTTTCTCGATCGGTTGGCGCTGGAGCATCGTTTTCAATGGTTTGTCTATAACAACGCGCTTTATGTCAGTCCGCAGGATGAACAGGCCTCGGTGCGTCTGGAAATTTCACCGGACGCCGCGCCCGATCTTAAGCAGGCGCTCAGCGGCATCGGGCTGCTCGATCCGCGTTTCGGCTGGGGAGAGCTGCCGGACGAGGGGGTGGTGCTGGTCACCGGGCCGCAGGCCTACATTGATTTAATCCGCAATTTTAGCCAGCAGCGGGAAAAGCAGGATGAACGCCGCAAGGTGATGATATTTCCGCTGCGCTATGCCTCGGTTTCTGATCGAACGCTGCAATACCGCGAACAGCGCGTCGTGATCCCCGGCGTCGCCACGATCCTCAATGAACTGATGGACGGTCAACGCAGTGCGCCGGTCGGCGCCTCGGGGCCGCTTCCGGCGCAGTCGGACCCCGGCATGGAGGCGATGCGCGAAAGCACCCGATCGATGATGATCCGGCTTGCCGAACGCAACAATCCGCCCCGCGGCGGAGAAGAACGCGGGCGTTATACGCTGAGCGGTAAAATCTCCGCCGATGTACGCAACAATGCGTTGCTGATCCGCGATGATGAGAAGCGTCGCGAGGAGTATCAGCAATTGGTCGAGCATATCGATGTGCCGCAAAATCTGGTCAACATTGACGCCATCATTCTGGATGTGGATCGCTCCGCGCTATCGCGGCTGGAGGCCAATTGGCAGGCGCAGCTCGGCAACGTCAGCGCGGGCAGCACCATGATGATGGGGCGCAGTACGCTGTTTGTCAGTGATTTCAAACGCTTCTTCGCGGATATTCAGGCGCTGGAGGGTGAAGGCACGGCCTCGATCGTCGCCAATCCCTCGGTGCTGACACTGGAAAACCAGCCGGCGATTGTCGATTTCAGCCGTACGGCGTTCATTACCGCGACCGGTGAACGGGTGGCGGAAATTCAGCCCGTTACCGCCGGCACCAGTCTGCAAGTAACGCCGCGGGTGGTGGGGCAAGGGGATCAGCGCAGCATCCAACTGGTCATCGATATTGAAGACGGTCAGGTTGAAACCGGGCGCGACGGCGCCGCATCCGGCGTGAAGCGGGGTACGGTCAGCACCCAGGCGTTGATTGGCGAAAACCGGGCGCTGGTGCTGGGCGGTTTCCACGTGGAAGAGAGCGGCGATCGCGATCGCCGCATCCCGATTCTGGGCGATATCCCGCTGTTGGGCGCGTTGTTTACCTCCACCCGGCATGAAGTTTCCCGCCGTGAACGGCTATTTATTCTGACGCCGCATCTGGTCGGCGATCAAACCGATCCGACACGCTATGTGTCAGCGGAAAACCGGCACCAGTTGAACGGCATCATGAATCGGGTTTCACAGCGCAACGGAAAAACGGATTTGTACAGTCTGGTGGAAAATGCCCTGCGGGATCTGGCCGGCAAGCAGTTTCCGGCCGGCTTTCAACAGGAAAATCGCGGTGCGCGACTGGGAGAAATCTGTCGATCGCAGCCCGGACTGGTCTATGACAGCGCCCGTTACCAGTGGTACAGCAACGGTCAGGTGCGATTGAGCGTCGGCGTGGTGCGTAACGCCGGTACGCGACCGCAGCGCGTCGATGAAGCCGCCTGCGCCGGCAGCCGGACGCTGGCCGTGGCGGTGTGGCCGAAAACCCTGCTGGCCCCGGGCGAATCCAGTGAGATTTTCCTGGCGTTGCAGGCTGCGGCAGCGACGCAACCGGCGCGTCGTTCCTTACTGACGTCTCACTAGCGGCGATAAGACAGGAGAAAGAGAGAAATGATATGGCGTAAATATGGATTACTCATTGCTACGGCGCTGTTGTTAAGCGCCTGCTCCGCACCACGGTCGGTGGTGAACTGTACGTCGGTCACCTGCCGCCCGCAGCCTGACGATCGGCAGCTCATCATTTGGTGGCAGCCGGATTTGCGCAGCGGGCCGGCGGACTATAGCCGGGTCAGCCTGGATGAATGAATACATGGATGTTTTCACCAGCCAGGCTGATTTTTCGACCGCGCTGGGCCGCTTGCCGGCCGGCCGCTGGGAACCCCAGCCTGGCATAACGCTACAGTTTCAGCAGCTCGACTCCCCGCAACAGGAACGGCGCAAGATCCTGCAATTGGCGCTTGCGCCCGACAAGCGCTATCCCGGTATGCTGCGCCAGATTTTACAACGGCGCTTTCTGGAGGCGGAGACGATCGCGGAGTGGTATCTCAGTGTGGATGAGCGTCAGAACCTGCTATTGCGCTGTGTGTTGCCTGTATCCGATGACTTGCACCAGCAGGTCATCGCCGATTTATGGCGGCTGGCCGGCTTGCCTGCGCGTTGATAAGTCATTCAGAAGAAAATGCTTTTTTCAAACCGTCACCGGGGAACCGAACCGGCCGCGGAATCACTTAAATGGGGAGCGCTACTTTGGATTTTCCGCAGGGCAAATACGACGGCGCTTTAACAATCCATTTAATTGTTGAGGAAATATTATGCTTAATTCACTTGGTAGCGGTGCCTCTGTGCAAATTACTATTAAGGCCGGTGGCGGCGACAACCCGTCGCAAGCGAACGGTCTGCCGGGGCTGGTGCAGAACCTGGCTAACGGACAAGGCAATAATTCTATTGTAGACCAGTTGTCCGAACTCATGACCTCCATGCTGTTTATGGGAAGCATGCTGGGCGGCGGTTCACAGGGGCAGGGGATGGGCGGCGGTATGTCGAGCGGCCTGAGCGGCCTGGGCGGCGGCTTGGGGAGTACGCTCGGCGGCGGTTTGGGCAGCATGCTGGGTGGTGGGTTGGGCGGCAGCTTGGGCAGTACCCTCGGCGGCGGGTTAGGCAGTGGGCTTGGCGCCGGTCTGAGCGGCATGAACCCTTCCATGCAGTTGGGCAATCTGCTGCTAAGCGCGTTGTCCGACTTGCTGGGCGGCAATCAGGCGCAAAATGGTCAGAACGGCCTGTTCGGACAAAAACAGCCAACGAGCGAGGAAACCTCGGCTTACACGCAAGGCGTTCAGGATGCGCTGACGGCAATTTTGGGCAACGGTTACAGTCAGGCCTCCAGCAACTTCTCGCCATTGGCGTTGGGCAATAACGGTCTGGAAGGGTTGAATGGGGCGTCTTCATTCAACCAACTGGGCAGCACGCTGGGCATGAGCGTGGGGCAGAAAGCCGGTCTGGAAGCGTTAAACGATATCAGCTTTCATGGCAGCAAAAATCACCACTTTGTCGATAAGAAAGATCGCGACGTGGCGCAAGATATCGGTCAATTCATGGATCAGTATCCTGAAGTTTTTGGCAAACCGAAGTTTCATAAGGTCAGCCTTGGCCAAGATATTGAAGACGATCGTTCCTGGGCTCAAACGCTTAAAAAGCCTTATCGCGAAGGGATGACCACGGACAGCATGGAGCAGTTCCAGAAAGCGGTTGGTATGGTGAAAAGCGCCGTTGCCGGGGATACAGGCAACACTAACCTGAATGCCCGCGGCAACGGCGGGCAGTCGCTTGGTATTGATATCTCCATTCTGGGCGACAAGCTGATCAATAACGCGCTGGGTAAGCTCGGGAGTTAATCGCCGAAAGGTTACTCTTTAGTAAAAAAGAAGAAGCGGGGATTTCCTCGCTTCTTCTTTTTTTTATCCCGATAGCCTGTCGGACTCAGGGTAACTCAACCTTGCAGAATAAATACAAAAGTTGCGTAAGTTCTTGCATAAATTCGACTTAAAGAAAAGTTGATGTAAGGCAATGTTTAATAAAAATAATATGATAAAAATCAGTAAACTTATGGATATAAAACCAGTGAAGTTAACACGTTCTTTTAACAACAAGGAGTAAGACCATGCCACCCTCATGTTGTACCCGCATCGAAGAGAAAACTCAGGGCAATCTCACCTCCGGCTCCGACGACTGGCGCGCGCCGGTCGAAGCGTAATCGTTATGTAACCCGGCCACTGCGCCGGGTTTTTGCTGTGCTGCGGTGTGGGCGGCCCCAGACCCCAGCACAGGCGGTTTATTTTTTATCAGGCAAGAAGATGTCGCATCGGGCGGTAACGGGGCGTGCGGTAGCCATGGCGGAAGGAGAAAAAACACGATGGCAAACAGTACAGGATTACAGTTCACCGTGACGCTCGGCGCGCTGCCGGCCGGCACGTTCGCGGTGGTGGATTTTCAACTGGACGAGGGGCTGAACCGGCCGTTCAGTCTGTCGCTGAATCTGGCGAGCGCGCTGCCGGATGTGGATTTCGGCGACGTGCTGGACCAGCCGTGCGAGCTGCTGGTGTGGTACGAGGGCACGCTGCAACGCCGGGTGAGCGGCATCGTCAGCGGGTTCAGGCAGGGCGACACCGGTTTTCGGCGCACCCGCTATCAGGCCGAGGTGCGTCCGGCGCTGTGGCGGCTGGGGCTGCGCACCAACGCGCGCATCTTTCAGGCGCAGAAGCCGGAGGCGATTATCGGCGCGCTGCTGGAGGAAGCCGGGATAACCGATTACGCCTTTGCGCTGCGTCACGACCACGCGCAGCGGGAATACTGCGTGCAGTACCGGGAAAGCGATTTGGCGTTTATCACCCGGCTGGCGGCGGAAGAGGGGCTGTACTACTTCCACGAGTTTGAGGAAGGCAAGCACCGGGTGGTGTTTGCCGATGACGCCGGGGCGCTGGCGACAGGGCCTGAGCTGTTCTTCAACCTGGCGAATCAGGGGTTGTCGGAAGGCGAATACGTGCGGCGCTTCCACTATGCGGAGCAGGTCGGCACCGCCGAGGTGGAGCTGAAGGACTACAGCTTCAAGACGCCGGCCTACGGGCTGTCGCATAAAAAGCGGGGCGGCGAGCTGGCGCACCAGCGCGAGAGCTATCAGCACTACGACTATCCCGGTCGCTTTAAACAGGACCCGAGCGGCAAGGCGTTTACCGGCTACCGGCTGGAGGCGCTGCGTGCGGGGACGGTAACGGGTGAAGGGGAATCGAACTGCGCGGGGCTGATGCCGGGCAGCACGTTTCAGATGACGGAGCACCCGAACCCGGCGCTGAATATCGCCTGGCAGATAGTGGGGGTGACGCACAGCGGGCAACAGCCGCAGGCGCTGGAAGAGGAGAGCGG